>NZ_CH724112.1:0-1017 GCF_000153305.1 Oceanicola granulosus HTCC2516
TTCGAGGAGCAGGCGCTGCGCTTCGTGGGGCCCGATCTCTACGAGGCCTTCTTCAAGGGCTACACCGAGAAGCAGTGGGGCTGCTCGCCCACCGAGCTGCCCGCCAGCATCCTCAAGCGGCTGCCGGTGCGGTTCAACTACGACGACAACTACTTCTTCCACCGCTTCCAGGGGATGCCCGAGCAGGGCTACACCGCGATGATCGAGGCGATCCTCGACCATTCCGGCATCGACGTGCATCTCGAGACCCCCTTCGCGCCGGAGATGGCGGGGCGTTACGACCACGTGTTCTGGTCGGGGCCGCTCGATGGCTGGTTCGGCTACGATCTCGGCCGGCTCGGTTACCGGACGCTCGATTTCGAGCGCTTCACCGACCGGGGCGACTGGCAGGGCTGCGCGGTGATGAATTACGGCGATGCCGACGTGCCCTGGACGCGGATCACCGAGCACAAGCACTTCTCGCCGTGGGAGAGCCACGAGGGGACGGTGCTCTACCGCGAATATTCCCGCGCCTGCGCGCCCGAGGACGTGCCCTACTACCCGATCCGGCTGGTGGCGGAGAAGGCGCTGCTGGCGGAGTACGTGGCGCGGGGGCAGGCGGCGGAAGGGGTGACCTTCGTCGGCCGGCTCGGAACGTACCGCTACCTCGACATGGACGTCACCATCCGCGAGGCGCTCGACACGGCGGGCGCGGTGCTCGAGGGGATGGCGGCGGGGCGGCCGCCGCCGGCCTTCGTGCAGGCGCCGATCTGAGGTAAGGGGCGGGCCGGGGGTGCCGGGCTGAAGCCCGGCCTACGGGGTGCTCCGCCCGGCCCGCGGCCGGGCAGAGCACGCCGTAGGCCGGGCTTCAGCCCGGCACCCCCGGCCCGCCCCTATCCTCAGATCGGCGCCTGCACGAAGGCCGGCGGCGGCCGCCCCGCCGCCATCCTCTCGAGCACCGCGCCCGCCGTGTCGAGCGCCTCGCGGATGGTGACGTCCATGTCGAGGTAGCGGTACGTTCCGAGCCGGCCGACGAAG
>NZ_CH724112.1:1117-10198 GCF_000153305.1 Oceanicola granulosus HTCC2516
GCCCCCCCGGGGCGGCGCTTCTGGCGATGTCGTCTCCGATCCGGCGCCGTGGGGGCCTTGAAGAGGTCGCGCGGTGCGGAGCCGCGCCCCGGCGGGCCGGCGCTGCCCGGGGTGGGGGCGTGGCAGGCCGGGCTGAAGCCCGGCCTACGGTCAGGTCAGCCGCTCCGACCGGATCAGAAGATGTCGATGTCGCTGGCGAGGCCGCGGGTGCTGTCGACGCCCTGGAGCGTCAGCACGTCGCCGCCGCCGAAGTCGAACTCGACATTCCCGTCGACCACGTCGGCGAACCGGTTGACGACCTGGCGGGCGGAGAGGTTGCCCTCCCAGAGGTTGTCGTCGAGCCGGATCTCGTCCTTGCCGGAGAAGTCGCGGATCTTGTCGCGGTCGTAGCCGTCGCGGAACACGAAGCTGTCGGCGCCGCTGCCGCCCTTGAGCTTGTCGTTGCCCGACCCGCCGTCGAGCTTGTCGTCGCCGCGCTGGCCGTAGAGCTTGTCGTTGCCGGACTCGCCCTTGAGCTTGTCCCTGCCGTCGCCGCCCTTGAGGGTGTCTTTGCCCCGGCCGCCCTCGAGGCGGTCGTTGCCGTCCTGGCCGTAGAGCTTGTCGCGGCCGTTGCCGCCGTCGATCTTGTCGCGGCCGTCGCCGCCCTTGATCTTGTCGCGGCCGTCGCCGCCGTCGATCTTGTCGCGGCCGCTGCCGCCGTCGATGCGGTCGTTGCCGTCCTTGCCCTTGATGCGGTCGTTGCCGCCCTTGCCCTTGATGGTGTCGTTGCCGTCCTCGCCGCTGAGGCGGTTGCCGCGGCCGTTGCCCTGCAGGTCGAGCTTGCCCTCGCCGCTGGTGCGGCCGAAATTCTCGGTGGCCATCATCGTCTTGGCGACGCGGCCGCCGCCGAAGTCGAAATTGCCGATCTTGATGCCGATGCCGGCGTACTCGAAATCGGGATGCAGCAGCTCGGCCTTGTGGGCGGGGCTGTCCATGAGGTTCTCGTGCAGGCGGCGGACGTCGTCCTTGAGGCCGGCCTTGCCGCCGATGGTCACCGCGCCGAGGTTCTCGCCGGTGTGCCAGCTGCCGTCCATGTCGAAGCCGGCCTTGCGCATCCGGTCGCTGGAGCTGGTGCCGTTGACGCCGGTGTGGGAGAAGACGTCGGTCTTCAGCATCCACTCGGAGTGCTTGTCGGCGGACTTGTTCAGGTTCTGCTCGAGGACGAGCTCGTCGATCCCGCGCTTGCTGCGTTCCTTGTTGATCAGCTTCAGCAGGTAGCGCTCAAGGGAAGTAGCCAGGCTCATGTCGGTTCGGTCCAATCTCGTCGTTGTCGGCCATGGGGTCTGGCAAAGACGAAAGCCGCTTGCCACCCTGCGAGCAGTGCCGGCAGACCTTGGCGCCGCCGAAGCAGAACCGGGGCGAAAGTGGGGAAATGATGAAAATGCTTCTGTCGGCCGCCGGCGGCGCGGCCGTGCCGCAACGTCAGATCGGGCGCAGCCGCTCGTAGGTCTCGCGCAGCCACGCCTCGCCCGGAAGCGCCAGGCGGAGGTCGTTTTCGACCCGCCCGAGGGCCGTGGCGAGGGCGGTGCGATCGGCCTCGGCGCGGGCGAGCTGGGCGAGGGCGAGCTCGGCCAGCGCGGCGCCGCGATCGCCAATTGACACAGCCCCGAACAGGCGCCCGGCGAGGTCGTCGCGCGCGGTGAGGGCGGCCCGCGCCTGCGCGCCGAGCCGGCCCCAGGCGGCGGTCGCGGCGGCGAGCGCGGCCCGGGTTTCGGCGGCGCGCATCAGCAGCAGTTCGTCGCCCAGGTGGGGCGGTGGCGGGGCGTCGTCGGAGAGGCCTTCGAGCAGCGGCAAAACGTCGCTGGCGGGGGGCGCCGCGAGCAGCACCGGATCGTCGAAAACGGCGACATGCCGGGCGGCAGAAATCCGCGACCGATAGGCGGCGGCCTGCTCATCTTCTGCAGCAGCTGCGGCAAAGGGCACGAGCCGCGCCGGGTCGGGGCGCAGCGTGGCGGCCGATTCGACCCCGATGCGGGCGGAATCGGGCGCGGGCAGGGCGGCGTCGCCCGCCAGCCGCCAGGCCTGGGCGAGGACGAAGAGCGTCTCCGGGGCGGCCTGCGCCATCCGGGCGCGCAGCGCGGCGAGGGGGCCGGGGCGGAGCCGGGCGCCGGCGGGGACCAGCAGCGCCGGGTGGCGGGCCTCGGCGGCGGCGGCGGCCTGCATCTCGCTCAGCGGCGTGCCGGGCGGGACCACGTGGCGCACCAGCCCCGCGCGCCAGCCGCCGCGGTCGGCGAAGCGGTCGAGCACCGGGTGCGGCCCGGCCTGCACCAGCACCACCTGGTCGTCCTCGCGCAGCCCGTCGGCGAGGCTGGCGAGGCCGCTCCAGAGGGGGGCGTCGGCCTCGGCGAGGCTGGCGGAGGCGGGGGCGGGGATGGCGAGCAGGAAGCTCAGCGGCATGGTCATCTAGAGGGCTCCCATCAGGGTCAGCCGCAGCCCCAGCACCGGGTCGGCGCGGGCGATCCGGGCGAGGCCGGCGGCATCGATGTGGCGGCGCACGAAGTGGCCCGTGCGCCGGTCGAAGCGGGGGTGCAGCTCGGGGCGCATGTTGGCGCGCACCCAAGCGAGGAAGTGGCTGGCGAAGCGCAGGTAGGGCAGGGCGAGCGGGGCCTCGGGCACCAGCCGCGCCGCGAGCCGCTCGAGGGGGACGAAGGCGGCGAGCCGCTCGATCCCGGTGCGGTTGGTGAGCCGGCCGCCGCGGGCGGCGAAATGGTGCATCACGGCGGGGCGGTCGGCGGCCAGGACAGTCTCTGCATCGGCGTAACTCGCCCAGTGCAGCTCGATGTCGTTGTGCACCATCGTCTCCGAGCAGACGAGGCCGTGGGCGCGCAGGAAGTCGGTGCGGTAGATCTTGTTCCAGGGGTAGTTGGCGGTCTGGGCGAGGGCGGCGCGCTGGCGGGTGTCGAGCGGGCCGGCGAGCGCCCCCGCCGACAGGCCCGCCCCGGCCCAGAGCATCTCGTCCTGCGCCGGCATCCCCCAGGCCCCGCGCCAGGACAGGCCGCTCTCGGCGTGGCGGAAGTGGCAGAAATCGTAGGCGCGGCCGCGCAGGTCGGCCCAGAGGCGGGGCAGGGCGGGGGTTACGAGGTCGTCGGCGTCGACGTAGAGCAGGTGGCTGGCGCGCACCGAGGCGAGGGCGCGGTTGCGCGCCGCGCCGGCGCCCCGGGGGCGGGGCTGGCGCAGCAGGGTGAGCGGCAGCCCGCGCGCGGCGCGGCGCAGGGGCGCCGGCGCGAGCGGCGGGTCGGAGGCGTCGTCGACCACCACCGCCTCGGCGACGCAGCCCGTCGCGGCGGCCCCCGCCAGCAGCCGGGCCAGCCCGGCATGATCGTTGCGCGCCGGGACGACGAGGGCGAGGCTGTCGCTCACAGGGAGAACAGCCGCAGATCATGCAGGCTTAGGGTCACATCAGCCAGCGGCAGGAACAGGACGAGCTCGCGGAAGCCGGCGCGCTCGGGGATGTCGGTGCGCTCGGCGACAAAGAGCGCGTCGACATGGGTGGCGCTCTCGGGGCGCAGCATCACGGAGCGCTCGAAGAAGGCGTCGGTGAAGCCCTCCGCCTGCCCCGAGCGCAACGCGGCGCGCAGCAGCAGCGGCCGGGGCGCCGCGCCGCGCAGGGCGAAGCCGACCAGCCCGCGCCCGGCGAGCGAGGGCAGGGGGAAGCCCACATGGAGGGCGAACCAGCCGCCGGGGCCGGTGGGGCGGGCGACGAGGTCGAGCAGGCGGCCCCGCGGCGAGCGCCAGGTGCCCTCGGGGGCGAGGGACGGGTCGGCATGGAGCCAGATCTTGGGCCCGAGGCGCAGGTCGGGCGCGTCGAGGGCGCCGCCGCGCTCGGCCCGGCGCAGCCGCGCGAGGCAGAGGTTGGCGGAGGTCTCAGGCGGTATCCGGACTCGGCGCAGCATCCTGCCCTTTCGGCTCGGCATCGGGTCCGGGCAGCTTCGGCAGGCCGAGCGCCCCTGTCCAGAAGGCATCGTCGGTGAGGCGCGGATAGCCCGCCTGCCAGTCGCGGCGCAGCGCGTCGCGGCGCCAGGCCAGGCGCACCAGCAGCCGCGTCAGCCGCCAGCCCTCGCGGAAGGCGGCGCGCTTGGAGTGGCGCACGGTGTAGGCGCGCGCGCCGTCGCGCACGGTCAATTCGGACGCGCCCCAGACCTTGCGGATCCGGCCGCGCTGGGTGGCGTCGAGGGTGATGCGGTTGCCGAAGCGCGAGAAGAACGGGACGAGGTGGCCGTTGAAGGTCAGCTTGAGCAGCAGCCGCAGGCTCCGGTGGCCCGGCGGCAGGCGGATCTCGTCGGGCCGGCGCGGGCCCGCGGCGGGGGCGAACGCCTCAGCTCGGCGTAGCGCGGCGAGGTCGGCGCGGCGCCCGGCGAGGTCGGCGGTGGCGGCGAAGTGGTCGGGGCCGGCGAGCACGTCCTCGACGGCGAGGTTGATCGCGGCGAGGGTCTCGTAGTGCATCCTGAGAAGGTTGCGCGCGTAGAACCAGGCGGGCAGGCGCAGCAGCTTCCAGCGGGGGATGTCGAGGCCGGGCAGGCTCAGGTGGTGGGCGAGGTGGCTGCGCAGGTCGAGATACCAGGTCAGCGGGCTTTCCTTGCCGGTGAAGCCGTCCTGGAACGAGGCGACGCCGTTGAGGGTCACGTGGGTGAAGTCGTGCACCAGCGAGAAGCTCACGTCGTCGCCGCGCACGAAGAACGGGAACGGCAGGTGGCGCACCGGGGCGATCGGGAAGGCGAAGAACCACCAGCCGCCGTAGAAGTGCGCCGGGGCCGGGCCGGCGGCGGCGTGCTCCATCTCGGCGAGCTCGTCCCAGTCGGTGAGGTCGGTGTCGTGGGCGATCGGGTGGCAGCCGCCGTGGAAGGTGGCGCCGTTCTCCCAGAGCCGGGTCGGGCGGTCGGCGGTGATCATCGCCCCCGAGACCGCGGTGGCCGGGTCGCGCACATAGGCGAGGAAGGTCCAGGTGCGGGCGATCGAGTCCATGTGGACGGCGGCGTCGTCGTCCATGAACAGGCAATGGCTGGCGCCGCGCCCGCGCGCCTCGATCAGCCCGCGCGCGAAGCCGCCGGCGCCGCCGAAATTGCGGTTGGTGACGGGGGTGACCGTCTCCGAGGCGGGGATCTCGGCGGTGCCGCCATTGTCGACGACGACCAGGTGCAGCCGCCCGGCGTAGGCGGGATGGGCGGCGAGGAAGCCGGTGAAGCGCGCCACCGAGCGCGCCACGGCGGCCTCGCGGCGGAAGGTGGTGATCGCGAGCGTCAGGCGCGGGTCGCGGCGCGGGGCGTCGGCGGTGAGCCAGTCGACGGCGGTGATCGTGGCGGCGGTCTCGGCGGCGAGGTCGAGGATCAGCAGGCGGCGGTCGTCGGGCTCGTCGGCGAGCAGGTCGGCGAGGTCGAGTTCGACGGGCAGGTCGACCTCCTCGCGGCGCACCCGCGCGGGGCGCCCGCCGGGGCGGGCAACCTCGAGCGCGAGCGTCACCCGGCCGCTGCCGCCGATCCGCAGCCGCAGGCTGGCGAGGCCGCAGCATCGCCGCCAGCGGCCGAGGGCGAAGAGGTTGGCGTAGGTGTCGAAGCGCACGCCGCCGCCGGGGCCGAGGCGCAGGTCGGGGCCGGCGAAGCGGGCCGCGCCCCGGCGGCGCACGTAGAGGCCGGCCTCGGTGCAGAGGCCCTCTTCGGGCCGCATCAGGGACTGGATCGGCGTCAGCTCAGCCACCCGCGCCCGCCTCCGCCCCGGCCTTCTGCCGCGCCTCCTTCTCGGCGCGCCGGGCCTTCTTGCGCGCCCGCCGGGCCGCGCGCTCGGCGTCGTCGCGCCGCGCCAGCACCTTGCGCGCCATCAGCTCGCTGAGCAGCGGCGCGACGAGGGTCTGCATCAGCACCTCCGGATCGCGCGGCAGCGCCAGCGGCACGCCGCGCCGGTAGACGGGGCGGTCGAAGAACAGCGCGTCGCGCCCGAAGTAACGCCGCGCCACCGCGCGGTTGCCCGCGGCGTAGCGGCGCGTCACCCGCAGCCGCTGCAGCGGCCCCATGACCCGCTCGCTCTGCCGCCCGGTGTTGCCGAGGGTCTCGCGGTCGACGGTCTCGCAGGCGCGGATCAGCGCGTTCCGGAGCCGGGGCGGGGCCTCGTCGAGGGGCAGGTGGCGCATGAACTCGGCCATCGCGGGCGAGCGCGAGGTGTTGACGTGGGGCGGCTCGCTGAGCCCGTCGCGGGGCAGGCCGATCCGGTCGCAGAGCGCGGCGACGGGGCCCTCGGGCATCTGGCCGGATTCGAACACCAGCGGCAGCACGTTGTCGGCCCCGAACAGCGCCTCGAGCTGGCCGAGGTGGCGGTCGTAGTCGATCCAGTGGAACTCCTCGCGCCGGCGCAGGAACTCGCGGAACGAGGCGTGGGCGAGGGAGGGGTTCCACTGCCACTTGATGTTCTGGAAGAACCAGCTCTCGAGCCAGGTGTCCTGCCGGCGCAGGGCGTAGACGACGCGCACGTCGAAATGCGCCCTGAAGCCCGCGAGCGGCGCGAGGTCGGGGTGCAGGCTGACGTCCTCGTCGCTCAGGATCACCGAGTGGATCTCGCCCGCCGCGGCGTCGGCCTCGGCGTCGATCTCGGCGGCGAGGGTGGCGGTGTCGGTCTCGCCGGCGAACAGGCGGGTCATCTGGGCGTCGTGGCGGCGCGCGCCGAACGGGTAGAGCCAGCCCCGGGCCGCGAGCGCGTCGCGGTTGGCGGCGAGGAACGTCTGGCTGGACGTGGTCGCCGTCCGGTGCGCACCGATGTGGAGGTAGAGCGTGCGGGGCATCGGCCGATCTTTCGGGCGGTTCTTGCGGGCGGTTCTCGCGGGCGGCGCGGCGGGGCCAGACCGGCTGTCTCCCTAATGCGCGGCCCCCGATTGTGCAACGCGCGCCCCCCGCCGCGCGCTTGCCGCGGGGGCGGGGCGTGGCAGGAGTGCCGCGCTCGCGGCGGCGGCGGCGGCGGGCGGATGGATCTCGCGCCCCCCGCCGGGTAGAGTCCGCCATCCACGCGCGCGGGCGGTCCCCCGCGCGAGAGGGCGAGGGGACAGGCCACATGGCGCCGGACAGCAAGCGGCCCGAGAGCAGCGCGACGACCACCGCCGGGCGCCGTGCGCCGCCGGCGCGGGGCGGGCCGGTGAGCGGCGCGCTCTACCGGGTGCTGGTGCGGCTGACGCGGCTGCAGAAGCAGCTCGTGCTGCTGGCGACGGACCTGGCGCTGATCCCGCTGTCGCTGCTGCTGGCGCTGGTGATCGACAACAGCGAGTCCGGCCTGCGGCTGCTGGTGGAGCGGCCCGCCGAGCTCTGGGGCATGGTGGCGCTGATGGTCTCGTTCGGGGCCTTCTTCTCGCACCTGCTCGACCTGCACCGGATCCAGCTCAAGGCCTACGAGCAGCAGGCGGTGCTGCGCACGGTGGTGTTCGCGCTGCTGGTGGGCTTCTCGCTGGGGCTGATCGGGCCGATGCTGTTTCCGCACATGCTGCCGACCTCCACGGCGGTGATCTTCACCATGTGCTTCACCATCGCCTCGGTGACCCTGCGCTTCACCCTGCGCAACGTGCTGATCGACGTCTACCGGCGCGGCTCGAACCGCAAGCGGGTGCTGATCTACGGCGCCGGCCAGACCGGGGTGCAGCTCGCCAACGCGCTGCGCACCGACGACGCGCTCGAGCCGGTGGCCTTCGTCGACGACAACCCGACCCTGCAGCGGCTGATGGTGGCCGGGCTGCCGGTGCTCGCGCCGGCGCGGCTCGAGGAGGTGATCCGCGAGCGCGGCATCGACCGCGTGGTGCTCGCGATGCCCTCGATCAGCCGCCCCAAGCAGGCGCAGCTGGCGCGCAAGCTCACCGCCGCGGGGGCCGAGGTGCGCACGCTGCCCTCCTTCGCCACCCTCGTCGGCGACGGCGCCCTCAAGGACCGGATCCAGCCGGTGGATCCGGGCGCCTATCTCGGCCGCAAGGGGCTCGAGCGCGACATGGGCGAGCAGTCCAGGCTCTACCGCGGCAAGACCATCCTGATCTCCGGCGCCGGCGGCTCGATCGGCTCGGAGCTGTGCCGGCAGGTGCTGGCCTGCGGGCCGAAGCGGCTGGTGCTGTTCGAGATCAGCGAGCTGGCGCTCTACAAGGTCGAGCGCGAGCTGGCCGAGCTCGCCTCGGCGAAGGTGCGGCTGGTGCCGGTGCTCGGCTCGGTGACCGACGCCGGGCTGGTGGCGCGGGCGCTCGCCGAGCACAAGGTCGACATCGTGCTCCACGCGGCGGCCTACAAGCACGTGCCGATGGTCGAGGACAACCCGCTCTCGGGGCTGATGAACAACGTGTTCGGCACCAGGGTGCTCGCCGAGGCGGCGCGCGAGGCGGGGGTGTCGCACTTCGTGCTGGTCTCCACCGACAAGGCGGTGCGGCCGACCAACGTGATGGGCGCCTCCAAGCGGCTCGCCGAGCTGATCGTGCAGGATCTCGCCAGCCGCTCGCAGACCACGCGCTTCGCGATGGTGCGCTTCGGCAACGTGCTCGGCTCGTCGGGCTCGGTGATCCCGCTGTTCACCGAGCAGATCGGGCGGGGCGGCCCCGTCACCGTCACCCACCGCGAGGTGACGCGCTACTTCATGACCGTGGGCGAGGCGGCCCGGCTGGTGCTGATCGCCGGCAGCTTCACCGAGGGCGGCGACGTGTTCGTGCTCGACATGGGCCAGCCGATCCCGATCATGAAGCTGGCGCGCGACATGATCGAGGCCGCCGGCTACACGGTGCGCGACGAGGCCAACCCCGACGGCGACATCGAGATCCAGGTGACGGGGCTCAGGCCGGGCGAGAAGATGCACGAGGAGCTGCTGATCGGCGCGCAGATGCTCGGCACCCACCATCCCAAGATCCTGCGCGCCCTCGAGGGCCGGCTGAGCGAGCTCGAGATGGCCACCGCCCTCAAGGCCCTGCGCGGCGCCATCGACGCCGGCGACCCCGCCGCCGCCCGCGAGGCCGTCCGCCGCTGGGTCGACGGCTACACGCCCTACGAAGAGGCCGAGGCCGCGGGGGCGGACGCGGTTTGAGGACGTCGGGGGCGGGGGTGC
>NZ_CH724112.1:10251-50633 GCF_000153305.1 Oceanicola granulosus HTCC2516
CACCGCCACCACCTCCGGATCTACCCCAACAACGTCCCGAGCCGCTCCAGGCCCTCGGCGAGGAGCGCCTCGGCGCGGTCCTGGCTGTCGGCCTCGACGTAGAGGCGGCATTCGGGGGCGTTGCCGGAGGGGCGCAGGTGGAGGATCGTGGTGTCGGCGAGGGTCATGCGCAGGCCGTCGGTCTCGTCGAGGCCGGTCTCTTCCCCGGCAAAGGCGAGGAAGGCGGCGCGGGCGGCGGGGTCGGCGCGGAGCGTCTCTATCGCGGCCCGGGAGCGCTCGGTGGGGATGCCCTGGAGCCGGTCGGCGGCGGTGAAGCGGGGCGGCTCGGCGGCGACGAGGGCGGCGAGCCCGGCGGTGCCGGCGGCGGCGAGGGGGGCGAGGATCGGCAGGAACGCGTCGCGGGTGGCGAGCGGGGGCAGGGGGCCGGCGGAGCCCTGGGCGGGGAAGCCGAGCAGGAAGCCGCCGTTGGCCTCGTAGCCGGCCACGTCGCCGCCGGCGTCTTCCATCGCGGCGATCACGTAGGGCGAGCCGATGCGGGTGTGGATCACTTCGCCGAAGCCCTTCGCCGTCACCCCCGAATTGGACGAGATCGGCGTCACCACCACCGACGCCTCGAGCGCGGCGGCGGTGATCTGGCCGAGCACGTCGCCGGGGATCACCCGGCCGGTCTCGTCGGTGAGCATCGGGCGGTCGCTGTCGCCGTCGGTGGAGGCGATGGCGTCGAGCCGGTGCTCGGCGGCCCAGGCGGCGAGGCGGGTGCGGGTGGCGGGGTCGACGGCCTCGGTGTCGACGGGGATGAAGTCCTCGGAGCGGGCGAGCTCCACCACCTCGGCGCCGCAGCCCGACAGCACCCCGGCGAGCAGGTCGCGCCCGACGGCGGAGTGGCTGTAGACCCCGACGCGCCGCCCGGCGAGCGCGCCGCGATAGGCGGTGACGTAGCGCGCGCCGAAGCGGGCGGCGGCCTCCGGATCCGTCTCTGATTCACCCGAAGCGCCCTCGGGCGCGGTGCCAAGGGCGGCGGTGATGGCGGCCTCGTCGGCCTTGGTGATCTCGCCGGCGCGGGTGTAGAACTTGAGCCCGTTGCGGTCGGCCGGGATGTGGCTGCCGGTGACCATCACCGCGCCCGCGCCGTGGGCCTGGGCGGCGAGCGCCAGTGCCGGGGTCGGCAGGGCGCCGCACTCGATGGCGGTGGCCCCGGCGGCGCGCAGGGCGGCGACGACGGTGGCGGCGATGGCGGGCGAGGAGGGCCGCAGGTCGCGCCCGACGCAGACCCGGCCGCCGGTGTCGCAGGCCGCGAGAAACGCGGTGACGTGGTCGGCCACCAGCGCGTCGGTCATCTCCACCACGAGGCCGCGCAGCCCGCTCGTGCCGAATTTCGGTGCCATGCCGCTCTCCCCTCGCCTCGGTGGCCGTTGTGCTAACGCGGCATCGCGCCGCCGTCCATCGCACGCCCCTTGCGCCGGCGCGACGGATCGCGAAAAGAGGGCCGAACCAGCCGGCAGGAGATGTTTTCATGCGTATCGCGATGATCGGAACGGGCTATGTGGGCCTCGTCTCCGGGGTCTGTTTCTCGGATTTCGGCCATGACGTGGTCTGCGTTGACAAGGACCCGCGCAAGATCGAGCGGCTCAACAACGGCGAGGTGCCGATCTACGAGCCGGGCCTCGACGAGCTGATGGCCAGGAACGTCGCTGCCGGGCGGCTGTCGTTCACGCTCGATCTCGAGGAGGCGCTCGCGGGCGCCGAGGCGGTGTTCATCGCCGTGGGCACCCCGACCCGGCGCGGCGACGGGCATGCCGACCTGTCCTTCGTGATGGCCGCCGCCGAGGAGATCGCGAAGACGGCGACGGATTACGTGGTGGTGGTCACCAAGTCGACGGTGCCGGTCGGCACCAACCGCAAGGTCGCCGAGACCATCCGCGCCGCCAATCCCGATCTCGCCTTCGACGTCGCCTCCAACCCCGAATTCCTGCGCGAGGGCGCGGCGATCGACGATTTCATGCGCCCCGACCGGGTGGTCGTGGGGGTGCAGTCCGACCGCGCCGCCGAGGTGATGGCCGAGATCTACCGCCCGCTGTTCCTGCGCGAATTCCCGATCATCACCACCGACCTCGAGAGCGCGGAGATGATCAAGTACGCCGCCAACGCGTTCCTGGCCGTCAAGATCACCTTCATCAACGAGATCGCCGCGCTCTGCGAGAAGGTCGGCGCGGACGTGAAGGAAGTGAGCCGGGGCATGGGCCTCGACGGGCGCATCGGCAACAAGTTCCTCCATGCCGGGCCGGGCTACGGCGGCTCGTGCTTCCCCAAGGACACCAAGGCGCTGGCCCGCATCGGCCAGGAGTTCGCCGCGCCGATGCAGATCACCGAGACCGTGATCAAGGTGAACGAGGAGGTGAAGCGGCGGATGATCGACAAGCTGCTCGACCTCTGCGGCGGCAGCTTCAACGGCCGCACGGTCACGGTGCTCGGCGTGACCTTCAAGCCCAACACCGACGACATGCGCGACGCCCCGGCGCTGACCATCGTGCCCGCCCTGGTGGGCGGCGGCGCGAAGGTGCGGGTGGTCGATCCCCAGGGCCGCCACGAGGGCGAGCAGATGCTGCCCGGCGTGACCTGGCAGGACGACCCCTATGCCGCCGCCGAGGGTGCCGACCTGCTGGTGATCCTCACCGAGTGGAACGAGTTCCGCGGCCTCGACCTCGGCCGGCTGTCGGGCGCGATGGCGCGGCCCCGGATGGCCGACCTGCGCAACATCTACTCGGCGGGCGACGCCGAGAAGGGCGGGTTCGAGGCCTATGTCTCGATCGGCCGGTCGCCGTTCATGGTGATGTGAGGGGCCGGCGGGGATTGTCCGTAGGTCGGGCTTCAGCCCGGCCCCCCGACCCCCTCAGCCGGCGCGTTCGGCCCGGGCGAGGGCGGTGAACAGGGCGGCGGCGGTGCCGGACTCGAGGCCGGCGCCGGCGGCGTCGAGCAGGCGGCGCAGGGCGTCGGTCTCGGCGGCGGCGTCCTCGGCGACCGCGGCCATGCGCCAGCGGATCAGCCGCCAGCCCGCGGCGCGGTAGGCGTCGGCGAGGATCTCGCTGGGGATCAGCTCCACCAGCGCCGCCAGCAGCCGGGCGCGCAGCTCGAAATATTCCTCGGCCCCGAGCGCCGGGCGCTGGTCCAGCATCCCGCCGAAGCCGGCGAAGGTGAGCGTGGCGCGCGCCGGCAGCGGCGCCGGGCCGGCGCAGGCGGCGGCGGCGTCGAGCAGCGCCGCGGCGACGGCGATGTCATCGTCGCGCTGTTCGGGCTGCAGCCGCACCACCATCGTGCCGACCCCGGACTTCACCGTCACCATCCGCTCGTAGGCCAGCCGCTGCAGCGCCTGGCGCACCGGGGTGCGCGACACGCCGAACCGCTCGGCGAGCTCGCCCTCGTGCAGCAGCGCGCCCGCCCGCCCGGCGCAGATCTCGGCGCGGAGCGCCGTGGCGATGTCGGTACTGCTGCGGGCGCGTTGCAAGGTCAGGGACATTTCATCTTCGCTCGTCGGGAGTTCATCTGTATACAGGTACTATAGGTAACGACAGCCTGTCCAGCAGGGAGGACCGAGGTATGCCGCAGGGCGAGAGCGAGACGAGCATGGAGGCGGGGCCGCGAACGGGACCGGAGCCGGTGACATCGGTACGGGCCTCGATCCCGGCGCCGGGGGGCGGCTGGCTGGTGATGACGGGCTTTCCCGGCCTCGAGAGCGGCATCGACGGCACGCCCTACATCGACCCGGAAAGCCTCGACGCGACGCTGACCGCCGTGCGCGCCTTCGAGGCGGGCCTGCTGGTGGTGCTGGCGGAGGAGGGGGAACTGCCCGCGGGCAGCTTCGGCCACCTCGCCGTCGCCGCCGCCCGCCACGGCATCGAGCTCGCGCCCGCGCCGATCGCGGATTTCTCCACCCCCGGCCCGGCCTTCGAGGCGACCTGGGCAAGCCTCGGCGGGCGCGTCCACGGCCGGCTCGCGGAGGGCGGGGCGGTCGGGCTCTGCTGCCAGTACGGCGCCGGGCGCAGCGGGATGATCGCCGCGCGGGTGCTGATCGAGCGGGATCTGCCGGCGGACGAAGCGATTGCTGCAGTCAGGATTCGGTTCGGCGAGGCCATCGAGAACCGTCTCCAGGAGGAGTGGCTGAAGAATTTCTCGGATGCAGGGCAAAAAATCACCTCCTGATCCGGGCCGCCGGACGCGGCGGTTCTCGCCCGAGATCAGGTTTAACTATATAAAAATACATGACAAAATGCTTCTCTCGCCGGCCCGGTACGGCGCGCCTGCCCAAGGTTCGCCGCGAGTCCGGCCGGATTGGGGCCCGAGCCCGCCCCAATCGCGCCACATTTCTCCGCTGTATCTGTATACAGGTTAACCGGACCCGACCCCCGATTGCCTCACTCGAGCAGCAAACGGCCTCCAGAGCCGGAACAGGAGACAGAAGATGATCGAGACCCCCAACGCCTTCCAGACGTGCCATCCCGTTCCCCAGCGGGACAACCTGCTCCGGGCCCCCGTCGCCCTGGCAGCGGCACGCGCGCCCCGCAGCGGCGCTCCCCGGGTGGTCACGGCCAGCTTCTCGGAGGTGCGCCGGCAGTGCGGCGGGCAGCGGGTGGAGGCGATCGTCGAGATGATGATCCAGGTCCACCCGATGCTGCCGCTGCGCACCGAGCGGCTGCGGGTCAGCGCCCCGGCCCGCTCCAGCGATCCCGCCAGCCTGCGCCAGCGGCTGATCGCCAACGGCCTGCGGCTCTCGACGACGATGCTGCGCAGCGCCGCCTGACGGCCCCGTCCATTCCCGACTTCGAGGCGCCCCCCGGGGCGCCTCTTCTTCGTTCGCTCAGTTGGTGGTGGCGATGATCTGCACCTGCCGGCCGATGCCGAGCCCCGCGCCGAGCACGTTCATGATCGACTGCGCGTTCGAGAGCGGGCTCTCGGTGACGTAGACCAGGTCGCCGGGGCGGATGGCGAACTGGCCGGCCGAGAACAACCCGTCGGCGGTGGTCAGGTCGATGGTGAAGACCGTGCGCTCGTGGTCCGGGCCGCTGCGGTCGGGGCGCACGGCGCTGGCGGGGTAGGTGCGCAGCACCAGGATGCCCTCGGGATTGGCGCGGTCGTCGTCGACGCCGCCGATGATCGACAGCGCGTCGAGCGCGGTGACGTGGGCCTTGGGGAACGGGTGCAGCGATTCCGAGCCGGCCGAGCCCAGCGACAGGAAGTAGCGCTCGTCCTCCTCGACGAAGACCTTGTCGCCGCCCTCGAGGGTGGTGTCGAGCGTCGGGTTGTCGAGCAGCCGCTGGACCGAGGTGCCGTAGAGCCGCGTGCCGCGCTGCAGCCGGATCTGGGGGTTCTCGAATTCAGCGGGGATGCCGCCGCCGAGGGCGATCAGGTTCATCACGGTGAAGTCGCGGTCGGGCATCGGGTAGGTGCCGGGCGCGCGCACGCCGGAGACGAGGCTCACGGTGTTGGCGCGGCCCTCGACCATCTCGAGCTGCACCTGCGCCGAGGGGGTGACGGAGAGGTACTGCTCCTCGATGCGCGCCCGCGCCGTCTCGGGGGCCATGCCGGAGACGCGGATGGTGCCGATATAGGGCAGGAACACCGAGCCCGACGACGAGACCTGCATCTCGGGCAGCGAAGTGAAGCGCTCGCCGTTGCGGGTCAAGAGGCCGTTCTCCTCGGTCGACCAGATCGTCACCGAGATCCGGTCGCCCGGCGCCAGGATGCGGGTGTTGGGCTGGTCGACGCGCTGGATCCAGCTCAGCGCCTCCTCGCCCACGGCGGGCCAGTCGGCGAAGACGGGGAGGTTCTCGCGGATCACCGCCTCGACGGCGAACTCGGGCGGCACGCCCTCCTCCCCGGAGACCGCGAGCACCTCGCGCTGCAGCCCCGCCCCGCGCGGCAGCGGCCCGCAGGCGGCGAGCAGCGCCAGCATCCCCAACAGGGCGATCCGCATCGGCATGATCATGTGCCTCCCAGGCAGAAACCTTGCAGAAGTCTTAACCAGTGCGGCGACGGTGTGAAACCGCTCTCGTGGGCCGCACGCGCGAAGATGCCGCTCCCGTGGCCCCCGGAGCGCGCTCGGCGAGGCTCTATATCTGGTAGTAGTCGCGGTACCAGCCCACGAACTGCGCCACCCCCTCGGCCACCTTCGTCTCCGGCCCGTACCCCGTCAGCGCCCGCAGCAACGTCGAATCGGCCCAGGTGGCGGGGACGTCGCCGGGCTGCATGTCCATCAGGTTGCGGATCGCGCGGCGCCCGGTGGCGGCCTCGATGGCCTCGACGAAGTCGAGCAGCCGGACGCTCTCGGAATTGCCGATGTTGACCACCCGCCAGGGCGCCGCGTCGGACAGGGTGTCGCCGGCGATGTCGGGGCGGGGCGCCCCGGGCGGCGGCGGCGGCGTGTCGATCAGCAGCGCGATGCCGCGCACGAGGTCGTCGACGTAGGTGAAGTCGCGCCACATGTCGCCGTGGTTGTAGATGTCGATCGGCGTGCCCTCGAGGATGCCGCGGGTGAACTTGAACAGCGCCATGTCGGGCCGCCCCCAGGGCCCGTAGACCGTGAAGAAGCGGAACATCGTCACCGGGATCCGGTGCAGGTGCGCCCAGGCGTGGCCCATCGCCTCGTTCGCCTTCTTGGTGGCGGCGTAGATGGTGAGCGGGCGGTCGGCCTTGTGGGTCTCGGCGTAGGGCAGCTCGGTGTTGGCGCCGTAGACCGACGAGGTCGAGGCCATCAGCAGGTGCGCGACCCCGTGCCGCCGCGCCGCCTCCATCACGGTGAAGGTGCCCATGACGTTGGCCTCGAGGTAGGCGCGCGGGTTCTCCAGGCTGTAGCGCACCCCCGCCTGCGCGGCGAGGTGGACGATCACGTCGGGCGCGGCGGCGTCGGCGACGGCGTCGAAGCGGGCGCTGTCCTCGAGCATCCCCTCGTGGGCGGCGAAGCCCTCCGACTGCAGCAGCACCTGGTGGCGCCGCCGCTTCAGGGCGACGTCGTAATAGTCCGTCATCCCGTCATACCCGGTCACCCGCCAGCCCTCTGCCAGCAACCGCCGGGCGAGGTGGAACCCGATGAACCCGGCAGTCCCGGTGATGAGCGCATGACGCATGTACGGCCTCCCTGTCGCCGCCAGCTAGCCCGACGGACGGGGGAATGGCCAGCGATGGGGGGCTGCCGGGGAGGCGCTGTCGTCGAGCGGGGCGACCTCGTCGAAGAAGGCGGTGCTCGCGGCGTCGAACTCCAGCCAGGAGCGGGACCAGCTGACACCCTCGCGCAGGACCCGGGCCGGCGAGCCGGCGGCGGCGGTGCAGGGGGGGACGTCGCGGGTGACGACGGCGCCGGTTCCAATGATGGCGCCCTGTCCGATCCGGGTAGCGGGCATCAACGTCGCCCGACGTCCGATCCAGGCATGGCGGCCGACCAGCACGTTCTTGCGGTCGCGGTTGATGATCTCGCGGGTGGCGAGGTCGACGATGCCGTGCTGGTCGAAGCCCTGGACGAGGATCTCGTCGGACCAAAGCCCGTCGCGCCCCACGAGGATGGCGGAATTGACGGCGATGATCCGGGCCTGGTTGACGGTGGTTCCATCGCCGATCAGCAGCACGCCCTGGTGGCCGAGCCGCACGTCGAGCCGGACCTGGCCGAGCCGGCCCAGCATCACCGTGCCGGCACTGCCGATCAGGATCTGCACGTGCCCGGAGAAGTCGTCGATGGCGATGCGCACGCCGTCGATCTCGGCCTGCGGGCGCATCGAGCCGATCTGCAGCCGGGCTCGGCCGGTCTCCAGCGCCTCCCGGGCCCCCGCTCCGAGCGCGAGCGTGAAGGTCGCGCCGAACCGGCCGCCGGTCACGAGCTTCTTCCCGAGTGCCTTCTCGACGTCCCGCACCGGTCGCTCGGGAAGGGGCGGGGCCGACGGATCTTCGAGGAAGTCTCCCATGGAGGCGCCTGCCGCCGCCACGGCGGTCTCGACCCGGTCGCGCGTGAGGTTGGTGGGCGGGGCGGGGGCGTCAGCCTCGCTGCGCCAAAGCCCCAGCGCGGCGAGGCGCGCGCGGGTTCCGGCCCCGGTCTTCTCGGAGAAAGGATGGGCGACCACGACCTCCCGCGTCACCTCCTCGAGCCGGCGCGGGAAGGCATGGTGGGGCAGGACCGCGACCAGAGACGGGTCGGGGCGTGCGTGGATCGGCCGGCGCGAGGCGCGGAAAGTGGTGTCGCGGAAGGCGATCTCGTAGGGCTCCTCCACGTCCCAGCCCCCGATCGTCTCGGCGACCACCCGGTTCACCGCCTCCTGATCCTCGCCACCGTCCGTATCGAGCCGCTGCAGGACCTGGTCCATGAGGGTGCGTACCCGGGAGGTGGGGGCGAGGTAGAAGAAGCCGCAGCACAGCACGAGCCGGAGACGCTCGTGGATGTCGTACGGCCAGACGGTGCCTTGCGAGAACACCATCTCGCTGCCGCAGGCCGCGATCCGGGGCCGGGGATCGTCGAGCCAGATCGCGTCGGCATCGGAGTGGATCAGGGCCTCGCCGGCCTCCAGGATCTCCTGGCAGACCGCCATCCGGTGTTTCCAGAGCCCGGCCAGGCCGGGCTCGGGAGCCGGACGGTGCAGCACCTGCTCGACCGGGAAAGCGGTGCGGGCCCCGGAATCGAGGGTCACCACCGTCGCCTGCTCCGCGAGGCCGAGGGTGGCGAGATGCGCGAGCCAGTTGCGGGTGACCGGGACGTAGGCGGCGTTGCTGAAGGTCAGGATGCGGGGGGTCATGTCCGCCACCCGTAGCAGGTATAGTCGATCTTCTCGCCCGGAAAGACCGTGCCCCGCTCGGCGAAGAAGCGATCCACAGCCTCGGCGCAGCCTTTCCAGTGGCCGTAATCGTCGACGATGACGTAGCCGCCCGGCTCGACCAGGTCGAACATGTGCCGCAGCGCGGCGTAGGTGGGGTCGAACAGGTCGGCATCGAGCCGGAGAACGGCGATCTTCGGGGGCACGAGGCGGGGGATCGTCTCTTCTGCCGGCCCCTCGAGCAGGAACAGCCGCTCCGACGGCTGGCCTGCCGCCTCGACCCGGGCGCGCACGGCGGCGGCGGTACAGGGCGTCTGGCGGTACTTCGCGAGGTCGTAGTCACGGATCGACACGCCGTGCATGTCGACCTCGTCGGGCAGATCTCCGGCGAATCCGCTGAAGGTGTCGTAGAGGTAGAAATCGCGCGGGAAGTGTCGGGAGGCGGCAAGGGCCGCGATGACGCTGGAGTGACCGGCGGCCACCCCGACCTCGACGAAGGCGCCCTCGAGACCGCGCGCCTCCACCTCGTGCATCGCCTGCACCAGGTAGGCTGCCCGGGCACGGCCGGGCTTGCCGCCGTCGTTGGTGTAGATCGAAGGGTGGTCGACCTCGCGATACTGCGCGCCCACCCGGGACAGGATCGCATCGAGCTGCGGCTCCGGAGCCTGTCCATAGCGGGCGATGCAGTGCGTCCAGCGGCTTTGTCGTGAGGCCGCGATGCGTGCCTCGAAGCCGGCGGTATCGAGCCGGCCCTCGGCGATCCAGCGTTCGACCACTGCGTTCAGGCCGGGATTCTGGGTGTCGTCGATGCAGAGCACGTGATCCTCCCGCACCAGCGACCGCAGCATGTTCAGATCGCTCTCGATCGTCTTGTCCTTGCCGCCATCGAGGTGGACGAGGTCGTACTGCCCTCGCGGCAGGGTTGGGAGCACATCGCCCGAATAGCCCTCGACCAGGTCGAGCCGGCCGGGAAACATCGCGGCGAGGTAGTCGAAACAGGCTCTGCCATGGGCGAATTGCAGCGGATCGACGATGGTCATCCGCAAGGTGGGATTGGCCAGCAGGCAGAGCAGGGCGGAGTGCCCGGCGGCGAAGCCGATCTCGAGGCAATGGTCCGCGCGGGCGGCGAGGTGGCGCAGGTTCTCCCGTTTCCAGTGCAGCGAATGGTCTGGCCGGCCCCCGCAGGCCCCGTCGAGATCGACGTGGAACAGGTTGCCGGTGAAGCCACTCCCGGCCCGGGTCACGAGGGTCAGCAGGTCCTGCAGGTAGGGGCGCGCGCAACGCTCGAGCGCCAGAAGCTCCGGTGTCCGCTCGGGTGCGTGGAAGACCTGGAGGTTGCGGCGGTGGTTGATGTTGCGCGGGTTGCTCATGGTCCGCGCGCGCATCGTCAGGGCCGGGTCGAAGCGGCAGCCGCGGTCGGTGAATTCCCGCCGCCACTCCAGCTCCGGCCGCTCGGAGACGTGGCCGTGCCCGCCCTGGCCGGGCCGGGCGGCGGAGAACACGATCAGCCGCCCGGCACGGGAGACGAGGAAGTCGAACAGCGCTTCGTGGCGGTCACGCGGAACATGCTCGGCCACCTCGATCGACAGCACCATGTCGAACAGAGCGTCGAGCACCCGGGGGGCGGGGGCGGCGAGCACGTCGACGTTCAGCAGCGCGAGGTCGGGATGCACGTCCGAAACGATCTCGGGCTCGATGCAGTAGGACGGGGCGAGGGGCAGCCGCTCGGCAACGTAGTTGGCAAGGCCGCAGAGCCCCGACCCGAACTCCATGAAATCAGCCGGCCGGACCTGCTCGACGATGAAATCGCCCAGCCCGGTATTGAGGTTGTGCCCGTAAAGCGTTTCGTGGGCCTGGCGATCCCAGCTGCCGCCGGTGTGGCCCCGCAGGGGGGGAGCGTCCGTCATACGGGGTCCTCCCGTGTCCAGAACCGTTCCAGCACGCCGGTGGTGTCGACCGCGCGCAGCCGCGTGCAGGCCTGTTCGAAGCGCGTCCGGCTGAGCGCCAGGGTCTTGCTGACCTGCCGGGTCCGGGCGCGGTACGGATCCTTGCGCGGACGGAAGTCCGCCAGCAGACCCGCGGAAAGGTCCGTCAGCGCCTGCCGTTCGGCTGCCGACAGCCCGCCGCTCCGGGCTTCGAAGAAACGCGACACGAAACCGGGCAGGTCGTCGTAATCGAGCACGTCGGTCTGCGGCGCCGGAACGCGGGCCCATTTCTCGGCGAAGGCGAGCAGGAAGGCCGTGCGTTTCTCCAGCCAGGCGTCGAGGTGGCCGGAGGGCAGCGGGCGGAACTGCGCCTCGACGAGGGCATGCGCCCGGCGCAGCACCTCCGACTCGTGGCGGTAGTAGATCTTCTGGGGATAGATGCCTTCGGCGCGCAGCAGGTCGCCGTGGCGCTCGAGCTCGTCGAGCTCCCACCAGGAGGTCAGGATCATCAGCGGGTCGCGCAGCAGCACCAACCGGTGGAGGCCCGGGGGCGGCGGATAGGCTGGGTCGACGAGGCTGAAATCGTGCGACTTGATCATCCGGAGCACCGCGTCCTCGGGGGCGGTGCTCCCAAGGGCGAAACCGGAGAGCGCGCAGGGAAACTGCCGGCAGCAGCCGGGTTCGTTGTACCACTCGCAGAATTCGAACCGCGGCCCGAGCACGGCGGCGAAACACGCCTGGAGGAAGTGCAGCCCCGAGCGGGGCAGGGACTTGGTCTCGATCACGCGGGGCAGGTCGCGCTCCGCGTACCAGTCGTGCAGGTGACGATGGAAGAGCCGCAAGGTCGCCGGGGTGGGCGCTTCCGGGTTGAGGGCCTTGCGCCGGGCCGCAGCCTCGGTGCGGGCACGCTCCCGGGCACGCTGCAACTCGGCGAGCCGACGCGCCCGGGACCGGGCGGCGGGGCTGGTGCGGGCGAGGAGCCAGGGGCGGTCGGGATCGGCCGGCGCGGGTTCGGGCACGCAAAGGTAGCCTTCGTCCTCGAGCCGCGCCCGGATATCCGCCAGTGCCGCGGCGCCCTCGTAGAGCGGCTCCTGCCCGTCGCGCAGCAGCACTGCCTCGAACCGCTCGAGAAGCCCCGTCTCGGCGAGATTGGCCAGCACCCCGAGGCTCTCGCCCGGCGTCTCGAGGCACAGGACCCGCAGCCCGCTACTCTCCGGCGAGGCAGCAGCCAGCCCCGGCAGGGTCGCGGGCGCGAGCGGCATCGTGTGGTAGCGCGAGCGGATCCGGAGGCCGGGGAAGCGGTCGAGCAGGGCAGGGGAGGCCGGACGCAGGCTGTCGAGCGACGGAAAGTTGGTGCGCAGGAACAGGCGCGGCGTGGTATCGCCCGACACGGCAGCGTGGTGGACGGTGTAGCGTTGGTCATCGGCGAGGGCCGCCCGCCGGCGGAGAGCCCGCTGGGGATCCGCTTCGACGATCAGCACCCGGGCGGCGTCGGCGGCGGGCGCCTCGGCCACGTCGCTGGCGCCGGTGCCGACGATGTGGACCAGCATCTCGGCCGGAGCGGCCTGGGCGAGGTCCGCGAAGACACGGCGCAGGCGGTCGAGCGGCGTCGGGATCATCGGCGGGCGAGGCGGGACGGCATCGGCGTCACCCCGGGCGCTTCAGCATCGTGCGTAGCCGGCGCAGCGGCGCGGTGACACGGTAGGAGTGGGAGCCGAGGAGGTGGGCGATCTCCGCATCGCGGTCCTGCAGCGTCTCCCGGGCCTTCTTCAGCGAGGCTTTGGTCTTCTCCAGCGCCTGCCGCTGTCGATCCAGCCGCTCCTGCTTGTGGCGCAGATCGGCCTTGTCGGCATCGGTGGCGGCGGCCAGCGCCAGCGCCTGCTCGTCGAGCGCCGAGATTTGCCGGTCCCGCGCGGCGAGATCGGCCTCGAGGGTCTCGATTCGGCGCTGCAGGGCGCTCCGTTCCCGGTGCCCCTCGCCCTTGGAGGAGGCGCTGTAGGCGGCATGGACCGCCTTGGCATCGACCGCCTCGCCCGCAGGCGCGGGCATGGGCAAGGACGCGGCCTCGAGTTCTTCGAGTAGGGCGCGCGCCTCGTCAGTTCGCAGCAAATGGTCGGCCAGCAGCACCAGCACCGGGTCCGGCGCGGTGCCGGCGGGCTCGGCGGGCTGCGCGTCCGCGGCATCGGCGCCACCGAGTTGGCGAGCCAGGGCGCCAGGGCGCGCGGCCGTCGCCTCGAGCGACGCCAGCCGGATCCGCCGCCGGTCCTGGCGGTGCAATTCCAGCAGCGCGACCGTCTTCCGCCGCCAATCCTCGAGCGCTGCCTCGGGGCCTGTGTCTCTCATCGCCTGCGCGAGGGCACTGCGCGGCGCGGGATAGAGCAACAGCACGGGCTCCGGGCCCGAGACTTGCTCCTGGTCGGGCAACGGACCGCGCAGGACCCGCCCCTCGGCCGGCGCGAGCGCTGCCAGGGCCGTGTCGGCCGCGGGAGTCTCGGGGGCCCAGACGAGCCATTGGGGCGGGAAGTGAGCGTTATCGGTCATTTGCGGCCAAAAGAACGATCGGGAACATTTAGGCGTTCTACAGGCCTCCGGCAGGATCACAAGCCGCCTGTCCGAGCGCTCTTCTCTTGCAGGGGGTGTCTCTGCTAGGGACGGCCAAAAGAGCGCTGCCGCGGCCGGTGGTGCCGCCGGACAGCAGAAAGCCGAGACCCCATTCCCGTGCCTCCTCGCTCCCAAGACGCCACTCCCCCCCGCCGCCTGCTGGTCAGCGGCATCGGGCGGTCCGGCACCACGCTGATCTTCCAGCAACTCGCCAAGCTGCTGCTGCTCGAGACGGAGGCGGTGAACTTCCGCTACGAGCCCTACCTGTGGGACATCCAGAGCGCCGCCGGCACCAACAACCGCTACGGCATCGCCCAGCTGCACCATTTCGGACTGCACACCCACCGCACCGTGCCGCTGTTCCTGGATGGACCCGACCCGGTGCACGACCCGTTCCTCGACGGGTTGTTCGATGCCCCTCTTGACAGCGATCGGGAGCGCCGCCCGGACGCCTGCCTCGTCAAGGTGATCCGCGGATCGGGCCGGCTCAGAGCCTATCTGAAGCGCTTCCCCGACCTGAAGGTCGTCGTGTGCCAGCGCAATCCGCTCGATACGATCAACTCCAGCCTCGGGATGTTCTCCTTCTTCGGCGAGGAATTCCACGCCGACGACCGTGACCGCTTCGTGGCCGAGCTCACGGCTCGGGGCCGGATGGACTGGGACCTGCCGGCGGCGCGACAGGCGGTGGAGTGGTACGGTGCCTGGTGGCGGGTCTTCACCGAGGAGACCCTCGCCGTCGCGCGCGATTTTCCCGACAATGTCTTCCTGTTCTGCCACGAGGCCTTCCAGGCCGACCGCGATGGCGTGCTCGAGGCGCTGCAGGACTTCGTGGGGCTGCACAATATCGGCATCCGTGCCGGGCTCGGCCGTTCCGCCGGCCTCTCGATCAAGACCGCCAGCCTCACCAGTCACGACCTCGCCGCGCTCTCCGGGCATGCGCGCTACTACCGCCATGCGGTGCTCGAGCCGGCGCTCGGCCTGGAGGCCGCCTACAGGCTCGGGGCGGAGCAGCTGCACAAGTTCGCCGCCCGTCCCTACACGCTGCCGCTGGCGGGCTCGGACCTCGGCCAGAAGAACACGATCCAGCTGCGCGACATGATGCTGCGCGGCCGCACCAGCCCCTGGCTGCGTACGATCACCGGGCCACAGAGCCCGATCGACCTGCACGCGCTGCTCGAGGAACATGCCGGCGACGACACGCCGCTGCGCCAGCTCGCTCCCGAGACCGCGCCTGCCGCCTTGCGCCACGGCAAGCGCTACGGGGTGGTGATCACCTGCCACAACAACAAGGACACCATCGTCGGCGCGGTGCTGTCGTGCCTGTCCCAGACCCTGCCGTTCGACCGGGTGCTGGTCGTGGACGACGCGTCCAAAGACGGCTCGCGCGATCGGCTGGCGGTGCTGGCCGAGCATTTCAGCAGCCTTCAGGTGGAATATCTCGACAGCCGCGTCGGCCCGGCCGCCGCGCGCGAGATCGGGATCCGCCGTCTCGACACCGACTTCTTCACCCAGCTCGACGGCGACGACCTGTTCTGGCCCACCAAGAACGCCGAGGAGGCGCGGGTGCTGGCGGGCGACGAGACCGCGATCGCCTTCAGCGATATCCTGCTGGTGCTACCCGAGACGTCGCTGCTGCGCGACACCAGTGCCTACGAGGGGGCGGCCGGCTCCGGCCTGGCACTGCGGATGGCCTCGCGCGCGCCCCAGATCCCGCGCGACATGACCCTGTCGCGGGCGCGTTATTTCGCGGCCGGCGGCTACCACCTCGCCTCGCACCTCTACGAGGACTGGGATCTCAAGCTGCGGCTGGCGGCGCTGGAGGGGGGCGAGTGGCGCCGGTCGGCGGCGCTCGCGGGAACGGTCTACAACCGTCTCAAGCCGGGGCTGTCGGGCGCCGACCCCGGACACCACGCCCGGGCGCTGAGCATCATCCTGATGCGCAACCTGCGCCATCTCGGCCTGCCGCCCGAGCATGTCCTTGAGGCCTACAGGGCCGCACTGCAACCGTTCTCCAAGCTGCACCTCACCCGCACCACCCGCGCCTGGCTGAAGCGTCGCCTGGCGCAAGAGGACGGAACCGCCGCGGTATCCGACCTCGCGGCCGGCCGCGCCTGGCAGGCGCTGAGCAACGCCGAACTGATCGAAACGATGGAGCGGGAGATCGCCCAGGACAAGGCCGCCAGGTCCGAGGAGCGCGCATGAGCCCGACCTTCTCGATCATCACCGTGGTGCGCAACGACCCCGCCGGGGCGGTGCGCACCCTGCAGAGCGTCTTCGCCCAGACCTGCGCCGACTACGAGCTGATCGTGCAGGACGGCGCCTCCACTGACGAGACCTCCGACCTGCTGCGCCGCTTCGCCCCCTGGATCGACAGCCTGGTGATCGAGCCCGACGGCGGCATCTACGACGCGATGAACCGCGCCCTCGCCCGGGCCACCGGCGATTGGCTGCTGTTCCTGAACGCGGGCGATTTCTTCCGAGACAAGGAGGTGCTGGCCGAGGTCGCCGGGGAGATCGGCGGCGAGGGAGAGGATATCTTCGCGGGCCGGGTGAAGCGGGACGAGGACGGCAAGGTCCATGGCTTCCGCCCGCCCGACAAGTTCTGGGCGGGCAACACCTGCGATCACCAGGCGACCTTCATCGCCCGCGACTGGATGCAGCGGTTCGGTTACCGCGAGGAGTTCCGGGTCTGCGGCGACCTCGATTTCTTCACGCGGGCCCGGCAGGAGGGCGCGCGCTTCCGCTATCATCCGGTGATCGTCGCGCGGAGGCCGATGGCCGTGGGCGCGTCCTCGGGGTTCGTCGACCGGCTGCAGGACCGGTTCGCGATGCTCGAGCAGGTTTACGGGGCGGAGTACCCGGTGCGCGAGACGCTCACGCAGGAGATGGTCGTCGACACTGCCCGGGCCACCGGTTTCGAGCCGGAAGACCTTGCGCCACTGAGCCTCGAGGAGTTGTTCACCTTCCGCGAACGCTGGGAGCGGCGCGTTCAGTCGCGTCTGCCGCGCCGCTGAGGCTTTCCGGAGTTTGACACCCCCGCACCCCTGTGCTCGAAGCGGGCGACGGGGCAGCGTTTCCGGCCCCTACCGCAGGAGATTTCATGACGCGCAAGGCTCTCATCACCGGCATCACCGGCCAGGACGGCAGCTACCTCGCGGAGTTCCTGCTCGAAAAGGGCTACGAGGTGCACGGCATCAAGCGCCGGGCGTCGCAGTTCAACACGCAGCGGGTCGATCACATCTACGAGGACCCCCACGAGAGCGGGCGGCACTTCAAGCTCCATTACGGCGATCTCACCGACAGCTCCAACCTGACCCGGATCCTGTCGGAGGTGCAACCCGACGAGGTCTACAACCTCGGCGCCCAGAGCCACGTGGCGGTGAGCTTCGAGGCGCCCGAATACACCGCCGACGTCGACGCGATCGGCACCCTGCGGCTGCTCGAGGCGATCCGCTTCCTCGGCCTCGAGAAGAAGACCCGCTTCTACCAGGCCTCCACCTCCGAGCTCTACGGGCTGGTGCAGGAGGTGCCGCAGACCGAGACCACCCCGTTCCACCCGCGCAGCCCTTACGCGGTGGCCAAGATGTACGCCTACTGGATCTGCGTGAATTACCGCGAGGCCTACGGGATGTATGCCTGCAACGGGATCCTGTTCAACCACGAGTCCCCGCGCCGCGGCGAGACCTTCGTGACCCGCAAGATCACCCGCGGCCTCGCCAATATCGCGATGGGGCTGGAGCCATGTCTCTACATGGGCAACATCGACGCCCTGCGCGACTGGGGCCACGCGAAGGACTACGTGCGGATGCAGTGGATGATGCTGCAGCAGGAGCGGGCGGAGGATTTCGTCATCGCCACCGGCAAGCAATACTCGGTGCGCGAGTTCATCACCTGGAGCGCCGCCGAGCTCGGCATCACGCTCGAGTTCTCCGGCACGGGCGTCGACGAGATCGCGACCGTCGTCGAGGTCAAAGGCGAGCGGGCGCCGATGCTCAAGGCGGGCGACGTGATCCTGCGCATCGACCCGCGCTACTTCCGCCCCGCCGAGGTCGAGACCCTGCTCGGCGACCCCTCCCGCGCCAAGGCCAAGCTCGGCTGGGAGCCGCAGATCACCGCCCGCGAGATGTGCGCCGAGATGGTCGCCGAAGACTACAAGTCCGCCCGCCGCCACGCCCTGCTCAAGAGCCACGGGCTGGACGTGCCGGTGAGCGTGGAGGGGTGAGCCTGTAACATCTGAGGGATCAGACCATGCTCCTGTCGCACGCGAAGAAGTTCATCTACATCAAAACGGTCAAGACTGCGGGTACTTCGGTCGAGGTCGCTCTTCAGGAACATTGTCTTCCGCCAGATCGGCAGATCGTCTCCCACGAGCCGTACGAGAGCGACTACGGCATCGTCGGCGCGCGCGGGCAAGGCGCCCGAGCCCATACCTGGTTCAACCACATGCCGGCCCGCGCGATCCGCAAGCTGATCCCCGAGGATACGTGGGAGAGCTACACCAAGATCTGCAATATCCGAAACCCATGGGACAAGACGGTTTCCTGGTTCCACTTTGCGCAGCCGGAGATGAAATCCCGCCCTCGCAACGAGGTCATTTCCGCGTTCCGCCGGACGCTGTACGAACGTCTCGAAGCTAATCTTAATTTCGGACGGGACACGAACCTTTATTTTATCGACGGACAGCCCGTGTGTAACGAATACATCCGCTATGACCGCTTACAGGACGACTACGCTCGGATTTGCCGGAAGCTGGACATCAAAAATGCGGACCTTCCTCAGCTGAAGCGCACCGAGCGCGGCTCTGGGATCACCTACAGGGAATACTACGATAACGATCTTCGAGATCATGTCGCCGAAGCCTATTCAATGGAAATCAACGTATTTGGCTGGAGCTTCTGACATCTATACTGCTTTAGGTATGTCGCTATGATCGCATATGATCCGTCGCAGCCACTCATGTTCATCCACGTCCCAAAGACAGGCGGCACATCCGTGCGACGTGTCTTCAGGAACTGGTTTCGGGACCGGCTACTGTTGAACTACCGTGTACCAGGGGGTGATCTGCCGGTTCGAAATCCTATGGTAGACGAGCATTCCGTGGATGAGCCGGTCTGCGTGTACGGGCATTTTAATAGAGACGCCGGCTTCTCGATAAATAGTCTCTATCCCGACATTAGGCAATTTATTTGCATTCTTAGAGATCCTTTCGATACAGCGCTCTCTTACTATTTTTTCATGGAGAGAAAAGGAAAAGGTCTAGGGAGGCTCGATGAATATCTCAGCAGCACGAAGCTGAACCAGCTGTCTCATTTCCCGGAAGTCGTCACCGAAGAAAACTACATCGACCTGATCGAAAACCGCTTCATCTGGATTGGCACCACCGAGACGTTAGCTACCTCGATGGAGATCATCGCCGATCGCCTGAACAGATTCGTTCCTACTAGGCTCGACCGTTTGAACGTGAGCGACCGGAGCGTCGACGAGAAGCGGCTCGACGATTACCGGGAGGTGTTCCAGAAGAACAATCCGCTAGAGTACAAGGTCTACCGGTACGTGGCCGAGAAGAACGAAGCGTATCAGCGAAACGCTAGTGCTGGGTATTCTGCCCCGGCGTCCCCGCCATCTGTTTCCACCGACGCCAAGAAGATCACGTTCCACACTGGGCTTCCGAAAGCAGGTACGACATCGATCCAGATGGCGTTGATGGATACGGAGCAGCAGCATCGCGCCGAGGGCCTCTTCTTTCCTTTCGATAAGACGTTCTTTGGTACGAATCTTCCATCTGATAGACGGATAGACCTTCCTCCGCAGACGGATGCCCTCGCCTACCTCTATCATAACTTTCGTCCGGTCAGCTCGAGTGAGTTCGACTGGCAGAAGATCTTCGAGGACTTCCTGCAATCACCGGACCTGGATCACGCCATCATCTCGCACGAGCTCCTGTCACTGGAATCACGCAACCTTCGTCCAGGAGTGTTCAACGTGCTCGCGAGGCGCGCTCAGCTCACCTTCCTCCTCTACCTGCGCGAGCCTGCAATTTGGCTCACGTCGCTCTATGCCCAGATCATCCACGACCCTAGCGTACCTGCATCGACAGGGCGGACGTTCCGTCCATATGCGCGATACATAGATAAGGGTTTCGAGGGGGTCGTGGCGCCATTCATTCCGCACGGTCGAATAGATGTGCGAAGCTATGATCGGCTGACCTCCGAGAATAGGCTTATCGAGGATTTCTTCGAGGCCGTCGGGGCTCCGGGGCTCGCGCCGATTTCGCGCGCGCACCTGCACAATTCCCGACGCGCCGGGCGCAACTCGATTGTCTTCCTGCTCTCCCTGAAGGAAGTCGTGCCTCCCGACCACATTGCGAAACTGTTTCATAAGGTTCTGGGGCCTGCGGATCGCCTTGACATGACCCCGCGCAGCCTTTTCTCAGCCGATATGGTGCAGGCCGTTGCACAGCGGTGGGAGCGAGACCGGGAGTACTTTCGAGAAGTCCACCATGTGGATCTACCCCCCGCAACACCTTCCGAAGCCGGACCTGCGCATCTGTGTGTAGACGAGGCCTACGTCGCAGAACTGAGGGAGGAGGTACACGACGATCTCTCGGAGCTAGAGCGGACCTGGTTTGACTTGGCCGCTCGCAACGCAATCGGGGGGTGGGAAAACTCCTTTTCCTAGGACTTTGCTGACTATGTCGACTCCGAATCCTTCCGAACCGTTGCCGTCCCCAGTGGCTAACCGATGACGAGCCGGCGACCTCTCACTGCAAGCTGTGTTCGTACCATTATCGTGCCGTGCTTGGCTCGGGACCTCGCTGCTCTCCAAACGATGTTGGATATGTGGGAGGCGTTGCCGCCGCTCTTGGCAGCCGACGGTAAGCCGCGTGGGCTGCTGGTTCTAATCAACAATGCTGATGCTGCACTGCGCCAATCTTTTCTTGAGGTACTTGACGCTAGCGTTGTTGTGCAGCGAACTTTTTCGCGCGTTCGCGTGGAGAGTGCGGGCCTGAGCGGCGACAGCGATCTCTATATTCGTGGGCAGATGTCTTCCATGGGCACACAGGGTAACGTTGCGGGCCCGAACAACTTGTTTTTTAAAGCGATCGAATTGGCCAAAGACGATGGCGGCTTTGCATTTCAGTGCGAGCTAGACTGCTTCCCCTTGGTTTCAGGATGGTTGACGAAGCTTGACGAGTGCGTCTCCTCCTTCCCCCAATCTTGGGTCATCGGCTCAAACTATACGGGCTATCGGCCCATTCACCCTTCGGTGATGTTCCACATTAACGGAAACGCTCTCTACCAAGTCGGAGATCCGCAGTTTCAAGCATTTGCTCGGCAGATCTGGCGCGGCCGGATTCTCAAGATTGTCAATACTCGACCGAATATCGCCTATGATTGCTGGTGGCAAATGGAACTGGCCTCGGCTGAACCTAGCAGGAATAGCGGTTGGTTTAACTGGGTAGCGTTCAGCCACCGGTTCACAGCCCTTCCTCTGATCCTGAACCTGCTGCACAGGAACGATTTTAGGGAAGATCTCGAGATCGCAAAGCAAATCGAACTCTTGAGTGGCCGCCGGAATATCTTTCTGCATGCACACTTTCTGCGGCCCGTCATCCAAAATTACCTACGAGACGAGAACAAGATGCGCGAGGACCTGTTGACTGTGCTTGCCCGAGAGGTTCCGGACCATGCAGGCTCGCTCTCGGACGAAAGGAAATGATATGCGGGCGAGTTCTGCTCCTCAAGAAGTGCTGTCGGTGAAGGTGTGGGACAACCGTCCCGACGCGGATTACTTAGCGGACCTGCCGGGGCTCGTCGTGTGGCCGCAGGTCAATACTTATCTCGCGGATGCTCTGCATGCCGGGCTCCCTCCCGTTGCCGCTCTCAAAGAGTGGCAGACGCGAAGCGAGGCTCTGCTGACGGTGGCCGCCGAGGCGCCTCTGTCGTTGTTTCTGGCCGTCGGCGACATCGCTTGCCTGGATGAAGCACATCTTCGAGATGTCCTGTCTCATGAGTTGGGGGCAACGGTGCGTTTGGACATGAGCTCATGTCAGAGCGTGCTCCCTGGATCGCGCGCCTTGCGTGATCTCCTCGCCGTCTTCGCCGCGGCGGAAACAGGTCAAAATGCTGAGATCGAGGAGCTCAGCGGCGCTCTGGCGGCAGCGAGCATCCTCAGACCCCCGGAGGAGGTTGTGCCTCGCGAAATGGCCGTCAGGCACGCGGTGGAGGCGCTCCGGCGCGAGATTGCTGAAAAGGACGAGAAGCTGCTTCGACAGGATCTGGAGAACAGAAACCTGACAGAGACGATCGCGCAGCAGACCTTCAAGGTGTTCACCGACCGGTGGGATGCACTTTCCGTGCGAGAGGTGGAAATGCTGAAACGGGAGCGCAACGATTATCAGCAACGAGCCGTCAGACGACTAGCCGCATTGCACAGGGCGGACGAAGCTCTCGAAGCCCTACGGGGAGCGCGGAAAAAGCAAGAGGCGCGCGTGGAACAACTCCTTGCGGAGGTCGAGATGCTTCAGAATGCTGTGGCACAGCAAGACAAACGCATTGTAGGCAAGGAGGCTGCTCTGAAGACGCAACGCGAACGTCTCGCGGCCACAAATGATCAACTGGCGGCCCTGCAAGCTTCGACCTCATGGCGTATAACGGCTCCTTTGCGGATGCTCTCCCTCCGCATGAGGCACCTTCTCAAACACTAGCCCGAAAGAGCCAACAAATGAGCGGCTGGCGCTCGCCAGAAAGAGGACGAACACCGATGAAAATCCACATCGCAGGCCACAGGGGCATGGTCGGGGGCGCGATCCTGCGCAAGCTGGAGGCGCGGCGCGCGGCGGGGGAGGAGCTGGAGTTGCTCACTCGCACCCATGCCGAACTCGACCTCACCGACCAGCAGGCGGTGCGCGCTTTCATGGAGGCCGAGCGGCCCGACGCGGTGATCCTGGCCGCCGCGAAGGTGGGCGGCATCCACGCCAACAACACCTACCCGGCCGACTTCATCCACGACAACCTGCTGATCCAGGCCAACGTCATCGGCCAGGCCCATGCCGCCGGGGTGCGGCGGCTGCTGTTCCTCGGCTCGTCCTGCATCTACCCCAAGCTCGCCCCCCAGCCGATGCGCGAGGACGCGCTGCTGACCGGCACGCTCGAGCCCACCAACGAGCCCTATGCCATCGCCAAGATCGCCGGCATCAAGCTCTGCGAGAGCTTCAACCGCCAGCACGGAACCGACTACCGCTCTGTGATGCCCACCAACCTCTACGGCCCCGGCGACAACTTCCATCCCGAGAACTCCCACGTCGTCCCCGCCCTGATCCGCCGCTTCCACGAGGCGGTGCAAGGCGGCGCCGACGAGGTGGTGATCTGGGGCACCGGCACGCCCTACCGCGAGTTCCTTCACGTCGACGACATGGCCGAGGCCTCGCTGTTCGTGTTCGACCTGCCGCGCGACGTCTATAAGGCCAACACGGAGCCCATGCTGAGCCACATCAACGTCGGCACCGGGCAGGACGTCACCATCGCCGAGCTCGCCCGGGCGATCGCGAAGATCACCGGCTTCGAGGGCCGCATCACCTTCGACACCACCAAGCCCGACGGCACCCCGCGCAAGCTGATGGACGTCTCCCGCCTCGCCGCCATGGGCTGGCGCGCCAGCACCGGCCTCGAGGACGGGCTGGCCGACGCGTACAGGTGGTTCCGGGAGACGGAGACGGCGCGGGTCTGAACCGATGGACCCTGCCGCCCGCCCGCTGACGCTGTTCGTGCCGTTCTACACGCCGCGCGATCCGGAACGGGCGGCCGAGCTGCAGACCTGTCTCGAGACCAACCTCGCCAGCGGTCTCTTCGAGCGGATCGTGCTGCTGCAGGACGACGACACCCCCCGGCCCGGCGACGACCCGCGGCTGGTGCAGGTCCGGCTCGAGTCCCGCCCGACCTACCGCGACTGGCTACGCCAGGCACGCGCGCTCTGCCCGGGCGGCATCGCGGTGCTCGCCAACAGCGACATCCTCTTCGACACCACGATCCGCCGGCTGCGGGAGCTGTTCGCGGCCGACCCCGGCGCCTTCGTCGCGCTCTCCCGCCACGAGCGACGCGGGGAGGAGACGTGGCCGCACCCGAACCCCCGGCGCTCGCAGGACACCTGGGCCATGCTGCCGGAGGCGGAGGTTGACGAGACGATGGCGCACCAGCTCGAGATCCCGCTTGGCACGGTGCGGTGCGACAACAAGGTCGCCTACCTCTTCGCGATCAACGGCTTCCGGCTCCACAACCCCATGCACCAGATCCGCTCGGTGCACCTGCACGAGTCCGAGATCCGCTACTACGACCGCACCGGCGACCACACCCTCAAGGGCGGCATGGCGCTGGTTCATCCCGCGCCTGCACTCGGGGTGCCTTCGAAGGTCGAGACGGAGGTCTGGGTGGTGGACTCCGCCCAGCTCCGCCGGCCGACCCTGAACCGGGCGCTGGAAAAGTGGCGGCTCGGAGGGCGGCCGCGGGCGCCCGCCCTGTTCGCCCACGTGGACGGCTGGACCCATCCCGAACCCACCGAGGCGCACGCGCTGGCGCAGATGCGCGCGCTGATGCCCGCGGCGGGGGACCAGGTCGCCTATCTCGGCTTTCCCTGGGCGGCGCTGATCGAGCGGCGCGAGGCGGGCGGAGATCTCTCGGAGGACGAGACCGTCCTGGCTGGATTCCGCGGACTGCTCCAGCCTTGGCCCCGGCGGGTCACGGTCTGCCAGCACCCCCGAATGCGCGATCACGGCGCTCTGTTCGCCGCCGCGGGCATCACCGATATCTTCTGGAGCCACCGCCGCCCCGGCGACCCGCCCCTGCCGGAAGCTGCCAAGACGGTGGTCCGCGCGTTTCCCCGCCACCCGCGCCTGCTGGCGCCGGTGGGGCCCGAGACTGCCGACGCGCCGCGCCCGCACCTCGTCTCCGACCTCGGCGCGGGGCCGGGCGCGGCGCATCCCGCCCGGGGGCGGCTGCGGGCCTGCCTCGGAGAGGATGCCCGCGCCGTCGTCGCCACGGGGGGCGGGCGCAGGCGCAAGGCGGCGCTGCTGGCGGCGTCCGACTTCTCGATCTGCCTGCCCGAGGCGGGCGCGGGAGTGCCGCTGCGGCTGTGGGAGGCGGTGGCGGCGCTGTCGGTGCCGGTGCTGTTCGACGATCTGCGCCTGCCGGGCGATCCCGACCTGTGGCGCGCCGCGACGGTGCGGGCCGGCCGCGGCCCGGAAGCCATCGCCGCGTTGCCCGACCGGCTCGCCGCCCTCGCGGCGACGCCGGGGCTGATGCGTCGCAAGCGGAGCGCCCTGCACGTCCTCGCCGAGCGCTACGGTCCGCAGCGCTTCGTCCACGACGTCCTCGATTTCGTCAGGCGCCACGACGACCAACGTCCCCTGCCACAGGAGCCTGAGGCCCATGCCTGATCCCGCCCTCGACCTCGTCGCCCCCGGGGAGGCGCTCGCCGAAGAATTCCTCGGCCTCGACCTAGTGGCGCGCGACCGGGTCCGGCTCTGCACGGAGCCCGCGGCCTGGCGGCCCGGGTCGGCACCAGGTCCGCTGCTGCTGCTCTACGAAGATCCGGTGAGCCACGTGCTTCGCACCGGCGGGTCGGTGAGGCAGGAGGCACCGGCAAGCCTCGCCGGCTGGCGCGAGGGAGCCGAGGCGCTGGTGGCGATCCTGCGCGACCACCCGGCGCACGCGACGACGCTCGATCTCGCCGCCGCGCGCCAGGCCGCCGCCCTGCAGGCGTGCCTCGCCGGGGCCGCGCCTGGCCCGGCAGAGCCACGCGAGCCCGATCTTCACGATACCGCCCTCGCCGGCGAGGCGGCGCGGGCGCTGGCCCCGCTCTGCCGGCTGCTCGCGGAACTCGAGGCGCACGGGCCGTTGCGTCCACCGGCCGGCACCGCCCCGCTCGAGGAACGGATCCGCTGGCTCGAGACTGCGCTCGCCGACAGCCTCGCCGCCGAGGCCCGCTGTGCCGATCGCCTCGCCGCCTGCGAGGCAAGGCTGCAGGGCCTCCACGCCTCCACCTCCTGGAAGCTCACCCGCCCGGTGCGCGGACTGCGTCGGCTGTTTGCCCGCGACTAACCCCGCGTTGCCATCCCCCCCCGATTGCGGCACATCGCGGGGGGACGGGACGAGGCGAGGATCATCCGTGCTGCAACGTAGCTATCTCTTCCTGCGCGCCGCCGCGCTGCGGCTCGGGGTGCGGCCCGAGATCTACCAGGGCGCGGGGCGGATGTTGCGCTCGGTGTCGGGGCTGTCGGAGACGCTGGTCGAGGACGTGCGGAGCGCCGACGATCGCCGCTTCGCCGCGCGCTTCCTCGCGCCGTGGCAGGACGAGGGGCCCGGAACGGAAGCGGAGAGCCGGGCCGCGCTCGCGGCGGCGCTGGCCGAGCGGCCGGCGGGGCAGCTTGCCGACCGGCTGGTGCGCGGGCTGCGGCGCATCGATTCGCGCCCCGAGCTGCGCTTCGCCCGGTTCCTCGCCGGCTCCGAGACGCCCGCGCTGGCCCAGGCGGGGCGGCTGCTGCTCGCCGACCGGGCGATCTTCTGGCGCGATTTCCACACCGCCGAGGCCGAGGCCGAGGCCTACCTCGCCGATCCCGACAGCGCCACCGAGGCCGGCACCGATATGGCGCTCGGCCTGCTGGTCTCCGCCAAGCGCCGGCTCGGCAAGCTCGACGAGGCGCTCGCCCTCAACCGCACCCAGATGCAGCGCGCGCCCCTCGACAAGGAGCACCTGGTACGCCGCGCCCGGATGCTGGCGCTCGAGGACCCGAGCGAGATGCTGCGCCTGCTCAAGCGCTGCGACGCCGAGTACGCCGATGCCGGCCTGTCGGGCAACACGCTCTGGTGCGCCCACCTGCTCGCGCAGGGCGAGGTCGACGAGGTCGAGCGGCTGGCGCGGGTGCTCGAGATGCGGCTGCCGGGCAACCGGCTGGCGCGGGCGCTGCTGGTCAACGCCCAGGTCCAGCGCGACGGCGAGCAGGCGGCCATCGTGCCCGTGTTCGAGACGCTCGGGCTCGAGTGCACCCGCGACGGGCCGGGCTTCGACGGGCTGCGCCTGGCGCGGCCCCACGAGGTGCCCGACGCGGGGCCGCTGGTCTCGATCGTGATGACCGCCTACAACGCGGAGGCCCATATCGGCACCGCCATCGGCGCGATCCTCGCCCAGAGCTACCGCCGCTTCGAACTGATCGTCGTCGACGATTGCTCGGGCGACGCCACCGCCGAGCGGGTGCGCGAGATCGCCGCGCGCGACGGGCGGGTGCGGCTGATGTCGACCAAGGTCAACGGCGGCACCTACCTCGCCAAGAACGCCGGCATCCGCACCGCGAAGGGCGCCTTCGTCACCCTGTGCGACAGCGACGACATGTGGACGACCGACCACCTCGCCGCCCACCTCGCCGCGATGCAGGCCGACGCGGGGCGGACGGTGTCGACCTCCGACTGGCTGCGGCTGTTCGACGATTGCCGCGTCGACATCAACCCGACCGGCACCATCGTCGAGGTCTGCCCGCACTCGACCTTCTTCCGCCGCGAGGTGTTCGACCGGGTCGGCCTGTTCGACAGCGTCCGCTTCGGCGCCGACCGCGAGTTCATCGCCCGCATCACCCTCGAATGGGGCCAGCCGGCGGTCCACCACATCCCCCGGGTGCTGACAATCGGCCGCCGCCACGACGCCTCGCTCACCACCTCGGGGGCGGGGATGCTGGGGCCGGACCAGAAGTCCGACACAAGGCTCGAATACTGGCGGATCTGGAACGCCTGGCACGCCGCGCGGGTGGCCGAGGCGGCTCCGCTGTACAATTCCGGTACCCCCGACGAGCGGCCCTACGAGGTGCCCGCCGAGATGATTGGGACGCGGTGAGGGACCGGGAGTCGTAGGCCGGGCTTCAGCCCGGCTGCCTCGGCTGGCCTTTGCGGCCGTAGACATGCGCATAAATCGTTTCATGGATAGATCGTCGAGCGATGCCTGCCGAGTTCGGCCGCGATCTTCGTCACCGGTAGCTTTGCGCTCAACATCTCCTCGTTGGTGCGCCTCTCGCAAATCCAGCTCTATATGGGCCACTGTCCATTCTCCCTGCTTTCCAGGGAATTGTCGCAGCCCAGTTAGGCTCAGGACCATTGATTGCAGCGGAGGGGCATGATTCACCGCACGAAAACAGAGCGGTGAGTCATGTCTGATCTCTTCTGGCTGAGCGATGCGCAGATGGCGCGTTTGCAGCCTTACTTCCCGAAGCCCCATGGCAAGCCGCGCGTCGACGACCGTCGCGTCTTAAGCGGGATTATCTTCGTCAATCGCAATGGGATGCGCTGGCGCGACGCGCCGAAGGAGTGAATAGCCCCGTGTCTTGTGGACGCCTTCTTCGCTAATTTTGAGGCAAGGAGGCCATGATGAGCAGCAGCAAGTTCAGCGACGAGTTCAAGCGGGATGCCGTCGCGCAGATCACCGAGCGGGGCTATCCGGTCAGGGAGGTGTCGAAGCGCCTCGGGGTCAGCCCGTATTCGCTCTACGCCTGGAATAAGAAGTTCGCGCAGGCGTCGTCCGGTGAGGCGGAGAAGGACACCGAGATCCGGCGCCTGAAGAAGGAGCTGGCGCGGGTCTCGGAGGAGCGTGACATCCTAAAAAAGGGTCGCCATTGGTGCGCCATTGGTCCGAGCGACAATGGCGACGCGTATTTCGCCAGGGATGCAAAGTGAGATACGCGTTCGTGGCCGAGCATCGCGGGCAGTTCTCTGTCCGGGCGATGTGCCGGTGTCTGCGCATCCAACCGAGCGGCTTCTATGCGTGGTTGAAGGCGCCGGTGAGCAAGCGTGCCCAGGAAGACGCCCGCCAGACCGAACTGCTGAAGGAAGCCTGGGTCGAAAGCGGCAAGGTCTATGGGCACCGCAAGCTTCACGACGATCTTCTCGAACAGGGCGAAGACGTCTGCCTGAACCGCGTCGCGCGCCTGACCAGGCTGGCCGGGATCACGGCACAGATCGGCTACAAGCGCCGCCCAGGCAAGTATGGTGGCAAACCCTCGGTCGTGGTCGACAACACGCTCGATCGGCAGTTCGACGTGGAGGCGCCGGACAGGGTCTGGGTGACCGACATCACCTACATCCGCACCCAGGAAGGCTTCGCCTACCTCGCTGTGGTCATCGACCTGTTCTCTCGGCGCGTGGTCGGATGGTCCATGCAGTCGCGCCAGACGACCGACGTCGTGCTCCAGGCTCTGCTCATGGCCACATGGCGGAGGAAGCCGAAGGCCAAGGTGCTGATCCACTCCGATCAGGGAAGTCAGTTCACCAGCATGGACTGGGCCGCGTTCCTGAAAGCCCACGACCTCGAGCATTCCATGAGCCGTCGAGGCAACTGCCACGATAACGCCGTCGCCGAGAGCTTCTTCAACCTGCTGAAGCGCGAGAGGATCAGGCGTCGCACCTACCGCACCCGAAAGGAAGCCAGGCGAGACGTGTTCGACTACATCGAGATGTTCTACAACCCGAAGCGCAAGCACGCGCGAAACGGAATGCTGTCGCCACTCGAGTTCGTGCGGCAGCAGAAACTGAGGCACGAGGGCGTCTAAGAAACGCGGGGCTATTCAGACACCGACTGGTTCCGGGAATCTTTGAAAGACAGGGGGATACGTGCCTGCATCCCCGGACGGAAACAACGGAAGATGCCGGTGAAGTATGACAAGCGACGCTACAAACGCCGAAACCGGATCGAGATCATGTTCGGCAGGCTCAAGGACTGGCGGCGCGTTGCCACGCGCTACGACCGATCCCCAAAGGTCTTCCTCTCAGCCATCGCTCTCGCCGCTATCGTCATCTACTGGCTATGAGCCTGAGCCTAAGAATGGCCCCAGAAGGTCTGTGTCGCAGAAGTAATATTATGATAAGCGATAGCGTTACTGGCGCGTTATCTGCTGGATCGGCCTCCGGGAAACCGGGGCGGTTTCGCGAGTTGATCAGCAGGACGAGACGATCCGGCAACCGGTTCGCCACGCGGGCGGGCACGCTTGCGCAGTTCGAGAGCGCATCGCGCCCGCCCGCTCTGAACCTGGCCACCCATTTGCGGACCGTGCGGACCGAGACACCGAAGGCATCGGCCACCTCGGCGGCGGAGCGCCCGGCCGCGATGCGGGCGACGATCTGTTCTCGACTGTAGACGCTTCGGGGACCTCGGCTGGAGTTTGGCGATTGCAGCCTAACCCCGATCCGGGTGAACAACCTCCCGAGACTTCACACCTAGAGCCCCGAAAACGGGGACGAGACGAGGAGCCCGGCCATCGCGCCGGGCTTTTTCATGCGAACCGTATGGGAATACCGGGAACAGTGGGAAGCGTTTTCCCAGATCGAGGGTGGCGCGAACAACCGTGACAACCGAGCGGATTCCCACGGTTGCCGCTACGGTTGCTAAATCGGGCCTTATGAATAAGGGGTCTGAGGGCAAAACAACCGAAACACCCCAAAAAACACCCTCTCCCATAGAGTTGTCGTCCCGGGCGTTTGCCAGACCCCCTTTCAAAAACGGCTTCTCCTTTTTTCCTCCTTACAAATAAACTCTCACATCTACGGTTGTTTTGGTTGTTATGGTTGGAAGCCTTTAGGGACAAGGGGTTATCGGGCAACCGTGGTGCTACCGCCCGGTTGTCTCGGTTACTAAATTAGGTAAACCCTTGTGTCCTATCCTGATCGCAGGGAAATAACGGGAATAGCGGTAAAAAATAGGTGATGTATCCCAATACCCTAGCAAAAATCCGCAGCACCGGGGCTCAGCGCACCCCCCAGGCGGTAATAACGGTAACGGGGGACCCGAGCGGCACGGTAGTGGGTCGTCGGGAGTGCAGGAGGGCTGCAAAGTAGGAACCTCTCGTAGCCCGCCACCTTCGAGCGCGGGGACTAAATCTCGCGGGCGCGAAGCTTGGCATCAGCGATGCATCCCCCTCGAATCAGTAGCCAAACCGTGGCGGCGTGATGTCTACTCGCCTCGATGGGGGCAGGAATGTTCAGAAACGCTCATCGCCGCACCGGCCGCTCGGGGCCGGGGGCGGGGGGTGGGGCTTCGGCGCAGCGGCCGGGGGTGCGGGCGATCACGCCCCTGTTAGACAATACCACATCAAGTTCACGAGCGCGTTATCGCTTAGCGGCGGCGCAAGACGCGTCATCCGAGGTGACCCGGCGTCCAACAGGCCGGCACATTTCCATCAGGGAGAATACCGTTGAAAAGACAATACTTTGACCGGGGCGTCCTTGCGTCCTTCCTGGCGCTCGCCGCCAGCGGCGTGCTGGCCCAGGAGGCCGCGACCCTGCCCGTGGGCACGGTGATGCAGGCCGACGGCTCGGCGGTGCTGCCCGACGGGCGCGCGCTGACGCCGGCGGGCGCCGAGACCGGCGTCTGGTACGGCAACGACGTCGCCACCTGTCCCACCGGCCCGACCGTCGGGCGCATCACCCTCGGCTTCCCCGAGCACGTCGCCGCCAACCCCGAGGAGCGCCACTACGCCGATTATTGCGCGGTGTTCTCCAACGGCGAGACCTACTCGGGCGGCGCCTACCGGAGCACCGCGCTCCAGGCGCACGAGGACGCGCGGCTCGATTGCGAGGCGGCGGTCGAGGAAAGCTCGATGGGCTTCGACGGGCTCGAGATCCCCTGCCACCGGGTGCAGGTGGCCGAGTACGTGGCCGTCGCCTCCGGCCCCGACATGCTCGCCTGCGGCACCGGCCCCGAGGGCGGCGGCGGCGGCTTCGGCGAGGGCCCGGTGCCGACCAACTCCCACGGCGACGTCCATATCTTCACCCCCGACGGGCTCGCCTACGACTTCCAGGAGGGCGGCGAGTACCTGCTGGTGCGGTCCGCCGACCAGCGCATCGTGGTGCAGACCCGCCAGCGCATCCACCCCGACAACCCGGCGGTCTCGTCGAATTCCGGCGCGGCGATGCGGATCGGCGACGATGTGCTCGAGGTCTACACCGACCCCGAGGACGGCGCCCGCCTCTACATCAACGGCACGCTGACGGACCTGCCCGGCGCGGCGCTCCAGCTCCCGGGCGGCGGCGAGATCGCGCCCGACCCGGACGCCGGCGACCGGCCCTTCTTCCTGATCGGCTGGCCCGACGGCAGCTTCACCGCGCGGATCAACCTCTACGAGGGCTTCCTCAACGTGGGCGTCGCGGCGATGGAGGCCGGCTCGGGGACGGCCTATACCGGCCTGATCGGCAACCTCGACGGCAACCCCAACAACGACATGCTGGTGCGGGGCGGCGAGCTGATCTGCCCGGTCGCGTCGCAGGAGGAGATCGTCGCCTTCGGCAACAGCTGGCGCGTCGAGGCGGAGGCGTCGCTGTTCACCTCCGAAGCGATGGAGATGACCGAGGTCACCGCGACCGGCACCGGCACCATCGCGATGGAGGAGGAGTCGGCCGGCTCCGTGGTCTCGGTCGAGACCGGCGAGAGCGTCGCCATCGAGACCGCGATCCTGACCGTGGTGAGCGAGTTCGTCGAGATGCAGACCGTCGAGACGCTCAGCGTCTCCGCCGTGGTCGAGGTGCTCATCTCCGAGTACCAGATCGAGTCCGGCGAGATGGTGATCGAGGCGCTCGGCGAGGTGTTCGCCGGCCAGGAGGCGTTCGTCACCGGCTCGGCCACGCTCGAGGTCAGCGAGCTGTCGGAGATCGTCACCAGCTACGAGCAGCGCACCATGACCAGCACCTCCACCACCGTCTCGGTGCTCGAGACGCTCGACGTGGAGACCCGCGCGCTGGCGCAGCAGGCCTGCACGGGCGGCGGCGTCACCGAGGAGCTGGCGCTGGTGAACTGCATCACCGACTACGCCGCGACGGGCAATGCCAGCTACGTCGAGAGCGCCGTCACCTTCCAGGAGACGACCGCGATCTACTACGAGGAGGTCACCGTCGCCTCGGCGATGCTGGCGACCTACGAGGAGTACATCCTCACCGAGGAGCAGGTCACCAGCGTGCTGATGACCTCCGAGGAGGTGGAGACGACCGAGGAGGCCGCGCTCACCGGCGGGCCGACGATGATCGGCATCCGCTGGAGCCGCGACCTGCCCTGCGAGGGCGACGTCGACCTCGACCTCCACGTGCGCGAGGGCGCCAGCGCCCAGTGGCTCTACTGGAACCTCGACGAGGACGCGAGCGGCAACCAGGTGACGCCGCAGGGCCGCTACGGCGGCGACGTGCTGACGGCCGAGACCTTCGCCGAGAGCGTCGACAAGCTCGAGAAGGTCGACATGTTCGACGTCGGCAACCTCGGCGAGCTGGAGATCCTGGTCAACCTCTACAGCGGCGAGTGCAGCGGCCCGGTCTCCGGCACCGTGCGCGCGATCCTCGGTGGCCAGGTCTACCAGGACACCTTCACCGTCGAGGCCACCACCGGCAACGAGGGCGCGGAGCGCGGCAACGCCGCCAACTCCCCGGCCTGGGCGGTGATCTCGCCCGAGGCGCTGTTCAACCTCGAGTGACGGCCCCGGCCCCGGCGGACCTCTCCGCCGGGGCCCCTTCCCCCCGTTTCCCCTTTTACAGACACTGAACGGAGGCCCTCCATGCGCCTGCTCCCCCTCGCCCTGCCCGCCGCCCTCCCGGTCGTGCTGGCCCTGCCCCTCGCCGCCGCCGCCGAGACCTATTGCGGCTGGATCGACAACCCCGTCCCGGGCTCGGAATACCTCACCGACCGCTTCGGCTCGCTGGTGCTCAGCGAACAGGGCCTCGACATCCCCAACAACTGGGCCAACACCGCGCCCGCCCTCGAGGGCGCCGTCGACGCCTACGGCATCCACTACAGCTGCGGCTGCGTCACCGGCACCGCCGACTTCGACGCCGGCGTGATGCTCTGGATCGAGAGCGCCAGCGCCCAGCCCCTCTCCGCCTGCGAGAACGACCCCAACCTCCCCGGCCGCTGAGGCACGCAACGCCCGCTGCCGCAACCGCGCCTCAACCGGGGCGCGGTTAGGGTCGCGGCTCCGCCAGATGGAGCCCGCGCCCATGACCCAGACCGACCGATCCGACCGCCTCGCCCTGCCCTACCTGCTGCCGGCGCAGGCGCAGAAGCACGTCACCCACAACGAGGCGCTGGAGGCGCTCGACGTGCTGGTGCAGCTCGCCGTCGAGGCGGTGGGCACCAGCGCGCCGCCCGCCAGCCCCGCCGCCGGCGAGGCGCACGTGGTGGGCGCCGGCGCGGGCGGGGCCTGGGCCGGGCAGGACGGGCGGGTGGCGGCCTGGAGCGGGTCGGGCTGGGTGTTCCACGCGCCCCGGCCCGGCTGGCGCGCCTGGGACAAGGCGACGGCGACGCTGATGATCTGGTCGGGCAGCGCCTGGCTCGCCGCCGCCGGGGCCGCGCCCGAGGCCGGCACGCTCGGCGTCAACACCAGCGCCGACGCCACCAACCGCCTCGCCGTCGCCGCCCCCGCGACGCTGCTGACCCACGAGGGCGCGGGCCACCGGCTCACGATCAACAAGGCGGCGGCGGGCGACACCGCGAGCCTGCTGTTCCAGTCCGGCTGGTCGGGGCGCGCCGAGATCGGCCTCGCCGGCACCGACGCGCTCTCGCTCAAGGTCTCCGCCGACGGCAGCGCCTGGACCACCGCCCTCGCCTTCGACCCCGCCTCCGGCGCCCTGCTCCCCGCCACGCACCCCGCCGCCGCCCTGCCCCCCGCCGCCACCGCCGGCGCGGGCGCGTGGATCCACGTCGACGGCATCGGCCCCGCCTGGAGCGACGGCACCGCCTGGCGCAGGATGACCGACAACACCGCCCTCTGAGCACCGCCCAGGTCTCTGTTCTTCAAATATCCCCGCCGGAGGCTCCCCGGCCGCCCTCAGGCGCGCGCCCGGACCCAGCCGAGGAACGCCTTGTCGGGCGCCGTGAGCCGGGTGCGGCCGCGGGCCTCCCAGACGCCGCGCCATTCGGCGGCGAGCGCGTGGACGTCGGCGCCGGGCATCAGCGCGCGCGCCGCGTCGAGCGCCTCGGGCGACAGCACCGGCCCGCTCGCGGCGCGCGGGCGGCGGGGCTGGACGGCGATCATGTCGCCGCTCTCCTCGGCGAGGCTGTAGTCGGGCAGGTGGTTCTCGGCGATCATCCGGCGCAGGGCGGCGCGAAACACCCGCACGGGGGCGGTGGAGCCCGACTTCTTGTGCAGCACCGCCACCGAGACCCGCCACAGCGGCTGGCGACCGCAATGCTTGCGCGCCAGCTCGTAGATGCGCCGCTCGAGCGGCTTCCTGAGGCGGAAATAGTCCCGGCTCAGCGTCAGCACCGATTTCGCCAGCACCGCCCGGAACAGCCATTCCGAGAGCGTCACCGTCACGCTCACCATGCGCCCGCCGCGGCTCTTCCTCACGATCTCCCAGCTCTCGATCAGCCCGAAGCCGCGGGTGGTCTCGACGTCGCCGGTGGCGAGGTTGGTGGTGATGCGGGTGCCGGCCAGCCGCTCGAAGGCCTCGCGCAGGCGCGCGTAGGCATCCCCCGACGTGTCGCGGTTGGTGGCGACGAGCAGGTCGTGGGCCTTGATCTGCAGCCGGCGCGAGATCGCGCGGCCGGCGTTGACCGCCGCCATCAGCTGGCTGATGCAGTAGATCAGGATGTCCTTGTCGTGGATCGTCGCGCGGCCCTTCACCGAGGGGATCACCTCGATGTCGGTGCCGTTGTGGCTGTAGGCGAGCACCCGGCGGTCGGGGCGCGTGGAGAGCGAGAAGATCGGGTGCTCCATGGAGCCGAGATCGTCCTTGGGCGCCGCGTCGAAGAGATCGCAGACGAAGAAGTCCCCCGTCGGGTGGCGTTCGGGCAAGAGCCCGCCTCCGCCGCTGGTCGCTACCGTGCTCATCGTCCTGCCTGCCTGGCCTGCCTGCCGCCCCCGTTTCGGGGTTTCAGTGACACCCTAGTTTTATCCACAGGGCCGGGTCCAGTTCCGAGTCATGGATCGGAGTCGCGCCAGCGTGGCATCGGAGTCGGTCTATCGGGGGATCGGAGTCGGGCCCCCTGCCCCGGACCCCAGCGTGGCATGGCCGAAACCGGGCTCGGCGGGGGCCGTAACATACTACTAACGGAATATAACAGCACCGGCCCGGGCAGACAGGCGCGCCGCGCCCCGATATGCAGGGGTACACCCGGCCCCAGCCCCCGAATCTGCTGGGGAATGGCGCCCGTGTTGCGGTTTTCCTTCCATGTTCGACGTTTTGCGGTAGTCTGGCGAAAACGGCGAACATCACGAGAGGCCCCGTCCATGAGCAGCGACGCCCTGCCCCCCTACCTGCGCCTCGATCCCGACCAGGCCGCCGCCCAGCTCGGCGCGCCGGCGACCACCGCGGGCTTCGGCGCCATCGCGCGGGCCTGCGCGGCGGGGCGCGCCGATCTCGCCAGCCGCGGGCTCGAGGACGACGGCGGGCGGCGGCTGCGGCTGTTCTCCACCTGGGAGATCTGCCGCTACCTGATCCCCGTCGCCCAGGGCCACTTCCGCCGGGTGCTCAAGCAGAACCCCGACCTGCCCCAGGGCAAGAGCGAGACCGAGGGCGGCGCCAAGTGGTTCACCCTCGACGAGGTGCTGCGGCTGCGCGCCCATTTCGGTGCCGAGGGCAGCCGCGCCAAGAAATACCTCCCCTACCGTCCCGAGGGGCTGCCGGCCAAGCTCGTGGCGGTGGCCAACTTCAAGGGCGGCGTCGGCAAGACCTCGACCTGCGCCCACCTGGCGATGTCGGCGGCGCTCGACGGCTACCGGGTGCTGGTGATCGACCTCGACAGCCAGGGCTCGATGACCAGCGTCTTCGGCGGCAAGGTCGAGGACGAGTGGGAGACGGTGTTCCCGCTCATCGCGCGCCATTACGGCGAGCACCTGCGCCTCGAGAACCGCCGCCGCGCCGACCGGGGCGAGGCGCCCCAGCCGCTCGACGACACGCTCGGCGACGCGATGGAGATCTCGGCGCGCGACCTCATCAAGACGACCCACTGGCCCAACATCGACCTGATCGGCGCCCAGCTGAACCTCTACTGGGCGGAGTTCCAGATCCCGGTCTGGCGCATGGCGGCGCGCGGCTGGAAGCTCTGGGACGCGCTCACCGACCGGCTCGCGGCCGACGGAGTGCTCGACGAGTACGACATCGTCTTCCTCGATACGCCCCCCGCCCTCGGCTACCTCACGATCAACGGGCTGGCGGCGGCCGACATCCTGCTGGTGCCGCTCGGCGCGTCGTTCCTCGAGTTCGACTCCACCGGCCGCTTCTTCGACATGCTGCACGCCACCTTCGGCTCGATCGAGGAGGGCGAGAACATGGCCGCCCGCGCGCTCGGGCGCGAGCAGCTCGCCTTCGAGTGGGACGCGGTGCGCGCCGTCGTCACCCGCTTCGACGCCACCCAGCAGGCCGAGCTCGCCTCGCTGATGCAGGCCTATCTCGGCCAGACCCTGAGCCCGCACCGGCAGGACTTCACCGCGCTGATCGGCCAGGCCGGCGAGCAGGTGCAGGGCATCTACGAGGCCGATTACCGCGATTTCAACCGCGAGACCTATGCCCGCGGCCGCGAAACGTTCGACGCGACCTACGCCGCCTTCAAGACGCTCCTCGTGGGGGCCTGGCGGCGCGACGAGACGGCGCGCCGCCAGGCGGCGGAATGAGGAGACGAGGATGGCCAAGAGAAAACGTCTGAGCCCCGCGCGGGGCTGGGAGGAGGCCGACGCGGCCGCCGGGCTCGAGACCAAGGCGATGCCCTTCAGCGCCCCCGCGCCGATCGCCTCGGTGGCCTCCGACGCCTCCGCCTCGGCGGCGCTCTCCGAGCTGACCGACGAGCTCGCCCGCGCCCGCGCCGAGGGGCGGATGGTGCTCGAGCTGCCCCTCGAGCGGGTCGTCGCGCGCTACCTGGTGCGCGACCGCATCGCCGTCGACGCCGACGAGATGGCGGCCCTCGTCGAGAGCATCCGCGACCGCGGACAGCAGACCCCGATCGAGGTCGCCCGGATCGAGGACGGGGTCTACGGGCTGATCTCCGGCTGGCGGCGGCTGCAGGCGCTCGAGGAGCTGCACCGCGAGACCGGCGAGGACCGTTTCGCCACCGTGCGCGCCTTCCTGCGCAGCCCCGAAGAGGCCTCCGACGCCTACCTCGCGATGGTCGAGGAGAACGAGGTCCGGGTCGGGCTGAGCTACTACGAGCGTGCCCGCATCGTCGCCAAGGCGGTCGAGCACGGGGCCTATCCCAGTCACAAGAAGGCGTTGCAGAGCCTGTTCCGCTCCGCCTCGCGCGCCAAGCGCAGCAAGATCGGCTCCTACCTCGTCATCGTCGGCGCGCTCGATGCGGTGCTGCGCTACCCGCAGGGGATCGGCGAGCGGCTCGGGCTGCGGCTCGCCAAGGCGCTCGAGGCCGACCCGCGCCTCGGCGCGCGCATCGCCGAGGCGTTGCGCGCGCGCCCCGCCGGGAGCGCCGAGGCCGAGGCCGCCCGCCTTGCCGCTGCCCTCGCCCCCCCTGCCCCGGCGCCCGCGCCCGCGCGCGGCATCGGCCCCGGCGAGCGCTGCCGGCTCGCGGGCGACGTCGAACTCGCCGTCGCCGCCGACGGCTCGGTGACGCTCTCGGGCGCCGGCGTCGATGCCGCCTTCCGCGCCCGCCTGCTGCGCACCTTCGGCGTCGCCGACGACGCCGCGCCCGACGCGCCCGCGTCTACGCCACCAGGCCCGCGCGCTCGCGTTCTGTGACCGCCACCAGCGCCGGGCGCGCCGCGCACCGCGCGATCCACGCCTGCAGCTTCGGCTGTCGCGGCATCGCGTCGGGCAGCCACTGGAACGGGCTCGACAGCAGCAGGTCGACCGCCGAGTATTCCGCGCCGAGCAGGTAGGGCCCCGCCTCCAGCGCCTCCGACAGACGCGCGAAGACGGCGTCGCGGTCGCGGAACGTCGCCTGCAGGATCGGGTGTTCGAGCCCGGCCCGGTCGAGCACGAGAACAGGCTCCATCACGCCCTGATAGTAGAACAGCCAGCTCAGGAACGCCCCCCGCTGCGGATGCCCGACGGGCCGGCCGAGGCCGGCCTCGGGGAACATGTCCGTCAGGTAGGCGATGATCGCCCCGCGCTCGCGCACGTGATCGGCGCCGTGGGTCAGGTAGGGCACCTTGCCCTCGGGATGGGGATTGCGCGCGTCCGCGCCGCCGCTGCCGTCGGGGCGGGCGACGCCGACCTCGCGCAGGTCGATCCGGTCGGCGACGCCCAACTCCTCGATCAGGGCGAGGATCGACGTCGAGCGGGAAAAGGGGGCGTGGTAGAGGGTCGGCATGGCTCTGGCTCCTGCGTTGTGATGATGCGCCTTGCCCTAGCCGCCCCCTGCTGACAGATCCCGTCAGCATGGCCCGCACCGACCGCCTCATGCGCCTGATGGACGCGCTGCGCCGCCTGCCCGCCCCGGTCACCGCCGCGCGGCTGGCGGCGGAGACGGGCGTGTCGCGCCGCCAGCTCTACCGCGACGTCGCCACCCTGCGCGCGGGCGGCGCACTGATCGACGGCGAGGCCGGGGTCGGCTACCGGCTGACCGAGGACCCGGCGCTGCCGCCGCAGAGCTTCTCGCGGCTCGAGATCGAGGCGCTCGTGCTCGCCGTGGGCGAGCTGCGCCAGACCGGCGACGCCGCGCTCGAGGACGCCGGCGGCGCCGCCCTCGCCCGCATCATCGCCACCCTCCCCGACGCGCAGTCGCGCCAGGCCCTGCACACCGTCCTGCGCAGCTTCCGCCCGCCGCGCCCCGCCAGCGCCCGTGTCAGGGTCGATATGGCGCTCCTGCGCCATGCCTGCTGGGAGGAGCTGGCGCTCGACATCCGCTACCGCGACCGCGCCGACCGGCTCACGGAGCGCGAGATCTGGCCGCTCGGGATCAGCTACTCCGAGCGCGCGCCGATGCTGCTCGCCTGGTGCTGCCTGCGCCGGGACTGGCGCGTCTTCCACGCGTCGCGCATCGCGCGGGCGAGCCTCAACGGGCGCAGCTTCCGCCCCCGCCGCGTCCCGCTCCTGCGCGACTACGCGGCCCGGCGCTGAAGCCGGATGTTTCGCGCGCGAAACATTTCCGCCGGGTTTGACAGCCCCCGCGATCCGGGCGACAGGACCGCGACGCGGGACGGGAGAGCGCACGTGACGACAGGACAGGGGCGGCTGGCCGCCATCGTGGTGACCCACAACCGGCTCGAGAAACTGCAGGCCACCCTGGCGCGGCTCCTCGCCGAGCCGGCCGAGCGGCTGCACCACGTCGTCGTCGTCGACAACGCCTCCACCGACGCCACCCCCGACTGGCTCGCCGTCCAGAAGGATCCGCGCCTCGAGGTGCTGCGGCTGGCGAAGAACGGCGGCGGCGCGGGCGGCTTCGAGGCCGGGATGCGCCACGTGGCGGAGCGGTTCGACCCGGACTGGACGCTGGTGATGGACGACGACGCCCGCCCCGCCGAGGGCGCGCTCGCCGCCTTCCACGGCGCGCCGCGCGACGGCCGCGAGGCCTGGGCGGCGGCGGTCTACTATCCCGACGGGCGGATCTGCGAGATGAACCAGCCCTGGATCAACCCGTTCTGGCACCGCGAGGCGTTCCTGCGCACGCTCCGCGCGGGCCGCGGCGGCTTCCATCTCGGCGCCGAGGCCTACGACGCGCCCGCCCCCACCGAGATCGACGGCGGCTCCTTCGTCGGCCTGTTCCTGTCGCGCCGCGCCCTGGCGCTCGCGGGCTACCCCGACGGGCGGCTGTTCATCTACGGCGACGACGTGCTCTACACGCTCGGCCTGACCGCCGCGGGCGGGCGCATCGCGTTCGACCCCGAAATCCGCTTCGAGCACGATTGCGCCACCCTCGGCACCGGCCCGCAGGTGTTCCGGCCGCTGTGGAAGACCTACTACCATCACCGCAACCTGACGATGGTCTACAAGCGCGCCGCCGGTCTCTGGTACTGGCCCGCGACGATGGTGTTCCTGCCGAAATGGGTCTCGAAGGTGCGCCACCACGAGGGCAGCCGCGCCGCCTACCTCCGCCTCCTCGCCCGGGCCGTGCGCGACGGCCTCACCGGCCGCCTCGACCTGACCCACGACGAGGTCGTCGCCCTCGCCGAGCGGTA
>NZ_CH724112.1:50739-59405 GCF_000153305.1 Oceanicola granulosus HTCC2516
ACCCCGACGCGTCAGCGCTCCAGCACGTCCTTGTGATACCGCGCCACCAGCAACAGCCCGAGCGCGATCAGCGTCATCGAGATCCCGTAGACGTAGATCCGCGACACGTAGGTCGCCTCGTACATCGGGTAGACGGCGGTGCGCATCAGGCCGGTGACGTGCATCACCGGGTTCCACCAGACCACCGCCTGCGCCGCCTGGGGCAGGTCCTCGTAGAGGAACAGCACCCCCGAGACGATGAACATCGGCCGGGTGACGATCGACCAGACGGTGTTCCACAGCGCGAAGAACGACAGCAGCACGCAGTTCACCAGCCCGACCCCGACGCCGATCATCCACGCCATCGTGTAGGCCTCGAGCGCGGGGCCGAATTCCACCGTGGCGCGGGTGTCGGACAGGGCGAGGACGGTGCCGATCACGATGTAGCCCACCAGCAGCCCGGTCATGCCGTTGAGGATGATCCGCGCCAGCACCGCGTCGATCCAGGTCACGATCGGGTAGGTCAGCAGGGCCTTGGAATAGCTCAGCGAGCGCGAGGCCGACTTCTGCATGGTGTTGTAGTAGGTGAAGGGCAGCATCCCCGTCGCGTAGAACAGCAGGAAGCTCGTCCCCAGCGGCGGCGAGCGCAGCATCAGCGAGAAGCCCAGCGACAGGAACGCCACCATCCCCGCCGGCTCGAGGATCGCCCAGATGTAGCCGCCGGGCGAGCGGCCGTAGCGCGTGGCCATTTCCCGCAGGATCAGAGCCGTGATGGTGCGGATGCTGGTGCGGAACGGGTGGGGCCGGTGGCTCGGCATGAGCGGAGGAGGGATCGTGGCGGTCATCGCGCGTCTTCCAAGCTGGCAATCCGTCGGCGGACTATGTAGAAAAGGGCACTCAAGATCAAACCCGTTCCGGGGTCGAGGCAGCCCAGTGGCAGAGAACGCGAAACCCGAGCGAGACCGGGACGACCCGACGCCGGCCGGCGCCGAGGGCGTCTCCGAAGTCATGCCTTTCCGCCGCAGCGCCGAGACTGCCCCCGAGGCCGGCGCCGCGCCGCGCGCGGCCCCTGCCCCGCCGCCGGAAACCCCCGCCGCCCCCGCGGCCGCGGAGCCCGCCGCCGAGCCGCCCGCCGCGAAACCCGCCGAAACAGAGCCGTCCGAGAAGAACAGCTCCGGCTCCGGCTCCGGCCGCAAGCGGCGCAGCCGGCGCGACCCGCCGCAGGTCGTCGAGGTCGCCCCGGTGGCCAAGCCGGCCCGGATGCGCAAGCGGCACTGGGGGATCATCTTCGCCTTCCTGCTGGTCTTCGCCCTGCCGCTGGCCGGCGTCGCCTGGTATCTCTGGGAGCGCGCCGTCGACCAGTACGCCTCCACCGTCGGCTTCACCGTGCGCCAGGAGCAGGGCGGCTCGGCCTCCGAGCTGCTCGGCGGGCTGTCGCAGCTCACCGGCGTCAGCGGCGGCAGCACCGACACCGACATCCTCTACGAGTTCATGCAGTCCCAGGCCCTCGTCGGCGCCGTCCACGAGCGTCTCGACCTGATCGAGGCCTATTCCGGCCCCTACGCCCAGGATCCGGTCTTCGCCCTCGCCCCCGATGCCGGGATCGAGGAGCTGACCCGCTACTGGCGCCGCATCGTGCGGATCTCCTACGACCAGGCCAGCGGGCTGATGGAGCTCCGGGTGCTCGCCTTCGACGCCGACACCGCCCAGGCCATCGCCCGCGAGATCCTCGCCCAGAGCCAGGTGCTCATCAACGAGCTCAACGCCACCGCGCGCAACGACACGCTGCGCTACGCCGAGGCCGACCTCGCCACCGCCGTCGAGCGGGTCAAGGAGGCGCGCGAGGCGCTGACCCTGTTCCGCACCCGCACCCGCATCGTCGACCCGGAAACCGACGTGCAGGGCCAGACCGCGCTGATCAACAACCTCCAGCAGCAGCTCGCCGCGGCGCTGATCGAGTACGACCTGCTCACCGAGAGCACCTCCGACAGCGACCCCCGCGTCACCCAGGCGCAGCGCCGCATCGAGGTGATCGAGCAGCGCATCGCCGCCGAGCGCGAGTCGACCGTGTCGGGCGACGAGTACCCGCAGCTGCTGGCCGAGTACGAGAGCCTCGTGGTCGACCGCGAGTTCGCCGAGGAGAGCTACCGCGCCGCCCTCGCCGCGCTCGACGCCGCCCGCGCCAACGCCTCGCGCCAGACCCGCTACCTCGCCGCCTACGTCGCCCCGACCCTGCCGCAGGTGGCCGAGTATCCGCGCCGGCTGACCCTGCTGGGGCTCGCGGCGGGCTTCCTGTTCCTGTTCTGGGCCGTGATGTCCCTGATCTACTACAGCATCCGCGACAGCCGCTGAGATCCGCCGTCCGATGATCCGCTTCGAGAACCTGTCCAAGAGCTTCTGGATCCGGGGGCGCAAGAAGGTCGTCATCGACAACCTCAACCTCGAGCTCCCCACCGGCAAGTCGCTCGCCCTGCTGGGGCGCAACGGCGCGGGCAAGTCGACGCTCCTGTCGATCATCGCCGGCATCCTCGCCGCCGATTCCGGCCGGGTGGTGAGCGACGGCACCATCTCCTGGCCCGTGGGCTTCGGCGGCTCGCTCAACAAGGACCTCACCGGCGCGCAGAACGTCCGCTTCGTGGCGCGGGTCTACGGGGTCGACAGCGAGCAGCTGATCGCCTTCGTGCAGTCCTTCGCCGAGATCGGGCAGCATTTCCACATGCCGGTGCGCAGCTACTCCTCGGGGATGCGCTCGCGCCTGGGGTTCGGCCTGTCGATGGGGATCCGCTTCGACACCTACCTCATCGACGAGGTCACCGCCGTCGGCGACGCCAACTTCACGCGCAAGAGCCGGGCGGTGTTCCTCGAACGGGTCAAGACCGCGAGCGCGATCATGGTGAGCCACCAGATGGGCTCGCTGCGCAAGTTCTGCGACACCGGCCTCGTGCTCAACAACGGCCGGCTGGAATATTTCGAAGACCTCGAGGAAGCGATCCGCCGGCACGAGAAGCTGCTGGCGTAAGGGGCATCGGGGGGTGCGCAATGAATGCGCACCCTACGGTGGGGGCGCCTGTAGGGTGCGCATTCATTTCGCACCGGCCTGCACCCAGATCCCGCCAATTCGACACAAATCGCCCGGGCTCGTCCCCGCCTTGCCGCACGGTGCGCGCGGGGTTGCCCCCTGCCCCGCCGAGGGTCGGCCGACAACGGCGGAGGGCGGGGCGTGGCAGAGTTCAGGGTGCGCAAGGTGGCGCGGGCGGGGGATGACCGGCTCGATCACGGGATCACCGGGCTGCAGGTCGTCGAGAGCGGCGGCAACACGGCGGTCTATGTCACGTCGGGGCGCTTCGGCGGGCTGACCGGGTGGGAGCTGCGCGACGGCGGCCTGCGCAAGAGCGACAGCAAGATCTACACCGGCGGGCTCGAGACCGGCGCCGCCCGGGGCCTCGCGGAAATCGCCGCGGGCGCGGGCAGGGAGCTGCTCGTGGGCACCGACATGGCCGGGCGCTACAGCCTCTACGGCATCGACGCCAGCGGCGACATCTCGGGCCTGCGCCACGCCAGGGCCCCCGCCTCCGCCCCCGCGCCCGGCTGGCTGCGCGACGCGGTGCAGGACGGCGCGGGCAGGCTCTATGTCGGCGCCAACGGCGTCACGCTCTACGACGAGACCGGCACCCGGGTCGGCGACGCGCGCCAGGCCGGGAGCGCCCCCGTCGCCGCCGTCGCCACCCTGAAGCCCGGCAGCAACCGCCTCCTGCTCGCCGCCACCGAGGGCGACAACGGCCTCACCGCCTACAAGGTCACCGGCAGCGCGGTCACCGTGACGGGCCGGGTCGGCGCCGAGAGCGGGGTCGGGATCATGGCCCCGACCGATATCGCCACCGTCGAGATCGCCGGCACCGCCTTCGCCGTCCTCGCCTCGTCGGCAGGCAAGGCCGGGGCGCTGAGCGTGATGCGGGTCGGCACCGGGGGGGCGCTCGAGCTGGTCGACCACGTGCTCGACAGCCTGCACACCCGCTTCGGCGGCGCGCAGGCGGTCGAGGCCATCGAGATCGGCGGGCGCGGCTACGTGGTCGCCGGCGGCGGCGACATGGGGCTGAGCCTGTTCGCCCTGCTCGAGGACGGCCGCCTCGTCCATCTCGACGCCATCGCTGACACCACCGACATCGCCCTCGGCGGCGTCGAGGCGATCGCGCTGGCCGAGCGCGACGGCGACCTGCTCGTCTTCGCCAGCGCCGCCACCGACAAGGGCATCACCGAGCTGAAGGTCGCCCTCGACAGCGGCTCCGAGAAGCGCGCCGGCAGCGGCGGCGCGACGCTCTCGGGCGGCGCGGGCGACGACCTGCTCACCGGCGGCGACGGTGCCGACAGCCTCAGGGGCAGCGGCGGCGACGACATCCTCGTCGACGGCGCCGGGGCCGACCGGATGAACGGCGGCGCGGGCGACGACCTGTTCGTGCTCTCCGCCGACGGCGCGCGCGACCGCATCGACGGCTTCGACGAGCGCGACGACCGGCTCGACCTCACCTCCTGGCCGTTCCTGTTCGACGCGAAACGGCTCGACATCGGCGAAAAGAGCTGGGGCGCGCGCGTCACGTGCGACGAGGAGGAGCTCGACCTCTACAGCGCCGACGGCAAGAGCCTGAACCGCAAGGCGGTGCTCTCGGCCATCGACACGACCGGCCCGGGCCGCACCTTCAAGGCCCCCGAGCGCAACCGCACCGGCGGCGACGGCAGCGACCTGCTGCACGGCAGCTGGGGTGGCGACCGCCTGTTCGGCGGCGGCGGCGGCGACAGCCTGTTCGGCGGCGCGGGCGACGACAGCCTCGCGGGCGGCGCGGGGGGCGACGTGATCGAGGCCGGGACCGGGGCCGACACCGTCGACGCGGGCGCGGGCAACGACAGCGTCGACGGCGGCAGCGGGCGCGACAGCATCCTCGGCGGCACCGGCGCCGACACCCTCGCGGGCGGCGCCAACCGCGACGAGATCGACGGCGGCGCCGACGCCGACCGCCTGACCGGGGGCGACGGTGCCGACAGGATCTGGGGCGGCGCGGGCGGCGACAAGCTCGAGGGCGAGGACGGGGCCGACACGCTCTGGGGCGGGGCCGGGCAGGACCGGGTCTTCGGCGGCGCCTCCGACGATCTCGTCTACGGCGGCGACAGCGCCGACGAGATGCGCGGCGGCGACGGCGCGGACCGGCTCGAGGGCGGGGCGGGCGCCGACAGCCTCTCGGGCGGCGCGGGCGACGACCGCCTGCTGGGGGATGGCGACGACGACCTGCTCGAGGGCGGCGACGGCGACGATTCCCTCTCCGGCGGCGACGGCGACGACACGCTCACGGGCGGATCGGGCAAGGATCGTCTCTCGGGAGGCAACGGCAACGACCGGCTCAAGGGCGAGAGCGGCGACGACCGGCTCTGGGGCCGTTCCGGCGCCGACAGCCTGTCGGGGAGCAGCGGCGCCGACAAGCTCTGGGGCGGCGACGGCAACGACCGGCTCGCCGGCGGCGACGGGCGCGACAGCCTCCACGGCGAGATCGGCAACGACCGCCTCGCGGGGGGCAACGCCGACGACGCGCTCGACGGCGGCAGCGGCGACGACCGGCTCGAGGGCGAGGACGGCCGCGACCGGCTCACCGGCGGCGACGGCGACGACCGCCTGCTCGGCGGCGCCGACGCCGACAGCCTCTACGGCGGCAACGGCGACGACACGCTCGACGGCAGCACCGGGGCCGACCGGCTGGAGGGCGGCTCCGGTGCCGACAGCCTCTCGGGCGGCAGCAGCGCCGACCTGCTCTACGGCGGCAGCGGCCACGACCGGGTCAAGGGCGGGTCGGGGCGCGACAAGCTCTACGGCCACGGCGGCAACGACGCGCTCTGGGGCGGCTTCGATGCCGACACGCTCAGCGGCAGCACCGGCAACGACCGGCTCTACGGCGGCTCGGGCAACGACCGGCTCGACGGCGACGGCGGCAACGACGTGCTGCGCGGCGACGACGGCAACGACCGCATCGACGCCGGCCACGGCGACGACGACGTCGAGGGCGGCGCGGGCAGCGACACCGTCCGGCTCGGCGACGGCCGCGACCGGTTCGCCGCCGGAAGCGGCTCCAATTCAGGCGATACGGTCTATGGCGGGGCCGGGGCCGACAGCCTCGCCGGCGGCAACGGCGGCGACCGGCTCGAGGGCGGCAGCGGCTGGGACCGGATCGGCGCGGGCGGTGGCAACGACCTGGTGCGCGCCGGGACGGGGGCCGACAAGGTCTGGCTCGGCAGCGGCAACGACCGCTTCGAGGACGAGGCCGAGACCGGCAGCGCCGGGCGCGACCAGATCCGCGCCGGCAGCGGGCGCGACACCGTGATCGGGCGCGGCGGCAGCGACCTGATCTGGGGCGAGGACGGCGCGGATTCGCTCGCCGGCGGCAGCGGCGCCGACCGCCTCTATGGCGGCAGCGGCGACGACCGCATCGCCGCCGGCGACCATGCCGACGAGGTCACCGGCGGCTCGGGCGGCGACTGGGCCGACCTCGGTGCCGGCGACGACCGCTTCGAGGCGGGCCGCAGCGACCGCTCCGCCGACACGGTCGCGGGCGGCAGCGGCGCCGACCGGCTCTCGGGCGGCGCGGGCAACGACCGGCTGAGCGGGCAGGGCGGGCGCGACGCCCTGCTCGGCGGGACGGGCAACGACCGGCTCCGGGGCGGCGACGGCGCCGACAGCCTCTGGGGCGGCAACGGCCACGATGCGCTCTACGGCGGTTCGAGCGGCGATCGGCTCTGGGGCGGCGACAAGAACGACCGGCTGTTCGGCAACGGCGGGGCCGACCGCCTCTACGGCGAGTCCGGCGCCGACAGCCTCGAGGGCGGCACCGGGCGCGACCGGCTCTATGGCGGCTCGGGCGGCGACCGGCTGTGGGGCGACGAGGACAAGGACCTGCTGAAGGGCCAGTCCGGCAAGGACAGGCTCTATGGCGGCGGCGGGGCCGACAAGATCAAGGGCGGCTCCGACAACGACCGCCTCGAGGGCGGCGGCGGCAAGGACCGCATCGACGGCGGCAAGGGCCGCGACAAGATCGACGGCGGCAAGGGCAACGACCGCCTCGACGGCGGCGCCGGCAGCGACAGGATCAAGGGCGGCGCCGGGCGCGACAAGATCGAGGGCGGCTCGGGCAAGGACGTCCTGACCGGCGGCAGCGGCGCCGACGATTTCATCTTCGACCGCCGCTCCGGCCGCGACCGCATCCGGGATTTCGACCCCCGCCGCGACGAGATCAAGCTCGACGACGTGAAGCGCCGCCAGGTGGACATCGACAAGGCGAAGGGCGGCCTCGAGATCAGCTGGAAGGGCAACGAGATCCTGCTCGAGGACATCCGGCCGGGGCAGTTCGGCCTGGGGGACATCGATTTCATCTGATCGGGCGGGGGGTGCGCAATGAATGCGCACCCTACATCCCTGGCGTGCGCGGATGTTTCGCGCGCGAAACATCCGCCGGCGTGGCGTTGTATCGGTGCTTCCGCCATGCGACAGGACGGGCCGGGCAAGGATGGAGCGGGCGATGCATGTTCTCTTGGTGGGCGCGGGGCTGTCGGGGGCGGTGATCGGGCGGCGGCTGGCGGAGGCCGGGCACCGGGCGACGGTGATCGACGCGCGGCCCCACGCGGCGGGCAATTGCCATACCGTGCGCGACCCCGAGACGGGGGTGATGGTCCATGTCTACGGGCCGCACATCTTCCACACCGACGATGCGGAGGTGTGGGACTACGTCAACGGCTTCGCGCGGTTTCTCCCGTACAAGAACCGGGTCAAGACGACGAGCCGGGGGGCGGTCTATTCGCTGCCGATCAACCTCCACACGATCAACCAGTTCTACGGGAAGACCTTCCGGCCCGACGAGGCGCGCGCCTTCCTCGAGACCCAGGCCGACACCTCGATCACCGATCCGCAGACCTTCGAGGAGCAGGCGCTGCGCTTCGTGGGGCCCGATCTCTACGAGGCCTTCTTCAAGGGCTACACCGAGAAGCAGTGGGGCTGCTCGCCCACCGAGCTGCCCGCCAGCATCCTCAAGCGGCTGCCGGTGCGGTTCAACTACGACGACAACTACTTCTTCCACCGCTTCCAGGGGATGCCCGAGCAGGGCTACACCGCGATGATCGAGGCGATCCTCGACCATTCCGGCATCGACGTGCATCTCGAGACCCCCTTCGCGCCGGAGATGGCGGGGCGTTACGACCACGTGTTCTGGTCGGGGCCGCTCGATGGCTGGTTCGGCTACGATCTCGGCCGGCTCGGTTACCGGACGCTCGATTTCGAGCGCTTCACCGACCGGGGCGACTGGCAGGGCTGCGCGGTGATGAATTACGGCGATGCCGACGTGCCCTGGACGCGGATCACCGAGCACAAGCACTTCTCGCCGTGGGAGAGCCACGAGGGGACGGTGCTCTACCGCGAATATTCCCGCGCCTGCGCGCCCGAGGACGTGCCCTACTACCCGATCCGGCTGGTGGCGGAGAAGGCGCTGCTGGCGGAGTACGTGGCGCGGGGGCAGGCGGCGGAAGGGGTGACCTTCGTCGGCCGGCTCGGAACGTACCGCTACCTCGACATGGACGTCACCATCCGCGAGGCGCTCGACACGGCGGGCGCGGTGCTCGAGGGGATGGCGGCGGGGCGGCCGCCGCCGGCCTTCGTGCAG
>NZ_CH724111.1:0-19136 GCF_000153305.1 Oceanicola granulosus HTCC2516
CTCTCGGGTGGCCAGCCGGTCCGTCAGGATCTCGCGGGCGCGGGCGACGAGGGGGCTTTCGTCGGCCATGGCGCTCTGGACGAGCACCACGGGCTCCTCGGCGATGGCGTCGGTGACCGGGACGGCGGCGAGGGTCTGGCCGTCGTAGGTCGCGCCGCCGGGAGGGACGGCGTAGCTGATCCCGACGCCGGCGCCCGAGGCGGCGAGGCTGCGCATCAGCTCGAGCGCGCCGACCCGGTGGCGCACCTCGGGGCGCGCGCCGATGCGGCGGAACAGGCCGAGGACGTGGCGCACCGAGAGCGGCTCGTCGAACAGGATCAGCGGCCGGCCGGCGAGGTCGGCCAGCGTCAGCCCGGCGCGGCGGGCGAGGGGGTCGGACGCGGGCAGGAAGGCGCAGGGGCGGGCGCCGAAGAGGGGGGTGCGCGCGAAGCTGCCGTCGAGGCCGAGATCGTAGCTGAGGGCCAGCTCGACGCGCCCGTCGAGCACCTCGCGGGCGAGCTCTGCGAAGTTGGCCGTCCGGTGGCGGATCTCGACGCCGGGCAGGCCCTCGCGCAGGGCCGCGACGAGCGGGCAGAGGTGGAACGGGGCGAGGTCGTCGAACAGGCCGAGGGTCAGCCGCTCGGCGGGGGCGGGGCCGAGGCCGGAGGGGTCTTCGAGCCGCCGGGCGAGGGCGAGCATCCGCTCGATCTCGGCGAGGTAGGCCTCGCCGGTGGCGGTGAGCCGGACCGGCTGGCCGCGCCCCCGGTGGAACAGCCGCCGCCCGAGCCGCGCCTCGACCTGCGTGAGCGCCGTCGACAGGGAGGGCTGCGAGACATTCATCTGCTGCGCCGCCGCCGCGAGGCTGCCGGCGCGGGCGACGGCGGCGATGTACTCGTACTGGCGGAGCGTGAGGTATAGCATGGGCCAAATCTACTCTTCGCGAGGTATTATTGGAAGCTATGCCTGCGGCGGCGCTAGGCTCGCCGCCAAAGCTGCCACCGTAAGGAGACCGCCATGACGCATCCGCTGCTCACTCAAGGCCACATCGACGCCTACCAGCGCGACGGGGTCGTGCTCGTGAAGGGGCTGTTCGCCGACCATCTCGACACGCTGCGCGCCGGGATCGCGCGCAACATGGAGGAGCCGGGCGAGTATGCCGCCGAGAACCTGAAGGCGGGCGAAGGCGGGCGCTTCTTCGACGATTACTGCAACTGGCAGCGCATCCCCGAGTTCGAGCAGGTGATCCGCACCTCGCCCGCCGCCGCCGTCGCCGCCGACCTGATGGGCTCGGAGCGGGTGCAGCTGTTCCACGATCACGTGCTGGTCAAGGAGCCGGGCACGTCGAAGCCGACGCCGTGGCACCAGGACGGGCCCTATTACTTCGTCGAGGGCACGCAGACAGTGAGCTTCTGGTCGCCGCTCGACCCGGTGCGCGGCGCGTCGCTGCGCTGCGTGGCCGGTTCGCACCGCTGGGACAGGCCGGTGCTGCCGACGCGCTGGCTCGCCGAGACGAGCTTCTATCCCAACGAAGAGGATTACCGCCCCGTGCCCGATCCGGATGCCGAGGGGATGGACGTGCGCGAGTGGGAGATGGAGCCCGGCGACGCGGTGGCGTTCCACTACATGACCCTGCACGGCGCGCGCGGCAACGAGACCACCGCGCGCCGCCGGGCCTTCTCGCTGCGGCTGCTGGGCGACGACGCGCGCTACGTCGAGCGCCCGGGGCCGACCTCGCCGCCGTTCCCGGGGCACGGGATGGCGGCCGGGCAGGTGCTGCGGGAGGACTGGTTCCCGGTGATCCACGAGCGGTCGGCGCAGGTGGCGAAGGCGGGCTGACGGGCAGACCTCCTGGCCCTCTTGATGTCGGTGCGGACTTGCCCCAGTTTGGGGCATGGTGCCACCAGGTCGCACCGCCGCACGGGGGAGGGCCCGCCGATGACCGTCAAGATTTCCGTCTCCATCTCCGACCAGCAGGCCGCCTACGCCCGCCGGCAGGTGGCCGAGGGGCGCGCGGCGTCCACGAGCGCGGTGATCCAGCAGGCGCTGGAGGCGAAGCGGCAGGAGGACGAACTGTTCGAGGAGCAGCGCGCCGCCTTCCTCGCGATGATGCGCGAGCGGATGGACGGGCCGCACGTGCCGCTCGAGACGTTCCGCGGGATGGTCGACGACATGCTGGCGGACAAGCGGCGGCTCTATGGGCTGGACGACTGAGTTCGCGCCGGAGGCCGTCCGCGATCTCGACCGCCTGTTCGACCATCTCGCCGCGGCGCACATCGCCTTCGGGGAGACGCGCCCCGAGGCCGCGCGGCGGGCCGAGCGGAGCGTGAGCGCGATCCTGGCGAACCTGACCCGCATCGCCCGTGCGCCGCACATCGGGACGGTGCACGGGCTGGAGGGGGGCGCGGAGATCCGGCACGTGACGATCGAGCGGGCGATCTACTGGTTCACGCTCGATCCGGCGCGGGAGGCGGTGCGCATCGAGGGCATCTTCCACGGCGGGCAGGACCACCTCGCGCGGATGTTCCGCCGCATGGGCGCGGGCGGATAAGGGTTTCACAAACCCGAGCGGCATGGGAGACGTCTGGTGAAGGATCAGGACAGGAACGACATGATTGGCGATCGTCCGTTAACCGCCGAGGACGCGGCGGGGCTCGAGAACCTCTTCGGCTGCGTCTGCGATCTCAACGGCGTGCTGCGCGGCAAGCGCATCCCGGCGGAGCAGATCGACAACGTGCTCGCCGGCGCGGTGCGGATGCCGCTGTCGATCTGCGGGCTCGATATCTGGGGCGAGGACATCGAGGGCTCGGTGATGGTCTTCGAGACCGGCGACGCCGACGGGATCTGCGTCCCCACCGGGCGCGGCGTGCTGCCGATGACCTGGACGAGCAAGCCCACCGCGCTGGTGCCTTTGTGGATGATGGAGGAGGGCGGCGCGCCGTTCCTCGGCGATCCGCGCCGGGCGCTGGCCAACGTGGTGGAGCGATACGCCGCCAAGGGGCTGACGCCGGTCGTCGCCACCGAGCTGGAGTTCTACCTGTTCGATCCGGCCGACGATCTCCCCGCGCCGCCGCGCTCGCCCGTCACCGGCAAGCGGCTGATGTCGGACGGGGCGCTCTGCCTCGACGAGCTCGAGCATTTCGACGGCTTCCTCAACGACGTCTACGCCGCCTGCCGCAACCAGGGCATCCCCGCCGACAGCGCGATCTCGGAGAACGGCGCGGGGCAGTTCGAGGTCAACATGCGCCACGTCGCCGACCCGCTGCGCGCCGCCGACGACGCGCTGCTGTTCAAGCGGCTGGTGCGCGGCATCGCCCGCCAGCACGGCTTCGCGGCGACCTTCATGGCCAAGCCCTACGGCGACCGGGCCGGCTCGGGCTTCCACGTCCATTTCTCGCTGGAGGACCGCGACGGGGTGAACCTGTTCGACGACGGCGGCGCGAGGGGCACCGACATGATGCTGGCCGCCGTGGCCGGGCTGCTCGAGACGATCCAGGAGAACGCGCTCACCTTCGCGCCGCACGAGAACAGCTTCCGCCGGCTGCTGCCGGGGGCGCACGCGCCCTCCAACGTGGCCTGGGGCTACGAGAACCGCACCGCCGCGATCCGCATCCCCGGCGGCGACAGCCGCGCGCGGCGGATCGAGCACCGCGTCGCGGGGGCGGACGCCAATCCCTACCTCGTGCTCGCCTCCGTCCTCGGCGGCGCGCTGCTGGGCATCGAGCGCGACTGGCGGCCCCCCGAGCCGATCGAGGGCGACGCCTACAGCCTCGACCTGCCGCACCTGCCGCTCGACTGGGCGACCGCGATCCGCGCCTTCCAGCAGGGCAAGCTGGTGCCCGAGATCTACGCCCGGCGGCTGCAGCGGATGTTCGTGGAGGCCAAGAAGCAGGAACAGGCGCGCTTCAACCGCCACGTGACGGGGCTGGAATTCCACAGCTACCTGGAGATCGTCTGATGCGCGCCACCGTCTCCTATGCCGGCGACGGCAGCCACACCGGCTCCTACTACGCGGCTTCCGCCAATCCCGCGCCCGCGCGCCCGCCGCTGCAGGGCGAGCGCGCGGTGGAGGTCTGCGTCGTCGGCGCGGGCTATTCGGGCCTCTCCACCGCGCTGCACCTGGCCGAGAAGGGGCACGAGGTCACGGTCATCGAGGGGGCGCAGGTCGGCTGGGGCGCGTCGGGGCGCAATGGCGGGCAGATCGTCAACGGGCTGAACGCCTCGCTGCAGACCATCGCGCGCCGCTACGGCGAGGACACCGCGCGCTTCGTCGCCTCGCTGGTGCAGGAGGGCGGCGAGATCATCCGCGAGCGCGTCGCGCGCTACGGCATCGCCTGCGACCTCAAGCCCGGCAACATCTTCACCGCGCTGACCTCGGCGCACATGCGCGAGCTCGAGGCGCGCCAGCAGCTGTGGCAGGGCTACGGGATCGACAACCAGGTCCTGCTCGACCGGGACGCGCTGCGCGGGCACGTGCGCAGCGACCTCTATGCCGGCGGCCTGCTCGACACGACCGGCGGGCACATGCACCCGCTGAACCTCGCGCTCGGCGAGGCCGCCGCGCTCGAGAGCCACGGCGGGGTGATCCACGAGCACTCGCCCGTCGTGCGCGTCGACACCGAGGCCGCGCGGCCGCAGGTGCACACGGCGCAGGGCAGCGTCACCTGCGACCGGCTCGTGCTCTGCGGCAACGCCTATCTCGGCGGCGTCGTCCCCGAGCTGGCGCCGCGCGTGATGCCGGTCTCGACGCAGATGATGGCGACCGAGCCGCTGGACGAGGCGCTCGCCGCCGAGCTGCTGCCGCGCGACGAGTGTGTCGAGGATATCCGCTACATCCTCGACTATTACCGCCTGTCGGGCGACCGCCGGATGCTGTTCGGCGGCGGCACCGTCTATGGCGGCAGCGATCCGCGCGACATCAAGGCCAAGCTCAAGCGCAACATGGACAAGGTGTTTCCGCAGCTGAGGGACAAGCGGATCGACTACGCCTGGTCGGGCAACTTCGCGCTGTCGTTCAGCCGCGTGCCGCAGATGGGCCGGATCGGGGCGAACACCTACTTCGCGCACGGCTACTCGGGCCACGGCGTCACCGGCTCGCACACGTTCGGGCGCATCCTCGCCGAGGCGATCCACGGCGACACGAGCCGCTTCGACGTGTTCGCCGGCCTGCCGTGGATCCCGTTCCCCGGCGGCCGGGCGCTGCGGGTGCCCTATTCGGTGATGGGCAGCTGGTGGTACGGCCTGCGCGATCGGCTGGGCCTGTAGGCCGGCACAACCAAGGAGCCGCAGAGATGACGACCGGGGATCAGGCGTTTCGCCGCGAAGACCTGCTGGGCCGCTGGCCCGAGATGACCTACGGCGGCGCGCTCAGCTTCCTGCGCCGCCGCTACACGCGCCAGCTCGAGGGCGTCGACGTGGTGGTCTCGGGCGTGCCCTTCGACAGCGCGGTGACGAACCGCCCCGGCTGCCGCCTCGGGCCGCGCGCGATCCGGGAGGCGTCGACGCAGCTGGCCGAGCTGAAGGCGTTCCCGTTCGGCTTCGACCCCTTCGAGCACCTCGCGGTGACGGACTGGGGCGACTGCATGATCGACCCGCACCACCCCGCCGGCGTGGTGCCCTCCATCGAGGCCCACGCCGACGCGATCCTCGCCACCGGCGCGCGGATGCTGACGCTGGGGGGCGATCACTCGATCTCCTACCCCCTGCTCAGGGCCCACGCCCGCCACCACGGGCCGGTCGCGCTGGTGCAGTTCGACGCCCATTGCGACACCTGGGCCGACGACGGCGCGCAGCTCGATCACGGCACGATGTTCGCCCGCGCCGCCGCCGAGGGGATCGTCGACGTGGCCCGCTCGACGCAGGTGGGGCTCAGGACCTTCAACGACAGCGACCACGGCTTCGAGATCCTCACCGCGCCGTGGATCCACCGCCACGGCATCGACGCCGCGCTCGAGATCGTGCGGGCGCGGGCGGGGGAGGCGCCGGTCTACCTGTCGTTCGACATCGACGGGCTCGACCCGGCCTGCGCCCCCGGCACCGGCACGCCGGTGCCGGGCGGGCTGGCGAGCTGGCAGGGGCTGGAATTCGTGCGCGGGCTGGCCGGGCTGCGGCTCGTCGGCATGGATGTCGTCGAGGTCTCGCCGCCCTACGACCACGCCGAGGTCACCGCCATCGCCGCCGCCACCGTCGCCCACGACTGGCTCTGCCTGCTGGCCGAGGAGAAGGGGGCGCAGCGCAAGGCGGTGGGGCGGCTCTGAGCGGCGTCGATCCATCTTGAACAAGGCCGCCACTCCGACCAAGAGTGGCGCATGACCAAGCTCAGCAATTCCCTCGGCGCCGCCGACATCGCCACCGCCCTGCACCCCTACACCAACGCCCGCCGCCACGAGGAGGCCGGCCCGATGGTCATGCGCCGCGGCGACGGCGTGCGCGTCGAGGACGCGCAGGGCAAGACCTACATCGAGGCGCTGGCCGGGCTCTGGTCCGTCGCCGTCGGCTTCTCCGAGCCGCGCCTCGTCGAGGCCGCGCGCCGCCAGATGGAGGCGCTGCCCTACTACCACAGCTTCGCCCACAAGGCGCACGAGCCCGCGATCCGGCTCGGCGAGAAGCTGGTGGAGATGACGCCCGAGGGGCTCGACCGGGTGTTCTTCACCAATTCCGGCTCCGAGGCCAACGACACCGTCGTCAAGATGGTCTGGTACATGAACAACGCCCTCGGGCGGCCCGAAAAGAAGAAGTTCCTCGCCCGCACCAAGGGCTACCACGGCATCACCGTCGCCTCCGGCTCGCTGACCGGGCTGCCGGCCAACCACCGCGACTTCGACCTCCCCGTGATCCCGGTGACGCACCTGACCTGCCCGCACCATTACCGCTTCGGCCGGGACGGCGAGAGCGAGGCCGACTTCACCGCCCGCCTGCTCGCCGAGGCCGAGGAGGTGATCGAGCGCGAGGGCCCCGAGACCATCGCCGCCTTCATCGGCGAGCCGCTGATGGCCGCCGGGGGCGTCATGCCGCCGCCAGAGGGCTACTGGCCCGGGATCGAGGCGCTCTGCCGCAAGCACGACATCCTGCTGGTGTCCGACGAGGTGATCTGCGGCTTCGGCCGGCTCGGCTCGCCGTTCGGCTGCACCCACTACGGCTTCACGCCCGACATCATGGTGACGTCCAAACAGCTGACCTCGTCCTACATGCCGCTTGCGGCGGTCATCTTCAGCGAGAAGATCTACGACGCCATCGCCGACAACTCGGCGAAGATCGGCACCTTCGGCCACGGCTTCACCGGCTCGGGCCACCCCGTCGCCACCGCCGTTGGCCTGGAGAACCTCGCGATCATCGAGGAGCGCGACCTGATGGGCAACGCCGCCCGCATGGGCGCGCGGCTGCAGGAAGGGCTGCGGCGCTTCGCGGGGCACGAGCTCGTCGGCGAGGTGCGCGGCACCGGGCTGATCGCCGGGCTGGAGCTGGTGCGCGACAAGGCCACCCGCGAAAGCTTCGACCCCGTCGGCAAGGTCGGGACGCTGGCGTTCGAGATAGCGCACGAGGAGGGCATGGTGATCCGCAACGTCGGCGACACCCTCGCCCTCTGCCCGCCGCTGATCGTCACCGAGGCCGACGTCGACGAGATCGTCGCCCGCATGGGCCGGATCCTCGACCGGACGCTCGAGAAGGTGAAGGCCGGCGCGCTCGGCTGACGGCGCCGCGTCTGCGCAATCTGCGAGGATTTGTGCCCGCCGGCCCCTTGGCTGGCGGCGCGGGCTGGTATCAGATGGGCCTGCCGCAGACGGACTACAGGAGGACGACGTGCTGAAACCCTTCCTCATCGCCGCGACGCTCGCGCTCGCCCCCGCCGCGACGCTCGCCGAGGCCGACGGCCCCGACGCCTGGCGGGTGGTGAACGTCCCCGCGAACGACACGCTCAACATCCGCATGGGGCCTGGCACCGGCTACGCCGTCCTCGGCAAGCTCGCGCCCAACGCGCGCCATCTCGCGCGCGGGGCCTGCGTGCCGTTCGTGCCGAGGGACGTCCGCCTGGACGCCGCCGATCGCGAGGCGCTGCCCCCGCGCTGGTGCTTCGTCGACGGCGGCGCGGGCCGGCAGGGCTGGGTCTCGGCGCGCTACCTTGGGGAGGACGTCGCCGCCGGCGGCGCAGGCGGCGACACGGCCGGCGTCGGTGCGCCGTACGACATCGCGCTGCCGCTGGTGCGCAACCTGTTTCACAAGGCCGCCTTCCTCGACATCAACGACCCGGCGGCGATGCGGGCCTACTTCTCGTCCTATACCGTCCCCGGCCTCGCCAACCGCGGCGCGCACCCGATCCTCGATGCGCAGGACGCCGACCTCGCCAACGTCGCGGTGCGCTTCGCCGATCCGCCGGTGATCCAGGGGATGGCGACGGTCATCGTCACCTACGAGAATTTCGGCCAGCCCCGCCGGGCCGAGGTCCACCTCCGCCCCGATCCCGACCAGGGCGGCGCGATCCGCATCTTCCGGATCGTCCACGACAGCGGGGCGGTGGTCGAGTAGGCGCTAGCCGGCGGCCCCATCGGGGCGGAGCCGGTGGTGCCGCGCAGGACGAACTCGTTGACGATCTGGAAGCGGATCGGCTCGCGCGACATGCCGCCGTCGTACAGGCGGTTGTGCAAGAGCTGCACGATGCTGCGGCCGATGTCGTGGCCGTGGACGCGGATCGTGGTGAGGGAGGGGCGGATCTGGCGGGCGGCGCTGTAGTCGCCGAAGCCGACCGCGGAGACGTCGCGGGGGATCGACCAGCCGCGCGACATCAGCTCGGTGACGACGGTCAGCGCGAGCCCGTCGATGGCGCAGAAGAAGGCGGCGAGGCCGGGGCGGAGGGCCGGGTTTCCGTCGCCGGGCGCGACGTGCTGGTCCTGCAGCTGGGATGAGCGGCGCCGGCTCTCGGCGGGGCGTCAGCCGAGGCCGTCGCGGAAGTCGTTCAGCCCCGCGTCGACGGAGGACGGCGCGTCGATCCACGCCTGCAGTGCGCCGCCGGTGACCGGATCGCGGGCGGGGATCGGGAGCATCATGATCCGCTTGGCGGCCTCGCGTGCGGCGAGGTCGTCGATCAGGTCCTCGCGCATGTTGTCCCAGTCGCGCCCGTCGGGGTAGCCGCCGACCACCAGCACGTCGTCGGAGCCGCCCACCATCGCGTGCGACACGCCCGCCGGCATCACCACCACGTCGCCCGCCGAAAGCTCGACGCGGGTGCCGCCCGCGCCGAACAGCTCGAGCTCCATCCGGCCGACCGCGACGCCGAGGCATTCGTGGGTGGTCGAGTGGAAGTGGGCGTAGTCGTAGATGCCGGGGTATTCCCAGTTGTTGAGCCAGCCGTGGGCGCGGAACCTCTCGCGCACGGCGTCGGCGCCGCCGCCGGGAATGCCGGCGCGGTGGATCAGCAGGGGGAAGCGGCTGTTGGGCAGCCGCCCGGCGGGGCGGGAGGTGTATTCTTCGGGCATGGTTCAGCTCCCGGCGAGGCCGATCTGGCGCATGTGATGGAGGGACCGGCTGGCGAAGGCGCGCCAGTCGGCGGGGTTGTCGTGCTCGGCGACGATGTGCGTCGCCTGGGTCTTTTCCATCAGCGGCGCGAGCGCGGCCCAGTCGATGACGCCGTCGCCTGTGGCGCGCCAGCCGTCCTCGGTGTCCCGGCCCTCGGGGCCGGCGGTGTCCTTGAGCTGGATCGCGACGATCTGGTCGGCGTAGCGCGCGAGCTCCGCCGCCGGGTCGGCGCCGCCGCGCACGATCCAGCCGCAATCGATCTCGAACTTCACCGCCGGGTCGGCGCCGAGGATGTGGTCGATCGGTCGGGTGCCGTCGGGCAGCGCGCGGTACTCGAAATCGTGGTTGTGCCATGCGACGGTGAGCCCGTGCCGGCCCGCGGCCTCGGCGCCCCGGGCGAGGGTCTCGCCGATGCCGGCCCAGTAGCCGGCGCTGTCCTGGCGCTCTTCCTCGGGGACGAAGGGCGGGATCAGCACCTGCGCGCCGAGGGTCTGGGCGACCTCGACGAAGCGGTCGGGCGCGCGGGCGAGCCCGTCGAGCGGCATGTGGAAGCCGAAGCACTTGAGCCCGGCCTCGTCGAGGGCGCGGCGAAAGGCGGCGGGGTCGGCCTCGTAGGCCGGCAGCCAGGGCTCGATCGCGTCGTAGCCCATGGCGCGCAGCTCGGGGAGCTGGGCCTCGAGCGGCGGGAAGTTGCGCGAGGAATAGAGCTGGTAGGCGACGGGGTAGGTCATTCGGCGGCCTGCCCCTGCGGCTCCTTGTCGGCGTCGAACTCGAGCAGCTCGATCATCACGCCGAGATCCTTGACGGTGTCGTAATAGGCGTAGCGGCCGTGGCCGCCGTCGAACTCGCCGCGCTGCAGCAGCCGGTGGCCCTTCTCCTCGAGATAGGCGTTGCGGTTGGTGAGGTTGCGGGTGCGGAAGGCGATGTGGTGGCAGCCCGGGCCCTTCTCCTCGAGCAGGTCGCGCCAGGCGCTCTTCTCGGGGCCGGGCTGGAGGAATTCGACGTCGATGTTGCCGAACTCGAACATCCGGATGGTGCATCCGACACGGGCCGGCTGGCCGTCGTAGATCGCCTGGGCCTCGTCGGGATCGGCGGCGCGGCCCTCGGCGGGCATCGGCTTGCCGGTGAGGTCGGCGAACCAGCGGGCGGAGGCCTCGGCGTCGTGGGTGACGAAGCAGATCTGCATCACCTCGTCCTTGTCGAGCAGTCGGGAATCCATGGGCATCGTCCTGTCTGGGCGGCGGCACCGGGCGTGCACGATCCGTGCACCGGGCGGGCACCGCGGCGGGGTGGGAGAGAAAGGGGGCGGCCCGCAGGGAGGAACGGGCCGCCCGACACCGATCCGGGCGTGTCAGCCGAGGATCAGATCGTAGTTCGACGTCATCTGCTCGATCGCCTCGTCGGCGGTCATCGACGGGTCGGACCAGTAGTTGAACAGCACGTCCCAGAGCGAGGACTGCCAGTCGGCGTCGACCTGGCTGTGCGGGTTGGCGACCTGGTGCTCGGCGTCCTCGAGGATCGCCAGCACCTCCTGGCTGCAGGCGTCGATGTCGCCGGTGGCGTCGAGCCGCACCGGGGTCGAGCCCTTGGCGGCGGCGAAGCGCGCCTGCACCGCCGGGTCGAGCACGGTGGCGGCGAAGTCGAGCTCGGCCTGGTCCATGGTCTCGGACTGGTCGCCGAGCAGGCCCCAGCTGTCCACGGTCACCGACACCGCCTCGGCGCCGGGGATCTGGATGCAGCCGAAATCCTCGCCCGCGACCTTGCCGGCGGCGAGCCATTCGCCCTTCATCCAGTCGCCGTGGATCTGCATCAGCGCGTCGCCGGTGATCACCATGTTGGTGGTGACGTTCCAGTCGCGGTTCACCGCGCCCTCGTCGGCGGCCTCCTGAAAGCGGCGCAGCCAGTCGAGAAGCTCGCGCATCTCGGCGCTGTCGATCACCGCCGGATCGACCTCGCCGCCGTAGATGGCGTTGAAGAAGTCCGGGCCGGCGACCGCCGCGGCGAGCGCGTGGGTGAGGTAGCCGATCTGCCATTGCTGGGCGCCGATGGCGAGCGGCACCTTGCCGGCCTCGCGCACCGCGTCGAACGAGGCGAACATGTCCTCGAGCGAGGTCCAGCTCGTCGGGTCGACCCCGACCTCCTCGGCGACGTCCATGTTGTAGTAGACCATGCCGTCGATGTGGATCGCGGTCGGCACCTTCATGATCTCGCCGTCGACGGTGATCGAGGACAGCACCGAGGCCGGCAGGTGCTCGGGATAGCCGTTCGCCTCGTACCAGTCGGTCAGCGGCCGGGCCAGGCCCATGTCGGCGAGGTCGCGATAGAAGCCGGGGCTCGACTCGAGGAACACGTTGGGCGGGTTGCCCCCGGTGACCAGGTTCAGCAGGCTGACGTTGGAGCCGGTGTCGTGCGGGATGGCGATGTCGGTCCAGGCATGGCCCTTGGACTCGAAATCCTCCTTCAGGATGTTGAGCGCCGCCACTTCCGGGCCCGAGGACCAGTTGTGAAAGACGATGACGTCCTCGGCGGCCACCCCGGTCGCGGCGGTGCCGGACAGAAGGGCCAGGATGGCGCCGCTCTTGCGGATCGCGATAGGCATCAGTTTCTCCTCCTCTGATGATCTCACAGACGCTCGCCCGAGGCGGCGTCGAACAGGTTGGCCTTGCCGCGCGGAAAGCCGACGCGGACGGTCTCGCCGGCGCGCAGGCGGGCGGCGTGGCCGGGCTCGACGCGCAGGGCCAGCAGGCCGTCGTCGAACTTCAGGTAGCCGGTGGCGTCGGAGCCGGTGCGCTCGGTGTGCTGCAGCGGCAAGTCCAGCGTCGCGGCGGCGGCGTCGAGCGGCGCGCCGGGCGGGGCGAAGTGCTCGGGGCGCATCCCGACGACGATCGGCCGGCCCTCCTCGGGGGTGGCGCGAAAGCGGTAATCGTCGAGCGCGATGGTCTGGCCGCCGTCGAAGACCCCGGCGACGCGGCCGTCGCGCTTGGTCACCCGGGCGGCCTTGAGGTTCATCGCCGGGGCGCCGATGAAGCTCGCGACGAACAGGTTGGCGGGGGTCTCGTAGATCTCGTCGGGCGTGCCGAATTGCTGGATCACCCCGCCGTTCATCACCGCGATCTTGGTCGCCATCGTCATCGCCTCGATCTGGTCATGGGTGACGTAGACGACCGTGGGGTTGAGCTCGTCGTGCAGCCGCTTGATCTCGAGCCGCATCTCGGTGCGCAGCTTGGCGTCGAGGTTGGAGAGCGGCTCGTCGAAGAGCAGCACGTCGGCGTGCTTGACCAGCGCCCGGCCGATCGCGACGCGCTGGCGCTGGCCGCCCGAGAGCTGGCTCGGCCGGCGGTCCATCAGCGGCTCGATCTGCAGCACCTGCGCCGCCCACTCGACCCGCCGCCGGACCTCCTCGCGCGGCAGCTTCGCCGCCGACAGCCCGAACTTGAGGTTCCCGCGCACCGTCTTGGTCGGGTAGAGCGCGTAGGACTGGAACACCATCGCCAGCCCCCGGTCCTTCGGGTCGAGGTCGGTGACGTCGCGCTCGCCGATCATGATCCGCCCGTCGGTGACGTCGGTGAGGCCGGCGAGCATGTTGAGCAGGGTGGTCTTGCCGCAGCCCGACGGGCCGAGCAGCACCAGGAAGTCGCCGTCGTCGACCGAGAGGTTGAGGTCGTCGAGCACGGTGACCGCGCCGTAGGCCTTGACGATGTGTTCGAAGTGGACGCTGGGCATGGTCGTTATCCCTTGATGGCGCCGGCGGTGATGCCGGCGACGAAGAATTTTCCGACGAGGAAGTAGACGACGAGCGGCGGGATCGCGGTCAGCAGCGCGGCGGCCATGTCGACGTTGTAGGAGGCGGTGCCGGTGGAGACGGTCACCATGTTGGCGAGGTTCACCGTCATCGGCTGGGTGTTGTAGCCGCCGAAGGTCACGCCGATCAGGTAGTCGTTCCAGACGTTGGTGATCTGCAGGATCAGCACCACAATCAGGATGTTGCCCGACATTGGCAGGATGATCTCGCCGAAGATCCGCCAGAAGCTGCCGGAGTCCATGATCGCGGCGTTCATGATCTCGGCGGGGATGTCCTTGTAGTAATTGCGGAAGATCAGCGTCAGCACCGGCATCGACATCACCGCGTGGACCACCGCGACGCCGAGGATGGTGCCGTAGACCCCCATCGAGCGGGTGATCGCGATCAGCGGGAACATGATGATCTGCAGCGGCACGAAGGCGCAGAGGAACAGCAGGAAGAGGAAGGTGCCGGCCCACTTCACCTCCCACAGCGCCAGCGCGTAGCCGGTGACCATGGCGAGGCTGATCGACAGGATCAGCGACGGCACTAGGATGCGCACCGAGTTCCAGAAGCCGACCTTCAGTCCCTCGCAGGTGATGCCGGAGCAGGCCTCGTTCCAGGCGAAGCGCCAGGCCTCGAGGGTCCAGGTGTCGGGCAGCGCGAAGATCTGGCCCTGCCGGATCTCCTCCATCGTCTTCAGCGAGGTGGTGAGCACCACGTAGAGCGGGACGCAGAAGAACAGCGCGCACATGGTCAGGAAGACCAGCACCGCGAGCGAGCGGCCGTTCAGGCCCCGGTGGCGGCGGCGGGTGCGGGCGGCGGGGCGGCGACGCTTGAGCGCGGTGGCGCCGGCAGCGGCCTCGGTGACGGTGAGATCGGTCATTGCGCGGCCCTCCGGCGGTTCTGCCACGCCGTCAGCAGCACCAGCGGCAGGAACACGGCGAGGGTGATCAGCAGCATCATCACCGCCGCGGCCGAGGCGTAGCCGAGATTCTGCTTCTGGCTCAGGGCGTTGATGACGAAGTAGGCGGGCACCCAGGTGGACTGACCGGGACCGCCGTTGGTCATGGCGAGGACGATGTCGTAGGCCTTGATGACGCCGAGCGAGAGCAGGATCGCGCAGGTCAGGAAGGTGAACTTCATCATCGGGATGATGATCTCGATGTAGAGCCGCCAGAGGCTCACCCCGTCGAGGCGGGCGGCGGACCAGATCTCGGAGTTGATCGACTTCAGCCCGGCGATCATCAGCGCCATGTAGAAGCCCGAGCTCTGCCAGATCGAGGCGAGGATGATCGCGTACATCGCGGTGTCGCCCTGGGCGAGCCAGTTGAAGTCGACGTTCTCGAAGCCGATCCGGTGCAGCGTCGCCTCGAGCCCCATCGTCGGGTTCAGGATCCAGCGCCAGGCGACGCCGGTGACGATCAGCGACACGGCGAGCGGGTAGAGGAACACGGTGCGGAAGAAGCTCTCGCCGCGCTTCTCGCGGTCGATCATCGCGGCGAGGACGAAGCCGAAGACGATGGCGAGCCCCGAGCCGACGCCGAGGGTGATGAGGTTCCACAGCGCCGTCGACCAGCCCGCGTCCTGGGCCAGGCGGGCGTATTGGCGGCCCCACTCGCTCCAGTCGATGGCGTAGTCGGGCACCCGGCGCGAGCGGGTGAACGACAGGTAGATGGTCCAGAAGATCGACCCGATGAAGGCCACCAACGTCACCGCCAGGGCGGGCGTCAGCGCGATCTGCGGGGCAATCCGCGTCCAGCGGATGCTCATCGTTTTTCCTCCTCCCGAAGCGCCCTCCCCAGGCGCTTCCTCCGGTCGCCGGCCGCCGCCGGGAGCGGCTTGTGCTGGCGTGTATTAACGTTAATACTGACCAGAGCGACCGCAGGCGTCAAGACACTTTGAACATGACCGCCGGGGATGGCGGGGGAGAGGGGAGAGAAACCATGGAACTGCAACGGGATGCGCAGCCGGAGATCATGCCGGGGCTGGGCTTCGGCACCTACGGGCGGCAGGGCGAGGACGGGATCTCGGCGATCCTCTGCGCCCTCGAGACCGGCTACCGCCACCTCGACACCGCGCAGGATTACGACACCGAGGCCGAGGTCGGCGAAGCGATTCGCCGCGCGGGGCTGCCGCGCGAGGCGCTGTTCGTGACGACCAAGGTCCGCCCGGCGAACTTCGGCCCCGGCGATCTCGTGCCGTCCGTCGCGCGCAGCCTCGAGACGATGGGCCTCGATCGCGCCGACCTGGTGCTGATCCACTGGCCGGCCCCGAACGGCGAGCGGCCGCTGTCGGACTACATCCCCCAGCTCGCCGAGGCCCGCGCGCAGGGGCTGACGCGGCATGTGGGCGTGTCGAACTTCCCCGTCGCGCTGCTGACGGAGGCCCGCGCGCTGCTCGGCGACGTGCCGATCCTGACCAACCAGGTCGAGCTCAACCCGTGGTTCCGCAACCGCACGCTCGCCGACCACTGCATGGGCGCGGGCATCCGCGTCACCTGCTACCAGCCGATCGCGCAGGGGCGGCTCGGCGGCGATCCGGTCATCGCCCGCATCGCCGCCCGCCACGGCGCGACGCCCGAGCAGGTCGCGCTGGCCTGGGAGCTGGCGCAGGGCTACGCCGCGATCCCCACCTCCTCGCGCCCCGAGCACATCCGCGGCAACTGGCAGGCGCAGCAGCTCGACCTGTCGCCCGGGGAGCTCGCCGAGATCGACGCTCTCAACCGCGGCCGGCGCTCGATCGATCCCGACTGGGGGCCGGCATGGGATTGACCGGCCCGCGCACCGGCGCGAAACAGCTCGCGCAGCCTGACGAGGACATGCCGTGGCCACCCTGAAGGACATCGCCGCCCGCACCGGCCTCTCGGTCAACACCGTGTCGCTGGCGCTGCGCGGCAGCCGCCGGATCTCCAGCGACACCCGCCGGAAGGTCGAGGACGCCGCCGGCGCGCTCGACTACACCCCCAACCACGCCGCCAAGTCGCTGATCTCGCGGCGCACCATGACCATCGGGCTGCTGCTCACCGACGTCACCAGCCCGGTCCTGACCCAGGTGGCGCGCTCGGTCGAGCTGACGCTGAAGAAGCACGGCTACGTCACCCTCCTCGCCGCCTCCAACGGCGACCAGGAGGAGGAGAGCCGCGCGCTCGCGACGTTCCGGGCGCGGCAGGTGGACGGGATGCTCGTCTATCCCAACAGCCACGACGCGCTCGACGAGGTGGCGCGGCTGCGCGACGCCGGCACCCCCGTCGTGCTGCTGGCGGGGCCGGACGACACGCCGCTCGACCTCGTGTGCATCGACGAGCGCCACGGCGCCGAGGCCGCGGTGCGCCACCTGATCGAGATCGGCCACCGCCGGATCGGGCTGATGTCGAGCACCGAGATGCACGGCAACCGCCAGAAGCAGCAGGGCTACGCCGACGCCCTCGCCGCCGCCGGGATCGCCTACGACGACGCCCTCGTCGTCGATCCGCTCGGCAACAGCGCCAGCCACGGCTTCGAGGCCGTCGCCAGGCTCATGGCGCGGCCGGGGCCGAAGCCGACGGCGCTGTTCGTCGACAACGACCCGCTCGCCATCGGAGCGTTGCGCTGGTGCCAGCTCAACGGCGTCGCGGTGCCCGACGACCTCGCGCTCGTCGGGTTCGACAACGTCGAGGCCGGCGCCTTCGCCGCGATCCCGCTGACGACGGTGGACTATCCCGTCGACCAGGTCGCCGAGATCGCCGTGCAGCGCCTCGTGCGCCGCATCGAGAACGAGGCCACGCCCGACGACGACACCCCCGTCCGCATCCGCCCCCACCTCGTCGTCCGCCAGAGCACCGCCGCCCGGACCTGATCGGCGACGATCCCGACTGCCAAAGGCGCTCCATCCGAGGCACCACATGACCATCACCCTTCAAAACGACATCATCCTGCTGGAGGTGGATCCGGCCTTCGGCGCGCGGGTGACATCCCTTCGCGATCTGCGCACGGGCCGGGAATGGCTGGTGCAGGGGCCGGCCGTCGGCGATGTGTCCGACGCGGCGAGCTACCGTGGGGCGGAAGCGCGGGGCTGGGACGAGTGCTTCCCGACGGTCGCGCCCTGCACGCACCCGGTCCGAGGCCGGTTGCGGGACCACGGCGACCTCTGGGGTCGGCCGTGGAGCGCGCGCGGCGAGGGCTGGCTGGGCTACGACGGCGACGGCTACAGCTTCGACCGGCGGCTGACGCTGTCGGGCGACCGCGTGCTTGCCGACTACGCCGTCACCAACACGGCCGAGGTGCCGCTGGACTGGATGTGGAGCCAGCATTGCCTGCTGGATGCGCGACCCGGCGATCGGCTGGCGCTGGAGGGGATCGGACCGTTGCAGCGGACGGACGTGCCGACCCGCGTCGCCCGCGACGGGACGGTGCTCAAGACATACGGGCCGGTCGAGGGCCCGGCGGCGGCGACGCTCGCGGGTCCGGAGGGCAGCATCCGGTTCGAATGGCACGGCGATCAGATCGGGCATTTCGGCCTCTGGCTCGATTTCGGCGGCTGGCCGGAGGAGGACCCGGTTCACCAGCTCGCGCTGGAGCCGACCACCGCCCCCGCCGATCACCTCATCGCGGCCGGGGACGACACCGAGACCCTGACGCCGGGGGCGACCCGGCGCTGGCGCGTCGCCATCCGGCTTGCTGCGGGCGCGCGAAACGCGCCTTGATCCGGGGCGCCAGTTTTTCGCTGACCGGCGGGCAGCTTGATGAAGCCCCGGGCACGGGACGGCCAACGAGCCGGTTGCATCCGGCGCCGTCGACGCCGACAAGTCCAGCACCGACATCAGCTCGCGGGAGGCAGGAGAGACGGCATGACCGACCTGACCATGTTCGACCTGACCGGCAAGACCGCCCTCGTCACCGGCGCCAAGCGCGGCATCGGCCGGAGCATGGCCGAGGCGCTGGCGGGCGCGGGCGCCGATATCGTCGGCGTCAGCGCGACGCTTGAGGAGGAGGGCAGCGCCGTGGGGCAGGCGGTCGAAGCCCTCGGCCGGTCCTTCCGCGGCTATGCCTGCGACTTCTCCGACCGCGCCGCCCTCGGCGCCTTCATCGCCCGGCTCGAGGCCGACGGCATCGTCCCCGACATCCTCGTCAACAACGCCGGCACCATCCGCCGCAAGCCGGCGGCCGAGCACGAGGACGCGCTCTGGGACGAGGTGATCGAGACCAACCTCTCCGCCCAGTTCGTCCTCAGCCGCGAGATCGGCCGGCAGATGGTGGCGCGCGGGTCGGGCAAGATCATCTTCACCGCTTCGCTGCTGACCTTCCAGGGCGGGATCACCGTGCCCGGCTACGCCGCCTCCAAGGGCGGCATCGGCCAGCTGACCAAGGCGCTGGCCAACGAGTGGGCGGGCAAGGGCGTCAACGTCAATGCCATCGCGCCGGGCTACGTCGCCACCGACAACACCCGGGCCCTGCAGGACGATCCCGCGCGGTCGCGGTCGATCCTCGAGCGCATCCCCGCCGGCCGCTGGGGCAGGCCCGCAGACTTCGCGGGCCCCGCGATCTTCCTCGCCTCCGCCGCCTCGGACTACGTGAACGGCGAGATCCTCGTCGTCGACGGCGGCTGGATGGGCCGCTGACGACGCGGCGTGCCGGCGGCTTTCCGGCAGCCTCGCGCTGGTCCCCCGCGGCGGCCCGGGCGCAATCCTGCCCGACACACGGAGCGCCAGCTCTTCCACCGGCAGGGACCATTGTCGCCACTACAGCGGCGATCGCGGTAGCCGGTGAAGGCGATGCCGCTGAGCAACCCCAACCCCGCCGCCTATGAAATCGTCCTCGCCAGGCAAGAGAGCTGGCGAAGCCTCGCAGGCACCATGGCTGCAGCAGGCAATTTGGCCGGGGTTCTTCCG
>NZ_CH724111.1:19231-132045 GCF_000153305.1 Oceanicola granulosus HTCC2516
GGGAGAAGTCGGGCGCGTCGGATGTTCACACTGGAAATGAAGGAGCTGACAATGCTCGACATCACCGACACGACCCTCGCGATGACTCCTGCCTGGCAGGAGCACCTTTCGCCCGGCGACATCGTCTCGTTCGAGTTCCCGCTGGCGGAGGCCGATCCCACTGAAAGGCCAAAGCCGCGGCCGTGTCTCGTCCTCGAGATCGAAGACCTGGCGGGCGAGCGCTTCGCGCTGATCGCCTACGGCACGACCTCGCCGCGCAAGTCGAACTGGGGATACGAAGTGCACGCCTTGCACGAAGAGGATTACCTGTCGTCCGGGCTGGACCGCCCGACCCGTTTCATCGGCCGACGCCGGCTTATGGTCTCGCTCGACAGTCCGGGCTTCGTCATCTCCTCCAACACCGGTGCGCCCGTGCTTGGCCGCCTCTCGGGTGGGCCCGCCGAGCGGCTGCTGGCGGTGCGCGCCCGCATTCAGGCGGAGCGGGACATCGCGGCCGAGCGGCGCGCGGACCGGCGCCGGAGGCGGGAGCCTCGGTTCACGGTCGAGCGGCGCCGGCCAAAGCGGCTGGTCCAGCGCGCGCGGGGGGCCGCCTGATGCTGGCCCAACCCTTCGCCGCCGGCCCCGGCCAACTCGCCGCTGCCGTCGAGCAGGCGCTCGACCAGGCCCGCGCCATCCGCGCGATGCTGTATGACACGGTGATCCCGCATCTGCCGCCGCTGCGGCGCGGTGCGGCCGAGCACATCATCCGGTGCATCGACCGCGGCAGTATCTTCCTCGAGAAGATGCTGCACGATCTCGACGCGCTGATCGCGCTCGTGGAGCGGGAGGCGGAGGCCGGCACCCGTCACGGCTGGCAAGCCGACGACAACCATGTTCGCGGCGGCTGGCCGACGCTCCACCGAGACGAGCGCGCATCCGCGCTGTCGTGGAGCGCCTCCGAACTGAGCCGCTTCCACGGCGCCATCGCGGCCGTGCTCGACGCCGCTAAGGCAGAGCGCGCGACGACCCGCCTCCTCGAGGACTGAGGGCGCCGCGGGCTTGCGAGCCGCCCCTGTCGCCCGCCCGTGCCTTGTCGCACGGCGGGCGACGACCCGAGGCTATCCAAGGTGACGGCCCGGTTCGTGCGTCAGAGGTCGGCTGCGTTCAGCGCCGCGAGGATCGACATGCGCTTCAGCTCGACGACGTGCCTCGCCGGCCAAGCCCGCCAGACGAGCCAGGCACGGCACCTCATCCACCTGATCCAGAACGTAAAAGAGAGGCCGGTCAGAAGATTCCGCCGGAATGCTTCCTCGGCCAGTCAGGTCGGACCCAGCTTCTTTCTGGGCGCGGTGGAATGAGCCGGTCCTTGAACCTACCAGGCAATGGAGTGATCCCGTGAAGACCTTCACCGACGAACAGCACCGCCTCGCCCACGAGCCCGGGCTCCTCGAGCTGGCTCTGTTGCGCAAAGCCCGGGTGAGGGATTTATCTAGTGAATCCAGCGTGGTAGCCGGTCTGCATGAGCAAACCCATCCCGCCGAGCGACAAGACCGAGAACTGGCCGGCCTACAACGAAGCGCTGAAGCAGCGTGGCTCCCTGACGATCTGGTTCGACCCGGACATAGCCTGGGTGCCGCCGCCGACCGGCAAGCGAGGCCGTCAGCCGCAATATAGCGATGCTGCGATCCAGACATGCCTGACGATGAAGGTCCTCTTCGGCATGGCGCTCCGGCAGACGACCGGTTTTGTTGAAAGCCTCCTGCGCCTAGTTGGCCTCGACTGGGCAGTGCCGGATTTCAGCACGTTGAGCCGGCGCCAGAAGGCCTTGGCCGTGACCATTCCCTACCGCGGCTCGCAGGGGCCCTGAACCTGCTGATCGACAGCACCGGCATCAAGGTCGAAGGTGAAGGCGAGTGGCACGCCCGCAAGCACGGTGGCGCGAAACGCCGCCTATGGCGCAAGATCCACATCCATTGCCCGGCAGGCGAATGCATGCATTCGCCGAGAGGGGCGTCGACGAGCAGACGCTGGAGATCCGAGGCCTCGAGATCACCGGGAGCAACGTCGGTGACGCGCCCATGCTGCCCGAACTGCTCAGCCAGATCCCGCCTGATCGCGGACGGTGCCTACGACACGCGCAAGTGTCACGACGCCGTCGCCGACGGAGGCGCCCATGCGGTCATGCCGCCGCGCAGGAACGCCAAACCGTGGAAGCCGCCGAAGCCGCGCCGAGACGAAGATGCACTGCGTGAAGCTCTTGGGGCAGAGCCTCATGGCACGCGACTTCGATCGTCAGGTCGCCGAACTTCAGATCCGCGCCGCCGTCCTGAACGGCTACACCGCGCTCGGCATACCTGTCACAGAGCCCGGGGCATAAGTGCGTCTGGGGAAAGGGGAGGTCCGCGCTTCACGTCCTTTGCGCAACAAGGCCCGCCGAATGCCATGGTCTCTGGCCCGGCATCGACCGGTTGCGCGTGCGGCCGTTCGGAACGGCCATGGGGAGGACCCACAAGAGCTTTATCCGGATGCCGCCGGAGACGGCGAAGGTCTGCCTCCAGGAAGGGAGTTGCTGGGTCGAAATGGCGCCGGCCGACATAGGCGATGCAATCTTCAGGGACATGCAAATCGGCTTCCGTCGGACACGTATCCAGCAACGTCCGCAGCGCGGTTCGAGCACTGCGGCGCTTCAAAGTCACGACAGTCACGCCAAGACCTGTCCGTCTCCGGCTATACTCTCCCAACGAGCCCGAACAGCAAGAGGTCGGGGTCGTCGACTGACTGGCGCATGTCGAAGAAAAGGTCGTCACAGTCCAATGCGTCGAACATCCCTCCGGCGGTCATGACGGACATGGTGTTCAGGATGAGCCGGTTCCCTTCGGGTGTGCGCGCGGCGTGGCCCATAGTCTCTGCCGCCCGTCCGTTCTCGCCGCCCCAGAACGGCAGCAGAAGCTGCCGAGGTTCGCAAGGAGGGTGCCGATAGTAGCGCCCGCCCATACCCGAGTCAGCGTCGACCATTGCCTCGACCGCAGCCGACCAGCCGCCCGGCAGAAGCGTGCGCTTTCGAAAATGAATATTCTCAAACCAGCGCACGTCCCAGCGCTCGCTGGCAAAATGATCGATACCACGGGCGGAGACCAGATCCCCATCCATGATGAGATAAGCGAACTGCGTTGCCTCCTCATACGCTTCTTCAAGGGTCCGGGCTTCGGAGCCTGCAGGAAACTGGAAAGAGCGTCAGCGAGTTCCTCCCACACATACAGCATCGACAGGTGGTGCCGCATGCCAAGGCGGCTGGTCAGGATGGTCGCTTTGATCTGGGCCACGGAAAGGTCCTTCCGGTGAGTGCTCTTGCTGTCATTTGACAGCCGGGGCGGTTCGGGTGGTGAAGAGCGTGCCGCTACGGACCCGGTTCGGAGCCGTCAGCCGCAGCGTCCTGATCAGTGGGGAATGCCGGGACCGGCGGCGAACCCGTGCGGTTCGCGTCAAATGGGCTCGAAGCGCTAGTGGAGCTGAAAAGGCTCATGGGGTGATCTTTCTGAAGCAAGAGAAGGGGAGGGTGCCGCCCTCAAGGATGTTCGACGGCAACAGCGCCGTCACAGAGGAGATTGGATCGCCCGACAGAGGAAAAAGTAGATCCCGCAGAAAGTCCGGGAACGCGCCGCAACGCGCTGAAATCGCAAGGCGAAGATCAGTCGCTACACAAGAGCGGCTCGCCCAGCATCGGACGACGTCAGCGATACAACAGGTTCGACACAACGTCATTCCGGCGGGCAACGACCCAGATATTGGAGCCTTCCTCCAGCGTCTCCTCAACGATCCACATCTTCCCCGCTCGCGGACCAGCTGCGCCGACAGCCTCGCTGACGATCTCAATCTCAGCAAAAAGCAAGCACTTAGGCATGTGCTTAAGCCTCCATGGCTAGCCCAAGTGTCCGGTCGAAACGGGAGCCCGTAGAGCGTCTCAGCGATTAGGATATGGGAGGCTCAGCATAGACTGCGTCGTCCGGCCGCTAGTTGAGGTGGGTTCGAGCGGAAACACCGTGCGGTCAATGATCTTGAAAGGCAGTACAGGCGCCCGACCTATCCTGACTGATGCTGTGAACGGCCTCCGCGCACGCTTCGCTCTCGGAGCTGCGGCGGAGGGCGCTCCCCTTACCGCCGCTGCTCCCACCAGCCCGAGAGCCACATGCCGATGGCGATGGCGATGCCCTGAATGATCATCTGGTAGGAGGTCTCGAGGCCGAACAGGCGCAGTTGCTGGCCGAGCTGGGTCAGGAACAGGGCGGCGCCGAGGATGGCGATCATGCTGCCGATGCCGCCGTTGATCGAGGTGGCGCCGAGCACGGCGGCGGCGATCGGGGCGAGCAGGTAGGGGGCGCCGACCTCAAGAGTCGGGTTGCGGATGAAGCCCGAGATCAGCACCGCCATGATGCCGTAGAGCAGCGCGGCGCTGATATAGGCGCCGGCCTGAAAGCGCATGGTCTCAATGCCGGCGGCGCGGGCGGCGGCGGGATTGGCGCCGACTGCCTCGAACTTGCGCCCTATCACCGTCTTGCGCAGCACCAGCGTCGCCAGCACCGTCACCACCAGCGCGATCCAGAACGGGTTGCTGATCCCGAGCGTGCGGCCGCCGCCGAAATCGGCGAGGGCGGCGGGCACATTGGCCTCCGCCGGCAGCGCCTGGCGAAAGCTCAGGGTCAGCCCGGTGACGATCGCGCCGACCGCCAGGGTCACGATCAGCGCGTTCATCCGCAGCACCGCGATGAAGAAGCCGTTGACCGCGCCGACCAGCATCGCCGCCGCCAGCGCCACCAGGATCGCCAGCAGCGAATTGCCCTCGGTGCCGCCCGAGACCGCGAGCAGCACGGTGCTCGACAGGGTGACGATGGCGGGCACCGACAAATCGATCCCACGGGCCATGATCACCAGTGCCTGGCCCTGGGCGGCGAGGGTCAGGAACGCCGCGAAGGGCAGGATCGACTGGATCGAGGAGAACTGGATGCTGCGCGGCAGGAACACCGCGCCGAGCAGCAGGATCGCCGCCAGCGCGATCCAGATCGCCAGGAAGCGCATCGGCAGGCTCTCCAGCAGCCGCGCCGGGGCGGCGCCGCGGGGGGTGTCGAGATGGGTCTTGCCGGTCGCCGCGTTCACCACGCCTCTCCCCCCTGCAGGCCCGCCATCCGGCGGAACGCCCGGCGCCGGCGTCCGGCGGCGAGCAGCTTTTCCAGCTCCGAGAAGCCGGTGTAGAGAAACACCGCCAGCAGCGTCATCGCGCCGCTGGCAATCACCCCGACCGAGGCGCTGAGGCCGAGGATCGAGATCACATTGATGGTCAGCGTGAAGAAGAACGCCCCGAACAGCGCGCCGCCGAACGAGCCGCGGCCGCCGCCGAGCGAGGCGCCGCCGAGCACCGCCGCGGCGATGCTGGCGAGCGCGAAGTTGGCGCCGATGGTGGGGTGGCCGACGCCGACTTCGGAGGCCAGGAAGAAGCCCGCCACTGTGGCGGTCAGCGCCGCCAGCACGTAGGCGCGGATCTGCACCCTATCGACGGCGACGCCGTTGCGCCGCGCCGCCTCCTCGCGAAAGCCCACCGCCTTGGCCTCGAGGCCAGAGCGGGTGCGGTGCAGCCAGAGGTCGCTGAGCAGCGCGAAGGCGATCAGGAAGAACACCGAGACCGGCAGGAAGCCGACGCGGGCGCGCAGGAACTCGGTGAAGTCTTGGCTGATCAGCCCGCCCGGGGTCGGCCGGAACACCAGCGCCAGGCCCTGCAGGATCGACAGCATCGCAATGGTGGTGATGATGGCGTTGATGCGGGCGTAGCGCACCAGCATCCCGTTCACCGTCCCCGCCGCCAGGCCGATCAGCAGGCAAAGGCCGATCCCGAGCAGGATCGTCCCGGTGCCGGACTGGAAGGCGATCAGGAACGAGGCGGCGACCACGGTCAGGCTCATCATCGAGCCGACCGAGACGTCGAGGCCGCGCACCAGGAGCACGTGCAGCTGCGCCATCGCCACCATTGCCGCCGGCGCCACCGCCAGCAGGATGTGGCGGAAGTTGATCGGCCGCAGGAAGGCCTCGCTCTGGCTCGCCGCGTAGCCGCCGACGATCAGGGTGAGGATCGACAAAAACACCAGCGGCACCCACCAGTTCACTGAGCCGCGGAACAGCGACATCATCGAGGCGCCGAAGGACGACAGCGCCGGGGCGTCGCCGGCGCGGGCGGCCTGGGCATCGCGGGTGGTGAGGAAGCTCGAGACGATCCGCTCCTCGGTGACGTCGGCGCCGGTGAGCTCGGCGACGATGCGGCCGCGCGAGAACACCAGCACCCGGTCGCAGATGCCGGCGAGCTCCTGGGCGTCGGAGGAATTGACCACGCAGGTGCCGTCGTCGCGGATGTTGTCGCGGATCGCGCGGTAGATCTCGAAGCGGGCGCCGGCGTCGACCCCCTGGGTCGGCTCGTCGATCAGCACCGCGCGGGCGCCGCTGCGGAAGGTGCGGGCGAGGGCGGCCTTCTGCTGGTTGCCGCCCGAGAGGCCGTTGATCTGGCTGTCGAGGCTGGCGGTGACGACGCCGAAATCGCCGCGCATCCGCTCGGCCTCCCCGTCCTCGCGGCGGGCGGCGACGAAGGGCCCGGCGACGACGTCGCGCAGCCGGGTGAGCATCATGTTCTTGCGCACGCTGAGCTCGGGGAAGATCGCTTCGCCGACCCGGTCGGAGCTGAGGAACAGCACGTCCGAGGCGATCGCGTCGTGGGGCGCGTTGTGGTTCACCCGGCGGCCGTGGCAGCGCACCTCGCCGGTGGCAGTCTCGAGCCCGACCACCGCGCGCAGCGCCTCGCGCTGGCCGTTGCCCTCGGCGCCGGCGAGGCCGAGGATCTCGCCCGGATAGGCGTCGAAGGAGACGTCGTGGAACTGCTCGCCGTCGAGGCCGCGCACGCTGAGCACCGGGGTGGCGCTGCCGGCGTCGAGCTTGTCGGGGTATTCGCCCTCGAGGTCGCGGCCGATCATCAGCGAGATCAGCTCGTGCTCGGAGAGGTCGGGGGTGACCGGGAAGGTGCCGCGCTGGACGCCGTCGCGCAGGATCGTCACCCGGTCGGCGAGGTCGAGGATCTCGGGCAGGCGGTGGCTGACGTAGAGCACGCCGGTGCCTTGCGCGGTGAGATCGCGCACCATCGCCATCAGCTTGGTGACGCCGGCCATGTCGAGGGTGGAGGTCGGCTCGTCGAGCAGCAGCACCCGGGGCGCGTTGAGCAGGCCTTTGATGATCTCGACGAACTGGCGATGCGCGGGGGTCAGGTCGCCGAGGATCGTCGTCGCCGGGAACGGCATCTCGTACTCGTTGAGCTTGCCCTGGGCCCAGGCGTTCATGCGGGCGTAGGGGACGGCGCCCTTCTCGGTGCCGAGGTAGAGGTTCTGGGCGACGGTCAGCTCGCGCACGAGCGAGTCGTCCTGGTAGACGGTGTAGAGGCCGAGCTGGTGGGCGAGGCGGGCGTCGGCGGCGGTGAGCGGCTGGCCGTCGATGGTGACGCTGCCGCCGTCGGGGGTGACGGTGCCGCTGGCGATCTTCATCAGCGTGCTCTTGCCCGAGCCGTTCTCGCCGAGGATCGCGTGGACCTCGCCGGCGCGGCACTCGATCGAGAAGTCGTCGAGCGCCCGGACGCCCGGGTAGGTCTTGGAGACGTTCTCCATTTTCAGCACGATCTCGGCCATTGGCGTCACTCCGGCGTGGCGGCTGTCAGGGGCGGGGCCCCGCCGTGGTGGCGGGGCCCCCGGTTGGCGTCACTGGCCGAACATCGCGCCGAGGGTCTCGGCGTCGACCAGCGAGGAGACCGAGATCTCCATCGGCAGCGAGGGGTCGCACTGGCCCTGCTGGGCGGGCTTCATCGAGAACGGAACGTTGATCGAGGAGGACACCTCCTCGCCGTTCAGCGCCATCATCGCGGCGGTCAGCGCTATACGGGACTGGAAGTTCTGGCCCGAGGAGTAATAGACCTTGAAGTTCTCGTTGCCCGAGGCCTCCCAGTCGCAGAACAGGCCCTGCTCGTCGGTGCGCAGCGCCACCACGAAGTCCATCGGCTTCTCGGCTGCCTCGTAGGCGCGGACCGCGCCGCGGAAGCCGTCGGCGTACTCGTAGATGTAGCCGTCGACCTGGTCGAAGCGCGACAGGGCGGCGGAGACCGCGGTGAAGGTGCCTTCCTGGGTCCACATCGTGTCCTCGCGGGCCACCACCTCGACGCCGTCGCCGATCTCGCCGGCGCGGGTCTCGGCGCAGTCCTGCCAGGTCTGGCTCAGCGGGTTGCCCGGCGTGCCGCCGAGGGCGACGATGTCGGTCGCCTCGGGGTTGCCCTCCCTAACCGCATCGACGAAGGCGGCGCCGAGCGCGCAGATGTCCTCGGCGATGTTGGCGACGTAATCCTCGCCGGCCACCCCGACCTCGGTGCCGTTGTGCACGGTCACCATGATCCCGGCCTCCTGGGCCTCGCGCACGGTTGGGCCGAGCGCCTCGCCAGCATCGGCGAAGATCACGATCACGTCCACGTCCTGGGCGATGTAGGAGCGCAGGTCGGAGATCGCCTGGGCGGCGTCGCCGCGGGCGGAGGTATAGAGGATCTCGCCGATCTCGGGGTAGGTGAGGGCCTGCTGGATGAACTCCATCGCGGTGACGCGGCGCCAGACGTTCTCGCCGAAGCCGTCGGCGTAGGCGACGGTAATCTCGCCGCCGGTGCCGGTCTCGCAGCCGTTGTTGTTCCAGCATTCAAGCGCCTTCTGGCGCATCTCGTCGGTAACCGGCTGGGCGGCGCGCTCGAAGGTCTCGACGATGACCGGGCCGGCGTCGGTTGTGCCGAGGCGCGACTGCATCAGCTCCTCGGCGGTCTGCGCGGCCGCGACGCCCGGCAGCAGCGCCGTGGCGCAGGCCAGCGCGGCGGGGATTGCTAGCGATTTGAACATAGCGTTGTCCTCTCCTGAAGGATGGTCGTCGGTGGGATCGGGTAGCGGCGGTCGCACCGCTCCCGGCCGGCGGCGCGGCTGGATCCGCGCTCCCCGGTGGGTCTCGTCTCGATCTCGGTCCTTGCCCGGCGGCGCCGCCCTGCCTCGGGCGCGGCGCCGTCAGCGCCTCACTGCGCCAGGTAGCCGCCGTCGATGACGAGGTCGGCCCCGGTCATGAACGAGGATTCGTCGCTGGCGAGGAACACGCAGCCGTTGGCGATCTCGGCCGGCGTGCCGGCGCGGCCGAGCGGCGTCAGGCCGACCACGTACTTGTTGACCTCGGGGTCCTGGGACTGGGTCAGCGGCGTGTCGATGAAGCCCGGCAGCATCGAGTTTACCCGGATGCCGTCGCCAACATAGGTGATCGCGGCGTTGCGGGTCATCATCAGCACCGCGCCCTTGGTGGCGTGGTAGGCGTGGGCGCCCGGCACCGCGGCGTTGCCCCAGATCGAGGACACGTTGATGATCGAGCCCTTGCCCTGCTTCTTCATCGCCGGGATCACTGACTTCATGCCGAGGAAGACGCCGGTCTGGTTGACCCCGACCACCCGGTGCCAGGATTCGAGGTCGAGCTCCTCGAGCGGCTCGTAGGCGATGATGCCGGCGTTGTTGACCAAGACGTCGATGCGGCCGTGCTCGGCCAGCACCGCGTCGGTGACCCGCGCCCAGTGGTCGGGATCGGCGACGTCGAGCTCGACGCCCTGGACCCCGTCCGGGTAGCCCGCCTCGGGCAGCTTGCGGCTGCCGGCGATGACCTTGGCGCCGGCGGCCGCGAAGGCCTCGACGATGCCGAGGCCGATCCCGCGGGACGCGCCGGTCACGATCGCGACTTTGCCCTCGAGTCTCATGGTCCTCCTCCCTGATGAACACCGACCGAAGCACGCTCCTCCGCGCGTTCGATCTTCTTGTGCTGATCTTACCGTATTACGGTCTTATGGCAAACATCTTTTTTTGCGGTCGCGCTCAGCCGACGGTGACGCCGCCGCAGACGAACAGGGTCTGGCCGGTGACGAAGCCGGCACGGTCGTCGCAGAAGAAGCCCACCGCGTTGGCCACGTCCTCGGGCGTCCCCATCCGGCCGACCGGGATCTGGTCGATGATCTCGCGGGTCTTGGGCGCGTCGGGCGGATTGTTGGCCCAGAAGGCGGTGGTGGCGATCGGCCCGGGGGCGACGCAGTTGACGGTGATTCCGTCCCGCGCCAGCTCCAGCGCCCAGGTCCGCGCCATCGATTGCGCGGCGCCCTTGGTGGCGCTGTAGAGGGTGCGGTCCTTCTTGCCCTTGGTGACGCGGCTGGTGTTGAAGACGATCCGGCCGCCGCCGGCGGCACGCATCCCCGGCACCAGCGCCTGGGCGCAGACGATGGCGCAGCGCAGGTTGAGGTGCATCAGCCGGTCGAAATCGGCGAGGTCGACATCGTCGAACCCGGCGGGCGCGACGATGCCGACGTTGTTGACGAGGCAGCGCACCTGGTGCCGCGCGGCGATGCCGGCGACCGCTTCGCGGGTGGCGTCGGCGTCCATCAGGTCGACGTCGACCCGGTCGGCGCGCAGCGACTCGACCTCCGGCTCGGCATTGTCGAGCGCGAATACCCGGTAGCCGTCCTGCTGGAGCCGCAGCGAGATGGCCTGGCCGATGTTGCGGCCTCCACCGGTGACGATCGCGCAGCGCTCGGCCATGTTTCCGCGCCCCGCGCTAGAGCCGCGGGGTCACGGCGTCGCCGTGGAAGCGGTAGCTGCCGTCCTCGACCCGCTCGAGGTCGCCGATACCGGGGAAAGGGAAGTGGTAGCCGTGAAAGCGGATGTTCTCGTCCACCACCCGGGCGAAGATGTCGGACTTGGCCTTTGCCCCGAGCTCGGGGTCGCTGTCGTAGTCCATGTGGAAAAACCACTCGGGGTGGATCGGGTCGAACACCTGGTGGTGCGCGACGTCGCCAGTGAACACGACCTTCTCGCCGTTACTCTCGAAGATGAAGGCGGTCTGGCCGAGGCTGTGGCCGGCGACCGACATGCTCTCGATCCCCGGCAGCACCTCGTCGCCCATCCGGAACAGCTTGAGCCGGTCGCGGTAGGGCTTCACCGCCGCCAGCGTGCCCTCGGTCCAGGGGCCGACATGGTCGTTGCGGCTGAGGCTGCCCTCGTCGGTCCACTCCGCCCAGTCCTGCTCGGAGACGTAGAGGTCGGCGTTGGGGTAGGCGGCGTTGCCGTCGGCGTCGATCAGGCCGAAGGAATGGTCGGGATGCAGGTGGGTCATCAGCACCGCGTCGATGTCGCGCGGGTCGATCCCGGCGGCGGCGAGGTTCTCGCGGGCGCGGCCCTGCTTGTCGCCGAACATCCGCGAGGTCTCGCCCATCCCGGCGTCGATCAGGATCAGCCGCTCGCCGTCGTTCACCACCGCGGGGTTGCAGTCCATCGGGATGTAATCCTCGGGCAGGCGATAGGCGCGCTTGAGCCGGGCCATCTCGCCGGGATCGGCGTTGGGATAGATGCCTTCGTAGCCGTGATGGATGTAGCCGTCCCAGATCGTGGTACATTCGAGATCCCCGACCTTGAAGCGGTACCATCCCGCGTTCTGGGTATTCTGCTTGCTGGCCGGCATGATCTCTCTCCCTCGGTTGCACCCCGCTGGAGCGGGCGCATGTCTAAAACGTGTTGCATTGCAGTATTACGGTAATATGCTCTTCTCGTCTAGCGGCATTTTCCCGGGTGCCTCCGGGGGCCGCGGCCTTGGAGGGCTTCACAATGAACGGACGACACGCGCTCGTTGTCGGAGCTTCCGGCCTGTCGGGCAGTCATGCCACCGCCGCGCTCGCCGCCGCGGGTTGGCGGGTCACTGGCCTGTCGCGCTCGGGCCGCGGGCCCGGCGCGCATCGCACAATCGCGCTGGACCTCGGCCGGCCCGAGGCCGCCGAGGCGTCGCGGGGCGAGTTCGAGGACGTGCAGGACCTGGTCATCTGCACCTGGTCGATGCAGGCAAGCGAGGCCGAGAACGTCCGCGTCAACCGCGCGATGCTCGAGACCCTGTTCGTCGCGCTGGAGGACGCGCCGCTGCGCCACGTCTCGCTGGTCACCGGGCTCAAGCACTATCTCGGCCCGTTCGAGAGCTACGGCTCCGGCCGGCCCTATTCGCCGTTCCTCGAGACCCAGCCGCGGCTGCCGGGCGACAATTTCTACTATGCCCAGGAGGACGTGGTCTTCGCCGAGGCCGAGCGGCGCGGCATCCCGTGGAACGTGCACCGGCCGCACTCGATGATCGGCTACGCGCTCGGTAACGCAATGAACGTGGCGGTGACGCTCGCGGTCTACGCCAGCATCTGCAAGGAGACCGGCCGGCCGTTCGTTTTCCCCGGATCGCAGGCGCAGTACGAGGCGGTGGCCGACGTCACCGACGCCCGCATTCTCGCCCGCCAGATCGTCTGGGCGCTGCAGACCCCGGAGGCGGCGAACCTGCCGCTCAACGTCGCCAACGGCGACGTCTTCCGCTGGTACTGGCTCTGGGCGCGGCTGGCCGAATATTTCGACCTCGAGCCGGCGCCCTATCCCGGCGCGCCGACCCCGCTGCAGGCGCAGATGGCGGACGCCGAGCCGATCTGGGAGGACATCGTCGCCCGCCACGGGCTGCAGCCGACCCGGTTGCACGAGATCGCCTCGTTCTGGCACAGCGACGCCGACCTCGGCCGCGAGATCGAGTGCATCACCGACATGAAGAACAGCCGGGTGCGGGGATTCACCGCCTACCAGGACACGCTGTCGAGCTTTACCGACGTCTTTGACCGGCTACGGGCGGAGCGGGTGATTTCGTGACGCTCGAGTTGACGGACATACCGTCACCCTGTATTATCGTATTATGGATTCCGGACCCTGTGCCACGGCGTGTCTGGCGTTCACTGGACGGGGGCTGCTATTACGCGCTTCGGGTGAAACGGCGCGGTGGCACTCGCCTGTGCGATCCCGAGTGACAGAGCTTCGTGAATGACCGGCGCGCCAGCGCCCAAGGTGAGGCAGGAACCGCCAATGCCAGATTCGAAGATCATTTCCCGCACCGCGGCGCCGCTGCGCCAGCAAGTGCTGAAGCGAGTTCGCGAGGAGATCGTCGAGGGCCGCCTGGCCCCGGGGATGCGGCTGGTGGAGAGCGCGCTGTGCGAATCCTACGGGGTGTCGCGCACGGTGGTGCGCGAGGCGCTGCGCCAGCTCGAATCCGAGCACCTGGTCAACGTCGTCCCCAATGCCGGGCCGATCGTGGCGGTGCTCACCGAGGAGGAGATCCGCTCGATCTATGTGGTGCGCGCTACCCTCGAGGCGCTCGCGGGCAAGCTCTTCGCCCAGCACGCCGACGCCAACCACTGCAAGGCGCTGGTCAAGCTCGGCAAGCGGCTCGACAAGGAATACCGCAAGGGCACCGTGGAGAGCCGCGAGGCGATCAAGGCGGAGTTCTACGAGCGCCTGCTCGACGGCGCGCAGAACCGAGTGCTCACCGAGGACCTGCGCGCGATGCACGCGCGGATCGCGATCTTCCGCCGCTTCGCCTTCGTCGACGAGGCCCGCACCGAGCCGTCGCTGCGCGAGCTCGAGACGATCATCCGGGCCGCCGCCGTCGACCGCGACGCCCAGGCCGCCTGGAACGCCTGCGAGCACCACATCCTGCTCGCCGGCGAACTCGCCATCCATGAGTACATGAAGCGCCATCCCGACGTCGCCAAGGATTGACGGAGCGGGTGCGGCGCCGCGGGCAGCCGAAGGACCAGCCATGACCAAACCCTGCATCATCTGCGTCGCCATCACCGGCTCGCTGCCGCGCAAGGCCGACAACCCGGCGGTGCCGATCACCGTCGCCGAGCAGGTCGAGAGCGCCCACGAGGCGCACGAGGCCGGGGCCACGATCTGCCACGCCCACGTGCGCAACGACGACGAGAGCCCGAGCTCGGACCCCGAGCGCTTCGGCCGGCTGCTCGAGGGGCTGCGCGCGCATTGCCCCGAGCTGATCGTGCAATTCTCCACCGGCGGCCGCTCAGGTGCCGGCCGCGAGCGCGGCGGGATGCTGTCGCTGAAGCCGGACATGGCGTCGCTGTCGGTGGGGTCGAACAACTTCCCGACCCGAGTCTACGAGAACCCGCCCGACCTGGTCGACTGGCTCGCCGCCGAGATGCGCGCTCACGGCGTGATGCCCGAGGTCGAGGCGTTCGACCTGTCGCACATCCTCAAGGCCGCCGAGATGAGCGCCGACGGGCGGATCGCGGGCAAGGTCTACGTGCAGTTCGTGATGGGCGTGAAGAACGCGATGCCGGCGGACCGGCGGGTGTTCGACTTCTACATCGAGACGATGGGCCGGCTGCTGCCGGACTCTGAGTGGTGCGCCGCCGGGATCGGCCGGCATCAGATCGAGATCAACGAATGGTCGGTGGCCGCCGGCGGCCATGCCCGCACCGGGCTCGAGGACAACATCCGCCTCGACCGCGACACGCTGGCGCCGTCGAACGCGGCGCTGGTGCGGCGGGTGACCGAGATCTGCGAGCGCCACCAGCGCCCGGTCGCGACGCCGGCAGAGGCCCGCGAACTGCTCGGCCTGCCGGTGCGCTAGGGCAGGGGGCGCACGCGCCCCCGCGGCTCAGGGGCTGGTCCACCAGCTCCGGTCGCCGGCGAGGGCGCGGCGGAGCACGGCCTTGACGCTCTCGGGCGTCATCGGCGCGGGGTTGTTGCGCACCAGCCGGACCGCCTTGACCGAGGAGGCGGCGATCTCGTCGAGGTCGGCCTCCGTCACCCCCAGCGCGGCGATGTCGAGCGGGCTGCCCGCCGCCGCGAGCAGCGCCTCGACCCGCGCGATCCCGGCCCGGGCCCGATCCTCGACCGGCCCGTCGGGGTCGGCGACGTTCAGCACCGCGCCGATCTCGGCGAACTCCTCGGTGCAGTAAGGCAGGTTGAAGCGCATCACGTAGGGCAGCAGCGCGCCGACCCCGAAGCCGTGCGGCGCGTGGCCGAAGGCGGCCATCGGGCTCTGGATGGCGTGGGCGGCGGCGGTGCCGGTGGTGTTGATCGCCATCCCCGCGCAATAGGCGGCGAACATCACGTCGCTGCGCGCGGCGAGGTCGGAGGGCACCTCGACCACCCGCGCCAGCGATCGATCCATCAGCCGCAGCCCCTCGCGGCAGAACATGTCGGTGATGCGGTTCTTGCCGACGTAGATCTCGCGGTCGAGCTCGTCGGCGCTCGGGTTCTTGGGCTTGACGGTAAAGCCCTCGACCAGGTGCGAGAGCGCATCGGCGGCGGTGGCGGCGGTGAGCCCGGGCGGGCAGGTGAGCGTCAGCTCGGGGTCGATCAGCGCCACCGCCGGCGCGATATGGGCGTCGGCGATCGCCATCTTCATCCGCGCCACGTCGTCGTAGACGATGGCGAGGCTGGTGACCTCGGCGCCGGTGCCGCCGGTGGTGGGGATGGTGATCAGCGGCACGCAGGGGCCGGGCACCGCGAACTCGCCGAAATAGTCGCGCACGTCGCCGCCATGGGCGAGCACCGCCGAGGCCGCCTTGGCGAGGTCCATGCAGGAGCCGCCGCCGAGCCCGACGATCACGTCCGGCCGGTCGCTGCCGCAGGCGGCGACCACGTCGAGCACGTTCTGGCGCGGCAGGTCGGGCAGGGCGGCGTCGAACACCGCCACCCGCAGCCCCTGCGCCTTGAGGTCGGCCTTCATCGCCGCGAAGTCCTCGGTGGTCGCCATTCGCTCGTCGGTGACGATCAGCGCCGAGGTGCCGAAGCGGCGGGCGTGGCGGCCGAGCTGGCGGCGCTGGCCGGGGCCGAAGAGCACGGTCTTGGGCTGGCGCACCAGGCCGAGCCCGAGGGCGTTGTCGAGGCGACTCACGACAGCTCGTCCGCCACGGTGAGGGCCATGTATTTCGGCTCCATGAACTCGTAGATTCCGTCCTGTCCCGCCTCGCGGCCGATCCCCGACGCCTTGGTCCCGCCGAACGGCGCGGCGGCGTCGGCCATAATCCCGCGGTTGATCCCCACCATGCCGAAGGCGAGCCGCTCGGCAAAGCCGATGGCGCGCGAGATGTCGCGGGTGAAGACGTAGGAGGCGAGCCCGAACTGGGTGTCGTTGGCTAGCGCGATCGCCTCGGCGGCGCCGTCCACCGGGAAGATCGTGGCGATCGGCGCGAATAGCTCGTTGGAGCACATCACCTCGCTCGGCCCCTCGAAGCGCACCACCGTCGGCTCGAAGAAATAGCCCGGCCCGGCGATCGGGTTGCCCCCCGCCAGCGTCCGGCCGCCGGCCTCGGTGAGCTTCGTGAGGGTCGCCGCCAGCCCGTCGCGCTGCTTCGCCGAGATCATCGGGCCCACATCGACCGCGTCGAGCCCGTTGCCCACGGTGAGCGCCTTCACCTTGGCGATGAATTTCTCGGTGAACTCCGCCTCCACCTTCTTGTCGATGATGATCCGGTTCGCCGCGACGCAGGCCTGGCCGGCGTTGCGGAATTTGCAGATCACCGCCTGGGCGACGGCGAGGTCGATGTCGGCGTCGTCGAGCACCACGAAGGGGCCGTCGCCGCCGAGCTCCATCGAGCAATTGACGATGTTGCGCGCGCCCTGCTCCATCAAGAGCGCGCCGACCCCGGTGGAGCCGGTGAACGACACCTTGCGGATCCGGCGGTCCTTGAGCAGCGGCGCCGAGATCTCGGACGAGGTGCGGGTGTGCAGCAAGTTGACCACGCCGGACGGAAAGCCCGCGTCGTGCAGCACCTGGGTGAACAGCGCGCCGGTGAACGGCGTCTCCTGGGCGGTCTTGACCACCGCGGTGCAGCCCGCGGCGAGCGCGGCGCCGGCCTTGCGCACGATCATCAGCAGCGGGAAGTTCCACGGCGTGATCAGCAGGCAGGGGCCGATCGGCTGGTGGTGCACCATCACCCGGAAGCCGCCGTGCGAGCTCTCGGCGTAGCTGCCGTGGACATGGGCGGTCTGCTCGGCGAACCACAGCAGGAAGTCGGCCGACAGCTTGAACTCGGCGCGGGATTCGCTGAGCGGCTTGCCGCTCTCCAGCGTCATGATCCGCGCGAAGGCGTCCTCCTGGTCGAGCATCAGCCGGTAGGCGCGGTGCATCAGGTCGGCCCGGGCCCGCGGCGCGAGGCGGCCCCAGGCGGCCTGCGCGGCCTCGGCGGCGTCGAGCGCGCGCAGTGCATGCGCCGAGGTGGCGTGCGCCACCGCGCCGACGCGACTGCCGTCGGCGGGGTTGGTCACCTCGAATTCGCCCTCGCCGGCCACCCAGGCGCCGTCGATGTAGAGCTGTCCGCTGGGCAGCGCGACCGCGACGTTCGCTGCGGCGGCCAATGTCGTCGAATTGGGGGGCATAGTTCGATCCCTGGGCTGTGGGCGCGATGGCTCCGCGGCAGCCGCGAGCTCATTGCTCCGTACTGCCTCGTGCCGTGCATTGATAATACCGTAATACGGGCTTATCCTAATAGCAAGGCGATTCCGGCGCTGGCCGCGGGCGGCACGACGGCGGCCGGAAAAAGCTCTCGACCATTGGCGCGGTGGTCGGCGACTGCTCACAAGGTCGCCCCGTTGCCTACTAAGAGCGCCAGCACACGCCACTCGGCCATTCCGACCTTGACGATAATACCGTAATACGGTAGTAGCATTTCCGACGCAGCGCTGCGCCCGATCGCGCGCCGCCGACTCTGCCTTTCGGCAAACGGGATTGAATGGGAGGTCAACCATGGACGGCAACGGAGCAAGCAAGCTCGACGGACGGAAACTGGATGTCGCGGTAATCGGCGCGGGCGTGGGAGGCCTCTACGCGCTGCACCGGGTCAAGAACGAGCTCGGGATGAACGCCCAGGGCTTCGACGACGCGTCCGGCGTCGGCGGCACTTGGTACTGGAACCGCTATCCCGGCTGCCGGGTCGACACCGAGTCCACCGTCTACACCTATTCCTTCGACATGGACATGTTCCAGAACTGGGAATGGTCCGAGCGCTACGCCAAGCAGGAGGAGGTGCTCGGATACCTCAACGCGGTCGCCGACAAGCACGGGCTGAAGGAGGCGATCAACTTCAACACCCGCATCGCCAAGATGGAGTGGCAGGAGGAGGCCCGCCGCTGGCGCCTCACCACCGAGGCCGGCGAGACGGTGACGGCGAAATACGTAATCGAGGCAGTCGGCCTGCTGTCCTCGTCCTACGCGCCGCAATTCCCTGACCGCGACAAGTTCAAGGGCGAGGTGCTTCTGGCCTCGAAGTGGCCCCGCGACGAGCCCGACCTCGCCGGCAAGCGCGTCGGCGTCGTCGGCACCGGCTCCACCGGCATCCAGATCATCACCAGCATCGCCGACAAGGTCGGCCACCTGCACGTGCTGCAGCGCACCCCGCAATGGGTGGTGCCGCTCGGCGTCGGCCCGTTCCCCAAGGAGACCCGCGAGAAGATCAAGCGCGACCCCGAGGGCTTCCGCGACTGGGCGCTGTCCACCGCCGCGGTGTTCGGCTTCGACGAGAGCACGGTGTCGGCGCTCGAGGTCTCCGAGGCCGAGCGCCAGCGCGTCTACGAGGAGGCCTGGCAGAAGGGCAACGGCTTCGCCTTCATGCTCGAGACCTTCTCCGACATCCCGGTGACGCCGGAGGCCAACAAGACCGCGACCGACTTCATCAAGTCAAAGATCGACTCGATCGTGAAGGACCCCGAGACCGCGCGTAAGCTCACCCCAAAGGAGTACTACGCCAAGCGCCCGCTCGCCGCCGACCACTATTACGAGACCTACAACCGCGACAACGTCACCCTCCACGACGTCAAGGCCAACCCGATCGAGCGCTTCACCGAGAATGGCGTGATGGTGGGCGGCGAGGAGGTAGAACTCGACGTGCTGATCATGGCGACGGGCTTCGACGCGATGACCGGCAACTACCTCAAGATCGAAACCGTCGGCCGCGACGGCGTGCGGCTGCAGGACGAATGGAGCGACGGCCCGCACGCCTATGCCGGCATGTCGATCGCCAACTTCCCCAATCTGCTGATGGTGTTCGGCCCGTTCAGCCCGTTCACCAGCCAGCCGCTGGTGCACGAGTGGCAGGTCAAGTTCCTCACCAACATGATCCAGACCGCCGAGGAGGGCGAGGGCCTGATCGAGACCAGCCGCGAAGCCCAGGAGGAATGGGTAAGGGTCTGCCAAGAAGGCATGGCCGGAACCCTGTTCGAGGTCACAGACAGCTGGATCAACGGCGCCAACATCCCCGGCAAGCCGCGCACCTCCATGTGGTTCATGGGCGGCATGGGCGGCTACATGGAGAAGATGAACGAGATCAAGGCGGACAACTATCGCGGCTTCTCGATCCGCTGAGCAGCGCGCCCGCCGGCTGTGACGTCGGCGGGCGTTGGCGCCCGGACAAGGGCGATCGACGACGCTATCGTCGGCCTGTCAGCCATGTCACCTCGAATGCCGGCCTGATGGCGAACTGTTCGATACCGACGATGATTGGGTGGTCGCGCGGAGATACATGCCGCTTTGAAACGCGTGCGCGTCACCGATATTGGGCCGGTCGAGCGCGATAGGGATGTTGCGGCAGATCATCCGCCGCCCGCGCAACTGTGCTCCGCATTGTTCATGGAGCGCGTATAGCCCTACTTGACGAGTAGGTCCTCAAGCCGAATTCCGGCACCGGCTCCTGAGATCGAACCCGGCCGTCGCCCGCGCCCCGCAACCAGGGCGCATCCAACATAACATTCCTTAGCGGCCCTCGCACTTGCAGCTTGGCACATTCTAATCTGGCTTGCGACAAATTCCCTATCTTGCTGGAAAGCAAGGAGAAGGAAGATGGCCCACACCGGACTGGATCTGCGTGAACGTCGCCTGATCGAGGACATGCTGAATGCGAAGACGCCGGTCAGCAGGATCGCCACGGAGCTCGGCCGGCATAGGTCGAGCGTCTACCGGGAGATCAAGCACAACGCTTTCTCGACGAAGAGCTGCCATATCTGAACGGCTATTATGGGATGGTCGCCCAGAAGACCGCTTCGAACCGGCGGGCCAGGCGCAGCAAGCTGGTGCGGCTGCCGGACTTGCGCGAGGCGGTGATCGCGCAGCTGAAGGCAGGCTGGTCACCGGAGCAGATTGCCGGTCGTCTTGGGTTCGAGGGCCAGCCTCAGCGAGTAAGCCACGAGACGATCTACGCCTATGTCTACGGCTCGGAAGGTCGGTCGAACGAGCTCGCCCGCCATCTGCCCAGCCGAAGAAAAAAGCGCCGCCCGCGTTATGGCCGCAGGCCGCGAGGCCTTGTTTTCCCGCCTGACCGCTCGATCCATCAGCGGCCGGACCATGTGAAAACCCGCGAGACCTTCGGCGAATGGGAAGGTGACCTGATGATCTTTGAACGCGCCTAGGGCAATGCCAACATCGCCTCTCTGGTCGAGCGCAAAACCCGCTTTGCCGTCCTGTTCCGGAACAACGACCGGAGTACGACGCATCTGATGAACCGACTCATGACGGTCATGGAACCCCTGCCCCAGCCTGCCCGTCGTTCGATCACCTTCGACCGCGGGATCGAGTTCCGCAGTTGGCGAAAGCTGAAGCCCGGGATCGGTACCGAGGTTTGGTTCTGCGATCCGCAGGCGCCCTGGCAGAAGAGATCGGTCGAGAACCTGAACAAGCGCGCCCGGCGCTACCTGCCACGGGACACGCCCTGGCGGCGCTCTCAAATCGCAATATGAAGGCGATCTGCGACCGCCTTAACGGAACCCCGTAGAAATGTCTCGGCTGGAGAACACCGGCAGAGGCCTTCAGAGACGAGATGATGACCCTGAGGTAGCGGACCCTGTCGCACCCTTGAACCTACAAGGAAAAGAACGCCTACCGCAAGGCCCGTTCGACCGACGATGATGCCCGGCCGCCTGGGTCGGGGAACGGCGTTTCATCCGACCCGATGACGCCTTCCGTCCAACACCACCAGGTTCACAGTCGCGCACGACCGCTCTCCCAGCACGACCGAAGGTCGGGGAAGCCGCTGCTGTTCCGCGTATCGGCTTCCCCTACCCCAACGAGCGTCAGAGGATCTCCACCATCTGATGGGCCCGGATCACCGGCACCTGGAAGCGGAGCCGATCGCCGTCCGACTGGAAGTCGAGCGCGGTGCCCTCGGGAACAAGGCGAACCGACGTGACATTCCTGGCCTCGATGTCGAGCGAAACATCCCGCAGCGGCACGATGTCCTGGATCGGCTGCACCGGGTCCTGCCGCAGCACGCCGCGCAGGACCGGCGTTGCGTAGAGCAGGTGCAGGACATCGCCCTTGCCGTCCGGCATCGCGCGCAACGTCGCGCGGGCCGCGGTGGGCAGGTCGGAGCGGATCATCCGGTCGCGGCCGAGGGAGGCGTCGATGACCCGGGCGGCGATCTCCAGCATCGCCACAGCGCCGGCATGGTGGTAGGCTGAGAAGACCGGGAAGGCCAGGCGCGTGACGGCCCCTTCGCGGGTGCCGAAGGCATAGTCGCTCGGATCCGGCTGCGCAGGCGTGTTCAGGTGGCCGCTGAAATCGGCGCCACGGTCGAAATAGGGCTCGTAGACCGCGCCGAGGCTTTCGCCGGTGGTGACGGTCAAGCGCTCGGCGGGCATGTAGTAGAACAGCGGTTCATCGACGAAGCCTGCGCGCAGATCCGGGATCGGAAGGCCGTAATCGCCGCCCTTGTTCGGTGAGGTGCCGTGCCATTCGGCGCCTGCCGAAAAATGCATCGTCTCACCGTCGATCCCGCTGGCCCCTGTCAGCAGAAGGCGCCCGCCCTGCGCGAGATAGGCATCGAGTTTCGCCTTCAGCGCGTCGTCGATACGCACGAGATCGGGCAGGATCACCAGCCGGTAGGGAGCGAGATCGCTGTCTTCGTCCAGAAGATCGAAGGTGAACCGCGACTCCATCAGCACGCGGACCACGCCGTCGTCGGCCGGGCAGCTATGGGCCGGGCGGTCCGCGTAGCTGGGCCTTTCCATGGCTTCGACGCTGATCACGCCAATCTCGGCCCGGTTCGTGGTGCCTTCGCACCATGGCTCCCGCGCCTCGATCCACTCATAGGCCTGGCCGATCGCCTTGTACGTTGACGGATCGATCCGGCCCGAGGGATGCAGGTGGTCCCCGATGCAGACCCGCGCGCCCTGCGCCAGGATCGTGCCGCATTCGTAGATGAGGGCTTCGGGTTTCTTGTAGCCGCCCATCTCGCCCCACATGTGATGGAACTTCCCGGTCATCCCGAGGTAGTCCATTCCCAGCGGCTCCAGGTAGCGGGCGCTGACGGGGAAATGCTCGTATCCCCAGTTCGCGGTCGGCAGGGACTCGATCTCGAGATGGGTGAAATACTTGCGCAGCACGTCGGCCCGTCCCCGGCGCAGATGGCCGAGGTTGAAGAAGACTGGCACACCGGCACGATCGGCAATGGCGCGAACGCGGCCGTAAAAGCTCAGTGCCGTCTGCTCGGAAAAGTCGATCCGGTCGGCTTCCCGTTGCGGGTCGAGGCCGGCGGCCTCCATGCCGGCCAGCGCCGAGGGGCTGACGGATTGCAACTGGTGACATATGTCGATCCAGAGCCCGTCGAGGTTCGGAAACAGCCGCGCGACCTCCTCGATCTGCGCAACGAGGTAGTCGACATAGGGCGAGCTGAGATCCATGAATTTCCAGCCCCCGCCGGCCTCTTCGCCGTGGAACATCGGATTGCCGCCATCCGGGCTGAGGATGCGCCAGTCCGGATGTTTCGCCGCCACCAGTTCGTCCCACGCCGCGGAGAGGTAGATCGGCGCCTTGATGCCTTCGGCCTGCAGCGCGTCGACCTGGGCGCGCAGAAGGTCGAACTCGAGATGCGGGTGCATCTCGCCGACCTCGGTGGGGTGATAGGAATAGCCGTGATGGCATTTGGCGAACACGTTCACGGCGTTCACGTGGGCCTGCTTGTAGGTTCGGGCGAAATCAGCCGGATCGAACCGGCTGCCGATGCCCGGGATCTTGCCGGAGGTATGGAAATCGAGATGGACCTGGCGGAAACGCATGGGGGTCGTCCTTGTTACTGGTCTGGTACGCTTGGATGCATGTCTCTGGAAACGCTGGAGTCTCGGCAGCGCATCGGTGGTTCGCGCCAGCACGCGTGGCTGCAGGCGGCGTGCAGCCCGGCCTGGGTCACGAGGCCGGACAGGTCATGGTGATCGGGACGGCGTCGGTCGATGACCCGCACGACTTCCGTGGGCTTGCCCGGACACACGGCGGCAAGAAACCTTGCCGCCGTGCACCCGCCGAGTGGCGGGAAGGCGCGCCCGGGCCTACTCGGCCGCGGTGGCGGGCTCGAGCTGGGCGGTGATGAACTTGAAGTTCGACCACCACCACCAGGGACCTTCGTAGTAGTTTTCCGCAGTCGGATAGTTGGTCCAGTAGGTCTCGTTGACCGGGACGAACTTCGACGTGCCGAACATGTTGATCGCCGGCATCCCCTCGACGAGGACCTTCAGAATCTCCGTGCCGAGTTCGGTGATCTCGGGATGGTCCGGGGGAACCTCGCGGAGGCGATCGATCAGGGCCGACAGCTCGGGATTGGCGTAGCGGCCCCTGTTGGCGGACGCGGGCACGCCGATCTCGCGGATGTAGTCTTCGTGCCAGCCCTCCAGGTTGACGAAGACATCGGGGATGATCGCACAGGCGGCCGCCCAGTAGGAGCCGACCTCATGGCTGCCGGCGTTCTCGGCGGTGAAGAAGGCGCCGGCCGGCATCGGCTGGACCTGCGTCGGGACCCCGAACTGCGTCCACTCGTTGGCCACTGCGTAGGCGAGCCGTTCGGACTGCACCTCGAACCCGCCCGGGGCGAAGAGGGTGATGGTCCAGGGCGTCCCGTCGGGCGTCATCCAGGTGTCACCGTCCTTGGTGAAGCCGGCGTCGAGCAAGAGCTTCTCGGCCTGCGCGGGGTCGTGCTTCCACCAGCCGACGCCGAACAGCTCGCGTTGAGCCTCGGGGTCCTCGGGGATGTTGTCGATTCCTTCCGAGCGCAGCCGCTCGGCCATCTCCGTCGCGAAGTCCGGATTGAACGGCTTGTAGCCGTCTTCGAGTTCGAACTCGGTGAGCCACTCGGTCATCGGCTCGTGGTAGGTGTTTTGCAGCACTTCGGTCGGCGGCACCCCAAGCGGCGAGGCCCGCATCATCCCGTCGAAGGTCGCGATCGAGGCCCGCTCGATGTCGATGGCGAGCGCCAAGGCCCAGCGGGTCTGCCACATGTCGTAGGGCGCGACCGCGGTGTTGAAGTGCATCCCCCTTTCGCAGGGATCGTCGAGGTTGGCGTAGGGGAAATCCGGGAACCAGGCGCGGACGTTCTCGTTCTGGTTGAGAAGGATGTCGAGCGACTGCGGCGAGATGTCGGTCAGGATGTCCATCTCGTTGTTGGCCATCGCCAGCACCCGGCGCTCCTCGGTGCCGTAGGTGCGGAACAGCACGTAGTCAGGCTCCGGCTCGCCGACCATCTGGCCGATGTCGGTGTTCTGCCAATCGTCACGCTTCTCCCAGAGGAACCACGAGCCGTTGGGGTCGTGCTCGGAATACTCGTAAGCGCTGATCGTCACCGGCGGGAAGTTGGTAAAGGTGGCGGCGTTCTCACCCTCCCAGACGTGCTGGGGCACGACGTAGAACGAGTTGCCGTAGATCACCGAACCGAGCACCACGGACAGCCGCGGGGTCGGGCGCGTGGTTTCGATCTCGATCGTGTGCTCGTCGACCTTGGTCATCGAGGCGATCACGTCGGTATAGGCCGCGCTGAACGCGAGCTCGGGCGTATTCCGGATCATCTGGTCGGTGAAGATCACGTCGTCGGCGGTGAAGTCCTCGCCATCCGACCAGGTGATCCCCTGCTTGAGCGGTACCCGGAACCGGGTGAAGTCGTCGTTGAGCGGTTCCGGCATCGCATCTGCGAGGACCGGGATCTGTTCGCCGGCGGCGGTATCGATGTCCCACAGCAGCGACAGTGCCAATTGGTGCAGGCCCTGGCCGAGAATGACCCCCTGCTGGTACATGTTCATGTTGGTCGGGTTGCTGACCCGGGCGCCCAGCATGTCGACGATGAGCGTGTCGGCCCGTGGGGTGCCGACGTCGGTCATCTCCTGCGCAGTGGCGGTGCCGGCGATCAGGGCCAGCGTCGCCGCGGTGCCCAGTCGGGCCAGGCGGGCCCGGACGGGCCGGCCGTTGGAATGAACTCTCTGCATACTCTCCTCCTCGAATGCCAAGAGATTTCGGGGTCGTTCCTTGGTCAGGCCGGCACGGAGGCCGCCTTGAGACGGTCGATCTCGGGCCAGCGGTCGTTGACCCGCGGCACCGCGTTCATCAGTTCCTGTGTGTAGGCCTCTGCGGGATCGTCGAGCACGTCGGCGGGGGTGCCGCTCTCGATGATCCGGCCCTTGTTCATGATCGAGACCCGGTCCGACAGGTAATAAGCGGTCGACAGGTCGTGAGTGATGTAGACGAAGGAAATGCCTTCCTCGTCCTTGATCCGCTTGAAGATGTTCACGATCGACATCCGCAGCGAGGCGTCGACCATGCTCACCGGCTCGTCGGCCACGATCAGCCGCGGCCGCGGGATCAGGGCGCGGGCGACACTGATCCGCTGCAGCTCGCCGCCGGAGAACTGGCGGATGAACTTGCCCTCCACCCGCGCCAGCGACAGCCCCACCATCCGCAACGCCCGGTCGACCTCGGCGTCGACCGCCCTTGCGCCCTCGGCGACCTCGAGGTTGCGGGCGGTGGCGCGCAGGTAGTCGATCACCGGCAGGTAGGCGCTGAACGCCTCGAACGGGTTCTGGAAGATTGGCTGCACCTGCCGGCGGAAGCTCATGTCGTCGATGCGCTCGGTCTTCTGGCCGTGGACCGGACGGCCGAGCAGGCGGATCTCGCCGCTGGTCGGGGTCACCAGCCGCAGCAGCATCCGCGCCAGCGTGGTCTTGCCGCTGCCGCTCTCGCCGACGATGGACGAGACACAAGGCTCGGCCGGAAGGGTGAAGGTGACGTCGTCCACCGCGGCGAAGGACTTGCCGCCGAACAGGCCGCCGCCCTTGCGGAACAACCGGGTGAGCCCGGTCATCTCGAGCACGTTCGGTTCCGTCATGGCGTCGCCCTCCGGAGCGCCGTGACCGTCGACTTGCGAGTACCGAGCCGCGGCAGCGAGCCGATCAGACGCTGGGTGTATTCGTGCTTGGGATTGGCGAAGATCTCGTCGGTGGGCCCGGTCTCGACCACCTCGCCCTTGAACATGATGATCAGCCGGTCGGCGATCTGGTAATGGACGCCGAGATCGTGGCTCACCAGGACCAGCGTGTTGCCGAGCCGGCGCTGGATCTCGACCAGCATCAGCAGGATCCGCTTCTGCACCACCACGTCGAGCGCGGTGGTCGGCTCGTCGGCGAGGATCAGGTGCGGCCCGACATAGGAGGCGATCGCCACCAGCACCCGCTGGCGCATGCCGCCCGAGAGCTGGTGCGGGTAGGCGTCGAGCACCGACGGGTCGAGGTCGAGCCCGGCGAGGAAGGTCTCGAGGTCGCGCCGGATCGCCCGGCGGTCGCCCTTGCGCTTGTGCTTGGGCAGCCCGTCGATGAGCTGCTTGTGCACCTTCATCAGCGGGTTCAGCACCGACATCGAGCCTTGCGGCACGTAGGAGATGTCCTGCCACCAGGTCTTGCGCATCTCGCTGCAATCGATCGGCGCACGGTCCGGGAAGGTCGCGGTGATCCGCCCCGAGCGCAGCCGCAGCCCGGTGGAGAAGTCGCCGTAGATCGCCCGCATCAGGGTCGACTTGCCGCTGCCCGACTCGCCGGCGACGCCGACGATCTCGTTGCGGCCGATGGTCATGCTGGCGCCGTCGACGGCGGTGATGAAGTTGCGGCTGCCGTAGCCGAGAGTGACGTTGTCGACCTCGATCATATGCTCATCCTCCGCTCCGAGGACCGCATCGCCAGCCCCGAGGACATCAGGAACAGGCCGATGAAGAGGGCGACAATGACCACCACCGGCGCGCCGATCCAGATGTAGCGCTCGCCGAGCAGCGCCTGGTACTTGAGAGCCCAGTAGATCATCGTTCCCACGGTGGCCTGGCTGGCGCTCGACAGCCCGATCACGGCGAGCGCGGATTCGGTGGCGATGGCCACGAGTACGGTGTTGATGAAGTTCGCCGCCGACCAGCCGGCGATGTAGGGAAAGATGTGGCGGGTCAGGATCCGCGAGCGCCGCTCGCCGCTGAACCAGGCCACGTTGACGAATTCGCGCTCGCGCATCGACAGCGCCACCGCCCGCACCTGGCGGCCCGGGAACGGCCAGTTGAACACCACCAGCGCCACCCCGGCCGCGACCAGGCTGAGCTGGCCGCCGAACAGCGCCGCCAGCAGGATCAGGATCGGCAGCGTCGGGATGCAGATCAGCGCGTCCATCAGGAACGACAGAAACCGGTCGAGCCCGCCGCCGACATAGCCGGCGGTCAGGCCGAGGAAGACGCCGATCAGGGTCGACAGGAAGGCCACCGAGACGCCGAGGATCAGCGAGTTGCGCACCGCCCAGGTGAGCAGCCAGAAGATGTCCTGGCCGAGCGAGGTGGTGCCCAGCGGATGCGCGCCCGAGGGCCCCTGGTTGCGCGGCGCGGTGTACCATTCGAGCGGGTCGACCGGGGTGAACCACGGCAGGACCAGCCCGATGGCGCTGACGATCAGCAGCAGCGCGAGGCCGATGTAGAGGCGGAACGGGTTGTCTTGGAACAGCGCTCTCATGTCAGCCGTGCCTGATGCGGGGGTCGATGAGCGGGTACAGGAAGTCGATGATCATCGTCGCGGTGGCGACGGCGACGATCGACAGGCTGATCGTGCCCATGAGCAGGTTGTAGTCGCCCTGGAGCACCGCCTTGTAGATCAGCAGGCCGAGCCCGGGGTAGTCGAAGATGATCTCGGTGATCAGCGAGCCGTTGAACATCAGCCCGATCTGCAGCGCCAGGAAGGTGATCTGCGGCAGCAGCGCGTTGGGCAGGATGTAGCGCCCCAGCAGACGGGCGTCGCTCAGCCCCTTGAGCCGGGCGTAGCGGACGAACTCCTCTTCCTTGAGCGCCTGGGTCTGCGCCTTCACCGAGATGATCCACCAGCCGAAGGTGGTGATCACGATCGCCATCGCCGGCAGGAAGCTGTTCCAGACGATGCTGCGGACGAGGTCCCAACTCCAGGGCGCGCCGCGGATCGTGGTGGTGAGCGGAAAGATCGCCCAGACGTAGGAGAACAGCACCGACAGGATCAGCGCGACGATGTAGTAGGGGATCGGGTAGAGGCAGATCGCCAGCCCCTCCATCGCCCGGCCGGCGTTGCTGTTGGGCTTCCACCCCGCCAGCAGCCCGACGAAGTTGCCGAGCACCCAGGCGATGATGGTCGCCGAGAACAAGAGCCCGAAGGTCCAGGGCAGCGCGTTGCTGATCAGCTCCATCACCGGGGTCGGGTACATCGACAGCGACGGGCCGAAGTCGAACTCGACGAAGACCCGCCGCAAGAACGCGCCGTACTGCTCGAGCAGGGAGCCATCGAGCCCGAACGTGTCCGACAGCGAGGCGCGCAGCGCATCGACCTGGCTGGCGTCCATGTACCCCGATTGCACGGCGATCTTGGCGAGCATCGCGTCGACCGGGTCTGTGGGGGCGAAGCGGGGGACGAAGAACAGGATCGTCATCCCGACCGCCAGCACCATCACGTAGACCGCGATCCGCCCGGCTATGAAATTGACAAGTCGCATGGGGCTTCAGTTGACCTGCAGGTCGTCGCGGGAGGGAAGTTCGGGGAACGGCGCCGTCGGCAGGGTCTGGTACCAGAAGGCGACCGAGGCAATATCGTCCTGCAGCGGCAGATAACGGCGCTCTTCATTGCTACGCCAGCCGCGCCAGCCGAGCGCCTGGATCGTCACCTTGAGATCGGTTTCGAAGCGGATCGGATCGGTGATGTGCCAGCGGTACATGCCAAACCGGGTCTGGCTGTCGTAGACCCCGTCGGGCCGGATCACCTGCGGCATGCCCGCATAGGGCGTGGTGAACTCGCGGTAGGCGTTCTTCTGATCGGGGTCCATCGCGCCGACGTCGAAATTGTAGGCGCCGCAGAAATAGTCCTCGGTCCCGGTGCCGCAGATCGTCGGCCATTCCTGGTCGCCGTCGAGGAAGAACTTGATCTCGCCCTCGCCCCACCAGCCGTTATTGTTGACACCCCAGGCCATGTAGGTGCCGACATAGGTGCCCTGACCGCGGACCCCGTCCAGGATCGTGTGATCCTCCATGTAGGGCAGCGGGTTGTTGCGGCGGAACTGAGCGTGGAAGTAAGCCGCGTCTTCGGGAACCTCCGTGAGCACGTAGTTGATCTGGTAGTAGATCGTCATCTCGTCGGGCGAGCGGTTCTCCAGAGTCACCCGGCAGCGCTCGCGGAAGGGCATTTCCCAGTAGCAGTTGAACGCCCGCGCCGGATTCACGCAGACCGCCAGCGACGAAATCTGGGCATAGCGGTTCCAGCCTGACGCGAAGAAGTCGCCGAGCGGGCATTCCACCGACGGGTTGTCCTGGCCGTCCCAATAAATCCGCAGGATGCAGTCGCGCCACGGCACTTGGGAGACCACGCACCAGATCTGCTGGATCGCCCCCGGCCCCTCGATCTCGGCCAGCGTCCGGGTCTCGCCGGCAGCCATGTCGATCGAGGGCGAGACCTTCCAGCCACGACCCAGATCTCGGGACGGACCGGCGCCGGTCCCCTCGGTCGCCATGCCGCCCTTGCCTTTCTCGCCGGTGAAGTTCTCCGGCGAGATCGACCGCGTCCTGGCCGAAGAAAGCCGCCACAGGTTGCCAAGATTTGAGCCCAGTCCGGAGTGGGTCATCTGCGTCGTCCTCCCTTGGCCAACACGCCACCGTCATCGACGGGGATTTGTTGGTGAATATTTTATCCGTGGACGAACCATGCATCGAAGCTTGTGGATGGTCAAGCCAGATTCACTTTGATCGGAGCGCAGGCCGCGGGCGTGATCGATCCTTAGCGAAACAAGGCGAAGCCCTGGCCTCGGCCTTCGGGACTCGGGCACTCTCGGAAACCGAAGCTCTGGCGGTACCGGACGCGTTAGGGCGTGCCCCCGGGATGACGCTTGCCTGCCGGGACGAACTCCCGGCTAGCCGCGATCGAGGCACTTTCGGCCCGGGTTCTCGGCCCGTGCGAATACGTGCAGCACATGTCGATGATTGACTACGTGGCCATCTCTACCGAAAAGGACAGCCGCCGGATCGAGTTCGTGGATCATCTCCACGAGCGTTTCGTCGATCCCCGTGAGATCGGAACGGCGCCTGCGTCGCGCCGAGCAGACCCGGGGTCTCGATCGAGATGAAGCCCCGGGCTTTGGTGGAGTACCGGTTGCCACTGCCGAGGCCCCGGGAGCCTGAGAAATGCCGAGAAAGGGACCTAGGACCGACTGATGGCTGGCAAGGAAGAGAAGTACCGGGCGCCGGCGCTCGAGAAGGGTCTGGATATCGTCGAACTGCTGTCGCTGAACATGGACGGCATGACCCAGGTCGAGATCGCGAAGGCCCTGGAGCGTTCCCAGGGTGAGATCTACCGGATGCTCTCCACTCTGGTGCGCCGTGGCTACGTCGTTCGCCGCTCCGAAGGAGACCTCTATTCGCTATCGCTGAAGATGTTCGCAGTCTCCCAGCGCCAGCCCCCGATCCAGAGGCTGCTGGAGGTCGCGGCACCGAAGATGCGGGCTCTGACCCGGGTGGCCTGGCAGGCGTGCCACATCGCGATGGAAAGCGACGGCGACATTGTCGTCGTCGCCTCCGTCGGATCTCCGGGAAACTGGGGCCTGGCGCTACGGACCGGCATCTCGATCGGCCTGGGAAACACCGGGACCGGGCGCGTTCTGGCAGCCTTCCGAACCGATGCCGAGGTCGAGGAGTTGCTCGACCGACATCGACTTGCCGAAGGCGAGCCACCGATCGATCGGACGGCGTTCATGGAGCATGTCGCGCGGGTCCGGGAACGGGGCTTCGAACGTATGCCATCGGCCACGCTCATGGGTATCACGAACCTGGCCTACCCCGTTCTGGATCAGGAGAACCGAGCCGTCGCGGTCGTGAATTGCCCGTTCCTGACGCGCATCGACGAAGTCGAGGTGCCCGACATCGACGAAGTTCACGAACTCTACCAGCAATTTGCTCGCGAACTCACTGACTTCTACACGGGCGGCCAATATGCCGGGCCGCATGGCTAACCCCCCGGGCGACCTGGCCGAGGGCTTTTCTCCCAGAACCGCATCCGCATCACGTCGGCCGGTTCTGCCTCGAGCCTGGAGCTGCAGTCTGGAAGCGGCTCGAGAGCCGCTTCGCGCTGCTGCTCAGGCGATGCCGGCGCCGCCCGTGATGCCGTAGACCTCTCCGGTGATGTAGCTGCCTTCCTGCGAGGCCAGGAGCACGTAGACCGGAGCGAGCTCCACCGGCTGGCCCGGACGCCCGAATGTGCTTCCGCCGCCGAAGCTCTCCACCTTCTCCTGCGAGGACCCGCCGCTCGGGTTGAGGGGCGTCCAGATGGGACCGGGCGCGACGGAGTTGGCGCGGATGCCCTTGTCGATCAGCTCCGAGGCCAGCGCCTTCGTGAAGGCGACGATCCCGGCCTTGGTGGTGGCATAATGCATGATGGTGGTTGAGGGGTCGTAGGCCTGCACGGAGGCGGTGGTGATGATGGATGCGCCCGGGGGCATGATCCTGGCCGCCTCCTGCGTCGTCCAGAAGAGCGCGTAGAGGTTCGTCCGCATGGTCGTGTCGAAGTCGTCGCTCGTGAGCTCGTCGAACGAGGGAAAGAACTTCTGGTGGCCGGCGTTCACCACGAGGATGTCGAGCCCGCCGAGCTCATCGGCCGCCCGCTTCGGCAGCTCCCGCGCGTATCGCTCCTCGCTCACGTCGCCGGGCAGAGCGACGGCCTTGCGTCCCGCCTGCTCGATGAGGGCGATGACCTCGTCGGCGTCCGGCTGCTCGTCGGGAAGGAAGGAGATCGCGACATCCGCCCCCTCGCGCGCATAGGCGATGGCAGTGGCGCGCCCGATGCCGGAATCGCCGCCGGTGACAAGCGCCTTGCGCCCCTCGAGCTTGCCGGAGCCCTTGTAGCTCTCTTCGCCGTGGTCGGCCGGAGGCTCCAGCCGCCGGGCGAGACCCGGGGCCTGCTGTGGCTGCTTTGGAAACGGCGGCGCGGGATACTGCTTCCTTGGATCCTGCATCTTCGGACGGTCGACCATGTGCTCCTCCTCGAATGCCGATGAAGCCGGCGACTCCTCAACACCTTCGGGCGGCTCCTGTTCATTCAAAGTGCCAGAGATGTCGAAGACCGCGTCCGGAGGCCCCTGACCGGGCCGGGTTGTGGCACTGTGCGTACCCGTGTTCATCCCCGGTCGAGAAGCCAGGCGAGCGCACGCTTCAGCTCGCGCGCGCCGTCCGTCTCGAACCACTTCCCGTGCGCGAAGATCACCCGCTCCGGCTCCCACCCGACGAGACGCCCGCACGCGGCGGCGGCATCGCGTCGGCGCAGGAGCAGGCTCGCGCGCAGGTATGTCGGGGTCGAGCCTTCCGGGGCGCGCGTACCGGTGAGCCGGGCGTAGAGACGGGTGGCCGGCGGAACGCGATCAGGCTCGAGGTTCGAGACGAGATCGGTCAGCACCACGGTTCGGGTCGGGGGATGGAAGAAGGCAACCTCACGAAATCCTCCGCCGCCCGGCACGACGGTCTGCCGCAGGTCGCTGGACCAATCGTCGGGCGGCGTGTCGCCGAGGTCGTGGTCGAAGCGGACGCCGGACGCCCTGACCTGAAGCCGGCGGCGCAGGTTCGGTGCGGCCCAGCAAGTCGCCCCCGGACAATGCCGTTGCCAAGCCTGCAGGAACTTCCAGTGCCCTATCGTCGGCGCCACGAGGTGCCGCACCGGCCCCAACTCCTCCAGGCGCGCGAGCAGTTCCGGGCTGAACGGAGTGGGCGAGTGAAGCCACAGGCTGCCATCGGTCAAACGGACGACGGTCATGCGCGCGGGCAGCGCGAGTCCCATGGCGTGGATCGGCTTCGCGTCAACGATCCAGACTCCGTCGGCGACGCGCTTCGGCACGTCGAAGGGAGGATAACCGCGCGCCTCAGACCCCATGGAAGGCCCCTTCGCCAAGATGCGTTAAAACCGGTCAGGCCGAATCCGCGATGACGCAGGGGGAACGGGGCGGACGGAAGAAATGTTCCGGGGCGCTTGTCCGTATCTCACGAGCTGAAGAAGCGCACGCCTTCGCTCCCGGCCGTTTCGTCGACTGAACCGCCGAGGGGAACGCGAGACGCATCAGCCGGTTGGACAAGCGTCTGCAGTGGACGCGGTCCGGTTCCGGAACGGGCGGCCCGCGTCGACGCGGAAGCGAAAGGAGCACAGCGTGGAAGAGCAAGTTCAAGACGCGATTCTGACCGAGCTACAGCGGCAGTCTGAAGATCCCGAGTGCAACTTCAACCTGTTCCAAGCTGGCAGCCGGCTTGCGGTCGACGGAGAAATCGATCTCGACGCTTTGGTCCTGGCGATCGTCGGCTCGCTGGCTGGCGGGCCATAGCACCTGCCAGATCGGAAAGCCCGCCGCGTGTGTACGCTTTTGCACGCTGGATTGCCCGATCCATCGGAGGGGAATAGCTGGTTACTCGACTCGATCATCCCCCGGCGAAAGGGAGGGCATGTCAGAACGCGAGAAAGTCGTTGCCCGCGCGCTGCAGCGGGAGCTGGATCTCCCCGTGTCGGTTCGCTTCGGGCCCGGGTCCAATCAGGAGCAGGACCACGTGGTGATCTCCGACGAGCAGGGCGGCGAGTGGCGCCTGTCGCTCTTCAGCCGTGCCGACGCCGACGGCCTGCACATCCAGCTGCGCGAGACAATCGCCGCCCTCGGTCGCTGCCGCCTGACGCTCCGCGATCACCGGGGCGCGCCCTGCACCCTCGCTTTCGAAATCGCCGAGACCCTCGCGCCGTCACTGGCAGGCGCTCCCGTCACCTTGATCTTGCGCGCGCGGACCCGGCAGCCCTCTCCCGGCGACGCATCACGCTAGACGGTACGCTACCGCACCCCGCGTAGACGCGCGCCTCCGGCCGTGGCACGCTTCGCCGACCAACCGCACGGACATTTGGCATGGTTGGCTGGGAGACCGCTTCATGTGCTCTTGCCTTCGCAGGAGCAGAACCGATGGCCGTCAGCCCTTATGCGCCGGAGCAGAACAACCTGCTCAGAACCCTGCCGGATGCAGCTCAGGCGCTGCTCGTGCCTCATCTCGAGCCGGTGACGCTCGGGCGGGGGCTGGTGGTCGAGGCGGTCGACGATCCGGTCACGCGCGTCATCTTTCCTCTCACCGGCGTCGGCTCGATGCTCGCGGTCGGCGATGGCAAGCGGCGGATCGAGGCCGGCCTGTTCGGGTCCGAGGGAATGTCCGGCGTCTCCGTCGTCCTTGGCAGCGTCGACAACCCGAGCGAGGTCGTGATCCAGATCCCCGGCCACGGGCTGGCGATCGAGACCGGCGTCCTGCGCGGCCTCCTCGAAGAAAGTCCCGCTTTGCACCGCCACCTGCTGCTCTACGTGCTGACGCTGCTCGTCCAGGTGACCTACACCGCCTTCTCCAACGGGCAGGCGAAGCTGGAGGAGCGGCTCGCGCGCTGGCTGCTCATGTGCCACGACCGGATCGGCGGCGACCGCATGGCGCTGACCCACGAGTTCCTGTCGATCATGCTCGGCGTGCGTCGCGCGGGCGTCACGGTGGGCACCCACCTGCTTGAAGGCAAGGGACTGATCCGCGCCAATCGTGGCGAGATCATCGTGCTCGACCGGGCGGGGCTGGAGCAGGAGGCGAAAGGCTCCTACGGGGTTCCCGAGGCGGAGTATGTCAGGCTTCTGGGAAGCTGGCAGCCTGACCGTCTGCCCGGCGGGGCAGCAGAATTCTGAAGCCCGCTCCGGCGCCGTCGGTGAGGACGTCGATCGATCCGTCCAGTCTTTCGACGGTGGAGATAACGATGCTCAGCCCCAGCCCCGCTGCATCGTCCAGCCGGAAGCCCGCCGGCAGTCCATCGCCGTTGTCGCGCACCACGAGGCGCAGGCGTCCGTCCTCCAGGCGGTCAGCCTCGAGCGTCACCACCACGCTCCGGCCGTCCGGCGAGGCGTGCTTGACCGCGTTCATGGCAAGCTCATTCAGAAGCACGCCGATCTGCCCCGCCTCGTGCCCGTCCACGGTCACGGCGCCGCACTTCACCTCGATGGCAGCCCGGATGATCTCGGAGATATCCGCACAAAGCGGCGCGAGCACCTCGCTCAGCGCCACCTCCTCGTCGGAGACGTTGTTCGCAAGCTCCCGGTGCACCCGCGCCATCGCCGCGAGCCGACTGGCCGCGGATATCAGCGCATCGCGTGCCGTCTCGACGGATGTCATCTGCCGGCTCTCGTGGCGCAACATGGCGGCGAGGAACTGCAAGCTGTTGGCGATGCGGTGGTCTGCCTCCTTCTGCCGCAAGATGATGTCTTCGGCGGCGCAGGATGTGTGCGAACTGCTCGAGGTCACTCGTCAGCTCCTCTGGAGAGGCTCGTTTCATGACGAGATGTTTGGACGACATCTGCTCGTTCGCTCATTTCGTCGGACGTAGGCTTGTTATACGGCACCTCCCCCGGTTCAATGCCGCGTGCGGTTTCGTACCAGTTTGATCTCTTGCTCGGGATGCATGCCGCGAGCACCCGGGACAGGGGTCGAGAGCGGGCGACCGTCGCTATCGTGTAGAAGTGCGTCGGATGGCCCGCCCTACGCCAGCCGGTAAAGCCGCCGGGCCGTCCCGCCGAAGATCGCCGCGATATCGCTGCGGGGGCGGTCGCGCAGCAGGATGGCGAGCTGGGCGAGCTGGCGGGGGACCGGGCAGTTGACGGCCTCGACCGGGGCGTTGGAGCCCCAGAGGACACGCGCGGCGCCGAAGCTGTCGAGGAGGTGGTCGACGTGAGGCTGCAGCCGCGTGACGTCCCAGCCCTTGTCGACGGTCCAGAGACCGGAGAGCTTCATCGCGACGTTCGGCCTCGCGGCCAGCTCGGTGAGGCCCGCGCGCCAGCGGGCGGCGTTGCCGGGCCGGTCGGGCTCGAGCGTGCCGAAATGGTCGACGACGATGCTCAGGTCTGGCTGCGCGGCCGCGAAATCGGCGAGCTGGGAGAGCTGCTCCGGGACGACGACCATCTCGAGGCACAGGTCGTGCACCGCCAGCTCGGCGGCCGCGGCGCGGAAGGCAGCGTCGGCCAACATTCCCGGCCGGCGCGCGACGCGCCAGCGGCCGGCCCGGTCCCAGGCGACGGGCGTGCGGATGCCGCGCAGGGCGGGGTGCGCGCGATGCCGCGCGATCAGGGCCCCCGCGCCCGGCGCGGCGAGATCGGCCTCGCCGACGATGGCGATCGGCCACGGCGCCGCGTCCGCCAGCGCCTGCAGCCACGCCGTCTCGGCAACCGGATCGTCGGCGCCGCAATTGGCCTGCACGTGGACGCTTCCCGCCAGCCGCCCGCCGCAGGCGGCGGCGTGCTCGGCGAGGAGGTAGTCGCGCGCGATCGAGCGCTTGTCGCCGAAGCGCGCGGGCGGCGCGTCGGGGGCGAGCCAGCGGTAGGGGAAGCGGCCGATCTGCCAGAGGTGGTGGTGCCCGTCGACCAGCGCGATACCCTCCAGCATCGCCGCGACGGCGGGCTCCGCCTGCCCGCTCAATAGGTCGCCCGTCCGCCCGACAGGTCGAACACCGCGCCGGTGGTGAAGCTGTTCTCGGCCGAGCAGAGCCAGCAGATCATCGCCGCCGCCTCGGTGAGCTCGAGGAAGCGGCCGCGCGGGATCTTGGAGAGCATGTAGTCGATGTGCTCCTGCTTCATCTGGTCGAAGATCCGCGTGCGCGCCGCCGCCGGGGTGACGCAGTTCACCGCGATGTCGAGATGGGCGAGCTCCTTGCCGAGCGACTTGGTCAGCCCGATCACCCCCGCCTTCGACGCCGAGTAGGCCGAGGCGTTGGGGTTGCCCTCCTTGCCCGCGACGGAGGCGATGTTGACGATGCGCCCGTAGCCGGCCTCGGTCATCGCCGGCACCACGGCGCGGTTGACGTGGAAGGTGCCGATCAGGTTGATCTCGGTGATCCGGCGGAATTCGTCGACGGGATACGCCGCCAGCGGCCCGTTCGATCCGGCGACGCCGGCCGAGTTCACCAGCACCGACACCGCCCCGCCCTCGCCGCGCGTGCGCGCCATCGCGGCCTCGACGCTCGCCCAGTCGGCCACGTCGACCTCGCAGGCGAACGCGCCGCCGCCGATCTCGCGCGCGGTCTCTTCGGCCAGCGCCCGGTCGCGGTCCCAGATGGCGAGGCGCAGGCCCTCGCTGGCGAGCCTCTCGGCGACGGCGCGGCCGATGCCCTGCGCGCCTCCGGTCACGATGGCGGTCTGTTGCTTGTCCATGGTCACTCCGCGATGGCCTCCCGGGGCCGGTCAATGTGGTAGGGCTGCCCGCCGGCCCTGGCCGACTCGATCAGGGCGTGCAGCGCCTCGACGGCGCGGGCGCCGACATGGCCGGGGCTCGCGTTGGTCCCCTGCCCCAGCGCGATGTCGACGAGCCGGTCGGCCGGCCCCTCGCAGCTGTAGCGCCACGCGCCCTCGGGCACGGTGGCCGTCTCGCTCTTGCCGTCGGGCAGCTTGAGCGTGAGCCGCTCCGTCTCGATGTCGAGCAGGACGGAGCCCTGGCTGCCGTAGATCCGCAGGTCGACCTCGAAGCCGTGCCCCTCGGGCACGCCGCAGCTGCCCGAGAACACCCCCGTCGCCCCGCCCTCGAAGCACAGCGCGGCGGCGTCGTGCAGATCGACGCGGGAGGGCGCGTCGAAGGTTATCGCCTGCACCTCGGCGACGCGCAGGTCGGTCATACGGAACAGGATGCCGAGTGCGTGGGAGAGCTGGCCGTAGGCGTAGCCGCCGCCCCGGTCGGGCGAGTCCCAGGTGTCGCGGTCGGGCTGGATCGGCACGTGCGCCCAGCGGTGCAGCCCCTGCCCGGAGAAGATCGACCGGGTGAAGGAGGCCATGTGGCAGACCACGTGCTCGATCTCGCCGATGCGCCCGACCATGTCGGCCATCGCGTCGAGGCCGGGCTTGTAGTTCCAGCCGTAGGCGACGAGCAGCTCGCGCCCCGCCGCGCGGGCGGTCTCGACGAGATCCCACGCCTGCGCCGGGTCGAGGCACATGGGTTTCTCGACCAGCACGTGACAGCCCTTCCGCAGGAAGGCGCGGGCCTGTTCGTAGTGCAGGTCGTGCGGCGAGGCGATCACCGCGATGTCGATGTCGCGCTCCAGCACCTCGCGCCAATCCTCGGTGGCGAAGGCGAAGCCGAACTCGTCGCGGATCAGGTCCAGCTCGTCGCGGCCGAGCCGGCAGACGCTGTCGAGCGTCACCTCCGGGCGGGCGGCCAGCACGGGGATGTGCATGCGGTAGGCGAAGTGCCCCGCGCCGATGATCGCGGCCCTCACCATGCCGCGCGTCCCGCGGCGGATCTGCGGCTCATGTGCTGCTCCTGATCTTGAGGTGGTAGCCGACGTCGTCGACCGGGACGGGCGCGTTCGCATCCGCGATCCGCGCCAGTGCGACCTCGGCGGCGCGCCGGCCGATCTCGCGGCCGTGGATGCGCACGGTGGTCATGGGCACGGGCAGCAGCGCCGACAGGCTGAGATCGCCGAAGCCCGCGATGGCGACCTGCCCCGGCACGTCCACGCCGTTGGACAGACACCAGAGCATCGCGCCCTGGGCCGGCAGTTCGGCGAGGAAGAGCACGGCGTCGGGCGGGTTCGGCCGCTCCAGAAGGCTCTGGATCAGGGGGCCGCCGCTCTCGATGGTGGCGGGGTTGTCGAACTCGACCACGCTGTCGGGCCGCAGCGCGCGCCCCGCCGCGCGCATGGCGTCACAGAAGCCCCGGGTCCGGTCGGCGGCCTGGTCGTTGTGGCGCGCGGCGCCGCCGACCATGACGATCTCGCGGTAGCCGGCGTCGATGAGATAGCGCGTCAGCTCCGCGGCCGCCGCGTGGTTGTCGAAGCCGACGACGCTGCCGATGGCCCCGTCGCGCAGGTTCCAGGCCTCCACCACCGGGCCCGGATAGCGCTCGAGCAGCTTGCGCGTCGCCTCCGTGTGGGAGAAGCCGGTGAGGATGATCGCGTCGGCCTGCCGCGCGATGAAGGTCCGCACGGCGGCTTCCTCCTTCTCCGGCGACCAGTTGCTGACGGCGAGCAGCATCCGCTGGCCGTGCGGATCGAGCGCGCCGGTGATGCCCTGCGCGAAGTCGGCGAACAGGGAGCTGGCGAGGATCGGCACCACGACGCCGATCATGTCGCTGCGCTGCGAGACGAGGGAGCGCGCGGTGAGGTTGGGAATGTAGCCGAGCTCGTCGATGGTGCGCTGTATCTTTTCGCGGGTGTCCGGGCGCACCGTCTCGGGCTGCCGCAGGGCGCGGGAGACGGTGATGAGCGACAGGCCGGCGGCCTTCGACACGTCCTTCAGCGTCACCGTCTTCTTGTCGCCCTGCCCCACGCCGCTGCGCTCCCCTGACCCACCCATCTTCGACAGGCGGCTGAAATTGACCGTTGACATACGAGTATCATCGCCCCTAGGGTCCGTCAATATCGAATGATACACGAATATCATCCGGTTTTCATAGCTCGCGGGGGAACGAGGCCGCGAGGGTCACGGGAGGAAACAGATGACCAAGGCAATCACACGCCGGAGCTTTCTCGGCACCACCGCCGTCGCCAGCATCGCGGCCCTCGCGCCGCTGCGCGCCAGCGCCGCCTCGGGCGAGCTCTCCGTCTGGAAGTTCGGCGGCACGCCCACCGAGGTGGAGCAATGGGCCGCCCGCAACGAGGCGTTCGCCGCCGCGAACCCGGACATCGAGCTGAACTACTCCTACTTCAACGGCCAGATCCGCCGGCAGAAGATCCTCGCCGGCTTCCAGACCAACCGGCTCGCCGACGTCATCGTCGCCTTCGGGCAGGACATCCCCGAATTCGTCGGCTTCGGCATGGTGCAGCCGCTCGACGATATCGCGGGCGACCGCATCGATGGCTGGAAGGAGCGCGTCGTTCCCGAGGTGCTGGAATCGGGCATGCACGAGGGCAAGCTCTACGGCCTGCCGACCTACGTCGACATGGCGAGCTTCCTCGCGGTGAACCTCGACGCGCTCGAGGAGGCCGGCTTCGACCGCCCGCCCGCCACCTGGGAAGAGCTGCGCGAGTACGCGCGGGCGATGACCAAGCCCGACCGCCCCGGCATCGCCTTCCCGGCGACGACGGCGCCCGTCGACATCAACATCTTCGAGGGCATCGCCTACGCCAACGGCGGCCGCATCTACGACGAGGAGACCAACAAGGTCACCCTGAACGATCCCGGCGTCGTCGACGCGCTGCAGCTTTACGTCGACCTCATCGCCGACGGCTCCACGCCGCAGGCCACCTCGCTGACCGAGACCTTCTTCCGCGACACCGCCCAGCTCTTCGGGCAGGGCCGTTCGGCGATGTGGATCGGGCTGTCGTGGCTCAACACGCCCTGGGGCGTGAACGACGACGTCCGCTGGACCGGCGTGCCCTTCCCCCGCCCCGAGACGCCCACGGGCAGCTTCGATCCGGTGGCGGCGATCATGGACCCGACGGCCATCCTCATGGTCTCCTCGCGCGCCGAAAACCCGGAGGCGGCGGTCGAGTACCTCGATTTCTGGTCCCAGGACGCGCAGCTCGAGATCTGGGGCGGCCAGCCCGAGGTCGCGCGCATTCCGGCGGGCAAGGCCGCCTGGGACAACGCCGAGCTCGCGGAGACCTGGCCGAAATGGGTCGAGGCCTACGAGGCCGGCACGCTGTTCGAGGGGGCCGCGCCGATGCCGCGCTTCATCGGCGTCTCCGCCATCGAGGCCGCGCTCGGCACCGCCATCCAGGAGGCCGTGCTGGGGCAGAAGACGCCGCAGCAGGCGCTCGACGACGCCACCAGCGCCGCGCAGACGCAGATCGACCTGATCCGCGGCTGATTCCGACAGCGCTTCGAGAAGGGGCTCGACGATGAGACATGACCGCCTACTGGCCTATGCGATGATCCTGCCCGTGGTGGCGGCCGTCCTCGCCTTCGTCGTCGGGCCCACCTACAACGTCGCCACGCTCAGCCTGACCAAGGTGGTCATGGGCATGGAGCGCGGCTTCGGGACGTTCGACAACTTCCGCGCCCTGACCGCCGATCCGGTCTTCTGGCTGGTGATGAAGAACACCGCCATCTGGATCCTCGGCGGCACCGTGCTCTGCGTCACCGTCGGGCTCGCCGTCGGCACCTTCCTCGCGCTCGACTCGCGGCTGACCGGCTGGCTGCGGGCGCTGATCCTGCTGCCCTGGGTGATCCCGGACGTCGTCACCGCGATGGCCTGGAAGTGGATGCTGCACGGGCAGGTCGGCATCATCGGCCAGACCCTTCAGGACACTGGCCTGACCGACCGGCCGATCTCGTTCCTCGGCGACCCGCAGCTCGTGATGTGGACGCTCGTGGTGGTGCTGATCTGGCGCAAGATGCCGCTGGTCGCGCTGATCCTGTGCGCCGCGATCCGCTCCGTTCCCGACGATCAGCTCGAGGCGGCGCGCATGGACGGGGCCAACGCCTGGGAGCGGTTCCGCTTCGTGACGATCCCCAACATCGCCTTCTCGCTGACCGCCGTGACCGTCATCTCGATGATCTGGATCACCGCCGAGTTCGCGCTGCCCTGGATCATGACCGGCGGCGGGCCCGCCAACGCCAGCCAGATCATGGCGACGTACATCTACCAGCAGAGCTTCGAGTTCTTCAATTGGGGCGTCGCCTCGGCGATGTCGGTGATCAACCTGCTCATGCTGGTCTCGATCGTCGCCCTCTACCTCTACATCAACCGCCGCTCCTGGGCTTCGGAGGGTTCGCAATGAACGAGCAACCGCGCGTCCTCTACTGGACCATGCTGAGCCTGATCGGCCTCGTGATCGCCGTCTACATCCTGTTCCCGGTGTTCTGGCTCTTCCTCGCCTCGTTCAAGACGCAGGCCGAGCTGGCGCAGCTGCCAATCAACTTCTGGCCGCAGACGCCGACGCTCGACGCCTATGCCGCGCTGTTCTCCGACACGCACCAGAAGGGGCAGCTGCTCGACTGGCCGCGCCTGATCGGCAACAGCTTCTTCATCGCGGTGACCTCGACGATCATCGTGCTGATCTTCGGCACCTTCGCCGGCTACGCCTTCGCCCGCCTGCAGTTCCCGGGCCGCGACCTGATCCTCGGCGGGCTGCTCATCAGCCGCATGTTCCAGGGCGCGGCGCTGCTGCTGCCGACCTACCGCCTGATGAGCATGATCGGCCTGCAGGACAGCCTGATCGGCCTCGTGCTGCTCTACTCCGCCTTCGGCCTGCCCTTCGCCACCTGGATCATCGCCTCGTCGCTGCGCGAGATCCCCCGCGAGCTCGAGGAGAGCGCGATGATGGACGGGGCGAGCCGGCTGCAGAGCATGGTCCTCGTGGTGCTGCCGCTGGCGACGCCGGCGCTGATCACTGCCGCCATGTGGCACTTCGTCGGCGCGTGGTCGGAGTTCGCCTTCGCCTCGATCCTGCTGGAGTCCAACGAGAACAAGACCGTAACCATCGGCCTCGCCAGCTTCGTCGAGCTGTTCACGCTGGAGTTCCAGTATGTCGGCGCCGCCGCGACCATCGTCGCCCTGCCGATCATGCTCGTGTTCTTCTTCGGCCAGCGCTACTTCACCCGCGGTCTGCTCGCGGGGGCGGTGAAGGGATGAAGATCGTCTCGATCACCGCGCAGGCCATCGACTGCGGCTTCCAGAGCCAGAAGCTGCAGACCAGCCGGGTCGCCTCGCCGATGTCGCGCTTTCCGCGCTTCGCGGCCGAGCGGGCGAGCTGGATGTGGCCGACGAAGAAGGTCTTCGTGCGCGCCGAGGACGCCGACGGCACCGTCGGCTGGTCCTGCACCAACGGCGGCGAGATCGTCGCGCTGATCGTCACCGCCCAGCTCGCGCGGCTGCTCGAGGGCGAGCGCGTCGAGATTGCCGAGTCCTGGGCGCAGATGAAGGCGGCGCTGCTGCCGAACGACCGCTCCGGCTTCGCCATGATGGCGGTCGCCGGGGTCGATATCGCGCTCTGGGACCTCGCGGCGCGGCGCGCCGGGCGCGGGCTCGTCGACCTGCTCGGCGGCGCCCGGGCCGGGCGCCTGCCGGTCTACGCCACCACCGCCCGGCCCGAGGCGCTGGCCGGACAGGGCTGGCACGGGCTCAAGGCCGCCGCACCCTACGGCCCCGAGGCGGGCGAGGCGGGGCTCGCCGAGAACATCGCCCTGCTGCGCCGCTTCGCCGAGGCGGCGGGGCCGGGCCGGTCGATCATGATCGACGCCTTCATGGCCTGGGACGCCGATTACGCCCTGCGCTTCGCCGAGGCCGCTGCCGGCCTGCCGCTGAAGTGGATCGAGGATCCGCTGCCGCCCGACGACATCGACGGGCTGATCCGCCTGCGCGGCGAGATGGACCCGGGCATCAAGCTCGCCCTCGGCAACTTCGCCTTCTCGCTCGCCGATTGCCGCGAGCTGCTGCGCTACGGGCTGGCCGACATCCTGCAGCCCGACATCGCCTGGGCCGGGGGCATCACCGAGGGGCTGCGCATCCTCGACCTCGCCGCCGAGGCCGACACGCCTGTCATCCTGCACAATTCCTGCGAGCAGCCCTGGGCGCTCGCCCTCGCCGCCGCCCGCCAAAGCGCGCCGACGGTCGAGTTCGTCGACCGCGGCGACGACTCGCCGCTCTACGCGCTCTCCGGCCCCCGGCCCGAGATCGACGACGGTTTCGTCACCGTGCCCACCGGGCCCCTGCACAACCGCCCCCCCAGCCACATCGCCGCCGCGTTCGGCGACCAGACCTGAGAGACACATCATGGGATCAGTCGCGCTCAAAGACATCCGCAAGTCCTACGGGGCGGTCGAGGTTCTGCACGGGATCGACCTCGACATCGCCGATGGCGAGTTCACCGTCCTCGTCGGCCCCTCGGGCTGCGGCAAGTCCACCCTGCTGCGCTCCATCGCCGGCCTCGAGACGATCAGCGGCGGGGACATCATTCTCGACGACACCAAGATCAACACGCTCCAGCCCAAGGAGCGCGACATCGCGATGGTGTTCCAGAACTACGCGCTCTACCCGCACATGACGGTGGCCAAGAACATGGGCTTTTCGCTGCGCCTGTCGAAGGTCGACAAGGACGAGATCGACCGCAAGGTCCGCGCCGCCGCCGAGATCCTCGACCTCACCCCCCTGCTCGACCGCTACCCGCGCCAGCTCTCCGGCGGCCAGCGCCAGCGCGTCGCGATGGGCCGGGCCATCGTACGCGATCCGAAGGTGTTCCTGTTCGACGAGCCGCTGTCCAACCTTGACGCCAAGCTGCGCGTGCAGATGCGCTCGGAGATCAAGGAGCTGCACCAGCGGCTCAAGACCACGACCATCTACGTCACCCACGACCAGATCGAGGCCATGACCATGGCCGACAAGATCGTCGTCATGCGCGGCGGCCATGTCGAGCAGATCGGCAGCCCGCTCGAGCTCTACGAGAACCCCGCCAGCGTCTTCGTCGCCGGTTTCATCGGCTCGCCCTCGATGAACTTCGTGCGCGCCAGCGCGGGGGCGGACGGCATCGAGTATGCCGACGGCCACTGGCTCGGCCGCCCCGCCGCCGCCATCGCGCCGGGGCGCGCGGTCATCGCGGGATTCCGCCCCGAGGACATGCGCCTCGCCGACACCGGCTTGCCCGCCCGCGTCGCCCTCGTCGAGCCGACCGGGGCGGAGACGCAGCTGGTGCTGCGCACCGGTCAGGATTCGCTGGTGATGACCACCCGCGAGCGCGTCACCCAGAAGCCGGGCGACCTCGTCCACGTCGTCGTGAGCGAGGGCAAGCTGCACTGCTTCGACGCCGACACCGAGCGCAGCCTCGCGCCGGGGGCGGCCCCGGCATGAAGATCACCGACGTCCGGGTCATCCGGTTCCGCACCCACGCCGACCGCTGGGACATCGGCCACGCGCGGCTCAGACCCGCCGCCGAGGTCAGCCAGACCGTCACCTGCATCGACACCGACGCGGGCCTCACCGGCTGGTTCTTCGGCGGCGGCAAGCATGGCGACCAGGACGGGATGAGCCCCGACGAGCAGCGCCTGATCGAGGGCCGCGTGCGCGACCTGCTGCTCGGCGTCGACCCGTTCGACCGCGAGGCGGTCTGGAAGTGGATGTGGGTCGCCAACCTGCCCGAGGTCGCCCAGAGCGTCATCGACTGCGCCCTCTGGGACCTCGCCGGACGCGCCGCCGGCCAGCCGGTCTACAAGCTGATGGGCGCGGCGCGCGACAAGGTGCCGGCCTACGCCTCCACCTACCCCAACATCGGCCCGCCGCAGGTCTACGCCGAACACGCGCTCGCCTGCCGGGCCGAGGGCTACAAGGCCTACAAGATCCACCCGCACTACTTCTGGAATCCCGACACCGGCCTGCCGACCAAGGGCCGCCCCTCCAACATCCGCGCCGACATCGAGACGATCAACCTCGTGCGCGAGGCGGTCGGCCCGGACATGGTGCTGATGTACGACGTCTGGGGCACCTACCACACGATCGAGGAGACCATCAAAGTCGGCCGCGAACTAGAGCGGAACGACTTCTACTGGTTCGAGCACCCGATGCCCGAGTACCGGGTCGAGAGCTATCGCCGCCTCTGCCGCGAGCTGTCGATCCCGATCCTCGCGCCCGAGATCGCCGCCGGCGGCGTCTTCACCCGCGCCGAGTGGATCCTGCAGGGTGCCTCCGACATGAGCCGCATGGACATCCGCCGCGGCGGCGTCACCGGCTGCCGCAAGACGGCGGTGGTCTGCGAGGCGTTCGGCCAGCGCTGCGAGATCCACATGGCGGGCTGGGGCAACCTGCAGGTCATGGGCGCGACCTCGCAAGACACCAGCGAATGGTACGAGAAGGGCCTGCTCGCCCCCGGCGTCGACTACGACGCGCCCCACCCGTACCTGGAGCGCAACTGCGACCCGATGGACGCCGAGGGCCACGTCGCCCTGCCGACCGCCCCGGGCCTCGGCTACGAACCGATCTGGGACTACATCGACGACAACCGGGTGCCGTCGTGACCTTCCGCCGGGCCTGGACCATGCGCCTGCGCGCGGGGGCCGAAGCCGCCTACGACGCCGCCCACGCCGCCGTCTGGCCCGAGCTGCAGGCGCAGATGCGCGCCGACGGCATCCGCCGCTTCGTGCTCTACCGCGACGGCACGACCGTCTTCGCCTACCAGGAGCGCCAGCGTCCGTTCCCCGACCGCGCCGCGCCGGCCAGCGAGATCACCGCCCGCTGGTGGCGCGAGATGGCGGCGCTGATGGAGACCGACGCCGAGGGCCGCCCGCTGCAGACCATGCTGCGCGAGATCTTCGCGCTCCGCCCCGACCAGGAGACCGAGAACAGGGAGACCGCCCGATGAGCGGACTGACGGGCATCGTCCCGATCCTGCTGACGCCGTTCCGCGAGGACTTCAGCATCGACTACGCCAGCCTGCGCCGCGAGCTCGACCACACCCTCTCCGCCGGGGTGCACGGGGTCGGCATCGCCATCGGCTCGGAGGTGTTCAAGCTGACCCCGGAGGAGCGCCGCGAGCTGCTGCGCGCCGTGGTCGACCAGGTCGAGGGCCGGGTGCCGGTCGTGATGAACGTCTCCGCCCCCGGCAGCGAGGTGGCGTGCCAGCTCGCGCGCGAGGCCGCCGAGGCCGGGGCCGGCCGGCTCATGGTCTGGCCGCCCGACTTCTTCCCCGCCAGCGCCGACGCCGTCGTCGACCACCTCGCCCGCATCGCCGACGCGGCGGGCCTGCCGATCATCCTGCAGGACGTGCCCCAGGCCCCGATCCCGCCCGGCCTCGCCCTGCGCATCGCCGACGCGGTGCCGCTGGTCGACACGATCAAGGTCGAGACCCAGCCGACCGTGCTGCAGGTGCAGGCGATGGTCGAGGCGGTGGGGGACCGGCTCACGGTCCTCGGCGGCGCCGGCGGCGGCACCCTCGTCGAGGAGCACCGGCGCGGCGCGCGCGGCACCATGCCCTTCGCCAGCCAGAGCGCCGACTTCATGGCCGCGTGGGACGCGCTCGAGCGGGGCGACGCGGCGGCGGCGGAAGAGGTGCTCGCGCGGCGCATCCTCCCGGTCAGCCGGCTCGGCTTCCAGGGGCGCGACCTGTTCTACCACGTCCACAAGGCCCTGCTGCGCCGCCGCTGCCTGTTCCGCACCACCCTCGTCCGCCCCCCGACCGATGCCCCCGACGCCGTCACGCAGGGCGAGATCGACCGCCTGCTCGCCCACCTCTCCCCTGCCCCCGCCCCGAAGAAGGAAACCGCATGAGATTGCTGCGCGTCGGCCCCGATGGCCACGAGACCCCTGCCCTCCTCGCCGCAGACGGCACCCTGCGCGACCTCTCCGCCCATATCGACGACATCGCCGGCGCGGCGCTCGCGCCCGGCGGGCTCGACCGCCTGCGCGGGATCGATCCGGCCGCCCTGCCCGCGCTCGACAGCGGCGCGCGCATCGGCCCCTGCGTCGGGCGGGTCGGCAAGTTCATCTGCATCGGCCTCAACTACGCCGACCACGCCGCCGAGAGCGGCATGGAGGTGCCGAAGGAGCCGGTGATCTTCATGAAGGCCACCTCCGCCATCTCGGGCCCGAACGATCCGGTCGAACTGCCGCCGGGGGCGGAGAAGGCAGATTGGGAGGTCGAGCTCGGCGTCGTGATCGGCGCGCCCGCGCGCGAGGTCGCCGAGGCCGACGCCCTGTCGCACGTGGCCGGCTACTGCGTCGTCAACGACCTGTCCGAGCGTGCCTTTCAGCTCGAGCGCGGCGGACAGTGGGTCAAGGGCAAGTCGGCCGACACCTTCGGCCCCATCGGCCCGTGGCTCGTCACCGCCGACGAGGTGGCGGACCCGGCGCGGCTGTCCATGTGGCTCGACCTGAACGGCGAGCGCATGCAGGACGGCTCGACCGAAACCATGGTCTTCGGCGTCGCGGAACTGGTCTCGTACCTGTCGCACTTCATGTCGCTGCAACCGGGCGACATCATCTCCACCGGCACGCCCCCCGGCGTCGGCCTCGGCCAGACGCCGCCGCGTTTCCTGCGCGCGGGCGACGAGATGCGCCTCGGCATCGAGGGGCTGGGGGAGCAATGCCAGACCGTGCGCGCGCGCTGAACTGGGCGGCGGGGGGCCGGGCTGAAGCCCGGCCTACGGGCGGCGCGGTGGCCGGGGCGTCAGACGGCGGAGCCGACGCCGAGGTCCATCACCGCGATATCGAGCAGCCGCGCCATCGTGGTCTGGGCGGCGAGCGGATCGCGGTTGCGGATGTGCTCCAACACCTCGCCGTGCAGCCCGAGCGAGCCGCCCGGATCCTGCGAGCGCGACGTGGTCAGCTTGAACGAGTAGCCGAGCGCCGCGCCGATGGTGTTGGAGAGCTGCTGGAACACGACGTTGCGGCTCGCCTTGAGCAGCGCGCGGTGGAACTGGATGTCGGCGGCGTTGAACTCCTGGAACGCCCTCGCCTCGAGATGCCGGGCCATGTCGGCGTAGGCCGCCTCCAGCCGCGCGATGTCTTCCGGGCCGGCGCGGGCGGCGGCGAAGCGGGCGGCGGCGGGCTCGATGACCTGCCGCGCGGCGATCAGCGACAGCACGAAGTCCGGGTCCGGCGCCAGCTCGAGCGACAGGTCGAGCAGGTCGGCATCGAGCAGGTTCCACTCGTCCTTGGGTTGCACGATCGTCCCGATCCGCGGCCGCGCCGTCACCAGCCCCTTCGTCACCAGCACCTTCACCGCCTCGCGCAGCGCGCTGCGGCTGACGCCGTAGCGCTCGCACAGGCTCGCCTCGCGCGGCAGCCCCTCCCCCGGCGCGATCTTGCCGGTGAGGATGTCGGCGGCGAGGGCGCGCACGATCTGGTGGTGGACGCGCGGCTTCTGCGTCGGGGCGGCGGCGGGCGGAGAAGCGAGGGACTCAGTCATGACAGTCACTCATGATAGAGCACCGAGCGGCCGCCATCGATGGTGATGCAGGTCGCGTTGATGAACGGCGCCTCGTCGCTGGCGAGGAACACTGCCGTCATCGCCACCTCGCGCGGGTCGCAGATGCGCTGCGGCGGGTGCATCTCGTAGGTCTTGCGCCGCTCCGCCTCGGGGTCGTCGAAGCCGTCCCAGTAGGCGCAGGCCAGCTCGGTCTCGACGTAGCCGGGGGCGATGGCGTTGACCCGGACACCGCGCGCCGCGAACTCGATCCCGAGCGAGCGGGTCAGGCCCAGCAGCCCGTGCTTGGCCACCGGGTAGGGGAAGGTGCCGGGAATGATGCTGAAGGAGTGGGTCGAGGCGATGTTGACCACCGCCCCGCCGCCGCCCTCGAGCATCGCGGGCAGCAGCGCGCGGGTGACGCGCCAGACGCCCTCGAGATCGACCGCCATGCAGCGCGCCCAGTCGGCGTCGGTCGAGTCGAGCGGCTCGGCGAAGACGTTGATCCCGGCGTTGTTGACGAGGATGTGCGGCGCGCCGAAGCGCTCGGCCACGGCTCCGGCCAGGCGCGCGACGGAGGCGCCGTCGGCCACGTCGCAGGCCACCGCCAGCGTGCGCTCCCCGCCCGGATCGAGCGCCGCCGCCCGGGCCTCCGCCCCCTCCGCGTCGATGTCCGCGAGCACCACCTTCGCGCCCTCGGCGACGAACGCCTCCGCGATGGCGGCGCCGATGCCGCGCGCGGCGCCGGTGACGATGGCGGTCTTGTCGGCCAGCCTGTCCATGGGCCTCTCCTACCAGTCCACTATGGTGCCGTCGGCGAGGACGGCGTTCTGGGTGTGGATCACCTCCTGCTGGAACGGGTGGCGCGCGCACTCCGCCTCGTCGACCTCGATCCCGAGCCCCGGCGCGTCGGGCACCTGCCAGTAGCCGTCGACGCGCTCGATCGGGCCCTGCACCACGTCGAAGTACCACGGCACCGCGCCGGTCATCTCCTCCTGGATCACGTGGTTGGGCGTGCTGACCGCGAAATGCAGCGCCGCCGCCCCTGCGATGGGGCCGAGCGGGTTGTGCGGCGCGACGCCGACGCCGGCCGTCTCGGCCATGGCGGCGATCCGCTTCGCCTCGAGCAGGCCGCCGCAATGGCAGATGTCGGGCTGCACGATCGCCACCCCGCCTGCGGCGAGCAGCGCGGCGAATTCCGACCGCTCGACCAGCCGCTCCCCCGTCGCCAGCGGCGTCGAGGTGCGGTTCGCGATCCAGGCGAGGCCGGCGAAATCGTCCGGCCGCACCGGCTCCTCCACGAACATCGGCCGCATCGGCGCGAGCGCCTCCACGTAGGCGAGCGCGGCGCTGGCCGAGGCGGGGCGGCCGTGGAAGTCGACCATGATCTCGATGTCGTCGCCCACCGCCGCGCGCAGCGCCTCGGCCTGCCGGGTGACGCGGGCGAGCTCCGCCTGCGGCGCGTGGTAGTGGGTGTAGGGCACGATCAGCACCTTCATCGCGCGGTACCCCTTCGCGACGACCTCTTCGGCCCGCTCGATCAGGGTGCCGCCGTCGGCGCTCTCGTAGACGGCCTTCATGTCGCCCATGCCGAGGTGGGTGTAGACCCCGACCCTGTCGCGCACCTTGCCGCCGAGCAACCGCCAGACCGGCTCGCCCCGCGCCTTGCCCGCGATGTCCCAGAGCGCCAGCTCGATGCCGGAGATCGCGCTCATCCCGATCGCGCCGAGCCGCCAGAACGACTGGCGCAGCATCGCCCGCAGCGCCTGCTCGATGTCGCGCGGGTCGCGCCCGATCAGCAGCGGCGCGAGATCCTCGATGGCCCCGGCCACGGCGCGGGTTTTCCACTCGAGCGTCGCCTCGCCCCAGCCGAAGAGACCGGGCTGGTCGGTCTCCACCTTCACGAAGACCCAGTTGCGCATCTCTGCATTCACGACACGGGTCTTGATGGCGGTGATCTTCATAACGTCCTCGCTGCTGTTAAAAGTCGTATAAATGATGGCCCTCTAGAACGTCAATGCGTCGTTTATGGCAAAAAAGTTCTTGCACCGGCAAATCCATGGCGCTTATTAATCCGATTATATCGAGGGAGGGCATCGTGGCGCCTGTGACCAAACGCAAGAGAACCGACCGCAGCTTCTACCTGTCGATCGCGCCGTTCTTCGCGATCTTCATCGCGTTCAGCCTGTTTCCCGTGGTCTTCTCGGTCTACCTGGGCTTCAACGACTGGGACGGCTTCAGCCCGCCCCGCTTCGTCGGCCTCGACAACTACGCCGAGGCCGTGGGCGACCCGGTCTTCCGCAAGGCCATCGGCAACACGATCTGGCTCTGGATCGTCACCACCGGATCGACCGTCGCGCTGGCGCTGGTGCTGGCGGTGCTGGTCGACGAGTACGTCCTCTTCGGGCGCAACTACTTCCGCATGGTCTTCCTGCTGCCGCTGCTCGTGGCGCCGGCCATCGCGGCGATCCTGATGCGGGTGTTCTTCACCTCCAACGGCGGGCTGGTGAACCTGCTCGCCGGCAGCGTCGCGGGGGAGCCGGTCTACTTCGACTGGCTCAACTCGCAGTTCTGGGTGAAGCCGCTGGTCGCGCTGCTGGTCATCTGGCGCTGGACCGGCTGGCACATGATCATCTTCCTCGCCGGCCTGCAGTCGATCCCGCGCGACCTCTACGAGGCCGCCCGCGTCGACGGGGTCGGGCGCTGGTCGATCTTCAGCCGCATCACCGTGCCGCTGCTGCTGCCCGCCCTCGCCTTCTCGGTGATGACCTCCACGCTCGGCGGGCTGCAGATGTTCGACGAGCCGTTCGTGCTGACGGCCGGCACCGGCGGCACCAACAACTCCGCCACCACGCTCGGCATGTACCTCTACGCCACCGCCTTCACCAACTTCGACTTCGGGCTCGGCGCGGCGGTGTCCTGGTACATCTTCATGGCGATCGTCGCCGTCAGCGTCCTCTATCGCCTGATCCAGAAGCGCCTCGACATGGGAGCCTCCTGATGCGCCGGTCCAACCCCGAGAAACGCTTCAAGCTGATCGTCACGATCGCGCTGCTGTGCCTGTCGGTGATCTTCATCATGCCGCTCTACTGGACGGCGGTGTTCTCGACGCGCACCCTCGGCGACGTCTTCAACTTTCCGCCGCCGCTCTGGTTCGGAACCAACTTCGACGAGAACTACGCCCGCGTCGCCGAGGTCTTCCCGCCCTGGCGCCCGGTGATGAACAGTTTGATCGTCGCGGTGCCCAAGACCGTCGGCCTGGTCCTCGTCAGCGCGCTCGCGGGCTACGGCTTCGCCCGCTACACCCGCGCGCCCGGCCACCGCTTCCTGCTGCTGATGGCCTTCGCCACGCTGTTCTTCCCGCCCACGCTCGCGCTGATCCCGTTCTTCCTCCAGATGAGCTGGATGGGCTGGCTCAACACCTTCTGGCCCCTCATCATCCCCGCCCTCGCCTCCGGCTTCGGCGTGATCTGGATGTACACCTACATCGGCTCCACCGTGCCCAGGGAGCTCTACGAGGCGGCCGAGATGGACGGCTCGCGCGGTCTCGCCACCTTCTTCTTCGTGGTGCTGCCGATCATCCGCCCCGGCCTCGCCGCGCTCGGGGTCTGGACGCTGATCCAGACGTGGAGCGAATTCCAGCTGCCGCTCGTGATCCTGGGCGACGGGTCCAAGTTCACCGTGCCGCTCGCGCTCACCAGCCTCAGCCGCAACTACTTCTCCGACACGCCCGCGGTGATGGTCGCCACGCTGCTGGGCCTGATCCCCGTCTTCATCCTGTTCGCCCTGCTCAGCCGGCAGTTCGTCGCCGGCCTGACCGCGGGCGCCGTCAAATAAACATCACCAAGGGAGGACCAAACATGAAAACCATCAAGACACTCGCCTCGGCCGGCCTCGTCGCCGCGCTCGCGGCGACCGGCGCGGCGGCGCAGGAGGTCAACACGGAGGTCTCGGGCGAGATCAGCGTCTGGACCTGGCCCAACAACGACCGAACCTTCGAGGCGTTGATGCCGGCGTTCAATGAGGTCTACCCGAACGTCACCGTCGACGTGCAGGGCTACCCCTCGGGCAACAACGTCTACCTCAACACCCTGCAGCGCGCGCTGATGAGCAACAGCGGCCCCGACGTGGCGATGATCGAGATCGGCATGATCGCCCAGCTGCGCGACCGCGACCAGTTCGCCGATCTGCGCGACGCGCCCTTCAACGCCGGCGCGATGGCCGACCAGTTCACCGACTTCGCCTGGGAGAACGTGCTCGGCGCCGACGGCCAGGTCGCCGCCGTGCCCAAGCACATCGGTCCCGGTGGGCTCTTCTACCGCGCCGACATCTGGGAAGAGGCCGGCTACGACACCGACCCCGAGGCCATGGCCGAGCTGCTCTCCGACTGGGACGCGCTGCTCGAGGCGGGCAAGCAGGTCGCCGCGCCGAACGAGCGCTGGATCATCGGCTCGGGCGAGGAGATCGTGCGCTCGTACCTCGCGCAGAACGGCCTCTCCTACTTCTCCGAGGACGGCACCCACAACTTCGATCACCCGGTGATGATCGAGGCCTTCGACCTCGTCGGCGAATTCGCCGAGGCCGACCTGATCTCGCCCTTCAGCGCCTGGACCCCGGAATGGCAGGGCGCCTTCGCGCGCGGCCAGTTCGCCTCCGTGATCTACGGCAACTGGATGGGCGGCCTGCTCAAGCGCGCCTATTCCACCGAGGACGCCGGCAAGTGGCGCGTCACCTTCGCCCCCGCCGCGCCCAATGGCGTGCGCGCCTTCAACATGGGCGGCGACTACATGGCCGTGCTCGCCGGGACCGACAACCCCGAAGCCGCCTGGGCCTTCGTGACCTTCGTCGTCTCCGACCCGGCCTCGCTGGAGCAGCAGTACCAGCAGGACGACCTCTACCCCGCCTTCGCCCCCGCGACCGAGAGCGACTGGATCAACTTCGCCGATCCTTACTACGGCGGCCAGAACGTCAACGAGTTCTTCGCCGAGGTGCAGGAAAAGCTCGTTCCCCTGACGCTGCACCCGCTCGATTCCATCGCCCAGTCGGCCATGCAGACCGCCGTCGACAACGTCGTGCGCGGCGTGATGAGCCCCCAAGAGGCGCTCGCGCAGGCCAAGGAGCAGGTCGAAGCCCGGCTCTGACCTTCCCCGCGACCCTCGCGGCGGGCCATCGCGGCCCGCCGCCCCCTCCCTCTCCTCCGACCGACCACGACAAGCCAATCAGGAACACAGCCACATGCTTCACGCGTTCTCCATCGCCGGCGACTGGGCCCTCAAGCTCGACCCCGACAACAAGGGGACCGACGCCCGCTGGTACCGCCAGCGGCTCGAAGGCGACACGATGGCTCTTCCGGGCAGCATCGACGCCGCCGCCAAGGCCCCGGCCAGCGATGCCGCCACCATGGCTCACCTCTCGCGCCGCAACCCCTATGTCGGCCCCGCCTGGTACCAGCGCGAGATCGAGATCCCCGAGGACCAGGACGGCCTCTACCACTGGCTCGTGCTCGAGCGCCCGCACGGCGAGGTGAACCTGTTCCTCGACGACCTCAAGGTCGGCCGCGACCGCTCGCTGAGCACCGAGCACCGTTTCTTCCTCGGCCAGGTCGCGCCCGGGCGGCACGTCGTCACCATGATGATCGACAATTCCCGCTTCGAGGCCGTCGGCGAGGCGGCGCAGCATATGGGCGACGCCTTCTGGGACGTCGCGCACTCCACCAGCGACCACACCCAGAGCAACTGGAACGGCACCGTCGGCTACATGCGCATCGAAGCCGCCGCCGCGGCGATCTCCGCCCTGCGCGTCGACGCCCCCGACCGGCAGGTCCGCGTGCGCGCCGAGCTCGAAGCCTTCGATCCGGACGACCGGTGGCCGACCTTCTGGGCCGAGCCCCACGACGACCGCCTGCGCCTGACCGTCGAGCTGGCGGGCGGCGACGCGCCCATCGTGCAGGAACGGTCCCTGACGATCGGCTCCGCCTGGACCCCCGTCGACGTGCCGCTCGACCTCCCCGACGACGCCGCCACGTGGAGCGAGTTCACCCCCGTCGTCCACCGCCTGACGGTGGAATGGCTGCGCGACGGCGCCCCGCTCGCCCGCAAGGAGACGACCTTCGGCATCCGCGACGTGCGCTGCGAGGGCCGCCACATCACGCTCAACGGCCGCCGCCTCTACCTGCGCGGCACCCTCGATTGCGCGCTGTTCCCCAAGACCGGCTACCCGCCGACCGACCACGCCGAGTGGCGGCGCATCTTCACCCAGTGCCGCGACATCGGCCTGAACCACATCCGCTTCCACAGCTGGTGCCCGCCCCGCGCCGCCTTCGAGGTGGCCGACGAGATGGGGATGCTCCTCGCCGTCGAGGGCCCGGTCTGGCCGCGCCTCTACGCCGACCCCAACCTCGACGACTTCATCCACCAGGAATGCGAGCGCATCTTCCGCGACTACGGCAACCACCCGAGCTTCGTGATGTTCGCCATCGGCAACGAGCTGCACGGCGAGGGGCTGCACGCCTTCACCTCGCGCTTCGTAGCCAGGTGGAAGGCCGAGGACGGCCGCCGCGTCTACACCGGCGGCTCGGGCTGGCCCTCCACGCCCGAGGCCGACTACCTGACCAAGCCGCAGCCGCGCTGCCAGCGCTGGGGCGACGGGCTCGACGGCCGGCTCAACCGCGCGCCGCTCGAGACCAACACCGACTGGCGCGACTGGGTCGAGAGCGTCGAGCAGCCGCTGCTCGTGCACGAGACCGGCCAGTGGTGCGTCTACCCCGACCTCGACAGCATCGGGAAGTTCGACGGCCCCCTCGCCGCCCGCAACTTCGAGATGATCAAGGCCGACCTCGACGCGAAGGGCCGCCTCGACGAGGCGCCCGCCCTGCTGGAGACAAGCGGCCTGCACCAGGTCGCGCTCTACAAGGAAGAGATCGAGGCCTGCCTGCGCACCCGCGACTTCGCCGGCTACCAGCTCCTCGGCGTGCAGGACTTCACCGGCCAGGGCACCGCGCTCGTCGGCGTGCTCGACGCCTTCTGGGACCCGAAGCCCTACCTGGACGAAGCTCACTGGCGCGAGTTCTGCGCGCCCGTCGTCCCGCTCTGGCGCACCGACGGCTTCGTGCTCGAGGCCGGCCAGCCCTTCGCCGGCACCGTCGAGGTGGCCCAGTTCGGCGCCGACGACCTGCCCGCCGGCGCCCTGCGCTGGCAGGTGCTCGACGACGTCGGCGGCGTCTGCCGCGACGGCGAGATCGCCCATGACGGCCTCGCGGCGGCGCAGCTCCACGGCCTCGGCCGGCTCGAGATCGACACCGCCGACCTCGCCCCCGACCGCCGCTACCAGCTCGTCCTCTCCCTGCCCGAGAGCGACGCCCGCAACCGGTGGGACTTCTGGGTCATGGACAGCGGCACCGCCGAGCTGCCCATCGTCCGCAGCCTCGACGCCGACGTGCTCGCCCGCGTCGCCAAGGGCGAGCGGCTGGTGTTCATGCCCGAGCCGGGCGAGATCGAGGAAACCAGCGTGCTCGGCTGGACCAACGTCTTCTGGAACACGCTCTGGACCAGCGGGCAGGAGCCGCACACGCTGGGCCTGCGCATCGACACCGACCATCCCGCCCTCGCCGGCTTCCCGGCGCGCCGCCACAACGAGGCGCACTGGTTCGAGCTGATGAGCCGGCGCGTCGCCTTCGGCCACGAAGGCCTGCCCGGCCGGCCCATCGTCGCGGTCAACGACGACTGGAACCGCAACCGCGACCTGTCGCTGCTGAGCGAGGTCGCCGTCGGCGAGGGCCGGCTGCTGATCTCGGCGATGGACCTCGCCGCACAGAGCGACCGCCCCGTCGCCCGCAGCCTCGCCCGCGCCCTCGCGCGCTACCTCGACGCGCCCGCCACGGCCGGCACGGCCGAGCCGCAGGCGGTGCTCGAGTGGTGGCAGGCGAACAAGCGCAAGGGAGAGGACTGATGGCGCGGATCGAACTCGAAAGCGTCACCAAGACGTTCGGCGGGACGCAGGTCATCCACGGCCTCGACCTCGCCATCGAGGAAGGCGAGTTCTGCGTCTTCGTCGGCCCCTCGGGCTGCGGCAAGTCCACGCTGTTGCGCATGATCGCCGGGCTCGAGGACATCTCCGGCGGCGAGATCCGCATCGACGGCGACCGGGTCAACGAGGACCCCGCCGTCGAGCGCCAGCTCGCCATGGTGTTCCAGTCCTATGCGCTCTACCCGCACATGAGCGTCGAGCAGAACATGAGCTTCGCGCTGCGCCGCACCGGCACGCCCAAGGCGGAGGCGCGCGAGAAGGTGCGCCGCGCCGCCGAGACGCTCCAGCTCACCGAGTACCTCGATCGCAAGCCCGGCCAGCTCTCGGGCGGCCAGCGCCAGCGGGTCGCCATCGGCCGCGCCATCGTGCGCGAGCCGCGCGCCTTCCTGTTCGACGAGCCGCTGTCCAACCTCGACGCCGAGCTGCGGGTGCAGATGCGCTTCGAGATCGCCAAGCTGCACCAGCAGCTCTCGGCGACGATGATCTACGTCACCCACGACCAGGTCGAGGCGATGACCCTGGCCGACAAGATCGTCGTGCTGCGCAAGGGGCGCATCGAGCAGGTCGGCCCGCCGGCCCGGCTCTACGGCGATCCCGACAACCTCTTCGTCGCCGGCTTCATCGGCTCGCCGCAGATGAACTTCGTCGCCGTCACCGCCGAGGCCGACGGCCTGCGCCTGCCCGACGGCAGCCTCGTCGCCTCCCCCGTCCCGCTCGACCGGCTCGCCTCCGGCCGCCGGTACACCCTCGGCATCCGCCCCGAACACCTCTCGACCGAGGGCGCGGGCGAGCGGCTGTCGCTCGAGGTCGACGTGAGCGAGAACCTCGGCGCGGCCAACATCATCTACGGCCTGATGTCAGGCGGCACCCGCGTCCTCGTCGAGGACCGCTCCGGCCGGCCGATCTCCTCCGGCGAGCGCATCGAGGTCCGCTACGAGCGGACCCGCTCGTTCCTGTTCGACGCCGAGGGCGCGCGGATCAGGGGCTGAGCCCCCTACCCCGCCCGCGCGTTGCCGCCGCGCGCGGTGGCGATCTCGAGCTCGTCGCCCGCCGCGATGCGCCGCTTGCTCAGGAAGGTCGGCTGCGCCTCGGTCTCGCCGTCGCGCGCCAGCGTCAGGCGGTTGAGCCCGCCCTCGCTCGCCCCCGGCAGCGCCCAGACCGGCACGACGCCGTGCGAGAACCCGGCCGAGATCACCGCGTCGGCGTGCAGCCGGTAGCGGGTATGGACGCCGCGCCCGCCCGCGTGCTCGCCCGCCGCCTCGTGGCGCGCCCCGAGCCACTTGCCGATGACCTCGAAGCCGTAGCGCGCCTCGGCGACCTCTATGGGGCAGTTGAAGGTGTCGCCGTGGTTGGTGGAGAACATCGCGTCGTTGCCCGGCCGCTCCCTCGTGGCCCCCCAGCCGCCCATCTGCGGCTCGACCATCGTGTAGCGGCGCCCGGTGACCGGGTGGCGGCCGGCGATGACGACGCCGAAGATCGACGCGAAGCTGCCCGCCGGCAGGTCCACGCCCCCCTGCTCGGCAAGGCCGCGCCAGAGCATGTCGATCAGCCGGATCCGGGTCTCGAAGTAATAGCCGTGCGCCGCCTCGGGCGAGGGATCGAACAGCGAGCCGGGCCGGGTCAGCACCCGCAGCGGCTCGAACGAACCGGCATTGGCGTAGCGGTCGGGGTCGGTGAGCGCCTTGAACAGGATCTGGCAGGCCACCAGCGCCCCGTCGCGGCAGGTGTTGTAGGGGCCGGGGCTCTGGTCGGGCGCGTCGCGCAGGTCGACGGTGAAGCTGTCCTCGGCGATGGTGATCTTCGCCCGCCAGGTACTGCCGTCGTCCTGCGGCTGGGCGACCTCGAAGGTCCCGCGCGGCAGCTCCGCCAGCCCCTGCAGCGCCCGCGCCCGGCCGGTGGCGTGGGCGTCGTCGATGGCCGAGCGGATCGTCTCGGCGCCGTAGCGCGCGCACAGCCCCCGGATCAGCCTCGCCGCCCGCCGCCCCGCCGAGACTTGCGCCCAGAGATCGCCGGTCACGAAGTCGGGCAGCCGCGAGTTGGTCTGGATGATGTCGGCCACCGCCGCGTTGCGCTCGCCGCGCGAGAACAGCCGCACGATCGGCAGCCGCAGCCCCTCGGCGACGATGCCGGTCACGTCGGTCGCCATCGAGCCGGGCGTCGAGCCGCCGATGTCGCCCCAATGGGCGATCGACGCCACCCAGGCCACGCAGGCCCCCTCGAAGAACACCGGCTCGGCGACGACGACGTCGTTGAGGTGGGTGACGCCGCCGAAATTGGGATCGTTGGTGACGAAGACGTCGCCCTCCTCGATGCGCCCGCCCTCCTTGGCGAGGATCGCCTTGACCGACTTGTCGAGCACGCCGACGAACGACGGGATCCCCGCGCCCGAGCTGACCAGCGCGCCGTCGGCGGCGGTGATGCCGGTGCCGACGTCGAGCACCTCGTAGATGATCGGGCTCATCGCCGTCTTGCGCAGCACCTCGAACATCTCCTCGGCGGCGCTGTCGAGGCCGGCCTGCACGACCGAGAGGGTGAAGGGATCAGCCATCGATCCGCTCCGCGTCGCGCGGCAGGTCGGAGAGGATCTCGGGGCCGTCGGCGCGCAGCACCACGATCTCCTCGAGCCGGATGCCGAAGCGGCCGGGCAGGTAGATGCCGGGCTCGATGGAGAACACCATGCCCTCGTCGAGCACCGTGTCGGAGCTGGCGGTGATGAAGGGCGGCTCGTGGACCTCGGTGCCGAGGCCGTGGCCGGTGCGGTGGACGAAGTACTCGCCGTAGCCCGCCTCGGCGATCACGCCGCGCGCCGCGTCGTCGACCTCCCGCGCCTTCACCCCCGGACGCGCCGCCGCGAGCGCCGCCTGCACCGCCGCCTCGACCACGGCGTGCACCTCGGCGTAGCCCTCCGGCCCGTCGCCGATCACCGCCATGCGGGTGATGTCCGACGAATAGCCTTCCGACGCCGCGCCGATGTCCATGACCACGGCGTCGCCGTCCCGCAGCACCGTCTCGCCGGTCTGGTGGTGCGGGAAAGCGCCGTTCTTGCCGGCACCGATGATGGTGAACAGCGGCTTGGCCCCCGCCTCCGCGAAGTGGCCGCGCACGACCGCTGCGATCTCCGCCTCGGTCTTGCCCGGCGCCATCGCGGCGCGGGCGGCCTGCATCGCGCGGTCGGCGATCTGCGCGTTGCGCTTCAGCGCGGCCAGCTCGTCGTCGCCCTTGCGCATCCGCAGCGCCCCGACCGTGTCGACGGTGAAGCGCCGCGCGGCCCCCGGCAGCGCGTCGGTGACGAGCGCGGCGTGATCGGCGCGCATCGTCTCGTCGAGCACGAGCGCACCGGCGTCGCGGACGCCGAGCTCTCCCAGTAGCTCCGCCAGCGCCGCCTCCGGCCCGGCATCGTCGGCCCATTCGAAGAACGGCAGGTCGGTCTGCGTCCGCGCGCTCTCGGCCTCGAGCGCGGGCATCAGGAACCCGGCCCCCTTGGCCGAGACGAAGGCGAGGCAGGGCCGCTCGTCGGCGTGGGGCTTCACCCCGAGCAGCCACGCAAGGTGCGCGCCCGGCCCCAGCACCACGAGGTCGGTGCCGGTCTCGTCCATCTTCGCGCGCAGCGCGTCCAGCCGTGCGGTCGTCGTCATGTGGAGCTCCTTCCATCCTCGGCCGCGACGACGATCCGGCCGCCGAAGGCGGGGCCGTCGTCGAAGGTGCCGATCCTTGCAATCTCATCCTCGGGCGGCGCCTCGCAGGACCATTTGCGCGAGGGCTTCCAGCCGCAATCCCGCTTCAGCAGCGCGCCGTACTCGGCCCGCTTCAGCGCCGCGATCGACGGGTCGATCACCGGCACGCCGAGCTGCCGCTCGACCTCGGCGTAAAAGCCCACCTCCATCGTGCAGCCCAGGATCAGCGCCTCGGCGTAATCCTCCTCGACCGCCCGCCGCCCGGCCGCGAGCAGCCGGCTCGCGGTGCGGTCGTGGTCGGCCTGGAACTCGGTCACGCCGAGCTCGACATGGTAGAAGCCCGCCAGCCGGTCCCGGTGGCCGAGCGCGTGCACCGTGGCCTGCATCTGGTCGACCCACTTGCGCCGCCCGACGATCACCCCGAACCGGTTGGACAGGCTGGCGGCGATCTCGCAGGACGCGGCGCAGGGGGCGGTGACGATCATCTCGCCCGAGACCTCGCGCGCCTCTGCGAGCGCGGTGTCGTAGAAACAGCCGATCACCAGCGCGTCGAACCCCTCGCGCGCCGCGGCGCGGGTGGCGCGGATGATGCCGGCGGTCACCATCCCCTCGAAGCTGCGGTACTCGATGTGCTCGAACCGCCCGACCCCCTCGGGCAGCGAGGTGACGTGGACCTCGGTGCCCGGCAGCTTGTAGTCGCGGGCCATGTCCGCGAACAGGTCGTCATGGCCGGCCCGGTGCGCGACCGGGCTGAGATACATGATCTTGACCATCCTTCGTCCTCCCCTGGACTGGCCTCAGAGGCCGTGAACCTCGCGCGCGCGCTCTTCGGTGATGAGCCCGGCCTCGATGTCGCGCCGCACCGCGTCGCGGTCGCGCTGCTTCGGATCGCCGTAGCCGGCCCCCGACGAGGTGATGACCCGCACCACGTCGTCGGTGGTCAGCGCCAGGCCGGAGACGAAGCTGTAGGTCTCCTCGCTGCCGTCGGCCTTGATCACCTCGACGAAGTTGCCCGAGCCCTCCTCGCCGCCCTCGAGCGGCCACGGCTTGATCCGCGAGCGGGTGTAGCCGGCGGTGAGGAAGCCGTTTTCGGTGCGGATCCGGTATTCGAGCACCAGCCCGCGGCCGCCGTTCCACTGCCCCTCGCCGCCCGGCGCGGTGTTGAGCGCCATGCGGTCGACGAACAGCCCGTTGCGGGCCTCGGAGATCTCGGCGGGGGTGTTGTAGGTCTCGCCGTGGAAGCCCGAGAAGATGCACGGGTTGCCGTCGCGGCCCTCCCAGGCGCCCCAGCCGCCGATCTGCGGCTCGATGATCGTGTATTGCCGCCCGGTATCGGGGTGGATGCCGCCGATGAACGTGCCGCAGATCGAGCTGAAATGCCCAGCCGGCAGCCGCTCGGGGATGTGGCGCGCCAGGCAGCGCCAGATCAGGTCGTAGACCCGCACCTCGGTCTCGAAGTAGAAGCCGATCGCCGAGCCTTCGCGGGCGTCGAAGATCGAGCCCTCGCGGGTCAGCACCCGCAGCGGCCGGAAGCTGCCGTCGTTGGCGGGGCTGTCCGAGCCGGTGAGCGACTTGAAGACCATCTGCGCGCAGATCATCGTGCCGTCCTTGCAGGCGTTGGTCGGCCCGGTGTCCTGGTCGGGGTTGTCGCGCAGGTCGACGAGGAACTCGTCGGCGCTGATCGTCACCTTGACGTTGAAGACGCGGCCGTCGTCCTGCTCTTCCGACAGCTCGAAGGTGCCGTGCGGCAGCTGCGCCAGCTCGGCGCGCGCAGCCCTTTCGCCGAAGTCCATGAAGTGGTCCATCGCCTTCAGGAAGGTGCCGGTGCCGTACTTCGCCGCCAGCCCCTGCAGCCGCCGCGCCCCGACCCGGACCGAGGCGATCGCCGCCCAAACGTCGCCCTTGAGGAAGTCGGGCATCCGGCTGTTGGTGGTGATGATGTCGATCACCGCGTCGTCGGTGACGCCCTCGCGGATCACCTTCACCGCCGGCAGCCGCAGCCCCTCCTGCCAGATCTCCGTCGCCTCGCCCGACAGCGAGCCCGGCGCCATGCCGCCGACGTCGGAATTGTGCGCGATGTTGGCGGTCCAGGCGATGATCGCGCCGTCGGCGAAGACCGGCATCGCCAGCACCAGGTCGTTGAGGTGCGTGACGCCGCCGTGCCAGGGGTCGTTGGTGATGAAGACGTCGCCGGGGCGGATGTCGTCGGCGTCGAACTTCTTCAGGATGAACTGCACCGACTTGTCGAGCACGCCGATGAAGGCCGGGATCCCCGCCCCCGACGACGCGATGCGCCCTTCGGCGTCGGTGATCCCGGTGCCCATGTCGAGCACCTCGTAGATGATCGACGACATCGCCGTCTTGCGCATCGCGGCGAACATCTCGTCGGCCGCCGATTGCAGCGAGTTCTGGATGATCTCCAGGGTGATCGGATCGGCGTCAGCGCTCATGCCGCGTCTCCCAGGTGGATGTGGACGTTGCGGTAGGCGTCGATCTCGACCCGGTTGCCCGGGTGGATGACGATGGTGGTGCCCGGATCCTCGATGATCGCGGGGCCGGTGAACTTCATGCCCGGCGCGAGCTTCGTGCCGTCGTAGATGTCGGCCTCGTGCTTGCCCTCGAGCGCGTAATCCACCTCGCGCCGGCCCTTGCTGGCGCCGCTGGCATCGGCCGGCCCGATCTCGGCGGGCTTCATCTCGAGCTTGCCCACCTCGGCGCGGGCGACGAGATGGACCCCGACCATCTCCACCGGCGCGTCGAGCCGGTAGGTGTATTCGCGCTCATAGGCCTCGTGGAAGTCGGCGGCGATCTTCTCGAGCGCCGCGTCCGTCACCTCGCCCTCGAGCTGCACCTCGGTGGTGTGCTCCTGGTTCTGGTAGCGGAACTTGCCGTAGCGCAGGAAGTCGACCCGGGCCGGATCGACGCCCTCGGCCTCGAACGTGGCGCGCGCCTGCGTCTCCGCCTCGGCGAAGGTGGCCTCGATCAGGGCGCCCGCACCCTCTTCGAGGTCGACGAGCTGGGTGACGAAGGTGTCGCGGCGCAGGTCGGACATCATCATCCCGAACGCCGAGAACACCGCCGCCGCGGCCGGCACCACGACCTTCTTCACCTGCAGCTCCTGCCCCAGCGCCACGGCGTGCATCGCGCCGCCGCCGCCGAAGGCCAGCAGGGTGAAGTCGCGGGTGTCGTGGCCGCGGTTGAGGCTGACCAGCTTGAGCGCGTTGACCATGTTGTTGTTGGCGATCCGCACGATCCCCTGCGCCGCCTCGTCGGTGCTGACCCCGAGCTTCTCGCCCACCGCCGTCAGCGCCGCCTCGGCGGCGTCCATGTGCGCCTCGACCTCGCCGCCGCAGAAGTAGTCGCGGTTGATCCGGCCGAGCCAGAGGTTGGCGTCGGTGGTGGTGGCGTTGTCGCCGCCCTTGCCGTAGGCCGCCGGGCCGGGCAGCGCGCCGGCCGATTGCGGGCCGACATGCAGCTTGCCGAAATCGTCGACCCAAGCGATCGAGCCGCCGCCGTTGCCGATCTCGACGAGGTCGACCACCGGCACCATGATCGGGTAGCCCGCCGACTTGCGGCTGCGCTCGATCCAGTAATCGGTCATGATCCGCACCTCGCCGCCCTCGATCAGGCTGCACTTCGCGGTGGTCCCGCCGATGTCGAGCGCGAGGATGTTGGGCTCGCCGATCAGCTTGCCGAGCTCGGCGGCGCCCCAGAAGCCCGAGGCCGGGCCGCTCTCGACCATGTTGATCGGGACCGCCGAGGTGGCCTCGAGGCTGTCGACGCCGCAATTCGACTGCATGATGTAGGGGCTCTTGGGCAGCCCCTGCGCCTTCAGCGCAGCGTCGAGCTTGCCGAGATAGCGCGCCGCGACCGGCTGCACGTAGGCCGACAGCACCGTGGTGTTGGTGCGCTCGTATTCGCGCCACTCGCGGGTGATCTGGTGCGAGGCGACCACCGAGACCTCCGGCCAGAGCCGGCGCACCTCCGCCAGCACCGCCTCCTCGTGCGAGGTGTCGGCGTAGGCGTGGAGCAGGCAGACCGCCACCGCCTCGACCCCCTCGGCGCGGAAGCCGTCGAGGATCGCGGGCAGGCCGGACGTGTCGAGCGGGGTGCGCTCCTGGCCCTGGTAGGTGATCCGCCCGGGCAGCTCCGCGCGCAGGTGGCGCGGCACGAAGGGCGCGGGCTTTTCGTAGTGCAGGTTGAAGAAATCGGGCCGGTTGCCCCGCGCGATCTCGAGCACGTCGCGGAAGCCCTCGGTGGTGATGAGCCCGACCTTCACCCCCTTGCGCTCGGTCAGCGCGTTGATGACGACGGTGGTGCCGTGCGCCATGAAGGTCACGGTCTCCGGGTCGATCCCGCCCTTCTTCAGCACGTTGAGCACGCCGTTCTCGAAGTCCGGCGGCGTCGTGTCCGACTTGGCGGTGACGATCTCCATCGTGCCGTCGGCACGGGTCTCGAAGGCGACGAGGTCGGTGAAGGTGCCGCCCACGTCGGTGGCCACACGGCGGATCGTTTCGGACATGTCAGGCCCCCTTTTTGCGGGTTTCGTGGATCAGGAAGGCGACGGCCCCGGGCAGCTTCAGCGCCTCGGCCGCGGCGACCTTCTCGTCGGTGTAGTAGCCCGCCTCGTGCAGGCAGTTCAGCGTGCCCACGACCTGCCCGTCGATGGTCACGGGCACGTTCATGCAGCTCTCGCAGCCGAGCGACTGGATCAGCTCGTAGTCGGGGAAGACCGCCGCGATCTCGTCGATGGAATTGGCCACGAACGTCTTGTGCTGGCCCTCGACGATGTCCGACCAGCGATCCTTGTTCAGCGGCTTCTCGCCGGAGACGGGATAGGCGTCGGGCATGTTGGTGAAGTTGCGGCGGACGACCTCGTTCTCGCGGTCGATGATCATCGTGGTGAAGAGCTTGGCACCCACCGTCTCCTGCACCAGCCGCGCCAGCGCCTCGAAGCTTGCATCCGGCTGGCCCTTCGCCGCCATCGCTTCGGTAAATTCCATTATTGCTCTCCTGCGAGTGTGTTTCTCAATTGCAGTTCGTCCTCGTCCACGACCGGCACCGCCCCGATCAGGGACCGCGTGTAGGGGTGCTCGGGGGCGGTGAAGATCCGGGCGGTCTCGCCGGTCTCGACGAGCTCGCCCGACTTGAAGACCGCGACCCGGTCGGCGACGTTGCGCACCACGGCGAGGTCGTGGGTGATGAAGACGTAGGTCAGCCGCTTCTCGGCGCGCAGCTCGTTGAGCAGCCGCAGCACCCGCGCCTGCACCAGCACGTCGAGCGCCGAGGTCGGCTCGTCGAGCACCAGCAGCTCCGGATCGCACGCCAGCGCCCGCGCGATGCCGACCCGCTGGCGCTGCCCGCCCGACAGCCCCGAGGGCCCGCGCCGCCGCATCTCGCCGGGCAGGCCGACCTCCTCGAGCGCCGCCTCGACCCGCGCCCACCGCTCGGACCGGGCGCCGATGCCGTAGGTGTCGAGCCCGAGCCGCACCGAGGCGCCGATGCTGCGCTTGGGGTTCAGCGACGACAGCGGGTTCTGCTGCACCAGCTGGATCGCGCGGCGGTGCTCGGGCCCGCGCCGGACCGGCAGCTCCCGACCGTCGAAGCGGATCGTCCCGCTGGTGGCGGCGAGGATGCCGAGGATCATGTTGGCCAGCGTGGTCTTGCCCGACCCGCTCTCGCCCACCACCGCGAGGCACTCGCCGCGCTCGACCGACAGCGACACGTCGCGCAGCGCGTGGACCGGGCCGCTCGGGGTCTGGAAGGTCTTGGACAGGCTCTCGACGCTCAACAGGCTCATGCCGCCCCTCCCGTGTGGCGCACCATCGGCGCGAGGAAGTCGTCGCTGACCTCCGGCACCTCGGGCAGCCCCGCGCCGGTGATCCGCGGCACCGCCGACATCAGCGCGCGGGTGTAGGCGTGGCCGGGGTTGTCGAAGAGCGCCCGCGTCGGCCCCTCCTCCACGATCCGGCCGCGGTAGATGACGTAGACCCGGTCGGCGAACTCGCGCACCACGCCGAGGTTGTGCGAGATGAACAGCACCGCGGTGCCGTGCCGCTCGACCAGGTCGTGCATCAGCCGCAGCGTCAGCGCCTGCACCGACACGTCGAGCGCGGTGCCGGGCTCGTCGGCGAGCAGCAGCTTGGGGTGGTTGACCAGCGCCATGGCGATCATCACCCGCTGGTTCATGCCGCCCGAAAGCTGGAACGGATAGGCCGACAGCACCCGCGCCGGGTCGGGGATCGACACCTCCGCCAGCATCTCGCTCGCCCGCCGGTCGCAGGCCTCCCGGCTCATCTCGGGCTGGCGGCGGCGCATGACCTCGGCGAATTGCCGGCCGATGGTGAAGGTCGGGTTCAGCGACGAGGTCGGATCCTGGAAGATCATCGACATCTCGGTCCCGCGCAGCTTCGCGCGCTGCCGGGCCGGCATGGTCGAGATGTCCCGCCCGTCGAACTCCACCGCCCCCGAGACCCGCGCCGCGCGCGCCTCCTGCAGCAGGCCGAGGATGATCCGCGCGGTGACCGACTTGCCCGAGCCGCTCTCGCCGACCAGCGCCACCCGCTCGCCGGCGGCGATGGCGAGGTCGATGCCGTGCAGCACCTCGGTGATCCCGCGCAGCCCCTTGAAGCCGAGCCGCAGGTCGCGGATGTCCAGCAGAGCGCTCATTCGTCCACCCCCAGCACTTCGCGCAGGCCGTCGCCCAGCAGGTTGAAGCCGAACACCGCCAGCAGGATCGCGAGGCCCGGGAACACCGTCATCCACCAGCTGTCGGGCAGGTAGCGCGCCCCCTCGGCCACCATCGAGCCGAGGTCCGGCGTCGGCGGCTGCACCCCGAGCCCGAGGAACGACAGCGACGAGGCGATGATGATGACGAAGCCCATGTCGAGCGTCATCTTGGTGATGATCGCCGGCAGGCAGTTGGGCAGCACCTCGCGGAAGGCAATGTGGGCGGTCGGCGCGCCGATCACCTCGGCGGCGAGCACGTAGCCCTCCTCGCGCTCGGAGCGGGCGATGGAATAGACCAGCCGCGCGTACCAGGGCCACCACATCACGGTGACGGCGATCATCGCGTTGGTCAGCGTCGGCTCGAGCACCCCGAGCACCGCGATCGCCAGCACCAGCGGCGGGATCGACAGGAACACGTCGACGAGCCGCATCAGCACCGATTCCGTCCAGCCGCCGAGGTAGCCCGCCAGCAGCCCCACCACGGTCCCGACCGGCGCGGCGATGATCAGCACCACGATGCCGAGCCCGAGGCTGATCCGGTAGGCGTAGAGGATGCGCGAGAAGATGTCCCGGCCCACGAGGTCGGTGCCCATCCAGTTGCGCGCGCTCGGCCCCTGGTTGGCGTAGGCGAAGTCGATCACCGCGGTGTTGTGGGTCGGAAACGGCGCCACCCACGGCGCGAAGATCGCGGCGGCGACGATCAGCAGCACCAGCAGCAGACCGGCGAGCGACATCGGGTTGGAGGCGATGATGCGCAGGGCCCGGGTCATGTCGCTCCCCTCGTGGAATGGCGGATACGCGTGTTGAGGAAGGCGATCAGCAGATCGACGATGATGTTCACCACCAGGAAGGTCAGCGCGATGATCAGGACGGTGCCCATGATCGCGTTCAGGTCCTTGCGCAGGATCACCGCCACGCCGTAGCGCGACAGCCCCGGCCAGGCGAAGACGGCCTCCACCAGGAAGGCGTTGCCGAGCATCGCCGCGAAATCGAGGCCGATGATCGTCAGCGACGGGATCAGCGAGGGCTTGAAGGCGTAGCGGCGGGCGATCCGCGACGGGAAGAAGCCGTAGGCCTCGGCCATCTCGATGTAGGGCTTATCGTAGGTCTCGACCATGTTGGCCCGCGTCAGCCGCGCCGCCTGCCCGATCCCCGACAGCGCCAGCGCCACGGCCGGCAGCACCAGGTGGTGCAGCGCGTCGAGGAACGCGCCGAAGTTGCCCGCGATCAGCGTGTCGACGGTCAGGAAGCCGGTCACGCGGGTGATGTCGTAGGCGCTGTCGAGCCGCCCGGCGACGGGGAACAGCGGCAGGTAGAAGGCGAAGAGCAGCATCAGGATCACCGCCCACACGAAGCTCGGCGCCGACACCGTCAGCAGGGTCAGCACCCGCACCACGTGGTCGGGCCAGCGCCCCCGGTGGCGCGCGGCGAGGATACCGAGCGGCAGCCCGAACCCGACCATCAGGATGCCGGCGAAGATCACCAGCTCGAGCGTGGCGGGCAGGAACTCGGCGATGTCGGTGGTGACGGGGCGGTTGGTGTAGAGCGAGGTGCCGAGATCGCCGCGCAGCACGTCCGCGACGAAATGGCCGTATTGCGCCACGATCGGCTCGTCCAGGTGCATCTCGGTGCGGATCATCACCACCTGCTCGGCGGTCGCGTTCGGCCCCAGCGCGATGCGCGCCGGATCGCCGGGAATGATGCGGGCGATGGCGAAGATCAGCATCGAGACCCCGATCAGAACGATCACGGAGATACCGAGCCGTCTCAGCAGGATGCGCAGGACAGAGGACATGGGAGGATCCCGGATTGGTGATGTCGGGGGTCCGGGCCCGCAGGGAGGAACGGGCCCGGACCGGTGGAGGTGGCCGAGCTTACTCGGTCATCTCCATGAGCCGGAAGCTGAAGCCCATCCCGTCGACGCCGAACGCCATGTCGGGGTCGGACAGCGCCGGGGCGTTGACCCGGTTGGACGCGGCGAAGACCGACTGCCGGTCGTAGCCGTAGATCGTGGGCGCCAGCTCCATCAGCCGGTCGTTCAGGTCGCTGTAGGCCGCCTCGCGCTCCGCCTCTCCCGGCCCGCGCCGGCCCGCCTCGAGGGCGGCGTCGACGTCCGCGTCATCGAGGTATTCCGGCGACTGCCAGGTCCCCGGCGTCGAGGAATGGTACATGCCGTAGAGCAGCGTGTCCGGGTCGCCGGTGACGGCGTTGACGAAGATCTGGCTGATATGCGGCGTGTTCTCCGGGCTGGCGACCCGCTCGGTGAACAGCGCCCAGGGCAGCGTCTCGATCGTCGAGGAGATCCCCAGCTCGGCGAAGTTCGCCTGCATCAGCAACGCGAAGCGCTCCTCGAGCGGCACCTCGGCGATCCAGCTGATCTCGAGGTTCCAGTCCTCCGGCGGCGTCGGGCAATCGGCGAGGTATTCCCGCGCCGCGTCGAGATCGCGCGTCAGCACCTCCTCGGCCGGGTTCGCGCCGAACATACCGACCGGGATCGCCCCGGTGGAGGCCGAGCCCGACGACACCTCGTCGGTGATCGCCACCATCCGCAGCGCCGTGTCGTAGTCGAAGGCGTGTGCCAGCGCCTGGCGGCAATTGACGTCGTCGAGCGGCGCGCGGGCGGTGTTCATCTTGATGTAGAACGCCCCGGTCCCGCTCTCGGTGAAGAGCTGCGCGCCGTCCTCGGCAAGCGCCCGGATCACCTCCGGCGGCAGCCACTGGCTGGCGATGTCATGCTCGCCCTGGGCCAGCAGCGTGCGCACCGTGGCGGCCTCCAGCGAGTAGCGCAGCCGCACCTCGTCGGGCGCCGCCTCGTTGATGTCGAGGAAGTAGCCGTCGTTGACCGCCATCACGGTCTCGTCCTGCGGATTGTGCGACGTGACGGTGTAGGCCCCCGTCCCCGCGCCGGTGCCGGACAGGAACGCCTCGCCCCAAGGATCGTCCTCGGTCGCGTTCTCCTCGACCAGCGCCTTGTCGACGATGGGCAGGCGGATCAGCGAGGCCACGAAGGGCGCGTAGGGCTCCTCGAGCTCGAAGCGCACGGTGCGCTCGTCGACCGCCTCGGCGGTGACGCCGCCGAACAGGTGCGACAGGCCCTGCCCCAGCGTCTGCATCCGCTCGAGCGAATAGACCACGTCCTCGGCCCGCAGCGGATTGCCCGACTGGAAGCTGACGTCGTCGCGCAGCGTGAAGGTGTAGGTCGCGCCGTCGACCTCCCAGCTCTCCGCCAGGTGCGGGTCGTGGCCGGGCTCGCCCTGCTTGGGCAGCACGAGCGTGTCGTAGACGTTGAACATCAGGATGCTGTCGGCGTAGTCCGACGCTTTCGCGGGGTCGAGCTCGCCCACGGCGACCTCGTCGAGCCGCAGCACGCTCTGCGCGAAGGCCGGGCTGGTCAGCGCGGTGGCCGCCGCGAGGGCGGCCCCGGCCAGCAGGTGGCGGTTGGTCATGTCACTTCACTCCTGTTGATGGCGTTTGGCTGGCCCTCGTTGACCGGGGCGCTTTCGTGAATGGGTCCGGGCGCGTCACCGAAGATGTCCATGGTGCCGCACCACAGGAACGAGGCCGTCCTGTCGGTGTCGTTCCAGGTCGAGTGCACGCGGGTGCTGTCAAAGTGCACCGAATCGCCGGAGCGCAGGACGTCGATCGTCCCCTCGATCTCCACCGTCACCTCGCCGGCGAGCACGAAGAACATCTCCTCCCCCCGGTGGCTGATCGGCTCGCCCCGGTGGCCGGGCGGCTCGTGGACGATAACCGAGTAGAGCTGCGAGCCCCGGAACGACGACGAGATCCGCTCGTAGCTCATGTCGGAGGCGGCCAGCGCGAACACCTCGCGCATCGCCTGCCGCGTCGTCTCGCTGCCCCGCTTCGGGCGATCGAGAAACTCCGGGATCGAGGCCCCGAGCACCTCCGCGATCGTCGCCAGGGACGACAGCGACGGCGCCGTCAGCCCGCGCTCGATCTGGCTGATGAACCCGACCGACAGGCCCGCCTCGTCCGCGACCGTCTGCATCGACAGCCCCAGCTCCTTGCGCCGCGCCCGCAGGGCTGTTCCGAGCGTGCCGGCGTCCGGGGATTTGGCTTCCGTTTTTACCATGACTAAAAACCTGAAGCGAACCGGCCCCTCCCGTCAAGGACTTTTTAGCCCTGCTAAAAATTTTCAGAGATTGCCGCCACTTCGCCTCCGGGCTGCATGGCGACCTCCCGCACGGGTCGCCGGAGACGCAATCTTGCGCCCTAGCTCGTCACCTCCACATGGCTCACCGACGGATCCGCCACCCGCACGCCCGCCAGCAGGCGGCTCTGCAGGTGCGTCGCCACGTAGGAGGCATGGAACGACGACGGCGCCAGCAGCGTCAGCCGCCCGCCGTCGCGCCCCACTTCCGTCAGCAGGTGGAACCATGCCCCGTAGGTCGCCGCGTCCTCGCGGTGCAGCACCGCCTGCGCCGCGCCCCAGGTGCCGGCGGCCGCGCCCCCTGCCCCCGGTTCGGGCGCGCGGAACGGCACCACGTTGCCCGCCTCCGGCGCCGTCTCGCCCGGCGCGAGCCGGTCGACGAAGTCCGTCCCGATGTTGGCCCAGACGGGCCGCGTGTCGATCAGGATGCGCTCGAGGTCGAGCCCGTGCACCGAGACCCGCCCCCGCGCCCCCTGCCGCTTCAGCACCAGCCAGCCGAGGCCCCGCAGGCGGGCCATCTCGCGCTTCACCGTGCGCTCGTCGACGCACCAGAGCCGCGCGATCTCCGCCTGCCCCATCGACAGCTCGTCGCGTTGCCAGTTGTAGCGCGTGGTGATGAGGGAGGTCAGCCGCAGGATCAGCCGTTGGCGCGACTTGTCGCCCGAGAGCGCGAACGCCATGAGTGCCGAGAGGATGTCGTACTTGCGAGACGCCGCCTCGCGCCCCACAGGCCTCAGAACCTGCATCACCGTCTCCTGCCCGCCCGCCGTTGCCGGCGTGTTGCTGCCTCGCGGCCGACCTGTCCGGCGCTTTCGCAACGCTCTTCGTCAACCTGACGTCATTTGCGTCCGCTTCTTCGATTCTGTCAAGCAGACTCGCCGCGCGCGGCCCGACCCTCCCCTGATCCAGGATCGAAGATCGGTATCTATGGTGATGGGGGACATCCTGTCTGTCCCCCAATCCTGCGGAAATGTCCCCCAATCGGCAGCGGGGGGCAACCTGCTGTCCCCCTAAATCTGCGCCTCGCCTCTACCCGTCGCCGCCGCTGCCGATTCGCGCCGCGACCCCGCGCAAGACGCTGTATACCTTCCCCGCGGGGAAGATCCGGCCACAGGATATTCCCCCTTTCCCAAATCTCCAAATTCGGCGTAGTTTGCGACCCGAGCAGATTTAACGTCCCGAAAAGAGGCAGGCCCGGATGTACACCCACGAGGACCTCGCGCAGCTGCAGGCGAAGTCGCTGAAGATGCAGAGCTGGATCCGCCAGCAGACCTTCAGCCCCGAGAACAACAAGACGCTCCGGCGCTTCTCCTCCTGGGAGGTGGCCGAGCTGATCTTCCGCATCAACCAGTCCACCTTCCGCGGCCGCCTCGCCGCCGAGCCGAACCTTCCCGGCGGGGAAGTCGAGCCAGACGGCCGGCAGCGCTGGTTCTCCCTCGAGGAGATCAACGAGCTGCGCCGGCGCATGAAGGTTAACCGCAGGAGCCTGCTGCCGCCCCGCCCCAAGGACAAGCGCGCCTTCCGCTGCGCCATCGCCAACTTCAAGGGCGGCGCCGGCAAGTCGACCGTGGCCCTGCACTTCGCCCACGCCGCCGCGCTCGACGGCTACCGGGTGCTCCTCGTCGACTTCGACCCGCAGGCCACGCTGTCGCACTCGATGGGCCTGACCGACACCGTCGAGGACTACACCGTCTGGGGCATCATGGCGCGCGACCTGATCCGCGAGACCGACCGGATGAACGCCGACACCCCCAGGGCCGCCGCGAGCGGGACCGCCCTGCCCCACCGCACGATCCCGTCGTCGATCCGCGACCTCGGCCTCGACCGGCTGCGCCACGGCGACTTCATCAAGAAGACCGCCTGGTCCACGATCGACATCGTCCCCTCCTGCGCCAACGCCGCCTTCGTCGAGTTCGCCTCCGCCCAGTACCGCCACCTCAATCCCGAATGGTCGTTCTTCGCCGCCGTCTCCCGCTACCTCGACCAGCTCGGCGACGACGATTACGACCTCATCCTCTTCGATTGCCCGCCCGCCATCGGCTACCAGTCGATGAACGCGGTCTTCGCCGCCGACATGCTCTACATCCCGTCGGGCCCGGGCTATTGGGAGTACGACAGCACCACGAGCTTCATCGGCCAGCTCTCCGAGGCGCTCGAGGATCTCGGCCACGGATTCGAAGGCACCTTCCCCGCGGGGAAGATCGCCCTGCCCAAGGCCTTCACCGACATCCGCTTCCTGATGACCCGCTACGAGCCCGGCAACGACCTGCACCGCGCGATGCTGGAAGCCTTTCGCAAGGTTTTCGGGGAACACTTGGCGGAGCACCCCGTCGAGATGACCCGCGCTGTCGAGCAGTCGGGCCGGTTCCTGAGCTCGGTCTACGAGATCGACTACCGCGAGATGACCCGGGAGACATGGCGGCGCGCGCGGGCGAGCTTCGACCGCGCCTACGACGAGTTCCGCGGCCGCGTCGTGACGGCGTGGGACGAGATATGACAGCGCGGCTAGAGGCGGACCTTCCCCGCGGGGAAGGTCGCAACAAGGAGGAGAGGGCGCATGGCTAAGAAGCGCAGGATGTTCGACATCGAGCTGCCCGAGGACGACGCACCCGCGGCCGCACCGGAAACCAAGGCAGCGGAGCCGACCTTCCCCGCGGGGAAGGTCTCCGAGCGGCGCGGCCCGATGGCCTCCGCGATCACCGAAGCCAGCACCGCCGCGCGCGAGCGCCAGGAGGTGGAGGCGAAGATCCGCGCCGAGAACGACGCGCTCGCTCACGAGCTCGTCCGGCTGAAGAAGCTCGGCCTCGTGGTCGAGACGGTCCCGCTCGACGCGATCCACAGCCGCAAGCTGGTTCGCGACCGCAGCGCCGGACTGGATTACGACCTCAGGGAGCTCAAGGTCTCCATCGCCGAGATCGGCCTGTCCAACCCGATCCGGCTCGAGCGGGCCGGAGACGGCTACGAGCTGATCCAGGGCTACCGCCGCCTTTCCGCCTACCGCGAGCTGTTGGAGGAGACGGGCGAGGAGCGCTTCGCCGCCATTCCCGCCGCCGTCGCCGAGCCGGGGGAGGGGGCCGAGACGCTCTACCGCCGGATGGTCGACGAGAACCTCGTGCGCAAGGACATCTCCTTCGGCGAGATGGCCCAGCTCGCGCTCGACTACGCCGCGGATCCGGCCACCGCCTGCGACGATCCGCACGAGGCCGTGGCCCAGCTCTACAAGTCCGCCGGCTACCAGAAGCGCAGCTACATCCGCAACTTCCTCCCCATCGTCGAGCGGCTCGGCAAGCACCTCAAGTACCTGCCCGACCTGCCGCGCTCGCTGGGGCTGGAGCTGGCCAGGAAGATGGAAGAGGTCGAAGGCATCGACGCCCGCATCCAGGCCGAGCTGCAGGACTGGGAGACGCGCTCGGTCAAGGACGAGCTCACCGTCCTGCGCCGCATCGTCGAGCAGGGCAGGGGGGTCGCCCCCGCCCCGGCGCCGGACGCCTCCAAGCCGAGCAAGGCGCGCACCAGCTTCCAGTTCGACCACCCCGCCGGGAGGGCGCGCTGCACCGCCTCCAACGGCCGCCTCGAAGTGCGCCTCGAGCGCGACTTCTCCACCATCGACCGCCGCAAGCTGGAGGCGGCGGTGCAGAAGCTGCTGGACGGTCTGGGATAAAGTGGTGCAACTTTAAGTAGTGCGGGTAAGCCGGGCTGAAGCCCGGCCTACGGGCCGTGAGCGCGTCGACGTAAGCCGGGCTTCAGCCCGGCACCCCCTCCACCAGCGCCGCCAGCGTCGCGGCGATCTTCTCCGGCACCTCCAGCGGCGACAGGTGCCGCACGCCGGGCAGCACCTCGTAGGTCGCGCCGGGGATGGCGCGGGCGAGGTCCTTCGCCATCGGGATCGGCGTCGCGTAATCCTCCTCGCCGACCACCACGGCGGCGGGCACCGAAACCCCCGGCAGCGCGTCGCGCAGGTCGGCGCGGCCGAGCATGCGGCAGGTCTCGAGGTAGGCGTCGGGATCGTTGGCGGTGAACACCGCGACCGTCTCCTCGACGAGGCCCGGATTGGCCTCGCGGAAGTGGTCTGAGAACCACCGGGTCTTCTGGAAGCCCGTCAGCGCCGCCAGCCCCTCGGCCCGCGCCTTCTGGCCCCGGCCCTCCCAGTCCGCCGGCGCCGTCTCGCCGTACCACGCCGTCGTGTCGAACAGCCCCAGCGCCCGCGTCCGCGCGCCGTGGCGGGCGCAGAAGGCCTGCGCCACGCAGCCGCCCATCGACGCGCCGCCGATCACCGCCGCGTCCCAGCCCGCGTCGTCGAGCACCGCGGCGAGGTCGTCGGCGAACTGCTCGACGGCATAGGGCCCGGCCGGCTTGCCCGACGCCCCGTGGCCCCGGCAATCGAGCGCCAGCACCTCCCAGTCGTCGCCGAGCGCCGCCGCCGTCGCCTCCCAGAATTCCGCCCGCATCGCCAGCGAGTGCACCAGCGCGACCCGGTGCTTCGCCGCGCCGCCGCGCCAGATCACGTAGCGCAGGGCGGTGCCGTCGGGGGCGGTGGCTTGGTGTTCGCTCTTCATGTCAGCCTCACGACAATTCGACCATCGGCTGGCCAATGTATTCCTGGCGCACCCGCACGTCGAGCACCACGGCCGCGCCCTCCGCCACCCGGTCGAGCGCGGCGGCCAGCGCGGCGGGCAGGTCGGCGAGGTCGGTGACGGGCTCGGGCGCCTCGAGGCCGAGCCCGCGCGCGAGGCCGGCGAGGTCGGGCTCGGGGCCCTGCATCCGCTGGCCGATCGGCGCGTTCTCCTCGGGCCGGCCACGGCGGCGGGCGACCTTTATCTGGTGGTCCTCGTCGTTGTAGTACGAGTGGTTGTTGGCGATCAGGAACAGCACCGGCAGCCTGAGCGTCGCCGCGTTCCAGATCGCGGTGAGGCCCATCGTGTAGTCGCCGTCGCCGAGGATCGCCACGGCGCGCCGCTCCGAGCCGATCTCGCGCAGCCCGAGCGCCGCGCCGACGGCGATGCTGGTGCCCGCCCCCAGTCCGCCGCCGCCGGTATGGCCGAGGAAGCCGAGCGGGTGGTCGATCTCGTTGGCGTTGACCGGCCAGCCGAGCGGACGGCCGGTGATGGCGATCTCGCGCCCCTTGCTGGCATGGTGGAAGGCGCGCGCGAGGTCCATCAGCCCGATCTCGCCGGAGCCCGTCACCTCCGGCACGTCCCAGCCCGTCAGCGCCTCGCGCGCCGGCCCGGCCTCGAGGCCGTCGAGCAGGGCGCGCACGGCGGTGGCGGAGACGGTCGGGATGGTGACGTCGGCCGCCGGCAGCCCGCCGTAATCCATGTTCCAGCCGCGGTGGATGTGGAAATCGTTGGAGATGTGGATGATCGGCGGCCGCTCGGTGCCGGGCGGGAAGGCGAGCTTGATCGTGTTGCCCGCGTCGAGCCAGTCGAGCATGACGATGGCGTCGGCGTTCCGGATCGCGTCGAGCACCGGGCCCTTGAGCCGCCAGCCCGTCTCGCCGACGAAGGCCGGGTGGGTTGTCGGAAAGCCCGCCGGCAGCTTCATGTGCGCCGTGGTGCGCGCGCCGATGGCCTCGGCAAGGCGGATGCGGTCGGTCCACTCCGCCTCGCTGCGGCTGCCGCGGCCGCAGAAGATGAACGGCCGCTCGGCGCCCTTCAGGATGTCGAGCGCCGCCTGCAGCGCCGCCTTGGGCGGTTCGGCGTCGTCGGGGGTGGGGTAGTGCGAGACGTCGCCGAGGTCGGGGCGCTCGGCGAGCTCCGCCTCCTGGATGCTGACGTCGAGGTTGACGTAGACCGGGCCGGAGGGGCGGGTGTTGGTGAGCATGACGCCCCGGCGGATCGATTCCACCGCCGCCTCGGGCGAGCCGGGCTGGTCGTCCCACTTGGTGTAGCCGCGCACGATGTCGGCCTGGTCGACGGTGGTGTGGATCCACTCGATCCAGGGCCGCCGCTTGGCCGCGTCGATGGGGCCGGTGGCGCCGATCACGAGCATCGGGGTGCGGTCGCACCAGGCGTTGAAGATGCCCATGGAGGCATGCATCAGCCCGACGTTGGAATGGACGGCGACGGCGAGCGCGGTGTCGGTGATCTTGGCGTAGCCCTGCGCGATCCCGACGGCGTGCTCCTCGTGCATGCAGGTGATGATCTCGGGGGTCTCGTTGCCGAGATGGTTGACGAGCGAATCGTGCAGCCCCCGGTAGCTCGCGCCGGGATTGAGGCAGATGTAGGGGAAGTCCTGCTCGCGCAGGGCCTCGGCGATGAGGTCGCTGCCGTAGAGCGTCTCGCCCGCGGCGGCGGTCTCGGCGGGTCGGTCGGGCGTCGGTTTGTCCACGGGGCTCTCCAATGTCAGCGGGTCAAATCAGGCGTTCGGTCAGCTTGCGCAGGTCCGGGAAGGCGTCGCCGAGCAGCGATTGCGGCCAGGGCGTGTGCAGCATCTCGTGGAACAGGAAGTAGATGCCGCCGAGGAACGGGATCAGGATCAGCACCGCGTGGAGCGGGCGGACCTTGCCCTCGATCATCATGTAGCAGAGCGCGAACAGCGCGATGGCCGGCAGCATCCCCACGAGCTTGACCCCGACGACGAGCGCGCCGAGCCACAGCGCCTGTTTCGCCACGGCGGGCAGCGGCTCGCTGGCGTCGGTGCGCAGCGGGGGGATCTTGCCCATGGCGCGGAACACGAAGAACCCGGCCGCCGCGATGAGGCCGCCGACGGCGACGGCCTGCGGCAGCATCCGGGCCGGGGCGGGCCAGCCGGCGGAGCTGACGTAGACGTAGATCATCAGCGCGACGACGGCGGCCCACAGGACGAGGTCGGAGACCAGCTCGGAGCCGCGGGCGTGGACGACGGCCGGCTGCGCGCCGTTGCCCGCCGGGGTGGCGGCGGCGGCCTGCTGGCGGCTGCTCCAGGAGGGCAGGAAGCGCACGACGAGGGGGCGCAGCAGCAGGAAGGCGATCATCAGCATCACCACTGCGGGCAGGGGCTGGAGCATCCAGCCGAAGCCGTAGCGCAGCTGCGAGATGAACAGGTAGTTCTCGACCAGCCCGCCCAGCACGAAGGCCAGGATCAGCGGCGGGCGCGGCCAGTTGAGCCGCTTCATCACCCAGCCCAGCAGGCCGAAGCCGACGAGGACGAGCAGGTCGGCGTAGTCCTTCGCGCCCTGGTAGGCGCCGATGACCATGATGCCGAACACCAGCGGCACGAGCAGCCCCGCGCGCACCATCGCGACCTTGGCGAACTGCCCGGCGAGGCCGAAGCAGATGCCGGCGCCGAGGATGTTGGCGAGGGCGACGGTCCAGATCAGGGTGAAGGTGACGTCGAGCTGCGCGTCGAGCATGTTGGGCCCGGGGGCGATGCCGTGGATCAGGAACGCGCCGAGCAGGATCGCCATCGAGGCCGAGCCCGGCACGCCGAAGGCGAGGGTGGGCACGAGCGCGCCGCCTTCCTTGGCGTTGTTGGCGCTCTCGGCGGCGATGACGCCGCGCACGTCGCCCTTGCCGAAGGTCTCGCGGGCCTCGGGGATGGAGCGGGCGGCGTAGCCGTAGGAGATCCAGTCGATCACGTTGGCGCCGAGGCCGGGGATCGAGCCGAGGAAGGTGCCGATGCTGGCGCAGCGCAGCACCAGCCACCAGTTGCGCACCGCGTCGCGCGCCCCCGCGAGCTGGTCCCAGGCCGACATCTTGCGGCCGTCGCGCGCGATGGTGCGCTTGGAGGCGCCGAGGTCGATCATCTCGGGCACCGCGAACAGGCCGAGCGCGACCGGGACGAGGCTGAGCCCGTCCCAGAGGTAGAACGAGCCGAAGGTCCAGCGCATCTCGCCGGTCTGGGGCTCGTCGCCGATGGTGGCGAGCAGCAGGCCGATGGCCGTCGCCACGAGGCCCTTGAACAGCGCGCCGTGACTGAGCGACACGACGAGGGTCAGGCCGAGCAGGCAGATCGCGAGCAGCTCGGGGGTGCCAATGGCCATGATGAACGGGCGCAGGATCGGGATCGACATCGCCAGCACGACCGCGCCGAACAGCCCGCCGCAGACCGAGGCGGTGAACGCCGCCCCGTAGGCCCGCCCGGCCTCGCCCTTCTTGGCCATCGGGTGTCCGTCGAGCACGGTGGCGGCGGAGCCGGTGGTGCCGGGGACGCCGAACAGGACGGCGGGGATGGTGTCGGAGGTGGTGGTGACGGACTGCACGCCGACGAGGAAGGCGAGGGCGGTGTAGGGGTCCATCGAGAAGGTGAACGGCAACAGCAAGGCCAGCCCGACGAGGCCGCCGATCCCGGGGATCACGCCGATCATCAGCCCGAGCACCGTGCCGAGCGCGACGAAGACGAGCCGCGCCGGATCGGCGATGATGAGCAGGGCTTCCAGAGCCGCTTCGATCAATCGAGTCCCTCCCTCGAAGCAAAGCCGGACAGCTGCCTCCCAACATCCATCGGGCCGGTTGCAATTTCGTATAATGTATGACAGTAATACTTACAACCGATTTTGTCGTGCGGATACGGCACGCTGGAGATCGGTTCCGGCCGCCGGGCAGGAGGATGCCTCTCGCGGTCCATCGAAATGGGAGGATCAAGATGAATCTTGGAAACATTTGCCGCTCCGTCGCGCTCGGCGCCGTTGCGGCGGCGGTGGCCTGGATGCCGCAGGACGTGGCGGCGCAGTCGCTCGAGGAGGTCTACGAGGGCGAGACGCTGACGATCATGGTCGGCCACCCGCCCGGCGGCTCCTACGACCTCTACGCGCAGCTCGCGGCGGAGTTCATGGGCGAGCACATCCCCGGCAACCCGAACGTCATCGTGCAGCACATGCCCGGCGGCGGCGGGCGCAAGGGCGCGGCATTCTTCCTCAACAACACCGAGCCGGACGGGCTGACCGTGGGCATCTTCCCCGACAGCCTCGGCCACATCCAGCACCTGCGCCCCGAGGCGGCGAACTGGGACGCCTCCGAGTTCCGCTACATCGGGCGGTTCTCCACGGCCAACGCCGCCTTCGCGGTGCGCGCCGACAAGGTGTCGAGCGCCGAGGAGATGCGCGACACCGAGGTGATCGTCGCCTGCACCGGCCGCAACGCGCGCTCCGCGCAGCAGGCGGCGGCGCTGAAGAACGCCGCTGGGCTGAACCTGCGGCTGATCTGCGGCTACGATGGCTCGCAGGCCACGGTGCTCGCGGCGCTGCGCGGCGAGGCCGACATGCTGTCGCAGAACTGGGCGTCGTTCGCGTCCGACCCCGCCGACCTCGGCGACGGGACGCTGCACATCGTCGTGCAGACCGGCCTCGAGCGCGACCCGGACCTGCAGGACGTGCCGCTGATGCAGGAGCTGACGGACGATCCCGACGACCAGGCGGTGCTGCGCTATCTCGGGGCCTCGGCACCGATCGGGCGCTCGATGATGGTTCATCCCGACACCGAGGAGTACATCGTCGAGGGCCTGCGCGAGGCGTTCCAGGCGATGATCACCGACGAGGACTTCCTCGCCGCCGCCGAGCAGCGCTCGGCGATCATCAACCCCGCCACCGGCGAGGAGATGGAAGAGGTCATGGCCGAGATCATGGGCGCGAGCGACGAGCTGCTCGAGAACGTGCGGGCGGCCATCGACACGTCCAGCGCCGAAGAGGCCCAGTGACCCGGGCCGGCCGGCGGGACGTCCGCCGGCCGGTCGACTGTCGAGCAGGAAGACACGAGCGCCGCCCGGTCATCCGAGGCGGCGCCTCAGCAACCGCGAGGGACGGATGACGAGCGAGCGCAGGACCAAGGCCCCCATCGATCTGCAGGATCACCTGGCACGGCTGGAAGAGCGGGGCCTGCTGACGCGGATCGCGTGCCCCATCGACAAGGACAGCGAGCTGCACCCGCTCGCGCGCTGGCAGTTCCAGGGCGGGATCCCGGCCGAGGACCGCAAGGCGTTCCTGTTCACCGACGTCACCGACGGCAAGGGCAACAGGTACGACATCCCCGTCACCGTGGGCGCACTGGCGGCGAACCCGGAGATCTACGCCGCCGGGCTCGGGGTGCCGGTCGACGAGATCGGGGCGGTGTGGGTGAAGGCGATGCAGGCGCCGATCCCGCCGGAGGTGGTGACGGAGGCGCCGTGCCAGGAGGTCGTGATGACCGGCGAGGAGCTGACCCGCGAGGGCGGCGGCCTGGCGGCGCTGCCGGTTCCGATCTCGACGCCCGGCTTCGACGCCGCGCCCTACCTGACGGCGACGCTGGTGGTGACGAAGGACCCCGAGAACGGCATCCGCAACATGGGCACCTACCGGGGCCAGCTGAAGGCGCGCGATCGGCTCGGCGTGCGCATGGCGAGCCGGCTCGGCGGGGCAGGGGGCTACCAGCACTGGCTGAAGTACAAGGCGCGCGGCGAGAAGATGCCCGTCGCCATCGTCATCGGCTGCGCCCCGGCGGTGCTGTTCACGGGGCCGCAGAAGCTGCCCATCGACCAGGACGAAATGGCCGTCGCCGGCGGCCTGATCGGCGCGCCGGTGCGGACGGTGAAATGCAGGACCGTGGATCTCGAGGTGCCGGCCGACGCGGAAATCGTGATCGAGGGCGAGGTGGCCGTCGACTATCTCGAGCCGGAGGGGCCGTTCGGGGAGAGCCACGGCCACGTGGCGCTCGAGGATTTCAACATGTCGATGCAGGTGACGGCGATCACCATGAAGGCGAAGCCGGTCTTCGTCTCCATCGTCAGCCAGGTCACGCCGAGCGAGAGCTCGACGCTCAAGAAGGTCGCCTACGAGCCGCTCTACTTCGAGCACCTGAAGACGGTGCTCAACGTGAAGGGCATCAAGCGGGTGGTCATGCACGAGCCGCTGACCAACATCCGCAAGGTCATCTTCCTGCAGTTCGACCGCTCCGCCCCGCAGACCGAGGTCTGGCGCGGGTTGCAGGGGGCGGCGGCGCTGCAGGCGCAGTGCGGCAAGGTGGTGATCGCGGTGTCCGAGGACATCGAGCCGAACAACGCCGACGCGATCTTCTGGTCCATCGCCTACCGCGCCAACCTGTCGACGGACCTGCATGTCACGCCCTACCGCTCGGGCGGGCACGGGCCGAAATTGGGGCGCGGCAGTGCCGACTCGACGCTGATGATCGACGCGACGCTGAAGGCCGACATGCCGCCGCTGGCGCTGCCGCGCGAGAAGTACATGAGCCGCGCGCGCCAGATTTGGGAGGAGCTGCAGCTGCCGCGCCTGACGCCGCAGCCGCCGTGGCACGGCTACGAGCTGGGCGACTGGTCGGAGCAGTGGAGCGACTACGCCGACCGCGCGGTGGCTGGCGATTGGGAGGCCAACGGTCTAGTGACCGAGGCGCGCCAGCGCGGCGGGATGAAGCCCGAGACGCCGACGCGCGATATCGAGGACTGACGTAGAGAGTGAGGCGGTGGCGATGGCGGGCGAGGGCAGGCGCGGCTTGGCGAACATGGGCTTCGCGCTCGCCCTCGGCGCGGTGGCCGGGCTGCTGTTCAACTGGGCGACGCTGCCGCTGCCGTGGATGCTGGGGCCGATGATCGCCAACACGCTGGCGGCGGTCGTTCGGCTGCCGGTCGCCTCGCCGGGGCGGGCGAGGCCCTACGTGGTCGCGGTGATCGGGGTGATGCTGGGGGCGGGCTTCTCGCCGGACATCGTCGACCAGATCGGGCTGTGGGCGCTGTCGTTCCTGTTCCTCGCCGTCTACATCGCCGTCAGCGGGGCGGTCGTCATTCCCTACTACCGCAAGGTCGGCGGGTTCGATCTGCCGACGGCCTACTTCGCCGGGATGCCCGGCGGGCTGAACGAGATGATGATCGTGGGCAAGGAGATGGGCGGCGACGAGCGTGCCATCGTGCTCGCCCATGCCAGCCGGATCGTCGTCGTGGTGGCGCTGGTGGCGGTGTGGTTCCGGCTGATCCAGGGGGTCGACCTGACCGACCGCTCGCAGTTCGGCACGCCGTTCGCCGACATTCCCGCGCACGAGCTGCTGGTGCTGCTGGTGGCGGGGGTGGTCGGGTTCTACCTCGGCAAGCTGCTGCGGCTGCCGGCGCCGATGCTGCTGGGGCCGATGATCGTGAGCGCGGCGGTGCACCTGGCGGGGCTGACCGACAGCCCGCCGCCGCAGGAGCTGGTGATCGTCGCGCAGGTGTTCCTCGGCACGATCATCGGCTGCCGCTTCATCGGCGCCGCGCCGCGCGCCATCGGCCGGGCGATCGGGCTGAGCATCGGGGCGACGGTGCTGATGCTGGTGGTGACCTTCGTGTTCGCGGGGGCGTTCCACGGGCTGTTCGGGCAGACGCTGGAGCAGGTGCTGCTGGCCTACTCGCCGGGGGGGCTGGCGGAGATGAGCCTCGTGGCATTGGCGATGAACGCCGATATCGCCTACGTTGCCAGTCACCACCTGTTCAGGATCAGCATCATCGTGCTGATGGCGCCGCTGCTGTTCGGGGTGCTGCGACGGCGGGGCCGGGGGGCGGGAGAATGAGACGGACGGGAGGGCAGTGCGGATGTCGGAGGATATGAAGGCCGTGCGGCTGGCCCCCATCCAGTTCCAGGCGGCGCCGCTGCGGGCGAAGATCATCGAGTCGATGCGGCGGGCGATCGAGCGGGGCAACCTGCAACCGGGCGACCGGCTCGTGGAGAAGGACCTGTGCGAGCAACTCGGGGTGAGCCGGACTTCGCTGCGCGAGGCGCTGCGCGAGCTGGAGGCGGAGGGGATCGTCGCGCAGCTCGGGGCGCGGGGGCTGACGGTGGTGAAGATCTCGCGCCGGGACGCCGAGAACATCTACCGCATCCGCGCCGACATCGAGGCGCTGATCTTCGAGCAGTTCCTCGGGCTCGCCGACGCGGCCGCGCTGAGCCAGGCGGACGCGCTCTGCGAGAACATCATCGCCGCCTACAAGGGCGGCGACTTCGTCGCGATCGTGGACGCCAAGCGGGCGTTCTACGAGTTCGTCTGCGGCGTGGCCAACAACCGGATCGCGCACGAGCTGCTCAACCGGCTGACCCTGCGCACCGCGCAGCTGCGCAGCAAGTCGGTGGTGCGCGAGGAGCGGCAGAACCAGTCGATCGAGGAGATCCGGGCGTTGAAGCGGGCGCTGCTGGCGCGCGACGTGGACGCGGCGCGCGAGGCCGCGCGCAGCCACGTGGGCAACGCGGCGAAGTCGGCGCTGCCGTTCGTGGAGGACACGCCGGATGACGGCTGACGCGGAGCTCTGGGAGTTCGCGCTGAAGGTCTACGGCACGGAGGGCGTGGCGGCGGCGTGCCTGGAGCTGCAGGACCGGTTCGGCGCCGACGTGCCGGTGGTGCTGGCGGTGCTCTGGGCGGCGCGGCGGGGCGTGGCGGTGGACGCCGACGCGATGGCGGCGCTCGAGGCCGCGGCCGGGCCGTGGCGGGCGGAGATGGTCGTGCCGCTGCGGGCGCTGCGGCGGCGGCTGAAGGCGGGGCCGGACCCGGCGCCGTCGGCCGAAACGGAAGCACTGCGCGGCGAGATCAAGCGCGCCGAGCTGCACGCGGAGAAGATCGAGTTGCGGGTGCTGGCCGGCTGGATCGCCGGGGCCGGGGCGGGGCAGGCGGAGGTCCGCGCGAACCTCGGGGCCGCGCTGGCGCATTATGCCGGCGGCCAGGACGTGCCCGAGGAGCTAACAGCACCGCTCGTCGCGGCGGCCGAGGCGGCCTGAGTCAGGCCAGCAGCGTCAGGCGGCCGGGATTGGCGACCGCCCGCGCGGTGCCGACGGCGCAGAGATGCGCGCGGAAGGCGGCGCTGGCGTGCATGTCGGACATCATGCCGTCGGGATCGACCGCGAGGCCGTCGAGCGCGCCCGGCTCGAAGCGCGCGGCGAGCGCCTCCTCGGCCTCGTGCCAGCGGAACACGCCATCGCTGCCCGCGCCGGTGATGGCGACGCGGACGTCGCCGCCGAAGCGGGCGACGAAGCTGGCGGCGAGGGCGTAGCGCGAGGCCGGGTTGCGCATCTTGGCGTAGCCGGCGCTGTCGGGGACCGGGAAGGCGATGCGGGTGACGATCTCGCCCTCGTCGAGCGCGGTGGTGAACATGCCGGCGAAGAAGTCGTCGGCGTCGATCTCGCGCTCAGAGGTGTGGATCGTCGCGCCGAGGCCGAGGACGGCGGAGGGGTAGTCGGCGGCCGGGTCGTTGTTGGCGACGGAGCCGCCCATGGTGCCACGATGGCGGACCTGCGGATCGCCGATGGAGCCGGCGAGCGCGGCGAGGGCGGGGATCGCCTCCTGCACCACGGGCGAGGCGGCGACGCCGGCGTGGGTCTCGGCGGCGCCGATCACGAGGCGGTCGCCGTCGCGGGCGATGCCGCGCAGTTCGGGGATCGCGGTGAGGTGCACCAGCCGATCGGGCGCGGCGAGGCGGTTCTTCATCGTCGGCAGCAGCGAGTGGCCGCCCGAGACGTAGGCGGCGTCGTCGGCGTCGCGGAAGGCGGCGCGGGCGTCGTCGAGGGTGCGGGCGCGGTGGTAGGCGAAATCGTACATCATCGCTCTACTCCGCCGCGATCCTGGTCTGCTGCGCGGCGTCGAGCACGGCCTTGACGATGTTGTGGTAGCCCGTGCAGCGGCAGAGGTTGCCCTCGAGCTGGTGGCGCACGAGCGCCTCGTCGATGTCGGGCCCGTGGCGCTCGAGGATGTTGACGGCGGCCATGATCATGCCGGGCGTGCAGAAGCCGCACTGGAGCGCGTGGTGCTTGCAGAAGGCCGCCTGCACCGGGTGCAGCTCGTCGCCCTCGGCGAGGCCCTCGATGGTGCGCACCTCCGACCCCTCGGCCATGACGGCGAGCACGGTGCAGCTCTTCACGGCCTTGCCGTCGAGGATGACGGTGCAGGCGCCGCACTGGGAGGTGTCGCAGCCGACATGGGTGCCGGTCAGGCCGAGCGCCTCGCGCAGGAAGTCGACGAGCAGGGTGCGGTCCTCGACGGTCGCGCTCCGGTCGGTGCCGTTGACGTTGATGGTGACGTCGCTCATCCGCCGGTCTCCTTCCGGATCGCCTCGAGCAGGGACAGGTCGAGGTACTTGCGGTGGTCGGTCAGGGTCCGGCCGCCGAAGCCGTGGCGGCTGCGCAGGTCGAGCACGCAATCCATGCCGTCGGGCAGGATGTCGCCGCCGGGGGTGAGGCCGGATTTCGGGTCGAGCAGGCTGGCCATCACCGGACCGACGGCCTGCGGCTTGATCGCGGGCATGTGCTTTTGCAGGTGCGCCGCCGCCGCGTCGCGGTTGGCCGGGTCGCGGACCCAGGCGAGGCCGGCGAGGTAGCCGCGCATGTAGGCGGCGAGGGCGTCCTCGTGGTCCTGCCGGTAGCCGCGGTTGGCGGCCATGACGCCGCCCTGGTAGGCGGGCAGGATGTCGGTCGACTTCTGCAGCACGGTGAAGCCGGCGCGGGTGGCGAGCGTGGTGAAGGGCTCGATGGTCAGGGTGCCCGCATGCGCGCCCGCCTGCACCGACTGCCAGCGCTGGGGCGTCGCGCCGACGGCGACGTACTCGGTGTCGGCGCGCGACAGGCCGGCGCGCTGGAGCATCTCGGTCAGCACGAAGGCGAAGCCGGTGTCCTTGGCGTCGAGCGCGATGGTGCGGCCCCGGAGCTGGTCGAAGGTCTCGATGTCGGGGGCGACGATCAGGCTCAGTTCGAGCTGGGTGGCGCCCAGGGTGACGACGTAGGCGGGATCGACCCCCGGCCCGGCCGCGCCCTGGCCCTCGGAATAGGCGACGACGTTGTCGAAGGCGGTCATCGCCACGTCGAAGGCGCCGGCGGCGACCTGCTCGGCCTGATAGATCGACGACGGCGTCAGCTCGATCTCGACGGCGACGGCCTCGGCGTCGAAGAGGCCCTCCTCGAGCGCCGCGAAGATCGGCAGGTTGGGGGCGCCGGGGAAGGCGATGACGCGGGTCTTCATGTGCGGGACTCCGTGGCTTGGGGAGCGGCGTGGAGCGCCTGCCACAGCCGCTCGGGCGTGACCGGCATGGAGATGTCGCGCACCCCGAGCGGGCGCAGCGCGTCGAGGACGGCGAGGGTCACGGTGGCGAGCGCCGGGGTGGTGCCGCCCTCGCCGCCGGCCTTCACGCCGAACGGGTTGGTGGGCGAGAGCACCTCGGAGATGCCGACGTCGTAGAAGGGGACGTTGTCGGCGCGGGGCATGCCGTAATCCATCAGCGAGCCGGCCAGCGGCTGGCCGGACTCGGCGTCGATCGGGCAGTTCTCCCACATCGCCTGGCCGACGCCCTGGGCGATGCCGCCGTGGCTCTGGCCGTGGACGATCATCGGGTTGATGCAGCGCCCGACGTCGTCGATGGAGGCGTAGCGGGTGATCTCGATCCGGCAGGTGTCCGGGTCGATCTCCACCTCGCAGATCGCGGTGCCGTTGGGGAAGACCGGGGCGTGCATCTCGTTGGTGCGCGCGGCGAAGAGGGGCGCGTCGGCGGTGGCGAGCTCGGCGAGGGTGACGGTCTGGTTGCTGTCGCGGTGGGAGAAGGCGCCGTCGGTGAAGTCGAGCTCCTCGGGCGGGAAGCCGAGCCGGTCGGCGGCGAGGGTGCGGGCCTTGCGCAGCAGGTCGGCGGAGGCCATCGCCATGACGGTGCCGGCGTGGCGCATGGAGCGACCCGAATGGGTGCCGCCACCGAGGCTGACCTTGTCGGTGTCGCCGAGCACGATGCGGACCCGCTCGACCGGGGTCTGGAGCATGTCGGCGACGACCTGGGCGAAGGAGGTCTCGTGGCCCTGGCCCGAGGGCTGGGTGCCGATGACGACCTCGACCTGCCCGCCGGGCGCGACGGTGATCTCGGCGCGCTCCTTCGGGGTGCCGATGGAGCTCTCGACGTAGTTCGCGAGCCCCACCCCGAGCCGCTTGCCGCGCGCCTCGGCGTCGGCGTGGCGGGCGGGGATGGCGTCCCACTCGAACAGCGCCATGGCGCGGTCCATGTTGGCCTCGTACTCGCCGCTGTCGTAGATCGAGCCCATCGCGGTGCGGTAGGGCATGTCGGTGGGCGCAACGAGGTTGCGGCGGCGCAGCTCGATCTTGTCGAGGCCCATCTCCTCGGCGGCGATGTCGACGAGGCGCTCGATGGCGTAGGTGACCTCGGGCCGGCCGGAGCTGCGGTAGGCCTGGGTGCACATGGTGTTGGTGAACACCGCGCGTGCGCGCAGGTGGGCGTGGGGGATGTGGTAGGAGCCGGTGATCAGGCCCGAGCCCTTCGACAGCGGCGACAGCGAGACGCAGCGCGCGCCGACGTTGGAGACGTTGTCGGCTTTCATGGCGAGGAAGCGGCCGTCGGCGTCGAGGGCGAGCTGGACGTGGGTGTTCAGGTCGCGGCCCTGGTAGTCGGTCAGGAACGACTCGGAGCGGGTGGCGGTGAACTTGACCGGGCGCTGCAGGCGGCGGGAGGCCCAGAGGACGAGGCCGAACTCGACGTAGACCCTGTTCCTCGCGCCGAAGTTGCCGCCGACATCGTGGGACAGCACGCGCAGGTCGGCCGGGTCGAGGCCGAGGGTCTCGGCGAGCTCGCGCTTCTGGCGCACCGCCCCGCCGCTGCCGGCGTAGAGGGTCGAGCGGCCGGTCTCGGGATCGTAATCGGCCAGCGCGGCGCGCGGCTCCATGGTGACGGCGGTGACGCGGTTGACGTGGAACTTCGCGCTGGCGACGTGGGCGGCCTCGGCGAAGGCGGCGTCGACGGCGGCCTCGTCGCCGAAGGCGCTGTCGACGAAGGCGTTGCCGGGGACCTCGTCCCAGACCTGCGGCGCGCCGGGCGCCATCGCGTCGAGGCTGTCGGCGACGTGGGGCAGCTCCTCCCAGTCGACCTCGACCAGCTCGGCGGCGTCCTCGGCGGCGGCGCGGCTCTCGGCGACGACCATCGCGACGGCCTCGCCGACGTGGCGGGCCTTGTCGACGGGCAGCAGCAGGTGGGGGCCGATGAAGGGCATCGCGCCATCGGGCGCGCGCAGCTTCACGTCGAAGCGGGTGGAGGGGACCGGGTTGTGCGGGATCGGGCCGAGGCCGTCATCGAGCGCGTCCTGCCCGGTGAGCACCGCGAGCACGCCCGGGGCCTCCTGCGCGGCCGCCGTGTCGATCGCGCGGATGCGGGCGTGCGGGTAGGGCGAGCGGACCATTGCGGCGTAGAGCTGGCCGGCGACGGAGAAGTCGTCGGTGAAGCGGCCCTTGCCGGTGACGAGGCGGCGATCCTCGCGGCGCTTCACCGGCTTGCCGATGCTGCGGAACATGTCGACCGGCAGCACGCCGATGCCGGAGGCCTCGGCGTCGTAGGCCCAGCCCTCGGGGAGCTCGGTGCAGGGGCCAGCGGCGGCGGGCGCGGCGTCCGCGTCTCTGTCTGTGCCGCTGTCGTGCTCGCTCATGCCTCGGGTGTCCGCGCGCTGATCCTATTGCCGTATGTAGTAATGTATGACAGTATGATTGGCAAGCGGTCGATTGCCGTCCGTTGCAGAATCCGCCCCGGAGGAGCACGCCATCATGTGGAAAATCGGCCGGTCGCAGGTGCGCGTCGAGGACGACCGCTTCCTCAAGGGAGAGGGTGCCTACGCGGCGGACCGGCCCGGGGCGGAGCTCCAGATGGTGGTGGTGCGCTCGCCCGTCGCCGCCGCGCGGCTGACGGAGGTGGACGCCGGGGACGCGCGGGAGATGCCGGGCGTCGTCGCGGTGCTGACGGCGCGGGAGCAGGCGGAGGACGGGCTCGGGGCCGTCGTGCCGCGCCTGAGCCATCCGGGGCCGGACGGCGGCGACATGGCCGTCCCCGACGTGCGGCCGCTGGCGACGGACCTGCTCCAGTATGTCGGCCACCCCGTCGCGGTGGTGCTGGCCGAGACGCGGGCGGCGGCGGAGGACGCCGCCGAGGCGGTGCTGCTCGAGTACGAGGACCGCGCGGCGGTGGTCGATCCGCTGGCGGCGCTGGCAGAGGATGCGCCGAGGGTGTGGCCGGACCTGCCCGACAACCGGTGCTTCCACGTCGAGAAGGGAGACGGCGCGGCGGTGGCGCGGGCGTTCGCGGAGGCGGCGCACGTGACGCGGGCGCGGATGCGGATCAACCGGGTGACGGCGGTGGCGCTGGAGCCGCGGGCGCTGGTGGCGGAGCATGACGCGACCACGGGCTACCGGCTCGAGGTCGGCAGCCAGACGCCGCACCGGGTCGCCTCCGACCTGGCGCCGATCCTCGGGGTGACGCCCGGCGACATCCGCGTCGTGGCGCGCGACACGGGCGGCTCGTTCGGGATGAAGAATGCGGGCTACGTGGAGTACGCGCTCGCGCTCTGGGCCGCCCGGCGCACGGGGCGGAGCGTGGCCTGGCAGGCGACGCGGACGGAGTCGTTCATGTCGGACGCCCACGCGCGCGACCAGTGGGCCGACGTGGCGCTCGCGCTCGACGCCGACTTCCGCATCCTCGCGCTCGACGTGCACGTGACGGCCGGGCTCGGGGCCTGCATGGGGCCGGCGACGACGCATCCGCCGGTGGCCAACCTCGCGGGGCTGGCCGGGGTCTACGGCACGCCGGCGATCCGGGCGGTGGTGGACGGGGTGTTCACCAACTGCCAGCACGTCGCGCCCTATCGCGGCGCGGGGCGGCCCGAAGCGACCTACATGATCGAGCGCATCCTCGACATCGCCGCCGCCGAGACCGGGCAGGGCCGGGTCGCGCTGCGGCGGCGCAACCTGATCCCGGCGGACGACCTGCCCCACGCGACGCCGCTCGGCTGGGTCTACGACAGCGGCGATTTCGAGGGCGTGCTCGACGAGGCGCTGGCGGCGGCGGACTGGGACGGCTTCGCCGCGCGGCGCGCCGAGGCCGAGGTGGCGGGGCAGCTGCGCGGCATCGGGCTGAGCCTGCCCATCGAGATCGCGGGCGGGCCGGTGAAGGCGCCGCACAAGGAATACGCCGAGCTGTCGGTCGGCGCGCAGGGCAGCGCGCGCCTCGTCGTGGGCACCTGCAGCTCGGGGCAGGGGCACGAGACGGCGTTCCGGCAGGTGGTGTGCGACAGGCTGGGGATCGAGGCGGCGGCAATCGAGGTCGTCGCGGGCGATACCGGGGCCGTGGCCAAGGGGACCGGGACGTTCGGCTCGCGCAGCCTGACGGCGGCGGGGACGGCACTGTGGCAGGCGATGGACGACGCCATCGCGCGCACCCGGCCGGTGGCGGCGGAGATGCTCGGGGTGGGGGAGGCGGCGCTGGTATTCGAGGGCGCGGCGTTCCACGCGCCGGACGGGCGGTCGGCGAGCTTCCTCGAGGCGATGGCGCACGGCAAGGTGCGGGTCGAGACGCAGGCGCATGTGGGCGCGGACGGCGCGACCTTCCCCAACGGGTGCCACGTCTGCGAGGTGGCGGTCGATCCCGAGACGGGGCGGGTGCGGGTGGAGCGCTACACGGTGGTCGACGACGTGGGCACGGTGGTCAACCCGCTGCTCGTGAAGGGGCAGATCGCGGGCGGCGTGGCGCAGGGGATCGGGCAGGCGGTGATGGAGGACGTGAGCTTCGACGCCGAGACGGGCCAGTTGCTGAGCGCGAGCTTCATGGACTACGCTCTGCCGCGGTTCGACGACATTCCCGGGATCGCGGTGCTGAGCCACCCCGTCCCGACCGCGGCGAACCCGCTCGGCGCGAAGGGCGCGGGCGAGGCCGGGACGGTGGGCGCGCTCGCCGCCTGCATCAACGCGGTGGTCGACGCGCTCTCGGGGCGGGGGATCGCGCACATGGACATGCCGGCCACCCCCGCGCGGGTCTGGGCGCGGCTGCGGGAGGCGGAACAGTGAGCGCAGGCGGCGTAGGCAGACAGCGGCTCATCGTCGCCATCACCGGGGCCTCCGGGGTGATCTACGGCATCCGCGCGCTGCAGATCCTGCGGGAGGTGCCCGGGATCGAGACCCACGCCATCATTTCGCCCTCCGCCTTCCGCACCGCGCAGGACGAGGTGGACATGTCGGCCGAGGAGATGAAGGCGCTGCCCGACGTGCTCTACGGCCACCGCGACATCGGCGCGGCGCTGTCGTCGGGCTCCTACCTGACGACGGGGATGCTGGTGGCGCCCTGCACGGTCAAGACGCTGTCCAACATCGCCACCTGCAACGCCGGCGAGCTGATCCCGCGCGCCGCCGACGTGTGCCTCAAGGAGCGCCGCCGGCTGGTGCTGATGTTCCGCGAGACGCCGCTCCACGCCGGCCACATCGCGCTGATGGAGCAGGCGACGCGCAACGGCGCCATCGTCATGCCGCCGGTGCCGGCCTTCTACAGCAAGCCGGGCAGCCTCGAGGAGATGGTCGACCAGTCCGTGGGCCGCGCGCTCGACCTGCTCGGCGTCCACCTCCCCCACGTCCGGCGCTGGACGGAGGGCTAGGGCGCGCTCGCCAGGCGGCGCGGGGTGGCGGTGAGCGGCGACGGCTGGGTCGGGGACATCAGGCAGCGGTCGGTGGCGGCATCGAACAGGTAGACCTGGTGCATCGGTGCGGTGACGCCGGCGAGGTCGCCGGCCCGGGCGGTGGTCTGGCCGATGACCTTGATGACGAGGGGCTCGGCGCCGTGGTCGGCGGGCTGCAGGTGGATGAAGGACTCTCCGCCGAGATGCTCGACGGTGAGGATGCGGCCGTCGAGGAAGCCGGCGCCCGGCTCGCACAGCTCGGCCAGCTCGGGGCGCAGGCCGAGGATCGCGTCGCCGCTGGCGGGAGGGTCGAGGTCGAGCTCGGCGCCGCCATCGACCTGCAGGCGCCCACGGGCGTTGCGGTGCAGGGGGAGGAAGTTCATCTGCGGCGAGCCGATGAAGCCGGCGACGAAGCGGTTGACGGGGGAATTGTAGAGCTCGAGGGGCGAGCCGATCTGCTCGATCTGGCCGTCGCGGAAGACGACGATCCGGTCGGCCATCGTCATCGCCTCGGTCTGGTCGTGGGTGACGTAGATCATGGTGCGCCCGAGCCGGGCGTGAAGCGCCTTGAGCTCGACGCGCATGTGGACGCGCAGCTCGGCGTCGAGGTTGGACAGGGGCTCGTCGAACAGGAACAGGTCGGGGTCGCGCACGATGGCGCGGCCGATGGCGACGCGCTGGCTCTGTCCGCCGGAGAGCGCCCCCGGGCGGCGGTCGAGCAGGGGCGTGATCTTGAGCGTCTCGGCCGCGGCCTCGACCCGCTCGCGGATCTCGGGCTTGGGCATGCGCGCCTGCTCCAGACCGAAGGCGAGGTTCTGGCGCACCGACATGTTGGGGTAGAGCGCGTAGGACTGGAACACCATCGCGACGCCGCGCTTCACCGGGGCCTCGTCGTTCATCACCGCGCCGTCGATGACGAGCTGGCCGCCGGTGATCGTCTCGAGCCCGGCGATCATGCGCAGCATCGTCGACTTGCCGCAGCCGGAGGGTCCGACGAAGACGAGGAACTCGCCCTTGTTCACCGCGAGATCGACGCCGCGGATGACTTCGAAGCCGCCGAAGGCCTTGGTGATGTTCCTGAGTTCGAGATGGGTCATATCGCGGACCTGTGGCTGCGCTGGTTGCGGTAGTCGGAGGGGGTGAGGCCGAGGTACTTGCGGAAGGTGCGCGCGAAGTGCTGCGAGCTGGCGAAGCCGAGGGTGTGGGCGACGTCGGTGACGGTGTCGGAGCCGCTGCGCAGGCACTCGCAGGCCTGCCGGATGCGGTGGCGCTGGACGTAGTCGCTGGGCGACATGCCGATGTCGCGCCGGAAGATGGCGTGCAGGTGGCCCCGCGTGCAGCCCACGGTCTCGGCGAGCGCGCCGATCTGCGGCCAGGTTTCGGTTTCGCCGTGGATCATGTCGAGGACCTTCTGCACGATGGGGTCGGGTTCGGTGGTGGCGGGGCTGCGGTCGTGCACCTTCCAGGTCTCGACCATGATCAGGTAGAGGTGGGCGCGCAGCTCGGAGACGAGGAGCGGCGCGCCGGAATAGAGGCGCTTGTCCTTCATCAGCCGGATCAGCGCCTGGATGCTCGCGAGGCCCTGTTCGGAGATCGGCCGGGTCAGGCCGTGGCGGCCGAGGGCGGTGTCGAAGAGCATCCGGTTGCTGTCGGTGAGCATGCCCGCGCGACCGGTGTTCTTGTGATTGCTCATCACCAGCCAGAACGAGCTCGACGGCGGGTAGACGCCGTTGGTGATCCGGTGCTTGAGCCCCGCCGGGAAGAGCGCGCACTGGCCGGTGCTGAGCGGCACGAGCAGGTTGTCGTCGAGCTCCCAGCAGGCGTCGCCGTCGAGCATGTAGACCAGCTCGGCGCCCTCGTGGTGGGCCCAGTTGTCGGACGTGGCGACGGCGGTGGCGAACTGGGCATAGCCGAAGCGCTCCACCTCCGGCACGCCGATCTCGAAGCCGGCAATGGACGCGGTATGCTGCACAGCCTGCGAGCCTAGCATTGGGCAATTCTCTCTACTGTCATTTCTTCACCCCGGTGCTGGCGATGCTCTCGACGATGAACCGCTGGGCGATCAGGAACACCACCAGCAGGGGCAGGATGGAAAGCGTGACCGCGGCGAGGATCACCGAGAGCTCCTCGGCCCCGTAGCTGCCGAACAGCGACAGGATGCCGACCGGCAGGGTCATCGCCTCGAAGGAGCGCACGAAGACCAGCGGCAGCAGGAAGTTGTTCCAGCTCGTCGTGAAGACGATGATCGACAGCGCCGCGATGGGCGGGCCCATCTGGGGCAGCGAGATGCGCCAGAAGATCGTCCAGTAGCTCGCGCCGTCGACGAAGGCGCTCTCCTCGTACTCGCGCGGCTGGCTGCGCATGAACTCGCGCATCATCAGCACCGCGAGCGGGTTGGCCAGCGCCGGCAGGATCAGCGACCAGAGCGTGTCGATCAGCCCGACCGCCGCCATGCCGAAGAACAGCGGGATCAGCACCAGCGCCGGCGGCACCATCAGGCCGACCAGCATCGAGGCGAACAACACGTTGGAGCCCGGGAAGCGCAGGCGGGAGAAGGCGAAGGCGGCCATGGCGCTGGTGAAGATCACCACGACCGTCGTCACCGCCGCGACGACGAAGCTGTTCCAGTACATGGTCAGGAACGGGATCGGGCCGTCCTCCAGGCGGGCGTAGGAGGAGAAGTCGAGCCGGTCGGGCAGGAAGCTCGGCGGCAGCCGGTAGGCCTCGGAGATCGGGCGCAGGCTGGTGGAGAACGTCCACATGAACGGCAGCAGCATGAACACCGCGCCGATGCCGAGCAGCACCATGACCGTCCAGTTGCGCCAGTGGATGACCCGCGTCGCGCGGTAGAACCGGGCGGTGAGCGTGTCGGCGTGGGGGTGGGTCATCATGGTCATGCCTTTCTCCTGCGCCGCATGAAGCCGACGATGCCGAACTGGCAGGCGATGACGAAGCCGATGGTGACGAGCAGGATCAGCGCGGACGCGGCGCCGGTGCCGAGGTCGCCGAGGTCGAACGCCTCGCCGACCATGTACATCACCACCGAGCGGGTCGCGTCGCCGGGGCCGCCATTGGTGAGGATCTTGATGGAGTCGAAGACCTGCAACCCGCCGATGGTGGCGTAGGTGATGCAGAAGACGATCACCGGCGCGATGAAGGGCACCTTGATCCGGGTCAGCACCACCCAGGGGCGTGCGCCGTCGATGGCGGCCGCCTCGATCAGGTTGCGCGGCACGCCCTGCAGCGCGGCGAGGAAGATGATGACGAAGAAGCCCATGTTCTTCCACACGTCCATGATGATGACCGAGATCATCGCCATCGACGAACTGGTCAGCCACGGGACGTTGGGGATGCCGAGCTGGCGCAGGTAGTAGTTTATGATGCCGAGGTCGGTGGAGTAGAGGAACTTCCAGATGAACGACACGAAGGCGAGCGACACCAGCACCGGCAGGAAGTAGGCGAGCCGGAAGAAGTAGAGCAGCGGGCCGGGGATGGCGCGATCGAGCGCGAGGGCGACGACGAGGCCAAGCCCGACATTGCCGATCACCGACATCGAGATGAAGTAGAAGGTGTTGCCGAAGGCGGTCCAGAAGCGCGGGTCGCTGAAGACCCAGTCGAAATTCTCGCCGCCGACCCAGTCGATCGTCCAGCTCAGCCGGTCCATCTGCGCGAAGGACAGGCCCATCGCCGCGATCAGGGGGATCAGCAGGAAGGCGAGGTAGAGCGCGTAGGCCGGCAGGATGAAGAGGTAGCCGGCGCGGATTTCGCGGGTGCGGAGAGTGGCCATGACTTCCTCTGCTGCGTGCGACGTGCGGTCCGGCGGCAGCGGGGCCGCCGGACCACGGGGGAGGTTAGCGGTTGGCGCGCGCCATGGCGCGGTCGAGTTCGCGATCCATGCCCGCGATGGTGTCGTCGAGGCCGACTTCGTCGTTGAAGTAGGTCGACAGATAGCGGCCCACGATCTCCTGCACCACGGCGTAGTTGGCCGGGGACGTCACCGGGATGGCTGTCTCGGCGGTCTCGTAGAAGATCTCCGAGTTGTCCGGCCAGGCGGTGAATTCATCGGTCGTGGCGAAGGCGCGGGCCGTCGGGATCGAGCTGCCGTCGTCGGCGAGGCTTTGTTGATATTCCGGCCCGGTCATCTCCTCGACGAAGGCCCAGGCGAGATCGGGGTGCTCTGTCGCCTTCGTGATGCCGAGGCCGCCGATCCCGTAGACGGTCGTCTGCACTTTGTTCATCGGCATGTGCTGGACGCCGACGTTCTGCTGCTCGCCCGCCCGGATCGAGGGCACCGGCCAGTGACCGGCCGAGAACATGGCGATCTGCCCGGCGTTGAACTTCTCGATCCCCACGCCGGTTTCGTAGGCCGGCGCGGACCCGTCCTCGTGGATCAGCGCGTGCAGGAACTCCAGCGTCTCGCGGAACTCGGGCGTGTCGACCGTCGGCTCGCGCCACTCTGCGTCGAGAACCGCAGCCTCGTTCGTCAGGTACCAGGGCTCCATGCCGAAGAAGAAGCCCGGGACGAAATAGCCGTACTGGGTGACGTTGCCGGCATCGTCCCTGAGGGTCAGATCGGCGGCGACCTGACGGAATTCGTCCCAGGTCCAGTCGGGGGCGGGGTAGTCCAGGCCCGCGGCATCGAACATGTCCTTGTTGTAGTACATGACGATGTTGTTCCACTCGGTCGGGAAGAAGTTCAGCTCTCCCGTCCCCTTGGTGCGCATCCCGTCGAGCAGGTTCTGCTCGATCCCCGCCATGACCTCGGCCGCGGCCTCGTTGCCCTCGGTGAAGGTGTCGAGGTCCATGAGCACGCCGGACGCCGCGAGCTGGGCGAAGCCCTCGATGGCGACGGCGATGATGTCGGGCGAGTCGCCGGCGGCGATCTGGTTGGTGATGGCGTTGATGTAGTCGCCCCAGTTGCCGGAGACGATCGGGATGTACTGGGTCTCGATGGTGACGTTCGGGTATTTTTCGGCGAAGCGCGCGATGGCGGCGTCGGTGGCCGAAATGATCTGCTCGCTCGACCACTGGGCCACCGAAAGCGTCGCCTCGATGTCGCTTGCCACCTGTGCCTGGCCGGCGCTCGCGGCCAGGCCGGCCGCGAGAGCGATCGGCAGGGCGATCGGTCGGGTGTGGGTTTTCATCTCAGGTCCTCCTCCGGTACCTTTGGTTGGTTCAGGTCGTCAGGTCAGCGCGAGGCTCAGCTTCGTCCCCGCCGGCAACCGGGCGCGGCCCTCCTCGACCGCGCCGCCCGCGGCGTCCGCCAGCGCGGCGGCGTCGAGGGTCTTGTCGCGCAGGGTCAGTTCCCCGAGCTCGAGGCGGCCGCCCATCACCGTCAGCTCCGCGGCGTCGTCGGTCAGCGTCACCTGTCCCCAGGCGGTGCCGTTGGACCAGATCGAGCGGAAGGTGCCGTTGGCGTCGTGAATGGGGGCGAAGCCCATCGACGCTGCGCCGGCGTCGAAGGTGAAGCCCGACAGGATCGGCACGGCGGCATAGGCGGCCATGGAGCGGGCGTAGTTGGAGCCGCACTCGAACTCGTTCCACGGATTGCGGTTGTGGCCGGCGTAGCGGTCGCGGACCGCCTCGAAGACGCGCACGCCCTTGTCGATCTCGCCGATCATCATCAGCTGACAGCCGAAGGCGTACTCGAAGCCGTGCATCGTCTCCTGTGAATAAGGTACCGGAATCGCGGGGCGGGGCACGTCGCGGGGCCAGCTGCAGATGGTGGTGCCGCTCTCCTCCTCGAGCCCGAAGACCCGGCAGGGGTTGGCGAGGTCTCCGAGGCGCTCGACGAAATTGTGCTCGTAGATGGCGCGCACGGCGGTGGCGAAATCGTTCGGGTCGTACAGGTGGTCGAGGCCGTAGAGGCGCGCGTGCCACTCCGCCAGCACCTGGTCGATCGCGCAGCCCGCGCCGATCTGGTACTTCAGCTCGCCGTGCTCCTCCGACCAATATTGCTCGAAGATGCTGCCGCTGATGTGGCTGGCGTCGCCGCCCGGCTCCTGGAAGGGCGCCAGGGTGTCGCGATCGGCGATATCGATCTTCTGGGCGAACCATTCGCCGTTGAACAGCTCCTCGCCGACCCACGCCTTGCCCTTCTCGAACAGGGCGCGGTACTGCGCGGCGGTGTCGGCCTCGCCGACGAACTCGGCCATCTCGGCCCCGGCAGAGAGCGCGCCGAGGTAGAAGCCGGCGAGCCACGAGTTCGGCCCGAAGAGCTCCATGTCGAGCGTGTGGTGCTGGCGGCCGCTGAGCACGCCGGTCTGGTCGGGGTCCCAGCGGTCGGGGTTGTCGGGGTGCCAGGCGAACTCGATGGCCGACTTGATGCTGGGCCAGAGGCTGCGCAGCCAGGCGTCGTCGCCCGAGAGCTTCCAGTCGCGGTAGGCCTTCATCACGTTGCCGAACTGGCCGTCGGCGCAGGGGCGCACGGAGCTGCGCCCGACGCCCTTGGGCAGGGCGATGCGGAACGCCATGCCGCCACTTTCGGGGTCCTGGTTCTCCTCGAAATCCGCAATCCGCATGGACCGCTCGAGCGACGGGAACAGGAACGGCAATGCCTGCTGGTAGTTCCAGACATGCGTGCACGATCCTTCACAGCAGCCCGCGCTGGCATGGCAGCCCTCGAACCCGTAGAACGTCCCGTCTTCGAGCCGCGCGACCGTCGGCGACTTCAGGATCGACAGGTTCGCGCCGACGGCGTCGGCCACGGCCGGGGGCAGGGTGGTGTCGGAGAGCACGTTGCGGAAGGCGAGGGTGCGGTCGCGCAGGTCGGCCCAGCCGTCGAGCGCGACGCGCGCCACTTCCTCGGCCGAGGACCATTGCGTCGCGTAGTAGTTCTTCCAGTGGGTCTGCACCTCGGCGCTCGGCTTGCAGCAGGCCATCGGGAAGGTCGTGAGCCAGTACTTGCGGAAGTTCGGGACGTACCAGGACAGCGCCATCCGGACCGTGCGCGATTCACCGGCCGGGACGGTGACGTGCGCCGCCAGCAGCGAGTGCTCGATGGCGTCGGCCTGGTTGTTGGCGACGCTGCTCTTGGCGCTCGGGTACTTGCGGTCGCGCAGGCGGCCGCCGCGCGCGATGTCGGCCCAGTAGACCTCCATCGTGTCGAACCAGTTGCCGCGGTAGAGGTGGTGCTGGTGGCTGGTGTCGTCGTGGTCGGTCGCGAGCGACAGCTGGCGGTGATCGGGGTGATCCTCGCCCAGCGTGGTCCGGCCGGTCAGGATCGTCCGGTCGCCGGTGGCGATGTCGACCTCGGCGTTGCCCTCGAGGTCGACGAAGTCGAAGGCGAGGCAGCCGAACAGGGTGTAGTCGAGCGGCGTGTCGCCGGGGTTGTTGAACGTCACCTCGAACATCGCGACGGGCATGGAGCTGTCGCGGTCTTCGAGCGGGACGAACGGGCTCAGGGCACGCATGTCGACGGCGCCCGGGAAGGCCGGGTCTTCGAACGTCAGATCGGCGGCCGGGTAGGGGCCGGCGAGCGAGGAGCTGCGGAACGAGGGGAAGCCGGTCATCTGCTGGCGGCGCGGCCCGAAGCCGTAGCCGTTGAACTCGGGCGCGAGGAACGAGCCGGTGCGGTTGCCGGTGAAGGGGCCATGGAGGACGCGGGTGTCGACGACCTCCCCCGCCCTCTCGGCGCGGACGGCGAAATGCGAGAAGCCGTTGACGCTCCCCTTGGCCGGGCGGTTGAAGATCTCCCAGTCCTGCAGCCGGCCGTCGGCGCCGATCCCGACCGTGCCCGCACCGATGCCGCCGAGGGGAAACACCGCGTAGGGCGATGTCCTGGCGTCGAAGATCTGCCTGTCGTTCTTTGTCATTCTGCGTCCTCCTGGGGGCACGCTAGCGGGGGAAGCAGGCCTGCGCGTTCACGCTTGTTGGATGACATTCGTGCACATGGTGCGATGCCGGGGGCGGGCGCGGGGCCTGCCGGTCCATGCCGATCGGCCTGCGGCGGGCGTGGACGCCGCGCCCGAGGCCGGACGAGCTTGCGGAATGGGAGTTGGTCGACGTGGCCGATGAGCCGGCTCGCGCAGGCCACTTCGACGGCATGCTCGCCCGGCTCGACGCGTGCATGGCCCTGATCGGGAGCGGCCGCGCCGGTGGCGGCGGTCAGATGACGCGGTCGTTGCCGCCGTCGACGGGGATCTGGGCGCCGGTCGTCACCCGCAGCGTTGCGCCGACGCAGGCGAGGACGGCGTTGGCGATGTCGTCGGAGGTGATCTCGGCCTTCAGCAGGTTGCGCGCCTTGTAGTCGGCGACGCTCATGCCGTAGCGCGCGGCGGAGCGTTCGAGGGCCTCGGCGGTCCAGAGGCCGGTGTCGAAGACGGCGTCGGGGTGCAGGGCGTTGACCCGGATGCCCAGGGGCGCGAGCTCGAGCGCGAGGACGCGCATGAGCTGGGTCAGCCCGGCCTTGGCGACGCTGTAGGCCGCCGCGCCGGGGCCGGGGGCGGTCACGTTGCGCGAGGCCATGAAGACGATGGCCGGGTCGAAGCCGTGTTCGAGCAGCGGGATGGCGGCGCGGGCGAGCTTCATGTGCGCGTCGAGGTTGAGCGCCATCGAGCGGCTCCACGTGGCGTCGTCGAGATCGGCCACGTGCTGGCCGGCGGGGAAGGTGCCGGCGTTGCAGACCACGATGTCGAGGCCGCCGAACTCCTGCACGATCCCGTCGAGCGCGGCGCGCGTCGCGGCGTCGTCGGTGGCGTCGACGATCTTGCCGGCGAGGCCGGGCCCGTCGAGGATCGCGGGGGTGTCGGGGTTGATGTCGAAGCCGACGACGACCGCGCCGCGCGCGTTGAGGCGGCGGGCGGTGGCGAGGCCGATGCCGGAGGCGGCGCCGGTGACGACGGCGACCTTGCCGCTCAGCTCCGGGTCCCTGGGCTGCTTCTTCAGCTTGGCCTGCTCGAGCTCCCAGTATTCGAGGCCGCGCAGGTCGTCTTCCGACAGGCCCTGCCAGCCGCCCGTCTCGCGGGCGTAGAGCAGGGCGCGGGCGGTGGTGCGGGCGACGTCGGCCGAGACCTGCGCGCGCTTGAGGTTGGGGGCGAAACTGCGGATCGCGCCGTCGGCGAAGACGGCCCAGTGCGGGTGCAGCGGCAGGCGCTCGAGCGACGGGTCGGCGGCGCGGTCGAAGTAGGCCTGATAATCCTCGGCGAAGGTGGCGAGGTCGGCGGCGATGTCGTCGCCGATCAGGGCCGGGAAGGGCTTGTTGTGGATGACGTGCTCGGGCGTGACGGTGCCGTGGCGGGCCATCCCGGCAAGCGGCCCGGCCACCTCGGCCGGCACCGCGCAGGAGGGGCGGGACAGCACGGCGGTGCCGGCGAGGTGCCCGACGGCCTTGCGCACCCTCGCCAGCGTCAGCGCGTCCTGCGCGGGCGCGTCTTCGGGGGCCAGGTCGCCGTAGCGGTCGCGCAGGTGGCGCTCGGCGATGTCGACGAGCTCGATGTGACGGTCGTAGGCCGCCCTGGCGTCGTCGGAGAAGGTGAACAGGCCGTGGTTCTCCAGGATCAGCCCGTCGCACCCCTCGAACCCGCCCTCGTCGCGGAAGGCCTTGATCTGCAGGGCGAGGTCGAAGCCGGGCTTCACGTAGGGCAGCACCGCGACGCTGCTGCCGAACAGCTCGGACCAGATGCTGCCGGGGAGGGCGCTGTTGGAGAGGGTGAGGATCGCGTCGGCGTGGGAATGGTCGACGAACTTGTGCGGGATGACCGCGTGCACGATGGCCTCGATCGAGGCGTTGGCGGCGCTCGGCTCGAACTGGGTGCGCTTAACCTCGCGGACCATGTCGGGATCGCTCAGCCGCTCGAGCTCGGCGAGGCGCAGCAGCGGCGCGAGCGCGAGGCCGGTGAAGCCTTCCGTCCACATCCTGGCGAGGTCGAAGCCGGAGGCCTTCACGAAGATCGCCTCGACGGTCTCGCCGAAGACGTCCTCGACCTCGGTCTTGACGGAGGTGTTGCCGCCGCCGTGCAGCACCAGGGCGGGGTCGATCCCGATCAGCCGCGACGTGTAGGCCCGCAGTTCGAGATCGGACCGGGGCGCGTCGGCATCGTTCCAGCGGTTTTCCATGGAAGCGTTATTTCCCCTGCAGATAAAGGACGTAGCCGTAGGTCGCCGCGATCGCGAGGGCGAAGACGACGGCGAAGACCAGGCAGATGATGAGCGCGGCCCGGCCGACCTGCCGCCATTGCCCGCCCGCTTGCAGGAAGGGCATCAGGTTGAAGACCAGGGCCGAGACGAAGGCCAGCACGCACCCGAGGGCGAAGACCGGCATGAAGAAGGGCTGGAAGACCATCACCAGCGAGGCGATGGACATGGCGAGGATCACGCCGCGCCAGAAGCGGGCGGACTTCGCGGTGAGGGTGTTCATTGCGGAATCCCCTTCACGCTGAGGCGCCGGCCGTCGCCGTCGAAGACGTGGAGCGCGCGCAGATCGACGCCGACGCGGCGCAGGGCGTCGACCTCGGGCGCGCGCGACTGCGTCAGCACGCGCACTGCCTGGCCGTGCCAGTCGAAGTGCAGCAGCTTCTCGGCGCCCATGTGCTCGCTCAGCACGAGGCGGCAGCCGTCGAGGCCCAGGGCGCCGGCCTCCAGCGAGGCCGCGCGGGGGCGGAAGCCGAAGGTGAGCCGGTCGCCCTTGCAGGGGCGGCGGTGGAAGTGGGCATGCGGGACGGTCCAGCGGGCGTGGTCGGTGCCGATGACGATGCCGCCATCGTCGGCGCCGAGGCAGGTGCCGTCGAGGAGGGTCATCTGCGGCGTGCCGATGAAGCCCGCGACGAAGGTGTTGTCGGGGTAGTCGAACACGTCCTGCGGCGTGCCGACCTGCTCGATGCCGCCGTCGCGCATCACGGCGATGCGGTCGCCCATCGTCATCGCCTCGAGCTGGTCGTGGGTGACGATGACGGTGGGGCGGTTGAGCGTGGCGAGGATGCGGCGGATCGAGCCGCGCATGTCTTCGCGCAGGGCGACGTCGAGGCGGCTCAGGGGCTCGTCGAACAGGAAGGCGTTGGGCCGGCGGATGATGCAGCGCCCGACCGCGACCCGCTGCTTCTCGCCCTCCGACAGCTCGTGCGGCCGCCGCTGCAGCACGCCGCCGAGCTGCAGCACCGAGGCGACGTGATCGAGCCGCGCCTGCCGCTCGCGCGCGTCGAGCCCCTCGGCGGCGAGCGGGAAGACGAGGTTCTCCTCGACGGTGAGGTCGGGGTAGAGGGCGTAGAACTGGAACGCCATCGCCACGTTGCGGTCCTGCGCGGGCAGGGCGGAGAGGTCGCGGCCGCCGAAGGCGACGGAGCCGTGGCTGACGCTCTCGAGGCCGGCGATCATGCGCAGGGTCGTCGTCTTGCCGCAGCCCGACGGGCCGAGCAGGCACAGCACCTCGTCGGGCGCGACGGTCAGGTCGATGTCCTCGACCGCCCGGAAGCCGCCGAACTGCTTGGAGACCTTGGTGAGGGTGAGCTCCGACATGGTTACTTCCGAATGGTTCCGAAGGTGACCCCGCGCAGCAGCTGGTTCTGCAGGGCGAAGGTCACGATGAAGACGGGGATGAGGAAGAGCGTGATCATCGCCGACAGCTTCCCCCAGTCGACCCCGATGGAGCCGCCGATGGTGGAGGCGATGGCGACGGGCACGGTCCGGGTCTCGGGGCCGGTGAGCAGCAGCGCGAAGATGAACTCGTTCCACGTCAGGATCAGCGCGAAGACGAGCGTGGCCGCCAGCCCGGCGAGCACCTGCGGCAGCACGATCCGGCCGAACACGGCCCAGTCGCTCGAGCCGTCCATGCGCGCGCTGTCCTCGACCTCGCGGTCGAGGTCGTCGAAGAAGCTCTTCATCATCCAGATCGAGAACGGCAGGTTGAAGCTGGTGTAGAGCAGGATGATGCCGATGTAGGTGCCCGACAGGCCGGTGATGCGGAACAGCAGGAAGATCGGGATGATGACGACGATGGGCGGCAGCATCCGGGTCGTCAGGATGATGAACAGGTAGGTGTCGTTGCCCTTCAGCGGGTAGCGCGAGAAGGCGTAGGCGGCGAGCGTGCCGATGATCAGCGCGAGCAGCACCGAGGCGCCGGCGATGAAGGCGGAGTTGGCGAAGTAGAGCCAGGCCCCGGTGGAGACGACCTCGCCGCTGCTCGTGACCTCCACGAACACCGATCTGAAGTTCTCGAGCGTGGGCGTGAAGATCAGCTTCGGCGGGATCGCCAGCGCGTCCTGGCGGGTCTTGAAGGCGGTCAGGATCATCCAGAAGACCGGCGCGAAGTAGATCACCGCGACCAGCCCGGAGACGAGCGTCTGGCCCCAGCCGCCCTCGTTGTGCTTGCGGAACGACATCAGACCTCCTCCGAGTTGCGCTGCTTGACGAGGTAGAGGTACAGCGACGTCAGCACGATCACGATGAACAGGATCAGGTAGGCCATCGCCGAGGCCTCCGAGGTGCGGAAGTTCTGGAAGCCGAGCCGGTAGGCGTAGACGGCGATCGTCTCGGTCGCGGTGCCGGGGCCGCCGGCGGTGATCAGGTAGACCAGCTCGAAGGTCTTGAAGGTCTCGATGGTGCGAAACAGCAGCGCCAGCAGGATCAGGCCCTTCACGTAAGGGAAGGTGATCGTCTTGAAGCGCCGCCAGTGGCTGGCGCGGTCGACCTGCGCGGCCTCGTAGAGATAGTCGGGGACCGAGACGAGACCGGCCAGCACCAGCAGCATCACGAACGGCGACCACATCCAGGCGTCGGCGATGACGATCGCCCAGATCGCGCCGGCGGGGGTGGCCATGATCGCGAAGGGCTCCCCGGTGAACATGGCGACGAACCACGACAGCAGCCCGAGCGTCGGGTCGTAGAAGAGCTTGAAGAAGATGCCGACCGACACGAACGACAGCATCATCGGCGTCAGCACCAGCATCAGCAGCACCCGGCGCAGCGGGAACTTCCTGGCGAACAGCATCGCCAGCCCGAACCCGACCACGAGCTGCAGCCCGACCGAGCCGGTCACGATCAGCCCGGTGGTGACGAAGCGCTCCCAGACCCGGTCATCGCCGAGCAGGTCGACGTAGTTCTCGAGCCCGTCGAAGCGCGGGGTGGCCATGCGGTTGGCGCGGTAGTTGAAGAAGCTGAGGCCGAACGACCACAGCAGCGGCAGGATGTTGACCAGAAGCAGGGTCAGGATGGCCGGCGCGACCAGCAGGGGGCCGCGCCGCTCGGGGGCATTGAGCCATCGCAGGATCCCACGCCCCGAAGTCCGGGCGGTGAATGCGGCAGGCAGGTGCATCTCGCGTTCCAAGACGTGGGATCCTCGCGGTTGGTCAGTCCAGGCGGCCTGCGTCGCGCAGCAGCTCGTCCTGGAACTCGGCGACGTTGTTGAGCGCCTCCTCGGCGGAGATCTGGCCGGTGATGGCGCGGTCGAACTCCTCCTGCTGCTGGGTCAGCATCTCGAACATCTCCGGCACGTGCCAAAGGTCCTTCTGCCAGGGCAGAGACCGGCGGAAGTACTCGTTCCAGGGCGACCAGCTGTCGTACTCGGGGTTGTTCATCACCGATTGCAGGCCGGACTGGCCGCCCGCCTTGACCGCGGCGATCTGGGTCTCTTCCGAGAGCCACCACTTCACCACGTCGAGGGCTTCCCGGGTGACCGTCTCGTCGTTCCACGAGGTCAGCACGAAGGGCTGGCCGCCGAGGTTGGCGGAGCGGTCGATCTCGCCGTCGCGCATGTGGCCGGGCATCATGGCGAAGCTGGTGACGTCGGCGACGGAGCTGGTCGCGGGGTCGACGACCGGCGCGGCGAGCGCGGCCCAGTCGATGATCGCGGCGATCTTGCCCTGCATGTAGAGATCCTGAATCTCGAAGATCCCCATCTGCCCGGTCTGCGCGATCGGCGGCGCGTAATCGAGCAGCGACAGGTAGGTCTCGAAGGCCTCGATGTTCTCGGGCGAGTTCACGACGCCCATCACCTGGGCCTCGGGCTCGTTGGACTCGTCCCAGATGCCGCCGCCCCACTGCCACAGGAAGGCGTTGATCTGCATGGTCGAGAAGTCGAGCGGTTTGCCGGCCTGGTAGGCGATGCCGTAGACGTCTTCGCTCAGAGTCTCGCCCGCGAGCGTCTCGCCGGCGGTGCGGGTGAAGAACGCGCCGTAGTTGCCCCAGTCCTCCCAGGTGACGTCGTCCCAGTCGGCCGGCTCGCACGGCAGCGGCGCGCCGTATTGTTCCTCGAAGGCGGCGTTCTCGGCCTCGTCGCAGAACAGGTCGTTGCGGTAGTAGGTGAAGTAGGCGTCGGGGAATTGCGGGAAGCCGTAGTAGCTGATGTCGGGCGCGTAGCCGCCGGCGGCCTCGATCTCCTCGGCAGGGACGTGCGGGTAGGTCGAGAAGCCGGCCACCAGCGCGGGGTGGACGTCCTGCATGATCGCCTGCAGCTCCGGGTCGGCCTCGATGTACTCGTTGAGCTTTAGGAAGTGGCCGGCCTCGACGAAGTTGCCGAGCCACTGGCTGTCGGACACGATCATCTGGTACTTCTGCTCGCCGGAATTGAGCGAGGCGTTCACGCGGTCGAAGAAGTTCGCCCACGGGATGAAGTCGATCTCGAGCGTGACGTTGTTGCCCGAGGGGGCGGTGTAGGTCTCGTTGGCGTAGTCCTGCATGAAGCGGGTCGGGCCCCAGTCGGGCGCGGCCATGCGGATCACGATGTCTTCGGCGCAGGCCGCGGACCCCGCCAGTATGGCCACGCTGGCCAGCAGATACTTCTTCATTGTCCGTCTCCTCCAGTTGGACTTGGTCATGGCTCCGGCAGCGCCCGGAGATGGTCGCGGTCGATGCGCAGCGGAACCTCGTCGCCGATCCGCACGGTGCGGGCGGTCTCGCCGAAGCAGACGCAGCGCAGGGCGTGGTCGCCGGCTTCGAGGTGCAGGACGGTGGAATCGCCGAGGGCTTCGATCAGCACGACGTCGGCGCGGAAATCGGGGGCGGCGGGATCGAGCCGCAGGTGGTTGGGCCGGATCACGTACTGGCCCGAGGGATGCGCGGCGTCGGCGAGCGTGGCGAAGCCGAGGGACAGCCCCCGCGGCGTCGCCGCCCCGGCGACGACGTTGGCGGGCGGCGAGCCGAGCATCCGCGCGACCTTGGCCGAGCGCGGCGCCTCGTAGAGGTCGTCGGGAGTGCCCCTGGCGATTATGCGGCCGTCGTCGATGAGGGCGATCTGCTCGGCCATGCTCGTCGCCTCGAGCTGATCGGGCGTCGCGAAGAGCATGGTGATCCCGAGCTCGCGGTGCAGCCGCTTGAGCTCGACTCGCATCTCGTCGCGCAGCTTGGCGTCGAGGTTGGTCAGCGGCTCGTCGAGCAGCAGCAGGCGCGGCTTGCGGATCAGCGCCCGCCCGATGGCGACGCGCTGGCGCTCGCCGCCCGAGAGCTGCCCGGGCTTGACCGCGATGCGGTGCGCGATGCGCAGCATCTCGGCCGTCTCCGTCACCCGCGTCGCCGTCTCGGCGCGCGACAGGCCGGCGCGGCGCAGCGGGTAGCCGAGGTTCTCGGCGACGGTGAGATGCGGGTAGAGCGCGAAGGTCTGGAACACCATCGCGAGGTCGCGGCCCTGCACGGGGACGTCGAGCGCGTCCTGTCCGTAGAGGCTGAACGCGCCCCGGTCGACCGTCTCAAGCCCGCCGATGATGCGCAGCGTGGTGGTCTTGCCGGCCGAGGACGGCCCCAGCAGCGCCGTGAAGGACCCCTCCCTGACCGACAGGCTCAGGCCCTTGAGCGCCGCGTGGCGCCCGTAGGACTTGTGGATATCGGACAGCTCCAGGATCATGACGCGCGGTCGATCAGGCCGGTGAGCTCGGCGATGGCGCGCTCGACGAAGGCGGGGTCCTCGGCGGCGGCGTCGACGTCGATCACCGGGAGGTGGCCGTCGAACTCGGCGTGCGCCGCCTCGAAGAGCGCGGCGTCGGCGTCCGGGTCGCGCAGCTCGCCGCCCTCGACGGAGTAGGAGCTGACGCCCTTCAGGGGCAGCAGGATCGCGCAATTGCGGGCGTGGCGCATCCGGCGGGCGAGCTCGGCCATCAGCGCGCGGCCCTCGTCGGCGGAGGTGCGGGGCACGAGGATGACGGGGTTGTGCCACGAGACCTTGCGGCCCGCGTAGCGCTCGGGCACCGCGTCGGGCTCGTCGACGAGCACGCCGATATGGTCGGCCCCGCCGGGGACGATGACGGTCGGCAGGCCGAGCTCCGCGGCCACGGTCATGCGGCTGTCGTCGCTCGCCCGGATGCCGCCGAACATCTGGTCGGTGAGCTCGCCGAGGGCGTAGTCGAAGACGGCGGTGACGACGCCCTCGCGCATCATCGCCTCCATCGCCGCGCCGCCCGAGCCGACGGCGTGGAACACGATCACCTCGTAGCCGGCCTCGTTGAGCTTGCCGATCGCGTGCATGGTGCCCTGGGTCAGGACGCCGAGGTTGGTCATGCCGATCACCGGCCGCTCGGAGCGGTAGGAGACCTTCGCGGCCGCGTCGGCCATGCCGACGACGGCGCCGGCGGCGTTGTTGAGCACGTTGCGCAGGAACGGGTTGAGGCCGAGGATGTCGCTGACCGAGAACATCATGGTGATGTCGCGGTTGCCGACGTAGCCGGAGGTGTCGCCCGAGGCCATCGTGGAGATCATCACCTTGGGCAGGCCGTAGGGCAGCGCCCGCATCACCGCCGTCGCGGCCGCCGTGCCCTGGGTGCCGCCGAGGCCGACGACGCCCTGCAGCTTGCCGTCGTCGTGCAGGCCGGAGAGGAGCGCGATCATGCCGCGGGTCATCGCGGCGCTGGCCTCCTCGCGCTTGCGCCCGGCGCGCAGCGCGGCGAGGTCGGCGCCGCCGGCCCGCGCGACCTCCCCGGCGGTGACGTCGACCGGGATCGTCGGTTCGGACATGACGCCGAAGTCGATGACCTTCGCGGTGCCGCCCTGCGCCTCGATGCGCTCACGCAGGAAGGCGGTCTCCTCGCCCTTCGTGTCGGCGGTCGAGAGGATGTAGATGGTCGCGCTCATGGCCGCCCCGCTCACTTGCTGAATTTCAGGGACTTGAAGCGCGCCGCGGCCTCGGTGACGGCGCGCTCGATGGGCAGCCGCTCGGTCGAGGAGCCGGTCCAGAAGCCGTCGCCCGAGGTGTTGTCGAGCATGAACTGCGCGTCTTCCGGAGTCTCCATCGCGGCGCCGTGCCCGAGCAGGATCACGTCGGGGTCGACGGCGCGGATGGCGCGGTAGGCCTCCTCGGTGGTGCGGGCGGTGTCGGCGATGGTGGTGCCGTCGTCGTAGCCCTTGCGCCCGCCCTTGGTGGTGCCGGCGTGGTAGCAGAAGACATCCGGGCGGGCCTCGTCGACGATGCGCAGGCTGTCCTCGACGGTGAAGGCGAGCCCGACGGTGATCAGGCCCATCTCCCTGGCGAGCTTGAGCATCTCGATCTCGTTGTCGAGCGTGATCCCGGCGCTGGTGAGCACCTTCTTGATCTCGCTTCCAGCGTCCACGTAGGACACCGACGGCCCGATGTTGCTGACGCTGGTGACTCCCATGCGAAGGCAGTCGTCGAGCACGACGCGCATGTCCTTGAGCGGGTCGTTGGCGTTGAGGCAGGCGCAGATCGACGCCTTGCCCCGGACCGCGGGCATGATGTCCTCGCGGGTGTAGCGCAGGGTCTGCTCGTTGCTGTCGAGGATCGGCCAGAGCATCGACATGGTGCCCATGCCGTTGGAGCGCAGGCGCGCGCCGGAGAAGGTGTTGATGAAGTCGACCCCCTGCTCCTCGAGGATCTGCGCCACCAGCCCGCTGCCGGCGCTGGCGATCATCACGGGCTCGCGGCCCGCGACCTTGGCGCGCAGCGCCTTCAGGAATTCCTTGGGATCGAGGCGGGCGGTGATCATGCGGCGACTCCGGTCGGGTTCAGAAGCAGTTGCGCGAGCGCGGCCCGGTGCTTGTCGGGCTGCAGGTAGCGGGGCGGCAGGATGACGAGCTCCGCGTCGGGGAGCGCGTTGGCGGTGGCGTTGGCGATGGGCACGGGGTGCAGGCTGTCGGCGTGGGTGCCGACGACGATGGCGGGCGTGCGGATGGCGCGCAGCGCGCGTATCGCGTCGAACGGCGCGCTGTGGAACATCGCAGACAGGACGGGCGCGTGGGCGGCGGCGTGGGGCCGCGCGAAGAGCGCGCGCACCGAGGCGGCCGCGAGCGGCACCTCGTCGCGCATCTCGATGTAGTCGGGGTCGGCCTCCAGCTGCCGCTGCGCCGCCGCGGGATCGGCCTCCGTCAGCCAGCGGCCGCAGCGGTCGATCAGGGCGAGGTGGTCGGGCGCGGGGGCGGCGAGCCAGGACGGGCGGATCAGCACCAGCGCGCGCACCAGCTCCGGCTGGCGGGCGGCGCAGGCGAGCGCGAGGGCGCTGCCCATGGAGATGCCGGCGAAGCGGGCGTCGCGGATGCCGAGATGCGCGCAGAGCTGCAGCACCAGCTCGGTGAAGGGCGCGAAGCCGATCGGGGCCGACGGCTCGGCCAGGTTGCCGCCGTGTCCGGGACAATCGACCATGAGCACGCTGTGCCGGTCGGCGAGGCCGGGCAGGAGGAACTCGAACTGAGCGCTGGACGCCCCGAGCCCATGCAGCAGGACCATCGTCCCGCCGGCCGCGGGCCCCTGGTGCAGGACATAGTCTATCCTGCCGTTGTCACAGCGAAAAACGTCCACGTCTCTCTCGCGGCCAGGCAGGCCGCCCTCCCTATCGCGGCGCCTCCCAGTGCCGCTCCCGGGGATGAGACTGGCGCGATTCCGGCCGTGCTTCTTGCACGTTTCCCGGCAAAAACTATGCGTAATCGATCATCCGGCCGCGCGCTCAGCGCCAGTGGAGCCGGTAGCTGCGCGGCGACTCGCCGAAGAAGCGGCGGAACTGGCGGCTGAAGTGGCTCTGGTCGCCGAAGCCGCAGGTCAGCGCCACCTGCGCGATCGAGCGGTTGGTCCGGGTCAGCAGCGTCGCCGCCTGGCGCAGCCTCTGCTGCAGGATGAACTCCTGCGGCGCGACGCCGAAGACCTGCTTGAAGCTGCGCCGGAAGTGGCTTTCGGACATGTTCGCCATCGCGGCGAGTTCGGGCACCGTCGGGGGCGTCTCGAGCGCGGCCTCGATCTTGCGGATGACATCGCGGAACTTCTCGAAGCGCGGCGGCAGCTCGGTGTTGACGTCGAGCAGCTGCGTCAGGCCGACGAGGCCGAGCACGTCGCCGGCGCCGTTCTGGATCGGCAGCTTGGAGGTGCTGGCCCAGACGAGCTGGCCGTGCTCGTTGGCGATCAGCTCGACCCGGTCGACGATGCGCTCGCCGTGCCCGAGGATGCGCAGGTCGTCCTCCTTAATGGCCTGCGCGACGGCCTCGGGGAAGAAGTCCTCCTCGCGCGCGCCGACGATCTCGGCGTGGCTGCGCTTGCGCAGGAGGGTCAGGGCCGCGCGGTTGCAGGTGACCCAGCGGCGGGAGTTGTCCTTGATGTAGAGGATCACCTTCGGCAGCAGGTTGAAGACCGTCTCGAGCTGGACGAAGTCCTCGGCCTGGAGCCGGTGGGACCGGTCGCGCTCGACGACGAGGCAGCCGGACAGGGTAGGGGTCATCGCGCGTCTCGTCGCCGTGGCCGGTGCCCGAGTATAGCGGGGCGGGGCGGTGCCGGCAAGGGGCCGGGGCCGGGGGGGCCGGCCTGGCCCCGCTGGGCTGCGATCGGGCCCTGGCTCCGGCGGGCAGACGCGCGAAGACCGCTGGCCAGTCCGGCTGCCTCGTCGTCGAGCGCGACCGGTGCCCCGGCTGTGAGCCGCGCCAGGGTGCTGCCGCTCGCCGCTTCGACGCTGGTGGTCAGGACGAGGCTGTTCGTGCTGCTCTACCCGTTCGTGTCGCCGGGGCGCGTC
>NZ_CH724110.1:0-16731 GCF_000153305.1 Oceanicola granulosus HTCC2516
CGCGCGCCGGCGCCGGCTGGATGCGGGCGATCGTGGTCATGCCGCTGGTCATCCCGCCGGTCGTGGCGGGCTTCACCTGGCGGTTCCTGCTCAACGGCGAGATCGGCTTCCTCGGCGCGTTCCTGCTGCCGGGCATGGGGCTCGAGCTCAATCCGCTGGCCGAGCCGAGGGCGGCGCTGGTGTCGGTCGTCGTGGCCGACGTCTGGAGCCGCACGCCGTTCATGTTCCTGATCTTCCTGGCGTCGCTGCAATCGATCCCGCGCGATTACTACGAGGCGGCCCGCATGGATGGGGCCAACCCGATCCACGAGTTCCTCTTCGTCACGCTGCCGCTGATGAAGGGCGCGTTGTTCGTCGCGGTGCTGTTCCGGCTCGTCGACGCGATCAACACCTTCGAGCTGATCTACGTGATGACCCGTGGCGGCCCGGGCCGGGCGACGCAGATCCTGTCGATCCTCGGCTGGCGCACGGCCTTCCAGGAGCTCGATTTCGGCCAGGCCGCCGCGCTCGGCGTGGTCATGCTGGTGATCTGCCTGACCGGTGCGATGCTGATGTTCCGCCGCTTCATGCAGGAAGACACGGAGGCCGGCCAATGAGCGCCCCCCGCCGCCACGAGCGCGCTCTCGTCGCGCTGCGCTGGAGCTTCATCGCGACCGTGATGGTCTTCGTCGTCTTCCCGCTGGTCTGGCTCGCGCTGGCCTCGCTCAAGACGCGGGCCGGGGCCCTCGAGGTGCCGCCGACGCTGATCTTCTCGCCCGACTTCAGCGCCTACCGCAAGATCGTCGACAGCGGCCTGTCGGGCGCGTTCCTCAATTCGTTCACCATCGCGATCATCAACGTGATCCTGTCGCTCGGAATCGGCGTGCCGGCCGCCTTCGGCCTCGCGCGGATGCGCGGCGCGCTGCAGAACCACCTGAGCTTCTGGGTGCTGTCGATCCGCCTCGCGCCGCTCTTCGCGGTGATCCTGCCGCTCTACGTGCTGTTCCAGAAGGCCGGCCTGCTCGACACCCGGCTCGCCGTCGCGATGGCGCACCTGACGCTGACGCTGCCGCTCGCCGTGTGGCTGCTGATGACGTACTTCCGCGCGCTGCCGACCGATCTCGACGAGGCGGCGATGCTCGACGGGGCGAAGCCGTTCCAGACGCTCTACATGGTGATCGTCCCGATCGCGCGCCCGATGATCGCCTCGGTCGCCGTCATCGTCTTCATCTTCTCGTGGAACGAGTTCTTGCTGGCGTTCTTCCTCACCTCGCGCGAGGCGCAGACGGTGCCGGTCGTCGTGGCGGGGCTGGCGGGGACGATGAGCTTCGACTGGCCGCTGATCGCCGCGATCTCGATCTGCTCGATGATCCCGGCGCTGATCTTCGTCGGCTTCGCGCAGCGCCACATCGTGGAGGGCCTGGCCAGCGGGGCGGTGAAGTGAGCGGCCACGTCCTGATCACCGGCGCGGCAGGCGGCATCGGCGCGGCGCTCGCCGCGCATTTCGCCGGGCGCGGCTGGACGGTCACGGCGCTGGACCTCGCCCCGTTCCCGAGCCCGCTCGCCGAGCACCCGGATATCGCCACCGTCACGGCCGACGTCACCGACGAGGCGGCGATGGAGACGGCCATGCAGGAGGCCGCCGCGCGCGCGCCGTTGACGGCGGTGATCGCCAACGCCGCCGTGACCGACCTCGCGCACCACCACGCCGTCGATCTGCCCTACGAGACCTGGCGGAAGATCATGCGGGTCAACGTCGACGGCGGCTTCCTCACCGCCCGGTGCGCCGCGCGGCACATGCCGGAAGGGGGCAACATCGTCTTCGTGACCTCCTCGCTGGCGCGGCTGTCGGACGCTCAGGCGGGCGATGCGCCCTATTGCACCTCGAAGGCCGCCATCGAGATGCTCGCACGGGTGCTGGCGCTGGAGCTCCGCCCCCGGCGCATCAACGTCAACACGCTGTTCCCTTCCGTCATGCTCGACACCGGCTTCTTCGCCCATCTCGACGCCGCGCGCCGCGCCGAGCTGGCCCCGCCCAGCCTGCTCGACGCGACGGCGGAGGTGCTCTGCACCCTGTCGCCCGGCAGCATCAGCGGACGATCCCTCGATCAGCAGGCGTGGGACGACGACCCCGCCTACCGGACCACCTGGAAGGAGCCGACATGAGCCACTGGATCGACGCCCGTTCCGCCACCGCCCCGGAAATCGCCGCCTTCGCCGAGCGCCACCCCGTCGCGATCCTGCCCGTCGGCTCGTTCGAGCAGCACGGCCCGCACCTGCCGCTCGACACCGACAACCGCATCGCCGAGGCCATGGCGCTGGAGACGGCGCGGCGCAGCGTCGGAATGGTGCTGCCGGTGCTGAACGTCGGCTACGCCTGGGTCTGGCGGGGCAAGCCGGGGACGCTGACCTTCCGCTTCGAGACCTACATGGCGATCATCCGCGACATCGCCGAGAGCCTGTCGGGCTGGGGCATCAAGGCGGTCTACGTCCTGTCCGGCCACGGCTCCAACCCGCAGCCGGTCAAGCACGCGATCCGCGAGCACATCCACGGCCACTACGACATCGGCGTGCTCAACGGCATCTATTCCGGCCTCGGCGAAATGCTCGAGGAGTGCGACTCGCGCCCCTGGCACAACGACATCCACGCCGAGGAGATCGAGACGTCGCTGATGCTCGCCATCGCGCCGGAGCTGGTCAGGATGGACCGCGCCGCCGCCGACTACCCGCCCGTGCCCGCCGAGTACGGCAAGTCGGAGCTGTCGATGGGCCAGCTGATGGAAAGCGGCGTCTTCGGAGATCCGACCGTCGCGTCCGCCGAGAAGGGACGGCGCTGGCTCGAGACCGGCGGCCAGCGCTCGGCCGAGTTGTGGCTCGACTACCTGGCGCGGCGCGGCCTGCACCAGGCCGGAGGCGCGACGTGAGCCTGCGCGGCCATCTCGGGATCGACCTCGGCACGTCCGCGGTCAAGGTGCTTGTCCTCGACGACGAGGGCCGGGTGCTCGGCCGCGCCGGGCGCGGCTACGCCACCCGCGCGCCGCGCCCGGGCTGGGCGGAGCAGTCGCCGCAGGCGTGGTGGCGCGCGACCTGCGAGGCCTGCCGCGAGGCGCTCGCGGCCTCGGGCGCGGCCATCGCCTCCGTCGGGCTGTCGGGCCAGCTCAACGGCTTCGTGCTGCTCGACGCCGACGACGAACCGCTCGCCGACGCGGTGCTCTGGCTCGACATCCGCGCCGAGGCCGAGACGCGGCGCCTGGCCGGGGCGGCCGACTTCCCCGCCCTGACGGGCAACGCGTTGAGCGCGATCTGCGTCCTGCCCAAGCTCGAATGGATGCGCACCCAACGCCCCGAGCTCCTCGCCCGCGCCGCCCGGATCGCGCTGGTCAAGGACTACATCCTGCTGCGCCTCACCGGCATCCTCGCCACCGACCCCTCCGACGCCCACTCCACCGCCCTGACCGAGACCGGCGGGCTGAACTGGTCGGAGACGCTGTGCGCGCTGGCGCAGATCGACCCCGCGCGCCTGCCGCCCATCCGCGCCGCCGACGAGGTGGCCGGCCACCTCACCGCCGGGGCCGCCGAAGCGGCCGGCCTCGCACCCGGCACCCCCGTCGCCACGGGAGCCGGCGACGTGGCCGCGCTCGCGGTCGGATGCGGCGTCGTCGCGCCCGGCACCACCGCGATCACGCTCGGCACCGCCGGCCACGTCGTCGCCGAAGCCCCTGCGGCCGATCTTCCGGCCGGCGGCGGCCTCTGGCAGATCCCGCATGGCGTGCCCGCCCGGACGCTCTGGCTCGGCCTGATCATGAGCGGCGGCCTCAGCCACGCCTGGATGCGCTCGATCCTCGGCGCCGCCGCCCCCATCTCGTTCGAGGCGATGGAGGCACTGGCCGCCGATGTCCCCGCCGGGGCCGACGGCGTCACCTTCCTGCCGTTCCTCGAAGGCGCCGCCACGCCCTACAACCGCCCCGACATGCGCGGCAGCTTCTTCGGGCTGTCGTCCTCGCACAACACCGGCCACCTCGTGCGCGCCGTGCTGGAAGGCGTCGCCTGCAACGCCCGCGAATGCCTCGACGCCCTCGCAGCCGCCGGCGCCGGGACGCGCGAAGTGCGTCTGGCCGAGGGCGGCGCCCAGTCACCGCTCTGGTGCCAGATCATCGCCGACATGCTGGGCCGGCCCGTCGACCTGATCGACGAGCGGGACACGTCCGCGCGGGGCGCGGCGCTGCTGGGCTACGCCGCGGCAGAGACGGTGCCTATCGCAGAACTTGCCGCGAAGACCTTGCCGATCGCTCGCCAGTACGAGCCCCATGCGGTGGAGATGCAAGCTCACGAGGAAAGCTTCGCGCGCTACCAGGCGTGGTGTCGGAGAGCGCTCCCCGGCTAGGGCGGTCGGAATGACGCCCTGCCCGGCCGCGCTCCCGGGCCTTGTACTGCGTCCGATCAGTGTCGGTCGCTCTGGCGTCCGACGTGGCCGGACGTGCTCCAGGGTGGTTTTCGCTGCCCGGAGATCCTCTCTCGGGGCAGCGAAATGTCGTCCTTCTCGGGTGCGCCTCAGAAGGCGCCGAGCGAGGCACCCAGCGTGGCGAGCTCCGGAGGGACGGCGACGCCGTTGCCGTTGAGCGCGGCGATCATCGTGCGCACCGCGGCACGGGCGGCCGGGAGCTGGGCCGTGGTCAGGGCGGGCGGGTTCGCCGCCGTGGCGGGCGAGATCAGGCTCGGAATCGCCGCGGCCAGCGCCTGCGCCACGGCGGGGCTGCCGGGGGGGTTGGAGGCGACCGCCGACTGCACGTTCGCCATCGCCTGCGCTGCGGCCGGCGTGCTGACCGTGCCGCCGAGCGACGCGACCACCTGGACCGAGTTGCTCACCAATGCCGCCGCGGCTGCGGAGGTGTCGGCGCCGGCGGCACCAGCGGTGCTCGGATCCTGACCGCTGACATCTTGCCCACCGGCCAGCGACAGGCTCGGCGTGAGTGCCAGCGAAAGCGCAAGCGCCGCGGCGGCACTCTTGAGAGTGAGAGAAGAACTCATGACGTTACCTCCTTCAGAAGGCATTGGAGAGGGAGTACGACACCGCGACCTGCAGCGCCTGTCGGTCGTCCTGGTCGAAGGCGTCGACCGCGGTGAACGACATGTTCCAGCCCTCGAGGTTGGGGGACTTCAGACCGATCCCGAGATTGACGTACTCAGTGTTGGTCGAGGCGCTGACACCGATATATTCGTTGAGGCCCACGCCGGCGCCCAAGATGACGCCCTCTTCGGTGCCGCCGTCGGTCACGTTGGTGCCGTAGCCGGCCGTGAACATGACGGGGTAGTAGTTGGTCTCGGTCCAGATGTCCTGGAAATGCGTGACCGCCACGGTCGTGCGCACCCCCTCGTCATCCTCGGCGCCCCAGGAAAGGACGTTGCCGAAGGAGATGCCGGCGAAGGTGCTCGGGCCGAGCGCGCGGGAGAACTTCAGGTTGACGCTGCCCGAGTCGCCGAACGGCTCGAGCCCGGACACGACGGTCGTCACCTGCGCGCCCACGGTCTCGGTGGCGTCTCCCAGGCCGAAGCCCAGGGCGACGGAGCCGTCGAGGTTCAGATCGTCGGAAGCGCCGTCCGGGCTGTCGCGGCGCGTCGTGCCGGAGACGGAGGCGAATACGGTGCCGTGAGGCGCCACGACGCCCGAGCCGATGCCGAGAAGGACCGGGCTCCTCGGCGGCAGGACCAGCTTGGTCATCGCCTGGAGCGAGTCCACGAACTCGTCGCCCGCGACCTGCGCATCACGCGGCTCGGCCTCGACCGGGAAGGTCGGATCGGCGCCGCGCACCTGAACGTCGGTCGTGATCTCTGCCGGACCGAGCGACGGGTTGTCCTGACTCTCCTGGGCCGTCGCTGCCACGCTCAACAGGCCCGCGCACAGACCAATGAAACTTACTGAAAACCGCCTTGTCACCCCGTAACTCCTCTTTGCAGCGATCAATACCCGAAGGGCCTCCGCGAAAGCCCGCTTCCGTTTCTTTAATATCCCCGTGTGTGCACGAAACCCCGCGATTCTCTCAATACGAAAGATCGTTGCAGATATACGGCAGATTGCCGAGATCCGGCATGGCGCGCCGCCCGATCTCGACAATGCTGCCTCAACTTTGAGCAGAACCACGGCTCTCCCCGGGGTGCGGCTGGCAGGGATGGTGCAGGGCCACCCCGGGGGACGCCGTCAATCGCGCCTCACCGCCTCGCGTTTGACCGCGACGCGTGTCTGGCGGCCCATGAGGTCGAGCAGCAGCCAGATGCGCGCTTCGGGCGCCAGCGCGATGATGCGGCTGACCTGTCCCGCCAGCGGGCCGTCCGTCACCCAGACCCGGTCGCCCACGTCGAGCTGGTCCGCCTCGGGCGGGCCGAGGATCCCTTCGGGGGTGCAGCGCGCCTGCAACTCCTCGATCAGCGCGTCGGGGACCGCCTTCGGGCCGCTCTCGTCCAGCGTCACCAACCGCGCCACGCCCCGGGTGTAGCTCGCCGCGCGCATCTCGCCGCCGGCGGGCGCGAGCGACACGAAGAGGTAGCCGGGGAAGACCGGCTTGGTGACGGAGCGAATCTGGCCGCGGATGCGCCGGCTCGCCTGCTGCAGCGGACAGAACACGGCCAGCCCCTGCCGCGCGAGGTTCTGCGTCGCCAACCGCAGCCCGTTCGGCTTGATCTGCGCCACGTACCAACGTCGATCCATCACACCCTCCGGTCGCGAACGACAGCCACACACAACCGATCGTGCCGTTTGCACCACAGGACGGAGCAACGCAAGGCGACACCATGGGGTTTCGGGCCGCGGCGTCGTATCAAGACGCTATTGACGCTGCAGGGCACGGGCATCGTAGGTTGCATCGCGGCGGCGGACCCGAGGGGCGCGCGCGCGCCGGAGAGGCAATCGCGAGACGACGGCCTCCGCAGAAGGCGGAGGGAAGCAGGGATGGACGGACATGGTAACTAGGATCGCCCTCAGGGGCCTTTTGCTCGGAACGGCTCTGACGCTCGGGGGCTGCGGCGTCAGCTACAACAGCCCCAGCGTGCAGGAGCAGGTCGAAGGTCTGCCCGTCACCGTGGTGCCCCTGGATTCCCAGGCGCTGGCCTTCGCCAACAGCGCCCCCTACACCCCCCGCAGCCTGCCCGCGATCTTCCACCAGGTCGCCGGGAGCAGCGGCTCCGTCCGCGGGCTCGGCGCCCTGCCGAACGCGCCGGCGGTGCCGACGCTGGCGCCCCAGCCGCTCGAGCTGCGGGTGCCGCCCGCGGTGGAGCCGCAGCCCTACGAGATCGGCGTCGGCGACGTCGTGCTGCTGGCGACGAAGAGCGCCTCGGGCTCCACGGTGGAGCAGCTGTCGGGCCTGCTCGCGGCCCAGTCGCAGCGGCAGGGCTACACCGTGCGCGACGACGGGGCGATCGCCATCCCCGGGATCGGTCAGATCCAGCTCGCCGGGCTGACGCTCGAGGAGGCCGAGGCGGCCGTCTTCGACGCGATCGTCCGCCAGGGCGTCGATCCCGCCTTCTCCCTCGAAGTGGCCGAGTTCAACTCCAAGCGCGTGGCCGTCGGCGGTGCCGTGGCCGCGGCGCGCCTCGTGCCCATCACGCTCAACACGCTCGACCTGGGCGAAGCGCTGACGGCGGCCGGCGGCGTCACCCTCCGGGACCAGGAGTACGCCTCGATCCGCATCTATCGCGACGGCACCCTCTACCAGATCCCCGTGGAGACCTTCTTCGCGCGCCCCGAGCTGCAGAACACCGTCCTGCAGGCCGGCGACTCCGTCTATGTCGACACCAACTACGACCTCGACCGGGCGCTGCAATTCTACGAGCAGCAGCTCGACGTGACCCAGCTCAGAAGCTCGGCCCGCCTCCAGGCCCTGAACGAGCTGCAGGCCGAGATCGCCCTGCGCCGCGCCGCGCTGGCCGAGGCGCGGGCGAACTTCACCGCGCGCGCGGATCTCGGCGCGGAAGAGCGCGACTACGTCTACCTCGCCGGCGAGGTGGCCGAGCAGAGCCGCTTCCCCCTGCCCTACGACCGCCAGGCCTCGCTGGCCGACGTCCTGTTCGACAGGGGCGGGCTGGCCACGGCCACGGGCGATCCGACCCAGATCTACGTGCTGCGCCCGTCCCGGACCGCGACCGGCGAGGACGCCGTGACCGCCTGGCACCTCGACGCCGGCAACGCCGCCGCGCTGGTGCTCGCGACGAAGTTCGAGATGCGGCCCAACGACATCCTCTTCGTCGAGGCCCAGCCGATCACCAAGTGGAGCCGGGCGCTGCAGCAGGCGCTGCCGACGCTGATCACCACCGCGGCGGCCAGCGTCACGAACTGAGCGATGGCGCGCGGAGGCCCCTCGCGGCCTCTGCCCAAGCCGGCCGGCGGATCGCCGTCTCCGACCTAAGCGTCGTAATACTTGCGCCCGTAGCCGGAATACGCGCCGTACTGGCCGCCGTAGCCGTAGCGCTTCATCTTCTTCGGGTCGATCTGCGACAGCGACAGCCCCGTCACCGGCGCCCCGACGGAGGCAAAGAGCTTGAGGCCCTCGGTCACCTGCGCCCGCGGCGTGGCGTCCCACTGCACCACGTAGGCGATGGCGTCGGCGACCGCCGCGATCACCCGCGCATCCGGCACCACGAGCACCGGCGGCGTGTCGATGACGACATAGTCGTAGCTGTCGCGCACGCGGGCCATGAAGCCCTTGAAGGCGTCGGAGGAGAAGAGGTCGGCCGCGTTCACGTTGGACTTCTGCCCCATCAGGACATCGACCGGGAAGCCGTCCGGCCGCAGGATCGCCTCCTCGAGCGGCACCTCCTCCGACAGGACTGCGATCAGCCCGACGTCGGCCTTGCTCTTGAAGTACTCGTTGAACGTCCGCCGCCGGATGTCGCCCTCCACCAGCAGGACCTTCTTGCCCAGGCCGGCGAGGTTGTGCGCCAGGCCGATGGCCTGGGTGGTCTTGCCCTCCGCGGGCACCGACGACGACAGCAGGATGACCTGCGGCGGCGCATCGAGGTTCGACAGCAGGACGGAGGTTCGCAGATTGCGAATCGCTTCCGCCGCCGCCGAGGTCGGCTTGTCGTTGAGGTACTTGACCAGCTGCCCGCGCTTGCGGATCGGCATGCGCGGGATCTGCCCCAGCACCGCCCTGCCCGTCTGCGCCTCGAGCTCCTCGGGCGTGCGGAAGCCCGAGCGCATCGCCTCGCGCAGCAGGACGATGCCCGTCCCCACCATCAGGCCGAGAATGAGCGCGAGCGCCGCGATCCGCGCCTTGCGCGGCGCGACCATCTCGCCGGGCGTGGCATAGGAGAGGATCCGCGCGTCGGCCTGCTGCAATCCCCGCTGCACCGTCGTTTCCTTCAGCCGGGCGAGGAAGGTCTCGTAGAGCGTGCGCGTGGCCTGCGCCTCGCGTTCGAGCTGCTGGAGCTGCGCCAGCTCGGCGCTCTGGGCCTCGGTCTGCGTCTGCAGCCGCGCCAGCGATGTCTCGAGCGAGGCGGCCTGCGCTTCGGTGCGCGCGAGATCGTTGCGGGCCCGCGCGAGCACTGTCTCCGCCCGCCGCTCGAACAGCTCCCCGGCCGCCTCGTCGCCCGCCTCCACCCGCTGCGCGAGCTGGCGCAGCGTGGCGTCGTTCGCCAGCGCCAGCGCCTCGGCGGTGTCGCCGCGCTCGATGGCCGCTTCCAGCTCCGCCAGCCGCGCCGCCTCGCGCGCGGCCTGTTGCTCCAGCTCCGTCAGGCGGTCCCGGACGTCCTTCGCCTGGCGGTTCAGCCCCTCGAGCGCCTCGGCGCTCACCAGCTCGGACTCCGCCCGCAACGCCGCGATCTGGTCTTCCTTCTGCCGCAGCTCGTCTTCGAGCGCCGTGACCCGGTCCGAGAGCCAGGCCACGGCCTCCTCGGTCCCCTGGAACTTCACCGCGATCTGATCCTCGATGTAGAGCTCGGCCAGCGTGTTGGCGATCAGGGCCGACTTCTGCGGGTCGCCGGTCGTCGCCCGGATGTTGAGGATGAACGTATCGCGCTGGACCGAGGCGCCGAGCGCGTCGCGGACCTGGTCGACCGTAGCGTTCAGCGCCGCCGCCTCGCCGGAGGCCGCGGCGGCGTCGGGAGCCTCTCCCGTCAGCGGCGCCAGCAGGGCCGTGAGCGACAACCCCTCCTCCGGCCGCAGGGACGTGTTGAAGGCCGGGTCCTCGAGAAGATCGAGCCGGTCCACGAGCTGCTCCAGCAGGCCTCGCGAGCGGATCACCTCCACCTCGGTGTTCATGCTGGTGTCGTCCGTCGAGACGCCCGACATCACGCTCTCGAAATCGACCACCTGCGGATTGTTCACCTGCAGCGCGATCGCCGTCGTCGCGGCGTATTTCGGCTCGGCCACCTGCGTCGCGTAATAGACTCCGGCCGCCAGCGCGAGGAGCGCCGCGAGCAGGATCAGCCACTTCCCCCGCCACAGCGTGCGCAGCAGCGCGAGCAGGTCGATCTCGTCGTCCGCGACGGAATTGGCCGGCACCGGAGCGGGCGCCGGCGTCACCGCGGCGAGCCGCGGTCGCTCGAGTTCGGGTCTGTTCATGCTTGCGCCCTTCGCAGTTGCGCCCGCTCCGGGCCCGATACTATAGGTCGGCAGGAGCGACGGTCGTCTACAACCTTGAAGCGCTCTTCTAGCGACGGCCGGCGAGAAAACAAGCGCCGGGACATCCTCGGCCCCCGGGCCGGCGGAATATGGTGACCTCCTGCCGCACGTTGCGCGACGTCACCCGCCGCCGGGCGTGCACTCCCCCTCAACATGATACTTTAACGCTTGCGCGGTCGCCCGGGGGTGGATAACCGTTCACGAATGAACGCGGCCTTTCCCGCCGTCCCCCGCCCCCCGAGCTTCCCCGCGAGTCTCGGTGCGGCAGCCATGGCGGCGCGATGATCCCCGACGACCTCCGCTTCCGCCTCCTCCGCCTCCTCGAGTCCGACCCGTCCATGTCGCAACGCCAGATCGCCGCGGAGCTCGGACTGAGCCTGGGCCGCGTCAACTACGTGCTGCGGGCGCTGATCGAGAAGGGCCAGGTCAAGGCCGAGAACTTCCGCGTCTCGCAGAACAAGCTGCGCTACGCCTACCTGCTGACCCCCAGCGGCATCGAAGCCAAGACCCGCCTCGCCTCGGGCTTCCTGAAGCGCAAGCTCGCCGAGCACGAGGCCCTGCAGGCCGAAATCCGGGCGCTGCAGCGGGAGATGGAGGTTGGTGGCGAGGAGGCTTCGAAGGGGAGCGGTCGATGATTGATGTTATCTGCCATTCGTCGGCGCGCAAGCGGCCGGCCGAGCCGATGGTACCTGCGGGAACCAAGATCTTGGCCCACCAGCTGCAGCCTTTGCGTGGGGCAACAAGCGGCTTTAACGGTCGCGCAATGGCTCGATCCGCAAAGCTAGCTACGCCGGTCCGACCACCCGTAGCGCAACAACCAACAATGCTGCGGGACCAAACCCAACCATCCCTAAAGGTAGGCTCAGGACCCATTGATTGCAGCGGAGGGGTATGATTCACCGCACGAAAACAGAGCTGTGAGTTATGTCTGATCTCTTCTGGCTGAGCGATGCGCAGATGGCGCGCCTGAAGCCTTACTTCCCGAAGTCCCATGGCAAGCCGCGCGTCGACGACCGTCGCGTCTTAAGCGGGATTATCTTCGTCAATCGCAATGGGTTGCGCTGGCGCGACGCGCCGAAGGAGTATGGTCCTCACAAGACGCTCTACAACCGCTGAAAGCGGTGGAGCGACAAAGGCATCTTCGCGAAGATGATGGCGGGGCTGGCTGCGGAGCACGGCGAGAAGAAGACCGTGATGATAGATGCCACCTATCTGAAGGCCCACCGCACGGCGTCCAGTCTGGGCGTCAAAGAGGGGGGCGTGGCAGCCTGATCGGACGCACCAAGGGCGGCATGAACACCAAGCTGCATGCCATCCGCGATAGCCAGGGACGTCCGCTCGACCTGTTCGTAACGGCAGGTGAGGTGAGCGACTACATCGGTGCGCGGGCGCTGTGCGACAGTCTTCCGGATGTCGATTGGCTGCTCGGGGATCGCGGCTACGACGCCGACTGGTTCCGGGAAGCTTTGAAAGACAGGGGGATACGTGCCTGCATCCCCGGACGGAAACAACGGAAGATGCCGGTGAAGTATGACAAGCGACGCTACAAACGCCGAAACCGGATCGAGATCATGTTCGGCAGGCTCAAGGACTGGCGGCGCGTTGCCACGCGCTACGACCGATCCCCAAAGGTCTTCCTCTCAGCCATCGCTCTCGCCGCTATCGTCATCTACTGGCTATGAGTCCTGAGCCTAGGGATAGACTTCATGGTACTTGCCAATACCTGACCGAGGATTAGCGCAGGATCCTAGTCTTAAGAAACAATCTCTGCTGCAACGCTATAGAAAAAACATAATCACAGGGGTCACTTCTCGATGCGAGTTTTATCCGTTTTCGGCACCCGTCCTGAGGCCATCAAAATGGCCCCCGTAGTCAAAGGACTCATGGACGCCGATGGAATCGAATCCGCGGTCTGCGTCACCGCTCAACATCGGGAAATGCTCGACCAAGTACTTTCTTTGTTTGAAATTCGGCCTGACTTCGATCTGAATTTGATGAGATCGGGCCAAGACCTCACTGATGTTACCACTGGCGTTCTTAACGGAATGCGGCCTGTGTTAGCTGAGTTTCGGCCAGAACTTGTACTGGTCCACGGCGACACTAGTACAACACTCTCGGCGTCGCTTGCCGCTTACTATCAGCAGATTGCAGTGGGCCATGTCGAGGCTGGCCTTCGCACCGGTAACATCTATTCGCCGTGGCCCGAGGAGGTGAATCGACATGTCGCAGGTACAGTTGCACGGCTCCACTTCGCTCCAACCACCCGCGCCAGAGATAATCTCCTAGCTGAACGAGTCCCAGACCCTAATATTTTCGTAACGGGCAACACCGTCATCGACGCGCTGCAAAGCATAGTCGCACGAATCAACAGTGATCCCGACCTCACCACACGCCTGCGGAACCAGTTCCGCCTTGATCCCGCTCGTCGACTAATTTTAGTCACTGGCCATCGTAGGGAAAGTTTCGGGGGAGGCTTTGACCGTATTTGCGCAGCACTCGTCACCCTAGCATCGCGGGAGGACGTTCAGATCGTTTATCCAGTTCATCTCAATCCAAACGTTCGTGGCCCGGTAGAGGCAAAGCTTGGAAATCTTCTCAACGTACACCTTGTTCCGCCAATGGAGTATCTACCTTTTGTATATCTGCTGTCCCGCGCGGATATTATTCTAACTGATTCAGGCGGCGTCCAGGAAGAAGCCCCGTCCCTTGGGAAGCCGGTCATTGTCATGCGTGACACAACAGAGAGGCCCGAGGCAGTGGAAGCGGGCACTGTCCGCCTCGTCGGCACCGACAAGTCCCGAATTATAACAGAGGTGACACGTCTGCTGGACGACGCTCAAGCTTACAAACTAATGAGCGCCGCTCACAACCCGTACGGCGACGGCAAGGCCGTTCAACGAATCGTCCAAGTGCTCCGTAATTTCGCGGAAAGCCGCAAGTAGGGAGAACGATGATGGATATGACGATACAGGAATCGGCCAAGACATCGGCGGGCCCATTCTCGCGCGTCTGTGTTATAGGCTTAGGTTATATCGGTTTACCCACCGCCGCGATGTTTGCATCGCGCCGCATCAGCGTTACTGGCGTAGATGTAGACCGCTCGGTAGTCGAACGTGTCAACAAAGGCCAGATACACATCGTCGAACCCGATCTTGACATCGTAGTGCAGGCGGTCGTCTCGCAGGGTCATCTACGTGCCTCGCTGACTCCTGAACCGGCCGAAGCCTTTCTGGTAGCGGTACCGACCCCCTTCAAAGGCGACAATTACGAGCCCGACCTAAGCTTCATCAAAGCCGCCGCGGACGCCATCGCCCCTGTGCTGAGTCAGGGCAACCTGGTGGTTTTGGAGTCTACAAGCCCCGTCGGCGCAACGGAGCAGCTGGCCGGCTGGTTGGCCGCCGCTCGCCCCGACCTAACTTTTCCTCAGGCGCACGGCGAGGACAGCGACATCCGCGTCGCTCACTGCCCCGAACGCGTGCTGCCGGGAAAGGTGATGCAGGAACTAATTTCTAATGATCGGCTCATCGGCGGTCTGACACCGAAATGCTCTGAACTAGCAGCACAACTTTACAAATTATTCGTCACTGGTGACTGCGTTCTGACCAACGCACGGACTGCCGAAATGTCGAAGCTAACCGAGAACAGCTTCCGAGATGTGAACATTGCTTTCGCGAACGAGCTTTCCCTGATATGCGACTCGCTGCAAATTAACGTTTGGGAAGTTATCGCCTTAGCGAACCGGCACCCAAGGGTTCGGATTTTGCGCCCCGGACCAGGAGTCGGAGGCCATTGCATCGCAGTCGATCCTTGGTTTATTGTGGCTAGTTCGCCTGAAAACTCCCGGCTCATCCGCGCCGCTCGGCATGTCAATAGCAGCAAACCTTCCTGGGTCTTGGGAAAGATAGACGAAGCTGTCGCCACTTTCCTCAGACAATACCCGAAGCTCGATGAAGAAGACGTGACGATTGCCTGCTACGGGATAGCGTTCAAGCCTGACATTGACGATATGCGAGAGAGCCCTGCGCTACAGATCGCACACAAGCTATCCCGCACCCATGCCGGCCCTCTGCTCGTCGTAGAGCCAAACTGCACTGAAGTTCCGAGCGGATTGGGAGAAGCTGAATTAGTAACCATGCAGGAAGCATTTCAGCGCGCGGATATACACGTCTACCTCGTCGCACATCGTGAGTTTCAGGCCTCGCCAAGGCCCCCCAGATACGTGATCGACACCGTCGGACTTTGAAGATGCCGGCCGAACAGATTAGCCGGTTGCATGACCATATAACGCCCGGCATCTGCCCGAACTACCGTCACCCCAGGTACCTTCGCCCTGACTTCTGTGGCTCGAGAGCAGCCTGCAGCTCACCCGTTCCGAAAAGCATGAACCGGAGCAGCAGCTCTCCCATCCGCTCCGAATCTCGGCAGAACTCATGAGGAACGGGGTCCAACCGTACTCCGGCCGCCGGCACTTCGGCCAACCCTCCGAAGTTCTCTCAACCGCTCTATGGATATGCATTGCTTTTCTTGCCGGTCAAAGGCTCCTTTTACCAATAATCTCAACCTACATATGCCTCATCCCCTATGTAGCCGCGCTTTGTATATTCACTAAAAATCAGACATTGCGCAACACTCTGCTATTGCTTGCGCTGTTCTTCTCAACCGATCGAGCGATACTCGACCTCGACCCAACGCCGAGCGTCGTCCGTTATATGATCTATCTTACGGTTGTGGCGGCATTCCTGCACAAATCAATTATTCTGATCCCACATACAATTTTGACGGTACTTCTGATCTGTGGCTACGTCTCGCTCACCCTGCTCAACACACAGCATCTCAGTACCACACAGTTGATCCACGACGGACAACTCGCGATCCTCCTATTCACGCTACTCTGTACTCGAACAAAAGGAGGCTTCGGACTCGACCTCTCCTTCCTATACCTCGTTATAGTTGCCTATTTGGTATCCGAGCTTGTCAACTTTTTCCTATTTCGCCAACAGTGGTACGGAACCTACCTTAGTTTCGACACCACCAAGTACCTCATCGCGTTTCCTTCATTATATGCACTTGCGACCCGGCGGACCGGGGTTGCACTTGCCCTCATAGGACTAACAATTCCGGTTCTAATCGGCTATGTCACGCGAACGCTCTTTCTATCATATTTCGCCGGACTAGTCGGGATCTCCCTACTCACCGGGAGAAGGCGTGGAATGCGCCCAATTTACCTTGGCGGGTCCATCGCAGTTGCCTGCATGCTCGCCCTCTACTCCGCTGACTACACCCAAGTCTTCGAAGGCTATAAGGCGCTAAATATGCTGTTGATCATTCAGCACCAGGGGTTCAGCTCGCTCCAACAACTAGATCCAGTGCGGTTTGCAGAAAGTCAAATGTTTTTCCAACTCCCTCCGCTTCAGGTCATTTTCGGCCGCGGCTTTGGCAGCGGAATTTCGGACGCCTCAGGCGCATTGGCCTTTGTCACCTTCGATCAGAGCGCCTTCTCAAGGCAAGAAATAGAGACCGGATACTTCTACTCGTTTCATGACTTCTGGGTCGACATAGGACTGCGTTATGGCCTCCTACCTTTACTTGTTTTCATAACCTGGTTTTTCTTGCAGAAGCGAGGGTTGAGCGGCGAAAATAAAACGCTTTGGGTGCTTTCCTTCGTTGGGATCGTCTCAGCTTTCTACGGCATAGAAGGCTTACTCGCGACCGCTCTCTTGATGCGAGCTGTGATCAATCGGCCTCGAAATGCTAGTGTGCAACCGTGCTGACCGAACTGAGGAGCCTTCTTTTCGCCAGCACTCTACTCGCGGCGCTCTCCTACGCCACGAACATTTTCCTAGCAAACCGGTTGGGGCCATCCGAGTTCGGCCAATATTCATACGCGCTATTGCTAGGAATGGCCTTCGCCCAGTTCGTGTCTTTCGGGACGGATGAAGCTGGCGTCCGCCTCCGCAGCAGCTACGGCATGGAGGCAATGGACTGGGTTCTCACCACAAAATTTCTCAATTTCGCAATTATCTGCACCGGTGCGCTTGCAGCATCCTTCCTGAGGTCTGATCCCCTCGTCCTGTACGCCGTCGTCGTAGCAATTAACGGATTATCGTACGTGACGAGCTACGAAGTAAAGCGCCGAAACG
>NZ_CH724110.1:17111-90981 GCF_000153305.1 Oceanicola granulosus HTCC2516
TGCCGTCAGTCGTAGTAGCCGCCGCGCTCCATGCGCTCTTCGGCCCAGGATTGCAGGTCGTCGAGCGCCTCGTCGACGGTCTTGGAGCCCGAGATTGCCGCCGACGCCTCGGTGCCGATCCGCTCCATGAAGGCGTTCAGCTCGGGGATGTAGGGGAAGTACTGCGGGTCGGCCGCCTCGTAGCTCGCCTCGATCTCGGCCAGCATCTCCGCCGGCCACTTTGCGGCGAGGGTCTCGCCGTTGGTGATCGAGGGGAAGGTGGAGTACGGCCAGCCGATGCTTTCGGCGAAGCCCTGCATCGCCTGCTCGCCGGTCAGGAAGGCGAGCGTCTTGAACGCCTCTTCCTTGTTGTCGGAGAAGGCGCTGACGCCGACGGAAAAGGTCCAGAAGCTCTGCAGGGGCTTGCCCGACGGCCCGACGGGGGCAGGGGCGAAGGCGGTGTTGTTCACCACGTCCTCGTTCTCGCTGCCGCCGAGGGCCGCGAAGCCATTGATGGCGGAGGGCAGCAGGACGGCCGCCTGTCCGGCGCCGTAGAGGTTCATCATATCGACCCAGGTATGGGTCGCGATGCCGTCGGGACCGTAATCCCGCGACCACCGCACGAACGCCTCGAAGCCGTCGCGGAAATCGCCGGTGAAGATCGGCTTGGCGTCGGTCTCGCGGATCTCCTCGGGCGTCACCGCACCGCCTTCGAACCAGGCCGGGTAGCCGGCATAGGCGTAGACGAAGCCATTGAGATCGAGGCTCGGCTCCTCGCCGGGCGCGCCCCTCATGGTCAGCGGGTAGACGTCGTCGATGCCGTCGGCCTCGAGCCCGGCCTTGATCGTCTCGAGCGCCTCTTCGAGCCCCTCCGTCGTCTCCGGGAACTCGGTGATGCCGTAGCGCTCGAAGATGTCCGTGCGATAGACCGCGCCGGCCCCGAACGAGTAGTAGGGCAGCGCCCAGAGCTGGCCGTTCACCGTGTTGGCCTCGAGGAATTGCGGGTAGACCGCGTCGGGGTCGAAATACTCGGCCGCGGTCGGCAGCAGGTCGTCGAGCGGCTCGAGATAGCCGGCGTAGGAGAAGGTCTGCACCGCACCATCGGAGCCGAGCATCACGAGATCGTAGGTGCCGGTCTGGTTGACTAGGTCGAGCAGCACCTTCTGGCGCGCGGTGTCCTCGTCGGCGAACTCGATGTTGATGACGATGTCGTTGGCCTCCTCGAAGGCCCGCAGCTTGTCCGTCTTCTCGGTGCCGGACGCGCCGAACATGTCGGCCCATGCGAAACCGGGCGCGAAGGCGACGATGTTGACTTCGGTCTGCGCAGATGCCGCGGCCGGCAGGGCCAACGCCATCGCCGTCGCGGAGAACCATTTGGCACTGATTTTCATGATGACCTCCTTGTTGATCGCGGCGGCGCTTTGTCCCTCGCCATCCGCGGTTGACACAGTGTAGGCACAAATGTAGTTTCAGATCAACAAAAATTGCAGCTGGCTCAGAGAGGTCGCTTCTCCCGTGTCCGACGCCTCCTTCAACCGCCCCCTGGAAGAAAGCGATGTCGCCGAGCGGGACCGCGCGCTGATGCTGCGCGCCGCGTGGCTCTACTTCATCGAGGAGCGCACCCAGTCCGACATCGCGGACGCGCTCGGCGTGTCGCGCTTCCGGGTGAACCGGATGCTCGCGGATTGCCGCGAGCAGGGGTTGGTCCGGATCGAGGTCACCGCGCCGATGGCCTCCTGCGTCGAGCTCGAGCAGCGGGCGAAGCAGGCGTTCGGCCTCCGTCACGCGGTCGTGGTGCCCACGCCGGTCAAGCCGGAGCGCACGCACGCGATGATCGGCGCCGGATTGGCGCGCTACATGTCCGAGCAGGTGGCCGACGCCGACAAGAAGATCTTCGGTATCGGCTGGGGGCAGACGATGCGCGAGATGCTGCGCCACCTGCGCCCGACCATCCGGCGCGACGCCCGCATCGTCGCGCTCCTCGGCGCGCCGCCCCGATCCTCGGAAGAGAACGCGATCGACATCATCGGCGCGATGGGCCGGCTCCTGCAGGCGGAGCGCTACTACATGACGGCGCCGATCTACGCCGACACCCCCGAGGCCCGCTACGTCCTGACCGCCCAGCAATTCTACGCCGACGTGAAGGACCTGATCATGAAGGCCGATGTCGCCTGCTTCGCGGCGGGCGACATGTCCGAGGCGTCGCTGCTGATCCGCCATGCCCTGCCGCCCGGCGTCTCGGTCGCCGAGCTCACCGAGGCGGGAGCCGTGGGCGACATTCTCGGCACGTTCATCGACATCGACGGCCGGCCCGTCGACCACCCGATCAACCGCCAGCTCGTCGGGCCGGGCCTGAGCGAGCTGCGCGGCGTCCGGCCGCTGGTGATGGCGTCCGGCGGCACCGGCAAGGTGCCGGTCGTCACCGCCGCCCTGCGCTCGGGTCACGTCGAGGTGCTGGTGACCGACGAGGCGACGATGCGGGCGGTGCTGAAGAACGGCTGAGGACAGGGGCGGGCCCGGCCGGGCCTGCACAAAAGTTGACACGGCGCACAGAAGTTGGATGGAGATGACGGTATGATAGAGTGGAAGCGGCTGACCAACCACGAGGTCGACGCCCTGGATCGACGCCTTCCGGTGCTGATCCCGGTCGGCCTGATCGAGGCGCACGGCCCGCACCTGTCGTTGAGCGTCGACATCGACACCGCGGAGTACTTCTCCCGCGCCATCGCCGAACGCACCGGCGCGATCCTCGCGCCCGGCCTGCCATACGGCTTCGCCGACGAGATGCGCGACTACCCCGGCACCATCGGCCTGACGACCGGCACCTTCACCACCGTGGTGAAGGAGCTGGCCCTGAGCTTCTGCCACCACGGCTTCACCAACCTGATCTTCGTCAGCGGCCACGGCGCCAACAAGGCGCCCTGCGAGGCGGCGTTCTGGGCCGTCTGGGAAACCTACCCCGACGCCAAGCTCGCCTGCTGGAACTGGTGGACCGAGGCCGGCATCAGCGGCATCCACCACGCCGACAAGGGCGAGACCGAGGTCGCCGCCGTCACCGGCGCGGTCTACCACCCCGAGCGCGCCCGCGACTTCAAGATCGACAAGCCCTGGTACAAGCTGCGCTCCCGCCACGCGATCCACCCGGACTCGGGCGGCATCAACGGCGAGCCGACGCAGGCGGACCTCGAGCAGGGCGCCGCCAACCGCGACAAGACCGTCGAGACCCTCTCCGCGCGCGTCGCCGACATCATGCGCGCCGAGGGCTGCGCCTCCACGACCCACGACTGAAGCGAGGACATACCCGTGAGCAACGAACTGAACCGCATCCAGAGCGGCAAACGCATGAGCCAGGTCGTCGAGGTGCCCGCCGAGCGGACCATGCTCTACTTCGCCGGCCAGATCGCCTCCGACCGGACCCTCGACCTCGAGGGCCAGACCCGCGACATCCTCGACAAGCTCGACTCCCTGCTGGCCGAGGCCGGCTCGGACCGTACGAAGATCGTCTCCGCGATGATCTGGCTGTCCGACATCCGCAACCGCCACGCCTTCAACCCGATCTGGGACGCCTGGATCCCCGAGGGCGCCGCTCCGGCCCGCGCCTGCGTCGAGGCGCGGCTGGCCGAGGCGAGCGACCTGGTGGAAATCCAGATCACCGCCGTCAAGTAAGAGCGGGAGGCACAGCCAGATGGTCGACGTCACGCTTTCGAACGTGAGCAAGAGCTTCGGCTCGCACGAGGTTCTGAAGAATATCTCCCTCGAGGTGCCGGACCGCTCCTTCGTGGCGTTCGTCGGCCCGTCGGGCTGCGGCAAGTCCACGCTCCTGCGCGTCATCGCCGGGCTGGAATCGGCCTCGTCCGGCGAGATCCGCTTCGGCGAGCGTCGCATGAACGACGTGCCCGCTCCCGACCGCGGCGCGGCGATGGTGTTCCAGAGCTACGCGCTCTACCCGCACATGACGGTGTGGGAGAACATGTCGTTCAGCCTGCGCCTCAAGGGCGTCAGCCGCAAGGAACGCCGCGCGCAGACCGTCGAGGTGGCGCGGCTCCTGCAGCTCGATCCGCTCCTCGACCGCAAGCCGGGGCAGCTCTCCGGTGGCCAGCGCCAGCGCGTCGCCATCGGCCGGGCGCTGATGCGCGAGCCCGAGGTGTTCCTCTTCGACGAGCCGCTCTCCAACCTCGACGCGGCCCTGCGCTCGGAGATGCGCGTCGAGCTGTCCCGGCTGCACCACGCGATCGGCAACACGATGATCTACGTCACCCACGACCAGGTCGAGGCGATGACGATGGCGGACCAGATCGTCGTGCTGAAGGACGGCGAGGTCATGCAGGTCGGCGCGCCGATGGAGCTCTACGCCAGGCCGGCGTCGCGCTTCGTCGCGGAGTTCATCGGTGCGCCCAAGATCAACATCCTCGATGGCATGGTCGAGAATAGCGGCGACAGCAGCGCGATCCGGCTTGCGAACGGGGCGCGCGCCCTCCTGCCCAGCCGCGCCGCGCGCGCCGGACAGAGCCTGTCGCTCGGCGTCCGCCCCGAGGACGTTGTGATCGAGCCTGCCGGCGACAGCCGGACCACCGCCCACGCGCGCGGCACCGTCGACGTCATCGAACGTCACGGCGCCGACGCGCTCATCTACTTCAAGGTCGATGGCCTGCCGGAAGCCCTGCGGGTCAAGTCCGACGGACGCGTCGCCCTCGCGCATGGCGACACCGCCGATCTCGGCTTCCGCTCCGACGCCTTCTACCTGTTCGACGAACAGGGCGCGGCGATGCCTGGTCCGACTTCGACGACCACCGCGTCGTCGTAGCGCATTGTTCCGGCGCGGGGTCGGCGGACGCTGGAACCGACCTTAACTCTCCGCAAGCGCCTGTCGGACCTGCGCGACCAGCGTCGGCCGTTCGAGCTTGCCGAACGGCGTGCGGGGCAGGTGGGGCAGGGCGGTGACAACGATCTCGCGGCGGAACCGGGCGATGAAGTCGGCCGTAATGTCCGAGGCGGGCCGATCGGCGACGACGGCCGCGTGCAAGCAGTCGACGCCGCTGGCGTCGGCGAGCGCGAAGGCGCCGGCCTCGCGCACGCCCGGCAGGGCGGCGAGTTGCTCCTCGACCTCGAAGGCGGCAACCTTCTCGCCGCCGAGGTTGAGGACGTCGTCCGTGCGGCCGCTATGGACGAACAGCCCCTCGGCGGTGAGCTGGCCCAGGTCGCCCGGGTAGAACCAGCCGTCACGGAACGACGGATTCGGCACCTGGCCTTCAGGGGTCCAGTAATGCGCGACCATCTCTCCGCTGCGCACGCGCACCCGCCCGATCTCGCCGGAAGGGAGCGGTGTGTCGGCATCGTCGACGATCTGCAGCGCCGCACCCGGCAAGACGTAGCCCGTCGCGCCGGGCACATCGGGCAGGGCCTTGGCATCGCCGTGGCAGATCAGCCAGCCTTCGGTGGAGCCGTAGCTGACGGGGATGTCGTCGGTGATCGTGGCGATCAGCGCATCGCGCAGCCGCCTGGGCAGAGGCGCGCCGCCGGTGACCAGACGGAAGGTCTCGGGCCGCGGCCAGCTCGCGTCCCAGGTGGAGAGCAGGTGCTGCGCCTGGATCGGCGCCATGACCGCGAAGGTCGGCTTCAGTTGCCGGAGGGCGTCGCCCGGGCTCAGCGGGCCGGCGAAGACCGCGGTCTGGCCGAGCGACCAGACCTTGAGGAGCGCCAGGAAGCTGCCGGTGACATCGAGCCCCATCGTCGACAGCAGCCGCACCGGGAAGGGCAGCAGCGGTCCGTTGTTCTGCAGGCGCGCGACCATCATGGCGAGACTGAGCGGCACGATCTTGGGCTGACCCGTGGAGCCCGAGGTCATGTCGAGCCGCACGAGTGTCTCGGCGCTCACCTCGGGGCGCGGCCCGGGCACCGGTTCGGCCGACAGGACCCGGCCGAGCCGCTCGGCATCCTGCAGGATGACTCTCGTCGTCTCCGGAAGGTCTTCGGGCGGGGTCTCCGCAAGCACCCAGTCGGGCCGCACGAGCCCGGCCGTTCGCCGCAGCCGCTCCTCCGATACGGAGGTGCAGCCCAGCTGCAACAGCGCCATGAGCCTGAGCAGGTGGATGTAGGGACGGGCGTCGCTGACCAGAACCACCTGCCCCGGAGCGATGCCCTCGTCGGCGAGCGCCTGCGCCATCCGTCCTATGTCGGCGGCGAAGCGGCGGTACGTGATGGTGCCGGTGGGCAGCTCGATGGCATGCGCCTCCGGAGCGTGCTTCGCCTGGAAGGGGATGATCTCGGAGAGCATTTCCTTGCCTCAAACACTGGGCGTCGAACGAGACGACGCCGCCGGGCGGGAGCCGGCGGCGTCATTAAGAAGGGCGTCGCGTCAGAAGGTAAAGCTTACGCTTGTGCTGACGTTCAGTTCTTCGCGGTCCTCGGCAAAGATGCCATCGAGGGCGACGGACAAGCTCGTGCTGTCACCGATCGCCATCGTCCCCTGGGCGCCGGCGCGGATGCGGTCGCGAGACTGGTCGACCCCCTGAACCTCGAACGAGGCGGGGCTGCCGTCGAGCATGAGCGTGGCGGAGCCGATGCTGTCGCCCAGCACCTTCTCGTAGGCGAGGGTAGAGCTGGTCGACACGGTGTTGCCGCCCACCGAGAACGTGCCGGTCGTGGTCACACCCACCGACATCGCCGCCCAGTCGTCGCCGTTGTCGGAGCCCGACAGGTTCAGCGACCCGGCGCCGGTCTCGTCGACGTCTCCGACCTCCACCTGCGAGTAATGCAGCGCGACGAAGGGCGACGCCATCGCGAGCCCGAAGCGATTGTCGAGGGCGACGTTGTAGCTCGTCTTCACCGACACGTTGAGGCTGTTGGCCATGTACTCGTCGGTCGCGGTGCGGTCGACGCTGCCGAAGGCGATGTTGCGCTCGGTGGCGATGTCGTGGCGGCCGTAGGAGAGGGCCGAGGTGTAGGCGATGCCGGTCTCGGTCGGCGCCGCGCCGCTCTCGGTGTAGATGCCCAGGTGGAGCGACTGGATGTCCGCGGTCTCCGACACCTCCGTGAGCGCCAGGTGAGCGTCGCTGTAGCCAAGGGCGACCCCGACCGTGAGCTGGTCCCCGAAGACCGACAGGCCGGTCTCCGTACCCACCGCCACGCCGTAGGAGTCGCGGGTGAGGCCGGAGGCGTTGCCGTCGCCGTCCACGTCGAGGCCGTTGCCGTAGACCTCCGCCCACGACAGGGCGACGGGCATGCTGCCGAGGCCGGCCGCTCCCTCGCTCGCGGCGACGACGCTGCCGGCGGCGTCGAGCATGGCGCCGTTGAAGACCTGCGACAGCTCGGCGGAAGCGCGGCCGACCTCGGCGTGGATCTGGCCGCCGAGCATCCGGTAGGCGAGGTTCAGCTCCGCCTCGTTGAGGTTCAGCAAGCTGTTGAGGATCGTCTCGTCGCGGCCGGAAAAGTCGAACTCGCTCAGGACCATCGCCAGCTGAGTGGCGTTGCTGCCCTCGGCCGGGAGGCCGAAGTCGGGCAGCGGGTCGTCGGCTCCCTCGGCCTGCGGCTCTTCTTCCTCCGGCTCCTCGGGCTCCTCGGGCGCCTGCGGCTCTTCGTCCTCGGGGTCCTGCGGCGTCTGCGGCTCTTCCTCTTCGGGCTCGTCCGGCTCCTCGGGTGCCTGCGGCTCTTCCTCCTCCGGCTCGGCAGGGGGCTCCTGCGTGACGACGATCCGCGTCAGATAGACGTTGTTGTCGTCCTGGCTGAGCTCGTACTCGACCAGCGCGGCGTCTTCTTCGACCCCGTCGAACGCGTCGGCAATGCCGCCGGCAGCCGTGAGGATGGTGTAGCGCTGGCGCGCGGCATAATCCGCCGCCGGGTCCACGTCGCTGGGCGCCACGGAGCCATCGAGCGCCGCGGTGCCGCCGACCTCGAGACGGTCCGACGTCCCGTTGGCAGCAAGCTCCACCTCGAAGCGCGACCCGGCTGCGAAGCTGGTGTCGCCCGTCACCACCAGGGTACCGATGGAGTTGCCCGGAGCCAGGGTGCCGCCGTTCCCGACCGCCAGGGTCATGAGCGTTCCGTTGCCGCCGAGCGCGCCGGCGTCGCGGATCATGATTGCGCGGTTGGTCGTGCCGTTGAAGGTCAGCAGGCCGTTGGCGACCGCCAGGTCGACGTCGACCACGTTCACCTCGTCGGTGAACACCAGCTCCCCGGCACCGATCTTGGTCAGCAGTGGGAAAGTCGGCTCTTCCTCGACATCCGGGACCAGGACGGTGAATGGGATCCCCCCGGGCTGGTCGAACGGCGGCGTCTGCTCGCTGATCTCGCCGGTGAAGGTCCCCTGGCCCTCGATCACCGAGAAGTGGCCACCGTTCTGCACGAGCAGGTCGCTCCCGACGGTGACACCGTCGAGAATTCCGAGCGTTGGGCCTCTGCCGACCATCGAAATGGACCGACCTCCGAAAGCTTGATCGCTTCCCGCGATCAGAGCGCCGTCCTCGATAACGAACCCGCCTTCGAAGCCGGAGCTGTCGCCGGTCAATGTCAGGCTGCCTTCACCCGCTTTGACAAGGCCACCCAGACCGTCGAAATCTCCTGAAAAGGTCGTGTCGCTGCCATTGCCGTTCACCACAAGATCGGCAAACCCCGTAAGAGCGACCGTTCCGGCGCCGGAGAGAGAGCCGATGGAGGACGAGGTCTGTTCGTTCGCCTCTTGGAGCCGGGACGTCACCACGAGAGCGGTGCCTTGCTCGAGCGTCACGTCGCCGGAGATACGACGCCCCTTGCCGAGCTCGAGAGTACCATCCCTGACCAGGACCGCGCCGTCGAGCTCTGTACCAAGACCGAGCGTGCCCGGCCCTGCCTTGGTCAGGGGCTCCGTCGCCGCGAACGACCCGGCGGGACCGACGAGGTCCAGTGTTCCACCGTTGGCCACCGACACCTCCGGCGTCGATCCGCCGAAGGTCAAGCTGCCGGGTTTGCGACTGCTGGACGCGTCGATGGTGTAGCTGAAGTTTTCGGCGACGGAGACACGATTGACGGTGAAGGTCCCGTCGAGGCGAGCTGTCGTCTGGCCACTTCCCTGAGCGCCGAAAGTCGCCTGATCGGCGGTCGAGTCCGGCACGCCGGTCATTGGAAGCCAGCTATCGGCGTCGCCCCATCGGTCACCGTCGGCGCCGGTCCATGTGTAGGATTCGGCCAGAATTGCTCCGGGGGAGGCGAGGGCGGTGCTTGTGATCAGGCTGGCGATGAACAGTTTACGGCGGCGGGACGAAATACTCGGCATCTATGTCTCTCTAAGCGGGCGTGGGCGCCTGACTCTGCCCGGTGTTGGGCAGCGGGAAGATGGCAGGTTTTGCATAGGGAGCAAGCCGCTTGCCGCCATATGGAGACACTGTTGCACACTTGGCACTCGAATTGGCCACGAGCCGCCGCGCTGGTGAACGCGCGTCTCCGAGCAAGCTTGGCAACCCGCCTTCTCGTTGCTCAGCCGGCGTCGGCCGGTGACAGGCGTGGCCTGATTCCTAGCCGCCGAGAGAGAGGCGGAGCCTGATCCCGATGCTGCCTTCCCACCACATCGGGAAGTTGGTGCCCCACTTGTTGTTGTAGAGGACCAGGTCGAGGCCGCCGTCCCACTTCGGAGTGGTCTTGCTAAACGTCATGAAGTCGGCGCCTGCCGGAGCGATCAGGCCGCTGTCGAGCAGCTCGAGGTGAAGCGGTCGGTTCCTGTTGCGGCTGCGGGCGGCGAATGCGGCGTGGAGGGCGCCGCCGCCGCGCGGCACGGTCTGGGAGGGGTCGATCCACTGTCCGGTCTTCAGGAACGACCAGCCGTCCGCGCCGGCCGGGCAGACCGACAGGAAGCCCGCCTCCGGCATCCGGTTCGCCTGCTTGTTCCGGAGCGCGAGGGAGATGTCCACGCGGTCCGCGCCAGGCGTCAGCACGTAGCTGACCTCCTCCGGCGCGCCCAGCTCCGCGACGGCCTCGCTCGGCAGCCGGGTGCGCACCTCGAGGGAGGTCTCGCTGGCGAAGAGGCCGGCGAAGGCCGGGGTGACGCGGCAGCTGCGGGCGGCGGCCGCACGCTCGAGGCCCGGTTTGTCGTGGTCCAGGATCGCCCATTCGGGGCGGGTGGTCAGGTAGCTGTCCAGGTGGCGTGACAAGTCGGCGTGGTCGTAGCTGTGGTGCCGGAAGCCGAAGAGCGGCGCGCCCTCCAGCCGCAGGCCGCGAGGGCCGGAAAGGGAGAGGATGTCGCCCGTCCGGGGATCGACCTCGACGCGCATGTCGTCGATCCGGGCGCTTCCGGCGGGCGCGGTCAGTCGAGCCGGTGCCGCGACTGCCGCCATCGCCCGCGCGGCGCGCTCGCGGTCCGGCCCGTCGAGGGACGCGATGGCGGTGTCGAGGTAGGCGCGCTGCTCCGCCCAGCTCGCCTCGGCGAAGCGGAACCGGTAGTCCGTGGCGCGTGCGGCCCGGAATTTCGGCGGGTCGAAGGCCTCGGTGTCGCGCAGGTAGGTCTTGATGTCGACGCCCCAGGTGTGCTCGGCCACCATCGCCAGCTCGCGGCCGAACGCGCGGCGCGGTGCGGTGAGGCCTTCGGCGGCGAAATCGTCATAGACCCGCTGCAGCGCCCGGAAGCCGGCAAGCTTCTGCGGATCGCTGGCGGCGCCGTAGATCCAGCTGTCGCCGATCTCCGCCTCGACCACCGGGAAGGTCTCCCGCTTCTGCCAGAGCAGGTCGGCGTAGTCGTCGAGGCTCGAGGCGCGCAGGCGGGTGTCCGGGAAGGCGCCCGCTATCTCGCGCCAGACGTCCATCACCTGCGAGACGGACTGCGGCCCCATGTTGTCCCGCGTATGGGCGAAGCTGAGCGCGTCCTTCATGCCGTCGGGCAGGTGGGTCCGGCCGTAGTCGTCCTGGTACATCACCACGATCTCGGCGCCGCAGGGGGCGCGCCAGCGGAAGACGTCCGGCACGTCCGGCACCGGCGAGGCGCCGTTCACGCCGATGTGGAGAAACCGCAGCCCGGCCTCGGCCATCAGCGGCACGATGCCGAGAGTGTGGCCGGGGACGTCTGTCATCTTGGCCGCCCGGGTGGTGATCCCGAAGCGCGCGTCGAGCTCCTGCGCGTAGGACAGCCCCGCGCGGAAGAGCGCCGGGCTCATCAGCTCGGAATGGGTGGTGAAGGGCAGGCCGTGCCAGCGGATCAGCCCGCGCCCGATCGCCTCTTCCAGCCGGGCGACCTGCTCGGGCGTGCCGCGCTCCAGGTGGTCGTGGATCAGCCAGGCCCCGGTCGTCCAGACGAACTTCGGCGCTTCGGGATCCTCGCGCCAGAAATGGGTGCCGGTGCTGATGGCCTGGGGGATGAACCGCTCGTGGTACTGTCGGCGGACCGCCTCGGCGTGATCGGTGAAGCCGATGTCGAGGTGGGTCTTGAAGACGAGATGGAGGGTCTCGGGCGGGAGGGACGCTTGGGTCATTCGGAGCCTGTGATGTGTCAGCCGACGGTGTCGCGGACGGTCAGGTTGGTCGTGATCCGGTCGCAGAGCGGGCGGGCGTTCGGGTGCTTGAGCCGCTCCAGGATCATCCGCACCAACGACTGGATCCGGGCGGGGAGGTCGATTCCGACGGTGGTCAGCCGGTAGGCGCCCCAGGCGGCCTGGGAGATGTTGTCGAACCCGATGACGCTGACGTCCTGCGGCACTTTCAGCCCCAGGTCGTAGCGGATGGCGTCGAGGGCGCCGAAGGCGCTCTCGTCGTTCGCGGCGAAGATGACGTCGGCCCCGCCATGGACGCGGAACAGCTCCAGCGCGGCGCTGTGGCCCCGGGCGTAGCTGAAGTCGCCTGCCAGGAGGCGCGGCTCGGGAAGGCCCCGTTCGGCGAGGAGCTCGCGCAGGACCTCCCGACGGGCGTGCTCGGCTTCGCTCTCGGTCTTGCCGCAGATGTAGGCGATGCGCGACGGCGCGTAGCCGCTCACCAGCGCCACGGCCTTCGAGAGGCCGGGGCGCAGATCGACCTCGAGCCGGTCGTGCAGGGTCTCGTCGGCGGGGCCGGTCATGTAGTCGATGTAGACCGGCACCGCGCGGTCGAGGTAGGGGGCCAGCCGCTTCGGGCGCACGCACTCGGGAAACACGATGGCGCTGTCGAGGTTGAACGAGCGCATGTTGCGCAGCTGGGCGTCGTCGAGCTCGAAGTCGGTTCGGGTCTTGAACAGCACGCAGCCGAAGCCGTGCTCCTGCAGCACCGTGGTCAGCCCGTCGATCTCCTGCGCCTCCCAGGGCGAGCAGGCGTCGGGCACCACGAGGCCGATCAGGTGCGAGCGCCGGGTCCGCAAGGCCCGGGCGGCCCGGTCGGGGGTGTAGTTCAGCTCCGCGGCGATCTTCAGGATCCGGTCGCGCTTGCCGGCGTCGATGGAGGCGCCGGGGGTGAAGGCCCGACTCACCGCGACCCGGCTGACGCCGGCGGCCTCGGCCACCATACTGGCAGTTGCGCGGCGCCCCATCCCGTTCATTCCTGTGCTCCCCGAGCCCGATTTTGCACACGATACCACTTCTGCAACCGGCAAGGCAATGGGAGGCCGGCGGCGCGAGATCGGCTTATGGACCAATGAGAGCGGGCTCCGTCCCGGTTGGTGCGAGAGATGCCCTCACGGCTCGCCTACGGTAGATGTTGACAGGATTGAAATCGTGTTCATTGTAGGAGGCGGGCGCGGACCATCCGCGCTAAGGGAGGAACAAGACCATGAAATGGAAATCCGTACTTCTCGCGCTCGCGGTGGCAACACCGGCCGCGGCGCAGGACCTGACCATCTCGTGCCGCTGTGTCTCGGATGGCGTGAACTCCGCGCTGGCGGACTGGATCAAGGAAAGCGTGATCCCCGACTTCGAGGCGGCCAACGAGGGCGTCACCGTCTCGCTGAGCGAATTCGCCGGCGGCGACGAGCAGCTCACCCAGCAACTCGCGCTCGACTTCTCGACCGGGGCCGGGGCCGACATCGCCGGCTTCGACGGCTTCCTGATCCCGAACTTCGTCGAGGCGGGCCTGCTGAAGCCGCTCGAGGAGCTCGTCGGCCCGCAGGTGAACGACTGGGAGGGCTGGGAGCACATCTCCGACGGCTCCCGCGCGCTCATGTCCTATGACGGCGGCACCTTCGGCATCGCGCTCGGCACCGACGTGCGGATGATCTTCGTGCGCGCCGACCTGCTGGAGGAGGCCGGGATCGATCCCGCAAGCTTCCAGCCGAACTCCTGGGAGGAGCTGCTCGACGCGGCGCGCCAGATCAAGGAGGCCATGCCCGACAGCCACCCGCTGCAGCTCAACGCCGGCGTCCCGATGGGCGAGGCGACGACGATGCAGGGCTACTGGATGGCCATCCTCGGCACCGGCGAAAGCATCGTCGACGAGGAGGGCCGCTACATCGTCGAGAGCCAGGGCATCCTGGACGTGCTGAACCTCTACAAGACGATCTACGTCGACGAGGAGCTGGGCGACGCCCGGGCGCAGCAGCTCGGCGACGGCCGCAACCGCACCTTCGCCAACTTCCGCGACGGCACCACCGCGATGCTGGTCGAGGGCGACTGGTTCTACCGCTCGGTCACCGCGCCGGGGTCGGAGTTCGAGGTCGCAGACCGCGACGAGGTCATGACCTGGGCGAAGATGCCCGCGATGGAGCCCGGCGCCGGCTGGAACGGCCAGGACTACGTCACCATCTCCGGCGGCACCGGCTGGGTCGTGAACCCCAACACCGACGATCCGGAGCTGGCCTGGGAGCTGCTGTCCTTCATGAACTCGAAGGAGCAGATCGACGAGTTCCAGACCTTCCAGCCGCGGATCTCGATCCGCGACGACGTCGAGGTGCCGAACGAGCCGTTCCTGACCGAGACCTCCGGCGCGCTGCTGCCGCTGACCACGGCCCGTCCGAACGACAGCAACTACAACGCCGTCTCCGCCGAGATCCAGCGGATGACCGAAGCGGTCGTTTCGGGGCAGATGTCGCCCGAGGAGGCGATGGCCCGGTACAAGGAAGCCGTCACCGAGATCGTCGGCGAGGAAAACACCGTCAGCCTGATGTAAGGACTGACCCCCGGGCCGCGCGACGGCTACGCCGCGCGGCCCGACCCTGATTTCTGGAACACCTATGAAACGATTCTCCCTCCTTTCGGCGCGGGCTGGCGCGACGTTCATGTCGCCTGCCGGGCTGCTGGTCGGCGCGTTCGTGATCGTCCCGTTCTTCTGGGTGATCTTCGTCAGCTTCACCAACCGCTCGCTGCTCGGCCCGACCGCCCTGAACCCGGACTTCGTCTGGTTCCAGAACTACATCGAGCTCTTCACCTCGGGCCGCGGCGTGGAGCCCGGCACCTTCGGCTTCAGCCTGATCCTGACGGTGCAGTTCGTGCTGTTCTCGGCGCTGATCGGGCAAGCGCTGCTGGGCCTGCTGCTGGCCTGGCTGCTGCAACAGGTGCCCAAGTCGGTGAAGGGCTTCACCGAGACCATGGTGATCGGCGCGTGGATCCTGCCCGAGGTGGTGATCGGCTTCGCCTGGTTCGCCTTCCTCGATTACGACAACGGCACGCTGAACGGGATCCTCGACGCGCTCGGCCTGCCGCGCGGCGACTGGCTGCTGGACTACCCGTTCTGGGTCATCGTGGTGTTCAACACCTGGCGCGGGACGGCGTTCTCGATGATGCTGTTCAACTCCGCCTTCGCCTCGATCCCGCCGAGCTACTTCCAGGCCGCGGACGTGGCCGGGGCGAGCAGCTGGCAGAAGTTCCGCGACATCGGCCTGCCGCTGATCCGTGGCCACGTGGTCACCGACCTGATCCTGATCACCATGTGGACCTTCAACGTCTTCACCCCCTTCCTGCTCACCCGTGGCGGCCCCGGCGGACAGACCGAAGTGCTGTCGATCTACACCTACCGCGTGGCCTTCCGCGACTTCGACTTCGGCAAGGGCGCAGCGGTGGGGGTGGTGGTCATGCTGATCAACCTCGCCTTCGCGCTCTTCTACCTCTGGGTCGCGCGCAAGAGGACACCCCGAAAGGAGGCCACCTGATGGGTCGCTTCGCGCATCTCCACTTCTCGCGCGTCGGGTTCACCGCCCTGACGGCCCTGATCGGCGCCATCTTCGCGCTGCCGCTGGTCTGGTTCCTCTTCGCGCCGTTCAACCCGCGGGCGGAACTGGGCCTGGCGATCCCGCGGCCGTTCTCCTTCTCCAACTTCGGGACAGTCCTGGAGAACGACTTCGCGATCCGGGCGTTGCTCAACTCCCTGATCCAGAGCGTCGGCGGGGTCGTCTGCGTCGCCTTCGCGGCGACGCTGGCCTCCTACGCGCTGTCCCGCTCCTCGCTGCCGGGCAAGGGCGCGGTGACCTACGTGCTGCTGCTGTTCTCCTCGGTGGTCTCCGGCTCGGCGGCCATGGTTCCGATCTTCCTGATGATCTCCCGCGTCGGGCTGATCGACACCCACCTGGCGGTGATCTTCGTCTTCGCCGGCGGACTGCTGCCCACGGCGATGTTCATCCTTCGCGACTTCATCGACGGCATCCCCCGCAGCTACGAGGAGAGCGCCATGGTCGCCGGTGCCTCGCCCACGCAAGCCTTCTTCGACGTGGCCCTGCCGGTGATCCGGCCCGGCGTCGTGGTCGTCGTCGTCTGGGCCTTCGTGAACATCTGGGGCAGCTTCCTGATCCCCTTCATCCTGCTGCGCTCGGCCGAGAAGATGCCCGCCTCGGTGGCGATCTACTCCTTCTACTCGGAAGCCGGCACTCCGATCGTCACGCTCCTGGCGGCCTACGCGCTGCTCTACTCCATCCCCGTCGTCGTGCTGTACCTCTTCGTGAGCTGGAAGTTCGGCTTTCGCTTCTTCGGCGGCATCAAGGCTTGAATACATGGCATCCGTAACCTTCGAAAAGATCACCAAGCGCTTCGGCAGCTTCACCGCCTGCGAGAACCTGGACCTCGAGATCCGGGACGGGGAATTCGTCTGCCTGCTCGGCCCCTCCGGCTGCGGCAAGACCACCACGCTGCGGATGATGGCCGGGCTCGAGACCCCGACCTCGGGCCGCGTGCTGATCGGCGACCGGGACGTCACCGCCGTGCATCCCAAGGATCGCAAGATCGCCATGGTCTTCCAGGACTACGCGCTCTACCCGCACATGAACCTGGCCGACAACATCTCCTACCCGCTCAAGGTCCGGGGCGAGAGCCGCGAGGCGCGCCATGCGGAGGCCCGGCGGGTGGGCGACGTGCTCCAGATCGGTCACCTGATGGAGCGGATGCCGGCGCAGATCTCCGGCGGGCAGCAGCAGCGGACCTCGCTGGCGCGGGCGCTGGTGACGCCCTCGGAGGTCTATCTGTTCGACGAACCGCTCTCCAACCTCGACGCCAAGCTGCGGCTCGACGCGCGCGGCTTCCTCAACCACCTGCAGCGCGACCTCGGCATCACCGCGGTCTACGTCACCCACGACCAGGCCGAGGCGATGGCGCTGGCCACCCGCATCGCGGTGATGGACCGCGGCCGGATCGTGCACTACGCGCCGCCGCTGGAGATCTACCACCGCCCCGCCACCACCTTCGTCGCCAGTTTCGTCGGCAACCCGCCGATGAACCTGATCGACTGCACGGCCCGGATCGAGGGCGGCGCGCTGGTGCTCGAGGCCGAGGGGCTGACCGTGCCGAAACTGCCGGTCACTCCGGCGATCGAAGCGGCCGCCGCCGAGGGCAAGATGACCTTCGGCGTCCGGCCCGAGCACCTGTGGATCGCCGACGGATCCGAGGCGGGGCAGATCGCGGGCGAACTCTTCGCCAACGAGAACATGGGGCCCGAGTCGCTGGTGACCCTCGCCCGGACCAAGGACTCCCGGCTCACCGCCCGGCTGTTCACCGACGAGCCCCTGAACCTGCCCGAGACGACGCGCCTGGGCTTCGCCACGACGCACGTCCACCTGTTCGGTCCGGACGGCGTGCGGGTTCCCGGGGTGGATGAATGAGCCGACAGACGGTCAGGGTGACGCCGGCGGACAAGGCCCGGTCCCCCTACCTCGAGGTGCCCTTCGAGGTGCCCGCGGGCACGACCCGGATCGACGTCGCGGTGGACTACCCCAAGAGCGAGTCCTGCATCGTGGACCTCGGCTGCGCCGATCCGCGCTTCGGGGCCTTTCCGGCCCGGGAAGGCTTCCGCGGCTGGTCGGGCGGGGCGCGGTCGCGGTTCTCTCTCGGCCGCGACGGCGCGACCCCGGGCTACGTGGCCGGCGAGATCCCGGCGGGCACCTGGTCGCTGCTCCTCGGCCTCTACCGGATCCCGCCGGAGGGCGCGGAGATCCGGATCGACGTCAGCCTCGACAGCGGCGAGCGCGCGCTTTCCTGCCCGGCCGAACGGCCGGCTCCCCGCCGCGCGGGCGCGGGCTGGTATCGCGGCGACTTCCACTGCCATACCTTCCACTCCGACGCCGCCGGCAGCCCCGAGACCCTCCACGCGGCCGCCCGGCAGGCGGGGCTCGATTTCCTCGCCGTCACCGACCACAACACCGTCACTGCCCGGCAGTACTTCGACGGCGCCTCCTCGCCGGCGCTGGTCTTCCTGCGCGGCATGGAGGTGACCACCGAGCACGGCCACGCGAACGTCTTCGGTCTGGACGACTGGATCGACTTCCGCATCACCGCCCCTGGGGATGCCCACGTCGTCGCGGCCGAGGTGCATGCGAAGGGCGGTCTCCTCTCGATCAACCACGACAAGCCGGACTTTCCCTGGAGGCACGACTGGCCGGAGACCGATCTCATGGAGGTCTGGCAGCATCCCTGGCTGGCCTGGAACTGGGTCTCGCTGGAGCGATGGCAGGCCCGGCTCGCGGCCGGGATGCGCCTGCCGGCGATCGGCGGCTCGGACTGGCACCAGCCGGCGGAGCTGCGCCCCGAGGGCCCCTTCACCCTGGCGCGGCCGACGACGGTCCTGCATCTGCCCGAGCTGTCCGAGGCGGCAGTCCTGACGGCGATGAAGGCCGGGCACGGCTACATCACCGAGGCGCCGGACGGCCCGCACCTGGAGCTGACCCTCGGCGACACGCCCATGGGCGGCACCGGGCACGGCGAGGCGGCCCTGACCGTGCGTGGCGCGGCGGGCGACATCGTCACCTTCCATGACGCGACCGGCGAGATCGCCCGAGCGGAGATCGCGGGCGAGGAGGCCGTGCTGCGGCCCGACCTCGCCCCGCGCGGCTTCCTGCGGGCCGAGCTCGTCGCCCGCGCGTCGCGGGAGCGCCTGCTGGAAGAATTCCGCGCCGCCTTTCCCGGCGGCCTGCCCTGGGGCCTCACCGAAGAGGAGATTGCGCGGCAACCTCTGCGCCGGGCCCTGACCAATCCGATCTGGACCGAGGACCTTCGATGATGCTGTCCAACGCCCCCGTATCCTGGGGGGTCTACCATGCCGAGGGGGCGCCGCTCAGCGCCGCGCGCTACCTCGATGAAATCGCCGCCGCCGGCTATGGCGGGACCGAGCTGGGGCCGATCGGCTTCATGCCGGAAGACCCGGCGCGGCTGGCGGAGATGCTCGCGGCCCGCGACCTGTCGCTGGTCGGCGCGGTAATCGTGCACGACTTCTCCGGGCCCGAGGCCGCGCTGACCGACATGCTGGACCGGGTCGGCCCGTTGCTCGCGTCCGGCGGCGCGAAGGTGGCGACGGTGATGGATGCCGGCCAAGGCACGCCCGGGTCGGAGCTGGAGGCGCGGGTCGCCGCCGCCATGACCCGCGCCACGCGGCACCTGCGGGACCGGCACGGGCTGGCCCTGGCCTTCCACCCCCACGTGCTCACCGCTATCGAGACCGAGGCCCAGGTGGACCGCCTGCTGGAGACCTCCGAGGCCGGGCTCTGCCTCGACACCGGCCATCACGCCTTCTGGGGCGAGGACCCGCTCGCCTATCTCGACAAGGCGCGCGAGAGGCTCTCGGCGGTGCATCTGAAGAACGTGGACGAGCGCCTCGTGACGGAGGTCGCAGCCGGTCGGCTCAGCCCGGCGGCGGCGACCCGGCAGGGGGCCTTCTGCCCGCTCGCGGACGGGGTGGTCGACATCCCGGCCTTCCTGCGCCGGCTCGGACCCTTCGAGGGACCGGTGGTGGTCGAGCAGGACTGGACCCCGGCCGCCGCCGAGCCGCCCCTGGCCCTCGCCCGGCGCAACGCGGACTTCCTTGCAGGCGCGGTGGTGCCATGCCCCTGAACGTCGGACTGATCGGGCTGGGCGAGGTGGCCCAGCTGATGCACCTGCCGCTGCTCTCGGATGATCCGCGCTGGAAGATCACGGCGGTCTGCGACCTGTCGCCTTCGCTGGCCGAGGCCATGGGCGCGCGCTACGGGGCGGCCCTGCGGACCTCCGACCCGGCCGCGCTGATCGCCAACCCGGGCGTGGACGTGGTCTTCATCCTCTCGCCGGACGAGACCCACGGGCCGTTCATCGCCGCGGCGCTCGACGCGGGCAAGCACGTCTTCGTCGAAAAGCCCGCGACCCTCACGGCCGAGACCCTGCGCCCGCTGCTGGAGCGGAAGACCGACCGGGTGGTCTTCGTCGGCTACATGCGGCGCTACACCCGGCCGTTCCTGGCCATGAAGGCGGCCCTGCCGGAGCCGGCGGCGATCCGCCACGTGCGGATCCGCGACCTGATCACGGAGAGCCCCTTCTTCACCGCCCAGACCCGGGGCCCGGTGCGGGCGGGGGATGTCGGCCCGGAGGCGGCGGCAGAACTGCACCGGACGGGCGAGGCGGAGGTCGCCAGCGTCATCGGCGCCGCGGCCCCGGCCGGGGAGAAGCGGGCCTACCGGACGCTGACGGGATTGGGCTGTCACTCGCTCTCGGCCATGCGCGACCTATTCGGCATGCCCCGGCGGGTGGTCTCGGCGGCGCAATCGAGCGGCGGGCTCGTCGTCTCGGCGCTCTTCGACTACGGCAGCTTCCTGGCGAGCTACGAGGCGGCGGTGACCGAGGTGCCGGTCTTCGACGCGGGCATCGACGTGATCGGCCAGCACCAGCGGCTCTCGCTGAGCTACGACACGCCCTATGTCCGCTACCTGCCGACGACCCTCACCACCACGAGTCTGGAGGGCGGCGCCGGGCGGACCGTGATCGACGGCCCGCATTTCGCCGACCCGTTCCGGATCGAGCTCGACGCCCTGCATGCCGCCATCACCGAAGGCGCGCCGGTGCGCACGACACTGGCCGACGCGATGGAGGACCTGGAGCTGATCGCGCAGATCGCGAAGGGCTTCGCCGCGACACGAGGATGACCGGCCGCCGCGGGGTTGGACTCGTGACGCTTTTCGCATCACCAATCCATCACGTCCGTCAAGGGAGAGGGTGATGGCGAACCGACCGACGACCAAGGATGTCGCCCGCGCGGCGGGGGTGAGCGTGACCACGGTCGACCGGGCCCTCAACGGGCGGATGAAGGTCCGCGAGGAGACCCTGCGCCGGATCGCCGAGGCGGCGCACCGGGTCGGTTACCACGGGCGCGGTCTCATCGACCACCGGCTCGGCCTCGTGGTCCCGCGCAAGCGGCTGGGTGTGGTGCTGGTCAAGCGCCAGCAGGAGTTCTACCAGAACTTCGCCCGCGAGCTTCAATCCGCGATGGCCGCGCGCGCCGACGTGCGGGGCGAGGTGTGCATCCGGTTCGCCGCCTCCCAGGCGCCGGACGATTTCGTAACGGAGCTGCTGGACCTCGGCGACAAGGTCGACGCCCTGGCTTGCGTGGCCGTCAACCACCAGAAGCTCGACGCCGCCGTTCAGACGCTGGAGCAGAGGGGGGTGCCGGTCGTCGCGCTTCTCAACGACATGGCCCAGGGCATCCGGGCATCCTACCTCGGGCTCAACAACATAAAGGTGGGGCGGCTGGCGGGCTGGATGCTCACCCGGACCATCCGCCGCCCCGGCAAGCTCGCGGTCTTCGTCGGCGGCAACCGCTGGCACGGGCATGACCTGCGCGAGGCCGGGTTCCGGTCATTCGTCCGGGGCGAGGCGCCGGGGTTCCCGGTGCCGGACACCGTGGTCAATCTCGAGACCCGGGAGGTCACCTACGAGGCGACGCTCGACCTGCTGCGCCGGCACCGCGACCTGGCCGGGATCTACGTGGCCGGCGGCGGGATGGAGGGTGCCATCGCGGCCCTGCGCGAGGCGCGGGCGCCGGGGGAGGTGGGCCTGGTGGTGAACGAACTGACGGCCGACAGCCGCGCGGCGCTGGCCGACGGCTTCGCCGCCATGGTGATCTCGACGCCGCTGGCGGAGCTTTGCCGAAACCTGGTGAGCCTGGTGGTGGAGGGGCTTGGTCCCGGGGCGGAGGCAGTTCCGGGCCAGCAGTTCCTCGAGCCGAGGATCTACCTCCCGGAGATGGTCTGATGACGCTAATGCGTCTTCTAGAGACGGGGCTCGACGTCATGGATGGCGTGAAACACGGCGTGGAAATTGACCGGGCGGACCGCTCTGCCGCAGAGTTCCGCGCGACGCCCGGACGCCATGCCCGGGCCTGCTGGATCGCAACGGAGACGCCATGACCACTCGTTTCGCCATTCTCGGAGCCGGACGCATAGGGCAGGTGCATGCCAGCACCCTCGGCGCCACGACGGGCGCGGCGCTGGTGGCGGTGGCGGACGCCGTGGAGAGCGCGGCGCGCGTCGTCGCCGAGACCCACGGCTGCGAGATCCGGACGATCGAGGCGATCGAGGGCGCACCCGACGTGGACGCCGTCGTCATCTGCACCCCGACCGACACCCACGCCGACCTGATCGAGCGCTTCTGCCGCGCCGGCAAGGCCGTCTTCTGCGAAAAGCCGGTGGACCTGGAGGCCGCCCGGGCCCGGCAGGTGATGCAGACCGTCGCCACCACCGGCGGGCGGCTGATGGTCGGCTTCCAGCGCCGGTTCGATCCGGATTTCCGCGCCCTGAAGGCCGTCATCGACCGGGGCGAGATCGGCGAGGTCGAGATGGTCCATCTCATCTCCCGCGACCCGGGCGCGCCGCCGCACGACTACATCCGCCGCTCCGGCGGGATCTTCCAGGACATGACCATCCACGATTTCGACGTGGCCCGCTGGCTGCTGGGCGAGGAGGTCGAGACCGTGATGGCGCAGGCCTCCGTCCTCACCGACGGCGACATCGAGAAGCTGGGCGACTACGACAGCGCCAACGTCCTTCTGCGCACGTCTTCGGGCAAGCTCTGCACCATAAGCAACAGCCGCCGCGCCTCCTACGGCTACGACCAGCGGATCGAGGTGCACGGCAGCCTCGGCGCGGTCTCGGCCGGCAACCACCGCCAGGCCGACATCGAGCTGGCCACCGGGTCCGGCTACACCCGGCCGCCGCTGCTCGACTTCTTCATGACCCGCTACACCGCCGCCTATGCCGCCGAGATGACCGCCTTCGTCGCCGCGCTGAGCGAGGGCGGGCCGATGCCGACGACCGGGGAGGACGGGGTGCGGGCGCTGGAGCTGGCGGAGGCGGCGCTCGCCTCGGTCCGGACCGGCGCCGAGGTCCGGGTCGGCGAGGAGGTGCCGGCATGACCGCCAAACCGCTCGACGTCATCACCATCGGCCGGGCCGGGGTGGACCTCTACGGCAGCCAGGTCGGCACCCGGCTCGAGGACATGGGCTCCTTCGACAAGTACATCGGCGGCTCGCCCACCAACATGGCCTGCGGCACCGCGCGGCTGGGCCTGAAATCGGCGCTCATCAGCCGGGTGGGCGATGAGCACATGGGCCGCTTCATCCTCGAGCAGCTGGCCCGCGAGGGCGTCGAGACCGGGGGCGTCGTCACCGACCCGGAGCGGCTGACCGCCCTCGCCATCCTCGGCATCCGCGACCAGACGCAGTTCCCGCTGATCTTCTACCGCGAGGACTGCGCCGACATGGGCCTGTGCGAGGCGGACATCGACGAGGCGTTCGTCGCCTCGGCCCGGGCGGTGGTGGCCACCGGCACCCACCTCAGCCACCCGCGCACCCGTTCCGCCGTCCTGAAGGCGTTGCAGCTGGCGCGGCGGCACGGCGCCCGCACCGCGCTCGACATCGACTACCGGCCCAACCTCTGGGGCGTGCTCGGCCATGGCGAGGGCGAGAGCCGCTTCGCCGAGAGCGCCGAGGTCACCGCGGCCCTGCAGGAGGTGCTGCACCAGTTCGACCTGATCGTCGGCACCGAGGAGGAGTTCCACATCGCCGGCGGCTCCACCGACACGCTCGAGGCGCTGCGGGCCGTGCGCGCGGTCTCGGCGGCGACGCTGGTCTGCAAGCGTGGGCCCATGGGCGCGTCGGCCTTCGAGGGCGCGATCCCCGGCAGCCTCGACGACGGGCAGACCGGGCCGGGCTTTCCCATCGAGGTCTTCAACGTGCTCGGGGCCGGGGACGGCTTCATGTCGGGCCTGCTGAAGGGCTGGCTCGACGGCGAGGACTGGCCCCGCGCGCTCACCTACGCCAATGCCTGCGGGGCGCTCGCGGTCAGCCGCCACGGCTGCACCCCGGCCTATCCGAGCTGGGAGGAGCTGCAGTTCTTCCTCGAGCGCGGGGTGATCCGCCCCGACCTGCGCAACGACGCGGAACTCGAGCAGATCCACTGGGCCACCAACCGCCACCGCAACGCCGGGGGCAGCTGGCCGGTGCTGCGCGCCTTCGCCTTCGACCACCGGGCGCAGCTCGAGGAGATGGACGGCTACACCCCCGAGAAGGGCGCCGCCTTCAAGCAGCTCTGCCTCGACGCCGCGCTGTCCGTGCAGGACGGCCGGCCCGGCTACGGCATCCTCTGCGACGGCCGGATCGGGCGCGACGCGCTGCACCGGGCCACCGGCACCGGCCTCTGGATCGGCCGGCCGGCAGAGCGTCCGGGCTCCCGCCCCGTGGATTTCGAGCCCGAGCTGGGGCCGGACCTCGGCGGCCTGCGCGAATGGTCCCGCGACAACGTGGTCAAGCTGCTGGTCTTCGCCCACCCCGGGGACGACGACAAGACGCGCAAGATGCAGGCGGCGCGGATCGAGAGGCTCTTCGCCGCCGCCCGTCGAGAGCGGCTGGAGGTCCTTCTGGAGTTGATCCCCTCGAAGGTCGGCCCGGTGGACGATGGCACCATGGCGGAGCTGATCGACTGGGTCTACGGCCTCGGCGTCTTTCCCGACTGGTGGAAGCTCGAACCGCTGAAGACCCAGGCCGGCTGGTCCCGGGCCGTGGCGGCGATCGAGGCCCACGATCCGCACCCGAGGGGCATCGTCGTCCTCGGCCTCGACGCGCCGGAGGAGGCGCTGGCCGAGAGTTTCACCCTCGCCGCGGCGCAGCCGCTGGTGAAGGGCTTCGCCGTGGGGCGCACGATCTTCGGCGATGCCGCCCGCGCCTGGCTGACGGGCGAGATGAAAGATGGCGAGGCGGTGGCGCTGATGGCCCGGCGCTACAGCCGCCTTTGCGACGCCTGGGACACCGCCCGCGCCGCGCCGATAGAGGAGACCGCCCGATGACCGCCACCCTCCGACTGACCGCCGCCCAGGCCATGGTCCGCTGGCTCTCCGTCCAGAAGACGGAGGCGGGCGAGCGCTTCATCGACGGCGTCTGGGCGATCTTCGGGCACGGCAACGTCGCCGGCCTCGGCGAGGCGCTGCACGGCATCGGCGACGCGCTGCCCACCTGGCGCGGCCAGAACGAGCAGACCATGGCCCATGCCGCCATCGCCTTCGCCAAGGCCAGCAAGCGCCAGCGGGCGATGGCGGTGACCTCCTCCATCGGGCCGGGGGCGACCAACATGGTCACCGCCGCGGCGCTCGCCCATGTGAACCGGCTGCCCCTGCTGCTGATCCCCGGCGACGTCTTCGCCAGCCGCGCCCCGGACCCGGTGCTGCAGCAGGTGGAGGATTTCGGCGACGGCACCGTCAGCGCCAACGACTGCTTCCGCCCGGTGAGCCGCTATTTCGACCGCATCAGCCGCCCCGAGCATCTGCTCACCGCGCTGCCCCGGGCCCTGCAGGTGATGAACGACCCGGCCCGCTGCGGCCCGGTGACGCTGAGCTTCTGCCAGGACATCCAGGCCGAGGCCTACGACTACCCCGAGAGCTTCTTCGAGCCCCGCATCTGGCGCATCCGCCGCTCCGCGCCGGACCCCGTGGAGCTGGAGGCCGTGGCCGAGGCGCTGAAGGCCGCGCGCCGCCCGGTGATCGTCGCCGGCGGCGGGGTGATCTACGCGGGCGCGGAGGAGGCCTTGCGCGACTTCGCCCGCCGCCACGGTATTCCGCTGGCGGAGACCCAGGCCGGCAAGGGCGCGGTGGGATGGGACGAGCCGATGAACCTCGGCGCGCCCGGCGTCACCGGCAGCGACGCCGCGAACCGGGCGCTGGCGGAGGCGGACCTCGTCCTCGGCGTCGGCACCCGGCTGCAGGATTTCACCACGGGAAGCTGGACACTCTTCGCCAACCCCGCCCGCCGCCTCGTCTCGATCAACACCGCCGGCTACGATGCCGGCAAGCACGGCGCGCTGGGGCTTGTCGCGGACGCCAGGGTGGCGCTGGAGGCGCTGAGTGCCGCGCTCGGCGACCGAAGCTGGCCCGACCATGACAGCGCCGCCCGGTCCCAGTGGTTCGAGGCCACCGCCGCCGTCATGGCCGCGCCGGAAGCCGGGGCGCTGCCCACCGACGCGCAGGTCATTGGCGCCGTCCAGCGGCAGGCGGGCCCGAAGACCGTGGCGATGTGCGCCGCCGGCACCATGCCGGGCGCGCTCCATACCCTCTGGCAGGCCGCGCCGGGCGGCTACCACATGGAATACGGCTACTCCTGCATGGGCTACGAACTGGCGGGCGCCATGGGCATCAAGCTCGCCCGGCCGGAGGCGGACGTGGTCTGCTTCGTCGGCGACGGCAGCTACATGATGGCCAATTCCGAGCTGGCGACCGCCGTGATGCGGCGCATTCCCTTCACCGTGGTGCTGACCGACAATCGGGGCTACGGCTGCATCAACCGGCTGCAACAGGGCACCGGCGGGGCGGAGTTCAACAACCTCTATGCCTCCTCCCGCGTGGAGGCGCAGCCGCAGATCGATTTCGCCGCCCATGCCGCCTCCATGGGGGCGGCCGCGGTCAAGGTGGCGGATCTGGAGAACCTCGAGGCCGAGATCGGCAAGGCCCGCGACCGGGATATCCCCACCGTCATCGTCATCGACACGGACCCCTACCCGGGCACCGGCGTCGGCGGGCACTGGTGGGACGTGGCGGTGCCGGAAGTCTCCGCCCGCCCCGAGGTGGCCTCCGCCCGGGCCGAGTACGAGGCCAACACCGCACGCCAGCGCAGCGACTGAAAGGGCAGGGACATGAGCGTCAAGATCGGGGTCTCCCTCATCGCCTGGCAGAACGACGACCTGCCGGAGCTGACCGCCGCCTACACCACCGAGGGCGCCATGGAGGATGCCGCGCGCATCGGCTACGCCGGGGTCGAGCGGGGCCGCCGGATGCCGGCGGACACCGACGGCCTGCGCGCCTATCTCGACCGCTACGGCGTCGCGCTCTGCGGCGGCTGGTTCTCCGGCAGCCTCATGGCGCAGGACGCGGCGGCGGAGAAGGCGGCGCTCGGCGGCATGGTCGCGCAATTCGCCGCGCTGGACGCGCCCTGCATCGTCTATGCCGAATGCGCCAACACCATCCAGGGCGATGCCGCGGCCCCCCTCTCGCGCCGCCCCAAGCTCGCCCGCGAGGACGTCACCGCCTATGCCGGCCGCCTGACGGAGCTGGCGAAATGGGCGCGGGGGCAGGGGATGCCGCTCGCCTACCACCACCACATGGGCTCCATGATCCAGGACGAAGAGGACATCGACTGGCTGATGGACGGCTCGGGACCAGAGCTGGACCTGCTCTTCGACACCGGGCACCTGCACTTCGCCGGGGGGAACGTGACCGGGGTGCTCGACAAGTGGGCTCACCGCATCGGCCACGTCCACTTCAAGGACGTCCGACAGCCGGTGCTGGACCGGATCCGGGCGAACGACGGCAGCTTCCTCGATGCGGTGCAGGCGGGGGCGTTCACCGTGCCGGGAGACCCGGAGGGCTGCATCGACTTCCAGGCGGTCACCGACAGGCTGGCGGCCATGCAATACGAGGGCTGGATCGTCGTCGAGGCGGAGCAGGACCCGGCCAAGGCCCCGCCCGCCGAATACGCCAGGCTGGGCTTCGACCACATCGTCGGGATCTGCCGCCGGTCCGGCCTCGAGATCGCTCCCGCCAGCGCGAAAGGATAAGCCATGCCCGACCTCCTCCACCGCCCCTTCGGCAGCCACGGCAAGGTGCACGACATCACCCCGGCCAGCGCCGGCTGGCGCTATGTCGGCTTCGGCCTCTACCGGCTGCGCCCGGGAGAGCGGGTGGCGGAGGCGACGGGCGAGCGCGAGGTGATCCTCGTCATGGTCGAGGGCAAGGCGCGGATCGAGGGCGCGGGGCAGGATTGGGGCGAGCTGGGCGAGCGGATGGACGTCTTCGACAAGACGCCGCCCCACTGCCTCTACCTGCCGAACGGCAGCGACTGGACAGCGGAGGCCACCACCGACTGCACCATCGCCGTCTGCTCGGCCCCGGGCAAGGGCGGCCATCCGGCGCGGCGGATCGGACCGGACGGCATCACCCTCACCTCCCGCGGCAAGGGCAACAACACCCGGCACATCAACAACATCGCCATGGAGGCCGAGGATTACTGCGACAGCCTTCTGGTGACGGAGGTCTTCACGCCCGACGGCAACTGGTCCTCCTATCCCAGCCACCGCCACGACGAGGACGATTATCCACGGATCACCTACCTCGAGGAGACCTACTACCACCGGCTGAACCCGAAGGACGGCTTCGGCATCCAGAGGGTCTATACCGACGACCGGCAGCTGGACGAGACCATGGCCGTGCATGACGGCGACGTGGTCTGCGTGCCGCGCGGCCACCATCCCTGCGGCGCGCCCTACGGGTTCGAGATGTACTACCTCAACGTCATGGCCGGCCCCCTGCGCAAGTGGCGCTTCGTGCCCGCGCCGGAGGTGGAATGGATCATGACCCGTGACGGCTGACCTCGCTAGAGCAGGCTGCGCCCCGGAGGCCGCCGACGCAGCCCGCTCGGAACAGAGAGGATAATCAGCACCTTGGAAAGCCATCCGGTCATCTTCCTGCTGAACATCACCAGCGCCGCGGCCCTTCTCGTCTGGGCCGTGCGGCTGGTGCGGACCGGGTTCGAGCGGGCCTTCGGCGACCAGCTGGGCCTGTGGCTGCGACGGTCGACGACCAGCCGGCCGAGCGCCGCCGGCTGCGGCGCGGCCGCCGCCGTGCTGCTGCAAAGCTCCACGGCGGTGGTCGTGCTGATGGCCAGCTTCCTCTCGGCCGGCAACATCGGGGGCGTCGCCGGGCTCGCCCTGCTGCTGGGCGCGGACGTCGGCTCCGCCCTGGTCACCCAGGTGCTCACCTCGCAGCTGGCCCTCGTGGAGCCGCTGCTGCTGCTGGCGGGCGTGCTGATCTTCCTGAGGGCCCGCCAGCGCCGGGCGCGGCAGGTCGGGCGGATCCTGATCGGGCTGGCGCTGATCTTCATCTCGCTCGACCTGATCCGCGCCGCGAGCAGCCCGCTGGTGGAGAGCCCGGCCGCAAGCGGGGCCATGGCCTACCTCGCCCGGGACCTCGTCACCGCCTTCGCCGTCTCCGCCGTATTCGCCTGGCTGGTGCATTCCAGCGTCGCGGCGATCCTGCTCTACGCGACCATGGCGACCCAGGGCGTCCTGCCGCTCGAGGCGGCACTGGCCATGGTGCTGGGCGCGAATCTCGGCGGCTGCCTCATCGCCCTGCTCCTGACCCTGCAATCGGCCGCCAGCGTGCGCCGGGTGGTCTGGCTGAACCTGGCCCTGCGCGGGGGCGGTGCGCTCGTCGCGCTCGCGGTGCTGTTCTCCTGGGATGTCCTGCAGCAGATCCCCGGCGGCAGTGCGGGCCAGCAGGCGATCAACCTGCACCTGGCCTTCAACCTCGCGCTCCTGCTGCTGTTCCTGCCGTTCGTCGGCGCGCTGCACCGGGCGCACGAGAGGCTCTTCCCCATGGCGCGCGCCGAGGCCAATCCCCTGGCGCACCGCTCCGCGCTCGATCCCGAGGCGCTGAGCCAGCCCAAGCGGGCGCTCTCCTGCGCGGTCCGCGAGCTGGTCCACATCGGCGGACTGGTCGAGGCGATGTTCCGCCGCTCGATCGGCCTGATGGACGTCTACGATGCCGCCGAGGCCGCGCGCCTCGCCGAGACCAACGCGCTGATCGAGCGTCTCTCGCTGGAGCTGCGCCTCTACCTCGCCCAGGTGCAGGCCAGCGACCGGCAGGACAAGATCGGCACCCGGGCCTTCGACCTGGCCGGCGTCGGGGCGAACCTCGAGGCCGCCGCCGACATCGTGGCCCAGACCATTCCCCGGCTCGCGGCGCGCAAGAGCTTCGAGAAGCTCACCTTCTCGGACGACGGCTGGCAGGAGCTGACCGAGTTCCACGAGCGGGTCCTGCGCAACGTCCAGCTGGGGATCTCCGTCCTGATGAACGACGAATCCGAGCTGGCCGAGAAGCTGGTCGAGGAGAAGGACAAGGTCCGCGACCTGGCCCGCCAGCTCGAAGAGCGCCACCTCTTCCGCCTGCAGCGCGGCCTCGAGGAGACGCTCAACACCAGCAGCATCCACCTGGAGCTACTGCGCGCCATCAAGAACGTGAACACCGCCTTCGCCATGATCGCCTACCCGATCCTCAGCCAGTCCGGAAAGCTGCGCGACAGTCGGCTGGCATCGGATTGAGCGCTTCGTCCCGGCAAAGCCGTAGGCCGGGCTTCAGCCCGGCTCGCGCCGTCCATTACCATAATCATCCTTAGTGGTCCTTGCCCTCGACACTGCTCGGAACAGGCCGCACGCCTCGTCGTTGAGAGGACATCAGAGGGGGAGCGCGTGTGTGCATTCGTATCAGTATCGATGGGCGACCACTCCTGGCCGGCTTGCCTCCCAGCGACGGGCCGCTGACGTCCGAGCCCCGCGATAAGGCTGATCCGGCGCCTTCACACGAATTCGGGGGCGGCCGCTCATGACCGGCAGCATTCTCGCATTGAACGTCGGATCCTCCAGCGTCAGCTTCGCCGCCTATCCGCCCGACGCGCCGTCTGAGCCGGAGCTGAGCGGTCAGCTCGACGAGACCACGGACACCGGCGTCGTGCTGCAGGACGGTGACGGCAACGACCTGCCCCCGCTGCCCCTGCCCGACCAACCGGACCGGCGGGCGTTGGTGTCGGCGCTGGCGGCGCGGGTGCGGGAGCGGCTGCCCGGGCCGCTGGTGGTGGGGCATCGGGTCGTCCATAGCGGCGGGCGCTTCCGTGCGCCGGTGCCGCTCGATGCGGAGACGGAGGCGGCGCTGCGGGGTTTCGCGCCGCTCGCACCGCTGCACCAGGGCGCGAACCTCGACTCGGCGGCCTGGCTGCGCGCCGAGGATCCCGAGCTGGCCCAGTTCGCGGTCTTCGACGACGCCTTCCACGCCACCCTGCCCGAGGTCGCCCGCCGCCTGCCGCTCCCCGACGACGTCGCCCGCGGGCTGCGGCGGCACGGGTTTCACGGCCTGTCCTACGCCTCCGTCGCGCGGCAGATGCGGGCCCTGTCGTCCGCCCGCCGCGTCGTCGCGCTGCACCTGTCGGGCGGCGCCAGCCTCTGCGCGATGCAGGACGGGCGCAGCGTCGACACGTCGATGGGTCTGACGCCGCTGGACGGGGTGATGATGGGCACCCGCTCGGGCGCGCTCGATCCGGGCGCCCTGCTCTACCTGATGAAGCGCGACGGGCGCACGCCCGAGGAGATGGAAGAGCTGCTCTACCGCCACGCCGGGCTCAAGGGCGTCTCGGGCATCAGCGCCGACATGCGCGATCTCTTCGCCTCCGACGCGCCCGGCGCGGCGCGCGCGCTGGATCTCTACTGCCACCTCCTGCTCCGCCAGCTGGGCGCGATGGTCGCCAGCCTCGGCGGCGTCGATGCGCTCGTCTTCACCGGCGGCGCGGGCGTGGGGCAGCCCGGCCTGCGCGAGCGGCTCTGCGCCCGCCTCGACTGGCTCGGCGTCGGGCTCGACGCGGAGGCCAACGCACGCTCGGCGCCCCTGATCTCCACCCCCGCGAGCGCGGTCGAGGTGCGGGTCCTGCCGGCCCGGGAGGAGGCGGAGATCGCACGGGCGGTGGCGGCACACCTCGATGGGAGCGACAGATGAGCGACGACCTCACGCAAGTGGACGCCTGGTGGCGCGCGGCCAACTACCTCTCGGCGGCGCAGATCTACCTGCTCGACAACCCGCTGCTCCAGGAGCCGCTGCGCGCGGATCACATCAAGCCCCGGCTCCTCGGTCACTGGGGCACCTCGCCGGGGCTCAACTTCGTCTATGCCCACCTGAACCGCGCGATCCGCGCCCGCGACCTCGACATGATCTTCATCGCCGGCCCCGGTCACGGCGGGCCGGCCGTCCTCGCCAACGCCTGGCTCGAGGGCACCTATGGCGAGGTCTACCCCGAGGCCGGCCATGGCGCGGAGGAAATCCGCCGCTTCGTCAAGCAGTTCTCCTTCCCCGGTGGCGTGCCGAGCCATGCCGCGCCCGAGACGCCGGGCTCGATCCACGAGGGCGGCGAACTCGGCTACAGCCTGATGCACGCGCACGGGGCCGCCTTCGACAATCCCGACCTGCACGTCGCCTGCGTGATCGGCGACGGCGAGGCCGAAGCGGGGCCGCTCGCGGCGAGCTGGCCGTCGATCCGCTTCGTCGATGCCGCCCGCGACGGCGCGGTGCTGCCGATCCTGCACCTCAACGGCTACCGCATCGCCGGGCCGACGGTGATGGGCCGGATGGACGACGCGGCGCTCGACGCGCTGTTTCGCGGCCACGGCTACGCGCCGCTCTTCGTCTGCGGCGACGAGCCGGCGCGGATGCACCGCGACATGGCCGCCGCGCTCGACGCCGCCTTCGACTCCATCGCGGCCATCCAGCGCGCCGCCCGCGACGGCACCGCGACGCCGGCCGAGACGCCGCGCTGGCCGCTGATCGTGCTGCGCAGCCCCAAGGGCTGGACCGGGCCGGAGCGCGTCGACGGCGCGCCGGTCGAGGGCACCCACCGCGCCCACCAGATCCCGCTGCCCGGCGTGAAGGACGACCCCGACCACCTGCGCCAGCTCGAGGCGTGGCTGAAGAGCTACCGCCCCGACGAGCTGTTCCGCGACGGCGCCCCCGCCGAGGCCCTGCGCGCCATCGCTCCCGAGGGCGTCCGCCGGATGAGCGCCAACCCGGCCGCCAACGGCGGCCGCCTGCTGCGCCCGCTCGACCTGCCCGCCCTCGCGCCCGCCGAGGTCGAGGTCCCTGCCCCCGGCGCGGTGCAGGCCAGCGCCAACAAGGCGCTCGGCGCCTGGCTGCGCGAGGTGATGCGCGCCAACCCGGACAACTTCCGCCTGTTCGGCCCCGACGAGACCGAGAGCAACAAGCTCGACGCCGTCTTCGACGTCACCGGGCGCAAGGCGACGGGGGAGGTGCGCGACGACGATGCCGACCTCGCGCCCGACGGGCGGGTGATGGAGGTGCTGTCCGAGCACCTCTGCCAGGGCTGGCTCGAGGGCTACCTGCTGACCGGCCGGCACGGGCTCTTCAACAGCTACGAGGCCTTCGTCCACATCGCCGCCTCGATGTTCAACCAGCACGCCAAGTGGCTGCGGGTGAGCGGGGGCCTCGCGTGGCGCGCGCCGGTGGCCTCGCTGAACTACCTGCTGACCTCCCATGTCTGGCGGCAGGACCACAACGGCTTCAGTCACCAGGATCCCGGCTTCCTCGATCACGTCGCCTCCAAGGGCGCGGAGGTCGTGCGCATCTACCTGCCGCCCGACGCCAACTGCCTGCTGCAGGTGGCGCGGGCCTGCCTCGAGAGCCGCGACCGGGTCAACGTCATCGTCTCGGGCAAGCACGAGGAGAGCCAGTGGCTGTCGCCCGAGGCGGCGCGGGCGCATTGCGAGGCCGGCCTCGGCGCCTGGGACTGGGCTTCCGACGAAGTACCGCCCGACGTGGTCATGGCCTGCGCGGGCGACGTGCCGACGCAGGAGACGCTCGCCGCCGTCGCGCTGCTGCGCGAGCACCTGCCCGACCTGGCGCTGCGGGTGGTCAACGTGGTCGACCTCATGGCGCTGCAGCCCCCGCCGCGCAACGCCGACGGGCTGGACGATGCCGGGTTCGACGCGCTCTTCACCACCGACAAGCCGGTGATCTTCGCCTTCCACGGCTATCCCGGCCTGATCCACGAGCTCACCTACCGCCGCCGCAACCATCACAACTTTCACGTTCACGGCTACAGCGAGAGCGGCACGACCACGACGCCGGCGGACATGGCGGTGCGCAACGCGCTCGACCGCTTCCACCTCGTCCTCGCCGCCCTGCGCCGCAGCGGCCGTGACGACCCGGCGGCCGAGGCGCTGGCCGCCCATTGCCGCGACCGGCTCGAGGCCCACCATGACCACGTGCGCGCCACCGGCACCGACCTGCCCGAGATCCGCGACTGGCGCTGGCCGGGCTGAGCGCGCGGGCGACAGGAGGAGGTTCCAGCGATGCCCGACACGACCCGATCCCGAGACCGGATGGTGGAGCGCCAGCTCGCCGCGCGGGGCATCCGCGACGCCCGGGTGCTCGACGCGATGCGCAAGGTGCCGCGCGAGGCGTTTGTCGCGCCGGGCTCGGAGGAGTTCGCCTACGAGGACGGCCCGCTGCCCATCGGCCACGGCCAGACCATCTCGCAGCCCTACATCGTCGCGCTGATGATCGAGGCGGTCGAGGTCCGGCCCGGCGAGCGGGTGCTGGAGGTCGGCACCGGATCGGGCTACGCCGCCGCGATCCTCGCCGAGATCGCCGGCGCGGTTCACTCCATCGAGCGCCACGCCCCCCTCGCCGGCACCGCGCGCGAGCGGCTGGCCGCCGCGGGCTACGGCTCGGTCGAGGTGCATGTGGGCGACGGCACCCTCGGCTGGGCGGAGGCCGCGCCCTACGACGCGATCCTCGTCGCCGCCGGCGGCCCCTTGGTGCCGGAGGCGCTGAAGGCCCAGCTCGCGCCCGGCGGCCGGCTCGTGATCCCGGTGGGCGACGTGGCGGCCGCCGAGGGGCAGTCGCTGCTGAAGATCACCCGCACCGGCGACGACAGATGGGAGCAGGAGCGGATCGCGGGCGTGCGCTTCGTGCCGCTGATCGGCGCGCAGGGCTGGGCCGAGGACGGCAGCCGCGCCGCCTCGTCCCACGTCCCCGCCCGCAGCCGCAGCCTGCCCGAGACGATCGCCGAGGCGGCCGAGCCCCTGCCCGCCTTCGATGACCCCGCCTTCGGCCGTCTCTTCGACCGCTGGGCCGACCGGCGCGTGGTGCTGCTGGGCGAGGCGAGCCACGGCACCGACGACTTCTACCGCGCCCGCGCCGCCGTCACCCGGCACCTGATCGCCCACCACGGCTTCTCCATCGTCGCCGTCGAGGCCGACTGGCCCGACGCCGCCGCCGTCGACCGCTTCGTCCGCCACCACGCCGCGCGGGAGTTCGAGGAGCCCGCCTTCACACGCTTCCCCACCTGGATGTGGCGCAACGAAGCCGTCGCGGACTTCGCCGACTGGCTGCGCGGGCACAACGACGGCGTTCCGCCGGCGCGGCGCGCGGGCTTCTACGGGCTCGACATCTACAACATGCGCGGCTCCATCGCCGCCGTGCTCGCCTACCTCGACGCGCACGACCCGGAGGCCGCCCGCATCGCCCGCGAGCGCTACGGCTGCCTCACGCCGTGGCAGAGCGACCCGGCCACCTACGGCCGCGCGGTGCTCAGCCGGGGCTACGAGGATTGCGAGGCGGAGGTGATCGCCCAGCTGCGCGACCTGCTGGAGAAGCGGCTCGACTACGAGACGCGGGACGGGCAGAGCTTCCTCGACGCGGCGCAGAACGCCCGGCTGGTGCGCTCGGCCGAGCGCTACTACCGGATCATGTATTACGGCGGCGCCGAGAGCTGGAACCTGCGCGACAGCCACATGTTCGAGACGCTCGAGCACCTGCTCGAGGCGCGCGGGCCGGAGGCGAAGGCGGTGGTCTGGGCGCACAATTCCCACATCGGCGACGCCCGGGCGACGGAGATGGGCGCGGTCCGGGGCGAGCACAACATCGGCCAGCTCTGCCGCGAGCGCTTCGGCGACGAGGCCGCGCTGGTCGGCATGGGCACCCACACCGGCACCGTCGCCGCGGCGACCAACTGGGACGGCGAGATGGAGGTCAAGCGCGTCCGCCCCTCCCGCGAGGACAGCTACGAGCGGCTCTGCCACGAGGCCGGCCAGCCGCGCTTCCTGCTCGACCTCGCCGCCGACGGTCCGCTGCGCACGCGCCTCGCCGAGGAGCGGCTGCAGCGCTTCATCGGCGTCATCTACCGCCCCGAGACGGAGCTGCAATCGCACTATGCCCAAGCCAGCCTCTCACGCCAGTACGACGGCTGGCTCTGGATCGACGAGACCCGGGCGGTGACGCCCCTCGCCCCCGAACACCGCCACCCCGGCACCCCCGAGACCTGGCCGTTCGGCGTGTGACGTCTCGGCGGCTCCGTCGCGGACCGGCCCGCCGATGGACGTCGCGGCCGCGCCGTGGTGAAGATGCCCCATGAGCTACGCACTCTACATCGGCGCCGAGCGCAGCGCGACGGGCCACGGCTGGCTCGCGGGCTACGGCGACGAGCCGTCCGGCCACTGGCTGCAGGTCACCCCGGCCGAGGACCACCCGGCAGGGGCCACGATCACGGTGGGCGTCACCGCCGACGCCGCTCTGCCCGGCCGGTTGAGCGAGATCCCGCAGGCGGCGCGGACCGCGCGGTACATGGGCGTGAACTACAGCCACTACCTCGGTGCGCCCGCGCTCCTGACCAACGGCGGCGTGAACCAGCACGGTGTCGCCGTGCGCGACGTCTGGTCGCCTTCGCGCCCGGACCTGGTGGCGATGACGCCCCCCGATCAGACCGGGCCGAACTACTCCGACCTCGCGCGCCTCGTGCTCGAGCGGGCCCGCAGCGCCCGCGACGGCGTGGAGATCATCGGCGCCATGATCGCGCAGCACGGCCATTCCAGCTACGGCGGCAACGCGCACCTGATCGCGGATGACCGCGAGGGATGGGTGGTCATCGAATGCGCGGGCGGCCTCGGCCTGTGGGTGGCCGAACGGCTGGGCCCTTGCAGCATCCGCGCCCTGCGGCCGGGCCATATCGGCGTCATCGCCCAGCAGCCGGGTCAGGATGTCCTGTTTCCGCCGCACTTCCTCGAGACCGCACAGCGGCTCGGCTGGCACAGCCCCGGCGAGGTGTTTGACGTCAACCGGGTGTTCGGCGACGGGCGCGGACGGCGGCCCGGCGTGGTCTGGATCGAGGACGAGATGACCCGCCGCGCGGAGCGCCCGGGCGGCCTGACGTTCGCGGACGTGGTCTGGGCCGTCTCGACGCCGCGCCTGACCGGAGACAGCGCGGGCTACGGACAGATCGTGCCGCTCGAGGCCGGCACCCCGGAGATGCGGCGCATGATGTGGCACGCGCCGGTCGGCCCGGTCGCGGCGCCGTTGGTGCCGGTGTTCCTGGGGATCGACCGGGTGCCGCTCGAATACGGCCGGCACCGCTACCTCGGGCGCGGCGAGAGCGCGCGCTTCGTCGACCGCGTGCACGAAGTCACCGGGGCGGAGGCCATCTCCGAGGTGCCTCAGGGCGCCGCCGCGACCCGCTCCGCCGTCGCGGTGTTCAAGCGGCTGATGCACCTCGCCTTCCAGGGGGGCGAGGCGTGGGTGGCCGAGCTTTCGGCCCATTGGCGGGCGGTGGAATCCCGGCTGGCCGGCGAACTTGGCGACATCGAGCGCAGCGCCGACATCCTCGTCGCGGCGGAGGCGCCGGACCTGGCGCGTCGCCTCCTGACCGAGCACGTCGAGGTGCGGCTGGCGCGGGTACTGGCCGAGGCCGAGGCCCTCGCCGCCGGCTACGAGGCCCGCCTGCGCGCCGGTATCGGGCTCAACATGACCCGGACGCCGCGGACGCCCGATCAGATCTGGTAGACGAGGTCCGCGGCGGGCCGCGCCACACCCCGTCTTTCGCCCGCCTCGCAAGCCAAACCTGCCCCGTGACGGAACCGACGCCGCCCCGTCGGCGTCGTCTCAGGGATGCCCGACCTGTCGAACCTGCCGCTCTGGCCCACCACGCTCATCTTCCTGGCTTCGGCCGTGGCGATCGCGCTTGCCGGCTGGCGCCTCTCGGGGGTGGCCGACGAGCTCGCCGACCGCACCGGCATGGGCGAGGTGGTCGCCGGCGCGCTCTTCGTGGGCGCGGCGACGTCGCTGCCCGGGGCAATTACCTCGGTGTCTACGGCCGCGCAGGATGCGCCCGACCTCGCGGTGGGCAACGCGCTCGGCGGGCTGACGGCGCAGACCGCCTTCATCGCCGTGGCCGACATCTTCTACCGCCGCGCCAACCTCGAACACGCCGCGGCGAGCGTCACCGGCCTCGCCCAGGGGGCGCTGCTGGTGGTGCTCCTGACCGTGCCGCTGATCGCCTCGACGGCCCCCTCCTGGACGTTCTGGGGCATCCACCCGGCCACCATCGGCATCCCCTTGATCTACGGCTTCGGCCTCCGGCTGCTGGGCCAGATCCAGGAGACGCAGCTGTGGGAGCCCGTGCAGACCGACGAGACGCGCGAGCAGATCTCCGAGACCGAGGACAAGCCGGAGGGGCACATGCGCAGCCTCTGGGTGCGCTTCCTCGTGCTCGCCGGCATCACCGCCGTCGCCGGCTACACCATCGGCGAGAGCTCCCTCGGCCTCGTCGAGCTGACCCCGCTCGACGGCACCGGGGTCGGCACCGTCTTCGCCGGTGTCGCCAATTCGCTGCCCGAGCTGGTCACCGCCATCGCCGCCGTCCGCATGGGCGCCGTCAGCCTTGCGATGGGCGACGTCATCGGCGGCAACGCCTTCGAGGTGATGTTTCTCGCCGCGGCCGACGTCGTCCATGACGGCTCGATCTACGCCGAGATCGACGCCACCCAGCGCGGCACCGCGCTCATCGCGATCACGATGACCGGCGTGCTGCTGCTGGGGATGCTGCGGCGGCAGAAGGAGGGCTTCGCCAAGATCGGGTTCGAGAGCGTCATCGTGCTGGCGCTCTACGCGCTGTCGGTGGCGCTGGTGGTGCTCTGACCGGGCGAGCGCTGCCCGAAGATGCAACGCCCTTCGCGGCTTCCACCGCCTCGCGAGCCCGAGGCGAAGGGAACAGCCCGCGCGGTTCCATCGTTGGCGCACGGAAGGGGGAGTCGCAGAATGAAACCGAAAAGCCTCGTCGTGCCCGCCGCCCTCCTGGCGCTGCTTGCCCTGATCGGCCTGATCGCGGTCACGTATGAATACTTCACGCCCGCCTCCGGCATCGACCACACCGCCGGCGCGCTGCTCGCCATCGCGGCTAGCGCCCTGATCCTCGGCGCGGCGCTCGTCGTCGGCTTCGTGCCCTCAATGCCCGCGGCGTTGCACTGGACGCTCGAGATCCTGCTCCTTCTCGGCCTGATCGGCACGCTCGCCGCCGCCTGGTTGCTCGAGAGCTGGATCCTCGTGGCCTGCATGGCCGTGGGGCTGGTGATCCAGATCCTGCGGTTCTTCCAGGTCAAGCCGCTGATCGCGGCGGAACGCGGCCGCGCCGCCTCTCACAGCTGAACGGAAGTCGAGACCCATGCGCTTCAGAGACATCGCCGCCCTCGCTGCTCCCATCGCCCTCGCGACGCCCGCCACCGCGCAGGACTGGACCTCGTTCCACGGCAACCTGGCGGCGCAGAAATTCTCCCCGGCCGACCAGATCACCCCCGACAACGTCAGCGCGCTGGAACGGGCGTGGGAATATCACACCGGCGACGTCTCGGACGGCAGCGGCGACCTGCCGCCCACCTACTTCAACTCCACCCCGATCTACGCCAACGGCACGCTCTACATCGGCACGCCCTTCTACCGCATCATCGCCCTCGATCCGGCGACCGGGACGGAGATTTGGACCTACGACACCGGGTCCAGCCTGGAACAGCTGACCCAGCCCGGCCTCAAGACCCGCGGCGTGTCCTACTGGGAGAGCGCCTCGCCGAGCGCGGACGAACCCTGCCAGAAGATCGTCTACATGGGGACCAACGACGCCAAGATGCACGCGGTCGACGCCGAGACCGGCGCGCCCTGCGAAGCCTTCGGCGACGGCGGCGTCCTCGACCTCAACCAGTGGAACACGACGAACGACAAATGGCCCCTGTCGATCCTGCAGCCGCCCACGATCCACGGCGACCAGGTCGTCACCGGCTGGTCGGGCTACGACTTCCGTTATGCCGAGGCCCCGCCGGGATCGGTCTTCGCGTTCGACGCGCAGACCGGCGAGAAGAACTGGGAGATCCAGTTCATCCCCGAGGACATCCGCCCGCGGACCGGCACCGCGAACGTCTGGACGCACATGACGGTCGATGACGAGCGCGGCATCCTCTACATGCCCGTCTCCTCGCCCAGCCCGAACTTCTGGGGCGGCAACCGGACCGAGGAGATCCCGCTGGCGACCTCCGTCACCGCCGCCGACATCGAGACCGGCGAAATCCTGTGGTCGCAACAGCTCATCCACCACGACATCTGGGACTACGACACCGTGGCCGCGCCGACGCTGATCGACGTGGAAAAGGACGGCGAGACGGTTCCGGCGCTGGTCCAGACGACGAAACAGGGCCTGTTCTTCGTGTTCGACCGGGTGACCGGCGAGCCGATCTGGCCGATCGAGGAAGAGGACGTGCCGCCGTCGACCGTCGAGGGCGAGGTCGCCGCGCCGACGCAGCCGATCCCGCGCCACCCCGAGCCGATCCTCGATCCCGACGAGTGGCCCGGCGTCTGGGGCCTCGCCGACACCGTCTCCTTCGGCGCCTGTTCCTCCTTCGTCGAGGACCTGCGCAACGAGGGCCTCTACACGCCCCCCACCGACGAGGGCAACGGCACGCTGCTCTGGCCCTCCTTCGCCGGCGGGCTGCAATGGGGCGGCGGCTCCTACGACCCGACGACGGGCCTCTACATCGCCAACGCCTCGATCATGGTCGACTACCTGCAACTGATCCCGCGCGAGGAGTACGACGCGCTCTCCGAGGAGGAGCAGAACGCCAAGGGCTCCCCCTTCAGCTACTATGCTCAGGAGGGCGCGCCCTACGCGGTCAAGACCGGCAAGATCATGAACGGTCTCGGCATGCCGTGCTGGGAGCCGCCCTTCGGCGTGATCGCGGCCTACGACATGCGGACCGGCGAGCAGGTCTGGAAGCGCCCGTTCGGCCGCACGCAGCGCTGGGGCTTCTACCTGCCCGAGGCGTGGGGCTCGCCCAACATCGGTGGCCCGGCCCAGACGGCCACCGGCCTGATCTTCATCGGCGCCTCGATGGACAGCCGCGTGCGCGCCCTGTCCGCCGAGACGGGCGATGAGCTGTGGTCCGACCTCCTCGAAGCCCCCGCCGTCTCCAACCCCGCCATCTTCGTCCACGAGGGCCGGCAGTACGTCGTCTTCACGGGCGGCGGCAACTACATCCTGAAGCCGGAGGTCAGCGACCAGGTCGTCGCCTATGCCTTGCCCGAATAAGCGTGAAATGTGCGTGTTCGGACAGGAACTCCCCGCGCCAGCGTTGGTTGGACTGGTGACAACGATCGCAACCGAAAGGAGTCAATCATGAACCGCATCGGCACATCCGTCCTCGCCCTCACCCTCGCCACCGCCGGCATGGCTGTCGCGGAGACGCACGTGATGGACGACACCACCTTCAGCGGCGTCGTCTCGCCCGACATCGCGCAGAACACCCTGCGCGGCGAGAACATGATCGGCGCGGACATCTACACGCTCGAGGCCGAGTACGACGAGGACACCTGGTTCGACACCGGCTACTACAACGAGATCGGCACCGACTGGGAAGAGATCGGCGAGATCGAAGACATCGTCGTCTCGCGCGACGGTCAGGTCCTCGGCCTCGTGGCCGAAGTCGGCGGCTGGCTCGACATCGGCGACAGCGACGTGATCATCGACATGCAGGACGTCCGCATCGTCGGCGACACCTTCGGCGACGTCGCCTTCGTGACGCGCCTGAGCGAAGAGCAGCTCGAGAGCCGGCCGGAGGTCGACAACGCCTGGAGCTGGTAAGCCCTCATATCCTCCCAACGAGAAGGGCGCGGCACTTGCCGCGCCCTTTTCCTTGCGCGGCGAGCCGGCCGCTCCGGCTACCGGCGCAGCACCAGATCGTACGGCAGGATCGTGTCGCCCGGCCGTTGCCCCTCGACCAGCTTCATCATCCCCGCCACCGCCGCCTCCGCGAAGCGCAGGTGAGGCACGCTGACGGTGTTGAGCCACGGCGCGAGCCACTGGTTGAGCGGGTTGTCGTCGAAGCCGTAGATCGCGAGGTCGGACGGCACCGTCAGCCCAAGCTCGCGGCAGCGGCGGAAGGCACCGTAGGCGATCTGGTCGTTGCCGCAGATCAGGGCGGCGTAGCGGCCGCTCTCGAGCAGCTGTCCCGCGCACGCGTAGCCCGACTCCATCGACAGCTCCGCCTCGACGACGCTGTCGCCCTCGAGCCGCCGCCCCGCCGCGTCGAACGTCTCGAGAAACCCGTCCCTGCGCACCCGGCTCGTGTGCGAGCGCGACGGTCCGTGGATGAGGCCGATCCGGCCGCCGGTCTCGCGCAGCACCGCGCCCGCGAGCTCCGCCGCCGCGGACTTGTCGTCGATCCCGACGAACGGCACCCCAGGCAGCGAGGGCACGCGGCGATTGATGAAGAGCAGCGGGGTCTGGCCGGCCGCGGCCTGCAGCCCCGGCGTGTCGACGGCGCAGAGCAGGAACACGCCGGACACCTGCCGCGAGGCCAGATCGCCCAGGCAGCGATCCTGTAAGGCCGGGTCCTCGTTGGAATTGTAGATGAGCATGGCCGAGCCGGCGTCGTTGAGGCGGCGCTCGATCTCCCAGGCGACGGCGGAGTAGAAGTTGTTCTGGATCGACGAGATCACCAGCGCGAAGGTGTCGTTCATCTGGCCCCGGAGCGCCTGCCCGATCCGGTTGGGGCGGTAGTCCAGCTCGGTGATCGCCTTCTCGATCCGCTCGCGCGTCTCCGCCGACACGCGGCCCGGGGTCGCGTTGATGACCCGGCTGACGCTGGCGATGGACACCCCCGCAGCGCGCGCCACGTCCTTGATCGAGACCTTCTTCGGGGCGTTGCTCATTGGCTGTGACTTGTCCGATCGCTGCTGCGCCGATGGCGGTGGGTCTACCCGCCGCTGCCCCGCTCCGCCAGCCTCCTGCAGCGACGGCTGCCGCGTCCGGCATGTAAACGTTTGCCCCCTTCTACAACGGAAGGGCCAGGCGGCGAAAGTCCCGCGCAGGATCGCGCCCCTACTCAGGATCGTTGCCGCAGACCATTGCCGCCGCTGTTGACGAGGTAAACGTTTTCCGCATAGCCTCCCATTCCAGGCACAGACGAGCCGCAGGGAGCGCAATGACGAAGGTCGCCATCATCGGAGCCGGGCTGATCGGGCAGTCCTGGGCCATCGCCTTCGCGCGCGGCGGCTGCGCCGTGACGCTGCACGACCGCGACCACGCCGTCGCCGACCGTGCGCTCGCGGTCCTCCCCGACGCGCTGGCGGCGCTGGAGCGGATGGACCTGCTCGGTGGCGAGACGGCCGATGCCGTCGGCGCGCGCATCGACGCCGCCTCCGATCTCGCCGACGCGGTCCGGGGGGCGATCCACGTCCAGGAGAACACGCCGGAGACGCTGGAGGTGAAGCGGTCGGTTTTCGCTCAACTCGACGACGCCGCCGACGCCGACGCCGTGATCGCCAGCTCCTCCTCGGCGCTCCTGCCCTCCGCCTTCACCGACGGTCTCGCCGGCGCGGCGCGCTGCCTCGTCGCCCACCCCCTGAACCCGCCGCACCTCGTCCCCGCCGTGGAGCTCGTGCCCGGCCCGCAGACCAGCGCCGAGACGGTGGCCCGCACCCGCGCGCTGATGTCTTCGATCGGGCAGAGCCCCATCGAGACGAGCCGCGAGGTGGAGGGCTTCGTGATGAACCGGCTGCAGGGCGCGCTGCTCGACGAGGCCTTCGCGCTGGTCGAGCAGGGGCTGGCGAGCCCGGCCGACATCGACACCGCGATGCGCGACGGGCTGGCGCGGCGCTGGACCTTCCTCGGCCCGTTCGAGACGATCGACCTCAACGCGCCGGGCGGGATCGGCGACTTCATGGACCGCTACGGCCCCGCCTACGCCGCCATCGGCACCCAGCGGCCCACGCGGCCGCGCTGGGACGGCACCCTGCGCGAGCGCCTCGTCCAGTACGCCTCCGGCCAGAGCAGCACCCACGACGCCCGCCGCGCCTGGCGCGACCGCTGCCTCGCCCGGCTCGCGCGTCTGATCTCCGCCAACGAGAAGGCCACCGGATGAGCCGCAAAGTCATCGTCACCGCCGCGCTCACCGGCGCGATTCACACGCCGGGCATGTCGCCGCACCTGCCGGTCACGCCCGAGCAGATCGTCGCCGAGGGCCGCCGCGCCGCCGAGGCCGGGGCGGCGATCCTGCACATCCACGCCCGCGACCCCGAGAGCGGCCGGCCCGACCAGTCGGTCGAGGCGTTCGGCCGCATCCTTCCCGCGCTGAAGGAGACCGGGGCGGTGCTCAACATCACCACCGGCGGCAGCCCCTTCATGAAGGTCGAGGAGCGCGTCGCGCCGGCTGCCCACTTCCGGCCCGAGCTCGCCTCGCTCAACATGGGCTCGATGAACTTCGGCCTCTACCCGATGCAGGCGCGCTACCCCGACCTGCCGAACGAGTGGGAGAACGCCCATCTCGAGGGCTCGCGCGACCTCGTCTTCCGCAACACCTTCGCCGACATCGAGCACGTGCTCGGGACCTGCGCGCCCAACGGCACCCGCTTCGAGTTCGAGTGCTACGACACCGCCCACCTGCGCAACCTGCGCCACATGATCGACCGCGGCTTCGTCACCGGCACGCCCTTCGTGCAGACCGTCTTCGGCCTGCTCGGCGGGATCGGGGCCGATCCGGAAGACGTCACCGTCATGCGCGCGATGGCCAGGCGGCAGCTGGGCGACGACCACCTGTGGTCCGTCCTCGGCGCCGGCGCGTCGCAGCTGCGGATCGCGGCGATGTCGGCGGCCATGGGCGGGCATGTGCGGGTCGGCCTCGAGGATTCCCTCTGGGCCGGGCCGGGCGTGCTTGCCGAGAGCGCCGCGCAGCAGATCGCCTCCGTGGCCTCCATCCTCGACGGCCTCGGCATGGCCATGGCGACACCGGACGAGGCCCGAGACATGCTCGGGCTGAAGGGGGCGGGCGAGGTCAACTTCTGATGCGGATCAGCGTACTTGCCGACGTGAAGCCGGTCCTCGGCGAAGGGCCGCTCTGGGACGTGGAGACCGAGCGCCTCTACTTCATCGACAGCCTCGGCAAGCGCGTGTTCCGCTGCACCGCCGACGGCGGCGAGATGCGGGCGTGGCAGGTGCCCTCGGAGATCGGCGCGATGTGCCTGCGCGCCGGCGGCGGGGCCATCGTCGCGCTCAGGGACGGCTTTCACGCGCTGGACCTCGACACCGGCGACACGCATCACATCGTCGACCCCGAGCCCGACCGCCCGGGCAATCGGCTCAACGACGGCAAGGTCGATGCCGCCGGCCGCTTCCTCTGCGGCTCGATGGACACGGGAGAAGCCGAGCCGACCGGCAGCCTCTGGCGGCTCGACCCGGACCTGAGCGTCCACCAGCTCGAGCGCGACATCATCTGCTCGAACGGCCCCTGCTGGTCCCCGGACGGCCGCACCTTCTACTTCACCGACAGCTTCACCGGCACGATCAGCGCCTACGACTACGACGCCGCCACGGGCGACATCGCCAACCGCCGCAGCTTCGCAGCCCTGCCCGACGAGCGGGGCGGCGCGCCGGACGGGGCGACGGTGGACGCGGAGGGCTGCCTGTGGTCCGCCTGCGTCTTCGACGGGCGCATCTTCCGCTTCACCCCCGACGGCGCCGTCGACCGGGTGATCGAGATGCCGGTCCGCAAGGTCACGTCCGTCGCCTTCGGCGGCGCGCGGCTCGACACGCTGTTCGTCACCTCGATGGCCGAGCCGCCCCTGCCCAAGTACCCCGGCGACGGCCCGCTGCGCGGCGCCACCTTCCGGATCGACGGGCTCGGCGTCACCGGCCGTCCCGAGCCCCGGTTCGCCGGATAGAGGAGAACGACATGTCCGACACGCGCACCGCACTCATCACCGGAGCCGCCCAGGGCGTGGGCGCGGCCTGCGCGGAGCGGCTCGCCCGCGACGGCGTCTCCCGGATGCTGCTGGTGGACCGCGACGCGGCGACGCTCTCGCAGACGGCAGAGGCGCTACGGGGCGAAGGTGTCGAGGCCACCGAGCTGGTCCTCGACCTGCAGGACGGCGCGGGGCTCCTGCGCGAACTGCCCCCAGTTCTCACGCGGCTCGGACAGCTCCACATCGTCGTCAACGCCGCCGGCACCACCGCGCGCGGCGGCGTCGCCGACACCGATCCCGAGCTCTTCGACTTCATCTTCCAGATCAACGTGCGCGCGCCGATGCTGGTGATGCAGGCGGCGCTGCCGATGCTGACCGGGACGGGCGGCACCATCGTCAACATCACCTCCATGCTCGCCTACGGCGGCCCGCCCTTCCTGGCGACCTACGCCGCGAGCAAGGCGGCCCTCGTCGCCCTCACCCGCAACACCGCCAACGCCGTCAAGCGCGACGGCGTGCGCGTCCACGCCATCAACCTCGGCTGGACCTGGACCCCGGGCGAGCAGCGCACCCAGACCGAGATCCACGGCCTGCCCGAGAACTGGCGCGACACGCTCGGCCCGTCGCAGCCCTTCGGCCGGCTGCTGATGCCCGAGGACCCGGCCGAGCTGACGGCCTTCCTCGTCTCGCCGGGCGCGCGGATGATGACCGGCGCGGTGATCGACCTCGACCAGTACGTGGCCGGGGCCACGGACGACAATCCGGGCAACGCCTGAGATGCTCGGGAGCGCCCGAAACCCACGATCTCGCCGCAGGGCGGTGCGGCAGATCGCACTCACACTCACCGCCTACAGGGAGAGAAGAATGAACAGACGCTCAATCCTAGTCGCGGGCCTCTTGGCGACCGCGCTGCCGATGACGGCGATCGCCCAGGACGGCCCCCGTGTCGGCATGAGCTGGGCCAACTTCCAGGAGGAACGTTGGAAGATCGACCAGGCCGGCATCGAGGCCGCGCTCGAGGAGCTCGGCGGCGAGCTGATCTCCACCGACGCCCAGTCCTCGTCCTCCAAGCAGGCTTCCGACATCGAGAGCCTGCTCGCCCGCGACATCGACGCGCTGATGATCGTCAGCCAGGACTCCGAGACCATCCTCGCCTCGGTGGAACGCGCGCTCAATTCGGGCGTGCCGGTGGTCGCCTACGAGCGCCAGATCGAGCACCCGGACGTCACCTACGTCGCCTTCGACCCGGTCGAGGTGGGCCGCATCCAGGCCCGCGCGGTGACGGGAGAGGCCCCCGAGGGCAACTACGTGATCATCAAGGGCAGCCCCACCGACCCCTACACCACCTACGTCCTGCAGGGTCAGCGCGAGATCATCGATCCGATGGTCGAGGCGGGTGACATCGAGGTCGTGGCCGAGCAGTTCACCGACGGCTGGCTCCCCTCGAACGCGCAGCGCAACATGGAGCAGATCCTGACCGTCGAGGACAACGACGTCGACGCCGTGCTCGCCGCGAACGACGGCACCGCCGGCGGCGTCGTCGCGGCGCTCGAGGGCGCCGGCCTCGCCGGCGACGTCCCCGTCTCGGGCCAGGACGGCGACATCGCCGCCCTCAACCGCATCGCCCGCGGCACGCAGACGGTGACCGCCTGGAAGGACACCCGCGAACTCGGCCGCCTCGGCGGCGAGGTCGTCACGAAGATCATCGACGGCGAGGACCCCGCGACGATCGAGGGCGCACAGGACTGGGACAAGGGCGCCCAAGGCATCACCCAGACCGCCATCGTCCTGTCCCCCGTCGCCATCACGCGCGACAACCTCGACGTCGTCGTCGACGCGGGCTGGATCAGCACGGAGGACCTGTGCCAGGGCGTCTCCGGCGACGGAGCGCCGGAGGCCTGCCAGTAGGCGCACCGCCGACGACGCGACCGCCGGGGGCTCCTCCGCGGCGGTCGCGACTATCGCGGCACGGCACCAGTCCGCCCGCCACAGCTCGATCAGTGGCCGTCGCGACACGCCGACGAGCCGCTGCCCCCTGCCCCCCCTTATCGCCATGTCCGAAGGACTTGCCCCTGCGGCTCGCGGGTTCCCTTACCGGCTCATCATCACAAAATCCGGTGTTCGATCACTTCTTGTAGAGCTTCAAGCGGACTTGTGCTCTACTTCTTGTAGGGTCGGCAGCTGCGTCTGGCGATCTGCGACATCAACGCCCCGGGCGCGCGGAACAGATGGGCCCGGCAGATAAGTTGGGGCACAAAATGATTTCTTCGAGCAAAAGAGCAAGCCGGCCATCAATGGCCCTGATCCTTGTCGGCAGCGTCCTCCTCGCCGCCGCCAATCCCGCGGCCGCGCAGGAGGCGCCGCAGCTTCCGCAGACCATGGAGAGGGTCGGCGACTGGCAGTTCGAGTGTTTCGGCGTCAGCGACGACGGCGGGCCGTGCCAGATCTACCAGCGTGTCGTGACCGGCGATCAGAACGTCGTCGCCCTCGCGGCGGCCTTCACGGTGCTGGCGGACGGCTCCGTCGACGTGCAGCTCGCGGTGCCGCTCGGCATCAGCCTGCAACTGGCGCCGCAGCTGAGCCTGGACGACGAGGTGGCGACGAGCCTGCCGGTGTCGCGCTGCGTCAGCGACGGCTGCCTGATCGAGGGCGTTCTCGAGGCCGGGCTGGTCGACCGCATCGGCAATGCCGAATTCGCCCAGGTGATCGTGGCCAACACGACCGGGCAGGTCTTCCCGATCCCCCTGTCCCTCGTGGGCTTCCGCGAAGGCATGGGGCGGCTCGACGAGGTGAAGCCGGAGCCCGCGCTGCTGGAGAGCGACGAGGCCGCGCCGATGGAGGCGCCGGAAGACGCGGCGAGCGACGGCGACGACATCTGAGGCGATGCGCCGGCCACTGGCGACGCGCTGGCTCGGAGGAGCCGGCGCGCCTTACTAGTTGTCGGAGAGCCTGGCGCGCGGGACGATGACCGTCTGGTTGCCGCCGAGCTCCAGGATCACCGTTTCAGGCTCCGGCGGCGGCGGCGGCGGCGCCGGACGGGGACTCGCGGCGGCCGGAGCGGGCGCCGGCGCGGGAGCCGCTGTCGCGACAGGCCGGAACGCCGGGTAGTTCACGATCTGGGGAATGCGCTGGAAGGCGGGGCCGCGGTACACCTGCCCGACGAAGGCCGGAAGGCGCGCCGTGGCCGGGGGGCTGGTGTAGGTCAGGTAGGCCTGCGCCGAGGCGGCCGACGCGGCCGCGAAAGCCATGGCCGCGGCGGGCACGACAACCTTCAGGATCGAACTGTAAGACACCGCGCATCACCCCCGTTTGCGTACTGTCCGGGGCGACCCCGGGTCGCTCGAAGTAATGCTGGATTCAGCCCCGGAGGGCAACCCGCCGGGGCCCGTCCGCACAACCGGACGGCGTCATCCCGCCAAGCGACTGAAACAGCGCGTTTCTGCCGCGCCGTTCCGGAGCTCGAGGACGATTTCGGCCTCGCTGCCGGGCGGCAGCGACACGACGGAGCGCGCTAGGGTCGCCGCCCCGTCGGCGTCGCTCGCGATCGTTCCGCCCTGCCGGCTGACGGAACGATTCGTCCCGTTCTGCACCGTCACCGACATGCTGTAGCGCCCGCTGTTCCATTGCGCGCCGTGCGCGAGGCCGGTGATGGTGGCCATGCCGTCGGCCTGCAGGACCGCGATCTTGCAGGCTTCTTCCTCGGCCATGGCGGCGCCCGGAGCGAGCAGGGCCGCAACGGCGACGATCGTCAGCTTCCTCTTCATCGTGGAGCCTCCCCTTGCGGAGACAGATCTACCACATCCCGGGGCGGCGCCCAACGCGCCACCTCCGGGAGACGACGTCAGTTCTGGACGATCAGCGCCGAGTTGTTGCTGCCGTGCTGAACCGCCATGGCGGTGCCGTTGGTGCCGGCCTGGTAGATGGAGGCCCGGTTGCCCGCCCCGGTCTGGATGATGCTCGCGGCGTTCATGCCGCCCGTCTGGCTGATGCTCGCCGCGTGGATCCCGGTCTGGACGATCGTGGCGCTGTGGCCGTTGCCGACGGAGGTGACGTCGGCGATCGCACCGGTGGTCGCGGCGCCGACGACGGGGTAGGCGCTGAGATCGATGCTGCCGGCGTGGGGCTGGAAGGCCGGCGTGGTCAGCTGCGCGCTGACCGCCGCGGCATTGGTAATCATGGACGGGGTGCTGAGGGACACCGAGACCGGCCCGGCGTTGATCTGGTTCACGAAGGCGCCGTCGGCGGCGGCTCCGGTGGGAAGCTGGATGGCGGCGAAAAGGGCGACTGCGGCGATGCTGAGTTTCATGGTGCTCTCCTGGCTCAATGTGGCCGGGGGCGAGGCCAGTCCGTCTCAAATCGACAGTTCCCGCTTGCCCGGTGTTTTGGTGCCCCTAAGGAAACAGCGGCGCGTGACCCTGTTTGGGCGAGACCCGGGCGAAGTGGCGATGAAATCGGGCAAATTTGGGGCCTTGGCCCGCGCGGGCCTACGCGACAGCCGGCCATGGGCGGCCGCACGAGGGCGCATCAGAAATGTCAGCGGCATCGCATGCGGGCGGCGGCGCTATCGATTCGCAGATCAGAGCGCGACGATTCGGGGCACGTTAACACTTATAGGTTGATGCCGAAATTTCGATGCCCGCATTAGCAGAATTTTCGCAACGGAGAGATTCCATCATTAGAAGCCCCAGCCGCGGCGCACACCACATCTATGGCCATCAATTCAAATCTGGCGAGATTGCGACGATTCTGTTGCCGAAAGTTGGCGAGCCGCAGTACTAATATTTCATTAACGGCTGAAGGGGCAGATCAGCCGAGCTGCAGGCGGCCAGTATAAAGCCGCTAGTTATAAAGAAATTTTAGACTCTTGGAGTGACGCTATGAAAAAGCTAATGATGACGGCTGCCGTTTTCGCATTCGCCGGGGCTGCCAACGCGCAGGACGCGTACATCACGCAGATGGGGGACAGCAACGACGCGGCCAACGTGTCGCAGAACCCGACTAGCACCCCCAACCTGCAGATCATCCAGCAGCAGGCCAACGATGCCGACGCGGTGAACCTGGCCGAAGGGGGTGGCAATTTCGCCTACGCCTATCAGCTCAGCCCTGCCAGCTCGAGCGGCATGAACGCCCTGATCTGGCAGGATGCTGACGGCAACGGTGTGAACGCGAACATGGCGGCGAATATCGCCGTGCACACCAATGGGAACCTTGGCGCCAACCAGCAGATCGTCCAGTACGGCGACGAAAACCGCGCGATCAACTGGTCGGATGATACGAATGGTGACCTGCCGAAGGCGACCGTGGTGGGCCTTATCATCCCGGCGCCGAGCCTCGATCTTTCGAACCTCGTGGGTCCGAGCGAGCCGCAGCCGAATTCGTTCTACACCCTGTCGAACGATTGCTGCTCCGTCGGCTTCACCAACAACTAAGACCGGCAGCCATGCCGATCGAAGTTTGACAAAATAGGGAGTGGGCGATTAACGCCCACCCCCACCTCTCGACATTATTTCGATTTCCGTTAAAGAATCTGCCGATAGGATCGCGCCGATGATGATTGATATTCTGAAGTCGCGTCTGACGCGGAACGCACTCGCCGCAGTCGCAATTGCAGCGGGCTCTGCGGTATTTGCGCAGGATGCGTTCGTTGCTCAGGTCGGCAATAATAACGGCGGGCTCAATTTTTCGTCCGGGTCCGGCAACAGCCAAGCCATTATCCAGCAGGGCAACGGCAACGGCGCGGCCCAGTTCGTCGCCGGCAACGACAACGCCACCGGCGTCTACCAGGATGGCGGAGCGAACTTCGCTCTGAACGGCGCGCGGGGTGATTCGAACCTCGTCGGCGTGGCACAGATCGGGCCGGAGAATTATGCGGCCGCGGTCGCGGTCGGCGGATCGAACGCTGTCGGCATCGCGCAGATCGGGTCCGGCAACCGGAGCGTGCTGCGAGTCCGCGGCGACGGAAACGCTGTCGGCACCCTCCAGGTTGGCGCGTCCCACATCGCAAACATCAGGGTCAGGGGAGACGACACGGTCGTCGGCGTGGCGCAGTTCGGCTCGCAGCGAGTGGCAAATCTTTTGGTCGTCGACCGGATGGACGACTCCGATGATCCTCTGCAAGTCGGTGTCGTGCAGAACGGCGTCGGTTCGAGCCCCGGCCTGAACCTCGGGATGGTCCGCGACAACACGTACACCCGCCCCACCACGACGATCGGAGACGTCAATGCTTCCGTGCTGCGCAGGCAGAACGGGGATATCGTCATCCGCCCGCTGCTTGGAGGCTGAACCATCCGATCAGACAGCGGCAACGACGTTCGGGCTTTTGACCGGACGTCGTACGCTGCTGCCAGTGCGGCACTCGTACAACGAGAGTTGCCTATACGGCACAGCAGGTTGAAAACTCCGGCTAGGCTGGCCTTGGCGGGTTTCAAGTCCTGGTGAGACGGGTAATCAGACCATCAATAAAATTCTTGCGAGGTAGTCCGATGCGTAGATCGATGGGCGTACTTGTGACGGTGTCCACTCTCATGGCAGCCGGACCGTCCACCGCCGAGAACCTGAACTTCGGGTTCCTGAACCCCAACTTCGGGGGCGACCCCAACCTGGCGTCGTTCCTCTTCGGCCTCGCCGAGGCCCAGCGAACAGCGACCGTCGCGAGCGAAGGCGACCAGTCGCAGCAGCAGGCCGGCGCTCCGGGCATCGGTGGCCCGGCTGCCGTCGGCGGCCCGACGATCATCATCCCCGTCAATACCGGGGGCGAGGCGGACGTGCCGCAGGTCGGCGAGTAAGCGGCGGCGAGCGAAGATCATGAACGCCGAAGTCGAGATAGATAATACGAGGCAGTGCGAATAATGAGACTAATCAAACAGGCACTTCTTGCGGTTGGCGCTGTCGGGGTCCTCGCAGGCTGTGAAATTGCCATCCCGGAAAGTGACGCCCTTCTTCTCGAGACAGCAGAAGTCATGTCGGCGACGTCGACCGGACTGACCGTCGAGCGCCTGCCGCCGCCGGTCCAGCCGCTCGACATCGCCGTCTACGCCTTCCCGGATCTGACCGGCCAGAACGAGCCCAACGAGAACTATTCCGAGCTGTCGCGGGCCGTGACCCAGGGCGGCGCCGACATCCTGACCGACGTGCTGGCGAAGGCCGGCAACGGCCAGTGGTTCAACGTCGTCGAACGCGCCCGCGTCGACAACCTCCTGCGCGAGCGGACCATCATCGAGCAGACGCAGACGGCGTTCACCGGCGGCGTATCGCTGCCGCCGCTGCGCTTCGCCGGGACCCTCATCGAAGGCTCGATCGTCGGCTACGACACCAACACCGTGACCGGCGGCGCCGGCGCGCGCTACCTCGGCATCGGCAGCTTCAACGAGTACCGCAAGGACGTCGTCACCGTCGCCCTTCGTGCCGTCAGCGTCTCGACGGGGCGCGTGCTGACCTCGGTGACCACGACCAAGACCGTCTACTCGGTCCGCGTGCAGGGCGGCGCGTTCCGCTTCGTCGCCATCGACGAGATTCTCGAGTTCGAGCTTGGCTACTCCCGCAACGAGCCCGAGATCTTCGCCACGCGTGAAGCGATGGAGCTCGCGGTGCTCGCGATGATCGTCGAGGGTGCGGAAGACGGCCAGTGGGCCTTTGCCGACGCCGCGGCGGGGTCTGCCGTGATCCAGAACTTCCGTCGCCGCTACGAGCTGGCGCGGCTCGGCTACTCGCCCGAGCAGATCGAAGAGATGTACGGCCCGCAGCAGGAAAGCTGACCGCTCCGCCACCTCGTCCCAAACGACCGGAAGTGCCCCGCCCTGCGGGGCACTTTTCGTTCAGCCCCCCTCGCCCGCCGGCCCCGGCCCGATGCAGCTGGCGCGGAAGGCCAGCGCCTTGCTGTGGTAGAAGGGCGACGTCTCCGGGCTGAACACGCCGAGCGCCAGGTCGATGTGCTCGCGCGCGGCCGCGGCATGAGCCGCAGGGTCCGCCGTCTCCGGATGACCTGCCAGCGCCAGCTCGGCCCGCGCCAGCTCCTCCTGGGTGATGGCCCAGTCGAGCGGATGATCCTCGCGCGTCCGCACTGCGAGCGCCTGCCGCGCGGCGTCCGTGGCCTGCCGCAGGAAGTCGTGCCCCGCCTTGCCCCCGACCGCGACACCGAGCTCGCGCAGCCCGATGGACAGGTTCTGCTGGGTCATCGCCCACTCCAGCGGATCGATCTCCCGGCGGCGGATCTCGAGGGCGCCGCGTACGATCATGACCACCTCCTCCAGCAGTTCGACCCGGCGGGCGGGGTCGTCCGTGCGCTCGGCCAGAACGGACAGGGCGCCGCCGAGGTTTTGCTGGGCCATCGCCCACTGACGCACCTCGCCTTCCTGCCTGTAGTGCGCCGAGCATCGGCGATACGCCTGGATCGCCTCGGCCAGCAGGGCGCGCCCGCTGTCGCCTTCGGTGCGCTCGGCCAGGTTCGCGAGCCCCGTCGCGAGGTTCGACAGCAGCCTGGCCCAGTCGGCGCGCCATTCCGTCGCCTCCACGGCGGCGACGGCCTGTCGCTGCATCACCAGCGCGGCGGCGAGGCTGTGGTCTCCATAGCGCAGGCCATGCTCGTACAACTCTCCGAAGTAGCGATCCCGGCGCAGCGCCATCTCGCGCGGATCGACCTCGCGCAGGCTCTCGGCGGCGGCCTCGAAGATCGCGACCGCGCCGTCGACCTGGCCCTGCATCAGCGCCTGTGTCGCCCGCATTTCCTTGATCTCGATGGCGAGCGTCGTCTGGAGGCGATCCGCCCGGCGCAGGTGTCGGGCGCTCGCGGCGAAGTCCATCTCCTGGGCAGCCGCGCTCGCGGCCGCGCGCGCCGCGTCGACCTCCGCCTGCCGCAGATCGATTGTCCCGACCTTGCGACGGTAGGACCGAAACTCCTCCGCCTTCCGCTCGAGCAGCTCCCGCAGCTCCGAGCTGGGCCGGTCATAGACGTTGTCGATCTCGAAGCGGGCAGCCAGAACTTCCAGCTGGTCGCGGTTTCGGTGCGACAGGTTCTCGATGTAGTCGGCGAGGTTGGCGGCGAGCGGCTGGGTCGGCTCCCGCAGGTTGTCGATCTCGGATTGCGGGATGTCGAGCGCATGGGCGATGAGCATGACGGTCCGCGCCGCCGGCCGCTCAACGCGACCGTTCTCGAGGCGCGAAATGGTCGCCTTGCGGCCCTCGTCGTCCCAGGCCCGTACCGCCAGATCGCGCAGGGACAGGCCGAGGTCTTCGCGGTACGAGCGGACCAGTCGTCCGAACCGGGCCCCGAAGGTCTGGCTCTCTGATGCGTCAACACTCGTCAACTTCCGGCCTCCCGATGAGGAAATAATGCTGCCAATATAACAGCATTCGCCTCGGAGCGGTGGACAATCTGCTCTGGGACGTTGCTCCAAGCCAGACCGGTCCGGGATCCTCCCGGGCCGGTCTCGGTCTGCCGTCCACCGACGACGGTGAACGCTCGATCAGCGGCAGCAGCTGAGAGTGCGACACGGCATCCCGCCCCGGAAAACCGGTTTGCACGACGCTCGCATCTGACAAATAAGGGGAGCGGTTCAAACTGGGGGCGGGCGTGTCGCTGTTCTTCATCGTACTCTTGCCGTTTCTCGGGGCATTGCTGCCGGGGGTGATGAACTCCGCGGGCCGGGCCGCCTGTGCGGGGGTGACCTTCACCGTCACGCTACTGGCGTTCGTCGGGCTGCTGACGAACCTGCCGGCGGTGCTCGCGGGCGAGGTGGTGACGGCGCGGGTGGCGTGGATGCCCGAGCTGGGGCTGAACGTGACGCTGATGCTCGACGGGCTCGGCTTCTTCTTCGCGATGCTGATCCTCGGCATCGGGCTGCTCATCATCGCCTATGCGCGCCGCTACCTCAGCCGCGACGACAACATGGGCGAGTTCTTCACCTACCTGCTCCTCTTCCAGGGCGCGATGGTGGGCATCGTGCTCTCCGACAACATCCTGCTTCTGCTGGTGTTCTGGGAGCTGACGTCGCTGTCGTCGTTCCTGCTGATCGGCTACTGGAAGCACCTGCCCGAGGGCCGGCAGGGGGCGCGGATGGCGCTGGCCGTGACCGGCATGGGCGGGCTGGCGATGATCGGGGGGATGCTGATCCTCGGGCAGATCGTCGGCAGCTACGACCTCAGCGACATCCTCGACAACCGCGACCTGATCCAGGCCGATCCGCTCTACATCCCGGCGCTCCTGCTGATCCTGCTGGGCTGCTTCACCAAGTCGGCGCAGTTCCCGTTCCACTTCTGGCTGCCGCACGCGATGGCCGCGCCGACGCCCGTGTCGGCCTATCTGCACTCCGCGACGATGGTGAAGGCGGGGATCTTCCTGATGGCGCGGATGTGGCCGGTGCTGTCGGGGACGGAGGCGTGGTTCGCCATCGTCACCAGCGCGGGGGCGCTGACCATGGTCATCGGGGCGGTGATCGCGCTGTTCAAGCACGACCTGAAGGGGCTCCTCGCCTTCTCCACGGTCAGCCACCTCGGCCTGATCACCATGCTGCTCGGCACCGGGACCCCCTTCGGCGCTATGGCGGCGGTGTTCCACATCCTCAACCACGCGACCTTCAAGGCCGCGCTCTTCATGTCGGCGGGGATCATCGACCACGAGGCCCACACCCGCGACATCCGCCGCCTCGGCGGCCTGCGGCGGCTGATGCCGGTGACCTTCGTGATCGCGTCGGTGGCGGCGCTGTCGATGGCCGGCATCCCGCTGCTCAACGGCTTCCTCTCCAAGGAGATGATGCTCGAGGAGGCGCTGCACACCAACCTGTTCGGCTACGCCTGGCTGGTGGCGGGGATGGCAATGGTGGGCTCGCTGTTCTCGGCGGCCTACTCGTTCCGGCTGATCGGCCACGTCTTCCTCGGCCCGGTGCGCGACGACTACCCCGCCAAGCCGCACGATCCGGGCGCCGGGCTCTGGCTGCCGCCGGCGCTGCTGATCGTGCCGGTGGTGGTGATCGGCGTCGCGCCGTTCCTCGTGGAGCCGTTCGTGCGGCTGGTGACGTCGGCGGTGCTGCGCGGCACGGCCGAGATGACCACGGCGCACATCAAGATCTGGCACGGGCTGGTGCCGGCGCTCTACATGTCGATCGCGGCGGTGCTCGGCGGGCTGCTCCTGCTGTGGCTCTATCGCCACGTCCTGCGCGGCTGGGACGCCCTGCCCCGGCCCGAGGCGAAGGACATCTTCGACGGCGTCGTCGGCGGCAGCGCGCGCCTGTCGGAGCGGCTGATCCACGGGCTGCACAACGGCGCCTTCACCCGCTACGCGATGGTCGGGCTGCTCGCCATCTTCGCCGCGGGCTACCACGCCTGGGCCTCGGGCAGCACGGGCGCGCCGACGCGCGAGGTGCAGGCGGCGGGGCCGGTGCCGGTCGCGGGCTGGACGATGCTGGTGGCGGCGGTGCTGGCGCTGGTGGTGATGCACCGCAACCGCTTCCTGTCGCTGATCCTGATCGGGATCGTCGGGCTGATGGTATCGATCTCCTTCGTCTACCTCAGCGCGCCCGACCTCGCGATGACGCAGTTCACCGTCGAGGTGGTGACGATCATCCTGCTCCTGCTCGCGCTCAACTTCCTGCCCAACCGCACCCCGGTGGAGAGCACCGTGCTGCGCCGGGTGCGCGACGGGGGCGTGGCGCTGATCGGCGGGCTCGCGGCCTTCGCGCTGTCGTGGCACTACCTCCTGCGCGACGCGGTCGCGACGCCGATCTCCGAGTTCCACCTCGCCAATTCCTACAAGGGCGGCGGCGGCACCAACGTGGTCAACGTGATCCTCGTCGACTTCCGCGGCTTCGACACCTACGGCGAGATCATCGTCCTCGGCATCGCCGCGCTGCTGATCTTCGCGCTGACGGAATCCCTGCTCGCCGGCCCGGTCCGCCGCCGCCTGCTCAACCGCGCGCCGAGCCAGCGGCGCGCCGGCGACATGCACCCGATGATGATGGTGATCCTGACCCGGGTCATCATGCCCATCGTGCTGCTCGTCGGCTTCTACATCTTCCTGCGCGGCCACAACGAGCCCGGCGGCGGCTTCATCGCGGGGCTGGTCGTGTCGATCGGCGTGGTGATGCAGTACATGGCGAGCGGCTTCGCCTGGACGTCCTCGCGGGTGCGCTACCCCTACCACGGGGTGATCGGCGCGGGCGTGCTGGTGGCCGGCTTCACCGGGATCGGCTCGTGGTTCGTCGGCAAGCCGTTCCTGACGTCGGACTTCACCTACGTGCGCATCCCGCCGTTCGACAAGTTCGAGCTGGCGACGGCGGCGCTGTTCGATCTCGGCGTCTTCCTCGCCGTCGTCGGCGCGGTGATGCTGTCGCTCGAGAGCTTCTCGCGCCTCGCCCGACGCGCCAACTCGGAGGAAAGCGAGTACCCGATGGACATCGACCCCTCGCGCGAGCGCATCGTCCCCGACGCGCCCCGTACCGGACAGGAGGGCTGACATGGAATTCCTCGTCGCCTCCGCCATCGGCGTCATGACCGCGGGGGGCATCTACCTCGTGCTGCGGCTGCGCACCTTCCCGGTGATCCTCGGCGTGTCGCTGCTGACCTATGCGGTCAACGTGTTCCTGTTCGCCTCCGGCCGCCTCACCGTCGGCGCGCCGCCGATCCTGCGCGACGGCGTCGAGACCTACACCGACCCGCTGCCGCAGGCGCTGGTGCTGACGGCCATCGTGATCTCGTTCGGGATGACGGCGGTGGTCGTGATGGTCGGCCTCGGGGCCTACCTCCATTCCGACGACGACCACGTCGACGACGTGCCCGAGGGCGAGACGGCGGAAGAGCAGCCATGAGCCACTGGATCCTCGCCCCCATCGTCCTGCCCGCCTTCCTCGCGCCCTTCATCGTGCTGGCGGCGCGCCACCACATCGCCATCCAGCGCACCGTCTCGCTCGCCGGGGTGGTGGCGCTGGTGGGGATCGCCGCCGCGCTGATGATGCAGGTGTCCGACGGCTCGGTGCTCTACTACCGCCTCGGCGACTGGGCCGCGCCCTTCGGCATCGTCGTGGTGGCCGACCGCCTCTCGACGCTGATGGTGCTGCTGACGGTGGTGCTGGCGCTGTTCGTGCTGCTCTACGCCGTCGGCTCGGGCTGGGACCGGCGCGGCTGGCACTTCCACGCGCTCTTCCAGTTCCAGCTCATGGGGATCCTCGGGGCGTTCCTGACGGGCGACCTGTTCAACCTCTTCGTCTTCTTCGAGGTGCTGCTGATCGCCTCCTACGGGCTGATGATCCACGCCGGCGGCAACGCCCGGCTGCGGGCGGGCGTGCAGTACGTCCTCTACAACCTCCTCGGCTCGACCCTCTTCCTCTTCGCGCTCGGCTCGATCTACGCCGAGACCGGCACGCTCAACATGGCCGATCTCGCCGAGCGGGTGGCGCTGATCGACCCGGCGGCCTCGGTGGGCATCCGCGTCGCGGCGGTGCTGCTGCTTCTGGTCTTCGCGATCAAGGCGGCGCTGGTGCCGCTCCATTTCTGGCTGCCCTCGAGCTACGCCGAGGCCCCCGCCCCCGTCGCCGCGCTCTTCGCGATCATGACCAAGGTCGGCGCCTACGCGATCATCCGCGTCTACACCCTGGTCTTCCCGCCCGACCTCGAGGTGACCGCCGGGCTGCACGACGTCTGGCTCCAGCCCGCCGCCCTCGTCTCGCTCGCCGTCGGCATGATCGGCGTGCTCGCCGCGCGCCGGCTCGACCGGCTGGTCGCCTTCTCGATCATCGGCTCGATGGGCATGGTGATCGTGGCGATCTCGCTCTTCACCCCCGCGGGCATCGCCGCGGCGCTCTACTACATCGTCCACTCGACGCTGGCGGGCGCCGTGCTCTTCCTCGTCGTCGACCTCGTGCGCACCGGCCGCGGCGACCTGCGGCTCAGCGCGCAGGCCCCGATGTTCGGCACCGCCCTGACGGCCGGGCTGTTCTTCGCCGGCGCCATCGCCATGGCCGGCCTGCCGCCGCTCTCGGGCTTCCTCGGCAAGCTCCTCGTGCTCGACGCCGCCTTCGCCTCGCCGCTGGTGGCCTGGGTCTGGGCGGTGGTGCTGGCGACGAGCCTGATCAGCGTCGTCGGCTTCTCGCGCGCCGGCAGCGTGCTGTTCTGGAAGGCGCACGGCACGCCGGGCACGATGCTGCCCGAGGAGGCCGTCCGGCCCGCGTGGCTCTCCTACGTCGCCGTCGGCGGGCTTCTCGCCCTGCTCGTCGCGCACACGCTCTTTGCCGGGCACGTCCATGCCTATACCCTGCGCATCGCCGGTGACCTCTTCGCGCCCGACGCCTACATCGCCAAGGTGCTCGAGACGCCGGGCAAGCTCAGCACGCCGACGGAGGGCTACTGACATGACGCGCGCCTACCGCAGGCTCCTGCCCCACCCGGTCCTGACGCTGGTGCTCGCCCTCGTCTGGGTGCTGCTGCAGAACGACGTCACGCCGGGCATGGTCGTCTTCGGGCTGATCCTCGGCATCGTCATCCCCATCCTGACCGCGATGTGGTGGCCCGACCGGCCCAAGACGTTCCACGTCTGGCGGATGATCCCCTACATGCTGATCGTCATGTGGGACATCATCGTCGCCAACATCCAGGTCGCCTGGATCGTGCTCACCGTCCCCAACGCCAAGCTCAAGCCCGCCTGGATCGTCGTGCCGCTCGAGCTGACCCAGCCCGAGGCGATCACCATTCTCGCCGGCACCATCACCCTGACCCCGGGCACCGTCTCCTCGGACGTCTCCTCCGAGGGCCACAGCCTGCTCGTCCACGTCCTGCACACCGACGACCCGGACGCCGACCGCGACGAGATCAAGAACCGCTACGAGCGCAGATTGCTGGAGATCTTCCCATGAGCGCCCCCGCCCTGCTCGACATCGCCCTCCTCGTCACCCTCGTCACCCTCGCCGTGGGCCAGCTCCTCTGCGTCGTCCGCCTCGTCCTCGGCCCGACCCCGGGCGACCGCGTCCTCGCCCTCGACACGCTGGTGATCAACGCCCTCGGCATCGTCGTCGTGCTCGGCATGATCCAGGGCGTGAAGGTCTACTTCGAGGTCTCGCTGCTCATCGCGATGCTCGGCTTCGTCTCGACCGTCGCCATGGCCCGCTTCATGCTGCGCGGAGACATCATCGAATGACCCCGGAAATCCTCGCCACCTACGCCGCCGCCCTGTCGCTGCTGATCGGCTCGTTCTTCGTCATCGTCGGCGTGATCGGCCTGCTGAAGTTCAACGACCCGATGACCCGCCTGCACGCGCCCACCAAGGTCGGCACCATCGGCATCGGGATGCTGCTGCTGGCCTCGATGCTCAGCGCCTACGCCGCGGGCGATCCCTCGGTGCACGAGCTGCTCATCATGGCGTTCCTGTTCGTGACGGCCCCGGTGTCGGCGCACTTCATCGCGAAGGTCAGCATCCACCGCCAGGACTGCCAGCAGCCGCCGTCGCCGCCCCGCGACGGGACGTGGTCGACGCTGGACTCGCCCGATACCCGGGGCGACGAGCAGCCGAGCCCGTAGCTCAGCCGTCGTAGAACACCCGCATCCCGGTGTTGCTCGCGCCGCTGTCGGCGGCGGTGCCCGAGCGGGCGGCGATGCGGTAGCGGTAGCAATAGCTGATGTGGCAGAGGAAGCTGCCGCCCTTCGTCACGCGCTGGTTCTCCTGCCGGGCATGGGCGTTGCGCGCGGCGGCGGCGGACTTTGCGGAGCGGACCCGGAACGGGTCGGCGGTCCATTCCCAGACGTTGCCCGCCATGTCGTGCAGCCCCGCGCCGTTGGCGGGATAGGCACCGACGGGGGAGGTGCCCGCGTGGCCGTCGGCGGCGGTGTCGTGGTCGGGGAAGCGGCCCTGCCAGATGTTGCAGGGGAGGAAGCCGGTGTCATCGGGCTCCCGGTCGCCCCAGGGGAAGCGCGCCTGGTCGAGGCCGCCGCGGGCGGCGTGCTCCCACTCGGCCTCGCTCGGCAGCCGCCCCCCGGCCCAGGTGGCGAAGGCGCGGGCGTCGTCCCAGCCGACGTGCACGGCCGGGTGCGAGGCGCGCCCGGTGATGCCGCTCCCCGGCCCCTCGGGCGCGTGCCAGCAGGCGCCGGGGACGGCGCGCCACCAGGGCGTGCCGGGGAAGGCGCGGGCGGCGGCGGCCTCGGCGGGGTTCATCAGCCCGGCAAAGACCTGCCCCCAGCCGAAGCGCTCGGCAACGGTAACGTAGCCCGTCGCCGCGACGAAGGCGGCGAAGCGGGCGTTGGTCACGGGGAAGCTGTCGCAGCGGAACGGCCTGAGCCGCACCGGCCGCACCGGCCCCTCGCCGTCCTCGGGGATCTCGGGCCGGCGGGTGCCCACATGGCTGCGCCCGCCGGCGAACGCCGCCTGCCCCGGCGGCGTCGCGTCGGCGATCTCGACGATCTCGGCGCTCCGGACCGGGCGCGCCGCGCCCGCCGGCCCGGCGGGAAGACGGGACGGACAGCAGCCCATCAGGCCCCCGCCCGGCGCGGCGCGGGCGTCGGCTCGGCGGCGAGCCGGGCCTGCACGAAGCCCTGCAGCATCCGCGCCTTCAGCCCCGCCGCCTCGGGCGCGTCCCAGAGGTTCCGCAGCTCGCCCGGATCGGCGGCGAGGTCGAACAGCTCGCCCATCTCGCCCTCGCGGTAGACGGTGATCTTGGCGTCGCGCTCCACGTAGGTGGCGAGGTGGGGCATCACCGGGTTGTGGCGGTTCTCGCAGATCGCGTGGCTGCGCACCGCCGCGCCGCCGCGCCAGGTGGCGAGCTGCGAGCGGCCCTGGACGCTGCCCGGCACCTCCGCCCCCGCCGCCTCGAGGAAGCTCGGCGCGAGGTCGACGAGGCTCTGCAGTGCATCGCTCACCGCGCCCGCCGGCACCTCGCCGGGCCAGGCGACGATGAACGGGATGCGGATCAGGTCCTCGTAGTGAAACGGCCCCTTCGCCACCAGCCCGTGCTGGCCGAGGAAATGGCCGTGGTCGGTGGTGAAGACGATCAGCGTATCGTCGAGCTCGCCGCGCGCCTCGAGCAGATCGAGCAGCCGGCCGACCTCGGCGTCGATGAAGCTGATCATGCCGTAATAGACGGCGAGGTCCTTCTTCAGCTCCTCCTCCGGGTAAAGGTGGCTCTCGCAGCCGTGCGCCTCGTGCGGCCGGTGCCAACTGGCGAAGTCGGGCGCCTCCTGCTGGGTGGCGGCGAAGTGCGGCGGGTTGGCGTCGTGCTCGCCGGGCACGAGCCGGCCCGGCTCCATGTCGGCGGGGTCGTACATCGACGCCCACGGCTCGGGCACGGTGTAGGGCGGGTGCGGATCGTGGAAGCTGGCCCAGAGGAAGAACGGCCCCTCGCCCGCCTCAATGAAGGCGGCGGAGCGCTCGCCGGTCCAGCGGGTGTAATGCAGTTCGTCGGGCAGCGCCCAGCTGCGGCCCTCGCGCGCCCAGTAATGGCCGCAGGCATGCTCCTCCGGCGCGTGCGCCGCCGTCTCGCCGGGAAGCGGCTGGAAGTACTCGCGCCAGTCGGCGAGGCCCTTGTCCTCGAGCCAGCGCGCGTAGTGCTGGCCGACATGGCTCTCGTCGGCGTGGTTGCGGGCGAGCTCGATGTGCTGGAAGCCGTACCAGGGCCCGTTGAAGCCGCCCCAGAAGTCGAGGTCGCGCAGCGTCGGCTGGCTCTCGAGCGAGGGCGCGGCGAGCGAGGTGAAGTGCGCCTTGCCGACCAGGCCGGTGCGGTAGCCCGCCCCGGCAAGCCAGTCGCCGAGGAAGGGCCGGTCCTCGTCGAGGTCGACGCCGATGGTCCAGGCGCCGTGGTGCGAGGGATACTGCCCGGTGATGATCGAGGCGCGCGAGGGCGTGCAGACCGGGTTGGGGCAGTAGGCCCGCTCGTAGCGCGTGCCCATGTTGCAGAGCCGGTCGAGGTTGGGGGTGGAGAGCTTGTCGTTGACCGCGCCGAGCGCCTCGTAATGGTGCTGGTCGGTGGTGATCAGCAGGATGTTCGGCCGCTTCGCCATCACGCCGCCTCAGCCAGCCGGGCGCGCAGGGCGGCGCTGTCGTGGCGCGGCGTGTCGCCGATCTCGGCCATCTTGGTGTCGAGCTTGCCCAGCATCTCGGCGAAGATCTCCCTGTATGCCGGATCGGCGGCGACGTTGACGAGTTCGTGCGGGACCGCCTCGCAGTCGAACAGCTCCCACTCCGGCGCCGCCCCGCCCTCGCGGGCGCCGAGCTGGCCGAGCGCCTCGTTGTACCAGTAGATCAGCTTGTAGCGCCGGTCGCGCACGCCGTAATGGGCCCAGGCCTCGTGGATGGCGTCGTTGTGCATCCAGTAGCGGTGGTAGGCGAGCTGGTCCCAGTCGTTCGGCGCATCGCCCTCGAGCACCGGGCGCATCGAGCGGCCCTGCATGAACGACGGCACCGGCAGGCCGGCATAGTCGAGGAAGGTGGGCGCGAAGTCGACGTTGCAGGCGATGTCGCCCGAGGTCCGCCCCGGCGCGATGCCGGCGGGGAAGCGGGCGAGGAACGGCATCCTCAGCGATTCCTCGTACATGAAGCGCTTGTCGAACCAGCCGTGCTCGCCGAGGAAGAAGCCCTGGTCGGAGGTGTAGATCACCAGCGTGTTCTCGGCGAGGTCGAGCGCGTCGAGCCTGTCGAGCATCCGCCCGACGCCGTCGTCGATCGCCTGCACCGTGCGCAGGTAGCGCGACATGTAGCGCTGGTACTTGAACTCGGCGAAGGCGGCCGGGTCGTCGAAGCTGTGGCGCGCGCCGGTCTCGGCGCAGATCACGGTGATCTCCTCGCCCGGCGCCAGGTCGGGGACCTTGCGGGCCTGCCAGCCGTCGACGTCGATCATCAGCGCGCCGCTCGTGTCGGCGCCGCCCTCGGGCTGGACCAGCGCGAGGTCCTCGTAGAGCAGGTCGGACTTCACCCGCATCTTCGCCGCCGCCGCCGCCGCGGCGCGGTTGGCGTAGTCGTCGGCGAAGGTCTCGGGCACGGGGATCGTGCCGGGGGCGTGCAGGTCCCTGTGGCGCGGATGGGACTGCCAGTTCCGGTGCGGCGCCTTGTGGTGGCACATCAGGAAGAACGGCCCGTCCTTGTGGCGCTCGATGAAGTCGAGCGACATGTCGGTGATGATGTCGGTCGCGTAGCCGGGGATGCGCTTGCGGCCCTCGGGCGACAGGAAGGCCGGGTCCCAGTAATCCCCCTGCCCCGGCAGCACCGACCACTCGTCGAACCCCGTCGGCTCGTGCGCCGGCCCCTCGCCCAGGTGCCACTTGCCGAACATCCCCGTCGCGTAGCCGCCGACGCGCAGGGTCTTGGCGACGTTGGGCCAGCGGTTGTCGATGTGGGTGTCGAGCGTGGTGACGCAATTGACGTGGTTGTGGGTGCCGGTGAGGATCGCCGCCCGGCTCGGGGTGCAGATCGAGTTGGTGACGTAGGTGGCGTCGTGGCGCACGCCCTCGGCCGCCAGCCGGTCGATGTTGGGGGTATGGTTGAGACCGTGGCCGTAGGCGGAGATCGCCTGCGCGGCATGGTCGTCGGACATGATGAAGATGATGTTGGGGCGCATGGGTCTTTCTCGGGATCAGGCGGTGAGGCGTTCGGCGGCGGCCCGCAGGGCGCGGCCCTCGGCGTCGAACAGGTGGGTGCGCCCCGCGAGCGCGAAGCGGACGCTCTCGCCCGCCCGCAGCCGCGTACCGGGCTCGAAGCGGGCGACCATCTCCTGCCCCCAGCCGGTGCGGAAATGGGCGAAGACCGCGTCGCCGAGCTGCTCCACCACGGTGATCTCCCCGGCCACGTCGCCGCCGCTCTCCACCGGGCGCAGCGCGTCGGAGCGCACGCCGAGCGTCGCCGCCCCCGCCGCGCCGGGCACCGCGGGCGCGGTGCCGTCGGGCAGGCGGCCGTTGTCGAGGGCCATGAAGTTCATCTTCGGCGAGCCGATGAAGCCCGCGACGAACAGGTTGTCGGGCGTCTCGTAGAGGTCCATCGGCGCGCCCACCTGCTCGACCCGCCCGTCGCGCAGCACCACGATCTTGTCGGCGAGCGTCATCGCCTCGACCTGATCGTGGGTGACGTAGATCATCGTCGAGTTCTCGAGCGTCCCGTGCAGCTTGGCGATCTCCAGCCGCGTGGCGACGCGCAGCTCGGCGTCGAGGTTGGAGAGCGGCTCGTCGAACAGGAACACCTCCGGGTCGCGCACGATGGCGCGCCCGATCGCCACGCGCTGGCGCTGTCCGCCGGAGAGCTGCCGGGGCTTGCGGTCGAGGTAGGGCTCGAGCTGCAGGATGCGCGCCGCCTCGTTGACGCGCCGGTCGACCTCGTCCCTGGGCCAGCCGTTCATGCTCAGCCCGAAGCCCATGTTGCGCGCCACGTCCATGTGCGGGTAGAGCGCGTAGGTCTGGAACACCATCGCCGCGCCCCGGTCCTTGGGGTCGAGATCGTTGACCCGCCGCCCGCCGATCTGGACGTCGCCCGAGCTGATCTCCTCCAGCCCCGCGATCATCCGCAGCAGCGTGGACTTGCCGCAGCCCGACGGCCCGACGAAGACGCAGAACTCGCCCTCGCCGATCTCGATGTCGACGCCCTTGATGACTTCGACCGCGCCGTAGCGCTTCTTGACGTTGTTGAGGATCACACCGGACATGGGTCGGTCTCCGATCAGCCCTTCACCGCGCCGGCCAGGCCGTCGATGAAGTAGCGTTGCAGGAAGAGGAACAGCAGGATGATGGGGATGATGGTGATCGCCGACGCGGCGGTCATGCCGCCCCAGTCGATGAAGTGCTCGCCGCGAAACGAGTAGACCCCGACCGAGAGCGTGCGCAGGTCCGGGTTGGCCAGCGTCACCACGAGCGGCAGCAGGAAGTCGTTCCAGGCCTGCAGCGTCTGCATCACGATCACGGTGACGATGATCGGCTTGGACAGCGGCAGCATCACGTACCAGAAGGTCTTGAGCGGCCCGACCCCGTCCATCCGACTCGCCTCCTCCAGCTCCTTGGGCATCTGCCCGAAGTAGCCGGCGAACAGGAAGGTGAAGATCACGATGGAATGGCCGCAGGTCGCCAGCATGACGCCCCAGAGCGACTGGCCGAGCCCGACGCTGGTCAGCAGCTCGAAGACCGGGATGATGGTGAAGCCCTGGGGGATGAACAGGGTGAACACCATCAGCCCCATCAGCGCCGTCTTGCCCGGGATCGGCCGGCGGCCGAGCACGTAGCCCATCAGCGCCGCCGCGATGGTGGTGATGATGACCGAGCCGACGGTGACGAACAGCGTGTTGAAGAAGTACTGCCCGATATTCGCCTCGCGCCAGGCGCGGGTGTAGTTGTCGAAGGTGGGCGCGTCGGGGATCAGGCCGCTGTCGGCGAAGATCTCGCCGTTGGTCTTGAACGAGGCCGAGATCATCCAGACGATCGGGTAGACCCAGACCGCGCAGATCGCGGCGAGCACGATCGAGACGAGGGTGCGCCGGGCACGCGGCGACAGCCACGCCTCGCGCCGGCGCGGCGGGGCGAAGCTGGTGCGGGAGAGGGCGGCGTCAGCCATTGGTCGGCTCCTTGCGGCGGGCGTGGCGGACGGCGAGGACCTGCAGGATCGTCAGCCCCATCACCGCCAGCCCGAACAGCACCCCGGCGGCACTCGCGTAGCCGAGCTGCGGGAAGGTGCCCGAGGGCGGTGCGAAGGCGGTGCGGAAGATGAACACCTCCATCACCTCCGAGGCGAAGAACGGCCCGCCCTGAGTGGTGGCCTGGATCAGCGGGAAGACGTTGAGCGCCGAGATCGCCGAGATCAGCCCGATCACCACCGCGAAGGGCGCGATGATCGGCAGGATCACGTAGCGCGTCACCTGCCAGCCGCGCACCCCGTCGAGCTTGCAGGCCTCGTAGAGCTCGTCGGGCACCGTCTGCAGCGCCGCGAGCCAGTAGATCAGCGTCACCCCCGTCCACTTCCAGACGTAGATCCCGGCAAGGCTCCACATCACCAGCTGCGGCGAGCCGAGGAAGTCGACGGCGCGCTGGACGATCTCGGTTGATTGCAGCAGGTCGTTGATCGGCCCGTTGAACGGCGACAGCATCAGCGCCATCACGATCGCGATCACCGCGACGGGCGTCACGACGGGCAGGAAGATCATCGTGCGGAACAGCGCCGAGAGCTTCAGCAGCCGGTTGTTGAGCACCACCGCGAGGACGAGGCCGAGCAGCATCTGCAGCGGCACGGTGATCGCGGTGAACAGGATCGAGCGCACGAAGGCGGCGCGGAAGAACTCGTCGCCCAGCAGGTCGCGGTAGTTCTGCAGGCCGACGAACACCTGCCGCGAGTCGAAGCCCGACCAGTCGAGCAGCGCGAACCAGTTGGCGGCGAACAGCGGCCAGACCACGAAGGCGCCGAAGATCGCCAGGCCGGGCAGCAGGAACAGGTAGTCGATCCGGTGCTCCCTGAGCCGCTGGCCCAGCGGGCGCTGGCGGGCTTCGTCGGGCGGCGGCGGGATGTCGGAATAGGCGCTCATCGATGATCCTCGCAAGCGGCGTCAGGAAAGCGCCGGGCGGCCCGGGGAGGGCGGCCGCCCGGCGCGGGAGCGATCAGCCGGCGTAATCGGTGGTCGGGTCCCAGTCCTCGAACACGAGCTGCTCGCGGCTGACGTCGGCCCCGGCGGCGTTGGCCTCCGCGATCGCGGCCTCGAGCGCGTCGGTCATCGCCGCGTTGAGCCGGTCCAGCTCGCCCTGCACGTCGGTCAGCTGGCCCGCGAACAGGCCCTGCACCGTCTGCGCGATGTCCGGCGTCGGCATCTGGAACGCCCGCGCCACCTCCACGAATCCGGTGCTCGCCGAGTACGGCACCGGCGTCGCGCGGACCTGCTGCTCCTGCAGCGCGATCACCGCGCGCGCCCGCTCCGACATCTCCGCCTGCTCGTTGGCGGCCGGGAAGATCGCCGGGTCGGACGGGCCGACCACGTTGGCCCACGCCGTCTGCCCCTCGACCGTCCCCATCAGGCGGAACACCTCGGCGGCGTGGTAGGGGTTCTTGGCGTCGGCGTTGAGGAACATCATGTTCGCCGCCGACGGCAGGGTGTTGACGTAGGTCTTGCCGTCGGCGCCCTCGGGGGCCGGCGTCCAGGTGAAGCCGAAATCGAACTCCGGGTTGTTCGCCTCCCAGAGCGGGACGTTCCACGGCCCCTGCAGGATCATGCCGGCGTTGCCCTGCGCGGTGAAGGCGCGGGCCTGCGGTGCGTTGAGGCTGAGCAGGCCGGGGAAGGTCGAGCCGTCGTCGCGCATCGCCAGCAGCAGCTCGACCGCCGCGACGACCTCCTCGCTGTTGAGCGCGTACTCGCCCGTCGAGAAGTCGAAGCCGGTGACGAAGCCCGAGACGCCGTAATGGGCGCCGGCCCGGCTGGCGAGGCTGAGCACCGCGTCGCGCCAGCGGTTGACCTGCGCGCCGCCGAGGATGAAGCCGTAGACGCTGCCGCCGGAATTCTCGGTGATCTGGCGCGCGGCGGTGCGGAATTCGTCCCAGTTCAGCGGGTTTTCGGGGCTCGGATCGTAGTCGGTCAGCGCCATCGCCTCGCGGCCGAACAGCAGCAGCGTCGACGAGCGCCGGTCGGAAGTGAACGGCAGACCGTAGGTCTTGCCGTCGCGCATGTTGACGCCCTCGATGAACGAGCCCGTCGGGAAGCCCGCGCGCCACTCGGCGATGTCGGGGATATAGTCGTCGAGCGGCTGCACCCAGCCCTGGTCGATGGCGACGGCGGGCGGCATGTCGAGCGGCAGGGCGAAGGCGTCGGGCGCGCTTTCGTTGCGCACGCCGAGCGGCACGACCGTCGCGATCTCCACCCAGGGCAGGCCGTCATAGACCGTCTCGATGCCGCGCGCCTCGCCGTAATTGGCGAGGAACTCGCGGAAGAAGACGCCCTTCTGGTCGCCGCTGTCGAGCCATCGCAGCGGCCCGTCGGGCGCGGGCATGTCGGTCATCGGCGCGCCGAAGTCGAAGCCCTGCTGCGCGAAGGCCGGCCCGGCGATGGCGGCGAGGCCGAGCGCGCTGGTGCCGGCGAGGAAGCTGCGGCGGTTGAGACTGGTCATGGTGGTGGTCCTCTCCCTGAGACGGGCCCGTCACCTCCTCCGTGACGGGCCCTGAAATGCATGGCCCGGAGTGTTAGCCGTTGCCCGGATATCAGGAAAGTGCAATAATTCTCGCAAGCGATGCAAGAGTTTTATCACCGATGATCGACCTGATGACCCACCTGTTCCGCCTCCAGGCGATCGTGGAGGAGGGCAGCATGCGCCGCGCGGCGCTGCATCTGAACCTCACCCAGCCGGCGCTGACCCGGTCGGTCCAGCTGATCGAGGAGCGCCTCGGCCAGCCCCTGCTCGAGCGCCACGCGCGCGGCGTCGAGCCGACCGCCTTCGGGCGCGAGGTGCTGAGTTCGGTGATGCGCCTGTCGCGCCAGTGGGAGCTCGCCGAGCAGGAGCTGCTCGCCGCCACCACCTCGGCCAAGCGCGTGCTGCGCCTCGAGGCCGGGCCGCTCTGGCGGATGGTGGTGCTGCCGGCGATCCTCGGGCCGCTGAAGGAAAAGCACCCCGACCTGCGCATCGAGCTGACCAACCTGCGCCCCGCCGAGAGCTCGAAGAACGTCATCGAGGGCAAGATCGACGTGCTCTGCGGCGGCCTGCAATTCGTCGCCGACCTGCCGCCCACGATGCAGCACCGCGCCTTCACCCACTTCCACGACCGCGTCACCGCCCGCGCCGACCACCCGCTCTTCGCGCGCATCCCCAAGAGCGGCCAGCTGCCGCCCGAGGTGCTGCTCGACTACCCGTGGCTGGTCTACACGGGCGACCCGATCTACGAGCTCGAGACCGCCCACGCCGCCACCGAACGGCTCGGCCGCGAGCCCGACGTGCGCATCAGCTGCGAATCGCTCGCCTCGGCGCTGCGGGTGCTGCAGCAGAGCAACTGCGTCAGCATCCTCCCCGACGGCGCCCTCGCCGACCTTTCCGGCCCGCCGCTCGTGCCGGTGCCCGTCTCGCTCGGCCGCCGCCGCGCGCCCTCGGGCGTGATCTTCCGCGAGGAGATGCTCGACTGGCCGCCCCTGACCGACCTGCTGAGCGCCTGCGAGGAGTTCTTCGGCACGCGCGGCTACGTGCTCGACGGCACCGCCCCAACCCAACCCGACACCGCCGAGGCCACCCCTTGACCGACCAGACCGCCCCAGCCGACCCGCCGCACATCTTCCTCGTCATCACCGACCAGCAGCGCTTCGACACGATCCGCGAGACCGGCGCGTCGTGGATGCACACGCCCCACCTCGACCGGCTCGCCCGCGAGGGCGTCGTCTTCGAGCGCTGCTTCGTCAACGCTCCGTCCTGCGTCCCCTCCCGCGCCGCGCTGTTCTCGGGGATCGAGCCGCACGTCTCGGGCGTGCTGCGCAACGGCCAGGACTGGAGCTGCACATGGGTCGGCAACCTCGCCGAGGCGGGCTACCACTGCGTCAGCGTCGGCAAGATGCACACCATCCCCTACGACGCGCCCGCCGGCTTCCACGAGCGCTTCGTGGTCGAGAACAAGGACCGCTTCTACGAGGGCCGCTGGTTCGCCGACGAGCTCGACAAGGCCATCGCGGCGCACGGGCTCACCAAGCCCTCGCGCGCCGGCTACCGCGTCCTGCCCGACTACCGCGACCGGCTCGGCGCCGTCGACTGGCCCCTGCCCGCGCACCTGCACCCCGACAGCTTCACCGCCCGAACGGCGCGCTGGTGGCTCGAGACCCGTCCCCGCCCCGAGCGGCTGTTCATGCAGATCGGCCTCCCCGGCCCGCACCCGCCCTACGATCCGACCGAGGCGCATACCCGCCGCTACCTCGACGCGCCCGACCTGCCCCTGCCCGAGGTCGACGACGCCGAACTCGCCGCCCTGCCCGCCTACCTGCAGGAAAAGCGCCGCCACGACGTCGACGTCGACCACGATTCGGTGGCGTGGAAGCTGGAGCCGAGCGCGGACGAGCTGCGCCGCCTGCGCGCCCACTACGCCGCCAACGTCACGCTGATCGACGAGGAGATCGGCCAGCTGATGGAGACGCTCGAGACGACGGGCTACCTCGACAACGCGGTGGTGATCTTCTGCTCCGACCACGGCGACGCGCTCGGCGATCACGGGCTGAGCCAGAAATGGTCGATGTACGAGCCGGTGACGCGGGTGCCGCTGATGGTCTGGTCGCCCGGCCGTTTCGAGGCGCGCCGCGTGCCCGGCCTGTGCCAGCTCTTCGACGTCGGCCCCACCATCCTCGACCTCGCCGGCGCCGCCCGACCTGAGCCCTGCCACGCCGAGAGCCTGCTGCCGGCGCTGGAGGGCGACGACTGGACAGGCCGCGAGATCGTGGTGAGCGAGCAGGCGGGCGACGTGTCGATGACCGGTGCGCGGCTGGTGACGATGATCCGCGACGCGCGCTGGAAGGCGGTGTTCGTGCACGGCGCCGGCGACGGCCAGCTCTTCGACCTCGAGACCGACCCCGACGAGCGCCACAACCGCTTCGCCGACCCCGCCGCCGCCGGCGAGCTGCGCCGCCTCCGCGACCGCCTCGCCACCTGGCGCACCGACACGATGCTCGCGGGGATGGACGCGTTCGCGCAGAGCCGCTGAAGGGGGCGCCGGGCTGAAGCCCGGCTGACCCGTAGGCCGGGCTTCAGCCCGGCCCACGCCCCACGTTCTGGCCCACGCCGGACCTCACCCCCGCGCGATCTCCACCATCTGGTGCCCGTGCACCCGCGGCACGGTGAACCGCACGCGGCCCTCGCCGGCGTCCTCGAACTCCAGCGCCTGCCCCTCGGGCACCAGCCGCACCCCGGCGACCGGACCGTCGGCGGCGACGGTGACGGCGACGTCGTTGAGCGGGATCAGCTCCTGGATCGGCTGGACCGGGTTGCCGCGCAGGTGGCCGCGCAGCGTCGGGTTGGCGCAGAGCAGGTGCAGAACGTCGCGGCTCTCCTGGCGGCGCAGGGTGGCGCGGCCGGCGCGGGGCAGGCCGGTCTCGATCAGCCGCGGCGCGCCGAGCGCGCGCTCGATCAGCTTCTCGGCCATCTCCAGCATCGCGACCGCGCCGACCCGCTGGTAGAGCGAGAAGATCGGGAAGGCGAACTGGGTGAACGCGCCCTTCGCCGCGCCGAGCACGTGGGCCTCGGGCTCGGGCTTGGACGGCGCGTTGACGTGGCCCGAATAGCGCCGGGGGCTGCGGTCGAAGTAGGGCTCGTAGACCGCGCCGAGGCTCTCGCCACCGTCGAGCGCCAGCTTCTCGGCGGGGCCGTACATGAACAGCGGATCGTTCACGAACGACGCCCGCAGCCCCTCCACGGGCAGCGCGTAGTCGCCGCCCTTGTTGGCCGAGGTGCCCTGCCAGGTCGCGCCGGTGTCGAACACGTTGCCGTCCGCGCCGATGCCGCTCTTGCCGGTCAGCAGCACCCGGCCGCCGCCGGCCACGAAGGCGTCGATCTTCGCCTTCAGCGCCTCGCCCACCTCGACCGCGTCGGGCAGGATCACCAGCCGGTAGCCCGACAGGTCGCTCTCGAGGTCGACCACGTCGAACAGGAACTTCGACTCCAGCAGCACCCGCACCGCGCCCTCGTCGGCGGCGACGGTCTTGCCGGGGATGCCCGACAGGCTCCGCGCGCTCGCCGCCTCGACCGACATCAGCGCGATCTCGGCCCGGTTGGTGCTGTCGACGCACCATTCCTCGCGCGCCTCGACCCACTCGTAGGCCGCGCCGATGATGCCCATCGTCGAGCCGTCGATCTGCCCCGTCGGGTGCAGGTGGTCGCCGATCGAGCAGCGCGCGCCCTGGGCGATCATCGCGCCGCACTCGTAGACCAGCGCCTCGGGCTTCTTGTAGCCGCCGACCTCGCCCCAGAGGGTGTGGAACTTGCCGGTCATGCCGAGGAACGGCACGCCGAGCGGGTCGGCGTAGCGCGCCGAGAGCGGGAAGTGCTCGTAGCCCCAATGCGCGGTCGGCAGGCTCTCGAGCTCGAGGTGGGTGTAGAAGTCGGCGTAGTGCTTGCGCATCCCCCGGCGCATGTGGCCGGAGTTGAAGAACAGCGGCATCTTCGGGTCGTGCTTGCGCACCGCGTCGCGCACCTTGGTGAAGTACTCCTCCACCATCGCCGCCGTGTGCTTCTCCCGGTCGGCCTCGTCGGTCCAGTCGAGCCCGGCCTCCTCCATCCGCTTCTTCGCCCATTCCGAGATCGAGGGCAGCTGGAACGAGATGTCCATGAAGATGCCGTCGCAATCGGGATAGCGGCGCATGACCTCCTCGGTCTGGGCGCAGAGGTAGTCGACGTAGGGCGAGGAGAAGTCGAGATAGGCCCAGCCGACCTCGGCGTCGGGGCCGTGGCGGTGCTCGCCGAGGATGTTGCCGGGCAGCACGGTGCGCCACTCGGGATGCTCGCGCGCGGCGAGCTCGTCCCAGGTCGCGGTGAGGTAGATCGGCGCCTTGATGTCCTTGGCGTGCAGCGCGTCGAGCTGCGCGCGGGTCAGGTCGAAGTCGAGATGCGGGTGCATCCGGCCGACCTCGGTCGGGTGGTAGCTGTGGCCGTGGTGGCACTTGGAGAAGATGGTGACGCTGTCGACGTGGGCGTCCTTGAAGGCCTGCCCGAAGGTCTCGGCGTCGAACCGGCTGCCGATGCCGGGGATGTGCTCGCTGGTGTGGAAGTCGAGGTGGATCTGTCTGAAGCGCATGGGGTTCGGTCCTGTC
>NZ_CH724110.1:91081-238077 GCF_000153305.1 Oceanicola granulosus HTCC2516
GTCGAGAGCCTCGGGCGCGAGACGCTGCTCTACCTCGAGGGCGGCGCTCTGCGCACTGTCGATTCCTAGTCCGCCGACGGCTTCGTCGCCGTGCAGCTCCCTAGCCAGCACCAGCTCCAGGTCTGCGAGCCCGCCAAAGTCGTGTTGGACCCCGCCTCGCTCTACCTTGGGGACGATTCCATCCGCCTCCTGCCCACACCCGCCCCGGAACCCCCGGGTCGGGCGTGGCGAGGCGGCGGCCGGAATCGTCGAAAAGGTAGAGCGAGGCCGGGTCCCACCCGACCTTGACGGGCTCGCCGACCCGGAGCTGGTGCTGGCTCGGGAGCTGCACGGCGACGAAGCCCTCGGCGGACTCGGAATCGACCGTGCGCAGACCGCCGCCCTCGAGGTAGAGCAGCGTCTCGCGCCCGAGGCTCTCGACCAGCGCGACCGACAGCTCGAGCGCGCCGCCGAGCGTCACCGCCTCCGGCCGCACCCCCATCCGCACCTGCGCGCCGGGCTGCGGCACCGGGACGTCGTCGTCGAGCGGCACCACGACCGGGCCGGGCATGCCGGGGATCTCCACCGACAGCTCGCGGCCGCGGCTCTCGAGGACGCGGCCGTCGAAGAAGTTCATCCGCGGGCTGCCGAGGAAGCCGGCGACGAACAGGCTCTCGGGCTTGTTGTAGAGCTCGAGCGGGGTGCCGACCTGCTCGATCACGCCGCCGTTCAGCACCACGATCCGCGACGCCATGGTCATCGCCTCGGTCTGGTCGTGGGTGACGTAGATCATCGTCGCGCCGAGCTGGTTGTGCAGCCGGCCGAGCTCGACGCGCATCTGGCTCCTGAGCGCGGCGTCGAGGTTGGAAAGCGGCTCGTCGAACAGGAACACCTCCGGCGCGCGGGTGATCGCGCGGCCGATGGCGACGCGCTGCTTCTGGCCGCCCGAGAGCGCCTTGGGCTTCTTGTCCAGGTGCTCGGTAATGCGCAGGGTCTGGGCCGCCTTGTCGACGGCGGCGCGGATCTCGGCCTTGGGCCGGCCGGCGACCTTGAGCGCGAAGCCCATGTTGTCGCGCACCGTCATGTGCGGGTAGAGCGCGTAGTTCTGGAACACCATCGCCACACCCCGGTCCCACGGCTCGGCGCGGGTGATGTCGTGATCGCCGACGGTGATCGTGCCGCTGGTGATCGGCTCGAGCCCGGCGATGCAGCGCAGCAAGGTCGACTTGCCGCAGCCCGACGGGCCGACCATCACCACGAACTCGCCCTCCTCCACCTCGAGGCTCACGCCCTTGACGGCGTGGAAGGCCCCGTAGTTCTTCTCGACGCGGTTGATCTTCAGATGCGACATGCGGTCATTTCCCCAGGCCCGCGAGAGAGCGGACGAACGAGCGTTGAAGGATGAGGAAGAGCAGGATGATCGGCAGCGTCGCGATGGACAGCCCCGCCATCACCGCCGGCCAGTCGGAGGTGAACTCCCCCTGCAATTGCAGGATGCCGACCGGCAGCGTCTTCTTGTCGGGTTGGGTGAGCAGCAGCAGCGCCAGCAGGAACTCGTTCCAGATGAACACCGCCTGGAAGATCGCCGCCGAGGCGATGGCGGGGCCCGAGAGCGGCATCACCACCCGGAAGAATACCGCCCAGGGCCGGCACCCGTCGAGCCGCGCCGCCTCCTCGAGTTCGCGCGGGAAGTCGAGGAAGAAGGCGAAGAACAGGATCGTCGTGAACGGGATGCCGTAGGCGGCGTAGACCCAGACGATGCCGAAGTGGCTGTTGCCAAAATCCGCCGCCGTGACCATCTGGTAGAGCGGCACGATCACCGCGTTGTTGGGCACCGCGAAGCCGGCGACGATCAGCAGGTAGAGCAGCTTCATCCAGACCGAGCGCGAGCGCGCGATGACGTAGGCGGCGAGGCCCGAGACCAGCAGGATGATGAGCACCGCCGAGGTGGTGACGACGACGCTGTTGAACATGAACTGCCCCAGCCCGACGCCCCAGGCGCGCCTGAAGCTGTCGAAGGTCCACTGGCCCGGCAGGCCCAGCGGGTCGGTGAAGATCTCGCGCCGGGTCTTGAAGGCGGCGAAGATCATCCAGGCGACGGGCATCAGCACGAAGGCCGACCAGAGCCCGACGAAGCCGTAGAGCAGGGCCTGGACGATGCGGAAACGCGGAGCGAAATGGGTCATGACTGGCGGCTCGCCTTCAGCTGGAGCCAGCCCAGCAGCACCGCAATCGCGAGGAGCACGACGGCGATGGCGTTGGCGTAGCCCATGTTGGTGAGGGTGAAGGCCTGCAGGTAGATGTAGGTGCCGAGCACCTGCGTCGCGTTGGCCGGCCCGCCCCCGGTGAGGACGAAGATCAGGTCGAACACCTTGAAGCCGCCGATGGTGGTGATCAGCACCGCCACGAGCAGCACGTTGCGCAGGTTGGGCAGGGTGATCGACCAGAAGGCCCGCATCCCCCGCGCGCCGTCGAGCGCGGCGGCCTCGTAGAGATCCTTGGGGATGGCCTGCAGGCCGGCGAGGATCAGCACCATCATGAAGCCGGTATATTGCCAGCCCGCCACGATCAGCACCATCCAGATCGAGATCGACGGATCGCCGAGCCAGCCCCGGGTCGGCGGCGACAGGCCGAGCGACTTCACCAGCGCGTTGAGGATGCCGATGTTGGGGTCGAGGATGATCAGCCAGATCAGCGCCACGGCGACCGCCGAGATCACCATCGGCATGAAGATCACCACTCGGAAGAACACCTGCCCGAAGCCGATGCCCCGGTCGAGGATCGCGGCGAGCACCGTGCCGATCCCGACCTGCATCACGATCGAGCCGAACACGATGATGAGGTTGTTCTTGAGCGCGACCCAGAAGATCGGGTCGTTGCCGGCCTTGACGTAGTTCGCGAGACCGACCGGGGTCCAGCGTTCGCTGGTCAGCCCGAAGGCGTAGAACGAGCCGACGATGGTCAGGAACGCGGGAATGAAGATGAAGAGCGTGCAGAGCACGAGCGCCGGCAGCACCAGCATGCTCTGGCTCGCGGCGATCCGGCCGTACCACGTGGGCGTGGCGCCGGTCTGTCGGGACATGTCGGTCATTGGGAGAGTGCCTGCCTGCCGGGAGAATGCGCGGGGCCGGTGCCTTGCGGCAGCCGGCCCCGGCCGGGAGGTGATCAGCCGTTCTTGGCTTCCAGCGCGGCGGCGCGGATCATCTCCATCGCCTCCTCGGGGGTCTTGGTGCGGTTGAGCACCTCGACGCCGGCGTCGAGGTAGGCGTTGGCCACCGAGGCCTCGAGCAGCACGTCGAGCACGTTCACCGTCTCGCTCGCCTGGGCGATGTCTTCGACGAAGAACTTGAACCAGCGCGTGCCCTCGACCTGGTCGATCTGCGCCGCGTTCGACACGATGCTGCCGACCTGCTCGGCGTAGGCGCGTGCCTGCTCGTCACTCACGAGGAAGCTGATCCACTCCGCCGCGAGCTCGGGGTTCTCCGACTTCGCCGACACCATGTAGCCCTGCGGCACGAGGAACTGCCCGCCCGGATCACCGGCGCCGCCCTCGACGCTCGGGAAGCGGAACATCTCGAAGGAGTCGAAGCCCTCCTCGGCGAAGATGTTGGCGCACCAGGTGCCGCAATAGATCATCGGCGACACGCCGGCCGCGAACATCGAGCGCGATGCTTCCGGCGAGGTGGCGTTGGGCGCGTCCTGGAAGCAGCCGGCATCCATCAGGTCCACCACCTTCTGCCACGCCTCGACGTAGCCCGGATCGGTGAACAGCTCGTCCTCGGGCGCGGTCAGCGCGTAGTCCGCCGCCGTCGCCTCGGTGCCGAGCACCCGCTGGTTCAGCATGGTGATGATGTGGTTGAGCTTCCAGCGCTCCGAGTTGCCGAGCGGCCAGGGCACGATGTCGCTGTCGATGGCGCGGATGTCCTGGCAGAGCTGGAGCAGGCCCTCGAAGGTCTCCGGCGGCTCGAGGCCGTGATCCTCGAAGAAGACCGGGTCGTAGTAGAAGTACTTCGACACGCCCTCGTGGGTGACGCCGTAGTTGCTCCCCTCGTAGGCGAAGTTGGCGAGCCAGCCCTCGCTGACGTTCTCGGCGAAGCCGCCTTCCGCCTGGCCGTACTCGGTGATGTCGGCGGCGAGCCCGTCGCGCACCAGCCGGGCGGCGTCCTCGCCGGCCCAGTTGAAGAAGACGTCCGGCGGCGACGACCCGGTCAGCGCGACCTGGATCTGGGTCTTGTAGGCCTCGTTCGGAAACCGTTCGTGGATGATGTTCACGCCCGGATGCTGCTCCTCGAACTCGGCCGCGGCCTGTTCGATGAACCCCTGCAGCCCCTCCGTTTCGAGGGTCCACATCTTGATGTCCTGTGCCGCCGCGCCCGAGGCGACGGCGCCGAGCGCCACGGCGAGGGCGGCGGTCCTGTAGTTGGCAATCATTCTCTTCTCCCTGTTGAAGGGGCCTCCCCGCCCCTCGCTCGATCGGATGGCGGATCGGCCATCGAACCGGTTCGAGTATCGTAGCAAGCCCGGCCCGGCACCTGTCAAGTGTGAAGAACACCTTTGCTAGTGAAGATTTGTAATGCTATGTTTTACTGGCTATCAGCGTCGAACGGTTCATCGAACACGCATCGAACCGTGCCGAAGAGGAGCGGCAGCAGCCATGGCCACGATTCGCGATGTCGCCCGCGCCGCGGGGGTTTCGACCTCCACCGTCTCGCTCACCTTCGGCGAGCCGAGCCGCGTCAGCGACGAGACGGCGCAGCGGGTCTGGGAGGCGGCGTCGACCCTCGGCTACCGGCCGAACCCCCTCGCCCAGAGCCTCAAGCGCGGCCATTCGCGGCTGATCGGGGTCACCGTCGGCGACATCACCAACCCGTTTTTCGGACGCCTTTTCAAGCACGTGGAGCGCAACGCCCACGAGGCGGGCTACCACGTCATCGTCACCGACACCGACGCCCAGGCGGACCGCGAGGAGCAGGTACTGGCGCAGCTCGACGCGCAGCGGATCGCCGGGATCATCCTCACCGCCCACGGCAGCGGTCCGCACTACACCAGCCACCTCGAGCGGCTGAAGGCTCCCGTCGTCACCGTCGACCACCGCGTCCCCGGCACCAAGCTCGACTACGTCGCCTCCGACACCCGTCTCGCCGCGTCGATCATCACCGAACACCTCGTCCGCCTCGGCCATCGCCGCATCGCCCACATCGCCGGCACGCCGCACCTGTTCACGGCGGGCGAACGGATCGCCGGCTTCGTCGAAACGATGCGGCGCAACGGGCTCGACGTCGATCACAGCCTGATCGTCGACGGCCACTTCGACTACGAGAACGCCTACGCCCAGACCATGCGCCTGCTCACCCGCCCCGACCGGCCCACCGCGCTGTTCGCCGCCAACAACATGATGGCCCTCGGCGCGCTGCAGGCGATCTTCGAGCTCGGCTTCGACTGTCCGCGCGACATCTCCCTCGCCTGCATCGACGACGTGCCCTGGAGCTCGGTGATCCGGCCCAAGATCACCATGGTCGAGCAGGACATCCCCGAGCTCGCCCGCATCGCGACCGACTACCTCGTCTCGCGCATGTCCGTCTCCGGGCGCGACGCGCCGCCGCGCGAAACGATCCTGACGCCGCGCCTCGTCATGGGCACTTCGACCGCGCCGCCCCCGGCCTGAACCGTCAGAGACAGTGCGAGACGAACGCCACCGGCATCAGCGTCCAGCCGGTGCCGACGAACGCGGCGACGGCGAGGATCAGGCTCGTGCGGTGCAGCGTCGGCTCCGGCTCCGGCCAGCGCCGCGTCGCGATCAGCGCCAGCAGCGCCCCCTGCAGCGCCAGCGCCAGGAGCGCCGCCGCGATCAGCGGCCAGCGCCCGTCCGGCCCGGTCCAGCGGCTCGAGCAGAGCAGGCCGTGCAGCCCGTAGACGGCGCTGAAGCTCGCGAGCCACAGCGTCAGGGGCAGCGACAGGCGCAGGATCGTGCTCATGCCAGCACCCCCGGCAGCCCCACCGCCGCCGCCGCGAGCAGCGCCACGAGCGCGGCGTAGTCGCTCCAGAGCCGCGCCACCCGCGCCGCGCCGCGCCGCGTCACCGCGCTGTGCCCGGCCCACCGGCGCGCCGCGACCAGCGCCATCATGATCAGCGCCACGACCTGGTGCAGCAGCGCGTAGCCGACCAGCACCCACACCGTCGCGTCGTAGGCGTGCGCCGCCGGGTCGGGCACCTGCGCCAGCACCGCCAGCGCCGCCAGCCCCACCGCGACCGTCCCCGCCAGCGCCGCCGCGACGCCCGCGAGCGCGCCGAGCCGCCCGCCCACCGCCGTCAGCGCCGCCCCCGCCAGCACCAGCGCCAGCGCGGCGGGGCCGGGCTCGGCGTAGGCCGGCGGCGGCCAGTTCGGCGCGATGGTCCACAGGAAGGCGTAGCCGAAGAGCAGCGAACCGAGGAACGTGCCGTCGGCGAGCAGCAGGAACAGCGACCCCCACCAGCCCGGCGGATCCGCCACCTCCGAGGCGACCGGCAGCACCGCCCCGCGCCCCGCGTCGAGCGGCCCCTCCGGCGCGCGCCGCCCGAGGCTCCAGACCCACGCCAGCGCGCAGCCGATCACCCCGAGCGCCGAGATCGGCACCAGCCAGTAGTCCTTCACCAGCATCCCGAGGAAGAACAGCCCCGTCACCGCCGACATCAGCACCGGCAGCGCGGTGTTGCCCGGGAAGACGACGATGGTGCGCGGCGCGCCGGTGGCGATGTCCACCGTCAGCGTCTCGCGCCGCCCCCGCGCCGGATCGCCGAGGTAGCCCTCGCCCCGCGCCAGCCGCACCGGCAGCTCGCGGTCGGCGTAGAGCGGGTCGCGGCTGTCGACGTGGGGCAGCGAAGCGAAGTTGTAGGCCGCCGGCGGCGTCGGCATCGCCCATTCCAGCGTCCCCGCCCGCCACGGATCGCGCGAGCCCCGGATCGCCGTCACCGCGTTGATGATGACATCGATCAGCACCAGCGCGAAGCCGATCGCCATAACGAACCCGCTCACCGAGGCGATCAGGTTGATGATCTCCCACCCCTGCCCCGGCCCGTAGCTGTCGATCCGCCGCCGCATCCCCAGCAGGCCCGCCCAGTGGAGCAGCAGGAACGTGCCGTGAAAGCCCGGCACGATCAGCCAGAAGGCGACGCCGCCGAGCTTGAAGTAGGTCTTGCGGCCGACGAAGTGCGGCATCCAGTAGTAGAGCGCCGCGAGCATCGGGAACACGAAGCCGCCGATCAGCACGTAATGGAGGTGGGCGACGATGAAGTAGGTGTCGTGGGCCTGCCAGTCGAACGGCACCACCGCCACCATCACCCCGGTCAGCCCGCCGATCACGAAGGTGGCGAAGAAGGCCAGCAGCCACATCATCGGCAGGTGCAGGCCCGGCCGGCCCCGCCAGAGCGTCCCGATCCAGGCGAAGATCTGCACCGCCGTCGGCACCGCCACCAGCGTCGAGGCGGCTGAGAAGAAGGCCAGCCCCATGTGCGGGATGCCGGTGGTGAACATGTGGTGCACCCAGAGCCCGAAGCTCAGCACCGCGAGGCTCACCGCCGCCGCGACGACCCAGCCGTAGCCCATCAGCGTCGTGCGGGCCATCACCGGCAGGATCGTCGAGATCGCCCCGGCCGCCGGCAGAAAGATGATGTAGACCTCCGGGTGGCCGAACATCCAGAACAGGTGCTGCCAGAGCAGCGCGTCGCCCCCCTGCGCCACCTGGAAGAAGGGCATGCCGAAGGCCCGTTCCAGCTCCAGCAGGATCGAGCCGAGGATCAGCGGCGGAAAGCCCGTCAGGATCATCACCGCCGTCACCAGCGCGTACCAGGCGAAGATCGGCATCTTCGCCAGCGACATGCCCGGCGCGCGGTAGCGCAGGATCGTCACCGTGATCTCCACCGCCGCCGAGATCGCGGAAATCTCGACGAAGGTGATCCCGATCAGCCAGAAGTCGGAGTTGATCCCCGGCGCGCCGATGGTGGAGGAGAGCGGCGGGTACATGAACCAGCCGCTGTCGGGCGCGATGCCGGCGAGCAGCGCGAAGATCATCATGCTGCCGCCGAACACGTAGCACCAGAAGCCGTAGGCGGTGAGCCGCGGGAAGGCGAGGTCGCGGGTGCCGAGCAGCTTGGGCAGCAGGTAGACCGCGAGCCCCTCGAAGAAGGGGATCGCGAACAGGAACATCATGATCGTGCCGTGCATGGTGAAGACCTGGTTGTAGGTCTCCGGCCCCATGAACGCCGAGCGCGGGGTGGCGAGCTGCGCGCGGATCAGCATCGCGAGGATGCCGCCGACGAGGAAGAAGAACACCGCCACCGTCAGGAACATCCGCCCGAGGTCGGTGTGGTTGACGCTGGTGAACCAGCCCTTCCAGCCCGGCGCCGACGCCCAGATCCGGGTCAGCGCGCGGTGTCGCCGCAGCGCGTTCATTCGCCCTCTCCCGCCAGGAACGCCTGCCAGCCGGTGGCGTCGTGGGCGATCACCGTGAAGCGGTGGCCGACATAGCCGACGCCGTTGAACTCCGAGCCCAGCCCGCCGTAGCGCCCCGGCGCGTCGGCCTCGAGGCGCAGCACGTTGACGTGGCCCGGCACCGCGTCGAGCTTGCCCGCCAGCCGCGGCACCCAGAAGCCGTGCACCACGTCCGCCGAGGTCAGCGCCACGTCGACGGGCCGCCCCGCCGGGATGTGCAGCTCGTCCTCCGTCACCCGCCCCGGCGCGTCGTCGTAGCCGAAACTCCACGCCCATTGCCGCGCCTCGGCGCGGACGACCACCACGTCCGCGCCCCCGCGCGGCAGCAGCCGCTCGCCGACGACCAGCCCGTAGGCCAGCAGCGCCGCGAGCACCGTCAGCGGGAAGGCGAGGCCGAGCCCGATCACGAACGGCCGCTCCGCCACCTCGCCCGGCGGGCGCCGCCACGCCCAGGCCAGCAGCCCCGCCACGAAGAGGAAGATCGCCGTTGCCCCCGCGAGCAGCACCCACCACAAGGTGGCGATGGTCGCCGCCGCGGGGCCGGCGGGATGCACCGCCGACAGCGACTCCTCGCAACCCGCGAGCGCGACGAGTGTTGTCACCGCGAGCGCACGCGGCAGGAGGGAGCAGCCATGTCCGACGAAGTCGTCACCGAAGGCGAGGACCTCGCCGACCCGATCGTCGACGCCCCGGGCTACGACGAGACCGAGTCGCTCGTCGGCCTCTGGGGCCATCCGCTGCACGCGATGAGCGTCGCCTTCCCCGTCGCGCTGACCTTCTGCACCTTCGGGGCCGACGCGCTCTACTGGTGGTCGGGCGAGCTGTTCTGGGCCCGCGCCGCGATCTGGGCGGCGGGCACCGCGTTCCTGTTCGGCCTCGCCGCCGGCGCGACGGGCACCGCCGAGCTGCTGCTCGTCCCCGGCATCCGCATCCGCGCCCCGGCCTGGACCCACATGGTCATCGCCGTGCTGCTGCTGTCGCTGCTCGGCGCGAACTGGGGCTACCGGCTGCAGGGCTACGAGGCGGCCGTGCTGCCCTACGGCATCCTGCTGTCGGGCTTCAGCGTGCTGGTGGTGATGGTGACCGGCTGGCATGGAGGCAAACTCGTCTTCGATTACCGTCTGGGCACGTCGAAGGGCAACTGACGGCCCAGCGGCTCCGCCAGCCAGCCCGGCACCGGGATCTCGGCGAGGTCGGGCTTGGCGAGCACCAGCGTCAGGATCGCCAGCACCGGCACCATCAAGAGCGCCAGCGGCAGCCCCGGCGCCGGCGCGTGGTGCGCCCCCTCCCGCTCGGCCACCGCGACGAGCACGTAGCCGATCCAGACGTGGAACGTCACCAGCAGCGCCACGAAGCCGAGCTTGGCGAACAGCCAGACCTCGAACACCTCGCGCAGGAAGATCAGGATCGTGCCGCTCGCGATCGCGATGACCGCCGCCGGGGTGACGAAGAGCGTGTAGGCGTAATGGGTCGCGCGGCGGATGCGGGCGTAGTCGCTCTGCCCGATCGCCGGATCGTGGCGCGCCAGCATCAGCGGCAGCGCGAACAGCCCGCTGCACCAGAGCAGCAGCATCCCCACGTGCAGCGCCTTGACGTGCGGCACGAGGCCGTCGAGCCAGCTCATGCCACGCTCCGCCGCCAGCTGTTGCGCGCGCAGAGCGCGATCATCAGCGCGTAGGGCAGCATCGCCGGCACCCACATGATGAGCCCGCCGAGCTGCTGGTCGGCCAGCGGCGTCAGCCCCCACGCCAGCGGCGCGAGTCCGTGCGCGGCGTAGAGCGGCCCCGGCGCGAGGGTCAGCAACGCCCCGAGCGCGCCCATCTGCATCAACCCCGCCAGCGACCAAAGCACCGCGTCGACCCCGCCGCGCGCGCCCAGCACCGCCCGCCAGAACCACGTCGCCGAGCCGAGCAGCGTCGCCTGCATGAGCCAGTAGACCGCCATGTCGCTCAGCGCGAGATCGTAGGCCGCCGGCAGGTGCCAGCCCCAGAGCAGCGCCGTCGAGATCAGGAACGGCACCGCCGCGCCCCGCGCGCGCCCCGGCCACGCCGCCGCCAGCAGAGGCGCCGCGACGGCCACCAGCAGCACGTGATGGACCACCCGCGCCGAGAACAGCGCCACCGAGATCGCGCAGAGCGGCGACACGAACGCCACCGCCAGCACCCCCACCGCCGCCGGCCCTGTCGGCCTGTGCCGCACCGCCCAGAGCAGCGCCAGCAGCCCGCCGATCACCAGCGGATCGAGATTCCACGCCGCCCAGGCCTCCCCCGGCCCCGGCGCCACCCCGCAGTAACTTCCCGGCAAGACCTCGACCAATTCTGCCCCCGTCGTTCCTTAACACGCGAGGTAGAGCGCCGATGCGCCGCCGCAACTCGTCACCGGCGGCCCGGTCGCGCAGAGCCGAACCCATACTGCCCGAGCCGGCCAGGAACCCCCGGCTCGCCTCATGCTTGTTCGGGCTTCCCGGCGATTTCCGCTCCTCGATCGTTGCACAAGCAAACTTTAATGCCCTGCAACCCTAGAAATGTCCGGGAGATTAGGTATTGCTGTGGGAAATGGTGTTGTTTGTGTTCTTGGTTGCGAGGGGGTCGAGCTTTCCGCATGACAATTCAAGGTAGAGCTGCCGAGTTCGGCAGCCCGGCAGAGTCCGTCCATGTCACCGACCTCCTGCCCCGCTTCGGAAAGAGCCGCCTCGGCTCGCGTTTCGGCCTCTGCAAGCGTGGTTTCGACGTCGGGGTCTCGGTTTTCGTCATCCTGCCGCTCCTGCTCCCGATCGGGCTGCTGGTGCTGGTGCTCAATCCCTTCTTCAACAAGGGCCCGCTGTTCTTCGTGCAGCGCCGGATGGGGGCCGGGTGCCAGCCGTTCCTGGCGATCAAGTTCCGCACCATGCGTCCCGCCGATTCGGTGACGCGCGCCGCGAACGATCCGCTCGAATCGGACCGGATCACGCCGCTCGGCGCGGTGCTGCGCAAGCTGCGAATCGACGAGCTGCCGCAGATCCTTAATGTCATCAACGGCGACATGAGCCTGATCGGGCCGCGCCCCGACTTCTTCGACCACGCCGTCACCTACATCGACACCATCCCGCGCTACCGCCACCGCCACCAGATCCGGCCCGGGATCTCGGGACTGGCGCAGACGGAGATCGGCTACGTGCAGAGCATCCGCGAGACGCGCCGCAAGGTGTCGGCCGATCTCTACTACATCCGCCACGCGAGCCTGCGGCTGGATGCGTGGATCGTCTGGCGCACGCTGGTGACGGTGCTGCTGCGCCGCGGCGCCTGACGCCGCCCTCCACCGAGACCGACCGCCGCGCCCTCGCCAGCGCGGCGGTCTTCGTTTCAGGCGAAGGCGACGCGCATCGGCGTGCCGAGCGGCAGCACGCAGGTCGGCTCCGGGCCGGGGCGGGCGTCGGTCAGGGGCCAGACGACGACACGGCTGGAATCCTGGTTGGCGACGAGCAGGTGCCGCCCCGAGGGCGACACGGTCAGGTCGCGCGGGGTAGTGCCGCCGGCGGGGTGGCGCGAGACGGTGCGGGCGGTGGCGTCGGGGCCGTCGAGGGCGAGCACCACGATCTCCTCGCTCAGCCGCACCGAGACGAGCAGGTGGCGGCCGTCGGGATGGAGCACGATGCCGGCCGGCTGCACCGGCGCGCCGCCGGCGGGAGCGAGCGGCTCGGCGGCGAGCACCTCCATCCGCCCCGTCTCCGGCGCGTAGCTCAGGCTCGTCACCGCCGCAATCAGTTCGCCGACCACGTAGACCCGTCGCCCGTCGGCGGAGAAGACGAAGTGGCGCGGGCCGGTGCCGGGCGGCAAAGCGGTGTCGAGGTCGGGGCGAGGGTGCGCACCCGTCTCCGTGCGCTCGTAGGCGACGAGGCGGTCGGTGCCGAGGTCGGCGACGAAGGCGAAGCGCTCGTCGGGCGAGAGCGCCACGCAATGGGCGTGCGGCCCCTCCTGCCGCGCGCGGTTCGGCCCGCTGCCGGAATGGGTGTGCAGGTCGGGCGCGCCGAGCCGCCCGTCGCGCAGGCCGAAGACCGCCAGCCCCGCCTGCGGCCCGTCCTCCCGCGGCCCGCCGTAATTGGCCACGAGAACCTGCCCGCCGTCGCGCGTCACCACCGCGTGGCAGCCGTCGTGGCCGCCCGCCGGGCGGGTCTCGATCAGGCGCAGCGCGGCGGCGTCGCGGTCGAGCCCGAGCACCGCCAGCGCGCTCTCGTGGCCGCCGTCGGTGTCGGTCACCGCGTAGAAGCGGCCCCCGCCCGGCGCGGCGACGAGCCACGTCGCGTCCTCGAGCCGCAGGGGATCGGCGGCCACGGAGAGCACGCCGGTCTTGTCGTCGAACCGGCAGAGCGTCACGCCCGCGCCCTCGGCGGCGGCGAATTGCGGGGCGGGGCGGGTGAGGCTTCCCACGGCGACGTACTGGCTCATCTCGGCTCCTTGCTGCGGCTGGACAGCGCCAGTCTCGCCACCCTACAACCGGGCGCAACCGGGATGTCGGCGGAGGGGAGAAGATGAGCCGGAACAGCGCGCAGAAGACCTACCTCGTCACCGGCGCCGCCAACGGCATCGGGCAGGCGGTGGCGCAGGTGCTCGCCGCCGAGGGCGCGCGGCTCGTCCTGCTCGACCGCGACGCCGCCGCGCTCGAGGAGACGGCGGCGGGTCTCGGCGGGGAGGTCGTCACGCAGGCCGGCTCGGTCACCGAGGCGCGCGACTGCGACGCCGCCGTCGCGGCCGCGCTGGAGCGCTTCGGCGGGCTCGACGGGGTGTCGCACAACGCCGGCATCCAGCGCTACGGCGACGTCGTCGAGACCAGCCGCGCGCTCTGGGACGAGGTGATCGACGTCAACCTCACCGGCGCGTTCGTCGTCTCCAAGGCCGCCATGCCCGCGCTGCGGCAGGCGCGCGGCGCGCTGGTGCTGACGGGCTCGGTACAGAGCTTCGCGGCGCAGCAGGGCGCGCTGGCCTACGTCGCCGCCAAGCACGGGCTGGCGGGGCTGGTCGCGGGGATGGCCGTCGACGAGGCGGCGCACGGAGTGCGGGTCAACGGCGTCGCGCCGGGCTCGGTCGATACGCCGATGCTGCGCGCTTCGATCGCGCTCGATCCCGACCCGGCGGCGCTGAACCGGGTGATCGACGGAATGCACCCGCTCGGCCGGCGCGCCCGCGCCGAAGAGGTGGCGGAGGTGATCGCGTTCCTGCTGGGCGGACAGGCGTCGTTCGTCACCGGCGAGATGGTGCGGGTCGACGGCGGGATGCTGTCGCTGGTCGGCGGCACGCCGGACGCCGCCCCTAAGTGAGGCGGCGCCCGGAGCCGGTCAGTGGCGGCCGGTGACGGGCGCGTCGCGGCGCGTCATCAGCGCCACCGCGATCTCCAGCAGGCCGACGAGCAGGTGCGGCCACCAGATGATCCCGGCGAAGCCGAACAGCCACGGCGACACCGCCAGCAGCACGCCGCCCGCGATGTCGACGGCGAGGTGGGCCTTGAGCGGGATCAGCTTGGCGACGCTGAGCTCGTAGCGGGTGACCAGGCTCATGCCGATGATCGCCACGCCGAGCAGCTGGGGCAGCCATTGCTCCACCCCGCCGGTGGCGAAGCCGAACAGGTAGGGCGCGACGAGCAGCAGCGCGCCGGTGACGTAGTCGATGATGCCGTGGGTTCTGGTATCGATCATGGGACAGCTCCGTGAAGACGTTACCTGCGGACAAGACACGGCGCCTTCGCTTGTTCCCGGGGGCATCATTTGTTTCAGCGCGATACTTCCTGCAACGGCGCGGGGTGGGCGGCGGTGGAGGCCTCCGGCGGGGATATTTGCAGGACAGAGAGGGGGGCGGAGCGCCCGGAGGCGGTGGTGGGGGCTTGTGTCGGGGGGCGCAGGCGGCATTGTCGGCGGCCAGAAGAGGAGGCTGCCGTGACACCTGACGATCCCCGCCCGTTCCTGGAAGAGCTGTTCCGCATCGCGGTGGCCGAGGCCGACCCGATGCGCGTGGTGCCGCGCGCGCTGCCGCCGCGCCCGGAGGGGCGGGTCGTGGTGATCGGCGCGGGCAAGGCGAGCGCGCGCATGGCCGAGGCGGTGGAGGCGGCGTGGGGGCCGTGCGAGGGGCTGGTGATCACCCGCTACGGCTACGCCCGGCCCTGCGCGGGGATCGAGATCGTCGAGGCCGCGCACCCGGTGCCGGACGCCGCCGGGGTGGCGGCGACGGAGCGGCTGCTGGCGCTGGTCGCGGGGCTGGGGCCGGACGACCTGGTGCTGGCGCTGATCTCGGGAGGCGGCTCGGCGCTGCTCTGCGCCCCCGCGCCGGGGTTGACGCTCGACGACAAGATGGCGGTGAACGCGGCGCTGCTCGCCTCGGGCGCGCCGATCGGCGAGATGAACGTGGTGCGCAAGCATCTCAGCCGGGTGAAGGGCGGCCAGCTCGCCGCCGCCTGCCACCCGGCCCGGCTGGTGAGCCTGCTGATCTCGGACGTGCCGGGCGACGATCCGGCCGAGATCGCCTCCGGCCCCACCGTCGGCGAGGAGAGCACGCCGGAAGACGCCCGCGCGGTGCTGGCGCGGCACGGGATCGCGCTGCCGGCAAAGGTGCGGGCGGTGCTGGAGGGCGGCTCCTCGGTCGTCGCGCCGGGCGATCCGCGGCTGGCGGGGGCGCTGACGGAGATCGTCGCCGCGCCGTCGGCCTCGCTCGAGGCCGCCGCCGAAGCCGCGCGGGCGGCGGGGTGCGAGGTGCGGGTGCTGGGCGACGCGCTCGAGGGCGAGGCGCGCGACCTCGCGGTGCTGCAGGCCCGCGACGCGCTGGCGCTGCGCGACGAGGCGGCCCGGGTCGGGCGGCCGATCCTGCTGCTGTCGGGCGGCGAGTGCACCGTGACCCGGCGCGGCGACGGCATCGGCGGGCCGAACGCGGAGTTCGTGCTCGCGGCGGCGGTCGAGCTCGACGGCGCGGCGGGCGCGCATGTGCTCGCCTGCGACACCGACGGCGTCGACGGGGCAGCGGAGGTGGCGGGCGCGGTGGCGGGGCCGGGCACGCTGGCGAAGGCGCGGGCGACGGGGCTGGACGCCGCCGCCGCGCTCGCGGCGAACGACGCGCACAGCTTCTTCGCGGCGCTCGGCGCACAGGTCGTCACCGGGCCGACGTTGACAAATGTCAACGACTTCCGGGCGATCCTGATCCTGCCGGGTACTTGACTGACGGTCACCTGAGCGCCATCTTCCTGTCAGCTGACGGAGAGGCCGCACATGGCACAGCCCAGCCCCCTGCCCGACGCCGCCCGCATCGCGGGGGTGCTCGGACTCCCGCCCTCGGTGGCCGACCAGGTGCAGCTCGCGGGGCGGGTCGCGGCCGGGTTGCCGGCGGGGAGCGCGGAGCGGTTGCGGCGGGCGCTGCGGCCGGAGACGTTCTTCCGGATCATCCCCGAGGCCACCTACCGGCGGGTGCGGCGGCAGGACCGGGCGATGTCGCGCGAGACGTCGGAGAAGCTCTACGAGTTCGCCCGCCTCTACGCCCGCCTCTCCCGCATCTACGGCGGCGACGAGGCGCGCATCGCCCGCTTCCTCGAGACGCCGCACGCGATGCTCGGCGGCGAGACGCCACTGGCGCTGGCGACGTCGAGCTCGGCGGGGGCCGACGCGGTGCTGGCGCTGCTCGACGCCGCCGACGCGGGGTTCGCCGCCTGAGATGACCCACCGCCGCCTGCCCGACGGGCTGACCGCCTGGCGGATCGGCGACCCGGAGGGCCGGTTTGAGATCTGGAGCGACGGCGGTGCGCGGCTGGCCGGGGGGCGCTGGCACCTGGCGGGCGACCCGGTGATCTACGCCAGCGCGAGCTACGCGACGGCGATGCTGGAGAAGCTCGCGCATTTCCAGGGGCTGCTGCCGACGGGCCAGCACTTCATCGAGATCGCGGTGCCCGCCGGGACGGCCTACGAGGTGTTCGCCGAGCACCAGGCGCCGGACTGGCGCGCGCCCGGCAGCCCCGGCGCCGCCGCCTTCGGGCACCGCTGGGCGCAGGAGGGGCGCTCGGCGCTGCTGCTGGTGCCGAGCGCGATCGCGCCGATGGAGCGCAACGTGCTGTTCAACACCGCGCACCCCGACTTCGCCGCGATCCGGCCCGGCCTCGAGACGCCGGTCTGGTGGGACAGCCGCCTGTTCGGCGGCTGATCCCTTACTCGGCGGCCGTGGCTTCGGCCGGATGGGCGAAGCGGGCGCGGGTCTCGGCGCGGATCTCGCTGGAGAAGCCGGGGGCCGAGGGCGCCATGTAGGCGCCGTCGCGCACGATGCAGGGGTCGGTGAAGTGCTCGTGGAGATGGTCGACGAACTCGATCACCCGGCCCTCGCGGGTGCCGGCCACGGCGACGTAGTCGATCATGCTGAGGTGCTGCACGTACTCGCACAGGCCGACGCCGCCGGCGTGGGGCCACACCGGCAGGCCGGCCTTGGCGGCCATGAGCTGCACCGCGAGCACCTCGTTGAGCCCGCCGAGACGGCAGGAATCGATCTGCACCACGTCGATGGCGCCGGCGGCGATGAATTGCTTGAACATCACCCGGTTCTGGCACATCTCGCCCGTCGCCACCTTGATCGGCGCGACCGCCTCGCGGATCGCCTTGTGGCCGAGCACGTCGTCGGGGCTGGTCGGCTCCTCGATGAACCAGGGCCGCGCGAAGGCGAGCCGCTTCACCCAGTCGACGGCCTGCGGCACTTCCCAGACTTGGTTGGCGTCGATCATCAGCGTGATGTCCTCGCCCAGCTCCTCGCGGGCGATGGTCAGGCGGCGGATGTCGTCGTCGAGGTCGCGGCCGACCTTCATCTTGACGTGGCCGAAGCCCGCCGCCCGGGCCTCGCGGCAGAGCCGCCGCAGCTTGTCGTCGGGGTAGCCGAGCCAGCCGGCGGAGGTCGTGTAGCAGGGGTAGCCCTCGGCCTCGAGCGTGGCGATGCGGTCGGCCTTGCCCGGGGCGGCCTCCTGCAGCAGCTCAAGCGCCTCGGCGCGGTCGAGGTAGTCGCCCATGTAGCGGAAGTCGGGGATGGCGACGAGTTCCTCGGGGCTCATCTCGCCGACCAGCCGCCAGACCGGCTTGCCGGCCTCGCGGGCGAGCAGGTCCCAGATGGCGTTGACGACGGCCCCGGCGGCGAGGTGGATCACGCCCTTCTCGGGGCCGACCCAGCGCAGCTGGCTGTCGCCGGTGATCGCGCGCCAGAACCCGGCCGGATCGGCGCGCAGATCGTCGGTGTCGCGCCCGACCACGGCCCCGCGCAGCGCCTCGATGGCGGCCACGCAGAGCTCGTTGCCGCGCCCGATGGTGAAGGTGAGCCCGTGCCCCTCGTGGCCGCCGTCCGTCTCCAGCCGCAGGTAGGCGGCGGAGTAGACCGGGTCCGGGTTCATCGCGTCCGACCCGTCCAGCCCGCCCTCGGAGGGAAAGCGCAGATCCCAGGTGGTCAGGCCGGTGATGCGGCTCATTTGTCGGCCACCACGTCCTGGCGCTGCTGGCCGAGCCCCTCGATGCCGAGTTCGACGACCTCGCCGGGCTTGAGGTAGCGCTGCGGCTTCATGCCGAGCCCGACGCCGGGAGGCGTGCCGGTGGAGATGACGTCGCCTGGGTGGAGCGTCATGAACTGGCTGAGGTAGTGGACCAGGTGGGCGACGCCGTAGACCATCGTCTCGGTCGAGCCGTTCTGCATCGTCTCGCCGTTCACCGTCAGCCACATCTTGAGCTTCTGCGGGTCGGCGACCTCGTCCTTGGTCACGAGCCAGGGGCCGATCTGGCCGAAGTTGTCGCAGCTCTTGCCCTTGGTCCACTGGCCCGCCCGCTCGGCCTGGAAGGCGCGCTCGGAGACGTCGTTGGTGATCGCGTAGCCGGCGACGTGGTCCATCGCGTCGGCCTCGGAGACGTACTTGGCCTTCTTGCCGATGATGACGGCGAGCTCGACTTCCCAGTCGGTCTTCTCGGAGCCGCGCGGGATGACGATGGGGTCGTTGGGGCCGCAGATCGCGGAGGTGGCCTTCATGAAGATCACCGGCTCGGGCGGCACGTCCATGCCGCTCTCGGCGGCGTGGTCGGCGTAGTTGAGGCCGATGCAGATGAACTTGCCCGTCCCGGCGATCGGCGGGCCGAGGCGCGGATCGCCCTCGACCCTGGGCAGCGCCGAGACGTCGGCCTCGGCGATGCGCGCGAGGCCCTCGGGGTGGAGCACCTCGCCGGCGAGATCGGGCACGAGGCCCGAGAGGTCGCGGATGGTGCCGTCGGCGTCGAGGATGCCGGGCTTTTCGGCGCCCGGCTCGCCGTAGCGAAGCAGTTTCATGTGGTTGGTCCCTTCAGATCGTCCAGCCGCCGTCGATGCAGACGGCCTGTCCTGTCGTGTAAGTCGCGCCCGCGAGGTAGACCGCGAGATCGGCGATCTCCTCGGCCTCGCCGATCCGGCCCATGGGCTGGCGGGCGATGAAGTCGGCGCGGGCCTTGTCGTAGTCGCCCGTCGCCGCGAGCCGCTCGTCGAGCGACGGGCTCTGGACGGTGCCCGGGCAGATGGCGTTGCAGCGGATGCCCCGGGTGACGTAGTCGGCCGCGACCGACTTGGTCAGCCCGAGCACGGCGGCCTTGGAGGCGGTGTAGACGAAGCGGTTGGGCACGCCCTTCACGCTGCTGGCGACCGAGCTCATGTTGATGATCGCCCCCCTGCCCCGCTCGAGCATCCCCGGCAGCACGCCGCGGATGGTGCGGATCATCGCCTTGACGTTGAGATCGATGGCGAAGTCGAGATCGCTCATCGGCGCGTCGAGGATGGTGCCGCCATGGACGACGCCGGCGCAGTTGAACAGGATGTCGACCGCCCCCGCCTGCCCGCAGAAGTCGGCGACGGCGGCATCGTCGAGCACGTCGAGCCGGTGCGTCTCGCAGCCCTCGAGCCCGGACAGCGCGTCCTCGTTGATATCGGTGGCGATGACCCGCGCGCCGGCGTCGCGGAAGGCGAGCGCGGAGGCGCGGCCGATCCCCTGCGCGGCGGCGGTGATGAGGACGGTCTGTCCGGTGAGGTCGCTCATGTGCTCTCGCCCGTCGTTATTGCTTCACTTGTAAAGATGGGGTTTATATAGAAATTGCACGGCGGTGCTGTCAACGACCTTTCTCGGGTCGCGCGCTGCCGCCGCCGACGAACGAGCCCGCCGGGAGGGACAGATGACCGACACCACCGACCGCTACCGCGCCCCGGCGCTGGACAAGGGGCTCGACATCCTCGAGCTGCTCTCGGGCATCGAGGGCGGGCTGACCCAGGCCGAGATTGCCAAGCACCTGGGGCGCAGCCCCAACGAGTTCTACAGGATGCTCGACCGGCTGTCGCGCCGCGGCTACGTCGCCCGCGTCGATGGCGACCGCTACGCGCTGACGCTGAAGTTGTTCGGCCTCGCCCAGGCCCACGCCCCCACCCGCCGCCTCGCCTCGCTCGCCACGCCGCTGATGCGCGAGCTCGCGTTCAAGGCGCTGCAGGCCAACCAGCTCGTCGTGTTCGACCGGGGCAAGGCCGTGGTCATCGCCCAGCAGGAGGCGCCGGGCTACTGGGGCATCTCGATCCGTGTCGGCTCGCATCTCGAGTTGCTCACCACCGGCTCGGGCAACGTGCTGCTCGCCTTCGCCAGCCCCGAGCGCCGCCAGAGGATGCTCGCCGAGAGCCGCGAGGCGGGGGCCGACGTGCCGGCCCTGACGCCCGAGATGGAGGCCCAGCTCGAGCAGATCCGCGCGCGCGGCCACGAGGCGAAGCCCTCGGCGCAGACCGTCGGCGTGACCAACCTCTCCGCCCCCGTCCTCGCGCCCAACGGCGAGGCGATGGCGGCGCTGACGATCCCCTACATCTCCCTGCGCGAGCCGTCCGACGCGCCCGACCTCGACACCGCCACCGCCGCGCTGCTCGAAACGACCGCCGCGCTGTCGGCCTTCACCGGGCTCGGCGGCGAGGACGACGGCGAGGCCTGACCGGCCTCAGGCGACCAGCAGCCAGAAGGCCAGCAGCGGCGCCTCGCCCGAGCGCATGGCGTGGCGGATGCCGGGCGGGTTGTAGAAGGAGCCGCCCGGGCCGGGGGTGAACCAGTCGCCGCCGGCCTGCCAGAAGTCGCCCTCGGTCAGCACGAGGTAGGTCTCCTCGGGCGGGTGGTCGTGGTCGGGGTAGCGCGTGCCCGGCGCCAGCAGCGACGCGCCCAGCCACACGTCCGTCCGCCGCTCGCGCCCGCCCGGGCCGACGGCGAGGCAGTTGGCGTGGCCCTCGGCGAACCCCTCCGACGCGCCCTCCCCGCCCGGCCGGCCGCGCCACGTCAGCGACGGCTCCAGCCCGTCGAATGCGCTCACCAGCGGCGCCAGCCCGTCCTTCACCGCGCCGGGCGCGAGCAGGTCGGGCAGCAGCCGGTCGCAGACCGGAAGCCGTCCGGGCGGCTCCTCCGACATCTCGCCCGGCGTCGCGAGCCGCGCGAAGCCCGCCTCGATGGAGCGCCGCGAGCGGTCGTCGACGGCGTGGGTGCGAAAGGCCGTCTCGGCGGCGGCGAGGAAGCTCTGCAGCTCGGGGGAACGCTCTGTCATATGACCGACCGTGCTGCGGGACGGCGACGGGCGCAAGGGGGGCGTCACTCGGGGCGGCCGCTGAAGGCCATCATCGTGTCGATCGACTTGTCGTGGCGCTGCAGCGCCCGGCGCGCCTCCTGGTTGGCCCGCGTCGCCACCCGCTGCGCCCGCGCGAAGGCCCGCTTCGTCGCCCAGACCCCCACCGGCCCCGGCAGCCGCGACGCCCGCCCCGCCAGCGTCCGCCGCACCGGCGCGAGCAGCGCGTCGTCGGCCGACAGGATCTCCTCCGACGAGCCCGGCTGGCCCTGCCGCGCGGTGCGCCCGATCAGCTGGCGGTCGATGCGGGTGCTGTCGTGGCGCTCGGTCAGGATCACGTGCAGCCCGCCCGCCTCGAGCACCTCGGGGGCGACGGTGATGTGGGTGCCGCGCCCGGCCATGTTCGTCGCCACCGTGACCCGCCCCGGCGCGCCGGCGGCGGCGACGATGGCGGCCTCGTCGGCGTCCTGCAGCGCGTTGAGCACGCTGTGCGCCACCCCCCGCGCCTCGAGCGCGGCGGCGATCTCCTCCGACGCCGCGACGGTGCGGGTGCCGATCAGCACCGCCCGCCCCTGCCCGGCCAGCGCCTCGGCCCGGGCGGCGATGGCGGCGGCCTTGGCGGCGCCGTCGCGCAGGATGCGGGTGCCGCCGCGGCGCGCGCGCGAGGGCAGGCGCGGCGGCACCGACAGGGTGCCGAGCCCGTAGGTCGCCGCCAGCTCGCCCGCCACTTCGCGGGCGGTGCCGGTCATCCCCGCGAGCCGCCGGTAGCGGGCGAAGAAGCGCTGGTAGGTGAGCCGCGCGATGGTCAGCTTGCGGCTCGTGACCGTCACCTCCTCCTTGACCTCCACGAGCTGGTGGATGCCCCCCGACCAGCTGCGCTCGGGCATCAGGCGGCCGGTATATTCGTCGACGATGACGATCTCGCCGTCGCGGATCACGTACTGGTCGCCCAGCGTCAGGAAGCGGCGGGCGTGGACCGCGTTGCGCACGGCCTCCTCGCGGCGGATGCGGTTCTGCCACTCCGCCGCCAGCCCCTCGGCCAGCCCCTCCAGCCGCGCGCGGCCGCGCGGGGTGATCGTGGTGCGCCGCTCCCGCAGGTCGACCTTGTAGTCGCGCCCCTCCTCGAGCGCGTCGAGCAGCGCGAAGCTCTGGCGCGCGGTCGCCTCCTCGGCGGCGGCGTCGGTCTCCTGGCTGAGGATCAGCGGCGTGCGGGCCTCGTCGATCAGCACCGAGTCGGCCTCGTCGACGATGGCGAAGGCGAGCCCCGCCATGACCGGCGCCTCGCCCCCGGCGGCCGCGCCGCCCAGCCGGTCGAGCTTGAGCCGCAGCCGGTCGGGCGCGCCGCCCATCCGGACCCGGTCGCGCAGGTGGTCGAAGGCGAGCTCCTTGTTGGAGATGTAGACGATGTCGTGGCCGTAGAGCACCCGGCGCTCGGCGGGGGTGGTCTCGTGGACGATGCTGCCGTGGCGCAGCCCGAGCGCGTCGAACAGCGGCGCGAAGCTCTCGGCGTCGCGCGCACCGAGGTAGTCGTTGACCGTCACCACGTGGACCGGCTCGCCCCCGAGCGCGGCGGCGGCGGCCCCCATCGCGGCGACGAGGCTCTTGCCCTCGCCGGTCTCCATCTCGGCGAGGTGCCCGTCGAGCAGCGCCAGCGCGGCGAAGACCTGCACGTCGTAGGGAGTCATCCCGAGCGTGCGCCCGCACAGCTCGCGCACCAGCGCCACCGCGGCGAGGCGCGCGTCGGCCCGGCCCGCGCGGCGGCGCAGGGCGCGGCGCACGCGCAGGGTCTCGGCGGCGAGGCCGGCCTCGTCGAGCGCCGCCAGCGCGGGCGCGCGCCGGGCGCAGCGGCGGGTCAGGCGGTGATAGCGCCAGCGGCGCGGCCGGGTCAGACGCCGGCGCAGCGGCGCCAGCCACTCGGCCAGCGTCTCGTCGAGCCCCTGCAGCGGCGCGTCATGGCGCTCCGCGTAGGGCTCGTAGCGCGGCGGGACGCCCGCGCCGGCGGGCGCCCCGGCCCAGGGCGGCGCCTCAGCCGTCGACATCCTCGACGACGCCCTCTTGCGCCTCTGCCGCATCCGGCGTCGGCGCCTCGGCGGTCTTGCCGCCGCCCGAGCGCTCGGCCACGGAGGCGAAATGGCGCAGCGAGGCGAGGTGCAGGAAGGTGCATTCCAGCTCGTCGGTGCGCAGCATCTGCTCGACCACGTCCTGCCCGAGCGCCTTCAGCTTGTCGCGGTCGACCGTGCGGAAGCCGGTGAGCTTGCGCCGCTCGCCGCTGGGCAGGGTGAACTGCGCCTCCATCGGCCGCAGCAGGTCGTGCTCCACCAGCCGCTTGCAATATTGCTGGGAGCGATTGAACTTGAGCTGGTAGTCCTCGAGGAAGCGCAGCACGCTCTTGAGGTACTGGGTCTGGCTGCCGTCGCTGTCGAACAGCCGCTCGCCCCGGTCGTCCTTGTTGACGCCCGAATAGGCCTCGTCGACGTGCAGGATCAGCTGCCCCTCCGAGGTCTGGTGGCTGAACACGAACGGGTAGCGGCGGATGAACAGCGGCATGTACTTTGCCGTCCACTTGCCGTCGTCGTCGATGTAGGCGTTCTCCGAGCCCATGGCGCCGAGGATCACCGTCGGCACCACCGTGTCGCCCTCGCCGGCGAAGACGATCGGGAACTCGGCCCCCGCCTCGGCGAATTCCGCGGCCACCAGCGGCACGGAGTTGACCGACTTGGCGAAGCTGAAATCCCCGCCTGTCTTGACGCTGGTCTTGAGGTGCCGCTCGGAGCTGACGGGCGTCGGGTTCTGGTAGAACAGCAGTTGCGTGGTCATCGGTAAGTCCCCTCTGGAAAATAATATTACGCGAAATCCGTACTGGTCCCACCCGAACATGCGCCGGATCGGGCCGCAAATCGAGTCCGAAGAGCGCTACATGTCGAATTGATCCAGGAACACCTGCCGCAGCCGCCGGTAGAGCCGGCCGGCGAGCGAGGCGGGCTCGTGCACGAAGCGCACGTGGACCCGCTCGCCGATGGTCTCGAAGGCCGTGCCCGGCGCGACGCCCACCTCGAGGTGGAGCAGGTTGCCGAGCGCGCGCGCGCCGGAGGGCGAACTGGGATCGAGCACCACCCGGCCGCCGCCCTCGGTGGCGAGCGCGCGCGAGGGCAGCGTTCCCGACAGGGCCGGCACCTCGCGCACGATCCGCGCCGCCAGCACCTCCTCGGGGCGCGAGGCGAAGCGCAGCTCCATCCGCTTGGTCTCCTTGAGCACGAGGTCGGCGTCGCGCTCGGGTACCACGGCGCGCACCAGCGGATCGGTGAAGGTGGTGACGTAGCCCAGCGTCTCGCCCTGCCGCACGAACCGGCCGGCCAGATCGCGCGGCTGCGCCAGCACCACCTGCCCCGCCGCGCCCGCCCGCACCGTCAGCGCGTCGCGCCGCTCGAGGGCGAGGGCGAGGTCGGCCTCGGCGGCGGCGAGCTCCTCGCGGGCGATGCGCGCGGCGTTGGGATCGCGCGCGGCGGCGGTGGCGGCGCGCTCGCGCAGCTCGGCGGCCGTCGCCTCGAGCAGGGTCACGCGGGCGTCGAGCATCGGGTCTTCCAGCGTCAGCAGCACGTCGCCGGCCGCCACCTCCTGCCCCTGCTCGACGGCGAGGCCGGTCACGGTGCCGTCGGCGTCGGGCCGGATCGTCGCCGAGCCGGGCACCAGCGTCACCCCCTCGGCCAGAGTCGAGAACGGCACCGGCTGCACGAACAGCAGCCCCGCCACCACCGCCAGCGCCGCGCCCACCCGCGCCACCGCTTGCCCGCGCCGCCGGCGCAGCTGCGGCGCGGTCAGCACGAACCACAGGTGCTTGAGCATCGGCAGGACGAACATCAGGAACACCGTCCACATCGCCAGGATCACCCCGACGAAGAAGAACCGCGACGCCACCAGCAGCACGATCGCCGAGAAGATCACCAGCCGGTAGAGGAAGGCCGCGATGGCGTAGAAGGTGAACCACGCCGGCTCGCCGGGCGCGGTGGCCGGGTTCTTCGGCTCCTCGACGCCGAGCAGGTAGCGCTGCGCGAGGTAGCCGAGATACTGGTTCGCCCGCCGCCCGAGATTGGGGATCTCGATCAGGTCGGACAGGACGTAGTAGCCGTCGAAGCGCAGCAGCGGATTGCCGTTGAAGAACAGAGTCGAGACGCCGCCGATCAGGATCACGTTGAAGGCGAAGGCCCGCACCAGCCCCGACTCGGCCCCGTCCCACACCATCACCGCGATCGCCGCGAGCATCGCCTCGACCATGATCCCCGCCCCCGCCACGGCGGCGCGCTGCCACTTGGACTGGAACGACAGGCTGTCGGAGGCGTCGATGTAGGGCACGGGCATGAAGACGAGGAACATCAGCCCGATCTCGTGGACCTCGCCGCCCCAGCGCTTGATCATGTAGGCGTGGCCCAGCTCGTGCAGCGCCTTCACGACGGGGTAGGCGAGCAGCAGCAGCACGAGGCTCTCGGCGCTCAGCACCCGGTCGGCGATGCCGGTCGTCAGCCCCTCCCAGTTGACCACCGCGAGCGCGACGCCGTAGGCCACCACGGCGACCCACACCAGCAGCCCGAACCACGACAGCACCGGCCGCACCAGCGGCGCGGTCACCCGCAGGAAGCCCTCCGGGTCGAACATCGGCACCCGCACGGCGAGCGGGTTCATCAGGCTCATCACCCGCTTCTTGCGCCGCATCTTGCGGCCGCGCTCGGCCATTTCGTCGATGTCGGGGGGCAAGTCGCCCATCAGCACGTCGGCGCCGTGGAGCTGGCCGAGCAGCGAGATCACCTCGTTCTGGCTCAGCGCGTCCGACTCGAGCTCGGCGCAGGAGGTATCCCAGACCTCCTGCAGGGTGCGGCTGCCGTCGAACATCGACAGCACGAAGTAGCTCTCGGGCGTGAAGCGGTGGAAGCGGCCCGAGGTGCGGTCCTGCAGCACGTACCAGAGCTGGCCGCGATAGTGCGTGCGGAAGATGCGGGCGTGCTGGCGCAGGCGCGGGCGCAGCGCGGCGACGCGGTGCCACTGGTCGGAATGAAAGGAGCCGCCGGCCGCCATCGGCTCAGGGCTGCACGCGCCAGAGCGCGAGCCGCAGCCAGTCGGTGAAGCGGCGGGTCCAGACCTCGACCGCGAGGCGCTCGTCGACGCGGGTGCGCGCCGCGCCCTCCATTGCCGGCGAGACCCAGTCGGGCACCGTGTCGAGCGCCGCCTCGACGCGGAAGAAGTTGCGCCCGTCGCGGGCCTCGGCGATCGGCGTCAGCCGGGTCACGGCGTAGTCCAGCGTCTCGCCCGGTCGCGCCGACAGCCGCAGCGCCCCCTCCTGCCCCGGCTCCACCTGCGCGATGTCGCGCTCGTCGACCTCGAGCACCACCCGGTAGGCGTCGAGCGGCGCGATCTTGAACAGCTCCTGCCCCCGGTCGAGCGACGAGCCGACGCGCTGGCTGAGGTCGCCCTCGACGACGAACCCGTCGAACGGCGCGCGGATGCGGGTGCGGGCGAGCTGCTCCTCGATCAGCGCGAGCTGGCTGTCGACCTGCTCGATCTGGCGGCGCAGGATCGTCGCGGTGGCGAGCTCGCGGGTGGCGAGCGCCTCGTCGTACTCCGCCTCGCGCTGGCGGCGCGCGGTCTCGAGGCGCAGCTTCTCGAGCTGCAGGTCCTGGTCGTTGATCGTGGCGATGATCTCCCCGGCGGCGACCTCGTCGCCCGCCCGCGCCGACTCGGTGGCGAGGTAGCCGCTGAACGGCGCGACGACGGAGCGCTGCACCAGCCCCTCGATCCGCGCCGGCGAGCCGATGGCGAAGGTCGTGGTGACGGTCATGGCGAGGTAGACCAGCCCCGCGAGCACCAGCGTGGCGATCTTCAGCCCGGCATGGCGCGGCCCGAAGATCCGCCACAGGCCGCCGCCGATGGCGTGGACCACCTTGGTCAGGATCGAGCGGTCGTTGCGCCGCTTCTCCTCGAGGATCGGTCCGACCATCGCGGCGATGACGTCGACCAACTCGACCGTCTCGTCGGAGAAGCGGGTGCGCGCGCGCCGCTCCAGCGTGATCGCGCCGAGCATCCGGTCGTCGTCGCCGGCGGCGCTGCCGGCGGGCATCGGCACGGTCAGCACGCTGCCGGTGCGGTGGGCGAGCGCGAGGTCCTCGTGCATCCGCGTGACGCGGTAGTCCCAGCCTTCGGGCGGCGGGAAGTGGACGATGTCGTGCTGGTCGAGCGCCTCGTCCATCGCCAGCCCCATGTCGCGCACGAGGTTCATGCGGCGGCCGAAGTCGGCCGAGTGGCTCACCGCGCGCACCCGCACCCGCTTGCGGCGCAGGATGCCGACGGCGACGGGATCGCATTCCAGCTCGCGCGCGAGCTCGGTGGCGAGCCGGGTGCAGGCCTGCTCGAAGCGGCGCGCGCCGAGCACGATGGCGACGAAGTCGAGCGCCCGCATGGTCCGGTCGCGCAGCGCGGCGTCGCGGCCGCCCTGCTCGCGGCGCAGCAGGCTCTCGAGCCAGCCCAGCCCCCAGCGCAGCCGCCGCGTCGCCTCGGCCGCCGCGCCCGCGCTGCCCTGGAAGGCGAGCGCGACGCAGCCGTAGAGCGCGCCGTCGACGAGGACCGGCAGCGCCAGCAGATTCTCCGCGCCCCCGCCCGCCGATTGCAGCACCGTCTCGCGCCGCGCCAGCGCGTCCTCGGCGGCGCGCATCAGCGCCGGCGGCGCGGCGTCGTCGGCGGGCCAGGTGGCGGCGGGGGTGAAGGGGCCGGTCTCGGGCGCGCCGAGCACCGCGACGGCGGCGCGGGTGCCGGGCACCTGCCGGCATTGCAGCGCCAGCCAGGCGCGCACGTAGGCGACGGGGTCGGACGCGGCGCGGAAGGCGTTCCACAGCGACTGGTCGAGCAGCGCATAATCGACCCGCTCGGGCGGCTGCTCGACGTTCGCCGCCTCCCCCTGCCCCGCGGCGCGGCCGACGTTCAGGCTCGTCGGGTCCGCGCCGCTCATCGCGGCCTCACGAGAAGTAGGAGGCGAAGCGGCCCAGGAAGGCGGAGGTCTTTTCGGTCCATACGATGCGGCCCCTCGGCGTGTCGTCCTCAGCTTGCACGGGCTCGGGCGGTTCGGGCAAGGCTTGCGGCACCCCGTGCGCCTGCAGGCTCAGCGCGGTGTCGGGATCGACGAACGTCCCCGTCGCCTCGTCGTAGACCAGCGATTGCGGCATCGTCGCCCGCGTCCCCGGCTCGAGCGTGTCGGACATCACGTGACCGGGCATCGCCTCGGGCAGGTGGGTGAAGCCGAGCGTGTGGCCGAGCTCGTGCAGCAGCACGGTGTAGAGGTCCATCGCCCCCTCCGCGCCGCTCCCGGCAACCGCGCGCTGCACCCCGTCGGCATCCGGCGCGTAGGCGTCGCTCTCCGCCGGCTGCACGTCGACGAACCAGCCATGCCCCGCCGCGTCGAGATCGACGGTGATGCTGGTGCCGTCGGTCACGCCGAGCCGGTCGCCGCTCAGGTCGGCGACGCTGACCGTCGCCGCGTCGAGCCGCGCCAGCTGCACCGCGTCGAGCCCGCCCGTCGCGCGCCAGGCCTCGCGGGCGGCGTCGAGCATGAAGCTCGCCTCGGCGGCGCGCAGCGTGCTCGCCGGCGCTGCCCCGGCCGCGGGCCGCGACGCCACCAGGTGCCCGTGGTGCCCGTGATGGCCGTGGTGCCCGTGATGGCCATGGCCGTGGTGCCCGTGCCCGTGGTGATGGTGGCCGTGGTGCCAGTGATGGTGGCCGTGATCGTCGTCGTCGCCGTGGTGATGGCCGTGGTCGTCGTCGTCACCGTGATGGTGGTGATGATCGCCGCAGCCGTCGTCGGGGGTGTCGACCGGCACCACCTCGCCGCATTCCGGCGGGGCCGGGACGCTGGCGACGAAGCCCGCGGTCCGTGCCCCGACCGAGGCCCCGGGCAGGTCGTCCACGACGAAGTCGAGCCGGTCGAACTTGTCGGCGAAGGCGTCGAGCTGCGCGGTGATCGCCGCGTCGCGCTGCGTCTCGGTCAGGAAGTCCTGGGCGACCAGCTTCTGGTTCTTGCCGACCTTGATGTGGTCGTGCTCGGCGCCGCCCTCGATGATGTTCTGCTCGCCGCTGGCGCGGATGTCGTCGCAGCCGTCGCCGCCGAGGATGACGTCACCGGTGCTGGTGTCCTTGTGCTCGGTCTTCACCGTCTTCCAGTAGCCCCACCAGCGGCCCCACTTCACCCATTTCTTCTCCTTGGTGTAGGTGGTGCCCTTGTTCTCGTTGCCGCCGCCGTCGATGAAGTCGGCCCCGGACTCGCCGTCGAGCAGATCGTTGCCCTTGCCGCCGTAGATGTGGTCGTCGCCCGAGCCGCCGAGGATCACGTGGCGGTCGGTGTCCGAGACGCCGTGGTGGTGGCCGTGGTCGTCATCGTCGCCGTGATGGTGGCCATGATCGTCGTCGTCGCCGTGCCCGTGGTCGTCGTCGTCCCCGTGCCCGTGATCGTCGTCGTCGCCATGGTGGTCGTGGCCGGAATAGAGCCAGTCGTCCCCGGCGCCGCCGTCGAGCAGGTCGCTGCCGCCGGCACCGTCGATCCAGTCGTCGCCGAAATTGCCGATCAGCGCGTTGTTGCGGCTGTTGCCGTGGATGTGGTCGTGCTGCTGCGAGCCCGCCACGTCCTCGATCGCGTCCTCGTAGAACAGGGTGATGACCGAGGCGACGTCGCCCTTCGAAACCTTGCCGTTGACGGTCTGGCTGGTCTCCTGGCCGAGATGGACATCGATCCCGCCGCCGGTGAAGCGGCTGTAGTCGAGCGTGTCGCCGGTATCGCGGGCGTACTCGGCCGGGGCGTGGTGGTGGTGATGGCCGTGGCCGTGGCCGTGGTGCCCGTGGTGGCCGTGGTGGCCGTGGTCGTCGTCGTCACCATGGCCGTGGTCGTCGTCGTCGCCGTGGTGGTGATGCTGGTCGCCCGCCTCGATGACGTAGTCGCTGCCGAGCCGGTCGCCGGCGAAGACGTAGGTGTCGTCGCCGAGCTGACCCCACATCGTGTCATCGCCCATGCCGCCCTCGAGGACGTCGTCGCCGCCGATGCCCGGCTCCAGGAGCTGCAGCCCGAACACGTGCCACGGGTCGAACGAGCCGTGCTTGTGGCCGTGGTGCCCGTGCCCGTGGCCGTGATCGTCGTCGTCGCCGTGGTGGTGGTGGTGATGATCGTCGGAATGGTGGTGCGCGTGGTGGTCGTGCAGGTTGTCGTGCGGGCCCACCCCGACGACGTCGCCGTCGAACAGGATCGCGCGGGCGTTGTCGCCGGTCATGACGTCGTCGCCCATCTGGCCCTTGATCGTGTCGGCGCCGTCGCCGCCGATCAGCACGTCGCCGTCCTCGCCGCCCTTGATGCGGTCGTCGGCATCCAGCGCGCCGCGCGGCTCGGCGATCATCTCGTAGACGCCGCGGTCGAAGAGCCGGATGTGGCCTTGATCGCCCAGCACGCGGTCCGCGTCGCGGTCGCCCTGCGGCACGATCTCGTCCTTGTCCGCCCCGCCGACGATCTGCAGCCCCGCCAGCGACGGCAGCGCGGTGGAGTGCTCGCCGTGCTTGTGGTGGTGATGGCCGTGGCCGTGGCCATGGTCGTCGTCGTCGCCATGGTGGCCGTGGTCGTCGTCGTGGTGGTGGTGATGCTTGGCCTGCTCCTCGATGCGCACCGAGAAGTCGTCGCCCACCACGTTGCGGAAGATGACCACGTTCGCCGGCTTCGTCGGGTCGGCCGGGTCGTAGGACACGAACTCGCCGTCGAAGGTGAAGCCGCGCGGATCGTAGGCGTCGACGCCGTCGCCGTCGAGCGTCACCAGCCGGAACGAGGCGTGGTGCTTGGCGGCGTCGGCGTTCTCGCCGTCGAGGTAGAGGTAGACGTCGTAGGGCCCGTCGCCCACCGCCGCCGAGACGTTGCCGACGTCGACGCCCAGCACCGACTTGCCCGTCGCGGTGACCGAGCCGTTCATCATCCGGCCGTTCTGGGTGTCCGGATCGATCTCGGCATGGTCGTCGAGCTTGGCCGCCTTGGTCTTGTGGTGGTCGTCGAGATCCTGGCCGACGGTGATGGTCACGCCCTCGGCGGTAACGAGCCGCTCGGCGTTGTGATGGTGGTGGTGGTGATGGTGGCCGTGGCCGTGGTGATGGTGATGGTGATGGTGGCCGTGGCCGTGGTGATGGTGGCCGTGGTCGTCGTCGTCGCCGTGGTGATGCCCGTGGTCGTCGTCGTCGCCGTGATGGTGGTGGTGGTCGCCGTGCGGGTCGGCGCCGTTATAGTGGTGGTGGTCGGCCTTGTTGTCGTTGACGAAGTTGTACCAGCCGTCGGCGGCGACATAGCCGAGGGTGCCCTCGACATAACCCTCGGCGACGTTGCTGCCGAAGTTGACGCCGAGCGTGCGCACGTCGTCGCCCGAGACGGCGTCGTCGACGCCGTTGTGCGGGCCGCGGTTGCCGACGTCGATGCAGTCCGACCCCTGCCCGCCGATCGCGGCGTCCTCGCCGTTGCCGGTCAGGATCAGGTCGTCCCAGGTGAAGCCGTCGCCCTCGGGCCCGGTCAGGGTCTCCATCTCGCGCAGCCCGCCGAGCTCGCCGGGCTCGCGCAGGATGTCGACCGTGGTGGTCAGGGTCGGGCGCTTGCCGACGATCTGCACGCCCGAGACGACGGGGACGTTGTGCTTGTTGTGCCTGTCGTTGGGCACGTCGATCGTGATGTGCAGCAGGCCGTCGACCATCGCCGCCGAGCCGACCACCTGCCCCGCGTCGGGCGCGAGCGGATCGGTGCTGGAGGCGACGTCGTAGCTGCCGTCGAAGTGCATGCCCGGCGCGTCGGTCAGGTAGACCGCGCCGTCGTGGCCGATGCGCACGATCTGCACGCCCGCCTTGTCGGCGCGGCCCGAATGGGCGTCGTCGCCGTCGAGGTAGACATAGACGTCGTAGCTCTCGAAGTGGTCGCGCAGCCCGTCGACGGTGACGGTGATCGTGTCCTTGCGCTTGGCCGTCAGGTAGCCCTCGAAGAGCGCGTAATCCTGGTCGGTCGGCTCGAGCTCGTCGTGGGTGTCGGTGGCGCCGTGGTGGTGATGATGGTGGTGACCGTGGTCGTCATCGTCTCCGTGATGATGGCCATGATCGTCGTCGTCGCCATGGCCGTGGTCGTCATCGTCGCCGTGGTGGTGGTGGTGGTGGTCGCCCTTGGCGTGCCAGCTCACCGTGATGCCCTCGAGCACCTCGTCGGCCTCGTCCGTCACCCACTCGCCGCGCTGGTCGGCGAAGTGGTCGGAGCCGCCCTCGAGGTTGATCCAGCCGCCCGCGCGCGGGGCCGGGGCGTCGCCGTTGACGCTGACCGCGGTGCCGGCGGTGCCGGTCACGTCGGTGTCGTCGGTGCCGGCGCCGAAGTTGAAGCTGACGATGGCGTACTCGCCGCCCGTCGGATCGCTGGCCGAGGGCGCGTCGAACGGCACGTCGACGATCTGGAACGCTTCCGGCGTGCGCAGGAACGTGGCGCGGCCGTTGTCGCCGAAGACCGCGTCGTTATCGAGATGGCCCACGTCGGCGTCGCCCGACGCGACGATCTTGTCGTTGCCGTGCCCGCCGAAGACCACGTCGTCGCCGCCGCCGGTGCGGATCGAGTCGTTGCCGCCCACGTCGAGGAAGGTGCTCTCGGCGATGTCGATCGGGTAGGAGCGCCCGACGATCTGCATCCCCGCCACGGTGGCGCGGTTGTAGCCGTCGTCCCAGTGCTCGGCGACCTCGATGGTGATGACGAGCCGCCCGTCGATCATCCCCGCCTGCCCCACGACGTTGCCGTTGTCGGCGAAGCGCGGATCGTCGGTGGTGACGCGGGTGTAGTCGCCGTCGAAGTTGGTGCCCTTGTTGTCGTGCAGCCAGACCTTCCCGTCCTGCCCGATCTTCACCAGCTTCAGGCTCTCGCCGTACTTGGCGGAGTCCCTGTTGTCGGCGTCGAGGTACAGGTAGACGTCGTAGCTCTCGAAGTGGTCGCGCAGGCCCTCGACGGTGATCTCGATGGTCTGGCTGTCGTTCTTCGCGGCGAGGTAGCCCTCGAACAGCGCGCCGTCCTCGTCGCTGTCGGGGTTGAGCCGGTCGTGGTTCTCGACCTCGGCGGCATGGTGCTTGTGGTCGTAGTGACCGTGGCCGTGGCCGTGCTCGTGGTTGCCGTGGTGGAACGACCACGCGGCATGGCTGTCGTGATGGTGGTCATGGTGACCGTGGTGGCCGTGGTGACCGTGGCCATGATCGTCGTCGTCCCCGTGATGATGGCCGTGATCGTCGTCGTCGCCGTGATGGTGATGGTGGAACGTGTCGTGCTTGTGGTGGTGCGAGTGGCCGTCGTCGATCACGCGCCAGCCCATGGTGATGCCCGGCACGATGGTGCCGTTCTCGTCCGTCACCAGCTCGTAGCCGCTGTCGCCCCAGATCCCCGCGCCGCCGGCGACGTTGATCCAGTTGCCCGCGCGCGGGGCCGGGAAGTCGGAGATCGACTGGTCGGTGCCCGCGACGCCGTCGACGTCGGTGGCGCCGTACTTGTCCTTCTGGTGGGCGCCGAAGTTGAAGCTGATGATGGTGAACTCGCCGCCGGTCTGGTCGGCCTCGGAAGGCGGCGCGAACTCGGCGGTGCCGTTGATCGTGACGCGGCCGAAATCGCCGAAGACCACGTCGTTGGTGTGATCGCCGCCGTCGGTGTCGAGCACGTCGTCGCCGCCGCCGCCCATCACGATGTCGCGCTGGCCGCCGCCGAAGACGGTGTCGTTGCCGCCATTGGCCGGGGCCAGCGCCTCGATCAGCACCACGGACTCGAAGTCGGTGGTCTGGATCTTCTGCAGCAGCTCGGGCGGCAGGTTCGGATCCTCGACGATCTGCACCACCCGGCCGTGGTCGCCGAAGATGATGTCGCGCAGCGCGCCGTGGTCGGCCGTCGGGCCGCCGTCGACGGTGCCCGGCCCGTCGCCGTAGATGACGTCGTCGCCCGCGACGAGCGTGTCGCGCACCGGCGAGGGGTTGGGCTCGAGCGTGGTGCCGTCGGAGGCGACCTGCTCGGGCACGGTGGGCGCCGGGCTCGCGTCCTCCACGGGGATCGTCAGGGCGCGGGTGAAGATGTCGACGTTGACGCCGCTGTCGCCGTAGATGTGATCGGTGCCGCGCTGGCCGAAGATCACGTCGTTGCCCGACCCGCCGGCGAGGTGGTCGCCGGCCTGGCTGCCGATGATGAGGTCGTCGCCCGCGCCGCCGTAGGCGATGAGGCCGATGGTCGGCAGGTCGTCGGTGGCGAGGTCGGCGAACAGCGCCGAGGCGTCGATGACGTCGTTGCCGGCGTAGTCGTAGGGGTTGGCGACGGGCATCACCCACTCGTCGTCCTCGTTCTGGTCGTCGGGAAGCAGCGGGAACGGATCGAACGGCTTCTCGCCGAAATCGTAGCCGAGCACCGAGTTCGGCTCGCCCGCGTACCAGTTGCCGTCCTGGCTGGTGTCGCCGTAGACGACGAGCGGGCTGTCCGGCCCGGCACCGCCGGTGACGATGAACGTGTCGCCGCCGATCAGGATGCCGCCGCTCTGGTGGACGTTGCCGCCGCTGATCGAGACGGTGCCGCTGAGGCGCACGAAGTTCTCGCTGTAGACGAGCATCGTCGTGGTCTCGATGGCCCGCACCTCGACGTACCCCGGCACGCCCTCGATGGTGACGAGCTGGCCGACGTAGAAGCCGAGCTCCTCCCAGTTCTCCGTGTGGGTCAGGGTCTGCAGCGGCTCGCCCTTGCAGCACTCGTCGATGTCGATGGTGATGTCGGTGGTGACGATCTTCGGCGTGCTCGCCGAGATCGTGCAGGAGTCCGACAGCCCCGCCTCCGACAGCGGCGGCCCCGACAGCAGGATCGCCGCGCCGATGCCCCAGCCGGAGAACGGATCGACGCCGGAGGGATAGTCGGCCGGGTCGACGTCGCCGAAGCCGATGACCTGGCGGGTGAAGGGCTCGTCGCAGAACTGGATCCACTGGCCCGGCGCGAAGCCGTCCGTCTCCCAGTCCAGCCCGTCGAGCCGCACCACGCGGCTGACGGTGACGATCTCGCCGTCGATCTCCACCTCGACCTCGAGCTCGGTGAAGGTCTCGCCGGTGACGCTGACGGGCATGTTGCCGCCGCCGTGCACCAGCGTCAGCCCGCCATGCGGCCCCTGCACCGACAGCTCCAGATCAAGCGTGCCGTCGCTGAGGCTCGCGCCGTCGACGATCAGCGTGGTGCCGTCGGCGCTGATCTCGCGCAGGCGCACGTTCTGGTCGGCCCCGTCGCCGACGATGCGCACCAGGTGGCCGGGCAGGAAGTGGTCGTCGTTCCAGTCGCCGCCGTCGCTGCGGGTGATGGTGGTGAGGGTCAGCGGCGTGCCGTCGGTGTCGCTGGTGTGGGTGGAGGCGACGGCGAAGCGGCCCGACGTCTCGACCAGCGCGTCGACGGCGCGCACCGTGACCTCGCCGCTCAGCGCCGGAAGCGCCGGACCGGTGAGGAGCAGAAGCGAGTTGTCGTTGGGATCACGCCCCTCCGGGGTCAGCGCGTCCTCGATCGAGGCGACGGTCCACTGGCCGGCATGGCCGTCGATCGTCACGGTCTGGCCGGGCAGGAAGCCGAGGCCGAGCCAGTCGATCCCGTCGCGCGTCAGCGCCTGGCCGAAATCGGGATCGACGATGACGCTGATCGGGCCGGTCGTGTCGATGCCGGAGACGTTGTTGAGCGTCCCCTCGATGTCCATGTGGTCGTTGCCCTGCCCGAGCATGACGTTGACCACCTCGATGGTGCTCTCGCCCGCGTCCGTCGAGAAGCCGCCCTCGCCGAAGGTGATGCGGCCCCAGCTGATCCCGCCGGGGACCTGCGTGCTCTCGCCGAAGGTGTCGCCGGCCTGCGGGCCGAAATCGAGGTCGCCCGCCATGCCGTAGCCGGTGAGCGTGGTCTCGGTCATCGTGCCGACGCCGTTCTCGACGGAGCCGTCGTTGAAGATGTTGAGCACGTCGATCTGCTGGCTCTCGGGCGGCTGCTGGCCGATGGCGATCAGGAAATCGTCCGCCTCGCCCGGCAGCTTGATCCCGTTCTGCAGGCTGCGGTCGGCGCCGGTGACGCCGCCCTCGACCTGCAGCGGCCCGCGCAGCTTGCTGAGCACATGGCTCGAGGCCGGGAACACCTTCGCGCCCTCGCGGGTGATCGGGGTGGTGAAGTCGGTATCGGCCTTCAGCGTGATCCGCTTCTGCACCCAGTAGTCGGTGCTGTCGAAGCTCACCTCGGCCGCGATCCGCACGACGCGGATCTCGGTGCCGTCGGTGAGCCAGAGGGGCAGGCTGCTGCCCTCGGTGATCTGCAGCGTCTCGTCGAAGGTGCCGTTCAGCCCGCGGATCAGCTCGATCTTGGCCTCGAAGCTCTGGGCCGGGTTGGCGACGTTCTCCACGCGGACCCACTGGCCCTCGAGGAAGCCGTCGGCGAGCCAGCCGCTGGAGTCCTGGCGGATGATCTGCTCGCCGCCATAGACGGGGTCGGGGTCGGTGTTGCGATCAACCGTGCCCTCCCAGATCCCGATCCGGGCGAGGTCGGACAAGATGGCGGACTCCGCCTCGAGGCTCGCGCCCGCCGCGAAGGCGGCGGTGAGGGTGATGGTCTGGGTGCTGATCGCGGCGATCACGTAGTCGCCGTCATAGCCCGCGCCGACATTGCCGATGCGGATCAGGTCGCCCTCGGCGAAGCCCTCCTCGATGAACGAGCCGTAGACGTCGGCGACGCCCGAGCGGGTGATCGTCCCCACCCCGCCGGCATTCTCGAAGGTCGCGGTGCCGAGGAACTGCTGGCTCGGCCGCAGCCCGCCGACCTCGACATACTCGTCGACCGTGACGGCGACGCCGTCGATGGCCACCACGTCGGCCAGCCCGTCGGTCAGCAGCGCCACCTCGACGCTCGCCCCGTCCGCCGGCGCGGCGGTGAGGCGCAGAAGGTAGTCGTCGGAATGGGTGGCGTCGTCGCGGATCACCACCGTCTGGCCCGCGGTCTCGGAGACCAGCGCGCCGGGGGTGTCGTTGTCGATCACCCGGACCTCGAAGCGGTTCGGCGCAGAGCGCAGGTTCGGGAACACGTAGTCGGCGTCCGTCGTCAGGTCGTCGTCGCGCTCGAAGCTGATCACCGCCCCGCCCGGATCCTCGACCCGCCCGTCGTCGCGGGCCTCGATGTCGAACAACACCGGGGTATCCCAGTTCGCGTCGCTGAAAGTAACGCGCAGCACCCCGTCGGTGCCGACCGTCGCCCGGCCGTCGCCGCTCGTCACCCGGATGTCCTGGTCGGCCTCCGCGTCGAGCACCACCTTGACCACCACGACCGTCCCGGCCGCCGGCGGCGTCGCCAGCGTCAGCAGCATCTGGTCGCCCAGCCCGGTGACGCTGTCACCCTCGAGCACGGTGCTGTCGTTGTCCTCGACGAAGGTGCCGGTGCCGGCGTCGTAGCTGCCGGCCTCGATCTGGGTGACGAGGATGCCGGGGGTGTCGTTGTCGCGGATCGTCGCCTCGACGTTGCGCACGTCGGTGCCGTCGTAGTCGGTGGCGGTCGAGATCACCGAGTGCTGGATCGTCGCGATCCGGTCGCCCTCGGCGCGCTCGTCGTCGGGCGCGTAGAGGTAGACGGTCTGCTCCTGGTCCCAGTTGGTGTGATCGAAGCGCAGCACCAGCGCCCGGTCGGGGAAGCGGGTCATCACGCCGTTGACCAGCACGCCGCGCCGGAAGTCGTCATCGACCGGCGTCGCGCCCGGGTCGGCGCTCGACAGCCACACGCTGTCGCCCTCGCCGTTCGGGAGCGGCGCCGGGTTGATGAGCGTGTCGTCCTCTTCCTGCTGGGTCGTGCGCGCCGCCGAGACGGTGACGTAGACCACCTCGCCCGCGACCAGCTCGCGCGCCAGCCGCACGGTGTAGTCGTCGACCGCCAGCGCGTTGCCGCCCTCGCGCACGGAGGAGAAGCCGTCGCTCTCCTCGATCAGCACCAGCCCTTCCTGCGAGCCGGCCACGTTGTACTCGAGCCCGTCGACGAGCAGCCCGTCGTAGAGCGGGTCGTCGGAGCGGACGAGGTGGTTGAGCGCGCCGCTCTCGCCCTCGAGCTCGCGCACCACGATGTCCTCGGTGACGTCGCCGGTGACGTTGATCGTGTCCGAGCCGAGCCCGCCGATCACCCGGTAGGCGACGCCGAAGGCGGTGGATTGCACGAAGAACTCGTCGTCGCCCTCGAGGCCGTCGATCTCGAGCACCTCGATGGTCGAGTAGCGCACGTTGAGCCCGGCGCCGAAGATGCCGTCCTCGCGGATCACGAAGTCGTCGGCGAACTCGGTGCCGAGGATCACCACCTTGTCGAAGCCGGTACCGCCCTCGATCGAGACCGGGGCGTTGATGTTGTACTGCACCTCGTCGGCCCCGCCGCCGGCGCGCACGTCGATGGGCCGGTCGGTGGAGAAGCCCGCCGCGCCGATGATCGGCAGCGCCACGCCGTTGTCGTCGAGCAGGATGTCGCCGGTGACCGGATCGGTCTGGGCCAGCGCGAAGGCGCGGACGGTGAAGATGTCGTTGTCGTCGCCGCCCTCGAGCCGCAGCTCGGCCTGGTTGGAATAGACGGTGAAGGAATCGTTGCCCGTCCCGCCCAGCACCAGCAGCGGCGCGTTGGTCCCCGCCGACAGCCAGCCGCGCGTGGTGGCGACCATGCTGTCGTCGGTGAAGGCGTCCTGCGGCAGCAGCAGGCCGTCCGCCTCGTTGCGCTTGAGGCCGAAGATCTGGCCGATCTGGATGCGGTCGTCGCCCGCCCCGGTGTCGACGGTCATGATCGCGGTGACGTCGTCGGAGAACACCGCGTCGTTGCCGCCCAGCGTCTCGAGCCGGACCCGGCCGTTGATCGCGGAATCGTAGCTGATCCGCTGCACCTCGGTGGAGTACTCGTTGCCCGTCGTCACGTCGCGGTAGCGCGCCTCGTCGCCGTGCACGAAGGCGACGTAGCCCGGCCGGTCGGCGTCCTCGCCCGGCAGGTAGGCGGCGGAGCGCAGCAGCACGATGTCGTCGGTCGCGTAGGCGTCGCCGTTGCCGTCCTTGCCGTTCAGGGTGCCGTCGTTGCCGAAGATGTCGAGCGTGTCGACGCCGTCGTTCGGGGCGCCGCTGTCGAGGGCGTTGATGTTGTAGTTGCGCAGGTCCGGCCCGTTCGAGCCGAGCGTGTGCACGACGTAGGCGTCCGTGCCGCCCTCGCCGTCGAGCGTCAGCGTGTGCAGCGCGTTCTCGCGGCCGAGCGCGGTCAGCACCGCGAGCTGCGCCGGCGAGGTCACCGTGGCGGTGTCCTGGAGGTAGTAGACGGTGAGCGTGTCCTCGCCGCCGCCGGTATCCACCCGGGTGTGCGAGCCGAGGAAGATGTAGCCCGCCGAGGCGACCGCCGTGCCGCCCGCCGCGCCGCCGGCATTGCCGAAGGTGACGCGGTCGCTGTCCCTGTTGCCGGTGATCTGCGTCCGGTGGGACGAGCCGGTATAGGTCGGCGCCATCACCCCGACCGGCGAGCCGGCGGTGGCCGAGGCCAGCAGCGTTGCGCCGGCGACGAACTCGCCCAGCAGCGCGATATCGGTGCCGTGCCCGACGTCGGCATCGCCGAAATCGCCGGAGATCTGGATGCCGAGGCGGGCGTTGACGAAGCTGTTCTCGTGCGTCTCGATATCGTCGCCGACGTAAAGCTGCACGGAGCCGTGCTCGGCCATGATGAAGCCGCGGTCGATGATCCGGTCGGCGTCGTTGTGGCTGTAGGGCCCGCGGCTGTTGCTTTCCGCGAAGCGGGCGGAGCCGCTCTCGACGAGGTAGAAGTCCTCGTCCAGCGCGCCGGTCTCGCGCACGTTGAGGCGGATGTCGCCGGTGTCGTTATGGGCCATCACGAGCCGCAGGTAGCCGTTGATCTCGGTGACGTTGATCTCGCCGCCGGCCTCGAGCGCGACATCGTCGCCGCCCGCCGTCAGGGTCGGCGCGGCCGAGCCGCGGGAGCTGTCGATCTCGAGCGCGTTGGCGGCGGTGCCGATGGTGGCGTTGGAGCCGTTGGCGTCGATATCGACGCTCTGGCCCAGGACATTCGTCGCGGTGGAGTAGCGGTCGAGGATCGAGCCGAGATAGGTCCGCAGCGACACATCGGCCGCGGTGGAGACCTGGTTCACCAGCATGCTGCCCCGCACCTCGTCGAGGAAGACGCCGTCGGTGGCGACCCCGGCGTCGATGGCCAGGATGAAGCCCTGATCGGTCCCGGTGCCGCTGTTGCGGTCGCTGTTGATCTCCAGGAAGTCGCTCGCGAGGCCGATGCCGCCGGTGGCGGCGCCCCCGAACCCGGCGTTCAGCACGACCCGCTCGCCGGTGACATCCACGGTGGTCGCCGAATTGGCGTCGAGGATCCGGGCATAGCTGACCAGCGTCACGTTGTTTTCGATCGAGTGGATGTGCCCGGCCAGAAGGTCGCCGACCTCCTCGCGGTTGTAGATGAAGCCGTTGGTGGTCAGGAAGATCTGCGGGATGTCGGCATTCGCCGCCCCGCCGCTCCAGGCCACGTCGGTATGGACGTTGAAGTTGATCGTGGTGTCGGGCAGGTCGTTGGTGATCGACTGGCCGTAGTAGCCGCTGCCGCCGAAGGACGTGGTGACGTAGCTGCGCCCCTCGTCGCCGGGGTAGCTGTTGAAGGTGGTGACGTGGCCGATGTCGATATCGTCCCCGGCCCGGACCAGCGCGAAGTCGTAGGTGCTGTCGACCTCGTGGTCGACGTCGGTGCCGAACGCGCGGGTGATCCGCGCGAGGTTCGGGTCGCTGCCGGAATCGGGGCGGTAGTGGTGGTTGTAGTACCCGAAGGCCGGCGAGCTGCCGCGGTCGCCGACGCTGACGTTGCCCACGCCGGCCGAGGCATCGCCGACCCGGGTGTCGTTGATGACGAGGCTCACGTCGTCGCCCGCCTCGATCGTGTCGAGATTGACCGTCAGCGCACCGGTCGTGGACGTCGCCTGGCTGCGGTCGAACAGACCGAGGTCGAGCGCGATGTCGGCATCGGCGGCGGCGGTGAACTGCTCGGTCCAGAGCGTGTTGGACTTGTCGCGGAAGCGCACGAGCTCGACCGCCAGCGGCACGCGGGGGGCGCCGGTCTCGGAGACGAGGCCGATGTTGCCGCCCACCGAGGCGCCCTGCGCGTTCAGGCCCTTGCGCGCCTCGAAGATCATCTCGTTGGTGCGGATGCCCTCGCGGTCGGCGTCGACGTCGGCGCGGATGTCGCCGCGCTCGTTCAGGATGTTGGTGATCCCGATCGGGTTGTTGATTAGCCCGTCGAGGATGATGTCGCTCGCCACGACCGCGCCCGGCTGCAGGTTCAGGATGTCGATCCGGGTGCGGACGAAGACGTTCTCGAGGTCGAAGTCGAAGGTCGTGCCGCTGTCGCCGCTCTCGGACAGCGACACGTTGGTCGGGATGTTCACATCCGGCACGTGCCAGACCTTGATCTCGATGTCCGCGGGGCTGGCACTCGCCCCGCTGCTGTCGAGGACGTCGATGCGGTTCACCACGAGGTCGCGGTTCGAGCTGTTCTCCAGCAGCACCGTGTCGAAGGTGCGCTGGATCTCGAACTTGCCGGCATTGCCCCAGATCTCGGGCTCGGGGTGCGGCCAGTAGACCCGGTTGGCCCGGAACTCCGCCGCGCCGCCGTCGTCGTTGAGGATGTCGTCGACGATGATGTCGGCGCCCGGAGCGTAGGTATGGCCGAGGCCGTAGCCGCCGACGAGGTCGACGTTGACCTTCTGGATGACCGTGCCGCTGTCGTTGACCCGCAGGATCGGGTTCGGCTCGCTGTAGAGGATCGTCGTGGTTTCCCAGAAGATCTCCCGCTCGGCCCGCTGGCTGGTGGAGTTCGACACCTTGCCGAAGTCGATCCCCGACTTGCTGTGCGACCCGTTCGCCAGGATCCGGTAGATGTCGACGTTGCTTTCGACGTCGAGCCGGTGGGTGCGGATGATGCTCTCGTCGCGGCCGAAGACCTTGGCCTCGACGTCGTCGACGTTGACGTTCGCCCGCGCGTCGGTGTCGCCGCCCGCCGCCTTCAGCCGGGCGAAGGGATCGGCGTAGGCGTCGAGCCGGTCATAGCGGGCCGAAAGCAGGACGCTCTCGTTGCCGGTGATCTGCGAGCCGGTATCCAGCACGACCCGGCTGAAGCCGTTCATGTAGACGTCGCCGCGGGCGTCGCTGTCGGCACCGAGCGCCTTGGCGTAGGAATAGGCATCCGCCCGGCCGTGCAACTCGTTGACGTTGTAGACCTTCACCTTGTTGGCCTTGAGGTGGCCGGTGCCGCCGAGGGTGGTCCGGGTCTCGGCGTTCACCGTCACGCCCTGGTGGTCGACGTCGTTGGCGCTGGTGTCGGCGCCGAAGCCCGAGCCGTCGGCCACCGCGTTCACGTCGGCGTCCACGTAGCTCTCGGCGTCCGTCGTGAGATCCTGCGCCGCCGCCACCGTGCCGTTGATGTCGACGAAGTTGTCGACGTAGACGGTGGACTTGGCGCGGCTGTCGGCCCCGGCCCCGAAGCCGCCGGTGTTGGTCGAGGCGTAGCTGTCGGCCCGGGCGGTCACGTCGCTGGTGACGAAGGCGTCGCCCGAGCTCGCCAGGGTGACCAGGGTCGCCGCGTCGCCGTGGGCGGTGATCACGGCGCTGGCGTTGATGTTGACGTCGGAATTGACGCTCAGCGTGGTCTGCGCCCGGGCGTCGCCGACCGCGATGACGCCGCCCCCGCTGTTGGCCGCGGTCGCGTAGGCGAAGCCGCGGATGTCGGCGGCGATCTCGACCCGGTCGCCCGAGACCTGCGCGCCGGACCCGACGGTGAGGCTGCCGTTGACGGTGATGTTGGTGAAGGCGTCGCCGGCGATGACCGAGATCACCCCGCCGCCGCCGCCCGAGGCCGAGGAGGTCGCCGCGCCGTCGCCCGAGGGCGCGCCGGCGAAGTTGGCGGCGCTGGTCAGCTCGAACTTGTGCTCGCCGCTGCCCGGCGCGATGTCGAGGATCACCCGGTGCTGGCCGCTGCCCTGGCTGGTGAGGTCGACGCCCTGCACCTCGAACCGGTGCGTGCCGCCGGTCAGCGCCAGCGGGTCGAGGTTGATCGCCGTCCCGCCGGCCGTGCCGGACAGCTGGAAGCTGCCGGAGCCTGCGTTGACGACGTAGTAGCGCGCGCCGTCGACGAGGTTCAGATCCTGCTCCTGGTAGGGCGAGATCGTGTGGAGATGGGTCTTCGCCGGGTCGCCCTTGTTGGGATTCAGGACGATGTCGGCCTCGTCGAAACCTGCCGAGGTCTGGCCCCGGTCGATCGTCACGCTGGTATCGGTGCCGTCGAACACCGCGTTGCGGGTGTTGAGGGTCAGCGTGCTGCCGCTGACCGAACTGATGTAATACCAGGTCTGGGTGGTGTTCGTGGTGCTGGTGATCTGGATCCACTGATTGGCGGCGAAGCCATCCTGCGCCCAGCTTCGCCCGTCGTTGCGGGTGATCCGGTCGTTCGGGCCGACCGGATTGTTGTTAATGTCCTCGTCCGCCTGGTCGAAGGTGATCGAAGTATCGAGGATGGTCGCCTTGATCGCGCCGGACGCCCAATTGAGGTAGAGATCGCTGCCGGACTGGCCGGTGACGGTGTAGGTTCCGTTCGAGCCGCTACCGCCGCTGATGATCACCTGTTCGGCCCAGGGGTCCAGGCCGAAGCCGTTTGCCGCCCAGTTGCCGCCATCCAGCCGCCGCGCTGTGACATTGCTGCCATCGCGGATGAAGTCGACGGCTACATTGCCGATGACGTCGTTGCGCTTGAGCTTGATCGTCGAACTGTTGGCCTCCGCGACGCGGTAGACCCGGCCATCGTTGAGGTTGCCGATCGGGGTGCCGACACCGCCCGTCGGGGTCCGCACGTCGTAGACCACGTGATCGCCGACCGAGAGCCCGTGCCCGGCGCCGACGAAGATGTTGTCGGCCGCGCTGTCGCCGGTCGGCTCCTCGTTGGCGTTCTCGACGAGTTCGCCGCCCGAGATTTCCACGTCGGTGAAGGTCGAGGGGAAGGTGAACTTCTGGCCCTCGTTGGTGTAGGTGACGAGGTCGCCGTTCTCGAAATCGTGGCCGACGGTGACCGTGCTGCCGCTGACCGAGCCGGCGGAGACGACGAAGTTCTCGGTGCCCTGGTTCGGGTCCTTCAGCTTGATCGTCGTGTCGTCGATCAGGAAGACCGTGTAGACCTTGCCGTTCACCAGACCGCCGATCGGCGTGCCGGTGGAGTAGTAGGTGACGCTCTGCCCGTGCTGGAGGTTGTGCGCCACCGGGAAGGTGATCGTGTCCTCGCCCGTGTCGGCGGCGGTCAGCGAACCGGTGTCCTGCGTCGCCGCCCCGATCTGCAGGGTCGTCGCCGAGGGCACGAAGACCGTGTAGCTCGCGCCGTCCGTCAGGCTGTGGATCGGGGTGTTGCCCTGCGCGTCGTAGGTGACGGTGTTGTTGGTCACCAGCCCGTGCGGCAGCGTCAGGTCGATGGTGTCGCCGCTGACGTCGTTGGCCGCGTCGAAGGTGCCGTCCGACACGTCGCCGTCGGGCACGTTGTGATCGGCCTCGATCCGGATGGTGCCGGTCTCGGACCGGATCTCGGTGTGGGCGCCGACGGTGGTGCTCACCGAGGTGGTGCCGTTCGCCTTGGCATCGAAGTTGTCGATGTTCAGCACGCCGCCGGTCGAGGACTTGGTGCTGGCGTCGCTGTCGGTGAAGCCGTTGGCCCGCACGCTGATGTCGCCCGAGGTCACGATCACCCGGTTGCTGCCGCCCAGCGTCGCCGAGGTCGCGCCGGTGACGTTGGAGGTCGCCGTCGAGGACGAGACGGTGATCGCGCCGCCGGTGATCGAGTTCACCCGGCCCACCGCGGCCTCGGCGCCGCGCGCCTGCACCGAGATCGAGGCCGCGCCGACCTTGTTCTCGGTGCCGTCGACCACCCGCACGTCGCCGACCAGCTCGGCGCGGGTCTGGCCGCCCGAGGTGGCCGTCGGATTCGCGCCGGAAACGGAGATCGCGCCGCCGGTGACCGACTTGGTCTCCGCCGTCGCCTTGTTGTCGGCCTCGGCCAGCACCACGATGGCGAGGCTCGGCGCGGCGATGTCGGAATTGCTGCCGATCCGGGCGACGGTTTCGGCGCTGGTCGAGATCGTCGCCTCGGCGTCGGCGTTGTTGGCCCCGACCACGCCGCCGGAGACGGCGTCCGACGTCGCGACCGCGTCGTTCTGGCCCTGCGCCTCGACCCGCAGCGACTGGCCCTTGGTGACGTCGAGCTCGATGTCGGCCTTGGTGTCGCCGGCGCTGACCGCCCGCGGCTTGGCAAAGCCGATGGCGACCACGCCGCCGGTCTTGGTGTCGGAATAGGCCTTTGCGTCGTTGTCGCTCTCGGCCTTGAACAGGATCGCCCCGCGCGAGCTCGCGCTCGACCCGGTGGCCGCCGTCGCCGCGACGATCGCGGCGGTGCCGATGGTGGCGCTGGCGCCGGCCTCGGCGAAGGAGACGAACCCGCCGCCGGCGGTCTCGGTGTCGGCGGTCGCGTAATTGCGGCCGTCGGCGGTGACGCTGATGTCGCCGCTGTCCTCGACATCGCCGTCCATCCGCGCCTCGACCCCGCCGTCGATGTCGGCGTGGGTGTTCACCACCGAGGCCGCGGCGAGCGAGCCGCTGACGCTGTCCACGTCGGCGTCCGCGCGGTTCAGGTCGCCGACCAGCTTGGCGTCGACGTTGACGACATCCGCCGCGACCTGCGCGCTCGCGCCGATCTCGGCGATGACGTCGGCGGTGGCGGTAATCGTCGCGCTGGCGGTCGCGCCGCTGCCGCTGCCCAGGATGCTGACGCCGACGATGTCGATGTCGGCCACGGCGTGGTTCTCGCCCTCCGCGAGCACGTTCAGCTCCGCGGCATCGGTGTCCCCGTCGGTCAGGTCGCCGTCCATCTCGGCGTGCACCTTGCCGCCGATGACGGCGTCGGCGTCCATCAGCAGCACGTTGATGCCGCCCGACACGCTGGTGCCGTCGGTGTTGGCGGTGGCGGAGTTGTCTCCGACCGCCTTCACGTCGATGATCCGGCCCGGCATCGTCAGCGTGGCGGCGGAGCCGATCCGGGCGGTGACGTTGGCGCCGGCGCCGGCGCCGGAATCGCCAAGGATCTCCGCGTAGGCCGCGCCGCCGGCCCCGGTGAAGCCGAGCGCGATGGTGATGGCGTCGGAATCGGCGTCGGCGATGTTGGTGCCGTCGGCGATGACGTCGAGCCCGGTCGCCTGGGTCACGTCGCCGTTCATCTCGGCCAGCACCGCGCCGCCCACGATGGCCTGCAGCGAGGTGCCGGAGATCGCCCCGATCCCGGCGCCGGAGCCGACGTCGCTGGTGGCGTGCGCCTTGTTGTAGCCGTCGGCATCGACGAGGATCGCGCCGGTGCTGGCGAGGCTCGCGAGGCTGCCGACCCGCGCCGTCACGTCGGCCGAGCGGGTGACCTGCGCCGCCGAGCCGGTGCCCGCGCCGCCGATGCCGCCGCCGATCCCGAGGGCGAAGGTGGTCGTGGTCGCCTCGTTGCGGCCGTTGGCCTTCACCGTGACGGATCCCGACTCCAGCACGTCGCCGTCCATCTGCGCCTTCACCGACCCCGAGACCTTGGCCTCGGACAGGAACACCGACGCCGAGGCCAGGACGCCGCCGGAGCCGCCCTTGGTGTTGGCCGTGGCCGTGTTGCCGAGGCGCGCGGTGCCGTCGTAGTTGGTCGCATCCATCGTCACCGCGCCCGTAGTGCGGATCTGGGCGGTGCTGCCGACCGTCGCCTCGACGTTCGCGCTCGAGGTCACTCGCGCGTCCGACTGGGCGCCGTTGCCGCCGGCGAGCGAGACGTTGACGACCGTCACCTCGGTCAGCGCCGTGTTCTCGCCGCGCGCCAGCACGTCGAGGCTCGACGCCACGTAGCCGTCCAGCATCTGGCCGTCGAACCCGGCCTTCACCGCGCCGCCCACCCGCGACTCGGGCAGCATGACCGAGATCGAGATCCCGCCGCCGCCGCCGCCGTTCGCGACGGCCTTGGCGTAGTTGTGGCCGTAGGCTTCGACGTCGATCGGGGCGCCCTGCACCTCGAACTCGGCGGTGGAGCCCACCTCGGCCACAACGTCGGCGCCGGTATCGATCAGTGCCGTCGCGTCCGCGCCGGAGCCGGAGGCGATCCCGACGCTGATCGCCAGGGCCGTTGCCACGGAGCGGTTGTCGCCCTCTGCGATGACGTCGACGTGGCTCGCGCCGGCGACGTCGCCGTCGAGCTCGGCCCGGACCTCGCCGCCGATGCGCGCCTCCAGCTTGGCCCCGCTGACCCCGACGATGCCGCCCGATCCGACGTCGCTGTCGACCACGGCATCGTTGTCGCCGATGGCGTGGACCTTCATCAGCCCGTTGGTCTGCAGGTCGGCGGTGTGGCCCACCAGCGCCTGCACGTCCGCGGCGGAGGTGATGGTCGCCACCGAGCCGGTGCCGACGCCGGCGAGGCTGCCGATCGCGACCGCGAGGCTGTCGGCCTCGGCGTAGTTCTTGCCCTGCGCCCAGACGCCGATGCTGCCCGATTGCAGCACGTCGCCGTCGAGGTCGGCCTTCACGCCACCCGCCACCTTGGCCTCGGAGAGGAACACCGATGCGGTCGCCAGAATGCCGCCGGAGCCGCCCTTGGTTACGGCCGTGGCCGTGTTGCCGAGGCGGGCGGTGCCGTCGTAGTTGGTCGCATCCACCCTCACCGCGCCGGTGGTGCGGATCTTCGCCGCGGCGCCGACGGTGGCGTCCACGTCCGCCGCCGAGGTCACCTCGGCCTTCGACTGCGCCCCGTTGCCGCCGGCGAGCGAGATGTCGACGACGGTCACCGTCGTCTCGGCGGTGTTCTCGCCGCGCGCCAGGACGTCGAGGCTGGAGGCCACGAAGCCGTCCTGCATCTGTCCGTCGAACGCGGCCCGCACGGCGCCCCCGACCTTGGCGTCGGGCAGCATGACCGAGATCGAGAGCGTGCCGCCGCCGCCGCCGTTCGCCGCCGCCTTGGCGTAGTTGTCGCCGAAGGCCATCACGTCGACGGCCGCCCCCGAGACAGAGAGCTGCGAGGTCGAGCCGACGCGGGCGGTGACGTCGGCGCCGGTCTGGACCTCCGCCTCGGCGTCCGCGCCGCGCCCGGCCCCGAGGCCGACGGAGATCGCCAGCGCGTCGGCGCGGGCGTCGTTGTTGCCGCGGGCCGTCACCTGCACCGCGCTCGCCCCGGCCACGTCGCCGTCGAGCTCGGCCAGGACCGCGCCGCCGATGCGGGCGGCCAGTGAGGAGCCCGAGATCCCGGCGATCCCGCCCGAGCCGCTGTCGCTGTCGGCGCGCGCGTCGTTCTCGCCGTCGGCCTCGACCGTCAGCGCCCCGCTCGTGGTCAGATCGCCGGTGGAGAGCACCTTGGCCTCGACGTCGGCGGCGCCGGTGATCGTGGCGGTGGTGCGGGTGCCGGTCGCGCCGAAGCCGCCGCCGATCGCGACGGCGAGCGTGTCGGCGTCGGCGTTGTTGCGGCCCGTGGCCGTGACGCCGATGCTGCTGGAGGAGGTCACCGTGCCGTTGAGCTGCGCCAGCACGCCGCCGGCGATCTCCGCGTCGGCGAAGAACACGGCCGCGCCGCCGAGGATGCCGCCGGTGCCGCCCGAGGCGTTGGCCTTGGCGTGGTTCTTCACCGAGCCGTCGCTGTGGCGGGCGTCGACGGTGATCGCGCCGCCGGACAGGCTGACGCCGCTCTCGACGGTCGCCTCGATGTCCGCCGTGTCGAGAATCCGCGCCGTCGCGTTGGCGCCGGCGCCGCCGAACCCGGCGATCGAAACGCTGGCGACGATAGCGTCGGCGCGGGCGTCGTTGAAGCCGTCGGAGGTGATGCTGATCGCGCCGCTCGCGGTGAGGGTCGCGTTGCCCCCTGCCCCGGCCATGACCCGGCCGCCGATCTCGGCGGTCGGCAGCGCCGCGCCCACCGAGATGCCGACGAGGCCGAAGGTCGCGCCGGTCGTGTCGGCATCGGCGGTGCGGCTGGCGGTGGCGTCGACGGTGATCGTGCCGTCGCCGCTGCCGCCGGTGGTGGCGGTGACGGCGGTGGCGGTGCCGCGCACCGCGTCGCCCGGCCGCGTGCCGACGAAGGCCTCGGTCCGGCTGTCGATGGTCGCGCCGGCGATGCTGACGTCGATCGCGCTGGCGAGCCCGACGGCGATGCTGACGTTGCGCGCCGTCGCCGTCTCCGTGGCGGTGGCGAGCACGTCCACCTCCGCCGCGGTGACGGTCGCGCTTTCGCCCACGTAGGCGAGGGTCCGGCCGGCGACGGTGGTGTCCGTCAGCGTCAGGCCGAGCGTGATCCCGCCCGAGGCGCCGATGCTGACCGGCGTGGCCGTCGCGTTCAGCGTCGCGGTGCCCTGCACCAGCAGCTTGCCGCCCGTCAGCGTCACCGTCGTCGGCCCGCCCGCCGGGGCGGGATCGGCCAGGGTGACGCCCGCGTCGGGATCGAAGCCGAAGTTCGGCTTGCCGCTGCGGACCAGCGTGTGGCCGCCGCTGCCCTGGCTGCGCAGGAACACGTCGCGCTGGTAGACCGCGTCGCCCGACTCGCTGTCGTACTCGAACTCCGCCAGCCGGATCGTGCCGTCGCCATCGTTGATGACGTAGTATTCCTGCCCGCTCTCGAGCCCCTCGATGGCGTCGCCGCCGGCAAAGTAGGTGACGATCTCGCCGGTGACGAAATCGGTGCTGCCCACGTAGATCGAGTTGCTCGCGGTCTCGACCACGTCGCGCAGTGTCAGGGCGCGGTCGCCGACATAGGCCTCGGTGGTGCGGTCCACCGCGCCGTTCATCACCGCGGCCGACCCGGCCAGCGCGAGCCCGATGGCCACGCTGGTCCCGTCCGGGACCGCGTCGGCGAGGGAGTCGGCGGTCACCTTCAGATCGGTGGCCTGCACGTTGGTGGCGCCGTCGGCCCAGGCCAGCGTCGCGCCGCCCACCGAGGCGTCGGCGACGATGACCGACACCGCCGCCGCGCTCGCGGCGACGCCGATGGAGGTGGCCACCGCGTCGTGATCGCTGTCGGCGTCGATCGTCACCTCGTCGCCGAGCGCGGTGAGGGTGGCGCTGCGCGCGTGCGCCTCGACCGTGCTGTCGAGGTTGGACCGGCTTACCGCGCCCGCGCCGGCGCCGCCGATGGAGATCGAGATCGCCGCGACCGACGCCCGGGCGAAGCTGTCGGTCTGGGTCGAGCGGGCGATGATCGCGATGTCGCCGGAGCCCGTCGCGGTCGCGGCGCTGTCGCTGATCGTGGCGCGGACGGCGTTGCGGATGTCGTTCTGCGCGTTGCCCACCCCGACCGCGAGGCCGGCCAGGCCGCCGCTGATGGAGACCGTCACCAGGTCGGCCACCGCCTTCGACGTGTCGATCGCCTGCACCGTGAGGTCTCCGGCGGCCTCGAGGACGCTGTCGGCGCCGACCTTCGCCTCGACCGTCGAGCGCGAGGTGTTGCGCGCCTCCGCGCCGGCGCCGGCCGCCGCGCCGCCGATGGCGGCGGTGATCGCGACCGCGACGGCGTCGGGCTTGGTGGTGAGCGTGGTGTCGGTGTTGGCGTCCACGAGCAGCGCGCCGCCCTCGGCCTCGACCGTGGAATTGTCCACCTCGGCCCGCACCGTGCTGGTGCTGTCGTTGGTGGCGACGGCCGCCGAGATGGCGAGCGAGACCCCCGCGATGCCCCCCGACAGGGCGAAGGAGGCCGCGACGGCGTCGGCGTCGACGGTGAGGTTTTCGGTCGCGTCGACGGTGACGGTCGTGCCCGCCGTGACGGACTGGCCGTCGGCCGCGTCGGCGTCGGTGATCGCCGCCTCGGTGAGGCTGGTGATGGTGTTGGAGGTGACCGCCGCGCCGACCGCGCCGGCCAGCGAGAAGCCGCCCGAGATCGCGATCGAGACCGCGGCGCCGATGCCGTCGACCTCGATGTCGGCGGTCGTGGTCGCCCGCACCAGCACCGAGCCCTCGGCGTCGACCTTGCTGTCGTCGATCTTCGCCCGCACCGTGCCGCTGTGGATGTTGTCGGCGAATGCGAGCGCCAGGCCGATCGAGATCGCCGCGGTGCTGCTGCCCGCGATCGACACCGTCGCCGCGACCGCGAGCGTGTCCACGATGGTCGTGTCGCTGGCGATCATGCTCAGGCTGCCCGGCAGCGTCACCACGCTGCCGGACTCCACCAGCGCCTCCGCCACGGTCGCGCTGCGGGTCTCGGCCACCGCGGCGGTGACCGCCACGTCGACGGCCACGGCGCCCGAAATGGCGACCGACAGCGCCACCGCGACGGCCGTGGTGTCCACGTCGCCGTCCGCCGTGGCGCTCAGGTTCAGCGGCGACGCGCCGGTCAGGGTGATGCCGGAGTCGTGGATCTTCGCCCGGACCTGCGAGCCGTATTCCGACTTGGCCACCGCGGCGGCACCGCTCAGGGTCACCGACGCCGAGCCGCTGGCGGCGACGTTCACCACCGCCGCGACGGCGGTGGTGCGGATGTCCGCCCGGTCGAGCGCGGTCACGCTCGCGGCGACGGCCGACACCGTGCTGTCTGCGATTTCCGCGGTGATGCTGTTGGAGAGCACCGCGTTGGCCGAGCCGCCCGCGCCGGCGCCGCCGACGGCGAAGGTGCCGCCGACAGAGACCGACACCGAGGCCGAGACCGACGTGGTGGTGACCGAGAGCCGGTCGCTCCCCTCGACGCTGCGCGCCCGCACCGTGACGGTGCCCGCGCCGGTGACCGACGAGCCGGTGCCGACCTTGGCCGTGACCGCGCTAGTCACCGCCACGTCGACGAGGCCGACCGAGATGGCGACGCTGATCCCACCGGTGCTGCCGGCGCCGACGGAGATCGAGGCCGAGACGACGGTCGAGGTGATCGCGTTGGTGCCGTAGGCGTCCAGCGTGACGTTGCCGGGCGTGGTGAGGGTCGAGTCGAGGATGCTGGCCTCGGTGGTGCCGCCGACATCGACGTCGGCGCTGACCACCGCCGCCGAGATCGCGGCACCGGCGGTGCTGCCGACCCCGATGCTGATCGAGGCCGCGACCGCGACGGTGTCGATGTCGCTGTCGCTGCGCGCCACCACGGTGACGCCGGAGGGATCGGTCACGGTGGCGCCGTTCAGCCCGGCGAGGACGGCCGTGTTCACCTCCACCACGGGCCGCGTGGCCGAGACGGCGATCGAGACGCCCGCGGTCGAGCCGACGGCGGCGCTGATCGAGGCGGAGACGCCGACGGTGTCGACATCCGCCCGGTCGGTCGCGGTGACCGAGAGCGCGCCCACGCTGTTCAGCGTCGCGGCGCCGACCAGCGCCGCCACCGCGTTGCCCAGCGTGTTGCCGACCTCGACGCCCGAGCCGGTCGCGCCGATGTTGACCGAGCCGCCCGCCGACACCGACACGCTCGCGGCGACGGCGACGGCGGTGATGTCCGTGCTGTTCGTCGCCGAAACGGTGACGCCGCCGGAGCCGTTCACCACCACGTCGCCGTCGACCCTGGCGGAGAGGTCGGTGTTGACCTCGTTGTCGACCAGCGTCACCGAGATCGCCGCGGCGATGCCGACGCCGGACCCGGACCCGACGCTCAGCGAGAACGACGCGGCGACGCCCACCGCGTCCACGTCGGAGCTGTCGCTGGCGAGCACCGCGAGGCTGCCGGCATTGACAACGCCGCCGGACACCTGCGCCGCCACCGTGTTGTCGAGCACGTTGTCGACGTCGGCCCCGGCCCCGGCGCCGCCGATGTTGACGGTCCCGCCGCCCGCCGCGGCGACGCTCGCCGCGACGCCGACCGCCGTCACCTGTCCCGTCGCCGTCGCGCCGACGGCAAGGCTGCTGCCGCTCACCGTCGAGCCGGTGACCAGCGCCCTGGTGACGCCCGTGCTGCGGTTCTCCGCCTCGGTCACCGCCACCGACAGCCCCACGGCGGCGCTCCCGGAGCCCGCCGCGACGCTGACCGACGCGGCGACCACCACGGCGCTCAGCTTCGGCGCGGTCCGCTCGGTCGCGGCGAACAGGTCGATGACCTGCGTCCCCTTGGTGAGCGTGTGCCCGCCGGCGAGACCGGCGCTGGTGAGGTCGACGGCGCTGCCGCCGCTGCTCAGCGCCAGCTGGATCCGGCCGTCCCCGGCCGCGAGCACGTGGTAGGTCTGCCCGTCCACCAGCCCGCCGATCACCGGGAAGCCCGCCTCGACCGCGTAGACCACCGTGTCGCCGGCCACGAGCCCGGCCGCGTCGCCGACGTAGATCGTGTCGTCGGCGATCCGCACCACCTCGATCTCGCGGCCCTGCCCGCCGGGATCGCCGATGCGCACCTTGCTGCCGGCGACTTCCTCCGACCCGTTCCAGAGCGCGAGCGTCTGCTGCCCGCCGGCGGAGTTGGTGGTGAGGTCGATCGCCGGGCCGCCCGCGGTGTGGGCGAGCCGGATCTTGCCGTCGTCGGCGGCGAGCACGTAGTAGACGTCGGCGATGTCGTCGCCGTTGCCGTCGAACGTGTCGCTCAGCCCGCCGATGTCGCTGCCGCCCTCGGCGGAATAGAGCACCTGGCTGCCGGCCGTGAAGCCGGCGGCGTCGCCGACGTAGATCGTGTCGGCGGCCGCGTCGACGATGTCCTCGCGGACCCGCGTGGCGCGGAAGGTGCCGCTGCCGTCGCTCTCGGCGGCGTCGACCGTCACGGTGCCGCCCGCCGAGATGACGGACTCGTCCACCACCGCCCGCGCGATGCCGGTATAGTCGTTCTTCGCGCTCGCGCCCGCCGCGCCGATGCTGCCGGAGATCGTCGTCGACGCGCTGACGCTGACGCTCGCGGCGATCGACTTGACCGCGAGGCTGGCGCCCGAGAGCAGGTCGATGTCGACGAAGCCGCCGGCCACGATGTCGGCCCGCTCCACGCCCGCCGTCACCAGCGTGCCGACGGTGTTGCGCGCCACCGCGATGCTCGCCACGGCGCCGAAGGACAGCCCGCCGTTGCTGGCGGTGACGCTGATCGCCGCCGACACGTTGAGCGCGTCCACGGCGGTCGTGCTCTGCGCGGAGATGGTGACGTTGCCGGCCGTCACCTCGGCATCGGCGTCCTTCGTGCCGTCGCGCACCAGCGCCTCGACCACCCCGCCGACATCGTTGCTGGCATGGGCCACGAGCACCGACAGCCCCGCCGCCACCGACCCGCTCGAGCCCGAGATCGACAGCGCCGCCGCGATGCCGACGACGTCGATGGAGCCGCCGCCCGTCGCCGCCAGCGTCAGGTCGCCGCCGGACGTCAGGGTCGACGCGTCGATCAGCGCCGAGGTCTCGGTGGTGACGCTGTTGTCGGCGACCGAGAGCACCACGTTCAGGGTGACCGCCGCGCCCGAGCCGCTCGAGGCCGAGACGGTTGCCGAGGCCGCGACGACCTTGGCGTCGATGGCGGCGCTGTTGGTGGCGGTGATCGAGGTCGCGCCGGTGACATGGGCATAGGCGCCGTTGACGAGGCCCGCGTCGATGTCGTTGGCGATGCTGTTGAAGGCGAAGGCCCCGGTGCCCGCCCCGCTGAGGGTGAAGCCGCCGCTCACCGCCACGTCCACCGACGCCGCCACGGCGACGACGTCGATCGTCGCGGTCGAGCTGGCGCTGATCGTGAGGCTGCCCGCGCCCGCCTCGGCCGGCGTGCCGATGGTGGCGTCGTCGACCTCGGCGCGGGTGACGTTGGCGATCTCGTTGACTGCCACCGACGCCGTCACGCCGACCGCGACCGTCGGGTTGTTGCCGCTGGAGATTGTCGCGCTGATCGTGGCGCTGACGATGTCGGCGTCGATGGCGCTGTTGTCGAGCGCGGTGAGCGCCACCGCCCCCGGCACCGCCAGGTGCGCGCCCCCGTCGAGCACCGCCTCCACGTGCGTGGCCGACAGGTTGACCGCCACCGAGGCGTCGACGCTGACGTCGACGTTGGTGCCGCTCGACGAGTTCGACACCGACACTCCGGCCATGACCGAGACGGCGTCGATCGTCGCGTTCGACGTCGCCGACAGGCTCGCGCCGCCGCTGGTCGAGATCACCGTCGCGTTGCCGATCCGGGCGCGGGTGATGCTCGAGCCGGTGCCCTCGCCGACGGTGATGTCGGCCGGATCGCCGGCGGCCGGCGTGCCGCTGTCGTCGTCGCCGATCACGATGGTCTCGGTGCCGAGCCCGATCTTGTTGACCGCGACCGCCGCGCCGAGCGCGCCGGTGATCGACGTGCCGCTCGAGGCGTTCGACACGCTGAGCCGCGCCGCGATGGCGTTGGCGTCGATGTCCATGCCGTTCACCGCGGTCAGCGCCACCGGCCCGGCGAGGCTCAGGCTCGGCCCGGTCATGCCGGTGCCGACGATCTCGGCGATGGCGTCGCTGTCGATGTCGTTGAGCGCGATGGCCCCGGTCGCGTTGGCGTTGACGTTGGTGCCGCTCGACGAGCTGGTCACGCTGAGCGCCGCGCCGAAGGCGGTCGCGTCGATGCGCGCGGTGCTGCTGGCGGTCATCGTCAGCCCGCCCGCGCTCGCGGTGACGTCGGCGTCGACGATCTGCGCCGCGGTGCGCATCGCGATGTCGTTCTCGACGATGGACAGGCCCAGCCCGACCCCCACCGTCGAGCCGGAATCGCCCACGTTGACCGAAACGCTGCCCGAGCCGGCGAGCGCGCTGATCGTGCTGGTGTCGGTCGCGCTCATCGTCACGCCGCCGGTCGCGGTGACGGCGCTGTCGGTGACGACCGACCCGATTGTGCGCGAGGTGATGAGCGCCTCGGTCGCGCCGGTGATCGCGTTGCCCGAGCCCGACCCCGCGCCGGCGAGCGCCAGCGGCCCGCTCTTGTTGGCGAGCGCCGCCGAGACGGCGAAGGTCAGCGCGTCGATGCTGCCCGAGAAGCCCGCCGTCAGCCCGAGCGTCGCCGCGTCGACGGTCGCGCCGCGCACGGCCGCGCTGGTGTTCAGCGTGATCTCGTTCTCCGCCGCCGCCGCGCCGACCGCGATGGCGCCGAGGTCGCCGCCGTTGGAGGCGAAGGCCAGCGCGCCCGAGCCGGCGTCGGCGTCGATCCGGGCGGAATTGGTGGCGGTGAAGCCGACGGCGCCGGTGCTGGTCAGGCCGCCGCCGACCAGCTCCGCGCGGGTGTTCAGGGTCGCCAGATTGACCGACCCGGCCCCGGCGCCGGCGAAGGCGTCCGAGCCGTTGGTGCTCCCGGCGAGCGCGCCGGCGATGGTCAGGGTCTCGATCTCCGACTCGTTGCTGGCGGTGAAGCTCGCCGAGCCCGCACTCAGGGTGCTGTCGGTGGCGTCGGCGATGGTGTCGCTGTCGATCTCGTTGACGGCGATCGACGCACCGATGGCGGCCTTGCTCTCGCCGCTCGTCGAGCCCGCCGCGAAGGCCGCGCCGCCCGAGTCGGTGGTGATCGCCGAGCTGTCCGTCGCCGTCAGCGCCAGCGCGCCGGTGGTGTCGACCGTGCTGCCCGCGCCGATCCGCGCCAGCTGCTCCTGGTCGACCAGCGTGACGGCCACGCTGCCCGCGCCGGCGAAGCTGAAGTCGCTGCTGCCGCCGCTCGAGCCGCTCGACGAGGTCGACACGACCCCGGCGACGGCGATCGAGATCGTGTCGACCACCGTCTCGCCGAGCGCGTCGCCGTGAACGCCGCCGCCCGCCGCGTTCAGCACGTTGCCGCCCATCGCGCGGCCCCAGGTCTCCTGGTCGATCACGTTCACCGCGACCGAGCCGGTCACCCCGGCGTCGCCGTTGAGCGAGAAGCTCAGGCCGCCGGTGACGTTGTCGAGCTCGAGCCGGTCGGCGCCGCGCATCAGGATCGCCTGGTCGGCATGGGCACCGGTGTTGTCGGCGTTGATGTGGGCCCCCTGCCCGATCACGCCCTTGGTCTCGCCCTCGTGCACCACCACGACGACCGACGCGGCGAGGCCGACGTCGGTGTCGTTGCTGTTGCCGTTGGACTGGCCGTTGCTCTGCTGGCCGAGCGAGGCCGACGCCGCTATGGCGAGGCCGAAGATGTCGTCGCTGCTCGTCGCCGCGACGGCGACGCCGCGCACGTCCTGCGTGCCCTGGTCGCCGCTCGCGTCGATGATCCCGTCCTTGATCGTCACCGCGTCGCCGTTGCCGCGCCCGGTGACGAGCGCCCCGGCGCCGATCTCGGCCCGGGTGACGTCAATGTCGACCAGCACCCCGAGGGAGATGCCCACCGAGCTGTCCTGCAGCGACACGCCCGCCGTGCCGGCGTAGGAGTCGACGTCCGTCGTGCTGTCGGCGGTGACGACGACGCTGCCGTCGGCGTCGGCCAGCAGGGTGCCGAGCCCCATCGTGTCCGGCACGCCGAGACCGGCATGGGTGGTGGACAGGTTGACCAGCACGTTCGCCGCGCCCGCCCCCGAGGTGGTCTGGCCGACCCCGATGTTGATCGTGAGCTGGAACACGTCCTCGGCGCTCGTCGCCTGCACGAGGATGTCGCCGCCCGCGTCGAGCACCGTCTGGCCGGCCGCCGCTGCGGGCACCGAGACCAGCGCCTCGGTGGTCTTCTCGATCACGGTGACGTCGAGCCCGATGCCGATGCCGCCGCCCTTCTGCGAGAAGGCGAGCGAGCCGGCGAAGTTCACGATCTCCACCGCGTCGTCGGCGGTGACCGCGATGTCGCCGTCCGTCGCGGTGACCGACGCGCCGCCGCCGATCTCGGCCGTCGTCGTCGCGAGCACCACGTTGATGACGCCCGATCCGGCTCCCGCGTCGGTGCCGCTGTCCTGCCCGCCGCCGAGCCCGACCGACGCGCCGATGGCGATGCCGGTGGCCTCGATGCTGGTGATGACGTCGTCGACGATGTCGCCGACATACTCGATGTCGCCGAACAGCGGCACGTCGAGCTTCAGCGCCGCGACGCCGAAATCGGCGTCCACGCCCACGCTGCCCTTGGCCGCGACGGTGCTGTCGGCGCCGATGCTGGCCTCGGTGTCGGCGTCGATCACGTTGACGACCAGCGCCGCGCCCACCGAGGTGCCGCTGCCCTGGCTCGAGCCGCCGCCCTTGGCCTGCACGATGGAGCCGCCGCCGGCGGTGTTGCTCAGCCCACTCTGGGTGCGCGCGGTGACGTCGACGTCGCCGGTCTCGGCGGTGACGGTCGCGCCGTCGGCGATCGTCGCCTTCGTGGTGAAGTCGCCGACCACGATCCCCGCCGCCCCGGCGACGGCCACGGTCTTGCCCGAGCTGTTGGTCCCGCCGCTCTGCTTGGCGCCCGCGCCCGACAGCGCCAGCGCGCGCAGCTCGTTGACCTCGCCGTCGCTGGTCCCGGCCTCGACCGTGACCGAGCCCGCCGTGGTGTCGCCGTCGCCCAGCGTCGCCTCGGCCGTCGTCACCGCCACGACGACCGACACCGCCGCGCCGACCGCGGTGGTCGACCCGCTGGAGCTGCCGCCGCCGCCGCCGGAGCCGCTCGAGGACGAGCTGCCGCCCTTGACCAGCGCCAGGCCCGTCGCCTCGGTGCGCCCGTCGGCGTCGTTGAGCGCCTCGACGGTGAGCGCGCCGGTGGAGTCGATGGTGCGGCCGTTGGCGATGGTCGCGATGGCGGCGGTGTTGATCACCACCGCGCCGAGCGCCGCCGCGGCCTGGATCTGCGCGCCCTGCTGCTGGACGGATCCCTGCTGCGCCTGCCCGCCCTGCCCCGTCGGGTTCTGGGTGCGGTTGTTGGCGGTCTGGTTCTGCGTCGCAGCGCGCCCGCCCGGATTCGGATCCGACAGCGAATTGTCGGAGCGGGTGTCGACAAAGTCCTTCTCCTTCTGCGTCCGCTGGCTCGCGCCGGTCTGACTGGAGGAGGATTTCTGCTTCTCGCCCTCGGCGCTGCCGGTGACGAGCGTGACGGAGACGGTCGCGTTGGTGGCCCGGACGGTGACGTCGTTCGCCCGCTCCGCGCCGGTCGAGACGTCGCGGTCGAGCAGCGCGCCCGCGTCGTCCTCGGCCCAGCCGAGCGCCACCGCGGCGCCCACGCCGGTCTTGCCGCCCTTGGTGTCGGCGTCGGCCTCGGTCTGCATCGCCAGCGTCGTGTCGGCGGTGACCTCGAGGTCGCCCGCCACGCCGAGCGCGGCGGTCCCCGCCAGCACCTGCGCCGTCGTGGTGTTCTCCGACACCGCCAGCGCCACCGCGCCGCCGACATTGGTGGTGCCGCTCGCGCCGACCACGCCGGCCTGCGCCAGCGTCACCGCCCGGTGCCCGCCGTCGGCGTCGACCGCGAGGTCGCCCGCGCCGCTCACCGTCGCGTCGCCCACGATCTCGGCCGTCGCATCGTGGCCCGCGATGGTCAGCGCGAAGCCGATGCCGACGCCCGTCGACGTCCCCGTCGTCGCCCGCGCCGGCACCGAGGTGGTCAGCGTGTAGGTCTCGGCGTCCGCCCCGACCCGGCTCGCGCCGATGTCGGTGCCCGCGTCGTCGCCGTCGCGCACGGTGATGATCGCCCCGGTGTCGAACGCGCCGCGGGTCGTGCCGTCGGCGTAGTTGACGGAGATCGACCCCGACACCGCCGTCTCGCCGCCCGACGCGCCCGAGATGGTGCGCACCCCGTAGGCGTGGGTGGCGTTGACGAGGGTGCCGGTCCCGGCGCTCGACAGCTCCACGAGCTCGCCGCGCATCGCGTCCTCGTAGCTCGCCGCGAGGCCGAGCTTGCCGTCCCCGCCGAGGTTGACGAAGTAGGTCGTCCCGTCGGACAACCCGCCGATCGGGCTGCTGCCGGCGGAGTAGACGACCGCGTCGCCCGTCACGAGGCCCTGCCGGCTCTCGAGCGTGATCTCGAAGGACTCCCCGGCGAAGGTGATGTCTTCCTTGTTGGTCGCCGAGACGGCCGTGGAGCTGTCGTCGTCGCCCCGGATCAGCCGGTGCGCGGAGCCGGTGCCGCTGCTCGTCAGGTCGATGGCGCTGCCGCCGGCGGAGCTGGCGAGCTGGATCTTCCCGTCGTCGGCGAGGATCACGTGGTAGGTCGCTCCGTCCGACAGGCCGCCGATGGCGGTGCCGTCGGGATCGGCCTTGTAGACGACCTCCTCGTCCGCGACGAACGCCACCTCCGGCTCGCCCACCTCGATCGTGTCCTCGGCCGGGTCGACCTTGCTCGCGTCGCCCGCGCTGATGTCGATGCTGCGCGCCGCCATGCCGGCCGTCGCGCTGACGCCGTCGCCGGTGACGCTGGCGTTGCGGATCAGGCCGATGTTGTCCACGTCGGACACGTTGACCGCGACGCCCGCGCCGACGGTGAAGCCGTTGGTGCTGTTGACCGCCCGCCCGTCCGCGTCGGCCGCGCCGTCGGCGTTGGTCTCGCTCGCCACCGTCACCGCGCCCTGCGCGTCGATCATCGCGGTGCCGGTGCCCTCGCCCGCGATCATCGCCTGGCTGCTGGTGCTCGAGATGTTGAGCCCGATCGCCGCCGCGACCGTCGGCGCGCCCGAGTTCGAGCTCTGCGTCACGCCCTGCCCGTTGCGCGTCGACTGCGCGTTGGTGCCGCCGGCCTGGTTGGCGGTGTTCACCTGGCTCGTCGTCTGCTGCTGGGTCTGGTTGCCGCTGCCGCTGGTCTGCTTGTTGCCCTTCGCCGCCGCCTCGGCGGCCCCGCGCGAGGCGGTCATCGCCCGGCTCAGCACCGAGACGCCGCCGCCGGTGACGACGCTGCCGGCGATGGAGGCGAGCACCGTGTCCTCGGCGATGGCGAGGCCGAGCGACGCGCCGATGGCCGCCTTGGTGCCGTCGACGCTGCCCTCGGCGAGCGCCCGCGTGTCGGTCGTCAGCTCGGCGTGCACCGCCACGTCGCCGCCGCCATCGACGATGCTCGCGCCCGGATCGAGATCGGCGGTGACGCTGTTCTGGATCGCGGTGATCGCCGCGACCGGGGTGACGGCGCTGCCGCCGGTGTTGGCGTTGCTGCCGGTGGTGCCGCCCGACTGGGTGGTCGCCGCCGTCGCCGACGCGCCGCCGACCGCCTGCGCGAGGCCGTCGTGGCTGCCCGTCGCGGCGATGGTGACGTGGTCCGGGCGGAAGAGCAGCGACGTGTCGGCGAGCCGCGCCGTCGTGTCCATGTCGGTGGCGAGCACCGAGACCGACGCGCCGACGCCGAGCGCGTTGCCGCTCTGGCTGGTGTTGGTGCGGTTGTTGCCCTGGCCCGTGCGCTGCTGCTGGCCGGTGTTCTGCTGGCCCTGCTGCTGCTGGGGCTGGTTGAGCGCCGCCGTGCGGTCCTGCGCCGCGGCGGTGATCGCGTCGCTCTCCATCGTCGAGGTGGCGAGGATGTCGACCCCGCCGCCGCCGTTGACCGTCACCGACGACGCCCCGGCGATCAGCGCCTCGGTCGTCACCGCCGACAGGTTGAGCGCGAACGACCCGGCCACGCCGGTCCCCGCGCCGCTCGCGCCGGAGGTCGCGCCGGCCGAGAAGACGTGCGCCTCGTCGTCGCCCCGCACGGCCATGCCGGCCACGACCGACACGCTGCCCGCCTGGATCACCGCGTCCTGCACCAGCGCCCGCACCGTCCCGGTGCTCGCCGAGATCGCCACGCCCACGCCGACCGAGCCGCTGTCGCCGTTCGCCGCCTCGCCCGTCGCATTCGCGCCGCCGTCGAGGTTGCCGAGCGCCTTGACCGAGACCGCGCCTCCGCTGGCGCTGTGGTTGCCGCCGGCGAGGGTCGCGGTGACCGTCAGCTTCGAGATGTCCAGCGCCACCGCGGCGGCCACGGTGAGCGGGCCGTCCGAGGTCTGGGCCGTCGGCGCGGCGGTGCTGCTCGACCTGCGCGTCGTTCTGGGCATTGACGTCCTGGCCGCCGTTGTCCGCCGCCTGCCCCGCCGCCGAGGCGCTGGCGCGGGTGTCGCTGCTGGCCGCGCCGTCGGCGGTGAGGGTGATGTCCTGGAACTGGAGATCGCGCTTCGCCGAGGCGGTCACGCTGTCGTCGGCCAGCGTCAGCGCGAAGGACAGGCCGAGCGCGGTCTGCGTCCCCTCCGCTTCGCCGGTGGCGATGCTGACGCTTTCGGCGTCGTGCGTCGCGATGGCCGAGAGGTCGCCCCCGCCTGACAGCAGGCCGCCGGTGCCGATGGTCGCCTCGGTGCTGTTGCCCGCCACCACGAGCGCCGCGACCGGCACCAGCGCCGTGCCGCCCGCCGCGCCGCCCTTGGCCTCGGCGCGCGCGTCGTAGCGGCCCGTCGCGCTAAGCCCGACGCTCTCGCTGCTCCCGTTGAAGACCGCGCCGTCGGCGATCGCCGCGCGCGTCGCGTGATCGCTCACCACGAGCGCGAACGACGCGCCCACCCCGGTCGCCCCGGACTGCGCGTCCGACTGCGCCGCCGTGGCGCGCGCGTCGGCCGCGTTGTGCGCCGTTGCCGTCGCGGAGACGGCGCCGTCCGAGGTCTGGGTGCCGGCGAACGCCGCCTCGGCCCGGGTCTCGGCCACGGTGATCGCCAGCGCCCCGGCGATCCCGGTGCTGCCCCCCGACGCGCCCGAGGTGGCGTCGGCGGCGGCGCGGTTGATCGCGTCGGTGAGCGTGTAGGTGGTCGTCCCCGCGCCGTCGATCTCGATCGCGTCGCCCGCGAAGGCGGCGTCGCGGCTCTCGGCGAACTGGTAGCCGTTGGCGTCGCGCACCACGTAATAGGTCGCGCCGTGCTCGAGGTCGCCGAAGTCGGCACTGTCGCCGGTGGTGAAGACCACCTCGTCGCCGGTCCGCAGCGGCGTGTCGGAGGCGAAGAAGCGCAGATCGTCGTCGGGGTTGAACTCGATGGCGTCGCCGCCCGCCGGCGTCAGGCTGTGCCCGTCGCCCGCGCCGCTGTCCGTCAGGTCGACGGCCTCGCCGGCCGCCGCCTTGGTGGCGTCCTCGGCGAGCTGCACCCGCCCGTTCTCGGCGACGATGACGTGATACGCCTGCTCCGACAGCCCGCCGATCGCGGTGCCGCCGCCGGCGCTGTAGGTCACCTCGTCGCCCGTCGACAGGCCGTGGTCGGCGCCGATCAGGATGCTGTCGTCGTCCGGGTCGGCGACCTTGCGCGCCTCGACGGTCAGCTCCGTCTCGACCGCCCGCGCCCCCGCCTCGAGCCCGAGATCGTGGGCCTGCACCGTCGCGGTCGCGCCGGTCTCGGAGGTCACGTCGACCCGGCTCACCGTCAGCGCGACCGCCGCGCCGATGGTGGTGCCGCCGCCGCCCGCCGCGCTGCCGTCGGCCTCGGCCCAGCCGTCGGCATTGGCGCGGGCGGCCAGCGCCACCGCGCCGGTGGACGACACCGTCACCCCGTCGGCCACGGAGGCGGTGATGTCGCTGTCCACGAGATTGAGCGCCACGGCCGCCGCTGCGGAGATTCCGCCGCCGCCGCCCTCGCCCGTCGAGGCGTCGGGCGACTGGGTCTGCGTCGAGCCGCCGTTGCCCCGGTCGCCGGCCTGGCTGTTGGCGTGGTCCTGCTGGCGCTGGTTCTCGGCGTTGACGCCGCCATCGGCCTCGGCGTCGCCCTCCTCGGCCCCCGCCGACCCCGCCGTCGCCCCGGCGCGGGTGAGCATCGCGCCGCTCGCCTCCATCGCCACCGACTGCGCCGTGACGTCGCGCGTCAGGTCGGCACTCACGGACTCGTCCGAGATGGTCAGCGCGAACGACGCCCCGATGCTGGTGCTGCCGCCCTCGGCGTTGCCCTCGGCCTCGGCGACGGTGCGCCCGGTGTGGCTCGCGGTGCCGCTGAGCGCCTTCATCGCCAGCGCGCCCGTGCCGGTGCCGACGCCGACCGACGTGTCGCCGGTGTTGACGTTGATCGCCGCCACCGGCGTCGCCGCGGTGCCCGCCCCGCTCGCCGAGGCCGCGGCCTTGGTGTCGGCGGCGTGGTCCGTCGTCGCCGCCAGCGTCACGTCGCCCGCATTGTCGAGCGTCACCCCGGTGCCGAAGCCCGCGAAGGTGTCCTGGTCGAGGATCGCCAGCGCGAAGGACGCGCCGATGCCGAGGCTCTCGCCCGTCGCCGCCTCGCCCGGCGCGGCGCTGGTCAGCGCGCGGCTCGTGGAGGTCGCCGCGAGGGACAGATCCCCCCCGCTGAGGTCGACGCCGCCGCCGTCGGACACCTCGGCGCGCACGTCGGTCAGCACCGTGTGGATCGCCAGCGCCCCGGCCACGCCGGTCGAGCTCGCGTCGCCCGCGCCGGAGGTCGCCTCGGCGGTGAAGGTGTCGCCCGCCGCCATCGTCGCGGCGAGGCTGGTGCCGCCGCCGGCCATGATCGTGCCGCCGGATATCTCCGCCCGCACCGACGGGTCGACCACCGCCACCGTCACGCCGACACCCACGCCGGTCGCGCCGCTGCCGGTGTTGGAGCCGTCTGCGCTGGCGCTGACGCTGTCGGTCGAGCCGGCCGTCAGGTTCACCGCGCCGTCGGTCGCGAGCGTCCCCGTCGTCGCGATCCGCGCGACGGTCTCCGGGCGGTAATCGGATACCACAACCGCGCCCGCGAACTGGGTGCCGCCGTCGGCGGTCTGCGCCTGGTCCTCGGTCGTGCCGTCCTGGTTCGGATCTTCGAGCCGCTGGGTCGATTGCGTCCCCTGCCCGCCGTTGTTGCCGCTGCCGTCCTCCGCGCCGCCCGCCGTGGAGGTCGCCGCGGTGGCGATCTCGCCGACGAGGGCGGAGCCGAGCGTGATCGAGTCGGTCGCGTCGCCATTATGGGCGCCGATGCTCGTCGCGCCGCCGATATCGACCTTCGTCGTCGCCTGGATCTCGGTGACCGCGAGCGTCGCGCCCTTGCTGCTGGTGTCGCTGCCGCCGTCGGCGGTCGAGGCGATGTCGAGACTGGTGGCGGCGTCGATCGTCACCGTCCCGGCCACCTCGATGGAGGTCGTGCCCGCCGTTGTCACGGTCGAGTCCGAGACCACCACGACCACGGTGACCGCCGCGTCGGAGGTCGCGTCAGTGTCGCTCGCGTCGGCCTCGTCCTCGAACGCGGCGGTGACCCCGACGCTGCTCGCGGCCGAGAAGTTGCCGCCGGCGCGCACGGTGCTGCCGTCCAGCGTCACCGTCGCCTCGGGCAGCAGCGTCAGCAGCGTGGCGTCGACGGTGCTGGCGATGGTCGTCGGCGTCGCGGCCGGAATCGAGACGTCCGCCGTCGCCGAGACGGTGACGTCGCCGGTCGCGTCGAGCGTGCCGCCGGTCAGGTCGACCGACACCCGCGGCAGGGCGACGAACAGCCCCGTCAGGTACTCGTCGAGCGAACCGATGGGCAGGGTCTCGTCGACGATCCGCCCCTCGTCGTCGGCGGCGGCGGTCAGGGTGATCGTGCCGGCGTCGATGGTGCCGGACACGGCGATTTCCTCGGCCATCAGGTTGACGGCGCCGGTCGTCGTCAGCGTGCCGTCGACGACGACCCGGTCGGTCCCGTCCTGCCCGTCGACGGTCAGGCTCGCGCCGCCGAGGTCGATGTTGCCGGAGATCGTCAGCACGTCGCCGTCGGTGATCAGGTCCGCGTCGTCGTCGCCGAGGTTGATGGTGATGCTGCCCGTCGGGATGGCGAAGAGATGCTCTTCGAAGGTCGGCGAGCCGGTGGAGCTGAGCTTCAGCTGGTTGGTGCCGCTGTCGTAGGTCAGGGTCGCACCGTTGGACTCGGCGTTGAGGTCGATGACGATGTCCGTCGCGGTGCCCGACTGGGTGATCGGCTCGAGCCCGGAATAGGCGAGCAGGTCGTCGTCGCGCTGGACGGTGCCGGAATGGGCGTCGTGGGCGGTGTAGATCACGGTGTCGAAGTCACCAGAAGTGAACTCCATCACGTCGTAGCCGCGCTCGCCGCCGTCGAGTCCGCCATCGAGGCTGCCCTCGGCGGCGACGTAGAACACGTCGTCGGTGTCGGCGGCCCCCTGCAGGCTCTCGACACGCACGAAGGCGACGCCCTCGACGTCGCCCGCGTTCTCGCCGGTCACGTTCCAGGCGAGATCGCTCGGCGGGCCGGTCAGGGTGTCCGCGCCTTCGCCGCCGTCGATCACCAGCCGCCCGGCAAGCACCGGGTCGACGCTGTCGAGGGCGATGGTGTCGTCCCCTGCCCCGGCCTCGATGCGCAGCTCGGCGCCCGCGCTGGAGAAGCTGTAGTCGATCAGCGCCCCCGCCGCGCGGACCCGGCCCGCGCCGTCGTCGGCGGCCGACGCGTCCGACAGCCGCAGCGTGTTGGCGTCGCCCGAGCGGTCGGCGAACAGCTTGTCGGCGGCGGTGCTCGCATCCTCGACCGCCTCGACCCCCACCAGCCGCGCCGCGCCGGTGCCGCCGGCCGCGTCGTCCATCTCCAGCGTCGCCGCCTGCCCGCCCTCGGCGAGCGTGCGCACCGCCGCAAGATCGCCCGCCACGCGGACGGAATCCGCCCCGTCGCCGCCGTCGAACTCCACGTCGACGGGAAACACGTCGCCGGCCGCGAAATCCAGCTCGAGCACGTCGTCGCCCGACGTGCCCGTCACCTTGACGAGCGAGATCTCCTGCACCAGCTTCGCCGCGAGCTTGGTGCCGCTGGCCCGGTCCCAGATCTCGAGCGATTGCGAGAGGTTGTCGTAGCGCAGGGACAAGTCCTGGCCCATGTCGGCCATGTCGACGAGGAACGGCGCGGGATCGGCGGAGAGCAGGTAGCGCTGCTCGAGAGCCTCCATCCGGAAGCCGGGGCCGGAGCGTCCGCCCGCCTTGCGCCGTCGTTTCCACAGCCTGGTGAACAATCCGGGCTCGAAGGTCTCGGCCGTGGGCTTTCGCCTGCCGCGGCGCCCGGTGAAATTCAGGTCGCCGCGCTCGTCACCAAACGGAAAAGCCATCGTTCTGTCCCCCCGCGCGCCACGGGAAACCAGCGAATCACGACTCGCCGCTACGCGAACCGTGCCAGGTTTCCCGGGAACCACGCATTGCGCGGAGGCGGATGAAAAATGCGTGCCCCCGCAGGTAATTCCGAAGCAAAAAAAGCACTCGTATGGCAGCGCGCCCCCGTGAAACTGCTGAAATGAGGACGCTGTAACGCGGAAATGAAAACCTGTTTGAAATATTTGTTCAAGTCTTGACTATGGGAGGGAACTTTATTCTCGCCACGCCCGCCGAGTCTCGAGGGGGAGCCGAACGCCATGACTTCGACCGATGCCGGCCCCGGCCCCACCCTGGCGATCGACGAGCAGCGGCTGCGCGCCAGCGCCGATCCGGCCGCCGCGATCCGCCAGATCGCCGACCGGATCATCGCCGCCCTGCGCACCCCGCCCTGCTTCGTGCGCCTCACCGGGCTGGCGCCGACGGAAGACCGCAGCCTCGCCGTCGCGCTGGCGCGCACCATCGCGATCACCCCGCCGCACCCGCCCGGCTTCGACCGCGACCGGCTGCTCAAGGTGTCGTTCACCCAGGTGCGCATCGACAGGAGCCGCGCCGAGAACGCCGGCGCGGTGACGGCCTACAGCCGCACCAACCAGCCGCTCGCGCTGCACACTGACAGCTCCTACCTCGCCAAGCCCCACCCGCTGGTGCTGTTCCAGTTCATCCGCTCCGCCGCTGACGGGGGCGCCTCGACCATGGCCTGCGCCGACGACATCGTCGCCGCCCTGCCCCCGCCGCTGGTCGAGACGCTGGCGCGGCCGCAGTTTCCGTTCGGCAAGGGGCCGATGCCGATCCTGTTCGGCCGGCGCAGCGCGCCGCAGATGCGCTACTACCGCAGCCAGATCGACACCGCCGCCGAAGAGGCCGGCGGCCTGCCGCAGCCGCTCGTCACGGCGCTCGACCGGCTCGACGAGATCCTCGAGCAGGTGCCGACCTACGAGTTCAAGGCGCAGCCCGGCGAGATCGTCTTCATGCAGAACACCCGCGTCCTGCACGGGCGGCGCGGGTTCGGCGGCGACAGCGACCGGCTGATGTACCGCATCAGGATGCACGGCGGCGCCCTTGGTTGAGGTCCGGCTGACCCCGCAGCGCAGCCGCCCGCGTCCGGCTGTCACCGCGCCGCACGTGCGGGCCCTGCTCGACGAAGCCTACCGCGCCGCCCGCGCCGCGCCGCGCGATCCCGACCTGCGGGTCGATCTCGCCGAGGCGCTGCTCTCCGCGCGGCAGGCCCGCCGCGTCAGCCGCCACCTGCGCCGGGCGCTGGCCCTTGCGTCGCGCGAGTGGGGCGGGCTCGGCCGGGTCGGCGAGGTGCTGTTCCGGCTCGGCGAGCACAAGGCGGCGGCACAGGTCTTCGGCCGCGCCCACGCGCTCGGCGTCCTCGCCGCGCGCCCGCACCGGACCTATGCGGCGCTGCTCCACGAGGCCGGCGAGACCCGGGCGGCGAAGCGGATGCTCGCCTGCTCCGCCCTGCTCGAGCCGCTGCGCCGCCCGCCGGCGCCCGACAAGGACCGCCCGCAGGTGCTGCGCGCGCGCTGCTTCGACAACAGCCGCTACCAGGTCGCGCGCTCGCGCCGCACCGGCCTGTGGAGCCGCAGCCTCAAGAGCGGGCATTTCTCGCTCTCCGACCTGCTGCGCCCCGGCGCCGTCGACCTGCACGTGCTCACCGCCTGGGGCGACAGCCTCGCCACGCTCGAACGGCTGCCGAAGGTGGACGTGGTGCTCAACACCATCGCCTGTGCCGACCTCAACGGGCCGCAGCTGAAGAACCTCGACGCCTTCCTCGCGCGCTTCCCCGATCTGCCGGTCGTCAACCCGCCCGCGCTGGTGCTCGGCACGACGCGCCGCGCCAACAGCCTGCGCCTGCCGCTGATCGACGGCGTCCGCTTCCCGCGCACCCTGGCGCTCGAGGTGGCCGAGGATCGCACGGCCACGCTGCGGCGGATCGAGGGCGAGGGGCTGGGCTATCCGGTGATCCTGCGCGTCGCAGGGACGCAGACCGGGCTGACGATGGAGAAGCTCGACGACACCGCCGCCGTGCGCGCCTATCTCGAGGCGCGCCGCCCCGGCGAGACGCTGAACGCGATCGAGTATATCGACCTGCGCGACGGGGACGGCCATTTCCGCAAGACGCGCTGTTTCTTCGTCGACGGGCGGTTCTTCCCCGTCGCCAGCCTGACGAGCGACAGCTGGCAGATCCATTCGGGCGACCGCTACCGCGTCATGGACAAGGACCGGGCGGCGCAGGAGCGCGAGCGGCATTACCTCACCGATCCTGCCGGGCACCTGGGCGCGCGCGCGATGGCGGCGCTGCACGGGATTGCCGACCAGCTCGGGCTCGACTTCATGGGGATCGACTTCCACCTCGACGACGACGGCGGCATCACCGTCTTCGAAGCCAACGCCGCGATGCGCCACAATTACGACCACGTCCGCGCCTTTCCGTACACGCGCCCGCATCTGGACCGGGTGACCGAGGCGTTCGAGGCGATGATCCGGCGACGGGCCGGGCTGTTCGGTTGACAGCCGTCAACTTCCGCCCGGTTGACGGCTGTCAACTCGCCAACTCCCGCCGCACCCGCGCCCGCGCCATCTCGTAGGCACAGAAACTTCCGGCCCCGGCCTTCTGAGCGAGCCGCCGCAGGTAGGCCCCCGGCTCGCGGATCGCGGCGGCCTGTTCGAGGATCAGCAGCAGAGCCAAGGTCGCCCCGGCCGGGGTCATCGCCTGGAGGGCCGCTTGCCATGTTGCAGAGTCTATTCTCAGCATCGGCCGAAGCTGTCCGGCCAGCGCGATCAGCTGGGGCCAGCTGCGCACCGGGTCGGGCGAGAACAGCTGCGCTTCGGGGAAGGCGGCGAGGACGGCGGGCAGGGCAGGGGGCGCGGCAGGATCAGAGATAGATTCATCTGATATTGATTCCTGTATGTGCCGCTCATTTCGGCTGTCATTGCCGCTCGGTTCCGGTGTCGCGGCAGGCTCTTCGGCGACGGGGCACAGGCGCTCGGAGGCGCGGGCGATCGCCTCGGAGAGATCGGCGGCGAGCGCGGCGAGGTCGTCGTGGCCGAGCGTGCGGCGCAGGGCGCGGCGGACGAGGGCGAGCTTGTCGGCGGCGGCGTCCCAGGCGTCGGGCGCGCGGGACTGGCCGAGCGCGACGAGCCCGCTCGCCTCGCGCAGCAGCACCACCACCTCCTGGCGCAGCGCCTTGAGCCGGGCCTCGGCCTCGCGGGCGGCCTCGGCCGCGGCGGCGATCTCGGCGTCGCGGTGGAGCAGGGGCGAGAGGTCGAAGCCGAACGCCTCGGTCATGCCGTCGGCGCGGCGGGCGAACCGCTTGCCGTTGGGGCTGTCTCGGCGCAGCACCAGCCCGGCGGAGACCAGCGCCGCGAGGTGGCGGCGCAGGGTGCTCTCGGCCATGCCGTGGAGCCGGGCGGCGAGGGTGGCGTTGGACGGGAAGACGACGGGCCGCCGCTCGCCGGCCAGCTCGCGGCCGGGATGGAAGCTCACCAGCGCCGAGAGCACCGCGAGGGTGCGGTCGGAGATGCCGAAGGCGGCGCGCGCGGCGGTGAGGTCCTTGAGGATGACCCACTTGTCGCGCCCGGCGCGGGGCAGGGGACGCTCGTGGCGGGCCTGCGCCGCCAACTGGGCATAGTCCGACTGCCGCCGTCCGAAGGACGTCGTGAAGACCTGCTGCATGTTTCGTTCACGAAGACAAAAGTTCTCCGCCCGCCGGACACGGCGCTAGTTGACATCTGTCAACTGGAGAAGGTAAGTTCGAATTGCGAGTAAGAACGGCCCTTCGGGATGTCATGTCCTGGGGGGTCTTCTTTTATCCGGCTCGTGCCTCCCTCGTTGTTGTCGTTGCTCTGCTCACCGACCGCGCTCCGTGCGGAAGTCGCGGTAGATCCTGTCGAAATTCTCGGCCAGCCACTCGTCGAACCCGTCGCCCGTCTCGAGCGTCAGCGTCGCGCGGGCGCCCTTGCGGCCCATCCGGGCGAGCAGGGTGCCGTCGGCGTCGTGCAACTCGCGCGGCGGGGCAGGGGGCTGGCGCCGGGATTCGGGGGCGAGGGCGGCGAACAGCGCCTCGAAGCGGGCGTCGGACGTCTCGCCCCGCGCCAGCGCCACCACCTCGTCCGGGGCGCGCCCGTCGAGCCGCTTGGCCAGCGCGAGCCAGCGGTCGCGGCCCGCCGCGGGGGCGGCGCCGATGGCCTCGATCACCTCGAGCGGCACCGCCTCGGCCACCTGCAGCATCCGGCTGACGACGGTCTTGTCGATGTGCAGCGCGTCGCAGACCGTCTTGCGGTCGAACCCGCCGCGCACCATCTGGCGGGCGAAGTTGGCCTTCTCGATGAAGGTCAGATCGCGCCGGGCGGCGTTCTCCTGGCCCTGCGCGACGATCAGCGAGCGGTCGTCGAGATCGCGGATCATCGCCTTGACCGGCATCCGCAGCGCCTTCAGCGCGGCGACGCGGCGGCGGCCGTAGACGATGTCGTAGCGGCCCTCGTAGTTGGGCGAATGGCGCAGCATGACCGGGACCTGCTGGCCGTAGGTCTTGAGCGAGCGCATGAGCTCCTCGTGCGCCGCCGGGTCGCTGTCGAGGCGGTCGCGCAGGCCGGCGTCGTCGATCATGTCGGCGGGCACCTCGACGAGGGCGCGCATCTTCAGATCGGCGAGCGACTGGCTGACCGCGCCGATCGCGCCGGTGCGCCGCCGCGGCTGGGCCGGGGCTGGGGCGGCGGGCGGCTCGCCCTCGCCACCGCCGCCGGCGGGCTTCATCAATCCTTGCAGGACGTTCTTGCGGGCCATCAGTCCCTCCCCCAGGCACGCTGGATCAGTGTCTCGATCTCGCCATTTGATGCATTGAGACTCTCAAGGGCGCGTTCATAGGTCGAACGCACGAACAACGATTTCTCAACCTCGTAGAGCGTCTGCTTGGTGAGGCCGGCATCGGAGATGGCGGTCGACTTGAGCACCGGGTGGTTGAGCACGTGCTCGCCGAACAGCTGGCGCATGAAGCTGACCATCTGGTTCTGCGGCCCGTCGCCGGGCTCGTAGCGGGTGACGAGGTAGCGCATCCAGTCGTAGCTCATGTCGCCGCCCGCGTCGGCGACGATGCCGAGCAGGTTGGAGGTCATCAGCAGGAACTGGCACATGCTCATCAGGTCGAGCATCTGCGGATGCACCGTCACCAGCACCGCCGTCGCCGCCGAGAGGGCGGACATGGACAAAAAGCCGAGCTGCGGCGGGCAGTCGATCACGACGATGTCGTAGTCGGCGTCGACCGACGACAGCGCCTCGCCGACGCGGGTGAAGAACAGCTCGCCCGAGTGGTTGACCAGCATCCGGGGCGTGTCGTGCTCGAACTCCATCAGGTCGAGGTTGCCCGGCACGATGTCGAGGCCGTTGAAGTAGGTCTTCTGGATCACCTCCGAGAGCGGCACCGGGTCGTCGTAGCGGATCGCGTCGTAGAGGGTGCCGCCGTCGACGAGGTCGAACTCGGGCTGGAAGCCGTGCAGCGCCGAGAGCGACGCCTGCGGGTCGAGGTCGATGCCGAGGACGCGGTAGCCGTCGAGCGCGAGCTTCTGGGCGAGGTGGGCGGAGGTGGTGGTCTTGGCCGAGCCGCCCTTGAAGTTGATGACCGAGATCACCTGCAGGTGGTCGCCCTCGCGCCGCCCGGGCAGGTAGGTGCCGGGCGTCTTGGCGCCCTTCTCGAGCATCTCGCGCAGCGCCTTGATGTCGTCGGGGGAGTAGTAGCGCCGCCCGCCGGCGCGGATCTCGGGCTCGGGGCCGCGCCCGTCGAGGTGGAGCTTGCGCAGGTAGGCGTCCTTCACCCCGAGCAGGTCGGCGACTTCGCCGGAGGTGAACCGGCGCAACACCCGGCGGGTGTCGGGCGGGAAAAGCTGTTGCCTGTGCGCCTGCAGCTGCTCGGAAAGGTTCGCCGCATGCTGCCCGACCAGGTGGTCGATTCGTGTCTGCTCCGCCATACTGCCCTCGACCCGGTGCGTTTCCGGGCGCTAACGTTTTCGTGGTTACGCCTTGTGACGTATTGTTCGCTCTTGGGCGTAACTTATCGGCGGGCAAACCGAGTCGCGCAAGGGGTTTTCCACAGGCGGGGCGCGGAGGCGTTGCACGGCAGCCGCCAGCCCGGGGGCCGGCGGCTGCGTGAGGGCCGGGTCAGGCGGCCATGCCGGGCTTCAGGACCACCTTCGTCCAGTCGTTCTGGTTGTTGGCGAAGTTGGCGTAGCCGCGCGCCGCCTCCTCGAGCGGCAGGCGGTGGGAGATCATGAAGGTCGTGTCGAGTTCGCCCTCCTGGATGCGGCGCAGCAGGTCGGAGGTGTAGCGCTGCACGTGGGTCTGGCCGGTGCGCAGCTGCAGGCCCTTCTCCATCAGCGCGCCGAGCGGGAACTTGTCGGCCATCCCGCCGTAGACGCCGGGCATCGAGATGCGCCCGCCCTTGCGGCAGGCCATGATCGCCATGCGCAGCGCGTGCGGCGCGTCGGCGCCCATGCCGACCGTCTGCTTGATCGTGTCGAGCATGTTGTCGGGGGCGAAGCCGTGGCTCTCCATGCCGACCGCGTCGATGACGGCGTCGGGGCCGATGCCGCCGGTCATCTCCATCAGCGCCTCGAGCACGTGGGTCTGGGTGTAGTCGATCACCTCGGCCCCCATCTGCCGCGCGAGGGCGAGGCGGTTGGGGTAGTGGTCGATGGCGATGACCTTGTGCGCGCCCATGACCCTGGCGCTCTGCACCGCGAACAGCCCCACCGGCCCGCAGCCCCAGACGGCGACCGTGTCGCCCTCGGTGATGTCGGCGTTTTCGGCGGCCATCCAGCCGGTGGGCAGGATGTCGGAGAGGAACAGCACCTCCTCGTCGTCCATGCCGTCGGGGATGACGATGGGGCCGACGTCGGAGAAGGGGACGCGGACATACTCCGCCTGACCGCCGGGATAGCCGCCGGTGAGGTGGCTGTAGCCGAACAGGCCCGAGACCGGGTGGCCGTAGAGCGGCTCGGTCAGGTCCTGCTTCTCGGCGGGATTGGAATTGTCGCAGGCCGAGAACTGCTGCTGGGCGCAGTGGAAGCACTGGCCGCAGGAGATGGTGAACGGCACCACGACGCGCTGGCCCTTCTCGAGCGTCGAGCCGGGGCCGGTCTCGACGACGCGGCCCATGAACTCGTGGCCGAGGATGTCGCCGGGCATGACGGCGGGGATCACGCCGTCGTAGAGGTGCAGGTCGGAGCCGCAGATGGCGGTGGCGGTGATCTCGATGATCGCGTCGCGGGGGTTGACGATCTGCGGGTCGGGGACGGTCTCGACGCGGACGTCGTGCTTGCCTTGGTATGTCAGTGCGCGCATGGCGTCCTCCTCAGGAGTCGGTGCGGTTGCGGTTGGTGGCGATCTCGCCGGTCTCGAGCAGCATCTTCAGCCGCTTCAGGTCGCGGCGCGCCTGCACGGCGGGCTCGGCCTGGAACAGCTTGGCGGCGAGGCGGCCGAGCTCGCCCATGGGCGGCTTGTAGGCGATGACGGCCTCGACCACGGTGCCGCGATCGCCGGGCGCGTCGCGGAACATCACCTTGCCCTCGGTGTCGATCTCGCTGTCGTCGGTGGCGCGCCAGGCGATCTCCTCGCCGGGGCGGTCCTGCACGATGCGGGTGCGGACCTCGACCGACCGCCCGGCGGGCGCGGCGATGGTCCAGACGGTGACGTCGCCGGCCTCGTGCACGCTCTCGACGTTCTCCATGAAGCGGGCGAGGTTGGAGAAGTCGCGCCAGAAGTCGTAGATCTCCTGCCGGGGCTTGTTGATCGTCACGCTGCGGCCGGTGACGGCGTAGTCGCCGTAGCGGCTCTGGCGCGAGGTGCGGCCGGGCGCGCTGTCGGGCGGGCGGTGCGGCATCCGGCGCGGCGCGAACTGCTGCGCGGCCAGCCCGCCGAGCAGCACCAGGCCGACGCCGAGCGCCGCCGCCGTTCCGCGCGGGTAGCGCCGCCGGGCGCGCGGCCCGTGCCGCGCCACGCGGTCGTCCTCTGGATGGATGTAGCTCATCGGGGGCCTCCTTCGCTCTCGGGCGTCGGGGCTGAAACGGCTTGCCGCCGGGGGCAGTTCCGGCCGATGCCGCGCCCCGGGCGGCGCGCCGCCTGTCCGGCGGTGCGCAGGTTCGAATTGTGCGCGGGCGTCGCATCGGGTAGCCACGACGTCATCCGACGCGACCGAGGCGGGCCCGTGACAGACAGAGACCTGGAAGCAAGACACCTCGAGACCCTCGACCGGGATCTCGGTCGGCTGGCGCGTGCCGAGAGGGCGCTGTCCTTCGTCGGGCGGCCCATCGTCGGCAAGGGCATCGCCCTGCTGTTCATGTTCGCCGCCGCGCTGTTCGCCGCGCTGACCTTCGGCGACGTGAGCAACCCGATCATCATCGTGCTCGCCGCCGCCTTCGGCGCCTACATGGCGCTCAACATCGGCGCCAACGACGTGGCCAACAACATGGGCCCGGCCGTGGGCGCCAACGCGCTGACCATGGGCGGCGCCATCGCCATCGCGGCGATCTGCGAGACGGCGGGGGCGCTGCTGGCGGGGGGCGACGTGGTCTCGACCATCGCCAAGGGGATCGTCGCGCCGTCGAGCCTCGACTCGGTGGACGTGTTCATCTGGGCGATGATGGCGGCGCTGCTGTCGTCGGCGCTGTGGGTCAACCTCGCCACCTGGGTCGGCGCGCCGGTCTCGACGACGCACTCCGTCGTCGGCGGCGTGATGGGCGCGGGCATCGCGGCGGCGGGCTTCGCGGCGGTGAGCTGGGGGCAGATGGGGATGATCGCGGCGAGCTGGGTGATCTCGCCGTTCCTCGGCGGCGTCATCGCCGCGGGCTTCCTGTGGTTCATCAAGGCGCGGATCATCTACCAGGACGACAAGATCTCCGCCGCGCGCCGCTGGGTGCCGATGCTGGTGGGGATCATGGCCGGGGCGTTCACCGCCTACCTGGTGATGAAGGGGCTGAAGAACGTCCTCGACATCGGCCTGGGGGGCGCGCTGCTGCTCGGGCTGGTCGCGGCGGTGGCGACCTGGGCGGTGATGATCCCGGTGATCCGCCGCCAGTCGCGCGGGCTGGAGAACCGCAACAAGTCGCTCAAGGTGCTGTTCGGCATCCCGCTGATCGTCTCGGCGGCGCTGCTGAGCTTCGCGCACGGGGCCAACGACGTGGCCAACGCGGTGGGCCCGCTCGCCGCGATCGTGCAGGCGTCGCAGAGCGGCGAGTTCGTCGACGCCTTCGCGATCCCGATCTGGGTGATGCTGATCGGCGCGTTCGGGATCTCGTTCGGGCTGTTCCTGTTCGGCCCGCGGCTGATCCGGGTGGTCGGCGGCGAGATCACCAAGCTGAACCCGATGCGCGCCTACTGCGTGGCGCTGTCGGCGGCGATCACGGTGATCTTCGCGAGCTGGCTGGGCCTGCCGGTGAGCTCGACGCACATCGCCGTGGGCGGCATCTTCGGCGTCGGGTTCTTCCGCGAGTGGTACACCGAGCGTCGGCTCAAGGCGGCGAAGCTGGCGATCCCCGAGGCGCCGGTGCCGCGCGAGGAGCGGCGGCGGCGCAAGCTGGTGCGGCGCTCGCACTTCATGACCATCGCCGCCGCCTGGATCATCACCGTGCCCGCCGCGGCGGTGCTCTCGGCGCTGATCTTCTACCTGATCGCCCTGATCGCGGGGTGAGGCGGGGACTCAGCGCAGCTGGAGCAGCCCCGCCGCGCCCTGGCCGCCGCCGATGCACATGGTGACGACGGCGAACTTCGCGCCGCGCCGGCGGCCCTCGAGGAGGGCGTGGCCGACGAGGCGGGCCCCGCTCATGCCGAACGGGTGGCCGATGGAGATGGCGCCGCCGTCGACGTTGAGCCGCTCGGCGGGGATGCCGAGGCGGTCGCGGCAAAAGAGGGTCTGGACGGCGAAGGCCTCGTTGAGCTCCCAGAGGTCGATGTCGTCGACGCTGAGGCCGTGGCGCGCGAGCAGGCGGGGGACGGCGGCGACGGGGCCGATGCCCATCTCGTCGGGCTCGACCCCGGCGACGACCATGCCGCGGAAGATGCCGAGCGGCTCGAGCCCGGCGCGCTCGGCGGCGCGGGCCTCCATGACGATTGCCGCCGAGGCGCCGTCGGAGAGCTGGCTGGCGTTGCCGGCGGTGACGGTGTGGCCCGGCCCGCGCACCGGCTCGAGCGCGGCGAGGCCCTCGAGCGTGGTGTTCGGGCGGTTGCCCTCGTCCCGGGCGAGGGTGACGGTCTCGCGGCGGGTCTCGCCAGTGGCCTTGTCGGTGATCTCGCGCTCGACGGCGAGCGGCACGATCTCGGCGTCGAAGCGGCCCGCCTGCTGCGCGGCGGCGGTGCGGCGCTGGCTCTCGAGGGCGTATTCGTCCTGCGCCTCGCGGGAAATGCCGTAGCGGGCGGCGACGACCTCGGCGGTGTCGAGCATCGGCATGAACAGGTCCATCCGGTGCGCGGCGAGCCACGGCTCGTCGGCGTAGCCCGCGCGGCGGCCGGTCTGGACCAGGGTGACGTGCTCGAGCCCGCCGGCGACGACGATGTCGGCGCCGCCCAGCACGATCTCGCCGGCGGCGGCCATGAAGCTCTGCAGGCCCGAGCCGCAATGGCGGGCGACGACCTGCCCGCCGGCGCTGACCGGCACCCCCGCGCGCAGGGCCGACGCGCGGGCGATGTTGAAGCCGGCGGCCCCCTCGGGGATGCCGCAGCCCATCACCACGTCCTCGATCGCGGCCGGATCGACGCCCGCGCGCTCCACGGCGTGGGCGATGACGTGGCCGCCGAGCGTCGCCGGGTGGGTGACGTTGAACGCGCCGCGGAACGCCTTGGCGATCCCGGTGCGGGCGGTCGAGACGATGACGGCTTCGCGCATCGGCGCTTCTCCCTCGGTCAGGACAGGTGGGCGGTGGCCTCGATCTCGACGACGGCCTCGTCCTCGATCAGCTCCTTCACCACGACCATCGACATGGCCGGGAAGTGCTTGCCGAAGACCTCGCGGTAGGCCGCGCCGATCTCGCTCTGGTGGGCGAGGTATTCCTGCTTGTCGGTGACGAACCACGTCAGGCGCGTCACGTCCGACACCTCGCCGCCGGCGGCCTCGACGATGGCGGCGATGTTCTTCAGCGCCTGGCGCATCTGGCCGATGAAGCCGCCGGAGACGAAGCGCTTGGATTCGTCCCAGCCGATCTGGCCGCCGATGTGGAGCACGCCGTCGCGGGTGAGCATGCCGTTGGCGTAGCCCTTGGCCGGGAGCCAGCCCTCGGGGTGAATGATGCGGTGTGTCATCCCCGTCCTTCCTTGATGTCTGTGAGTTTCGCCCGGATCGGGTCGGGCCAGGCCTCGGGCCGGCCCGTCTCGCCGACCAGCACCAGCGTCGCCCGGGTCTCGAAGCGGGCCTCGTCGCCGCAGCGCGCGCGCATGAGGTAGCGGCAGGAGGTGCGGCCGACGGCCTCGATCTCCAGCGCCAGCGTCAGCTGGTCACCGTGGCGGCTGGGGGCGCGGAACCGGGTCTCGATACCGGCGGTCGGCACGGCCTGGACGCGGTGCAGCGCCTCGAAGGGCCAGCGGAGGGCGCTGTCGAAGAACGCCTCGACGCAATCGTTCATCATCTCGAAGTAGCGCGGGAAGAACACGATCCCGGCCGGGTCGCAGTGCCGGAACAGCACCTTCTGGGCGTACTCGAAGGCCATCAGACGCCCACGTGCCGCTCGGAGACGTCGGCCGTCAGGGTGTCCATCGCGCCGCTCCAGACGGTCTTGCCGCGCACCAGGATCACGGCGCGGTCGGAGACCTGGCGCAGCTCCCTGAGCGACTTGTCGATGAGCAGGATCGCCATCCCCGTCTCGCGCTTGAGCCGGCCGATGACCGACCAGATCTCCTGGCGGATGATCGGCGCGAGGCCCTCGGTGGCCTCGTCGAGGATCAGCAGGCGCGGGTTGGTCATCAGGGCGCGGCCAATGGCGAGCATCTGCTGCTCCCCGCCCGAGAGCGAGGCGGCGCGCTGGTGCCGGCGCTCGCCGAGGCGGGGCAGGAAGGCGGTGACGGCGTCCATGTCCCACGCGCCGGGGCGGGCGGCGGCGAGCAGGTTCTCGGCGACGGTGAGGTCGGCGAAGCAGCGCCGGCCCTCGGGGACCAGCCCGATCCCGAGCCGGGCGGCGCGGTGGCTGGGCAGGGCGTGGAGGTCGCGCCCGTCGAAGGCGAGGCGGCCCTCGGAGGGGATCATCCGGCAGATCGACTTGACCGTCGTGGTCTTGCCCATGCCGTTGCGGCCCATGAGCGCCACCACCTCGCCCGCGCCGACCTCGAGGTCGACGCCGAACAGCGCCTGGCTCGCGCCGTAGCGGGCGGTGAGGCCGGAGAGGGTCAGCAGGCTCATGACTCGTCTCCCAGGTAGGCCTCGCGCACCTCGCGGCTGGTGCGGATCTCGTCGGCGGTGCCGGTGGCGATGATCTTGCCGTAGACGAGCACGCTGATCCGGTCGGCGAGGGCGAAGACGGCGTCCATGTCGTGCTCGACGAGCAGGATCGGGGCCTCGTGGCGCAGCTCGTCGAGGAAGGCGGTGAGCTGTCTGGAGCCCTCGGCGCCGAGGCCGGCCATGGGCTCGTCCATGACGAAGGCGCGCGGGCGCAGGGTCAGGGCGACGGCGACCTCGAGCTGGCGGCGCTGGCCGTGGCTGAGGTCGGCGCAGCGGGCGGCGGCGTGCTCGGCGAGGCCGACGCGGGCGAGGGCGTCCTCGGCACGGGCGCGCAGGTCGGCGTCGCGCAGGGCGGGGCGCCAGAAGCGCCAGGGGCGGCCCGACGCGCCGACGGCGCCGAGGACGGCGTTCTCGAGCACGGTGTCTTCCATCGCGAGGGCCGAGATCTGGAAGGTCCGCCCCAGCCCGGCGCGCGCCCGGGCCGGAGTGGCGAGGGCGGTGACGTCGCGCCCGGCCAGCGTCACCCGCCCGGCATCGGGGCGCAGCGCGCCGCTGATCTGGGCGATGAGCGTCGACTTGCCCGCGCCGTTGGGCCCGATGATGGCGTGGATCTCGCCGGGGCGCAGCTCGACGGAGACGTCGTCGGTGGCCGTCAGCGCGCCGAAGCTCTTGGCGAGGCCGTGGGTGGCGAGGATCGGGTCAGTCACCGGCCTGCCTCCGTCCCGAGAGCATCCCCACGATGCCGCCGCGCGCGAACAGCACGATGAGCAGCAGGATCGCGCCGAGGAAGATGATCCAGTAGTCGGTCAGCCCGCCGAGCCAGTGCTCGAGCGCCACGTAGAGCGCCGCTCCCGCGACCGGTCCCATCACCCGGGCGGTGCCGCCGAGGATCACCAGCACCATGATCTCGCCGGAGAAGTGCCAGCTGAACATGGTCGGGCTGACGAAGCGGTTGAGGTCGGCGAAGAGCGCGCCGGCGAGGCCGGTGATCGCGCCGGAGACGACGAAGGCGAGCAGCTTGAGGCGCTTGGGATCGAGCCCCACCGCCTCGGCGCGGCCCGGCACCTGCCGCGCGGCGTTGAGCGCGAGGCCGAAGGGGGAGGCGGCGAGGCGGGCGTGGAGAAACAGCGCCAGGCACAGGACGGCGAAGCAGAGGCCGAAGAAGTGGATCGGCACCAGCGTGTTGAGGCCGGGGAACGAGTTGCGCAGGTAGATCGACAGCCCGTCCTCGCCGCCGTACTCGGCCCAGCCGATGGCGAAGTAGTAGAACATCTGCCCGAAGGCGAGGGTGATCATGATGAAGTAGACGCCGCTGGTGCGCAGCGACAGCAGGCCGATGAGCAGCGCCGCGAGCATCGAGGCGAGGGTGGCGACGAGCCAGATCACCGGCATCGACTTGGTGCCCGAGACGGTGAACAGGCCGAGGTCGAGCGCGGTGTAGGTCTGGGCGTGGTGGGCGAGGATGCCCATGGCGTAGCCGCCGATGCCGAAGAAGGCGGCGTGGCCGAGGCTGACGAGGCCGCCGATGCCGAGCGCGATGTTGAGGCCCACCGCGGCGAGCGCGAGGATCACGACGCGGGTGGCGAGGGTGATGGTGAACGGCTCGTCGGCGGCGAGCGCCCAGAGCGGGACCGCGAGCAGACCGGCGAGGATCAGCGCGTTGAGCAGGCGTTCGGGGATCATGCGGTGCTCCCGAACAGGCCGGTGGGCCGCAGGATCAGCACGATGCTCATCAGGATGTAGATCGCCATCGAGGCGACCGACGCGCCGACGGTGGAGGCGGTGGAGGGGTCGGTGACGAGCTTGAGCAGCTCGGGCAGGAAGATGCCGCCGAGCGTGTCGGTCAGCCCGACCAGCAGCGCGCCGACGAAGGCGCCCTTGATCGAGCCGATGCCGCCGATGACGATGACGACGAAGGCGAGGATCAGCACCGGCTCGCCCATCCCGACCTGCACCGACTGGATCGCCCCGACCAGCGCCCCGGCCAGCCCGGCGAGCGCCGCGCCGAGGGCGAAGACGAGGGTGTAGAGCCGGGAGATGTCGACGCCGAGGGCGGCGATCATCTCGCGGTCGTTCTCGCCGGCGCGGATCTGGATGCCGATGCGGGTGCGCTCGATCAGCAGCCACAGGCCCGCCGCGACGGCCAGCCCCGCGCCGATCAGCGCCAGCCGGTAGAGCGGGTACTGGATGCCGCCGGGCAGGCTGACCGGGCCGGAAAGCCAGTCGGGGATGTCGAGGAACAGCGGGAACGAGCCGAAGGCCCAGCGGGTGCCTTCGGAAAAGATCAGGATCAGCGCGAAGGTGGCGAGCACCTGGTCGAGGTGGTCGGCCTTGTAGAGCCGCCGGATCACCGCGACCTCGATGATCGCGCCGGCCACCGCCGCCGCCGTCAGCGCCGCCACGAGGCCGAGCAGGAACGAGCCCGTCGCCCCCGCCACCGCCGCCGCCGCGAAGGCGCCGACCATGTAGAGCGAGCCGTGGGCGAGGTTGATGAGCCCCATCACGCCGAAGATCAGCGTGAGGCCGGCGGCCATCAGGAACAGCATCACGCCGAACTGGAGGCCGTTGAGGATCTGCTCGGCGACGAGGATGAATGACATTGGCGGGGGCTTCTTCCGGAGGGGGCAGGGCCGGGAGAACCGGCCCTGCCGCGGGCTCTTACATGTTGCACTCGGACGCGTAGGCGTCGGCGTGATCCTCGAGCGCGACCTCGAGCACCTTGTTGGTGTAGACGTCGCCCTCCTGGATCACCTCGCGGGCGTAGATGTCCTGGATCGGGTGGTTGTTCGGCCCGAACTCGAAGTCGCCGCGGGTGCTCTCGAAGTCGGCCGCGCGCAGCGCCGCGCGGAAGGCGTCGGCGTCGGAGGGGTCGGCGCTCTCGAGCGCCGAGAGCAGCAGGTTGGCGGTGTCGAAGCCCTGCGAGGCGTAGAGCGAGGGCAGGCGGCCGTACTCGGCCTGGAAGCTCTCGACGAAGGCGTTGTTGGCCGGGTTGTCGAGGTCCTTCGACCATTGCGAGGTGTTGACCACCCCGAGCGCCGCGTCGCCGACCGCCTGCAGGATGCCCTGGTCGAAGCTGAAGGCCGGACCGATGACGGGGATGTCGACGCCGCTGTCGGCGTATTGCTTGAGGAACGAGATCCCCATGCCGCCGGGCAGGAAGAAGAACACGCTGTCGGCCCCCGAGGCGCGGATCTGGGCGATCTCGGCGGCGTAGTCGGTCTGGCCGAGCTGGGTGTAGAGCTCGCCGGCGAGCTCGCCCTCGAAGAAGCGCTTGTAGCCCGAGAGCGCATCCTGACCCGCCGGGTAGTTGGGCGCGAGCACGAAGCTGTTGGTGTAGCCCGCCGAGTTGGCGTAGGCGCCGGCGGCCTCGTGGAGGTTGTCGTTCTGCCAGGCGACGTTGAAGTAGTTCTCGTGGCAGCCCGCCCCGGCGAGGGCGGAGGGGCCGGCGTTGGGCGACAGGTAGATCACGCCCTGGTTCACCGCCGAGGGGATCACCGCCATCGCGAGGTTGGACCAGATGATGCCGGTGAGCACGTCGACGCGCTCGGACTGAATCATCTCGTCGGCCAGCTGCACCGCGATGTCGGGCTTGCGCTGGTCGTCCTCGATGACGACCTCGATGTCGTCGCGGCCGGACTGCTCCATCGCCAGCATGAAGCCGTCGCGCACGTCGATGCCGAGCCCGGCCCCGCCGCCCGAGAGGGTGGTGATCATGCCGACCTTGATCTCGGCGGCGGCGGCCCCGGCGCAGAGCGCCAGCGCGGTCGTGGCGGTCAGTAGTGTCTTGAGCATCTTGGTCTCTCTCCCTGTGTGTCTCACTGTGCCTTTTGTGGCGGCTTGCTCGCGGCTTGTCATGCGTCGCGTTTGGCGCCCCTGTGGACCGGCGCGATGCGGAAGCGCTGGACCTTGCCGCTCGGCGTCTTGGGCAGGGCGGGCGCGAAGACTACGCTGCGGGGGTACTTGTAGGGCGCGATCGTCGCCTTGACGTGGGCCTGCAGCGCGGCGGCGAGCGCCTCGCAGGGGGTCGCGCCCTCGACGAGGACGATGTGGGCCTCGACGATGTGGCCGCGCTCCTCGTCGGGCGCGCCGATCACCGCGCATTCCAGCACGTCGGGGTGGGCGAGCAGGGCGGCCTCCACCTCGGGGCCGGCGATGTTGTAGCCCGACGACAGGATGATGTCGTCGTTGCGGGCGGCGAAGTGGAAGTGGCCGTTCTCGTCCTGGGTGAAGGTGTCGCCGGTGATGTTCCAGCCGTTCTCCACGTAGCCCGCCTGCCGCTCGCCGCGCAGGTAGCGGCAGCCCGTCGGCCCGCGCACCGCGAGCCGGCCGAGCGTGCCGCGCGGGGCCTCGCTGCCGTCGTCGGCGAGCACCTTCGCCTCGTAGCCGCGCACCGGGCGGCCGGTGCAGCCGGGGCGGTGGTCGTCGAAGCGGTTGGTGATGAAGATGTGCAGCAGCTCCGTCGCGCCGATGCCGTCGAGCATCGGCTTGCCGGTCTCGGCCATCCACGCCTCGTAGATCGGCGCGGGCAGGGTCTCGCCCGCCGAGACGGCGGCGCGCAGGCTGGTGAGGTCGCTGCCCGCCTCCATCGCCTGCAGCATCACCCGGTAGGCGGCGGGGGCGGTGAAGCAGACGGTGGCGCGGTACTTCTGGATGATCTCGATCAGGTTGGGCGGCGAGGCGTTCTCGAGCAGCGTCGCCGCCGCGCCGAAGCGCAGCGGGAAGATCGCCAGCCCGCCGAGCCCGAAGGTGAAGGCCAGCGGCGGCGAGCCGACGAACACGTCGCCGGGGGTCACCTGCAGCACCTCGCGGGCGTAGCCGTCGGCGATGATCAGCAGGTCGCGGTGGAAGTGCATCGTGGCCTTGGGGTCGCCCGTCGAGCCGGAGGTGAAGCCGAGCAGGGCGACGTCGTCCTGCGCGGTGTCGACGGCGTCGAAGGCGACGGGCTTCTCGAGCGCCAGCCGGTCGAGCTCGGCGTCGTGGTTGGAGGTGCCGTCGAAGCCGACGACGGTCTTGAGGAACGCGCTGTCCTTGGCGCAGGCGGTCAGCTCGTCCATCAGCCGGGTGTCGCAGAGCGCGTGCGAGATCTCGGCCTTGTCGACGTACTTGCGCAGCTCGCCCGCGCGCAGCATCGGCATCGTGTTGACCACCACCGCGCCGGCCTTCGTCGCGGCGAGCCAGCAGGCGACCATGGCCGGGTTGTTGGCCGAGCGGATCAGGACGCGGTTGCCGGGCCTGACGCCGAGATCTTCGACGAGGACGTGGGCGAGGCGGTTGGTCCAGTCGGCGAGTTCCTTGTAGGTGCGCCGCCGGCCGTTGCCGATCAGCGCGGTGCGGTCGCCGAAGCCGCGCGCGACCATCCGGTCGGTCAGCTCGACGGCGGCGTTGAGCCGGTCGGGGTAGTCGAAGCCGTCGAGCAGCAGGTCGGGCCACTGGTCGGGCGGGGGCAGGTTGTCGCGGGCGAAGCTGTCGGTGTGGGCGGACGGTCGGAGCGTCATGGCGTCTCCCTTTCGAACTGCGCCAGCGCCTGGCGCGCGATGATGACCTTCTGCACGTCGCTGGCGCCCTCGTAGATGCGCAGCGCCCGGATCTCGCGGTAGAGCCGCTCGACGATGCCGCCCGCGCGCACGCCGTCGCCGCCGTGAAGCTGCACCGCCTGGTCGATGACCCGCTGCGCCTGCTCGGTGGCGAACAGCTTGGCCATCGCCGCCTCGCGGGTGACGCGGGGCGCGCCGCTGTCCTTGGCCCAGGCGGCGCGGTAGACGAGCAGCGCGGCGGCATCGATGTCGAGCGCCATGTCGGCGAGGTGGCCCTGCACGAGCTGCAGATCCGCCAGCGGCGCGCCCTGGACGTGGCGCGTGCTGACCCGCGCCAGCGACTCGTCGAGCGCGCGCCGCGCGAAGCCGAGGGCGGCGGCGGCGACGGTGGAGCGGAACACGTCGAGCACCGCCATCGCCACCTTGAAGCCCGCGCCGGGCGCGCCGACCAGTGCGTCGGCGGGCATGCGGCAGCCGTCGAAGCGCAGCCGGGCGAGGGGGTGGGGGGCGATGGTCTCGAGCCGCTCGGCGATCTCGAGGCCGGGCGTGCCGGCGGCGACGACGAAGGCGGAGAGGCCCCGGGCGCCCGGCCCCTCGCCGGTGCGCGCGAACACCGTGTAGACGTCGGCGATGCCGCCGTTGGAGATCCACGTCTTCTCGCCGTCGAGCACGTAGCCGTCGCCGTCGGCGCGGGCGGTCATGGTGGAGTTGGCGACGTCGGAGCCGGAGGCGGGCTCGGTCAGCGCGAAGGCGGCGATGGCGCGTCCGGCGCGGGTCTCGGGGAGCCAGCGGGCCTTCTGGGCGTCGGTGCCGAACAGCGTCAGCGCGCCGGTGCCGAGGCCCTGCATGGCGAAGGCGAAATCTGCCAGCCCGTCGTGGCGGGCGAGGATCTCGCGGGCGAGGCAGAGGGTGCGCACGTCGAGCCGGCCGTCGGGGGCGGCGGTGTGCTCCAGCAGCCCGGCCGCGCCGAGGGTGGTGACGAGGGCGCGGCAGGCGGCGTCGGTGTCGGCATGGTCGACGGCGAGGCCGGCGGCGACCTCCTCGACGCGGGCGGCGAGGTCGCGGTGGCGGGGCTCGAGGAACGGCCAGTCGAGGTAGCTCCGGTCGGCCATCAGTCGCCCTCGAACACGGGTTTGCGCTTGGCCGCGAAAGCCTCGTAGGCGCGGTGGAAATCGCGGCCCTGCATGCAGATCGCCTGCGCCTGCGCCTCGGCCTCGATGGCCTGGTCGAGGCTCATGGACCATTCCTGCACCAGCATCGTCTTGGTCATCGAATTGGCGAAGGTCGGCCCCGCGACGATCCGCTCGGCCAGCGCCAGCGCGTCGCGCTCAAGGCTGTCGGCGCTGGCAAGGGCGTTGAAGAAGCCCCAGCGCTCGCCCTCCTCGGCGCCCATCGAGCGGCCGAGATACAGCAGCTCCGCCGCCCGGCCCTGGCCGACGATCCGGGGCAGCATCGCGCAGGCCCCCATGTCGCAGCCCGCGAGCCCGACCCGGTTGAACAGGAAGGCGACCCTGGCGTCGGGCCCCGCGATGCGCAGGTCGGAGGCCATCGCGAGGATCGCCCCGGCCCCGGCGCAGACGCCGTCGATCGCCGCGATGATCGGCTTGCCGCAATGGAGCATCGCCTTGACGAGATCGCCCGTCATCCGGGTGAAGGCGAGCAGCTCCTTCATCGGCATCTTCGTCAGCGGGCCGATGATGTCGTGCACGTCGCCGCCGGAGCTGAAGTTGCCGCCGTTGGGCAGCAGCACGACGGCGTGGACGTCGTCGGCGTAGGGCAGGGCGCGGAACCAGTCGCGCAGCTCGGCGTAGCTGTCGAAGGTCAGCGGGTTCTTGCGCTCGGGCCGGTCGAGGCGGATGCGCGCGATGCCGGCCTCGATGGTGCAGCGGAAGTGGGTGGTGTCGGCGCGGGTCATTCGCTTCCTTCCATGTGCGCGGTGCCCCGCTCGAGCAGCGCGATCATCGTCTCGGCCTCGTCGGCGTCGAGGCCGCCGAGCAGCTCGTCGATCCAGCCCTCGTGCAGGGCGGCGAGCGCCTCGAAGGCGGCGCGGCCCTTCGGCGTCAGGCGGGCGAGCTGGGCGCGGCGGTCGCCGGGCACGCCGACGCGCAGCGCGAGGCCGTCGGCGGTGAGCCGGTCGACGATGCCGGTGACGTTGCCCGCCGAGACGCGCAGGCTCTGGGACAGCTCGCTCATCTTCAGCCCCTCCGGGTGGCGCGACAGGGCGGCCATCACGTCGAAGCGGGGCAGGGTGGTGTCGTGCTCGTCGCGCATCCGGCGGCGCAGGTCGGACTCGACGCGGCCCGTCAGCTTGAGCAGGCGCAGCCAGAGCCGCAGGCGGGTCTTGGACGCGCTCTCGGCGCGGGGGCGCAGCTCGGGGTTCATATCTCGCCCCCCGACAGGCTGAGCGCGTGGCCGTTGACGCTGCCCGCGCCGTCGGAGGCCAGCCAGAGCGCGGCGTCGGCGACCTCGCCGGGCTGGACGAAGCGTCGCTGCGGGTTGTCGGCCCGCAGGGTGGCGCGGGCCTCGTCGGGGCTCATGCCGGTGGTGGCGGTGATCTTGTCGACGGAGCGCGCCAGCAGGGGCGTCTCGACGAAGCCGGGGCAGAGCGCGTTGACGGTGATGCCGGTCGTCGCCAGTTCGCGGGCGAGGGCGCGGGTCAGCCCCACGACGGCGTGCTTGGCAGCGCAGTAGGCGCTGACATAGGGGTAGCCCCTGAGCCCGGCGGTCGAGGCGACGGCGATCATCCGGCCCCAGCCGGCGGCCTTCATCCCCGGCAGCGCGGCCTGCCAGACGTTGACGACGCCCTCGAGGTTGACGCCCATCATGCCGCGCAGGGTCTCCGGGGTCATCCTGGCGAAGGGCACCGACTCCGCCGCGCCGGCGTTGGCGACGACGACGGAGATCGGACCGCGCTCGGCCACGGCCGTCTCGAAGGCGCGGGCGACGGCGTCGGGGTCGGTGACGTCGCCGAGCACGAAGGGCAGGCCCTGCTCGCGCAGGGTGGCCTCGGTGCGGCCCATGATGGTGACGCGCGCGCCCGCCCCGGCGAAGGCGTGGGCGGTGGCCGCGCCGACGCCGGTGCCGCCGCCGGTGACGAGGATATGGCGCTCGGCGAGGCTCATGCGCGCAGGGTCTCCGCTTCGCGGTCGGCCAGCCGCCAGAGCTGGTCGCGGCCGGGCAGGTAGGGCAGGGGCCAGTCGGCGTGGCGGTCGCCGATGCGGGCGGCCTCGTGGAACGTCCAGTACGGATCGGCCAGGTGCGGGCGGCCGACGGCGACGAGATCGGCCCGGCCCGCCATCAGGATCGAGTTGGCGTGGTCGGCTTCGTAGATGTTGCCCACGGCCATCGTGCGGATGCCGGCCTCGTTGCGGATGCGGTCGGAGAACGGGGTCTGGAACATGCGCCCGTAGACGGGGCGGGCGTCGGGGGTGGTCTGGCCGGCGGAGACGTCGACGAGATCGGCCCCGGCCTCCCTGAAGGCGCGGGCGATCAGCACCGCCTCCTCGGGCGTCACCCCGTCCTCGCCGACCCAGTCGGTGGCGGAGATGCGCACCGACATCGGCTTGTCCGCCGGCCAGGCGGCGCGCATCGCGGCGAACACCTCGAGCGGCCAGCGCAGGCGGTTGTCGAGGCTGCCGCCGTAATCGTCGGTGCGCCTGTTGGAGACGGGGGAGAGGAACGACGAGACGAGGTAGCCGTGGGCGGCGTGCAGCTCGATCATGTCGAAGCCGGCGCGCCCGGCCATCTCGGCGGCGGCGACGAACTGGTCGCGCACCTCGTCCATCTCGCCGCGGGTGATCTCGCGGGGGACGGCATTGTGGCGGGTCCAGGGGATCGCGGAGGCGCTGACGATGTCCCAGTTGCCCTCGGCGAGCGGCTCGTCCATGCCCTCCCAGCCGAGCCCGGTGGAGCCCTTGCGGCCGGAATGGCCGATCTGGCAGCAGATCCGCGCGCGGGTCTCGGAATGGACGAACGCCGTCAGCCGCCGCCACGCCGCCTCGTGCTCGGGGGCGTAGAGGCCGGGGCAGCCCGGGGTGATGCGGCCCTCGGGGGAGACGCAGGTCATCTCGGTGAAGACCAGCCCCGCGCCGCCCTTGGCGCGCTCGCCGTAATGGACGAGGTGCCAGTCGGTGGGGCAGCCGTCGACGGCCTTGTACTGCGCCATGGGCGAGACAACGATGCGGTTGTCGAGCTCCATGCCGCGCAGGCGGAACGGGGTGAGCATCGGCGGGCGCAAGGGGGCGTCGTCGGGCAGGCCCGACTGGCGCATGAACCAGCGCTCGGCGCTCTCGAGCCAGGCGGGGTCGCGTTGGCGCAGGTTCTCGTGGCTGATCCGCTGGCTGCGGGTGAGCATCGAGTAGTTGAGCTGGACCGGGTCGAGGCCGAAGTAGCGCTCGACCTCCTCGAACCATTCCAGCGAGTTGCGCGCCGCCGATTGCAGCCGCAGCACCTCGAGCCGCCGCTCGCTCTCGTACTTGGCGAAGGCGGCGGCCATGTCGGGCTCGCTGTGCAGGTACCCGGCCAGCGCGATGGCGCTCTCGAGCGCCAGCTTGGTGCCCGAGCCGATGGAGAAGTGCGCCGTCGCCGCCGCGTCGCCGAGCAGCACGACGTTGCCGGTGCTCCAGCTCTTGCACAGCACCCGCGGGAAGCGCAGCCAGGCCGAGCCGCGGATGTGGTGGGCGTTGGACATCAGCGCGTGACCGCCGAGGTGGTCGCGGAAGATCTCCTCGCAGGTGGCGATGCTCTCTTCCTTGCTCATGTCGGCGAAGCCCCAGGCGTCGTAGGTGGCCTGGGAGCATTCGACGATGAACGTCGCGGTGGTCTCGTCGAACTGGTAGGCGTGCGCCCAGACCCAGCCGTGGCGGGTCTCCTCGAAGATGAAGGTGAAGGCGTCCTTGAAGGTCTGGTGGGTGCCGAGCCAGACGAAGTTGCAGCGCCGCTCCTCGATCTCGGGCTCGAAGGCGTCGGCGTAGAGGGTGCGCGTCTTCGAATTGAGCCCGTCGGCGGCGACGACGAGGTCGTACTCCTCGCGCAGGGTCTCGGCGCTGGCGATTTCGGCCTCGAAGCGGAGCGTCACGCCCAGCTCGCGCGCCCGCTCCTGGAGCAGGAGCAGCAGCGTCTTGCGGCCGATGCCGCAGAAGCCGTGGCCGGTGGAGACGATGCGCTCGCCGCGGAAATGCAGCGCGATGTCGTCCCAGTAGGCGAAGTGGCCGCGGATCGCCTCGGCGCTGGCGGGGTCGTTGGCGGCGAGGTTGGCGAGGGTCTCGTCGGAGAGCACCACGCCCCAGCCGAACGTGTCGTCGGCCCGGTTGCGCTCGAAGACGGTGACCTCGTGCGAAGGGTCGCGCAGCTTCATGGAGATCGCGAAGTAGAGGCCGGCCGGCCCTCCGCCAAGGCATGCAATGCGCAATCCCACCGCGTTCTCCTCCCGATTCGCCCCTCATCCTCGGGCATCGGGAAAAGTATTTCAAGATTGAAGCTTCAGGCTGGAACTTTTAGACCTGAAGCAATCGGCCCCGCCACGCGCGCGGGCGCAGCCTGGAGCGAGAGCCATGTCCGACGGACCCGTGAGCGTGCGCCGCGAGGGCGCTGTCGCCGTCGTCACCATCGACAACCCGCCGGTCAACGCGACCTCGCAGGCAGTGCGCGCCGGGCTGCTCGACGCGGTCGCGGCGTGCGACGGGATGGACGTGACGAAGGTGGTGCTGGCCTGTGCCGGGCGGACCTTCGTGGCGGGCGCGGACGTGCGCGAGTTCGACAAGCCCCCCGCCCCGCCGCACCTGCCCGACGTGCTGGCGGCCATCGAGGGCGCGGCGGTGCCGTGGGTGGCGGCGATCCACGGCACGGCGCTCGGCGGCGGGCTGGAGCTGGCGATGGCCTGCCATGCCCGCGTCGCGGCGGCCGACGCGAAGCTGGGCCTGCCGGAGGTGACGCTCGGGCTGATCCCCGGGGCGGGCGGCACGGTGCGGCTGCCCCGGCTGGTGCCGGCGGAGACGGCGCTCGGGATGGTCGCGGGCGGCCGGCCGGTGCCGGCGCGGCAGGCGCAGGCGGCGGGGCTGGTGGACGCGCTCGCCGAGGGCGACCTGCTGGAGGCGGCGAAGGCCCACGCCGCCGAGCGCACGCCGACGCTGGCGCGCCCGGTGCGCCGGCTCGGGGACCGCGCGGCGTACGACGAGGCGGCCGAGGCGCAGCGGCGCAAGGCGCGCGGGCAGCTGTCGGTCGGCGCGGCCGTCGACGCGGTCGACCGCGCGCTGACGCTGCCGCCCGACGAGGCGCTCGCGGCGGAGCGGGCGGCGTTTCTCGAGCTGAAGGCGTCGGAGCAATCCGCCGCGCTGCGCCACCTGTTCTTCGCCGAGCGCGCCACCCTGTCGGACCCGCGCTGCAAGGGCGCGCCGCGCCCGGTGGAGCAAGTCGGCGTCGTCGGGGGCGGCACGATGGGCGCGGGCATCGCCGCCGCCTGCCTGCTCGCGGGCCTCGCCGTCACCCTCGCCGAGCGCGACACGGAGGCCGCCGCCGCCGCGCGGGGGCGGGTCGAGGAGATCCTCGCCGCCAGCGTCGCGCGGGGCAAGATCGACGATGCGCGGCGCGCCACGCTGCTGGCCGGCTTCGCCGCGACCGCCGACACCGCCGACCTCGCCGGGGCCGACCTCGTGATCGAGGCGGTGTTCGAGGACATGGACGTGAAGGCCGCCGTCTTCGCCGAGCTCGAGCGCCACACCCGCCCGGACGCGATCCTCGCCACCAACACCTCCTACCTCGACGTCGCCGCGCTGGCGCGGAGCCTGCGCGATCCGTCGCGGGTGATCGGGCTGCACTTCTTTTCGCCGGCGCACGTGATGAAGCTGCTGGAGATCGTGCTCCCCGACGGCGTCGCCGACGATGTCGTCGCCACCGCCGCCCGCCTCGCGCGCCGGCTCGGCAAGATCGCGGTGCTCGCCGGGGTCTGCGACGGGTTCATCGGCAACCGGATCATGTCGGCCTACCGGCGCGAGGCGGACTACCTGGTGGAGGACGGGGCGAGCCCGTGGGAGGTGGACGCGGCGATGCGCGATTTCGGCTTCCCGATGGGGGTCTTCGAGATGCAGGACCTCGCCGGGCTCGACATCGCCTGGGCGATGCGCAAGCGCCGCGCCGCCACCCGACCGGCCTCCGAGCGCTACGTCGCCATCGCCGACCGCCTCTGCGAGGCGGGTCGGCTCGGGCGCAAGACGGGCGCCGGCTGGTACGACTATGCCGCCGGCGCGCGCGCGCCGAGCCCCGCCACCGAGCGGATCGTCGCCGAAGAGCGCGCGGCCAAGGAGATCGTGGCGCGGCCGGTATCAAGGGAGGACATCATGGCACGGCTGCTCGGCGCGATGCAGGCCGAGGGCGCGGCGGTGCTCGCCGAGGGCATCGCCGCGCGGAGCGGCGACATCGACGTCGTGATGGCCAACGGCTACGGCTTCCCGCGCTGGCGCGGCGGGCCGATGTTCATGGCGGAGCGGACGGACTAGGCGGCGGCGCGAGGTCGCGCTACGTCATTGGAAAAAATCCGCAAGAACATACGTTCCTCTTCCCGCGAGATCGCGCTAGGTCGAACCGTACCCAAAGAGGAGACGTCGATGGTGCAAGCCGATCGAGCCGAGGGGCTCGTCCTGCCGGAGGGCGGGGGCGAGATGGGGGAGCTGATCCGGGCGCATGACTGGTCCGGCACGCCGCTGGGCGATCCGGCGGGCTGGCCGCCGGTGCTGCACACGCTGGTGGCGCTGATGCTCGGCTCGAGCCAGCCGATGTTCCTCGTCTGGGGCCCGAAGCGCACCACGATCTACAACGACGCCTACGCCGAGATCCTCGCCGGCAAGCACCCGGCGCTGGCCCTGCCGTTCAACGAGATCTGGCACGAGATCTGGGAGAGCGACCTGCGCGAGATCGTCGAGTGGGCCTACGCCGGCAACGGGCTCCACATGGACGACATCCCGCTGCGGATGATGCGCAAGGGCTACCCGGAGGAGACGCACTTCTCGTTCTCCTACACGCCGGTGCGCGGAAGTGACGGGACGGTCGAGGGGTTCTTCTGCCCCTGCCTCGAGATCACCGAGCAGGTGCTCGAGAAGCGCCGCGCCCGGCTGCGCGCGGAACTGACGGAGCAGCTGCGCGACGTGCAGGACCCGGTCGAGGTGATGTATATCGCCGCCCGGCTGCTCGGCGAGGTGCTCGGGGTGGAGCAGGCCGGCTATGCCGAGATCGACGCCGACGGCGACACGGCCATCATCGCGAGAGACTGGAATTCCGGCGCGATGCAGAGCAATGCCGGCGCGCACCGGCTGATGGACTTCGGACCGGACTTCGTCGCCGATCTGCGCGCGGGGCGCAGCATCGCCATCGGCGAGGTCCGCGACGACCCCCGGACGAACCCGACGGAGGCGCTCGAGACGTTCGCCGCGCGCGGTGTCCGCGCCTTCCTCAACGTGCCCCGCCTCCGCGACGGCCGGCTGGTGGCGGTGCTGGCCGTCCACTCGTCGAGTCCGCGGCACTGGCACCCGACCGAGGTCGCGCTCGTCGAGGAGGCGGCCGAGCGGGTCAACGCGGCGATCGACCACCTGCGTGCCGAGGCGGCCCGGCGCGACAACGAGGCCCGGCTGCGGCGCACCCGCGACGCGGTGGCGCTGGCGACGGAGGCGTCGCAGCTCGGCTGGTACAGCTGGGACCTCGCGCTCGGCGTCATCAGCGCCGACACGCGGGCGCGCGAGGTCATGTGCCTCGGGCCCGACGAGGGCCGGATCGCCGACTGGTTCGCCCGCATCCACCCCGACGACCGCCGCGCCACGCGCGCGATCATCTCCGACAGCCTCAGCGACGGGCGGCCGTTCGACCTCGAGTACCGCGTCCTGCATCGCGACGGCAGCCTGCGCCACGTCCACGCCACCGGCACCTACCGCGGCGACGTCGCCGGCGAGACCGGGCTCGGCACCGGGCTGGTGCGCGACGTGACCGAGCAGAAGCGCTCCGAGGCGCACCAGACGATGCTGATGGCCGAGCTCGATCACCGGGTGAAGAACATCCTCGCCGTGGTGCAGTCGATCGCCCGCCAGAGCCGCGGCCGCGCCGCCGTCGACGCCACCGAAGCCGCCGACCTGCTCGTCGGCCGGATCGACGCGCTGGCCCGCTCGCACACGCTGCTGGCGCGCAGTCGCTGGCAGGGGGCGGCGCTGGCCGAGCTGATCGGCACCGCCGTCGCCCCCTATCGCGGCGCCCGCGCCGAGCGGGTGGTGGCGGACGGGCCGGCGCTGAAGGTGACGCCGAAGGCCGCGCAGACCCTGACGCTGGCGCTGCACGAGCTGGCGACGAACGCCGCCAAGTACGGCGCGCTTTCGCGCGAGGACGGGCAGGTGAGCGCACGCTGGGGCTGGCAGGCGGGCGAGGGCGGCCGGCGGCTGGTGCTCGACTGGCGCGAGCAGGGGGGGCCGCGCATCGAGGGGCGCCCCCAGCGCAAGGGCTTCGGCTCGCGGCTGATCGAGCGCACGCTGGCCTACGAGCTCGGCGGCACCGTAACGCTGGACTATGCGCCCGAGGGGCTGCGGGCGCGGTTCGACCTGCCGCTCGACAAGCTGCGGGTGGAGGACGGCGAAGACGGCGAGGCCGGCCCCGCGCTGCCGGAGGGCGAGCTTCCCGCACCCTTTGCGCGCGAGTCGCTGCGGGGGCTGCGGGTGCTGGTGGCCGAGGACGAGCACCTGATCGGCGAGGAGACCGCCGCGACGCTGGAGGCCGCCGGCTGCGCCGTGATCGGGCCCGTGGCGACGCAGCAGGAGGCGCTGGAGATGGCGGTGGGCGCGGAATACGACGCGGCCGTGATGGACATCAATCTCGCCGGCACCTTCAGCTGGCCCGCCGCCCGCGCCGTGCGCGCCCGGATGATCCCGCTGGTCTTCGCCACGGGCTATTCCGTCGCCATGGAGCCGCCGCACGATCTCGCCGGGACGCCCCGGATCGAGAAGCCGCTCGATCCCGACCGTCTCCTCGCCGCGCTCGCCAGCACCGTGGCCCGGGAGAGCGCGGCGGAGTAGCGCCTCATTCCAGCGCCGCGAGCACCCGGTCGGGGGTGGCGGGGAAGTCGCGCAGGCGGGCGCCGCAGGCGTGGTGGATGGCGTTGAGGATCGCGCCCGCGGCGCCGCAGATGCCGAGCTCGCCGATGCCCTTGGCCTGCATCGGCCCCGCCCACGGGTCGCGCTCCTCGAGGAGGTGGACGTCGAGCGGCGGGACGTCGGCATTGACCGGCACGTGGTACTCGGCGAGGTCGCGGTTGACGACGTGGCCGTCGCGGCGGTCGTGGGTCATCGTCTCGGTCAGGGCCATGCCGATGCCCCAGATCATGCCGCCGTGGCACTGGGAGCGGGCGGTGCGGCGGTTGAGGATGCGGCCCGCCGAGAAGGTGCCCTGCATCCGGCGCATGCGCACCTCGCCCGTCACGTCGTTCACCGCGACCTCGGCGAAATGGGCGCCGTAGGTGGCCTGGCGGACCTTCTCGGCGGCATCGCCCGGCTTGACGTGGCCCGTGCCGGTCAGCTCCGCGCCGGAGAGGATGTCGGCGAGGTCCTGGCGGGTGTTGCCGGCGGTGGCGGTGCCGTCCTTGAGGGTCAGCTCGGCCTCGTCGCAGCCGAGCCGCGCGGCGATCTGGCGGCGCAGCTCCATGGCGGCGAGCCAGACGGCGGTGCCGGTGGAGGCCGCGCCGACGGAGCCGCCGGAGCCGGAGCCGGGGGGCAGGGCGGTGTCGCCGAGCCGGACCTCGGTTTGCGCGAGCGGCAGCCCGAGCAGCTCGGCGGCGACCTGCTGGAAGATCGCGTAGCTGCCGGTGCCGATGTCGGTCATGTCGGTCTCGACCACCGCGCCCGCGCCGTGGAGCCGGATGCGGGCCTGCGCCTCCACCACCATGTTGACGCGGAACGCCGCCGCCATGCCGGTGCCGATCCACCACTCGCCCTCGCGCCGCTGGCGCGGGGCCATGGGGCGCCCGGACCAGCCGAAGCGCTCGGCGCCGTCCAGCAGCGCGGCCTTCAGGCGGTGCGAGGAGAAGGGCACGCCGCGCTCGGGGTCTTCCTCGGGGATGTTGCGCAGCCGCAGCTCGACCGGGTCCACCCCGGCGGCGTAGGCGAGCTCGTCCATCGCCACCTCGGAGGCCGTCACGCCCACCGCCTCGCCCGGCGCGCGCACCGAGCCGGCGGCGGGGCGGTGGATGCGGGCGATGCGGATGCCGAGGGTGCGGGCCGCGCCGGGATAGGCGAAGTGACTCGCCTGCACGACGGGCTCGGCGAACGTCTCCTCGGGCAGGTTCGACACCAGCGCCTCGTGGCCCAGCCCGATCAGCCGGCCGTCGGCGTCGGCGGCGAGGCGGATGCGCTGGCGGGTCTCGGAGCGGCGGGTGTTGACCTCGAACACGTTGCGGCGGTGCTGCACCACGCGCACCGGCTGGCCCAGCTCCATCGCCGCCAGCGCCGCGGCGACGCAATCGGCGGAAATGCCGAGCTTGGAGCCGAAGCCGCCGCCCACGTAGGGCGCGAGGATGCGGACGTGTTCGGCGGAGAGCCCGACGCTGTCGGCCAGTTCGTTGCGGTTGAAGCGCAGCATCTGCAGGGCGCCGCGCAGGGTCAGGGTGGTGCCGTCCCATTCGGCGACGGCGGCGTGCGGCTCCATCGCGGCGGAGTTCATCGAGGAGGTGGTGTAGTCCGCGTCGATGGTCAGCGCGGCGTTGCGCATGGCGGCGTCGAGATCGCCCTGCGAGGACTGCTTGGCCTCGGGCACCTCCGGCTCGACGGCGTCCGGGTCGATGGGAAGGTCGGTGCGCTCGATCGCCACTTCGAGCCGCTGCGCCGCGTGGCGGGCCTGCTCGAAGGTCTCGGCGACGACGAGCGCGATGGGCTGGCCGACGTAGGCGGCCTCGTCGACGCCCTGCACCGGGGCCTCGTCGGCCATGCCCTGCGCCGCGTTGCGCACCATCCGGGCATCGCGCAGGACCGCGCGCACGCCGGGCATGGCGCGTACCGCCTCGAGGTTGGGGCAGCGCACCGCGCCGATGCCGGGCGCGCGGCGGAGCACGCCGTGGAGCATCCCCTCCGGGTGCGCCTCGGCGGCGTAGGTGGCCCGGCCGGTCGCCTTGGCGAGGCCGTCGGGTCGGGCGCTGTCGCGGCCGAGCACGCCCTGCGCCATGTCGTCGGTGCGGTTGACGGTCTCGGGGCCGTCGATCTTCATCTCGATGGTCATCGCGTCGCCTCCGTCAGCACCGCCTTGAGCACGCGCCTGGCGAGCGGCAGCTTGAACTCGGTTCCCTCCGGCGGCTCCGCGTCGCGCAGCAGCACCTCGCCGGCCTTGTCGAACAGCGCCTCGCCCGGCGCCTCGCCGGCGAGCAGCGCGTCGACCTCCGCGTCGCGCCAGGGCCGCGTGCCGAGGCCGCCAAACGCCAGCGCCGCCTCGGCGATACGCCCGCCCTCCATCCGCACCACGGCGGCGACGGAAACCAGCGCGAAGGCGTAGGAGGCCCGGTCGCGCACCTTGCGGTAGACCTGCCGCTCGCCCAGCGGCACGGGCAGGCGCACGGAGGTGATCAGGTCGCCCGGCGCGAGGCTCGTCTCGATGTGGGGGGTGTCGCCGGGCAGACGGTAGAGGTCGTCGAGGGCCAGCGCGCGCGACGTGCCGTCGGCGGCCTCCACCTCGACCTCGGCGTCGAGCGCGCGCATCGCCACCGCCATGTCGGACGGGTGCAGCGCGACGCAATGCTGGGATCCGCCGAGGATCGCGTGGTTGCGCATCTCGCCGCCGAGCGCGGCACAGCCGGTGCCGGGGGCGCGCTTGTTGCAGGCGGCGTCGGTGTCGTAGAAGTACGGGCACCGCGTGCGCTGCAGGAAGTTGCCCGCCGTGGTGGCCTTGTTGCGCAGCTGCCCCGACGCGCCCGCCAGCAGGGCGCGCGACAGGACCGGATAGGTGCGGCGCACGCGCGGATCGGCGGCGAGGTCGGAGTTCGTCACGGTCGCGCCGATGCGCAGCCCGCCGTCGGCGTCCCCGATCCCGTCGAGCCCGAGGCGCGAGACGTCGACGAGCCGGTCGGGGGCCATGATCTCGAGCTTCATCAGGTCGACCAGGTTGGTGCCGCCGGCGATGAAGGTCGCGCCGTCGCGGGCCGCCGCGTGGGCGGCGTCGCGGTCGTCGGGGCGCTGGTAGTCGAAGGGCCTCATTCCGTCGCCTCCGTCTTGCCGCGGCGGGCGACCTCGGTGATCGCGGCGTTGATGCCGGGGTAGCAGGAGCAGCGGCAGAGGTTGCCGCTCATCCGCTCCGCCAGCTCGTCGTGGGTCAGCTCCACCGGGCAGTCGAGGCTGGCGCTGACGTGGCTCGGCCAGCCGGCGGCCACCTCGTCGAGCATCGCCGTCGCCGAGCAGATCTGGCCCGGCGTGCAATAGCCGCACTGCATCCCGTCATGGGCGACGAACGCCTCCTGCAGCGGCGACGGGCCGCCCTCGGCCAGCCCCTCGATGGTGGTGACCTCGTCGCCGTCGTGCATCACGGCGAGGCAGAGGCAGGAATTCACCCGCCGTCCGTTGAGCAGCACGGTGCAGGCCCCGCACTGGCCGTGGTCGCAGCCCTTCTTGCTCCCGGTCAGGTGGAGATGGTCGCGCAGGGCGTCGAGCAGGGTGACGCGCGGGTCGAGGTCGAGCGTGTGGTCCTGCCCGTTGACGGTGATCGTGACAGCCATGCGCGTCCCTCCTGCAGCAACAGGTTGGACAACGCGGGGTGGAGCGGGACGTTCCGTGCTCGGGATGAACCGAAGGGCGGCGGCCTTCGTCCCGGCTCAGTTCAGGCGGTCGCCGGTCTCGGGGGAGAACAGGTGGATCGCCTCGGGGGCGACGCGCAGGGGGATGATCTCGCCGCTGCCGTTGGTCCGGTGGACACCGGCGAGGCAGGCGGTGAAGGGGGCCTCGGCCTGGTCGAGCTGGCCGTGGAGGAGGGTGTTGGCGCCGAGGGGTTCGGAGAGGCGGACGCGCAGGCGGAGGGGGCTGTCGGGGTCGGGCAGGGCGTGTTCGGGGCGCAGGCCGAGCTTGACGGGGCCGTCGGGCAGGCCGGCGGGTGCGGGGCCGAGGGCGGCGCTGCCGAGGCGCATCTCGCCGGCCTCGATGCGGCCGTCGAGGACGTTCATGGACGGGCTGCCGATGAACTGCGCGGCGAACAGGGTGGCGGGGCGCTCGTAGACGTCGAGCGGCTTGCCGATCTGCTCGGCGCGGCCGGCGTTCATCACGATCATCCGGTCGGCCATGGTCATCGCCTCGACCTGGTCGTGGGTGACGTAGAGCGAGGTGACGCCGATGCGCTCCTGCAGCTCCTTGATCTCGAGCCGCATCTGCACCCGCAGCTTGGCGTCGAGGTTGGAGAGTGGCTCGTCGAACAGGAACACCTTCGGCTCGCGCACGATGGCGCGGCCCATCGCGACGCGCTGGCGCTGCCCGCCCGAGAGCGCCTTGGGGCGGCGGTCGAGGTAGTCGGAGAGCTGCAGCAGCGCGGCGGCCTCGTCGACCTTGGCGGCGATCTGCCGTTTCGGCGTGCCGGCGATCTTGAGCCCGTAGCCCATGTTCTGGCGCACCGTCATGTGCGGGTAGAGGGCGTAGTTCTGGAACACCATCGCGATGTCGCGCTCCATCGGCTCGCGCTCGTTGACCCGCGAGCCGTCGATGCGGATCTCGCCGTCGCTGACGCTCTCGAGCCCGGCCACCATGCGCAGCAGGGTGGACTTGCCGCAGCCCGAGGGGCCGACGATGACGATGAACTCGCCGTCGTCGATCTCGGTGCTGACGCCGTGGATCACCTCGGTCTTGCCGAAGCGCTTCTTGATGTTCCGGAGCTCTACGGTCGCCATTATTTCTCGCTGTCCACCAATCCGCGGATGAAGAGTTTCTGCATCGAGACCACCACGATCACCGGCGGGATCATCGCGAGGATCGAGGTCGCCATGATCACCGGCCATTCGGCGATGTCGTCGCCCGAGGGGAACATCTGCTTGATGCCCATGACGATGGTGTTCATCGACGGGTCGGTGGTGATGAGCAGCGGCCAGAGGTACTGGTTCCAGCCGTAGATGAAGAGGATGACGAAGAGCGCCGCGATGTTGGTCCGGCTCATCGGCAGCACGATGTCCCAGAAGAAGCGCATCGGCTTCGCCCCGTCGACCCGGGCGGCCTCGGCGAGCTCGTCGGGGATCGTCAGGAAGAACTGGCGGAACAGGAACGTCGCCGTCGCCGAGGCGATCAGCGGGAAGATCAGCCCGGAGTAGCTGTTGAGCATCCCGAAGCCGGCGACCACCTCGTAGGTGGGCACGATGCGCACCTCGACCGGCAGCATCAGCGTCAGGAAGATGGTCCAGAAGAAGAAGGTGCGGCCCGGGAAGCGAAAATAGACGATCGCGAAGGCCGACAGCAGCGAGATGACGATCTTGCCCACGGCGATGCCGATGGCCATCACCAGGCTGTTGAGCAGCATCGTCGCGACGGGGACGTTGACGCCGGACAGCAGCGCCTCGCGGTAGTTCTCGAAGAACCGGTCGCCGGGCCAGAGCGGCATCGGGGGCCGGGCGATCTCGGGCTGGGTCACGGTGGAGGCGACGAAGGCGAGCCAGATCGGGAAGAACACGACCAGCACGCCGAGGATCAGCAGGGCATGGGTCAGCCACAGGCTCGCGCCGCGCCGCTCGACCATGCCGGGCGGCGGCTCGGCGGCGCGGCGGCCCGAGGGCTGCGCCGGGCCGGGGCCGATATCATGGGTGGCGGTCAATAATGCACCCTCCGCTCCACGAACCGGAACTGCAGCACCGTCAGCAGCCCCACCACGACGAGCAGCACCACCGACTGCGCCGCCGACGAGCCGAGATCCTGCCCCACGAAGCCGTCGGCGTAGACCTTGTAGACGAGGATCGTCGTCGCCTGCTGGGGGCCGCCCGAGGTGATCGTGTGGATCACGCCGAAGGTCTCGAAGAAGGCGTAGACCACGTTGACCACGAGCAGGAAGAAGGTAGTCGGCGAGATCAGCGGCAGCACGATGGTGAAGAAGCGCCGCCAGAAATGCGCGCCGTCGATCGCCGCCGCCTCGATCACCGATTTCGGCACCGCCTGCAGCGCCGCGAAGAAGAACAGGAAGTTGTAGCTGATCCGCCCCCAGGACGAGGCGACCACGACGAGGCCCATCGCCTCGGTCTCGTTGAGCACGTGGTTCCAGTCGTAGCCGAGCCGGCCGAGGTACCAGGCGACGACGCCGACGCGGGTGTTGAACATGAACAGCCACAGCACGCCCGCCACGGCGGGCGCGACGGCGTAGGGCCAGATCAGCAGCGTGCGGTAGGTGCCCGCGCCCTTGATGAGCCGGTCGGCCATGACCGCGAGGAACAGGGCCGGGATCATCGAGGTGAGGGTGACGAGGGTGGAGAAGAGCGCCGTCGTGACGAAGGAGGCGAGGTAGTAGCGGTTGCCGAAGAGGTACTCGAAGTTGCCGAGCCCGACATATTCCATCGACAGGCCGAACGGATCGGGGATGAACAGCGACTGCCAGATCGCCTGGCCCGCCGGATAGAAGAAGAAGACGGCCGAGATCACGACCTGCGGCGCCACCAGCAGCAGCGGCAGCATCCAGCCCTTGAAGGTGACGCGTTTTTCCATCCCGGTCCCGGTGGAGCGCCGGGCGGCGCGGGGCCGCCCGGCGTCTCGCCTCAGCGGCTGTTGGCCTGCTCGAACCGGCGCAGCAGCTCGTTGCCGCGCTCGGCCGCGCTGTCGAGCGCGGACTGGGCGTCCTTGTCACCGGCCCAGACCGCCTCGAGCTCCTCGTCGATGATCGTGCGGATCTGGTCGAAGTTGCCCAGGCGGATGCCCTTGGAGTTCGCCGTGGGCTCGTTGGCCGTCATCTGCTCGACGGCGATGTCGGTGCCCGGGTTCTCCTCGTAGAACCCGCTCTCGCGGGTCAGGTCGGCGGCGGCGGAGGTGATCGGCAGGTAGCCGGTGTCCTGGTGCCACTGGGCCTGCACCTCGGGCGAGGAGAGGTAGGAGAGGAACTCGGCGACGCCCTGGTATTCCTCGTCCGACTGGCCTTCCATCACCCAGAGCGAGGCACCGCCGATGATGGTGTTCTGCGGCGCGGACCCGGCGTCTTCCCAGTAGGGCAGGGGCCGGACCTCGAAGTCGAACTCGGCCTCGTCGGAAATCCCTGCGTAGCCGGCGGAGCTCTCGGTGAAGAGCGCGCACTCGCCGGCGCGGAAGTTGGCGCCGCCCTCGTTGCGGCGGCCGGCGTAGATGAACTTGCCCTCCTGCGCCCACTCGCCCAGCTGTTCGATGTGCCTGACCTGGACCTCGTTGTTCAGCGCCAGCTCGGTGCCGAGCCCGGCGAAGCCGTTCTCCATCGTGGCGAAGGGGGTGTCGTGGTAGGCGGAGAGGTTCTCCAGGTGGATCCAGCTCTGCCAGGCCGTGGTCATCGGGCATTCGTGGCCCGCCTCGGCGAGCTGGTCGAGCACGTCGCCGACCTGGCTCCAGGTGGACAGGTCGGTGTCGGGATCGATGCCCGCCTCCTCGAGCGCGTCGCGGTTGACCCAGAGGACGGGCGTCGACGAGTTGAACGGCAGGGACAGCATCTCGCCCTCGGGCGTGGTGTAGTAGCCCTTCACGGCGCCGATATAGGCGTCGGGGTCGAAGCCGACATCGGCCCCGCCGAGCACCTCGTGCACCGGGCGGACCGCGCCCTCGGCGGCCATCATCGTGGCGGTGCCGACCTCGAAGACCATCAGGATGTCGGGCTGCTCACCCGCGCGGAAGGCGGCGATGCCGGCGTTCAGCGTCTCGGAGTAGTTGCCCTTGGACGTGGAGACGACCTCGTAGTCGTCCTGCATCTCGTTGAAGTCGGCGACCTGGGCATCGACGAGCTCCTGCAGCCGTCCCGAAAAGGCGTGCCACAGCTCGATCTCGGTCTGCGCCAGCGAGGCGACCGGCATCGCCGCCACGAGCGAGGCGATCGCGCCCCCCATCATTCGCTTGTTCATGTGTGCTCTCCCAGTTGTCACGGACCGCCAGCCTGCCCCACCCGCGCCACCGGCGAGGGTGACCGACCCCGATCTCGAGCGGCAGGTTAACGGGGTCGCACGACAAATCAATGAAAGACCGTGAGGACGCCGGTCGCGGCGGCGATCGATCTCAGAGCAGACAACCGGGATTCATCAAGCCGTCGGGATCGAGTGCGTGCTTGAGGGCGAGCAACGTCCGGTGATGCTCCGGCGACGCGCCTGTCCGCAGCGCCTCGCGCTTCTGGCGGCCGATGCCGTGCTCGGCGCTGATCGAGCCGCCGAAGGCCGCGACCCGCTCCATGATGATCGTCTTCGCCGCAGGCAGGCAGGCGGCGCGGTGCGGCGGGTCGGCGTGGACGTTGAAGTGGATGTTGCCGTCGCCAAGATGGCCGTAAGCCAGCGCCCGCGCGGCGGGCAGGGCGGCGGCGAGCGCGGCGGTGGTCTCGTTCACGAAGCGGGCCACCTCCGACAGCGGCACCGAGACGTCCGTGCGCAGGTGCGGCCCCATGCGGGCCTGACCCTCGTTCAGCGCCTCGCGCATCAGCCAAAGCTCGCGCGATTGCGCCACCGAAGCGGCGAGGGCACCGTCCACGACCAGCCCCTCGGCCATGGCGTCTTCGGCAAGCTGCTCCATCAGCGCGGCGGGGTCGACATAGCCGGAACTGGCGATCTCGATCAGGGCATAGGCACCGTGGCTCTCGTCGACCGCGCGCGGCAGGTCGGGCATCGCGATGCGCGCGACCTCGAAGGCGTCGGAGGGAAGAAACTCGAACGCCGACAGAAGATCGCTGCAGTTGCGCCGGGCCATGCGGAAGAAGGTCACGCAATCCTCGAGCGTGGCGAGCGCGAACAGAGCGGTCACGCTCCGGTCGGGTAGGGGCGACAGCTTCAGGGATGCGCCGGTCACGATCCCGAAGGCGCCCTCCGCGCCGCAGAACAGGTGGTGCAGTGCCGGTCCGCGATTGTCCTTGCGCAGCGACGACATGCCGTCCCAGATTGTGCCGTCCGGCAGGACCACCTCGAGCCCCAGCACGAGGTCGCGCATCATCCCGTGGCGCAGCACGTTCAGCCCGCCGGCGTTGGTCGCCACGTTGCCGCCGATCTGGCAGCTGCCCTGTGCTCCGAGCGCCAGCGGGAAGTGCAGTCCCTGCTCGGCGGCAGCGTCCTTGACCGTCTGCAACACGCAGCCGGCATCGACATGGGCGACGAAGTTGTCGGCGTCGAGCGCCCGGATCCGGTTCATCCGCTCCAGCGCGATGACGACGGTGCGGTCGGGCGCGTCGGGCAGGTGCCCGTCGACAAGGCCGGTGCGCCCGCCCGAGGGCACCATGGCCAGCCCCAGCTCGCGGCACGCGCGCATCGTCCGGGCGACCTCCCCGGTCGTGCCGGGGCGCACCACGGCCAGCGCCCCGGTGGTGCGGTCGCCATGCCAGTCGGTGCAGTAGGGCGCGATCTCGTGCCGGTCGAAGAGCGCGGGGATGCCTTCGAGATGCTTTCCGAGGTCGGCGCCGCTCATGAGGTGGTGTCGTCGCCGTCGTAGAATTGCGCGATGGCGGCACTGTCGCTCATCTCGTGGCCGGCATCGACGTATGCGCCGTAGCGCTCGACGGCCGCGCGGATCGTGACGGCATCGACGCCGCGTCCTTCGACGAACTGCGCGACGGCGTCGAGGTCCTTGCGCAGCTGCCTCGCATAGGCCTTGGGATCGTCGAAGTCGCGCTGTTCCATCTGCGGATAGATGCGTTGCAGGATCTGGCTGTCGGCCATGCCTCCCGCGAGCGCTTGCGGCAGGCGGGCCGGGTCGATCCCCGACTTGCGCGCCAGCGCCAGAAGCTCGGCCATCAGGACGTAGTTCACGCCGACGATCGCCTGGTTCAGCGTCTTGGCGGCCTGTCCGGCTCCGAGCGGGCCGAGATGGGTGGCGTTGGCGGCCAATGCGTCGATGACGGCGCGCGCGCGCTCGATGTCGCGCTCTTGCCCTCCGAGCAGCATCGTCAGCTCGCCGGTCTCCGCCAGCTGCGGCCCGCCGGAGACCGGCGCGTCGATCCAGGCGGCGTCCATGCGCCCGGCGATGTCGCGCGTGGCCTCGGGCGGCACCGTCGAGCAGTCGACGACGATCTCGGCGCCGCCGGCCCCGGCAAGGCCCTGCGCGCCGAAGCAGACGTCTTCGACCGCCCTGCCGTCGAGGACGCACAGCACGACGATATCGGACGCCGCGCGCACTCCGGCCGGGCTGTCGCACCAGAGCGCGCCAGCATCCGAGACCTGTGCGAACCGCTCGGGTTCGAGGTTCCAGACGCGGGTCTCGAAGCCACGCTCGCGCAGGCGGCGCACCATCGGCGCGCCCATGATGCCGAGCCCGATGACCCCTACCTTCATGTCGCGCCGATCCGGTAGATGCGCCGCGCCGTCTCGCGGAAGAGCGCGGCGCGGTCGGTCTCGGGCAGGTTCCGGGTGATCTCGTCGAAGCCCGAGTAGATGGTCTCGAACGAGGCGACGAGGCCGTCGACGGGGAAGTTCGAGGCGAACATCGCCCGCTCGGGACCGAAGGCGGCGATGGCGGCCTCGACGACGGGGCGGTTGTCGGCGACGCTCCACTCCCGGCCCGGCAGGCCGATGCCCGAGATCTTGATCGCCACGTTGCCATGGCCGGCCATCGCATCCAGGGCCGCGCGCCACGCCGCGAGCGCCTCGGGGCTGCGGTCCGACGGCAGGCCGGTGTGGTTGATGATGATCTGCGTGTCCGGGAAGTCGCGGGCGAGCTCGGCGGCGGCGTCGAAGTGCCACCACGGCGTCTGCAGATCGAACGACAGGCCATGGGAGGCCAGCATGGCGAAGCCGTCGCGCCAGCGGGTATCGTCCATCGAGCCCGCTGCCCCGCGCACCGCCGCCTCCGGCGAGGCGGACGCGGCCGGCTTGTGGCGGATGCCGCGCACGGGCGGTGCATCGCGGTAGGCGGCCAGGACCTCGGCCACGTCCTCGCGATCGAGCCAGGCTTGACCGACGATCACCGACGGCAGGCCGGCCTCTTCGCGCAGGGCGCTGATCCAGGCCAGTTCGCCCAGTGGATCGGCGGGGTCGTATTCCGTCTCGATGTAGACCGAGCCGATGACGTTGAACCTGCCGCTGTCACGGCGATAGTCGGCCGGCAGATAGTTCCTCTTCAGGGCGGTGTAGTCACCGTAGCGGAACTTGATCGGCGGCTCCTCCTTGAGCCAGGGCAGGTGGTTGTTGTCCAGGTCCCAGAAGTGGTGATGGGCGTCGATGATATCCATGGAGTTTCCTACTTGCCGACGCCGAAGTTGATGCCGGTGACGATGAACCGCTGCAGCAGGACGAAGAGCGCGATCAGCGGCAGTGTCGAGATCGCCGCCCCCGTCAGCAGCATGGCCCAGTCCGTGCCGTCGTGAGACGAGAACATCGCGAGGCCCAGCTGCAGGGTCCGGCTTTCCTCGCTCGTCGAGATGACGAGCGGCCAAGTGTAGTCGGACCAGGCGAACTGGAACGAGAAGATGCCGAGAGCGGTCAGCGCGGGCAGCGACATCGGGATGGCGATGCGCCAGAAGATCGCGAACTCGCTGCAGCCGTCGATCCGCGCCGCTTCCTCGACCTCCCTGGGGATCGTCAGGAAGAACTGGCGCAGGAAGAAGATCGAGTAGCCCGACAGGATCCCCGGCAGGATCAGCCCAGCCTTGGTATCGAGCCAGCCGCTGCCGCCCGTGCCCCAGATGTCGTTGCCCCCGGCCAGCGGCACGGCCTTGACCATCAGGTAGAGCGGGACGAGCATCACCTCGTGGGGGATCATCACGGTCGCCAGGACCAGGTAGAAGATCATGTTGCGGCCGCGGAAGTGGTAGCGCGCCAGCACGAAGGCCGCCATGGCCGACAGGAGCACCTGCATGAAGGTCCGCACCGTGGCATAGACCAGCGTGTTCCACGTCTGGATGCCGATGTTCATGCGCGGATCGCTCCAGATCTCCACGAAGTGCTCCCAGCGGAGCGGCGTCTCGAGCAGGCGCGGCGGGTAGCTGAAGATCTGCGAGTTCGTCTTCAGCGCCAGCGACAGCATCCAGAACAGCGGGAAGGCCATGACCAGGGCGATGATCGTCGCCGGCAGGTAGAAGCCGAGCGCGTTGTTCATCCATCGCCGCAGCTTCACCGAGCGGACGGTGGGCACGCGGGCATCGGCGAAGCGGTCGCGCCGGTCGAAATCGGGCGGATCAATCGTAGACATTGCGTCGTCCCACAAGCCGGAGGTTCACGAAGGAGGCGACGATCAGCAGGAAGAACATGATCGTCGCCATCGCCGAGGCATAGCCGAACTGCAGGTTCTGGAAGGCCGTGCGATAGATGTAGTGGACGATGGTCACCGTGGAGTTGTTCGGCCCGCCGTCGGTCATCACCCGGACCTGGGCGAAGACCTGGAACGAGGCGATCAGCGAGGTGATGACCACGTAGACCATCGCCGGGGTCAGCATCGGCAGGGTGATCGACCAGAACCGGCGCACCGGCCCCGCGCCGTCGATCGCGGCGGCCTCGCCCAGCTCCTTCGGCACCGATTGCAGCGCCGCGAGGAAGATCACCATGTTGTAGCCGAGGCTCTTCCAGACGCTCATGATGATGATCGCGGGCATCGCCGTGGACTGGTCGTTCAGCCAGTTCACGGGCGAGATACCGAGCAGGTCGAGCGTGTAGTTGAACATGCCCGCCGAGGTTTCGTAGAACAGGATCCACGCCAGCGCCGCGGCGATCAGCGGGGTCACCACCGGCATGTAGAAGATCGTCCGGAACAGCCCCACAAAGGGCAACTGCCGGTTCACCAGCACGGCGAGCATCAGCGACAGGAAGACCCCGGCGGGCAAGCTGACGGCGGTGAAGTAGAGCGTGTTGCCGATCGCGCGCCAGAACAGGTCGTCATACCAGAGATCGGTATAGTTCCACGTGCCGGCCCACCGCATGGGTGACAGGACGTCGTAGGTGGTGAAGCTCATGTAGAAGACGACGAAAATCGGGGCGACGACCCAGATCAGCATCCACAGGAGAGGGATGCCGAGAAAGACAATCCCGAGGATCAACTGCTGCTGCTTGATCGTCATCTACAAACCTCTCCCGGCGTATCTCAGAGGCGCCCGGCGTCGGCCGGGCAACGAGGCCCGCGCTCCGGATGCCGGAGCGCGGGCAGGCTGTATCAGCGGCGCAGGGCGCGGTCCGCCTGACGCGCGGCGCTGTCGAGGGCGCCCTGCACGTCGTCGCCCGAGACGATCGCCTCGATCGCGGGAATGATCGCCTGGTACACGGCCGACCAGTTCTCGTGCTTGGGGAAGATCCGCGAGTTGGCGAGCTCTTCCTGCGCGGTGCGAAGCGCCGGCCACTCATCGAAGGTCTGCTGCGCGACGTCCTGGTTGAGCACGTCCGGCGAAACGCCGGGCTTGAGCGCCTCGACACGGAACTGCTGCGCCTCGGGGGAGGCCAGGAAGCGGACGAACTCGGCGGCCTCCTCGGGATGCTCGCTCTGCTCGTAGACGACGTAGGCGCCGACCGAGCCGAAGTTCAGCGGATCGTCGCTTTCCGCGACCGTGGGCACGGACCCGACCACGAATTCCTGCGAGGTGTCGTCCTGGGCCGCGGTGTGGAAGACCCAGGGACCATCGTAGACCATCGCGATCCGGCCCGTCAGGACACCCTGGCGGACGACGTCGCCCTGGGCGTTGAGCGTGTTGCCGGGCTGCTCCGCGAGGCGCGCGATGATTTCGCCCGCCGCGACGCCGGCCTCGTCGTTGAAGGCTGCCTGCGTTCCGTCTTCGTTGAAGACGTCACCGCCCTGCGCGTAGAGCAGGTTGATGAAGAAGTAGGCCAGCGCGTCGGCGCTGCCCAGGCCGAAGCCATAGCGCACGACCGTGCCGTCGTCGCCGACCACGGCCAACTGCTCGGCCATCGAGATCATCTCGTCGAAGGTCTCGGCGGGCTCGAGGCCGGCTTCTTCGAGCGCGGCGGCATTGTAGACGATGAACCGCGGATCGAAGGCATAGGGAAGCCCGTAGATGCCGCCGTCCCAGGTCACGTAATCGACGGCACCGGGGTAGATGCTTCCAGAGGGATCGGTCACGCCGTGCTCGGTCAGGTCGACGAGCGCGCCGCGGGCGGCGAATTGCGAAAGGAACCCGCTCCAGATCGGGCTGACGTCGGGCGCGGTGTTGGACGCGAGGGCGGTGGTGATCGCCTCGAAGTTGGTGCCGAAGCTGGTCTTGACCCGGTTGATGGAGATGTGCGGGTGGCTCTCCTCGAACGCCTCGATCATCTTGATCGTGGCGCCCTCCTCCTGAAGGCTGTGGCCCTCCCAGAAGTCCAGCGTCACCTGGTCCTGCGCGAAGGCCGCGCTGGCCAGCGCCGTGGTCGCGAGCGTCGCGGCGTAGATCATTCTCTTCATGGTTTCTCCTCCCAATGATCGGTTCTTTTTCTTCCAGCCGGCGCCGCGTACACGGCGCCGGCCCGCCCGGGTCAGCCGAGCTTCGCGAAGTAGGCTTCCATGGCCTGCACATCGACCGTCTCGTCGTGCGGCATGCCGAGGTCGTCATAGCGGCGCTGGCGGGCGCGCATGTCGGCCAGCAGCACTTCCTTGCCATGCGCCGCGACCTGCGCCGCGACCTCGATCGGGACGACGACAAGGCCGTCGTCGTCGCAGCCCACGATGTCGCCCGGGCGCACCTGGGCGCCGCCGATGCCGACGGGCGTCTGGGTCTCGACGGCCTCGATCCGGCCGGGGATGATCGTGCGGCCGCGCGAGCGGACGCAGATCGGGGTCTTTTGCAGCGCGAGTTCGCCGGTGTCGCGGGCGTAGCCGTTGGTCACGATGCCGACGCCGCCCTTGTTGACCACGCCGAGTGCGTTCTCGGAGCCCCAGAAGCCCACCTCGCCGGCGCTGCCCATGTCGCAGACCACGACGCTGCCTTCCTGGACGTGATCGTTCAGCGAGCGCGCCTTGTTGCCGTGCTTGTCGAACCAGTGGCCGTGCGCCTTGACGACGTCCTCGGTCGTCTCCAGCGGCCACATCGGCTTGTTGGCGGGCACACAGCGCAGGGTGACGGCGACGCCCCAGAACTTGATGCCCAGGAAGAGCGGCCGGATGTCCTGGCTCACGTTGCCGACATTGAAGTAGCCGAGCCCGTCCAGCCCGTCACACACGTCGGCGACGCGGAGCGGCTCGAAATGTTTGCGGATCTGGTAGGGATCCACGTGGATGTCGTCCTGCTGCGTCACTAGTTCGTCCTCTCATGACTCACGTTGCTCGGCGCCAACTCTTGTATGCAAAAACTCATCTGTCAATGCCGCGGCGCGAGTTTTGGGAATTTTTGGCGGGGACTACCCGCGGTCGGGGGTCTTTGGATGCAAGATCGCAGAGCGCGCGCCCGGATGGGCCGCGCCGTCGCCTTGCAGCTGCGCCTGCGAGTAGGGCAGGCCGTTGGCGAAATGCTGGCGCGTCAGGTCGGCCAGCGCGGCGCCGTCGCCGCTGGCGAGGGCCGAAAGCATCCGCGAATGCTCTGTCACGGCGGCCAGCCAGCGGCCTTCGTCCAGGTTCGCCATCGCCCGCGCCCGCTCGACCTTCGGCACCAGTGCCTGCCAGCTCGCCAAGAGTGTCCGGTTGCCGGATATCTCCACCACGCGCTTGTGGATCTCGTGATTCAGCTTGAGATAGGCGCTTCTCTCGCGTCGCTCGTAACAGTCGAGCATCTGGCTATGTATCGAGACTATATCGGAAATATCCTTGCGGGTCGCCATCTGGCAGGCCAGCTCGCCGGCCAGCGCCTCGAGCGCCGCGACCACCTCGTAGAGCTCCTTCAGGTCGTCGACATCCAATCCGGCCACGACGGCGGAGTGGTTCGGGAGCTGCTCGATCAGCCCCTCGGCCATCAGGGTCCGCACCGCCTCGCGGAAGGGGGTGCGCGAGACGTTGAGCTCTTCGCAGTAATGCGCCTCCCGCAGCCGCTCACCTGGCTTCAACTCGCCCGAGACGATCATCTCGCGCAGCCGATCCGTCGTCTGCTGGTGCAGAGCGCCCTTGGGGCGGGCGGCATGATTGGATGCAAGGTGCGGCTTTTTCATGGGGTAGTTAATCCTGTCGTTTCCTCAATCTATGCCACCTGGCGCCGGCTCGCAATCGCTCAGCCGCTCGACAGGTTGTACGAAAGGTGTTGACTGCCTCGTTCTTGCATACAAAAATGCGCGCAGATCGTACCATCCAGATTTCGGGGGCACTTTTGCCAGACGCTGACCAGACCACGACGAAGCCGCAGCCGCTGGCGGGATACCGCGTCCTCGACCTCAGCCAGGTCATGGCCGGCCCATTCGGCTGCATGCTGCTCGGCGACATGGGCGCGGACGTCATCAAGGTCGAGCCCCCGCGCGGCGATCAGACCCGGGGCGCGATGGGCTTCCGCATGAAGGGGGACGACAGCCCCGGCTTTCTCGCGCTCAACCGCAACAAGCGCTCGATCGCGCTCGACCTCAAGTCCGAGGCCGGCCGCGAGGTCTTCCTCGAGTTGGTCAGGACGGCGGATGTGCTCGTCGAGAACTTCCGCCCCGGCGTGGCTGCTCGGCTCGGTGTCGATTACGCCACCCTGTCGGCGATCCGTCCCGAGCTGGTCTACGCGTCGATCTCGGGCTTCGGGCAGACGGGGCCATGGGCGGCGCGGCCGGGGTTCGACCTGATCGCGCAGGCCATGTCGGGCGTGATGAGCGCCATGGGCCATCCCGAAACCGGGCCGGTCAAGTCCGGCGTCTCCGTCGGCGATCTCGGCGCGGGGCTGTTCTCGATCTACGGCATCCTCAGCGCCCTGATCGGACGGCAGACGTCCGGCAAGGGCCAGTACATCGACGCCTCCCTCTTCGAGTCGGCCCTCGCCCTGTCGATCTGGGAAACGACCGAGTTCTGGGCGACCGGCCAATCACCGAAACCGCTCGGCACCGCCAACCGGATGAGCGCCCCCTACCAGGCCTTCGAGGCCTCTGACGGGATGTTCGTCGTCGGCGCCGCGAACGAGAAGCTATGGGAGATTTTCTGCAAGGTGATCGACAGGCCCGAGCTGCGACAGGACCCTGCCTTCGCCCTCAACGGCGACAGGGTACGCAATCGCGAAGCGCTCGCTGCCACCCTGCAGCCGACGTTCCGCACCCGGACGGCGGCGGAGTGGGTCGACGCCTTCCTCGCCGCCGGCGTCCCCGCCGGGCCGATCAACGACTTCCGGCAGGTCTTCGAGGCCGACCACACCCGCGCCCGCGACATGGTGATGGAGATCGACCACCCTGCCGAAGGGCCGGTCAAGACATTGGGCTTCCCGGTCAAGCTGTCCGACACGCCCCAGCAGGTCCGCCATCCCGCGCCGCTTCTGGCGCAACACCGGCAAGAGGTGCTCGAAGAGCTCGGTCTCGGCACGCAAGCCGACGATCTCGAGCGGCGGGGGGCCTTCGGATGAGCGCCGGCGCCGTTCATCTCGAGATCGAAGGCGCCGTCGCGCGGATCACCTTCGACCGTCCGGCCGCGCGCAACGCGATGACCTGGGAGATGTACGACGCGCTCTCCCAGCATTGCGACACGCTCGCCGACGCTCCCGGCATCCGCTGCGCGGTGCTGCGCGGCGCGGGGGGAGCGTCGTTCGTCGCCGGCTCCGACATCGCCCAGTTCGCCGAATTCGAAGGGGGCGCCGACGGTATCGCCTACGAGCAGAAGATGGACAGGATCCTGCAGGCCCTCGCCGCCATTCCCTGTCCGACCCTCGCCGTGATCGAGGGGCTGGCCGTCGGGGGCGGCCTTAACATCGCCGCCGCCTGCGATCTGCGGATCGCGACGCCCGACAGCCGCTTCGGCGTCCCGATCGCGCGGACGCTCGGCAATTGCCTCTCCATGCGCAACGCGGCGCGCCTGTCGGCGATGGTCGGCGGCTCGCACGCGCGCCGGATGCTGCTACTGGGCGAGCTTCTGACCGTCGACGACCTCGCCGGCACGGGCTTTCTCACCCGCGTCGCGGCGCCGGAGGAGCTCGATCACGTCGTGGCGCGGCTGACCGACAAACTGTGCTCCAACGCTCCGCTGACGTTGCGCACGTCGAAGGAAGCGCTGGCGCGCATCGAAGCCGTGGCACCGCCGGACGGTCGCGATCTCATCGCGACATGTTATGACAGCGACGATTTCCGCGAAGGCATCGCCGCCTTCACCGAGAAACGCACCCCCGCCTGGCGCGGGAAATGAGCGAAAGGACACGAGGCACATGGCCAATCTGACGATCCGGGATGTTCGCAAGTCCTATGGCGCGGTCGAAGTGATGCACGGCGTCTCGCTCGAGATCGAGGACGGACAGTTCGTGGTGCTCGTCGGCCCGTCGGGCTGCGGGAAGTCGACGCTGCTGCGGATGATCGCCGGCCTGGAGGAGATCAGCGCGGGCCTCATCGCCATCGGCGACAAGGTGGTGAACAACCTGCACCCCAAGGATCGCGACATCGCGATGGTGTTCCAGAACTACGCGCTCTACCCGCACATGAAGGTGCAGGAGAACATGGGCTTCTCGCTGCGCCTGAACGGGACGCCCGAGGCCGAGCGCAAGCGCAAGATCGACGGGGCGGCAGGCATCCTCGGGCTGCAGCAGCTTCTCGAGCGCCTGCCCGGCAACCTGTCGGGCGGCCAGCGCCAGCGTGTCGCGATGGGTCGGGCCATCGTGCGCAATCCCGAAGTGTTCCTCTTCGACGAACCGCTGTCCAACCTCGACGCGAAGCTGCGGGTCGCGATGCGCGGCGAGATCAAGACACTGCACCAGGAGCTGCGCACCACCACGGTCTACGTCACCCACGATCAGATCGAGGCGATGACGATGGCCGACCGGATCGTGGTCATGAACGCGGGCCGGGTGGAGCAGGTGGGGGCGCCGCTCGACCTCTACGATTACCCGGCAAACACCTTCGTCGCCGGCTTCATCGGCTCGCCGGCGATGAACTTCCTCGAGGGGACCCTCCGGCCCCGCGGCCGCGACCTGTTCCAGACGGAGGATGGTGTCGAGCTACCCCTGCCTCCCGACACGCCTGCCGGGACCGACCTTCCCGTCACCTACGGCATCCGCCCCGAGCACGTGACCGTCGATCCGCAAGGCATCCCGATGACGGCGCAACTGGTCGAACCGACGGGGGCCGAGGTCCACATCACCGGCAAGGTCGGCGCGGCACCATTCGTCGGCGTCTTCCGCGAGCGCGTGCTGCCGCAGCCGGGCGAGGAGGTGCGGTTCCTGCCGGCGACCGAGAAGGTCCACCTCTTCGACGGCGCCACCGGCCGGGCCCTGCTGCGCGACGCCGTCGCGGCCTGACCGCAGCCGAGGCGCAGCGCGGTCCTCCGCCGTTCGGACCGAGCGTCGCCAATGTCGCGGATCTGACCCACGCAGCTGGCGGCGCTCGGCAAGCACCGGGTAGGGGCCAGCAGTCGATCATGTCCACCTGCATTGAGGCGGGCAGGCGATCGTCTGCAAATGGGGAGAGGCGGGACGAGCAAGAAGGGCAGGGAGCCGCGCCACCGGCGCTGGAAAGCTAAACGGACCTAGCGTGTGTGATAGACTCTCCCTGCGCTGATACGCTTCTCAACTTCCTCCGGGCTGGTGTCGTTCGCCCACGTGGACAACTCTGCGCCGTCGGCGGAGTGACCGGTCAGCTCGGGGAGCACCACGTTCACCCGGCGCTGCACCTTCAGTGAGTTCGGGGATTCCTGCCATTGCCAGAGATCGAAATGGCTGCCGCGCACGGGGCCGGGGTTTCCGCGCCTCATACCGTCTTTAAACCACCAGCTCAGCGGTCCGATGCTCTGGAGCGTGCGGGGCCGGGCCATGAAGTTCTTCCCGTCGACGGAGTCGCTGAAAACGATCTGCCTGCCTTCGAGCTCGGAGGTGGCGAAGCCGGGGTGAATGTCGGTGTGGTAGCCGCTCACGAAGCCGAGCAATCCGGGGTCCGCGGCATTCGCGACGGTGGCCATGACCTCGAAATAGGAGCTGGGCTCGAGGATCTCGCAGTCGTCTTGGATATAGCAGACGTAGTCGGGACGATGCTCGGTGCGCGCGATCGTGTGCTGCAACGCCGAGCCGAGCATGTTCCACGAGTAGGGCAGGCCCTGCCGCTGCCCAGTCCAGAGCACCTGGTGGACGTGCTCGGTGTAGAATTGCAGGATTTCAGCTGTCTCGCGATCGAGCTCTTCAGCCGCGATGAACAGCCGGTGCTCGAACGGCGATTGCTGCATCGCGTCCACCAGCTTCTCCAAGCTGCGCGAAAAGAGCTTCGGCCGCTGGAACGTAGTCATCATCACATCGATACGCTCGGTCGATCGGGCGATGGTGGATCGACTGCGGGTGCCGAACATGAGGTCGTGGATACGGGGCCGGCGAGAGGCGGGTTCGACCTGGTGGGCTTCCCTCAGGGCTAGGCGGACGGACTTGGCGTGCAGGCCGCTGGCATGGGCCGCGTCGAGGATGACCCTCTCGAGCTTGTTCTGGCGCTCGAGGAGCAGTGGCGCCTCCTCGCGGATCTTCACCAGCTTCCGCGAGAGGTCTTCCCGCTCAAGTCCGGCGAGGAAGTTCCCGATGCGCCGGGCGTCGGTTCGGTAGAGCTTCGTCTGCTCCCGCATGCCGAGATCGTCGCACTCGATGAGGAAGGCGTTCGTCTCTGAAACAACGTCGCACATCGGGTGGCCGTTCAGGACGGCGGGCACCACCTCGAGCGCCCACGCCTCCAGGATGGAGAGCCCGTTCCCTTCACACTCGTTCGGGATCAGGCTGACATCGGCTGACCTGTGGAGGTCGCGGACCATCGCGTGATCCGTTGGCTCGTCGATCAGCTTTTCGACTTGCGGGGCCGCCAGAAGGCGCGCGCGGACTTCCTCCGGTAGACGCGAGCGGAACTTCAGATCGAAGACGAGGTCGGTGCGGTCGCAGGCCAGCATCGCTTCGACAACGGCAACGGGGCTCTTGCGCGACATCTCGTCGTAGTCGTTGCCGATATAGAGGACGCGGATCTTGTCTTCCGCTTCACCTGTTCGGGGTGCGGCTTCGTGATCGGGTGCGAAAGCCGGGGGCCAGGGCAGATGCTCGACGTGCTGCCCGCAGAACATCCGGCGGAGGTCGTCCAGCCGGTAGGGAACGGGAGCGAGAACCAGATCGGCGTAGGTGCGAACCAGGGGAATGATGCTGTCGCTCAACCAGTCCAGGTTGACGTAGAACACCTTGAACGCCCCTTCGAACCCGCGGTCGAACGGCACGAATCGTTCGAAGTAGAACACCATTTTGGGGCTGTCGATGTCCGCGGGGTCGATCCAGTGGTCGAGCTCGGGATGTGCGTCGACCGTCGGAGCGGTATGGTAGGAGATCTGGTAGGCGATCTGGTGCCGTCGCAGGATGGCCGTCACCTGCTGGAGCTGCGTCGTCAGCCCGGAGACGGAGATCGGACACCACAGCAGCATCACTTCGGCCTGATTGTCGCGGCGGGTGCGGGCACGCCTGGCGCCGGAGCTGCTTTTCCGGGGCAGCGAGTTGAACGCCGCCTCGAACTTGCGGCAGGACTGGCGTTGTATTGGAAGCAGGCTTTCGGCCAGCAAGATCTCGATCACCGTGTCGGGCGCGAGCATGAGATGGCCGGGAAGGTGCAGGCTGAACCCGTATCGTCCATCGCCGCACTGGCGCTCCTCGAGGTGCTCTCGTGGCTCGTTGGCGGTGATCGGGTCCGAGAGGTAGTCGCCAACCCGCACCCGCACGCTGATCTTGAGGGCGGGGTCGTCCCTGACCATGCACCAACCCGAGACACGGCGGCTGGAGTACAAGCCGAACCACCCTTCGTACGCCTTGCGCGGGAGGTGCAGCGGCACGGCCTGCGGTTCTGCCGGCGCAATTGTCCCTTCGGGAGCCTGGAGCGAGGGAGAGAGCAGGATGGTGCCGGACAGGTCGAGGAGCTCGATGCGCTGCCGCGGCTGCGCGGGCACCGTCTCGGGGAGCGTCAGGGAGAAGCCGTGGGCGACGTTGCCGATGCCCTTGGCGGCAAGATGAGGGCGTTTCTCGTTCGCCAGCAGGGGAGGGGAGACGTAGGAGTCGATCCGAACCTGAACGCGAAGGGATCTGCCGGGAGCGGACGTGTCGCGGAGCCAGCCCTTCAGGCGGTGGCCCGGAAAGAGTCCAACCCAGCCTTCATGCGTCGAGGGAGACTCGGGTGGACGGCGCAGGAATTTGCCCATTGCAGACCGAAGTTTGCGTTTCATTCGCCTCACTATTCGCTGTCCGATCCGCGCCCGCTGCGGGTCCGCGGGGTCTTTATCAGGATGGCTGCTGCGGCATTCCTGCCACGTCCGGCTTGCTCGCCCGCCGCGCCAGGTTGGCCATAACCGCGTATTGCAGTTGCGCTTCCTTGTCCGCGTGCAAGCTAACAATGTCGTCGACCTCGAGCGCGGCAAGCCGGGCTTCATCGTCGTCACCGGCGACTCTCGGCACATCGTAGCGGAATGTCGGGAAGGTGAGTCCGAACTCGCTCTTCAGGGTGGTCATGTCCGCCAGGTGGACACGGTGGATAATGTCGCGGATTTCGGGCCGCAGCTCGGCCCGGGTGTAGTCGTTCTTCTTCTGCTCGGCCTCGATCGCCACGAGGAGCGCCTGGTTCACAGAGTTGCCGGCCTTTCGCCTGTCCTGCCAGACGCTCCGGTTGAACTTGACCAGCAGCGACATCGCCTCGGCCGAGAGCGCGGCGTTTGAAGTTGCCGGGGCGATCGTCATCTCGCGCACAGTGCGCTTGGGGAAGATCTGGGCGAGCAGGTCCATGCTGACGTCCTTGCGGAACAGCTCGTCGCGGGAGAACCGGCGCATCGTGACCTCTCCAGGCACAAGGCGGTGCAGCTTGCGCAGCTTGAGGGTGTATTCCTGTGCCTCGCGCGGATCCTTCACCCAGCCACCGTATTTCAGGATCTGCTGGGCGGAAGACAGGTAATGGCTGGCCGGCTCGCGCAGGTAGACGACCACGTCGATCGTCGACGCCATTGGCGACAGCCTAGCGATCAGCCGTTCGAACGATTGCGGCCGCATGCCGAAGCAGAACTCGCTCGACAGCAGGAGCACCTCTGGCACGGCGGCGTCGACTTGTTCAGAGAGCGCTAGCCAGAGCTGCTCCGCTCGCTCGATGCTGGCGGTTCTGCCCTCTGCGCTCGTCCGGCCGAAGTTGCCGCGATACTCCTCGTCGTCGAGCACGGCGGGCAACAGCTCGCTGTGGTGGGTCTTGCCACCGAGGTCGGGGTAGAGAAGGCCGAACCTTGCCAACTCGGCGCGGTGCGAGGCGCAGGTGTCCTGAATTGCCGTGGAGCCGGTCTTGTTGCTGCCGACATGTAGGACGATCCTCAAGACCGGTCTCTCCTCTTATGGGCTGCGCCCGGTTGCCATGGCTGACAGCGCGTCGCCTCCCTCAGTTCACTGCGCAGGCGGGCGATCTTGGACCGTGCGACAAAGGCATTCTTCAGTTCCAGGTGGCGGATGTGCTCGACCTTGCGCAGCTCTTCGGAACTCTCCCGCGGCAGGAACAGGTGCGTCGGCGACCGGTTGAAGGTGCCGACGAGCATGTAGTCGAAGCCGTCCAGGATCCTGTAGACGTTGCGGAACTCCTTCGACGTCTTCGCCTCGCAATATATAGCCGGCCGGTCCCGTGCGATGAGCTTGGCGGCGCCGTGCAGCACCTGCGTCTCCATGCCTTCCACGTCGATCTTGATCACCGAGACCGGCAGGTCGTACGCGACACTGTCGAGGGTGACGATCTCGATCCGGTCGACACCGGCATGGCCTTGCTCGGCGCCAAGCTCGAGCTGCCAGCGACCGATGTTCTCCGGGGAGCCTTCCAGCAGCGTGGCCCAAGACCTCCTGCGGCCCGCGCCCGCCTGCACGACGTGCACGCGATCGGCGAAGCCGTTCAACTCGGCCGATTGGCGAATGGCTTCGGCGAGGCTCCTGTTCGGCTCGAAGCTGTAGATTTGGCAGTCGGTGTACGCCGCCAGGCCGATGGAGTGATTGCCGACGTTGGCGCCGACGTCGAGCACAGCCGTTCCGGCGACCGTGCGGCCGATCATGTCGCCCAGCATCTCCTCCTCGTAGGGCACCTGCTGATCGGCGAGAAACTTCTGGATCTGGTCCTCGTCCCTGTTGGGGAGACAGAGCGAATAGGCCTTCTCCCGGAACCGGATCTGCGTCTTGTGGCTCGAGGGCTTGCCGGTCTGGTGCGGAAGGCTCGGGGGAGGCGCAGCTTTGTCGGAATTGCGCGGTGGAGCGGTCGCATTCAGCGCCGCTGGCTGTGCCGTGGCCAGAGCATCGAGGTCGACACCGGCCTGGTGCATCGCCAGCAGGCTCGCGGCGAACCGGTCGGCGTCGTGGCCGGCCGGCACCGCCTTGTCGCGTTTCAGTTGTCGCCCGCAGCCGGCCGTGAGGGCGCCGGTCAGCTCCACCTTCGTCGCCGCGTCGATGTCACAGTCGAGCACGACCTTGAGATAGGCGGCGAGGAAGGTCACGCGCTGCTTGATCGTCGGAGGAGGCTTGCGTCGCCAGGCATCCGTCGTGGACCCTTGCCACATGAGTTTGTGATAAAGCGCGTTCGGCTCGCAGACGATCTCTCCCATCCGCGCCACCGCCACGTCGTAGAGCGCCACCGAACGCCGGCCGTCGGGGCTGTAGCCTTCCGGCATGCGCAGCCCCGCCTCAATGGCGCGGCTGTGCATCAGGACGCCTCGGACGAAGTTCCCACTGCTCCCGAACTGCTCGACCATCTTTCGGAGCCGCTCCACCATCGTTCCCCGGATTTCGGGCGCGGTGACCCCGTCACTCACCCCGTGCATGAGCGTGCGGCACGACGTGCCGAGCGCCGTGGGGTGCCGGGTCAGCGCGTGGTCCAGGAGTTCGAGGAAGTTCGGCTCCAGTTGATCGTCATGGAACAGGAAGCAGAACCGAGGGGCGGTGACCCGTTCGATCAGCGCGTTGAATCCGCCGACCCAGTGCTGCCGTTCGACCTGCTCGATCACGACGAACCGGTGATCGTTCCGGGCGTGCCGATGCGCAACCTCCGCTGTGGCATCGTCCGAGAGGTCGACGCTGATAATCGCTCTGAAACGTGCGAACGTCTGCGCGCTCAGGCTGTCGAGCGCCTTCTGAAGGAAGCCTTCCGCGTTGTAGGCGGGGATCAACACGTCGATCTCGGCCGGGGGCGGGGACGTCGCGGCCGGGTAGGTCCGGATCGCCGGAGCGATCCTGTCGGCGGTCTCGGTCGCGAACAGGGGAGCCATGCACCACTTGCCGGTGTCGACGCTGGTGTACCCGTCGTGGGTGCGCGGCCCGATATCGTGGCGCTGGTGGATTTCCCCGGACGGGTCGCTGACGTCCGTCTCGCCCCAGCTGAAGATCACGCCGCCCTGCACGTCGACGCTCTCGCCGAGCTGCCCCCCTTGCGCCGCCAGGTGCCGGTCGATCCGACCGAGTTCGGTTCTGAAGCTCTCCCAGGTGGCAGCCTTCAGCTCCGGCGTGACCGCGGAGTGCCAGTCGGGTGGCGCAAGGGCCGTTGAGCTGCCGATGCGGCCTGCGGGATACCATGACAAGTAGAGGTGTTCGCCGAAGTTCACGATGTCGCCGAACCCCCCAAGCACGATCGTGGTGGAGCCGATGAGAGGCAGGGGGCGGCTCAAGCGGGCGTGCGCGGCCAGCTTGTAGCGAAACAGCCACGGGCGGGGCGGGACCAGGCCGAGGCCGGCGTCGATCAACAGCCTGTTCGCCCAGAGCGCGTTGACCACGTGCTTGTAGGTCTCCCGAGCCATCTCCTGGTTGGCTCTGAGGGTATGCACGCTCAGGCCGTCGGTCTCGCGCGTGACCTGCCTCACGCGGTGGTTCCCTAGAAAGCTGATGCGCGGATGGCTCAGAACAGCCTGCGTCACAGCGTCGGCGACGACGTGGGGGTTCAGGGCGACCTCGGGCGTTCGCACCGCACCGATGATGGTCGCCGGGTCGTACTGCGAGGAGCGCTCCGCATCGGACACGCGCTCGAACAAGGGAGCATCTTGGAGTTGGACCGCCGGTCCGAGCCGGGCACGGTTGGCGTCGACCATCTCGCCGACACGCCGGGCGTGATCGAGGACCTGCTCCGGGGAGAGCAGGCTGTCCGCATGAACTGCGTAGGTGAACGGGCTGGAGCGCGAGGCTTCGATGCGGGAGCGGCCAATGTAGCGATCCGCCATCGCCGAGAACGCGGCCGCGCCGTCCACCAACCCGGGCGCGGTCCTTCCGGAGGGATCGTTGGCGAACAGGTAGCCGAGGTGGATCTTGCCCTCGTTCCAGCGGCTCGCGGCGGTCATCGGGGCGTCGGCGACCTCGTATAGGTCGACCCGCACGCCTCGATCGGCCAACTCCAGCGCAACGAGCGCGCCCTGAATACCCGAGCCGAGGACAGCAACCGGACCGCAAAACCCACGAGACCTCGTTGCCATTCTCACTCCGTCAGTTCACGATACAAGACTGCCCGCGAGATTTAGCCATGTTTGGGCGGCGGATGCTAGATGTGACCCCCTCTCGGATTGCGATGTGAACCGCCCCGGTTTTTCCCCGTGTCGCCATCGGACGAGGGCGGCGCGAACAGCACTATGCCGCGTGCCGAGGTGGCGCGGGTGACACCGCTATCGGCGCAGACGACGTCCCTGCGGGTGGAAGTCCGTGAACCTGCTGGCCCGCTCCCTCGAGCAGGCTAGGGCTTCGATAGGTTCAGCTCTGTTCCACGAGACTCAGTAAATATTGCCCGTAGGCGGTTTTCTCGAACAGCGCGGCGCGGTCGCGTAGCGCGTCGGCGTCGATCCAGCCCTGTCCGTAGGCGATCTCGTCGGGGCTGCCGGTCTGCAGCCCCTGCCGGCTCTCCAGAGTGCGGACGAAGTTGCCTGCGTCGAGCAGCGAGTCATGGGTGCCGGTGTCGAGCCAAGCGAAGCCGCGCCCCATGCGCTCGACCGAGAGCTTGCTCTCGTCAAGGTAGCTTTCGAGCAGGCTCGCGATCTCCAACTCGCCACGCGCCGAGGGCTGCACGAACCGAGCCCGCTCCGAAGCGGAGCGATCGAGGAAATACAGGCCGGTCACGGCGTAGTTCGAGGGGGGGATCGCAGGTTTCTCGATGATCGAGCGGGCTCGCCCACGCTCATCGAAATCGACCACGCCATAGCGCTCCGGGCTGGCAACGTGGTAGCCGAACACGGTGCCCCCCTCGATGCGCGCATCGGCCTGCGCCAGGATTTCGGGCAGGCCGTGACCGAAGAAGATGTTGTCGCCGAGCACCATGGCGGAGGGTGCTCCGGCCAAGAAATCCTCGGCCAGGATATAGGCTTGGGCGAGGCCGTCCGGGCTGGGCTGCTCGATGTAGGTGAGCGAGATACCCCACTGGCTGCCGTCCTCGAGCAGTCGCCGGAACTGCAACTGGTCCTCCGGAGTGGTGATTACCGCGATTTCGCGGATGCCAGCCAGCATCAGCACCGACAGCGGGTAGTAGATCATTGGCTTGTCGTAGACCGGCAGGAGCTGCTTCGAGACCCCCATGGTGATGGGGTAGAGCCGTGTCCCGGAGCCACCGGCGAGAATTATGCCTTTGCGGCGGATCGTTCGGGCATGAAGGGCGGCGTTCATGAAGACCTCGAAAGAGCGGCTTCGAAGGGGCGGGCGGTCAGACCGTGAAGGGGCTGGTCCAGTCGGCAAATTGCGGCGCAGCCCGGTCCTTGTTCGACAGGGTCGCCGTGACAGGGTCGATACCCCAGTCGATGCCCAGATCGGGATCGTCCCAGGCCACCGCGCCGTCGCAGTCGGGTGCGTAGATGTCCGAGCACTTGTAGAGCAGGTCGACATCCGGAGTCAGTGTCGCGAAGCCGTGCAGGAAGCCCGCCGGCACAAACAGCTGGCGGCCGTTCTCGGCCGAGAGATCCACCGCGACATGGCGGCCATAGGTCGGCGAGCCACGCCGCGCATCGACGGCCACGTCGCGCACCGTGCCGCGGGCGACCCGGACCAGCTTGGCCTGCGCATGCGGCGGGCTCTGGTAATGCAGGGCGCGCACGGTGCCCTTCGGAGCCGAATAGGAATGGTTGTCCTGCACGAAATCGATCTCGATCCCATGCCCGCGCAGCGTCTCTCGGTTCCAGCTCTCCATGAACCAACCGCGATCGTCGCCGAAGCGGCGTGGCTCGAGGATCAGCACGCCGGGCAGCGCGGTCTCGGTGATCTTCATGTTGTCATTTTGACGTGTTTCAGCACCGCGTCGAGCCCGATGTGCCAGTCTGGCCGTGCAAGGTCGAAAGCGGCTTCAGTCGTTCGACAGTCGAGCCGCGAGTTCAGCGGTCGCGGCGCGGGGGTGGGGTAGTCGGCACTGGGGATCTCCTCGATCCGACAATCGAGCCCGGCCCGCGCCATGATCTCGCGCGCGAACCCGGCCCAGCTGGTGTCCGGCGTGCCCGAGAAATGATAGATCCCGCTCTTTCCCGGATCGGCTGCAAGCGCTTCGGCAATGGTTGCGCAAGCACGTGCGATGGCGTCGGCCGGGGTCGGGCCGCCGGCTTGGTCGGCCACCACGCGCAGCTCGTCGCGCTCGGTGCCGAGCCGCAGCATCGTCTTCACGAAATTTGCCCCATGCGCCGAGAACACCCACGACGAGCGCAGCACTGCCCAGCCGGCAGGATTCGCGGCCATTGCCACGCCCTGCTCGCCCAGGAGCTTGGTGCGTCCATAGACGCCGAGTGGTGCCGTGGTCGCGTCGGTCGCATAGGGCGCGTCGTCTGCGCCGTTGAAGACGTAGTCAGTCGAGATATGCACGATAGGCAGTCCCGCCTCAGCCGCCAACCGGGCCAGCGCGGCGGGCGCTTCGGCGTTGAGTGCATGCGCGGCCGGCTCCTCGGTCTCGGCCGCGTCCACGGCGGTCCAGGCGGCGGCGTTGATCAGTGCATCAGGGCGGAACGTGTCCAACGTCCGGCGCACCACCTCCATCGCCGCACCGGGTCGTGACAGGTCGGCTTCGTCGCGGCCCAGGCAACGGATTTCGTAGCCAGTGCCCGACAGGCGGGCCAGTTCGCGCGCGACTTGGCCCGAGCGGCCGAGAACAAGTAGCCGCATTATGCCGCCCCCCGGCCGGTGCCGAGGCGCTCGCCCACGCCGTCGCGCCCCTGCAATGGCCGCCACCAGGTCTCATTGTCGAGATACCACTGCACCGTGCGCCTGAGCCCTTCCTCGAGCGTCACCGAAGGTCGCCAGCCCAGCTCGTCGCGGATGCGGCTGGGCTCGATCGCATAGCGTCCGTCATGGCCGGGCCGGTCGGCGACGAAGGCGATCTGGTCGGCATAGGAGCCGCTAGCTTTCGGGCGGAGCTCATTGAGAATGGCGCAAAGCGTGTGGACCAGCTCGAGATTGGTGCGCTCGTTCTCGCCGCCGATATTGTAGCTGCGCCCCAAGGCGCCGCGCTCCAGCACGGTCAGCAGCGCATCGGCGTGATCCTCGACATAGAGCCAGTCGCGGATGTTGTCGCCGCGCCCGTAGATCGGCAGCTCCTTCCCCGCCAGCGCGTTGAGGATCACCACCGGCACCAGCTTCTCGGGGAAATGGTAGGGGCCGTAATTGTTCGAGCAGTTGGTCAGCACCACCGGCAATTCGTAAGTTTCGTGCCAGGCGCGCACCAGGTGATCCGAGGCAGCCTTCGATGCCGAGTAAGGCGAACGCGGATCATAGGGCGTCTCTTCGGTGAACTTCATCTCCGGATCGGCGGGCAATGAGCCGAACACCTCGTCGGTCGAGACGTGATGGAAGCGGAAGCCTTCAGGCCGGCCCGCCTGCACCCACCAGGCGCGCGCTGCCTCCAGCATGTTGTAGGTGCCGGTGATGTTGGTCTCGACGAAGTCGCCGGGCCCGTCGATCGAGCGGTCGACATGGCTCTCGGCCGCAAGATGCATCACCGCGTCGGGGGCGTGTTTGGCGAAGACCTGGTCGAGCGCAGCTCGATCGCGGATGTCGGCCTGCTCGAACGCGTAGAGCGGGCTGTCGGCCACGGAGGCGAGGCTGGCGAGGCAGGCGGCATAGGTCAGCGCGTCGAGATTGACGACCTGATGGCCCCGCGAGACGGAGAGGCGCACCACCGCCGAGCCGATGAACCCGGCGCCGCCGGTGACGAGGATCTTCATCGGTTGTCCCTTTTCATTATCCTGACAGCTTACGCTGACTGAGCCGGAACAGTTTTCATAGGGCGGTCGCCCCCACTGGAGCGACTAAGCGTTATCGGGCAATGGAGTCCTTCATCGGGTATCCGAGTCGAACTGCGCCGCCGGCGCTGTCCGTCGCGGGGCGCGGACATCCTGGCCGACGCAACCGCGCCAACGCAACCTAGGGTAGAAAGTGGCTCCGTTTCAGCATGTCGTGGTCTTGTTCCGGCCGATGGAGCGGCCGAGGCTCCCGCCTTCAGGTCAGGCGGCCCCTAGACTTGCAGCCTGTACCAGCGCCAGAAAGCCCGTCGCCGCCGGCTCGCGGCCCGGCGCCGGCGGCGGTCGAGCGCCTTCAGCTCTCGCTGCAAGCGCCTGCCCCGGACCGACACGCCCGACCCCGACACCTCCGGAAACAGGTCGACGGCCAGGCGCGTCCTCAATCGACAGACCTGCCGCCGCGATCTGGTCCTGTGCGTCCTGCCGCGCCGACTCGTCCGGCCCGACCAGCGCACGGCCGATTTCCTCATACTCCGGCGAGACGATACCGAGGTCGAGGAAACTCTCGCCGGGACCGTCCAGCATGGCCGCGGCTTTGGTCGCGACTTGCCGCTTCAGCCGTGCGTCGCGCAACCGGCGGTGACGGAGGTAGTCCCATTGCAGGTCGGCGAGGTGCCGCACCAGGATCCGCTGGTACGCCGTGGCGGGGCTAATTCCGCGTTCAGGGCCTCCATCAGCTGGTCGAACTGGGCAGGATCTTCATCTCGCCACAGGCTGGGAGCGCCCAGCCAGGCCGTCGTGGGGTCGCTCGGGTAGGTTTGCAACTCTTGGCTCATATGAAGCTCCGTTCGGCTGGCACCAGGAAGGGGCTGCGAACTCGTCGGCTCGCGCTGCGGAGGACCTGCGAAGGCCATCCACGTGCTGGTTTTGTTCTGCTCGACGACTGACTGCCTGTACAGGAGCACCACTTTACCTTCGCCTCGCGGAGGCGGCGCACCAGGAGCCTCGAAGACCAAGACATGAACCTCAACCACGTCCTGCTCGTCGTCTCCCGGCGCGGTAACCGGGGAGGACTCGCCTATCGGCGCCCAAGAATGCGCTCGTGAGGCCGAGGGCGGGGATTAAGCGGTGCCAATACGTATTGACTTACACGTTATTCGTATCGATTGTCGCCCCATGAAGCGCGGGGCGAGAATCACGCAGAAGGATGTGGCGGTGCGGGCCGGGGTGTCGCAAGCGACGGTGTCGACATTCCTCGCCGGGGGCGACGGCGTCGTCGCTTCGGAAACGGCGCACCGGATCGAGGCGGCAATCGCTGAACTCGGCTACACGCCGAACCGCTTCGCCCGAGCACTGCGGACCCAGCGCAGCATGGTCGTCGCCTGCGTGGTCCCCGATATCACCAACCCGTTCTACCCCGCGCTCTTCGCCGCCGCGCAGGCGACGATGGGCAGCGAGTACGACGTGGTCGCCATCAACACCGGCGGCGCCGCCGAGGCCGAGGACGCGGTGATCGCCGCGGCCCTGCAGGGGCGCTACGACGGCCTCGTCGGCGTGTTCTTCACCCGCCGCGCCTCGGACTTCGCCGACGCCGTGCGCGCCGGCGTCGCGGTGGCGCGCATCGAGGCGCATCCCAAGGCCGGCGGCGCGCTGGCCATCGACGACGTCTTCGTCGACAACCGCCGCGCCGCCGCCGAGCTCACCCAGACGCTGCTCGACCTCGGCCACCGGCGGATCGAGATGATCGCCGCGGCGGGTGGCCCCGAGACGGTGCGGGTCGAAGGTTACCGTGCGGCCATGGACCGTGCCGGCCGCGAGGCGGTGGTGCACACCGCGCGGGCCTATTCCGCCGCCGGCGGCGCCGAGGTGGTGCAGGCGATGCTGCGCCGCGACAAGCTTCCGACCGCGCTGCTCGCCGCCAACGACCTGATGGCCATCGGCGCGCTGCGGGTGCTCGGCGAGGCCGGCGTCGCGGTACCCGGCGACGTCTCGGTGGCGGGGTTCGACGACATCATGCCCGCCGCGCTGGCAATGCCGCAGCTCACCACCGTGGCGCTGCACCAGGACGACCTCGGCGCCCGTGCCGCCGGACTGCTGCTCGCCCGGCTCACCGGCGCCGCGGAAGGGCCGGGGCGGGTGGTGGAGATGCCCTTCGACATCGTCGCGCGGGCCTCGATCGGCCCGCCGGCAATCCAGGATACACAGAGGAGGAGGACCTCGACATGACCAAGGCCCACTACAGGACCACCACGCTGGCCGCGACCCTGCTCGCCGCACTCGCCGGACAGGCCGGCGCACAGGACGTGATCTGGTGGTACGAGCAGGCGACGCCCGACCAGCAGCAGCTCATCGCCGACCTGATCGAGGCGCCCTACGCCGAGGCCAACCCCGACGAGACGCTGGTGATCGACTACCGCGGCAACGAGCTCGACAAGCAGCTCCGCGTGGCGATGCTCTCGGGCAGCGGGCCCGACGTGGTCTACACGCCGGGGCCGTCCTACGTCGCGCCGATGGCGCAGTCGGGCCAGCTGCTGCCGCTCGACGACTACGCCGAGCAATACGGCTGGAACGACCGGATCCTGCCGGTGTTCCTCGAGATGGGTCGCTACGACGGCACCCTCTACGCGCTGCCCAAGACCTACGAGACGCTGGGCCTCTACTACAACGCCTCGCTGTTCGAGGAGAACGGTTGGGAAGTCCCGGGCTCGATCGCCGAGCTCGAGACGCTGGCCGACGAGATGCTGGCCAAGGATATCGTGCCCTTCGCCGCCGGCAACTCCGACTGGCGCGGCGCCAACGAGTGGTTCGTGTCGCTGGCGCTCAACGCCGTGGCCGGCCCCGAGAAGGTCTACCAGGCTCTCACCGGCGAGATCCCTTGGACCGATCCCGCCTTCGTGGAGTCGATCGACGCGCTCGCCCGCTGGTGGGAGGCCGGCTATTTCGGCGACGACTACTTCTCGCTCGACAGCGGCGAGCAGGTCGCCGCCATGCTGGCGCAGGGCGAGGCCGGGATGATGCCCTCGGGCACCTGGGCGTTCCAGAACATCGACATCTATTTCGGCGAGAGCGGGGCGGAGCCGGGCTTCACCGGCTTCCCCTCGGCCGAAGGCGAGCCGGTGTTCCCGCTCGGCGTCGGCTCGACCTTCTCGATCGCGCAGAGCTCGGACAATCCCGACGGCGCCGCCAAGGTGATCGACTTCATCTTCTCGCCCGGCTTCTACGGTCCGATGAACTCGGCCTGGCAGGGTGAGTGGAACATCCCGCTCAGCGACCTGTCGGGCGTCGAGATGGACCCCGACGCGATGCCGATCTTCGTCGAGGCAATGGCGACGCTGGCGACGTCGGTGGACGAGGGCAATTACGGCTACACCTCGTGGACCTTCCTGCCGCCGGCCACCAACTCGCTGCTGATCAACGGCATCGAGGAGGTATGGCTCGACCGCACCACAAGCGAGGAGTTCCTCGCCGAGCTCGACGCGCAGTTCCAGCAGGAGATGGCCGAGGACAAGGTGCCCGCGATCCCGGCCCGCTGAGCCGGCAGGGAGGGGCGCGCCCGCGCCCCTCCGCTCTCCCCGCCCGCCCGACGACCCCGCTCCAGACCACGGAGGGAAAGGAGGCCTCATGCATCGCCTCTACGTGCTTCCCACGCTCATCATCAACGTCGTCATCATCGCCATTCCGGCGCTGCTGACGATCACCCTGGCCTTTTTCCAGTGGGACGGCATCTCGTCGCCGCGCTTCGTGGGCGGCGAGAACTTCGCCGACCTCTGGCACGACCGGGTGTTCTGGACGGCGCTGACCAACAACGTGATCTGGACGGCGATCTTCCTCACCGTGCCGGTGGGGATGGGGCTGCTCGCGGCGACGATGATGCTCGTCGCCCGGCGCGGCTCGACCTTCTTCCAGGTCGTCTACTTCCTGCCGGTGATCATCGCCACCGCGATCACCGCGCGGATCTGGCAGGGGATGATCTACTCGCCGGTGACCGGCATCAACGGGCTGCTCGACCGTTACGGGCTGGAGATGACCAACCCGCTGACCCAAACCGCGACCTCGCTCTACGGCATCGCGGTGGTCGACCTCTGGCACTGGTGGGGGTTCCTGTGCGTGATCTTCTTCGCCGCCCTGCGCCAGGTCCCGGCCGAGCAGGTCGAGGCGGCGCGGGTCGAGGGGGCGACCTTCTGGCAGACCATGCGCTACGTGCTGCTGCCGGGGATCAAGCCGACGATCACGCTGATGCTGATCATGACCGTGATCTGGTCGTTCCTGGTCTTCGACTTCGTTTACATCCTGACCCAGGGCGGACCCGCCTATTCCTCGGAAGTTCTGTCGACGCTGGCCTACCGCTCGGCATTCTACGACCTCGCGGTGGGCAAGGCGGCGGCGGTGTCGGTGGTGATCAGCCTGTTCGGCCTCTGCGCCACCGTCTTCTACATCCGCGCCCAGGCCAAGGAGTTCGAGGAATGACCGAGAGCCGGACCACCCTCTACATCGTCTACACCGCGCTCGGGATCCTGCTGTTCATCACCCTGTTCCCGATCGCGCTGATGGTGCTGAACTCGGTGAAGCCCTCGACCCAGATCGTCGAGAACCCGCTGGCCTGGCCGGAGGTGTTCCGCTGGGACAACTTCACCCGCGCCTGGGACGACGCCCGCTTCGGGCGGACGCTCTGGAACTCGGTGGTGCTCACCACGCTGACCATCGTGCTGGTCTGCACCACCGGCTCGCTGAGCGCCTACGTGCTGGCCCGGCGCAAGATCAAGACCTGGAAGGTGGTCACCTTCTACCTGCTGGCCACCACAACGGCGCCGATCCAGCTGTTCCTGTTCCCGCTCTATTTCGGCTTCGCCCGGCTCGGGCTGATCAACAATCCGCTCGCGGTGGCCTGCATCTACACCGCCGTCTATTCGCCCTTCGCGATCATGCTGCTGCGGACCTACTTCCTGGCCGTGCCCAAGGAGCTCGAGGAGGCCGCGCTGGTCGACGGGGCGACGCACTGGCAGGTCTTCCGCCGCGTGTTCCTGCCCATCGTCAGCCCCGGGATCCTCACCGTGGCGCTGATCATCGGCCTCTATTCCTGGAACGAGTTCCTCGTCGCCACGACCTTCCTGCAGGGCCGCGACCGGCTCACCGCGGTGGTCTCGTTCTTTCAGCTCTCCGGCCAATACACCTCCGACTGGGGTGAGATCATGGCCGCCGCCCTCATCATCGTCCTTCCCGTCGTCGTCCTCTTCGTGGCGCTCCAGCGCCGTTTCATCGAAGGCATGGCCGGCGGATCGGTGAAGGGCTGACCAACGGAGAAGTCCATGTCGCTACCCAACGACCACCTCGAGCGTGTCTATGCCGGCGTTCTCGGCAAGCTGATCGGCGTCTATCTCGGCCGCCCGTTCGAGAACTGGCGCTATGAGCGCATCCTGCGCGAGCTCGGGCCGATCACCTACTACGTGCACGACCGGCTGGGCGACCCCCTCGTGGTCACCGACGACGACGTCGGCGGCACCTTCACCTTCCCCCGTGCGCTCGAGGATCACCGGCTGTCGACCGACCTCACGGCCGAGGAGATCGGCGAGACCTGGCGCAATTACCTGGTCGAGGAGCGCGCCATCCTCTGGTGGGGCGGGGCCGGCAACTCGACCGAGCACACCGCCTGGCTGAACCTCGACAAGGGGATCAAGGCGCCGGCCTCGGGCTCGATCGAGACCAACGGAGCGGCGGTGGCCGAACAGATCGGCGCGCAGATCTTCATCGACGGCTGGGCGCTGGTCTCGCCGGGCAACCCCGAGCAGGCCGCCCGGCTCGCCCGCGCCGCCGGCTCGGTCAGCCACGACGGCGAGAGCGTCCACGCCGCGGTGCTCTGGGCGGCGATGGAGGCCGAGGCCTTCGTCTCCCGCGACGTCGACCACCTGCTCGACACCGGCCTGAGCTTCATCCCCGAGGATTGCCTGATCGCCCGCCTCGTCGCCGACCTGCGCGGCTGGGTGGCGGCCTCCAACGAGGACTGGGAGGCGACCCGCCAGAAGGTCGAGGACAAGTACGGCTACCAGCACTATCCCGGTAATTGCCACGTGGTGCCCAACCACGCGCTGATGATCATGGCGCTCTTGCACGCGCCCGATGACTTCCAGCGCGGCCAGATGATCGTCAACACGAGCGGCTGGGACACCGATTGCAACGCCGGCAACCTCGGCTGCCTGCAGGGGATCATGCACGGGCTCGCCGGTCTCGAGGCCGGCCCCGACTGGCGCGGGCCGGTGGCCGACCGGCTGCTGATCTCCACCGCAGACGGCGGCAACGCGATCACCGACGCGGTGCGCATCGCCCGCTGGCTCACCGATCTCGGCCGCCAGCTCGCGGGCGAGGCGCCGCTGCCGGCGCCCAAGGACGGCGCCCGCTTCCACTTCACCCTGCCGGGCTCGGTCCAGGGCTTCCGCGCGCAGAGCGGCGACGCCGCGCTGGCGCAGCTCCGCGTCCACGGCACCGGCGAGGCGCTGGCGCTCGACCTCGAGGCGCTGGCCCAGGGCCGCGAGGCGGCGGCGACGACGCCGGTGTTCTCGCCGCCGGAGGTGAAGAAGATGCGCACCTACGACCTGCTCGCCTCGCCGCTGGTCTATCCCGGCCAGCGCCTCACCGCCCGGCTCAAGGCCGAGCGGCTGTCGGGGACGGTCGAGGCGCGGCTGCGGGTGCGCCACTACGACGGCAGCGACCGGCTGGTCGCGCTCGACGCGCCCGAACCGACCCTGCTGCGCTCCGGCGAAACGGTGGATCTCGCCTGGACCCTGCCCGATCTGGGCGGCCAGCCGATCGCGGAGGTCGGCGTGGTGCTGACCACGCCGACCGGCCGCGCCGCCGGCCGGGTGCTGCTCGACCGCATGGGCTGGGACGGGGCGCCCGACGTGACCTTCCGCCGGCCCGCCGAGGGCGGCGACTTCTGGTGGCGCGCCTGGGTCAACGGCGCCAGCTTCTTCTCCAAGCACTTCCAGCAGGACATCCGCATCAGCCAGGCTCGCGGCGCGGGCATGATCCTGCAGGGCACCCGCGACTGGACCGACTACCGCGTCGAGGCCGACATGATGTGGCACCTCGGCCCGGTCGGCGGCCTGGTCTTCCGCGCCCAGGGCCTGCGCCGGCACTACGCCGCCCGGCTCACCGGCGCCGGCACCCTGCAACTGGTGCGCCGCCGTGACGACGAGGAGACGGTGCTCGACGAGACCCCCTGCCGGATCGATCTCGAGACCCCGTTCCAGCTCGTCGTCCGCGCCGACGGCGACCGCCTCTCCGCGACCATCGGCGACCACAGTGTCAGCGCCACCGACGCCACCTATGCGGGCGGCGCGATGGGGCCGCTGGTGCAGGAAGGCGCGGTCTCGGCGACGCGGATCCACGTGGGAGCGGTGTGATGGCCTCGGTCGACATCGAGAACGTCAGCAAGGCCTACGCCGGAATGCAGGTGATGCACGGCGTCGACGCCGCCATCGCCGACGGCGAGTTCGTCGTGCTCGTCGGCCCCTCGGGCTGCGGCAAGTCCACCCTGCTGCGGATGATCGCCGGGCTCGAGGAGATCACCGGCGGCACCATCCGGATCGGCGACAAGGTGGTCAACGGCACGCCGCCCAAGGAGCGCAACGTGTCGATGGTGTTCCAGAACTACGCGCTCTACCCGCACATGACGGTGGCCGAAAACATGGCGTTCTCGCTCACCCTGGCCGGCGCGCCGAAGGCGGAGAAGGATGACAAGGTCCGCCGCGCCGCCGAGATCCTCGACATCACGCCGCTGCTCGACCGCAAGCCGCGGGCGCTCTCGGGTGGCCAGCGTCAGCGCGTTGCCATGGGCCGTTCGATCGTGCGCAACCCGGCGGTGTTCCTGTTCGACGAGCCGCTGTCCAACCTCGACGCCAAGCTTCGCGTGCAGATGCGCAGCGAGATCAAGGCGCTGCACCGCCGCCTCGGTACCACCATGATCTACGTCACCCACGACCAGGTCGAGGCGATGACCATGGCCGACCGGATCGTGGTGCTGCAGGCGGGCCGCATCGAGCAGGTCGGGGCCCCGCTGGAGCTCTACGACCGGCCGGCCAACGCCTTCGTCGCCGAGTTCATCGGCTCGCCCTCGATGAACCTGATCCCGGCCCGCGCCAGCGGCGGCCAGCTGCAGATCGACGGCGGCGGCGCGGCGGCGCTCCCCGCCGCCGCCGCCGTCCCCGACGGCGCCCGGGTCCGCATAGGCAAGCGCCCCGAGGAGATCCGCCCCGCCGCCGGCGGGCTGCCCGCGCGGGTGGAGAACATCGACCCGACCGGCTCGGAGAGCGTCGTCGACCTCACCATGGCCGGACGCCCGCTGACCATGGTGCTGCGCGAGCGGCCAACCTTCGATGTGGGGGACGAAATTGCGGTCACGTTCGATAATGGTGCTACGCACTTTTTCGACGAAGCGAGCGGACGACGTCTCGAGCGCGGCTCCGTCGATGGGCAGTCGTCTCGGATGGCTGAAGGTGATCTCGAGTAGCCTGGCGCACCGATGGGCGCGGACAGGTGGCGTCGAGCCAGATGGGGGACCATCGGCGATGTCCGACAGCCCCACTGCCTGCGCCCCTGCGGAGGTTTTTCGCGGCTTAAGGAAGTTGGAGAAACTCTAATGAGCCTGCCCAAGCAGGCTCGCTTTTGATCGTCAGCGCCGATCAGACCCCAGAAGCTCGGAAAGCTTCATGTTGATATTGGTCATCGGGGTCTTCGTGACGAAGCTCACGGGCGCGCGAGTCGACCGCTGGCGTTCGTAGAGGTGATGCGAGAAGTCCTTGTTTCGACCATCTCGCGTGTTGGCGAAGGCTGAGGAGGCACAAAGCGCTGATAACGGTCGAGAGCGGGCGTCTGACGCTGCAACGCGGGCGGCAAGCGTCATCGGGCATAGGAGTCGACCAACGCCCTCAATCGGGCACGCCCCGGGGGAGGGGGGTCAAAAGCCGAAAAGGCCAGAACAACCCCACGCACAGTGAGATGGCGAACCGACGGCCACTTGTGCGGCGGCAGGACGTCACCCATCTTTGCCGTCATGGCGCGGAAGAAGAAGTCACCCGAACCGCAGACGCGATCGCATAAGCTGCCGGCTGCAGAGTTCCTGCCGGTCGAGGGGCTTTTGCCCGTCGACGACTGGACCTTCGAGACGCGCAAGCTCAACGAAATTGCCGAGCTCCTCTGGCTCCCCGAGAGCCTGCCCGAGGCCGAGCGCAACGCGCGGATCATGCGGGCGCTCGAGTTTTACGAGGAGCTGGAGCCGAAGGGTGCGGCCGAGGGTATGCTGGCGGCGCAGATGGTGGGTACGCACGCGGCGGCGCTCGACTGCCTGCGACGGGCGGCAATCCAAGGTCAGAGCTTCGAGGGCCGGGACGCGAACCTCAAGCACGCCCACAAACTGATGGCGCTTTACAAGCAGCAGTTGGCGGCGCTCGACAAGCACCGGGGCAGGGGCCAGCAGAAGGTGACCGTCGAGCATGTCCACGTACATTCCGGTGGGCAGGCGATCCTCGGCAACGTGGAGAGACAGGAAGACGGGCAGGGGCGGGCGCCGCCGGGGGTCGAGCATGCGCCAGAGGCCCCGCTCGAGCCGCAAGAGGCGTCCGAGTCGTCGGAGGACCGAACCGAGTCATGACGGGAAACATTCGCGCAACACTGGGCCGATGCGGGCGAGCCGGCGCTGCGGCGCCCGAACGCGCAAGGGCACGCCCTGCCAAGCGCCGGCAGTGACCGGTAAGGCGCGCTGCCGGATGCATGGGGGTGCGGCGGGCTCCGGTGCGCCGAAGGGCAACCGGAATGCGCTGAAGCACGGGAAGTACACTGCAGAGGCGCGGGCGCTCAACGCGCATGTGCGCGATCTGCTGCGGAAAGGCCGCGAATTTATCGAGGACATCTGAGGAGCGGGTGGTGGTCGGGCTGACCCCTACTCGGCCGGTGCAGGCAGGTGCCGCGTCAAGCCGCGCCGGAGCGGACGAGACAGCAGGAGACCGACGCTCGACCCGATGAGAAGCCCCAGCCCGTCGGCCAGCGCATCCTTAGGGTCGCCGCTGCGCCCCACGTAAGGCTGCAGGACTTCGATCAGAACCCCGTACAGCGCGAGTACCGGCAGCAGGACGCACAGCAGACGCGGCGCAAGCGCGGCGACGGGCAGGGCGAGCGCGGCAAAGGCGATCAGGTGGTGGTGCTTGTCGCTGCCGGGGATGGCGTTTGGGGTAGTCAGGGGGAGCAGCGTCAGGACACCGATGACGAGCGCCAAGAGCGCCGTAAGAAGCAGGGCAGTCCAACGCCGGTTGAAGGCAAGAGTACGAGGCAAGCGGTTACTTCTCTGACGGAGGCACGGAGATGCGGATGCCGGGGCGGTCTTCGGGAGTGCCGATAAACTCGATGCCAGCAGCTTCCAAAGCTTTGCGAACCGCCTCGAGCGTCGAAGCATTGGCTGAGGGGACACCTTCGCTTGTTTCCATGCTCACTACAGTACGACGGGAAACACCACTTATTCTGCCAAGGTCTTCCGCAGACCAGCCGAGAGCGGAGCGTGCCGCACGAATTTGTACTGAAGTAAGCACTTGACCTCCATGCAACATTGCTCAATATGAGCAATATGCTGCATAAAACGAGCAATATTGCCGCATTGGACTGGCGTGCAGAGTTTGCCCGGCTGGAAGGTGCCTACGCCCCCGCGACCATGCGCTCTTATTACAGCGACGTGGGTATCTTCGTCCAGTGGTGCAAGGAGGAGGGCGTCACAGCTTTCCCTGCGGATGTCGCAACTGTCTGTGCTTTCCTCGAAGCACAAAGCCCGGAATTCGCTCCTTCGACAGTCCGACGACGGGTCTATGCGATCCGCAAGGCGCATCGGCTGTTACGTCTGCCGGATCCGACATGGGACGAAGAGATCAACCTTTCGCTTCGGCGAGTCAGGCGCACCAAGCTCTGTCGGCCAAAACAGGCCAAGGGACTCACCCGTGCCTATCTCGATCGCTTTCTCGCGGCTCAACCGGACACGCCATGGGGGCTGCGTAACCGCGCTATGCTGTCACTCGGCTATGAGTGCCTAACCCGCCGTTCCGAACTCGTCGCTCTACGCTCCGAAGATCTGCTCTGGCGCGATGATGGGACGCTGCGCGTCATGATCCGCCGCAGCAAGGCCGATCCCTTCGGGGAGGGGCGTATCGCGTTCACGTCGTCCCGCAGCCGGGAGCTGGTTGATGCCTGGCTCATCTGGCGGGGGCCGAATATCGTCCCCCTGTTTTGCCCAATCTATCAAGGCAAGGCGATCAAGCGTTCGCTCAGTTGCACCAGCGTTAAGCGCCTGATCAAGGAGGCCGCGAGTGCAGCTGGCCTCGACCCCTCGGTGGTGGCCGATTTCTCCGGGCATTCTCTCCGGGTGGGTGCTGCACAGGATCTGCTGGGCGCGGGACAGGATACGGCTTCGATCATGCGAGCCGGCGGCTGGAAGTCGGTTAACGTGCTCGCCCGCTACCTGGAGCAAGCTGAGCATAACGTTTGGGTATAGGATGGCTTCCTACGTCGACGCGTTCAGCTTTGTTCCGCTACGTCCAGAAGATAGCGCCGGCTCTGTTGCGCAAAGCCCGGGTGAGGGATTCATCTCGTGAATCCCGCGCGTTAGCCGGTCTGCATGAGCAGACCCATCCCGCCGAGCTACAAGACCAAGAACTGGCCGGCCTACAACGAAGCGCTGAAGCAGCGTGGCTCCCTGACGATCTGGTTCGATCCGGACATGGCCTGGGTGCCGCCGCCGACCGGCAAGCGAGGCCGTCAGCCGCAATATAGCGATGCTGCGATACAGACATGCCTGACGATGAAGGTCCTCTTCGGCATGGCGCTCCGGCAGACGACCGGTTTCGTTGAAAGCCTCCTGCGCCTGGTTGGCCTCGACTGGGCGGTGCAGGATTTCAGCACGTTGAGCCGGCGCCAGAAGGCCTTGGCCGTGACCATTCCCTACCGCAACTCGCAGGGGCCGCTGAACCTGCTGATCGACAGCACCGGCATCAAGGCCGAAGGTGAAGGCGAGTGGCACGCCCGCAAGCACGGTGGCGCGAAACGCCGCCTATGGCGCAAGATCCACATCGGCGTCGACGAGCAGACGCTGGAGATCCGAGCCCTCGAGATCACCGGGAGCAACGTCGGTGACGCGCCCATGCTGCCCGAACTGCTCAGCCAGATCCCGCCTGATGTGGAAATCGGCTCGGTCACCGCGGACGGTGCCTACGACACGCGCAAGTGCCACGACGCCGTCGCCGACGGAGGCGCCCATGCGATCATACCGCCGCGCAGGAACGCCAAACCGTGGAAGCCTTCGACCGCGGGCGCCATCGCCCGGAACGAGGCCCTCCGAGCATCAAAATACCTCGGCCGCGCCATCTGGCGAAAATGGAGCGGGTACCACCGCCGAAGCCGCGCCGAGACGAAGATGCACTGCGTGAAGCTCTTGGGGCAGAGCCTCATGGGACGCGACTTCGATCGGCAGGTCGCCGAACCTCAGATCCGCGCCGCCGTCCTGAACGGCTACACCGCGCTCGGCATACCTGTCACAGAGCCCGGGGCATAAGTGCGTCTGGGGAAAGGGGAGGTCCGCGCTTCACGTCCTTTGCGCAACAAAGCCCATGGGCGGGATGCCGTTGGTATTATCATTTGGCTGCATCATCGGACAAGCGCTCTGGGTTTAGCGGCTTCCGAGTGCTAGCTCCCGGCAGGCATTTCTCGACAATGCGCAGCATGTCACTGGCAAGCCTCCGGCGGTCGTAGCGATGCGCCGCAGGGGGGCCGCTGGCGGCAAGGCGTGACCGGAGGTCCGGATCATTGTGAAGCTGTTGCAAGATTGCCGCCAGCGCCGCGCCGTTCTCGGGCTCAAAGAGGATGCCGACTCCGTTCGTTTGGACGATCTCGGCTGACTCGCCTTCCACGCCGTGGAGGATAGGAATTGCCATCGCCATGCACTCGAAGATCTTGGACGGAATTACCGTGGTGAAGAGCTTGCGGCGGATCAGGTGTACTATGGAGGCGTCGAGTAGGGACCAGTAGCGGGGCACCTCCTCTTTCGGCACGCTGTCAAGGAAGAGCACATTGTCTAGACCTTCGGCCGTGGCCCTTGCCTGAAGGGCCGCTCGCGTCGCGCCGTCCCCCAGCAGGATGATGCGGAAAACATCCCCGTTTGGCACGGCCTTCAGCCGAGCAGCCGCATCAAGCAGCGTGCCAAGCCCGTGGGCCATCCCATGCGTGCCGATGTAGCCCGCGACGAACTTGCCTTCGAGGCCAAGCTCCTGCTGGAGCGCGGCGTCCTTGGGCAGGGGCTGAAAGCGAGAGGCGTCTACGCCGTTCGTGACGACGTGGATCTTGGCGGCGTCTATGCCGCGCTCTACAAGGTTCTGCTTAAAGGCTTGCGTGACCGAGATTATCGCAGTCGCTTTACGGTATAGGAATAGTTCTACTTTCTCGAGGGTGTCGAGGACGCGCGACTGACGCATCGCTCCGACCGCTCGTATTGACTCGGGCCAGATGTCCCGGAGCTCAAAGATCCAAGGGCGCCTCTTGAGGGCAGACACGGCCCAGGCTGCGCAGGCTGTAAAGAATTGAGGGGAGGTGCCAATAATGACGTCCACACGCCGGATGAAGAGTGAGGCCAGCGTGGCCGCCATCATGTAGCTCGTGTGGTCAAGGATACGCTTGGCAAAGCCTTCGTTGCGCGTGACGTAGCTCCAGACCCGGATCACCCGAATGCCGTCCATTACTTCGGATTGCCAGAGCCGGTTGCGGTAGCCTTCAAAGACCCGTCCCTTGGGAAAGTTCGGGGCGCAAGTGACGACAGTCACCTGGTGGCCAGCCTTCACCCATTCCCGGCAGTGCTCGAACGTGCGGCTTGCAGGGGCGTTCACCTCGGGCGGAAAATTGTCGGAAAGGAAGAGAATGTGCATAGCGTCAGGCCCAGTTGAGGGAAAGGGTGGCTTGTCCGTCTCGGAGGGGTACGACGAGGCAGGAGGTCGGTAGCGAAAGGCCAAACTCAGGGTGCCAGCTTGACCGCGCGATGTGGACGGATCCGCCCTCAGCTATCCAGCGGAGGCTCCGACCGTTTGGGAGGAGAAGGTGGCCGGCATGAGGCTCGTCTTGGAGGGCTTCGATGTCGGGGTGGAGGTGATAGCGAGCTTCGGCCTCGTCGCCGGCGAGGCTGTCGCTTACTCGGAGGCCCGTGGGGCCGAGCTCCCATCTACGCCGATGGACGGGGTGGCCAGGGAGATGGACATATCCGTCATGCGCACCCTCGGCCCAGAGGGTATCCGCATCCCCGCCAACCCCGGCGTCGATAACACGGGCGCGGCGACCAACGCGAAACCCGCTCCAGACTTCTGAGGAGTCGCAGTTCCCGAGCGTCACCGTGCTGTGGGCTGCCGTCCCCCGCTGGCGGAGCCGCTCTGCACCGAAGCCATATACTGAGGTCCCAGAGTTCACAACTACACGTTGTGTCCCAAGCGAGAGCTCGAAGGAGAGCGTGTCGGCATGGGCGTGCCCGGGAAGATAGTCTGGGCCGATGGGAGCGAGGTCGGCGAGAAGGACGGCCTCGTTCTTGGCCAGCCGGGCGTAACCAGAATTGGGGAGCCGCAGGGCGCCCGCGGGGGGATGTGGGACGACGAGGCCAAGCCGGCCGGCATACCCGGCGAGCTCCGCGTTCTCGGCCGCGATACCGAAAGCTGAGTCGTTGAAGAAAGCAATACGCCCGTCGGGGTGGCTCAAAATGGCGAGCCAGCCGAACATGAGAGACAGGCGCGCGCACCAGTCCGCGGCCGCGCGGGATAGGTCCACGTCATCGGGCCGACCGCGGGCCCGGACGAGGTTCACGAGATCAAGGAGGTCCTCAATGGCTAGCGCGTGGTACATCGGGCTCAGTTCGAACTGGCCGCCGTCTGGGAGGATCTGCTCGGGCACCTCGAGAGCGAGAATCGAGAGAGCCCGCTGGCGCCAGCGGGCGGCCTCTGGGCCGTCGAACCAGAGGCCCACGAAAAGGAGCGCCTTGGCGTTGGCGAAGAGGTGGTTTCCCAAAAGGTGCCATTCGAGCCGCTTTGTCAGCCAACGCGCTTGGACGGCGAGGCTCGCCACCGCCTCCGGGGGAAGCTCGTGGCCGGCGAGTGCCCATTTGATCCAGTTCACAATCCGAAGCGAAGTGGGGTAAGGCTCCCAGCCGGAGCCGATGCCGGGCGGGTTGGCGGCGACCCAGTCGAGGATCAGCGCTCGGTGCCAGCCAGCCCGCACCCCGGCCTCCTCGGCGTTCAGGTCATCAAAATAGTGTTGGTTATACCGCCAGAGCTTGGACCGAGCAGGGTCGTCCCAGCCGGTCTCAAGCAGGGATCCGTCCTCATTGAGGAAGCGGAAGGTCGTCGGGCTGACGAGGCTCGGGACACGCCGAGCTGGGGGGGTCCAGGGACCGGACGGCGCCGCGAGCGGCGGGGGTGGCGCGAAGTCGGGGCGGGGCTGGTAGAGGCGGAACCAGGCGCGGCCAATGATTTGAACAAGGCGCAGGTGCCGCGTCGTGCGCCAGAGGAGGGCCGCGCGGGCCGGCGTGAAAGTGGCGTTAGGCAAGGTGGCGCTCCAAGATCGTACTGTGCCATAATCGCGCCGGTCTGCTCGGCCGGAGTGCCCGGGCCGATCCCAAAGGACACGTCCGAGACACGCAGGCCAAGTTCAGGGAAGAAATCATCCGACAGGCGTGCGTAGAAATGCTGGCCCGTGTGGACGAAGCGGCAGCCGATCCGACCTTCCTCGGCCTGCCGCGCCTCAATGGCGCTGATTAGGGGCGCAATTTTAGCGAAATTCGGTCGCGTCCATGCGAGGCCGCCCCGGAGTGCGCTGTCAACGCAGAGCCTCTGCGATCTCAATGCTGAGGCGGCTGATCTCCAGCACCTCGGTGCGCGGGATCGGCGTGGGACCACCCTCGCGGACCGCCTGCATGAAGGCCGCCGCGCAGGCCGCCTGACCCTTGTCCTGCCGCCAGAGCCGCATCTTTCTGAACTCGGGCCAGCCCCAGCCGCGCAGCCCGACGAAGTTGTCGAGCTGGAGCACGCGTCCGGCGGCGAAAACCTCGAGCCGCTCTTTGGGGAAGCCCTTATTGCCGTTGGCGAGGTAATGAACTGTCCCCACTGAACCGTCCGCGAAGGTCAGGGTGATCGTCGCCTTGTCGTCGCGGACAGGGAGCGCCGGGTGCCGGCCAAGCGCCACCGCGTGGTGTGACAGGACCGGATGCCCGACGAGGTGGCGCAGCAGGTCGAAAAAATGGCAGCTCTCGCCGATGATGCGGCCGCCGCCCACGGCGGGATCCTGCGTCCAGTGGTCGGGGGGGATGACGCCAGCGTTAACGGTGAGGATCAGGCTCTTGGGTTCGGCGACAGCGGCAAGCAGTTTCTGCATCTGCACGACCTGCGGCGCGAAGCGGCGGTTGAACCCAACCATGACATGCAGGTCCGGGCGCTCGGCCGCCGCGGCCTCAATGCGGGACAGCTCGTCCAAGGTCAGGCAAAGTGGCTTCTCACAGAAGACGTGCTTGCCGGCCCGCAGGGCCGCCTCGACCTGACAGGCGTGGAGGTCGTGGCGCGTGGCGATCACTACCGTGTCCACGGCCGGGTTGGCTATCGCGGCGTCGCCGTCGGTGGCCGCCTCGGCAAAGCCGTACTTGCGGCCGAAGTGGACGGCGGTGACACCACCGCCGCTCACAACCGAGCGGAGCGAGGCGCGCGCCTTCTTGAAGGCGGGGATCAGGACGCGCCCGGCGTAGTTGCCTGCGCCCAGGACTGCGACGCTGCCCTTGGCGCGCGCCGGCGCCGGGGTGAGCGCGATGCGCGGCTGCGCGAGGCGCTCTGCTTGGCCCTCGGTTGGATAGCTCAGCAGGATGCCGAGCGACTGCTCTCCCGAGGTGAGGAGGGCCATGCCCTGTTCGCCCTGCTCGATTGGGAAGCGATGGGTGATGAGTGGAGCGGTGTCTAGCGCGCCGTTGGCCATCAGGTCGAGGACAGCCTCAAAGTTGCGGCCCTCGGTCCAGCGGACGAAGCCAACTGGGTAGTCTTGGCCGTCCTCCTCGTAAGAGGAGTCGTAACGGCCGGGGCCGTAGGAGCAGGAGACTTGGAAGGAGAGCTCCTTCTCGTAGAAGTCGGCGCGGCTGAGCTCGAGGCCTGTGACCCCGACGAGGACGATGCGCCCGCGCTGGCGGCACATCTGTGCTGCTTGCGATACCGGCTCGCTCGACTTCGTGGAGGCAGTGATGAGGACAGCGTCCACGCCACGCCCGCGCGAGAAGGCTTGCGCGGCGGCGAGCACGTCCTCGCCCGCGCCGACATTGACCGTTTCTGCGCCGAAGCGGCGGGCGAGCTCCAAGCGGGAGGGGTCGAAGTCTAGGCCGAGCACCCGGCAGCCCTGCGCGCGCAGGAGCTGGACAGTGAGGAGTCCGATGAGCCCGAGGCCCGTTACTACTACGCATTCCCCCAGCGTGGGCTGAGCGAGGCGGACCCCTTGGAGGCCGATGGCGGCGAGGACAGTGAAGCTCGCGGCCTCGTCCGAGACAGCGTCGGGGACCTTCGCGCAGAGGTTCTTTGGAACGGCCACGACTTCGGCGTGCTTACCGTTCGAAACGACGCGGTCGCCTAGCTCAAATTGTTCGACGCCGGGGCCCGTCTCGGCGACGCGGCCGACATTGCAGTAGCCGAGCGCCAGAGGCTGGTCGAGCTTGGAGCGGATGGCTTCTAGAGTAACGGCGACACCGTCGGTGCGCGCCTTCTCCAAGACCTGCCGTACCTTGTCGGGCTGAGAGCGGGCCTTGGTGATCCAGCCGGCCTTGCCGAACTCCGCCAGCATTCTCTCAGTGCCCGCTGAGACGAGCGTGGTGGTAGTGTGGATCAGGAGTTCGCCGCGGCGGGCGCGGGGCGCCGGCACCTCTTCTAGGCGGGTGCTCCCATCCTTGAGGGACTGGAGAAGCTGTTTCATCCCCACCTCTCACTATGTGTAGAGTAGTTTAACGGCTTCGTTCTGCTGTCGTCACCCAACTTTACTCGATATCTAAGTTTAGCCATGCCTGACTTCTTCTCCACAGCGCCAGCAGAAGAACCTCAGAAACTGGCGAGATTTATATATGCTACACCCAGAGCTACTGCAATACATGCACGCCTGATTTCGGATGAATTGGAGAAACATGATCTTGAACTTTCAAGGCCTCCGCATCATCCTGAACTTCGCCGCTGCTCATGACTGGATAGCAAAATGGCCTCATAACGCTCCCACGCATAATCCCTTAGTACGTGCTCCTCGAAGCAGAAAGATGTTCTACTACGGAAGAGAAGTCTTGACAGATCATCAAAGTCGATCTCCCCCTCCTCCTCCACTAGCATCCCTATTCCCAATTCCTCAACCACCCGGCTAGCATATGTCCCCGTCGAAATTATCACGGGAGTTCGTGTGTGAAGCGAATCGAATATCTTGTTTGGGCTTGCGTTCCTGTTGTTATCATTGTGGAGAGGATAAATCGCAAGCAAGTAGTCAGCGTCGGAAGCGATCCGGCTGTTCACATCGGCCTGGGGCAGTACGCCGATATAGGTGACTCTCGGATGGTCTAACAAATTACTTGTATAAGTATCGTAGATCCAACCGGCCGCGACAACCGATATCCTCTCATCCGCAGAAAGCAGCTTCTCGATGAATGACGACCCCCGATCCTTGGACAGGGATCCGACGTAATATATTACCAGAGAGCCTTCCCTCGTGGCGACCTTATTAGGATACTTTGCCATTCTCGGAACATTTGGGATGACAATCGACTTTCTCCGCGCAAACTTCGGCAGCAACTCTTTTCGGTTGTCATCTGTAACTATGATCACCTGAGGGAGCCAGTACAGAATTCGCTTGGCAAGATAAGCTTTCTCGCCGGGCTTATTCATCCTCAGAAATATCGAGTCGAAAACGTCCAAGACAACCCACTTTCTGAGGAGGAAAATATAGAAGATCGCAAGAAGCTCCTCATTGACTACGTGTACCGACGCATCTTTATACCGGACTAGCTCTACGGCCACTGTCAGGACATATCGTACCAGAGGCACGACCGCTCGCGGGCTTCCTGCCGCCAGATGATAAGACTTGCAACCAGCTAGAGCAGCTCCAGCATTTTTCCCCGCCCTCATGAATCCGTAGAAGTGCACGTCATAATGTTCAGACAGCGTACGGAGCTCCTTTGAAATTCTCGCGTCAGAACCATCATTCGTAGAAACGTACAAAAGATTCTTTCTCATCGCATTCCTCAGTGTGCGGAAGCAGAGCTCCGGTGAGTGGGTCCCGTGCCCTAGGCTCAGGACCCATTAATTTCAGGCGAAGGGCGTGACTCACCGCGCGAAAGTAGAGCGGTGACATGTCTGATCTCTTCTGGCTGAGCGAGGCGCAGATGGCGCGCCTGAAGCCGTACTTCCCTAAGTCCCATGGCAAGCCGAGAGTCGACGACCGGCGCGTCTTAAGCGGGATTATCTTCGTCAATCGCAATGGGTTGCGCTGGCGCGACGCGCCGAAGGAGTATGGTCCTCACAAGACGCTCTACAACCGCTGGAAGCGGTGGAGCGACAAAGGCATCTTCGCGAAGATGATGGCGGAGCTGGCTGCCGAGCACGGCGAGAAGAGTGATGATCGACGCCACCTATCTGAAGGCCCACAGAACGGCGTCCAGTCTGGGCGTCAAAAAAGGGGGGCGTGGCCGCCTGATCGGGCGCACCAAGGGCGGCATGAACACCAAGCTGCATGCCATCTCCGATAGCCAGGGACGTCCGCTCGACCTGTTAGTAACGGCAGGTGAAGTGAGCGACTACATCGGGGCGCGGGCGCTGTGCGACAGCCTTCCGGTGTCGATTGGCTGCTCGAGGATCGCGGCTACGACGCCGACTGGTTCCAGGAAGCTTTGAAAGACAGGGGGATACGTGCCTACATCCCCGGACGAAAACAACGGAAGACGCCGGTGAAGTATGACAAGCCGCGCTACAAACGTCGAAACCGCATCGAGATCATGTTCGGCAGGCTAAAGGACTGGCGGCGCGTTGCCACGCGCTACGACAGATCCCCCAAGGGCCATCGCTCTCGCCGCTATCGTCATCTACTGGTCATGAGTCCTGAGCCTCGAGCAACTTGCGGCTCCCTTGAGCGCGTACCGTGGCAGCGACGCCAATAGCGCTCTCCGTCTCCCATTCCAGATTACACCTCAGGACGGAGATTATTTCACTGTTATGCGCATCCGATGCTCCCGGGGTCGGCTTAAGGGGAACTTGCTCCTCCGGGAAAAAGACGCTCAGCGGGAAGGTGGTCTTCATATACTTCCCGAAACGGTTCTCAAGAACCACAAGGGGCTTTCTGGCGGCAACGGCCTCGAAGGCAGGACCGCTCACCTTGTTTGCGTGGGGGAAGAAGACCACCATGAAGTCGCAGCGAGCCACCGCAGTTCCGTAGTTGGTAAAAAACTGCTGGGTAACTACGTTATCCTCCGCGGACTCTCTGTTGCTCTTGCAGACGAAGAGCACCCCCTTATTTGCGCGCGCATATCCTTCGATGCTCTCTAGCGGAACACTACCACTAGGACAGAAAGCAACGGCATCGTATTCTCCTCCGGCTCCCCGGATGATAACACTCATCTCGTCCGTCTGGTCCGCTGAACTTGCCGGGGGAATGCACGGATGCGGCACGTAAGTAGCTGACAGCCCGATCGCTTGGTATGCGTCTCGCAAGTAGGGCGTAAAGGCCATCCGCCGGACCTTCCGCGAAGACAGCCGGTGTAAAACCTTCCGGACGAAGTTTGATGGCGCCGTGTTGTGTTCAAAGCAGATCAGATCCACTCGTCTGAACTCTGCAATTCGCGACAGTAGCGGCAGGGCAAGAAGGTCATAAGACAATAACACTACCTTCTCATGCTTCCTAAACATCAGGATCCTGGCCACACGAACTGCCGCTGCGCATCGTTGTAGAAGGCCGCCCACAACCGGGCGCGGACCTAACGCACGAGGCTCGTAGTCCGAATACGAGGCACAAAGGCCCTGCGACACATAAAGCCGATCGTGCTGTCGGAAAAGATTTCGAAGGTAAAACCTGTTTAGAGTGACATGCGTACTAACTGACAACATGTCTATAAACGCAACACCGCGCCGTTGAAGAGGCCGTGCGCAAGCCGCTGGCTGCTCCGTCGGCTTCATCTGAAGGCCGTCCTCAGCTTGACCAGCGAAAGCGCAGCTGTGACGCTCGCTGCAAGAAAGTGCCCCGCGATTATCGTGACTAGAAGTAAATTGAGTGATTTGAGCTCTGCCACAACTAAACAAGCCAATACGGTAACGACTCCGAAGGTGGCATAGGCTACAGCGACCACTCTCGATAACGAGAGTGCGACTGCCAACAGGACCGAAACTGTGTCCAGCGCGATGACGAGAAAATATAGAGCGATGAACGGCATCAGTTCTGAGGCGGCAGCGTACTGGTCGTTGAAAACTAGGTGGATTACCTCGCCCCCGTAGAGCAAAATGACCGTTGTCGCCAGCAAAGTCGGTGCGAAAACCGTAATCACTAGCGAGCAAATCTGCTTTCTGAAAGCTGCTCGATCCCCGTGTTTGATGCACTGCGTGATCGTCAAGCGCCACGTTCTTGTAACCTGCGCGAAAAAGAGGGTCGAAAGGGGTACGAACTGCCAAGCCGTGGAGAAGATGCCCAGTTTCTCGTCACCGAGCTGGTGAAAGATCGTAATTCGAGTGAAGCCACCGTAGGCAAACTTCGACATATTGAAGGCCAAGATAAAAAACCCTTCCTTATAGACGCGCGACAGGGCCGTCACTTCCACCCTGATGCCAAACTCCCTGTTGTCGGAGTAC
>NZ_CH724109.1:2500-49296 GCF_000153305.1 Oceanicola granulosus HTCC2516
TCAAGTACACTAACCCGTGCGATCGCGAGATCGCACAGAGCTCCACACGAACCAGGTGGAGCTCGGGAAAGTATGACTTCTGATCGGAAGAGGCCTTGCTTCTTCTGGATCAGATCAAGCGCGAAAAGGGCGTTTGGTGGATGCCTTGGCAGTAAGAGGCGATGAAGGACGTGATACTCTGCGATAAGCCATGGGGAGCTGAGAATAAGCTTTGATCCATGGATCTCCGAATGGGGCAACCCACCTGACAGTTTGTTATAATTGCCGCTTGCGGCAGCCTATAATGAGCTGAACCAGGTACTTCTCACCTGAATACATAGGGTTTGAAGAGCAAACCCGGGGAACTGAAACATCTAAGTACCCGGAGGAAAGGAAATCAACAGATACTCCGCTAGTAGTGGCGAGCGAACGCGGACCAGCCGAGCAATGAGAGTGACCGGAACATGTTGGAAAGCATGGCCACAGCGGGTGACAGCCCCGTACGGGAAGCTCGATTTGACGTATTAAGTAGGGCGGGACACGTGAAATCCTGTCTGAAGATCGGGGGACCACCCTCGAAGGCTAAGTACTCCTTACTGACCGATAGCGAACCAGTACCGTGAGGGAAAGGTGAAAAGCACCCCGACGAGGGGAGTGAAACAGTACCTGAAACCGAACGCCTACAATCAGTCGGAGGCTCCTTGCGAGCTGACGGCGTACCTTTTGTATAATGGGTCATCGACTTGGTCTCACGAGCAAGCTTAAGCCGTTAGGTGTAGGCGCAGCGAAAGCGAGTCTTAATAGGGCGCATGAGTTCGTGGGATCAGACCCGAAACCGAGTGATCTAGGCATGACCAGGATGAAGGTAAGGTAACACTTACTGGAGGTCCGAACCCACACCTGTTGAAAAAGGTCGGGATGAGTTGTGCCTAGGGGTGAAAGGCCAATCAAACTCGGAGATAGCTGGTTCTCCGCGAAATCTATTTAGGTAGAGCGTCATCCGAATACCCTCGGGGGTAGAGCACTGGATGGGTAATGGGGCCCCACAGGCTTACTGATCCTAACCAAACTCCGAATACCGAGGAGTACTAGATGGCAGACACACGGCGGGTGCTAACGTCCGTCGTGGAGAGGGAAACAACCCTGACCTACAGCTAAGGCCCCCAATTCGTGGCTAAGTGGGAAAGCAGGTGGGACGACCAAAACAACCAGGAGGTTGGCTTAGAAGCAGCCATCCTTTAAAGATAGCGTAACAGCTCACTGGTCTAAACAAGTTGTCCTGCGGCGAAGATGTAACGGGGCTCAAGCCACGAGCCGAAGCTTAGGATGTGCATAGCACATGGTAGCGGAGCGTAGTGTGACATAATTCCATGTCTCCTTACTGCCCTCGGGCAGATTGGAGACACGGAGTTTTCTGTGAAGCCGGGGCGTGAGCCATCCGGTGGAGAGATCACTAGCGAGAATGATGACATGAGTAGCGACAAACAGGGTGAGAGACCCTGTCGCCGAAAGTCCAAGGGTTCCTGCTTAAAGCTAATCTGAGCAGGGTGAGCCGACCCCTAAGGCGAGGCCGAAAGGCGTAGTCGATGGGAACCAGGTTAATATTCCTGGGCCAGGAGGATGTGACGGATCTCGACGGTAGTTCGTCCTTATCGGATTGAACGGGCTGCTTAGAGGTTCCTGGAAATAGCCCTCCATGAGATCGTACCCTAAACCGACACAGGTGGACTGGTAGAGAATACCAAGGCGCTTGAGAGAACGATGTTGAAGGAACTCGGCAAAATACCTCCGTAAGTTCGCGAGAAGGAGGCCCGGTTTTTACGCAAGTAGAGGCCGGGGGCACAAACCAGGGGGTGGCGACTGTTTACTAAAAACACAGGGCTCTGCGAAGTCGCAAGACGACGTATAGGGTCTGACGCCTGCCCGGTGCCGGAAGGTTAAAAGGAGAGGTGCAAGCCTTGAATTGAAGCCCCGGTAAACGGCGGCCGTAACTATAACGGTCCTAAGGTAGCGAAATTCCTTGTCGGGTAAGTTCCGACCTGCACGAATGGCGTAACGACTTCCCCGCTGTCTCCAACATCGACTCAGCGAAATTGAATTGCCGGTCAAGATGCCGGCTTCCCGCGGTTAGACGGAAAGACCCCATGAACCTTTACTATAGCTTCGCACTGGCATCAGGATTGCGATGTGCAGGATAGGTGGTAGGCTTTGAAGCAGTGACGCCAGTCGCTGTGGAGCCATCCTTGAGATACCACCCTTCGCACTCTTGATGTCTAACCGCGGCCCGTTATCCGGGTCCGGGACCCTGCGTGGTGGGTAGTTTGACTGGGGCGGTCGCCTCCCAAACAGTAACGGAGGCGCGCGAAGGTTGGCTCAGAGCGGTCGGAAATCGCTCGTTGAGTGCAATGGCAGAAGCCAGCCTGACTGCGAGACTGACAAGTCGAGCAGAGTCGAAAGACGGCCATAGTGATCCGGTGGTCCCGAGTGGAAGGGCCATCGCTCAACGGATAAAAGGTACTCTGGGGATAACAGGCTGATGGTGCCCAAGAGTCCATATCGACGGCACCGTTTGGCACCTCGATGTCGGCTCATCTCATCCTGGGGCTGAAGCAGGTCCCAAGGGTATGGCTGTTCGCCATTTAAAGAGGTACGTGAGCTGGGTTTAGAACGTCGTGAGACAGTTCGGTCCCTATCTGCCGTGGGTGTAGGATACTTGAGAGGAGTTGCCCCTAGTACGAGAGGACCGGGGTGAACGATCCACTGGTGGACCAGTTGTCGTGCCAACGGCAGTGCTGGGTAGCTATGATCGGAAAGGATAACCGCTGAAGGCATCTAAGCGGGAAGCCCCCCTCAAAACAAGGTATCCCTGAGGACCGTGGTAGACCACCACGTCGATAGGCCGGAGGTGTAAGCGCAGCAATGTGCTCAGCTGACCGGTACTAATGGTCCGATAGGCTTGATTTGATCCAGTAGAAGCAAGGTCGAAAGACCGACTGGACCAGAAGTCACACACACAACACGACCTGGACAATCCTGATGTTCGCACCCCCGCCCGAAAGGGCCGCGGGGTGTTCCTTTCTCGGTTTGGTGGTCATAGCACGAGCAAAACACCTGGCTCCATTCCGAACCCAGCCGTTAAGTGCCGTAGCGCTGATGGTACTGCGTCTTAAGACGTGGGAGAGTAAGTCACCGCCAAACCTAGCAAGGAACACCCGATCTCTCGACGATGATCAAACAAAGAAATTGGCGCGGGATGGAGCAGCCCGGTAGCTCGTCAGGCTCATAACCTGAAGGTCGTAGGTTCAAATCCTACTCCCGCAACCAAACACAAGCCGCAAAAACGCCGCCCAAAAAGGGCGGCGTTTTGCTGTGGGGGCCTCATGCCGCGAGCAGCGCCTCGGCGGTCGCTTCGTCCGTGATCAGCCCGTTCACCAGCCGGCCCAGCAGCGCCGCGCGGATGGCGGCGACCTTGGCGGGGCCGAGGGCGACGGCGATGACGCGCTGGCGCACCGGGTCGGGGAGCGGGGCGCTGGCGAGGCGGGCGGTGAAGGCGCTGTCGACCAGGCGGCCTCTGGCGTCGAAGATCCAGCCGATGATCTCGCCCGTCGCGCCCTTGGCGCTGACCTCCTGCCAATCGGCGTCGGTGAGGAAGCCGTCGGCGTAGACCGGGGCGGTGCGGTCGACGTGGCCGATGCCGACGAGCGCGACGTCCGCCTGCGCGCAGAGTTCGAGCGTGCTGCGGACCGCCTGCTGGCTGTGCATGTGCCGCAGGTCCTCGATGTCTTGCGCTAGGACCGGGAGCGGGAACGGGTAGTGCTGTGCGCCGACGCGGTCGGCCATGCGGATGGTGGCGTTGTAGGAGGTCGCCGAGCCGTCGGACATGATGTTGCCGAGCAGCGAGACCAGCTTGTGCTGCGGGCAGTCCATCCGCGGCATCTGCTCGACGCACGCCTTCAGCGCCCGCCCGGTGCCGAGCGCGATGACCTGCGGCGTCTCCCTCTTCAGCACCCGCTCGAGCTCGGCCGTGGCGGCGATGGCGACGCCGGTGAGCAGGTCGGGCGCGGCGGGATCGGAGGGGACGACGTCGCACTGGACCAGGGCGAATTGCTCCGTCAGGGCCCGGGCGAGGTCCATGCAGCGGCCGATCGGGTGGTCGATGCGCACCTTCACCAGCCGTTCCGACACCGCCAGCGACACCAGCCGCTGCGCGCGCTGGCGCGAGACGCCGAGCTTGCGGGCGATCTCGTCCTGCGTGTTGCCGGCGACGTAGTAGAGCCACCCGGCGCGGGCGGCGTCGTCGAGGCGCGTGTCGCCGGGGGTCACGCGGCCGATCCCCTGGCGGCGCGCAGCAGGGCCGGCGGGAAGTCGGCCCAGCTGTCGAGGGCGATCACGCCGGGCGGCAGGTCCATGTCGCCGCCGGCCGAATGGCTGCCGCCGCCATAGAGCATCGTGACCATGCCCGCGGCCCGCGCGGCGGCGAGGCCCGGGCGGCTGTCTTCGATGACGAGCGACCGCTCCGGCGCGGCGCCCATCTTGGCGGCGGCGAAGAGGAACAGGTCGGGCGCCGGCTTGCCGCGCGCGACCTGGCTGGCGGTGAAGACGCGGGGGCCGAAGTGACGGGCGAGGCCGGTGATCTCGAGCGAGCGCGCGACCCGGGGCGGGCTCGAGCTGGTGGCGACGCAGGCCGGGCGATCGAGCGCCGTCAGCACCGCCTCGATCCCGCGTGTCGTGCGCAGGTCCGTCTCGAAGCGCTCGAGCAGCGTCTCCCGGTAGCTCGCCTCGAAGCCTTGGGGCAGCGCCCGCCCGTAATCGGCGCGGATGGTGGCGGCGACGGTGGGGAAGCTGCGGCCGAGGAAGTGGCGGCGCACGTAATCCATGTCGAAGTCGATGCCGAGGGCGGCCGCGGCCTCGATCAGCACCGTGGCGCTGAGGACCTCGCTGTCGATGAGCACGCCGTCGCAATCGAAGATCACGAGGTCGATGGCCTCGGGGCCGATGTCTGCCAGCTGCACGGCCTGCCTCCTTTTTGCCGCCTATCAGGCACGGGCGCGCGCGGAGGCGTCAAGCCATTCCGCCGCACAGGCGCTACGCGGCGCGAAAGCGTTGGACATCGGCCGCGCCTGCCGTAGGTTTGCGCTCCATCAAGGAGGGGGCGGGCATGGCGCCGATCGTCAAAGTCGAAGACCTCACGAAGCGCTACGAGTCCGGGTTCACCGCGCTCGAGGGCGTCGACCTCGAGATCGAGGAAGGCGAGATCATCGCGCTTCTCGGCCCCAACGGCGCGGGCAAGACGACCCTGATCTCGACGATCTGCGGCATCACCATGCCGACCTCGGGCAGCGTCAGCGTCGGCGGGTACGACACGGTGCGCGACTTCCGCAAGGCGCGGCAGATGATCGGCCTCGTGCCACAGGAGATCAGCCTCGAGCCGTTCGAGAAGGTCGTCGCCACGGTGAACTTCTCGCGCGGGTTGTTCGGCATGAGCCCCAACCGGGGCTTCGTCGACGACCTGCTGCGCAAGCTGTCGCTGATCGACAAGCGCGACACCAAGGTCAAGGAGCTGTCGGGGGGCATGCGGCGGCGGGTGCTGATCGCCAAGGCGCTGGCCCACGAGCCGCGCGTGCTGTTCCTCGACGAGCCGACCGCCGGCGTCGACGTGGAGTTGCGCAAGGACATGTGGGACATCGTCGCCGAACTGAAGGCGCAGGGCGTGACGATCATCCTGACGACGCACTACATCGAGGAGGCCGAGGCCATCGCCGACCGTATCGCGGTGATCGACAAGGGGCGGATCCTGCTCGTCGAGAACAAGGCCGACCTGATGACCCGCCTCGGCGCCAAGGAGCTGCGCATCGAGCTGGCCGAGCCCGTCGACGCGATCCCCGACAGCCTCGCGCGCGAGGGCCTCGAGCTCGCGCCGGACGGGCGGGCGCTGATCTACATCTACGACACCCGCAGCGAGCGCACCGGGATCACCCGGCTGCTCGCCGACCTGCAGGCGGCGGGGCTTCAGCTCGCCGATCTGCAGACCAAGCAATCCTCGCTCGAGGAAATCTTCGTCGGTCTCGTCCACCAGGCCGATGCCGCGCCCGCGAAAGAGCCCGCCGCATGAACCACAACGCCATCGTCGCCATCTACCAGTACGAGATGGCCCGCTTCTTCCGGACCCTGCTGCAGAGCTTCATCTCGCCGGTGGTCTCCACCTCGCTCTACTTCGTCGTTTTCGGCGCGGCCATCGGCAGCCGCATCGAGGAGGTCGAGGGGGTGAGCTACGGGGCGTTCATCGTGCCCGGGCTGATCATGCTGTCGGTGATGCAGCAGGCGACGTCGAACGCCAGCTTCGGGATCTACTTCCCGAAGTTCATCGGCACCATCTACGAGCATCTGTCCGCGCCCATCGACTTCCTCGAGATCACCATCGGCTATGTCGGCGCGGCGGCGACGAAGGCGCTGTTCATCGGGGTGGTGATCCTGATCACGGCCGGCTTCTTCGTGGACCTGCAGATCCAGAACTGGCCGGCGATGATCGCCTTCCTGATCCTGACCTGCATCTCGTTCTCGCTGCTCGGCTTCATCATCGGCATCTGGGCGAAGAACTTCGAGCAATTGCAGCTGATCCCGCTGCTCGTCATCACGCCGCTCGTGTTCCTCGGGGGCTCGTTCTACTCGATCTCGATGCTGCCCCCGGCGTGGCAGACGGTCGCCTACTTCAACCCGGTGGTCTACCTCGTCTCGGGCTTCCGCTGGTCGTTCTTCGGCATGTCGGACGTGCCGGTCCTGATCAGCCTCGGGGCCATCGCCGGCTTCACCGCGCTCGGGCTTGCGGTGGTGGCCTGGATCTTCCGCACCGGCTGGCGGCTGCGGCAATAGCGCGGGTGACGCCGGGGCAGGGCGGCAACAGCGCGTGTATCGACCGGCGGCCACCTTGTCCGGCCTGCGGGCGGCGCATATGTCAGGCCGCATGAGCCGCCGTCTGCCCTTCCTGCCCGATATACCCAAGGTTTGCGTCGTCCAGCTCCAGGGCCCGATCGGCATCGGCCCCCGCGGACTGTCCGACGCGACCGTCGCGCCGCTGCTGGAGAAGGCGTTTCGCGCCAAGCCCGACGCGGTGGCGCTGCAGATCAGCTCGCCCGGCGGCTCGCCGGTGCAATCCTCGCTGATCGGCGGGCGCATCCGCAGGCTGGCCGACGAGCGCAAGGTGCCGGTCGTCGCCTTCGTCGAGGACGTCGCGGCCTCGGGCGGCTACTGGCTCGCCGCGGCGGCCGACGAGATCTACGCCGACGCCTCCTCGGTCGTCGGCTCCATCGGGGTCATCTCGGCGGGCTTCGGTGCGCAGGAGTTCATCGCGCGCCACGGCATCGAACGGCGCATCCACACGTCGGGGCGTTCGAAGAGCTTCCTCGACCCGTTCCGTCCGGAGAAGCCCGAGGACGTCGAGCGGCTCGAGCGGCTGCTCGAGGAGATCCACGAGCACTTCGTCGCCCACGTCACCAGCCGGCGCGGCGCGAAGCTGGCCGAGGGGGCGGACCTGTTCACCGGCGAGTTCTGGACCGGCGCGCGGGCGAAGGAGCTGGGGCTGGTCGACGGGATCGGCCACCTCGTCCCCGAGATGAAGCGCCGGTTCGGGCCGAAGACGAAGTTCCGCAAGTTCGGCCAGAAGCGCTCGCTGTTCCAGCGGCTCGGGGCGCATGCGGTGTCCGGCGTCTTCGCCGAGCTCGACGAGCGCGCCGCCTACGCAAGGTTCGGGCTCTGACGTGATCGTCAAGGTCGTCCTTCTCTTCCTCATCGGCATGGCCGTGCTGGCGATGTTCGGCCGGCTGCGCTTCCCGGGCCAGAAACGACTGCAAAGCGCGAAATGTCCGTCTTGCGGGCGCTTCCGCATCGGCAAGGGGCCGTGCCCTTGCAAGAAGGAGCTTTCATGATCTGGGACTGGCTCTATGTCGCCGTCGGGCTGGTGATCCTGCTGCTCGCGGGGGACGCGCTGGTGAAGGGCGCGGTCAACCTCGCGCTGCGCATCGGGATCCCCGCGCTGATCGTGTCGCTCACCATCGTCGCCTTCGGCACCTCCGCGCCGGAGCTGCTGATCGCGATCGGCGCGATCCTCGACGGGTATCCCGGCCTCGCGCTCGGAAACGTGGTGGGCTCCAACACCGCCAACATCCTGCTCGTCGTCGGCGTGCCCGCCATCATCGCGACGATGCACACGTCGCAATGCGACAGCCGCCACAGCTTCATCCAGATGATCTGCGCGACGGCCCTGTTCATCGTGCTGTGCTTCTTCCAGCCGATCACGTGGATCCACGGGCTGATCCTGCTGGCCGCCCTGGCCGCGATGCTGACCCATGCCGGCGTCACCGCCAAGCGGCACCGGGACGCGCAGGACGACGAGATCGAGGGCGTGGAGCCGGGCATCGGCTGGCCGAAGATCCTGTTCTACCTCGCGCTCGGCCTGATCGGCCTGCCGCTCGGGGCCGACCTGCTGGTCGAGGGATCGGTCAACATCGCCCGCACCTTCGGTGTTTCGGAAACCGTGATCGGCCTCACCCTCGTCGCCATCGGCACGTCGCTGCCCGAGCTCGCCACCACCGTCATGGCCGCGATCCGGCGGCAGGCCGACGTGGCGCTCGGCAACGTCATCGGCTCCAACATGTTCAACCTGCTCGGCATCACCGGCATCGCCGCGCTCGTCGGGCCGATCCCGGTCGAGCCGCGCTTCCTGCAGGTCGACCTGTGGATCATGCTGGCGGCCTCGCTTCTGCTCATCCCGTTCGTCTTCCTGCGGGCCGACGTGACGCGGCTCTGGGGCATCGGCCTCACCGGGCTCTATGCCGCCTACCTCGTGGTGATCCTGGCATGACGCGCGCGCTCGTCACCGGGGCCGGCAAGCGGCTCGGCCGGGCGATGGCGCTCTACCTCGCCGGGCGCGGCTTCGACGTGGCCGTGCATTATGCCAGCAGCGCCGAGGCCGCCGAGGACACCGCCGCCGAGATCCGCGCCCTCGGCCGGAGCGCGATCACGCTGCAGGCCGACCTGACGCGCGAGGCGGAGATGCAGGGGCTCGTGCCCGCCGCCGCGGAGGGGCTGGGCGGGGAGCTGACCTGCCTCGTCAACTCCGCCTCCGTCTTCGAGTACGACACGCTCTACTCCGCCACCCGCGAGAGCTGGGACAGGCACCTCGAGAGCAACCTGCGCGCGCCCTTCGTGCTGATCCAGGCGATGGCCGCGCAGGCCCCCGCGCCGGTGAACGACGCGCAGGGCGAGCCCGTCTCGCAGGCGCTCGTGGTCAACATGCTCGACGCCAAGGTGCGCAAGCTGACGCCCGGCCACATGAGCTACACGCTCGCCAAGACCGCCCTCTGGACCCTGACCCAGACGGCCGCGATGACGCTGGGCCCGAAGATGCGCGTCAACGCCATCGGCCCCGGCCCGACCCTGATCGGGGCCAACCAGCCCGAGGAGCACTTCGCCCGGATGCGCGAAGCCTGCATCCTCGGGCGCGGCTCCAATCCCGCCGACATCACCGCCGCCCTCGGCTACTTCCTCGACGCACCGGCCGTCACGGGGCAGCTGCTCTGCGTGGATGGCGGCCAGCACCTGATCTGGCAGACCCCCGACGAGCGACGCCACCGGATATGACGCTGCGGCGACTTGTGCACCGGGTGCCGCGTGGCTTCACGAAAACGTAACACTGGCAATGGCTTGACCGATCAACCCAAAAATTGTCGCGCAGAAACAGATACTTATAGCTGCGCCTAAAAAATAGGCAGACCGATCCGGACACGGAAATCATTGGGAAAATCCAGCCGGCCCAAGGTTCGCCAACAGACTTATCCCCAGTTTCGGTGGAAACCTTAACACTTGCCCCGCCCCCCGCCACATTGCAGTGGTCCTGAAGAATCGACGCGACCCCGCCCATGTCCGCCAAAACCGGTTACGCCTGCATCCGCGCCTACCTGAAGACGCTCGACTCCTCGCCGGGCGTCTACCGGATGCTCGACGACCAGTCCCGCGTCCTCTACGTCGGCAAGGCGCGCAACCTGAAGGCGCGGGTGTCGAACTATTCCCGCCCCTCGCCGCAGCACTCGGCCCGGATCGCCCGGATGATCCGCGAGACCGCGTCGATGATGTTCCTCACGACGCGCACCGAGACCGAGGCGCTGCTGCTCGAGCAGAACCTGATCAAGCAGCTGAAGCCGAAGTTCAACGTGCTGCTGCGCGACGACAAGTCGTTCCCCAACATCCTCGTCAGCCGCGAGCACGACTTCCCGCAGATCAAGAAGCACCGGGGCGCGAAGAAGGAGAAGGGGAGCTATTACGGCCCCTTCGCCAGCGCCGGCGCGGTCAACCGGACGCTGAACCAGCTGCAGAAGGTCTTCCTGCTGCGCAACTGCTCCGATTCCACCTTCGAGACCCGCACCCGCCCCTGCCTGCTCTACCAGATCAAGCGCTGCTCGGCCCCCTGCGTCGGCTACATCGACAAGGCCGGCTACGAGGCGCTGGTCGGCGACGCGCAGCGGTTCCTGTCGGGCAAGACGACGTCGGTGCAGAACCAGCTCGCCCAGCAGATGCAGGAGGCATCCGAGGCGATGGAGTTCGAGCGCGCCGCCGCCCTGCGCGACCGCATCCGTGCGCTCACGCAGGTGCAGTCCAGCCAGGGGATCAACCCGCAGACCACGTCCGAGGCCGACGTGATCGCGCTCCACGTCGACGGCGGGCAGGCCTGCGTTCAGGTTTTCTTCATCCGTTCGAACCAGAATTGGGGGAATCACGACTACTATCCCCGGATCTCGGGAGAGGAGGATCCCGCGGAGATCATCGAGGCCTTCGTCGGCCAGTTCTACGCCAACCGCGAGCCGCCCCGGCTGCTGCTGCTGAGCCACGGGCTCGACGAGCCCGACCTCATGGCGCAGGCGCTGTGCGAGCAGCGCGGCGGCAAGGTCGAGATCAGCGTCCCGCAGCGGGGCGAGAAGGCGGAGCTCGTGGGCTCGGCGCTGCGCAATGCCCGCGAGAGCCTCGGGCGCAAGATGAGCGAGACGGCGACCCAGGGCCGCCTGCTCAAGGGGCTGGCCGACGCTTTCGAACTGCCCGCCGTGCCGCAGCGGATCGAGGTCTACGACAACAGCCACATCCAGGGCGCCTACGCCGTGGGCGCGATGATCGTGGCGGGGCCGGAGGGGCTGGAGAAGAACCAGTACCGCAAGTTCAACATCCGCGGCGACGAACTCACGCCGGGCGACGATTTCGGCATGATGAAGGAGGTGCTCACCCGCCGCTTCAAGCGGCTGCTCAAGGAAGACCCGGACCGCCAGTCCGGCACCTGGCCCGACCTGCTGCTGATCGACGGCGGCGCCGGACAGGTCAGCGCGGTGCACGCGATCATGGCCGAGCTCGGCGTCGAGGACATACCCATGATCGGCGTCGCCAAGGGCGTCGACCGCGATCTGGGCAAGGAGGAATTTCACCGGACCGGGCGCACCGTGAAGGCGCTGCGCCACAACGACCCGGTGCTCTACTTCGTCCAGCGCCTGCGCGACGAGGCCCACCGCTTCGCCATCGGCACCCACCGCGCCAAGCGCGCCAAGGCGGTGAGCGCCAATCCGCTCGACGACATCGCCGGCGTCGGCGCCACCCGCAAGCGGGCGCTGCTGGCGCATTTCGGCTCGGCCAAGGCCGTCGGCCGCGCCGCGCTCGCCGATCTCAAGGCCGTCGACGGCATCTCCGAGACGCTGGCGGAGAAGATCTACGCCCACTTCCACGAGGGCGGCTGACCCTTCCCGCAGGGGCACAAGTGGACTAGATGAGGGCCATGAGATGGACCCTCCCCAACATCCTGACGATCGGCAGGCTGATCGCGGCCCCCGGCATCGCGATCATCTTCCTCTATTTCAACCGCCCCTTCGCGGACTGGTTCGCGCTGATCCTGTTCGGCTCGGTCGCCCTGACCGACTGGATCGACGGCCGCCTCGCCCGGGCCTGGGGAATGGAGACGCGCTTCGGTGCGGCGATGGACCCGATCGCCGACAAGGCGATGGTGCTGGTCGCCCTGCTGGTGATCGCGGGCTACTCGGCGATGAGCCCGTGGATCGTCATGCCGGCGACGCTGATCGTGTTCCGCGAGGTCTTCGTCAGCGGCCTGCGCGAGTATGTCGGGCCCGGCGCCAAGCTCGCGGTGACCAATCTCGCCAAGTACAAGACCACGGCGCAGATGCTCGCCATCGCGGTGCTGTTCAGCCAGGGCATCTTCCTGCACCACCTGATCGACCGCACCGTCGGCATGTCGCCCGAGCTGGTCGAGTCGATCCTCGCCGGCACCGCGCCCGACGAGGTCGGCCTGCGCGCCTTCGAGGCGGGGCACCTGTGGTCGGGCCGGATCGGCGTGGCGCTGCTCTGGATCGCGGCGATCCTGACGCTGGTGACGGGGTGGGACTACTTCAGGAAGTCGCTGCCCGCGCTGAGGGAGCCGGAATGATCGACGTGCTGTATTTCGCTTGGGTCCGCGAGCGGATCGGCCTTCCGAAGGAACGGCTCGACACCTCCGCCGCGACGGTGGCCGACCTCGTCGTCGAGCTCGCCGCGCGCGAGGAGCGCTACGCGCTGGCCTTCTCCGACACGAGCGCCCTGCGCGTCGCCGTAGACCAGGAGCTCGCCGACTTCGACGCGCCGCTCGACGGGGTGCGCGAGGTGGCGTTCTTCCCGCCGATGACGGGCGGCTGATGAGCGTCCGCGTCCAGCCCGAGCCGTTCGACGCGGGGGCGGAGCTGAACGCCTTCGCCGCGCGGGCCTCCGGCGCGGGAGCCGTCGTCACCTTCACCGGCCTCGTGCGCGACATCTCCGGCGGGCTCGCCCACATGGAGATCGAGCATTATCCGGGCATGACCGAGCGGGCGATCTCGTCCATCGTCGCGGAGGCCACCGAGCGCTTCGGCCTCGACGCGGCGCTCGTCATCCACCGCCACGGCCGCCTCGCGCCCGCCGAGCCGATCATGATGGTCGCCACCGCCGCCCGCCACCGCGGGTCGGCCTTCGAGGCGGCGGTGTTCCTGATGGACTACCTGAAGTCGCGGGCGCCGTTCTGGAAGAAGGAAGTGACCGCGGACGGCGCCGAGTGGGTGGCGGCGCGGGACGAGGACGAGGCGGCGCTGTCCCGCTGGTAGCGCCTGCGGGGCGGGCGGAGCCTCCGGCGGGGATATTTGCAGGACAGAGGCGGGTGAGGGTGCGCCCCGCTAGCCGAGGGCGGCGCAGGCGGCGTGGCGGGGGCAGGTGGTGACGTGGTCGTTCACCAGGCCGCAGGCCTGCATGAAGGCGTAGACGATGGTAGGGCCGCAGAAGCCGAAGCCGGCGCGCTTGAGGTCTTTCGAGACCTGCGCCGAGAGCGGTGTCCAGGCGGGCACCTCGCTTTCGTCGCGCCAGTGGTTCTGCAGCGGCGTGCCGTCGACGTAGGCCCAGAGCCACTTGTCGAACCCGCCCTGTTCCTCGAGCGCGAGCCAGGCGCGGGCGTTCTTCACGGTCGCCTCGATCTTGCCGCGGTGGCGCACGATGCCGGGGTCGGCGAGGCAGCGGGCGATGTCGGCCTCGCCCCAGCGGGCGACGCGGGCGGGCTCGAAGCCGTCGAAGGCGGCGCGGAAGTTGTCGCGCTTCTTCAGGATGGTGATCCAGGACAGGCCGGCCTGGAAGCCGTCGAGGACGAGCTTCTCCCAGAGCGCGCGCGAGTCCCGCTCGGGCACGCCCCACTCGGTGTCGTGGTAAGCGACGTAGAGCGGGTCGGTCCCGGCCCAGGTGCAGCGCTGCATTCTTTTTCTCCCGAGGGCGGACATTAACGCCATGTTATGCCGCGCCGGTGCAGGCTGCCAGCGATGAGACAGCTCGACACGACACTGCACGCGCAGCAGGTGCGCACGCCGCTCGACTACGCGATGTCGGCGCGCGACCGCGACACGCCGGCGATGGTGGCGCAGGCGCTGCGCGCCGGGGCCTGCGCGCTGGCGTTGCAGCCGGTGGTCACGGCGCCGGGGCGGGAGGTGGCGTTTCACGAGGGGCTGATCCGGCTGACCGATCCGGGCGGGCGGGTGCTGCCGGCGGCGGCCTTCATGGGCGCGGTGGAGGAGACGGCGACCGGGCGCGATCTCGACGCCGCCAGCCTCGGCCTCGCGCTCGGGCTGCTGCGGGCGCGGCCAGGGATGCGGCTGTCGGTCAACGTTTCGGCGCGCTCGCTCGGCGACAGCGCCTTTCGCGCGGTGCTGGCGGAGCTCGTCGCGGACGATGGCACGCTGGGCGAGCGGCTGATCCTCGAGATCTGCGAGCGTTCGGCGATGCTGCTGCCCGAGATCGTCGCGCGGTTCATGGAAGAGCTGCAGCCGCAGGGCGTCGCCTTCGCGCTCGACGATTTCGGCGGCGGCTTCCTGTCGTTCCGGCACTTGCGGCGGTTCTTCTTCGATCTCGTGAAGATCGACCGGGGCTTCATCTCGGGCATCGACGGCGACGCCGACAACCAGGTTCTGGTGCGCGCGCTGCTCGGGGTGGCGCACCAGTTCGACGCCTTCGTCGTGGCGCCGGGGGTGGAGCGGGCGGAGGAGGCGGCGTGGCTCGAGGCGGCCGGGGTCGATTGCCTGCAGGGGTACTTCTTCGGCGCGCCGAAGGTGACGCGGTGAGCGCCTCGTCCCGGGCCCGCGCGCCGCCCGAAAGGCGTTGTTCCGGCGCGGTGAACCTCCTAGACATTGAGCAGATGGCGGGAGGCGGTCCCCCCGCGCTGGCGGCGCGGAGCGGGGGCGCGTCCCGCGGCCAGCCAGTGAGGAGACCTCCATGACCAACGTCGTCATCGCGTCCGCCGCCCGCACCGCCGTGGGCTCGTTCCTGGGCAGCTTTGCCAACACGCCCGCCCACGAGCTCGGCACCGCGGTGCTCGAGGCGCTCGTGGAGCGCGCCGGGGTCGACAAGGGCGAGGTCTCGGAGACGATCCTCGGTCAGGTTCTCACGGCCGCGCAGGGGCAGAACCCGGCGCGCCAGGCGCACATCAATGCCGGCCTTCCCAAGGAAGCCGCCGCCTGGGGCATCAACCAGGTCTGCGGCTCCGGCCTGCGGGCGGTGGCGCTCGGGGCGCAGCACATCATGCTCGGCGACGCCAGCATCGTCTGCGCCGGCGGCCAGGAGAACATGTCGATGGCGCCGCACGCCGCGAACCTGCGGCAGGGCCACAAGATGGGCGACGTCACCTACATCGACACGATGATCCGCGACGGCCTGTGGGACGCGTTCAACGGCTACCACATGGGCTCGACCGCCGAGAACGTGGCCGAGCAGTGGCAGATCGGGCGCGAGCAGCAGGACGAGTTCGCGCTGGCCAGCCAGAACAAGGCCGAGGCGGCGCAGAAGGCGGGCAAGTTCGACGACGAGGTGATCCCCTACACGATCAAGACCCGCAAGGGCGAGACGGTCGTCGACAAGGACGAGTACATCCGCCACGGCGCCACCCTCGAGGGCATGCAGAAGCTGCGCCCCGCCTTCGCCCGCGACGGCTCCGTCACCGCCGGCAACGCCAGCGGGCTCAACGACGGCGCCGCCGGAGCGCTCTTGATGAGCGCGGACGAGGCCGAGCGTCGGGGCATCGAGCCGCTGGCGCGGATCGCCAGCTACGCCACCGCCGGGCTCGACCCGTCGATCATGGGCGTCGGCCCGGTCTACGCGTCGCGCAAGGCGCTGGAGAAGGCCGGCTGGAAGGTCGAGGACCTCGACCTCGTCGAGGCCAACGAGGCCTTCGCCGCGCAGGCCTGCGCGGTCAACAAGGACATGGGCTGGGACCCGTCGATCGTGAACGTCAACGGTGGCGCCATCGCCATCGGCCACCCGATCGGCGCGTCGGGTGCGCGCGTGCTCAACACGCTGCTCTACGAGATGAAGCGGCGCGACGCCAAGAAGGGCCTCGCCACGCTCTGCATCGGCGGCGGCATGGGCGTCGCGATGTGCATCGAGCGCGACTGACGCCTGACAAGTCCGCGGAATCGTGTGACTGTGAGCGCTAGCGGGTCCGGGAGAGGCCCGCTGGCGAGCAAGGACGGGAGGACAGCCATGGGACGTGTTGCAGTGGTCACGGGCGGCAGCCGGGGTATCGGCGCGGCGATCGCGAAGGCGCTGAAGGCGGAGGGCTGCGACGTCGCGGCGACCTATGCCGGCAACGACGAGAAGGCGCGCGCCTTCACCGAGGAGACCGGCATCAAGACCTACAAGTGGGACGTCTGCGACTACGACGCCTGCAAGGCCGGGATCGCGCAGATCGAGTCCGATCTCGGGCCGGTCGAGGTGCTGGTGAACAACGCCGGCATCACCCGCGACGCGCCGTTCCACAAGATGAGCCCGGAGCAGTGGCGGCAGGTGATCGACACCAATCTCAGCGGCCTGTTCAACATGACCCACAACGTCTGGGGCGGGATGCGCGAGCGCAAGTTCGGGCGGGTGGTCAACATCTCGTCGATCAACGGCCAGAAGGGCCAGTTCGCGCAGGCCAACTACGCCGCCGCCAAGGCCGGCGACATCGGCTTCACCAAGGCGCTGGCGCAGGAGGGTGCGCGGGCCGGGATCACGGTCAACGTGGTGGCGCCAGGCTACATCAACACCGAGATGATGAGCACCATTCCCGACAAGGTGATGAACGAGGTGATCCTGCCGCAGATCCCGGTCGGGCGGCTCGGCGAGGCGGAGGAGATCGCGCGCTGCGTGGTGTTCCTGGCCTCCGACGACGCGGCCTTCATCACCGGCTCGACCTTGTCGGCCAACGGCGGCCAGTACCTGATCTGAAACGACCAGGGCCGGCCCTTGGCGGGCCGGCCCCTCATCGGCGCGGTCGCGTCAGCGGCGGCGGAAGAGCCGGGCGACGGCGTTGCGGACGGCGTCTCCCCGCGCGGCGTGTGCGGCATGGATGGCGTCGCGGACCCGCGGGTCGGTGTTGGCTTCGAACATCATTCGTCTCCTGTGAGGCGTGGCCTCCCTGAAACGAAGATGGGGGATGCGGGGGCGCGGCACAAACGCCGTTCGTGCATTGCCATCATGCACCGGGCGCAGCCCTGCCGCGAAGGCGAAAGGCTCACCGCGGAGCGCGTGGAGGGGCGCCCCGGGTGAGCGAGAAGACAGTGGTTGTCAGTGGGGCTGGAGCCGCTCGATCTGTTCTTTCAGAAGAAGCTTCTTCTTCTTCATCTCGGCGATCTCGTGATCGCTCGTTGCGGGGCTGCGTTGGGCGGCTTCGACGGCTGCCGAGAGATCCTGGTGCTTTTTCCTCAGTTCCTGAACGTGCGAATCCAGGCTCATTGGCGTCTCCTTCTCTCTGTGTCTCGTCCCGTCCGGACAGTGCAGCACAGTTTCATCTTTCTGTCACGTCGGACGTGCGGCACCTCGCCGACCGCCGCAAGCATAGGCGCAAGATCTTGCCAATAAGCTAACGCAGCAGGTTCAATCCTGCCGCGTCGCGCACGATGGCGGAAATTTCCGGCAAGTAATCATCCCCGTCGCGCTCGTGCCGGGGGGCGGCGTGGAGGCGGATCGGGTCGGTGAGGCGGAACGGGGTGCGCCCGCCCTTCCTGGCCTGCAGCAGGAACAGGTGCGGCGCGCGGCCGCGGCGGGCGGCGAGGGGGGCGACGACGAGGCTGCCGACGCGCCCGTCGCAGCCCGACAGGATCTCGGGCAGCCGCTCGATGCGCTGGATCAGCGTCAGCCGGCCGCGCGGCGCCAGGCGGCGGATGGCGACGTCGAGCCAGTCGGCCATCGCCGTCTCGCCGCGCAGGGCGGTGTCGCGGCCCGGATCGGCCGAGCCGGTGCCGGCGCCGGGCGCGAAGTAGGGCGGGTTCATCAGCACGTGGTCGAAGCTCCGCGACCGCACCCCGGGCGGCAGGGCGCGCAGGTCGGCCTCCACCACCTCGAGCGGCAGGTCGTTGGCGTCGGCGTTGGCGCGGGCGAGGGCGGCGTAGGCCGGCTGCAGCTCCACCCCCGTCACCCGCACCCCCGGCGCCCGGCGGGCGAGGCAGAGCGCCGCGACGCCGACGCCGCAGCCGAGTTCGAGCGCCGTCTCCCCCGCCCGCGCCGGCACCGCGGCGGCGAGCAGCACCGGGTCGATCCCGGCCCGGTAGCCGACCTTCGGCTGCGCGACGGTCAGCCGTCCGCCGAGGAAGGCGTCGCGCGTGGTGTCAGAGGCCGAGGTCGATGTCATTGTCGCGGCAGACGCGCAACGCGGCCGTGTGATCGTCCGTCCGCACCATGAGCCGGCGCGGCAATATGCCGATGGATCCCTCGAGGATGCTCATATTTACGTCCATCTCGAAGCAGTCTATACCCTCGCCGCCAAGCAGGGCCTTGGCGAAGGCGATCACGGTCGGGTCGGTGCTGCGCAAGAGCTCTTTCATCCGTCCGACCTAGGGTGCCGCAGTCACGATGTCTATCGCAGGGATCACCATGAGCCTGGACGCTGCCGTAACCAAGCCGCACGAGCGGCTCGCCGAGGCGCTGTCGGACGATCTGGCCGCCGTCAACGCGCTGATACGCGAGCGGATGCAGTCGGAGCACGCGCCGCGGATCCCCGAGGTCACGGCGCATCTCGTCGAGGCCGGCGGCAAGCGGCTGCGGCCGATGCTCACCCTCGCCGCGGCCCGGCTCTGCGGCTACGACGGCCCTTACCACGTCCACCTCGCCGCGACGGTCGAATTCATCCACACCGCGACGCTGCTGCACGACGACGTCGTCGACGAGAGCGCCCAGCGGCGCGGCCGGCCGACGGCCAACCTGCTCTGGGACAACCAGTCGTCGGTGCTGGTCGGCGACTACCTGTTCGCGAAGTCGTTCCTGCTGATGGTCGACACCGGCAACCTCGACGTGCTGCGCATCCTGAGCCAGGCCTCGGCGACGATCGCCGAGGGCGAGGTGCTGCAGCTCACCGCCTCGCGCAGCCTCGCCACCGACGAGGCCGTCTACATGAAGGTGATCCGCGGCAAGACGGCGGCGCTGTTCTCGGCGGCGACGGAGGTCGGCGGGGTGATCGCCGGGCAGGGGCCGGAGGTGTGCCGGGCGCTGTTCGACTACGGCGACGCGCTGGGCATCGCCTTCCAGATCGTCGACGATCTGCTCGACTACGAGGGCACCGAGGCGACGGGCAAGAACGTCGGCGACGACTTTCGCGAACGCAAGCTGACGCTGCCGGTCATCAAGGCCGTCGCGCGGGCCGACGCCGAGGAGCGCGCCTTCTGGCAGCGCACCATCGAGAAGGGCCGGCAGGAGGAGGGCGATCTCGAGACGGCGCTGGGCCTGCTCGCCCGGCACGGCGCGCTCGACGAGACCCGCGCCGCCGCCATCGAGTGGGCCGCGCGGGCCAAGGCGGCGCTGGCGCCGCTGCCTGATAGCGCGCTGACGGAGATGCTCGCCGATCTCGCCGACTACGTGGTCGCCCGGATCAGCTGAGCACCGGCGCCGGGGCGACCCACCAGCTCATCTCGGCCACCTGCATCGCCCGCGCGGCGCGGCGGGCGTGATCCATGTCCTTGACGACACCGACGCAGGTCGCCCCCGAGCCTGACATCGTGGCGTACTTCACCAGCGGCTGGCGGCGCAGCCGCTCCAGCGCGGTGCCGATCTCGGGCGCGATGCCGATGGCGGCCTCGGTCATGTCGTTGCGCTGGCCGTCGAGCCACTCGCAGAAGCCGGCGAAGTCGAGCCCGTGGGGCACGTCGTCCATCGGCGCGTTGTTGCGCTTGTCCATCGCCTCGAACACCTGCGCGGTGGGCACGGCGACGCGCGGGTTGACCACCACGAGCGCGAAGTCGGGCAGCTTGGGCAGGTAGGACAGCCGGTCGCCGATGCCGCTCATCCGCAGCGGCGCGGGGCCGGCGTAGCAGACGGGGACGTCGGCGCCGAGCGCGGCGAGGATCGGGTCGCCGTGCTCGAGCGGCGGAACCGACCACAGCTTGGCGAGCAGTTGCAGCGTCGCGGCGGCGTCGGACGAGCCGCTGCCGAGCCCGGCGGCGTGGGGCAGCGCCTTCTCCAGCGTCAGCGCCGCGCCGACGGACACCCCGTGGCGCTCCTGCAGCGCGGAGGCGGCCTGAAGGATCAGGTTGCTGCCGTCGCTCGGCACGCCCTGGGCGAACTGCCCGGTCACGCTGAGGCTGAGCTCGGTCGAGGGGCGCGCGAGGATCTGGTCGCCGACGCCGGCGAAGACGACGAGGCTGTCGAGATCGTGGTAGCCGCCGGCGCGCTGGCCGGTGACGTGGAGGGTGAGGTTGACCTTCGCCGGCGCGGTGACGCGCAGCGGTTCGCCGGGCCTAGAGGCCGTCTTCATGTGCCACCTGGATTGGTTCGTCTTCGGAAATGCGGGCCGTCTCCAGCCCGTGTTCGAGCTTGTCGCGCAGCTGCACCGCCAGCGCCTCCTCGGGCCCGAACGACAGCGCGCGACGCCACTGGAACCGCGCCTCGGTGCGGCGGCCGACGGCCCAGTAGGCGTCGCCGAGATGGTTGACGATGACCGCGCGCGTCGGGTCGAGCTCGGCGGCGCGTTCGAGGTGCGCGACGGCCTCGGCGTAATGGCCGAGCCGGAACAGCGCCCAGCCGAGGCTGTCGACGATGGAGCCGTTCTCCGGACGTGCCGCCGCGGCGGTCCGGATCATCCCGAGCGCCTCCTCGAGGTTGCTGTCGAGCTCGACGAGCGAGTAGCCGAGGTAGTTGAGCACCTGCGGCTGGTCGGGCTCCAGCGCCAGCGCGGCGCGGAAGTCGGCTTCGGCGCTGTCCCAGTCGCCGAGCTTCTGGAAGGTGATGCCGCGGGTGTAGTGGATGAACCAGCGCGTGCGGTCGGCGGCGTCGCCGATCTCGAGCGCACGGCTGTAGGCGGCGTTGGCCGCGCCGTGCTCCCCGAGCTGGCGCAGCACGTCGCCGAGGGAGGCCTGCACCGTCGCTGTCTCGTGCGCCGCGACGAGCGCGCGCAGCACCTCCGCCGCCTCCGCCTTTGCCCCGGCCTTGCGCAGCGCGCCCGCGCGGCCGAGCTCGGCGGCGATGTAGGCGGGGCTGTCGGGGGAGACGGCCCGGTAGGCGTCGCTGGCGAGGTGGAAGCGCTCGAGCGATTCGAGCAGCTCGCCCGACATCAGCGTCGCCGCGTCGTTGCCGGGCGCGAGATGCTCGCTCAGGCGGCTGTAGAGGAGGGTGTAGCTGTCGGCCGTCTCCCCCTGCACCGCGTCGGCGACCGAGAAGAAGGCCTCCGCCAGCCCTTCGCGGGCCGACCCGGCGATCGTCGGGGGCAGCGGTGCGCCCGTCTCCAGCGCGGCGCGCAGCGCGGTGAGGCGGTGGTCGAGCGGGGGCGGGAAGCTGGTGTCGATCAGCCGCGCGGCCTCGGCGGCGCGTCCGAGCCGGCTGAGCACCTCGGCGCGCAGGACGAGCACGCGGCGGGTCCGCAGCAGGCCGTCTTCCGGGGGCAGCGACAGGATCGCCTCGGCGCCGGCGAGGTCGCCCAGCACCGCGCGCCCGAGCGCCTTGTGGTAGAGCCCGAAGAAGGTCAGCCCCGGCGTCTCGATCACCGCGTCGAAGGCGGCCTCGGCCCGGTGCGCATCCTCCAGCCCCACGAAGGCCCAGGCCTGCGCCAGCCCGTCGACGAGCGGGCCGACGCTAAGCCCGGCCTCCAGGTCGTTGAACACCCGCCGCCAGTCGCCCTGCTCGGCGGCGGCGCCGAAGGAGACCATGTTGGCGACCTGGCTGCGCACGCCGAGCACGTGGGCCTGCTCGGCCAGCTCCGCGGCGCGCTCCATGTCGTGGACCGCCACGAGCGCCGCGATGGCGTTCTCGAGCAGGTAGCCGTTGGCCCTGTCGCGCGCGTGCGCCTGCTGGAAGAACTCGGCGGCGGCGCGGAAGTCGCCCGCCTGCGAGGCTTGCCGGGCGGCCAGGTAGACCCCGGCATTGCCCGGCCGGGAGGTGTTCTGGGCGTGCGCCACGCCGGCTGTGCCGGCCGTGACGATGCCGAGGCCGGCCGCCAGGGCCAGCCTTCTGAAGCTGCTCGTGTCCACGTCACTGTCCCGTTTCTTGTCCTGTGACGGGAAGCCTAGACCATCGTCCGCAATTGCGGCAATCCGCGCGCGGATCACAATGCGGGCTTTCGCCGGCGGGCGCGTAATCCCGCCGATGCGGGCGATCCGACGCTACATGTTGGGGTAGTTGGGCCCGTCACCGCCCTGCGGAGTGGTCCAGACGATGTTCTGCAGCGGGTCCTTGATGTCGCAGGTCTTGCAGTGCACGCAGTTCTGGAAATTGATCCGGAATTGCGTCTTGCCCGCCTCCTCGACGAATTCGTAGACCCCCGCCGGGCAATAGCGCGCCGACGGCCCGGCATAGATCGGCAGGTTCTTCTCGACCGGCAGCGAGGGGTCGCGCAGCTTGAGGTGGCAGGGCTGGCTCTCCTCGTGGTTGGTCATCGAGAAGCTGACGTTGGTCAGGCGATCGAAGGACAGCACGCCGTCGGGCTTGGGGTACTCGATCGGCTTGTGGTTCGCCGCCGGCTCGGTCGCCTCGGCGTCGGTCTTGCCGTGCCCGAGCGTGCCGAGCAGCGACAGGCCGAACAGGTTGTTCGTCCACATGTCGAACCCGCCCAGCCCCAGCGACGCGGTGAACCCGTAGCGCGACCAGAGCGGCTTGACGTTGCGCACCGGCTTGAGGTCCTTCGCCACCGGCCCCGCCTTCAGCGCCGCGTCGTACTCGGCCAGCGTGTCGCCCGCGCGGCCCGCCTTGATGGCGGCGGCGGCGGCCTCGGCGGCGTGGATGCCGGAATGGACCGCGTTGTGGCTGCCCTTGATGCGCGGCACGTTGACCAGCCCCGCCGAGCAGCCGAGCAGCACCCCGCCCGGGAACGCCGTCTGTGGGATCGACTGCCAGCCACCCTCGGTGATCGCGCGTGCCCCGTAGGCGACCCGCTTGCCGCCCTCGAGCAGCTCGGCGACCATCGGGTGGTGCTTGAAGCGCTGGAACTCCATGTAGGGGAACAGGTACGGGTTGGCGTAGTTCAGGTGCACCACGAAGCCGACCAGCACCTGGTTGTTGTCGAGGTGGTAGATGAACGAGCCGCCGCCCGCGTTCTTGCCGAGCGGCCAGCCGCTGGTGTGGGTGACGGTGCCCTGGCGATGCTTGGCCGGGTCGATCTCCCAGATCTCCTTCATCCCGAGCCCGTACTTCTGCGGCTCGCTATCCTTGGCCAGCGCGAAGGTCTGGATCGCCTGCTTCGAGAGGCTGCCGCGCGCGCCCTCGGCGAGGAAGACGTACTTGCCGTGCAGCTCCATCCCCGGCTCGTAGCCCGGCCCGGGCGTGCCGTCGGACTGGAGGCCGAACTCGCCCGCGACGACGCCCTTCACGCCGCCGCCCTCGGCCATCACCAGCTCGGAGCAGGCCATGCCGGGGAACACCTCGACACCGAGCGCCTCGGCCTGCTCCGCCATCCAGCGGCACAGGTTGCCGAGCGAGCCGATGTAGTTGCCGTGGTTGCTCATCAGCGGCGGCATGATCGCGTTGGGGATCCGCATCCCGCCGCCCTCGCCGAGAACGTAGAACTCGTCGCGCTCGACCGGCACGGTGAGCGGCGCGCCCTTCTCCTTCCAGTCGGGGATCAGCTGCGACAGGCCCGAAGGATCGATGACCGCGCCCGACAGGATGTGCGCCCCGACCTCGGAGCCCTTCTCGAGCACGACCACCGACAGGTCCGGGTCGATCTGCTTCAGCCGGATCGCCGCTGACAGCCCCGCCGGTCCGGCGCCCACCACGACGACGTCGTACTCCATGGATTCACGTTCGATCTCGGCCATCGCTCGGTGCTCCTGTCAGCCAGCCGGGCAGACGCCCGGCATGTCGGAGCAAAGAGTTAACGGAGCCCGCCAACAGGAGCAATCGCCACTCGGCGTCGCATCGCCGCCGGCAGCGACAGGGGCCGGCGCAGCAGCGCCCAGGCGGCGGTGACGAGCACGATGCTGACATAGCCGTCGACGGCATAGTGGTAGCCCGAGTAGATCGAGAAGAAGAGGATCGCGAGCAGGAACAGCACGCCCGGCACCACGAGGGCCCGATGCCGTTCGGCCAGGTACAGCGCCGTGACCGTCGCCGTGGCGACGTGCACGCTCGGGAAGGCGCTGATACCGCTGCCGGGCGAGGTGTTGCCGGCGAGGTGATCGCGCCAGAGCAGGGACTGGATGGACCCGAGGCCGCTGTCGGCGAGCCCGCTCGCGGCGAGGGCCGCCGTCAGCCCGGCGAAGCGCTCGGTGTCGAGCAGGCGGTCGTAGAAGACCGGCCCGACGGAGAGCCCGGCCAGCGCGACGACGTTGCCGAGCACGGGCCACGCGAAGAGGTAGAGCAGCAGGAAGCGCCGGATCCGCGCCGCGTCGCGGTCGAAGGCGGCGAGCAGGATCGGCAGGCCCATCGCCGGCAGCGCCCAGACCGCGAGGTAGAAGCCGTGCATTCGGGGCCCCGGCAGCCCGACCCGCGCCGCCCAGTCGTGCAGGAGCGCGTAGGGGTCGTGGCCCCCGTGCAGCGCCCGGTCGACGGCCGCGAGCGCCGGATCGGCCCAGAACGGCAGCAGCGCCGGCATCGTCGTCTTCACCAGCGAGAACGCCGTCAGCATCAGGACCACCGCCAGCGTCGCCCCGGCCACGACCCGCGCCCGCGCCGCGACCCGGTGCGCGCCGAACACCCACAGCGCCACCGCCAGCGCGAGCGCCAGCACGGTGGCCCAACTGCCGAGCACGTAGGACAGGAAGCCGAGCATCATCCGCATCTGCCCGAACAGCAGGCCGGGCTGGCCCCGCACCAGGCTCGCCAGCAGCACGGCGAAGGCGAGGTAGCCGACGGTGAACCACATCAGCCGCCGCAGCGGAGCGGCGCCGGCGGGCTCGGCCGAAATCGGAGACGGGACGCTTGACACCGGACTGCCCTCATTGATCAAAGTGCAGATCGTCGCTACCTCGCAGGCAAGCGCATTTCAGGCCGGGAAGAAGGCAAAAACATGGACAAGATACCGCTCACCCGTGCGGGCTTCGACAAGCTCGACGCCGAGCTGAAGCACCTGAAGTCGGTCGAGCGCCCCGCGATCATCCGCGCGATCTCGGAGGCGCGCGAGCACGGCGACCTCAGCGAGAACGCCGAGTATCACTCCGCGAAGGAGAAGCAGAGCTTCATCGAGGGCCGCATCAAGGAGCTCGAGGGGGTGATCTCGCTCGCCGAGGTGATCGACCCGACGCGGATGTCGGGCGCGATCAAGTTCGGCGCGACGGTCGAGCTGGTCGACGAGGATACCGACGAGGAGAAGAGCTACCAGATCGTCGGCGAGTACGAGGCCGACATCGAGCGTGGAAAGCTCAACATGAAGTCGCCGCTGGCCCGCGCCCTGATCGGCAAGGAAGAGGGCGACAGCGTCGAGGTGAAGACGCCGGGCGGCGACAAGGCCTACGAGGTCGTGAAAGTGTCCTACGTCTGACGGCCCGGGAGGGCGGCATGGCCGAGACCGACCAGATCGACCGGCACCCGCCCGGCCGCCCGCGCGCCGAAAGCGCGGCGATGGCGCTCAGCGCGCTGTGGGTGGTGGGCACGGTGCTGCTGTTGCTGCTGATGCCCGGTGATCCCGAGGCCGGGGCCGACCCGCTGCGGCTGGTGCTGGGGATGTTGGCGGTGCTGCTGCCGGTCGCGGTGCTCTGGGGCGCGGTGAGCTCCGCCCGCACCCAGCGGCTGGTGCGCGAGGAGACGGCGCGGCTCGCCGCCGCCGTCGCCGCCCTGCAGGCCGGGGGCCGGGGCGACGGCCCCGCCGCGCCCGATCCCGCCCTCGCGCGCCGCCTCGACGAGCTCGCCGCCGCCGCCAGGCGGACCGAATCGGCCCTCGCCCGGCTCTCCGCCACCCGGCCCGCGCCCGCGCCGCCGCGCAATCCGCCCGCCGCGCGGCCCGCCGCCAAGCCCGCCGCCGCCAGGTCGCAGGCCGCGCCCGACGAACAGCCCAGCCTCGCGCTCGGCGCGCAGGCCGAGGACGACGCGCCGCCGCTGGCCGCCACCGACCTGATCCGCGCGCTGAACTTCCCCGACAGCGAGTCCGACGACGAAGGCTTCGCCGCCCTGCGCCGCGCGCTGCAGGACCGCGTCGCGCGGCAGGTGATCCAGGCGAGCCAGGACGTGCTGACGCTGCTGAGCCAGGACGGCATCTACATGGACGACCTCGCCCCCGACCTCGCCCGCCCCGAGGTGTGGCGGCGCTTCGCGGGGGGCGAGCGGGGCCGGGCCGTGGCGGCGCTGGGCGGCATCCGCGACCGCTCGAGCCTCGCGCTGACGGCCGCGCGGATGCGCGAGGACGCGATCTTCCGCGACGCCGCGCACCACTTCCTGCGCCGCTTCGACCAGATGCTCGTCGCCTTCGAGCCGCGCGCCACCGACGAGCAGATCGTCGCCATGTCCGACACCCGCACCGCCCGCGCCTTCATGCTGCTCGGCCGCGTGACGGGGACGTTCGACTAACAGCCCCGCGCCCCTTCATCTGGCCAAAAATATGCACGGCCCGACGCCGCGGCCGGGCGGGCCGTCTCAGTAGCTGTAGTCGGCGTAGATCCGGCTCAGATCGCCGTTCCAGGGCCCGTGGTACATCTCGAGCAGCTCGTCCGCCGGCGTCTGCCCGGTCTCGAGGCTGTCCTCGAGCGCGTGCAGGAAGTGACGTTCGTCGGCGACCATGCCGCCGAGGCCGGGGCGGGCGCGCGACTTGAGCCCGCCGCGCGCGATGGCGACGACCTCGCCGGCGAGGTCGCGCATCGTCCTGCCGTTCACCTCGGCCGCGAGCCCGCCGACCGACGCCTCCACGCGCCACGCCTCCCGGGTCTCGGCGTCCCAGTCCTTCACCAGGTCCCACGCCGCATCCAGCGCGCCCTGCTCGTACATCAGCCCGACCCAGAGCGCGGGCAGGGCGCAGAGCCGCCGCCACGGGCCGCCGTCGGCGCCGCGCATCTCGATGAACTTCTTCACGCGCGCCTCGGGGAAGATCGTCGTCAGGTGGTCGGCCCAGTCCGACAGGGTCGGCACCTCGCCGGGCAGGGCGGGCAGCTCGCCCCTGAGGAAGTCGCGGAAGGACTGGCCGAGCGCGTCGATGTACTTGCCGTCGCGATAGACGAAGTACATTGGCACATCGAGCGCGTAGTCGACCCAGCGCTCGAAGCCCATGCCCTCCTCGAAGACGAAGGGCAGCATGCCGGTGCGGGCGTCGTCGAGCCCGCGCCAGACGCGCGAGCGCCAGCTCTTGTGCCCGTTGGGCTTCCCCTCGAAGAACGGCGAGTTGGCGAACAGCGCGGTGGCAACGGGCTGCAGCGCCAGCGCCACGCGGAGCTTCCGGACCATGTCGGCCTCGGAGCCGAAGTCGAGGTTCACCTGCACGGTACAGGTGCGGTACATCATCTGCGTGCCGTGGGTGCCGACGCGGCCCATGTAGTCGGTCATCAGCTTGTAGCGGCCCTTGGGCATGCGGGGCATGTCCTCGTGGGTCCAGATCGGCGCGGCGCCGAGGCCGATGAAGCCGACGCCGATCGCGTCGGCGACGTCGCGCACCTCGCGCAGGTGGGCGTTCACCTCGTCGCAGGTCTGGTGGATCGTCTCGAGCGGCGCGCCCGACAGCTCCAGCTGCCCGCCCGGTTCGAGGCTGACATTGGCGCCGTCCTTCTCCAGCCCGATGATGTTGTCGCCCTCGAGGACGGGCGTCCACCCGTAGCGGTCGCGCAGGCCCTCGAGCATGGCGCGGATCGAGCGGTCGCCCTCGTAGGGCAGCGGCTTGAGCGTGTCGCGGCAATAGCCGAACTTCTCGTGCTCGGTGCCGATGCGCCAGTCTTCCTTGGGCTTGCAGCCCTCTTCGAGGTAGGCGGCGAGCTGGTCGCGGTGCTCGATCGGGCCGCCGCCGGACTGGGGTATGGACATGATCGGCTCCGCTCGTCGTCAGGGAAGATACAGGTGTCGCGAAGCGCGATGGGTGTCAATCCACGGTAGGTGTGCGCGCCTGCTTGGCAATGGCCGGCGCCGTCGCGCTGCGCTGCCACAGGATCGTGCGCCCCGTCGGCGGCGTCTCGACGCGCGACACGAGGGTGCCCGGCGACAGGCCCGGCAGCGCGGCGAACAGGTCGAACAGCCCGTCCGCGCCCTCGGCGTCGACGGGGATCGCGAGCTGCTCGCCGTCCTCGCTTGTGAGGATCCAGTGCGCCGGGTGCGCCTGCGGGTCGAGTTCGAGCCGCAGCAGTGCGTCGAGGTCGGCGACGCCGCCGGTGAGCGGGCCGTAATAGACCACCCGGCGCTCGTCGATGGTGACGATGCCGACGCCGCCGCCGCCGCGCGCGAAGCGCAGCCGTTGCAGCGCCGCGTAGCCGAGCGCGACCCCTCCGGCGGCGAGCAGCCAGCCGATCCAGCCGAGGATGCCGAAGCTCGTCAGTCCCAGCCACAGCCCCGCCGCGAACAGCGCGGCGGCGATCATCACCTCGCGCCAGCGCGCCAGGGCGGCGACGGCCTCGGGGCGCAGGAAGTCAGCCAACGGGCCGCACCGGCTGGTGGCCCTTGAACAGGCACAGCGTGTAGTGCCCGATCTGCTCGAAGCCGAGCGCGGTATAGGCACGTACCGCCGGCGCGTTGGCGGCGAACAGGGTCGCGCGGGAGGCGCCCCTGTCCCGCGCCTGGGCGAGGTGCAGCGCCACGGCGCGCCGGGCGTGGTGGCGGCCGCGCGAGGCGGGGGGCGTGTAGACGCCGCCGACCTGCACGATGTCGGGCAGCGTGGCGTTGAAGCCGGTCATCGCGAGCGGCACGTCGCCGTCCATCAGCATCACGTGGCTGCCGCTCTCGGTGTAGGCGACGTGGCGCTGCTCGGCTTCGTCGCGCGCATCTTCCCGGTCCATCCCGAGCGTCGTGCGGTTGTAGTCGGTCATCCACTCGATGAAGGTATCGCGCGGCGCTTCGGCAAGGGGGCGCAGCCGGCCCGGCCCCTCGGGCACCACCAGCCGCTCGAGCGCGAGGTCGAAGTGCGGCTCGTCCGAGGCCAGCATCGTCGGCGCATTGTCCAGCCCGAGCGCGGCGCGCATCCCCGCCGCCTGCTCGGTCGGCCCGATCACCGCCATCACCTCGGCGCCCGCCAGCGTCGCGGCGGCCTCGGCGTAGCGGTGCGAGGGCAGGATCGGCAGCACCGCGCTCTCCTCGGTCATGCCCAGCACGTCGCTGACCTCGCCGTCCGTCTCGCTCAGCCAGAAGCGCATCGCGCGCGGGTGGGCGCCGGCCATGCCGTGGCGCACGAGGTTGGCGAGCGGGAACATCGCCCGCACGAGGTGGCGGCGCAGGAACGCCTCGATCTTCACCCGTTCGCCGGGCCGCGCACGCCGCATCACCAGTCTCCGAGCTGTGTCTGCCAAAGCGTCAGCGCGGCGACGGCGGCGGTGTCGGCGCGCAGGATGCGCGGGCCGAGCGCGACGGGGCGGGTGAAGGGCAGGGCGGCGAGCCGCGCCCGCTCTGCGTCGGAGAAGCCGCCCTCGGGGCCGATCAGGATCGCCCACGGCCCCGGCTCGGCGGGCAGGGCGGCGTCGTCTCCGGCGCGGGTCTCGTCGCAGAGCATGATCCGGCGGCTCGGGTCCCAGCCGTCGAGCAGCCGGTCGAGCCGGGCGAGGTCGGCCACCTCGGGCACGGTGGTGGCGCCGCATTGCTCGGCGGCCTCGACGGCGTGGGCCTGCAGGCGGTCGCGGCGGATGCGCTCGGAGTTGGTGAACTCTGTCTGCACCGGGCAGAGCCGCGCCGCGCCCATCTCGACGGCCTTCTCGACGATGAAGTCGGTGCGCGCCTTCTTGACCGGCGCGAACAGCAGCCAAAGGTCGGGTGGCGGGGCCAGCGGCCGCGTCTGCGCCGCGCAGGCGAGCGTGCCGCCGCGCTTGCCCGCCTCGGCGACGCGCGCCGACCACTCGCCGTCGCGCCCGTTGAACAGCAGCACCTCCGCGCCCTCGCCGAGGCGCATCACCCCGAACAGGTAATGCGCCTGCTCGCGGATGAGGGGAACGGTTTGCCCCGCGCCGAGCGGGTGGTCTACATAGAGCCTGATCCGAGACATGGAGCGGACCTTATGACCGACCACCACGCGACGCCAGAGCCCACTGGACAGGTGGCCGACGCGGTGCGCGGCAACTGGGTCGACCACCGCGCCCCGGCCCGCCCGCGCCCCTACCTGAGGCTGAGCCGCATCGACCGCCCGATCGGCACCTGGCTGCTTCTGCTGCCCTGCTGGTGGGGCCTCGCGCTGGGCTCGCTGTCCAAGGGGGCGTTCACACTGCACGACCTCTGGATCGGGATCGGCTGCGGCATCGGCGCGGTGCTGATGCGCGGCGCGGGCTGCACCTGGAACGACATCACCGACCGCGACATCGACGGCTCCGTCTCGCGCACGGCGCTGCGGCCGATCCCGTCGGGCGCGGTCAGCGTGAAGCAGGCGCTGGGCTGGATGGCGGTGCAGGCGCTGGTGGCTTTGGCGATCCTGCTGACCTTCAACACCAACGCGATCCTGCTCGGCCTGCTGTCGCTGCTGCCGGTCGCGATCTATCCCTTCGCCAAGCGCTTCACCTGGTGGCCGCAGATCTTCCTCGGCCTCGCCTTCAACTGGGGCGCGCTGCTGGCCTGGACGGCGACCACCGGAAGCCTCGCGTGGCCGGCGTTCGTGCTCTACCTCGGCGGCATCTTCTGGACGCTGTTCTACGACACGATCTACGCCCACCAGGACGCCGAGGACGACGCGCTGATCGGCGTGAAATCGACGGCGCGGCTGTTCGGCGACAGCTCGCCGCGCTGGCTGCGCGGGTTCCTGATGGGCACCGTGCTGCTGGTGGGATTCGCCGCGCTGCTGGCGGCGCTCGAGCGCTCGGTGCTGAGCCTGGTACTCGCCTCGGGCGGTGCCTGGGCGATGGGCTGGCACCTCGCCTGGCAGCTCACCCGGTTCGACCCGGACGACAACGCGTTGCTTTTGCGGCTGTTTCGCTCCAACCGCGACGCCGGCCTGATCCCGCTGCTGTTTTTCGCCGCCGCCGGATTAGCCTGATTGCGCGGGCCCGGCGCGCACCATAGACATGCCGGGTCGTGACATAACCACGGATTCCCCCTCCCGATGCGTTCTTTCCTGGTCCCGCTCCTGGCCTTCGTGCTCGCCGCACTCCTCTCCGTCTTCGGCGCGCGCGCCGCGGTCGGCGTCGTGGAGGACCGCTCCGTCGTGGCGGTGCGCGAGGCGATGGCGGCGGAAGGGCAGGACTGGGTCTCGGTGATCGGCGACGGGCTGCAGGTGATCCTCGAGGGGGAGGCGCCCTCGGAGGCGGTGCGATTCCGCACCATGACCATCGCCGGCACCCAGGTCGACGCGAGCCGGGTGATCGACAACATGTCCGTCGCTGACAGCTCGGGCATCGAGCCGCCGGCCTTCGGGGTGGAGATCCTGCGCAACGACGCGGGCGTGTCGCTGATCGGGCTGATCCCGGCGAGCGCCGACCGCGCGCGGATCCAGGCGCGCGTCGCCGAGATCGCCGACGGGCTGCCGGTCACCGACCTGCTCGAGACGGCCGATCACGCGACGCCCGCCGACTGGGAGCCGGCGATGACCTTCGCGCTCTCGGCGCTGCGGACGCTGCCGCGCGCCAAGGTCTCCGTCTCGCCCGGCGCGGTCGACGTCATCGCCATGGCCGAGAGCCCCGAGGCGAAGGAGCGGCTCGAGGCCGACCTGGCGCAGCGGGTGCCGGAGGACGTCGCGCTGGCCGTCGAGGTGAGCGCGCCGCGGCCGGTCATCACGCCCTTCGTCACCCGGTTCATCCTCGACGGCGAGGGCCCGCGCTTCTCCGCCTGCGCCGCCGATACCGAGGCGGCGGCGGCGCTGATCGCCGAGGCGGCGCAGGCGGCAGGCTACGGCCGCCCGCTCGATTGCCCGCTCGGTCTCGGCGTGCCGGCGCTGACCTGGGGCGAGGCGGTGGCCGACGCCATTGCGGCGATCGACGCGCTTGGCGGCGGCACCGTCACCGTCTCGGACGCCGACGTCAGCCTCGTCGCCGCCCTCGGCACCGAGCAGGAGGCGTTCGACCGGGTGGTCGGCGAGCTCGAGAACAGCCTGCCCGACCTGTTCGCCCTCGAGGCGGTGCTGCCCCAGCCGCCCGAGGAGGGCGACGACGGCCCCGTCGAGTTTACCGCCACCCGCAGCCCCGAGGGCGGCGTGCAGCTGCGCGGGCAGGTGGGCGACGACCTCGTCAACACCACCGCCGAGAACTTCGCCCGCGCCAAGTTCGCCGACAGCGACATCACCATGGGCACCCGCCTCGCCGAAGACCTGCCGCAGGGCTGGTCGGTGCGGGTGCTGGCCGGGCTCGAGGCGTTGTCCAAGCTCGAGCACGGCGCCGTCACCGTCACCCCCGACCGGGTCGACGTGCGCGGCGTCAGCGGCCTGCGCGACGCGTCGGGCGAGATCTCGCGGCTGCTGATCGGCAAGTTCGGTGAGAGCGCCGACTTCGAGATTGACGTGACCTACGAGGAAGCCTTCGACCCGCTCGCCGCGCTGCCCACGCCCGAGGAGTGCCTCGCCAAGATCAAGGCGATCAGCGACACCCGCAAGATCACCTTCGATCCCGGCTCGGCCGATATCGACGGCGACAGCCAGCGGGTCGTCGACGACATCGCCGAGGTCCTGCGCCAGTGCACGGACCTCGAGATCGAGGTCGCGGGCTACACCGACAGCCAGGGCCGCGAGGAGATGAACCAGCGCCTCAGCCAGCAGCGCGCCGAGGCCGTGCTGGCGGCGCTGCGGCTGCGCCGCGTGCCCGTCGGCGCTTTTCGCGCCGTGGGCTATGGCGAAGCGGAGCCGATTGCGGATAATGACACCGCCGAGGGCCGCGAGGCGAACCGGCGGATCGAGTTTCGCCTGATCGAACCGGTGGCGGAAGAGGTGGCGGAGACCGACGGGGCCGCGGCCGCAGGCGAAGACGGGGACGATGAACAGAACTGAATTCATTCTGGCCACCGCGGTCATTCTTTTCGTCGCCTTCTGCCTCGGCTGGTTCGCGTCGTGGCTGGTGAACCGCTTCACCCGTGTCACCCGCGCCGACATCGGCGAGCTCGACCGCATGGCGCAGGCGCTGCACGAGGCGGAGGAGACCCGCGATCAGGCGATCGCCTATCTCCAGCAGCGCGAGTCCGACATCACCAACCAGCTGCACCAGACCGAGGCCGAGCTGCGCGCCGCCATGGAGGGCCTGCGCGAGGCCCGGCACGAGGCGGACGAGCTGCGCGCCTATATCGAGCGCTACAACGTCGGCGCCTGATCCAACCGCGCGGCGCGGGCGATCGGCGGCGGAGTTTGCATATTTTCAGCCAGATGAAGGCTCGTCACGCGGGGCGGCGGCGCGGCGGAGGCGGTCGTTGATCGCGCGGCCGAGGCCGTGGGCGGGGATCGGCGCGACGGCGATGCGCCGGGCGCCGGCGGCGTCGAGCGCGTGCAGCGCCGCGAACAGGCGGGCGGCGGCCTCCACGAGATCGCCGGACGGGGACAGGTTGAGCGCACCGGGGCTGGCGGGGCCGAAGCCGAGGTAGGTCTCTCCCGGCGCGGGCGCGTCGGCGTCGAGCCGCAGGGTGCCGCGCGGGGCGTAGTGCGAGGCGAGCTGGCCCGGCGCGGTGATCTCGCCGCCGCCATGCGCGGCGAGCGGCGCGCCGAGGCAGGCCTCCAGCGCCTCGGTCGGCAGTCCGCCGGCACGCAGCAGCGTCGGTTCGGGCAGCAGGGCGACGATGGTGGATTCGAGCCCGACGGGGCAGGGGCCGGCGTCGAGCACCGCGTCGATGCGTCCGTCGAGCCCGGCGAGGACGTGGTCGGCACTGGTGGGGCTGATCCGGCCCGAGGGATTGGCGGACGGGCCGGCGAGCGGCCCGGTCCGCGCCAGCAGGGCGCGGGCGGCGGGGTGGTCGGGCAGGCGCACCGCGAGGGTGTCGCGCCCGTCGGTGACCAGCGGCGACACCGGCGCGTCGGGGCGCAGCGGCAGCACCAGCGTCAGCGGCCCCGGCCAGAAGGTGGCGGCGAGCCGGCCGGCGCCGGGGGGCAGGGTGCAGAGGGTCTCGACCGTGGCGAGGTCGGGGCAATGGACGATCAGCGGGTTGAAGGCCGGCCGCCCCTTCGCCTCGAATACGCGCGCCACGGCCCGGTCGTCGCAGGCGCGGGCGCCGAGGCCGTAGACCGTCTCGGTCGGGAAGGCGACGATGCCGCCCTCGGTGCGCAGCAGCCGCGCGGCCTCGGCGAGACCGGCATCGTCAAGGGCAAGGCGCAGGGTCATCGGCAGGGCTCCCGTCTGGCTGGCGGGGCCGGCATACGCCGCCGCCCGGCCGCTGCCAAGCCGGGGGCGATGACGTGGCGTTCCGGTTTGACGGCTCCGGGGGGCTGTCTAGCGTGGACGCGATTGTTTTCATGGAGTCCACCCGATGCCCTACCGCGCGCCGGTGTCCGAGATCCAGTTCCTGCTCGAGCACGTCATCGACTTCGCCGGCATCGCCGCGACCGACCGGTTCGCCGAGGCGACGCCCGACACGGTGGCCGCGATCCTCGGCGAGGCCGGGCGGCTCTGCGACGAGGTGCTCGCGCCGCTGCAGCGGGTGGGGGACATCGAGCGGGCGCGGCTGGAGAACGGCGTCGTGCGCACGCCGACGGGCTATGGCGACGGCTACCGCGCCGTCGCCGAGGGCGGCTGGATCGGCATCGCCGCCGACCCGGAGCACGGCGGCATGGGCCTGCCGCTGACGCTGGCGAGCGGGGTCAACGACATGATGGCCGGCGCGTGCCTGTCGCTGCAGCTCGGCCCGCTGATGAGCCAGGGCGCGATCGAGGCGCTGTCGCACCACGCCGCGCCCGAGCTGCAGGCGCTCTACCTGCCCAGGCTCGTCTCGGGCGAGTGGTGCGGGACGATGAACCTCACCGAGCCGCAGGCCGGCTCGGACGTCGGCGCGCTGCGCACCCGCGCCGAGCCGGCGGACGACGGCACCTACCGGATCACCGGCGAGAAGATCTACATCACCTGGGCCGACAACGACTTCACCGAGAACGTCTGCCACCTCGTCCTCGCGCGGCTGCCCGACGCCGCGCCGGGCTCGAAGGGGATCAGCCTGTTCCTCGTCCCCAAGCGCCTGCCCGACGCCGACGGCCGCCCGGGCGCGGCCAATGCGCTGCGGGTGGTGAGCCTCGAGCACAAGCTGGGGCTGCACGGCTCGCCGACGGCGGTGATGGCCTACGAGGGTGCGACGAGCTGGCTCGTCGGGCCGCCGCATGGCGGGCTGGCGGCGATGTTCACGATGATGAACAACGCCCGGCTCGGCGTCGGGCTGCAGGGCATCGGCGTCGCCGAGGCGGCGCTGCAGCTGGCGCTGGGCCACGCCTCGGAGCGGCGGCAGGGGCGCGCGGGCGGCGAGGGGACGATCATCGAGCATGCCGACGTGCGGCGGATGCTGGCCCAGATGAAGGCCGAGACCTTCGCCGCGCGCGCCATCGCGCTCGACTGCGCCCGCGCCATCGACATGGAGACCGCGACGGGCGCGCCCGAATGGTCGGCGCGGGCGGCGCTGCTGACGCCGGTGGCCAAGGCGTTCGGGACCGACACCGGCTTCGACGTCGCCTCGACGGGGGTGCAGGTCCACGGCGGCATGGGCTTCATCGAGGAGACCGGCGCGGCGCAGTACCTGCGCGACGTGCGGGTGACGTCGATCTACGAGGGCACCAACGGCATCCAGGCGATGGACCTGGTGGGCCGCAAACTCGCCGACGGCGGCGCGGCGATGCTGGCGCTGATCGACGAGGTGGCCGAGGCGGCGCGCGGGGCCGAGCTGTCCGAGCTCGCCGCGCCGGTGGCGCAGGCGGCCGAGGCGTTGCGGGGCGCGACCGAGGCGCTGGTCGCCGCGCCGCCCGAGGCGCGCTTTGCCGGCGCCGTGCCCTACCTGCGGGCCGTGGCGCGGGTGCTGGGCGGGCATTACCACCTGCGCGCGGCCCGAAGCGGGGTGCCGGCGCGAGTGAAGCTGGCGCGGTTCTACGTCGCGCGGCTGCTGCCCGAACACGCCGCCCTGCTCGCCGGGATCGGCGACGCGGACGCGGTGCTCGATCTCGCGCCGGAGGAGCTGCGGGCGTGAGCCGCGAGACGACCCGGATCGTCACGCCCTGGCCCGAGCCGCCCGAGGACGGGACGGCGCGGGAGGTGGCGGAGGGCGTGCTCTGGGTGCGGCTCGCGCTGCCGATGGCGCTCGATCACGTCAACGCCTACGCGCTCGACGACGGCGACGGCTGGACCTTGCTCGACCCGGGCCTGCACGACGCCCGCACCGTCGGCCACTGGGAGGCGCTGCTGGCGGGGCCGCTGGCGGGCAGGCCGGTGTGGCGGGTGGTCGTGACGCACCATCATCCCGACCACATCGGCATGGCCGGCTGGTTCCAGCGGCGCGGGGCGGAGCTCTGGACCACGCGCACCGCCTACGTCACCGCGCGGATGCTGGTGCTCGACGAGCAGGAGAGCTGGCCCGACGAGACCGTCGCCCACTATCGCGGCGCGGGGATGGACGCGGCGGTGCTGGCCGAGCGGCTGGCGCAGCGGCCGTTCAACTTCGCCGACAGCGTCGCGCCGCTGCGGCTCGGCTACCGTCGGCTCGTGGAGGGCGAGAGGGTGCGCCTCGGCGGGCGCGACTGGGACGTGCGGATGGGCGACGGCCACGCCCCCGAGCATGCGACCTTCTGGAGCCGCGACGACGACCTCGTGCTCGGCGGCGACCAGCTGCTCGGCAGCATCACGCCCAACATCGGCGTCTACCCGACCGAGCCGCTGGCCGATCCGCTCGCCGAGTGGATCGCCGCCTGCCGCCGGCTCGCGCCGCACGCGCGCGCCGACCAGCTCGTGCTGCCGGGCCACCGGCTGCCCTTCCGGGGCCTGCCCGACCGGCTCGCGCAGTTCGAGGCGCACCACGAGCGCGCCCTCGCGCGGCTCCACGCCCACCTTGCCGAGCCGCGCACGGCGGCCGAGTGCTTCCCGCCGCTGTTCCGCCGCAGGATCGGGGCGGGCGAGTACGGGCTGGCGCTGGGCGAGGCGCTCGCCCACTGCCACCGGCTCTGGTACGCGGGCCGGGCGACGCGCGAGCGGCGCGGCGACGCGTGGGTCTTCGCCGCCCGTTGAGCCCTTGCCAGCGCACGCCCCGCATGCTCCGCTCCGGCCCATGACTGACAGCACCATCGCCACCGCCGCCGAGGCCGAGGAGGCCGACGCCCTGCCCCGCGTCCACGAAGTCCACGCCGACCCGGAGACCGGGCAGATCAAGGTGCCCGAGGGGCTCGGCCGCAAAGCGCCCAAGCGCAGCCCGGCGCGCTGGGCCTACGAGCGGCTGATTCTCTACATCCAGAACTTCGAGAAGCAGCTCGACGCCGACCACGAGGTGGCGATGGGCTTCACCGGCGGCGACGCCGGCGTGATCCGGATCGAGGGCATGGGTTACTTCGACCCCGACATCGTCACCTTCTACGGCCGCGACCCGGGCGGCGCGAAGACGCAGATGATCCAGCACGTCTCGCAGCTCAACGTGCTGCTGCGGGCCCTGCCCAAGCACATCGACCAGCCCAAGCCCAACCGCATCGGCTTCCGGCTGGCGCGCGACCTGGAGGAGGTGGAGGAGGACGACGAGGCCGATCCGCCACCTGCGGCAAGCTGACGCCCTCGTGATCGTGACACGGGCGGCGGGATCAAGTAATCGCACCGGCAAGGCAAGCAAACGAGGACGATACGGCATGGCCGACCAGCACAAGCACAAGCATGGCGAGATGGACATCACGGTCCAGGAGCAGACGTTCGACGCCTTCATCAAGTTCGTCACCCGCGGCACGATCCTCATCATCGTCAGCCTCGTGCTGCTCGCGCTGGTGAACGGCTGAGCCACATGCATCGCCGGACGTTCCTTCTCGCGGCGCCCGCGCTGGCGCTGACCGGCTGCGGCGCGGCCGAGCCCGTCTGGGCGCCCGACGCGTTCGTCGCGGCCAATACCTACGTCCATCCCGGCCCGCCGATGCTGACGCTGTTCACGATGAAGAACACCGGCTCCGACAACGGCGCGCATACCGGGCTTATGATCAACGCCAGCCAGCGGGTCATCTTCGATCCGGCCGGCACCTTCGGCCACGAGACCATCCCCGAGCGCAACGACGTCCATTTCGGCATCACCCCGCGCGTCGAGGAATATTACCAGACCTACCACGCCCGGATGACCTACTACCTGCTGCGCCAGGACCTGCAGGTCAGCCCGGCCACCGCCGAGGCGGCGCTGCGCGGCGTGATGGCCTACGGCGCGGTGCCGAAGGCCAAGTGCACCATCGCCACCTCCGAGATCCTCGGCACCCTGCCCGAGCTCGGCGGTATCCGCACGGTGCTGTTCCCCGACAAGCTCTCCGACCAGTTCGGCCGCATCCCCGGCGTGGTCGAGTCGGTGCGGCGCGAGAACGACAGCGACGACAAGAGCCTCGCCGAGCAGGCCTATACCGAGCAGCTGCAGGCCGCCGCGGCCACCGGTGGCTGAGGCGGCCCCGCCTCAGCCGAGCAGGCCCATCCCGTAGAACACGGCCACCCCGGCGAGGATCGCGATCAGCAGGTTCTTCGTCAGCAGCCCCGCCACCAGCGTCGCCAGCGCCGCCGACAGGCGGGCCGGATCGGGCGCGCCGCCGGTGGCGGCGGGCCACAGGATCAGCGGCGCGATCATGCCCGGGATCACCGCGACGGGCGTGTAGCGCAGCAGCCGCAGCACCAGCGGCGGCAGCGTCCGGTCGCCGATCAGGCCCAGGAACGAGAAGCGGATCAGGAACGTCCCGATCCCGAGCAGCAGGATGAGCAGCCAGATCCCCTCGATCATGCCGCCACCCGCCGCCGCTCGCACAGCGTCTCCACCAGCGCCCCCGCCACCATCGCGCAGGCCGCCGCCAAGAGCAGCCCGACGCCCGGCGGCAGGTCGTGGAGCAGCAGCGCCACGATCACCGACGTCACCGCCGCCGCCACATGCGCGAGGGTGCGCAGCATCGGCGCGACCACGGCGAGGAAGGTGATCGGCAGCGCGAAGTCGAGCGCCCACTCGTCGGGGATCGTCGCGCCCACCGCCGCGCCGATGATCGTCCCGCCGACCCAGATCGGCATCACCAGCATCGCCACCCCGAAAAAGTAGGCCACGCGCGCCGGGACCGTCATTCCCGGCTCGGTCTCGTACTGCGCCACCGCCATCGCGTAGGTCTGGTCGAACAGCAGGTAGCTCACCAGCGTGCGCTGCCAGAGCGGCGCGCGGCCCAGATAGGGCGCGAGCGCGGCGGAGTACATCGCCATCCGCAGGTTCACCGCGAGCGCCCCGGCGAGCGCCATCCAGATGCCGGCGCCCTCCACCAGCAGCTGCAGCGCCGTCAGCTGCGAGGCCCCGGCGACGACGAGCAGGGTCATCGACATCGTCTCGACCAGCCGCAGCCCGGCCTCGGTGGCCACCACGCCGAACAGCAGCCCGAAGGGTCCGACCACGAGGGCGAACGGGATGCCGTGCCGGGCGCCCTTCCAGAAGGCGGAATTGCTGGTGGAGGTGGCCATGTGCCTGTTCTAGTCTTAAGCGTCCCGCGTGGGTAGCGGGGCGCAGGAGGATTGGCAATTGGCCCGGATCGACGATCTCTCGGGATACCTCGTCGCCCCCGATCCGGACGGGCCGCGCCTGACGCGCGCGCTCACCGGGCACGACGAGACCGGCCGCGCCGTCGAGGCGCGGGTGATCGAGGAGCGGCCGCTCACGATCTTCCTCAACGGTCGCGAGATCGTCACCGCGATGACGATCGGCGACTATCCGGAGTACCTCGCGCTCGGTTTCCTGAAGAACCAGGGGATGCTCGCCAGCGGCACCGCGATCACCGGCGTCGAGTTCGACGAGGAACTCGAAACGGTGGTGGTGCGCACCGCCGCCGAGACCGATTTCGAGGCGAAGCTGCAGAAGAAGACCCGCACCAGCGGCTGCGCCGTCGGCACGGTGTTCGGCGACATGATGGAGGGGCTCGAGGGCCTGACCCTGCCGCCGCTCGAGGTGCGCACCTCCGAGCTCTACGCGCTGTCGCAGCGGATCAACCGCACGCCGTCGCTCTACCTCGAGGCCGGGGCGATCCACGGCACGGTGCTGTGCCGGGGTGCGCGGCCGCTCGTCTACATGGAGGATGTCGGCCGTCACAACGCCGTCGACAAGGTCGCGGGCTGGATGCTCTCCGAGGGCGTGGGCGCGGCCGACAAGCTGCTCTACACGACGGGCCGGCTGACCTCCGAGATGGTCATCAAGTGCGCGCTGATGGGCATCCCGGCGCTGGCCTCGCGCTCGGGCTTCACCGCGTGGGGCGTCGAGATCGCGCGGCAGGTGGGGCTGACGCTGGTGGGGCGGCTGAAGGGGCGGCGGTTCCTGTGCCTGTCGGGCGAGGAACGGCTGGTGCGCGACAGCGACCTCGCCTCCGTGGCCGACGACGACCCGCACCCGCGCAAGGGCGCGCGGGCATGAGGGCGCCGGTCGGGGTGATCCTCGCCGGGGGGCTGGCGACGCGGATGGGCGGCGGCGACAAGGGGCGGCTGCCGCTCGGGGGCGGCACGATCCTCGGCCACGTCATCGCCCGGCTCTCGCCGCAGGTCGACGCCCTCGCGCTCAACGCCAACGGCGATCCGGCACGGTTCGCCGATCTCGCCCTGCCGGTCCTTCCCGACGGCATCGACGGCCATCCCGGCCCCCTCGCCGGCGTGCTCGCCGGGCTCGACTGGGCGGCGGGCCGGGGCGCGAGCCACGTGGTCAGCGCCGCCGCCGACACGCCGTTCCTGCCCTGCGATCTCGTCCCGCGGTTGCTCCTCGCCGCCGACGACGCCGGCGCGCCGATCGCGCTCGCCGCCTCGCCGGGAGGGCGTCAGCCGACCTTCGGCCTCTGGCCCGTCGCGCTGCGCGACGACCTGCGCGCGGCGCTGGGCGCGGGCGTGCGCAAGGTGGTGCAGTGGACCGACCGCCACGGCGCGGCGACCGCGCGCTTCCCCGACGACGCTGCCTTCTTCAACGTCAACACCCCCGACGACCTCGCCGCCGCGGAGGCGATGCTTTGAAGGTGTTCGGCATCGCGGGCTTCAAGAACGCGGGCAAGACGGGGCTGATGGAGCGGCTCGTCGCCGAGATCTCCGGGCGCGGCCTCGCCGTCTCGACGCTCAAGCACGCCCACCACAGCTTTGACGTCGACCGCCCCGGCAAGGACAGCCGCCGCCACCGCGACGCCGGCGCGCGGCAGGTGCTGATCGCCTCCGACCGGCGCTGGGCGCTGATGAGCGAGACCGACGAGCCCGCGCCGCTCGAGGCGCTGCTGGCGCGGCTCGATCCGGTGGACCTCGTGCTCGTCGAGGGCTGGAAGCGCGCCGGGATCCCGAAGGTCGAGGCGTGGCGCGAGGCGGCGGGGCATCCGCTGATGGCGCCCGACGATCCGTGGGTGCGCGCCGTCGCCTCCGACGTGCCGGTGCCCGTCGCCTGCCCGCGCTTCGAGCTCGACGACACGGCGGCGATTGCCGATTTCCTGCTGCGGGAGGCGGAGCTTTGAAGGCCGACGCCGTGCTCATGGTGGACTGGTCCGCCCGGTCCGCGCCGTCCCCGGCGCGTCCCGTGGCCGACGCCATCTGGATCGGCGAGGCCGACGGGCAGGCGGTCACCGACAGCTACCACCGCACCCGTCACGCGGCGATGGCGGCGCTCGAGGCGCGTGTTTCTCTCGCGCTCGGGCGGGGGGAGCGGCTGCTCATCGGGTTCGACTTCCCCTTCGCCTATCCCGCCGGCTTCGCCCGCACCCTCACCGGCACGGACGACCCGCTTGCCCTCTGGGATTGGCTGGCGGAGCGGATCGAGGACGGGCCGGACAACGGCAACAACCGGTTCGAGGTCGCTGCCGCGATCAATCGCACCCTGACCGGGATCGGCCCGTTCTGGGGCCGGCCCGCGCACTTGGACCTGGCCGACCTGCCGACACACGGCAGCACCCGCACCTGTACCCTCTTCGCCGAGCGGCGCGAGGTGGAGCAGAGGCTGAAGAGCACCCAGCCTTGCTGGAAGCTCTACACGACCGGATCGGTCGGCTCCCAAGCCCTGCTCGGCCTGCCGCGCCTGGCGGCCCTGCGCCGCCGCTTTTCCGGACAGATCGCGGTGAGCCCTTTCGAGCCGGCGGACGCGCCGATCGTGCTTGCCGAGATCTTCCCCACGCTGCTCGACAAGGTCGTGCGGGCGCGAACAGGCTCCGACGACATCCGCGACCGGGTCCAGGTTCGCACCCTCGCCGAGGCCTTCCGGGCGCTGCCGCCCCGCCGACTGGGCGAGATGCTCGGCGAGGGCGATCCGGTCGAGGGCTGGATCCTCGGTATCGGCCACACCGACGAGCTCGACGCCGCGCTGGCCGAGTCCGCCCCCGGCCCGCTCGCGCCGCCGCCGCTGAGCGACGACTGCTTCGCCCTGCCGCGCGGCACCGACTGGACGCCCGTCGACACCGCCCTCGCCGAGCTGCGCGCGCGCATCCGTCCCGTCACCGGCACCGGGGACATCGCCGTCGCCGAGGCCGAGGGCCGGGTGCTGGCGCGCGATGCCGTTGCCCGTCGCGCCCATCCGCCCGGGGCCAATGCCGCCGTCGACGGCTACGGCTTCGCCCACGCCGCGACGGGCGCGGGGCCGCAGGAGCTGCCGCTGCTCGCCGGGCGCGCCGCCGCCGGGGCGCCCTTTGGCGGGCGGGTGCCGGAGGGCTGCGCGCTGCGGATCCTGACGGGCGCGCTGCTGCCCGAGGGGGTCGACACGGTGATCCTCGAGGAGGACACCGCGAGCGACGGCGAGCGCATCGCCTTCCACGGCCCGCTCCGGCGCGGGGCCAACACCCGGCGCGCGGGCGAGGACATCGCCCCCGCAGACACCGTCCTGCCTGCCGGCCGCCGCCTCACGCCGGCCGACCTCGCCACCCTGTCCGCCGCCGGGCTGGGGCGGGTGACGGTGCACCGCCCGCTGCGCGTCGCGGTGCTCTCGACGGGCGACGAGCTTGCCGAGGGCGGCGACGCCGACAGCCCGGCGCAGACCGTGGACGCCAACCGCCCGATGCTGCTCGCCACGCTGGCGCGCTGGGGGATGGTGCCGCTCGACCTCGGCATCGTGCCCGACGACCCCGACGCCGTCCGCGCCGCCCTCGACCGCGCCGCCGGCGAAGCGGACGCGATCCTCACGTCGGGCGGCGCGTCGGCGGGCGACGAGGACCACATGAGCCGGCTGCTGTCGGAGACCGGCTCGATGGCGACGTGGCGCGTGGCGCTGAAGCCGGGCCGGCCGCTGGCGCTCGGCATGTGGGGCGGGGTGCCGGTGTTCGGCCTGCCGGGCAATCCGGTCGCCGCCTTCGTCTGCACCCTGATCTTCGCGCGCCCCGCGCTGCTGCGCCTCGCCGGGGCGGACTGGGCCGCGCCGGAGGGCTTCGACCTCCCGGCCGCCTTCGCCAAGCGCAAGAAACCGGGGCGGCGGGAGTACCTGCGCGCGCGCCTGCGCGACGGGCGGGCGGAGGTGTTCGCGTCGGAAGGCTCGGGGCGGATCACGTCGCTGAGCTGGGCCGAGGGGCTGGTGGAGCTGCCCGACGGCGCGGCGGAGATCGCCGAGGGCGATCCGGTGCGCTTCCTGCCCTACGGGAGCTTCGGGCTGTGAACGTGCGCCACGGGTTCCGGCCACAGGACCGGGGCGAACTGGCGCGGCTCTACTGGCAGGCCTTCGGCGGCAAGCTCGGCCGGGTGCTCGGCCCGGAGCCGCTGGCGCTCGCCTTCATCGCCCGCGTCGCGAGCCCGGCCCACGCGCTCTGCGCCTACGACACCGACGAGACGCTGCTCGGCGTCGCGGGCTTCCATGCCGAGGGCGGCGCGCTGGTGGGCGGCGGCGTGCGGGAGCTGCGCGCGGTCTACGGGATCGGCGGGGCGCTGTGGCGGGCGGCCTGCCTCGGGCTGCTGGTGCGGCCGGTGGCGGGGGACCAGCTGCTGGTCGACGGCATCTTCGTCACCGAGGGCGCGCGCGGGCGCGGCGTCGGCACCGCGCTGATCGAGGCGCTGGCCCGCGAGGCGGCGCGGCGCTCCTGCCCGGAGGTGCGGCTCGACGTGATCGAGGGCAACGAGCGCGCCCGCCAGCTCTACGAGCGGCGCGGCTTCGTCGCGGTGGGGCGGCGGCACAGCGGCGCGCTGCTGCGGGTGCTGTTCGGGTTCGGCTCCGCGACGACGATGGTGCGGCGGGTGGTATGAGGGGCCGAGGGCCCGCCGGTCAGCGCTCGGCGGCCTCTTCCTCCGACATCGGGAAGCGGACGACCTGGAAGTCGCCGTCGAAGGCGACCATCGCCTGCACGCAGGGCGCGGCGCCGTAATCGTCGCAGGTGGAGCCGTGGCGCGACAGCAGGATCACCCGCGTGCCGTGGAAGTCGACCACGTCCCAGGTGAAGCCCCACCACCGCTCCGACGTCTGCCCGTCGATCACGAAGTGGATCGGCGCGCCGCCGGTGCCGTGCCAGGCGCTCATGTTCCACTGGCAGAAGATGTGCTCGAAATCGACCACCTGGTCATCGGCCTTGCCGTCGCCGTCGAGATCGACGCGGGTGACGCCCTCCGGCGCCACCTCGAGCGACCCGGCGTCGAGCGCGGCGCACTCGTTGGCGGCCTCGGTCAGGATCGCCTGCACCCGCGGCGCGAAGTCCTGCGCGGCGGCGGGGGGCGCGGCGAGCGCGAGGAGGAGGGGAAGCGCGCGTCTCATGCCTTGCCCTCGAGCTTCTGGCCGATCTTCGGCTCGGTGCCCGCGCGCAGGCGGGCGATGTTGCTCCAGTGCCGCCCGTAGACGAGGAGCGCGAGGACGATGGTCAGCAGGACCAGATCGCCGTGCCCCAGCAGCGCCGCCCAGAGCGGCGCCAGCCCGGCGGCGAGCAGCGCGGCGAGGGAGGAATAGCGCAGCAGGGCGGCGGCGGCGAGCCACGTCGCGGCCGCGGCGAGGCCGACGGGCCAGGCCAGCGCGAGCAGCAGGCCGAAGAACGTCGCCACGCCCTTGCCGCCCCGGAAGTTGAGCCAGACCGGGAAGCAATGTCCGACGAACGCCGCGAGCCCCGCCGCCTGCGCCGCGTCGGGCCCGCTCAGCGCGCGCGCCAGCAGCACCGCCACCGCCGCCTTGCTGCCGTCGAGCAGCAGCGTCGCCGCCGCGGCGCGCTTGTCGCCGGTGCGCAGCACGTTGGTCGCGCCGATGTTGCCCGAGCCGATGGCGCGCAGGTCGCCGAGCCCGAGGCGGCGGGTGATGAGCAGCCCGAACGGCACCGAGCCGAGCAGGTAGCCGAGCAGCGTCCAGAGCGCGAGCAGGGCGGCGGCTGTGGTCATGTCGGGTATCCTCGTCCTCTCGTTGTCCCCGCGGGGGCTAGCCGTGGACTCGCCGGCCCCCGACCCATGTGCCGACCACCTTGCCCTGCATTCGCGCGCCGTCGAAGGGGGTATTCTTCGATTTCGACTTCAGCGCGAACCGATCGAGCAGGAACGGGGCGTCGGGATCGAACAGCACGAGGTCCGCCGGCGCGCCCTCGGCGAGCCGGCCCGTCTCCAGGCCGAGCCGGCGCGAGGGATTGAGCGACATGGCCGCGAACAGCCTGGGCAGCGAGATGTGGCCGGCATGGACCAGCCGCATCGCGGCGGGCAGCAGCGTCTCGAGCGCCACGGCGCCACTCGCCGCCTCCTCGAAGGGCAGGCGCTTGGATTCCTCGTCCTGCGGCGTGTGCATCGAGCAGACGATGTCGATCAGCCCCGAGGCCACCGCCTCGACCACCGCGAGCCGGTCGTCCTCGGCCCGGAGCGGCGGCTTGACCTTGAAGAAGGTGCGGTAGTCGGCGACGTCGAACTCGTTGAGCGTCAGGTGGTGGATCGACACCCCGGCGGTGATGTCGAGGCCGTTGCGCTTGGCCCGCTCGAGCGGTGGCAGGGCGCGGGCGGTGGTGACCTGGTCGATGTGGAGCCGCGCTCCGGTCATCTCGGCGAGGCCGATCTCGCGGTCGAGGCCCATCCGCTCGGCCATCGGCGAGACCGCGGGCAGGCCGCGCAGCGAGGCGAACTTGCCCGACGTGGCGCAGGCCCCGTCCGACAGGCGCGGCTCCTGGGCGTGCGCCACGACGAGCGCGCTGAGGGAGCGGGCGTAGGCGAGGGCGCGGCCGTAGACCTTGGTGTCGGCCACGACGCGGTCGCAGTCGGAGAAGGCGACCGCGCCGGCGTCGAGCAGAAAGCCGATCTCGGTCATCTCGCGCCCGGCCCGGCCCTTCGTCAGCGCCGCCATCGGCAGCACCCGGACGACGGAGTCGGCGCTGGCGCGGCGGGCGACGAATTCCAGCGTCTCGGGCGTGTCGATGGCCGGAGCCGTGTCGGGGCGGGTGACCATGGTGGTGACGCCGCCGGCCGCGGCGGCGCGGCCGGCCGAGGCGAAGCTCTCCTTGTGGCGCTCGCCGGGCTCGGAGACCTTCACGCCGAGATCGACGATCCCCGGCGCGAGGCACGCGCCCCGGCAGTCGAGCGCGCCCTCGGGCACCTCCGGCCCCTCGATCAGCGCCGCGATCCGCCCGTCGACGATCCGCAGGCCGCCGGCGCGCTCGCTCCCCGCCTCGGGGTCGATCAGACGGGCATTGGCGAGGACGGTGTCGGTCATGCGGGCGGCTCCTTCGTTGCGGCACGTTTAACGGAGGGAGCGGGGGAGGTGTAGGGGCGGCAGGGGGCTGCGGCGGCGCGTGGAGGCGGGTGGAGCCG
>NZ_CH724109.1:49396-78936 GCF_000153305.1 Oceanicola granulosus HTCC2516
CACCCCGCCCCCTCACCGCTCGATGATCCGGCGCGGGATTGAGGCGAACTCGCGGCTCCAGACGACCCACAGCGTCGCGGCGGTTGCGGCGGCAAGGGCGGTGGGGCCGAGGATCCAGGCGAGGCTGCCGAGGGCGAAGTACATCGAGCGCAGGCCGCGGTTGAAGTTCACCGCCGCGCGGATGTTGAGCTCGCCGGCGCGGCGGGCGCGGTCGCGGGCGTCGTCGGTGACGGGCAGGTTGGGCACCGAGGCCATGACCACGGCGCAATAGCCGAACACCCGGTTGGCCCATACGAAGCGTAGGAACGCCGAGGTCAGGTAGAGCACCACCACCAGCAGCTTGATCTGCCAGAGCAGCTCGGGCCGCTGCTCGTCCGTCAGTTCCTCGGCGATACCGGTCAGCGGCTCGGTGTTGCCCACCAGCGCCAGGGCGCCGCCGATGGCGAGGATGCAGGTCGAGGCGAAGAAGTTGGTCCCCTGCCGGAGAGACGACAGGATCTGGCTGTCGAAGATGCGCACGTCGCGTTCGACAAAGCTCTCCATCCAGTCGCGCCGGTACTGGCTCATCAGCTTGGTCACCGACGGCCGCCGGGCGGGCGGGTGCTCGATGTGCCAGCCGATCAGGACCGAGCCGAGCACCAGGAACGCCAGCGCCGCGAAATCGCGCGGCGACAACAGGGCGAGGACGTCGACCGGGCTCATCATCAGAACGGCCGGAACACGACGGCCCAGAGGATCGCGATCACCACCAGCACGCTCGCCTCGTTGTAGATGCGCAGGAACCGGTCGCTCTCGTCGAACAGGCCGCGCCGGGCGCGCAGCACGAGCCGGCCCGTCCAGGCGTAGTGCGCCGCGAGCAGCGCCACGAGCGCCGCCTTGAGCAGCGACCAGCCGGGCCAGCCGAGCCACCAGGCGAGCGACAGCCCGGTGACGATGGCGATGACGCCGAGGCCGGCGGAGAAGCGGAACAGGCGGATCGTCAGGTCGCCCGCCGGGCCGAGGCTGCCGGAGGCGGCGTGCTCGCGCTTCCAGAAGATCAGCGCGCGGGGCACGGCGAAGATCCCGGTCATCCAGCCGAGCACGCAGAGCAGGTGTATGACCTTGACCCAGAGCATGCGAAGGTCTTGCCGCGCCGCCGGGGGCGAGGCAAGGGGCCGCGGACTTGCCGTTTGCGCTCGTGCCGGATTGGTCATATCTTTTGACCAATCCGCCCGCCTGGCCGAGAGGAGCCGCCCGATGGAGATGCCGACCCCGAGCGCCGCCGTGCTCGCCAAGAAGGCCCGTGTCGTCGAGCGGCTGCAGGCGGTGCTGCCCGCGTCCGGCGTGATCCACGATCCGGCCGAGACCCGCGCCTACGAGTGCGACGCGCTCACCGCCTACCGCTGCCCGCCGCTCTGCGCGGTGCTGCCGGCCTCGACCGAGGAGGTCGCCGCGGTGCTCAGGGTCTGCCACGAGGAGGGTGTGCCCGTCGTGCCGCGCGGCTCGGGCACCTCGCTCGCGGGCGGGGCGCTGCCGACGGCGGACAGCGTGATCCTCGGCGTGGCGCGGCTGAACCGGGTGCTGGAGACGGCCTACGGCGACCGCTTCATCCGGGTGCAGACCGGGCGCACCAACCTCTCCGTCACCGGCGCGGTCGAGGAGGACGGGTTCTTCTACGCCCCCGATCCCTCGTCGCAGCTCGCCTGCGCCATCGCGGGCAACATCGCGATGAACTCGGGCGGCGCGCACTGCCTGAAATACGGCGTCACGACCAACAACCTGCTCGGCGTGACGATGGTGCTCATGGACGGCACCGTGATCGAGCTGGGCGGCGGGCATCTCGACGCCGGCGGGCTCGACCTGCTCGGCGTGATCTGCGGCAGCGAGGGCCAGCTCGGCGTCGTCACCGAGGCGACGCTGCGCATCCTGCCCAAGCCCGAGGGCGCGCGCCCCGTGCTCATGGGCTTCGACAGCAACGAGGTCGCCGGGGCCTGCGTGAGCGACATCATCAAGGCCGGCGTCCTGCCGGTGGCGATCGAGTTCATGGACCGCCCCTGCATCCGCGCCTGCGAGGCCTTCGCCGGGGCGGGCTATCCGGATTGCGAGGCGCTGCTGATCGTCGAGGTCGAGGGCGCGCCCGGCGAGATCGACGAGCAGCTCGCCCTGATCCTCGAGATCGCGCGCCGCCACGACCCCGTCGAGCTGCGCGAGGCGGCGGATGCCGACGAGGCCGCGCGGATCTGGCTCGGGCGCAAGTCGGCCTTCGGGGCGATGGGGCAGATCAACGACTACATGTGCCTCGACGGCACGATCCCCGTCAGCCGCCTGCCCGAGGTGCTCGGCGGCATCCGCGCCCTGTCCGGGCGCTACGGGCTGGAGGTCGCCAACGTGTTCCACGCCGGGGACGGCAACATGCACCCGCTGATCCTGTTCGATGCCAACCGCCCCGGCGACCTCGAGAAGGCCGAGGAGATGGGCGCCGACATCCTGCGGCTCTGCGTCGAGGTCGGCGGCTGCCTCACCGGGGAGCACGGGGTGGGCGTCGAGAAGCGCGACCTGATGGCGGTGCAGTACGGCCCCGACGACCTGGAGGCGCAGATGGCGGTGAAGGACGTGTTCGATCCGGCGTGGCTGCTGAACGCCGCGAAGGTGTTTCCGCTCGACGCCTCGGCCCGGCGACGCGCGGCGTGAGCGGTGACACTGGGGGCGCTGCCCCCGTCGCCTTCGGCGACTCCCCCGGGATACTTGAAGAACAGAGACCATGAGACCTGAGAGCGAAGAGGAACTGGCCGCGCTGGTGGCCGGGGCGGCGGGGCCGCTGAAGATCGTCGGCGGCGGGACGCGGGATGTCGGGCGGCCGGTGGCGGGCGAGGTGCTGTCGACGGCGGGGCTGACGGGCGTGCGCCTCTACGAGCCGGGGGCGCTGACGCTCGTGGTGGGGGCGGGGACGCCGTTGGCGGAGGTCGAGGCGGTGCTGGCCGAGCAGGGGCAGCGGCTGGCCTTCGAGCCGATCGACCACCGGGCGCTGCTGGGCACCGCGGGCGCGCCGACCATCGGCGGGGTCTTCGCGGCCAACGCCAGCGGGCCGCGCCGGGTCAACGTCGGCGCGGCCCGGGATTTCCTGCTGGGCGTGCGGTTCATCGACGGCGCGGGGCGGGTGGTCAAGAACGGCGGGCGGGTGATGAAGAACGTCACCGGCTACGACCTGGTCAAGCTGATGGCCGGCTCGTGGGGCACGCTCGGGGTGCTGAGCGAGGTGTCGCTGAAGGTGCTCGCCGAGCCGGCGGCGGAGATGACGCTGGTGGCGCGCGGGCTGGCGGCGGAGGCCGGCGTGGCGGCGCTGACGGCGGCGCTGGGCTCACCCTACGACGTCACCGGGGCGGCGCATCTCGACGAGGGGGTCGCGGGCGCGGCGGAGACGCGGGTGCGGATCGAGGGGCTGCCGGAGTCGGTCGCCTACCGGGGCGAGCGGCTGGGGGCGCTGCTCGAGGGCTTCGCGCCGGTGGAGGGCGCGGCGAGCGCCGCGCTCTGGCGCGAGGTCCGGGACGTCACGCCCTTCGCCGGGCGCGCGGGCGCGGTGTGGCGGGTGTCGCTGCGCCCCTCCCGCGGCGTGCGGCTGACGGAGGCGCTGGGCGAAGCCGGCCTGGCGCACCGGGCGCTGCGTGACTGGGGCGGCGGCTTGCTCTGGCTGCTGGTGGAGGACGGCGGCGACGCCGGGGCGGCGCTGCTGCGGGCGCGGCTCGCCGAGCTGGGCGGCCACGCCACGCTGGTGCGCGCCGCGCCCGAGACCCGCGCCGTCGTGCCCGTGTTCCAGCCCGAGCCTGCCCCCGTCGCCGCGCTGAGCGCGGGGCTGCGTGCCCGCTTCGACCCGCGCGGCATCCTGAACCCCGGCCTCATGGCCTGACGCCGAGGAGCGCAGATGCAGACCACCTTCACCCCCGAGCAGCTGGCCGATCCCGACACCGCGCGCGCCAACGAGATCCTGCGCGCCTGCGTCCATTGCGGCTTCTGCACCGCCACCTGCCCGACCTACCAGGTGCTCGGCGACGAGCTCGATTCGCCGCGCGGGCGCATCTACCTGATGAAGGACATGCTCGAGAACGAGCGGGTGCCCGACGACAGGACCGTCACTCACATCGACCGCTGCCTCTCCTGCCTCGCCTGCATGACGACCTGCCCGTCGGGCGTGCACTACATGCACCTCGTCGACCATGCCCGCGCCTATATCGAGGAGCACTACCGTCGCCCGTGGCCCGACCGGGCGCTGCGCTGGATGCTGGCGCGGATCCTGCCCTATCCGGGGCGCTTCCGGCTGGCGCTGCTGGGGGCGAAGCTCGCGCGGCCGGTCCGCGGGCTGCTGCCCGACGCGCGGCTGCGGGCGATGGTCGAGATGGCGCCGCGGCGCATCCCGCCGGTCTCGCACAACGACGATCCCCAGACCCACGCCGCCATCGGCCCGCGCCGCAGGCGGGTGGCGCTGATGACCGGCTGCGCGCAGCGGGCGCTCAACACCGACATCAACGACGCCACGATCCGGCTGCTCACCCGGCTGGGCTGCGACGTGGTCGTCGCCGAGGGCGCGGGCTGCTGCGGGGCGCTGACGCACCACATGGGCAAGGCCGACGACAGCCACGGCCACGCCGCGCGCAACATCCGCGCCTGGAGCCGCGAGATCGACGGGCCGGGGCTCGACGCGATCGTCGTCAACACCTCGGGCTGCGGCACGACGGTCAAGGATTACGGCCACATGTTCCGCACCGATCCCGCGCTGGCCGAGCCGGCGGCGCAAGTGGCGGCGCTGGCGAAGGACGTCTCGGAGGTGCTCGCCGAACTCATGGCCGAGGTGCCCGCGGAGACGCGGCAGCCCGCGCGCGAGGACATCGCCGGGACGGAGGCGACGCGGCTGATCGAGGGCGGCGGGCGCGGGCTTCGGGTGGCCTACCATGCGGCCTGCTCGCTCCAGCACGGGCAGAAGATCAAGAGCCACCCGAAGGCGCTGCTCAAGGCGGCCGGCTTCGAGGTGGTGGAGCCGGCCGACAGTCACCTCTGCTGCGGCTCGGCGGGAACGTACAACCTGATGCAGCCCGAGATCTCGGGGCAGCTGAAAGCGCGAAAGGTCGACACGCTGGAGGCCCTGGCGCCGGACGTCATCGCGGCGGGCAACATCGGCTGCATGATGCAGATCGGCAGCGGCACCGGCGTGCCGGTGGTGCACACGGTCGAGCTGCTGGACTGGGCCACGGGCGGCCCGAAGCCGCCGGCGCTCGAAGACACACCCGCGCGGCCGCCCGCGCTGACCTGAGGGCAGGCGCCGCAATCTCGCCTCAATTCGTTGCTAGCCCACCTCGGCGCCGCCACCGGAGTTCCCGCCATGCTGATCCGCCTTCTCTGCCTCCTCGGCCTGTTTGCCGGCGGCGCCGCGGCCCAGGAGGCCGCGCTGCAGTCGCTCCAGACCGGCGACGCGGCGCGCGGATGGGAGGCGGTCGGGCGGCTCGACATCGACGGCAAGGGCTTCTGCACCGGCGCGCTGGTGGCCGAGGACCTCGTCGTCACCGCCGCGCACTGCCTCTACGACACCGACAGCGGCACGCTGATCGACCCGACCCGGTTCCAGTTCCTCGCCGGGCTGCGCAACGGCCGCGCGCTGGCCTATCGCGGGGTGCGGCGGGCGCTGCACCTGCCGGACTACGTCCACGGCGGCGCGGCGGAGATGGCGAACGTCGGCCGCGACCTCGCGTTGCTCGAGCTCGACCAGCCGATCCGCTCAACCCGGATCGTGCCCTTCGAAACGGGCCACCATCCGCGTGCGGGCGAGGCGGTCGGCGTCGTCTCCTACGCGATCGACCGGGCCGAGGCGCCGTCGCTGCAGGAGATGTGCGGCGTGCTGGGCGAACAGGCGGGGGTGATCGTGATGGCCTGCAGCGTCGATTTCGGCTCGTCGGGCGCGCCGGTCTTCACGCTTGCGGGCGGACGGGCGCGGATCGTGTCGCTGGTCTCGGCGAAGGCGGAAATCGAGCAGGGCCGGGTGGCGCTCGGTCTCGCCCTCGATGCGCCGCTGGCGCAGCTGCGCGCCGAGATGGCGCGGGGGGCCGGACAGTATGGCGGCATCGCGCGCTCGCAGATCCGCGTGGTTCGGCCCGGAGAAGGCAGCGGAAGCGACACCGGGGCGAAGTTCGTCCGGCCGTAGACCGGCTCCGCGCATCGTGCCGGGCTGAAGCCCGGCCTACTTGACATGGCGCGGGGGCATTCCCAGATCCTTCGCGTGAGACGCCGGTGACCGGGTCTCGCGCTTCCGGCCGCTCCCTCGTGGAGGGCCATACATAGCAACGTTGTCGCTCAATGGAGGATAACCCATGCGTACGTTTGACCTTGCGCCGCTCTACCGCGCAACCGTCGGCTTCGACCAGATCGCCGACATGATGGACCGCGTTCTCAGCGATCCCGCCGATCAGTCCTATCCCCCCTACAACATCGAGAAGACCGCCGACGATTCCTGGCGCATCTCCGTCGCCGTCGCCGGGTTCTCCGACGAGGACCTCGGCGTCGAAGTCCGTGAGAACGCGCTGATCGTGTCCGGCCGCAAGGCCGAGCAGGACGGTGACCGCAAGTACCTGCACCGCGGCATCGCCACGCGCGCCTTCGAGCGCCGCTTCCACCTCGCCGACCACGTCCGCGTCACCGGCGCCAGCCACCGCGACGGGATGCTGCACATCGACCTGGTGCGCGAAGTCCCCGAGGCGCTGAAGCCGCGCCGGATCGAGATCGCCAAGGGGCCCTCGACCGACGACAAGGACGTCGTGGACGCCAAGGCGGTGAACTGATCGCCTGACGCTCTTCTCATGGGCGTCTGTGAGCCGGGGGTTTCCCCGGCCCTTTTCGTTTGAGCGGTCCCCGCCTGCCCGTGGCCGAGCGGCCTCGGAGCGACGTCAGTGCGACGCGAGGCCGGGCAGCGCCGGCCCGCCGGGGCGGGGGTCAGCTTCGCGGGACATCAACAGAAGCACGCCCGTCGCGCCGGTGGACGGACCTTCGCCAAAAGCGCCGCCCCGGGGGGGCGGGACGGCGCTGCCCGGCCGGGGGCCGGGCGGAGTGGGTGGCGGCCGGAGGCTGCTTCCGGCAACGCAGCTTCGGGCGACGCGATTGGCGCAGCTACCACTCAGGCCAGGCGGGGAGGCAGCCGCGCTGGTGCAGCCCTCCTTCTAGTGCGCGGCGGCCCAGTTCGTGCCCTGCCCTGCGTCGACGACCAGCGGCACGGTGAACTGCACCACCGGCATCGCGGCCGCCTCCATCACCTCGCGCGCGGCGGCGACGAGCGCCTCGACGGCGCCCTCCTCCACCTCGAACAGCAGTTCGTCGTGGACCTGCAGCAGCATCGTCGCGGGCAGCCCCTCGATGGCGGCGGGCATCCGCACCATCGCGCGGCGGATCACGTCGGCCGCGGTCCCCTGGATCGGCGCGTTGATCGCGGCGCGCCGCGCGAAGCCGGCGCCGGGGCCCTTCGCGTTGATCTCGGGAGTGTGGATCTTGCGCCCGAACAGCGTCTGCACGAAGCCGTGCTCCTTGGCGAAGGCCACCGTCTCGTCCATGTAGTCGCGGATCCCCGGGAAGCGCTCGAAGTAGCGGTTGATGAACCCCTGAGCCTCCTCGCGCGGGATCCGCAGGCTGCGCGCCAGGCCGAAGCCCGAGATCCCGTAGATCACCCCGAAGTTGATCGCCTTCGCCTGCCGCCGCACGTCGGGCGTCATCTCCTCCAGCGGCACGTTGAACATCTCCGACGCGGTCGCGGCGTGGATGTCCTGGCCGCTGCGGAACGCCTCCCGCAGGGCGTCGAGCCCGGCGACGTGGGCGAGGATGCGCAGCTCGATCTGGCTGTAATCGAGGCTGACCAGCACCTTGCCCAGATCGGCGACGAAGGCCTCGCGGATCCGCCGCCCCTCCTCGGTGCGCACCGGGATGTTCTGCAGGTTCGGCTCGGTCGAGGCGAGCCGGCCGGTGGCGGCGCCGGCCTGGCTGTAGGAGGTGTGGACCCGGCTGGTCTCGGGCTGGATGTAGCCCTGCAGCGAGTCGGTGTAGGTGGACTTGAGCTTGCTGATCTGGCGCCAGTCGAGGATCCGGCCGGGAAGGTCGTGCTCGGTGGCAAGGTCCTCGAGCACGTCGGCGCCGGTGCCGTAGGCGCCGGTCTTGCCCTTCTTGCCGCCGGGCAGGCCGAGCTCGTCGAACAGGATCTCGCCGAGTTGCTTGGGCGAGCCGAGGTTGAACTCGCGCCCCGCCAGCTCGTAGACCTCCGCCTCCAGCCCGGCCATCTTCTGGCTGAAGGCGTTCGACATCCGCGACAGCGTGTCCCGGTCGACCCGGATCCCCGCCCGCTCCATCCCCGCCAGCACCGGGATCAGGGGCCGCTCGAGGGTCTCGTAGACCCGGGTGACCTGCTTCCGGAAGAGCTGCTGCTTCAGCGCCTGCCACAGCCGCAGCACGATGTCGGCCTCCTCGGCGGCGTAGGGCGTCACCGCCTCCACCGGCACCCGGTCGAAGGTGCGGGCCGACTTGCCGGTGCCGACGACCGACTTCAGCTCGATCGGCCGGTGCCCGAGGAGACGGTCCGACAGGGTGTCGAGCGTGTGGCCGTGCAGGCCGGAATTGAGCGCGTAGCTCAGCAGGTGGGTGTCGTCGACCGGCGCGAGCGCGATGCCGTGGCGCCCGAGCAGCTTCATCGCCGCCTTCGCGTCCTGCGCCACCTTCATGATGCTGTCGTCCTCCAGCATCGGCCGCAGCAGCGCCAGCGCGGCGTCGAAGTCCATCTGCCCCTCGGCGAGATCGGACGAGCCGAACAGCCCCTGCTCGCTGTCGCCCACGTGGCGCAGCGGCAGGTAGCCCGCCTGCCCCGGCTCGACCGCGAGCGCGAGGCCGACGAGGGCGCAGGTGGTCTCCGAGGCGCTGTCGGCGATCGGGCGCAGCGCGACGTAGCCGCGGTCGTAGACGCGCGCGATCCACTGCTCCAGCGCCGCGGCATCGGCGATGCGCTCGTAGGCCGCGTGTTCGAACGGCGGCGCCTCGACGGCCTCCTCGACCGGCGCCGCCGGCCCCGCCGCGCGCTCCGGCATCGCCGGCGCCTCGACGCCGAGCTTGTCGCTGATGCGCCGCGCGATGGTGCGGAATTCCATCTCGGCGAGGAAGCCCAGCAGCCGCTCCGGATCGGGCTCGCGCATCTCGAGATCGTCGAGCGTGAAGTCGAGCGGGGTGTCGCAGTCGAGCTGCACCAGCCGCTTGGAGAGCTCGATCTGGGCGCGGTACTCGATCAGCGTCTGGCGCCGCTTGGGCTGCTTGATCTCCTCCGCCCGCTCGAGCAGCTCCTCGAGGCTGCCGTACTCGTTGATCAGCAGCGCCGCCGTCTTGATGCCGATCCCCGGCGCGCCGGGGATGTTGTCGACCGAGTCGCCCGCGAGCGCCTGCACGTCGACGACCCGGTCGGGGAACACGCCGAACTTCTCGAACACGCCGTCGCGGTCGATGCGGCGGTTCTTCATCGGGTCGAGCATCTCCACGCCGTCGCCGACGAGCTGCATCAGGTCCTTGTCGGACGACACGATGGTGACCCGGCCCCCGGCGGCGCGGGCCTGGCAGGCGAGGGCGGCGATCATGTCGTCGGCCTCGTAGTTCTCCATCTCCTTGCAGGCGATGTTGAACGCCTCGGTCGCGCGGCGGGTCAGCGGGATCTGCGGGCGCAGGTCCTCGGGCATCTCCGAGCGGTTCGCCTTGTACTGGTCGAACATCTCGTTGCGGAAGGTCTGGCTGCCCTTGTCGAAGATCACCGCCACATGTGTCGCCGCGTCGGCGCCGGAGTTGGTGTCGATGTACTTCTGCAGCATGTTGCAGAAGCCCGACACCGCCCCGACGGGCGCCCCGTCGGAGGGCCGGGTGAGCGGCGGCAGCGCGTGGTAGGCGCGGAAGATGAAGGCGGAGCCGTCGATCAGGTGCAGGTGGCACCCCTTGCCGAATGTCATCGCCGGAACTCCCTCGAACAGCCTGCGCCGGCCGGGTTTAGCCCGAACCGGTGGCCGGAGGCCAGCGGGTGCGCCCTCACGTCCCGCTCATCGCAAGCGCGCGCGGCGCGGCGCTCACTTGATCTTGTCGGCGAAGCTCTCGTGCACGTAGCGGGCGTCGCAATAGCCGCAATCGACGTAGCCCGTCTCGTGCGGGATCGGCAGCCAGACGCGGGGATGGCCCAGCGCGCCTTCGCTGCCGTCGCAGGCGACACGCCACTGGCTGACGATCTTGGTCTCGGGGGCAGGAAGGGTCATGTCGGTCCATCTCGTCCGGTTGCCGCGGCACGCTCACCGGCATACATCCCGCGGACGCGCTGTCAAGGCGCCGAGCCCGACCAGCCCGAGGAGACGCCACGGTGAGTGCCAACGCCATCGAGATCGAGACCCTGCGCAAGACCTACGCCGCCACCGCCCGCAGCGAGGCGAAGGAGGCGCTCAAGGGGATCGACCTCGAGATCCCGCGCGGCTCGATCTTCGGGCTGCTCGGGCCCAACGGCGCGGGCAAGTCGACGCTGATCAACATCCTCGCCGGGCTCGTGGTCAAGACCGAGGGCGCGGTGCGGATCTGGGGCTTCGACCAGGACCGCGCGCCGCGCCAGTCCCGCGCCGCCATCGGGGTCATGCCCCAGGAGCTGCACCTCGATCCGTTCTTCACCCCGCGCGCCTCGCTCGAGGTGCAGGCCGGCCTCTACGGCGTGCCGCGCGCGCGCCGCCGCACCGACGAGATCCTCGATCTGATCGGCCTCACCGACAAGGCCGACGCCTACGCCCGCTCCCTCTCCGGCGGGATGCGCCGCCGGCTGCTGCTCGGCAAGGCGCTGGTCCACACGCCGCAGGTGCTGGTGCTCGACGAGCCGACGGCGGGCGTCGACATCGAGCTGCGCAACATGCTCTGGCAGAACGTGCGCCGCCTCAACGAGCGCGGCATGACGATCATCCTGACGACCCACTACCTCGAGGAGGCGCAGGAGATGTGCGACGAGATCGCCATCATCAACCACGGCGAGGTCACCGCGCGCGACACCACCGCCAACCTGCTCTCGCGGCTCGACGGCAAGACCCTCGTCGTGCGCCCCGAGGCCCCGGCGGCGCTGCCGCCCCTGCCCGACGGCGTCGTCGGCGAGGCCCGGCCCGACGGCAGCCTCGTCTTCACCTACCCCAGCAGCCGCTTCCCCGCCGAGGCGGTGCTCTCGGCGGTGCGCGAGGCCGGCATCTCGATCCGGGACGTCACCACCGAGGAGGCCGACCTTGAGGACGTCTTCCTCGCCCTCACCCGCAGCGCCTGACCGGCGCCGCCTCTGTCCTGCAAAATCCCCGCCGGAGGCTCCGCCGCCTCGGCCGGTGCGGCGGCCGGGGTCAGAGCGACAGCATCGGCCCAAGCCTGCGGCCGGCGAGGATGTGGACATGCAGGTGCGGCACCTCCTGCACCCCGTGGGTGCGGGCGTTGGCGATCAGCCGGAAGCCCTCCTCGACGCCCTGCTGCCGGCACACCTCGCCGACGGTGCGCATGAAGTCGACGATCTCCGCCTCCGACGCCGTCTGGCAGAAGACGTCCAGGCTCGCGTAGGCGCCCTTGGGGATCACCAGCACGTGCGTCGGCGCCTGCGGGCGGATGTCGCGGAAGGCGAGCGAGTGCTCGGTCTCCATCACCTTGTCGCACGGGATCTCCCCGCGCAGCAGCTTGGCGAAGATGTTGTCGGGATCGTACGCTTCCATGGTGGCCTCTCAGTCGACGAACAAATGCTGGGTCTGGGCGATGCCGAGCGCGACGTCCGGGCTCACCGACAGGAAGTCGGCGATGCCGTGGGCGTTGGCCTCGGGGCTTGCGCTCTCGGCGATGCGGCTGTGGTTGGGGAAGTTCTGGTCGCGGATGCGCTCGCTCTCGTAGCCGACGTCGTAGCGGATCGTCGGTAGCAGCCGCGCCACCGCCTCGCGGCTGGTGCCCGGCCCGGCGAGCCCGACCCGGCGGGCATGGCCGAACAGGTACTCGTCGGAGAGGCTGCAATCGATCTCGAGCAGGCGCGTGGTGGAGCGGTCGGAGTAGAAGTCCTGCATCAGGTCGATCGACGCGGTGTCGAGGCAGATGATCAGCCGCTCGGTGTCGAAGTATTCGAAAAGCATCCGCATCAGCGCCCGGCGGTGCCGGGTGCGCTTGCCCAGCGTCGCTTGGATGCCGCCGAGGTCGGGCAGCCAGGTGTCTTCCTCGTTGAACAGGTACTCGATGGCGGGGATGTTGGTGTGGTGCTTGATCGAGCCGAGCAGCCGCTTGGCGACGTGCCACTTCTTGCAGGCGACGATCAGCAGCTCCTTGTCGCGCCCGAGCGACGTCTCGCGCTCCCAGAAACGGGGCGCGTAGCGCCGCCCGATCCGGCCGCGCCCGGCGAGGAACTGGAACAGCCGCCGGCCCTCGTTGGAGGTGTCGAAGTCGGACCGTTCCGAGGCGTAGAGCTGGCCCAGCCGGTGCCGCAGGTCGGCGGCCTCGGGGCTGATCTTGCGGGCGAACAGGCTGTTCTGCCCGATCAGCAGGTCGTAGTGGTCGTTGTAGAACGTCACCGGCATTCCGTAGTCGGTGAACATCAGGAACGTCAGTGAGCGCGAGACGATCTCCGGCTCGGGCACGAGGTGGCGCACCAGCGTCTGGAAGAACGTCTCGTCGGGGATCCAGCTGGTGCGGAAGAAGCGCATCACGTCGCGCCGGGACCGGGCGAAGTCGAGCACCGCCTCGATGGTGCGGCGGCGCAGGCAGAACCACTGGCTGCCGATCATCATCTGCAGGTCGGCCGGGATCTCGCGCTTCAGGCCGAGCGCCTTCTGCGCCGCGATCGATCGGTAGAACAGCCACTTCTGATTGCGTTCGTTGAAGACGTGCCTGTAGATCAGCCGCTCTTCCTTGATCCCGGTCTTGATCCAGTCGCTCTCGAAGAAGTCGAAGCTCTCGATGTAGTCGACGTCACGCTCGTCGAGCACCTTGTGGGCATAGGCGGCCGACTTGATCGCCATGCAATCGCCCGAGAGCATGTAGAAATGCGTCGCGCGCGGGAAGGCGTCGACGGCGGCCTCGAGCGCGTTGATCGTCGCCTGCACGAGGCTCCACTCGCCCCAGCCGCACTTCACCCGCCTGCGCGCGAAGGCGACGTTGGGGTTGTCGGCGAGGGCCTCGCGGATGCGGCGGAAGGCGTCGCGCGGGGCGCGGGCGTCGAAGTGGATCGCGATGCAGTCCCCGACCGCCGTCAGCTGCCGCGCCTGCTGGATGATCCCCTCGGGGTTCTTGTGGCACAACAATATGAAGGCAATCTTCGCCATGTCGCCGGATGCCCGCCTGCCTCACTCCGCCCCGTTCTCTCCTGATAGCGTGAAGAGACATTGAACATACAGGGCCATTTTGCGACCTTGCCCGCGGGGAGCCGGCGCGGACGGGCGACGCGCGGGCCGGGGGCAGATGACAAAGAGGCAGAGCAATGGGGTTTCCCGGCACCTGGATGACGGAGAGCGAGAGCGTGGTCTACCGGGTGGTGCCGAAATGCGCCTGCTCGACGATCGGGCAGATCATGTACTACTCCGACCACGGCACCTTCTTCGACGGCGACATCCATGACGCCGAGACCGGCCTGCACAAGTGGGCCCACGAGCACAGCCAGCCGAAGATCACCGCCAACGTGCGCGACCACCGCAGCTACGCCTTCACCTGCGTGCGAAATCCCTACACCCGCATCCTGAGCTCGTTCTTCGACAAGATCTGCGGCATCCAGCGCAACGGCAAGCGCTACCGGGGCAACCTCGTGCCGCTGCTGGTGCAGAAGTACGGGATCGAGGTGGGCGAGCCGGAGACGAACTTCGAGTTCGACCAGATCAGGAGCTTCCGCCGCTTCCTGCTGTTCGCGCGCGACACCATCCGCTGGCGCCGGCCGATGGAGCCCGATATCCACTGGTCGGCGATGTCGGGGCATATCTCGACGTTCATCGTCAACGGCGGCCGCTACGACCGGATCTTCTGGACCGAACAATTCAACGACGGGATGCAGAAGGTGCTCGACGCCATAGACACGCCGCACGAGATCAGGCTCGACCGGATCCCGCGCTTCAACGAGAGCGAGGGCCACGGGCCGAAGCGGGCGCATCCGGTGGAGGATTACTTCGACGACCTGTCGATGCACCTCGTCTACGAAATCTACAAGAAGGACTTCAACCTGTTCCGCTACGACTTCCAGAACCCGGCCAACAAGATGCCGACGGGCGAGATCGACCTCGACGAAGTCCACGCGAAGCTCGGAGAATGACCGTGCGCGCGCCCCTCCTCCTCGCCCTCGCGGCCACGCTGCTGGCCGCGACCAGCGCCGCGGCGACGCCGCCGCGGGTGGTCAACATGTTCGACCGCCTGTTCGGGCGCACCGACGGCAGCGTGCTGATCCTGCGCGAGGTGACCGACAACCACGGCCTGCACACCGTCCGCCAGATCGACACCCTGCTGATCACCCGCGACCTCGCCACCGGCGGCGACACCCGCTACCGCGCCGTCGACCGCATCCTCGACCTCGGCCCCGAGGCCGACCCGCGCATCGCCGCGCCGGTCCTCGTCGATCCGGTCAACCCCTACCGCGCCCGCGCCGCCGACGGGGCGTGGCCGCTCGACGATCCCCGCTTCGGCGAGGAGGTGACGCTGGGGCCGATGGGCCTCGAACTGACCACCTACGACGGCGAGACCTTCGAGCTTCCGCTCGAGAACTTCTCCGCCCATCTCGAGCGGACCCTCGCCGCCACCCGCGCCGTGCTGCCGCCGGTGGAGGTCGACGGGGCGGAGGCGGCCGACAGCTTCGACGCCGCCGCCTACGACAGTCCGCTCGAGGAGTGCAGCGGCGTCACGGGCATGCGGCTCGGCCCGGATGAGCCGGCGCTGGCCCTCGTGGCCTGCGAGGATCTCGAGACCGGCCAGCAGGTGCGGGTCTGGGTCGTGGTGCCGCCGCTGGAGTGAGGCTCAGACGAGCTCCGCCGCGCGGAACAGGTTCAGCACGTTCGACGCCGGGCGCGGCCCGATATGGGCGATGACCTCGGCCGCCGCGACGACGCCCATCCGCCCGCAGACCTCGAGCGGCTGGCCCGTCGACAGGCCGTAGAGGAAGCCGGCGGCGAACTGGTCGCCCGCGCCGGTCGCGTCGACCGGCGTGACGCGCGTCACCGGCACGACGACCCGCTCCTCGCCGCGGATCAGCACCACGTCCTCGCCCGAGCGGGTGCAGACCACCAGCCGGCACTCGCGCGCCGCCCGCTTCAGCGCGCTGTCGAGGTCGGTCTCGTAGAGCGCCTGCCATTCTTCCTGGTTGCCGATCACGTAGTCGAGCTCGCCGACGAGCCGCTGGAAGTCGGCGCGGTGGCGGTCGCAGCAGAACGGGTCGGAGAGGGTGATCCCGGCCATGCCCCCGGCCTCGCGGCAGACGCGGGCGGCGCGATCGAAGGCGTCCTTGCCCTTGGGCTTGTCGTAGAGGTAGCCCTCGAGGAACAGGATCTCGGCCTCGCCGGCCACGTCGTCGGAGACGTCGTCGGGGCCGATCTCGGCGGAGATGCCGAGGTAGGTGTTCATCGAGCGCTCGCCGTCGGGCGATACGAAGATCATGCTGCGCGAGGTCGGCAGATCGCCGCCCGCGACCGGCGTGTTGACGAAGCGCGAGCCCTGCTCCTCCATGCTCTCGGCGTAGAAGCGGCCCAGCGCGTCGTCGCGGACCCGGCCGATGAAGCCGGTCTTCAGCCCGAGCGCCCCGAGCCCGGCGAGCGTGTTGGCGACGGAGCCGCCCGGCGCCTGCACCCGGTCCTTCATCGCGCCGTAGAGCATCTCGGCGCGCTCGCGCTCGATCAGCTGCATCACGCCCTTCTCGATCCCGAGCAGGTCGAGGCTCTCGTCGCCGGTCTGGCAGATCACGTCGACGATGGCGTTGCCGATCCCCACGATCTTGTAGGTCTTCATGCGGTCTTGTCCTCGTATCTGCAGTATTCGTAGATGTGGCAGGCGGCGCATTTGGGCTTGCGGGCGACGCAGATGTAGCGGCCGTGCAGGATCAGCCAGTGATGCGCGTGGAGCTGGTAGTCGGCCGGGACGTGGTCCTCGATAGCGCGCTCCACGGCCTCGACGTCCTTGCCCGGTGCGATCCCGGTGCGATTGCCGACGCGGAAGATGTGGGTGTCGACCGCCTGCGCGGGGTGGCGCCACCACATGTTGAGCACCACGTTCGCCGTCTTGCGCCCCACCCCCGGCAGCGCCACCAGCGCGGCGCGGGAGTTCGGCACCTCGCCGCCATGCTCCTCGACGAGGATGCGGCTGAGCTTGATGACGTTCTTGGCCTTCTGGCGGAACAGGCCGATCGTCTTGATGTGCTCGATCAGCCCCTCCTCGCCGAGCGCGAGCATCTTCTCGGGCGTGTCGGCCACCTTGAAGAGCTCCCGCGTCGCCTTGTTGACGCCCGCGTCGGTCGCCTGCGCCGACAGCGCGACGGCCACGACGAGCGTGTAGGCGTTGACGTGTTCGAGCTCGCCCTTGGGCTCGGGCTCGGCCTCGTGGAAGCGCGCGAACACGGCACGCAGGGTCTGGTAATCGAGTTGCTTGGCCATTCCGGGCGGTATGCCCGCCCCGCGCCGTCGCGGCAAGCGCCGGGGATGCGCAGGAACCGGGTCGCGCGCGGGCGCGGGCGGGCCTAGTCTCGGCGCATGGACCTCTCGGATCGCTATCATTACCACGTCATCGGCCGCGCCATCGAGATGATCGACGCCGCCGAGACCCCGCTCTCGCTCGAGGCGCTGGCCGGCGCGATGAACATGAGCCCGGCGCACTTCCAGCGCGTGTTCTCGCAATGGGTCGGCGTCTCGCCCAAACGCTACCAGCAATACCTCACCCTTGGCCACGCCAAGAGCCTGCTGCGCGAGCGCTTCAGCACGCTGGCGACGTCGGACGCCGTGGGGCTGTCCGGCTCGGGGCGGCTGCACGACCTGTTCCTGCGCTGGGAGGCGATGAGCCCCGGCGACTTCGCCCGCGCCGGGGAGGGGCTGACGATCCGCTGGGGGTGGTTCGCCTCGCCCTTCGGCCCGGCTCTCGCCATGGGCACCGAGCGCGGCCTCTGCGGCATCGCCTTCTCCGCCGAGAGCGGCCCAGAGGCGGCCATGGCCGACCTCACCGGGCGCTGGCCGAAGGCGACCTACCTCGAGGACACCGCCGCCCTCGCGCCGTGGATGGAGGCGGCGTTCGGCGGGCGCGGCGAGGTGGCAATGCACCTGATCGGCCGGCCGCTGCAGATCAAGGTCTGGGAAGCGCTGCTGCGCATCCCGTCGGGCCACGTTACCACCTACAGCGAGATCGCCGCCGCCATCGGCAGCCCCCGCGCCGTGCGCGCCGTCGGCACCGCCGTGGGGCGCAACCCGATCAGCTTCCTGATCCCCTGCCACCGCGCGCTGCGCAAATCCGGCGCGCTCGGCGGCTATCATTGGGGCCTGCCCGTCAAGCGCGCGATCCTCGCCTGGGAGAGCGCCCGCGCCGACGCCTAAACGGCCGGGCCGGTGCGCGCTATGCGCTAACTTCTGCCGAAAGGCCCTCTGCTATTGGATAGCAGCGGGAACTGTCCGATATGTAGCGCCATCAGGGCCGAGGCATGCCCTTTCGAAGGACAGAGAGACAAATCCGAATGACCATGATCAAATCCCCCGTCGTGCTCGCCACCGCCCTCGTGCTCGGCCTGTCGGCCTGTAGCGCGCCCCGCGATCCGATGATGAGCCCGAACCCGGGCGTCGACCCCAACCGCAACACCCGCACCGGCGCGCTGACCGGCGCCGCCGCCGGCGCGCTGCTGGGCGCCGTCGTCGCCGATTCCGACGACAGCCGCGAAGAGCGCAACCGCAACATCGCCGCCGGCGCGCTGGTCGGGGCCGCGGTGGGCGCGGGCGTGGGCTACTCGCTCGACCGCCAGGAGGCCGAGCTGCGCCGCTCGCTGGGCAACAACGTGCGGATCGACAACACCGGCGACTCGCTGGTCGTGACCCTGCCGCAGGACATCCTGTTCGACACCGACAGCGCCACCCTGAGCGGCTCGCTGCAGTCCGATCTCAACGCGCTGGCCCGCAGCCTGAACAACTACCCCTCCACCACGATCACCGTGATCGGTCACACCGACAACACCGGCGAGGCGTCGTACAACCAGAACCTGTCGCGCCGCCGCGCCCAGGCGGTCACCTCGACGCTGATCTCGAGCGGCGTCTCCGCCGGCCGGATCAACACCGTCGGCCGCGGCGAGGACGCGCCGATCGCGACGAACCTCACCGAGGACGGCCGCCGCCAGAACCGCCGGGTCGAGATCATCATCAACCCGCCGTCGTAAGGGGCCACGCCCTCACCGGGACCACCGACAGGGGCCGCCATGGTGCGGCCCCTTCTTCGTGGCACGGCCCCATCTCGTTGTCCCCGCGCGGCGGTGGTCATATGTTCTGACCAATCCCCCGGAGGAGCCGCGCGCCATGCCGTTCGAGAAGGTCCAGCCCGAGAAGCTCTCGCAGGGCGTCGTGCGGCAGGTGGAGCAGCTGATCCTGCGCGGCATCCTGCGCCCCGGAGAGCGGCTGCCGCCCGAGCGCGAGCTGTCCGACCGGCTCGGCGTCTCGCGCCCCTCGCTGCGCGAGGCGGTGGCCGAGCTCGAGGACCGGGGGCTGCTGTCGCGCCGCGCCGGGGCGGGCATCTACGTCGCCGACGTGCTCGGCTCGGCGTTCTCGGATGCGCTGGTGCGGCTGTTCTCGACCCACGACGAGGCGGTCTACGACTACATCACCTTCCGCCGCGACATGGAGGGCCTCGCCGCCGAGCGCGCGGCGACGCTCGGCTCGGACACCGATCTCAAGGTGATCGCCTCGCTGTACGAGCGGATGAGCGCCGCCCATGCCAAGCGCAACCCGGCCGAGGAGGCGGCGCTCGACGCCGACTTCCACCTCTCGATCATCGAGGCGAGCCACAACGTGGTGATGCTCCACATGATGCGCTCGATGTTCCAGCTGCTGCGGGAGGGCGTGTTCTACAACCGCTCCGTCATGTTCCGCCAGCGCACCACCCGAGACCAGCTCCTCGACCAGCACCGCGACATCCGCGACGCCCTGCTCGCGCGCGATCCCGCCGGCGCTCGCGCGGCGGTGGAGGCGCACCTGAGCTTCGTCGAGACCGCGCTCCGGGCGCAGCAGAAGGCCGACGCGAACGAGCAGGTCGCCCGCAAGCGTTTCGAGCACGAGACAAGGCGCACCGGGGCCTGAGCCCGCGGCTCAGGCGTGCCCGGCCTCGCCGGAGAGCAGCAGCGGATCGATCCCCATCGAGCGCAGCGCGGCCGTCCACTTGTGCTCGTTGGCGCGCCCGAAGATCAGGTCGTCGCGCGCGCTGCAGGTGAGCCAGCCGTTCTGGCCGATCTCGTCCTCGAGCTGCCCCGGCCCCCAGCCCGCGTAGCCGAGCGCGAGCAGCGAGCTCTTCGGCCCGCGCCCCCGCGCCAGCTCCTCGAGCACGTCGAGCGTCGCCGTCAGGCCGACGCCGGTGTCCACCGGCATCGTCGCGCCCTCCGAGGCGTAGTCGGCCGAGTGCAGCACGAAGCCGCGCGCCGCCTCGACCGGGCCGCCGTAGTAGATGCGGATGTCGCGCGTCTCGGGGCCGGGCTGGATCTCGAGCTGGCTCAGCAGGTCGTTGAAGCGGACCTCGGGCGTCGGCTTGTTGACGATCAGGCCCATCGCGCCGTCCTCGGAATGGGCGCAGATGTAGACCAGCGCCTGCTCGAAGCGGGGATCGCCCATGCCGGGCATCGCGATCAGCATGCTGCCGGACAGAGTGTCGGGTTGTGAAATCATGAGAGGGAAGATGTGTCGCGCGGCGGCCACTGGCAAGGGATGCTGTCACGCGGTCTCGCCCGATCGTGACTTCCCATTCCCCCGCCCGCCCATATTGTCCGCCGCATGTTCCGACTTCTCGCCCTCGTCTGCGGCCTCGCCGCCACCCCGCTGCCGGCCGCCGCCGAGCTGCCCCCCGGCATCGTCGACGTCGAGATCCTGCCCGGCTGGCGGACCGAGCGCGGCACCCACATGGCGGGCCTGTCGATCAGCCTGGCGCCGGGGTGGAAGACCTACTGGCGCGCGCCCGGCGACACCGGCATTCCGCCGGAGTTCCTGTGGTCCGACATCGACAACGTCGCGGCGATGCACCTGCACTGGCCTGTGCCGGAGGTAGCGCGCAGCAACGGGATGCGCTCGATCGTCTACGACGGCTCCGTCGTCATCCCCATGGAGTTCGCCCTCGACGCGCCCGGCGCGGCGCGGGCCGAGGGGGTGCTCGAACTCGGCGTCTGCGCCGACATCTGCCTGCCGGTGCAGGTCCCCGTCGCCGTGGCCCTGCCCCCGGTGGGCGGGCGACGCGATCCGGGCATCGTCGCCGGGCTCGCCGACCGGCCGCTGAGCGAATCGGAGGCGGGGGTGCAGGGCGTGACGTGCCGCGTCAGCCCGGCGGGAGACGGGCTCGCCCTCGTCGCCGACATCGAGATGCCGCCCGTGGCGGGCCGCGAGGACGTGGTGGTCGAGGCAGGCAATCCGGCCGTCTGGGTCTCCGAGCCCGAGACCGTCCGGCGCGGCGGCACGCTGAGCGCGGCGGTGCGGATGGTCCACAACAGCGGCCGCCCCTTCGCGCTCGACCGCTCGGCGGTGCGCATCACCGTGCTCGGCGAGACCCGCGCCGTCGACATCCGCGGCTGCGACGCCCGCTGAGCCCCTAGCCGCGCCGCCCCGTTAGCGCGGCGGCGAGGCCGGCGGCGACGTAGAGCAGCGCCAGCACCCCGGCGAGCGCGGCGGCGAACAGCGCCAGCAGCGCCCCCGTCCCCTGCACGGCGTCGGGCAGCCACGCCGCGAGCGCCGGCAGCGGCGCGCCGGTGACGAGCACCGGCCCCAGCGTCGCCCCGAACAGCCCCAGCGCCGCCGCCGCGCCCGCCAGCGCCGGCCACGACACCAGCCGCCGCCGCGCCCGGAGCGAGCGGCGCGCGGCGCGCACGTGGCGGCCGATGTCCTGCTGTGCCGCCATCAGCGCCGGCACCACCAGCAGCACCAGCACCATGCCGAAGCCGAGCCCGTAGACCAGCGTCACCACCGTCGGCTTGAGGAACTGCGCTTGGCTCGAACTCTCGTAGAGCAGCGGCGCGAGGCCGAGTACCGTCGTCAGCGTCGTCAGCAGCACCGGCCGCAGCCGGTCGGCCGCGCCGTCGATGATCGCGGGCACAAGGCCGCGGGTCTCGGCGTACTCGTCGATCGTCGTCACCAGCACGATCGAGTCGTTGATGATGATCCCGATCATGCCGATCAGCCCGACGATGGAGAACATGCTCATTGGGATGCCCCAGTGCGCGTGGCCCCAGATCGCGCCGACGAGGCCGAACGGGATGATCGCCATCACCACCAGCGGCCGCGTCCAGCTCGAAAAAATCCACGCCAGCGTCAGGAAGATGCCGAGCAGCACCAGCACGGTGCCGCTGCGGGCGTCGTCGAGAAACTCCCGCTCCTGCTCGGCGAGGCCCGAGAGCGCCGTCTCGATGCCGTGCGTCGCCTCGATCCGGGGCAGGATGTCGTCGTTGACGATCTGCATGATCTCGGCGGCGCGATCGGCGTCGTCGTCGGTGAGGTCGCCGTTGACCGAGATCAGCAGCACGCCGTTCTCGCGGCGGATCGTGGAGAAGCCGGTGCGGCTGTCGACGGTGACGATGTCGGCGAGCGGGATGTAGACGCCCTCGGGCGAGCGCATCTGCGTGCGCTCGAGGAAATCCGCCGTCAGCTCGCCCTCCGGCAGCTCCACCCGGATCGTCGCCGAACGCACCCCCACCGGGTAGCTCGCGGCCTCGATCCCGCCGAGTCGGTCGCGCAGGACGCTGCCGATGCCGTCGATGGTGAAGCCGAGCGCCTGCCCGCGCGGGGTCAGGCTCAGGATCAGCTCTTCTTTGTCGTAGGCGAGGTTGTCCTCGACGGCGGTGATCTCGGAAAACTTCAGCAGCTCCGCCTTGAGGTCTTCGGCCGCCGCCTTGAGCGTCTCGGGATCGGCGCCCATCAGCTGGATGTCGATGTCGTCGCCCCCCGGCCCCGAGCCCCAGGAGCGGAAGCTCACCGTCTCGGCGAGCGGGTGCTGCACCACGGCGTCCTGCAGGTCGGAGACGAAGGCGAAGCTGGAATAGGGCCGCAGGTCGGCCTCGATCAGCTCGACCGTCAGCGCGCCGAGCTGGTCGGCGTCCTTGGTGTCGGCGCCCGAGAGGCCCCGGCCCGAGTTGCCGCCGATCTCGGCGATGGCGTAGGCGACGGGATTGCGGCCGTGCTCGGCCTCGTACTCCGCGCCGAGCGCCTCGGTGGCGCGCTGCATCTCGCGCATCATCTCGAGCGTGTCGGCCCGTGTCGCACCGGGCAGCATCGCGAAGTTGCCGGTGACGGAGTTGCGCTCGGGCGCCGAGAAGAAGCGCCACTGCACGTCGCCGCGCACCAGCAGCGCCGCCTGGCTCGCCAGCGCCAGCACCGCGAGCGCCAGCACCGGGTAGCGCGCCCAGATCACGGCCGCCATGAACGGCCGGAACAGCCGCGCCCGCACCCAGTCGAAGCCCCGGTTCACCACCCGCGAGGGCAGGTCGTACCAGTGCCGCTTCGCCGCCGCGCCGACGGAGTGGCTCATGTGGTTGGGCAGGATCAGGAAGCACTCGAGCAGCGACGCGAGCAGCACCGCGATCACGGTGAACGGGATGTCGGCGATCAGCGAGCCGAAGCGGCCGCCGATGGCGACGAGGCCGAAGAAGGCGATGACCGTGGTGATCGTGGCCGAGAACACCGGCAGGAACATCCGCCGCGCCGCGTTCTCGGCGGCGACGACCGGGCTCTCGCCGAGCTGGCGGGCGCGGAAGTCGGCGTGCTCGCCCACGACGATGGCGTCGTCGACGACGATGCCGAGCGTGATGATCAGCGCGAACAGCGAGATCATGTTCAACGTCAGCCCGGCGGCGTACATGATCGCGATCGCCGCCAGCATCGCCACCGGGATCCCCGCCGCCACCCAGAGCGCGGTGCGGGCGTTGAGGAACAGGAACAGCAGCAGTACGACGAGGCCGAGCCCGGTCAGGCCGTTGTCGAGCAGGATCTCGAGGCGGCCGGTGATGTAGTCGGCGCGGGTGTTGACGAGCTCGATGGCCACGCCCTCGGGCAGGCTCGCCTGGAACTCGCGCGCCGCCTCCTCGACGGCCGCCTGCAGCTTGATCGCGTCGCCCTCCGAGGAGCGGGCGACGGCGATCATGATCGCCGGGTCGTCGCCGACGAAATAGGCGCGCTCCCGGTCGATCCCCTCCTCGGCGATGGTGGCGACGTCGCCCACCGTCAGCTCCGAGCGGTCGGCGTTGGAGCGCAGCACGATCCCCGCGATCTCCTCCACGCTGCGCTTGGCCGTTCCCGTCCGCACCCGCGCCGCGCCCGAGACATCGCCCGCCGGGTCGGTGTCGGCCTCCGCGCCGATGGCGGCGGCGATCTCGGCGAGCGAGACGTCGTGCTCGATCAGCGCCAGCGTCGACACCTCGACGATGGTCGAGGGCGCGGCGACGCCCCGCACGCTCGTCTGCGTCACCCCCGCCTCGAACAGCCGCAGCACGAACTCGTCGGCGAACCGCGCCAGCTGGTCGAGCCCGAGCGGCCCGCGGATCACCACGTCGGTCACGGTGTCGGTCCAGCCGCCGGAGCGCACGACCGGGTCCTCGGCGGCGTCGGGCAGCGTGCCGATCGCGTCGAGCGCGTCCTCCACGTCGGCCGTCGCGGTCTCCATGTCGTGGCCGGGGACGAACTCGAGCTGGATCCGGGCGCTGCCCTCCGTCGAGCGCGCGTCGCTGTCGGTGACGCCGTCGACCGATATCAGCGCCGGCACGAGCACCTGCACGATGGCCCGGTCCACGTCCTCCGCGCCCGCGCCGTGCCAGGCGACGCTGACGGTGACGCTGTCGATGATGACATCTGGAAAGAACTGCGCCCGCATTCGCGGCATTGCCATCAGCCCGGCGGTTATCATCAGGATCAGCACGAGGTTGGCGGCGGTGCGATGGCGGGTGAAGTAACCGAGGATGCCCCTCGCGGCGGACAGCTGCGCCATCGATCAGCTCCCCATCCGGCTCTCGAGCCGGTCGACGATCTCCGTGGGCACGTCCTCCTGCTCGAGCTCGGACAGCAGCCGCGTCTTGGCCTCGTCCGGCATCCGCGACTCGGTCACGAACGCCACCAGCCGCGCCCGCCGGTCGGGTTCGAGACGCACCGTCGGCGGCGGCGCGGCGGCGGCGGCCCGCGCCACCTCCTCGTCCGGCACGTCCGTCGCGCCGGGCTGGATCGGATCGACCCGGATGCCCGCCCCCAGCAGCGGCGAGCGCTGGCTCACCACCAGCGCACCGGCGAGGTCGTCGCCGCGCACCAGCACGTCGTCGCCCTGCCGCCGCAGCAGCTCGACGGCGACCAGCTCCAGCCGCTCGCCCTCGCCCACGACGAGCAGCGCCCCGTCCGAGCCCAGCGCCGTCGACGGCAGCCGCGCCACGTCGCGCAGCAGCGGCTCCTCGATGCTCACGGTGACGAAATCCCCGGGCCGGAAGCCCGGCGCGTCGTCGAGCCGCGCGAACAGCAGCCGCCCCGACTGCCCCTCGGCGACGCTCGCGCTCTCGCGGCTGATCGTGCCGGTCGTGGTCAGATCGACCCCGGCCACGTCGAGCGACACCGTCACCGGCGCCCCGCGCAGCCGCCCCTCGGCGTCGAGCAGGCGCGCGTACTGCGCCGTCGAGACGCGGAACGAGACTTCCAGCCGCTCCGGATCGACCAGCTGCGCGACCAGCTCGTTCTCCGTCACCCGCCCGCCCTCGAGCACCGCGACGCCGGCCAGCGTTCCGTCGAACGGCGCGGTCAGCTCGGTATCGGCCAGCCGCCGCTCCGCCTCCTCGACGCCGATCTCGGTGCGCGCCAGCGTCGTCTCCGCGAGGTCGATCCGCGCCTCCGCCTGCGCCACCCCCTGCCGGTTGGTCAGCACCGCCCCCCGCGCCGACGAAACGGCCAGCTCGGCCTCCTCGACCGCGGCCGCCGTGCCGACGCCACGGGTGCTCAGATCCTGCTGCCGCGCCAGCGCCTGCTCGCGCAACGTCGCCTGCTGTTCGGCCGCCGCCAGCTCGTCCTCGGCCAGCACCAGCGCCCGCCGCGCGTCGCGCAGCTCGGCCTGCGCGTCCTGCCGGTCCGCCTCGGCCCGCGCGAGCGCCGCCTCCGCCTCCACCGGATCGATCCGCAGCAAGAGCTCGCCCGCCGCCACGTGCCCGCCCTCGGCGAACTCCTCGGCCATGGCGACGATCGTGCCCCCGACCGACGCCCGCAGATCCAGCGTCCGCTGGCTGCGCAGCTCCCCGAACACCTCGAGCCGGGGCGTCACGGCCTCCGTCTCGTAGGGCAGCACGTTGACGGCCAGCACCCGCTCGCGCTGCGGAAACGCCCGCGGCTCCGCCGACAGCCGCGCCTCGACGGCGTCGACGACGGTCCTGCCGGCCAGGACCAGCAGGGCGAAGGTCAGCGACAACAGGAAGATGCCGACCAGGCTGCGGCGCAGAAATCTCATCGTCGGTCAATCCTCGTCTGAAACACGTCGAAGTAGGCGGCAGACCTGTCGGAAAGTCTACCTGCCGCCCCGTTCAACGATGCGTGTGCGAGGTTCCGTCGCAGGGCGGCGCGCAAAGTGCGTCCCGCCTACTTCCGCCGCTTGTGCTCCTCGAGCCGCGGCATGATCTCGACGAAGTTGCAGGGGCGGTGCCGGTAGTCGAGCTGCGCGGCGAGGATGCCGTCCCAGGCGTCCTTGCAGGCGCCGGGGCTGCCGGGCAGCGCGAAGAGATAGGTGCCGCGCGCGACCCCGGCGGTGGCCCGGCTCTGCACGGCCGAGGTGCCGATCTTGTCCATCGAGACGAGGGTGAAGATCGTGCCGAAGGCGTCGATCTCCTTGTCGTAGACATCCCGGTGCGCCTCGACCGTCACGTCGCGCCCCGTCAGCCCGGTGCCGCCGGTGGAGATCACCGCGTCGACCCCGTCGTCGTCGCACCAGGCCGCGAGCTGGCCGGCGATCTCCGCCCGCTCGTCGGGCAGGATGGCGCGCGCGGCGAGGACGTGGCCCGCCGCCTCGAGCCGCGCGACGAGCTCGTCGCCGGAGCGGTCGTCGGCGAGCTGGCGGCTGTCGGACACCGTCAGCACCGCGATGCGGACCGGGATGAATTCGCGGGTCTCGTCGATGCTCATTGCGCCTTCTCCATCACCGCCAGCCGCAGCGCCAGCGCGCCGAAGATCGTCGCGCTCAGCCGGCCGAGCCACCGCGCCGCCCGCTCCGAGCGCACGAATCGCCGCCCCATGCCGCCCGCCGCGAGCCCGGCGGCGGCGTTGATCACGAAACCGCCCAGCGCCAGCAGCCCGCCGAAGACCAGGAACTGCACCAGCACCGCCCCGCGCTCCGGCGCGACGAACTGCGGCACGAAGGCCAGCACGAACAGGATCACCTTCGGGTTGGCGAGGTTCACCACCAACCCCTCGCGATACGGCCGCCGCGCCGCCGCCGCCTCGCCGCCGGGCGCGCCCGCCCGCAGGGCCGCGACGGCGAGCCACAGCAGGTAGCCGACCCCGATCCAGCGGATCGCGTCGAGCAGGCCCGGATGCGCCGCCACCAGCGCCCCGAGCCCCAGCCCGGCCACGAGCGCGTGAACGAATACCCCGAGCGAGATCCCGGCGCTCGCCCGCAAGGCCGCGCCCGGCCCCGACCGCACGCCCTGCGCGATGGTGAACAGCATGTCCGCCCCCGGCGTCAGGTTCAGCGCGAGCCCGGCGGGCAGGAACGCCAGCAGCAGCAACGGATCGACCGGCAGCGTCATCCCCGCCCCCGCAGCCTGGCCTGGACGTCGAGCAGGTCGGCCCACGCCTCGCGCTTGGCCTGCGGCTGGCGCAGCAGGAAGGCCGGGTGGAACATCGGCAGCGCCGGCACGCCGAGCACCTCGGTCCAGCTGCCGCGCATCCGGGTGATGCCGCTGCGCCCGAGCAGCGCGTCGCAGGGGGTGTTGCCCATCAGCACGAGCACCTCCGGGCGCGCCAGCGCGATGTGCGCCTCGAGGAACGGCAGGAACATCGCGATCTCGGCGCGCTCGGGCCGGCGGTTCTCCGGCGGGCGCCAGGGCAGGACGTTGGTGATGTAGACGGCATGCGCCGCGTCGGGGGCGGCGCGGGCCATGCCGATGGCGGCGAGCATCCGGTCGAGCAGCTGCCCGGCGCGGCCCACGAACGGCCGCCCGGCCCGGTCCTCCTCTCGCCCCGGCGCCTCGCCGACGATCATCAGCCGCGCGTCGGGGTTGCCGTCGCAGAACACGAAGCTGCGCGCCCCGGCCTTCAGCGCGCAATGCTCGAAGCCCTCCATCGCGGCCGCCAGCCCACCGAGGTCGCGCGCCCCCGCCGCCAGCCGCCGCGCCTCGGCGACCGGGTCGTCGGGCGCGGCCGGCACCGGCACGGCGTTGGGCGCGGCGACCGGCGCGGTCGGCTTGGCGCGCGCGGCATCGAGCGCGTAGCGGTCCACCGGCGCGTCGCCGATGGCCTCGTCCGCACCCAGCTCGATCTGCCAGTCGAGCGCGGCCTTCGCCGCCCAGTAGTCGAAACCCGAATCCACGCCCGCACCCTAGTGCGCCCGGCCGCCGAAGGGCAGTCACCTCCCCTTCATCTGGCCGAAAATATGCATCCGCCTCCAGCCGCTCCCGCCACGGCGGCACGGCGCGCGCCCCGCGGGACGGCGGGCGGGGCGAGGCCGCAGGCGAGCGCCGTCCGGTGTCCTTGCCGGGCCGGGGCGGCGCTCCTATAAGCGCGGCCATGACCTTCCGCGCCACGCACCTGCTCGGCATCGAGCCCCTCGCGCCCCCCGAGATCACCGCTCTGCTCGACGTCGCCGACGACTACGCGGAAGGCGCCCGCGCCGGGCGGCGGCACTGGGACGCTCTGCGCGACATGACGCAGATCAACATGTTCTTCGAGAATTCCACCCGCACCCAGGCAAGCTTCGAGCTCGCCGGCCAGCGGCTCGGGGCGGACGTGATGAACATGGGCATCGCCTCCTCCAGCGTGAAGAAGGGCGAGACCCTCGTCGACACCGCGCTGACGCTGAACGCCATGCGCCCCGACATCCTCGTCGTGCGCCATCCCTCCTCCGGCGCGGTCGACCTGCTCGCCCAGAAGGTCAACTGCTCCGTGCTCAACGCCGGCGACGGCCGCCACGAGCATCCGACCCAGGCGCTGCTCGACGCGCTCACCATCCGCCGGGCCAAGGGCCGGCTGCACCGCCTGTCGATCGCCATCTGCGGCGACATCGCCCATTCCCGCGTCGCCCGCTCCAACATCATGCTGCTCGGCAAGATGGAGAACCGCGTCCGCCTGATCGCCCCGCCGACGCTGATGCCCGCCGGCGCCGCCGATCTGGGCGTCGAGCTGTTCGACGACATGGCCGCCGGGCTCGAGGGCGTCGACGTGGTGATGATGCTGCGGCTGCAGAAGGAGCGGATGGACGGCGGCTTCATCCCCTCCGAGCGCGAGTACTTCCACCGCTACGGCCTCGACGCGCAGAAGCTGGCCTTCGCCAGGCCGGACGCTATCGTCATGCACCCCGGGCCGATGAACCGCGGGGTCGAGATCGACGGCACCCTCGCCGACGACATCAATCGCTCGGTGATCCAGGAGCAGGTGGAGATGGGCGTCGCGGTGCGGATGGCGGCGATGGACCTGCTGGCCCGCAACCTGCGCGCCGCGCGCGCGCCCAAGGGAGTGAGCGCATGACCCGGATGGACGTCCCCGAGAGCGAGCACGGACATGCCCGCGTCTTCGCCATCGACCTGCCCGCCGACCAGGTCGCCGACTTCGAGCGCGACGGCCTGGAGGCGGCGCTCGGCACCGAGAGGCTCGACCGCGACAAGGTCGAGCTGTTCCCCGCGAGCGACATCGCCGCGATGGGACTGTCGAACTACCTCGTCGACGGGATGGGCATGGACCCCGAGCAGGTCCGCCCCGACGCCGCCCGCCTCGACGCGCTGGGCGGCCACATCCTGATCCTCCCCTCCAGCGCCGTGCGCGGCCGCACCCTGACGCCGAAGCCGCCCCTGCGCTGGATCGGCACCTACAGCGAGCCGCAGAGCGTCGCCCCGATGGACCGCCTGCGCAGCGACAGCGCCGAGGGCGTCCTCGAGCCGACCGAGACCCGCGCGCCCTCCAACGCCGCGATGAGCGGCCGTGTCGCGACGCTCGCGCTGCTGGTGCTGTTGCTGCTCGTGGTGGTGATGATCGTGATCGCCTGACCGGGCGGGGCCGGGGGCAGGAACATGTGGTTGTAGACGGCGAAGGCGCGCACTCCGTCCTCCACGGTGGCGTCGAAGTAGGGCGACTTGCGTACGTTGGGGCCGACGGCAATCTCGTAGGTCATGCCGAGCGAGATAAGCCGCCGGGCGCGGGATC
>NZ_CH724109.1:79036-171353 GCF_000153305.1 Oceanicola granulosus HTCC2516
GCCCCTCGCGCAGCCACGCCCCGATCACCAGCAACGACGCCAGCAACAGGAACGCCCAGGCCGGCAGCAGCGGCGCCACGCTCACGTCGGCGGTGAGGTAGGCGCCGCGCGGGGTGATGCCGAGCCAGCCGCGCCCCGCGGCAGGGCGGCCGGGGCGCACCTCGCGCAGGTCGAAGCCGCCGTCGGCGATGGCGAGTTGCCCGCCGCGGGTGCGGTCGACCAGCTCGGCGAGCGGCTCGGGCGACGAGATCGTCTGCTCGAACTCGCGCGGCGCCGCCGGGCCGAGGGCGATCACCGTCTCCTCGGTGCCGTCGCTCAGGCGGTAGAGCCCGATCTCCGGCGCCTCCCACAGCGTCTCGAAGCGGCCCGGCGAGGTCTGCTCAAGCGTCAGCACGGTCTCGCTGCCGTCGGGGTGCGTGACCGCCACGTCGTTCGCCGTGTCCTCGAGCGTGCGGCGAATGACGCGCATCGTCAGCCCCGTCGGCTCGACCCAGAGCGCCTCCTCCTCGAGCTCGGGCTCCTTCATCATCCAGTGCGCCAGCCGCCGCAGCAGCTCGAGCTGCGGCCCGCCGCCCTCGTAGCCCCGGTTCCAGAGCCAGATGTGGTCCGACGCCATCAGCGCGACCCGGCCCTCGCCGGCGCGGTCGAGCACCAGGAGCGGCAGCCCGTCGATGCCCTCCATCACCACCTGCGCCCCGGGCAGCGCATCGACCTCGATCTGGCGGAACCAGCGCCCCCAGCCGGGGCCGCCCTCGCCCGGCACCGGCTCGAGGCCCTCGGTGACGGGGTGGCGCTGGCCGAGGTCGGTCAGCTCGGGCAGGAAGCCCTGCTCGTAGACCCGCGCCGTCGGCTCGGCCGGCAACACGGCGGCGAGCGGCGAGCGGTAGAGCGAGTCGGCGCTGGCGAAGTCCGGCCCGGCGGCGACGAGCACCGCGCCGCCGTTCTCGACGTAGGCGCGGATGTTGTCGAGGTAGAGCGTCGGCAGGATGCCGCGCCGCTTGTAGCGGTCGAAGATGATGAGATCGAACTCGTCGATCTTCTCGAGGAACAGCTCGCGCGTCGGGAAGGCGATCAGCGACAGCTCGTCCACCGGCACGCCGTCCTGCTTGTCCGGCGGGCGCAGGATGGTGAAATGGACGAGGTCGACGGAGCTGTCCGACTTCAGCAGGTTGCGCCAGGTGCGCTCGCCCGGATGCGGCTCGCCCGACACCAGCAGCACCCGCAGCCGGTCGCGCACGCCGTTGATCTGCAGCACGGCGGCGTTGTTGCGGTCGGTCAGCTCGCCCTCGGCGGCGGGGGTGGCGAATTGCAGCACGTTCATCCCGCCGTGCGGCAGGGTGACGGGCAGCTCGAGGTCCTCGTTCAGCGGCACCTCGAAGCGCATCGGCGCGCCGCCGTCGATGGCGATGGTCAGCGGCACCAGCGCCGCCCCGGGGGCGGCGCCCTGGTCCTCGACGCGCAGGGTCAGCGTGACCGGCTCGCCGAGGATCGCGAAGGCCGGGGCGTTCTTGACCACCAGCCGGCGGTCCCAGTCGTCCTCGTGCCCGGTGAGCAGCGTGTGGAGCGGCGCGGCGAGCGTCTCGGGAGCGCCGGGCAGGTCGTGCAGCCGCCCGTCGGTGATCAGCACCATCCCCGCGACGCGCCCCTGCGGCTCCTCCGCCAGCGCCTCGGCCAGCGCGCCCATCAGCAGCGTGCCGCCGTCGCCCTCGCTGTCGCCGAGCCGGGTGACGCGGAGCTCGGTGTTCTCCAGCGCCGCCACCTCGTCGCGCAGCCGCGCCAGCGCCGCCTCGGTCTGCTCGGGCCGGTCGGCGATGCGCTGGCTGGCGCTCTCGTCGACGACGGCGACGACGATGTCGCTCAGCGCCTCGCGCGCCTCGCTCTGCAGCGACGGGTTCGCCACCGCCGCCAGCAGCGCCGCCGCCGCGAGGCCGCGCAGCCACCAGCCGGCCAGCCCGCGCCACAGCGCCAGCGCCACGAACAGCACCGCGACGCCGGTCGCCGCCCAGAGCAGCCACATCGGCACCAGCGGATCGAGGATGACGCTCTCCGTCACGCGCGGCTCCCCTTCATCTGGCCAAAAATATGCAAGGTCACGACGTCTCCAGAAGTAGGCGGCCGGATCACTGGCCGAGCCGGTCCAGCAGGGCCGGCACGTGCACCTGGTCGGATTTGTAGTTGCCGGTGAGCACGTGCATCACCAGGTTCACCCCGAAGCGATAGGCCATCTCGCGCTGCCGCTCCCCCGTCATGCCCCGCCCCACCGGGAACAGCCGGTTGCCGGCCTCGTCGGTGGCCCAGGCGGCGGCCCAGTCGTTGCCGCCGATGACCACCGGCGTCACCCCGTCGTTGAGGTCGCGGAACGGCATGCCCTCGACCTGCTCGGCCCCCGGCGGCGCGGCCTCGACCCAGATCTCGCGGCCGGCGTGGCGGCCGGGGAAGTCCTGCAGCAGGTAGAAGGTGCGGGTCAGCACGTGGTCGGCGGGCAGTGGCTCGAGCGGCGGGATGTCGAGCCCGCGCGCCAGCGCCTGCAGCTTGCGTCCCTCAGGCGAGGACGAGCCGAAGCCGGCGAGGTCGGCATCGCGGGTGTCGAACAGGATCATCCCGCCCGAGCGCAGGTAGCGATTGAGCCTGGCGTAGGCGTCGGCGGAGGGGATCGGCTGGTCCTCCGTGACCGGCCAGTAGAGCAGCGGGAAGAAGGCGAGCTCGTCGGTCTCCAGATCGACGCCGAGCGGCGCGGCGGGCTCGATCGAGGTGCGCCGGTAGAGCACGTCCGACAGCCCCCGCAGCCCCGCCTCGGCGGTGTCGTCGACCTGGCGGTTGCCGGTGAGGACGTGCGCCAGCACCACCTCCTGCGTCGCCTCGAGCGCCAGCGCGTCGGCGGCCGGATCGGGCGGCGGCGCGTCCTGCGCGCGGGGCGCGTCGGGCGCGGCGGCGAGCGCGAGGGTCAGCGCGAGGGCGGCGGGCGCGGCGCGCGGTCCGCGCAGGCGGCCGGAGAGGGCGAGCGAGGCGAGGACGTCGGCGAGCAGCAGCGCCAGCGCGGCCGCCAGCACCCAGCCCTTCAGCACCGTCTCGCGCAGCACCTCGAGGCCCACCACCGGCACCCGCGCCGGCCATTCCATCGGCGCGAGCGTCGCCTCGGCGTCGAGCACGTTGACCGCGATGCGCCGGTCGTCGCCGGCATAGAGGCCGGGCGGCATGTCCGGGCCCGGCCCGCCGGCGGCGAGGCGCTCGCCGGTGACGCCGGGCAGGGTGTCGGCCTCCTCGATGCGCCCGAACGCGGTCAGCACCTCTTCCGGGGCCCATGTCGTGCCGGCGAGTTCGGCCTCGGTCAGTTGGGGCGGGCGGGTCGAGACGGCGAGGCGCTCGAGCATGTCGACGAACAGCCCCGACAGCGGCAGCGACGACCACTCGGCATTGGCGGTGACGTGGAACAGCACGACCTGCCCATCGCCGAGCGGCTTGCGCGTCACCAGCGGCGTGCCGTCGGCGAGCTGCGCGATGACGCGCGCGGCGAGCGAAGGGTCGGGCTGGGCCATGACCTGCGCGTTGACGACCACGTCGTCGGGCAGGGGCAGGCCGAAAAACGGGCTGTCCTCGGCGAACGGCGCGAGCGTCTTCGGCTCGCCCCAGCTCATCGCGCCGCCGATGCTGCGCCCGCCCGCGCGCAGGCGGACCGGCAGCAGCGGCGATTCCTCGGTCCGGCTCACGTCCGACGCCGCGAGGCGCGGTCCGGCGAAGCGCAGCAGCATGCCTCCCGCCTCGACCCACTCGCGCACCGCGACGGCCTCGGTGTCGGCGAGGGTGGCGACGTCGGCGAAGACCAGCACGTCGGGGTTGGCGAGCAGCAGGTCGTTGAGGTCGCCCTCGAGCACGTCCGCCGTCGGCTCCAGCGCCTCGCGCAGGTAGTGCAGCGGATCGAGCAGCTCGAGCCCTTCCGGCTCGGCGCCCCCGGCGATCAGCGCCACCTCGCGGCGCTGGAGCGCGTCGTCGGCGAGGGTGACGGCCCCGGCGGAGCGGATGCCGGAGAGCTCGAAGCGGGTGATCCGGTTGCGTAGCTCCGGCGGCAGGTCGAACGCGACCTCGGCGGCGTCCTCGCCGCTGTCCCACGCCACCGTCTCGCGCGCGAGCTGCCGTTCCGCCCCGGCCGGGTCGAGCCCGATCGCGGCGACGTCGGCCTCCGCGGCGCTGCCGGTCACGGCGCGCAGCGCGGTCAGCCGCACCTCGCCTTCCTCGAAGCGCGCCGGGCGCAGGGCGCGCACCGGGCGGGGGCTCTCGAACACCGTCACGGCGCCGCGCGCCTCGAGCGCGCCGAGCAGCGGCTCGCGCCACGGCCGGGCGAGGCCGTCGGAGAGCCAGAGCGTGTCGAACCCGCCCTCCAGCGTCTCCGCCCAGGCGGTGACGGCGTCGGCGTCGGGCGCCCAGGCCTCGGGCTGCAGCGCGGGCAGGCGGGCCGCGGCGGCGTCGGCGGCCTGGAAGGTCGCGCCGCCGTCGGGCGGCAGGTCGGTCAAGGCGACGAGCGCGACGGGGCGGCCGAGCCGGCCGGCCTCGTCGAGCGCGGCCTCGATCCGGTCGGCGCGGCGCTCCCAGTCGCGGGCATCGGCCCAGCTGCCGTCGGTCAGCACCAGCAGCGGCCCGCTGCCGCCGGTCTCCGCCTGCGGATTGAGCACCGGACCGGCGAAGCCGAGGATCACCAGCGCCACCGCGAGGATGCGCAGCAGCAGGAGCCACCAGGGGGTGCGGTCGGTCTGGGTTTCGCTGTCGGTCAGGCCGAGCAGCAGCGCGACGCCGGGAAAGCGGCGGCGGATCGGCGCGGGGGGCACGGCCTTCAGGATCAGCCACAGCAGCGGCAGCACCACCAGGCCGAGGAGCAGCCACGGCGCGGCAAAGCCGATGGGACCGAGCATCCACATCAGCCGCGCCGCTCCAGCGCGCCGTAGAGCCAGAGCAGCGCCGCCGCGGCGCTGTCTCCGGTGTGGTGGGCCGAGAATTGCCAGCCCGTCGTCGCCGCCAGCGCCGCGAGCCAGTCCTTCCGCTCGGCGAGGCGCACGAGGTAGCGGTCGCGCAGCTCTCCGGCCTTCAGCGTCTCGTGGCGCAGGCTGCCGGTCATGCTCTCGAAGATGGTGCGGCCGTCGAAGGGGAACGCCTCCTCCTGCGGGTCGAGCACCTGCAGCAGCGCGCCGCGCACGCCCCGGTCGGCGGCCCTGGTCAGCGCCGCCTCGACGGGCGCGAGGTCGCCGAGGAAATCGGAGACGAACAGCGCGCGGCTGTGGGGCAGCATTCCGCCAGCGTCGGGCGCGCCGTAATCGGCCGGCTCGTCTTCCGACAGCAGCGCCGCGATCCGCGCGAGCTGGCCCTCGCCCGCGCGCGGCGGCAGGCGCAGGCCGGTCATCCCGACGCGCTCGCCGCCGCGGATCAGCAGCACCGCCGCCGCCAGCCCCAGCAGGCGCGCGCGCCGCGCCTTTGTCTCACCGCTCTTGAGCGAGGTGAAGGACATCGAGGCCGCCTGGTCGACCCACAGAATCACGCTCTGCGCGATCTGCCACTCTTTCTCGCGCACGAACGCCCCGTCGGCGCGGCCCGAGCGGCGCCAGTCGATGCTGCGGCTCTCGTCGAAGGGCAGGGCGGGGCGGAACTGCCAGAAGTCGTCGCCCTGGCCCGGCCGCCGCCGGCCGTGCTCGCCGAGCAGCACCGTCGTGGCGAGGTGCTCGGCTTCGGCGAGCAGCGGCGGAAACGGCGCCGCGAGCTCCTCGGCACCCTGCCTGAGAAGCAGCGGATCGCTCACGCGGCGGCCTCGACGCGGGTGATCCGCCCGGCGACCTCGTCGATCAGCCGCGACAGGCTCTCGCCGCGGGCGCGGGCGGCGAAGGTCAGCGCCATGCGGTGGCCGAGCACCGGACCGGCCATCGAGCGGACGTCCTCGGCGTTGGGCGCGAGCCGGCCGTGGGTGAGCGCCTCGGCGCGCACCGTCAGCATCAGCGCCTGCGCCGCGCGCGGCCCCGGCCCCCAGCTCACCGACTGGCGCACCGCGTCGGGCGCGCTGTCGTCGTCGGGGCGGCAGGCGCGCACGAGGTCGAGGATCATCTCCACGACCGCCTCGCCCACCGGCATCCGCCGCAGCAGGCGCTGGGCGGCGAGGAGTTCGTCGGCGCTGAACACGTTGTGCACCTCCGCCTCCTCGACGCCGGTGGTGGCGATGAGGATGTCGCGCTCGGTGGCGCGGGTCGGGTAGGGGACGTCGATCTTGACGAGGAAGCGGTCGAGCTGCGCCTCGGGCAGCGGGTAGGTGCCCTCCTGCTCGATCGGGTTCTGCGTCGCCAGCACGTGGAACGGCCGGCCCAGCGGACGGTGCTCGCCCGCGACCGTCACCTCGCGCTCCTGCATCGCCTGCAGCAGCGCCGACTGGGTGCGCGGGCTGGCGCGGTTGATCTCGTCGGCCATCAGCAGCTGGCAGAAGACCGGCCCCGGCAGGAACCGGAACGAGCGCCGCCCGCCCTCGGCCGTCTCCAGCACCTCGGAGCCGATGATGTCGGCCGGCATCAGGTCGGGGGTGAACTGGATGCGGTTGGCGTCGAGGCCCATGACGGTGCCGAGGGTGTTGACGAGCCGGGTCTTGCCCAGCCCCGGCACCCCGATCAGCAGCGCGTGCCCGCCCGAGATCAGCGCGGCGAGGGTCAGGTCCACGACGCGCTCCTGCCCGAGGAACTGCCGCGAGATGCTGTCGCGCGCGGTCTCGAGCCGGGTGCCGAGCGCTTCGATGTCGGCGACGAGGTCGGCGTCGGCATTCATGGCAAAAGACTCCTGCTGGGCTATAGTCGGCGACATGGAAGCAGATATGCCCGACGACCCCAATGGCAAAAGGCCCGGCGACACATGGACGTGAATGTTTCCGCCGATGATCTGGCGAAATCCGCCCGCGCGGCGGCCGGCAAGGGGCCGCCGCCGGTCGACAAGTGGGACCCGCCCTTCTGCGGCGATCTCGACATGCGCATCGCGCGCGACGGCACGTGGTTCTACCTCGGCACGCCCATCGGGCGGCCCGAGCTGGTGCGCCTGTTCGCCTCGATCATCCGCAAGGACGGCGACGCCTACTTCCTCGTCACCCCGGTCGAGAAGGTCGGCATCACGGTCGACGACGCGCCCTTCGTCGCGGTCGATTTCGAGCAACGCGAGGCGGGGCTGGAGTTCGTCACCAACGTCGGCGACCGCGTGCTCGCCGGCCCTGACCACCCGATCCGGGTGGCGCGCGATCCCGAGACGGGCGAGCCGAGCCCCTACGTGCTGGTGCGGCGCAACCTCGAGGCGCTGATCGACCGCAAGAGCTTCTACCGGCTCGTCGAGATCGGCGAGCGGGCCGAGCACGAGGGGGCGGAGTGGTTCGGGCTGCGCTCCGGCGGGGCGTTCTTCCCGATCATCCCGGCGGACGAGCTGCCGTGAGCGCGGGAGATTGAGCGGCCACATGCGGTTCTGCGCCAACCTGACGATGCTGTTCACCGAGCTGCCGATGATGGAGCGGTTCGCCGCCGCGGCCGAGGCGGGCTTCGAGGCGGTGGAGGTGCTGTTCCCCTACGACCTCAACGCCCGCCGAGATGGCCCGCGAGCTGCGCCGGCACAAGCTGACGCTCGCGCTGATCAACTGCCCGCCGCCGAACTACACCGACCCCGACGCGCCGCGCGGCTTCGCCGCCGTGCCGGGCCACGCCGAGCGCTTCCGCTCCGACTTCCGCCGCAGCCTGCGCTACGCGCGCACGCTGGGCGCGGAGCGGGTGCACGTGATGGCGGGGGTGGCCGAGGGTCCGGAGGCGGGCGCGGTGTTCGCCGATAACCTCGCCTGGGCCTGCGCCGAGGCGCCGGAGCAGCTGCTGACGATCGAGCCGCTGAACGGCCACGACGTGCCCGGCTACTTCCTCGACGACTACGACCTCGCGCTGTCGGTGCTCGACGACGTCGCCGCGCCCAACCTGTCGCTGCAGTTCGACACCTACCACGCCGCGCGCCTGACCGGAAACGTCGTGGCGCTCTGGGAGGCCGTGGGGCCGCGGGTCGGGCATGTGCAGGTGGGCGATCATCCCGGCCGCCACGAGCCAGGCAGCGGCGAGATCGACTTCGGCACGTTCTTCGCGCAGCTGCGGCGCGATGGCTACGCGGGCTGGGTGAGCGGCGAGTACGTCCCCGCCGGGCGCACGGCGGCCGGGCTCGGCTGGCGGCGCGGCTGAGGTCAGGCGCCGAGCAGGCCGAGCGCGCGGGGGGCGCAGTCGGAGTTGGCGGCCAGCGGCTCGGCGGGACGGGCCAGGCGGCTGCGCAGGACGGTGTCGAACAGGCTGCCGTAGCTGTCCGCCAGACGCTTGTCCTCGAAGAGCGCGAGCAGGCCGGAGCGGACGTGGCGCGGCTCGAGCGGCGGCACGCTGCAGGGCAGGGTGGCGCGCACCAGGTCGGCGTCGCCGAGCAGCCGGTCCAGCCGCTCCGTCTCCAGCGCCGCCGCGTTGGCGCCGGCGAGCCGGTCGAGCTCGAGGTCGTAGGCCCGGGCCAGGGCGCGGAAGCCGCGCCGCTTCCGCTCGTCCGAGGCGCCTCCCGCGAAGAGCACCGCGACCCGCACCTGCTGGCGCACCGTGCGCAGCGAGATGCCGCCGGTCAGCGTGTCGTAGAGGCGGGTCAGCAGCAGCACGAGGACGAAGATCATCGCCGTCAGCATCGCCGCCGCCTCGAGCACGCCCGGCGCGACGGGACTGACCGCGAGCGCCCAGATGCTGCAGACGACGGTGATGGCGATGGGCGTGCGGCTCATGAGCGGCTCCGGATTAACATTTGACACAACGTGCTCCGACTTTCCGGCACAATCAGGGCGGGGCTGCGGCGGCGTCGTGGTTCCTGACCCGGCGGCAGCCAAGGATTGACCGCGCCGCCGCGTCCCATAGACGTGATGCGCATGAGCACGAGCGACGAAAGCCTGGCCCTCGCGGCCGCCGGCGGCGACAGGGCCGCCTTCGCGCTACTGCTCGAGCGGCAGTACGACCGGCTGTTCGCCCTGTGCTTCCGCCTCACCGGCAGCCGCGCCGAGGCGGAGGACCTGACGCAGGACATCTGCCTCGCGCTCCCGGCCAAGCTGGCGAGCTACCGGCGGAGCGCGAAGCTGACGACGTGGCTCTACCGCGTCGCCGTCAACGCCGCCCACGACCGCCGCCGCCGCCGCGCGACCTACGTGAAGGCGACCGAGGGCTGGGGCGACTGGGAGACCGGGCGGCAGGCGGCGCTCGCGGGCGCGGCGGAGGCGCGCGACTGGCTGGGCACGGCGATGGCCGCGCTGCCCGACAGCCTGCGCGACACGCTGGCGCTGGTGCTCGACGACATCACCCACGCCGAGGCCGCCGAGATCCTCGGCATCTCCGAAGGCACCGTCAGCTGGCGGGTCTCGGAGGCGAAGAAGGCCCTGCGGGCGCTGAAACAGAAGGAGGAGGCCGGATGACCCTCCCCGACGAGCTCGACGAGCTGAAGGCGGCGATGGACGCCGCGACGCCGCGCCCCGACCCGGACAGGCGGGCCGAGACGCTGCGGCTGGCGAGCGAATATTACGACCGGCTCCAAGAATCGCCCGATGCGGCGCGTCCCACTCCTGCAACCGCCCGCAACGGGCTGCTGACAGGAGTACGCGCCATGCTTGCCACCCTTTCCACCCGCGGCGGCCTCGCCGCCACCACCGCCCTCGTCGCCTGCGGCCTGCTGATCCTCACCCCGCAGGGGCAGGAGCTGCTGCGCCCGGCGTTGCCGGGGAGCGTGACCGACGTGACCGAGGTCGACGGCGAGGGGCCGACCGGCGCGGTCGCCGAGATCGTCGCCGCGCCCGAGGAGGAGGAGGCCGTCGCCGCGACCGTCGCGCAGGATGCGCCCGAGGCCGAGCTGGAGCCCCGTCTCCAGCGCCGCGCCGGGCCCGCGACGGCCGAGGAGGCGCCGCCGATGGTCGAGATGGCGCCGATGGCCGACGCTGCCGACACGTTCATGGCGGAGCCGAGCGCCCTGCCGCCGCCCATGCCGTCGCTGGCCGCGCCGGGAGACGACCTGGCCCTCGCGCCACCGGCCGGGACCGAGGCCTTCCCCGACGTCGAGCCGTCTTCGCTGAAGATCGCCGCCGAGGAGCCGGTCTCGACCTTCTCCATCGACGTCGACACCGCCTCCTGGGCCGTCGTGCGCTCCTCGCTCACCCGCGGCCAGCTGCCGCCGCGCGACGCGGTGCGGATCGAGGAGATGGTGAACTACTTCCCCTACGACTACCCCGCGCCCGCGGCCGGCGAAGCGCCGTTCCGCGCCACGCTCGGCGTGATGGACAGCCCCTGGGCGGAGGGCCGCCAGCTCGTCCATATCGGCCTGCAGGGCGCGCTGCCGCCCGTCGAGGCGCGCCCGCCGCTCAACCTCGTGTTCCTCGTCGACACGTCGGGCTCGATGGATGCGCCGGACAAGCTGGGCCTGCTGAAACAGTCGTTCCGCCTGATGCTGTCGGAGCTGCGCCCCCAGGACGAAATCGCCATCGTCGCCTATGCCGGCTCGGCCGGCGAGGTGCTGGCACCGACGCCCGCGGGCGAGCGCGCGACGATCCTCGCGGCGCTCGAGCGGCTCGCGGCGGGCGGCTCGACCAACGGCGCGGGCGGGCTGGAGCAGGCCTACGCGACCGCCGAGGCGATGACGGAGGACGGCGAGGTCTCTCGGATCCTGCTGGCGACGGACGGCGACTTCAACGTCGGTCTGTCGGACCCGTCGGCGCTCGAGGACTTCATCGCCGACAAGCGCGACAGCGGCACCTACCTGTCGGTGCTCGGCTTCGGGCGCGGCAACCTCGACGATGCGACGATGCAGGCGCTCGCGCAGAACGGCAACGGGACGGCGGCCTACATCGACACGCTGCACGAGGCGCAGAAGGTGCTGGTCGACCAGCTCACCGGAGCGCTGTTCCCGATCGCCGACGACGTGAAGGTGCAGGTCGAGTTCAATCCCGCCGCCGTCGCCGAGTACCGGCTGATCGGCTACGAGACCCGCGCCCTGCGGCGCGAGGACTTCAACAACGACGCGGTCGACGCGGGCGAGCTGGGGGCGGGGCACCAGGTGACGGCGCTCTACGAGATCACGCCGACCGGCTCCGGCGCACGCCTGACCGACCCGCTGCGCTACGGCGAGGCGGAGGCGGCGGCCGGCCCGGCGGACGAGCTCGCCTTCCTGCGGCTGCGCTACAAGGCGCCGGGCGAGGAGACGTCGGAGCTGGTCGAACAGTCGATCCGCGCCGACGCGGCCGCCATCGACGAGGCCCGCTTTGCCGCCGCCGTCGCGGGCTTCGGCGAGCTGCTGCGCGGCTCGGACTACCTCGGCGACTGGCGCTACGGCGACGCCATCGCGCTCGCCTCCGAGCATCGCGGGAGCGATCCGTACGGCTACCGCGCCGAGGCGGTGAGGCTGATGCGGCTGGCGGAGACGCTGGCGCGGTGAGGCGGCGGGCAGGGGGGCCGTCTGCCCCCCTCTTGGCCCCAATGGGGCCAATTCACCCCCCGAGGATACTTCGGGAACAGAGGCTCGGGGGGTGGTCTCAGCGAGCGCTGGCGGCCCAGTCCCAGTAGAGGTCGCGGGCGCGGCGGGTGACGGGGCCGACCTGGTAGCGGGTGTCGTCGAAGGCGGTGACGGGGGTGACCTTGGACATGTTGCCCGACAGGAAGATCTCGTCGGCCGCGCGGGCGTCGTCGAAGCCGAGGACGGTCTCGTGGACCGTCACGCCGTCGGCGCGCAGGTTGGAGATGTGGCGGGCGCGGGTGATGCCGGCGAGGAAGGTGCCGTTGGGGATCGGCGTGAAGACCTCGCCGTCCTTGACGAGGAAGACGTTGGCCGTGGCGCTCTCGGCGAGGTTGCCCATCGCGTCGGCGACGAGGGCGTTGCCGAAGCCGCGCGAGCGGGCCTCGGCGAGCATCCGGGCGTTGTTGGGGTAGAGGCAGGCGGCCTTGGCGTTGACCACGGCGTCCTCCATCACCGGGCGCCGGAAGCGGGTGGTGGTGACCTCGACGCTGAAGCCCTCGGGCGGCATCGGGATCTCCTCGAGGCAGACCGCGAAGCCGGGCTTGCCCTCGCCGGGCACGATCGCGGCCATGCCGCAATCGATCCCCCAGTACATCGGCCGGATGTAGACCGCCGCGTCGGGGCCGTAGTGGGTCAGGCCCTCGCGGACGATGGCGACGATCTCCTCCGTGGTCATGTGGGGCTGGAGCATCAGCGCCTCGGCGGAGCGGTTGACCCGGGCGCAGTGCGGCTCGAGGTCGGGCACCAGCCCGCCGACCGCGCGGGCGCCGTCGAACACGCCCGAGCCGAGCCAGGCGCCGTGGTCGGCGGCGCGGATCACCGCGACGTCGCCGTCGTGCCAGCGGCCCTCGTACCATGTGCGGATGTTGGTTCCGGTCGCCATGCGCGCTCCCCCTCTGCCCGTGGCGCGCACGCTAGGCGAGGCGGCGGCGGAGGTCCAGCGAGGCGGCGTGGCGCTGCCGCCGGGTCAGGCTTCGGCGAGCAGGGCGTCGAGGTCGAGCCGGGCGTTGGTCATCGCCAGTGTGCCGTCGGGGGCGCGGGGCCACTCCGCCTCGGGGCGGTCGCGGTAGAGCTCGACGCCGTTGGCGTCGGGGTCGCGCAGGTAGACGGCCTCGCTCACGCCGTGGTCGGCCGCGCCGTCGAGCGGGATGCCGGCGGCGAGCACCTGCCGCAGGACCCGGGCGAGGGCGGGGCGGTCGGGGTAGAGGAAGGCGGTGTGGTAGAGGCCGGTATGGCCGGGCGGCGGCGGCGCGGCGCCGGCGCTCTCCCAGGTGTTGAGGCCGATATGGTGGTGGTATCCGCCGGCGGAGAGGAAAGCCGCCTGCGCGCCGTAGCGCTGCACCAGCTCGAAGCCGAGGACGCCGGAATAGAAGGCGATGGCGCGGTCGAGATCGGCGACCTTGAGATGGACGTGGCCGACGCGGGTCTCGGCGGGGGCGGTGAAGGTCATGGCGCGGCTCCGGTTGCTGCCCATCACCTAGGGCAGCTGCCATCCGGCGCGCAATTCGGCGCCAGCGGACCGCGGGGGTGCGCTGGCGCACGGGGGCGGCGTCAGCGCACGAGGCCGACGATCTCGTAGGTGCGCGCCAGCACCGGGTCGGCGATCTCGCGGGCGCGCTCGGCGCCGCGGGCGAGGATGCGGTCGATCTCGGCGGGGTCGTCCATCAGGCGCTTCATCTCGTCGGCGATCGGCGCGAGCTTGTCGACGGCGAGGTCGGCGAGGGCGGGCTTGAACTGGCCCCAGCCCGCGCCGGCGTGCTCGGCGAGCACCCGCTCGGCGGTGCTGTCGGACAGCGCGGCGTAGATCTCGACGAGGTTCTTCGCCTCGGGCCGGTCCTTCAGCTCGTCCGGCGTCTCCGGCAGCGGCGCGGGGTCGGTGCGGGCCTTCTTGAACTTCTTGGCGATCGTGTCGGCGTCGTCGGTCATGTTGATGCGCTCCATGTCGGACTCGCCCGACTTGGACATCTTCTTGGTGCCGTCGCGCAGGTTCATGATCCGCATCGCCGGGCCCTCGATCACCGGCTCGGTGAGCGGGAAGAAGTCGACCTTGTAGTCGTGGTTGAACTTCGCGGCGATGTCGCGGGTCAGCTCAACGTGCTGCTTCTGATCCTCGCCCACGGGGACGTGGGTGGCGTGGTAGATCAGGATGTCGGCGGCCATCAGAGAAGGATACGCGTAGAGGCCGAGCGAGGCCTTCTCGGCGTTCTTGCCGGCCTTGTCCTTGAACTGGGTCATCCGGTTCATCCAGCCGATCCGGGCGACGCAGTTGAAGATCCAGGCGAGCTCGGCGTGGGCGGCGACCTGGCTCTGGTTGAAGAGGATCGAGCGCTCGGGGTCGATGCCCGAGGCCAGGTAGCCGGCGGCGACCTCGCGGGTCATGCCGGGCAGCTCGGCCGGGTCCTGCCAGACGGTGATGGCGTGCAGGTCGACGACGCAGAAGATGCTCTCGGTGCCCGCGTCCTGGGTCTGGACGAACCGCTTGATGGCGCCGAGGTAGTTGCCGAGGGTCAACCCGCCGGAGGGCTTGATGCCCGAAAAGACACGGGGCGCGAAGGTGGGCTCGGTCATGACACGTCCGGGGCTGGTTTTCGGGGACGGCCTCGCTTACCCATGCCCGTCAACAGCGTCAAGGAGACCGCCTTGCAGCAGGAGACCCCGCTCAACCCGATCCCGCCCGTCGTGCTGCTCGCGGTGCTCGCGATGATCGCCGTGGAGGTGGTGCTCGGGCTGGCGGCCCAGGGCATCGTCGGGGGGCAGCAGGGGATCGGATGGCGCATCCGGGCGTGGGAGGATTACGCCTTCGCGCCGCGGGTCGTCGAGCTGGTGGCCGAGCGCGGCGTGTGGTCGGCCGACCTGCTGGCGCGGTTCGTGACCTACCCGTTCGTCCACGCCTCCGTCACCCACGCCGCCTTCGCGGTGGTCATCACGCTGGCGATGGGCAAGTTCGCGGGCGAGGTGCTGACGGGCTTCGCGCTGGGCGCGCTGATGCTGGCCTGCACGGTGCTGTCGGCGCTCTTCTACGGTCTGGTCGTGTCGGACAACGTGCCGCTGTTCGGAGCCTACCCGCTCGCCTACGGGCTGATCGGGGCCTACACCTACATCCTCTGGCTCCACCTCGGGCGACGCGGCGAGCGGCAGATCGCGGCGTTCCGGCTGATCGGCTTCCTGTTCGTGCTGCAGATCGTCTACGCGATGCTGTTCGGCTCCAACCCGCAATGGATCGCCGAGCTCGCCGGGTTCGTGATCGGCTTCGCGCTGACGCCGCTGCTGGTACCCGGCGGCTGGACGGCGCTGCTGATGAAGCTGCGCACCCGCTAGGTGGCGCTGCGCCGGCGCATGGCGCGGGTGAACTCGCTGAGGCGGAACGCGCCGAACAGGCTGCCGACGGCGAAGTAGACGGCGATGCCGAGCGCCACCAGGCCGGCGAGCGCGAGGTAGCGGATCAGCGTCATGTCGAAGACCGGGGCGGTGAGGCGGAACGCCACCATCAGCGTCAGCCCCATCACCAGCGCGGCGGCGACGGTGCGCCAGATGCGGCGGCGGAAGCGGTCGTCGAAGGCGGCGGCGGGGCCCATGCGGCGGCTCTTCCACCACAGCAGCGCCACCATCGACCAGGCCGCCAGCGTCGTGCCCATCGCGGCGGCGGCGTAGCCGACCAGCGGCGCGAGGCCGATGGCGACGGCGGCGTTGACCAGCATCGACACGACGGCGAAGCGGAACGGGCTCTTCGTGTCCTCGCGGGCGAAGTAGAGCGGCTGCAGCGTCTTCTGGAGCACGAAGGCGGGCAGGCCGGCGCCGTAGATCGCGACGGCGAGGGCGGTGGCGTAGGTGTCGTCACTGTCGAACGCGCCGCGCTCGAAGAGCACCGAGACCAGCGGCACCGGGATCGCCATGAGCGCGACGGCGGCGGGCACGGTCATCGCCAGCGAGAACTCGCAGGCGCGGTTGAAGCTCTCGCGCCCGCCCTGCTCGTCGCCCGCCGCGAGGCGGCGCGACAGTTCCGGCAGCAGCACCACGCCCACGGCGATGCCGACGACGCCGAGGGGCAGCTGGTAGAGCCGGTCGGCGTAGTTGAGCCACGCGATGGCGCCGTCGAAGAAGCTCGCCACCTGCCGTCCGACGAGCAGGTTCACCTGCACCACGCCCCCCGCCAGCATCGCCGGGCCGGCGATGATCGCGAGCCGCCTCAGGTCGGGTGTCAGGCGCGGGCGGCGGAAGGTGAGGCGGAAGCCGGCGCGGCTCGCGGCGATCCAGACCAGCGCGAGCTGTGCGAGGCCGGCGAGCGGCACGGTCCAGATCAGCGTGTCGCCGACGGGCCAGCCCAGCGACTCGCCGAGGAACAGCGCCGAGATGAACATCACATTGAGCAGAACCGGCGCGGCGGCGGCGGCGACGAAGCGGCCGGTGGAGTTGAGCACCCCCGACAGCAGCGCCGCGAGCGAGATGAACAGGATGTAGGGGAAGGCGATGCGCCCGTAGATCACCGTCAGCGGGTAGCGCTCGTCGCCGAGGAAGCCCGACGCCATCGCCAGCACCAGCCACGGCATCGCCGCCACGGCGATTACCGTGAATACCACCAGCACCGTCGCGAGTCCGGTGAAGGCATCGCGGGCGAACTCGCGCGCCTCGTCGGGCTCTTCGAGCTTCTTGGAGAACAGCGGCACGAAGGCCATGTTGAACGCGCCCTCGGCGAAGAAGCGGCGGAACATGTTGGGCAGCGAGAAGGCGATCAGGAACGCCTCGGCCACCGGCCCGGCGCCGAGGCTCGCGGCGATCAGGATGTCGCGCACGAAGCCGAGCACGCGGCTCAGGAGGGTCCAGACGCCGACGGTTAGAAAGCCGGCGATCAGCTTGATCGGTTGCACGTCGCTCTCCGTTCGGGTCAGGGCCGGGCCCGCTGCGCGCCCTGCCGTATCGCGTCGCGCAGCTTCGCCTCAAGGGCCCGGCGCCGGCTTTCGGAGCGGAATTTCAGGCCGAACATGTCCTTGACGTAGAAGGTATCGACGACCTGCTCGCCATAGGTCGCGATGACGGCGGAGGCAATGTAGACGTTGGCCGCCGCGAGGGTGCGGGTGAGATCGTAGAGCAGGCCCGGGCGGTCGCGGGTGTCGACCTCGATGATGGTGTAGATCTCGGAGCCGTCGTTGTCGAAGGTGATCGACGTCGGCACCTTGAAGGCGGCCTCGCGCTTCTTGAGCTTGTCGCGGTCGCGGAACGCCTCCTTGGCGACGACCTCGCCCTTCAGCGTCTTGCCGATCATGTCGCGCAGCCTCGGCAGCCGGTCGGTCTCGTAGGGGTGGCCGTCCTGGTCCTGCACCCAGAAGGCGGCGCAGGCGTAGCCGTCCTTGCTGGTGAAGGTGCGGGCGTCCTTGATGTTGGCCTGCACCAGCGCCAGCGCGCCGCACATCCGGCTGAAGATGCCGGGGTGGTCCTCCATCACGATGCAGACCCGCGTTGCGTCGCGGTCCTCGTCGGGGGTGATCTCGAAGCGGACCTCGTCGTGGCCAATGCCGCCGCGCAGCAGGCGGGCGAAGTCGACATGGGCGGTGACGTGCAGGCCCTGCCAGTAGGGCGGGTAGTGGCGCGTGGTCTCGATGCGCAGGTCGCGCTCGTTCCAGTCGGCCAGCGCCTCGCGCAGGTTCTTGCGCGCCTGCACCCCGCGCTCCTCGCGGTTCAGCGCCTCGAGCCCGTCCTCGAGCCCGCGCCGGGTCTGGCGGTAGAGCGCGCGCAGCAGCGAGGCCTTCCAGTTGTTCCACACGTTCGGCCCGACGCCGCGGATGTCGCAGACGGTGAGCACGCAGAGCAGGTCGAGCCGCTCGCGGGTCTTCACCGCCTTGGCGAAGTCGCGCACCGTGGCCGGGTCGGCGATGTCGCGCTTCTGGGCCATGTCCGACATCAGCAAATGGTAGCGGACCAGCCACTCGACCGTCTCGGCCTCCTTCTTCTTCAGCCCGAAGCGCGGCGCGATGGCCCGTGCCAGCCGCGCGCCGACGATGGAGTGATCCTCCTCGCGCCCCTTGCCGATGTCGTGCAGCAGCAGCGCCAGGTAGAGCACCTTGCGGTTGACGCCCTCCTTGAGGATCGAGCTCGCGATCGGCAGCTCCTCGGTCAGCTCGCCCCGCTCGATCTGGGCGAGCGTGGAGATGCACTGGATGGTGTGCTCGTCGACCGTGTAGCTGTGGTACATGTTGAACTGCATCAGCGCGACGATCGGCTCGAACTGGGGCAGGTAGGCGGAGAGCACGCCGAGCTCGTTCATCCGCCGCAGCGCCCGCTCGGGGTTGGCGTGCTTGAGCAGCGTGTCGAAGAAGATCTTCGCCGCCACGGGGGAGTGGCGCACCTCGTCGTCGATCTGGTGCAGGTTGGCGGCGATCAGGCGCATCGCGTCGGGGTGCAGCAGGTTGCCAGTGCGCACCGATTCCTCGAAGATCCGCAGCATGTTGAACTTGTCGGAAAGAAACGCCGCCTCGTCGCCGACGGTCAGGCGGTTCTGCTTGATCTTGTAGGGCGGCCGGGCCCGGCGGCGGCGCGACAACAGCCGGGTCAGCATCGGCTCGGACTTGGTGTGGCTGGCCTCGAGCGCGGTGAGGAAGATGCGCGTCAGCTCGCCCACCCGCGTCGCCTCGCGGAAGTAGCGCTGCATGAACCACTCGACCCCGCGCCGGCCGCCGCGGTCGCGGTAGCTCATCCGCGCGGCGACCTCGACCTGCATGTCGAAGGTGAGCTGGTCCATCGCGCGCCCGGCGATCAGGTGCAGGTGCAGCCGCACCGCCCACAGGAAATCCTCGGCCTTCATGAAGGTGGCGTATTCGTCGCGGGTGAACAGGCCGAGATCGACCAGCTCGCCGGCGTCGCGGACGCCGTAGATGTACTTGCCGATCCAGTAGAGCGACTGCAGGTCGCGCAGCCCGCCCTTGCCCTCCTTCACGTTGGGCTCGACCATGTAGCGCTGGCCGCCCTGCTTCTTGTGCCGATCCGCCCGTTCGCCGAGCTTGGCCTCGATGAAGTCCGAGGCGGTGTGGTGGAACAGGTCGTTCCACAGCCGCCGGCCGAGCTCTTCGCCGAGCGGCTTGTCGCCCGCGAGGTGGCGGTACTCGACGAGCGAGGTGCGGATAGTGAAATCCTGCTTCGCGAGGCGGATGCAGTCCTTCACGGTGCGGCTCGCGTGGCCGACCTTCAGCTTCAGGTCCCACAGCACGTAGAGCATCGACTCGATGACGCTCTCGGCCCAGGGGGTCATCTTCCAGGGCGTCAGGAACAGCAGGTCGACGTCGGAGTAGGCCGCCATCTCGCCGCGCCCGTAGCCGCCGACGGCGATCAGCGAGAGCCGCTCGCCGCTGGTCGGGTTGGGCAGCGGGTGCATGTGCCTGCGGACCATCTCGAACGTCGCGAGGACGAGCTGGTCGGTGAGCCAGGCGTAGGCGCGCTTGGTCTTGCGCGACTCAAAGGGCGCGGCCGCGAAGGCGTCCGCGATCGCCGCCATGCCCGTGAGGCGCGCCTCGTTGAGCAGGGCGATGATCTTCGGCCGCGCCGCGCGTACGTCTCCGGTCTCGGCGATGAGCGCGTCGATGCGCGCCTCGATCGCCGGGCCGTCGAAGATCCGCTCCGCCGGCAGGATCAGCGCGTCGGGGAGCGGAGTCTTGACGTCCTCGCCGGGGCTCGAGGCCTCAGAGGCCTGCAGCGGCGAAGCTGGTCGGGGCTGGATCAACGATCACCACCTGGTTGTTGCGGATCGTGGCGACGGAGAGGGCGCGCTCGTTGAGGCCGCTGGGCAGCAGCCGGAAGATGCCCGAGGTGCCGGTGAAGCCCGAGGGCTGGGTCAGGCTGCGGCTGGTGAGCGCGTCCGTGTCGCCCTGGGCCACCAGCGCGCCGATGGCGGCGATGCCGTCGTAGGCGAGCCCGGCGAGCGGGTGCGGCTCGTCGCCGTAGGCGGCCTGGTAGCGGGCCTCGAAGCTGGTGATCGCCGCGGTGTCGGGCCGGGCGAAGTAGCCGCCCTGCAGCCCCGGCAGCGCCAGCGCCTGGCTCGCCGCGTCCCAGCGGGTGAGGCCGAAGAAGCGGGTCTCGACGGGCGAGAGGCCGGCCTCGGGGAGCGCGGTGGCGATGATCGGCAGGTCGGCGTTGACGCCGCCGGTCAGGAACACGCCCTGCGCCCCCGTCGAGCGGGCGGCCGCCGCGATGCGCGGCGCGGCCTCGGTCACGGCCTGCTGCGAGGTCAGCGGGTAGCTTTCCATCCCGAGCAGCACGCCGCCCGAACGCTGCACCGCCCGGCTCACCGCGTCGCGGCCCGCCACGCCCTGCGCGTCGTCGCCGTAGACGACGAGGTAGCGGTTCAGGCCCTGGCCGCTGCCGAACGAGACGAGCCGGTTGGCGATGTTGTCGAAGGTGGGGCCGAGGATGAACAGGTTGCCCCCGGCGACGGCGCTGGTGTTGGTGAAGGCGAGGACGTTGACGTCGGCGACGGCGGTGCTCGCGGCGACGGCGGCGTCGGCGCGCAGCGGGCCGAGGATCACCTTGGCGCCCTCGGCGACGGCGGTGCCGGCGGCGTTCGCGGCGCCGGCCGGGGTGGCGCCGGTGTCGTAGACCCGCAGGTCGATCTGCGCGCCGCGCAGGTCGCTCATCGCGAGACGGGCGGCGTTCTCGAGGTCGCGCGCGATCAGCTCGTCGCCGGCGATGCTCGATCCGCCCGGCACCAGCAGCGCCACCGGCACCGGCGCGTCGGGGTCGATACGCTGGCCGGTCTGCGAGCCGGGGACGATGTTGCCGACGTTGACGGGGCCGCACGAGGCGACGAACAGCAGCGCGAGAAGTGCGAAGAGCCGCGCTCCCGGCCGGGACAGACTGGTGAACATGGGTGAATCTCCCTCTTGAAGCGACGATCCGGGACTGCTTCCCTCGCGCGGGGGCGGCCGGTCGGGTCGGCCTGATCATAGAAGCCGAAGGCCGGGGGTCTAGGGATGAATTTCGCGCCTCAGCCGCTCGCCGCCGGGCTGTACCTCGTGTCGACGCCGATCGGCAACGCGCGCGACATCACCCTGCGCGCGCTCGACGTGCTGGCGGGGGCCGACGTGATTGCGGCCGAGGACACCCGGACCGCGCGCAAGTTGATGGAAATCCACGGGCTTTCGTCCGCCGGGCGACAGATGCTGGCCTATCACGACCACTCGAGCGACCGCGCCCGCGTCGCCCGCGCCGCGACGACGGGCTCGGTCGCCTACGTGTCCGAGGCCGGGACACCGCTGCTCGCGGACCCCGGCTTCCGCCTCGCCCGCGACGTGCGCGCCGCGGGCGGCGCGGTGACGGCGGTGCCGGGCGCCTCGGCGCTGCTCGCCGCGCTCGCGGTCGGCGGGCAGCCGACCGACCGCTTCCTGTTCGCCGGCTTCCTCCCCGCGACCGCCGCCGCGCGGCGCGGCGTCATCGCCGAGCTGGCCCGGGTGCCCGCCACGTTGGTCTTCTACGAAAGCCCCGGCCGCGTTGCCGCGCTGCTCGCCGACCTCGTCGAGACCCTCGGCGCCGAGCGGCACGGCGCGATCTGCCGCGAGCTGACGAAGAAGTTCGAGGAGGTCGCGGAGGGTCCGCTGGGCGAGCTGGTCGCGCGGCTGGGGGAGATGGTGGTGAAGGGCGAGTTCGTCGTGCTCGTCGCGCCGCCGGGCGCGGCGGCGGTGTCGGAGGACGACGTCGACGCGGCGCTCGCGCAGGCGATGGAGACGATGCGCGTCAAGGACGCGGCCAACGCCGTCGCCGGGGCGCTGGGGCTTCCGCGACGGGACGTTTACCAAAGGGCGCTGGGACTGAGCCGGAAGTAGCGGAATATTAGGGAATCGCTGCGACAGTGTCCGGGACGAGACCGGGAGAGCGGCGATGGAGACGGCACGACAGCAGCGTGGCAAGCGGAACTACCTGGCCGGGCTGGCCGCCGAGGGGGCGGTCGAGGGGCTCTATGCCCGGCGCGGCGGCGGCACCCTCGACAGGCGATGGCGCGGCGCGGCGGGCGAGATCGACCTGATCGTGCGCGACGGCGAGAGCTACGTCTTCGTCGAGGTCAAGCAGAGCCGCACCCACGCCGCCGCCCTCGCGCGGGTCTCGCGCCGGCAGGCGGAGCGGATCATGGCCTCGGCCTGCGAATACCTCGCCAACCGGCCCGGCGGCGAGTTCGCCGAGATGCGCTTCGACGTCGCCACGGTCGATGGGGCCGGGCGGGTCGAGATCCTCGAGAACGCCTTCGCCGCCTGATCCGCCGCCGCGCCATTGCCCCGCGCCCGGTTCCGCGCCATCTAGGGCCCGACCAGCAGCGAGGGGCCGCACATGCCGTTGAACGTCGCCATCCAGATGGACCCGATCGAGCCCATCGATATCGAGGCCGACAGCACCTTCCGCATCGCGGAGGAGGCGCAGGCGCGCGGGCACCGGCTGTTCTACTACACCCCCGACCGCATCGCCTACGACGAGGGCCGCGTCACCGCGCGGGGCTGGCCGCTGACGGTGCAGCGGGTGGAGGGAGACCACTTCCGCCTCGGCGAGGAGCAGGAGGTCGATCTCGCGGAGTTCGACGTGGTCTGGCTGCGCCAGGACCCGCCGTTCGACATGGGCTACATCACCACCACCCACCTGCTCGACCGGCTGCGCGACACGACCCTGGTGGTCAACGAACCGTTCTGGGTGCGCAACTACCCCGAGAAGCTGCTCGTCCTCGACTTCCCCGACCTCACGCCGCCGACGATGATCGCCCGCGACCTCGCCGCCCTGCGCCGCTTCCGCGACCGCCACGGCGACATCATCCTCAAGCCGCTCTACGGCAACGGCGGCGCGGGCGTGTTCAAGCTGCACCGCGACGACGGCAACCTCGCCTCGCTCTACGAGCTGTTCACCTCGATGAGCCGCGAGCCGCTGATCGCCCAGAAGTTCCTCCCCGACGTCACCAGGGGCGACAAGCGGGTGATCCTCGTCGACGGCGTGCCGATCGGCGCGATCAACCGCGTTCCGGCGGCGGGCGAGACGCGCTCCAACATGCATGTCGGCGGGCGCGCCGAGAAGGTCGAGCTGACCGCGCGCGACCGCGAGATCTGCAAGCGGATCGGCCCGCTGCTGCGCGAGAAGGGCCAGATCTTCGTCGGCATCGACGTGATCGGCGACTACCTGACCGAGATCAACGTCACCTCGCCCACCGGCCTGCAGGAGCTCGAGCGGTTCGACGGCACCAACGGCGCCGCGAAGATCTGGGAGGCGATCGAGGCGCGCCGCGGCTGAACTGGACCGCGCGGCGGCGGCGGGATAAGGAGCGGGCCGACCCAGAACGGAGAGCCGCCATGTCCCGCCACGCCACCCCGGTCCCGATGACAGCGCGCAAGTCCGGGCCGCTGACCGGCGAGGCGCAGGTGCCCGGCGACAAGTCGATCTCGCACCGCTCGCTGATCCTCGGCGCGCTCGCCGTCGGCGAAACGACGATCACCGGCCTGCTCGACGGCGAGGACGTGCTCGACACCGCCGCCGCCATGCGCGCATTCGGGGCGGAAATCACCGAGGCCGGCGGCGTCTGGACGGTGCACGGCGTCGGCACCGGCGGCTTCGCCGAGCCGGCGGACGTGATCGACTGCGGCAATTCCGGCACCGGCGTGCGGCTCATTATGGGCTCGATGGCCACCACGCCGATCACCGCCACCTTCACCGGTGACGCCTCGCTGCGCTCGCGCCCGATGGGCCGCGTGACCGACCCGCTCGCCGCCTTCGGCGCCCGCGCCCACGGTCGTCAGGGCGGGCGGCTGCCGCTCACCCTCGTCGGCGCGGCCGACCCCGTGCCGGTGCGCTACGCGGTGCCGGTGCCGTCGGCGCAGGTGAAGTCGGCGGTGCTGCTCGCGGGCCTCAACGCGCCGGGCGAGACGGTGGTGATCGAGCGCGAGGCGACGCGCGACCACACCGAGAGGATGCTCGCCGGCTTCGGTGCGCGGATCACGACAGAGACCACCAACGAGGGCCGCGTCATCACCCTCACCGGCCAGCCCGAGCTGTCGCCGCAGACGATCACCGTCCCGCGCGACCCCTCCAGCGCCGCCTTCCCCGTCTGCGCCGCGCTCGTCACCGAGGGCTCCGACGTGCTGGTGCCCAACATCGGCCTGAACCCGACCCGCGCCGGCCTGTTCGAGACGCTGCGCGACATGGGCGCCGACCTGACCTACGAGAACCTGCGCGAGGAGGGTGGCGAGCCCGTGGCCGACCTGCGCGCCCGCTTCTCGCCCGACCTGCGGGGCATCGAGGTGCCCCCCGAGCGCGCCGCATCGATGATCGACGAGTACCCGGTGCTCTCCGTCGTGGCGGCCTTCGCCGAGGGGCGCACGGTGATGCGCGGGGTCAAGGAGCTGCGGGTAAAGGAGAGCGACCGGATCGACGCGATGGCGCAGGGCCTGCGCGCGGCCGGGGTCGAGGTCGAGGAGGGCGAGGATTGGTGGATCGTCACCGGCCGCGGCTTCGGCGACGTGCCCGGAGGCGTCACGGTGGAGAGCCGGCTCGACCACCGCATCGCGATGTCGTTCCTGATCCTCGGCCTCGCCAGCAACCGGCCCGTCACCGTCGACGATGCCGCGCCGATTGCCACGTCGTTCCCCGTCTTCGAGCCGCTGATGACCGGCCTCGGCGCCGACATCGCGCGCCAGACGGAGCCGGCATGAGCGGCACCGGCCCCTTCACCGTCGCCATCGACGGCCCCGCCGCCGCCGGCAAGGGCACCATTTCGCGCGCCGTCGCCGCCGAATTCGGCTTCGCCCATCTCGACACCGGCCTGCTCTACCGGGCCGTCGGCGCGGCGACGCTGGCCGGCGAGGAGGCCGTCGCCGCGGCGCGGGCGCTCGATCCGGCCGGGTTCGACGAGGCGCTGCTGCGCACCGGCCCGGTGGCGCAGGCGGCCTCGCGGGTCGCCGCAATGCCCGAGGTGCGCGCGGCGCTGGTCGACTTCCAGCGCGCTTTCGCCCGCCGCCACGGCGGCGCGGTGCTCGACGGGCGCGACATCGGCACGGTGATCTGCCCCGAGGCGGAGGTGAAGCTGTTCGTCACCGCCAGCGACGAGGTCCGCGCGCGCCGCCGCTTCCTCGAACTGTCGGGCAAGGGCCACGACGTCACCGAGGCCGGCGTTCTCGAAGACCTGCGCGCCCGTGACGCCCGCGACGCCGGCCGCGACGCGGCGCCGCTGCGCCCGGCCGACGACGCCGTCACGCTCGACACGACGCGGATGGACATCGGATCGGCCGTCGCCGAGGCCGTGGCCCGCGTCGCGGCGCGCCGGCGGGCGGGCTAACGGGCTTGCTCCCGCGGCCGCGATCAACTATATGGCGCCCGTCGAAGCGGCGATAACAGCCGCGCGCGGGCGAAGGGGAGCAGGGCCGGAAAGACCGGCCCTCTTTGTTTTCCGGATGCCTGTCGGCCAATTTCCCCCAAGACCGGCGGAGACAACCGCTCGGCCAGTGACAAGCGTAGTAAAGGACACCCTGAGCCACATGGCGCAAAACAACTCCATGGAGGAATTCGAAGCCCTCCTCAACGAAAGCTTCGAGATCGACACGCCGAGCGAAGGCTCGGTGGTCAAGGGCCGGGTCATCGCCGTCGAGGCGGGCCAGGCCATCATCGACGTCGGCTACAAGATGGAAGGCCGCGTCGATCTCAAGGAATTCGCGAACCCCGGCGAGGCGCCCGAGATCGGCGTCGGCGACGAAGTCGAGGTCTATCTCCGCAACGTCGAGAACGCCCGTGGCGAAGCCGTCATCTCCCGCGAGATGGCCCGCCGCGAAGAGGCGTGGGACCGTCTCGAGAAGGCCTATGCCGACGAGGAGCGCGTCGAGGGCGCGATCTTCGGCCGCGTCAAGGGCGGCTTCACCGTCGATCTCGGCGGCGCCGTGGCGTTCCTGCCCGGCTCCCAGGTCGACGTGCGCCCCGTGCGCGATGCCGGCCCGCTCATGGGCCTCAAGCAGCCGTTCCAGATCCTCAAGATGGACCGTCGCCGGGGCAACATCGTCGTGTCGCGCCGCGCCATCCTCGAGGAGAGCCGCGCCGAGCAGCGCGCCGAGGTCATCGGCAACCTGCATGAAGGCCAGGCGGTCGACGGCGTGGTCAAGAACATCACCGAGTACGGCGCGTTCGTCGATCTCGGCGGTGTCGACGGCCTGCTGCACGTGACCGACATGGCGTGGCGCCGGGTCAATCACCCCTCCGAGATCCTGTCGATCGGCGAGACCGTGAAGGTCCAGGTCATCAAGATCAACAAGGAGACCCACCGCATCAGCCTCGGCATGAAGCAGCTGCAGGACGATCCGTGGGATACGGTCACCGTCAAGTACCCGCTCGATTCCGTGCACACCGGCCGCGTGACCAACATCACCGACTACGGCGCGTTCGTCGAGCTGGAGCCCGGTGTCGAGGGCCTGGTCCACGTCTCCGAGATGAGCTGGACCAAGAAGAACGTCCATCCCGGCAAGATCGTGTCCACCTCGCAAGAGGTCGAGGTCATGGTGCTCGAGATCGACGAAGCCAAGCGCCGCGTGTCGCTCGGCCTCAAGCAGACCATGCGCAACCCGTGGGAAGTCTTTGCCGAGACCCATCCCGAGGGCACCGAGGTCGAGGGCGAGGTCAAGAACATCACCGAGTTCGGTCTGTTCGTCGGCCTCGAGGGCGACATCGACGGCATGGTCCACCTGTCCGACCTGACGTGGGAAGGCCGTGGCGAAGACGTCATCGGCGACTACCGCAAGGGCGACGTCGTCAAGGCGAAGGTGCTGGAAGTCGACACCGACAAGGAGCGCATCTCGCTCTCCATCAAGGCGCTCGACGGCGATCCCTTCGCCGAGGCCGTCGGCGGCGTGAAGCGCGGCTCGGTCATCACGGTGAACGTCACCAAGATCGAGGATGGCGGCATCGAGGTCGAGTACGAGGGGATGAAGTCCTTCATCCGCCGTTCCGACCTGTCGCGTGACCGGTCCGAGCAGCGCCCCGAGCGTTTCCAGCCCGGCGACAAGGTCGACGTCCGCGTCACCAACATCGACCCCAAGACCCGCCGTCTGGGCCTGTCGATCAAGGCGCGCGAGATCGCCGAAGAGAAAGAGGCCGTCCAGCAGTACGGCTCCTCCGACTCCGGCGCCTCGCTCGGCGACATCCTCGGCGCGGCGCTCAAGGGCGGCGACGACGAGTAAGCGATACACGCCCCATCGCAGGCGTGACATGCCCCGCGGCCGGAGACGGCCGCGGGGTTTTTCTTTGCCGCGAATCGTTGCCCCGCCTGCGTCCGCTTCCGTCGCGGCCGCTTCGACATTGCCCATGCGCGCGCCGGATTGGCCGGAATCCGCCGCATCGGGCCTGCGGAGGCGGGGATATCTCGACGGAATCCGGACGCAGCTATTTCTTGGGCGGGGCGGACGGCCTATAGTAATCGCTAGGCGGTTAAAGTCCGTTACTGTGACGAGATTGCCCTGGGAGGGGGACCGGATGATCCGATCGGAGCTGATCCAGAAGATCGCGGACGACAATCCCCACCTGTATCAACGTGATGTCGAGAAGATCGTGAACACCGTGTTCGACCGCATCATCGGTGCGATGGCGAACGGTGATCGTGTCGAATTGCGAGGCTTTGGCGCCTTCTCCGTCAAGCGCCGAGAGGCCCGTATGGGGCGCAACCCCCGGACCGGAGAGGCTGTCGAGGTCGAGGAGAAGCATGTTCCCTTCTTCAAGACCGGCAAGCTCTTGCGGGACCGGCTGAACGACAAGTAAGAACGCTCCATGCGCTACATCCGGTATTTCTTCTGGGGCGTCGTGGCTCTCTGCCTGATCGTCCTGAGCGTCGCCAACCGCCAGGTGGTGGAGCTGCGCGCGCTGCCGCAGGCCCTCGCCGATCTGTTCGGCGTCTCGCCGACGGTGTCGGTGCCGCTCTTCGTGGCGATCCTGATCGGGGTCGCACTCGGCCTCGTCATCGGGCTGATCTGGGAGTGGATCCGTGAGCACAAGCACCGCGCCGAAGCCGCGCGCCGGGCGCGCGAGAAGCGCGAGCTCGAGCGCGAGGTGCAGCGCCTGAAGGTCGAGAAGCACGAGGGCAAGGACGAGATCCTGGCGCTGCTGGAGTAGCCATGCCCGCCGGTGTGCGCGTCAAGATCTGCGGCCTCGGCACGCCCGCGCTCGTCGAGGAGGCCGCCAGCGCCGGAGCGGCCTATGTCGGCTTCGTCTTCTTCCCGAAGAGCCCCCGTCACCTGACCCTCGAGGCCGCCCGCGCCGCCGCGCTCGCCGCGCCGGTGGGGGTGGCGAAGGTGGCGCTGACGGTGAATGCCGATGACGCCGCGCTCGATGCGATCACCGCCGAGGTGCCGCTCGACATGATCCAGCTCCACGGCAGCGAGAGCCCCGAGCGCGTCGCCGAGGTGCGCGCCCGCACCGGGCTGCCGGTGATGAAGGCCGTCGGCATCGCCACCGCCGACGACCTCGCCGCGCTCGACCGCTACGCCACCGCCGCCGACCAGCTCCTCGTCGACGCCAAGCCGGCCCCCGGCGGCCCGCTGCCCGGCGGCAACGGCATCGCCTTCGACTGGACCCTGCTCAAGGGCCGCCGCTGGCCGCTGCCCTGGATGCTGGCCGGCGGCCTCACGCCTGACAACGCCGCCGAGGCGCTGCGCCGCACCGGCGCGCGCCAGCTCGACGTCTCGAGCGGGGTGGAAGGCGCGCCGGGCGAGAAGGACGGCGAGCTGATTCGTGCCTTCCTGCGGGCCGCGCACGCCTGAGCCCTTGCGACGGCCCTTGCGCCACTCTACCTCCGCTCGATGAGCCACGATCATGATCCAGAGCGCGAACAGGCCCGCCTGATCCGGCAGATCCACGCCCTGAGCGGCGACTCGCCCCGGATCCGCGCGGCGGTCGATTCGCTGTTCCGCCGCCGGCGCGGCTGGGTCCGGATTCCGCTCGGGATCCTGTTCATCCTCGGCGGCATCTTCTCGATCCTGCCGCTGCTCGGGCTGTGGATGCTGCCGATCGGTCTGATGCTCCTCGCCTTCGACCTGCCGGCCCTGCGCGCGGTCGTGGTCAGCCTGGTCATCCGCGGCCGCCGCTGGGTGCAGAAGCTGCGTCACCGCTGGCGGCGCTGAGCCGCGCCAACACCATTTCCCTCGCCGCCGGAATTGCCTATTGCGGGAGCGGCTCAACGCGGGAGGCTCAGATGCCTGACGACCTGATCAATTCCTTCATGACCGGCCCCGACGAGAAGGGCCGCTTCGGCGATTTCGGCGGCAGGTTCGTCTCCGAGACGCTGATGCCGCTGATCCTGCAGCTCGAGGCGGAGTACGAGAAGGCGAAGACCGACGACAGCTTCTGGGCCGAGATGCACGACCTCTGGACCCACTACGTCGGCCGGCCCAGCCCGCTCTACTACGCCGAGCGGCTGACCGAGCGGCTCGGCGGCGCGAAGATCTACCTCAAGCGCGACGAGCTCAACCACACCGGCGCGCACAAGATCAACAACGTGCTCGGCCAGATCATCCTCGCCCGGCGCATGGGCAAGACCCGCATCATCGCCGAGACCGGCGCGGGCCAGCATGGCGTCGCCACCGCGACGGTCTGCGCCAAGTTCGGGATGAAGTGCGTGGTCTACATGGGCGCCCACGATGTCGAGCGGCAGGCGCCCAACGTCTTCCGGATGCGCCTGCTGGGCGCCGAGGTGGTGCCGGTGACCTCCGGCCGCGGCACGCTCAAGGACGCGATGAACGACGCGCTGCGCGACTGGGTGACCAACGTGCGCGACACCTTCTACTGCATCGGCACCGTGGCCGGCCCGCACCCCTATCCGGCGATGGTGCGCGACTTCCAGGCGATCATCGGCAAGGAGGCCAAGGAGCAGATGCAGGCCGCCGAAGGCCGGCTGCCCGACACCATCATCGCCGCCATCGGCGGCGGCTCCAACGCGATGGGCCTGTTCTTCCCGTTCCTCGACGACAAGGAGGTCAACATCATCGGCGTCGAGGCCGGCGGCAAGGGCGTGAACGACAAGATGGAGCACTGCGCCTCGCTCACCGGCGGCCGCCCCGGCGTGCTGCACGGCAACCGCACCTACCTGCTGCAGGACGATGACGGCCAAATCCTCGAAGGCTTCTCGATCTCCGCCGGCCTCGACTATCCCGGCATCGGCCCCGAGCACGCGTGGCTGCACGAGATCGGCCGGGCCGAGTACGTCGCCATCACCGACGCCGAGGCGCTCGAGGCGTTCCAGCTCTGCTGCGAGACCGAGGGCATCATCCCCGCGCTCGAGCCGTCGCACGCGCTCGCGCACGTGACGAAGATCGCGCCGACGCTGCCGAAGGACCACCTGATCTGCATGAACATGTGCGGCCGCGGCGACAAGGACATCTTCACCGTCGCCCGCGCGCTCGGCTGGAACATGTCGGGCTTCTGAAGCCCGCTCGGCGAGACCATGACCACTGGCGCCGGCGTGATGGAACAGTAGGGAGCGCGGATCATTGGGCGGTCGGACGGTGCCGGACACGGCGCCGCCGACACTGCTAAGGAGGAATCCTTGATGAAACGTACAGCTCTTTTCACGACCGCCCTCGCAATGGCCGCCGGTGGTGCACTCGCCCAGACGGTGCAATTCACCGATCTGGATGCCGACAACGACCAGGTCCTGACGAACGCGGAGCTCGAGGCGGTTCTCGGGCCCGACGGCGCGGCTGTCGTGCTGAACGACCTCGACGCCGACGCGGACGGGATCGTCACCGTGGCCGAGGTCACCATGCAGGCGCGCCCCGCGCTTCAGCCGCGCGAGCCGATGCCGGCGGGGGAGATGTCCGAGACGATGCAGAACACCGCCGAGATCGTCGAGGACGACCTGACCGACAACGACATGTGAGCCAGCGGCTCGACGAGATCGGGGGAAGGGCCGGCGCATGGCGTCGGCCCTTCTTCCGTTCAGTCGGCGGCGTAGCTGCGCAGGATGTCGAGCGGCACCACCTCGAGCGCGCGCTGGTGGGTCGCGGCGAGCTTGACGCGCGGCGCGCAGCCCTCGTCGTGGGCCTGCAGGAAGCGGCTGGCACAGAGGCACCAGCCATCGCCCGGCACGAGGCCGGGGAAGCCGAACTCGGGGCGCGGGGTCGACAGGTCGTTGCCGACATACTTGGAGAAGGCGAGGAACTCGGCCGTCATCTCGGCGCAGACCGTGTGGCTGCCGCGATCCTCGGCGCAGGTGTCGCAGGCGCCGTTGCGGAAGTAGCCGGTGACGGGCGCAGTCGAGCAGGGCGCGAGCGGTGCGCCGAGGACATTTATGGACGGATCGGCCTTCATGCGCCCAGCCTAGGGCGCGGCGGGCCCGGCGGTCCAGCAGATCCAGCGGCCGTGGAAGTCGATCCGGCCGAGCTCGTGGGTGTGGCCGCCGGGGTAGAGCGTCGCGCTCAGGGCCGCGCCGGGCTGGCGGCCGTCGGCCTCCATGCCGAGCCAGACGAGCGGCGCGTCGTCCGTGGCCGACGCGGCGGCGGCTTCGATGGCGGCGCGGGCGCGTTGGCGGGTGGTTGCGGGGAAATACTGCCACGCGATCGTGTGGTAGACGAGCGCCAGCCGGCCCGGCGCGGGTGCGAGCCGCGCCTCGAGCCAGCCGGCTGCGTCGCCGGCGTCGACGGTGGCGGTGTGGGCGGCGATTGCGGCCTCGGTGAGCGTGCGCCGCTCGGGCTGGTCGGGCCAGAGGTAGGCGAGCAGCCGCAGCCGGTCCTGCGCCGGGTCGAGCGGGCGCAGGTCCACCCCTCGCCGCGCCGCGACGCGCGCCGCCGGGCCATGGGGGAGGGCGCCGGTCCAGTCGGGGCGCAGGGTGAGCGCCGGGGCGGCGGGGCCGAGACTGCCGAGCGGGGTCTCCACGGCGTAGCGGTCGAAGCCGAGGTTCAGCCCCGCGCTCGCGCCGAGCTCGTAAAGGTCGAACGGCAGGTTCCACCGTGCCGTCAGCCACTGCGCCGCCGCGACCAGCGCCACCGAGCGGCGGACCTCGTTGGTCTGGGGCGGGCTGTCGAGCCATCGGTTCAGCACCTCCGCCTCGTCACGCAGCGCGGCCTCGACGGCGGCCCAGAGCGCCTCGTCCGTCGCCTCCTCGGGCGGGTAGACGGCGCGCAGGCCCGCGTGGCCGCCCAGAACCAGCCCGTGCAGCGCCCCGGCGAGGCGCAGCGGCACCGAATCGCCCGACGAGCCGATGTCGCCCTCCCAGCCGAACAACCGGTCGGTGACGGGCGTGCCGGGGGCGAGGCGGTCGGCGAGGAGCAGGAGCAGCCGCTCCATGAAGGGCGACCCGAGCATCGCGCAGGAGCGTGCCTGGTGGCGCAGGGCGGCGCGCAGGTGGCTCACTTGAAGCGGTCCGCGAGCTTCTGGAGCGGGTTGCGCCGGTCGGGCTCCGGCTCCGGTGCGGGCTCCGGCTCCGGCTCCGGCGGCGCGGCCTTCGCCGGCTTCGCTCCGCCCGACGAGCGCGGCGGCGCGACGCGCAGCGCCACGGCGTTGGAGAAGCGCGCACCGTCGCCCTCGGCGAGCGCCACGGCGCCGTCGCCGATGCCGCGCAGCACGTCGTCGAGCCAGCCCTCGTCGGCCTTCGGGAAATCGTGCAGCACGTAGCCCGGCACCGCCTCCTTGCGCCCCGGATGGCCGACGCCGAGCCGGACGCGGTCGTAGTGCGGACCAATATGCTGGTGGATCGAGCGCAGCCCGTTGTGGCCGGCATGGCCGCCGCCCGCCTTCAGCCGGACCTTGCCCGGCGCGAGGTCGATCTCGTCGTGGAAGACCGTGACGTCGGTCGACTCGAGCTTGTAGAAGCGCATCGCCTCGCCGACGGACTGGCCCGACAGGTTCATGAAGGTCATCGGCTTGAGCAGCACCACCCGCTCGCCGCCGAGCCGACCCTCCGACAGTTCGCCCTGGAACTTGGCGCGGAACGACGGAAAGCCGTGGTCCGAGGCGATCTGATCCACCGCCATGAAGCCGATGTTGTGCCGGGTGCGCGCGTATTTCGGCCCCGGGTTGCCCAATCCGACGAACAGTTTCATGCCACCCTCGTTAGCTCATCCGCTCCCGAACGGAAACGGGGGCCGCGAGGCCCCCGTTCCAATCAACTGCCGTGAGGCCGCGAGGGTCACTCCTCGGCGGCCTCGGCCTCGTCGGTCTCGCCCTCGGCCGCATCGTCGGAGGCGCGCAGGCCGGACGGGGCGGAGACGTTGGCGATGACGAAGTCGCGGTCGATGGTCGGCTTCGCGCCCTCGGGCAGGTCGACGCTGGAGATCGTGACGGTGTCGCCGATCTCGAGGCCGGTCAGATCGACGGTGATCTTCTCCGGGATGTCGCCGGCGGTCACGACCAGCTCGACTTCCGGACGGACCACGGTCAGCACGCCGCCGCGCTTGATGCCGGGGGCCGCGCCGTGGTTCTCGAACTCGACGGGGATGAACAAGTTGACCTTCGAGGTGCGGCGCAGGCGCATGAAGTCGACATGCGTCGGCAGGTCCTTGACCACGTCGCGCTGGACGCCGCGGCAGATTACGCGGACATCGTCCTCGCCCTCGACCTTCAGGTTGAACAGGGTCGACAGGAACCGGCCCTTGCGCAGCCGCGTCAGCAGGCTGTTGTACTCGAGGTTGATCGGCAGCGGATCGACGCCGCCACCATAGACGACGCCCGGCACCTGGCCGTTGCGGCGCGCCTCGCGGGCGCCGCCCTTGCCGGTGCGCTCACGCTTGCTCGCGACGAGATCGGGAATTTCTCCAGCCATCTGGCTAATCCTTCTAGTTCGCGCATCCCGAAAATCTGCCCGGGACCCACTTTTCGACGTGGACGCCCGCGGGCGCCCGATGAAGCGCTGCCCTTAGCCGGAATCGCGGCGCAGGGGAAGGGGGGTCAGGCGTCCTGCCACTCGCCTTCGAAATCCTTCGGCACGTAGAGGATATCGCGGCCCACGTCGTTGATGTCGCGCCGGCCGCAGAAGGCCATCGAGACGTCGAGCTCCTTGTGCAGCACCTCGAGCGCGCGCGTCACCCCCGCCTGGCCCATCGCGCCGAGCCCGTAGATGTAGGCGCGCCCGATGTAGGTCCCCTTCGCGCCCAGCGCGACGGCCTTGAGCGCGTCCTGGCCGGAGCGGATGCCGCCGTCCATGTGCACCTCGATCTGGTCGCCCACGGCGCGCAGGATGGGGGGCAGCATCCGGATCGAGCTCAGCGCCCCGTCGAGCTGCCGGCCGCCGTGGTTGGACACGACGATGGCGTCGGCGCCGACATCGACCGCCTTCCGCGCGTCCTCCTCGTCGAGGATGCCCTTCAGGATCAGCTTGCCGCCCCACTTCTCCTTGATGCGGCGGATCTTGGCCCAGTCGAGCTGCGGATCGAACTGCTCCGCCGTCCACGACATCAGCGACTGCACGTTGCCGACGTTCTTGGCGTGGCCGACGATGTTGCGGAAGGTGCGCCGCTTGGTGCCGAGCATCTCGAGGCCCCAGCGCCACCTGGTCGAGAGGTCGAGCAGGGTGCGCGGCGTCGGGCGGGGCGGGGCGGAGAGGCCGTTGACGAGGTCCTTGTGGCGCTGTCCGAGGATCTGCAGATCGAGCGTCAGCACCAGCGCCGAGCAGCCCGCCGCCTTGGCGCGGCCGATGACGTTGTCGACGAAGTCCTCGTCGCGCATCACGTAGAGCTGGAACCAGAACGGCTTGCTCGTGTGCTCGGCGACGTCCTCGATCGAGCAGATCGACATCGTCGACAGGGTGAACGGCACCCCGAACGCCTCGGCCGCCCGCGCCGCCTTGATCTCGCCGTCGGCCGACTGCATCCCCGTCAGCCCCACGGGCGCCAGCGCGATCGGCATCGCGACCTCCTCGCCGATCATCGTGGTGCGGGTGGAGCGGTTGGACATGTCGACCGCCACCTTCTGGCGCAGGCGGATTTTCTCGAAGTCGGTGGTGTTCTCGCGGAAGGTCTGCTCGGTCCAGCTGCCGGACTCAGCGTAGTCGTAGAACATCTTCGGAGCCCGGCGGCGGTGCAGGCGCTTGAGGTCGTCGATGCAGGTGATCACGGGCATGGCGGCCGCTCCGGGCTGAATTGGTAAGGTGTTTTGACCAATACCGCGGTTTCCGCCAAATGCAACCGCACGGAGGCCCAAACGACAAAAGCCCGGCCGAAGCCGGGCTCGTCACTCGCGGGCGCTCGGGCGCGCCGTCAGGCGTTCGCGTCGGCGATCGCCTTCTTGACCTTCAGGGCAGCGGCCGACAGCTCGGCATCCTTGGCGCGGGCCATGAAAGCGTCGAGGCCACCGCGGTGGTCGACGGTGCGCAGCGCGGCCGAGGAAACGCGGAACTTGAAGGACCGGCCCAGCACGTCGGATTGCAGCGTCACGTCCTGCAGGTTGGGCAGGAAACGGCGGCGGGTCTTGTTGTGGGCGTGGCTGACGTTGTTGCCCGTCATCGGCCCTTTTCCGGTCAGTTCGCAGCGGCGCGACATGGTCTCGTTCCTCTCTCGGCGGCGGGCGCGCGTACGCCCCCGGTCAAACGGCAAGGGCCCTGCGGAGGCAGGGCCGGAATTCAGGTCACGGCGGGTTAGTCGGAATCGCCACCCCCGTCAAGGCCCGTCGCGCCCGCATCGCCGAACAGCGGTGCGACGGCCTGCGCCGCGGCCCGTGCGGCGGGCAACTCGCCCGCGGCGACGGCCGCCTCCAGCGCCGTCAGCCGGTCGGCGTGGGCATCGTCGCCCGCCAGCCGGTCCTCGATGGCCTGCCGGACCTCCTCGCGGAACCAGTGCCGCGCCTGCTCCGCGCGCCGCGATGCGAGCCACCCTTTCGCACGCCGCCACGCCACCAGCCGCCGCACCTCGTCCCAGGCCTCCGCCAGGCCGCGCGCCTCGAGGGCGGAGACGGTCAGCGCCTTCGGAAAGCCCTCGGGATCGTCCGGCCGCTTGCGCAGCAGCCGCAGCGCGCCGGCATAGTCGGCGCAGGTCCGCTGCGCCTGCGGCGCGAGGGGGCCGTCGGCCTTGTTGACGAGCACGAGGTCGGCGATCTCCATGATCCCGCGCTTCACCCCCTGCAGCTCGTCGCCGCCCGCCGGGGCGAGCAGCAGCAGGAAGACGTCGACCATCCAGCCGACCTCCACCTCCGACTGGCCGACCCCCACCGTCTCGATCAGCACCGTCCCGTAGCCGGCCGCCGCGCACAGCGCCGCCGCCTCGCGGGTGCGCCGCGCGACGCCGCCGAGGCGGCCGACGGCGGGGGAGGGGCGGATGAACGCGCCGGGCGCGCGCGACAGCCGCTCCATGCGGGTCTTGTCGCCGAGGATGGAGCCGCCCGAGCGGGCCGACGACGGATCGACGGCGAGCACCGCGACCCGCTCGCCGGCCTCGGTGAGCATCAGGCCGAGGCTCTCCACGAAGGTCGACTTGCCCACCCCCGGCGTGCCCGACAGCCCGACCCGCAGCACGGCCTCGGGCACCGGCAGCGCCGTCAGCAAGGCCTCGGCGGCGGCACGGTGATCGGCCCGGCGGCTCTCGACGAGGGTGATCGCCCGCGCCAGCGCCCGTCGCTCGCCCGCCGCCACCCGCTCCGCCAGTTCCGCCACATCCCGCATCCCCCACCTTCTGCGCGGCCCCGCCGCCCCTGTCCAGCCGGCGCTTGATCTTCCCGCGCAAGGCTGGAACGACGGCACCATGTCCGCCCTGCCCATCGACCCGATCCTGCCCGAGCTCGCCGCCGCGATGGCCGAGCGCGGCTGCGCGGTGCTGCAGGCGCCGCCGGGGGCGGGCAAGACGACGCGGGTGCCGCTGGCCTTGATGCCGCACTATGCCGGGCGCATCGTCATGCTCGAGCCGCGCCGGCTCGCCGCGCGGGCGGCGGCGGAGCGGCTGGCGGAGGCGCTCGGCGAGCGGCCGGGCGGGCAGGTGGGCTACCGGATGCGCGGCGAGAGCGTCGCCGGGAGCCGGATCGAGGTGGTGACCGAGGGCATCCTGACGCGGATGATCCAGTCCGACCCGGAGCTGAGCGGGATCGGCTGCCTGGTCTTCGACGAGTTCCACGAGCGCTCGCTCAACGCCGACCTCGGGCTGGCGCTGGCGCTGGAATGCCGCGAGGCGCTGCGGCCGGACCTCGGGCTGCTGGTGATGTCGGCCACGCTCGACGCAGCGCCCGTCGCCGCGCTGCTCGGCGACGCGCCGCTGATCACCTCGGAAGGCCGCGCCTTCCCCGTCGAGCTGCGCCACCTGCCGCGCCCGGTGCCTAAGAGCACGCGCTTCGAGGCGGCGCTCGCCGACCTGGTGACGCAGGCGCTGGCGGAGACGGAGGGCGGCGTGCTCGCCTTCCTGCCGGGCGAAGGCGAGATCCGGCGGGTGGCGGGGCTGCTCGCGCCGCGTCTGCCGGGCGATGTCCGGCTGCGGCCGCTCTACGGCGCGCTGCCGTTCGCCGAGCAGCGCGCGGCGGTGCGGCCCGAGCCGGAGGGGCGCAAGCTCGTGCTGGCGACGTCGATCGCGGAAACGTCGCTCACCATCGAGGACGTGCGCACCGTCATCGATGGCGGCCGGGCGCGGCGGGCCCGCTTCGACCCGGCCTCGGGGATGTCGCGCCTCGTGACCGAACGGGTCACCCGCGCCGAGGCGACGCAGCGCGCCGGCCGGGCCGGGCGGGTCGCGCCGGGGGTGGCCTACCGGCTCTGGAGCAAGGGCGAGGAGGGGGCGCTGGCGGCGTTCGCGCCCGCCGAAATCGAGATCGCCGACCTCACCGGGCTGGCGCTCGAGCTGGCGCTCGAGCTGGCGCTCTGGGGCAGCGCCGACCTGCGCTTCCTGACGCCGCCGCCCGAAGGCGCGCTGAGCGAGGCGCGGGCGCTGCTGCACGACCTCGGCGCGCTCGACGCGACCGGCATCACCGCCCACGGTCGCCGCCTCGCCGCGCAGCCCGTCCACCCCCGCCTCGGCCACATGCTCGAGCGCGCCGGCAAGCCCGCCGCGCCGCTCGCCGCACTGCTGTCGGAGCGCGACCCGCTGCGCGGCGCGCCGGCCGACGTGGGCCTGCGGCTGCGGGCGCTGTCGGGCGAGCGGGCGGCGGAGGCGTCGCGCGCGGTACTCGAGCGCATCCGCGCCGAGGCCAGGCGGCTCGCGGCGCGCGCGCCGGCCGGGGGCGGGCTGGCCGTCGGGCAGATGGCCGCGCTCGCCTATCCCGACCGGATCGCCCTGCGCCGCAAGGGCGGGCCGGCGCGCTACGTGCTGTCGGGCGGCAAGGGCGCGGTGCTCGACGAGGCCGACCCGCTCGCCGGGGCGCGGCTGCTGGTGGCGTTCGATCTCGACGGCGACGCGCGCGAGGCCCGCATCCGGCTCGCCGCGCCGCTGAGCGAGGCGGAGCTGCGCGACGTGGCGGGCGAGCGGATCGGCTGGGTCGAAGTCTGCGCGTGGTCGCGCCGCGAGCGGCGGGTGCTGGCGCGCCGGCAGGAGCGGCTCGGCGCGCTGGTGCTCGACGACCGGCCGCTCGCCGAGGCCGACCCGGCGGCGCTCGCGGCGGCGATGTGCGACGGGATCCGCGAGCTCGGCCTCGCCCTCACCGGCGCTGCCGCGCGCTTCCGGGCGCGGGTGGAGCTGGTGCGCCAGTCCGGCATCGACCTGCCCGAGATGACCGACGCGGCGCTGCTGGCGAGCCTCGAGGACTGGCTCGCGCCGCACCTCGACGGGGTGCGCAGCGCCGAGGAGTGGAAGCGCTTCGACGCGCTCCCCGCGCTCCGGGCGATGCTGGACTGGCCGCAGATGCAGGCGCTCGACGCTGCCGCCCCGGCGCGCTTCACCACGCCGCTCGGCCGCGCGGTCGCCATCGACTACGACGGCGACCATCCCGGCATCTCGGTGCGGCTGCAGGAGCTGTTCGGCCTGACGACCCACCCGACGGTGGCGGGCCGGCCGCTGCGGCTGACGCTGCTCTCGCCGGGCCACAAGCCGGTGCAGGTGACGATGGACCTGCCGGGCTTCTGGGCCAGCTCCTACGCCGACGTGCGCAAGGACATGCGCGGGCGCTATCCCAAGCACCCCTGGCCCGAAGACCCGACCGTCGCCGACCCGACGCTCCGCGCCAAGCCGCGCCGGTAGCTCAGCCGCCGGAGTAGAGGCCCTCGTAGATCGGCGTCAGGGTCTCGTGGTCAAACAGCGACGAGACGGAGGTGCCGTTCCAGATGTTGATGATCGCCTGCGCGAACATCGGCGCGGTCGGCACGATGCGGATGTTGGGGCAGCCCTTGGTCTCGGGCGTCGCCTCGATGCTGTCGGTGATGACGAGCGACTTCAGCACCGACGTCGACACCCGGTCGATCGCCGGGCCGGAGAGGACGCCGTGGGTGGTGTAGGCGTGGACCTCGGTGGCGCCGTTCTCGATCAGCACCTCGGCCGCCTTGCACAGCGTCCCGGCGGTGTCGCAGATGTCGTCGACGATGATGCAGCGCTTGCCGGTGACCTCGCCGATCACCGTCATCTCGGCCACCTCACCGGCCTTCTCGCGGCGCTTGTCGACGATGGCGAGCGGCGCGGCGATGCGCTGGGCGAGCTCGCGGGCGCGGGCCACGCCGCCGACGTCGGGCGAGACGACCATGACGTCGTCGAGATCGCCGAAATGGTGGCGGATATCGAGGGCGAAGATCGGCGAGGCGTAGAGGTTGTCGACGGGGATGTCGAAGAAGCCCTGGATCTGCGCGGCATGCAGGTCCATCGTCAGCACCCGCTCGATGCCGGACTGGGCGATCAGGTTGGCGATCAGCTTGGCCGAGATCGGGGTGCGGGCCTTGGTGCGGCGGTCCTGGCGGGCGTAGCCGAAATAGGGGATCACCGCGGTGGTGCGGGCCGCCGACGAGCGGCGCAGCGCGTCGGCGATGATCAGCAGCTCCATCAGGTTGTCGTTCGCGGGCCGCGAGGTCGGCTGGATGATGAACATGTCCTCGCCGCGCACGTTCTCGTAGACCTCGACGAAGATCTCGGCGTCGTTGAAGCGTTCGACCCGCGCATCGACGAGCCCCACGTTCATCCCGCGATGCATCGACATGCGTCGGGCGACGGCGTTGGCGAGCGGGCGGTTGGCATTCCCGGCGATGAGCTTGGGCTCGGTGATGGTGGGCACGGACGGCATCCTCTGTGGCAGCAGCGGGGTCGGAAAGTGACGTTGACACCGCCTAGCACAGACCTACGCTGGCGCAAGCATCGCCGGGCCGAGGAGTGTATCAATGGCGCATATCGATTACTATTTCTCGACCCTCTCCCCCTTCACCTACCTCGCCGGGCTGGAGCTCGAGGAGATCGCCGCGCGCCACGAGGCGACGATCACCTACAAGCCGCTCGACATCATGGCGCTGTTCATGCGCACCGGCGGCACCGCGCCCAAGGACCGCCACCCGAACCGGCAGGTCTACCGCGCGCAGGATCTCGAGCGCACCGCCAAGCGGCTGGGCGTGGACTTCAAGCTCAAGCCCGCGCACTGGCCGACCAACGGCGCCCCGGCCTCCTACGCGATCATCGCCGCGCAGCGGGCGGGGGGCGGCGACCTCGGCAAGCTGACCCACAGCATCCTGCGCGCCTGCTGGGCCGAGGATCGCAACATCGCCGACGACGACGTGGTGCGCGGCTGCCTCGAGGCCGCGGGCTTCGACGCCTCGCTCGCCGACAGCGGCCTGCTCACCGGCGCCGAGACCTACGCCGCCAACCTCGAGGAGGCGGTGACGCACGGCGCCTTCGGCTCGCCGTTCTACATCGCCACCGACACCGACCAACGCTTCTGGGGCCGCGACCGGCTGGAGGACCTCGACCTGCACCTCGCCGGCAAGCTCTGACGCGGGCGGCCGCCCGCGGCCCGATTTCCGCCGCGAATCGGTGTTAACGATCTGTTTCCGACAGACAGATTGTTGAAAGAGCCGCGCCGATGAGAACCTACCCCGTCCCGTTCAACGAAGATGCCCGGGTCACCGCCGTCCATGCCGTCCCCGGCCTGACGCGGGAGAACGAACCGCTCTTCGACGCGATCTGCACCGCCGCCGCGCGCCTCTTCGACTGTCCGATCGCGCATGTCAGCGTCGTCGAGCAGAGCCGGCAATGGTACAAGTCGGTGGTCGGCATCGAGCTATCGGAGATGCCGAAGGACAATTCCTTCTGCACCCACACGATCATGAGCGGCGAGCCCATGGTCGTCCCCGACCTGAGCCGCGATCCCCGCTTCGTCGACCACCCGATGGTCGCCGAGGGCGGGCCGCAGGCGCGGTTCTACGCCGGGGTGCCGCTGGTGCTGTCGTCGGGCTTCCGCTTCGGCAGCCTCTGCGTGCTCGACTTCGTGCCGCACGCCGCGCCGGGCGAGCGCGAGATGGCGGCGCTCACCGCGCTGGGCGAGGCCGTCGTCGCGGCGCTGGAGAAGGCGCCGGCGGCCGCCGCCGAGCCGGCCGGCGGCGCGGCGCAGGACGTCTTCCTGAGCCTCGTCGGCCACGAGCTGCGCACGCCGCTCACGATCGTGCAGGGCTGCCTGCGGATGCTCGAGGCGCGCGCGGCGGGCGACGTGGAGCGCAAGCTCGCGGGCAGCTCGATGAAGGCCGCGCTGCACCTGTCGCGGCTCGTCACGTCGATCCTGAAGTTCAGCGACGTGCGCACCGGCGAGTTGCAGCTCGACGAGGCGCCCGTCGCGCTCGGCCCGCTGCTCGAGGAGCTCTACGAGGATCACGCGCTGGCGATGGAGGAGGCGGGCAAGACCTTCCGCGCGCCGAGCTGCAGCCTCGATGCCGAGGTGCTGCTCGACGTCGAGCACATCCGCACCTGCGTCACCTCCCTGCTGCTCAACTCGGTGCTGCATGGCGGCGGCACCATCGGCACCAGCCTCGCGCTCGACGCCGACGGGCAGATCGAGCTTCGCGTGTCCGACGACGGCCGCCTCGACGAACATGTCGAGCTCGCGCGCCTCTACGAGCCCTTCACCGTCGGCGGCGACCTTTCGGAGCGCGGCACGACGGGCGGCCTCGGCCTCGGCCTGCCGCTGACGCGGCGGCTGGTGGAGCTGCATGGAGGCGAGTTCGAGGTGCTGGCCGAGGAGAGCGGCACGACCGCGATCATCCGCCTGCCGAAATGGCGGCTCGCCGCCCGCACCGCCGCCTGAGCCTCAGCGCGGCAGCAGCGCCAGGAACGCATCGACGCGCGCGTCGGTCATCGACCAGTCGCAGACAAGCCGCCCGGTCAGCGGCGTCGCATCGTCGCCCTCGAGTTCGCCGTCCATCAGGTAGTAGACCGCACCTGCCTCCCGCAGCGCCCGGTGCAGCCGGCGCGGCCAGCGCACGAACAGCATGTTCGCCGGCGTCGCGCCGAGCAGCGTGTCGCCGTGGCCGGCCTCGACAATCCCCGCCTTCAGGCGCGCCGCCGCCCGGTTCGCCCGCGCCGCGAGATCGCGCCAGAGGTCGTCGGCGAGGTAGCCCTGCATCTGCGCCGCGAGCAACCGGTGCTTCGAGAACAGATGCCCCGCGCGCTTGCGCCGCAGCTCCAGCTCCCAGCTCTGCTCGGGATCGAACAGCACGCAGGCCTCGACGCCGAGACAGCCGTTCTTCGTCCCGCCGAAGCTCACCGCGTCGATCCCGGCCTTCCAGCTCATCTCGGCGGCGCTGCAGCCGAGCACCTCCATCGCGTTGGCGAAGCGCGCCCCGTCGAGATGGGTCTTCAGCCCGTAGACCCGCGCCACGTCGGTGATCGCCGCGATCTCCTCGAGCGTGTAGACCGAGCCGCGCTCCGTCACCGAGGTGATCGAGACCGGCCCACGCTGGGGCGCGTGGACGCCGCTCGCGCGCGCGCCGAGCACGTCGGCCAGGACCTCGGCGCTCATCTTGCCGTCCTCGGAGGGCACATGCGACAGCGACGCCCCGCCGGAGGCGGCCTCGACGCCGTTGCACTCGTCCTCGGCAATGTGGCTCTCGGCAGTGCAGAAGATCGCCTCCCACGGCTGCGCGAGGGTCGCCAGCAGCAGCGTGTTCGCGGCCGTTCCGGTGGCCACGAGGTGCACCGCCGCGCGCGGCGCCTCGAAGACCTCGCGCACCCGCGCCTCGACGGCACGGGTCAGATCGTCGTTGCCGTAGCCCTTGGCATAGCCCTCGTTCGCCTCGGCCAGCGCCTCGAGGATCGCGGGATGGGCCGGGCCGGCATTGTCGGAGGCGAAGTGCATGGGATCAGGGCTCCTCGATGATGTGGTCTTCCCACTCGTCCTCGGCGACCTCGAACTCGGGCACCGTCAGCCCGCGCACCGAGACGCCGGCCGCGTGCACCGTCTCGGGCGTGCCGGAGATGAGCGGGTGCCAGTGGAACAGGTCGCGCCCCTCGTGGACCAGCCGATAGGCGCAGGTCTGCGGCAGCCAGTAGAGGTGCTCGGGGATGGTCGCCGGGGTCAGGCGGATGCAGTCGGGGACGAAATGGTGGCGGATCTCGTACTGCGCGCAGCGGCAGGAGGCGTCGTCGAGCAGGCGGCAGGCGACGCGGGTCAGCGCGACCTCGCCGCTCTCCTCGTCCTCGAGCTTGTTGAGGCAGCACTTGCCGCAGCCGTCGCACAGCGCCTCCCACTCGCGCGCGCTCATCCTGGTGAGCGGCGTGTCGCGCCAGTAGCCCTCGCGCAGCCCGTCGCGCGGGATCGGGTCGTCGTCGGCGTCAGACATGGGCGAGCAACGCGCGGGCGCGGGCGCAGTCGGCATCCATCTGCGCGACCAGCGCCTCGACGCTGTCGAACCGCTCCTCGTCGCGCAGGTACTCGATCAGCGCGACGGAGAGGTGAGTGTTGTAGAGGTCGCCGGTGAAGTCGAACAGGAAGGTCTCGCAGTTGGCGGAGTTGACGCCGAAGGTGGGCCGCACCCCGATGGAGGCGGCGCCGTCGTAGCTGCCGGCGTGCGGGCCGCCCAGCACGTCGACCTTGACCGCGTAGATGCCGAAGCGCGGCGGGTGCAGGCCCTCGATGGACATGTTCGCCGTCGGGTAGCCGAGCAGCCGGCCGCGCTGATCGCCGTGCACGACCTCGCCGTCGATCCGGTGCCAGTGGCCCAGCATCCCCGCCGCGTCCCGCGGCCGCCCCTCGCTGAGCGCGGTGCGGATGGCGGTCGACGAGATTTCCGTCTCGCCCAGCGCCAGCAGCGGCGCGACGGTGACGCCGAAGCCGAGCTCGGCCCCGAGCCGGCCCAGCGTCTCGGCGGTACCGGCCCGGCCCTTGCCGAAGTAGAAATCCTGTCCCACCACCACGTGCGCCACCCCGAGCGCGTCGGCGAGGATCTCGCGCGCGAAGGCCTCGGGGCTGAGCCCGGCCAGCGTCGGCGTGAACGGCACCTCGTAGAGCGCCTCCACCCCGAGCTTGGCGAGCCGGTTGGCGCGCGACTCCGCGTTCATCAGCCGGAACGGCGGCGAGTCGGGGGCGAAGACCTGCCGGGGATGCGGCTCGAAGGTCATCACCCCGAGCGGCACGCCCTGCTCGGCGGCGAGCGCGCGGGTGGTGTCGATCACGGCGCCGTGGCCGAGATGGACGCCGTCGAAATTGCCGATCGCCACCGCGGCGCCGCGCGCGGCAGGGTCGATGAAGGCGGTGTCGCGGAGGATGCGCATCGGGTGTCAGGTAGCGGCGGGCCGGGCCGGGCGCAAGCCGCGCCGCTAGCGCAGCTTGCCGATCGCGTAGGTCGGGGTGATCCGCTCGACGGCCAGGTAGGCCTCGAGCGCGTCCGCGTCGGGCTGGTGCTCGGTCCGTGTCTCCTCGGCGGCGAGGCCGCCGGTGATGAAGAGCGAGTCGAGATCTTCCTGCTGGGCGCCGAGGATGTCGGTCCGGATGCCGTCGCCGACGCAGATGATCCGCGGATCGCCGACCGCCCCCTCGAGGGCGGCGTGGCGGCGGCGGGCGAGATCGTAGATCGGCGGGTGCGGCTTGCCGAAATAGAGGCTCTCGCCGCCCATCTCGGTGTAGAGCTGCGCCAGCGCGCCGGCACACCATTCCCGCTCCTCGCCCCGGTCGACGACGATGTCGGGGTTGGCGCAGAGCAGCTTCAGGCCCTTCTGCTTGGCCATCAGGAAGGTGGCGCGGTACACGTCCGGATCGGCGTGCCGGTCCTCGGGGCCGCAGCAGACGATGCCTTCGGCCTCGTCGAGCGGCACGCGGGTGATCTCGAGCGGCTCGTCGACGATCCGGATCGGGTCGAAGAAGGACAGGTCGTTGTCCTCGCCGATGAAGTAGACCTTGCGCCCCACCGCGCCGCGGAACATCGCCGCGCGCGCGCTGTCGCCCGAGGTGGCGATCGCATCGTAGGCATCGTCGGGAATCTTCAGCCCGCGCACCTGCTCGCCCACCGGCCCCCGCGGCCGCGGCGCGTTGGTCACGAGGATCACCTTGCCGCCGCCGGCGCGGAACGCCTGCATCGCCGCCACCGCCTCGGGGAAGGCGTGGAGGCCGTTGTGCATGCAGCCCCAGAGATCGACGAACGCGGCGTCGTACTGGCCGGCGATGTCGGCAAAGTTGTCGATGATCCGCGTCATGGGGGCCTCCGCTGCTACCGCGGCCGGTAATGGCGGATCGCCGCCCCGAGGGCCAGCGCTATCCTGCGGCGAGGAGGGAGGGGCGCCGCCCCTCTTGGCCTGCAGGCCAATTCCCCCGGGATACTTGCAGGACAGAGGATGCCGGCACTGCCCGCCCCGAAGCAGTGCCAGCCAGCCGGAAGTCGGGGCGCGGCCACTCTGTCCACGGTCATCGGCATCCCTGCCTGTACCGTGCCGCCAAGGCTAGCGGCAGGAGGTTAAGAAAAGGTTGCCGCCTCTGTCCTGAAAATATCCCCGCCGGAGGCTTCGACGGGGATCGTGGGCCCGATCAGACGGTCAGTGCGGGGATGATCTGCTTCTTGCGGCTCATGATGCCGGGCAGGACGACGCTGTCGCCATTCACGGTCGCGCCGAAGCTCTTTTCGGCAACCCGGCGGGTCAGGTCGTTGGGCACCAGCAGCGTCGCCTCTTCCTTCAGGATGTCGACGACGAACAGCAGCACCTGGTCGACGCCATCCTCGGCGGCGACGTCGGACATCGCGCGCATCAGCGAGTCCTTGCGGTCGAGCACGGTGGCGGGGGAGGTGGTCTCGAGCACCGAGACCCGGAACGAGGTGCCGTCGGTGCTGTACTCCTTGCTGTCCATGCGCAGCAGCTCGGCGTCGGAGAAGGCGGAGACGTCGGACTTGGCGGCGAACATCTCGGCGGCATAGTCGGGGATCGAGACGCCGAGGTCGCCGGCGAGCTTCACCGCGAGCGCCTTGTCGGTCTCGGTGGTGGTGGGCGAGCGGAATTCGAGCGTGTCGGACAGGATGCAGGAGAGCGCGACGCCCTTGTAGGCGTCGGGCATGGTGGCGGCGCTGTCGCCCATCATCTGCCACATCACGGTGACGGTGCAGGCCAGCGGGCGGATGGTCACGTCGAGCGGCGTCGTGGTCTCGATGCCCCCGGTGAGCTTGTGGTGGTCGATGATGGCGCGGATGTCGGCGCCGTTGATGTTGGCGGGCAGCTCGGCGGGGTTGTTGGTGTCGACGACGACCACCGGCTGGCCGTCCTCGACGTCGTCCAGCAGGGCGGGCAGCTCGAAGCCCCAGCGCTCGGCGACGAAGGCGGCCTCGGTGTTGGGCTGGCCGAGCAGGCGCGCCTCGGCGGGCTCGCCGTGGACCTCGCTGAGGTACCAGGCCCAGATGAGCGGCGCGCCGGTGGAATCGGTGTCGGGTGCCTTGTGGCCGAAGACGAGGGTGGTCATGGGTCGGTTACCTGCTGCAAGTCGGGGATGAATCGCGGGCCTTATAGGAGCGGGGGCGGCGCTTGTCACCCGGGCCGGGCCTTGCCAAGCGGGGCCGGCGCGGCCTCTATGGGCCGATGCGCGAGGCCGATCTCTACCCGCCGATCAAGGCGCTGCTCGAGGGGCAGGGTTACGAGGTGAAGGGCGAGGTCGGCGCGGCGGACGTGGTGGCGCGGCGGGGAGAGGAGCCGGTGGTGATCGTCGAGCTGAAGCTCGGCTTCTCGCTGGCGCTGTTTCACCAGGCGGTCGAGCGGCTGGCGGTGAGCGATGCGGTCTACGTCGCCGTGCCGCGGCCGGGGCAGGTGAGCCTGCGGCGCAACCTCGCGCTGGCGCGGCGGCTGGGGCTCGGCGTGATAACGGTGCGGCCGCGCGACGGGCTGGCGGAGGTGCTGTGCGACCCGGGCGATCCGCGGCCGCCGCGGCGCTCGGCGAAGAAGGCGGCGCGGCTGCTGCGGGCCTTCGAGCGGCTGCGCGGCGACCCGAATGCCGGCGGCGCGACGCGGCACGGGCTGGTGACGGGCTACCGCCAGGACGCGCTGGCCTGCGCGCGCTTCCTGGCGGTGCACGGCGCGTCGAAGGCGGCGCTGGTGGCGCACTGGACGGAGGTGCCCGAGGCGCGGCGCATCTTGGCCGACAACCACTACGGCTGGTTCGAGCGGGTCGAGCGCGGCGTCTACGGGCTGAGCGCGGCGGGGCGCCGGGGGCTGGCGGATTACGGCGAGGGCTAGGCGCGCCGGTGCCGGGGCGCTATTGTCGCCCGGCCCCCGGAGCGAAGGCCGACATGAACACATCCGCCCCCATGGACGAGCTTGAAGTGCTGCGCGTGGAACTCGAGGTGCTGCGCCGCGAGCACCGCGACCTCGACGAGGCGATCAAGGCGCTCGAGCACCGTGCCACGGCGGACGTGCTGACCGTGCGCCGCCTGAAGAAGCGCAAGCTGGCGCTGAAGGACAAGATCGCCGTGCTCGAGGACCGCATCTTCCCCGATATCATAGCCTGACGGGCCGCGCCGATTGCACCCGGTCGCGGCGCGGATATAGTGCGCGCTCCGTCAAGCGAAGGAGAGGGCCGATGAGCGAGCCGCGCGTGGGCGTCGTGATGGGCAGCCAGTCGGACTGGCCGACCATGAAGGAGGCGGTCGGGATCCTGACCGAACTCGGCGTGGCATGCGAGACGCGCATCGTCTCGGCCCACCGGACGCCGGACCGGCTCTGGCGCTATGGCGGCGAGGCGGCGGGCCGCGGGCTGAAGGCGATCGTGGCCGGGGCCGGAGGCGCGGCGCACCTGCCGGGGATGCTGGCGAGCAAGACGCGGGTCCCGGTGATCGGGGTGCCGGTCCAGACGAAGGCGCTGGGCGGGGTGGATTCGCTCTACTCCATCGTGCAGATGCCGCGCGGTTTTCCCGTGGCCACGATGGCGATCGGCGCGGCGGGGGCGCTGAACGGCGGGCTGATGGCGGCGCAGATCGTGGCGCTGGAGGACGCGGAGCTGGCGGCGCGGATCGACGCGTGGCGGGCTGCGCTGGCGGCGTCGATCCCGGAGGAGCCGAGCGATGACTGACGCGCTGCCCCCCGGCTCGGTGATCGGTATTCTCGGCGGCGGCCAGCTGGGGCGGATGCTCGCGCTCGCCGCGGCGCGGCTGGGCCTGCGCTGTCACATCTACGAGCCCTCCGAGACGCCCCCGGCGGCGCAGGTGGCCGAGCGCTGCACGACGGCGGCGTGGGAGGATCGCGCGGCGCTCGAGGCGTTCGCGCGCGGCGTCGACGTGGTGACCTACGAGTTCGAGAACGTGCCGACCGAGGCGCTGGACGTGATCGAGGCGATCCGCCCGATCCGGCCGGGGCGGCGAGCGCTGGCGATCTCGCAGGACAGGCTCACGGAGAAGACGTTCCTGCAGGACCTCGGCCTCGCGACGGCACCATTCTCCGAGGTCGGCAGCGCCGACCAGTTGCGCACGGCGGCGGAGACGCTCGGGCTGCCGGGCATCCTGAAGACCCGGCGGTTCGGCTATGACGGCAAGGGGCAGGTGCGGCTGCGCGAGGGCGACGATCTGGCCGCTGCGTGGGCGGCGATGCAGGGCACGCCGGCGATCCTCGAGGGGTTCGTGGCGTTCTCGGCGGAGGTGTCGGTCATCGGTGCGCGCGGGGTCGACGGGGCGGTGGCCTGCTTCGATCCGGGCGAGAACGTGCACGAGGACGGCATCCTGCGCACGACGACCGTCCCGGCGCGGCTGGCGCCGTCGCTGGCGGCGGATGCGGTGCTGCTGACGGGGCGGCTCTTGAACGCGCTCGACTATGTCGGGGTGATCGGGGTGGAGCTGTTCGTCTGCGACGGTGGGCTCGTGGTCAACGAGTTCGCGCCGCGGGTGCACAATTCGGGGCACTGGACGCAGACCGGTTGCACCATCTGCCAGTTCGAGCAGCATGTCCGGGCCGTCGCGGGCTGGCCGCTGGGTGACGGGACGCGGCATTCGGACGTGGTGATGGAGAACCTGATCGGCAACGACATGGACCGGGTGCCCGAGCTCGCCGCGTCGGGGGCGGCGCTGCATCTCTATGGCAAGGCCGAGGCCCGGGCCGGGCGCAAGATGGGGCACGTGAACCGCATCGTCGGGCACGGCTGAGGCGGGGCGGTGCGGCCCATCCGCCTGTCGCTGCGCGCGGTGCTGGTGCGGGAGGGGCGGCTGCTGCTGGTCAACGCGTACCGGGGGCGCGACGACCTGTGGTGCGCGCCGGGCGGCGGTGCGGAGCCGCACCAGAGCCTGCCGGACAATCTGGCGCGCGAGGTGCACGAGGAGACGGGGCTGACGATCGCGGTCGGCGAGCTGTGCCTCGTCAACGAGTTCCATGATCCGGAGCGGGCGTTTCATCAGGTCGACCTGTACTTCCGCTGCACGATCGTCGCGGGCGCGTGCGATGGCGCGTGGCGCGATCCCGAGGGGATCGTGTCGATGCGGCGGTGGGTGACGCGGGCGGAGATCGCGGGGCTGCGGGTGAAGCCCGACAGCCTCGCGGAGGTCGCGTGGAGCGATGCACCGCGCGTGCACTACGACCCGCTGGAGCGTCTGCTGCCCTAGCGCCATTCGGCTACGCCGCGCGGAGGTCGTCGCCGTCGCCGTCGTCGCGCACGAGGCGGTCGCGACCCTGTTCCTTGGCACGAACCAAAGCGCGCTCGGCGCGGGCGAGGGTGGCGTCGATGCGGCCGCCGGGGTGGGCGGCGAGGCCGACGGAGGTGGTGATCGTGAGCCCGCTGACGGTGAGGCGCGGGGCGAGGCGCTGACGCAGGCGATCGGCGATGCGCAGGGCGATATCGGCGGGCGCGCCGGGCAGGAACACGAGGAACTCGTCGCCGCCGACGCGGGCGAGCAGGTCGTCCTGGCGGATGACGGAGGCGCAGACGCGGGCGACGTCGCGAAGCATCCTGTCGCCCTCCGCGCGGCCGTGGACCGCGTTGACCGGGCCGAAGCGGTCCAGGTCGATCAGCATCAGCCAGCCGGTCGTCGCGTCGCGCAGCAGCCGCTCGGCGCCGCGCCGGTTGAGGGCCCCGGTGAGCGGGTCGGTGTCGGTCTCGCGGCGGGAATGATCGAGGGTGCGCTGGGCGCGGGCCATCATGCGGTTGACCCGGATCATCAGGATGCCGACCTCGTCGCGATATTGTTCGGGCAGGGCGGGCATCTGGCCGGTGCGCCCCCAGCTGTCGAGCGCGCCGGCGGTGAGCAGCACCGGCTCGAGCAAGGCGCGCAGGCCGAGGAAGGAGAGCACCAGCCCGGCACAGACGGCGGCGCAAATCACCGCGATCAGGCCCGGATCAGCCCCGCCCAGGCCGCTCGGCAGCAGGTAGAGCGCGAGGCCGACGAGGGGCAGCATCTGGCCCAGGAAGGCCACGAGAAACAGCTTGGCGACGAAGCTGTCGGGGATGCTGCGCGAGAGGAGCTGATAGAGACCCATGCCGGCGACCCTACGCCCCATTCCTTAAGCCCAAGTATACGCCCCCAAAGAAAAAGGGCGCCCCGAAGGACGCCCTTTCCCGATCCACCTAGTGGTGGGTCGGCAAGATTACATCATGCCGCCCATGCCGCCCATGCCGCCCATGTCGGGGGCGCCGGCAGCGGCACCTTCCTTCTGGGGCTTGTCGGCGACCATGGCTTCGGTCGTGATCAGCAGGCCGGCGACGGAGGCCGCATCCTCGAGCGCGGTGCGCACGACCTTGGCCGGGTCGATGACGCCGAACTTGAACATGTCGCCGTACTCTTCGGTCTGGGCGTTGAAGCCGAACTTCAGGTCGTCGCTCTCGCGGATCTTGCCTGCGACGACGGAGCCGTCGACACCGGCGTTCTCGGCGATCTGGCGCAGCGGAGCCTCGAGCGCGCGGCGCACGATGGCGATGCCGGCGTTCTGGTCGCTGTTCTCGGCGGTGAGGCCCTCGAGCGACTTGGCGCCCTGGACGAGAGCGACACCACCGCCGACGACGATGCCTTCCTGGACGGCGGCGCGGGTCGCGTTGAGCGCGTCGTCGACGCGGTCCTTGCGCTCCTTCACCTCGACCTCGGTCATGCCGCCGACGCGGATGACGGCGACGCCACCGGCGAGCTTGGCGACACGCTCCTGCAGCTTCTCACGGTCGTAGTCCGAGGTGGTCTCCTCGATCTGGCCGCGGATCTGCGACACGCGGGCCTCGATCTCGGCCTTGTCGCCGTGACCGTCGACGATCGTGGTCTCGTCCTTGGTGATCGAGACGCGCTTGGCGGTGCCGAGCATGTCCATGGTCACGTTCTCGAGCTTCATGCCGAGATCTTCCGAGATCACCTGGCCGCCGGTCAGGATCGCGATGTCCTGCAGCATGGCCTTGCGGCGGTCGCCGAAGCCCGGGGCCTTGACGGCGGCGATCTTCAGGCCACCGCGCAGCTTGTTCACGACGAGCGTGGCCAGGGCTTCGCCCTCAACGTCCTCGGCGATGATCAGCAGCGGCTTCTGGGACTGGATGACCGACTCGAGCAGCGGCACCATCGGCTGCAGCGAGGAGAGCTTCTTCTCGTGCAGGAGAATCATGCAGTCGTCGAGCTCGGCGACCATCTTCTCGGTGTTGGTGACGAAGTAGGGGCTGAGGTAGCCGCGGTCGAACTGCATGCCCTCGACGACGTCGGTCTCGGTCTCGAGGCCCTTGTTCTCCTCGACGGTGATGACACCCTCGTTGCCGACCTTCTGCATCGCGTCGGCGATCTGGCGGCCGATCTCGGCTTCGCCGTTGGCGGAGATGGTGCCGACCTGGGCGACTTCGTCGGAGTTCTCGACGGTGCGGGCGGCGGCCTTGATCTGCGCGACGACCTTGGAGGTGGCGAGGTCGATGCCGCGCTTGAGGTCCATCGGGTTCATGCCGGCGGCGACGGCCTTCATGCCCTCGCGCACGATCGCCTGGGCGAGAACGGTCGCGGTGGTGGTGCCGTCACCGGCCTCGTCGTTGGTGCGGGAAGCGACTTCCTTCACCATCTGGGCGCCCATGTTCTCGAACTTGTCCTCGAGTTCGATCTCCTTGGCGACCGTCACACCGTCCTTGGTGATGCGGGGGGCGCCGAAGCTCTTGTCGATGACCACGTTGCGGCCCTTGGGGCCGAGCGTGACCTTCACCGCGTCGGCGAGGATGTTGACGCCCTTGAGCATCCGGTTGCGGGCGTCGGTCTCGAAACGTACGTCCTTAGCAGCCATGTGAGGCTCCTCCTAAGCTTGAAATTCCTGTGTCGGGACGGGGCCGGGCCCCATCACCTGCAAGCGCTGGCCGATCAGGCGGCCTGAGCGGCGGCGGCGTCTTCGATCACGCCGAGGATGTCGCTCTCTTTCATGATCAGCAGCTCTTCGCCGTCGACGGTCACCTCGGTGCCGGACCACTTGCCGAAGAGGATGCGGTCGCCTTCCTTGACGTCCATGGCGATGCGGTCGCCATCCTCGTCCTTCGCGCCGGCGCCGACAGCGATCACGAGGCCCTCGGCGGGCTTTTCCTTGGCGTTGTCGGGGATGATCAGACCGCCCTTGGTCTTCTCATCGGATTCGACGCGGCGGACCAGGACGCGGTCGTGAAGCGGTTTGAAAGCCATCTGTCGTAGCTCCTCAGTTTGACATGGTTAGCACTCGCTCGGTGTGAGTGCTAATGGCGACGAGTTAGGAAAAGCCGGGTCGTCTGTCAACAGGTCCGTGAGCGGAAAAATGTCCTCCCGAACCCCTTGTAAGACAGGCTCGCGATCCCCTTGCGTGGCACTTCGGCCACGGCCGGCCGCCGCGGCGTCACCTTTTGGCTTGCCCGACTCGCGGTGCCGGGCGTATTAGGCCCGCACCTGTTATGCAAACAGGGAGGTACGCTTATGCTCAGGACAAATTCCACGGCGGCTTAGACCCGCCCCAGCTCAAGCGGCCGCCGGTTCCGGCGGCGTCTCCCTGTATCCAAGACATCTCAGGTGCCCCATGCATCCGCCATTCTTCATCGCCCCGCCGCGGGCGATTCCTCACGATCCCCGACCGCGTCCGGCCCGGATGGTGCCGCTGCGCGCCTCCGCGGTGCCGCTCGCGTTCGAGCCGGTCCGATTGCCGCCGCTGCTCGAGCGGGCGGAGCTGCAATTCCGGCCGGTGACGCTCGCCGACATCGCCGCGCGGCCGCTCGACGCGCCGCGGCCCCGCGCCCGGCACGGGCTGCGGTACCGGATCGGCCGCGTGCTGATCCGGGCCGGCGAGCTGCTCGCCGAGCCGCCCCGCCCGGCGTGACGGGGCGGGGCGGCGGCCGGGAGCCATTGAGCCGGCCCCGGCCGGCGGCTAGGCTGCCGGCGTCGTCCGTTCGCCGCTTCGGAGCCCTCATGATCCGCGCGCTCGCCCTCACCGTCGGCCTGCTGCTGCCCGGCCTCGCCGTGGCGGCGTGCGGCGGGCCGAGCTTGCTCGACGACCTCACCGCCGCCGAGTCCGCCACGCTCGCGGAGGCGGTCGCCGAGACGCCCTACGGCACCGGCCTGCTCTGGCGCGCGACACGCGACGGGCGCGAGGTGACGCTGCTCGGCACCATGCATATCCACGACCCGCGCCACGCGGCGCTGCTCGAGCAGGTCCGCCCGCTGATCGCGGCGGCCGACGAGGTGCTGCTCGAGGTCACGCCGCGCGAGGAGGCGGCGATGCAGGCCGCGATCCGCGACGAGCCCGAGCGGATCATCATCACCGAGGGCCCGACGCTGCCCGAGCTGGTCGACGCCGCGACGTGGGAGGTGCTCTCGGAGGCCGCCGCCGCCCGGCAGGTGCCGCCGTTCATGGCCGCGAAGTTCCAGCCCTGGTACCTGAGCCTCACCCTCGGCGTGCCGCCCTGCGCCATGCCCGACCTCGCCGCCGGGCTGCGCGGGCTCGACCACCTGGTGATGCGCGAAGCCGAGGCGCAAGGCGTGCCGCTGCGCGCGCTCGAGCCGTGGGATACGCTGTTCACCCTGTTCGACGCGGGCACGATGGACGAGCAGATCGCGCTGCTCATCTACGCCGCCGGCCCGCCCGAGCTGCAGACCAGCACGTTCGTCGGGATGCTGGACGGCTATTTCGACGGCCGCATCGCCGAGGTGTGGGAGCTGTCGCGCATCGCCACCTATCGCACCCCCGGCCTCGACCGGGCGACCGCTGACGCGCTGATCGCCCTGACCGAGGAGCGGCTGCTCGAGCAGCGCAACCGGGCGTGGCTGCCGGTGATCGAGGCCGCCGGACCGGGGCCGGTGCTCGTCGCCGTCGGCGCGGCCCACCTGCCCGGCGAGAGCGGCCTGCTGACGCTGCTCGCGGAGGCGGGCTGGCGCATCGAGCGGCTGCCGCTGACGCGCTGAGGCGCTCGCGCCATCCTCTTGCAGAGCCCGCGAACGCGCCCCATATTTCGGTCAGAGGCGGTCGCCGCATTCGGGGCCGCCAAGGACAGTCGCTTTGACGAAGGACATGTCGCGATGACGAAACTCACGCTCGGATCCCATCCGTTCCTGCTCGGCTTCGAACAGCTCGAAAGACTGGTCGAACGCACCGCGAAGTCAGGCAACGAAGGCTACCCTCCCTACAATATCGAACAGACCTCCGAGACCTCCTACCGGATCACGCTTGCCGTGGCCGGGTTCTCCGAGGCCGACCTCTCGATCACCGTGGAGGACAGCCAACTCGTGGTCCGGGGCCGGCAGACGGACGACGGCGAAGGCCGCCTGTTCCTGCACCGGGGGATCGCCGCCCGCCAGTTCCAGCGCAGCTTCGTGCTGGCCGAGGGCGTCGACGTGGGTGAGGCGATGCTGGAGAACGGGCTTCTCCACGTCGATCTGAACCGCCACGTCCCGGAAAGTGTTGTCCAGACAATCGAAATCCGGAGGAAGTGAGCGATGAACACCAAGATCGATTTCAGCCACCTCGGAGACAGGGTGGTCTACGTCAAGCCGGTCGCGGTCGCCGACCTGCCGCAGGAAGTGCAGGCGCAGGCCGAGGGCCTCGATGAACTGTTCGCCGTGCACAACGCCGACGGTGTGCAGCTCGCGCTGGTGGCCGACCGGCGGATGGCGTTCCTGCTGGCGCGCCAGCACGACATGTCGCCGATGACCGTGCACTGACCCACGTCGCCCGGGGCGCGCACCCGGGCGATCCGCGTGACCCGCCCGAGGACCGACTTGGCCGCCAGCAAACGCCCCCCGTTCCGCATCGGCGGTGCCTCGGTCGACCCGGGACGCCGGCAGATCGTCGACCTGCCGGTCGCCGTGATGTCGGACCACACGCCGGTGAACCTTTCGCTCGAGGTGATCCACGGCAGGCAGGACGGCCCCGTCGCCTTCATCAGCGCCGCCGTCCACGGCGACGAGGTGATCGGTGTCGAGATCGCGCGGCGGGTGCTGCGCTCGCCGCTGCTGTCGAGCCTGCGGGGCACGCTGCTGGTGGTGCCGATCGTCAACTCCTTCGGTTTCCTCAGCCGCTCGCGCTACCTTCCCGACCGCCGCGACCTCAACCGCTCCTTCCCCGGACACGCGGCGGGCTCGCTCGCGTCGCGGCTCGCGCACCTGTTCCTCAGCGAGATCGTGCTGCGCTGCGAGCTCGGGATCGACCTGCACTCCGCCGCGATCCACCGCACCAACCTCCCCCAGATCCGCATCACCCCCGGCGACGAGTACCTCAAGGACCTCGCCCGTGCCTTCGGCGCGCCGGTGGTGCTGAGCTCCCCCGTGCGCGCCGGCAGCCTGCGCGGCGAGGCGCAGGCGCGTGGCGTCGAGATGCTGCTCTACGAGGCGGGCGAGGGGCTGCGCTTCGACGAGGTGGCGGTCCGCAGCGGCGTGGCGGGGATCCTGCGGGTGCTGCACCACAAGGGGATGCTGCCCGCCCGCGGCATCACCCGCCCCAAGGCGGCGACGCTGATGTCGACCGAGACGATGTGGCTGCGCGCCCCGCGCGGCGGCCTGCTGCGCACCTTCCGCGGCGACGGCGAGATCGTCGCCGAGGGCGACGTCATGGCCGTGGTGAGCGATCCGTTCGGCGAGACCGAGGAGGAGATCGTCGCGCCCTTCGCCGGGCTGATCGTCGGGCGCGCGGTGATGCCCGTGGTCAACGAGGGTGACGCGATCTTCCACCTCGCGCAGGTCGCCCGGCCCGAAATCGCGGGCGCGGCGCTCGAGGACATGGCGGGCCACCTGTCGCGCGACCCGCTGTTCGACGAAGACGAGATCATCTGACGGGCACGATCCCGCCGCTCCGCGAGATTTGACCTCCGCGGGCGTCGCGGCCCCTGTAGGGTCCGGCGCGAACGAGAAAGGAATCAGACGTGGCCTTCGATCCGATCCTCGCCGAGATCCGTTTCGGCGCCGGCCTGTCGCCGCACCACGCACCGCCTGCCTCGGTCGACGCGATGATGGCGCAGCTGACCGGCCCCGACACCGCCGCCCGCCGCTTCCCCATTCCCTCGATCGAGACGCTCGACCCCAGCCCGTTCGAAGTCCGCCGCTCCAACATGGCGCCCAAGGACCTGCCCGAGGGCCCCGAGCGCGATGCGGCCGAGGAACTGAAGCGGGAGAACCGTCGCCGCGTCCGCGAACTGGTACAGGAGCATTTCGCCGCCACCGTGCAGCGCGCCCTCGGCAGCGAGGACGGCTTCCGGGAGCGGCTGACGCTGTTCTGGGCCGACCATTTCACCGTGCGCGGCGAGACGGCAGTGATGCGCCACGCGGTCTCGCCCTTCGTCGAGGACGTGGTGCGGGCCAACCTCGCGGGCACCTTCGCCGACATGCTCTACGCCGCCGCGACGCACCCGGTCATGCTGCGCTACCTCGACCAGCACTCCTCCGTCGGGCCGAATTCGCGCGACGGCCAGCGCCGGGGCGGCGGGATCAACGAGAACCTGGCGCGTGAAATTCTCGAATTGCACACGCTCGGCGTCGGCGGCCCCTACGACCAGACCGACGTGCGCCAGCTCGCCGAGCTGCTCACCGGCCTGACCGCGCCCTACCGCAACGGCTTCACCTTCCGCGAACGCGCCGCCGAGCCGGGCTCGGAGACGGTGCTCGGCGTGTCCTACGGCGGCGCGGACGCTTCGCTCTCCGACATCCGCGCCGCGCTCTCCGATCTCGCGGTGCACCCCGCCACCGCCCGCCACATGGCGACCAAGCTCGCCACCCACTTCGTCGCCGACACGCCCGACCCGGACCTCGTCGCGGCGATGGAGCAGACGTGGCTGGAATCGGGAGGCCGGCTGCCGGTGGTGTACGAGGCGATGCTGCGCCACCCGGCGGCGTGGGCGCCCGAGCGGCGCAAGGTGCGCCAGCCGATCGGCTACGTCATCGCGTCGCTGCGTGCCCTCGGCGTGACGCCCGAGCAATTCGCCGCCGCCGGTATCGTCCGCATCCGCCAGCGGCTGATCAACCCGCTCGCCGACATGGGACAGCCCTGGCAGACGCCCACCGGCCCCGACGGCTGGCCCGAGGCCGCCGACGCGTGGGTGACGCCGCAATTCATGGCCGCCCGGATCAACTTCGCCATGACGATGCCGCGCCATTTCGTCGATCCGCTGCCCGACCCGCGGGCCTTCGTGTTCGACGCGCTCGGCCCCGAACCGCCGCCCGACGTCGTCTTCGCCGCCAACGCGGCGGAAACCGTGTTCGAAGGCGTGGGGCTGGTCCTGGCCTCCGCGGCCTTCCAGAGGAGATGAGCATGGACCGCAGGAAATTCCTCATCGGCGGCGGCCTGCTCGGCTGCTCCGCGGCGGCGAGCCCGCTGATCACCCCGGTCGCCTTCGCCAGCGCGCCCTGGGATGCGCGCCTCGTCGTGATCGTGCTGCGCGGCGCGATGGACGGGCTCGACGTGGTGCGCCCGGTGGGCGACCGCCACTTCGCCGAGCTGCGCCCCTCGCTCGCCGACGAGCGCGGTATCCCGCTCGACAGCTTCTACGCCATGCATCCCCGGCTCGAGCCGCTCGCGCCGATGTGGGACGCCGGGGAGCTGGCCTTTGTCCACGCCGTCTCGACCCCCTACCGCGACAAGCGCAGCCACTTCGACGGGCAGGACCTGCTCGAGGCCGGGATGCCAGACCTCGAGAGCGGCGTGCGCGACGGCTGGCTCAACCGGCTGATGCAGGTGGTGCCGGGGGTCGAGGCCGAGACGGCCTACTCGATCGGGCGCGAGCGGATGCTGATCCTGCGCGGCGCGGCCCGCACCTCGAGCTGGGCGCCCGACACGCGGCTCGAGCTGTCGCCGGCGACGGAGCAGCTGCTCGAGCACCTCTACCACGACGACGTGCTGTTCCGTGACGCGAGCGCCGATGCCATCGCCATCGCCGCCGACGTGGCCGAGAGCGACGAGATGGGCGACGGCGTAGGCAACGGGCGCAACGTCGACCTCGCGCGCTTCGCGGCGCAGCGGCTGGCCGGCGAGACGCGCATCGCGTCCTTCTCGCTCGGCGGCTGGGACACCCATAACCGCCAGCAGCGCAGCATCCGGCGCGCGCTGCGCGACCTCTCGGACTGCCTGCTGACGCTGAAGCAGGATCTCGGCGACGTCTGGGGCAAGACGGCCGTGGTCTGCATGACCGAGTTCGGCCGCACCGCGCGCGAGAACGGCTCGCGCGGGACCGACCACGGCACCGGCGGCGCGATGATCATGGCCGGCGGCGCGATCCGCGGCGGGCGGGTTTACGGCGACTGGCCGGGCCTGGCCGACCGCGACCTCTACGCCGGGCGCGACCTGATGCCGACGCGCGACGTGCGCGCCTATGCCGGCTGGCTGATGCGCGACCTGTTCGGCGTGGCGGGCTCGGCGGTCGAGCAGGCGATCTTCCCCGGCGTCGAGCTGGGTGGCGATCCGAGGTTGTTGCTCTGAGCGCCCGCTGGCTTCTGCTCGGAGCGACCGGCCGCGTCGGCGGGATGCTCGCGCGCCACTGGGCGCAGGCCCCGCCCGAGGGCGCGACGGTGGTGCCGCAATCGCGCCGGCCGCTCGGCGGCCATCTGGTCTGGGACCCGCTGGGGGACGCGCCGCCGCCTGCCGCCGACGTGGTCATCGCCTTCGCGGGCACGACACCGGGGCGGGGCGATCCGGGGCTCAACATCGACCTCGGCACGGCGGCGGTGCGCGCGGCACGCGAGGCCGGCGCGCGCCGGCTGCTGCTGGCCTCGTCGTCGGCGGTCTACGGGGCGGGGCGGGGCTTCACCGAGGAATCGGTCTGCCGCCCGGTCAACGAATACGGCGCGGCGAAGCTGGCGATGGAGCTGGCCGTCGCCGGGGCGGAGGTCGAGACCTGCTGCCTGCGCATCGGCAACGTCGCCTGGGCCGACGCGCTGCTCGGACGGATCGGGGGCGACGAGACGTTCCTCGACCGCTTCGCCGACGGCGGAGGGCCGGTGCGCTCCTACATCGGGCCGCGCACGCTGGCGCGGGTGCTCGAGACGCTGGCCCGCCCCGCGACGCCGCTGCCTGCCGTGCTCAACGTCGCCGCGCCCGAGCCCGTGGCGATGGCCGACCTGCTCGACGCCGCCGGCGCACGCTGGCGCTGGCGCGACGCGCCCGAGGCGGCGACGCAGGAGGTGACGCTCGATTGCGCGCGGCTGTCGGTGCTGCACCGCTTCGCCTCCGACGCGGCCGCGCCGCAGGTCTTGATCGCGGAAGGGGATGGCGTCAAAGGGAGCGCATGACGCTGTCCAAACGCCTGTTCGACGTGGTGCTCGCCCTGCTGCTCGGCCTCCTGCTGCTGCCGGTGATCGCCCTCATCGCGCTGATCGTCCTGCTGCGCGACGGCGCGCCCGTCTTCTACATCTCCGAGCGGATGCGCGCGTTCGACGAGGGGTTCGGACTGGTGAAGTTCCGCACCATGACCGTCGCCGAGGCCGACAGCGGCGTCTCGGGCGGCGACAAGGCGGCGCGGATCACGCCGACGGGGCGGGTGCTGCGCCGGACCCGGCTCGACGAGCTGCCGCAGCTGTGGAACGTGCTGGTGGGCGACATCTCGTTCGTCGGTCCGCGCCCGCCGCTGCGGCAATACGTGGAGCGGTTTCCCGAGGTCTATCGCGAGGTGCTGAAGGCGCGGCCAGGGATCACCGGGCTGGCGACGATCGTCTATCACGGCCACGAGGAGCGGCTGCTCGCGCGGTGCCGGACACTGGAGGAGACGGACGCCGTCTACACCCGTGCCTGCGTGCCGCGGAAGGCGCGGCTGGACCTGATCTACCGCGACAACCGCTCGCTCTGCATGGACCTCGCGCTGATGTGGCGGACGGCGGCCCGGCGGCGGGGCTGAGTCAGGCGCCGGCCTCGGTCATGATCGCCGCGTCGTTGTCGGCGAAGGTGCGCGAGGCGGGCAGGGTGGCGCCGAGGATCGCGGTGGCGAGCATCACGACTCCGGCCGCGAGCACGATCCAGTCGACCAGCGGGTCACCGTTTTCGTCGTCCCAGAACCGTTCGATCAGCTTGGCCATGTCCGTCGTCCTCTCCGCGTGTCCGCGCTCATGTGTCGGCTCCAGGAATGGCGGCGGAATGCGGCCGGATTGGGCCGATCGGGCGGAGCTTTTCGGTCAATCCCGTCACGGGGCCGGTGCGTCGGCGAGGCGGTCGTGCACCAGCGTTGCGAGGCGGCTGCGCGCGAGGCCGCGCCCCGCGCCGCCGGCTTCGGCGCGCACCAGGTCGGCGGCGGCGTCCTGCAGGGGCAGGTCGCCCGAGCTCTGCGCCAGCCCGGCCACGAAGCGCGCCGCGTAGGCGACCTCGTCGGCGTCGCCAGCATCGAGCACCGGCGAGATCGCGAGCAGGTCGTCGCGCAGGGCCAGCGGATCGGGATCGACGATCTCGCCGCTGAGCGGGCGCGGGCCGGGCGGCTGGCGGCCGGGGGGCATCTTCGACAGGATCGCCGCCTGGAACGCGGCCAGCGCCGCGACCGGCTTGTGCAGGAAGCCGTCGGCCCCCGCCGCCATCGCCGCCGCCTCGAGCGTCGGATCGCCGCTGGTGGCGAGCAGCACGTCGATTGCCGGGGCGGCGCGGGCCATCTCGTCGATCAGCTCAAGGCCCGAGCCGTCGGGCAGGCCGAGGTCGACGATCAGCACCGTCGGGCGGTAGACCCGCAAGTGGCGGCGGGCATTGGCGAGGCTGTCGGCGCGGCGGATGCGGGCGCCGGAGCGCAGGCTGAGCAGTCGCAGCGCCTCGCAGGCGTAGCGGCTGTCCTCGACCACGAGGATCGTCGCGCCGAGCAGCGGGCGGGCGCGCGTGGGCGGGCGGGTCATCAGGAAGTCTTCGAGCGTGTCCATCATCGGTCTCCAAAGACAGGGCATCTGCCCGAGAGTGTCGCCGACGCCGGTGAACACGCCGTTAACGCCCCGCGACTCCTGCGCGCGCCCCGTCCGCGCGCCATTGCCGGGGCGGCGCGGCGGGACCATAAGAGCGCGCACCAAGCCGGAGAGCCCGATGATCGGCCGCCTCAACCATGTCGCCCTCGCCGTCCCCGACCTCGACGCCGCCGCCGCGCAGTACCGCGACGCGCTGGGCGCCGATGTCGGCGCGCCGCAGGAGCTGCCCGAGCACGGCGTGCGCGTCGTGTTCATTACCCTGCCCAACACCAAGATCGAGCTGCTGCATCCGCTCGGGGACGACTCGCCCATCAGTGGCTTCCTCGCCAAGAACCCGGCGGGCGGTATGCACCATGTCTGCTACGAGGTGGACGACATCGCCGCCGCCCGCGACCGTCTCGTCGCCGCCGGCGCGCGGGCGCTGGGCGACGTGAAGATCGGCGCGCACGGCAAGCCCGTGCTGTTTCTGCACCCGAAGGATTTCGCCGGGTGCCTGATCGAACTCGAGGAGGCCTGAGATGGGTATCGTGTCCGGGATCGTGCTGTTCATCGTCGTGTGGGTGCTGGTCTTCTTCGTCGTGCTGCCCCTGCGGCTCGAGACGCAGGGCGACAGCGGCGACGTCGTGCCCGGCACGCACAGGTCCGCCCCGGCGGACTTCCGGCTCGGTCGCAAGGCGCTGCTGGCGACCTACTTCGCGGTGCCGATCTTCGCGGTGCTCGCGACGATCATCGTCACCGGCGCCATCGGCGTGCGCGACTTCGACTGGTTCGGCAACATGACGTCGGCGCCGCTCAGCGCCGACTGACCCGGTGGTAGAGGTGCGTAAACGTCGCCGCGCCGAGGATCGGCACGAGCAGGTTCACCAGCGGGACCGTCAGCGGTAGCGCCATCAGCAGCCCCGCCAGCCAGACCTGCCCGACGTTCTTGCGATAGAGCGCCCGCGCCCCCTTGCGGCCCTCGCGCCGCATGGCGGCGATCTGGAAGTACTCGCGCCCGAGCAGGTAGCCGTTGAGCCCGTAGAAGATCAGCGGCGCGGCGAACGGGAACAGGATGTAGGCGAAGATCGCGAGGAAGTTGGCGCCGACGATCACCCCGAGGAAGTTGACCGTGTCACGCGCGGCGTCGCCGAAGCCGGTGCGCGGGACCGGGGGCAGGTGGGGATAATGGCGGTCCTCCACGGCCTGCGCCACGTCGTCGAGGAAGAGCGACGTGATCGCCGAAGCCACCGGCACCATCAGCACCACCGACAAGAGCAGCATCAGCAGGATCGAGCCGAAGTGGAAGAAGTCGCCCACCCAGGTGACATAGCCCACCAGCGGCAGCTCGAGCCCGTCGGGGGAGACCGAGTCGAGGAACCACAAAAGCAGTCCGTAGACCAGCACCAGCAGCGCCAGCGTCAGCCCGATGCCGAGCAGCAGGACCCGCCGGAAGCGCCTGTCGGACATCTGTCCGAGGGCGCGGGCGAAGTCGGCGAAGATCATGCGTCGAGCCAGGTGGTGATCGCGGCGAGGTCGGGGCGCGGGCGGTCGGGCGGCGCGGCTTTCTCGGTGCCGATGTGGATGAACCCGGCAACCCGCTCGTGCGGCGCGAGGCCAAGGGACTGCTCGACGAAGGCGCGGTCGTGCGAGGGCCAGCCCGAGAGCCAGTTCGCCCCCCAGCCCGCCGCGAGCGCCGCGTTGAGCAGCGCCAGGCAGACGGCCCCGGCGGAGAGCAGCTGCTCGATCTCGGGGACCTTCTCCGACGCCACCGGTGCGGACACGACGGCGATGGCGAGGTCGGCGTCGGCGAACTGGGCCTGCGCCTTGGCGATCTTTTCGTCGTCCTGCCCGAGCGCCGCGCCGCGCGCGGGCACGGCCTCGGCGAGGCGCTGCAGCGCGGGGCGGGTCAGCACGATGAAGCGCCACGGCTCGAGCTTGCCGTGGTCGGGGCTGCGCGCGGCGGCGGTGAGGAGCCGCTCGATCTCCTCCCGCTCCGGCACCGGGCCGGTGAGGGTCTTGGCCGGGCGCGAGCGGCGGGTGAGCAGGAAGTCGAGGGCGGCGTCGTTGGGCTTGGGCATCGCGGGCTCCGTCGTCTCAGAGGGTCGCCGAGCGGCTTAGCCGCCGCCCGGCGCGAAGGCTAGGGGGCCAGCGCGGCGGCCATCTCGTCGATCAGCCCGGCGGCGAAGGCGTCGAAGCGGGCCGAGGGCTGGCGCGCGGCGTAGGCGTCGGCGAAGGGATCGGGCGCGCGCACCGCGCTGTCCGACAGCTCCTCGAGCACCGCGTGGCCGCAGAACGGGACGTAGACCTCCGAGTAGCCGCCCTCGTGGACCATCAGCAGCCGCCCGTCGCAGACTTCCCCGGCCAACGTGCGGGTGGCGCGGGTCATCCGGCGGTAGGTGTCGGCGGTGCACATCATCCGGCTCAGCGGATCGATCAGCGCGGCATCGTAGCCGCAGGCGACGACGATGACCTCGGGGCGGAAGGCGCGGATCGCCGGCAGGGCCAGCCGCTCGAGCGCCGCGAGCCAGGTGACGTGGCCGGCGCCGGGGGGCAGGGGGATGTTGAGGTTGGCGCCGGCGCCGGCCCCGGTGCCGCGATCCTCGAAGCCGCCGGTGTCGAGCGGGTAGTTGCGCTCCTGGTGCAGCGAGACGGTGAGCGTGTCGGGATCGTCGTAGTAGATCGCCTCGGTCCCGTTGCCGTGGTGGACGTCCCAGTCGAGCACCGCCGCCCGCGTCAGCCGCCCCTCGGCGCGCGCCGTCTCGAGCGCGACGGCGATGTTGTTGACGAGGCAGAAGCCGTTGGGAAAGTCGCGGGTGCAATGGTGCCCCGGCGGGCGCGACAGGGCGTAGGCGTTGGCGTGCTCGCCGGTCAGCACCGCCCGCAGCGCGCCGGTGGCGAGGCCGGCGGACAAGGCGGCGATCTCGAAGCCGTCGACGCCGAACGGGGCACGCAGCCCGATCTCGCCGCCCCCGGCCTCGGCCATCGCGCGGAAGCGCTCGAGGTAGCCGGTGTCGTGCACCCGCGCGAGCGCGTCCCACGTGGCGGGCGGCGCGGTGGCCTGCACGAGATCGCGGGAGAGGCCGGTGACGTCGGCGAGGTTCTTCAGCCGCCGCTTGCCCTCGGGGTTCTCCGGCAGGCCCCCGGCGGCCAGAGGCTGCACCAGCCCGCCCACCGGCGCGTTGCCCGCGTAATTGCCGCCGGAGTGCCAGAAGCAGCGCTCCGCCCAGTAGAACCCCGTGCTCATCGACCGTCTCCCACTCGCCACGCCGGCACCCTCTCAGGCCACGGGCGCGGGCTCAAGTGGCCTCACTCCCCGACGCGGCGCAGTCGGTAGACGCCCTCGGGCAGGTTCAGCGCGGCGCGCAGGTCGCGCAGCTGGGCCATCGACAGGGTGATGGTGACGTCGCGGTCGAGGCGGGCATCGAACTGGGTGACGGTGACGCACTCCTCGAACGCCTGCACGATCACGTCCTCGCCGAGCGGCGCGTCGCCCTCGTCGACCAGGGTGACCACGGTGGCGTCGAAATCGTGCTCGATGGTGAACATGGGGCCGCCTCCCTTCGGGATGTCGTTGTCTGCCCGCCCATCGTGCCCGCCGCGCCGGCCGGCGTCGAGGGCGGGCGCTCACATCGCCTGCAGCCGGGCGAGCAGGAGGTCGTTCGTCTTCTTCGTCGTCTCGCGGTCGCGCAGGATGTGGTAGCCGCGCGGGTCGGCGTGGCGCAGGATCACCGCGCGCCGGCTCCAGCGGCCCCGCATCTTCATGCGCCCGCGCTCGTCGTGGATGCCGTAGTCGCGGTCGAGCCGCAGGTGCAGGTAGCGCAGGTTGGCCGGCACCCAGCGGCGCGTCTCGTCGGTGCCGTCCCACTGGTGGTAGATGCCGTCGTAGCGGATCACCTCGACGTCCGACCCGCCGCGCCGCAGGTCGTCGCCGATCGCCTCGGCGCGGGCGATGTCGACGTTGCGGTCGAGCCCGCCGAGCAGGATCGTCACCGGCGCCCCGGGAGTGGCCGGATCGTTGAGCCGGGGGATCGAGCAGCCGTAGTAGCTGACGTGGCAGGCGAAGCGCGGGCCGTGCGCCCCGAGATAGGCGCGGGCGAGCTGCTCGTAGGCAGCGAGCTGGGTGATCATGCCGCCGTAGGAGAAGCCGATGATGCCGATCCGGCCGGCATCCACGTCGTCGCGCGCGGCGAGCGCGGCGAGCGCGGTGAAGGCATCACCCAGCATCATCGCCTCGGTCACCTTCATCGCCCGGACGAAGTCGCCGTTGTCGCCGTAGCCCCGCGTGCCGAAGCTGTCGACCACGAGCACCGCGTAGCCCGCCTCCGCCAGCATCCGCCCGTAGTCGCGCTCGCGCTTGTCCTGCAGCCCGCCCAGCCCCTCGGAGACCACGACGCCCGGATGCGGCCCCGGCCCCTCGGGCAGGTAGAGCTCGGCCTCCACCGCGATCTTCGGCGGCGGCGTCTCGCCGAGCATGTCGTGGATCATGACGGGGTCCGGCCCGTCGAGGGTGATCTTCTGCATCACGCGCATAAAGGTCCTTCCGAAGCTGCTGCTCCGATCTAGCGCGGCTGCCGGCGGTTTCATCCTCGGGCGCGGTTTGCGCAATCGTGAGGTGCCGGCGGCTGGCGGCGCTGTGCGGTCGTGGTAGGTCTGGGCAACCCTGCCCACCCGGAGCCCGTCGATGCCGATCCGCCCCTTGGCCGCCGCCCTGTTCCTCGCCGCGCTGCTCGGTGCCTGCGCCGCACCGCCCGCGCCGCCGCCCGCTGCGGAGACCCCCGCCGCCGGCGGCTCGCGGGTGCCGCTGGTGGGCGACGCCATCGACGCGCGCACCGCGGCGCGCAACTTCATCGCCGTGGTGGACGCCGTCGAGCCGGTGGCTGAGCGCGAGTGCAGCCGGCGCACGCGGGGGATGAACTGCGACTTCCTCATCGTCGTCGACGACCGCCCCGGCCAGCCGCCGAACGCCTTCCAGACCGTCGACGAGAGCGGCCGCCCCGTCATCGCCTTCACGCTGTCGCTGATCGCCGAGGCGCGCAACCGCGACGAGATCGCCTTCGTCCTTGCCCACGAGACGGCGCACCACATCGAGGGCCACCTCGACCGCCAGCGCGCCAACGCCACCGCCGGGGCCGTCGTCTTCGGCCAGCTCGCCGGGGTGCTCGGGGCGGTCAATGCCGACGACATCCGCGCCGCGCAGGAGATTGGGGCCGTCGTGGGGGCGCGCTCCTACTCGAAGGCGTTCGAACTGGAGGCCGACAAGCTCGGCACGATCATCACCGCCCGGGCCGGCTACGACCCGATCCTGGGCGCCGACTTCTTCTTCCGCATCCCCGACCCGGACGGCCGCTTCCTCAGCACCCACCCGCCGAACCGCGACCGCTACGAGCAGGTCATCACCACCGCCGCCGAACTCGGCATCGCCCCGTCCTAGCCGACGACGGCGACGCCCCAGGTGATGGCGGCGAAAAAGCAGGCCGAGGCGGCGAGCACGAAGCCGTGCCAGATGGCGTTCTGGAAGCGCAGGCTCTTGCGGCTGTAGAAGATCGTGCCGACGGTGTAGAGCAGCCCGCCCGCCAGGATCAGCGCCATGCCGCCCGGCGGCATCCGCTCGGCGAGCGGCCACATCAGCGCCACGCTCAGCCACGCGAGCACGAGGTAGAGCAGCGTGCCCATGTGCCCCGGCCGGCGCCAGAAGAACAGCTTGGCCACGGCGCCGACCATCGCCAGCGCCCACACCACGCCCAGCAGCACCCAGCCGAAGGCGGAGCCGATCATCGCCACGAGCGGCGTGTAGGTGCCCGCGATCTTGATGTAGATCGCCGCGTGGTCGATGCGCCGCAGGGTCGGGCGCGCGCCCTCCCAGGGCGTCATGTGGTAGAGCCCCGACGCGACGAAGGTGGCGATCAGCGCCAGCGCGTAGACGATCGCCGCGGCGGTGATGACCCACGGCTTCGCCCCGGCGGCCAGCACGACGAGCAGCACGGCCCCGGTGATCGCGAAGCCGACGCCGACGAGGTGCATCAGCCCGTCCGCCACTCGCTCCGCGCGGGTGAAGGTTGGGTAGGTATCGGGCGCGTCGCTCATGCGGGGAAGTCTGCCGTGGGATTGTGAAGAAGGCGCAACATGGCACCATCTGGCCAACCGTCCGCGGCGCGCCAAGGTTCCGGCACGACACCGTGATCCCGCCGTCGCGTCAGCCCTGCTAGACTGGTCGGGAAAGCCCCGGAGGTCCCATGCGTCTCACCGTCTTCGCCACCCTCGCCATCCTTCCCGCCGCCGCTCTCGCGGTGACCGACACCGACACGCCGCCCGCTCCAAGCGAGACGACGCAGGTGTGCGAGGAAGGCCTCGTCTGGGACCGCGCCACCGAGACCTGCCTGCCGCCCGAGCAGAGCACCAACGACGACAGCGCCCGCCTCGAGGACGCCCGCGAACTCGCCTACGCCGAGCGCTACGCCGAGGCGCTGACGGTGCTGGAGACGGTGCAGGACCGGGAGGCGCCGCGGGTGCTGACGTACCTCGGCTTCGCCACCCGCAAGAGCGGCGACGTCGAGGCCGGCATGGCCTACTACGACGCCGCGCTCGCCGCCGATCCCGACCTGCACCTCGCCCGCGCCTACCGCGGCATGGCGCTGATCGAGGCCGGCGACACCGCCGCCGCGCGCCGCGAGCTGACGGAGATCCGCGCCCGTGGCGGCGCCGGAGGCTGGCCCGAGCGCGCGCTCGCCGAGGCGCTCTATACCGGCGTCACGACGCGCTACTGAAGCCTCAGGCGGGCAGGCGGCCCCAGAGGTCGTACTCGCCCGCCTCGTCGACCTCGACGGTGACGATGTCGCCGACCGCCAGCCCCTCGGTGCCTTCGTCGATGAACAGGTTGCCGTCGATCTCCGGGGCGTCGGCCTTGGTGCGGCAGGTGGCGATGCCGTCGGCGTCGATGTCGTCGACGATGACGTCCTGCCGCGTGCCCACCTTCGCGGCGAGCTTGGCCTCGGAGATCGCCTGCGCCTTGGCCATGAACCGCTCCCAGCGCTCCTGCTTGACCTCCTCGGGCACGTGGCCCGGCAGGTCGTTCGAACGCGCGCCGGCGACGTTCTCGTACTGGAAGCAGCCGACCCGGTCGAGTTGCGCCGCGTCCATCCAGTCGAGCAGGTACTGGAACTCCGCCTCTGTCTCGCCCGGATAGCCCACGATGAAGGTGGAGCGCAGGGTGATGTCGGGGCAGATCTCGCGCCACGCGGCGATCTCGGCCAGCGTCTCGGTCTGGGCGCTGGGCCGCGCCATGCGCTTGAGCGTGTCGGGGTGGGCGTGCTGGAAGGGGATGTCGAGGTAGGGCAGCACCAGACCCTCGGCCATCAGCGGGATCAGGTTGCGCACGCGCGGGTAGGGATAGACGTAGTGCAGCCGCACCCACGCGCCGAGCTGGCCGAGGTCGCGCGCGAGGTCGTCGATGTGGGCGCGATGGCCGCGCTCCTCGGCGAAGCGGATGTCGGCGCCGTAGGCGGAGGTGTCCTGACTGATGACGAGCAGTTCACGTACGCCGTTCGCCACCAGCTTCTCGGCCTCGCGCACGATGGCGTGCGCCGGGCGCGAGACGAGGCGGCCGCGCATGTCGGGGATGATGCAGAACTTGCAGCGGTGATTGCAGCCCTCGGAGATCTTCAGGTAGCTGAAATGGCGCGGCGTGAGGCTCACCCCGCTGGCGGGCAGCAGGTCGATGAAGGGGTCGGGGCTCGGCGGCACGGCGGCGTGGACCGCGTCGAGCACCTGCTCGTACTGGTGCGGCCCGGTCACCGCGAGCACCCTGGGGTGCGCGCCGGTGATGTACTCGGGCTCCGCGCCGAGGCAGCCGGTGACGATTACCCGGCCGTTCTCGGTGAGCGCCTCACCGATGGCGTCGAGGCTCTCGGCCTTGGCGCTGTCGAGGAAGCCGCAGGTGTTGACGATGACCGCGTCGGCCCCGCCGTAATCGGGCGAGATCGCGTAGCCCTCGGCGCGCAGCCGGGTCAGGATGCGCTCGCTGTCGACCAGCGCCTTGGGGCAGCCGAGCGAGACCATGCCGATGGTCGGCTGGCCGGGGCGCGGGGCGTCGAGGCGCATCTTCGGCGCGAGGTCGGGGCGGAGATCGGGCGGGTTGAGGCTCATGGGCGGGCTATAGAGCGAGTCCCCGGTCCGGAAAAGCCACTCCCGGCGGCGTCGGCGTCGCACCTCTCATCTCTGTCCTGGAAATATCCCCGCCGGAGGCATCCGCCCCCGCCACCCGCGCCCCCCGCCCGGAACTTGCTGCCGCGTTGCAACATTCCCCCGTCATGCGCGACCTGCTGACCTCCGTCGACCACGCCATCCCCACGGCGCTGCACCCGTGGATCCTGCTCGCCGCCGCGCTGGCGCTGGCGCTGCTGGCGCACCGGCTCGCGTGGCGCCTGGTGCTGCGCCTCACCGGGCAGGGCCGCTCGCTCGCCGCGCGTGTCCTGTTCCGCGCCCGCCGGCCGGCGCGGCTGGGGTTCGTGGTGGTGGCGCTGCCCGGCCTCGCCGGTGCGGCGACGTTCCCGCTGGGCTGGACCGCGGTGCTGGTGCGGATCGCGGTGGCGCTGCTGATCGTGGTGCTCGGCTGGGTGGCGCTGATCGCCATCGACGTCATCGCCGACCGCCAGTCGGCCCGGCTGCGCCTCGACGCCGAGGACAACCTCGCGGCGCGCAAGCAGGTGACGCAGATCCGCGTCCTGCAGCGGGTCTCCAAGGTCGTGGCCTTCCTGCTGACCGCCGGCATCGTGCTCTCCACCTTCGAGTCGGTGCGCCAGTACGGCGTCAGCCTGTTCGCCTCCGCCGGCGCCGCGGGGCTCGTCCTCGGCTTCGCGGCGCGGCCGGTGCTCGCCAACCTGATCGCCGGCATCCAGATCGCCCTGACCCAGCCGATCCGGCTCGACGACGTGGTGATCGTCGAGAACGAGTGGGGCTGGATCGAGGAGATCGCCTCGACCTACGTCGTCGTGCGCCTGTGGGACCTGCGCCGGCTGGTCGTCCCGCTCAGCCACTTCATCGAGAAGCCGTTCCAGAACTGGACCCGCGAGAGCGCGTCGATCATCGGCACCGTGTTCTGGCACCTCGACTACACCGCCCCCGTCGGCGCGATGCGCGAGAAGCTGAAGGCGCTTGCACAAGAGTGCCCGCTATGGGACGGCAAGGTCGTGAACCTGCAGGTGACCGAGGCCGGATCGGAGACGATCGAGGTGCGGGCGCTGGTCTCGGCGCGCAATTCGCCCGCCGCGTGGGATCTGCGCTGCGAGGTGCGCGAGGGGATGCTGGAGTGGCTGCAGGAGGCGCACCCCGGCGCCCTGCCACGCACCCGCGGCGAGCTCACGATCGACCAGCGGCGCGAGCCGCCGTCGCCCGGCGGCGGCGGGCTGCGGCCCGGGGCCGACGGTTCGGGCGTGCCGCGCGAGGCCTGGCCGGTGCAGGGAGTGGACCGAGGAGGAGAGTGAGATGACGATACTGGACGGGCTGTCGGCGGACGGTCTCTACACGGGGCGCGGCGACGGGCCCGACGGGCCGGTGCTGCTGCGCTACCATCGCGGCACCCTGAGCGACGTCACCTGCCGCGAGGTGCCGACGATGCGCGACCTGCTCGAGCGCGAGGACGCCGCCGAGTGGCTCGCCGCCGCCGAGGGCCGCGAGATCGACGTGCCCGACAGCCTGCTCGCGCCCTGCGACCTGCAGGCGGTGAAGGCCTGCGGCGTGACCTTCGCCCGCTCCATGCTCGAGCGCGTCATCGAGGAACGCGCGGCGGGCGACCCGGCGAAGGCGGAGGCAATTCGCGCCCGCGTCGGCGACCTCGTCGGCGGCCGGCTGCGCGACCTGGTGCCGGGCTCGGAGGCGGCGGCGGAGGTCAAGGCGGCGCTGCAGGCCGAGGGGCTGTGGTCGCAGTATCTCGAGGTCGGCATCGGCCCCGACGCCGAGGTCTTCTCCAAGTGCCCCCCCATGGCCGCCGTCGGAACCGGCGCCGACATCGGGCTGCACCCGATCTCCACCTGGAACAACCCCGAGCCCGAGATCGTCCTCGCGGTTGCCAGCGACGGCACGATCAAGGGCGCGGCGCTCGGCAACGACGTCAACCTGCGCGACGTCGAGGGCCGCTCGGCGCTGCTGCTCGGCAAGGCCAAGGACAACAACGCCTCCGCCGCCATCGGCCCGATGATCCGCCTGTTCGACGACGGCTACACGCTCGACGACGTGCGCCGCGCCGAGGTCCGGCTGCGGGTCGAGGGGCCGGAGGGCTACGTGCTCGAGGGCAGGTCGAGCATGTCCGAGATCAGCCGCGACCCGGCCGACCTCGTCGCCCAGGCGCTCGGGCCGCACCACCAGTACCCGGACGGGATGATGCTCTACTGCGGCACCCTGTTCGCGCCGGTCGAGGACCGCGACGTGCCGGGGCAGGGCTTTACCCATAAGATCGGCGACATGGTGACGATCGAGGCCGAGGGTCTGGGCCGGCTGGTCAACCGGGTGCGGCTGTCGACGGAGTGCGCGCCCTGGACGTTCGGCGCCGCCGCGCTGATGCGCAACCTCGCCGGGCGCGGCCTGCTCTGAGCTGCGGCGGCGGGCGGATCTCCGCCGCCCGCCGCACCGGGACGTGCGGGGCCGCTAGGCGGCCGCGTCCTTTGCCGCTAGCCCTTGGCTCATGCGCATCCTCTTCCTCTGCCTGCTCGTCCTGCTGTCCGCCTGCTCCCGCTCGAGCGAGCGGGCGGCGGCTCCTGCCACCGCCTCGCTGTACCCGGGCGAGACGCCGGAGCTGAGACAGATGATCAACCGCTTCGCCGATCACTACCAGGTGCCGCGCTCGCTGGTGCACCGGGTGATCCAGCGCGAGAGCGACTACCGCCCCGGCGCGCGCAACGGGCCATACTACGGTCTGATGCAGATCCTGCCCGAGACCGCCCGCACCATGGGCCACGACGGCCCCCCCGCCGCGCTGCTCGATCCGGCGACCAATCTCACCTACGCGGTGAAGTACCTGCGCGGGGCCTGGCTGGTGGCGGACGGGGACGAGGCGGAGGCCGTGGGCTGGTACGCGCGCGGCTACTACTACGAAGCCCGGGACCGCTGCCTGCTCGTCGCCACCGGTCTGCGCAACCGGGAAGTGGCGCGGCACTGCCGCCGGTGATCGCATGTCGGCCGGGCTTCGGCCCGGCTTACCGTTTACATTCTGCGCGAGTGCCGGGCTGAAGCCCGGCCTACCGGCGGCGGTCGCGGCGCGACGACATCGGCTGGAAGGCGACGCCGACATGGGCCTCGCAATAGGGCTTGCCCTGCTGGACCGGCAGGCCGCAGAACCAGAAGTCCGGCGTCGCCGGGTCGCCGATGGGCCATTTGCAGGTCCGCTCGGTGAGCTCCATGAGGCTGATCCGCTTGGCCGACTTCTCGACCTCGTTGACCTTGGCGAGCGCCTCGGGGCTGATCTCGTTGGCCGACGGCTGCGGCGGCAGCGGCTGGCCGGCGGGGATGATCGCCCGGCGGGCGGCGCTGACCGGGGGCGGCGCGGGCTCGGCGGGCTCCTCGGTCTCGGCTTCGGGCTCCTCGGCTGGAGCCGGCTTCGCCGGAGCGGCTGCGGCGGCCGGGCGCGGCGGGGCGGAGGGCGCGGCCGGGGCGGGCTGCGCCGGAGCGGCGGCGGCCGCCGGGCCGGGGCCGGTGCGGTTCGACAGGCCGAGCCGGTGCACCTTGCCGATCACGGCGTTGCGGGTGACGCCGCCGAGTTCCTTGGCGATCTGGCTCGCGGACTGGCCCTCGCTCCACATCTTCTTCAAGAGCTCGACACGCTCGTCGGTCCAGGACATCTTCGATCCTTCGGATTGGGTCGCCCGGGGCGCGCGTACATCAGGGCTGCCCGCGCGGGCTTGATTAAACGATCAGTCCTCTATTCTAAGCAGCCTCGCGCCGGATACAAGCGCCGACGCGTGAGGCAACAGGACGGGAGCACGATCGGACCATGAGCGACAGCACAGCGGAAATGGGCGTCCGCCGCTTCGGGCGGATCAACTGGCTCGGCACCTGGACCCTGCTCAGGCGGGAGGTGATGCGGTTCATGAACGTCTGGAGCCAGACGATCATGGCGCCGCTGATCAACGCGGGCCTGCTGCTGCTGATCTTCACCATCGCCATCGGCCCGCAGCGCGGCGAGGTGATGGGGGTGCCGTTCACCGTGTTCATCGCGCCCGGGATCATGACGATGACGGTGATCCAGAACGCCTTCGCCAACACCTCCTCCTCGATCACTTCGGCCAAGGTGCAGGGCAACATCGTCGATACCCTCATGCCGCCGCTCTCGGCCGCCGAGATCGCCTTCGGCTACGTCGCCGGCGCGGTGGCGCGCGGCCTGCTGGTGGCGGTGGTGATCGGGCTGGGGGTCTGGCTGTTCCTCGGCATCGTGCCGGTGAACCTTGGCTGGGTGCTGGTCTTCACCCTGCTCGGCGGCGCGTTCATGGGGGCGCTCGGGCTGATCGCGGGGATCTACGCGCAGAAGTTCGACCAGCTCGCGGCGATCACCAACTTCCTCGTCACCCCGCTCGCCTTCCTGTCGGGCACCTTCTACTCGATCGAGGCGCTGCCGGGCTTCATGCAGGCGCTGAGCCACCTCAACCCGATGTTCTACATGATCGACGGGGTGCGGCGCGGGATGATCGGCGTGTCCGACAGCTCGCCGTGGCTCGGCCTCGTCGTCTGCGCCATCGCCGCCGTGGGGGTCAACCTGCTGGTCTGGTGGTGGCTGCGGCGCGGCTACCGGCTTAAGGCCTGAGCCGCGCCTACTGCTTGCGCCGGTAGAGCCAGAGGGTCAGCGGCGCGAGCAGCAAGGTCAGCAGCACCGGCGCGATCAGTGCCCGGCCGATCTCGGCCGCCGTGGCGGTGCCGGCCATCAGCCCGCGCAGGGCGGTGGTCATCAGGCTCACCGGGTTGACCTCGACGATGGATTGCAGCCAGCCGGGCATGGTCGCCGGGTCGACCATGATGTTGGAGGCGAAGGTCACCGGGAACAGCACGGTGAAGCCCAGCGTCATCACCGTCATCGGCGTGCGCACGAGCAGGCCCAGCACGATGAAGATCCACCCCCAGCCGAAGCCGATCGCGAACAGCAGCAGGAACGAGCCCACCACGCCCGGCAGCCCGGCCTCGGGGCGATAGCCGAGGATCAGGCCGATGGCGAGGATGATTGCCCCGGCGATGAGGTGGCGCAGGATGTCGCCCACCATCAGCCCCGCGAAGGGTGCGAGCGACCAGATCGGCAGGGTGCGGAAGCGGTCGAACAGGCCTTTCGACAGGTCCGTCGAGAGGCCCATGCCGGAGTAGACCGTGTTGAACACCACCGTCTGCACCAGGATCCCGGGGATGAACCATTGCAGGTAGCCGGTGGGGCTCCCGGCCAGCGCACCGCCGAAGATGAAGGTGAACAGCAGCGTGAACATGATCGGCGTCATGACCAAATCGAACAGCTGTTCGGGCACGTGGCGGAACTTGAGGATCGCGCGCCAGCCGAAGACCAGCGCGTTGGACAGCGCCGAGGGCGGCTGCGGGCGCGCGACGTGGGCGAGCGAGATGGTGCGGACCGGGTCGCTCATGCGGCGGCCTCCTCTTCCTCGAGCGGTTTGCCGGTGAGGGCGAAGAACACCTCGTCGAGGCTGGGCGAGCCGAGCGAGAACTCCGCCACCTCGATCCCCGCCGCCTCGAGCGCGGCGAGCCGGGCGCGGGCCTCGGCGGCGCCGGTGACGGGCAGCGAGATGCGGCCGCCCTCGGCGCTGTACTGCGCGCCCTCGCCGAGCACCGCGAGCGCGGCCTCGGCCTCGCCCGCCGCCGCCGGCACCACCTGCAGCACCCCCGAGCCGGTCTGCGCCTTCAGCTCGCGGCTGGTGCCCTCGGCGATCTTGCGGCCGTGGTCGATCACCGCGATGCGGTCGGCGAGCTGGTCGGCCTCCTCGAGGTACTGGGTCGTCAGCAGGATCGTCACGCCCGACGCGGCGAGGCCCCGGATCAGCCGCCAGACCCCGGCGCGGGCGTTGGGGTCGAGGCCGGTGGTCGGCTCGTCGAGGAACAAGAGCTCCGGCGTCACGATCAGCGAGGCGGCGATGTCGAGCCGCCGCCGCATGCCGCCCGAGTAGTCCTTCACCTGCCGCGTCGCCGCATCGGCGAGGTCGAAATCCGCCAGCAGCGCCCGCGCCCGCTCGCGCGCCTGGCGCCGGCCGAAGCCCCAGAGCCGGGCCAGCATGATCAGGTTCTCGCGGCCCGTCAGGTCCTCGTCGAGCGAGGCGAACTGGCCGGTCATCGCGATCTTGCCGCGGACCGCCTCCGCCTCGCGGGCGAGGTCGTGGCCGACCACGGTCGCGCTGCCGTCCGTCGGCGGCAGCAGCGTCGCCAGCATCCGCAGCAGCGTCGTCTTGCCAGCCCCGTTCGGCCCGAGCACCGCGAAGATCTGCCCCCGCGCGACCGCCAGGTCGATCCCGGCGACGGCCTTCACCTTGCCGAAGTGGCGCTGAAGGCCACGGACGTCGATCGCGAGGTCTGTCATGTCGTGGGTCTCCGGGGGAATCGGGTGTAGAATGACGTACCACGTACGGGAGGGAAAGGTGGCCTAGACGGTCGCGATCACCGCATCGTTCCAACGGGTCGCCCGGATCGTGCCGCCCTCGACGGTGACGGCGACGGAGCGGGCGTTGCCGAGGTAGTGGCGCGCGCCGTAGGCGAAGGAGACGTTGTCCACGAGCGCCGGCAGCCCCCAACTCAGCGCGCCGCCATGGGCGACCACGATGATCGTGCCGCCGCTCGCGCCGTGGCGCTCGAGGACCGCGCGGCAGGCGGGCAGGACGCGGGCGTGCAGGGCACGGAGGGTTTCCGAGTAGGGCGCCGTCGGCAGCCGGGCGTCAACGTCGCCGGCGCCCCAACGGGCCAGCAGGTCGCGGACCCCGTCCGCATCGGCGCGGCCGCCCCGGCCGAGGTTCCACTCATCCAGCGCGGCGAGTTCGGTGCGGCGCAGGCCGGTGCGGCGCTCGAGCGGGGCGATGGTGGCGCGGGCGCGGGCGGTGTCGCTGGTGTAGAGCGCGCGCAGGTCGTGGCCCGCGAGGTCGGCGCAGAGGGCCCCGGCCTGGGCGCGGCCACGTTCGGTCAGGGGCGGGTCGGCGGCCGACCCGGCGGCGCCGCCGGCATTGGCGGTGCTCTCGGCGTGGCGCACGAACAGGAACTCGGTCTGCATGCCGGCAGATGAGCACCCGCGCGCCGCCGGCGGCAAGCCACGAAAAAGCCCCCGGGGTTTCCCCCGGGGGCTCGGTGTCTCACCGGGCGTGCGGGGTCAGTCCGCCGTCAGGAGCGGCGGCTTGTTGCCCGAGAGCTGCGGGCGGCCGGGTTCCTGGACCTGGAGGTCGATCTCGCCGTCCTTGACGGCGACGCGCACCAGTCCGCCCTTGGCGAGCTTGCCGAACAGCAGCTCCTCGGCGAGGGGCTTCTTGATGTACTCCTGGATCACGCGGCCGAGCGGGCGGGCGCCCATGCGGTCGTCGTAGCCCTTGTCGGCGAGCCAGACGGCGGCCTCGTCGGTCAGCTCGATGCTCACGCCGCGATCCATGAGCTGGGCCTCGAGCTGGAGGACGAACTTCTCGACCACCTGCAGGATCGTGTCCTTCGGCAGCGGCGCGAAGGAGATCACGGCGTCGAGGCGGTTGCGGAACTCGGGCGTGAAGGTCCGCTCGATGGCGGCGGTGTCCTCGCCCTCGCGCCGGTCACGGCCGAAGCCGATGGCCGCCTTGGCCTGCTCCGACGCGCCCGCGTTGGAGGTCATGATCAGGATCACGTTGCGGAAATCCACCGTCCGGCCGTTGTGGTCGGTCAGCTTGCCGTGGTCCATCACCTGCAACAGGATGTTGTAGACATCCGGGTGCGCCTTCTCGATCTCGTCGAGCAGCAGCACGCAATGCGGGTGCTGGTCGACGCCGTCGGTGAGCAGCCCGCCCTGGTCGAAGCCGACATAGCCCGGAGGCGCACCGATCAGCCGCGAGACCGCGTGCTTCTCCATGTACTCCGACATGTCGAAGCGCAGCATCTCGACGCCGAGGATCTGGCTCAGCTGCTTGGCGACCTCCGTCTTGCCGACGCCGGTGGGGCCGGCGAAGAGGTAGTTGCCGATCGGCTTCTCCGGCTCGCGCAGGCCGGCGCGGGCCAGCTTGATCGCGCTCGACAGGGCCTCGATGGCCGGGTCCTGCCCGAATACCACGCGCTTGAGAGAGCCCTCGAGATCCTTGAGCACCTCGGCATCGTCCTTTGAGACGTTCTTGGGCGGGATACGGGCGATCTTGGCGACGACGGCCTCGATCTCCCGGGGGCCGATGGTCTTGCGCCGCTTGCTCTCGGCGACCAGGTGCTGCGCCGCGCCGGCCTCGTCGATCACGTCGATGGCCTTGTCGGGCAGCTTGCGGTCGTTGATGTAGCGCGCGGACAGCTCGACGGCGGTCTTGATCGCGTCGGAGGTGTACTTGATCGCGTGGTGCTCCTCGAAATAGGGCTTGAGGCCCTTGAGGATCTTGATGCTGTCCTCGACCGTCGGCTCCGTCACGTCGATCTTCTGGAACCGGCGGCTGAGCGCGCGGTCCTTCTCGAAGTGCTGGCGGAACTCCTTGTAGGTGGTCGAGCCCATGCAGCGCAGCTTGCCGCCCTGCAGCGCGGGCTTCAGCAGGTTGGACGCGTCCATCGCGCCGCCCGAGGTGGCGCCGGCGCCGATCACGGTGTGGATCTCGTCGATGAACAGCACCGCGTCGGGGTGATCCTCGAGCTCGGTCACCACCGCCTTGAGCCGCTCCTCGAAATCGCCGCGGTAGCGGGTCCCGGCGAGCAGGGCGCCCATGTCGAGGCTGAAGATCGTGGCGCCCGACAGCACCTCGGGCACCTCGTCGTTGACGATCTTGCGCGCGAGGCCCTCGGCGATGGCGGTCTTGCCGACGCCGGGATCGCCCACGAGCAGCGGGTTGTTCTTGCGGCGGCGGCAGAGCACCTGCACGCAGCGCTCGACCTCGAGCTCGCGCCCGATCAGCGGGTCGACGTCGCCCTTCTTCGCCTTCGAATTGAGGTCGACGCAGTACTTGCCGAGCGCGCTCTCCTTCTCGTCGCCATCGGATGACGAAGCGTTCACCGTTTCCTCCTCGGGATCGGACGCGGCACCCTGGACGGGGCGGCTCTCGCCGTAGGCCGGGTCCTTGGCGACGCCATGGGCGATGAAGTTGACCGCATCGTAGCGGGTCATGTCCTGCGCCTGCAGGAAGTAGGCGGCATTGCTCTCGCGTTCGGCGAAGATGGCGACGAGCACGTTGGCCCCCGTCACCTCGGTGCGGCCGGACGACTGGACGTGGATCGCGGCGCGCTGGATCACGCGCTGGAAGGCGGCGGTGGGGACGGCCTCGGAGCCTTCGACCTCGGTCACCAGCGTCGCCAGGTCGTCCTCGATGAACTCGTCGAGCGCGCGGCGCAGCTCGTCGAGGTCCACCGAGCAGGCCTTCATGACCCGTGCGGCGTCGGGCTCGTCGATCAGGGCGAGGAGAAGGTGCTCCAGCGTGGCGAGTTCGTGACGGCGGGCGTTGGCCAGGGCCAGCGCCGCGTGGATGGACTGCTCAAGCGTTGTCGAGAATGACGGCACGTGCGTGCTCCTCGTGTCTGGGTCGGGCGGAGGCGGCTCCGCGCAACCATGGCCTCTTATGTTTAAGCTTCGCTTTCGATCGCGATCCTTCAAGGACTTTTTTGCATCTCCCCGTTCACATTCCGGCTTGCGGCGGGTGATCGGGCGGCACGGCAACAGCCATGCCGTCAACGACACAAAATCAGAAACGATCCTTGCGGGCGCGGATTTCGGCGAAGACCTCGACGTCGGACGCGCGCTCCATGCCGAGCGCCGCTTTGAGCTCGGGCGTGTCGGCGCGCAGGAAGGGATTGGTCGCGATCTCTTCCTTCAGGGTCGAGGGGACGGTTGGCTGGTCGAGCGTGCGGGCTTCGTCCACGGCCCGCGAACGAGACATAAGTGCGCCGTTGGCTGGATCAATGGTCTGGGCGAAGCGGGCGTTGGCGGCGGTGTATTCGTGCCCCGAGCAGATCACGGTATCCTCGGGCAGGGCGCGCAGCTTCAGCAGGCTGTGCCACATCTGCTCGGGCGTGCCCTCGAACAGCCGCCCGCAGCCGAGTGCCATCAGGCTGTCGGCGGTGAACGCCGCGCCGGTCTCGGGGAAGTGAAAGGCGACGTGGCCGACGGTGTGGCCCGAGACGTCGAAGATCGTGACCGGCTCGCCGCAGACGGTGAGCGCGTCGCCCTCGCGCACGGCGAGGTCGAGGTCGGGCAGCCGGTGGGCGTCGGCGGCCGCGCCGATCACGCGGACGTCGTCGGTGCGCAGGCCGGCCACGCCCTCGACGTGGTCGCCGTGGTGGTGGGTGATGAGGATGTCCGACAGCTGCCAGCCCCGCGCCGACAGCACCGCCGCGATCGGCGCGGCCTCGGGCGCGTCGACGAGCGCGGTCTCGCGGCTCTCGGCGTTGTGCAGCAGGAAGGCGTAGTTGTCGGTGCGACAGGGGATGGTGACGAGTTCCAAAGGCATGGTTGTTGACCTGTGTCCTGCTATGGTTTCGTCAAGCGTAGCCAAGGGAGTGCTGGGCGCAAATGCATCTCGACGTCACCGACCTCCGCTCGTTCTACTATCGCAAGGCCCTCGGCCGGGCGGTGCAGCGGGTGATCCGGGACGAGCTGCGCCGGATGTGGCCCGACACGAAGGGGCAGATGGTCGTCGGCTTCGGCTTCGCGGCCCCGCTGTTGCGACCGTTCCTCGACGACTCGCGCCGGGTGATCGCGCTGATGCCGGGGCCGCAGGGGGTGATGCACTGGCCGGCGGGGCAGCCCAATGTCAGCGTGCTGTGCGAGGACACGCTCTGGCCGATCCAGACCGGGCAGGTCGACCGGCTGGTGATGCTGCACGGGCTGGAGACCTCGGACCATCCCGGCGCGCTGCTGGAGGAGGCGTGGCGGGTGCTCGGCCCCGGCGGGCGGGCGGTGTTCATCGTCCCCAACCGCGCCGGGCTCTGGTCGCGCAGCGACCGCACCCCGTTCGGCTACGGCCGGCCGTTCTCGCGCACCCAGCTCGAGAGCCAGCTGCGCCGCCACCGCTTCCAGGTCGATCACGTGGTCTCCACCCTCTACCAGCCGCCCTCCGACCGCCGGGGCTGGCGTCGGGCGGCGGGGTGGATGGAGGGCGTGGGCCGGCACGTGCCGGTGTTCAAGACGGGCGGCGTGCTGATGGTGGAGGCGAGCAAGCAGGTCGCCGCACCGACTCGGCCGGGCCTCAGCGACGCGGTGAAACGGCCGTTCGAGGTGCTCGAGGGCATGGGCGCGCCCAAGCCAGAACCGAGCCGTTTGCGCCGGCCGTGACCCGCGCCGGGGCCCGGATGACGTGGCGAAAGCCCGCAGCCTCTTGCGCCGGGGCCGGGCCTGCGCCATCTGAGGCCGGTTCCGGAGACATGACATGACCACACGCGCGGGCTTCGTGGCCCTCATAGGAGAGCCCAACGCGGGCAAGTCGACCCTCACCAACCGACTCGTCGGGGCGAAGGTGTCGATCGTCACCCACAAGGTGCAGACCACCCGCGCCCGCATCCGCGGCGTGGCGCTGGAGGGCGACGCGCAGATCGTGCTCGTCGACACCCCCGGCCTGTTCCGCCCGCGCCGCCGGCTCGACCGCGCGATGGTGGCCGCCGCCTGGGGCGGGGCGGCCGACGCAGACATCGTGGTGCTGCTCGTCGAGGCGCACCGGGGTGTGACGAAGGGCGTGGAGGCCATCCTCGAGCGGCTCGACGAGATCGGCACGGGCCGCACCGTCGCGCTGGCGATCAACAAGATCGACCGGGTGAAGTCGGAGGCGCTGCTGGCGCTCGCCGCGGACCTCAACGAGCGCCACGCCTTCGCCGAGACCTTCATGATCTCCGCCGAGCGCGGCCACGGCTGCGACGATCTCAAGCGCTGGCTCGGCGCGCACCTGCCCGAAGGCCCTTGGCTCTATCCCGAGGACCAGATCGCCGACCTGCCGCTGCGCATGATCGCCGCCGAGACGACACGCGAGAAGCTGACGCTCCGGCTGCACCAGGAGCTGCCCTACCAGCTCACGGTCGAGACGGAGAGCTGGCAGGAGCGCGAGGACGGGTCGGTGCGGATCGACCAGATCGTCTACGTCGCGCGCGACGGCCACAAGGGCATCGTGCTCGGCCGCAAGGGCGAGACGGCGAAGGCGGTGTCGACGGCGGCGCGGGCCGAGCTCGAGGAATTCCTCGACCGCCGCGTGCACCTGTTCCTGCAGGTCAAGGTGCGGCCCGGCTGGCTCGACGAGGCGGAGCGTTACTCCGAGATGGGGCTCGACATCAAGGACGCGAAGTGAGCGCGCGGCTCGCTGCCGGGATCTGGGTCTCCGCCTACCTGACCCGCCTGCGGCTGGCCGACATCCCCGCCTTCGTCGTCGCCCGTGGCGACGAGACCGCCGGCGCCGTGCTGGTCAAGCTCAACACCCTCGACGGGCAGGCCGTCGCCCTCGAACGCTCGCTCGACCTGATGACCGGCGCGCGCCGCTGGCTCACCCTCGCCGAGGGCGCGGAGGCCGACGTCGACGCCGTCGTCAGCCGCCAGCGCGCGCGCGACCCGGACCTGTGGGTCATCGAGGTGGAGGACCGCGCCGGGCGGCACCTGCTCGACGAGCCGGGGCTCGACAGCTAGCGGGTGATGGGCACGAAAAAGCCCGCCGACAGGGACTGCCGGCGGGCGAGTGGTCGTGACCGGTCAAGCCGGTCAGGCGGCCTTCAGCTTCGTCGCTTCGGCCTTTACCGGAAAGAACTCGTCGTGCAGCGCCTTGACCGCCGCCGACTGTGCGTCGCGGGCGACGACGAACTGCGAGTCCACGCGCCGCGAGGTCTGCTGCGCAGCGATGACGTCGATCTCCTGCTCGTCGAGCGCCGCGAGGCCGCGGGACAGCACCCGCAGGCCGCGCAGGTCGCGGCCGATGACCGACACCAGCGACAGCGCCTCGTCGGTGATCGTTGCGGCGGGATAGAGCGCCTCCAGCTCCTCGACCACGCGCCGCACCTTGTCGCGGCTCACGGCGGCGACGAAGTGGGTGATGGTGTTGGCGTTGGACGACTTGGACACGATCCAGACGTTGTTCTTGCGCATCGCCTCGAGGATCGCGGCGTCGTAGCCCTTCACCCCGACCATGTCCTGCTCGAACAGCTCGATCGCGACGATCGGCAGCCCGGTAACGATCTCCACCGCCGCCTTGTCGGCGGGGCGGTCGTCGATCAGCGTGCCGGGATCGCCCGCGTCGAAGGCGTTGGCCACGCGCAGCGGCACGCCGGCGCGGCGCAGGGTCTTGGCGGCCGAAGGGTGAATCGCCTCCATCCCCATGTTGGAGAGCTGGTCGGCGACGTCGTAGTTGGTCTGGCCAAGCTTCTTCACCGCGTCCGCGCCGACGATCTTGGGGTCGGCGGAGGAGAGATGGAACTCCTTGTGGATGATCGCCTCGCGCGCCTGGCTCTGGGCGGCGATGCGGCTGAAGGTGACCTCGGAATAGCCGCGGTCGAACTCCTTCATCAGCCCCTCGGTGCACTGGGCGTAGCCGGTGACGATGGGCAGCTCGCTCGTCAGGTCGACCTCGTCGAGCCCGGCGGCGATGCGCTGCTCGAGAGTCTTCTCGGCCTCATCGCGCCAGCCCGTCAGGTCCACGAAGCGCGCGGCGACGCCGCGGCGCTGCAGCATCAGGGCGGTAACGAAGGCGGAGTGCGCCTCGCCGAGCCCCGACAGCAGCTCGCGGATCACCATGAGCTGCGTCGACAGGCGGAAGTGCCCGTAGGAGCAGATGCGCTGGATGTCGAACAGGCAGGACCGCGCGCCTTCCATCCGGTCGCGGACGAAGTCGTCGGCGAGCTGGATGTCGGCCTTGTGCTCGAGCACCTCGGCGTGCGCCTCGCGCATCGCGGCGGAGACCTCGTTGAGGGCGTCGAGCCAGCCGTGGTCGTCCTCGTCGTTGATGAACAGCGCGTAGACGCCCGGCTTGCCCGACTTCTTGTGCTCGAGCAGCAGGTTGGTGATGCCGCCGAAGGCGGAGACGACGAAGACGCGGTTGTAGATCTGCGCCGCGTCACGGTCGCCGATGAACAGCGGGTCGATGAGCTCGTGGACCTTGCTCATCGTCGTGCCGCCGATTTTCTCGACTGTGTGGGTGCCGTTGGTCATGTGGTCTAGCGCCCGGAGCCGTGGCTCCGGGCCTCCTGTCAACTGTCTTCCAGAGCGTAGGATCCGTCTTCGCGATGGACCTCGTTGCCGGTGACGGGCGGGTTGAACACGCAGGCCATCACCAGCTCCTCGGTCGCGCGGAGCGTGTGGCGGTCGTGCTCGTTCAGCGCGTACATCACGCCCGGCTTGATCTCGTGGGTCTCGCCGGTCTTGAGGTCGGTGATCGAGCCGGTCCCCTGCATGCAGTAGACGCTCTCGAAGTGGTTCTTGTACTCGAACGTGTGCTCGGAGCCCGGCTCGAGGAACGTGATGTGGAACGAGAAACCCATGCCGTCGCTGGCGAGCAGCATCCGGACCGAGGACCACTGCGCATCCGACACCACGCGGTCACGTTCGCTTTCGATGATCTTGTTGAAATCCCTGACAATCATGGCCTGTTACTCCGCTGCGATCTGCTGGTTGCCGGCGGTCACGTGGCGTGCCGCGTCGAGGAGGATGTCGAGACCCTTGACGAAGGTCTCGTCCGGCGTGGTGAGCGGCGCGAGGATCTTGACCACCTCGTCCTCGGGACCGGAGGTCTCGACGATCAGGCCGTTCTCAAAGGCCCGCGCGCAGATCGCGCCCGCCAATTCGCCCGAGCCGACATCGACGCCGCGCATCATGCCACGGCCCTTGAGGTAGGCGCCCGGCACCATCGCAGCGAGCTCCTCGAGCTTGCCTTCGAGCAGCTCGGACTTGCGGGCGATCTCGTTCTTGAACGTATCGTCCGACCAGAACTTCTCGATCGCCACGCGCGCGGTGACGAAGGCGTGGGTGTTGCCGCGGAAGGTGCCGTTGTGCTCGGCGGGGCCGAAGGCGTCGTGCTTGGGGCGCACCAGCATCATCGCGAAGGGCAGGCCGAAGCCGCTGGCCGATTTCGCCATGGTCACGATGTCGGGCTGCACGTCCCAGCCGTCGAAGCTGAAGAAGCTCCCGGTGCGGCCGCAGCCGGCCTGGATGTCGTCGATGATCAGCAGCGCGCCATGCTCGCGGGCGATGCGGCCGACCTTCTCGACCCACTCGCGGCTCGCGGCGTTGAGGCCGCCTTCGCCCTGCACCGTCTCGAACATGATCGCGGCCGGGGCGTCGACACCGCTGGAGGCGTCGGAGAGCACCTTGGCGAGGTAATCGGCGCTGTCGATGCCGTCCATGTAGCCGTCGAAGGGCAGGCGGGTGATGCCGGTCGGCGTGAGGCCGGCGGCGCCGCGGTGGTAGCTGTTGCCGGTCGCGGCGAGCGCGCCGATGGTCACGCCGTGGAAGCCGTTGGTGAACGAGATGATGTTCTGGCGGCCGGTGACCTTGCGGGCGAGCTTCATCGCCGCCTCGACGGCGTTGGCGCCGGTCGGGCCCATGAACATCACCTTGTGGTCCATGTCGCGCGGGGCGAGGATCTTGTCCTCGAACGCCGACAGGAACGCGCCCTTGGCGCCGGTGTGCAGGTCGAGACCCATCGCGATGCCGTCGTTGCTGATGTGCTCGATCAGCGCGGCCTTCATGTCGGGGTCGTTGTGGCCGTAGTTCAGCGAGGAGCAGCCGGCGAGGAAGTCGATGTAGGTCTTGCCGTCCGCGTCCGTCAGCTCCGAGCCGACGGCCCTGGTGAACACGGTGTCGAAGCTGCGGCAGTAGCTGCGGGCTTCGGATTCGCGGCGTGTGAATACGGTCTTGTCCGACGAATGCGTCGTCATGGGGATACCTCGGATGTTCGGATAAGGAGAGATGAAGGGGGGACCGGCCCGCCCGGGCCGGTCGCGGCCCCGTCAGGCGGCCTTCGCGTCGGCCGCGTCTTCAAGCTTGATCGTCACCATGTGTTCGGTGTCGTGCGCCCCGCGGAAGTGGTCCGCCTTGGTGAAGTGGGGCTCGTCCTCGATCTGGCCGCCGAAGCGGCGCGAGAAACGGCGGAAGAGCGACCAGGACGCGTCGTTGTCCTTGGTGATGGTCGTCTTCATCTGGTTGACGTCGTCACAGACATCGCGCGCGACGAGCTCGGCGAGCATACGGCCGCCGAGGCCTTGGCCACGGGCCTTCTCGGAGACCGCGACCTGCCAGACGAACAGCGTCTCGGGATCGGCGGGCGGGATGTGGCCCGAGACCCAGCCGACGACCTCGCCGTCCATCTCGGCGAGCACGCAGGTGTCGCGGAAATGGTCGCATTGCACGAGGTTCATGTACATCGAGTTCTCGTCCAGCGGCTTGCACGCCGCGACGAGCTCCCACACCGCCGCGCCGTCTTCGGGCGTCGGCCTGCGCAGGGTGGCTTTCGTCTTCCGGGCTCGCTCGAGAGCGTAGTCCATGGTGAATCGTCCTCTGTCTGTTCGAGGCGATAGATAGCCTGTCTAAGTATTCGCTTCAACAGTCTAAGCAAATTTTCCCGCTATCAGCGTAATTACAGGGGAAATGGCCGTGTGGACCGTTGCAAATGTGCGGTATTTCGCTTAGCTAAGCAAAATGAACACGCACGCACTCACAGCATTGAGCCCTGCCGGGAAAGCTGCGACGGTTGCGCGAGCCCACAGCAGATTCCGCCGCATGGACCGCACCGACGCCTCTCTCATCGCCCTGCGCCGCATCCTGCGCGCCACCGAATCTTTCGGCCGAGAACTCGCGCAGTCCGCGGGCATGACGGCCGTGCAGTTCCGGGTCCTGCAGATCATCGCCGAGAAGGGCGGCTGCACCGCCAAGGAGATCGCCCAGCAGATGCGCGTCTCGCAGGCGACGGTGACCTCGCTCGTCGACAAGCTCGTCGGGCAGGGCATGGTGACCCGCACCCGCTCCGAGACCGACCGGCGCCAGATCAACATCGCCGTCACCGAGGCGGGGCAGGCGGCGATCAGCGACGCGCCCGACGCGCTCCAGCAGCGCTACGTGCGCAAGTTCGAGACGCTGAAGGACTGGGAGCAGGCGCAGCTCGTCGCGTCGCTCGAGCGGGTCGCGGCGATGCTCGACGCGTCCGACCTCGACGCCTCGCCGCTGCTCGACATCAACGAAATGACCCGCCACATCTGAGCCGGCGCCCGCGCTTGCGGGGGCGGCGGGCGGCCACTATGCCCGTGCCCGACAGCAGCGGGGAGTGGACATGGCGGACGACCAGCCGAGAGACCGGACCAGCGAGCGCGCGCCCTCCCGCCGCCTCGGCGTGCTGCGCGAGCTCTGGCCGTTCGTCGCCCCCTACAAGCTAATGCTCGCCGGGGCGCTGGGCGCGCTGGTGCTGACGGCGATGGTGAGCCTCGTGCTGCCGCTGGCCGTGCGGCGCGTCGTCGACAACTTCAACAGCGCCAATGCCGACATCGTCGACCAGTACTTCGCCGCCGCCATCGCCATCGCGGCGCTGCTCGCGGTGGGCACGGCGCTGCGCTACTACCTCGTCACCCGCCTCGGCGAGCGCGTCGTGGCCGACATCCGCAAGGCGGTGTTCGACCGGATGATCGGCATGTCGCCCGCCTTCTACGAGCGGGTGATGACCGGCGAGATCATCAGCCGCATCACCACCGACACGACGCTGATCCTGTCGGTCATCGGCTCGTCCGTCTCCGTCGCGCTGCGCAACGTGCTGATCCTGTTCGGGGGCATCCTGCTGATGCTCGCGACCTCGGTGAAGATGGCGCTGATGGTGCTGTGGCCGATCCCGGTGATCGTGCTGCCGATCATCCTGCTCGGTCGCCGGGTGCGGGCGCTGTCGAAGGAAAACCAGGACTGGATCGCCACCTCCTCGGCCGACGCCTCCGAGCGGTTGCTGTCGGCGCAGACGGTGCAAGCCTTCACCAACGAGCGCGCCAGCCGCGGCCGCTTCGGGGAGGTGACCGAGCGCAGCTTCGTCGCCGCCCGGCGGCGGATCGGTACGCGGGCGCTGCTGACGGCGATCGTCATATTCATCGTGTTCTCGGCGGTCGTCGGCTTCCTGTGGATGGGCGCGCACGACGTGCGGCAGGGCGAGTTGACGGCGGGCGAGCTGATCCAGTTCATGATCTACGCGGTGATGGTCGCCGGCGCGGTCGGGGCACTGACCGAGATCTGGTCGGAGCTGCAGCGCGCGGCGGGGGCGACGCAGCGCCTCGCCGAACTGCTCGAGGCCGAGGACAGCGTGCCAGATCCGGCCGCGCCCGCCGAGGTGCCGGCGCAGATCGCCGGGCGGATCGACTTCGAGGCGGTCTCCTTCGCCTATCCCGCCCGCCCCGGGATCGCCGCGCTCGACGGTGTAAGTCTCGCCGTCGCGCCGGGCGAGACGGTGGCGCTGGTCGGTCCCTCCGGCGCGGGCAAGACGACGATCATCCAGCTGCTGCTGCGGTTCTACGATCCGCAGGCGGGGGCGGTGAAAATCGACGGCATCGACCTGCGCGACGTGCGCAAGGCCGACTTCCGCCGCCACGTCGCGCTGGTGCCGCAGGACCCGGTGATCTTCGCCGACAGCGCCCGCGAGAACATCCGGTTCGGCCGCCCCGACGCCACCGACGCCGAGATCGAGGCCGCCGCCCGCGCCGCCGCGGCGCACGACTTCCTCAGCCGCTTGCCCGAAGGCTACGACAGCCAGCTCGGCGAGCGCGGGGTGATGCTCTCGGGCGGGCAGAAGCAGCGCGTCGCCATCGCCCGCGCGATCCTGCGCGACGCGCCGATCCTGCTGCTCGACGAGGCCACCTCGGCGCTCGACGCCGAGAGCGAGCGGGCGGTGCAGGCGGCGGTAGACGAGCTTGCCGAGAGCCGCACCACCATCGTCGTCGCCCACCGCCTCGCCACGGTGAAGAAGGCCGACCGCATCCTCGTCTTCGACGAAGGCCGCATCGTCGCGCAGGGCACGCACGACGAGCTCGTCGCGGGCGGCGGTCTCTACGCCCGGCTCGCCCGGCTCCAGTTCGTCGAGGGGCAGGCGGCGGAGTAGGGGTGAAACAGGTCGACCTCCGGGCTGTCGCTGCGCCATACTCGCGCTAGGGTGAGGGCAGAGGCGCCGCTGAAGACGGCGCGAGCAAGGGAGGACGCGGCATGGGCTTTGCCAGCAAGGAGGATCTGCGCCGGATCGAGGAGGAGATGGCGTGGGCGGAGCGCGACGTGCCGAGCACCATGTACGGCCTGCTCAGCGGCACCGCCGAGCGCCACGGCGCGCGCAAGGCCGTCACCTTCCAGATGTTCTCCGATCCCAAGGCCCCCGATGTCACGCTGACCTGGTCGGAGCTGCACGACGAAGCCTGCCGCACCGCCAACCTGCTGCGCGAGCTGGGGATCGGCGAGACCGACGTGGTCGCCTTCCTGCTGCCGAACTCGATGGAGACGGTGCTGACCTATCTCGGCGGCACCATCGCGGGCGTGGTCAATCCGATCAACCCGCTGCTCGAGCCGCGCCAGATCGCCGCCATCCTCAACGAGACCGGTGCCAAGGTGCTCGTCACGCTCAAGGCCTTCCCCAAGACCGACGTGGCGCAGAAGGCCGCCGAGGCGGTGCTGCTCGCGCCCAAGGTGGAGACGGTGCTCGAGGTCGACCTGCTGCGCTACATGACGGGGCTGAAGAAGTTCATCGTGCCGCTGCTGCGCCCGAAGATGGGCGAGCGGGGCGACGTGCGGGTGCTCGACTTTGCGCGCGAGGTCGCCAAGCGGCCGGCGCAGCTCACCTTCGCCGACAGCGCCGGCGACCGGGTCGCGGCGCTGTTCCACACCGGCGGCACGACGGGGATGCCGAAGGTGGCCCAGCACCGCTACGAGGGCATCATCTACAACGCCTGGATCTGCCGCACGCTTCTGTTTCGCGAGGACGACGTGCAGATCTGCCCGCTGCCGCTGTTCCACGTCTTCGCCACCATCGTGTCGCTCGGCGCGTCGCTCGGCTCGGGGGCGCAGGTGGTGTTCCCGACGCCGCAGGGCTATCGGGGGGAGGGGGTGTTCGACAACTTCTGGAAGCTCGTGGAGCGCCACAAGGTGAGCTTCATGATCGGGGTGCCGACGGCCTTCTCGGCGCTGATGCAGCGCAAGGTCGACGCCGACACCTCTTCACTCAAGCTCGCCTTCAGCGGCTCCTCCCCGCTCCCCGTCGAGCTCTACAAGCGGTTCGAGGCGGCCGCGGGCCTGACCCTCTGCGAGGGCTACGGGCTGACGGAGGCGACCTGCCTCGTCTCGATCAACCCGCCGGAGGGGGAGAAGAAGGTCGGCTCCATCGGCCTGCCGTTTCCCTACACCGATGTGAAGATCGTCGACTTCCTCGATGGCGCGCCGCGCGACTGCGAGACCGACGAGGTAGGCGAGATCTGCGTCTCCAACCCCGGCGTCGCCGTCGCCCACACCTACAGCCAGGCCGAGAAGAACCAGGACCTCTACCACGACGGCCGCTACCTGCGCACCGGCGACCTCGGCAAGCTCGACTCCGACGGCTACCTCTGGATCACCGGCCGCGCCAAGGACCTCATCATCCGCGGCGGCCACAACATCGACCCCGCCGTCATCGAGGAGGCGCTCGCCGCGCACGAGGCCGTCGCGCTCGGGGCCGCCATCGGCCAGCCCGACGCCCATGCCGGCGAGGTGCCCTGCGCCTACGTCGAGGCCGTCGCCGGGGCGACGCCGGACGAGGCCGAGCTTCGGGCCTTCGCCAATGCCCGCATCCATGAGCGCGCGGCGCACCTCAAGCACCTCGAGGTGATCGACGAGATCCCGAAGACCGCCGTCGGCAAGCCGCTGAAGAACGAGCTGCGCAAGCGCGCCATCGCCCGCGTCTACGGCACCGCCCTCGCCGAGGCCGGCGTCGCGGCGCAGGTCGCCGAGGTGGTCGAGGACAGGAGCCGCGGCCTCGTCGCCCGCATCGCGCGCACCGGCGACACCGACGAGGCGGCCGTCAACAAGGCGCTCGGCTGCTACACGCGGCCCTGGGATTGGGCCGAGTAGGAGGGCTCCGGAAGGGGGGATGGTGCTGTGAGAGAGGATTGAACTCTCGACCTCTCCCTTACCAAGGGAGTGCTCTACCACTGAGCTACCACAGCACGTGGCGCGGGGATTAGCCGCTCCGAAAGAGCGGCGCAAGCCCCGACTGGACGGTTTTTCGGCGATCGGGTAACAGCGGGATCATGGAGCGCAAACAAGCCAAGGACGGGGCCGGCGAGACGCGCGAGGCGCGGCTCAAGGCGGCGCTGAAGGCCAACATCGCCCGGCGCAAGCAGCAGGCCCGGGCCCGCGAGGCGGAGCCCGACGAGGGCCGAGAGCAGGAAGAAGACTGACCATGGATTCGATCATCGTGCGGGGCGGCAAGCCGCTCTCCGGCCAGATCCGCATCGCCGGCGCCAAGAACGCCGCGCTCGCCCTGATGCCGGCGACGCTGCTCTCCGACGAGCCGCTGACGCTGACCAACGCGCCGCGCCTGTCGGACATCAAGACGATGTCGCAGCTGCTCGAATCGCTGGGCTGCGAGGTGACGAGCCTGCAGGACGGCAAGGTCATCGCGCTGTCGTCGCACAACCTGACCTCGACCCGCGCCGACTACGAGATCGTGCGCAAGATGCGCGCCTCCAACCTCGTCCTCGGCCCGCTGCTGGCGCGCGAGCACCAGGCGACGGTGTCGCTGCCCGGCGGCTGCGCGATCGGGGCGCGGCCGATGGACATTCACGTGACCGCGCTCGAGGCGCTGGGCGCGGAGATCGAGCTGAGGGACGGCTACCTGCACGCGGTGGCGCGGGGCGGGCTGAACGGCGCGCGGGTGCCGCTGCGCTTCGCCTCGGTCGGCGCGACCGAGAACGTGCTGATGGCCGCGACGCTCGCCAAGGGAACGACGTCGATCGAGAACGCGGCGCGCGAGCCGGAGATCGTCGATCTCGCCCGCTGCCTGCGCGCGATGGGCGCGCAGATCGAGGGCGAGGGCACCGCGACGATCACCGTCGAGGGCGTCGACCGGCTGTCGGCGGCCACGCACCGCGTGGTCAGCGACCGCATCGAGCTCGGCACCTACATGCTCGCCCCGGTCATCGCCGGTGGGGAGGTGGAATGCCTCGGCGGCAGCGTCGACCTCGTCCGCGCCTTCTGCGAGCGGCTCGACGCCGCCGGGGTGTCCGTCACCGAGACCGATGCGGGGCTCAAGGTCGCCCGGCGCAACGGGCGGCCGCGCGGGGTGGATGTCGCCACCGAGCCGTTCCCGGGCTTCCCGACCGACCTGCAGGCGCAGATGATGGCGATGCTCTGCACCGCCGAGGGCGACAGCGTGCTCGAGGAGAGGATCTTCGAGAACCGCTTCATGCACGCGCCGGAGCTGGTGCGCATGGGCGCGTCGATCGACGTGCAGGGCGGCACCGCCCGGGTGAGCGGCGTCGAGCGGCTGAAGGGCGCGCCGGTGATGGCGACGGACCTGCGCGCGAGCGTGTCGCTGATCCTGGCGGGCCTCGCCGCCGAGGGCGAGACGCGGGTGAACCGTGTCTACCATCTCGACCGGGGCTACGAGAACGTCGAGGACAAGCTCGGCGCGGTGGGCGCCGACATCGAGCGGGTGAGGGAATCGTGAGCGAGGACGCCCGCTTCGAGGACGGCGGCGAGCGGCCGCTCCGTCTGCGCGCGCTCGACGTCGACGACCTGACCATCATCTCCGGCCTCGTGCAGGACGCGATCCTGCCCGTCGGCGAGATCCGCTGGGACCGCCGCCACCGCCGCTTCGCGATGCTGCTCAACCGCTTCCGCTGGGAGGACGTGGAGGCCGCGAAGAAGGCGAACCGCGACGTCGAGCGGGTGCGCTCCGTGCTCGCGGTCGAGGACGTGCTCAAGGTGCAGGCGCAGGGCGTCGATCCGCGCGACAAGGACACCGTCCTGTCGGTGCTGGCGCTCGCGTTCGAGCCGGGCGAGGATGGCACCGGCATGATCCTCGTCACGCTGGCCGGCGACGGCGACCTGCGACTCGAGGTCGAAACGCTCGAGGTGCTGCTGCGCGACGTGACGCGGCCGTACCGCGCGCCGTCGCGGCATGTTCCCACCCACGAGTGAGGCCGCCGCGGGGGCGGGGTGAGGGGGTG
>NZ_CH724109.1:171725-202220 GCF_000153305.1 Oceanicola granulosus HTCC2516
CCACAGCCCGCCAGGTGCACATGGCAGGAGGGTGGGCCTCGTCCGCTACTGCGTGACGGGGGCGGCAGAGAGCACTGGGCGCTGAACCTCCCAGCGCTTTTCCGAGGGCGGCGTTTGAGGGCCGTCGTAGCCAGCGGTCACGAAAGGACCGGACGGCTCAAGACCGGACGCGTCGATGTAGTCGTTGATGGCCCGCTCGGCCGCTTCCACACGCTCGGCCGACCGCTCACCGACGAACCGAAGAGCCACCAGCGTCCGCTCCGGAAGGCGTGACAGGCGCACATCAGGGTCGAGCGGCTCCGGCAGGCTCTCCATCGTGTAGCTCGAGGGCATCATGAAGCGCACGATGTATCGCTCGTCGCCTGTGTCGGTCGCAGCGGTCGTCACGGGGGCAGTCATGGCGATCGTCTCACCTTCGCCTTCACCGCTTGCTTCCGGCGTCGCGGTCACCGGAGCGGTCATCGCGATCGTCTCGCCGCCGCCTTCACCGCTCGCGTCCGGCGTCGCGGTCACCGGGGCGGTCATCGCGATCGTGCCGCCAGGTGCGTTGCGCCCGAAGATGTAGCTTGCGAGCGGCTCGAAGCCTTTTGACGAGGCTTCGTCCCGGTTGCCGGCCTCCACTGTCACTTCAGCCACGATCATGGGGGCGTAGCGGCGCAACTCTATGGTATCACCCGGCGCCGCGCCGGCGGCCTCGGTGTCCAGGACCTCATAGTCGGGCGTCTCGATGTCCTCAGCGGCGTGGGAGGAGCCGGAGATGATGAAGCTCGCGGCGAGCCCGAGCAAGGCAGTGCGGGCAAAGTGCTGCATGGAAGGACCCCTTCAATCAGATGGAGAGCAGGCGTTGCCGGTGGCCGGTTCGGGCGCGATGGGAAGGCAGGTGCGCTGCATGTCGGGTAAGGGAAACTCGCGACGGTCCGCAACGTTCCGCGAGTCTGCCTGAGAGGTGTATGGGGGGAACATTGCGGAGCCGACCCCTCAGGCAGAGGCGCAGTCGAGGATGGCCGGCGGTGCGCGAGCTGCGGCGGGTTTGGCGGCGCCAAGCACGACGTTCGGCAGCGGCATCGAGCGGCGGTGGCGGTACCTGTGAACATCCTCCCGGCAACGGCGTTGCCCCCTCATGACTCGCGATGCTCAGGCCGAGAACGACCATGCGCGGTGGCCATGCGCCAATCCTGCCTGGAGCCTGTTCCACGACAACCAGGCCATCTGGGAGGCGGTCTTCCGGCAGTGCGAAGAAGCGCGGCATAGCATCGACATGGAGCAATACATCATCGGCAAGCAAGGCGTCGGGCGGGACTTGCTCAACCTGCTGGCGCGGAAGGCGCGGGAGGGGGTTGCCGTCCGGCTTCTCGCCGACGGGCTCGGCTGCCGCGGACTGGAGCGCAGCGAAGGCGGGCGGGCCCTGCGGCGCGCCGGTGGGCGCATCTCGATGTTCAATCCGTTGTCCGCCCTCCTGCGGCACCCGGTCTCCCGGGCCCCGCGCCTGCATCGCAAGACGCTGATCGTGGACAAGGCCCGCGTCATGGTTGGCGGCTCCTGCTACCAGGACCGAATGTCGACCTGGCGCGACACGATGATCCAGGTGGATGGTCCGCTTCCGCCTGCCATCACCTCGGCCTTCGACAGCGCCTGGCGCGGTGCGCGGAGCAACGTCGATGGCACGCCCCCGCTGGAGACGGACGGCGCGGCCCCCGACGGCTGGTGCTTCGCGGCGAGCGGACCGGGTCCTCACACCACGCCCGATCTGCGCAAGTGCCTGCCCGAGAGGATCGCGGCCGCCGAGGAGTCCGTGTCGCTGACGACGCCCTATCTGCTGCCCGACCGCCGCCTGAGGCGCGCCCTTATCGCCGCGGCCGGACGCGGCGTGAGGGTGCGCATCGTGATGCCGGCTCGCAGCGACCACCGGCCCCTCGACGTGCTCGGACACCGCTTCGCGCGGTCCTTGGCACGTCAAGGCGTAACGATCTGTTTCTACAAGCCCCGGATGCTGCACGCGAAGGTCGCGCTGATCGACGGCAACTGGTCGTCGGTCAGCAGCTTCAACCTCGACCTCTTCAGCGCCCGACTGAACCTGGAAAGCGGCGTGTTCGGCACCTCGGCGGCCCTCCACGACGCCCTCGCCGCGCAGATGGAGGCCGATGTGGCGTCGTCAGACCTGCTCGGAGGAGTTTGACCCAATCCCGCGCAAGCTCACGCTGGATGAACTGCTGCCTCGCCCCTCCGCTGTCACCCCGCTGGAGGATGCAGGTGACCTCAGCGTGCCGAAAGTGCGTTGAGCGCCGGGGGTGCGGGTTCAAGATCGACGCCGCCACGATACGTGGGGTCGGCCCCGCCCCCTATAGCTCCCCCTCGGTATCGAGCACCTTCATCAGGCCCCGACGGCGCCAGGGGGAGGTGATCTGTCGGGTCAGCACCCGCGAGGGCGTGAACGAGGCCCAGCCGTCCTCGTGGCGAATGTCGAAGCGCTTGTATCCGCCCTGGAGCCTGGTGGCTTGGTTGGAGGCAACGACGGCGGTGACGACCATCGCCGTCGCCTCGCCGAGATCGAACTCCGCGCCCAGCCGTCGGCCCGCCCGCTGCGCAAGCTCCCAGAAGCTGCCCACGTCGAGCGCCTCACCGCTGGCCAGCGGCCCCTCGTTGGTGCGCTGGAGCGGGTTGTCAGCGTCCTCCTCCGGGATCTCGTCGCGGTCGGTGACGACGGCGCGGTGCCGCTTGCCCTCAGCCTCGAGGTCTACCACGACGGCAACCAGGTAGACCGGCTCGGAGCCCATGTTGGTGACGATGCAGCGCGCCTTCTCGTCCTTGGCCGCGCCGCGGCTGATGTGGATGACCGAGCGGCGCTGACGCAGGAAGCCGACCAGGAACAACTGCAGGTAGAAGATCCAGATGAACACCATGAGCGCGTTCATCAGCGCGCCGAAGACGGCCGTGTTCTGCTGTAGCCACTCCCACATCGCGCTTCCGATGCATACTTCCGCCAGTCGGCCTCCTAACGGGCCCGCCTCCCATTCGGTTTCGTGAGCGCGAACTCTGCACCCGATCGCGCGCCGGCGACACTTGACCTGCTTACGCAGGCGGAACTGGATCCGTGACGCAGACGCACAGCTTCAGTGCCACTGCCGACAGGTGTTCCCCCGCCGTACAGAAGACGGCGCAGCTGCTTGCGGGCTGGAAGCAGGGCACGGCATTTTCCGTCGCCACGCGCACCGCAGCCCCGACCAACCGCGCCCGGTGGGCTCGGGGCCGCCACGCGGCCGCTACAACTCGAAAAAGTCTGCGGCCGTGAGCTGTCCTGCGGCGCCGTCAACGATGGCGAGTATCTCGCCATCATCGCGCACCACAGCAGCCCCCCGTCGCGCGTGGATCGACAGATCGTTGTAGGTCAGTTCTCCGGCGAGGCCGATCAGGTCGATGCCGTCCTCGAAGTCCCTGATCCTGTCAGCGTCACGCCAGTGCGATGCTCCATCCCCGAGCTTCAGGATGAAGCTGTCGGCGTCGGCACCTCCCACCAGATCGTCGGTTCCAGACCCGCCTCGGAGGAGGTCTTCGCCGTCGCCGCCCCGGAGCCTGTCGTCGCCGCGGCCGCCGTGGAGGAGATCGTCGCCATCGCCACCCTTCAGGACGTCCTCGGCATTGCCGCCGCGCAGCCTGTCGTCGCCCTTGCCGCCGAGGAGGAGGTCGTCGCCATTCCGGCCCTTGAGCCGGTCTTCTCCGTTGCGGCCGATCATCGTGTCGTCGCCGGCGCCGCCCCGCACGCGATCATCTCCCTCGCCGCCCACCAGACGATCGTCGCCGCTGCCACCGTGGAACCGGTCGTCACCCTTGCCGCCGCGTATCTCGTCGTCGCCATCGCCACCCCGCAGGCTGTCATCTCCGCTGCCGCCCCAGAGCCGGTCATCGGCCTCGCCGCCGTAAAGGACGTCGGCCTCCTGACCCCCACGGAGCGCATCACGGCCGTCTCCTCCGTCGAGCCGATCGGTCCCCGACCCGCCGAACAGGGAGTCGCCTCCGGCTCCGCCCGACAGCCGATCGGCCGCTGCGCCGCCGGAGAGCCTGTCGTCGCCCGCGCCGCCCGCGAGCCGGTCTCTCCCCGCGCCGCCGTCGAGGATGTCGGCGCCGGTGCCGCCCGCGAGCACATCGTCGCCGACGCCTCCTTCGAGAACATCGTCCTCGTCGCCGCCCGACAGGCGGTCGTCGCCAATGCCACCGGCGAGGCTGTCGCGGCCGAGCCCGCCGGTGAGGCTGTCGGCCCCGGTGCCGCCCGAGACCAGATCGTCGCCGTCGCCGCCGTCGAGGAGGTCGTCGTCGTCGCCGCCCCTCAGGTCGTCGGCGTCCGCGCCGCCAGCGAGGATGTCGCGGCCAGCGCCGCCGACGAGCGTATCGATCCCGTCGCCCCCATCCAAACTGTCTTCCCCGAGGCCGCCGAACAGGTTGTCGGCGCCCGCACCGCCCTCGAGAGCATCGCTGCCGAGCCCGCCGGTCAGGACGTCCTCGCCCTCGCCGCCCGACAGCACATCGTCCTCGGCGCCCCCGTCGAGAACGTCGTCGCCGTCGCCGCCCGACAGGCTGTCGCGTCCCGAACCGCCGTTCAGCGTGTCGTCGCCACCGCCGCCGTCCAGGAGGTCGTCGTCGAGGCCGCCCGTCAGGCTGTCGGCGTCCGCGCCGCCCGCGAGGATGTCGCGGCCAGCGCCGCCGACAAGGCTATCGATCCCGTCGCCCCCATCCAGTCTGTCTTCCCCGAGGCCGCCGAACAGGCTGTCGTCGCCCGCACCGCCCTCGAGAGTATCGCTGCCGAGCCCGCCGGTTAGGACGTCCTCGCCGTCGCCGCCCGACAGCACATCGTCACCGTCGCCCCCGTCGAGCACGTCGTCGCCGGCCCCGCCGTCGATCGTGTCGTTGCCGAGTTCGCCCCGCAGGCTGTCATCGCCGTCCCCGCCGCTGAAAATGTTGTCGGCCGCGTTGCCGGTGACACGGTCGTCACCGGAGCCGAGCGAGGCGTTCTCGATGATGGTGCCGGCAGCGATGGTGTAGCCGCCTGCGATCCCCTCGACCGCCGAGAGATACCCGCCACCGCCGTGCTCGTAATCCAGCGTCGCGGCCCGGAGGTCCACCACCGCGTCGCTCGCGCCTTCATAGGCGATCGCGTCGATGCCGCCCGCGTCCCAGATCGACGTCCATGTCGTCCCGACGGCGTTCTGGTCCGGCAGGACGTAGACGTCGTCTTCGAGGCGGGCCGTGGTGTTCGCGCCGTACTTGTGCTGGAGCGCGGCGATGTCGAGGGCCATGGGCCCGGCTTCGTAGCCGTAGTAGGAATAGCTGGGCAGGTCCGATCCCAGCGTCGCATCGGGGTAGGACTGGAGGCCGCGGTTGAGCGACATTGCGGTATAGATGCCCTGCGCGAGGTCGGCGTCACCGAGTTCGTCGTAGTACCCGAACGGGCCGGGCTCGAGGCCCTGCAAGATGTTGTTCTCGTGAGGATGATCGAGACGCAGGCCGGTCAGGATGGAGACGAGCAGGTCGACATGGCCCCAGGCCCCCGGCTCCATCCACGGGTCCTCCGCGCTGGGCTGGAAGTCGCCCCGATCCATGATGAGGCCGCGTCCCTCCGCGAGCGGTTGGAACACGGTTTCGGTCTGCTCGGAGCCCGCATCGACGTCGGCGTTGCGGACCATGAGGAGATCGGCCGCGCGCAGGTCGTCCACCGGCTCGAAGCGCAGATCGGCGACGGTTTCGATCGACGAGAACAGGCCCTCGATCAGGTCGACCTGGTAATCGGTGAAGCCGAGAGTCGCATAAGCTTCGAAGTAGTAGGGATTATAGAATTCGTCGGAGGCGTCGACGAGATGATACCGGATCGTCTGGCTCGGCACCGCGCCACCGCGGTCGAAGGCGGCCAGCACTCCGTCCGTCGCCGGGCTCTCGGCGAGCTCGGTCAGCACCACGTCGTAGTCGCCCGTGAAGGCGCCGAAGGCCTCCGCCTCGAGAAAATACGTGCCCGATTGCTGGACCTCGAACTCGATGTAGGGCGCATTGGTCTCGACGTCCGCGAGGTAGATCGTGTCGTAGACGATGTCGGTCGAATAATTCAGCGGACGCCGTACGCCGTCCGGTCCGATCAGGGTCGCCATCATGCCGGACTCGGCCTCGCCCGGAATCATTAGGCTGTAGAGAACGCCAGCGTCGAGCTCCATGGCCAACCAGTCGACGTCGCGCGACAGCTCGATCGAGCCGAAGGTCGGCTCGTCCAGCAGGACTTCCCCGGTGGTCGCGGCATCCGCGGTGTAGTCGTCCTCGACGGAGAATACATCGACCTCGAACGCCCCCTTGTAGGGACCGCGCGCGGACGCCTCGATGAAGTAGACCCCGCCCGTCTCGGCGACGAAGCCGAGCTGCGCCTCCCCCTCCAGTCCGAACTCGCTGACGATGCTGGTGCCGTCCGGGCCGAAGAGCTCCAGCCGAGGGGAGCTGATCCCGCTGATCAACCCGTCATGCGGCGCGAACATCGAGAACAGGTATCCTTGGCCCGCCTCGAGCTCGACCGCCAGCCAATCGGTGTCGCCGACGAAGTCGATCGTCCCGGTCGCCGTCTCCGCCTCCGACAGCGTCCCGACCGTGGTCGCATCCCCGGCGAAGTCGTCGGCGATCGGATCGCTGAGCGAGACGGTGTACTGCCCCTTGGGATACCCCTCGAGCACCGCCCAGAGCGGACGGTCCGTCGCCACTTCGAAGTAATAGGTTCCGGTCGCCTCCGGCGTGAAGCCGAGCCGGCTGCTGTCGAAGGCGGGCCCGTTCCAGTAGCTCTCCTGCGCCAGCCGGTTGCCGGCGGCATCGTAGAGCGCGGTGACCGGAAACCGCAGATTGCCGAACTCGGTATCGTAGTCCGGGTGGTCGGCGGCCCGATGGATCGAGTCCACCTGGAGCTCGTAGTTCTTGCCGGCCTCCAGCTTGACGGCGAACCAGTCGCGGTCGTGGGCGACCTGGATGACCCCGCCGCTCTCCCCGCCGACGGCGATGCTGCCGGTTGTCGCTATGGTGTCGGAGAAATCGTCCGCCACGGGGGTGGCGACGGAGACTGTGTAGCTGCCGATGCCCGACTCGTTCACGGTCGTGGTCGAGCCGCCGACGAGGATGTAGTAGGTCCCGGAAACCGTCGGCACGTAGCCGACCTCCGACATCTGCGTCAGCGGCGAAGACGCCACCGGCAGCAGCTCGCCGCCCGACGCGTCCATCACCAGTTGCGTCTCGTCGGCGGTGAACAGGCCGAGGATGGAAGACGTCAGGTACTGCGGATTGTCCGAGCGGATGAACGGATCGGGCAGGACCTCCCCCGGCGCGCCGGGCCCGACCTCGATCGTGTAGGCCTGCCCCGCCACCAGGTCGACGGCGAACAGGTCCAGATCGCCCCGCTCTTCGATATTGCCGCCGGTGGAGCCGCCGACCCCGACCCGCCCGCTCGTGGTGAGGTCACTCGCATAATCGTCAGCCATCGAATTTTTCCATTAAGGATGCAGCAAAAAAGAACATTTGGTGCCTCCGGTCTTAGGCTGGCGGGTTTGACCTGTCCATAAAATATGACGAACACGACATGGACAGGTCGCTTCGCGAGGGTCGGCGAGGACTGCCGACGAATCCTCCCGACGCTGGGCTCCGAACGCAGTCTCGAAGCAGCTCGAGGACGGGCGGCGCAGCTCCCGCTCGCCGGGAGGGGCGAGCCAGTGGTTGGTCCGGGCCGGAGCGCAAGCGTCCGGCACCCGTAGAAAATCTTGAATGTCATGGTGCCCGGGGGCGGAATTGAACCACCGACACGAGGATTATCAATTAGCCTTATGATCCGCAGGCACCGCCTCAGGATCGCTCAACGCGTAACGTAGTCGATTGCAAACCTTGCCTTTTAAGCTTGGCAGATCGTCTCGGTCCGTCTCGCGCCGAAGCATTCAAGCACGCTGCTCCTGCTACCCCAGCGATACCCACGCACTCAAGAGTGTGTCTTGCCTGTTCACTCACGCATTGACCAGATCGGAAAGGTAGCCGTCCGTTCCAGAGAAGTAGCCGAAGACGCCGTTCATCACATCCCGGAGACGCATCAAGTCCATTCGGGCGTTGGCAAGGGGAACCGGAATGCCACGGTTGTCGCGCGGATACCTATAAGAAAAGGACTTGGGATCGACGTTCCCAAACTCAGCTATAACACCGCCAACAATTTGATCAGCCTGATCCGGGTCATCAGTGCCGAAGCCGTCCAAGACCTTCACAAACTCAGGCCATAGCTTCTCAAAATCATGGGAATTCCAAATCTGCTCGACCCCGACGTGATGACCGTACACGTTGATGATATACTTCAAATTCAACTCCAACGCGTGGCGGTAAAGAAAAACGATTGGAAAAATTAGGAAATCAGCCTCGCGAAAGTCCTCTATGGCTTGCTCCACAAGGGCGTCGGCGGAACGCCTGTAACCCTGCATCATTAGCACAAACCGTGAAAAGTCGTTCTCAGCTATTACGGCATGATGCTCACCGTCTTCGGGCAATTCGAAGGGATCATCGCCAAGTTGCGGCCAGCGAAACCCCGTGCCGACCATATCTTCGAATGTTCGATGCTTGGCCAAGACGGTGCTCCGTTCTGATCATATCTATTGCAAACCATCTAGGGTTGTCCCTGACGCGGATCACCCGCCCAGCTTATCATGGGCTTATGAAACGTAAACTCACCGCCAAGCTCATCGAAGGCCAGAGGCCAAACCCGTCGAAACGGCTCGATTTCCGTGACGAGTTGATGCCGGGTCTCGTTCTGCGCATCAGCAAGTCCGGCACCAAGACGTTCTGTCTGCATAAGCGCATCAACGGCACGATGCCTCGCCTGACCATCGGACGGTACCCCATCATGTCGCTGGCCGAAGCGCGCGAACGGGTGCGGCAGGTTCTCTACGCCATCGAGACAGGTCGGTTCGAGGATATCCCCGGCATCGAGGTCGAAACCAAGCCCACGCTGGGCGACGTGATCCCCGACTACATCGAGAAGCACGCCAAAGTTCACAACCGCGACTGGAAGCGCAAAGAAGCGCTACTGGCGAAGTTCACCGCCTTGCATGGCAGACGGATCGACGAGATCAAGCGCGCTGATGTCGTTAAAGCCTGCGACGTGATCCACAGCTCTGCCCCGGTCAGCGCGAACCGAGCCCTAGCCCACCTAAAGCACCTCATGGGCTGGTGCGTCGAGCGCGGCATGATCGACGCCTCCCCCATCGCCGGGATGAAGCCGTTGTCGAAGGAGCGGTCGCGCGAGCGAGTGCTAACGGACGATGAGCTAGGGGCGCTGTGGGCGGCCTCCGACGCCGAAGGCTATCCGTTCGGGGATTGCATGAAGCTGCTAATTCTGAGCGGCCAGAGACGCGCTGAGGTCGCGGAAATGCAGTGGTCGGAGCTCGACCTGGAGAGGCGCCTTTGGACTCTGCCTTCGCAGCGGGCAAAGAACGGCAGGCAGCACACCGTACCGCTCACCGACGCGATGCTGGACTTACTACGCGGGGTGCCGAGGTTCCTCGGTTCCGACTTCGTGTTCACGACGACCGGTAGATCTGCCGTCTCGGGGTTCGGTCGCCTGAAAGACCGGCTCGACCGCACGCTCCCGGAAGGCACCCAACCGTGGATCATTCATGACCTGCGCCGCACGATGTCCACGAACATGGCGATGATGGGCGTACCACAGCCCGTGACCGAGGCGCTGCTGAACCACAAGACGGGTGTGGTCTCAGGCGTGGCAGCGATCTACAACGTCTACTCATATGCAGACGAGAAGCGAGCTGCGCTGGACGCGTGGTCTCGGAAGCTAACGCAGCAGATTGAAGCGCTCGATGTCAAACCTCACCTCGGACCCCTTCGTCGAGCCTAGGGAAGCCTTCGATCTGGTGGGGAGAACAGCCTACGAGGACGACTGGAACGCTACGTGGATTGACGACCCCGACGCAGACGAGCACCGAGAGGTTCGGTTAATACTGCGGAACGCGCTGAAGAGCGGCCAGGTCAGAGCTCATTGGTCTACCACGGACTTTTCGTTCGACGGCGATCTCCTCCCAAGGGACGTTGATGAGTTCTTCCAGATCCTGCTTCGTGAAGACCGAGTTTTTCACGCGCGGGCGAACCAGCCGGTCTACTGCAAGATCCACCGCGACGACCTGAGCGGCTGGATGCGGAGCCATGAGGAGCGGTCGTTTACCACCCAGCGGGCGAAAACCCAATGTCTAGCATGGCTCGTTGAACAGCTTAGAGACCAGAGCTACTGCCCCACGTACGAGGAGCTACGAGCAAAGGCGAAGACGAAATTTTCGTCCCTGTCCCAAAGGGCGTTCAAAGAGGCTCGAGAGGAAGCCATCAAGAAGACGGGGCGCGAAGACCTGAGCAGACCCGGTCGTCGCAAAAAAACCAATCAGTGAGCGATCTGATTACCGCTCAGTTTTAGTAGTCAAAGCCGCTTATTACGTTCAGCTCATCGGTCGATGAGACGGAATACGCATTCCTTCACCACAAGCTGAAGGAAGATAAGATGACTTTCGACACCGGTCGCAAGACCTTAGCCACGCGCGACGACTTGAAGCGCCTTGGCATCCAAGCCAGCAACACGACCTTACTCCGCTGGGAGGCGCGCGGTCGCTTTCCCCGGCGCGTGAGACTCGCGGGGACGAGCGTGGCATGGCTCTCCAGTGAGCTTGAGGACTGGCTAGCAGAGCGCGCCGCTGAGCGCTCGCGCACCCACTACGCCGAATACTGATCCACCCGAATTAGGAGAAATGAGATGCCGAAAGCATTTCGCTTCGAGGGTGACATGTTGTCGTCTTCGACCCTCAAATCCGCACTTGCGTGGGCGCAACGTGGAGGCAAAATCGTTGCCCTCCATGGCATTAGCGACAGCGGAAATTGCACATGTGGCAAGCGCTGCAAGAGCCCGGGAAAGCACCCCATCGCGAAGTTGTTTCCCAAGGGGCAACATAGCGCCACAGACAGTCCTGCCATGATTCGACGAGCCTTCGAGCAATACCCATCGGCAAATGTCGGCGTCGTGCTCCCTGAAGGCGTGGTAGTGCTTGACGTTGATGGACCCGAAGGGGTCGAGACCTTCACGAAACTGAATTTGCCAAAGACTTTTTCCGTCAAAACCGGACGCGGCGAACACCATTATTATAGCACCCGTGAGCCCTTGCCGAAAAGTAGAGCTCATCTTGCGGGCATCGACATCAAGGATAGCGTCAGCGGATATATCGTGGTGGCACCCAGCATGCACAAGTCTGGGCGACGATATCGCGTGCAGAAGAAGAAAGGCAAAGTAGTTGCCCCTATTGTCGAGCTGACCGACGAATTTCGGCGCTCGCTGGCTCGCCAACCCACTCCTTCAGTAAAGGTCAAATTGAAGACCTCTATTAGGCAGGGTAACAGAAACGATCAGCTGACGAGTATTGCCGGCTCATTGCGTTTCCGCGGCCTTGAGCAGTCGGCCATTTCGTCAGCACTTCAAGCCATCAACAGTATCTCTTGCAGCCCGCCTCTGGACTCCGAAGAGGTCGAGCGCATCGCCTTAAGCATCGACCGTTATGCGAGTGGGCACGACGAGGCCTTCGGTTGGCTAGGGGATGTTGAAGAGTCGGAGCCGAAGTTCCTTCACTACCCCTACATCGTGCAAGGGGCGCTAACCGTACTTGATGGAAACATGGGGCAGGGCAAGTCGACGTTCACGTGCGCCATCGCGGCCGCGGTGACTACTGGAAAACCGTCGCCCTTCGCCGACCGAATTGAAAAGGGTTCGGTCCTCTTCATGTCCGCCGAAGACGAACCCTCGCGAGTCTTGAAACCTCGCCTGATTAAAGCAGGCGCCGACGTCTCTAAAATTCGGTACCAAGAGGAGCCGTTTAGCCTAGACACTAGGGGCCTCGCCCTACTTCAACATGAGCTGACAGCAAATACCCCAGCTCTCGTCATCATCGATCCTATTATCGCCTTTATGAAGGAGGGGACCGACGGCAATAATGCGACCGAGACCATGCACTTCATGGTCCAGATCGACCGGCTGGCGCGCGAATTCGACACTGCAATCTTGATAGTGCGGCACCTGCGGAAGGCACGTGCGGATCACGCAATGCACCAGGGTATAGGGTCGATTTCGATCTCCGCCCGCGTTCGCTCGGGCTTAATCCTCGCCCCGCATCCCGACAACCCACGCCTACGCGCTGTCGCTCATTCCAAATCGAACTATGCGGAACCCGGACCGACCATCGTATTCGAGATGGTGAGCACTGGTCCGAAGTCGCACCCTCGTGTTGACTGGCGTGCCGTGGAACCGGGACTGACCGCGGATGAATTGCTAGCACCACCAGACGCCGAGCGTGGACGGCCGCCCCGCGAACGGGACAAAGCAAACGTGTGGCTGGAGGGCATACTGCGAAAAGGTGCGGCAAAGAAGAAAGACCTCGACCGTTGGGCCCAAGCAGAAGGCATCTCGCTGCCCACGTTACGGCGAGCGGGCGAAGAGCTGGGGGTCATCAAGGCTAAGGACGGTAAGGTCTCCGTCTGGTCGCTGCCCTGAGCCTCAGCAACTAGCACTTGTTCAAAATCACCGCACGTGTGCGACTTTTGAGCAAGTGCTTTTTCGTCAAGGGCAAGCCGCCGTCACGGCCTGCCTCGAAGCTGCTAGCTACCGGCAAGAAGCTTCAGCGGTGAGAAGCCTCAACACACTCCTAAGCGCGCCAATCAGGCCGTAGCGCAAACGCCTGCAGCGGCCTCCGCCTTAACGAAACGAACCTGAGCGTCGGCCGACCCTCCTCAAAGCTATTTCCCCGCAATGGCCGGCACCGATGCCGCACTCACCGCGTGGAGCTCTCGAACCCTCGACCGCTGTGCGGGCCGTGGATGCGCTCCGTCGCCATCGGTCCTCGGCACCCACTCAACATCGACTCGCGCACCAGCGAGCCGCTCACGGCCTCCAGGAGGGCACCGCGGCGCGGCACTGCAGGTGTCTACCGAAGTGCTCGACCTTGGGATCGAAACCGGGCGACAGCCTTGGGCATCCACCCTTCAGGTGCACTGGTCCGCCCCCATGACCGGATGCTTCTTCCAAGGTCTTGCGCCTGAAGCTGGCCCTTACTCCTCAAGTCCCCGAGGCCGAGGCCGTCTCAGAGCGACCCGTTGACTATCTATCAGTCTGTCGGATGCGAGCCGGAGCCAATTTGCCGAGCCTTTTTCATGCGGTTCCCGTTCCCACTGGGGGTCAGTATCGTGCGCCGGGTTCCACTCGGGTGGCAAACTGCTTTGGTGGAGGTGCCGGCGGTCATCCCTGCACCCACCCCTTGCGATGGTAGTGGCGCAGCACGATGGCGCGATTGAATAGGGGAAAGCCGACCCACAGGCCGTTCGCCGTGATCAGCGAAAAGATCGCTCACAGGAACATGCCCTTGAACAGGTAGTAGAACGGGCCGAACAGCAGGCACCACAGGCCGTGCCAGTTGCCAAAGATGTTTTCGTCTGGCCGTTGAAGGCCCGCTTCGCGCGTATCTCATGCCGATATCCTTACTGGCTGGTTTCAATGCCAGCGCAATAAGATCGTGGACTGTCACCCGTCAGGGTGCTTCCCGTGCCGGCAAGGAAGACCAAAGGGGGAGCAATGCGTCCGTGCAGGTGCCGGGATGATCGCCATGAGCGCGCCGCACAGCGCGCCAGCCAGTATTGCGACGGGATCACCATGCCCGAGGCACGCCCCGGCGCTCCTGGCTCAACGCCGCCGCGCGCGCGTTTCGCTCTCGATCCTCGGGGTTAGTTGCAGTTGCCAATCATGCGCCACGTAACTCGCAAGCAAGAGGATGCACGTAATGAAGCATACCCCTTCGGTCCGAGACATTGGAGGTGGCCGCTGCAGGCTTGATTCCTATGCTACAGCCCGTAAGGTGACCTTGCGTCGTAAGCTCACGGTGAGCCCCGCCTTCAAATGGCTCTAGATGCTCTTTTAAAGCGGACGGGCGCGTTCGATTCGCGCGCGGCGTCAGGACTACTATGTATGAATTAAACAGAACTCATGCCCGTCGGGCGTTCAAGGACTTGCTGGGTCAAGCCAACCATTTTTTGATTACCGTTCTAGTTGGTCTGGATGGCGTTCGCTCAGGGAAAGTCGACATTAGTTCTGAATTCCGAACATCGTGGAACCCCCAGAACGTAAAGCGATCAGCAGAGAGGAGCCGTGTCTTCGTACTTGATCTCGCTCTCATTCGTGCAATCGACGCTCTCGACACTTTCATGATGATGTCAGCAAGAAAGCCATCAGCTATTGCAGACAAGGAATTTCGTGCAGCATTAGATGGAACAGGTCGCAGCGTGGCAAGGCGCCTTGACGTATTTGATGAAAACCTACCCCCACTGAAGCAGCAGCACAAAGCTGCATTGCTGGTTGCCATTCAGTGGAGAAATCAAAGAGTACATTCGCTTTCAGATGATAAACTCGAAAAGAGTACCTTTCGAATACTGAGAGATCACGCGGATTGGTTTGCCTCAGGCTATAGCGGATTAACCATTGGTGATTTCATCAGCAACTTCAAGGCTGGCGAGGCCCCTACGTTTAAGGAGGCAGCTTCAGTCATCCGTCTCACACATGAAGCAGTCGCGCATTATGATGAACACCTACTCGAAGACCTCCCAGTAGAGCGATACCTAAAAGTTCTACTCGGAGAGCTGTTGAGTCAAGGAAACGCTGATCCTTCAAGAGCCATAAAAAAGACATGGGGGCACCCCTCCAAAAAGGAAACGAAGGTCATTCGACTGTTGCGGATGATCGGAGTAAATGAGACGCCAGAAGTCTGCGGACGAGAAGTGCCCAAAGAATTTGTAGAGAGGCTCGTTTCATTGGAATGCGACGAAGTTCTTCAATTTATAGACGCTTGATTGCCCCAACGCGTCATGTTCGTTCTAGGGTTATCCCTGACACGCTCTGGCCTTGCATCTTATCGATCTTCATCAGCAACTTAGGAGATCGACATGACTGATATCGTGACGCTCAAGACCATCTGCGACGAACTGAAGATCGACCCGCGCGAGGCCCGCGAACGCCTGCGCGCCGCCGCCAGCGACGCCAAAACGAACCCTGAACTGGCGAAGGCGCGGAAGCCGCGCACCCCGTGGCAATGGGTGAAGGGGTCACCCGCCGAAAAGGAAGCACGCGCTGTGTTGAAGCCAACGGGCTGAGGAGCCTACATTCTGCCACTTCGCGGCAAGAGGCGCTTTCATTAACCCTAGGCGTGCACTACGGTGAGCGAAAACGCTCGGGGCCCTAATGCCAATTACCTTTCAGAAAACGGACCTTTCACCTACTTGCAACTTCTCAGAATGGGCGGTCATTGATGAAGACCGCCTAGTTCGCACGTTGGCATGGCTCTACCTGCGGAAGCCAAAACATGCGGTTCAGATAATCAATCAATTAGAGCCAAGCAGAGCTGGTTTTCCGGGGAAAGTGTTCGAGAATGCGATTTCTCTTCTTTCCATAAGGCTCGCGGACATTGCAACGGACCTTTCAGGCGCCGACCCGGAAAAGGAAAAAACGGCCAACAACAAGAAAAACAAGCGTATCGAGCAACGCGACGGCTTGCTGTTTCAGCATCTTTCGTGGGTTGCAGCATCTATCGACATGCCAGCCGCCCTCGCTACACCACCTCATGTTCGCAGGGCAGACAAGGGTTTTGACGGCCTGCTTGTGAGCATCCAAGACGCATCCGGTGAAATTTCGAGAGTGGTGCTTTGCGAGGACAAAGCATCAATAAATCCTAAGAGCCTCGTTCAGGGTAGCGTTTGGAACGAAATCGACGGGATCGTTAACGGGAATAAGGATCTCGAACTTTTAGATGCGATCACTGCTATTTTGAGGGAACAGGCAGGCCTAGGAGCCGACACGCAGGAGGAGTTACTGGAAGCACTGATATACGAGCGAACGAGGGCATTTAGGGTCGCAGTTACCGCCATGCCAGAAAATGCGGACGCGGGTGGCTACCAACATATTCTTAAAGACTTTGACAAACACGCTCTCGGTGCGGAAACCGTACGGTTGGCAGAAGTCCTACCATCCGTTGATACGCGATCATTTTTGAAAGCTTTGGCGAGAAAGATCAGGAGAGAAATAAAGAGGATCGCAGATAATGTTTGATCCGGTAACAGAGGAGTTAATCGCAGGATCGCCAGATCTGAAAAGCTTGAGTGCGTCGGAACTGGTTGAGTTACTCACGTCTGCCAGCGTAGAAATAGCGACCGCACGGCTTCTAGCAGACAGCTTGGAGGCGCTACCGGACGAATTGATTGCCGTTAGGTCTAAGATGAGTCGATTGGCAGATGTTTTTGAGGCTCAAGTTGCTTTGGGTGTAAACCCGGAACGCTTACGCTCAATTGCATTCGTTGCGGGATCTGCACGTCAAATCGTTGACCGAATAGATCGGCTAATCCTGACTGAAGAGAACCAAAGCCTTCTTAGTGAGGATTGCATCGGGCCTGAGATCGCTTCCTCCTTGCTTTTTCTGGCTTCTGAACGGTTTTCCGATGCGGCGGAGGTCGGTCGCGGTATCAGAGCAACTGGTGAAGAAAATGCACTTAGGCGACTGTTGATCCTGACGCTCGGCCGTCTTGCACGGGGGCAATACGAAGACATCTCCAACACGGAAATCGAACAGGTAGATGCTGGCTCGGAAACAAGTGAGGCAATTGCCACTGATCTGCTTTATAGGGAAATTCTCCGGTCGCTTATTACGTTCTCGAAATTCTCGGTAGGACATTTGGAGCCAGCGGCTCTTGAAGACGTACACTCGAATCTTCAACGAGTTATCTCTCTAGCGGGACCTTTGTCAGAGAGTTTGGAAGGTGTGGCTGACACTCCGATTGTTGCGTTGACCACTTTTCCCGGACCGCACCATCTCGCTTCCCTTTTGCGCAGTGCCCTCGGAGCCGTGGCTGACAATCTATTGGTTAGCATTCCGAACCCGAATGGCACTGATCACGGAGCTTGGCGTGACTGGATAGTCCGGGAGGCCAAGAGATGGCCTCTAATCTGGGAGAACCACAAAGCTGCTATTGCAACTGGTTTCTTAGATGTGGGCTCTTCCATGATCATGACTACACCAACTGGCACAGGTAAATCTACCCTATCTGGCTTGAAGATTGCGGCGACGTTGGCGTCAGGAAAATCCGTCCTTTATCTGGCACCGACCCACGCGCTCGTCTCACAAGTAGAGTTTGATCTCAATGAACGTCTCTCAGAGCTAGCTGTAGCCCAAAGCCTTGACGAGCTTACCTTGGACGAGACAGTGGAAAGACTGCCCGACATTGCTGTCATGACGCCTGAGAAGTGTTTTGCTCTTCTGACCTTTGCACCCCATCTTTTTCAAAACGTTGGTCTGTTGGTGTTCGATGAATTTCACCTGATGAGCGCCGCCATCGATCCTACTTCTCCCACCGGAATTCGAGCTGACCGGAGAAGCATTGACGCTATGCTTTGCTTCTTGCAATTCGGTCAGATCAATGCAAGTGCCGATTATTTGCTACTTTCTGCGATGATCTCCAACGGATCAAAGCTGAAAGACTGGCTCGAAGATCGAATTGGTCGTCCTTTCGTGGCCTTTGACTATGAGTGGAAGCCGACACGCCAGCTCCGAGGATGTGTAGTGTATTCACACACAGACCTGAGAAATTTCACTACGCAATTGAACAATGGCGTCACCCCAGAAGTGTTGGCCATTCCCTACGGCTTGTTCTCGTTAGACTCGAACTGGCTACCACAGCCCGGCAGTTCGAGTGCCCTGAAGCCCCTCTCGGACTCCCCGATGCCGCTAGGCGTTGGGGGGCCCAACAAAACCGGATACCGCTGGCTTACCTCGAACCGCAACGAGGTGGCCGCAGAACTGGCAGTCAAGCTTGCGCAGCATGGCATCAAGGTTCTTGTGTTCTGCGAAAGCATCAACTTCACAATATCAACGGCCAACAAGATCAACGCGCAGTTCTCTGCTATCGAACCGACATTTACCGCTGATCAGTCCGTTTTGAAGGAAACTGCAATTGAGGAGATAGGCAAAGTAGAATCCATCTATGACGCAGGGAGCAAAATTGCGGCGGTCCACCATGGTGAGCTTCTTCCTTTTGAGCGCCGACTTGTTGAGGGCTTGTTTCGGTCCAAAGAAAGCGGCCTAAACGTGCTTGTTGCGACATCCACACTTGCGCAGGGGCTAAACCTTCCCTGTGATGCCGTAATTCTCGCCGGGACCGACCGACTAGACCCCGAGACTGAAAAACGAAAAAACATGCAAGAGCATGAAATTCTGAATGCATTGGGGCGCGCAGGCCGCGCTGGTCATGCTTCTACGGGTTTAGCTCTAGTTGTCCCCGGCAATCCGGTTCCTTGCGATTTGAACACTTACGTGCCCCGAGAGACCGTGGTCACCAGTATGGTTCTCTCGTCCAAAGACAGATGTGTTCCCCTTATTGATCCGCTTTGCACATTACTTGACGAAATAGAGGTAGAGGCCACCGAGCGTCCCGTCGCTGAGTACCTCGCGCGAAAACTCACTGTATCATTGAAGCCAAACGAGGATGGGACAACTCCTTTTCAGCTTCTAACTTCTCGGTCTTTTGGATACTTCCAGAAGCGGTCTGCCGACGCCGCAAACGCGGATGCATGGCTGTATGGTCGCAAACAGAAACTTGAACAAGTGCTGTCTGACACCGAACCAGAAACTCCTGCTACATGGCAAGAGGCGCTCGCCGCGAAAACGGGGGCAAGCCTCAAGTTTGTCCGCAAGCTCGAAAGTGCACTTCCGTCAGCACCATGGCTATCCGTTCAGGCCATAGATTGGGCGATATGGGTATTGGATCAGTTCGACCCCAAGGAGGAAGACTTTGACGCATTATTCAGGCCCGAGGGCTTGGAGAAGATATTTGCTAGAGCATACAAGAACCAGAATGATCAAGTGGCAAAGCGGACTGTGGCACTCGCTGGCATTCGCGAGGTCCTTTCAGACTGGTTTGACCAGAAGACTCTATTGGAACTGGATGCAACAATATTGGGTTTCATTGTGAAAAACGAAGCTCCGGTCAAGATACCCACCAAGTCCGACGGGATGGCGAAGTTCGCGAGGCGTTTTTCGAACCGCTTTGCGTCCGAGATTAGCTTCGTTATGAGTGCGTTAGCGCAGTTGGTAATAGAAATTGAACTTGCCACTGGCACGGACCTTGCGCCGATGCCGGGCTTCCTACCACAACTCGTTCGTTTCGGCTTCCCAACACCCTATCACTTTGCGGTTAGCCGGGAGCTATCCACGTCAGCGCGCATCGAAGTGCAAAAGCAATACGAAGGTATCTCGAAGTATATCATACATGACCCTTCCGACGACTGGGATGCTGTACGAGCTAAGGTATCAGACGCGATGGCTGTATCGCTTTTCACAGACATCGGTGAAGATGACCTTGAGGCTCTGGAAGAGTTGTTTAAGAAGGATAGTGACTCGGATTGAGTATGATTACGCAGGAAGCGCAGGACCAAGAGCCGGTGCAGATGGCCGCCGCATCGTTCAAAATGTTCACGGCTATCTCAAGGCTGTATCTGCTGCGGCAACGAGACGTCGCCAAGGGCGTTCTGTTCATCGTTGGGCTCGTAGGTTGTCCAGTAATCCAACCAATATCCTTGAAGATTACTCCCAGCTTCATGGACGCCCCGCAGCACTAGGTGTGAGGAGTCTTGACGATTGCTAGTCTTTGAAGCTTCGGGAACAGCCCGCTACCCAAATGATACCCACAGGCTTCTTTGAAGGCTGAGGTTAACCGCCGGATGGCAGGTTCCAGCGGAGTTCGTAGACGAGGCGGACACGCGCGAGCTGACCGACGGTTACGTGGTGACTGGTGTCGAGTACGACAGAGACGGCACCCGCCGCGCCTACCACGTTCGGCCCCAGCGGCCGACCGACCTCTTCTCGGGCGCTCACGAGTCTATCCGAGTTCCCGTCGAGGACATGATCCACGTCTTCCGTCCGCTCGGCCCCGGGCAGGTGCGCGGGGTGTCGCAGCTCGCACCCGTTCTCTCCACTCTCTCCGAATACGACCAAGCCAGCGACGCGCTGCTGGTCGGCCTGAAAGTGGCGGCCATGCATGCGGGCTTCATCGTGGATGCCAACGGCACCGGGGGCGGGGTCTACGACGGCCATCCCACCGAGGGCGGCATCACCGAAGTGGGGCTGGAACCCGGCGCGATGTACCGGCTCGGTCTCGGCGAGGACGTCCGCTTCAATACGCCCGATCAGGCCAAAGACTCCGCCGCACTCCTGAAGACCATGCGCCAGCAAATCGCCGCCGGGCTCGGCGTTCCCACGCACCTGCTGGACGGGGATCTCAGCGACGCGAACTACAGCTCGCTCCGTGCGGGCCTGCTGCCGTTCCGGGCCAAGGTGGAGCAGTTCGTCTACCACACGCTGGTCCCGCAGTTCCTCGACCCGACCTTCCGCCGCTTCGTGACCGACGAATACCTCGCCGGGCGGCTGAACATTACCAACCTCGCCCCGGCCCTGACGGCCGAGTGGCTGCCGCCGCGCCATGCACAAGTCGACCCGCAGAAGGACATGGCCGCTGCCGAGGCCGCCCTGCGTTTGGGCCTCACCAGCCGTCGTCAGGCCGTGGGGCAGATGGGCTGGAACGTGGCCGAGCTGGACGCCGAGAATCGCAGCCGACCGTGCCCGTGAAGCCAGCCTCGGCCTCAACTTCAGTGTAGGGGGCACCGATGCCGCTGGATGATCCGATGATCCGAGCCGCCGCCACCCGGCCCAACTCCTACGACCCGGAGACGCGGACGGTATCGGCGGTCATTGCCACGGATCACCCGGTCACGCGGCGCGATGCCCGTGGTCCATTCCTCGAAATCCTGACGGCCGACACGCTCGACAGCTCGGCCGCAGAAGGTCTGCCCGTCCTAGACAGTCACCGGATTGCCAGTGTCCGTGACCAGATTGGGCGGGTTCGGTCCATCGCCGTGGAGGGTCCCTCTGTCCTCGCCCTCCTAGAGCTGACGTCTGCCGAAGATGCTGCGCCCATCGTGCAGCGGATCGCGGACGGCACCGTGAGCGGAGTCAGCATCGGCTATCGCGTCACGGGATGGACCGAGAAATTCTCGCCAAGAGGCCGGACGAAGAGCCCGACCGGCTGGCGGATCACCGAAGTCACTCTGACTTCCAACCCGGCCGACCCCACGGCCCGCCTGAGGCAGAAGGAAAACGATATGCCCGATACCATCGAAACCCTCTCGGCCGACGAGGCCGAGCCCCAGCGCCGGAGAGACATCCGGGGTCTGGTCCGCTCTGCCGGGCTCGGCCCGGAAGTGGCCGACGAGCTCATCGACCAGAACGCCGACATGACCGCTGCGAAGGCGGCTGATTGGGACGCCATGGAGAGCCGCCGCCGCTCGGCCCCTGTCATCCGCACCCACGCACCCGCAAACGATGACCCCGCCGTGATCCGCCAGCGTCGCGAAGAGGCACTGCACGTTCGCATGGCGGGGGGAGAACCCGCGCCCGAGGTCCGGCCCTACTTAACCGAGTCCTTCCTCGACATGGCTCGCGATAGTCTCGCCCGGGCGGGCGTCTCCACGCGAGGCATGACGGCCGACGAGACCTTCACCCGGGCGGGCGAGCACACCACGTCTGACTTCCCGCTGCTGGTTTCCAACGCCATGGGCAAGTCGGCCCTCGCCAGCTACCACGCCGCCGAGAGCCCGCTGAAGCGTCTCGGTCGCCAGCGAAGCCTCAGCAACTTCAAGACCGCCACGTCGATCCGGCTGGGCGAGATGGGGCGGCTGGAAGAGCTGGGCGAGTCCGGTGAAATCACCCACACCAGCCGGGCCGAGAACGGCGAGACGATGCGCCTCAAGACCTACGCCCGGGGGCTGAACGTCTCGCGCCAGCTCCTGATCGACGATGACCTCGGAATGCTCGGCGACATGACCGCTGCCTTCGGCGAAGCTGCGGCGCAGACCGAAGCGGACATCATGGTCGACCTCATCACGGGCAACCCGGACCTCAGCGATGGCGTGGCTGTCTTCGACGCCACCCGTGGAAACCTCGCCGGAACCGGCCTCTCGCTCGGTTCGGAGGCGACATGGCGGCGCTGGAAGCTGCACGGAAATCCATGCGCGGCGTGACCGGGCTGGATGGCAAGACGCTCATCAATGTCACGCCCAAGTTCCTGCTGGTCGGGCCGGAGCTGGAGTCGGCGGCCGAACGGCTGCTGGCCTCGATCTACCCCGCAACGGTGGACGACGTGAACGCCTTCGGCTCCAAGCTGAGCCTGCTGGTGGAGCCCCGCATCACCGACGAACGCTGGTACGTCTTCGCGGACCCGGCCCGCCTCGCTGCGATCCAATACGGCTACCTCAGCTCGGCTCAGGGCGTGCAAATCCAGCGCGCCGAGGCATGGTCCACGCTGGGGCTGAAGTTCCGGGCATGGCTCGACTTCGGCGCGGGCTGGCTCGATTGGCGGGCTGCCTACCTCAACGAAGGGGCCGCCTGATGGCCCTGACGGTGCCCGAGCTGACCGCCGCCCGTGACGCGCTCCTGAGGGCGCGCGCGGACGGCGTGCGGCGCTACAGGGACCAGAACGGCGAAGAGGTCGAATACCGCTCCGACAGCGAAATGGCCCGCGCTCTGGCCGCCCTGGACTCGGAGATCGCCCGGGCCGCCTCGGCCCGGCCGACGACGCTCCGCTTCATCACCACGAAAGGACTCTGAACCATGAAGACCTATGTGCAGCCCGGCGAGCGGATCACCGTGACCGCCGCAGCCGCCGCCAGCGCCGGAGACGGCGTCCTTATCGGCAACCTCTTCGGCGTGGCCTTCGGGGACGCCGAGATCGGCGACAGCCTCACGCTGGCCACCACGGGCGTCTACACCATGCCCAAGGTGAGCACCGACGCCTTCACCGTCGGGGCCGTCGCCTTCTGGGACGATAGCAACGGCGTCGTCACGACCGATGACGATACAGGCAGCAACGCCCGGATCGGCCTCGCCGTGACCGCCGCCGGGAACCCCAGCGCCAGCGTCAACGTCCGGCTCGACGGCTGAGACGATGCCCGAAGTCCTCGCCCAAATTACGAGAGCCCCCCTGCCGCCGCCGACGCGGCGGGGGCTCAATCGTGAAGAGGCGGCAGCCTACATCGGAGTTGGTACGTCGAAGTTCGACACGATGGTCTCGGACCGGCGGATGCCGAAGCCCAAGAAGATCGACGGGCGGCGGGTTTGGGATGTGCGCTCTTTGGACCTTTTTTTGAAGCCTTGCCCGGCGGAGAAGACTCGGACCAAAATCCTTGGGACAACTAGATGCCCGAGGATTCCATGCAATTGCGATTGAAGTATGTGGTCGAAGACGTCGACCGGCACGGCAACGTGCGCCTCTACTACCGCCGCAATGGCACTAAGACCCGCTTGCGCGGGCCCGTCGGCTCGCCCGAATTCCTGATTGACTACCGCCGAGCCGCTGCTGGCCCAAAAGAGGTTCGGGGCCACAAGGCCCGTGTGGGACGCGTGGTGCCTCGCAGCCTCAAATGGCTTTGTGTCCAATACTACAAGAGCGCCATGTTCACTGAGCTGGACCCTCGGACGCAGAAGGTCCGCCGCTCGATCCTTGAACGGTTCTGCGAGCACAAGAACGATGGGGACAAGCCATTCGCCCTTCTATTGCCGCGCCACATCCGCGTCCGGCGAGACGAGATGGCCGACCGACCCGAGGCGGCCAACGGCATGGTGAAAGCCCTTCGCCAGCTCTACCGCTACGCGCTTCGCTACGACCATCATGACGATAACCCGGCAGACAAGGTGGAATACCTGAAAGGCGAACCGGACGGATTTCACTCGTGGACGCTCGCCGAGATCAAGAAATTCGAGGATGCACATCCGGTTGGCTCCCCTGCCCGCCTTGCCCTGGCACTCGCACTATACACCGGTCAGCGCCGCGCCGATCTCGTCACGCTTGGCAAGCAGCATGTCCGCGATGGTTGGCTCATTTTCACCCAGCACAAAGGTCGGAACCGCAAGCCGGTGCGCCTAGAGATCCCGGTGATCCCCGAGTTGCAGCGAATAATCGACGCCACCCCGACGGGCGATCTGAATTTCCTTGTGACCGCCTTTAATCGTCCGTTCACGTCGAACGGCTTCGGCAACCGATTCCGTAAGTGGTGCGATGATGCTGGGCTTCCGAACTGCTCTGTCCACGGGCTCCGAAAAGCCGCCGCGGCGCGTCTGGCCGAACTTGGCTGCACGGAGCAAGAGATCATGGCGATCACCGGCCACGCCACCAGCAAGGAAGTCACTCGATACACCCGTGCGGCGAGTCAGAAGACCCGCGCCGAGAGCGCGCTTCGCCGCTTCACTGAAGAACAAAACTCGGACAAAAGTGTCCCACTTTCGACGGCGGTTGTTTCGGGCGGGACAAAATCGCATCCTAACTGATTGATTATAAACAATAAAAAGAAAGGATGGTGCCCGGGGGCGGAATCGAACCACCGACACGAGGATTTTCAATCCACTGCTCTACCCCTGAGCTACCCGGGCACGGGGAGGGACGGACCCTCGGGGTGGCGGCGTTCTAGGCGAGGGCGGGGCGGGTGTCCAGAGCGAAAAGGGCTCAGTGCGGCTTGTCTTCGGGACGCGACGCGGAGGGCTCGTCGAGGTCGCTCTCGTCGGCCGGCGGGCCGGGGACGCGGTAGGCGCCGGTGAGCCATTTGCCGAGGTCGATGTCGGCGCAGCGGCGCGAGCAGAAGGGGCGGTAGCGGGCGTCGGTGGGGCCGGAGCAGATCGGGCAGGACATCAGACGCACCTCCAGGCGGGGGCGAGGGGGGCGCGTTCGCGCTTGCGTTGCAGCTCGTAATGGCCGAGCGGGGTCCAGCCCACCAGCACCGTCTCGACCGGGTCGCGGCGGAAAGCGATGCGCAGGGCCGTCTCGGCCTGGCGGCGGTGGGCCTTGGTGAGCGGCGCGAGGTCCAGCGTCACCTGCCCGCCGAGCCCGCGCAGGCGCAGGGCGCGCGGCAGGGCGGCGATGGCGGCGAGGTTGGCCTTGAGGCCGGCCGCGGGCGAGGTGTCGCCGCCGGTGTTGACGTCGACGGCCACCAGCGCGCGCGTCGGCTCCACCCACATGTGGCCGCCGTCGAGCGGCACGCGGGGCGAGGCGGCGGCCTCGAGCAGGTCGAGCACGTTCTCGCGCGCGAAGCCGCCCGGCTCGGTGACGATGGCGGCGGGCTCGACCCACTCGCGCCAGGCGAGGGTGTGAGGCCCGTCGCCCTCGACCAGCACCTCCGGTTCGCGACCGCTGTCCGAGGTTACGGCGCGGGCGAGGTCGATCATCGCGGCGATGTCCTCGGCGATCTCGTCCTCGTCGGCGTTCTCGCAGGAAGAGCGCAGGATCAGGCCCATGCCCTCGGGGACCAGCGGCGTCGCGACTTCGCGCAGGCGCACGCGGGCCTCCTCGTCCTTGAGGGCGCGGGAGATGTTGAGCCCCGGCGCTTCGGGCGTGGCGATGGCGTAGCGGCTCTTGAACAGCACGCGCTGGGTCAGCGGGACGGCCTTGCCCGGCTCGGCGTAGCCGGTGACCTGCACCAGCAGGCGCTGGCCCGGCGCGAGGCCCTTGGCCTGCCGCAGGAAGCCGCGGCCGCCGTCGGGCAGGCGCACGGTGACCCCGCCCTGCCCCTTCATCGGCCGGTCGCAGACGGCGCGGTAGATGGTGCCGGGGCGCGGCAGGTCGGGGGCGTCGACGAGCAGGTCGTCGAGCTGGCCGTCGACCAGCAGCGCGGCGGCCTCGGTCTCGCCGAGATGGTCGAGCACCACCATCCGTCCCTTCATCGCGTCTCTCCGATCACGTAGCCCATGCCTTGGAGCAAGCTCGCCGTCTCGGCGAGCGGCAGTCCGATGACGCCGGTATAGGAGCCGTTGATCCACGGGATCAGCGCGCCGGCCGGCCCCTGGATGGCGTAGCCGCCGGCCTTGCCCTGCCAGTCGTCGCTGTCGAGGTAGCGCGCGAGCTCCCGCTCGGTGAGCTGCTTCATGCGCACCGCGGTGAGCACGTCCCGGACCCGGATCTCGTCGCCCCGGCGCGCGGCGATGGCGGTGATGACCCGGTGCCGCCGCCCCGACAGGCCGCGCAGGAACGCCTCGGCCTCGGCGCGGTCGGCGGGCTTGCCGAGGATGCGGCGGCCCATGGCGACGGTGGTGTCGGCGCAGAGCACGAGCTCGTCGTCGGCGGGCACGCTGGCCTCGGCCTTCTGGCGGGCGATGCGGCGGACGTAGTCGCGCGGCAGCTCCGCCTTGGCGGGAGTCTCGTCGATGTCGGGGGCGCGGACCGCGTGGGGCACGATGCCGAGCTGCGCCAGAAGCTCCCGCCGCCGGGGCGAGCCGGAGGCGAGGACGAGCTTGAGCGCCGGGTCTGGCGCGCGGGCGTTCACCTGAAGCGGTAGTTGATCCGACCTTTCGTCAGATCGTACGGGGTCATCTCGACCTGGACCCGGTCGCCCGCGAGGACACGGATGCGGTTCTTGCGCATCTTGCCTGCCGTGTGCGCGATGATCTCATGGCCGTTTTCCAGCTCGACCCTGAACGTCGCGTTCGGCAGGAGTTCCTTCACGACGCCGGGGAATTCGAGCAGTTCTTCCTTGGCCATGTGGTCTCCATCCAAAATCGCCCGCCTGCGTCGCGGACGCGCAGTAAATGCGCCGGGTTGTACCATTTTTCAAGGTCCATTGCATCAAAGCCGCGCAACGGTGACCTCTCGGGCGGCTTTTTCCTGCTCCGGCCAGTGCGTCACATTGCCCACCTGCCCGCTGCGGCGGGCGGCGGTGACGTGGGCGAGGTCGATGTCGGCGACGGACCAGCCGGGTTCGTCGGGCGTGCTTTCGGCAAGGATGCCGGTCTCGGGCAGGCCGAGGTCGGGCGGGGTGAAGAGGGCGGCGCGGCCGGTGGAGACGTCGATGATCTCGCAGCCCGCCACCGCGCCCACCAGCGGCGCCTGCACCACGAGGCACTGCCCCTCCACCGCCCGCGCCCGCGCCGAGACGCGCACCCGGGTCTGGCCCTGCGGCAGGTCGGTGCAGGACGGCACGAGCAGGATCTCCGCCCCCGCCTCGATCAGCGCCCGGGCCAGCAGGGGGAACTCGCTGTCGTAGCAGACGAGAATGCCGATCTTGCCGAGCGCCGTGTCGCACAGGGTGAGGCCGGTGCCTCCGACCAGGTCGAGCACGTCGCGCTCGTAGGGTGTCAGGATCAGCTTGTCCTGGCTTTGCACGGTGCCGTCGGGGCCGATGAGCCAGGCGCGGTTGACGTGACCACGCGCCGTCTGCACCAGCCCGGAGCCCGCGAGCAGGTAGCAGCCGCGCGCCCGCGCCACCCGCCGCGCCGCGTCGAGCCACTCGTCCGCCCGCGCCGCCGCCCGGTCCCGCCATTCGAGCGGGGTGGCCTCGGCGGGGGCGTCGATCAGCGCCGCCTCGAGCGCGGCATATTCCGGCAGCACCGCGAGGTCGGGCGCGGCCTCGGCGAATAGCCCGTCGAGCTTGGCGTGGAGCGCCTCAGGGCTCGCCAGCCGCTCGACGTGGTAGGCCAGCGCGCCGACCCTCACAGCGCCCGCTCCCAGAATTGCAGCCGCTTCGTCGCCACCGCCGGCTCGTCCACGTCCTTCCACTCGAACTCCGCCACCACCCCCGGCAGCGGCGCGTAGCCCCGCTTGCGCCAGAAGCCGTCGAGCGGGCGGTAGCTCGCCGGGCGCAGCGGGTGGTCGTCGGGACGGATGACCGAGCAGAACGCGGAATGGCGCCGCCCGAGCGCGCGGGCGTGGTCCTCGCGGGCGTCGAAGAAGGCGTGCCCCGCCCCCTGTCCCCGGAAAGCCGGCAGCAGCACCGACTCGGCGCAGTAGAAGATGTCGTCGAGCGTCCGTCCCGCCTCGGCGAAGGGCGCGGCGAAGTCCTCGGCGTGGTTCTCCAGCGGCGCGCCCGTCGCCGCGCCGACGAGCCGGTCGCCGTCGAACGCGCCGACGAGGATGGCCTCGGGATTGTCGCGGTAGGAGGCCATGTAGCGGCGCTCGTAGGCGAGGTCGCCGTCGTAGAGGTAGGGCCAGTCGCGGAACACCGCGATGCGCAGCGCCGCGAGGGCGTCGAGATGGGCCTCGAGGTCGGGGCCGCGCAGGGTGCGGAAGGCGAGGCTCACGAGACCTGCCGCAGCCAGTCGGCGAGATTGTAGTAGGTGGTGATGCGGGTGATCCTGCCGTTCTCGAGGCTCATGAACGAGCCCGCCGGCAGCCGGTAGGTCTGGCCGCGCGCCTCCGGAAGCCCCTCGTCGGTCTCGAGGTAGGTGCCGTCGACCATGAACTCCGCCGCCGCGCGGGTGCCGTCCTCGCTGGCGAACAGCACCAGCTCCGACAGCTTCTCGCGGTAGCAGCGCGCCATGTGCGCGCAGAACTCGCCGAACATCGCCTTGCCCCGCCGAACGCCGCCCTCGTTGACGTGGTGCGCCACGTCCTCGTCGAGCTCGGCGAGCATCCCTTCGACGTCGCCGGCGTTGAACGCCGCGAAGTACCGCTCCAGAACATCCCGCGCCATGCCGCCTCCCCTGTGTCGTGGCCCGTTCAGGTCACCGGCGGTCCGAACCGCGCGATGAGCCGCTCGCGGATCTGATCGCGCGTCTGGCGGTACGAGGCAAGCCGGTCGGCGCGGCTCTCGCCGAGGCCGGTCGGATCGAGCACCGGCCAGTACTCGACATCGAGGTGATAGCAGCGGGTCAGGTCCAGCGCCCGGCGCTGCGAGGCGGGCGACAGGGCCAGCACCATGTCGAACGAGCCGAGCGCGTCGCCCATCTGCTCCATCTCGTCGAAGCTGCGCGACCGGTGGCGCCCCAGCTCGACGCCGATCTCCTGGCAGACGGCGATGGCGAAGCCGTCGATCTCGAGATCGTTGCGCACCCCGACCGACTGGATGTAGCAGCCGGTGCCGTAGAGCTTCTTCATGATGCCTTCCGCCATGGGCGAGCGGACGGCGTTGTGGTCGCAGCAGAAGAGGAGGGAACCGGGCAGCGTTTCGGGAACCGAATGCTCCACCCTCAGCTCCCTATGCTCAGCACGCAGATCAGGGTGAACAGCCGCCGCGCCGTGTCGATATCGACGACGGCCTTGCCCTCGAGCCGCTCCTGCAGCACCCGCGCACCCTCGTTGTGGATGCCGCGCCGGGCCATGTCGATGGTCTCGATCTGGCCCGGTCCGGCCGTCTTGACCGCGTCGAAGTAGCTTTCGCAGATCTGGAAGTAGTCCTTCACCACCTGCCGGAACGGCCCGAGGCTCAGGTGGAACTCCGCCGCCTCCGCATCCCCCTTGGTGCGGATGTCGAACACCAGCCGCCGCTCGCGGATGCACAGCTCCAGCCGGTAGGGTCCGTCGGGCATCGCGCGCCCGTCGCGCGCGGGCAGCTCGAAGAAATTGTCCTCGAGCAGGTCGAAGAGCGCCACCTGTCGCTCCTGCGCGATCTCCGGCGCCACCTCCGGAAGGCCGCGCTCGTCGAGCTCGATGTGGCAGATCCGGCTCACGCGCCGCGCTCGTTCAGCCGCGCCAGCCGCGCGGCGACGCTGAGGCCGTGCGCCTCGAGCCCCTCGGCGCGCGCCAGGGTCTCGGCGGCGGGGCCGATGGCGGCGAGCGCACCGGGCGTCATGCGGGCGAGGGTCGTGCGCTTGAGGAAGTCCATCACCGACAGCCCCGACGAGAAACGCGCCGACCGGGCGGTCGGCAGAACGTGGTTCGGACCTCCAACATAATCGCCGATGGCCTCCGGCGTCCATTGCCCGAGGAACAGCGCCCCCGCGTGCCGCACCCGCGCCGCGAGCGCGTCGGGATCGTCGACCACGAGCTCGAGGTGCTCGGGCGCGATCCGGTCCGACAGCGCCGCCGCCTCGTCGAGGTCGCGCACGAGGATGATCGCGCCGTTGTCGCGCCACGACGCGCCCGCGATGGCGCGCCGCTCCAGCGTCTCCAGCCGCGCCGCGACGGCGGCGGCGACGGCCTCGGCCTGCGCCGGATCGGTGGTGATGAGGATCGACTGGGCGCTCTCGTCGTGCTCGGCCTGGCTCAGCAGGTCGAGCGCGATCCAGTCCGCCTCGCCGGTGCCGTCGCTGATGACGAGGATCTCCGAGGGCCCGGCGATCATGTCGATGCCGACCTGCCCGAAGACCTGCCGCTTGGCGGCGGCGACGTAGGCGTTGCCTGGGCCGGTGATCTTGTCGACGGCGGGGATCGTCTCGGTCCCGTAGGCGAGCGCGGCGATGGCCTGCGCGCCGCCGATCCGGTAGACCTCGTCGACCCCGGCGAGCTGGCAGGCGAGCATGACCAGCGGGTTGATCGCCCCGTCCGGCGTCGGCACCGCGACGGCGAGCCGCTCGACGCCGGCGACCTTGGCGGGCACCGCGTTCATCAGCACCGACGACGGGTACGAGGCGAGCC
>NZ_CH724109.1:202320-283342 GCF_000153305.1 Oceanicola granulosus HTCC2516
CCGGCAATCGCCGTCTCAGCTCTCCGGCAGCTCGACGCCGCGCATGCGCAGCCAGTCTTCCATCTGGTCCACCTCACGCTGCTGTTCGGCCAGGATGTGACGGGCAAGGTCGAGGATCTCCGCGTCGCCGCCGGCTTCGAGCTGGATGAGGGCCATGTCGATGGCGCCCTGGTGGTGGGGGATCATGCCGAGGACGAAGGCGACGTCCGGGTCGGGATGGGCGATGCCGGTCATCATCGCCTCGTGCATGCCGGCCATCGAGGCCGCGTAGGCGCCGGCGAGGTCTTCGCCTGTGGCGGCGGCTTCCGTCCCGGCCTGGGGCCGGGCGTTCATGGCCGGGGGGCCGTGGGGGTGCTCGGCCGAGAAGCTGTGCGTCGCGCGCTCGGCCTGAAGCTCGGCCATCGTCCGGGCATCGGCGCCGTAGAAGCCCGCGTGCAGGCCCCAGTAGCCGGCGACGAACAGCACCATCGCCGCGCCAAGCCCCGCGGGCACCCCGGCGAGCGCGCCGCGCAGCCTCGGCAGGACGTGCAGGTCGCGGCCCGGGTCGGCGAAGATGACCACGATGATTGCCATGATCAGCGCGTGGCCGATCAGGTCGATCCGGCCGAACGGGTAGACCGCGGTGATGAAGATCACCAGCAGCGCCAGCGCCGACAGGCGCCGCACCAGCGGCGTCCAGAGCAGACCGAAGCCCAGCGTGAACTCGGCGACGCCGGCCATCGGAATAAAGGCATCGCGGGCGATGCCGAAGGTCAGGAACGGCTTCTCCTCCACCAGCGGATGGAACCATTCGGGGTAGGCGAACTTCTCGAGGCTCGACCACATCAGCGCGATCGCCACGCCCCAGCGCAGCACCGCGAAGCGCTTCGCCCGCCAGTCCGGCCGGTCGGAGGCGGCGAGGACGAGGTAGGCCGCGACCGCGACGCCGAGGGCGAGGTAGTCGAGCAGGTGGAACAGGTCGTAATCGCGCAGGGCCAGCAGCCACAGCCCGATGATGCCTGCTGCCGAGAGCGGCATCGTGCGGCGCCAGATCACGCCGACCGCGATCAGCAGCTGCATCCACGACACCCATTCCGACGGCGTCGCCAGGTCGGGCGTGAGGTAGACGCCGCCGACCGAAAAGATGGCCACGAAGAAGCCCGCGATGACGATGCGCAGGAAGCCGTCGATCCCGTTCCAGAGTGGCGCGCTGGCCCGGTCCATTGCGGCCAACGCCTGCTCGCCGGCCGGGCGCCGCTCCACGAGGCGGGTCGCGAGGAAGAAGGCCAGCACCAGCACCAGTCCGGTCCAGAACCATGGATCGGCGAGGGTGCGGGCAATCGGCGCGGGTGCGGCGTCGACGATGTAGGGCGCGAACCACTTCACGTGCGCCGTGGCGATCCCGGGCCACGCTGCGAAAACGAGCGCGGCGGGCAGGAGCGCAGCGCGATCAAGAGGGAGGGACATTGCTTGGGTCTCCAATGGTGATGACAGTCGACGCCATAACGGAGGCGCCGTGAGGGAAGGGGCGCTCAGCCTTGCAGCGTCGCGAGATACTCGCCGAGGGCGGCGAGCGCGGCGGGCGTCGGCGTCAGGATGCCGTCGCCGCTGTCGAACGGGATCAGGGTGCCGCCGAGCGCGTCGCCGAACTCGGGCATGACGAGGTCCGGATCGTCGGCGCGGCGATAGCCGTCGATGTGCGACATCGCCTGCGCCATCGGAAAAGCACCGTCCGGGTCCGTCAGCCGCGTCAGGTCGGTCGGCGCGCGGGGCAGCCCGTCGGCCAGCGGACCGTCGCCGCGCCCGCCGTCGCCGTGGCAGCTGGCGCAGTTGGCCCGGTAGAGCGCCCGGCCATCGACCGCCCCCTCTGTCGGCGCCTGCGGGGCGCAGGCCGCGACAAGCAGGAAAGTGGCGATGAGCGCTCGGGTCATGGTCGTTTCTCCAGTCGATTTGCGGGCGGTCCGTTCGGCCGCTGCCCGGGTTTCGCCGGAGCGCTCGGGGCGCGCCTTGATCTGGATCAAGGTCGGAGAGGAATTTGCGGGACATGATCCGGGCACACGCTTGCACAGGAGTTTGCCATGCCCCGCGGAACGCTCGCCGTCATCGCAACCGACACCTCTTCCGACCGGGAAACCGTCGCCGCCGCCGTCCGAATAGCCGAAGCCGAGGACGCGCATCTGGACATCCACGGCCTCGGGATTGAGATGGTCCTGCCCGAGGCGTACGTCTCCGGGGCTGCCGGGGTCTTGGCCCGGCCCGACCTGGCGGCCGCCGAAAAGCGCGTCGAAGACCTCGAGGCGGAGCTGCAGATGCTGGCGCCCACGACTCGCGCGGAGGTCCAGGTGCATCGGCATGTGGTTCTGCAGGATGCGCTGGCGAGCAAGGTCGTCGAGCTCCTGCGCTTTGCCGATCGCGCTGTTCTGACAGCGCCGTCTCCCGGTGAGCCGCTCGACCAGCTCCAGTTGGTCGAGAGCGCGCTGTTCGCGGGACGGTGCCCGGCGGTGGTGCTGCCGACCGACCCGCTACCTGCCGCCGCGCCGCGGCCCGAGCGGGTCGTGCTGGCCTGGGATGACAGCGATCCCGCGCTCGCGGCCGCCCGGGCAGCCCTGCCGCTCATGCGGCGTGCTGGCGGGGTCGAAGTGGTGCTGGTCGATCCGCCCGCACAGGCGCGGGACCGCTCCGATCCCGGCGGCGCGATCGCGCAGTTCCTTGCCCGTCACGGCCTTCGCGTCGAGGTGACGGTGCTGGCCCGCACGCGCCGCCGCATCTCCGATGTGCTGCGCCGCCACGTGCTGGAGACGGGCGCCGACGCGCTCGTCATGGGGGCGTGGGGTCACTCCCGGCTACGGGAGGCGGTCTTCGGCGGCACCACCCGCGACCTGCTCGCCGATCCGCCGGTCCCGCTCTGGCTCGCTCGCTGACGCGCCCGGTCAGGCCGCCTCGCCGATCTCCGCGGCGAGGTGGTCGATGTCGGGCAGGGCGAGGGCGCGGCCGGGACCGAGCACCAGCAGCCCGTCCCGCGCCAGCGCACCAAGCTGACGGCTCACCGTCTCCAGCGTCAGGCCGAGGCAGTTGGCCATCGCCTCGCGTGTCAGCGGAAAGTCGAGCCGCAGCGGCTGGCCCGCGCGCCCGCGACCGGGCGTCAGCGCGGTCTGCCGCCGCGCCACGGTCCAGAGCAGGCTCGCGACCCGCTCCCGCGCGGTCTGCCGCCCCAGCACCGACATCCAGGCCCGCGCCGCGTCGAGTTCGTCGAGCGTCATCTCCAGCAGCCGGCTGGTCAGGTGGGGGCTGTCCGCCAGCAGCCGCTCGAACGGCTTGCGCCGGAAGCAGCAGAGCGTGACCTCGCCCGCCGCGCTGGCGTCGAAGGCCACGGTTTCGCGCCCCGGCCGGCCGAGGAAGTCCGACGGCAGCAACAGCCCGACCGTCTGCGCCCGCCCGTCCTCGAGCGTCTGCGACAGCACCACCACCCCCGACACCACCGAGGCCACCACCTCGGCCGGATCGCCCGCCCAGGCGATCGGCTGCCCGGCCGGGAAGCGGCGGTAGAACTTCACCGCTTCCAGCTGCTCGAGTTCGTCATCGTCGCAGCGGGCACAGACGGCGCGGTGCCGGATGCCGCACTCGGCACAGGAGGGGGGTGGGCCTGAAGCAGTCATGGCAGTCTCCGCACGCGCCGGTCTCAGATGCCGCCACTCTAGCAGCCGTCCAGGTTCTCGATAGACGCGCTGTCGTCGCAGCTCGGGAGTGGCGACGAACCGAGGGGCAGCAGCTCTCCAAGGCGTGGTCGGTGGTCCCGCGCGGGCGGTGCTCGACGTCGATCTCCCCGTCGAGCCGCCTGCTCAGGTCCAGCTCAGGATCGCCAGCGGGTCAGAGGTCGATGCGCAGACCGTCATGGCCCACGATCAGCGCGCCATCGTAGTGGCCTGCGACGGCGTCGTGCCAATCCTGCGGCCCGTAGGACGGATCGTCGGAGGGGATGAGGTGCGACAGGGCGAGACGGGTCGCACCGGCCCTCGTCGCCGTCTGCGCGACGTCGTGGGCGGAGGTGTGCGAGCGGAGCAAGTGCTGCATCAGCTTTTCGGAGCCGTTCCCGACGCGCGCCGTCAGAGCCGGCAAGGCCGACTTCAGCATCGCCTCGTGGATCAGCAGATCAGCGCCGCGCGCGAAGTCTTCCAGTGCGGGCAGGGGCGCGGTGTCGCCGGAGAAGACGACGTGGACCCCGTCGGTCTTGAAGGACAGCGCGAAGGTGTCGACCAGCGGCGGATGCTCGGTGCGGAGGGCGGAGACGGCGACGCCGTTGCGCACCATCACATGGCCCGCGTCCATCACGTGAATCGCCACGAGATCGCGCAGGTCGGGCCGCCCCTCGTCCTCGATCCTCAGGTCGATGTCGGCCCGCATGGAGGCCAGAAACGCCTGCCAGTAGGCGTCGACACCCGCAGGCCCATAGACATCGACTCGGGTCTTCAGGCCCGCGGTCCAGGCCGTGTGCAGGAGGGGGCCGAGTTCGAGGTAATGGTCCGAATGCAGGTGCGTGATGAAGATGAGGGACAGGTCGCGCAGCTGCATCCCCTGGTCGACGAGGCCCCGGGACACGCCGAGGCCGCAATCCACAACGATCTGTTCGCCCTCCAGGCAAAGCAGGTTCGACGTCGGCATGGAGGAGCCGGGGCGGATCGCGGGGCCGCCCTTGGTGCCCAGAAGGACCACGTAATTTTGCGTCATGTCGGGGTTCTCCGGTGACGGTGGGACCAGCGGCGAGCGCGCGGTTCAAGCTGGTGCGTAGCATGCCGCCGTGCTGGCAGGCGAGCCGGCCCGACCCATCCGCGCGGCGAGCCGCTTGACCCGCCAGTCACGCTGCGGCTTCGCTCGGCCGGTTGGCTGTCGGGCCTCGGGGCGGGCCAAGGCTACCTGTTGCGACGGAGGTCGGGGAGCGAGGGTCCGTTCACTCGAGAGCCCGCACTGGCGGAACCGACGGGTGGAGCTCTCACCCGTCGCAGCGCGCCATGAGGGCTTCGGCGGTGAAGAGGTCGAGGTGGCCGCCGCCGACGTTCTTGCAGACGGTGACCTCGTCCTGGTCGCTCCGGCCGGGATGGCCGCCCTGCACGAGTTCGTAGAAGTCGGCGCGGATGTCGGACCAGTCCAGAAGGCCGTTCCCGACCGGCTGCGCGAGATCGCCTGCGCCCTCCATTCCGTTTCGGGTATCGACGAACAGCGTGCCGCGCGACATCGCCCTGTCGTCGGCCTCGCGCATGTCGGGGCGGTAGGCTCCGACGAGGTCGAGGTGGCAACCGGGCTTCAGCAGGTCGCCGCGCACCAGCGGAGTGGTCGACATCGTGACGCAGGAGATGACGTCTGCCTCGGAGGTGGCGGCGTCGAGATCCTCGGTGGCGGTGACGGTCACGTTTTCGAGCTCGGTGCCCCCCGCCAGGCGGCGGGCGCGCTCGGCGGTCCGGTTCCAAACCAGCACGCGGCGGATCGAGGGCCGCGCGGCGCAGTGGGCCGCCAGCACGTGCGGGGCGAGCCCGCCGGCCCCGACGACCAGCAGGACCTCGCTGTCGCGCCGCGCCAGCAGGGCCGCGCCGAGCCCGGAGACGGCGGCGGTCTTGCGGAAGGTCATCGCCTCGCCATCGGCCACGAAGCGCGGCGCGCCGGTGTCGGGGTCGAAGCCCGCGACGATGCCCTGCACGCTGGCCTGCGGCGGGTCGAGGTCGCGGTTGCCGGGGAAGACGCCGACGAGCTTGGCGGCGATGGCGCTCTCGGCCTTCCAGCCGAGCAGGCTGACGAACTGGTTGCCGCTGCCGGCGGGATCGTCGGCGAGCAGGTGGTCGCCGTAGGGATGCTCGGAGAGATGCGCGCGGCGCAGGGCCTCGATCAGGTAGGGGTAGTCGAGCAGGCGGTGCACCTCCTCGGCGGAAAACAGTTTCATGGGACGATCCTGGGTCAGGTCCGGATGGAGAAGGTGATGAGGTGGGTCGGGGTGACCAGCCTGGAGAAGGCGAGCGGGTGGCCATCGGCGGCGAACAGCGTCTTGTCGACGAGGTAGACGGGCTGCGTGGAATTGATCGCCAGGTGCTGGCGCTGGGTCGTCGTCGGGAAGCCGACGTTCATCACCCGCTCGGCGGAGGCGGGCTGCGGCGCGCCCTCGCTGCGCAGCGTGGCGAAGAGCGGCGCGCCACGGCCGACCTGCGCGACGACGTCGCCTGGGAGGGCGGGGTCGAGATAGAGCGATTCCAGCGTCAGGGGCCGTTCGTCCAGCAGGATCAGGCGGTCGATGCGGGTGGCGCTTGGTGTCTTCAGTGCGGCCAGCGCCTCCGGCGTCCGCGCCTCCTCGACGATCTCGAGGATCTCGTGGACCACGCGGTGCTCGCCCTCGAACGCCTCCGAGAAGCCCGAAAGCGAGACCAGCGTCTGCTGCAGCTTCTTGCGGGCCACGATGGTGCCCCGACCCTGCTGGCGCACCAGCAGGCCCTCGTCGCAAAGCTCCTTGACCGCGCGGCGCACGGTTATGCGGCTCACGCCCATCTCCGCGCAGAGGTCGGGCTCCGGCGGCAGGAAGTCGCCTTCCCTGAGCGCGCCGGCGGTGATGCGCGCCGACAGCCGCTGCTTGACCTGGGCATAGAGCGGGGCGAGCTTGTCATAGGCTTCCACGATACTCGCCCCTTGTCCCTAGTAGTCGTCCAGCTTCTTCATGTAGCGCCGCGCCTCGAGCATCTCGTGGCCGCGAAGGTCGGCGATCTTATAGGCAAAGCGCCAGAGCGTGTCGAAGAAGATCAGCGGAACGAGGTTGCCGCGCAGGGCGGGATCGATCCCGGACAGGTCCAGCGTCTCGGCGTCGAGGACCATGATGTTCTCGGCCGATCCGAACCGGGTCAGGAAGGTTTCGGCGCGCTCTTCCAGCGCGCGGGTGCTGTCGAGGCCCTTGAAGAGGATGAAGGCGCTGTCCTCGTCGAGAACCTCGAATGGGCCGTGCAGGAACTCGTTGGCGTGGATGGCCTGCGAGTTGATCCACTGCATTTCCATCAGCACGCAGATGGCGAAGGAGTAGGCCGCACCGTAGCTCGCCCCGCTGGCCATGGTGTAGATGACATCCTTGCGGGCCAGGCGCGGAGCGTAGTCGTCGAACAGCGGAGCGAAGGTTTCCTGCGCCTTGTCGATGGCCGTCTGGAGGTTGCCGAGCGAGGCCAGCAACGCGTCGATCTGGGTGTTGCCGTCGAAGGCGCGGGCGAGGCCCAGCACCAGCTGGTAGAGGCGCGCGTAGTTGCTGTTCTTGGCGTCGATCGGAACGCCCGTCGTGTAGGGGGCCTCGAAATCGACGACGTGGTCGCCCGCCTGCGCGAGCGGCGAATCCGTGTCGGTGGTGAGCACGATGGTGCGCGCGCCGGTCTCGCGGGCGAATCGCGTGGCGGCGACGGTTTCGCGCGTCGTCCCGGTCATCGAGCAGAGGATCACGAGGCTCTGCGGCGTCAGGCGGCGTGGCTTGCGGCTGGTGAACTCGGCCGCGTTGTAGACGTCCGACGGCAAGCTCGCCGAGGCCTGGTCAAGCATGAACTTCGCCGGGTGCATGATCGAGAGCGAGCCGCCGCACGCAACGAAGAAGACGTGGTCGATCCGGCTGGCGGTCGCGGCGTCGAGGGCGCTGGACACGCCCGGGTCGAGGGAAACTGGGGGCACTGCAAATTCTCCGTTGCGGTATGACGTTATATAACGTATTACAGATGGCAGCCGGAGGAGGTCAAGCCGTAAGGCGCTCGCCGGGGGAGGGTTTGGAAGTTGCGTGAGAAAGGTCCCGCAATGCGTGAGGAGCATATGTCGACGCCGCGTGTCGTCACCTTCGGGGACAATGTGGTCGACTGCTATGTGGGCCGGGGCGAGATGTATCCGGGCGGAAACGCCGTGAACGTGGCGGCCCATCTCTCCCGGTTCGGTGCCAGGGCCGCCTATTGCGGTGCCGTCGGCGACGACCCGGCGGGCCGGCATGTACGCGACAGCCTCCGGGACGCGGGCGTGGAGACGACGCGCCTTCGCATGGGCGGCGGTCCCACCGCGTTCTGCCTGATCGGCCACGAGGAGGGCGATCGCGTCTTCCTCGGTGCCGACCTCGGCGTGTCGATCATCGCGCCGGAGGCGGAGGATCTTTCCGCCATCGCGCAGGGCGATGCCGTCCACACCGGGCGCTCGAGCCGGATCGAGCCTCACCTCGCCGATCTCGCGGAGCGTGCGCGCCTCTCCTACGACTTCGCCGTCGTCCGCGACGCCGACCGGATCGGGCGGATCGCACCGCTCTGCTTCCTCGCCAGCTTCTCCGGCGGAGACCTGTCGGACGGCGAGGCGGAAGAGCTCGCGCGCTCGGCCCGGGAGGCCGGTGCCGACTGGGTGCTCGTCACGCTCGGCGGCAGGGGCGCCCTGCTCGCGGGGCCGGGCGGGATGCACCGCGCCGAGGCCGTCGCCGCCGACCTCGTCGACACGCTGGGCGCCGGCGACACGTTCATCGCGCGCGTGCTCTTCGGGCTTCTGACGGAAGAGGCGCCCGAGACCTTGCTGCGCGCGGCAGCTCGGGAGGCCGCGCAGACCTGCAGCCGCTACGGCGGCTTCGGCCCCGCAGCGCCCATCGCCGTGGATCGCTCCCGCGCGAAATCCCTGAGCGAGATATACAGCACCGAGACAACGGTGCGGGCCTGATCAACGACTTAACCAACCGGAGGAACTGATGACCAAACTTAACACCCGCACGGGCCTCGCCGCCCTTCTGAGCCTCGGAGCCGCGCTCGCCGGCACGACCGCGCTGGCGCAGGACGTCACCCTGCGCATCGCGTCGGTCAACCCGCCCACGGCGCTCTCGGTGCAGATCGCCGAGCAGGTGGCGGAGCGCGTCACCGAGCGCACCGAGGGGCGGATCGCCTTCCAGGTCTTCCCCTCGGCGCAGCTGGGCACGACCACCGACTCGCTGGAACAGGCCAGCCAGGGCCAGCCGGTGATCACCTTCACCTCGGCCTCCTTCATGAGCCAGTTCGGCGTGCCCGAGCTCGCCGCCGTCGAGGGCCCGTTCGTCATCGAGAACGCCGAAGAGGGCGAGCGGCTCGCCAGTTCTGACCTGATGACCGGGTACTACGACCAGCTGGCCGAGGAGTCCGGAATCCGGGTCCTGGCGCTCAACTGGTTCGATGGCGCCCGCCACATGATCGGCAAGGAGCCCTACGTCGAGCCGACCGATCTCGAGGGGGTGCGCATGCGCGTCCCGCCGGTGGAAACCTGGCTCAAGACCTTCGAGCCGCTGGGTGTCGTGGCCACCACCGTCGAGGCGGCGGAGACCTATTCCGCGCTCGCGCAGGGCGTGGTCGAGGCGGCGGAAGCGCCGATCACGGGGCTCAGCGCCTCGAAGTGGTACGAGGCGGCGCAGGAGATCACCCTGACCGGCCACTTCAACCTCTTCCTCGGCTGGGTCACGTCCGAGGAGGTCATGCAGAGCCTCTCGGAGGAGGATTACGCCATCCTCGTAGAGGAATTCCGCCGCGGCGGGCGCGAGCTGACCGAGCAGTCCATTGAGCTCGAGACCTCGATCCGCGAAGAATTCGAAGCGGCCGGCGTCACCTTCCACGACGCCAACATCGCAGCCTACCGCGATGCCACGGCAAGCTTCTGGGACGCCTGGCCCGAGGGCTTCTACGACGAGCTGCGCGCCGCTGCCGGCGAGTGACGCGGCAAGGGCTCCGGGGCGCATCGCGCCGTCCCGGGGCCTCGCACATCGAGGATCGGCCATGCGCCCTCTGTCTTACCTTCTCACGTTTCTGGGGTCCGTCGTGCCGGCGGTGCTGCTCGGGGTGATCCTCATGGTGGTCAGCGCCGACGTCTTCATGCGGCTGGTGCTCAGGGATTCGCTTCACATCGCCCATGACCTCGCCATCGTGGCGCTGGCGGGCGTGGTGTGGTTCGGCATCGTCGGCACCGCGCGCGAGCGCGAGCTCTTCGGCATCAAGGTGCTGACCGACAGGTTGCCGCACAGGTGGCGGATCGCGGTCGGCGTGGCGGTGGACCTGCTGGTCATCCTCATCGCGGCGCAGGTGCTGCGCGCGGCCGTGATCCAGGTGGAGACGGCGCGCTTCACGCGCTTCGTCGCGCTGGGTTGGCCGAAGTGGATCGTCTCGGCCGGGCTGGCCGCCGCGATGGCGGCGCTGATCGTCGTGCAGCTGCTGCACCTGTGGCGCCTGTTCCGGGGGAGCAAGAATGACTGAAGCCGCGCTGACCTTCCTGCTGCTGCTCGTCTCCGGCGTTCCCATCGCCTTCACGATCCTCGGCGCCTCGGTCGTGTACTTCGCGCTCAACCCGATGATGGCCTCCATCGTCGCGCAGCGGATGTCGTCCTCGCTCGAGAGCTTCCCGCTCCTCGCCGTGCCGTTCTTCATCGTCGCCGGCGCCGCCATGGCGCGGGGCGGCATCGCCCGCCGGCTCTACCACCTCGCCGACGGCATGGTGGGCCACTGGTGGGGCGGGCTGGCGCAGGTGGCGGTGATGAACTCGCTGTTCCTCGGGGCGATGTCCGGCTCGGCCAACGCCGACGCCGCCATCGACGCCCGCACCATCGCGCCGATCATGCGCGAGCGCGGCTACTCGAACGGGTTCGCCTCGGTGGTCAGCGCGACCTCGGGAGCCATCGCGCCGATCATGCCGCCCTCCATCGGGCTGATCATCTACGGGCTGCTGACCGACACATCGATCGGCAAGCTGTTCATCGGCGGCATCGTTCCGGCGATGCTCATCACGCTGGCGCTGATGCTGACCGTGCGGGGCACCGCCCGGGCGCGCGGCTACGCGCCCGAGCGCGATCACCGGTTGCCGACGCCGCAGATCCTCGGGCGGGCCCGCGCCGCGCTCTGGGCGCTGGCGATGCCGGTGCTGCTGATCGTCGGACTGCGCGGTGGCTGGTTCACGCCCACCGAGCTGGGCGCCATCGCGGCAGTCTATGCCTTCGTCGTCGGGCTGTTCATCTATCGCGGCCTGCACTGGTCCGAGACCTACGACCTGCTCAGGGAGTCCGCCCGGACCACCGCCAACGTCCTCTTCATCATCGCCGCCGCCGCCGTGTTCTCGCTGGTGCTCGCGCTCGAGCAGGTGCCGCAGCAGATGGTCGGCCACCTGCTCGCGCTGTCGGACAACAAGATCGTGGTCCTGCTCGCCATCAACCTGCTCCTGCTCGTCCTCGGCACCCTGCTCGAGGGGCTCGCGCTGATGATCATCCTCGTGCCGATCCTGCTGGAAGTGACGCGCGCGCTCGGAATCGATCCGGTGCATTTCGGGATCGTGCTGGTCTTCAACACGACCATCGGTTCGGTGACGCCGCCGGTCGGGACGGTGCTCTTCACCGTCTGTTCGCTGACGAAGTGCTCCATCGAGGAGTTCACCCGCGAATCCGTGCCGTTCATCGCGGCGCTCGTCGGGGTGCTGCTGCTGCTGACCTTCGTGCCGCCGCTGGTCACGTTCCTGCCGAACCTGTTGTTCTGAGGGAGGAGGGCTTGATGCAGCGCGATGCCAATCCCGGCCTCTGGCCGATCAGCAACCCCCACGCGATCCGTACGCGGCCTCTCGCGAGCGACGACGACGTCGATCTGGCCATCGTCGGCGGCGGCATCACCGGCTGCGTCGCGGCGCTGGAGGCGGCGCGGCGCGGCGCGAAGGTGACGCTCCTCGAGGCCGACACCGTGGCCCATGGCGGATCGGGCCGCAGTGTCGGGCTGGTCAATGCGGGGCTCTGGCTGCCGCCCGAAGCCGTGACCGCCCGGCTCGGCGAGGCCGCGGGACTTCGGCTTCTGTCCTGCCTCGCCGAGGGGCCGAGCCAAGTCTTCGAGCTGATCTCGCGCGAAGGCATAAGCTGCGAGGCGACGCGCGCCGGCACGCTCCACCTGGCCCACAGCGCCGCCGGCCTGCGCGAGCTGCGCGAGCGGCACCGGCAGGGGCTGGCGCTCGGCGCGCCGCTGCAGTTGCTGAACGCCGAGGCGACCCGTCGGGAGACCGGCTCGGCAGCCTTCCACGGCGCCCTGCTCGATCCGCGCGCCGGCACAATCCAGCCGCTGGCCTACTGCATGGGGCTGGCCGCGGCGGCGCAGCGCGCGGGGGCGACGATCCACGAGAGGTCGCGCGTCGGGCACATCGACCGGCGCGACGGACGCTGGCACGTCGCGGCGAACGGGCGGCGCCTGCGCGCCGGTGCGCTGCTGGTGGCGACCAACGCCTACGGTCACGGTCTCGACGGCGTGCCGGCGCCCAGCCATGCGACGGTCGCGTTCAGCCAGTTCGCCACCCCTCCGCTGCCCGAGCAATTGCGGGGCGAAATCCTGCCCACCGGCAAAGGTTGCTGGGACACCGCGACCGTCATGAGCTCCTTCCGCACCGACCAGTCCGGCCGGTTGATCCTCGGCGGGATCGGCGACCTGCAGGGGCCGGGCCGGCGCATCCACGAAAGCTGGGCGCGGCGGAAGCTGCGCGAGGTCTACCCGGCCCTCGCCGACATCGGCTTCGCCTACCGCTGGCAGGGCCGGATCGCCATGACGGCGGATCATATCCCCAAGGTGGTCCGGTTCGGCCCCGACGCCTGTTCCATCTTCGGCTATTCCGGCCGGGGGATCGCGCCGGGCACGCTCTTCGGCACCGCCGCGGTGCAGGCACTGCTCGACGGCGATCCGTCTGCTTTCCCGATCGCGCCGCAGACCCGCTACGCCGAGCGCTTCACGCAGACCCGGTCCGCCTACTACGAGTTCGGCGCGTCAGCGCTGCACGCGGTGTCGTCGCTCAAGCTGCCTGCGTGAGCGCCCGGCCTGGTCAGGGCCAGATGACGAAGACGTAGGCGACGTAGCCCGCGAGCAGCAGGGCGCCCTCCCGCCGCGAAATGCGCAGGCCCGTCCAGGCCACGGCGACGAGCAGGACGGAGACGGCGAGCATCACGAGGTTGTCGAAGCTGACGATCTCCTGCGGGACCGGGCCGGGCGCCATCAGCGCGGTGATCCCGGCGATGCCGAGCAGGTTGTAGATGTTGGAGCCGACGATGTTGCCGAAGGCGACGTCGCCCTGCCGCTTCAGCCCGGCGACGACCGAGGTCACCAGCTCCGGCATCGACGTGCCAAGGGCGACGATGGTGAGCCCGATCACCGTTTCCGAGATCCCGAAGCCCCGGGCGAGGGAAACGGCGCCGTCGACGAGGAACTTGCCGCCCAGCACCACGAGCGCGAGGCCCCCCAGCGCGATCAGGGCCGAGACCAGCAGCGGCTTTCGGGGCAAAGCGGAGGGCACGGTGGCGGGGTCGGTCTCCTGCAGCGCGAGGTTCTTGTCGTAGAGCGCGCCGTGATCCGCCCGCGACTGCGCGCGCTCCTGGCGGAACGTCATGTAGACGTAGAGGGCCAGCGCAAGCACGAAGGCCGCGCCCAACGCACGGCTCAGCGGAAAAAGCGCCGCCGCGCCGGCGAACACCACCGCGACCGCCAGCATGGTCGCCCCGTCGCGCTTCAGCGAGGCGGAGGTGACCGCGATGGGAAACAGCAGCGCGGCGATGCCGCCGATGAGCAGGATGTTGGCGATGTTGGAGCCGACGACGTTGCCGTAGGCGATCCCCGGCGCGCCGGCCAGGGCGGCCTGCACCGAGGTGACGAGCTCGGGCGTTGAGGTGCCGAAGCCCACCAGCGTCAGCCCGATCACGAGCGGCGACACCCCGAGCGCGGTCGCCACCTGCACCGCGCCCCGCACCAGCAACTCGCCCCCCGCGATCAGCAGCGCCAGTCCGCCGAGCAGCGGCAACCATACTTCCAGCATCATGATTATGTCCGTTCAGCGCAAAGTGGCGTCGATGGCGATGACCGCCGGCTTGCCCGGGCCCGACGGCTCGATGACGATCTGTCCGTTGAGGATGTCCTGCCCGGTGAAATGGACGCTGCGTTCTTCGCCGACGTCGCGGTCGCGATCGATCTCGTAGCCGCCCGCGTCGAGAGCGGCTTCCCAGCGGGTGAGCAGGTCGGGGGCGTTCTCGCTGGTGGAGATCTTCACCATCCGGAAGAAGTCGCCGATGTCGCGCGAAGCGGTGACGTCGGCATCCGCCGGCATGTCGATCGCAGCCGGGAGCCAGTCGGGCACCACAGGGTCGGCTTGCGCAGCCGACGCGCCCAGAGGCACCAGCAAGAGGCAAAGTCTGACGAGCTGCATCGGAGTCCATCCCTGTGGCGCGAGTTGCATATCGTAGTGCGCATGGAGCAGATCAAGGCCGCGTTCCAGCGGCAATCGCGGCGGCGAGGCTGGTGAGCGCCTGTTGGCCCAGCACCCGGTCTCGCTGCCTGAGGAACCATTCCGTTAACCGCTAGTGCCGGGAGCAATCGGCTTGCCCACGCGGCCGTTCGGCACACTATTGGCGCATGCTGGACGCTTTCCGCCGATCGTGGCCCTTCGACTCCATCCTGCTGCCGCAGTTGGACCTGCTCGCCTCGGTGCTTTTGCTGCTGCTGCTCTGGGTCGCCCGGAAGATCGTCGTCAGATCGATCCGCGCGCGCCCGGAACTGGCGCCGCAACACCAGAGGCGGTTGATCACCTCGGCCCGCAACGTCTTCCTCCTGCTGCTGCTCATCGGCCTGGCGATGATCTGGGCGCCCCAGCTGCGCACCTTCGCGCTGTCCTTGACGGCCGTGGCCGTCGCCATCGTGGTCGCCACGAAGGAGCTCATCCTCTGCCTGTCCGGGGCAGTCCTCCGGGCGACCACGCGCGCCTTCTCGGTGGGCGACTGGATCGAGGTGGGCGAGACCCGGGGCGAGGTGACGGACCACACCCTGCTGGCGACGACACTCCAGGAGTTCGGCGCCGGTCCGAACGCCCAGGTTCCGACGGGCCGTACGATCACCGTCCCCAACAGCCTGCTGCTGACCGTCCCGGTGCGGAACCAGGCGGCCCTGCGCGGCTTCACCTACCACCATTTCGCGCTGACGTTCGATCCTGCGCCCCGGATCGACAGAGCTCACGGCCTCGTCTCGGAGATCGTCAGTAGGCACTACGATCCGTACCGCGACGAGGCCGCCCGAACCAACGCCGCGATCGAGCGGCGAACCCACAGCGATCTGCCCGACCCGGCGCCCCTGGTCCGGTTCAGAACCTCCGACCTCGGCAAGCTGCGCGTCGAGGTGACGCTTTTCTGCCCGGCGCACGCAGCCGAACAGCTCGAGAGCGACATCACGCTCGAGCTGCTTTCGGCGGTCGAAGCCGAAAGGAGGGCAGTGCCGGGTTCGGTGATACCGGCCGAGACGGCGGAGGGAGGCGGGAGGGCGAGCTGACGCTGTGCGATCTTGATCAAGTGTCAGGATAACGAAGTCGAGAGTGTGGCGAACGATCGATGCTCGGCTTCGTTGGTGGGGTCTACGACAGAGAGGATAACCAATGACCACCCGCTTCATGAATACCACCGCCGCTGCCGCACTCGCCGCCGCGATCGCAGCCCCCGCCGCCGCGCAGAACATGATCGACACGTCCGACGTCATGGTCGACGGCGCCGACGCCACCTTCTCCTCGGTGAGCATCGAGCAGGACGGTTACCTCGTCCTGCATACGATGCAGGATGGCGAAGTTGTCGTGCCGCAATCGATCGGCAGCACCCCGATCAGCGCCGGCGACAACAGCGATGTCACCGTGACCGCCGAATACCCGCTCGTCGAGGGCGAGAACTACGTCGCCATGCTCCACGTCGAGAGCAACGGCAATTCCACCTACGATTTCGGCCCCGGCAACACCGATGTCGACACGCCCGTCGTCGTCGACGGAGCCCCCGTCACGTCGAGCTTCGCGGGCTCGGGCACCATGATGGACGAGGCGAGCGCCGACGGCATGAACGACAATGCGATGGACGGCGACATGGCGATGGCCGACCTCGAGGCGCACATCGCCGGCTGGCCCGAGGCCTCGCAGAAGGCCGCGATGGAAATGTGGGACAAATACGGCGCGCCCGACGAGATGGCCGAGACGCTGCTGATCTGGCACGACACCGGCCCGTTCGTGCGCTCCTATGTCTACGGTGAAGCCATCGACCACGACTGGCCCGCGCCGCACCAGGACGTGCTGGAGCAGTTCATCCACTACGACGTGCCGGCCGACAAGTTCGACGAGCTCGCCATGTTCGACGGCAGCATCATCGCCGAGCGCACCCGGGCCGAAATGTCGGCGCGCTGCCACTCGGAGTTCGCCAACCTGATCGCGCTGAACCTCGGCAACGACGTCGTCACCGGCGAGAAGACGGTGGAAGAGGCCCGTGCCGCCTATGAGGAAGCGGTGCGCGAGCACATGGCCGGCAACAGCCCCGAGATCGCCCAGCGGCTGACGTTCGAGCCGGCGCAGCAGGACATCACCAACAGCGACGAGGCCGTGATCGACATGTGATCTCGCGCCACCGTCGCAACGAGAAAGGGCAGCCCGCGGGCTGCCCTTTCCTTTTGCACGGTCGGCTGGCCTCAAGCGAGGAACAGGCCGGCGATGTCGAGCACCTGCTGCTTGCTCAGCGGCTCGTCGTAGGCTTCCGAGGCATCGGCCGCGCCGACGAAGCGGGCGTTGTCGATGCCGAGCTGAACCGTCTGCCCCTCGCCGGCATAGACCGCCTGCGCCGCCGCCGGCAGCCCGGTGCGGCTGGAGCCCGAGATCCAGGGCAGTACGCCCCGCACCAGCCGCACCTGCGCGGCGTGGCGCGCCTCCACCGAGTGGATCTGCAGCGCCGTGGTGAGGCTGTTGGGATCGAGCATCAGGTTCGGCGCCTGGCCCTTGTAGGCCCGCACGCCGGTGTCCTCGAACGCCTGGCTCAGCGCCGCGAAGGTGTTGAAGTTCGAGAACACGTCGCCGAACCGTCCGCCGGCGGTGAAGTCGAACTGCGGCTTGGCGATGGCGTCCACGTCGAGCGCCGCCACGAGGGCGGCGACGTGCGCTGTCTCGTGCGCCGAGATCTGCTCGAACGTCGGGCGCCACTGCGCCGGGATCAGGTTCGGCTGGGCCAGCGCGGTGCGGTAATACTCGTCCTCGAGATATTCCAGCGTCAGCGCGAAGTTCAGCACGTCCTTGACCTGCTGCGGCAGCGGCGTGACCACGGTCTTCACCGCGGCGCAGCCGGCGAGCAGGACGGGGATCGTCGCGGCCGGGCCGAAGCGCTTGGCGGAGGCGAAGAGCACCTCACGGCGCGACAGGCGCTCGCCGAGATCGGGGTCGATGTCGTCGAGGATGCCCGGGGCGGGGGATTGAGTAGCGTCGGTCATGTCGATCTCCTCGCTCAGGGCAGCTGGTTGGCGCTGACGCGCGTGGCAATGAAGGGCGCGGCGGCAGCCAGCACCTCGGACGGCGGTAGCGCCTGGTCGAGCCCCAGCAGGTTGACCACGTCGTCGCCGGCGAAGTCGGCCGAGCCGGGGTTGAGCAGGGTGCGGATCGTCGCCGCGTGGCGCGCCTCGACCGACACGATCTTGCCCGCGAGCACGAGGATGTCGGGCGACTGGATCGCCGCACCGCCGCCGTTGTAGGCGGCGACGCCGAGGTCCTCGAAGGTGCGCGCGGTGGTGAGCACGCTCTGGCGCGAGGAAAAGTCGACGGCGGAGAAGTCCACCTGCAGGTCGGGGATCCGGTTCTCGCCGAGCGCGACGCGGAAGGTCTCCCGGTGCGCGATCTCGTGATCGCGCAGGTCGGCGAGGATGTCCCGCTCGGTGCGGGTCATGCCGGAATAGGGATTGTCGACGACCTGGGTGTAGTAGGCTGCCTCCAGTTGCTCGAGGGCGTAGGCGTAGTTGAGCACACCGGTATCGCCGCCGCCGAGATCCACCACGCCGTCGGCGCTGACGGTGGGGCCGCTGGCGGTCTGCGCCATCGCCTGCGTCAGCGTCAGGTCATGCAGCATGACGCCGGTTGCAGTGCCGAGCACGCCGAGCGTCGAGCCCCGCAGGAAGCCCCGGCGCGACGCGGATGCGGGCGCGGAGCTGGTTGAGCGGGAAGTTGTCCGAAACATCATTTTCTCCCTGTCGGATTTTCTTGGGACAGAGGGAAAGCGCGCGGGAACCTGCCGGGTTGCAGTAGGGTAAGCACATTCTTCTGCAAGATTGAGGAACATCAACGCAGCAAAAGCACATGATTACGGAGGTTCGTGTAGCAATTTCTGCGGGTCAGTCGAGCGTGAAGTCACGCTCAACCACCTGCTGAAGCTGTACAATATCGGCGCGAGGAAACGAGCGTGAACCCGCCGAGGCCTTCGATTGCTCTCATATCGCGAGCCGAGTGACGCCGCCCGAAATAGATGCGGTTGGGGCACAGTAAGTGCTTGTGGCGACTTTTCACGGTAAGGTGATTTTCTCCGGTAACGGCGCAAGCTCGCGACGGAATCGGTAGATCGCCGCCCTCCGTACCGGGAGTAGGCACGGCGACGCCTGAGGCGCCGCCGTGCCATAAATCACTCAACATCATCGCCAGATCCGCGCCCGCGGATCAGGATCGACAAGGGTCATGGCACGCCTCCCCGTCAGTCTGCTCCGGATGTCGCTGCGGCATCGCCATCGAGGGCGCCCTCGATCATCGGCACGAGCCGCTCCACCGCGTAGGGGATCGACAGGAGCGAGGCATGCGAGAACGCGCCGGTCAGTTCCTCGTCGAGGAAGATCTCGCTGCCCCGCTCGACGGCCCCGAGAAAGGCCCGCGCCGGCAGGTCGAGAACGGGCTGCCTGTCGCCCTCCTGGGGCAGCCACACGAGAAGGTCGGTATCGATCGGCGAGAGATCCTCGGGGGAGAAGGTGACGGCGAACTCGTTGCCGACGATCAGGTCGTCGAGCGCTTGCGGTGTCTCGAAGCCGAGGTCCGCGAGCAGCTGCGGACGGACGTCGTTCGAGGTGTAGGCCCCGAGTTCGCCGTTCCAGAGGTAGGCGACGGCGGCGGTCTTGCCCGACCATTCCGGGTGCGCCGCGCCGGCGGCCTGCAGCTGCGCCTCCACCGTCTCGATCCGCGCCTCGGCTTCGGCCTCGCGGCCGACGGCCCGGCCGGTCAGGCGTGCGCGTTCGTCCCAGGGCAGCGCGTAATCCCCGACGCCCTCGGGCACCGCGACGACCGGCGCGATCAGGCTGAGCCGCTCGTATTCCTCCGCCGTGATCCCGGACCACAGGGCGACGATCACGTCGGGCTCCGCCGCCGCGACCGCCTCGAAGTCGATCTGGCCGCGCAGGATCGTCGGCGTCTCCTCGAGCAGCGGCTCCGCCCAGGGCCAGACCGAGCGCGGGTAGTCGCCGTACCAGTGCCGGATCGTCACCGGCTGGATCCCGAGGGCGAGCAGGTCGTCCGCGCCGGCAAAGTCGAGCGAGGCGACCCGTTCGGGCGCGTCCTCGATGACCGAGGTGCCGAACTTGTGCTCGAAGGTCACGGGGTAGTCCTGCGCGAGGACGGGGCCCGAGAGGGCCGTGAGGATGGTCGCGGTGGCGGCGGTGAGGCGCAGCATGTCTTTCTCCGGTGTGCTTGTCGGTTGGGTTGTTCGTGAAGCCGGGGGCTCAGGCGGCCGGCAGCCCGTGCCGCCGGCGCAGATAGGCGCGGAGCATCTCGTCGCGGCTGTCGGGATCGCGCAGGACGCAGGTCGAGCAGTAGTCGCCGCCCTCGGTGGTGTAGTAGCGGCAGCATCCGCCGCGCGCGCGAAACCAGTCGCCGATGTCCGGCCGCTCCGGCAGGTCGACGCGGCAGAACCCGGTCTGCCGGGCGAAGAGCGGGCTGCCTCGGTCGCGCAGGGTCGCGAGCGCGAGCGCCATGGCCTCGTCTTCCCGCTCGTCGTGCTTGCCCTGCAGCAGCAACGCGCCGGCGAAGGAGTCGCCGACGATCCGCCACAGCGCCCCGCGCGACAGGCCGGAGCGAGCGGTCAGCGCCTCGACGAGCGGCGTCAGGAGGACCGGGATGGCCGGCCCGAGCGCGGCCGTCGCGTCGTCGCGGGAGACCAGTCGTGGCTCGGACAGCACCACGTCGTAGGCCCGGCCTTCGCCGCTCTCCCCGTCGAGGCTCCAAGTGGCACGCCGGGCCACCAGCGCGACGCCGTCGGGGGAGAGGTCGCCGGGCCCCATCCCGCGCAACGCGAGCGCGGCGAGAACCTCGCACAGGGCGAAGGCGACGCGCCCCAGCAGGTATGCCGCCCCGACCTTGTGGTCCGCGCCCGCCTCCGCGCCGGCCTCCGCCAGCAGCCATGCGTCCACGAGAGCGCCATCCGGCGAAGCGAGCCGGAGGGCGTCGCGGGGCAGGGCGCCGTGCGACAGGACGGCAGAGAAGGCGTCGCGTGGCCGAGGCAGGGACGCTGCCACGGTGGCGAAGTCGGGGTCGTCCTGCGTGCCGGGCACCGGCGTGCCTTCGACTGGTCTTCGGAACTCGACGGTCATGCGGGCCTCGCTTGCGTGCGCAGGATGAGCCAGACGAAGATCGGCACCCCGAGGATCGCCGTGACGAGGCCGGCGGGGATCTGCACGGGCGCGAAGGCCACGCGTCCGACGAGGTCCGCGGCGCCGACCAGGGCCGCGCCGGCCGCGGCCGAGAGGGCGAGGTGGAGGCCGACGCCCGAGCGGGCCAGCCGGTGCGCGATGTGCGGCGCCACGAGGCCGACGAAGCCGAGCGGCCCCACCATCGCGACCGCCGACGCCGCGAGCGCGACCGACAGGGTGATGAGCGCCGCGCGCGTCCGCCCGACCTTGAGCCCGAGTCCGACCGCCACGTCCTGCCCCATCCGCATCGCGGCCATCGGGCGCGACGCCGCGAACAGGGCCGGGACGAGGCACAGCAGCGTGCCGGCCAGCATCCCGGCCTCGCTCCATCCGGCCGCGTGGACGGACCCGGCCAGCCAGCCGAGCGCCGAGACCGCGCGGTCGATCTGCCCGTAGGTCAGGAAGGCCGAGGTCAGGGCGGAGATGAAGGCGGCGATGCCGATCCCCGTCAGGATGAAGCGCATCGTCGCGCCGCCCGTCCGGCGCATCGCGATGCCCTGGATCAGCGCGGCCACCGCCAGCGCGCCGCCGAAGGCGAGCAGCGGCCGGAGCGCCTGCGGCAAGTCCGGCCAGACCACGATCGCCGCGACGACGGCCAGCCCGGCCCCCTGGCTCACCCCGACCAGCGAGGGGTCGGCCAGCGGATTGCGGGTCACGTTCTGCAGGGCCGCCCCGGACAAGGCCAGCAGCGCCCCGGCCGCAAGCGCGGCGAGGGTGCGGGGAAAGCGGAACTGCCACACGACCGTCTGCGCCATCTCGGACGGCGGCCGCCCGGTGAGCGTCGCGACGACGTCGAGGGCGCCGAGAGGGTAGCTGCCCGCCATCAGGCTGACGATGAGCAGCACGCAGCACAGCCCGAGCAGCAGGCCCAGCACGGCAAGCGCCCGCAGGGGCAGGGCGAAGCTCACCGGGCCGTCGAGCCGGCTGAACATCCCGGCGGTCGTCACAGTCGCGTCCTCACGAGCCACACGAAGATCGGCGCGCCGATCAGGGCGGTGACGAGGCCGGTGGAGATCTCGACCGGCGCCAGCAGCAGCCGCGCGACCACGTCGATCACCAGCAGGTAGCCGGCGCCGGCGAGCGCCGACCACGGCACGATCCGCCGATAATCCTGCCCGACGAGCAGCCGGACGGCGTGGGGCACGACGAGACCGACGAACCCCATCGGCCCGGCCAGCGCCACGGCGGCGGCGGTCAGCGCCACCACGGCGAACAGGCTCAGCGCCTTGAGCCGCACCACGTCCGTGCCCAGCCCGATCGCCGTCTCCTCGCCCATGGCCAGCGCCGTGACCTGCCGGGCAACGGCCAGGGCGACGATCAGCCCGGCGCCGAACCAGGGCAGGGCCCACTTGAGGACCTCGTTTTGCGCCCCGGCGAGCGAGCCCGTCATCCAGACGCGCAGCTGCTCGAAGGTCTGCTCGTCGAGCAGGCTCGCGACGGTCACGAGCGCGGCGAGGAAGGCCATGACGGCCGCGCCCGCCAGGATGAGCGTGAGCGGCGCGGCGCCGCCCGGTGCAGCGGCCGCGATCCCCCAGACCGCGCCCGCGGCGAGAACCGCGCCGACGGCCGCGACGAGCGGGATCAGGGTCGGCGATGTCAGGTCGAACACTCCCACGACGACCACCACGGCGAAGGAGGCGCCGACCAGCAGGCCGAGGATGCCGGGCTCGGCGAGCGGGTTTCGCGTCACGCCCTGCATCAGCGCGCCCGCCACCGCCAGCGCCGCACCGACCAGCGCGGCCAGCAGCGCGCGCGGCAGGCGCAGGTCGACGACCACCACATGATCGAACAGTGCCGGATCGTAGCTCAGCAGCGCCTCGACCACGACGTGGAGCGGGATCGACCGGGCGCCGACGGAGATGTGCCAGGCGAAGGCGAGCGACACCGCGGCAATGCCCAGCAGCGGCGCGAGGGACGACAAGCCCGGTCGCTCGAGCGGCACAATCATTCCGCCGCGATCCTCGGCGTGTGAAGGACGGCGGGTTCGACTCGGGGCACGCAGACGGGCCTGCCGCTGACGGGATCCCGCACGACGGTCGCATCCAGCCCGAAGACCTTGGCGAGATTGGCGGCGTTGAAGACCGCGTCGACGCAGCCCTCGGCGCGGATGCGGCCGTCCTGCATCATCACCAGGTGGTCGGCGAAGGCGGCGGCGACGTTCAGCTCGTGCAGGACGACGACGACCGTCCGCCCCTCCTGCTTCGCGATCCGTCGCAGCAGCTGCATCAGGTCGACCTGCACCTTGAGGTCGAGGAAGGTCGCGGGTTCGTCCAGCAGCAAGAGTCCGGTCTCCTGCGCGAGGACCATCGCGATCCAGCACCTCTGGCGCTGCCCGCCCGACAGGTCCGACACCGGCCGCTCGGCGAACTGCGCTACATCGGCGGCCTCCATCGCCGCCTCGACCGCGTCCGCGTCCCGGCGCGACCACTGACGCAGCAGGGACTGGTGCGGGAAGCGCCCCTGAGCCACCAGCTCGCGCACCCGCAGCCCCTCCGGCGCCACCGGCCCCTGCGGCAGCAGGGCGAGGCGCCGCGCGACCTGCCGGGTCGGAAGCTGGCCAATGGGGCGCCCGTCCAGAAGGATGTTTCCGGCGTCCAGCCGCAGCACGCGCGCCATCGCCTTCATCAGCGTCGACTTTCCAGAGCCGTTCGGCCCGACCAGCACGGTCAGGGCGCCGTCCGGCACGTCCAGCGACACGTTCCGCACGATGGGTGCGCCGCCATACCCGACCGAGGCATCCCGGAGCTGCAGACGCGGCGCGTCCCGCTGCTCCACCGGCTCATCGTACTGTGCTGTCGAACATTTCAACCTCATGCCGCAGTGACTAAGTAAAAGAGTCGGGTAATGCAATAGCTGACAGGAATGGTCGGAGATTTCGCACCGCTTCGCGATTGATCGAGCCGTGCCACGGCCGCTACACTTCTCTGATGAGGATGCCGCGATATCAGGTTCTGCTGCTCGCCGCGCTCGAAACGGTCCGCGGCCTCTCCGGCGCGTATGCCGACGAGCTCACCGTGGCGACCTGGGGCGGCATCTATCAGCTCAGCCAGAAGAACGCCTACGCCGGCAGCTTCGAAGACCTGAGCGGGTTCGGCATCACGTGGGTCGAGTACCAGGGTGGCCTCGACGAGGTTCGCGATCAGGTGGCGCGCGGCGAGATCGAGTGGGATGTCGTCGACGTGCTCGGGCAGGATGCGCGGCAGGGATGCGCGGACGGCCTGTTCCTGCGGTTGCCCGACGACCTGTTCCCCGTCGAGATCATCCGCGACCTCGTCATGGAGCGCCCCAACGACTGCGTCGGGCCCAACATCACGTGGTCCTGGGTGACGGCCTACGACACCAGTGCCTTCCCCGCAGCGCCTCCCGCCTCCGTCGCCGACTTCTTCGACGTCGCCGCCTTCCCCGGCCCCCGCGCGATCGCCGCCTGGCCGCAGGCCAATCTCGAGATGGCCCTGCTGGCCGACGGGGTGCGCCCGGGCGAGGTCTACCCGCTGCTGCGCACCGAGGCGGGGCAGGACCGGGCCTTCTCGGTGCTGAGCCGGATCGCGGCGGACCTGCGCTTCTGGTCGTCGGGGGAGGAGCCGGTGGCGTTGCTGCTGGCGGGCGACGTCGTCATGAGCACCGCCTACAACGGCCGCGTCGCGGCGGCGCAGCTCGCGGGGGAGACGCGGATCGGCGCGGTCTACGAGGGGCAGATCCTCGACGAGGAATGGTTCGCCATCGTCGCCGGCACGCCCAACGAGGCCGCCGCGCTGGCGTTCCTCCGCCATGTCGCCGCGCCCGAGCAGCAGGCCGCGCAGGCGCGCTGGATCCCCTATGGCCCGATGCGCCGCTCCGCGCTCGCGATCATCGCCGAGGGAGAGCCGTGGTTCCACACCGGCCAGCCGGTGCTGCCGCACATCCCGTCGCGCACGGACCGGCTCGAGGATGCGCTGGTGCTCGACCCGGACTTCTGGGTCGAGCACGGTGACGCGCTGACGGCGCGGTTCGCCCGCTGGCGGCGGGGGCTCGGCCTCTGAGCCCGCTCAGTCGGGGTGATGGTCGCGGGCGGCGCAGCTCGAGGCCAGGAGCACCCAGGCCCAGTTGAAGCCGCCGGTCTCGCCGTGGGCGTTCAGGTAGTCCTCCTGCAGGAGGTAGGCGTCCCACTCCATCGCCTGCGGGCAATACCAGTGCTGCGCCTCCGCCTGCCGGTGGTGGACCATCTCGTGCAGCAGCACGCTGCGGTCGCGGGTGGTGTCGCCATACCATTGGCGCACGAGGTAGATCGTGGCGCTCTGCTCGTCGTAGACGCCCCGCACCGTGTGATCGAGCGTCGTCGTCCGCCCCTCGAGCAACAGCTCCGCCCCCGGCGGGACCAGTTCCACGCGCGCGAGCGGCGTGGCGGCGCGGGGCAGGTCGGTGTGAAGGTCGAGCCAGTGGTCCAGCTCGTCCACCAGCGACAGGATCGTGCCGCGCTCGTGCGGCGACTGCAGGCCGGCGACCTCGGGCTCGGCGCTGGCTTGGGCGGTGGCGAGGAACAGGGCGGCGAAGGTGCTGAGGGGTCTCATCTGCGAATCTCCCGTGCTGGATCGCGATGAACCGAGGCTGGCGTTCGCCTCTCAGCTGAGGGCGATTGCGCTCTCAAGGCAGTCTCAAAAGCGCACGGCCCGGCCGTTCGGCGACAGCTCCGCCCCCGGGCGGCCGCTTGACCGGGCCTCCGGCTTGGCCGGATCATCCGGCATGAGCTGCCTCAGGCTGACACTCCTCGGACCGTTCGCGCTCGCGACCGCCGCTGGCGCGCCGATCAGGATCGACACGCGCAAGGCCCGCGCCTTGCTGGCGGTGCTCGCCATGGCGAATAGCCGACCGCTGGCGCGGGAGCGGCTCGCCAGCCTGCTCTGGAGCCGCGGCAGCACGCGGCAGTCGCTCGCCTCCCTCAGCCAGGCGCTCTACAGCCTGCGGCGCGCGCTGGGCGAGGCCGCGCCGGCGCTCGTCGTGTCGGCGGAGACCGTGGCGCTCGCGATGGATCGGGTGTCGGTCGACGCGCTGGAGCTAGAGGCCGCGGCCAGCGAGGGAGGAGCGGCGGGCTGGCGGCGCAACCTCGCGCTCTACGCCGGGCCGTTCCTCGACGATCTGTCGATCGACACCGAAGACGGCTACCGCGAGTGGCGGCAACAGGAGCGCGCGCGGCTCGAGGCCATCGCGACCGGCGCGGGCACGGCGCTGATGAACGCCTGGGAACATGCGCCCGACGAGGCCGACCCGGCGCTCGTGGACCGGCTCCTGCAGATCGACCCCTACAACGAGCCCGCGACGCGGGTGAAGATGCGCTGTCTCGCGCTGGAGGGCCGGAGCGCGGCGGCGATCGAAGCGCTGGAGGCGATGACGGCGCGGCTCGAGGAAGACCTCGCTGTCGCCCCGTCGGAGGCATCGCTCGGGTTGGCGGAGGAGATCAGGTCCGGCTCCCTCGCCCCGCGAGCGGGCGCTGTGGCGCGGGGGGTGCCTTCGGGCCGATCCGCGACCGGGCCGCTCGTCGCCATCGCCGTGACCTGCGTCCTGCTTCTGTCGGTCTTGCTCCTGCGCGATCCGCTGCCCCGGCCCGACAGCATCCGCCTCCTCGTTCGCCCCTTCCACGCCGACAGCGGGATGACGGAAGACCTCGCCACAGGCTTCGCGGACGATCTGGCGACGGAGCTGGTGCGCCGCGCGTCGCTCCACGTCCTGTCGCGCGAGAGCGGCCGGCTGGTGCCCGTGGGGGGCGAGGCCCGCACCGCCGCGAGCCATGTGCTCGAGGGGCGGGTGCGGGCGGTGGACGAGGGCTGGACGATCAACCTCTGGATCACCGAGCTGTCGACGGGCCGCGAGGTCTGGGCCGAGCGCTTCGAGGGCAGCGCCGGCGATCCGCGCCTCCTGCGCGACGAGATCGTCGCGGAGCTCGGCGAGCGGATCGGCATCGCCCTCCGCCCCGCCGCCGACCTGCCAGCCACGACCCTCACCGATGCCGCGATGCCGGCCTACCTGCGCGCGCTCGCCCGCCTCCATTCCGGCACGCCCGAGGGCAACGCCGAGGCGATGGCGGCGCTGGAAGAGCTTGCGCAGGCTCATCCCGCCGCTCCCGAACCCGCCGCGGCGCTGGCGCTGGCCTACGAGCGGATCGCCTTCGGCGCCGACGCCCACGCCCGCGCGGCCGGTCTGCACTGGCGGGAGGGCTACCTCCTGCTGAAGTGGCAACTGGCGCGCACCGAGGCCGACCACCCCGGTCTTCTGGCCGCACGCGCCCGCCTGGCGCTCCGGCGGCTCGATCACGCCGAGGCCGAAATCTTGGCGCGGCAGGCGCTCGCCTCGGAGAGCGCGCATGTCGCCGCCCTCGAGGTGCTGGCCGAGAGCCTCGCCCTGACCGGCGATACGGGGGAGGCGCGCCGGCTGGCGACCCGCGCCGTCCTGCTGTCGCCGTCCGCCCCCGCCGGCGGTTACACCGCCATCGCGCTCGCGACTTTCGCCGAGGGCGACCTCGCCGCGGCGGCGGACGCCGTGGCCATGGCGCTCGACGGCACCGCCAGCCCGTCCCCGCGCCTCCTCGCCCTCGCCGCCGCGATCCGCGGGCTGGGGCCGGACGCGCCCCGCGCCCGCGCCGCCTTCGCCGACCTCGTCGCCGCCTCCGAGAGTCGCCCCTTCGGCGCCTGGCGCCTCGGCGACATCACCTACACCAACCCGCGCGCCGCCACCTGGAGCCGCCCCACGGGCACCGACGCCGCACAGCTGATCCGCTTCGCCGACCCAGCGGTGGACGCCCTGCTCCGCAGCGGCCTCGCCCGCGCGGCGGGCGAGGCGGCCTCGACCGCGCCCGCCCGCTCGACACCTCTCGAGGGCGGCGAAATCGAAGAGCTGCTGATGAACGCCCGCATCGTCGGCCGGCCCAGCTGGCTGGCGCGCCAGTCCTGGAGCCAGATCCGCACCGCAAGCGGCCACCTGGAGCAACGCGGCCCGCTCGGCCCCCTGCCCGCCGCCCGCGAGGGCCGAAGCCGGATCGTCGACAGCCGCCTCTGCGACCGCTGGACGTGGCGGGACAGCGATCTCGAGAGCTGCCAGCTCGTGGTGCGGACCGGGTTGCCCGGGACCTTAGCGATGATCGGCGAGATCGGTGTCTTCCCCTTCGTGGCTCCGGATTAGAGACGGGCGCCGCTTCTGTCAGGGATAGTAGACGCCGCCCGTCGCGCGGCGGGGTTTGCCAATGTTCTCGGGCAGGGGGATGAACTCGGCCTCGTCGCCCGGCACCGTCTCGAACCGGCCCCGCGCCCATTCCTCCTTGGCGGCCTCGATGCGCTCGGGGCGCGAGGAGACAAAGTTCCACCAGATGTAGCGCGGCCCGCCCATCGGCGCGCCGCCGAACAGCATGAACCGTGCCGTCGACGTGGCCCTGACGGTGATCGCGTCGCCCGGGCGCAGCACGAGCAACTGACCCGGCGGGAAGCTGTCGCCCGCGATCTCGATCTCGCCCGAGATGGTGTAGAGCGCGCGCTCCTCGTAGGTGGCGTCGATCGGCACCTGCCGGCCGGCCTGCAGCTCGATATCGCCGTAGAGCGTCTCCGAGGCGGTCCGCAACGACGAGCGCTCGCCGAAGGCCTCGCCCGCGATCAGCCGCGCCTTGATGCCGTCGCTGTCGAATACGGGCAGGTCCTCGGCGCCGTGATGGATGAACTCGGGGTCGGATTCCTCGTCCGCCTCGGGCAGCGCCATCCACGTCTGCAGCCCGAACAGCCGCTGGCCCTGCTTGCGCTTCTCGTCGGAGGTGCGCTCGGAGTGCACGATGCCCTGGCCGGCCTTCATCCAGTTGACTGCGCCGGGGCGGATCGCCTGCTCGGTGCCGAGCGAGTCGCGGTGCAGGATCTCGCCCTCAAACAAGTAGGTGAGCGTGGCGAGGTTGATGTGCGGGTGCGGGCGCACGTCGATGCCCCGGTCGGTCAGGAACTCCGCCGGGCCCATCTGGTCGAAGAAGATGAACGGGCCGACCATCTGCCGCTGGGTCGAGGGCAGGGCGCGGCGCACTTCCATGTCGCCCAGATCGACGGCGCGGGGCACGATCAGCGTCTCGATCGCGTTCACCGTGTCGCGGTCGCCGAGCTTCGGGTCGGGGATGGGGGAATAGCTCATGGTGTCGGTCCTCGTCTCGCTCTCGGGAAACATAGCGCATCGCGCGTTCAATCCGAGAGGGGGCGGCCGCATCGGTCGCGGCCATTGTGAGAGACGGCCTCGAACGCTAGTCACGCACTGGATCGGCCGCGCCCGATTTGGCGCACAGGGAGGGACGGGTATGGCGCATTTGAACCGACGGGCGGCGCAGCGCCTGATGCAGGCCGAGGGGCTCGACGCGCTGGTGCTGTTCTCGCCGGAAGCCTTCGCGCACGCCACCGGTGCGGCGCCGGGGGTGGCGACGATGTGGCGGCGCGAGGGGGCGGTGGCGGTGTTGGTCCCGGCCGATCCGGGCGTGCCGGAGACCGCCGTCGTCAGCGACCTCTTCGCGGCGGGCTTCCGCCGCGGCAGCCACATTGCCGACGTGCGCGAGAGCGCGATCTGGGTGGAGTCGATGACGCTGGCCGAGCCCGACCTCGACGGGCCTGCCGCCGCGCAGTTCGAGCCGCTCTGGAGCGGGGCGGAGCGACCCGCGGGCAACGCGCGCCCCGAGACCTTCGACGCCCGCGCGTGCTATCGCCACCTGCGCGACGCGCTCGCGGAGAAGGGGCTCGCGCGGGGGCGGATCGGGATCGAGCTGGCGGCCGTCTCGGCGCGGGGCTACCCGGTCCTCGCCGAGGAGCTCGCCCCCGCGCAGCTCGTCGATGCGACCACGATCGCCCGGACCCTGCGCGCCGTGAAGTCGCCCGGGGAGATCACGCTGCTGCGCGACGCGGTGCAGGTCGCGGAAGTCGGCATCGCGGCGGTGCGCGACGCGGTGACGGTCGGCGTCCGGCGCAGCGATCTGGCGGCGGTCTGGTCGGAGACGGTCGCGGCCGAGGGGGCGGGGCGGCCGATGACCGGCGCGTGGGAGTACATCTCCGTTGGGCCCGACCCGTGGGGCGGCGACGCGGTCGCGGCGGCCGGCGACCTGGTCAAGGTGGATGTGGGCTGCCTGATGCAGGGCTACACCTCCGACAGCGGGCGCACCTTCGTCGTCGGGCCGCCGCGCCGCCTGCAGTCCGACATGCATGCCGCCCTGATGGCCGGCTTTCACGCCGGCGCGGCGCTGCTGCATCCGGGCGTGGCGCTGGCGGAGGTGCATCGCGCCACGCAATCGGCAATTCGGGCACAGGGCCTGAGCGGCTACAGCCGGGGCCATTTCGGCCACGGCCTCGGCACCGGGCCGGGCTCCGAGGAATGGCCGTTCATCTCGGCGCAGGCCGAGACGCGGATCGAAAGCGGCATGGTGCTGGCCTTCGAGTGCCCGATCTACGTCACCGGCGTGGGCGGCATGATCGTCGAGGACCAGGTCGAGATCACCGACGACGGCCCGGTCTTCATGAACCGCTTGCCCCGCGACCTCGTTTCCTGCTGACGGCGGATCGCTTGCACCCGGGGTGAGTTGACGTGCAGAAAGAAGCTCGAGACGCCTCCCAACCGTGATCCGACAGGAGACCCCCATGAAAACCTCACTGCACGCCACCGCACTCGCCCTCGCCGCCGGCACCGCGCTCGCCGGACCCGCGCTGGCCGAGACCTGGCGCTTCAACAACTTCCTGCCCGAGACCCGCCCCGAGTCAGCGCAGATCGAGCAGTTCGCCGAGGACGTGAACACCGCGCTCGCCGATCGGGACTTCGAGATCGAAGTCTACCACGGCGGCTCGCTCGGCCTGCCCAACACCGACCTGCTGCGCGTGGTGCCGACGGGCGCCGTCGAAATGAGCCTGATGTGGGCGAACTATCTCGGCCGCGACGCGCCCGCGCTCGGCTCGGTCTTCGTGCAAGGCGCGATCAGCACGGTGGACGAATTGCTCAAGGTGCTGCCCGTGGCCCAGGAGATCTACGAGGAGGAGTACGACGAGTGGGGCATCACCACCGTCGGCTTCGTCGCGATCCCGACGCTCTCCGTCTCGGTCTTCTGCCGCGACGAGCCGGTGAACACGCTCGAGCAGCTGCGCGACGTCAAGCTGCGCGTCTGGGCGCGCGAGCAGGTCGAGACCTTCACCAACCTCGGCGTCGCCGCGCAGATCATCCCGCAGGAAGAGACGTACGTGGCCCTGCGCACCGGCGTTGTCGATTGCGCGCTCTACCCGGCGCTCTACGCCAGCACGATCTCCCTGCAGGAAGTGACGGAACACGCCGCCTTCCTCTATCCGATGGCCTCGGCGCCCTACACGATCGGCGTGCCCGACGAGTTGTGGGAATCGACCGATCCCGAGATCAAGTCGGCGATCACCGAGGCGGCGGACGCGCTCTGGGAGCGGACCAACCAGTACGACGCCGACCTCGAGAACGAGATGGCCGCACGCGAGGCTCTCGCGGAGCAGGGGATCACCTGGCACGACGACTTCCCGGAGGAAGACCGCGCGCTGTTCATCGACGCGGTCTCGGAGACCTGGCAGATGCTGGCCGAGGAAGCGGGCGGCAACGCGCTCGACTACCGCGAGCGCGTGCTGACGGCCCTGGGGCGCTAAGCCTCCGGTGACGCGCTTTCGTCATCACCTCGCGCAGGGGCTGGACCGTCTGGCCCTTGCGTTGGCGCTGGCCGCGTCGGCGTGCATGATCGCCATCGTGGGTCTCGTCACGACCAGCGTGATCCTGCGCCGCGTCGCGGGCACGCCGCTGCACATCACCGAGGACGTCGTCGGCCTGCTGCTGACCGCGATGCTCTTCCTCGGCCTGCCCTTGGTGACGCTCAGGGCGCAGCACGTCCGCGTCTCCATCGTGTCGAACGCGCTCGAGCCGCGGTTCGGCGGCGCGGTGCGGATCGCGGCGCTGCTGGTGGGGCTGGTGTTCTTCGGCTGGATCTTCCTCAAGGCGCTGCCCTGGCTCGAGTTCGCGTGGAAGCGCAACCTCAAGTCCGAGACGGCGCGCCTGCTGCTCTATCCGTGGATGGCGGCGCTGCCGGTGTCGGTCGGGCTGACGTGGCTGATCTTCGCCGGCCGCCTCACCGGCCTGCTGCCCCCCGAGCGCCATGCCTCGCTCGAGGCGCTGCCCGACGTGACCGACAACAAGGACTGAGCGGTGTTCTGGACCACACTCATCGGCGCGCTCGTGGCCAGCGCCGCCACCGGGGTCGCCCTCGGCGCGGCCCTCGGGCTGACGGGCATGATCCTGCTCCAGGTCTTCTCCAACGGCGCCACCGGGCTGGCCGTGGACGCGATCTGGAACGTCTTCAACTCGTTCACGCTCAGCGCCGTGCCGCTGTTCATCCTGCTGGGCGAGATCCTGCTGCGCAGCGGCGTGAGCAACCGCGCCTACGCCGCATTCGCCCCCGTCTTCAGCAAGGTGCCGGGCGGGCTGCTGCACACCAACATCGCGGTCTGCACCATGTTCGGCGCGGTCAGCGGCTCGAGCCTGTCGACCGCCGCCGCCGTCGGCTCGGTCGCCTACCCCGAGATGACGCGGCGCGGCTACGACAAGGACGTAATCGTCGGCTCGCTCGCGGGCGGCGGTACGCTGGGGCTGCTGATCCCGCCGAGCCTGTCTTTCCTGATTTTCGGCGCGCTGACCGAGACCTCGATCGGGCGGCTGTTCATGGCCGGCATCGTGCCGGGGCTGATGATCGGCGCGGCGTTCATGGCCTACATCTTCGTCAAGGCGCTGCGCCAGCCCCACGTCGCGCCGCGCGAGCAGGGTCACATGCCGCTGGGTGCGATCCTGCGCGGCATGGCGCAGATCTGGCCGCTGCTGCTGCTGATCCTCGCGGTGATCGGCAGCATCATCGGCGGCATCGCCACGCCGACCGAGGCCGCCGCGCTCGGCGTCGTCCTCGCGACGGCGATCTCGTTCATCTGGGGCGACCTGACCCTCGCGAAGCTGCGCGAGGCGATCTTCCACGCGACGCTGCTCTTCGCCGCCATCGGCTTCGTCGTGCTCGGCGCGACGATCCTCGCGCAGTCCGTCAGCATCCTCGGCGTGCCCCAGCAGATCCTCAATGCCGTCGCGGGCAGCGGGCTCGACCGCTACACGATCCTGCTCCTCGTGGTGCTGATCTACCTCGTGCTCGGCTGCTTCTTCGACGGCCTGTCGCTGATGATCATGACCCTGCCCGTGGTCTTCCCGCTGCTCGTCGGCCTCGGATACGACCCGATCTGGATCGGCGTGATGATCACCATCGTCATCGAGATCGGCCAGGTCACGCCCCCCGTGGGCCTCAACCTGTCGGTCCTCGCGAGCCTGACCGACAACGAGGTCAGCCTCGGCCGCGTCGCCCGGGCCACGGTGCCCTACTGGATCATCCACCTCGCGGCGATCGCGGTGCTCACCGCCTTCCCCGCCATCGCCCTGTTCCTGCCGGACCTGCTGTTCTGAACCCCGCCCGTTCGCTGGCGACAGGCTTGCTGCCGCCGCCGGCAGCGAGCCGCTGAAGATGTGTCCTTGCGCGATCGGATATATGATATACCGTCCGCCGCAGGGAGGACGTTCGGGTGACGGAGACGACCGCGTCGAAGGAGCGGCTGGAGCGGCAGAAGCTGTCGGAACAGGCGCGCGAAGCGATCCGCGACAGGATCGTCCGGGGCGCATTTCCGCTCGGGCGCAAGTTGCCGGAGGCGGAGCTGGTCGAGCTGCTGGGGATGAGCAAGAGCCCGATCCGCGAGGCCCTGCTGCAACTCGAGCGCGAGGGGCTGATCGAGATGGCTTCGGGCCGCAGCGCGCGCGTCTTCGCCATGGCCGACGGCGAGGTCGGGGAACTCGGCGAGCTGCGCCAGATGCTCGAGCTGCAGGCGATGCGCATGGCCGTCGCGCGCAATCCCGACGCGTTGCGCGCCGCGCTCGAGGACGTGGTGGCGCGGATGGAGGTGGCCATGTCGCGCGGCGACACGGACGCCTACAAGCTGCTCGACAACGATTTCCACCACGCGATCTTCCGCAATTGCGGCAACAGCTACGTGCACGACAACTACCGGATGCTGTCGTTCCGGGTGCAGGCGCTGCGCAACCGGCTGTCGCTCGACGACGCGCTCAACAAGAAGTCCCTGCGCGAGCACCGCGAGATCGCGGATGCCGTGGCCGCCGGGCGGATGGACGAGGCCGTGGCGCTGCTGGAGGTTCATATCGGCGACACGACCGACGCCTACCTCGCCCGGCTCGCGGCGGAGGCGGAGCAGGAGGCCGCGCCGGCGCAGGCGCTGGCGCCGGTGCGCGTGGATCTGGCCGAGATGGAGCGCTTCTCGCGCGCCGCGCTCGCGGCGGTGGGGGCGGACGCGGCCACGACCGAGGCGGTGACGAAGGCCCTGCTGCACGCCTCGGAGCACGGCGTCGACACCCACGGCTTCCGGCTGCTGCCCCACTACCTGCACGGTCTGCGCGACGGGCGACTCAACAAGCGCCCCGACGTGCGCGTCGTGCGCGAGAGCGGCGGCGCCTGCGTGCTCGACGGCGACGACGCCCACGGCGCCCGCGCGGCCTACGCGGCGGTGGAGCGGGCGCTGGAGCTTGCGCCGCGTCACGGGCTGGCGGCGGTGGCGATCCGGGGCTCGTCGCACTTCGGCGCGGCCGGGGCCTACGCGCTCGAGATCGCGCGGCACGGCATGATGGGCCTGGCCTTCTGCAACTCCGACAGCTTCGTGCGGCTGCATGGCGGCGCCGAGCGCTTCCACGGCACCAACCCCATCGCCGCCGCCGCGCCGGCGGGCGAGGGCGATCCGTGGCTGCTCGACATGGCGACCAGCGCGATCCCCTTCAACCGGGTCCAGCTCAGCCGCAGCCTCGGCCGTGCGCTGCCCGACGACGTCGCCTCCGACGCCAGCGGCGCCAACGTCACCGACCCGGACGTCGCCGAGATGCTCGCCCCGCTGGGCGGCGCGCTGTTCGGCTACAAGGGTGCGGGGCTCGCGGGGCTGGCGGAGGTTTTCTCCACCGCCTTCTCCGACGCGCCGCTCAGCGCCGAGCTGCCGCCGATGATCAGCGACGACATGGCGACGCCGCGCAAGCTCGGCGCCTTCGTGATGGCGCTCGACCCGGAGGCCTTCTCCGGCCGCGCCGTCTTCGAGGGCGTGATCCGCCGCTACCTCGCGGCCATCGCCGCGTCGGCCGCCGCGCCGGGCGAGACGGTGATGGCGCCCGGCACCCGCGAATGGGCGGAGGCCGCGCGCCGGCGCGCGCTCGGCATGACGCTCGACCGCACCTCCGTCGAGGCGCTCGCGCGCTTCGCCGAGGCGCACGGCATCGACCCGCTCCGGACCCGTCCGGAGGGGAGGTGACGACCCGAAACCAAGCAGTCATCAATCAGGGAGGATACAAGATGACGAAGAAGCTGACCCAGGCCATCGCGCTGGCCACCACCGCCGCCGCCGCGCTGACCGCCGCCGCGCCGGCCGCGGCGCAGGACGCGGAGCGGATGCTCAAGTGGGCCCACGTCTACGAGTCCACCGAGGCCTACCACACCTGCGCCGTCGAGGCGCACGACGATCTCGTCGAGGCGACCGACGGCCGCTACGGCATCGAGGTCTTCCCGGCCTCCTCGCTGGGTAAGGAAGTCGACATCAACGAGGGCCTCGGGCTCGGCACCGTCGACATCATCTACACCGGCCAGCTGTTCGCCGGCCGGGCCTACGGCCCCATGGCCATCGGCGGCGCGCCCTACATGTTCCGCGACTACGAGCACTGGGACGCGTTCCGCAATTCCGACCTGTTCGAGGAGCTGAGCCAGGGCTACGCCGACGCCACGGGCAACCACATCGAGGCGCTCACCTACTACGGCAACCGCCACGTCACCTCGAACAAGCCGATCACCGCGCCCGAGGACATGGAGGGGCTGAAGATCCGCGTGCCGAACGCGCCGCTCTACATGATGTTCCCCGAGGCCGTGGGCGCCAACCCGACGCCGATCGCCTTCGCCGAAGTGTACCTCGCGCTGCAGCAGGGCACGGTCGATGCGCAGGAGAACCCGCTGCCGACGATCCAGGCCAAGAAGTTCTACGAGGTGCAGTCGGACATCAACCTGACCGGCCACATCACCGACGCGCTGCTGACCATCGTCGGCGGCCCGACCTGGAACAGCATGGACGAGGCCGACCAGCAGGCGCTGTCGCAGGCCATCGACAACGCCGCCGCCTGTGCCACCGACGCGATCCGCGACCAGGAGGCGGAGCTGTCGGAGTGGTTCCGCGAGCAGGGGGTGAACGTCAACGAGGTCGACCGCGGGCCGTTCATCGAGGCGGTGCAGGCGATGCACAACGGCGAGATGGCGACCTGGGACCAGGAGACCTACGACCGTCTCCAGGCCATCGGCCAGTAACCGCGAGCCAGCCCGGCCGGCCCCCGCGCGGGGGCCGGCCCCTTGCCCCACAGGGACGACGAGATCATGACCGACAGGCGCGAGCAGACCGACGAGGACGGCCAGATCCGGCCGGCGCTGCATATCGAGGAAGACGAGATCGACCTGTCGGACCTCCGATGGGACGACGCGCTCGTCATGCTCATCTTCTGGGTGCTCGCGTTTGTCGTCTTCCTGCAATTCTTCACCCGCTACGTGCTCAACGACTCGCTCGGCTGGACCGAGGAGATCGCCCGCTTCCTGCTGATCGCGGTGACCTTCACCGGCTCGGTCATGGCGGTGCGCAAGAGCGCGCACATCGCGGTTGAGTTCCTCTACCGATGGGTCCCGCGGCCGCTGCGGCGGGTGGCGCAGACGCTGATCGACGCGGTTTCCATCGCCTTCTACGCCGGGCTCGCCTACCTGTCGGGCCAGCTCGCCGGGCGCACGCAGCAGATGATGGTGTCGATCGACGTGCCCAAGTCGCTCGTCTACTGGTTCGTCGCCGCCTGCTTCGCCGCGATGGCGCTCTACGCGCTGCGCAATGCCTGGCTCCACCTGAGCACCGGCACCAGCAAACTCATCGACCCCGAGCTGCACGCCGACGCCGTGCGCGCGATGGACTAGGAGCGCCCAGCCGTGGAAATCGCCTTTCTCTTCGTCATCCTCTTCGGGCTGCTGCTGTTCGGGGTGCCGGTGGCCATCGCGCTGGCGGGCTCGTCGGCGCTCTACATCCTGGCCAACGGGATGCCGCCGCCGATGGTCGTGGCGCACCGGATGATCAACGGGGTCGACAGCTTCCCGCTGCTCGCGGTGCCGTTCTTCATCCTCGCCGGCAACCTGATGAACACCGCCGGCATCACAGAGCGGATCTTCAACTTCGCGCTCGCCCTCGTGGGCTGGATGCGCGGCGGCCTCGGCCACGTGAACGTCGGCGCCTCGGTGATCTTCGCGGGCATGTCCGGTGCGGCGGTGGCCGACGCGGGCGGGCTCGGCGCCATCGAGATCAAGGCGATGCGCGACGCCAAGTACGACCCCGGCTTCGCCGTGGGCGTCACCGCCGCCTCGTCGACCATCGGCCCGATCATCCCGCCCTCGCTGCCGATGGTGATCTACGGCGTCGTCGCCGGCACCTCGATCGGCCAGCTCTTCGCCGCCGGCTTCATCCCCGGCATCGTGATGGCGCTGTCGTTGATGCTGATGGTCGCCTACTTCGCGCGCCGCCGGAACTTCCCGCGCGACCAGCCCTTCGTCATGTCGGTCCTGGTGAGCTCGTTCGGGCGCGCGTTCCTGTCGCTGATGACCCCGGTCATCATCGTCGGCGGCATCCTGTCGGGCGCCTTCACGCCGACCGAGGCGGCCGTCGCGGCCTGCGCCTGGGCGATGTTCCTCGGCCTCGTCGTCTACCGCACGCTGACGATGCGCCGGTTCCTGCGGGTGACGTTCGACACCATCGAGACCACGGCGGTGGTGCTCTTCGTCGTCGGCGCGGCGTCGATCTTCGCGTGGATCCTGACCTCCAACCGCGTGCCCGAGGCGGCGGCGGGGATGCTGCTGTCGGCGTCCGACCGGCCCTGGATTATCCTGCTGCTGATCAACCTGATCCTGCTGGTGGTGGGCTGCTTCATGGAAACGGTCGCGGCGATCACGATCCTCGTGCCGGTGCTGCTGCCGGTGGCGGTGGAGCTCGGCATCGACCCGGTCCATTTCGGGGTCATCATGGTGCTGAACCTGATGCTGGGGCTGCTGACGCCGCCGGTGGGGATGGTGCTCTACGTGCTCGCGCGGGTCGCCAAGATCCCGTTCGAGCGCTGCGTCGTCGCCACCGCGCCGTTCCTGCTCCCGCTGGTCCTGGTGCTCGGCCTCATCACCTTCGTGCCGGCCATCACCATGTGGCTGCCGACGCTGATCTACCGCTGAGGCGCCGCCCTCAGCGCGCCGACCAGCCGCCGTCCACGGGCAGGATCACGCCGTTGATGTAGCTGGCGGCGTCGGAGGCGAGGAACACCGCCACCTCCGCCACCTCCTCGGCCCGCCCGACCCGGCCGAGGGGGATGTTGGTGGTCATGGACGCCTCGAACTCCGGGTCCTCGAGCAGCTCGCCGATCATCGGCGTCGCGATGGGGCCGGCGCAGATGCAGTTCACCCGCACGTTGCGCGGCCCCCAGTCGGAGGCGAGGACCCGCGTGAGGGAGACGACGCCGCCCTTCGCGGCGGTGTATGCGTCGGCCCCGGGCACGGCGGCGATGGCGTTGATCGAGGCGCTGTTGACGATCGCGCCGCCCCCGCCGCGCGCCATGAGGGGCAGGGCGTGCTTGCAGCCGAGCGCGACGCCGCGCAGGTTGATCGCGACGATGGCGTCGAAGGCCTCGAGGGGGGTCTCGGTAATCCCCGCCATCTTGTAGCGCGGGCTCGCGCTGAAGCCGACGCCTGCGTTGTTGAACAGAACGTCGAGACGGCCGAAGCGGCGCTCGGCCTCGGCCACCATCGCCGCCAGGTCCGCCTCGCGCGCCACGTCGACCTCGAGCGCGAGGCCGCCGATCTCGTCGGCCGCCGCCTGCGCGCCGGCGAGGTCGACGTCGGCGAGGATCACCTGCGCGCCGCGCGCGGCGAACATTCCCGCCGCGACCCGCCCCTGGCCGGAAGCCGCGCCGGTGACGATGACCACCTTGCCCGAGAAATCCTGCGTCGCGTTCATCGCGTCATCTCCTGTTGCAACTGACATTGTTGGGCGAATTCGCCGATGCTACGGTCCGCCCATGATCCTCGACAGCCACATCTGCCTCATCGCCAGCGGCGCCACCGGACAGGCGCTGACCCATGATCTCGACTGCAGCGTCTGGGCCTTCCGGGGGCCGGAGGGCTGGCTGGTCTTCGACACCGGCGCGGGTGTCGACACCGGCGCGATGCTGGAGCGGATGGCCTTCTGCGGCATCGCGGCCGGGGACGTCGCGGCCGTTCTGCTCACCCATGCCCACGCCGACCATTCCGGCGGCGCGGCGGCGCTGATGGCGAAGCTGCCGCGCGCGCGGCTTCTGAGCGGGGCGGAGACGGCGCGGATCCTGGCGGGGCGCGACGAGCGGCTGATCAGCCTCGACAAGGCGCGCGGCCATTTCTACCCCCTCGATTACGAATGGACGCCTCCGGAGGTCGACGAGGTGCTGGCCCCGGCGCAGGCGCACCGGCTGGCGGGGCTCGAGGTCACGCTGCTCGAGACGCCCGGCCACAGCGCGGATCATTGCTGCTACCGGGTCCGCGGCGACGGGATCGACGCGCTGGTGGCGGGGGATGCGGTCTTCGCGGGCGGTCGGGTGATCCTGCAGGACATCGAGGATTGCAGCGTCTCCGCCAGCATCGCCTCGATCCGCAAGCTCGCCGGGCTGGACTTCGAGAGCTTCTTCGCGGGGCATGGCGGCTTCTCCCTGCGCGGCGGCCGCCGTCATGTCGAGGCGGCGATGGTGCACGCGGGGGCGGGCCTTCCGCCCCCGCAACTCTGAGCCGTCCCGCGCCTCACTTGGAGGCGCCGGCCGTCACGCCCTCGACGAAGTAGCGCCCGGCGAATGCGAACAGCGCCACGACCGGCAGCGCCGTCATCACTGCCGCGGCCGACAGCAGGCCCCAGTCGATGCTGTACTGCGTCACCAGCCCTTCGAGCCCGATGGGGAGGGTCTTGAGGCTGTCGTCGATCAGGAACACCGAGGCGAACAGGAACTCGGTCCAGCTGTAGACGAAGGTGTAGGTCCCCGTGACGACGATCCCCGGCGCGGTCAGCGGCACGATGATGCGACGCAGGATCTGCATGTCCGTCGCCCCGTCGATGGCCGCGGCCTCCTCGATCCCGTGCGGGATCGACGTGAAGAAGCCGCGCATCAGCCAGACGCTGAAGGGGGCGCTGAAGGTGACGTTCATGATGATCAGGCTCAGCCACGTGTTCAGCACGCCCGACATCGAGAACAGCTTGAACAGCGGCGCGAGCAGCAGGATCCCCGGGAAGACGTAGACCACCAGCAGCAGCAGGTAGACCGTCTGCCGCCCCCGGTAGCGCGTGCGGTAGACACTGTAGGCCGCCAGCAGCGCCAGCGGGATGGCGATGGCGGTGCTCGCCAGCGCCACCACGAGGCTATTGCGCAGGATCAGCAGGAAATTCGCCTCCGACGGCAGCCGGGCGTAGTTCTCCAGCGTGAAGGCGTCCGGGCGGAACAGCTCGCGCGGGTTGATGAGCACCGAGGTGGGCTGGAAGGACGACAGGATCATCCAGATGAACGGCAGGCCGATCACCAGCAGCATCAGCAGCGTCAGCAGGTTGCGCATCACTGGCGCGGCAAGGGGGCGAGCGGCCATCAGATCACCTCCTGTTCAGTCGCGCCGCGCGGCACGAAGCGGATGAAGCAATAGGCGAAGACGAGCAGGAACAGCGCCAGGCTGACCGACATCGCGCTGGCCTCGCCGAGCCGGAACTGCTGGAACGCGCGCTCGTAGATCGCGACGGGCATCGTCTCGGTCATGTCGAGCGGGCCGCCCTTGGTGGTCAGCCAGATGATGTCGAAGACGTTGATCGACCACAGCGTGCCGAGCAGCCCGACGACGTAGAGGACCGGCTGGATGAAGGGCAGCGTGACGCGGGTGAAGACCTGCCAGGAGGTGGCGCCCTCGACGCGTGCGGCCTCGTAATACTCCGGCGCGACGCGGGTCAGCGCGGCGAGGATCAGCAGCGTCATGAAGGGGAACCAGCGCCAGGCGTTGACGAGCGTGACGGTGATGAAGGCGAAGTCGGGATCGCCGAGGAAATCGATGGGCCGGCCGATGAGGCCGAGGCTCTGCAACACGTGGTTCACCACGCCGAAGTCGGCGTTGAGCATCCAGCGCCACAAAAAGGCGGTGACGATGGTGGGCACGACCCAGGACGCCATGATCCAGGTGCGCGCGATATGCTGGCCCGCGAAGCGGCGGTTGAGCAGCAGCGCCGCGCCGGCGGCGAGCAGGGTCTGGATGATCGCGCCGCCGATGGCCCAGGCGAGGCTGCGCAGGAACGGGCCGCCGACCGTGCCGTCGGTGAGGACGGTGACGTAGTTGGCGAGGCCCACGAAGCGCGGCGTGCCGCCCATCGTGTTGGCGTTGGTCAGGCTGATCCAGATGCAATAACCCAGCGGCAGCGCGATGGTCAGCGCCAGCCAGATCATGATCGGGGCCGCGAAGAGGCGGCCGAGACGCGCGCGCACCGGGACAACCGCCGACCCTTTCGGGCCGGCGGCGTCGGTCTCGGCGTTCGCAGCCTGTGCGGAACTGCCGGTGGTGCTCATTCCGACAGGGCTTCTTCCATCTGCTGCTGGCCCCAGGCCACGGCGTCGGCGGGGCTCTCGTCGCCGACGACGACGCGCTGGACGACCTGACTCATCAGGTTCTGCGCCATGATCGGGCCGATGGCGTCCTCGACGGTGCCGCGGTTGAAGCCGGGCAGCTTGCCGTAGGTGGATTGCTCGATCATCAGCTCGACGCACTCCTGGTAGGGCTGCAGCGCCTCGGCCTGCTTCCACGCGTCGGTGGCGCCGTCCTCGGTCAGCGGCAGGAACAGGCCCGGCTCGGCGAGCAGGAACTCGGCGTAGTTCTCGGGCTCGAGCACGAAGGCGAGGAACGCCTCGGCCCCGGCGCGGCGGTCGGGATCGTCGGTCATGATCATCGCGCCGTTCGAGTAGTAGATCGACGCGCGCTCCCCGTCGTCGGAGACCGGCACCGGGGCGCAGCCGAGATCTGAGGCGGGCCGGCCGGAGGCGGATTCGAAGGTCGACAGGTACTGACCCTTCTCGATCGCCATGGCGACGCTGCCGGCATTGAGCGCGTCCTGCGGCTCCGCCCAGGTCCACGAGCCGATGCCGCTCGGCGACAGCTCGGCGAGCTGGCGGTAGAACTCGAGCGTCTCGACGTTGTCGGGCGTGTCGAAGGCGACGCTGCCGTCCTCGGCGAACAGCTCCTGGCCCTTGTTGGCGGCCATGAACGAGTAGAGCACCTGGTCGGTGGCGAGGCTCTTGGAGGCCGGCACGCCGATGCCGAAGGTGCGATCACCCGTGAGGGTCTCGGCGGCGCTCAGCAGCTCGTCCCAGGTCTGCGGCGGGCTCTCGGGATCGAGGCCGGCGGCCTCGAACATGTCCTTGCGGTACCAGAGCACCTGGATCATGCCGTAGACCGGCACCGCCCAGACCTCGCCGTCGTCGGTGTAGGGCACCACGGCCTGCTCGATGAAGCCGTGCTCCTCGTCGAGGCGCTCGACGAACTCGGTGACCGGCTGCACCACGCCCGTGTCGCGCACGGTGACGGTGAAATCGGGAATGGTGAACTGGATGTCGGGCTGGATGCCCGCTTCCACGGCCGGCGGCAGCTTCTGGTAGATGTTGCCCCAGCTCTGCACCTGCTGGACGACCTCGTACTCGTCCTGCGATTCGTTGAACGCGTCGATCACCTTCTGGAACTGGTCGATCCGCGGCTGCACCTGCTCCTGGTGCCAGACGGTGACCTCGGTCTGGGCGAGAACGCCCGTCGCCGCCGTGGTGGCGAGAAGGGCGGCTCCGAGCCGCGTCGCCATTGTCATCATGCTCATTCCTGAGCCTCCTCTGTTGGTCTCGGCCTTTTCGTCCGGAGGTTTGGCCTCCCGTTTCGAACGCGAGTTGCCGGGCCGCCGTGCGGCGCTCGCGGCAGCTTGCGCGCTCGGATCAATCGTTAGGCGCGTCCGGCGATTCACGCAACCTTAATCGATTGACTAAGCGAAAATGACCGGATATTCCGCTGAAAGTGGCCCGGATCGACCGTTTCGCCGGGGCAGCAATCTGTGCGACCCGCCCGCGAGAGGCGGCGCGAGGGAGGGATGACGATGGCTAGGGTAGAGCTGCGCCAGGTGGCCAAAGATTACGGCGGCGTCCGGGCGGTGCACGGCATCGACCTCGAGATCGCCGACGGCGAGTTCGTCGTCCTCGTCGGCCCCTCGGGCTGCGGCAAGTCGACCACGCTGCGGATGATCGCGGGGCTCGAGGATATCTCGTCGGGCAGGATCAGCATCGGCGACCGCGAGGTCAACGACCTGCCGGCGCGCGAACGGGGCATCTCGATGGTGTTCCAGAACTACGCCCTCTACCCGCACCTGTCGGTATTCGAGAACATGGCCTTCGGCCTCAGCCTCGGGAGGACGCCGAAGGACGAGATCGAGCGGCGCGTCCGCGAGGCGGCGCGCATCCTCGACATCGAAGGGCTCCTCGAGCGCAAGCCACGCGCCCTGTCGGGCGGCCAGCGCCAACGCGTCGCCATGGGCCGCGCCATCGTGCGCCACCCGCAGGCCTTCCTGTTCGACGAGCCGCTGTCCAACCTCGACGCCGAGCTGCGCACTCAGATGCGCAGCGAGATCAAGCGAGTGCACCAGCGCGTCGGCACCACCACGATCTACGTCACTCACGATCAGGTCGAGGCGATGACGCTCGCCGACCGTGTCGTCGTCATGCGCGATGGGCGGATCGAGCAGGTCGCCCCGCCGCAGGAGCTCTACAGCCACCCCGCCAGCCGCTTCGTCGCGGGTTTCATCGGATCGCCGGGAATGAACTTCCTGCCCGTTCAGGTCGAGGCCGGCGGGGCGGCGCTCGTCTTCGCCGACGCCACCCGCCTGCCGCTGCCCGAGGCGCAGGCCGCCCGCTTCGCCACCCATGCCGGGCGCGACGTGGTCTTCGGCGTCCGCCCCGAGCACATGCAGCCGCAGGGTGCGCCGATGGACGAGCCGTCCGTGGAGGTGCCCGCGCAGGTGACGCTGGTCGAGCCGCTCGGCGGGGAGGTGATCCTGCACCTAGACCTCGCCGGCACCGAGATCGTCGCCCGTGCCGCGATGGACGACCTGCCGCGCGAGGGCGAGACGATCGTGCTGAAGCTCGCCATCGAGCGCACCCGCCTGTTCGATGCGCAGACCGGCGCGGCGCTCGACAGCCGGACGGCAGGGCTCTCCTGATGTCGACGGCGACACGAGACGCTGCGCCCCTCAACGGGGCCGAACTGGAATGCTTCTTCTGCGGCACGCGCCGCGCGCCCGACCTCCTGCCGCGCTGCGCCGCCTGCGGCGGCACGCTCTCGGTGGCGGGGCAGGGCTATGCGGCCCCCGGGGCCGACACCGGCATCGCGCGCTACCGGGCGTCGCTGCCGCTCGACGGGGAGGTCGTGACGCTCGGCGAGGGCGGCACGCCGCTCCTGCGCCTCTCGCGGCTGTTCCCCGACAGGCCGGTCTGGGCCAAGCTCGAATTCACCAATCCCACCGGCTCGTTCAAGGACCGCGGCTCCGCCGTGGCGGTCTCGGCGGCGAAGGCGCTGGGCGCGGAGGGCATCGTCTGCGCCTCCACCGGCAACAACGCCGCCTCGGTGAGCGCCTACGCCGCGCGCGCCGGGCTGCCCTGCATCGTGACGCTCGGCAAGGGGACGCCGGTGGCCAAGGTGCTGCAGGCCAAGGCGCACGGCGCAATCACAGTGGAGGTCGCCGGCGACTTCAGCGACGCCTACCGCATGGCCGAGGAGATCAACCGCGCCGACCCGGCCTGGGCCAACCTCACCTCCACGTACCTCAACCCATACACCACGGTCGCCCACTCCACGATCCTCTACGAGGTCGTCGAGGAAATCGGCGCGCCCGAGGCCGTCGTCGTGCCGGTCGGCGCGGGGCCGATGCTCGACGGGATCGTCACCGGCGCGCGGCGGATGCAGGCGGCGGGGCGGCTCGAGACGATCCCGCGCCCGATCGGCGTGCAGGGGGCGGGCTGCGCGCCCATCGCCCGCGCCTTCGCCGAAGGGGCCGAGGAGGTGGCCGCCTGGGGCGAGGTCTCCGGCATCCCCGGCTCGATCAACGACGCCCTCCGCGGCTACCCCGAGGACGGTACCCGCACGCTGCGGCTGATCCGCGAGACCGCCGGCGCCGCCGTCGCCGTCTCCGACGACGAGATCCGCGACGCCATGCGCGAGCTCGGCGCGCGCGAGGGCATCGCCGCCGAACCCGCCTCCGCCGCCACCCTCGCCGCCCTGCGCCGTGCGCCGCTCGGCGAGCTGTCCGGTCCGGTGGTGCTCGTCATCTCCGGCCACGCCCTGAAGGACGGCCCAGCGCAGCCCGCCGCGGCCGATCCCTCCATCGAGCTCGATACCGACACCGGGCCGCTCGAAGTCATCGAGCGCGCGCGGTCCCGGTTCAACGCCAACGAACAAGCAGTACAAGGTCCCCCCGATGCGTAAAGCCATCATCGTCGAAGACGCGATCCCGCCGGTCGGCCACTTCTCCCACGCCGTCATCCTCAACGGCACCGTCTACGCCTCGGGGCAGGGGCCGCAGGACCCGGAGACCGGCGCCGTTCCGGACGACTTCGAGGCCCAGGTCCGCCAGACCCTGCGCAATCTCGAGACGGTGCTGAAGGGCGCGGGCAGCTCGCTGGCCGACGTGCTGAAGATGAACGTCTACCTCACCGACGCCACCCGCTTCGCCGACTTCAACCGGGTCTACGCCGAGTTCTTCCCCGAGGAGCCGCCGGCGCGCACGACCGTCTCCTGCCAGCTGATCGGGATCCTCGTGGAGATCGACTGCATCGCAGCCGTGCGGGAAGAATGAGCGCCTACGACACGCTGATCGAAGGCGGGACGGTCGTCGACGGCACCGGCTCGCCCGCGTTCCGCGCCGACGTGGCCATGCGCGACGACCGCATCGTCGCGGTGGGCGATCTCGCCGGGGCGGAGGCCGCGCGGCGCATCGACGCCACCGGCCTCACCGTCGCGCCGGGCTTCATCGACTGCCACACCCACGACGACGGCTACCTGTTGACCCAGCCCGACATGAGCGCCAAGGTAAGCCAGGGCGTCACCTCCGTCGTCATCGGCAATTGCGGCATCTCGCTCGCGCCGACCTTCGGCCGCCCGCCCGCGCCGCCGATGAACCTGCTCGGCGAGGCCGACCTGTTCCGCTTCCGCACCTTCGGCGGCTACCTCGACGAGCTGGAGAAGGCGCCCGCCTCCGTCAACGCGCTGCCGCTGGTGGGGCTGACCACGCTGCGGCGCTCGGTGATCGAGGATCTCGACAAGGCCGCCACCCCGCGCGAGATCGACGAGATGCGCGAGCTGTTCGCCGAGGCCATCGAGTCCGGCGCGCTCGGCTTCTCCACGGGGCTGTTCTATCCCAACGCCGCCGCCGCGACGCCGCAGGAGGTCGTCGGCGTCGCCGCGCCGGCGCAGGGGCTCGATCTCGTCTACGCGACGCACCTGCGCAACGAGGGTGACTGGATCGCCGCGGCGCTCGACGAGGCGTTCGATATCGGCCGCCGGCTCGAGGCGCGAGTGCTGCTATCGCACCACAAGCTGATCGGCGTGCAGAACCACGGCCGCTCCCGCGAGACCCTGTCGATGGTCCACGCGCGGCGCATGCAGCAGAAGATCGGTCTCGACCTCTATCCCTACACCGCCGGCTCGTCGGTGCTGGACCTCAAGACCGTCGCCGACACCGAGCGCGTCGTCGTCAGCTGGTCGGAGCCGCACCCGGAGTTCGCCGGCCGCGATCTCGAGGAGATCGCCGCCGAGCTCGGCCTGTCGCTGCCGGACACGATCGACAAGCTGTCGCCCGCAGGGGGCATCTTCTTCATGATGGACGAGGACGACGTGCGCCGCATCCTCGCCTACGAGGGCACGATGATCGGCTCCGACGGCCTGCCCAACGACCGGCATCCCCACCCGCGCCTGTGGGGCACCTTCTCGCGGGTTCTGGGCCGCTACAGCCGGGAGCTGGGCCTGCTCGACCTGCCCGAGGCGGTGCACCGCATGACGGGGATGACGGCAAGGTTCTTCAAGCTCGCCGACCGGGGCGTCGTCGCGCCGGGCTACAAGGCCGACCTGACGCTGTTCGACGCCGAGCAGGTGCGCGACGTGGCCGACTGGGACGCGCCGACCGAGCCGTCCGCCGGGATCGACCGGGTGCTGGTGAACGGCGTCGAGGTCTGGTCCGACGGCGCGCATACCCGCGCGCGCCCGGGGCAGGTGCTGCGCCGCCAGACCGCCTGAGCGCTCAGGCCAGTTGCCGCGCCAGATCGGTGAGGATGGCGATGCCGTCCTCGATCTGGTCGAGGTCGACGTACTCGTCCTGCGCATGGGCCTGGGCGATGTCGCCCGGGCCGAAGATCACCGTCGGCGTGCCCGCCCGGGTCATCTTGCTCGCGTCCGATCCGAAGGCGACGCCGATGGGCGTGGCCTCGCGGCCCCGCGCCGCGAGTGTCGCGCCGAGGCCGGTGACGATGCGCGCATCGCCCGGCACCTCCATCGAGACCGAGTCGATGAACGGCGCGTGCATCGTGACGCGGGCGCCCTCCGGCAGCCCCTCCTGCCAATCCGCGACGACGGCGGCGATCTCGGACCAGGCTTCGGGGCCGGTCTGGTCGGGCAGGGTGCGGAAGTCGAATGTCAGCCGCGCGTGGCCCGGCACCGTGTTGGCGCCCTCGCCGGCTTCCATTCGCGTGCAGGTGAGGCTGCGCGTGCCCAGCAGCGGGTGCGCGCGCTGGTGCGCCGCCATGTGCGCGTCGAGCCGGTCGAGCAGGCCCCGCGCCAACCGCAGCGCGTCGAGCCCCCGCTCGGGCGCGGAGGAATGCGCCGGCCGCCCGGCGATGTCGACATGCCAGCGCACGCAGCCCTTGCAGGCCGACACTATCCGCAGCCCCGTCGGCTCGCCGGCGATGCCGAGATCGTAGGGCGCGGCGTGGGCGATGTGATGCAGGATGCCGGTGAAGGTCAGCTCCTCGTCGACGGCGGCGACGAGCGTGAGGTCGATCCCGGGCGGCCCCGCCGCGAGATCGGCGGCGGCGAGCATGAACATCGCCAGGCTCGCCTTGTCGTCCACCGCGCCGCGCCCGTGAAGCCGCCCGCCCTCGACGCGCGGCGTGAAGGGGTCGTCCATCCCCGTCACCTGCACGGTATCGAGATGCGCCTCCCAGACCATGCGGGGCGCGCCGGGCGCGCACGGCAGGTGCGCCACCACGTTGGGACGGCCCGGCGCGACCTCCTCGCGCCTCACCGTCAGCCCGGCCCGCTCCAGCCAGTCGGCCACGAAGGCGGCGCAGGCGGCCTCGCCGAACGCGTCGCCCGCCTCGTCGGGCTGGCGGAAGGCCGGGTTGATCGACGGGATCGCCACGAGCGCCGATAGCAGCTCCACGATCCGGTCCGGGGCGTCGCGCTCGACCATCTTAGGCCTGCAGGACGATGGTCTTGATGACCGTCATCGCCTCGAGCGTGTGCCGCCCGCCGATCCGCCCGGTGCCGCTCTTGCGGCCGGCGCCGCCGCCGAAGGGCAGGTGCAGCTCCCAGTAGCTCGGCGCCTCGTTGACGTTGACGATGCCGCTGCGCAGGCTCTTGCCGAAGCGCAGCGCCCGGCCGAGATCGCGGGTGAAGACGGAGCTGGTCAGGCCGTAATCATTGTCGAGCGCCAGTGCGAGGGCCTCGTCGTCGCTGTCGAAGGCGAGGATCGGGACGACCGGGCCGAAGGTCTCTTCCCGGTTGATCCGCATGTCGGCCGTGACGCCGGTAAGCACGGTCGGCTCGTAGAACAGCTCGGAGCCGAGGTCGTCGCGGCTGCGTCCGCCGGCCAGCAGCGTCGCGCCGTGGTTCAGCGCGTCCTCGACGTGCTCGCGCGTCTTCTGCGCCACCTGGGCGTTGTTGAGCGGGCCCATCTGGGTCTCGCGGGCGGCCGGGTCGCCGAGCACCTTCGCCTTCGCGATCCGCGCGACCTTGTCGGCGAACGCGTCGACCACGTCGCGGTGGACCAGCACCCGCTCCGTCGCCGAGCAGACCTGCCCGGCGTTGAGGAACGCGGCGGCGGCCGCCGCCTCGGCGGCGCGGTCGAGGTCCGCGTCGTCGAAGACGATGACGGGCCCGTTGCCGCCCAGCTCCAGCAGCATCTGCTTGCCCGCGCCGCGCTCGGCGATGCGCTGTCCGGTCGCGGTGCTGCCGGTGAAGCCGATGCCGTCGGTGCCGGGGTGGGAGACGATCTCGTCGCCCACCACCGGCCCCTCGCCGATCACCAGGTTGACCACGCCCGCCGGCAGCCCCGCCGCCTCGATCGCCTCGGCCAGCTCGATGGCGCAGAAGGCGGTGGTGGGGGCCGGGGTCCAGACGACGGCGCAGCCGCTGGCGATCGCGGGGCCGAGATACTCGACGGGGATGTTGATCGGGAAGTTCCACGGCGTGACCACGGCGAAGACGCCGCGCGGCTGGCGGATCGTCAGCGCGAGCTTGCCGCCGTCCTCGGTCGGGATCGTCTCGCCGCCGAGCTGGCGCACCTCCTCGGCCGCGAGCCGGAACCCGGCCACCGCGGCGCCGACCTCGCCCTCGGCCTCGGCGCGCGGCTTGCCCTGTTCGAGCACCAGCATGTCGGCCACCCGCTCGCGCCGCGCCTCGAGCTCCGCCGCGATCCTGAGGCAGGCGTCCGCCCGCTCCCAGACCGACACCTCGGCCCACCCCGCCTGCGCGTCGCGGGCCGCCGCGACGGCGCGCTGCGCGTCCTCGCGACTGCTGCGGGGCAGGGTGCCGATCGGCTGGCCGCTGGCCGGCGACCGGGCCGGCATCGTGTCTCCGGCGCCGCTCCAGGCTCCGCCGATCCAGTTGCGGCCGGTTCTCTCACCTGCGCTTGCATCCATGGCTCATTCTCCTGCTGGCCGTGCTTTCGGCATGGTCAAACGATTTACTAAGCGGCAAACTACGCTGATTGGAATGGCAGTGACAAGCGGGTCCGTGCAAAGGACAGCCGTGCGAGAGGAGTTGGACGCGATGCGAAAGATCACCATGGCCGACCTGGCCCGGCTGGCCGGGGTGTCTCCCGCCGCGGTGTCGCTCGCGCTGCGGGGCAGCAGCAAGATCTCCGAGGCGACCCGCGAGCGGATCCGGGCGCTCGCCGTCGAGCACGGCTACGTCTACGACCGCCAGGCCGCCTACCTGCGCACCCGCGTCTCGAGCACCATCGCCATGTGCCTGCACACGATCACCAACCCGACCTTCTCGGCGATCCTGACCAGCGCCGAGCGGGTGTTCTGGGAGGAGGGCTGGACGGTGATGTTCGGCGACTCGGAGGACGACCTCGCCAAGCAGCGCGCCTTCATCGCGCGCTCCATCGAGAGCAACATCGCCGGCCTCGTCGTAAGCCCCGCCGCGGGGACGCGGTCGGCGGACCTCGAGGAGTTCCGCGGCCACGTGCCGATGGTGCTCGCCTCGCGCGAGGTGGAGGCGACGGAGCTCGACCTCGTGCGTATCGACTACGTGAAGGGGATCGAGCTCGCGGTGGCGCACCTGGCCGAGCTCGGCCACCGGCGCATCGCCTGGATCGGGCGCGGGGCGGAGACCGGCGCGCGGCCTCCGGGCTTCGCCAGCTTCGTCGCGGCGCTCGAGGCGCGCGGGCTGGCGTTCGAGCCGCGCCACGGCCATTTCTGCGACCCCGACCGCAGGAGCGGCTACGACGGGATGACGCGGCTGCTCGAGACCGCGCCGGAAATCACCGCCGTGCTCTGCTTCAGCGACATGATCGCCATCGGCGCGCTGCGCGCCCTGCACGAGGCCGGGCGCGCGCCGGGGCGCGATGTCTCGGTCGTCGGCTTCGACGACCTCGATGAGGCGCAGTACGCGACGCCGCCGCTGACCACCGTGCGCATCGATCTCCCCGAACTCGGCCGCGCCGCCGCGCGCACCCTCCTCGACCGCATGGCCGACCCCGCCGCGCCGCAGCGCCTCGTCAAGATCGATGCCGTGCTCGTCCCCCGCGGGACGACGGCGCCGCCGCGGGAGGGAGGTGGGTGAACGCGCGCCCTGCGGGCAGGCCAAGGCTGCCGCCGCGTCTTGGTGGGCGCGCATCCATCGCGCATCCCGGGCGTCACGGGTGCGGTCGCGGTCGCCGGCGGCGGCAGGGTAGGGTGCGCAGTCATTGCGCACCCCCGGGACGTCACAGGTGAGGGTTCCGGTCGCGGTAGCGGGCGACGATCCGGGCGTTGATCTCGGAGGCGCCGTCCATGTTGGCGCTGCGGTAGATCGGCGCCTCGCCCCCTTGCGCCACCAGCCGTTCGGCGACCTCGGCGAACACCGCGTTGAGGAGCGCGGCGCTGACGACCGTCGAGACCGGCCCGACGCGCATCTCCGAGCCCTCCAGCGACAGCGCCGCGTCGCCGGGGGGGCCGCCGTTGTCGAGCACCACGTCGGCGAGGTCGGCGAGGCGGTCCCGCCCCCGCGCCGCCGCGGTCGAGTAAGCCAGCGACGTCACCGCGACGACCTTTGCGCCCCGCGCCCGGGCCTCGCGCGCGGCCTCGAGGGGCGCGGCGTTGACGCCGGAATTTGAGATGACGATCAGCATGTCCCGCGGCCCGACGCCGTAGCGGTCGAGGATCGGCGCGACGATCCCCGGCAGGCGTTCGTAGACGGTCCCGGCGACCGCACCGTCCTGCACCGTGGTCGGGCCCGACAGGATCGGCACCGTGATCGCCAGGCCGCCGGCGCGGTAGTGGCACTCCTCGGCGAGCACGTGGCTGTGGCCGGTGCCGAAGAGGAACACCCGCCCGTCGGCGGCGACGACGTCGAGCACCGCGCGCACCGTGGCGTCGATGGCCTCGGCGGCGGCGTCCTGCAGCGCGCTCAGGCGGGCGATGAGGTCGGTGAAGTAGCGGTCGCGGGCGGGGTCGGTCACGGGCAAGGTCTCCTGGTCAGTCGGGGGTACGGCGCGCGCGGGTGTCGCGGTGGGCACGGTAGCGTCGCAGCGCATCGGCGTAGGCGGCGTGGCGGGCGGGATCGGGGAGGACGCGCAGCTTGCCGCGCGGCGCCATCTCGAAGAGCGGATCGGCCGCTCCCCTGGGCGCGGTCGCGGCGGCGGCGAGCATGGCGGCGCCGCGCGCGCCGAATTCCTCGCCCTCGAGGATCGTCACCGGCCGGTCGAGGATGTCGGCGATCATCTGAACCCAGACCCGACTGCGCGCCCCGCCGCCGATGATCCGCAGCTCGCCCGGCCCCGGCGCCAGCGCCTCGACGAGATCGGCGATCGCGAAGCCGACGCCTTCGTAGACGGCGCGCAGCATCTGCGCCCGCCCACGGCCCGGCGAGAGGCCGGCGAACTCGGCGCGGGCGGTCGGGTCGATGACGGGCGCGATGATGCCGCTCTCGCTGAGGTAGGGCAGGAAGGTCACGCCCCCCGCGCCGGGCGGCACCTCGGAGATCGTGCGCTCGGCCCGCTCGTAGCGGCCGGCGTCCTGCCCCCAGTCCGGGCAGAGCGTGTCGAGCGCCCAGTCGAGCGCCAGCGTTCCCGCCACGTTCACCATCGCCCGGAACCAGCGCTGCCGGGGCAGGGGGAAGAGCAGGCCGAGATCGGGCGGATCGAAGACCGGCCGGTCGTGGGTCACGCCGAGCATGCAGGTCGTGCCGAGCACCAGCGTCAGGCTGCCGGGCGCCAGCGCCCCGGCCCCCACGACATTGGCCGGCACGTCTCCCGCGCCGACGGCCACCGGCGTGCCTTCCCCAAGGCCGCACCGTCCGGCGGCCTCGGCCGTCACCCGCCCGGCCAGGGCATCGGAGGGCCGGACTGCCGGCAGCAACCCGGCGCGGTGCGCCAGGCGGAAATGGTCGAGCATCGCCGCGCTGAAGCCGCGCGCGCGCGTATCTCCGGGCGCGACGCTCGCCTCGGTCTCGTCGGCCGCCATCTCGCCCGTCAGCCAGAACCGCAGCATGTCCTTGTAGCCGAGCACCGCGGCCGCCCGGTCGAGGAGCTCCGGCTCGTGCGCGTCGAACCACGCCAGCAGCGGCAGCGTGCAGCCCGACTGCAGCGCCGAGCCCGAGCTGGCGAAGATCGTCGACAGGAAGGCAGGGTCTTCGGCGATCCGCGCGTCGATCGACGGCTGGGCCCGGCAATCCTCCCAGTTGATTCCCCGCGCGACGGGTGCGCCGGCCCCGTCCACGAGCCAGGCGCCCACCATCGCGCCGGTGATGCCGATGCCGCCGAGCTCCGCCCCCCGCACCGGCGCGGCCTCGAGCAACTCGCGCAGCACCCGCTCGAAGATCTCCCGCGCCGCCTGCGGGTCCATCTCGACCCGCCCGCTTTCGCCGCGGACGATGGCCGAGCGGCAGTCGGCGCGGGCGATCAGGCTGCCGCGCGCGTTGAACATGGCGGCCTTGGTCACCGAGGATCCTGCGTCGATGCCGAGGTAGAGGAGCTCGCGTGTCATGGCCTTCGTCGACGCTGGTGAGGTACGTTAATCGGTTAACAAAGTTGCCGGGGCTGTGAAAGCTCTCTCGACCGGGCGCGGCGGCCTCACTCGACGGGGAACGCCGTGCGCCAGTTCTCGACGAAGGCGGCGCGGGTCTGGGCGTCCATGGCGACGAGCATGGCGAGGGAGAGGGGGATCGTGCGCGAGGCGGCGGAGGTGTCGGGCGGCACTTCGAGGATGTCGCCCTCGCGGTCGTCGAGGTCCACCCAGAGGCGGGCGCGGGCGAGGTGGCGGCGGCCCGGCGCGGACAGCAGGAAGTCGAGCAGGCGCGCGGCCGGGTCGGGCGCGTCCGAGCCGCGCGGGATCATCGCGGCGCGCGACAGCAGCATCGTGTAGTCGCTCGGCGCGACGATGCCGAGCCGGGGCTCGGACTCGGCGAGGCCGAGCGCGTAGGAGCCGAGCACGTTGTAGGCGAGGACGTAGTCGCCGCGGATGACGCCCTCGATGATCTCGGCAGAGCAGCAGGTCGCCACGGCGTCGCTCGCGCCGAAGCCCTCGAGCAGGCTGCCGAAGGTCGTCGCTTCCAGCGAATCCGAGAAGGCGAGCAGGAAGCCGAGGCCCGATTCCTCGATGTCGTAGGTGGCGACGCGGCCGCGGAACTTGCTCTCGTCGGGGCGCATGAGGTCGAGCAGGTCGAAGCGCGATTGCGGCACCTCCTCCGGAGACAGCAAGGTGCGGTTGTAGACCATCACCACCGGCTCGCGGGGGATGCCGAATAGCTCGCCGCGCCAGCTCAGGTCGGGCTCGAGCGCGGCGGTCTCGGCGGAGGCGTGCGGCCGGGCGCAGCCGGCGTTGACCAGCGCGACCATGTGGTGGATCGCCGAGCTGATCACGAGGTCGGCGCCGGCGCGCCCGGCCGCGCATTCGGCGCGCGACAGGGCGAGCAGGTCGTTGGAGCCCCATTGTTCATAGCGCAGGCGCAGCGCGGGCTCGGTGGCGAGGAAGGCCTCGAGAACCGGGGCGAGGACGTGGAAGTCGGTGGTCGTGCGCAGGGTCACGGTCGGCGCGTCGGGCGCGGCGCTGCCGAGCATCGCCTCGACCTCCGCCCCCCGCGCGGGCAGCGCGGCGACAAGCCAGAGGAGAAGGGCGAGGCGGATCATGCGAATTCCAACGCGGCGCGAAAGCCGCCGGGGGCGTGGTGAAACCGCAGCACACCCGAGTGGACGCGTGCCACGTCGTGGGCGATCGCGAGCCCGAGGCCACCGCCGGAGCGGCCCGTCATGTGGCGCTGGGCGAGCGCCTCGGGCGCCTCGGTCGGGCCGGGGCCGCTGTCCTCGACATAGATTGCGCGGGTCTCGGCGTCGACGCCGAGGGTGATCGGGGCCCGCCCGTGGCGCAGCGCGTTGGTCAGGAGGTTCTTGCCCGCCTCCACGAGCGACAGCTCGTCCCCCTCGAGGCGCACGGCGGCGTCGGGCAGGCGCAGGTGGACGCCGGTGCCGTCGCGCAGGATCAGATCGTCGCACGCCTCGAGCACCTCGACGGCGATGTCGCGCAGGTCGACGACCTCGCGCAGCACCACCTCGGCGCGGTGGTTGACCATCGCGTGCGCGAGCATCTGGTCGAGCAGCCGGTTCAGCGCCTCGGTCTGCCGCTCGGCCCGCACCAGCGCCGCCTCGCGCTCGGCCGCGTCGCCCGCGTCGGCGGCGGTCTGGAGCTGCGCGCGGATGCCGGCGACGGGGGTGCGGAGCTGGTGGGCGGTGTCGGCGATCAGCTTGCCGCTGGCCTCGGACTGGCGCTGCAGGCGGTGCATGAAGGTGTTGAGCGAGGTCTGCACCGCCGCGATCTCGCTGGGAGCGGTGCCGGTCACGGGGGTGAGGTCGGTGGGGGCGCGCGCGGCGAGGGTGTCGCTGAGGCGCGACAGCGGCGTCAGCGCCCGCGCCACCGCGCCCCAGGCCAGCACCGCGATGGCGACACCGGCGAGGCCGAGCCCGATCAGCGAGCTCTGCGCGATCTCTCGCGCGAGGGCCTGGCGGGCGCGCATGGTCTGGCCGACGATCACCTGCACCGGGCCGGAATAGCTGCGCTCGGCGAAGCGGCGGGTGAGGGCGACGTAGCGCGCCGGCTCGTCGCCGAAGTCGGCGTCGTAGAGGGCGGGCTCGGCGGCGCCGTCTGGCGGGCGCGGGGTGGCGGCGTCGCCGGTGATGGGCGTGCCGTCGGGGGCGACGATCAGGTAGCGCACCCGGTCGTCGGGGGCCTGCCCGAGCAGCTCGAACGCCGAGACCGGCAGCACGACGCTGGCCGCGCCGTCGCGCACGCTGATCGTCTCGGCGATGTCGCTCGCCGCGCCCACGAGCAGCCCGTCATAGACCTCGCGCGCCGCCTGCCGCCCGTAGACCAGCGCCGACCAGACCACCACCACGCCCCCCAGCGCCAGCACCGCCGCGACGGCCGTGGCCACCCGCAGGCGCAGCGAATGGGTCGGGCGGATCTCGGGGGCGTCAGCCATCGGGCGCGGTGAGCTGGTAGCCGAGACCCCGGTGGGTGACGATGCTGACCGACGAGGCGGCGAGCTTCTTGCGCAGCCGCGCGACGTAGAGCTCGACGGTGTTCAGCCCCACGTCCTCGTCCATGGAGAACAGCCGCTCGAGGATCTGCTCCTTGGCGATGATCCGGTCGCGCCGCGCCACGAGGAGGCCGAGCAGCGACACCTCGCGGCGGGTCAGCGCGACGGCCGCGCCGGCGATCCGCACCGTCCGCGCCGCCTGGTCGAACTCGAGGTCGCCCACCGAGATGCGCGCGCTGCCCGCGCTGTCGCCCCGCCGGCCGAGCACGCGCACCCGCGCCTCGAGCTCGCGCAGGTCGAACGGCTTGACGAGGTAGTCGTCGGCCCCCGCGTCGAGCGCGTTCACCCGCGACGACACCTCGAGCTCGGCGGTCAGCATCAGCACCGGCGTCCGGCTGCCCGCGCGGCGCAGGTCCGACAGGATGGTGCGGCCGTCGCCGTCGGGCAGGTGGATGTCGAGCACCACCACGTCGTAGGTCTCGGCGGCGAGATAATCCTGCGCCTCGCGCGCCCCGGCGGCCCGGTCGCACGCCATCCCGGCGCGGCCGAGCGCCGCGGTGATCGCAGCGGCGACGTCTTCGCTATCCTCGACGATCAGAATCCGCATCCCGTCCTCCCGCCGGAGACCTTACGGCGCGCGGGGCGGGAGCGATAGTTCGGCGATGACAGGTTCGTGACAGGTTTGGCTGCTAGGGTCGCGCCAGTCCGCTGCGGGAGGCGGCGGGCGCGAAATCTGGGAGGACAGTCATGTCATTCGAACCGATCCGCCGCGGCACCGCCGTGGCCGCTCTTCTCATCGCGGCACCCTTCGCCGCCACCGCGCAGGACTTCACCCCCGAGACCCCGGAATGCATCGCCCCGGCGAACCCGGGCGGCGGCTGGGACTTCACCTGCCGGCAGGTCGGCAAGACGCTGCAGGATCTCGGCCTGATCCCGTCGACCATGCAGGTCGTGAACCTCTCCGGCGGCGGCGGCGGCGTGGCCTTCGCCGAGGTGGTCAACAAGCGCAACGACGACGACGACCTGATCGTCGCGGCCTCCTCGGCGACCGCCACCCGGCTCGCCCAGGGCGCCTATCCCGGCAACAGCATGGACCAGGTCCGCTGGCTCGGCTCGATCGGCGCCGATTACGGCGTCGTCGCCGTGGCGGCCGACAGCGAGATCGAGACGCTGTCCGAGCTGCTCGAGCAGGTGCAGGAGAACCCCTCCGAGGTGAACTTCGGCGGCGGCTCGGCGGTGGGTGGCTGGGATCACCTCAAGATCCTGATCGCGGCGCAGGAAGCGGGCGTCGAGGACGTGCGCGACGTCAAGTACATCGCCTTCGCCGGCGGCGGCGAGGCCGTGACGCAGCTCCTCGCCGGCTCGCTGCAGGCCTTCACCGGCGACCTCTCCGAAGCCCAGGGCTTCGTGGAATCGGGCGACATCAAGGTGCTCGCGGTCCTCGCGCCCGAGCGGCTCGAGGGCGACTTCGCCGACATCCCGACCGCGCGTGAGCAGGGCATCGACGCCATCGGCGCCAACTGGCGCGGCTTCTACGCCCCCGGCGAGATGTCCGACGCGGCCTACGATTACTGGGTCACCCAGCTCGACACGCTCTACGACAGCGAGGAGTGGCAGGCGGTGATGGAGGCCAACGGCCTCGCCCCGCTCGACCTGCACGGCGAGGAGTTCGAGGCGTTCGTGGCCGACAGCGTCGCGAACATCGAGAGCCTGAGCCGCGAGATCGGCATCCTGCAGTAAGCTCGCCAACGGCGACACCGCCCCGGCCGCCCCCTGCGACGGCCGGGGCAGACGAACGTTTCGGAGGGGGATCATGAGCGACCGTGTATTCGGCGGCATCGGCCTTGCGCTGGCCATCTTCTACGCCTGGGCCGCCGCGGGCATCCAGGAGAGCTTCCTGACCGACGAGGTGGGGCCGAAGGTCTTCCCGTGGATCATCGCCACGGTGCTCGGCCTGTCCTCGCTCTGGTGCCTGCTCAAGCCCGACCCGAACCCCGACTGGCCGAGCCTCGGCCGGCTCGCCGAGATCGGCCTGGCCGCGCTGGTGCTCGCCGCCTACGCCGAGGCGCTGCCGGTCTTCGGCTTCCTGCTGCCCACCGCCATCGCCTCGGGCTACCTGACGTGGCGGCTCGGCTCGAAGCCGCTCGAGAGCGTCGTCATCGGCGTGCTCACGGCGCTGGGCATCTACCTGATCTTCCGCTCCCTCCTCGGCCTCAGCCTGCCCCGCGAGGGCGTGGAGCTGGCCATCGACCGCTTCTTCTCGGCCCTCGGCGACACCTTCGACGGCAGCGGCGACGCCGCCGAGCCGACCACCGCGCCCTCCGGAGACTGACATGGACCTGCTCGCAAACCTCGGCGACGGCTTCCTGATCGCGATGACCTGGCAGAACCTGCTGCTCGCGCTCATGGGCTGCTTTCTCGGCACGATCATGGGCGCGCTGCCCGGCCTCGGCCCCTCCAACGGCGTCGCGATCCTGATCCCGCTCGCCTTCACCCTCGGCCTCGGCCCGACGCCGTCGCTGATCCTGCTCACCAGCGTCTATTACGGCGCGATGTACGGCGGGCGAATCTCGTCGATCCTGCTCAACATCCCCGGCGACGAGCCCGCGATGATGACCTGCCTCGACGGCTACCCGATGGCCCAGAAGGGCCGCGCCGGCGAGGCGCTGGCGCTGTCGGGCATCGCCTCCTTCGTGGGTGCGTTCTTCGCGACGTGGGGGCTGGTGCTGCTCGCGCCGCAGCTCGTCAGGGTCGCGCTGCTGTTCGGGCCGGCGGAATACTTCGCGCTCTTCACCCTCGCCTTCGCCACCCTCGGCGGCATCGCGGCGACCAACCAGGCCAAGTCGGCCTTCGCCGCCGCGCTGGGCCTCGGGCTGGCGATGATCGGCGTCGATACCCAGACCGGCGTGCCGCGACTGACCTTCGGCGAGGTGCACCTCTACGACGGCATCGACTTCCTGATCGCCATCGTCGGCCTGTTCGCCCTGTCCGAGGTCTTCGTCTTCATCGAGCACCGCGGCACGACCCGCGACATCTCCACCAAGGCGCCGCCCGCCATCGGCCGGATCGTGCCCTCGTGGTCGCTGATCCGCTCCTGCATCCCCACCATGGGCCGCACCACCGTGCTCGGCTTCATCGCCGGGGTGCTGCCGGGGGCGGGGGCCTCGCTCGGCTCGTTCATCTCCTACTCGATGGAGAAGCGGCTGGTCGACAAGGAGAAGACCTTCGGCACCGGCGACCCCCGGGGCGTCGCCGCCCCCGAGGCGGGCAACAACGCCGCCGCGGGCGGGGCGCTCGTGCCGATGCTGGCGCTTGGCGTGCCGGGCTCTGGCACCACCGCGGTGCTGCTGGCGGTGCTGCTGGCGCTCAACATCACGCCGGGCCCGCTGCTCTTCACCCAGAACCCCGACGTCGTCTGGGGCCTGATCGCGGCGCTGTTCATCGGCAACGTCATGCTGCTGGCGATGAACATCCCGATGGTCGGCCTGTTCACCCGCGTCCTGCTGATCCCGCCGCGCATCCTGATGCCGGTCGTGGCGATGATCTCGTTCGTCGGGATCTACGGCATCTCCGGCTCGCCGTTCGAGCTGCTGATGATGGTCGGCTTCGGCCTGATGGGGTGGGTGCTGCGCAAGCTCGACGTGCCGCTGGTGCCGGTCATCCTCGGCACGCTGCTCGGCAACGAGATGGAGGTGAACTTCCGCCGCGCGGTCGAGATCTCCAACGGGGATTACGGCGTCCTCGTCGGCTCGCCGCTCGCCATCGGCCTGTGGACCGTCGCGCTCGTCGGCTTCGTCCTGCCGATCCTCGTCGGCGGCCGCATCAAGCGGCGGATGCACATGAGCCGCGACGAGGAGGGCGCCCTCTCCGACTGACTGGCTAGGCCGCCAGCCCCGCCATCTGCACCGACAGGAGCAGGATCGCCGCGCCGGCCAGCACCTCGATGGCCGGCAGCACGTAGGCGGCGTGGCGGGTCTCGGCGAGGGAGAGCAGCGTGCTTCGGCGGACGAACACGCTGCTCGCCGCGACGAGGATGGTCAGCGCGGCGGTGCCGGTGGCCATCGCGAAGGTGCCCGCGATGCCGGCGGCGAGGATGCCCATGTGCCAGGTGAGGACGAGCAGCAGGATCGCGCCCGAGCAGGGGCGTATCGCGATGCCCCCGATCAGCGCCAGCGCGTCGCGCAGCCCGCCCGCGTGGCGGACCTCCTCGACGCTCGGCCCGTGGCGATGGGTGCAGCCCGCGTGGCAGGCATGGTCGTGCCCCGTATGCGCGGAGGGCCGCAGCCGCCAGAGCCGGCGCGCGCCGCGCAGGGCCAGCCAGACGCCGATCAGGCCGATCGCGGCGGCGCTGAGCGGCAGCATGATCGTCTCGGCCGTGTCGGTCAGCCGGGTCCGGGTCCAGCCCAGCAGGAACAGCCCGGTCAGCACCAGCAGAACCGCCGTCACCGCCTGCCCGAGCGACGACAGCAGCGAGATCGTCGACAGCCGCAGCAGCGGCACGTCGTGGCTCACCCCGTAGCCGCCGATCAGGAACTTGCCGTGCCCCGGCCCCAGCGCGTGGAAGAACCCGTAGGCGAAGCACAGCCCCAGCAGCGCCGCCACCGCCCCCGGCTCGCCCGCCCGCAGCGCGCGCAGCCCGCCCGCGAGCGCGTTCTGGAACTCGCGCTGCCAGCCGGCGGCCCACCGCGCCAGCTCCTGGTCCTGCCCGCTCGCCACGGCCCAGACCCCGGCGGCGACGAGCAGGACCGGGACGATCAGGAAGAGGCGGCGCATGTGAGCACGAAGGCGTCGGCGAACAACACGCCGATGTCGGGCAGGTCGATCTCCTCGAAGGGATCGGCCGTCATGTCGATCGCCGCCAACTCCTCGCCATAGGCCTGCTCGGCCGCCTCGCGATCCGCGCGGTCGCGGCGGAGCGCGCAATCGTCGCGCCCGATCACGGCCGGCTCGCCCGGCACGTCGTAGGCGACGAAATAGGTGGGATCGTAGGCGCGGGCCACGACGCGCCCGCCGGTCGGGTCGAGCGGCTCGGCGAGCGGGCGGACGTGCGAGGTGACGTAGCGCCCGTCCTCGAAGCGAGCCTCGTGCGCGACGGGCCCGTCGAGCGCCAAAGCCGCGCCGTCCTTCTCGATGGTGAAATCGCCGGGGAAGCCTGCCGCCCAGTCGACGTCACCGCCGGCATAGGCGTCGAGCGCCGCCTGCTCCGGGATGCCGTCGCCGTCTGCGTCGAGGCCATTCTCCTCGATCAGCATGAGCGAGTAGAAATCGTCGTACGCCCATTCGATCCGCACGGCCTCGAGGCGCCCGTCCTCGTCGAAGACGAGCTCGAAGCCCGCATCGATGAAGACGTGCGGATGTGCAGGCGCCGCGCCGGGCAGCGCGAGGAACAGGGCGAGGGCGGAGAGCTGGGCGCGCAGGGTCATCCGCCTCAATAGGAACATCCACGCCGCGCGGGCAACCGCCAACGCGCGCCTGCGCGGTCTCCTGCCGCCGGCCCGCGGCTACATCAGCCGCCCGGGCGGACGCCGAGCAGGCGGAGGGCGTTGAGGGTGACGAGGACGGTGGCGCCGGTGTCGGCGAGGATGGCGATCCAGAGGCCGGTGACGCCGAGGAGGGTGGTGACGAGGAACACCGCCTTCAGCCCCAGCGCGATGGCGACGTTCTGGTGGATGTTGGTCATCGTCGCGCGGGCGAGGCGGACGAGGCCTGGGATGTCGGTGACGCGGTCGCGCAAGATGGCGGCATGGGCCGTCTCAAGCGCCACGTCGGTGCCCGAGCCCATCGCCACGCCCACCTGCGCGGCGGCGAGGGCGGGGGCGTCGTTGATGCCGTCGCCGACCATCATCACCTGCGCCGACTGCCCGAGCGCGCCGACCTCGCGGACCTTGTCCTCGGGCAGCAGCCCGGCGCGGTGCCCGATCCCGAGGCCTGCGGAGATCGCGGCGGCGGTGCGGGCATTGTCGCCGGTGAGCATGATCGGCGTCAGGCCGAGCCGGCGGAGGTCGGCGACGGCGGCGGCGGCATCGGCGCGGGGCTCGTCGCGCAGGGCGACGAGGCCGTGCACCGTGGTGCCGCGCCAGACGAGCACGACGGTCTTGCCCTCGGCCTCCAGCGCGGCGGCGCGGGCGCGGAGCGGGTCATCGAGCACTCCGGCCTCGTCGGCGAGGCGGGGGGAGCCGACCGTGACCGTGGCGCCGTCGATGAGCGCCTCGGCGCCCTTGCCCGGGATGGCGCGGGCGGCGCTGGCGGCGGGAGGCGCGAGATCGTCGGCCTCGGCGCGGGCGAGGATGGCCTGCCCGAGCGGGTGGCTCGCGCCGCGCTCGACGGCGGCGGCGAGCGTGAGGAGGCCGGCCGCGTCGCCCGTGAATGGGACGATGTCGGTCACGCGGGGGCGGCCGTGGGTGAGGGTGCCGGTCTTGTCGAAGGCGACGTGGGTGACGCGGGCGATGGCCTCGATCACCGCGCCGCCCTTCATCAGCAGACCGCCGCGCGCGCCGGCCGAGAGGGCGGAGGCGATGGCGGCGGGAACCGAGATGACGAGGGCGCAGGGACAGCCGATTAGCAGCAGCGCCAGCGCGCGGTAGACCCACTCCCCCCACGCCTGCCCGAAGGCGAGCGGCGGGACGACGGCGACGAGGAGCGCCGCGCCGACGACGGCGGGCATGTAGACGCGGCTGAACCGGTCGATGAAGCGCTCGGTGGGGGCGCGGGCGCTCTCGGCTTCCTCCACCAGCCGCACGATGCGCGCGATGGTGTTGTCCGCCGCCGCCTTCTCGACGCGCACGCGCAGCGCGGCCTCGGCGTTGATCGAGCCGGCGAAGACGGGGCTGCCGGGCTCCTTCAGGCTAGGCACGCTCTCGCCGGTGACGGGGCTTTCGTCGACGCCGGAGGTGCCTTCGATCACGGCGCCGTCGGCGGGCACGCGGTCGCCAGGGCGCACGAGGACGACCTGGCCGATGCGCAGGCTCTCGGCGGCGACCTCGCGGGTGCGGCCGTCAACCTCGAGCAGGGCGGTGCGGGGGACGAGGCGGGCGAGGGCGCGGATGCCGTCGCGGGCCTTGTTGGCGGCGACGCCCTCGAGCAGTTCGCCCACCGCGAAGAGGAACACGACGAGCGCCGCTTCCTCGGCCGCACCGATGACCAGCGCGCCGGTGGCGGCGAGGGTCATCAGCATCTCGATGGTGAACGGCATCCGCGCCCGGGCCATCGCCAGCGCGCGGCGGGCGACGGGGAGCAGGCCGATCAGCGTCGCGAGGACGAAGGCCCAGCCGGCCACTTGCTCCGACGCCAGCAGGTGCACGCCCCACGCCGCCGCGAGCAGCGCGCCGGTGCCGAGGACGAGGCGGCCCTTGGCGGTCTTGTACCACGCGGCCGGCGCGGCCTCGGGCGGCGGCGGAGCGTCGTCGGGTTCGGGGAAGGCGTCACCGGGCAGGACGAAGCCGCGCGCCGGCTTCTCGGGCGGGGCGCCGCGCGGGCCGATGCCGTAGCCGACGGCGCGCACCGCCCGCTCGACCTGCGCCTCGGTGGCCTGCCCCTCCAGCGTCAGGCGCAGCCGCTCGGCCATCGGCGCGACATCGACGTCCGCCACGCCCGGCAGCCGCTCGACCGCGCCCCTAACCTTGGCCGCGCAGGCGCCGCAATCCATGCCCGTCACGCGCCATTCGATCTGTCTGCTGCCGTCCGCCATCGCTGTTTCCCGCGCGTGCTGCCTTCCGAGTGGCAGAGATAGGACCTCTACCGACTGTAGGTTCAAGCCCCTGTTGGCCCTGCGTCGGTACATGCGGTAATCTACAGCGACTGTAGAGACAGGAGGGGCCCATGTACGCCATCGGCACGCTCGCCAAGCGCACCGGCACCAAGGTTCAGACGATCCGCTACTACGAGCAGATCGGCCTGATGCCCGAGCCGGGCCGGACCGGGGGCGGGCAGCGCCGCTACGGCGATGCCGACCTCGACCGGCTCGCGTTCATCCGCCATTCGCGCCAGCTCGGGTTTCCGCTCGACGCGATCCGCGAGCTGCTCGACCTCTCCGACAGCCCCGGCCGCTCGTGCGGCGAGGTCGACGCCATCGCCCGGCGGCAGCTGCGCGAGGTCGAAGCCCGCCTCGCCCGGCTCGAGGCGCTGCGCAAGGAGCTGCGCCGGATGATCGGCGAATGCCGCGCCGACCGGATCGCCGATTGCCGCATCCTCCGCGTCCTGCGCGACCACGGCGAGTGCCTCGCCGACCACGACGCGGAAGCCTGAGCTCCCGGTGGGCGCGGACCCCTTGCAACCGCTCCGGGCCGGTCTCATGTTGCGCCGCAAGCGGGGACGGCCCCGCCCGGCCGATGGGTCTGCACACGGGACGGCCCGGGACAACTCGGGAGCATCACCTTGCGCACCACCTCCGACCGTATCCGGCAGGCCCTCAGCTTCGAGATCATCGGCCTCCTCATCGTCACGCCGCTGTTCGCGTGGCTGTTCCAGCATTCGCTCGGCGAGATCGGCGTGCTCGCCCTGATCGGGGCTTCCGTCGCGACGGGGTGGAACTACCTCTTCAACCTCGGCTTCGACCACGCCCTGCTGCGCCTGCGCGGGGACGTGCGCAAGTCGGTGCCGCTGCGGGTGGCGCACGCGGTGCTGTTCGAGGCGACGCTGCTGGTGCTTCTGCTGCCGATTTTCGCCTGGTGGCTCGGCATCACGCTCTGGGCCGCGCTGCTGATGGACCTGGCGTTCGCCGGTTTCTACATGGGCTACACGTTCGTCTTCACCTGGGCCTACGACAGCCTCTTCCCGCCGCAGCGCCCGCGCCGCGCGGCCTGATCCTCGCACGCCGATCCGGAAGAACCGAGACTATCGGTGCGAGAACCTTTTGACGCGGACGCTCTCGCATGCAATAACGCATACATTAACGGGAGACGTCAGGGAGGACGGCATGTCGACGATGGTGAGGATTACGAACGGCTGGCGCGGGCGCTGCGCCCGGGCGGGGGCCGCGCTGGCGGTTTCGGCCGTCGCGATGGGCGCCGCGGCGCCGCAGGCGTTTGCGCAGGAGATCGAGTTCTGGACCCAGAGCTACGGCGACCTGATCGCGTGGCAGCGCACGATGGACGAACTGACCAGCGAGTTCGAGGAACAGTCGGGCATCGAGGTGAACCACGAGCTGGTGAACTGGTCGGTGGCGTTCAACCGCTGGCTCACCGTCGCCCAGGGCGGCGCGGCGCCGGACTGCGCCGACATGTTCTGGCTGCACTCCTTCTCCGCCATCGGCGGCGACGAGTACGGCCCGCTGCCGATCAACGAGTACCGCGACCGCTGGCCCGACCTCGAGGCGCAGTTCTACGAGGGCTCGCTGCAGGACGTGAACTGGAACGGCGACTTCTACGGCATCCCGTGGCGCGGCGACGTGCGCCCGCTGATCTACCGGACCGATTACGCCGCCGAGGCGGGCCTCGAGGGCGCGCCTGACACGTGGGACGAGCTCGTCGAGCACGCCAAGGCGATGACCGTGCGCGACGACAACGGCAACGTCACCCGCTGGGGCTTCGCGCTCGGACCGGACAACGTCAGCCAGGCCTACGTGCCCTACTACTGGCAGGCCGGCGGGCTGTTCATGACCGAGGACGGGCGCACCGCGACCATCGACAACGAGGCGACGCGCACGGCGCTCACCTTCATCCGCGACCTGGTCTGGGAGCACGAGGTGCTGAACCCGGACTTCATGGAGCGGGGCCACGATCCGGAGGCCGACTTTCAGTCGGGCATCGTCGCGATGATCGGCTCGGCCCCCGGCCCGACGGCGCCGACCCTGGCGTCGGACTTCCCGGAGCTCGACGGCAAGTGGGCGCTCGCGATCCCGGCCGAGGGCCCCGCGGGGCGCGACGCCTACGCCGGCAGCGGCTATTTCGGCGTGCTGCGCGGCAGCGACAACGTCGAGGAGTGCGTCCAGTGGCTGCAGTTCCTGTCGACGCCCGACAGCATGCAGCGGCTCAGCGAGGCGAGCGGCAACGTCAGCCCCATGCGCGACGTGATGGCGTCGGACTTCTGGAGCGACACCGAGTGGAAGAAGACCATCACCGAGACGCTCGAGCACGCCCACACCTCGCAGCACCCGAGCCCGGTCTGGAACGCGCTCGTGTCGCCCGAGCCGGGGGCCGTCATCTACGACATGATGTATGAGGCCGTCATCCAGCAGCAGGATCTGGACGAGGTGATTGCCCGCGCCCAGGAACGGATGCAATCTGAGATGGACCGCGCGTTCGTCGAGGAGTGACGCGCCCGGAGCCCGCGCCGCCACCTGCGCGCGGGCTCCGCCAAGGTTCGAGACACGAGGGGAGGCGTGAGCGGTGGAACGACAGAAGCGACTATTCTGCTACCTGATGGTGGCGCCCGCCGTGATCTTTACCTTCGTGCTCGGGCTGCTGCCGATGATCACGTCGCTCGGCTGGAGCTTCCTCGAATACGACCTGATCCGCGTCCAGCAGACCGGCACGCCCTTCGTCGGGCTCGAGAACTACAAGGAGGTGCTGAGCGACGGCCGCTTCGTGCGCTCCATCACCAACACCTTCCTGATGACCGGCCTCGTGATCGCCTTCGCGATAAGCCTCGGCCTCGTCCTCGCCCACGTCATGCACTCCAACTATCGCGGCCGCGCCATCGTGCGGGTGCTGATCTGTGCGCCCTGGTTCGTGCCGCCCGTCGTCGCGGCGGCGATCTGGATGTGGCTGCTCAACACCGACCGCAGCCCGATCAACGCTCTGCTGATGGACATGGGGCTGATCGACAGCAACATCCGCTTCCTCACCGACTCCAGCACCTGGGGGCCGTTCTCGGTGCCGCTGCTGTCGGTGACGGCGGTGCGGGCGTGGAACGGGCTGCCGTTCATCGTGATCTTCATCCTCGCCGGCCTGCAATCGATCCCGCGCGACCTCTACGAGGCCGCCGACGTGGACGGCGGCAACCTCTGGCACAAGTTCCGCTACGTGACGCTGCCGCTGCTGAAGCCGGTGCTGGGCGTGCTCATCATGCTGCTGCTGATCACCGGCATCGGCCACTTCGAGATCAACTACATCATGACCGGCGGCGGGCCGCAGGACCTGACCAACGTCATGGCGGTCTATTCCTACCTGCAGGCCTTCAACTTCTTCCGCTTCGACCTCGCCTCGGCGGCGGGCGGCGTCATCCTGGTGCTGACCGGGATCATCTGCGCGCTCTACATCCGCGGCCAACTCAAGAACAGGGACGACCGATGACGCTCACGTCCGCCGAGCCCCTCCGCGCCACGTCCCGGCGCGGCGGCTTCGCCCGGAGCCCCGCCGCCGACCGGCTGACCCGCTTCGCGGTCATCGCGGTGACGGTGCTGGCGCTGATCTACATCCTGCTGCCAGTCTACTGGATGGTGAAGAGCTCGTTCCAGACGAGCTTCGACATCCGCGCCCAGCCGCCGCACTGGATCCCGCGCGAGATCACGTTCCAGGCCTACAAGGACATGGGCTATATCATCCCGATCTGGCGCTACATCCTGAACTCGATCTACGTCTCCGCCGCCGCCGCGCTGCTCGCGACGCTGATCGGCGCCAGCGCCGCCTACGTGCTCGCCCGGTTCCGGTTCCCGCTGATGACGCTGTTCCTGGTGATGATCCTCGCCACGCAGCTGATCCCGCCGATCACCCGCGCCTTCCCGATCTACTCGGCGATCCAGGCGGCGGGGCTGCTCAACAGCTACACCGGCATCATCATCGCCTACGCCGGCTTCTCGCTGCCCTTCAGCGTCATGCTTCTGCGCGGCTACTTCATGAACAACTGCCCGCCCGACCTCGAGGAGGCGGCGCTGGTGGACGGCTGCACCTACTTCAGCGCCTTCTGGCGGATCATCCTGCCGATCTCGCTGCCCGGCCTCGCCGCGGTGACCATCTTCACCTTCCTCAACGCCTGGAACGACTTCCTCTGGGCCTCGCTGCTGCTCAGCCAGGGCGAGATGAAGACGGTGCAGGTCGGCATCGGCGACTTCTCCGCCGAGGGCGGGGGCGGCCGCTACATCAACCTCGTCATGGCCGCCTGCGTCACCGCGACGATCCCGGCGCTCATCATGTTCCTCTTCGTCCAGCGGTGGCTCGTCTCCGGGCTCACGGCCGGGTCGGTCAAGTAAGGGAAGGAAGCCAACGATGGCCACGATCAGCCTGCGCAACGTGCGCAAGAAGTACGGCGGCTTCCTCGCCGTCCCCGACCTGTCGCTCGAAGTGCAGCACGGCGAGTTCGTCATCCTCGTCGGCCCGTCGGGCTGCGGCAAGTCGACCTTGCTGCGGATGCTGGCGGGGCTGGAATCCGTCACCGGCGGCGAAATCGCCATCGACGGCGAGGTGGTCAACGACCGGATGCCCCGGCAGCGCGACATCGCCATGGTGTTCCAGTCCTACGCGCTCTACCCACACATGACCGTCGCGCAGAACATGGGCTTCTCGCTCAAGCTCGACGGCCGCTCCAAGGCCGAGATCGCCGAGCGGGTGCAGGAGGCGGCGGAGATCCTCGCGCTCGACAAGCTGCTCGACCGCAAGCCCGCGCAGCTTTCGGGCGGGCAGCGCCAGCGGGTGGCGATGGGCCGCTCCATCGTGCGCGACCCGAAGGTGTTCCTGTTCGACGAGCCGCTGTCCAACCTCGACGCCAAGCTCCGGGTGCAGATGCGCGCCGAGATCAAGTCGCTCCACAACCGTCTGAAGACCACCATCGTTTACGTCACCCACGACCAGGTCGAGGCGATGACGATGGCCGACCGGATCGTGGTGATGAACGCCGGCCAGATCGAGCAGGTCGGCACGCCGCTCGAGCTCTACGACCGCCCCAGGAGCCGCTTCGTCGCCGAGTTCCTCGGTTCGCCGGCGATGAACATGCTGCCCGGCACGCTCGGCGGGGAGGGCGGCGCCACGGCGCTGCGGATGGAGGACGGCACCACCGTGCCGATCCCGGGCGTCGGCATCGAGGCGCCCGCCGGCCGCGAGGTGGTGATGGGGGTGCGGCCAGAGAACCTGTCGCTCGCGCGCGGCGGCGAGGGGGTCGAGGCGGTGATCGACGTGGTGGAGCCGACCGGCTCGCACACGCTGCTGATCGGCCGCATCGGCCCGCACGCCGTCACCTGCGAGATCGCGGGTCGGGTTCCCGTCGCGTCGGGCAGCCGCGTCCGGCTTGCCGCCGACCCGGCAGCACTGCACTTCTTCGACGGCGAGAGCGGCGCGCGCATCGAGGTGCGCCCGCTCGTCGCGGCGGAATAAGGAGCGCGGCGAAGGATGGCACAGGCAACGCAACCCAAGGCGACCCAGGCCGACTACGCCTACGGCGAGCTCAAGCGGATGATGCTCGACGGCACGCTGCAGTTCGGCGCGCAGATGCTCGAGGCCGAGGCGGCCACCCGGCTCGGCGTCAGCCGCACGCCGGTGCGCGAGGCGATGATCCGCCTCCAGCAGGAGGGCATGGTCGAGCTGCGCCCGCGCCACGGGATGCGGGTGCTGCCGGTCTCGGCCGACGACATGCGTGACATCTACGACGTGCTCACCGCGCTCGAGGGCAAGGCCGCCGAGCTGGTGGCGCAGAAGCGCCCCGACGAGGCGGCGCTCGCGGGGCTCTGGGACGCGGTCGACCAGATGGAGCGCGCGCTCGCCGCCGAGGACCTCGATGGTTGGGCCGACGCCGACGAGCGCTTCCACATGCTGCTGATCGAGCTGACCGACAACGCGCGGCTGGTCAGCATGGTCAACCAGCTCCGCGACCAGGCCCACCGCGCCCGCATGGCCACCCTGCGCCTGCGCCCGCCGCCGGAGGCGTCCAACCGGGAGCACCGCGCCCTCGTCGAGGCCATCGCCAGCGGCAACCCCGCCGAGGCCCGGCGGACCCACGAGGAGCACCGCCACCGCGCCAAGGCGCTGCTCGTCAACATCCTGCAGAATCTCGGCGGCAGCTACATGTGAGCCGCGCCCGAGACGCGGGCGACGCATGTCCGCAAACAATGCACGCACTAGCGAATACAAGGAAGAGCGACATGACCAGCGTGGCGATCCGGGGAGACGGGTTCCTCATCGACGGCAAGCCGACCTACGAGGGCCGGACGTGGAACGGCCGCAAGATCGAGGGTCTGCTGCTCAACACGCGGATGGTGCAGGGGATCTTCGACGACGTGAACCCGGAGACCGCCGGCCAGTGGGCCTCCGCCGACACCGGCACGTGGGATGCGGACCGCAACACCTCCGAGTTCATCGCCGCGATGCCCCAGTGGCGCGACCACGGCGTGCTCGCGATCACCGTCAACCTCCAGGGCGGCAGCCCCTACGGCTACTCGACCGAGCAGCCGTGGGTGACCTCGGCCTTCGAGCGCGACGGCTCGCTGCGGCCCGCCTTCATGGAGCGCCTGCGCCGCATCCTGCAGGCGGCCGACGAGCTCGGCATGGTGGTGATCGTGGGGCTCTTCTACTTCGGGCAGGAGAAGGTGTTCGAGGGCGACGAGGACGCGGTGCGCGCGGGCGTCGACAACGCGGTGGCGTGGCTGCTGGAGAGTGGCTTCGAGAACGTGCTGCTCGAGATCAACAACGAGTGCGACGTCGTCTACGAGCTGCCGGTGCTGAAGGGCACGGGCGTCCACGAGCTGATCGAACGCGCCAAGGGCATCACCCGCGACGGCCGCCGGCTGCTCGTCGGCACCAGCTTCGTCCAAGGCCTGCCCACCTCCGAGGCGGCCCGCGCCAGCGACTTCATGCTGCTCCACGGCAACCTGCGCGACGGCCCCGACGCCGTCCGCGAGATGGTGCGCCAGACGCGGGCGCTGGAGGGCTACACGCCCAAGCCGATCCTGTTCAACGAAGACGACCACTTCGACTTCGACAAGCCCGACAACCACTTCACCGCCGCCATCGGCGAGTACGCCTCGTGGGGGTTCTTCGACTACCGCATGAAGGGCGAGGGGCCCGAGGAGGGCTACCAGAGCGTCCCCGTCGACTGGGGCATCGGCTCGGCCCGCAAGCGCGGCTTCTTCGGCCTCGCCAGGCAGATCGCGGGCGCCTGACCCACACGAATTCACGAGACAACGGATGCAAAGGAGAGAGACATGACGCGCGTGACGATCCAGGGGGACGGGTTCCTCATCGACGGCAAGCCGACCTACGAGGGCCGGTCGTGGAACGGCCACAAGATCGAGGGGCTGCTGCTCAACACCCGGATGGTGCAGGGCACCTTCGACGACGTGAACCCCGACACCGTGCACCAGTGGGCCTATGCCGACACCGGCACCTGGGACCCCGACCGCAACACCTCCGAGTTCATCGCCGCGATGCCCGAGTGGCGCGCGCACGGGATGCTCGCGATCACCGTCAACCTGCAGGGCGGCAGCCCCTACGGCTATTCCAAGGAGCAGCCGTGGGTGAACTCCGCCTTCGAGGCCGACGGCACCCTGCGCCCGGCCTTCATGGAGCGCCTGCGCCGGATCCTGAAGGCGGCCGACGAGCTCGGCATGGTGGTGATCGTGGGGCTGTTCTACTTCGGGCAGGAGAAGGTGTTCGAAGGCGACGAGGACGCGGTGCGCCGCGCCGTCGACAACGGCACCCGGTGGCTGCTGGAGAGCGGCTTCGAGAACCTGCTGCTCGAGATCAACAACGAGTGCAACGTCCGCTACGAGCTGCCGGTGCTGATGCCGGAGGGCGTGCACGAGCTGATCGAGCGGGCCAAGGGCATCGAGAAGGACGGCCGGCGGCTGCTGGTCGGCACGAGCTACGGCGGCGGCCGGGTGCCCGACCCGAGCGTGGTGAAGGTCAGCGACTTCATGCTGCTGCACGGCAACGGCGTCGAGGATCCGGACCGGATCCGCGAGATGGTCCGCCAGACCCGCGCGCTCGAGGGCTACACGCCCAAGCCGATCCTGTTCAACGAGGACGACCACTTCGACTTCGACAAGCCCGACAACAACTTCGTCGCCGCGGTCAGCGAATACGCCTCGTGGGGCTACTTCGACTTCCGGATGGAGGGCGAAGGCTATGACGACGGATACCAGAGCGTCCCGGTCAACTGGGGCATCAGCTCGGCCCGCAAGCGTGGTTTCTTCGGCCTCGCGAAGGACATGGCGGGGGACTGACGGCTCGCGCCGGGCGCCCCCGCGACCCGCGGGGGCGTCTGTCGCGGATTGATAGACTTGGCAGCCGCGGCGCGGCGCAATAACCTCGGCCGATGATCGTGCCGCTGATCCTGCTGCTGCTGTCCGCGGCCGGCCTCGCCGTCTCGCTCGCCGTGCCCGGCCTGACCGACTGGCTGCTGCTCGCCGGGCCGTGCGCGCTGGCGAGCCTCATCCTGCTGATCCAGGCGCTCGCCCGCAGGCCGGCGCCGGCAAAGCGGCGCTGGGTCCTGGTGGACGGCTCCAACGTCATGCACTGGAAGGGCGGCATCCCCGACCTCGCCACCGTGCGCGAGGTGACGGTGCGGCTGGGCGGGCTGGGCTACACCCCGCGCGTGATCTTCGACGCCAATGTCGGCCACAAGGTGGCAGGACGCTACCTCAACGGCCGGGCGCTCGCCGGGCCGCTGGGGCTGGCCGGCGCGCAGGTGTGGGTCGTCCCCGCCGGGACGCCGGCCGATCCGGCGATCCTGTCGGACGCGCGCGACCTCGGCGCGCAGGTGGTGTCCAACGATCGCTTCCGCGACTGGGCGGAGGCCTATCCCGAGATCGCCGGGCCGGGCTTCCTCGTCCGGGGCGGCTACCGGCAGGGCAGGCTGCGGCTCGACCTCGACGCCCGCGCGCCGGGCGAGCGCCGGCGGCCCGCGCCGCGCCGTCAGCCCGCGAGGCCGTCGAGGTAGTCCGCCAGCGCCCCGCCCGCGCCCTTGTCGAGCCGATAGACCGCCGCGCCCTCGCGGGTGCCGGCGGTGCGGGGGAAGAGGTCGCAGACCTTCGGATCGTGCCCCGGCACGATCATCCCGCGCGAGCTGGCGCGCGCGGCGAGGCGGTCGTAGCTGCGCAGAAGCGCCGGCGGGTCGGCGACGATGGGGAAGATCTTCCGGGCCGCGAAGTTCTCGTAGAAGTGCGACGCGTCCGAGGCCAGCACCAGCCAGCCGGCCTCCGTCTTGACCCGCACCGCCTGCAGGCCCAGCGAATGCCCGGCGGCGGCGAACACCTCTACGCCGGGCGCGACCTCGCCGTCGCCGTCGTGGAAGACGACGCGGCCCGAATAGACGTGGGCGACCATCTGGCAGACATGCTGCGCCGTGAACGGGTGGTTGAGCGCGCCCTCGCACATGCAGGGGCCGGTCGCGTAGGCCATCTCGGCGCTCTGCAGGTGGAAGCGCGCCGCCGGGAAGCGGTCGAGCGCGCCGGCGTGGTCGTAGTGCAGGTGGGTGATGATGACGGTATCGACGCCGTCCGCGTCGATGCCCATGTCGGCGAGGCACTCGCCGGGATCGCGTAGGATCGGGCGCGCGCGCCGCTCGGCCTCGGCCCGGTCGTAGCCGGTGTCGACGACGATGGTGCGGGTCTCGTTGCGGATCACCCAGAGGAAGTAGTCGATCGGGTGCGGCGCGGCGGCGTCCTCGTCGAAGAGGAAGGAGTCCGCCCGCACCCGGTCGGCGCGCTGGGCGTAGCGCAGCGCGTAGACCTCCCAGGTGTCATGTCCCATGCCGCACCTCCTCCCAACGCCGCACGCGCTTGTCGGCGACACAGTCCGCGACCTCGGCGTCGAAGGCGTTGAAATGGTCCATACCCAGGTGCGCCTCGAACGCCGCCGCGTCGGTGTAGACCTCGTAGAGGAAGACGCGCAACGGGCTGTCGCCGCCCTGCCAGACGTCGAAGACGTGGCAGCCCTCCTCCAGCCGCAGCGAGTCCGCCGCCTGCTGCGCGACCCGCGCGACGAAGTCGGCCTCGGCCCCCGGCCGGACCTCGAATTCCACCGAGACACAATGCATCGCGCGCGACCTCCCTCACGACATTCGCCAGTTGTGTATGTTTTAACGTATGCATTGTCAACGCGACGACACTCGTCTATCAGGGAGGCTGAGAGTGGAAAGGGAGCGCACATGGACGGGTTCGAGATCGCGGTGTTCGAAGGCGACGGGATCGGGCCGGAGGTGATGCGGCCCACGGTCGAGCTGCTGACGGCGCTCGCGCGCGGCCATGGCCGCTACGCGCTCAACTTCGAGACGCTCCCCGCCGGGGCCGGTCACTACCGCGAGCACGGCGTCTCGCTGCCCGGCGACGCCCTGGCGCGGGCGCGGCGAGCCGACGCGATCCTGCTGTCGGCCATGGGCCTGCCCGAAGTGCGCTACCCGGACGGCACCGAGATCTCGCCGCAGATCGAGCTGCGCATGGAGCTCGGCCTCTATGCCGGGGTCCGGCCGGTGTTCCAGTTCGGCCAGTCTTGTCCCATCGCCCGCTTCGGCGGCGATCAGCGGCCCGTCGACTTCGTCATCGTCCGCGAGAGCACCGAGGGGCTGTTCTACTCGCACGGCAAGGGCGAGGTGATCGACGACAGCGAGGCCCGCGAGACCCTGCGCATCACCCGCGCGACGTCGGAGAAGCTGTTCGACTTCGCCTTCGACCTCGCCCGCCAGCGCAAGGCCGACGGGCGCGGCGCCGGGGTGGTGCATTGCGTCGACAAGGCCAACGTCTTCCAGGCCTTCGCCTTCTTCCGCCGCATCTTCCGCGAGCGCGCCGAGGCCTTCCCCGACATCCGCGCCGAAGCGGCCTACGTCGACGCCACCGCGATGTGGCTGGTGGAGAAGCCGCAGGTGTTCGACGTGCTGGTGACGGAGAACATGTTCGGCGACATCCTCTCCGATCTCGGCGCGGCGATGATGGGCGGGCTCGGCCTCGCGCCGTCGGCCGACATCGGCGAGCGCAACGCGGTGTTCCAGCCCTGCCACGGCAGCGCACCCGACATCGCCGGGCAGGGCCGGGCGAACCCGATCGCGATGGTGCTGTCGGCGGCGATGATGCTCGACTGGCTCGGCCGCACGCGCGGGCAGGAGGCGATGCGCGCCGACGCGCTGCGCATCCACGAGGCGGTGCGCGAGGTGGTCACCAGCGGCGGACCGCTGACGCCTGATCTCGGCGGCACCGCCAGCACCGGGGAGGTGGTCGCGGCGGTGCGCGACGCCGCGCTCGCCGCCGTCGCGGCATGAGCGCCGCGCCGCTTCGCGTCGCCTCTGTCGGTGCGGGGTACTTCGCGCAGTTCCAGATCGCCGCCTGGCACGACCTGCCCGGCGTCGCGCTCGCCGGACTCTGCGACACCGACACCGCCCGCGCCGCTCAGACACTCGAGCGCATCGTTGGGCCGGGCCACGAGGTGCCGGTCCACGCGCGCGCCGAGGAGCTGTTCGCCGCCGGGGCCGAAATCATCGACATCGCCACCCCGCCCGCGACCCACGCCGCGCTGATTGCCGCCGCCATCGCCGCGCGGCCCCGCCTGATCGTCTGCCAGAAGCCGTTCTGCGGCACCCAGGAAGCCGCCCTCGCCGCCACCGAGGCCGCCGAGGCCGCCGGCGTCCCGCTCGTGGTGCACGAGAACGTCCGCTTCCAGCCGTGGTATCGCCGGATCAAGGCCGAGCTCGCGGCGGGGCGGATCGGCGAGGTCTTCCAGCTCACCATGCGGCTGCGCCCCGGCGACGGGCAGGGCGCGCAGGCCTACCTCGACCGTCAGCCCTACTTCCGCGACATGGAGCGCTTCCTCGTCCACGAAACCGGCATCCACTGGATCGACACGTTCCGCTACCTGCTCGGCGAGCCGCGCTCCGTTTTCGCCGACCTGCGCCGCACCAATTCCGGCATCGCGGGCGAAGACGCGGGGATGCTGCTGTTCCGCTTCGACGGCGCGGCGCGGGCGATCTTCGACGCCAACCGCTCGGCCGACCACGCCGCCGACAACCGCCGCCACACGATGGGCGAGTTCACCGCCGAGGGCGCGGCGGGCACGCTCGCGCTCGACGGCTACGGGCGGCTGACCGTTCGGGCCTTCGGCGCGAACGAGGTCGAACTGCTGGACGCGTGGGCGCCCGACGGCTTCGGCGCAGGCTGCGTGCGCGCCTTCCAGCAGCACGTGCTCGACGGCCTGACGACGGGCGCGGGCTTCGAGACCGGCGCACGCGACTACCTCCGCAACCTCGCCATCGAGGAGCAGGTCTACGCCTCCGCCGACGCGGGCCGCGTCGTGGCGCTCGGCTAGCATCGACAGGCGCGACGGGGGCTGTAGAGTGCGGCCCTCAGGAGGGCGAGGCAATGGATAGGCTCGATCAGTTGCGCGGCGGGCTCGTCGTGTCGTGCCAGCCGGTCGGTGGCGGCGCGATGGACCGGCCCGAGATCGTCGCCGCCATGGCCGCCGCCGCCGTGGCGGGCGGCGCGGCGGGCGTGCGCATCGAGGGCATCGCCAACCTGCGGGCGGTGCGGGCGCGGGTGGCGGTGCCGATCATCGGTCTCGTGAAGCGCGACCTGCCCGACAGCGCGGTGCGCATCACCCCGTGGCTCGACGACGTGCGCGCGCTGGCCGACGCCGGGGCCGACATCATCGCCTACGACGCCACTGACCGCCCCCGCCCCGAGACCACGGCGGCGCTCGTCGCCGCCATCCGCGCGGCGGGCGCGCTGGCGATGGCCGATTGCGCGACGCTGGCCGACGGCGAGCGGGCGCGCGACGAGGGGGCGGCGATCCTCGGGACGACGCTCTCGGGCTACACCGAGGCGACGGCGGGGCGGGGCGAGGGGGTCGACACCGGGCTGATCCGCGCCTTCCGCAAGCTCGGCGGCTTCGTCATGGCGGAGGGCCGGGTGAACACGCCGGAGCTGGCGGCAGACGCGATGGCGGCCGGGGCGGACGCGGTCACGGTCGGCACCGCGCTGACCCGGCTCGAGCACGTGACCGGCTGGTTCGCCCGCGCGGTGGCCGGGGCGCGGAGATGAGCGCGCCGCTGACCGGCTTCGCGGCCGACCTCGGCGGCACCAAGATCGCCGCCGCGCGGCTCGAGGCGGGCGTGGTGGTCGAGCGGGTGCAGGCCCCCACCGACGGCGCCGCCGGCCCCGAGGCGCAGGTGGCGGCCATCGGCGCGCTGCTCGCCCGGCTGGGCCATACCCGCGGCGCGCCGCTCGGCGTGGCGGTGGCGGGGCGCATCGATGGGGCCGGGGCCTGGCACGCGGTCAACACCGGCACTCTGCCGGCGATCCTCGGCTACCCGCTCGAGCGCGAGCTGACCCGCACGCTCGGCCGCGCCCGCTGCCTCAACGACGCCGCCGCCGCGGGCTACGGCGAGGCGCTCCTCGGGGCCGGCCGCGATAGCGACAGCTTCGCCTACCTCACGGTGTCGACGGGGATCGGCGGCGGATTGGTCATCGGCAAGCGGCTGATCGCGAGCGGCAACGGGCTGGCCGGACATGTCGGCTTCGTATCGAACCCCCACGCCAGCGGCCCCTGCGGCAGCGGCCGGGTGGCGACGGTGGAGAGCGTCGCCGCCGGGCGCGCCATCGCGGCGGCCGCCGCCGAGGCGGGGCATGGCGGGGACGCGCGCGCGGTGTTCGAGGCGGCGGCGGAAGGCGCGGACTGGGCGGAGCGGATCGTGGCGCGCTCGGCCGGCGCGGTGGCGACGCTGATCGGCGATCTCGCCGCGACCCTCGGCCTCGACACGGTGGCGCTGGGCGGCAGCATCGGGTTGGCCCCGGGCTACCTCGTGCGGGTCGAGCGGGCGCTGGCCGGGGAGCCGCCCCTCTTCCGGCCCCGCCTCGTCGCCGCCGCGCTGGGCCACGACGGCCCGCTCGTCGGAGCGCTCGCGATGGCGACGGGCCAGCCAGGGGCGGCGGCTTCTCAGGCGACGTTGCGCAACTCGACCGCCCCCGCCTCGGCCGCGCCTTCGCAGAAGGGCAGGTCGATGTAGAACGCGCTGCCCCGCCCGGGCGCGCTGGTGACCCCGATCCGGCCGTCATGGGCCTCGACGATCTCCTTGGAGATCGCGAGCCCGAGGCCGGCGCCGCTGTGCTGGCGGGTGTTGGACGAGTCGATCTGGGTGAACTTCTCGAAGATCCGCTCCTGGTCGCAAGGCGGGATGCCACAGCCGAAGTCCTTCACCTCCACCCGGATCGCGCCGCACCGCTCGCGCACCGAGACGAACACCTTGCCGCCAACGGGCGAGAACTTGAGCGCGTTCGACAGCAGGTTGCGCACCACCTGCGCGATGCGGGCGGGATCGGCGTGCGCGAAGAGCGGGCCGCGCTCGCCCGTGTAGCGGCACTCGACCTGCCGGTCGGCGTCGTAGGAGTCGATCCGGTCGACCTCGTCCTGCACGAGGCCGGCAATGTCGGTCGCGCAGGGGCGGATTTCGAGGCCGCCGGTGGCGAGCTTGCCGAAATCGAGCAGGTCGTCGACGAGGAGATGAAGCACCTCGGCGTTCTTCAGGGCCATCTCGAGCAGCCGCTTCGCCGATCCGTCCAGCTCGGCGAACTTGCCCGACTCGAGCATCGCGAGGGCCCCCTTGATCGAGGTCAGCGGCGTGCGCAGCTCGTGGCTGACGGTGGAGATGAATTCGCTCTTGCTCTTGTCCGACGCCTGCGCCCGGACCTGCGCCTCCTCGAGCTCGGCGTTGGTCCGGCGGAGCCGGCGGAACATGACCCACAGGCTGCCCGATGGGATCAGCAGGGCCAGCAGGATCATCCCGGCCAGGGCCGCGCCGACGATGGCGTACTCGGTGCGCACCGCCGCGACCTTCGTGGTCTGGTCCATGTACGTCTCGGCGATCGCGACGAGCCGGTCGCCGTCGTACACGGGGAGGTAGGTCTCCGAGTAGAGGTCGGGGCGGTCCGGTTTCTCGCGGCCGTCCTTGACGAAGGTCATGGCCTCGCCGGATGTCAGCACGGCGACGGCGTGTTCGTTGTGCGTGCCGAGGCTCGAGCCGACGGAGCCGGGGTCGTCGGAGACGAAGCGCAGGACGCCGTCGGGGCTGAAGATCTTGAAGCGGAAGACGCCCCCGAAATGGGCCAGGTCCTCGAACGCGGCGAGCTCGGCGGGATCGGACGGTAGGCCCTGTGCGAGGTCGTCGATCCGCGGCACGTGCCAGACCGCGAACTCCGCCCATTCCAGCGAGCGCCGCGATGCATCGCGCTCCACGGCATGCTCCACGAGGGCCGTCGCGATCCAGATCGTCACGGCGACGAGCCCGGCGAAGAACGACAGGACGCTCGCGACCCGCAGCATCGGAAGTCGCCGTGGCGCTGGTGCGGGCCTGTCCGAGAGGTCCGCGCGACCGGCGATGTGACCTGCTGTCATTGTCGTCTCTCCGCAGCCTGTGCGCCGCTCGCCAGGCGGCCGTGATATCTAAAGACCAAGTCACATCTTAAGCACGAAGCCGGACACGCTCCCGGACCACCTCCACACGCATACCGGGCTAGAGTGCGACTTGGGCGAAAGTGTGGATGTCGGCGCATTGACTGTGGCTTTTGCCCGGGCAGATGTGGTGCCGCCGTAACGGAGCGAGCGGAACGGCCCGCACCGAGGCGGGGCAGGCCGCAGGTTTTACTTTCTCCCGCAGGGTGATGTTCGTAAGGTCATGTTGACGCACGTCAAAAACTACGGCGAGAATTTTGCCAGAACACGGGGAGGTGAAGATGACGACGCCAGGGGCCGGTCAGGGGAAGAGACGCATCGATACGATGGAGGAGCTGGCCGTCGCCATCGGCGTGTCGCGGCCGACCCTGTCGCGCTACTTCCAGGATCCCGAGCGCGTCAGCCGCTCGTCGCGCGCGCGGATCGAGCAGGGGCTGGAGCAGGTCGAATACATCCCGAACTTCTTCGCCACCCGGATGAACCGGAAGACGACCGGGATCATCGGGGTCATCATCCCCTACCTGAACGACCTGTTCTTCTCCAAGCTGCTGGAGGCGATCGAGCGGGCGGCGATGGAGGCGGGTTATACCGTCATCACCCAATGCTCTCACTTCGATCCGCTGATCGAGGCGCGCGCCGCCGAGACGCTGATGTCGATGAGCGTCGACGGGGCGCTCGTCGCGCCGCTGGGCAACCACAGTGACCTGAAGGTGCACGACCGGCTGCGCGCGAGGCTGCCGTTCGTGCTGGTGGATTCGCGCCCCGACAACATGCTCGACGTGGAATTCGTCGGCACGAACCACATGCAGAGCACCGGACTGGCCGTGGAATATCTCTGCCGGGTCGGCGCGCCACCGGTGTTCCTGGCGATGCCGCGCGTCAGCTTCAACGCGATGGCGCGCGAGCGGGCCTACCTCGCGAAGATGGAGGAGCTCGGCCACGAGCCGCGGATCATCGGCACCGAGCCTGTCGAGCCCGGCTGGCTGTTCGAGGAGCACGGGCAGGCGGTGCTCGACCGCGAGTTCGCCGCGGGCCGGCTGATCGACGCCTCGGTGCTCTGCGTCAACGACCGCATCGCCATCGGCGCGCTGCGTGCCGCGGCGACTCACGGGCTCGAGCCGGGGGCGCGCCGCAACGGCGGGCTTCGAATCATGGGGCACGATGATTACCCGCTCTGCCCGTTCCTGACCCCCACCCTGACCACCGTGGCGCAGGACGTCGAGGCCATCGGCCGCGCGTCCGTGCAGCAGTTGGTAAATACTATACGCGGGGAAAAAACGCCGGATGAGCAGCGAGTTAAGTTGATCGACGGGGAGATAAAGGCTCGAGAATCCGCCTGAACCCAATGGGCGACCTAGGGGAAGGAATGCGCTGGACGCATTTCAGGATTGACGGAGACGCAGGGTAAGGTGTAGAACTGAACACGCGTAAAAACTTGCACCCTTGGGAGGAACAGATGAACACCAAGCGCACCCTGGCGTCCTCGGCCGCCGTCCTCGCCCTCACCGCCGGCGCCGCCTTCGCCGAAGCGCACGCCACCACGCTGACCATCGCCACCGTGAACAACGGCGACATGGTCCGCATGCAGGGCCTCACCGACGACTTCAACGAGCAGCACCCCGACATCATGCTCGAGTGGGTCACTCTCGAAGAGAACGTCCTGCGTCAGAACGTGACCACCGACATCTCGACCGGCGGCGGCCAGTACGACGTCATCACCATCGGCACCTACGAAGTTCCGATCTGGGCCAACAACGGCTGGCTCGTCTCCCTGTCCGACGGCATGGCCGAGGACTGGAACGCCGACGACCTGCTGCCCGCCATCGCCGGTGGCCTGACCGTCGACGGCGAGCTGTACGCCGCGCCGTTCTACGGCGAGAGCTCCATGGTCATGTACCGCAAGGACCTCATGGAAGAGGCCGGCCTCGAGATGCCCGACGCCCCGACCTGGGAGTTCATCCGCGAAGCCGCCGCCGCGATGACGGACCGCGAGAACGACATCAACGGCATCTGCCTGCGCGGCAAGGCCGGCTGGGGCGAGAACGTCGCCTTCCTCACGGCCATGTCCAACAGCTTCGGCGCCCGCTGGTTCGACGAGG
>NZ_CH724108.1:0-45467 GCF_000153305.1 Oceanicola granulosus HTCC2516
CGACCCACCCTCGCCGCGCTCCGCCGGAACCTTCACCACCCCCGGCCGTTCCACACACTCCGCCCCCCTACAGGAGTGCGCCCGTGACGACGCCCCCGGACCAGCCCCGCCACACCGCCGTCGACCAGGACCCGGACACCCCCTACGACAAGAACGCCTCGGGCGGGTGGGGCTCCCTGGAAGGGGTCTCGCGCATCTTCGGCAAGTCCGAGAGCTCGACCCGGGCGCTCGACATCCTGCGCCTCCAGAACAAGCCCGGCGGCGTCATGTGCACCTCGTGCGCCTGGGCCAAGCCCGCCAAGCCGCACCCCTTCGAGTTCTGCGAAAACGGCGCCAAGGCGACCCTCTGGGAGCTCGACACCCGCAGCGCCGACCCGGACTTCTTCGCCGCCCACACCCTCTCCGAGCTGCGCGAGCTGCACGACCACGACCTCGAGAAGAGCGGCCGCCTCACCCATCCGCTGCGCTACGATCCCGCCTCCGACCGCTACCTCCCCGTCAGCTGGGACGAGGCGATCGCCGACATCGGCGCGCGGCTGAAGGCGATCGACCCCAGGGAGGCGGTGTTCTACTCGTCGGGCCATGCCGGGCTCGAGGCGTCCTACCTCTACGCCCTGTTCGCCCGCGCGATGGGCCACCAGAACCTGCCGCAATCGTCCAACATGTGTCACGAGACGACGTCGGTGAACCTGCAGACCTTCCTCGGCACCCCCGTCGGCACCTGCGTGCTCGAGGATTTCGACCATTGCGACGCGATCTTCTTCTTCGGCCAGAACACCGGCAGCAACAGCCCACGCTTCCTGCACACGCTCAAGGACGCGGTCGAGCGCGGCTGCAAGATCGTGACCTTCAACCCGGTGCGCGAGCGCGGGCTGGTCGAGTTCGTCGATCCCCAGAACCCGGTGCAGATGACCGTCGGCAAGCCGACCGAGATCTCCGACCATTACTACCAGGTCCGCCCCGGCGGCGACGTCGCGGTGCTCGCCGGCCTGATGAAGTGCGTGCTCGAGGCCGAGGACGCCGCGCCCGGCACCGTGCTCGACCACGACTTCATCGCCGCCGAGACCACCGGCTTCGAGGAGACCGCGACGGCCGTGCGCGCCGCCGGCTGGGACGAGATCGAGCGCCACAGCGGCCTGACCCGCGCGATGATCGAGCAGGCGGCGGCGGTCTACCTCTCCGCCGACAACGTCATCGGCATCTACGGCATGGGCCTGACCCAGCACGTCAACGGCTGGCTCAACCTCGGGATGCTGTGCAACCTGCTGCTCATGCGCGGCAATGTCGGCCGCCTCGGCGCCGGCATCTCGCCGGTGCGCGGCCATTCCAACGTGCAGGGCCAGCGCACCGTCGGGATCGGCGAGAAGAGCTCGCACATGCCCGCCGACAAGCTGCGCGAGATGTTCGGAATCGATCCGCCCGAGGAGGAGGGGCTCAACGCCGTCCACGCCTGCGAGGCGCTGCTCGAGGGCAAGGTGCGGGCGATGATCCAGCTCGGCGGCAACCTCGTGCGCGCCCTGCCCGACCGCGAGCGGATGGAGGCCGCCTGGCCCGACCTCGACCTCACGGTCTACATCGCCACCAAGCCCAACCGCACCCACCTGACGCCCGGCAAGGTCGCCTACCTGCTCCCGTGCCTCGGGCGCACCGATGAGGACATCCAGGCCAGCGGCCAGCAGGCGGTCTCGATGGAGGACTCGCTCTCCCACATCTACGGCTCCATCGGCCGCGCCCGCCCGCACAGCCGCGAGCTGAAGTCGGAGACGGCCATCGTCGCCGCCATCGCCAAGGCCACGCTGCCTCCGAACCCGAGGCTGAAGTGGGACGAGTGGGTCGGCAACTACGACCTGATCCGCGACCTCATCGCCGAGACGTTCCCCGACAAGTTCGCCGACTTCAACGACCGCCTGTTCGAGCCCGGCGGCTTCTACCGGGGCAACCCGGCGCGCGAGCGCAACTGGCAGACCGAGAGCGGCAAGGCCCAGTTCACGCCGCCCACCACGCTGTCGGCGCTCGGCGAGGAGCCGCAGGGCGAGCGGGTGATGACTCTCGTCACCCTGCGCAGCAACGATCAGTTCAACACCACGATCTACGGCTTCTCCGACCGCCTGCGCGGGCTCGAGGGCAGCCGCGACATCCTGCTCATCAACCTCGACGAGATGGCCCGGCTCGGCCTTTCCGAGGGCCAGAAGGTCGCCCTGCGCTGCGCCATCGACGACGGCCGCGAGCGGCGCGTGGAGGGGCTGACGGTGACGGGCTACGACCTGCCGCCGGGCTGTGTCGCGGGCTACTATCCCGAGCTCAACCCGCTGATTCCGCTCTCCTACCACGAGAAGAACAGCCAGACCCCGGCCTACAAGGGCACGCCCGTGGAGATCGTGGCGTGACGCTGCACACGGCCCCCGGCGCGGCCCGCTCCGTCGGCGGCGGGCGGGCGCTGGTGCGCGAGGCGCCGGTCGCCATCGTCTGCAACGGCGCGACCCTCGGCGTGATGATGGCGACCCCGGCCGACCTCGAGGACTTCGCCCTCGGCTTCGCGCTGACCGAGGGGGTGCTCGCCGGCCTCGACGAGCTGCGCGAGATCGAGCTGGTCGACCACGCCGCCGGCACCGAGGCCCGCCTCTGGCTCGCGCCCGCCGCCGCCGCCCGCGTCGCCGAGCGGCAGCGCTCGCTGATCGGTCCGGTCGGCTGCGGCCTCTGCGGCATCGACAGCCTCGCCAAGGTCGCCCGCAAGCTGCCGCCCGCGCCGCCGGGCGTCGTCCTGCCGCTGGCCGAGGCCTGCGCGGCGCCCGACCTGCTGCGCGCCCACCAGCCCGAGCACGACCGCACCCGCGCCGCCCACGCCGCCGGATTCCTCGTCCCCGGCCGGGGCATCGTCCTCGCCCGCGAGGACGTCGGCCGCCATAACGCCCTCGACAAGCTTGCCGGTGCCCTCGCCCGCGCCGGCACCGATCCGGCCGGCGGCGTGCTGGTCCTGACGTCGCGGGTCTCCACCGAGATGGTCCAGAAGGCCGCGAGCATCGGCATTCCCACCATCGTCGCCGTCTCCGCCGCCACAGACTACGCCGCCCGCCTCGCCGCCGATTCCGGCCTCACCCTCGTCACCCGCGCCCGCGCCGGCCGCTGCGAGGTGCTCGCCGGCCCGGAGCGGATCGCCGGGGCCTGACCGCCGCCGTCAGGAGATGCGCCCGTCCGGGTCGAGGGTGAAGTCCCGCCCCCAGGCCAGATGCGCCCGCATCGTCTCCCCCGCGACGTCGCCCTCGCCGGTGCAGATCGCCTCGACGATGGCCGCGTGCTGGTCGACGTTGACGGCGAGCCGCTCCGGGTGGGTCCGGTGCAGGCGGCGCGAGAGGCGGTACATCTTGTCGCGCATCTGGCCGAGCGCGCGGATCATCTCGGCGTTGCCGTGGAACCGCGCCAGCGTGTCGTGGAAATCGAGGTCGAGCTGGTGGTAGGTGAGCGTGTCGCCGCTCTCCGCCGCCGCCCGCTGGCGCGCGATCAGGCCCCGCAGCTCGTCGCAGCGCGCCGCCGGCAGCTTCCCGGCGATCCGGGCGACGAGGTGGGTCTCGATCACCAGCCGCAGCTCGTAGAAGTCGATCACGTCCTGCGAGGTGATCTCGGGCAGCCGGATGCCGCCCTTCGGGATCGACACGATGATCCCTTCCGAGCGCAGCCGTTCCACCGCCGAGCGCACCGAGGCGAGGCCGATGTCGAGCGTCTTCGCCAGCGAGCGCTCGGAGAAGATCGTCCCCTCGTCGTCCACCTGGAACAGGTGCGCCTTGATCCGCGCGTAGGCTTCCTCCTTCAGGAGGGCGTTCTTCTTCTGCTCCGCGGCGACCGGGGCCTCGCTGTTCTCGGCGGCGTGCGACATCCGTGTCTTCCTGTCCTGACCTGTCCCGCCGCGCGTCCATCCGCCCGGCGGGCCTTCATCCTAGACCGACGGCGCCGGCCGAAGCCACACCTCGTTTGCACGAACGACGGACCTACGCGGTCTTGCGGGGCTTTTGCCAAGTGCCTGAAGGCCCTCACCGGAGGTGTTGCACCTGAACAGGGGTTGCCACCAAGCGGACGCCGACATCCTCTGTGCGGAACGAAGCTGCCGACCGTCAATTATAGCTGAAGGTCTGCTCTTGATGCTTGCGGTTCAAACGATCCCTGCGCCGATTAGAACAGGCATGGTCTGCTCGTCGGCTTCGAGAGAGAATACTTGCTCAACTCGGATGGACCTGAATTTCGCTGATTCCAGAACGCGGCGAATTTTGCTTTCTGATAGTCCGAATTCTTCACCATCGGATGCCTGCCAATCCCACTGAATAAAATGCCCGCCAGATCTGAGAAGGCGCGCAAATTCGTTCACTGCGCCTTCGTAGTCAGGCAGGAAACCGCAAACCGAAGACGCATAGATCAGATCGAAGCCAGCACCCAAATCCGTGTCATCGCTTTTATGGTCGGCTCCTAAAATGTTGCCATGAACAGCAACCACATTCGGTATCTCTTTGCTCTGCAAGACCGCGATCATCTTTTCGGAGGTATCGACGGCGATCAACTCACCCACATACGGCGCAACTTTTTGGGCGAGCAGCCCTGTCCCGCATCCAAAGTCCAGCACACGCTTCGACGTCCAGCCCACGCCACGCAGATCAGTCTGGGCAACCAACGAGGCGAAGGCTTTTTCCGCATAGAGCTTGCTGTCGGGCCTGTCGTCCCAGCTGCTTGCATATTCGTCCCAACCGTCAGTCATCCTGCAGGCCCTTTCTCATGGAGACGGTCTTGCCGCTTCGCGACACCTCGGCCCATCCCATGTGCCTATATGGAAGCGGATCTTGGCTACGCTGCAGACCCCCCGTGAATTTGGCTCGAACCTGCCATTCGCTGCGGTGACCACCAAGGTCCGGAATAGGCCGGTAACTACCGTCGCAAGATGACTGTTCGGCAAGGCCAAGGTGCTACCTTGGTCGACAAGTGAGAACCTCCTCCTGATCGGGAGAGATGAGAGTGATCTCCTCCCGATCAGCCATATAATCCCAGACCTCCTGCCCGCCTTCTTCCCACTCGACTTCCATCTTACCATCGGAAGCCTGGAGAAAGCCGGCGCGATAGCCGTCATCCAATATTTCAATGCTCCCAAGTTCGGTGACGTACAGACGTGCATCGCCGCAACTCCAGTCACCAACCAGCTGATCGTCCACCTTGACGATAAATGACTGAGCCCGAGCCTCGTCGAAAGCAAGGATAGCTGTGGAAATAACAAGTATATGGGTCCAATAGCGCAAATTTACTCTCCGTAGCTTGATCGAGAATGCTGCACGATGTCGGCAACGACAGCATAGGGGCGGAGGCGTCGCGGCATCAACCTCTCGCGAGAAGGGCGCCTTGGGGCCGGTCGCGACGCTCCTCGCTGCGCCCGCAAACCCGCCACCTCCTGCCCCAAGCAGTGAGAGCCCGGAGCCCCCCTTGAGCGGCGCCTGACCTGCAACACCTTCGCTGAGGGTTGCCAACCGACCCCGCCCCCGCGTCTCATGCCCCCATGGAGCACCTCGCCAACCCTCACCGCGGCCGCGGCCTCGATCATCCCGACCTCGCCGACGTCCCCCGGCCCAGCGCCGTGTCCGGCCGCACCGCCGCGCTGCTCGCGCGCTGCCCCCGCGCCGCCGAGACGCCGCTGCTCGACGCGCCCGCCCTCGCCGTCGAGGCCGGCATCGCGGCGCTAACGGTCAAGGACGAGCGCGGCCGGATGGGGCTCGGCAGCTTCAAGGCGCTGGGCGCGGCCAACGTCATCGCCCACGACGCCGAGGCCGGCCGCGCGCGCGGCCGCACCTACGTCACCGCGAGTGCCGGCAACCACGGGCTCTCCGTCGCCGCCGGCGCCGCCGCCTTCGGCGCGCGCGCGCGGGTGTTCCTCGCCGAGACCGTCCCCGAGAGCTTCGCCGCCCGGCTGCGCGCCGAGGGGGCCGAGGTGGTCCGCGCCGGGGCCACCTACGAGGCCAGCATGGCCGCCGCCGAGGCCGACGCCGGCGCGGGTGGCGGCGTGCTGCTCTCCGACAGCTCCTGGCCCGGCTACACCGAGCTGCCGCACCTGCTGATGGAGGGCTACACCGTGCTGATGGCCGAGGCCGTCGACCGGATGGAGATTCCGCCCGACCATGTCCTGCTGCAGGCCGGCGTCGGCGGGCTCGCCGCCGCCGCCGCCGCGGTGGTCCGCGCCCGCTGGGGCGATGCGCCAACCGTCACCGTCGTCGAGCCCGAGGCCGCACCGGCCCTGTTCCGTTCCATCGCCGCGGGCGCGCCGGTGACGACCGACGGCCCCGTCTCGATCATGGGCCGGCTCGATTGCAAGACGCCCTCGCTGATCGCGCTGAAGGGCCTCGCGCGCGACGCCGACCACTTCGTCACCCTCACCGAGGACGAGGCCCGCCACGGCACCGCCCGCGCCGCCGAGGCCGGCCTCGCCTCCACGCCCTCGGGAGCCGCCGGCTTCGCCGCGCTGCTCACCCCCGGCGCCGACGCGCTCGGCCTCGGCCCGGCCACGCGCGCCCTCGTCATCCTGTCCGAGGCGGCCGAGGCATGAGCCCGCGCCGCGCACCGCCGTGAACGACGAACTCCCCGCCCGCTGGCGCCGCGCGCAGGCGCTCATGGCCGAGCGCGACCTCGCGGCGCTGCTGCTCACCACCGAGGCCGACCTGCACTATCTCGCCGGCTTCCATACCCGCTTCTGGCAGAGCCCCACCCGCCCGTGGTTCCTCGTCCTGCCCGCCACCGGCGCCCCCGTCGCCGTCATCCCCGCCATCGGCGCCGCGCTCATGGCGCAAGGCCCGGTGCGCGACATCCGCACCTGGGACGCGCCCGACTACCGCGACGACGGCGTCTCGCTGCTCGCCGACGCCCTGGCCGAGATCGCCCCCGGCGGCCGGGTCGGCCTGCCCGACGGGCAAGGCACCCACCTGCGGATGCCGCTGGCGGGCTGGGCCGCCTTGCGCGACGCCCTCCCCGGCCACCGCTTCACCGGCGACGGCGGCCTCATGGCGCGGCTGCGGATGGTGAAGTCGCCCGCCGAGATCGCCGCCATCGCCGCCGCCTGCGCCACCGGAACGCGCGCCTTCGCGCGGCTCGGCGAGGTGCTGCGCCCCGGCCTGCCGCTCGCCGACGCCTTCCGCCGCTTCCAGGTGCTCTGCCTCGAGGAGGGCGCCGACTGGGTCGCCTACCTCGCCGGCGGCGCCGGGAGGGACGGCTACGCCGACGTCATCTCGCCCGCAGGCCCGGGCCCGCTCGCACCGGGCGACGTCGTGATGCTCGACACCGGCCTCGTGCAGGCGGGCTACTTCTGCGACTTCGACCGCAACGTCAGCCTCGGACCGCCCGCCCCCGCCATCGCCGCCGCCCATGCCCGTCTGATCGACGCCACCCACGCCGGCTTCGCCGCCGCCCGCCCCGGCGCCACCGCCACCGATGTCCACGTCGCGATGGACGCCGTCCTCACCGGCGGGCGCGGCGGCGGCAACGTCGGCCGCCTCGGCCACGGGCTCGGCCTCGAGCTGACCGAGCCGCCGAGCCTGCACCCCCACGACATAACCGAGCTGCGCCCCGGCATGGTCCTGACCCTCGAGCCGTCGCTCGAGACGGTGCCGGGCCGGATGCTGGTCCACGAGGAGAACATCGTCATCGGCGAGGCCGGGGCCACGTGGCTCACCGGCCCCGCTCCGGCCGAGATGGCGGTGCTGTGAGCGGGCGCATCTTCCCCGTCCGCCTCGCCCCCGAGCGGGTGCGCGTCGGCCTCATCGTGCTGCGCGCCGACGAGACCATCGAGCGCGAATTCCGCCAGCTGTTCCCCGCCGGAGCCGACCTGCTGGTCAGCCGCGTCGCCTCGGGCCGCCAGCTCACCCTCGAGACCCTCGCCGCGATGGAGGCCGACCTCGCCGCCGCCGCCGCGCTGTTTCCCGAGGACACCCGGCTCGACGCGCTCGGCTACGCCTGCACCTCGGGCACCGCCCGGATCGGCGCGGACCGCATCGCGGCGCTGCTCGGCCCCGCGGCGGCGCACGTCACCGAGCCGGTCTCCGCCCTCGTCGCCACCGCCCGCGCGCGCGGCCTGCGCCGGCTGGCGCTGCTGTCGCCCTACGAGGCGGCAGTCTCGGCCCGGCTGCGCGCGGTGCTGGCCGAGGCGGGCATCGAGACGCCGGTCTTCGGTAGCTTCGACGTCACCGACGAGGCCACCGTCGCGCGCATCGCCCCCGACGCGATCACCGACGCCGCCCTCGCCCTGACGAACGGCGCCGACGTCGACGGGCTCTTCCTCTCCTGCACCAACCTCGCCACCCTCGACGTCCTCGCCCCGCTCGAGGCGCGCCTCGGGATGCCGGTGATGTCGAGCAACAGCGTCCTCGCCGGCCACCTGCGCCAGCTCGCCGACCTGCCCTAGCCGCGCGGGCCGATGGCGAGGTCGGTGAAGACGTCCGGGTGCCCGAGCTGGCCGCCCTTCAGCAGCACCTCGAGCCCGGCATAGGCGGGATCGTCGCTGTGGCAGAGGCACACCGGCGCCCCCGGCGCCAGCGGCGCGCGCAACTCCAGCGCCCCCACCGGCAGCGCCTCGACGACGGCCCCCGACGTGTCGCCGCCGGCGACGGCGAGCCGCGTCAGCCCCAGCGCCGGCACCGCCTCGCGCGCGATCGCGCCCAACGTATGGCCGATGCGCGCCTGCGCCCGCTCGAAGGGGATGCCCTCGGCGCGGCAATGGTCCGCCAACCCCGCATAGGCCGGGTCGTCGACCGTCTTGGCGGCGAAGATCAGCGCCGGGCGATCCTCCGCCAGCACCGGCCGAACCGCCTCGAGCAGCCGGCGCACCTCCGCGTCGCCCCCGCCCCCGGCGACGGCGCGCACGTCGAGCCGGAACGGCGCGAACCCGGCCGCCTCGGCGCGCGCGATCTGATCGGCCGTGACCGGCGAGCAGCTCCCCGACAGCGCCAGCAGCCGCGGCGTCGGGGCCAGCGGCGCGAAGCGCGGCGGCTCGCTCGCCAACGCCCCCTCGGCGCGCCAGTGGGCGACCAGCGCGTATTGCAGCCCCGACGACGATGCCGAGAAGACACCCGCCCCGCGCGCCTCCCAGACCAGCCGCCCGGCGGCGCGCTGGCTGGCCTCGTCGTAGGTGTCGAGCACCACGATCTCGCCGCTCTCCCCGCTCGCCGCCAGCACTTCGGCCGCGTCCGGGCCGATCAGCCGGTCGAGCGCGAGGCCCGTCACCGCCCGCTCGGTCTGCGCAGCGAGATGGCGGGTCAGGTCGCCCTCGGTCATCGGCGTGACGGGATGGCGCGACATGGTCGGGTGCCGGTCGATCCGGTGGACCCCGCCGGTGCCGGCGCGCGCGAACAGCGTCGAGAAGGTCACCCACCGCCCGAGCTGCGGCGCCCCCACGATCACCGGCGACAGCCGCGCCCCCGACACCCGCCGCCCGATCTCGATCGCCCGCCCGATCGAGCCGACCTCCGGCGCGGAATCGAACGTCGAGCAGACCTTGTACTGCAGGATCGGCGCCCCCGTCGCGGCGAGGAACGCGAACCGCGCCGGCAGCTCCGCCTCCATCCACGCCGCCCCCCGCGCCCGCGCCGTTCCGGCCATTCCGACGACCGGGTAGCCGGAAAACCGCGCCGCCAGCGCCTCGTCGGGCAGCGCGGTGAACAGCACGGTTTCCAGACCCGCCTTCGCGGTGACCTCCATCGCATCGGTCGAGCCGGTGAAATCGTCGCCGTAGAATGCCAGCGACGTCCCTGTCCCGAGGTCCGTCATCCTCTCAATCCCCCCGTCCTGCTCAAAATTTCGTCGCCCCAGGAAGCGCCGGGCCATTGATGTCAGTATCAGGATGACAGGGCAATGGTGAGGCCGCCGGGGTTTCGCCGCGCCTTCGGCGCGTCGACCGGGCGGGGGGCCAGCCCCCCGCACCCCCCGGGATATTTCTCGAACAGAGATCATGACGCGCGCCGCCCATGTCTCTGTTCTTGAAATATCCCCGCCGGAGGCGGCGCGACCGCGGGGCCGCCGCCGCCGGCGGGTCAGCTCGTGCCGCGTACAGCCGAGAGGGTCTGGCGCGGGGTGAGGGCCTCGGGGTCGACGCGCAGTTCGATCACCGTCGGGCCGTCGCGGCGGAGGGCCGCCTCGATGGCGGGGGCGGCCTGCTCCGTGCGCTCGACCACCTCGCCGGCAGCGCCGAAGGCGCGGGCGTAGTCGGCGAAGTCGGGGTTGGTCAGCTCGGTCGCGGAGACGCGGCCGGGGAAGTGACGCTCCTGGTGCATCCGGATGGTGCCGAGCATGCCGTTGTTGACCACGAGGAACACCACCCGCAGCCGGTGGCGCACCGCCGTGGCGAGTTCCTGGCCGGTCATCAGGAAGCAGCCGTCGCCCGCGAAGCAGAAGACCGGGCGGTCTGGGGCGCGGAAGGCGGCGGCGATGGCCGCGGGCACGCCGAAGCCCATCGCGCCGCTCACCGGGGCGAGTTGGGAGGGGTAGCTGGCGTAGGTGAACAGCTTGTGGACCCAGACCGAGTAATTGCCCGCGCCGTTGGCGACGATGGCGCGGCCGGCATGATCGGCGTCGATGGCGCGCACCACGTCGGACATGTCGAGGCTGCCCGGCGCGGGCGGGAAGTCGCGCCCGGCGACGGATTGTCGGTGCAGCTCGTGCATGCGGGCCGGGTCGGCGGCCATGCCCTCGAGCCGGGGCGCGAGCTGGCCGAGGAAGGTGGTGGCGTCGGCGACGATGCCGAGGCGCGGGGCGTAGACCCGGCCGATCTCGGCGGGCTCGGGCAGCACGTGGATCAGGGCCTGCCTCGGCGTCGGGATGTCGAACAGGCTGTAGCCGTCCGAGGGCACCTCGCCGAGCCGCGCGCCGAGCGCGAGCACCACGTCGGCCTCGGCCACCGCCGCGCGCAGGTAGGGCGCCATGCCGAGGCCCATGTCGCCGGCGTAGCAGGCGGCGTTGTTGTCGATGTGGTCCTGGCAGCGGAACTCGGCCGCCACCGGCAGGCCGCAGCGCTCGGCCAGCGCGCGCAGCTCGTGCGCCGCCTCCTGGCTCCAGCGTCCGCCGCCGACCACCACCAGCGGCCGCTCGGCCTGCGCCAGCAGCGCCGCCGCCTCGGCGACGAGCGGCTCGGGCGCCGCGATCTCGGGGCGCAGGGCGGGGGCGAGCGTGGCCGGCGCGGCGACCTCCTGCGTCTGCATGTCCTCGGGCAGCGCCAGCACCACCGGCCCCGGTCGCCCCGCCGTGGCGGTGGCGAAGGCGCGGGCGAGCAGCTCGGGGACCCGGGCGGCGTCGTCGATCTCCGTCACCCACTTCGCCACCGAGCCGAACACCGCGCGGTAGTCCATCTCCTGGAACGCTTCGCGGCCGCGGGTGTCGGTCGCGATCTGGCCGACGAACATCACCATCGGCACGCTGTCCTGCTGGGCCACGTGGAGCGCGATGGCGGCGTTCATCGCGCCGGGCCCACGGGTCACGAAGGCGACGCCGGGCCGGCCGGTGAGCTTGCCGTCGGCGACGGCCATGAAGCCCGCGCCGCTCTCGTGGCGGGTGGTGACGAACTCGATGCCGGGCGCGTCGACGAGCGCGTCGAGCACGCCGAGGAAGCTCTCGCCCGGCACCCCGAAGACCCGCTCGACGCCGAGCTGGCCGAGGCCGTCGACGATGCACTGCGCTCCGGTTCTCATCGCGCGTCCTCCGGCTGGGGCGGGAGCGGCGGGGCGGGCGGCTGGGGCGGGCGTGACATGGCGGGGCCTTCCTTTCTGAACAGGTGTCCGGGAGTTTCGCGCGCGAAACACCCAATTGCGCCCAATCCGGCACATGTTGGTGCGGATTGGCTTTTGCAGGTGCCGGGGCGTTCCTGTAGGTAAGTACCGGAACGAACCTGACCGGGTGCCGAATGACGAAGCTGACGAGACCGACTCCTGCCGACGACGCGACGATGGTGGTCGCGCCCAAGAGCGGACGCGCGCGGGCCGAGGCCGACCGGCGGCGCATCTTCGAGGGCCTGCGCGACGCGATCGCGGCGGGCACCTTCGGGCGCAGCGGCCGGCTGCCCACCGAGCGCGCGCTCGCCGAGCAGTTCGCCACCAACCGCAACACCATCCGCAAGGCGCTCGACGACCTGGCCGCGCTCGGACTGATCGAGCGCCACGTCGGCCGCGGCACCTTCGTCGCCGACGACGCCGCGCCCGGCGACAGCGGCGCGCCGGACTACCCGCTCACCGAGTTGCTCGAGGCGCGGCTCCTGTTCGAGCCGCACCTGGCCGCGCTGGTCGTCGAGCGGGCGACGGACGAGGATTTCGCCCTGATGGAGGCCTACCTCGCCGAGTTGCGCGGGGCCAAGAGCTGGGCGGAGTTCAAGGAGGCGAAGTACTGCCTGCACCTGATGATCGTGCGCTCGGCGGGCAACAGCTTCCTCACCGCGATGTTCGAGCAGATCATCGAATCGCGGCGCCGTGCCATGTGGGGCCGGCCGGGCGATCATCCCGCGCCGATCGCCGAGGTGCGCGAGGTCGCCGCGTCGGTCAACGGCGCCATCGTCGCCGCCTTGCGCGCCGGCGAGGTGGAGCGCGCCCGCGAGCTGATCCGGCGCTACCTGCTCGACGTGCTGTCGACCACCAGCCAGAGCTGACGGGGCGCTCATCGGCTGTCGATCCGGCCTTGCAGCGCGCGGCCCACGAGGATCAGCGCGAAGGCGGTGAGCAGCACCGCGAGGCCCGGGAACACCGACATCCACGGCGCGAACAGGATGTAGTCCTTGCCCTGCTCGAGCAGCGCGCCCCAGTCCGGCGTCGGCGGCTGCACGCCGAGGCCGAGGAAGCCGAGCGCCGCCTGGATCTGCAGGATCAGCGGGAACAGGATCATGTATTGCGTCATCAGGAGCGGCGCGACATTGCGCACCAGGTGGCGGCGCAGGATCGTGCTCTCGCGCAGCCCGACCGAGCGGGCGGCCTCGACGTAGGAGAGGTTGGCCTGCGCCATGGAGCCGGCGCGGGCGATGCGGAAGAACACCGGCATGTAGACCACCGACAGCGCGAGGATCAGGTTCTGCAGCTCGGGGCCGAGGACGCCGGTGATGATGATGCCGAGCACGATCGGCGGGAACGACAGCATCACGTCGACGAGCCGGCCGAGCACCTGGTCGACGAGGCCGCCGAAGAAGCCCGAGACCATGCCGAGCGCGCCGCCGACCAGCGCCGAGATCAGCAGCGAGCCGGCGCAGATCGACAGCGTCACCCGGGCGCCGTGGATGACGCGGGAGTAGGTATCGCGGCCGACGTCGTCGGTGCCGAACCAGTGCTGCGCCGAGGGCCCCTGCAGCGCGGCGGCGGTGTCGATCTCGAACGGCGAGGCGGTGGCGAAGAGGCCGGGGAACAGGCAGATCAGCAGCAGCAGCGCCATCACAGCGAGGCCGAGCCAGAGGCCGGGCTCGCGGCGGATGCGGGCGGAAAGGCCGGTGCCGTAGCGGGTGCGGATCACGGTGTCGGACATCTTCGGCCTCTCAGGAAATGCGCAGGCGCGGGTCGAGCAGGTGGTAGACGAGATCGACCACGAGGTTGACCACCATCGCCACCACGACGACCACCAGCAGCGCGCCCTGCACGATGGGATAGTCGCGCGTCTCGATGGCGCTCAGCAACAGCCGGCCGAGGCCCGGCAGCGCGAACAGCGACTCGATGATCACGACCCCGCCGAGGATCTGGATCAGGATCAGCCCCATGAAGGTGACGATCGGGATCGCGACGTTGCGCAGGATGTGCTTGAAGAAGACGGTGCGCGTCGGCATCCCCTTGGCGATGGCGGTGCGCACGTAATCCTCGTGCATCGCCGAGACGACGCTCTGGCGGACGAACTGGCTGTAGGCGGCGGCCTGCAGGAAGCCGAGGCTGAGGATCGGCAGCAGCAGCATGGCGAGGTTCTCGGAGAGGTCTTCCGTCGGCCCCTGGAAGCGCAGCGGCGGCGACCAGGAGAAGGTGGCGGAGACGCCGACGAGAATCATCAGCCCGACCCAGAACACCGGCGCGGCGAGGCCGAGGATGTTGAAGGCCTGGATGGTGGTGTCGAGGGCGCGGCCCTCGTAAATCCCGGCGATGATGCCGAGCGGCACGCCGACGATGGTGGCGAGCGCGAGCGTCAGCAGGCCCAGCTCGAGGGTCACGAGGAACGCCTCGCCGACCATCTCCGTCACCGGCATCCCGCGCGTCCAGCTGACGCCGAAATCGCCGCGCAGCACGTCGCCGAGCCACGCGAAATACTGCATCCAGACCGGCTGATCGAGCCCGAAGAAGGCGCGCAGCGCCTCCTCGGCGCGGTCGCTCCCCGCCTGCCCCATCATCTGCGCGACCACGTCGCCGGGCACCATGCGCACGAAGACGAAGACGAGGAACGTGGCGAGCAGCGCGGTCAGGAGCGACGCGCCGAGGCGTTTGACGAGGTATGCTAGCATCGGGCTCTCGGTCGGTTCTGGTGGCGGGGCGGAGGCCGCTCTGGCCCCCGCCCCGTCCGGTCGATCTTACTCTGCGTCGTCGAGGTAGGTGCGCACGAGGCCGTAGAGCCAGCCCGTCGGGTGCTGCACGTAGTTCTCGACGTCGGCATCATGCACCACCACGTGGTCGGCGGAGAACAGCATGATCGTCGGCACGGTTTCGGCGAGCTCCATCTGGAAGTCGGCGTAGATCGCGCGGCGCTCGTCGTAGTCGGTCGCCGCCCGGCCCTCGTCGAGCAGGGCGCTGGCTTCTTCGTTGTTCCAGTTGCGGAAGTCGGCGCCCTCGGGCTGCTGGTGGAAGTGACGGTAGAACAGCAGGTTGGGGTCCGGCTGGCTGGCCCAGTCGTTGAAGGTCAGCCCCATGTTGCGCGAGCGGAAATTGTCGATCCAGACGCCGAGGTCGACGCGCTGGATGTCGAGATCGATGCCGATCTCGCCGAGCTGCTCCTTGAGCGTCACCGCCGCCGGGTCCATCCAGTCGTAGCCGTTGATGGTGGTCAGCGTCAGCTCCAGCCCGTCGCCGTAGCCGGCCTCCTCGAGCAGCGCGCGCGCCTGCTCGACGTCGACGCCCTGCATCGGCAGCTCGTCGATCGGCACGCCCCAGCGCTCTTCCATGGCCTTGGTCATCGTGCCGATGACCTCGCCGTAGCCGCCGATGGCCGCTTCCATGAGCTCCTGCTTGTCGGTCGCGAGCGAGATCGCCTGACGCACGCGCACGTCCGACAGCGCTTCCTGCTCGGCGCCGAGGTCGATGGCCTTCTGGTTGAGCGACGGGAAGCGCTCGATCTCGATCCCCTCGATCCCCTCGATCTGCTGCACGTCCTGCGGGCGGCTGAGGTTGACGAGGTCGATCCGATCGTTCCTGAGCGCCACCAGCATCGAGGCGCTGTTGGGCAGGAAGCTGAAGTTGATCGCGTCGAGGTAGGGAGCGTTCCCCTCCCAGTAGCCGTCGAAGCGCTCCATCATCAGGTTGCTGTTCGGGTTGAACTCGACGAGCTGGAACGGCCCGGTGCCGACGCTCTGGCTGTTCATCCGGTTCTGGGCGTTCTCGTCGTCGAAGTAGCCGGCCGGGATGACGGCGCCGTACTTGTTGCCCAGCGTCATCGGCAGCGAGGCGTTGGGCGCGCTGAGGGTGAAGCGGACGGTGTAGTCGTCGACCACCTCGATGTTCGAGATGATCTCGAAGTCACCGGCGCCCGGCGAGCCGTTCTCGGGGTCGCGGATGTAGTCGTAGCTGTAGGCGACGTCCTCGGCCGTCATCTCCGAGCCGTCGTGGAAGGTCACGCCCTCGCGCAGCTTGAAGGTGTAGGTCAGACCGTCATCGGAGACCTCGTAGCTCTCGGCGAGCAGCGGCATGGCCTCGCCGTCGGCGCCCTCGTAGAACAGGCCCTGGTACATCAGCACGGTCATCTGGATGCGGGCGTCGGCGGCCTGGTGGAACGGGTCGAGGCCGGGGGGCTCGACGAGCAGGCCCATGTTGAGGGTGCCGCCCATGTTCGGGTCGTCGGGGATCGGGCCGTAGAGATCCTGCGCGAAGGCCGGCGCGGCGAGCGCGAGCGCCACGGCGGTGACGGCGGCGCCCGTGGCGTGACGCCAGCGGGTCAGGTCGAAAGTCTTGGTCATCGTGGTCCTCCTGTCGTGTGCCGCTGGTTCTTGTGGGGCGCATCCGCCCGGCGGCTCGGGCGGATGGTGTTGTCTCCGTCGCTCAGTCGCCGACGGCGACGATCATCTCGATCTCCACCGCCGCGTCGCGCGGCAGTTCGGCGACGCCGACGGCGGCGCGGGCGTGGACGCCGCGCTCGCCGAAGACCTTGCCGAGCAGGTCGGAGGCGGCGTCGAGCACCTTGGGCTGGCCGTTGAAGCCGGACGCCGAGGCGACGTAACCGTTGACCTTGAGCACCCGCACCACCCGGTCGAGCGAGCCGAGTTCGGCCTTGAGGCAGGCGAGCGCCTGCAGCACGCAGATCTCCGCCTCGCCGCGCGCCGTCTCGAGGTCGACCGCGTCGCCGACCTTGCCGAAGGTGCGCACCGCGCCGTCGACCTTGGGCAGCTGGCCGCTGACGTAGGCGACGCCGCCATGCACGGTGACGGGCACGTAGTTGAACGAGGGCTCGGCGGCCTCGGGCAGGGTCAGGCCCAGCTCGGCCAGGCGGTCGTCGATGCGGCTCATGCCGTCTCCTTCGTCTGCATCAGGCCGTCGAGGACGGCGTCGAGGTCGTGGCGCGGGGCGAAACCCAGGTCGGCGCGGATGCGCGCGGCGCTCACGGGCGGGAAGTCGCGGGCGGCGGGGGTGATCTCGTGCTCGGCGCGCCAGCCGGGCGCTCGGGCGGCGAGGCCGGCGAGCAGCTCGGACATGCGCGCGGTGAAGCCGGTAAGGTTGTAGATCTCGCCCGGCGGCTCCGGGTGGTCGAGGCAGGCGAGGACCGCGCGGGCGCAGTCGGTGACGTGCATCAGGTCCATCGGGTCGTCGTGGAACGCGACCCGGTGCGCGCGGCCCTCGCGCGCGGCGGCGGCGGCCTCGAGGATCGCGGCGGCGGCGCCGGCGTACCAGAGCTTCGGCCCCAGCACGAGCGGCAGGCGCAGCCCCGTCACCGGCAGGCCGTGAACCCGGCGGTGGTGCCCGGCGACGGCCTCGGCGAGCTGCTTGGTCAGCCCGTAGAAGGTGCGCGGGCGGCAGGGCGCGTCCTCGTCGACGGGGCCGGCGGGGTAGTCGGCGGCGTCGCCGTAGACGACGGTGGACGAGGTCCACACCAGCCGCGTCACCCCGGCCTCGCGCGCCGCCTCGCAGAGCAGGCGGAAGCCGTCGACGTTGACCGCCATCGCCTTGTCGGCCTCGGCCTCGCCCGAGCGCATCAGCCCGACGCGCCCGGCGCTGTGGGCGGCCATCGTCACCACCTCGCGCGCGCCGCTGTCGGCCAGCACGTCGGCCAGCGCGGCGCGATCGGTGATCGAGCCGACGGTTTCGGTGAAGCGCCCGGCGAGCGGCGCGAGGAGGTCGTCCTCCATCGCCGGGCCGAACAGGTGGACCGGGCGGCCCGAGGCAATCAGCGCCTCGGTAACGTGGGCGCCGACGAAGCCGCGCCCGCCGATCACGAGTACCGGGCTGTCAGAGGTCGAGGTCATCGCGGATGCACGCTTTCTGGTGGCCGGGCCCGACGTCGCGCAGCGCCGGGACGTCGGCGGCGCAGGCGTCGAGCGCGAAGGGACAGCGGGTGCGGAAGACGCAGCCCGAGGGCGGGTTGCTCGGGCTCGGGATCTCGCCCTTGAGCGGCTCGCCGCTGCGCGAGGTGCCGGGCACCGCCTCGAGCAGGGCGGCGGTGTAGGGGTGCGCCGGGGTCCGGTAGAGCGCCTCGGTCGGCGCGACCTCCATGACCCGGCCGAGATAGAGCACGACGACGCGGTCGGCGATCACCTCGACGACCGAGAGGTCGTGGCTGATGAACAGCATTGCCAGCCCGAGATCCTTCTGGAGCCGCTGCAGCAGCGTCACCACCTCGGCCTGGATCGACACGTCGAGCGCCGAGACCGGCTCGTCGGCGACGATGAACTTCGGCTCGGAAGCCAGCGCCCGGGCGATGGCGACGCGCTGCCCCTGCCCGCCCGAGAACGAGCGCGGGTAGCGGCGCATGTCGCTCGCCGAGAGGCCCACCTGCTCGAGCAGTTCGACGGCGCGCGCGGCGGCCTCCTTGCGCGACAGCTTGAAGTGGAGCTGCATCGGCTCGATGAGCGCGTCGCCCACGGTCATGCGCGGGTTCAGGCTGGCGAGCGGGTCCTGGAAGATCATCTGGAAGCGGCGGCGGAAGCCGCGCAGGGCGGCGCCGCGCAGGTCGGTGATGTCCTCGTCCTCGAAGATCACCCGCCCCGCCGTCGGATCGAGCAGGCGCAGCACGAGGCGCCCGAGGGTGGACTTGCCCGAGCCGGACTCGCCCACCACGCCGACCACCTCGCCCCGGTTGACCGTCAGCGACACGTCCTCGACCGCGCGCACCGGTGCGGCGGCCGCCGTGAACAGCCCGCCCCCGGTGCCGAAGTGCTTGCTCAGCCCCGACACGCGCACCAGCACGTCTTCCTCTTGCGCCGGGGCGGTGGGGTGCGTGTCGGTGCCGAGGTGCGCCACGGCGTTCATGGCCGCAGCTCCCGCCAGCGCAGGCAGGCGGTGTTGTGGCCGGGCGAGATCTCCTCGAACGGCGGCACGGCGGCCCTGCAGACCTCGATCGGGATCGGGCAGCGCGGCTCGAAGGCGCAGCCCGGCGGCGGCGCGAGCGGGTTGGGCATGACGCCGGGGATCGGCTTGAGCGTGCGGCCGGCGTCGCTGTCGTAGTCGCGGCGCGGGATGCAGTCGAGCAGCGCCTTGGTGTAGGGGTGCGCGGGGCGGTTGAGCACCTTGTCGACCGCGCCCTCCTCGACGACTCGGCTGGCATACATCACCGCCACCCGGTCGGCGATTTCGGCGACGAGCTTGAGGTCGTGGGTGACGAAGATCATCGACATCCGCCGCTCCTGCTGGAGCCGGGCCAGCAGGCGGATGATCTGGTCCTGGATGGTGACGTCGAGCGCGGTGGTCGGCTCGTCGGCGATCAGCAGCTCCGGGTCGCAGGCGAGCGCCAGCGCGATCATCGCCCGCTGGCGCATGCCCCCCGACAGCTCGTGCGGGTAGGCGTCGACGCGGCGTTCGGGATCGGAGATGCCCACCTGCGCGAGCAGCGACACGGCGGCGGCGCGGGCCTTGGCGGGGGAGTGGCCGAGATGGTGGCGCAGGGTCTCGGCGATCTGCTCGCCGATCGGGAAGACCGGGTTGAGGCTCGACATCGGGTTCTGGAAGATCATCGAGATCTGCCGCCCCCGGACCTTGCGCAGCTCCTTCTCGGGCAGCTTGCGCAGGTCGCGCGGGGGGCCGCCGGCGGCGGAGAACAGCATCTCGCCGCCCGTCACCGCCGCGTTGCGCGGCAGGATGCCCATGATCGACAGGCCCGAGACCGACTTGCCCGAGCCGCTTTCGCCGACGATGGCGAGGGTCTCGCCCCGTCGCACCGTGAAGGTGACGCCGCGCACCGCGCGCACGATGCCGTTGGGCGTGTCGAACTGGGTGTGCAGGTCGCGCACCTCGAGGACGGTATCGCTCATCACCTCAGCCGACGGCATGATGCTGCACCCTGTCCCAGTCGATCTCGATCCCGAGCCCCGGCCCCTCGGGCACCGCGATGGCGCCGTCGACCGGGCGCAGCGGGGTGAGCAGCAGCTCCTCGCGCAGAGGGTTCTCGCCGAGGTCGTATTCCAGCGTCACCGGGTCCGGGTGGTTGTCGGCGTGGGGCCAGACCGAGAGCGACGAGATGAAGTGCAGCGCCGCCGCGAGCCCGACCGCGCCGCCCCAGACATGGGGCGACAGCCGGCGGCCGCGCACCATCGCGAGGTCGGCGATGCGCCGGCCCTGCCAGAAGCCGCCGCAGAGCGACAGGTCGGGCTGCAGGATCGCGGCGCCGTCGGTGAGCTGGGCGAAATCGTGCACCGTGTAGAGCGCCTCGCCGGTGGCGAGGGGCGCGGAGGTGTGCGCCGCGAGCCGGGCGAGGCCCTCGGCGTCGCGCGGGGCGACGGGCTCCTCGATCCAGTGCGGGCGGTGCTCGGCCATCGCGTCGGCCGAGCGGCGGGCCTGGTCGAAGGTGTAGTTGCCGTTGATGTCGACCGCGATCTCGGCGGCCTCGCCGAGGATCGCGCGGGCCGTCCCGAGCCGGGCGGCGTCGCTGGCGGGGCCGGTGCCGATCTTGATCTTGACCCGGGTGTGGCCGGCCTTGGCCATCGCCTCGATCTGCGGCGCGAAGTCGGGCTCGGGATCTTCGGTCAGGTAGCCGCCGGAGGCGTAGATCGGCACGCTGTCGATGCGCCGCCCGCCGAGCAGCCGCCCCACCGGCAGGCCGAGCAGCTTGCCCGTCGCGTCCTTGGCGGCGATGTCGATGCCCGAGATGGCGGTGAGCATCGGGTTCTGCACGCCGAAATGGTAGTGCCGCGCGAGGATGCGGTCGAAGGTGTGCTCGATCTCGAACAGGCCGGTTCCCTCGAGGTAGCCCCGGAGCAGATCGAGGTAGGCGAGGTTGAGCGCCGGCGGGCCCCAGGCCTCGCCCACGCCCTCGGTGCCGTCCTCGAGCACCAGCCGCACCAGTGTCGATTGCCGGCCCGACGCGATCAGGCGGGACATGCCGTAGGGCTTGCCCGACACCGGGACCGCGAGGGCGATGAAGGTGATCGATGCGATCTTCAAGGGGTGCGCTCCTCCGGCGACAACCAATTTCGCGCCATTGGTGAACCATTTTGAACCAAAGCGCAACAATATGGTTGAAAGCATCCTCCAGCTCGGTAGCCTTTGTCGAGAACGGATCAACATGGCGAGGGCGCAAAGTGGCGGACGGAAACCCCTGGGACGGGCTCACGGTTGAGGAGCACGAGTTTCAGTTCAACCCGCAGGCCGCCTTCCCCGGCTTCGCCGACGTGCGCGCCCGGCTGGCGCCGCTCAACGACGCGGCACGCGCCACGCTGGGCCAGCCCGAGGAGGTGGCCTACGGCGACGGGCCGCTGCACCGGCTCGACATCTTCCGCGCCGCCGGGGACGGGCCGCGGCCGGTGCACGTCTTCTACCACGGCGGCTACTGGCGGGCGCAGGACAAGGCGAACTACGCGTTCCTCGCGGGCGTCCTCGTGCCGCTGGGGATCACGACGGTCATCGCCAACTACGACCTCTGCCCCGCCGTGACGCTCGACGAGGTGACCGCCTCGGCCGTCGCCGGGTTCGGCTGGGTGGCGGACCACGTCGAGGAGATCGGCGGCGATGCGGAGCGGATCACCCTCTCGGGCCATTCCGCCGGGGCGCATCTCGGCGCGGCGATCCTCGCCGATGCCGGGCTGGCGGAGAAGCCGGCGGGGCTGCGCGGCGCGGTGCTGACGAGCGGCATCTTCGATCCGCGCCCGGCGATCGGCACGAGCGTCAACGCCGAGCTCGGGCTGACCGAGGAGATCGCGGCGCGCAACGACATGCAGGCGCGCCCGCCCAGGCGACGGGCCGAGATCTGCCTGATGGCCGGCACGCGCGAGCCGGTGCACTGGGTGGCGCAGACCTGGCGCTACTACGAGATGCTGCGCCGGGAGGGCCACGAGCCGCTGCTGCACTTGCTCGCGGGGCACGACCATTTCGACATCCTCGAGGACTATCTCCGGCCCGACGGCCTCACGCTCGACGTCATCCTGCGCCAGAGCGGCCTCAGATGAGCGGCGTGCGGCTGGCGGTCTACGACCTGCCCGAGGGCCCGCTCGTGCTGCCGGAGAGCGGCACGGCGTGGTTCGCCTGCGGGCGCGGGCACGCGGCGGCGGGAGAGGTGACGGGGCGCGTGGAGGGGCCGGGCTGGCTGTTCGAGGCCGCCCCGGCCGACGCGCCCGCGCCCGATGCGGTGGCGGTGCTGTCGGAGGTGGTCGCGCCGGAGGGCCGCAGGCTCGTGCGATTCGACAAGGTCGAGGCGGCATCGGGCAGCGCGACCCCGCCGCACCGCCACCAGGGTCCGGGCCTGCGCCGGCTGGCGGCGGGAGCGGTGATCGCCGAGGTGGGCGCGCACCGGGAGCGGATCGAGCCGGGCGGCGCGTGGTTCGAGAGCGGCACGGAGACGGTGGTGGGCCGCAATGTCGGCGACGCGGCGACCCTGTTCTACCGCCTGCTGCTGCTGCCCGAGGCGCTGGCGGGCGGCGCCTCGTCGTTCCTCGCGGTGGCCGAGGCCCCCGCCGCGAAGCGCAACGCGACGGTGACGCTGCTCGGCGAGGCCCGGCTCTAATTCGGGTACGTCGCGCGGGCCGCGCGACAGCGGGGGCTGGCGGCGGCGGGCCGAATTGCCCACCATGCGCGCAACCATCGGCAGCGGGGACGGACATGAGCAGGATTTACGGCAGCGACCGGACGCGGGGGCAGATTGCCGAACTGGCGGGCGACCTCGCGGCGTTCGGAGGCGTGCGGCTGGTGACGCTGGGCGACGGGGTCGAGCGGGGGCAGCGGATGCTGGACTTCCGCACCGGCAGCGGCCTGCGCTTCACGGTGCTGGTGGACCGGGCGATGGATATCGCGGAGGTCGAGCACAAGGGCCGCTCGATCGGCTGGCATGCGCCCACCGGCTTTCGCGCGCCGGCGCTGCACGAGCTCGAGGGCGAGGACGGGCTGGGGCTGCTGCGCGGGTTCTCGGGCTTCCTCGTGACCTGCGGGCTCGATCATATCCTCGGCGACGAGGTGGTGAGCGCCGAGACCTACGACTACCCGCGCCGCAGCCGGGTGACGCAGCCGCTGCACGGGCGCATCGCGATGGAGCCGGCGCGGCTCGTCGGCTACGGCGAGCGCTGGGAGGGGGATCGCTGCATCCTCTGGGCCGAGGGCGAGATCCGGCAGGCGGCGAACTTCGCCGAGAACCTGCGGCTGGTGCGGCGCATCGAGGCCGACCTGGGCAGCGACGAGATCCGGCTGATCGACCGGGTGGTCAATGTCGGCTTTTCAGACACGCCGCACATGCTGCTCTACCACGTCAATATCGGCCACCCGGTGCTCGACGCGGGCAGCCGCTACCTCGCGCCGGTGCGCGACGTGCTCTGGGCCTCGCACGCCGACGCCTACGAGGCGCAGGGGGTCGGCTATGCCCGCGCCTGCGCCCCGCGGGTGCCGTTCACCGAGCAGGTCTGGGAGCACGAGATGGCCGCCGACGCCGACGGCCGGGTGCCGGTGGCGCTGGTCAACGACGGGCTGGGGCTGGGCATCGAGGTGGAGACGCTTCAGGCGCAGCTGCCCTGCAACTACGCCTGGCAGAATTTCCGCTCGGGGGCCTACGCCTTCGGGCTGGAGCCGGCGACGCACCACATCCCCGGCGACGGGTTCGCGCGCGAGCGGGGCGAGATGATCTGGCTCGGCCCGCAGGAGACGCGCGACTACGAAGCGAGCTTCCGGGTGCTGGACGGAGCGGAGGCGATCGCGGCGAGCGAAACGCGCATCCGGGCGATCGCGGAGCAGCCGGACGAAGACTTCCCGCCGCCGTCGGGCAATTTCCGGCGGCTCTGGGGCGCGGGCGAGGGCTGAGCCGGCGCGTGCCGTCGGGACATCATGCCCCGGCAGGCATTATCACGTTGAAGATCCCGCGCTTTTCGTTTTCCCTCGTGGCACGCAAATTTCTAGGAGGCGAACAACATGAGCTTCAAGACGACCCTGCTCGCCGTCGCGGCCGCGACGGTTGGAACGATGGCAGCGGCTCAGGAGCCGCAGTTTTTCCGCATCGGCACCGGCGGCACCGCCGGCACCTACTACCCGATCGGCGGCCTGATCGCGAACGCGATCTCCAGCCCGCCCGGCTCGCGCGCCTGCGAGGAAGGCGGCTCCTGCGGCGTGCCCGGCCTGATCGCGACGGCGCTGTCGGCCAACGGCTCGGTCGCCAACGTCAACGCCATCGCCGGCGGCACGCTCGAGTCCGGCTTCGCCCAGTCCGACGTCGCCACCTGGGCGCAGACCGGCACCGGCATCTGGGAAGACCGTGACGCGGTCGAGGACCTGCGCGCCATCGCCAACCTCTACCCCGAGACGATCCACCTCGTGGCCTCGGCCGACAGCGGCATCGAGACTCCGGCCGACCTCGCCGGCAAGACCGTCTCGCTCGACGAGCCGGGCTCGGGCACGCTGGTCGACGCGCGCATCATCCTCGACGCCTACGGCCTGAGCGAGGACGACATCGACGCCGAGTACCTCAAGCCCGACCAGGCCGGCGAGCGGATGCGCGACGGCGCGATGGACGCGTTCTTCTTCGTCGGCGGCTTCCCGGCCGGCGCCATCGCCGAGCTGGCGAGCCAGGACGACATCACCATCGTCCCGATCACCGGCCCCGAGGCCGAGGGCATCCTGGGCGAGTACACGTTCTTCGCCGAGAACACCGTCCCCGCCGGCACCTACGAGGGCGTCGACGAAGACGTCACCACCCTCTCGGTCGGCGCCCAGTGGGTGACGAGCGCGGACCAGCCCGAGCAGCTGATCTACGACATCACCGCGGCGCTGTGGAACGACAACACCCGCAAGCTGCTCGACGCCGGCCACCAGAAGGGCCGCGAGATCACCGCCGAGACGGCGCTCGACGGCATCGGCATCCCGCTGCACCCGGGCGCCGAGCGCTTCTACCGTGAGGCCGGCCTCCTGACGGAGTAAGCTCACCTCGCGGCACGGCGCGCGCCCCTTTGCGCGCCGTGCCGCAGCCAACAGACGACGCGGGGACAAGCCGATGACCGAGCGCAGGGACAGCCTCACCGAAGAGGAAATGCAGGCTCTGGAGCAGGAGTTCGACGCGGAGGTCCGGTTCCGTCCGCTGCCGCCGCTGCTCGGCTGGGTCGTGGCGGGCGTGCTGTTCGCGCTGGCCTGCTACCACTACTACACCGCCGGCTACGGCATCCCGCGCGCCACCACGCACCGCGGCGTCCACATGGGCGTGACGCTGGCGCTGGTGTTCTTCTCCTTCGTCGCCTTCGGCCGCCCGCGCCCCTCGACGCCGGGCCTCGGCGCGCCGCTGGGCCTGCCGCTCGCCGACTGGGTGCTCGCCGCCGGCGCGCTCGTCGCGGCGCTCTACGTGCCGTGGATCTTCGACGATCTCGCCTTCCGCGTCGGCAACCCGCTCCCGATCGACGTGGTGATGGGGACGATCCTGATCGTGACCCTGCTGGAGGCGACCCGCCGCGCGATGGGCTGGCCGCTGCCGGTGATCGCGCTGCTGTTCATCGCCTACGCCTATTTCGGCCAGTCGATGCCCGGCGTCCTCGCCCATCCCGGGGCCGACTGGACCGGCATCGTCAACCACCTCTACCTCACCAGCCAGGGCATCTACGGCACCGCGCTCGGCGTGATCTCGACCTACGTGTTCCACTTCGTGCTGTTCGGCGTGATGGCGACGCGGATCGGGCTCGGGCAGCTGTTCATCGACCTCGCCTCCGCCCTCGCCGGCCGCTTCGCGGGCGGGCCGGCCAAGGTGTCGGTGCTGTCCTCGGCGATGCTCGGCTCGATCTCGGGCTCGTCGATCGCCAACACCGTGACCACCGGCTCGCTGACCATCCCGGCGATGATCCGGATCGGCTACCCGCGCCACTTCGCCGCCGCGGTCGAGGCCGCGTCCTCGACCGGCGGCCAGATCACCCCGCCGGTGATGGGCGCGGTGGCGTTCCTGATGATCGAATACCTGGGCGTGCCGCTGACCACGATCCTCACGGCGGCGCTGGTGCCGGCGTTCATGCACTTCTTCGGGGTGCTGGTGCAGGTCCACCTCGAGGCCCGCCGCCGCGGCCTGCGCGGGCTGACCAAGGACGAGCTCCCGGTCGCCTGGGCGGTGTTCAAGGCCGGCTGGCTGACCACGCTGCCGCTGTTCGTGCTGGTGGCGATCCTGCTGTCGGGCAAGACCCCCTACCTCGCCGCCTTCTGGGGCATCACCGCCTGCATCGGGGTGCTGGCGATCCAGAGCCTCCTGCGCAACGGCACCAACCTCAAGGGCGCGGCGACGGACTTCGTCGCCGGAGTCTGGGACGGGTTCGTGGTCGGCGCGAAGTACTCGCTGTCGGTGACCGCCGCGGCGGCGCTGGTGGGCGTGATCATCGGCGTCGTGACCCTCACCGGGGTCGGCTTCAAGATCGCCTACATGGTCACCTCCGTCGCCGGGCAATGGGCCGAGTCGGTCTCCGCCGGCCTCGCCTTCCTGCCCTTCGACGTGATGTCGGTGCCGTCGCTGACGCTGCTGTTCACGCTGATCATGACCGCCATCGTCTGCGTGCTCATGGGCTGCGGCATCCCCACGACGGCGAACTACCTGATCATGATCGCGGTGGCCGCGCCGATCCTCGGCCTGCTCGGGGTGCAGCCGATCGTGGCGCATTTCTTCGTGTTCTACTTCGGCGTGCTCGCCGACATCACGCCACCCGTCGCGCTCGCCGCCTATGCCGCGGCGGGAATCGCCGACGCCAACGCCTTCAAGGCCGGCAACACCGCCTTCCGGCTCGGCATGGGCAAGGCGCTGGTGCCGTTCGTCTTCGTGTTCTCGCCGTCGATGCTGCTGGTGGTGGACGGCTTCACCTGGTCGGAGTTCTGGCTCTCGACACTGGGGGCGATGGCCGGCATCTGGATGCTGTCGTCGGTCTTCGCCGGCTGGCTGTTCGCGCCGCTCCGGGCCTACGAGCGGGTGCTGCTGACCCTGTCGGCGCTGCTGCTCGTGGTACCGAGCCTGTGGCCGACGATCATCGGCGTCCTGCTGGTGCTGCCCGCGGTGATCCGCCAGCTGCCGATGCTGGGGCAGACGCCGCAGCCGGTGGTGGAGCCGGAGTAGACATACCGACCGCCTCAACGGCGACGCGGAGGCTTGATGCCAAGGCCTGCAGGGCGGCTCCCGGACACGGGGTCGCCTGCGGACTTCACGGACGCGGCGCGCGCGGGTAGAACGGCGCGATGAAGATCACCGGGACCGAGCTGCACCACTTCGCGATCTTCGACAGCGTCGTGAGGAACAGCGGCTTCTCCGCCGCGCAGGCCGAGCTGGGGCTGAGCCAGCCGACCATCTCCAACCACATCACCGCCCTCGAGGAGCGACTCGGCGTGCGGCTGTGCCAACGCGGACGGGGCGGGTTCGTGCTGACCGAGGAGGGGCGGATCGTGCACGAGCTCGGGCAGTCGCTGCTCGGCGAGCTCGAGAGCCACGGCAGCAAGCTCGCCGCGCTCCGGGGCGGGCTGGTGGGGCGGGTGCGGCTGGCGGTGGTGGATTGCCTCGCCACCGATCCGCACTTCCGGCTGCCCGACGCGGTGCGCGGGTTCAGGGCGCTCGCGCCGGCGGTGCAGGTGGAGCTGACCGTCGAGCGGCCGCAGGACATTTTGAGCGGCATCCACGACAACAGCTTCGACATCGGCATCGGCGGCTTCGACCGGCTGCTGAGCGGGCTGGAGCACAAGGTGCTCTACCACGAGCGCCACAGCCTCTATTGCGGGCGCGCGCATCCGCTGTTCGAGGCGGGCGAGGTGGCGGAGGCGGAGCTCGGGGCGCATCCGTGGGTGCACCGCCGCTACTGGAGCAAGCGGCGGCAGCGGCGGCGGAGCCTGTCGGAGAGCGACGCGTTCGTGCAGGAGATCGAGGCGCAGATCATCATGGTGCTGAGCGGCACCTACCTGGGGCTCCTGCCCGACCATGCCGCCGCCGCGCACGTGGCGCGGGGCGAGCTGCGCGCCCTGCCCTTCCAAGGGCCCGACGGCGACGTGACGATCGACGTGGTGACGCGCAGCGGGCCGCAGCCGGAGGCGGTCGAGCTGCTGCGCGCCGAAGTGCTGGCGCGGCACGCGTGAGGCGTCAGGCTCCGCGGGCGGTGGCGAGGTCGGCGAGGTAGGAGCTCTCGGCGCGCTCGTCGAGCAGCACCTGCCGGTCGAGGTCGGCGAAGAGCAGCGTCGGCGCGGCGTCGGCCTCGGTGAGCGTTTCGCCGCGCGGGCCGCAGATGCGCGACAGGCCGACGAAGCGCAGGTCGGGCTCGGTGCCGGCGCGGTTGGCGTAGGCGACGAACACCTGGTTCTCCATCGCGCGCACCGGCACGACCTGCCGGGAGATGCGCTCGTGCGGCTCCATCAGCGCCGTCGGCACCGCGACGAGATCGACCCCGGCCTCGGCCTCGGCGCGCAGCAGTTCGGGGAATTCCACGTCGTAGCAGATCACCACGCCGACGCGCAGGCCGCCGCACTCGAAGCGCAGCGGCGCGGCGCCGGGGCGGAAGGTGTCCTTCTCCCAGCCGCCGAACAGCATCCGCTTGGCGTAGCGGCCGAGCTCGCGCCCGTCGGGGCCGAAGGCGACGGCGGCGTTGCTGAGGCCGTCGGGGGTGTCGAGGTGGGTGCCCATCAGGATCGTCAGCCCGGTGCGGGCGGCGATGTCGGCTACCTGCTCGAGCGCCGCCTCGACGCCCGGCAGGCCGCCGGGAGCGAGGCCGGGGACGTGGTAGCCGGTGAGGTAGCCCTCGGGGAATACCAGCAGACCGGCCCCCTGCTCCCGCGCCTCGTCGGCGCGCCGGGCGACCTCGGCGAGGGTGGCGTCGAGATCGCCGGCGATGCCGGCGCCTTGCCAGAGTGCGATGCGCAGCATGGGCTGTCTCCTCAGGTGTCGACCCGCTCGGCCCCGAGCAGGCGCGGCAGGTTGCCGAAGCGGCCGATCAGCCCGAAGACGAGCGCCGCGAGGGCGACGAACAGGACCGAGACCACGCCCATGATCGGGGTGTAGCCGTAGCGGAGGGAGTTGAAGATCTTGATCGGCAGCGTCTCGACGGTGAAGCCGGCGACCATGTAGGCGATGATGTACTCGTTGAGCGACAGCACGAAGGCGAAGGCGTAGCCCGAGACCATGTAGGGGAAGATCAGCGGCAGGATCACCGTGCGCAGCACCTTGCCCCGGTTCGCGCCCATCGTGCGCGCCGCCTCGATCAGCGACAGGTCGACCGATTGCAGCCCCAGCGTGATCGTCACCACCGGCAGCGTCACGAGGAAGATGCCGTGCGAGACGATCGTCGCGGTCATCTGGCCGTACATCCCGACCGAGACCCAGAAGACGAGGAAGCCGAGCGCCGAGATGACCGGCGGCAGCATGAAGGGCGCGACGCCGAGCATGTAGAGCCCGCGCGACAGCCAGCCCTGCCTCGCCCAGACGTGGAGCGCCAGCGGCAGCGCCACGATCACCGCCAGCAGGCTCGAGACCGCGGCGATGACGAGCGAGTTGGTCAGCGCGCCCAGCCAGTCGGGGGTGCGGAACAGCTCGCCGTACCAGCGCAGCGACAGGCCCTCCGGCGGGAAGCGCAGGGATTGCTGCTCGTTGATCGACACGCCCGCCACCACCAGCAGCGGCGCGGCGAGCAGGGCCAGCACGAGGACGATGTAGGCGGTGCGCAGCGTGCGGCTCATGCCTCGGCTCCCTTGTCGCGCCCGAGCAGCAGGGTCAGCCCGACCATCGCCAGCGACACCAGCAGCAGCAGCACCGCCATCGCCGCCGCGAACGGCAGGTTGGACTGGAACACCGCCTGGTCGGTGATGTGGACCGACAGCGTCCAGTGCTGCGGCTGGCCGAGCACCTGGGGCAGCAGGTAGACGCCGAGGGTGAACACGAAGACGAGGATCAGCGCGCCGAACAGCGGCAGGCGCAGCAGCGGTGCCGTCACGGTGCGGAACGCCCGCCACGGGCTCGCGCCCATCATCCGCGCGGCCTCGCCGAGCTCCGGGTCGAGCCGCGAGACGGGCGGGTAGAGCACCAGCACTGAATAGGGCAGCGCGAGGTAGCACATGCCGGTCATCAGCGCGAAGAGGCTCGGCGTGTAGGAGCGGGATTCCTCGAGCAGGCCGAGCCAGACGAAGAAGTTGCCGACGCCCGCCGTCTTGGAGAGCAACGTCGAGAGCGAGAAGCCGACGATCACCTCCGACAGCGACAGGATCGACAGCAGGATCACCAGCACCAGCGTCTGCCCGCGCCGGCGCAGGCGCGACAGGAACAGCGTGAAGGGCAGCGCGAGGGTCACGCAGATCACCGCCGCCGCCGCCGAGATCAGCACCGAGGTCAGCAGGATGCCCCCGAAGAACGGCGACAGGAAGCGGCGGTAGCTGTCGAGCTCGAAGCCCATCTCGAAGAACCCGCCGGGCACCCGGTGGGCGACGCTGACGGCGAGCATGATGGCGAAGGGAATGACGAAGAAGACCGCCAGCCAGCCGGCGGGCAGCGCCGCCAGCCAGGCCGGGGTCACGGTGCGCCGGTTGCCGCTCATGCCGGCAGCACCACGCGCTTGCCCGGCACGAAGCCGAGGCCGACACGGTCGTCGACCTTCAAGTCGGAGCGCGCGTCGGGGGCGTAGAGGGCGGTGATCTCGGTGCCGTCGTGGTCGAGCACGAACTGGGTGCTCTCGCCGAGGTCGCGGATGAAGACGACCCGCGCCTCGAGCCCCTCGCCCGCCGGGCCGAGACGGGTGTCCTCGGGGCGCACCGACAGGACGGCGGGCTGGCCCGGGCTGCACTTGACGCGGTCGGCGGGGTCGAGGGCGAGGCGCTGGCCGGAGAGGGTGAGGCTCGACGCGTCCGTCAGCTCGCAGGGGAGCAGGTTGGAGGTGCCGATGAAGCCGGCGACGAAGGCGTTGGCAGGGTCGCGGTAGACCTCCATCGGCGCGCCGACCTGCTGCACGCGGCCCTTGTCCATGACGATGACGATGTCCGCCATGGTCAGCGCCTCCTTCTGGTCGTGGGTGACGACCACGGTGGTGACGCCGAGCCGCTGCTGGAGCTGGCGCAGCTCGACCTGCATCTGCTCGCGCAGGTTGGCGTCGAGGGCGGAGAGCGGCTCGTCGAGCAGGAAGACCTTGGGCTCGATGGCGAGGCCGCGCGCGATGGCGACGCGCTGGCGCTGGCCGCCGGAAAGCTGGTGGATGCGGCGGTCGCCCATGCCGGCGAGCTGGACCTGCGCGAGCAGCTCGTCGGCCCGCTTGCGGCTCTCGGCGCGGGGCCGGCCGCGGATGCTGAGCGGGTAGGCGACGTTGTCGGCGACGCTGAGATGCGGGAACAGCGCGAGCGACTGGAACACCATGCCGAACTCGCGCTTCTCGGGCGGCACGTTCGTCTGGTCCTGCCCGGCCACGGAGACCTCGCCGGCGGTCGGCTCCTCGAGGCCCGCGAGCAGGCGCAGGAGGGTGGTCTTGCCGCAGCCCGAGGGGCCGAGCAGGCAGATGAAGCTGCCGTCGGGGACGTCGAGGGTGACGTCGTCGACGGCCGTGTGGTTTCCGAAGCGCTTGGTGAGGCCGCGCAGGGAAAGCTCGGTCATGCATGTATCCTTGTTGCGGCCGGCCCGGGGGGCGGGCCGGCCGCGAGAGTGTGTCCGCTCAGCGGGTGACGATTTCCGACCACTTCTGGTTCACCCAGTCGGCCTTGTCCACGTAGAGCTCGTAGCGCGGCAGGATGGGCGCGACGTCGGAGGAGACGGCGGCGAATTCCTCGTCGGTCAGGTCGGTCATCTCGCGCGGCACGGTGGGCGCGGTGCCCACGAAGCGCGACAGCTTGGCCTGGACTTCGGGCTGGGCCATGTAGTCGATGAAGATCTGGCTCTGCTCGATCGCGTCGGAGGCGCGCGACACGACCCAAGAGCCGGAATCGAGCACCGCGCCCTCGGCGGGGAAGGTCGAGCGGACCGGCTTGCCGTCGGCGGCGGCGAGGCCGGTGACGTCGTGGTAGTACTGGCCCATCGGGATCTCCCCGGTCTCCAGCCCCTGCTGGAACTGGCCCTCGTCGCGGTACCACAGCCGCACGTTGGGCTGCACCTCGGCGAGCTTGTTCATCACCTCGAGCACGCCCTCCTCGGTGGCGAGGATGTCGGTGCCGCCGAAGTGGACCGTCGCGGTGATCTCGAGCAGGAACGAGTTGGACGCGAGGGCCAGCAGGCCGAGGCTGTTCTCGTTGGCCGGATCCCACAGCGTCGCCCAGCTCTCGGGCGCCTCGGGGTAGACGTCGGTGTTGGTGACGAGCGAGATGTACCACGCCACGGCCCCGGTGCCGTAGAAGCTGCCGTCCTCGTAGGTGTGGAGGAAGTGCTCGGGCAGGTTCTCGACGTTGGGCATGGCGGCGCGGTCGAGCTTGGCCCAGAGTTCGGCGCGCTCGCCGCGGATGCGGGCGACCTGCGCCATCATCGACACGTCGGCGGGCGCCTGCCCGGCGCGGGCGGCCTGCTGGAGTTGGACCAGCCACGCCTCGCCGGTGGGCTCGGCAATGGACTCGACCTCGATGCCGGTGGCGGCGGTGAAGTCGGGATAGATGTGGTTCTGGAAGCTCTCCTCGAAGTAGCCGCCGTAGGTGCCGACCTTCAGTGCGCCGCCCTGGGCGCGCAGGATCGAGGGCGCCGCGAGCGAGCCCAGCGCAAGGGCCCCGGTGGAGGCGAGAAATCCGCGTCTCGTTGTCATGGTGGTCTCCCTGATGAGGTTTCTTCAGTCTTTGCGGTCGTTCGTCTGCGGCACGCCCGGCAGGACGCAGAGCATCTCGTAGAGCAGGTTCGCACCGATCAGTGCCGTATTACCGGATGGATCGAAGGGCGGCGAGACCTCGACTAGGTCGCAGCCGACGAGGTTGAGCCCGGCGCAGCCGCGCACGATCTCGAGCGCCTGCCACGTGGACAGCCCCCCCGGCTCGACGGTGCCGGTGCCCGGCGCGAAGGCCGGATCGAGGCTGTCGATGTCGAAGCTGAGGTAGACGGGCCTGTCGCCGATGGCGGCGCGCACGCGCTCCATCAGCGGGGCGAGCGACTTGTACCATATTTCCTCGGCCTGGATGACCGTCCAGCCCTGCTGGCGGCCCCAGTCGAAATCGTCGGGCGAGTAGCCGGTGCCGCGCAGGCCGATCTGAAAGACGTGCTCGTTGAGCAGGCAGTCGTCTTCCCAGGCGCGGCGGAACGGGCAGCCGTGGGCGACGGTCTCGCCGAACATGTGCTCGTTGATGTCGGCGTGGGCGTCGACGTGGATCAGCGCGACGGGGCCGTGTATCTTCCGCATGGCGCGCAGGATCGGCCAGGTCAGGGTGTGGTCTCCGCCCAGCGTCAGCGGCAGCGCGCCGGTCGCGAGGACGGTATCGTAGTGCGCCTCGATGCGGCGGACGGAATCCCTGAGGTCGAAGGTGTTGATCGCGACGTCGCCGATGTCGGCGACCTGCAGGTGCTCGAAGGGCGCGGCGCCGGTGGCCATGTTGTAGGGCCGCAGCATCCGGCTCTCGTCGCGGATCTGACGCGGACCGAGGCGGGTGCCGGGGCGGTTGGAGGTGCCGATGTCCATGGGGATGCCGACGAAGCAGGCGTCGAGCCCCGCCGCGCTGTCGGCCGCCGGCAGGCGCATCATCGTGGCCGGGCCGCCGAAGCGGGGCATCTCGTTGCCCCCGAGGGGCTGGTTCAGGTTGGTCATCCGGGCTCCCGCTGCCTGTCTCTCGGGCAGCGATTAGACCCGATTTCCCGGCGCGGAGGAATTACGGCCTGTCAATAATTACATTGGGGCTGCTCAATGTAAGCGCTCCCTCAGCCGAGCAGGCCGGCGTAGCGGGGCAGCCAGAGGCTCAGGGCGGGGAAGAAGGTGATGATGAGCAGCAGCACGATCAGCACGGCGATGAACAGCCAGATCTCGCGGATCATCTCGCCCAGCGGGATTCCGTTGAGCGCCTTGATGATGAACAGCAGGATCCCGTAGGGCGGCGTGATCAGGCCGATCATCATGTTGAAGACGATGACGATGCCGAAATGGTGCAGGTCGATCCCGAGCGCCGCGGCGGTGGGGATGAACAGCGGCGTGATGACGAGCATGATCGTCGAGACGTCGAGGAAGCAGCCGAGCACCAGGTAGAGCAGGTTCACCATCAGGAAGAACATGACGACGTTGAGCTCGAACTGGTCGAAGAACAGGAACACCGCCTGCGGCACGCGCTCGACGGTGACGACGTAGTTGAAGATGAACGCGCCGCACAGCACGATCGTCACCACCGCCGTGGTGCGCACCGTGGCGCGGACCACCTCGACGAACTCCGCGAGCCCCATCGAGCGGTAGGCGAACACCGCCAGCAGCAGCGCGTAGAAGGCCGAGACCGCCGCGGCCTCGGTGGGGGTGAAGGCGCCGGAATAGATGCCGCCGAGCAGGATCACCGGCATCATCAGCGGCGGCAGAGCGCGCAGGATGATCATCGGGATCCGGCGCAGCGGGATCGCCGCCTCGACGGGGAAGCCGCGCAGCTTGGCGGAGACGCCGACGACGATGCCGAGCGTCACCACCACGAGCAGCGCCGGCAGCACGCCGCCGAGGAACAGCGCGCCCACCGAGGTGGAGGAGATCAGCGCGTAGAACACCATCGGGATCGACGGCGGGAAGATCGGCCCCACCACCGACGAGGTCGCCGTCACCGCGCCGGCGAAGCCGCGGGGGTAGCGGTCGTTCTCGGTCATCATGTTGGTGAGGATCTTGCCCACCCCGGCGACGTCGGAGACGGCGCTGCCGCTCATTCCCGAGAACAGCAGGCTGGTGAAGATGTTGACCTGCCCGAGCCCGCCCGGCAGCCGGCCGACCATCGCCAGCGCGAAGTTCAAGAGCCGGTCGGAGATCTTGGAGGCGTTCATGATGTTGGCGGCGAAGATGAACAGCGGCACCGCCAGCGCGACAAAATTGCCGAATACCCCGTTCAGCACCATCTCGGCGGCGAGTCCGACGTCGCGCCCGCTCATGATGAGGTAGAAGATCGACGACACGATCATCGAGATGCCCAGCGGCATCCCCATCACGGTGGTCGCGATCAGAATGGCGATCATCAGCGGTAGCGCGGCGGTGGCGATCATGTGCGGGAAATGTCCTCAGACGTGCTCGCGCCAGTCCGGGCGGAACAGCTCGTAGATCCGCCAGACCGACTGGAGCGCGAAGGCGGCGACGAAGAGAATGTAGCACCCGTAGACCCAGTGCATCTGGATGCGCAGGACGGGCGATTTCTTGCGGGTGAGGAACTGCAGGTAGTCCCACGTGTAGGGCACGAGCCACGCGAAGGCGAGCGCGATGATGGCCAGCGTGACGATGTTGAAGCCGCGCTTGGTGCGCGGGGTGACGGTGTCGTAGACGACGTCGAACGAGACGTGGTCGCGCACCGGCACGAGAAAGGCGGCGGCCCAGAAAACGGTCCAGATGAAGCAGATCATCACGAACTCTTCGGTCCAGGCGAGCGGGTCGTTGAGCACGTAGCGCCAGAAGACCTGCACGATGAAGCCGCAGAAGGCCGCGAGGAAGAGCAGGACGCCGACAGCATCGGCGCCCCGCTTGAGCCATGTGAAGGCCGTGGATGTCATGGTCGCGGCCTTCGCCTGTCGCGCGTCAGTCGGCCATCGCGTTGATCTGCTCGACCCAGCCCTCGGGCCAGTCGGCGGCGCGGTCGGAAGTCATGTATACGTCCTGGACGTGGCTGCGGAACGCGTCGAGGTCGGGCTCGGTGACGGTGAGGCCCTCCTCCTCGAAGAAGGCGACGAGACGGTCCTCCTCCTCGTAGCGGCGCTCGTTGTTCCACTCGCAGGCGGTCTGCGCGGCCTCGACCATGTTGGCCTTCTGGCCGTCGTCGAGCTGCTCCCAGGTCTGCTCGTTGACCGCCATCGGCAGGCCGTCGACGAGGTGGTTGGTCAGCGTGATCTGCTCGGTAACCTCGTAGAACTTGGCCGCCTCGACGGTGGGCAGCGGGTTGTCCTGCGCGTCGATGGTGCCGGTCTGGAGGCCGAGATAGACCTCGGAGAAGGGCAGCGGCGTCGGGTTGGCGCCGAGCGCCTCGCCGAGGAACAGCCAGGCGTCGGAGCCGGGCATCCGCAGCTTCAGGCCGTCGAGATCGGCCGGGGTCTGCACGTCCATCGCGCTGCGCAGGTTGAGCTGGCGGGTGCCGAGGTAGCAGACGGCGAGCAGCTCGATGCCCATCTCCTCGCGCACCGTGTCCTTGAACTCGGCGCCGAGATCGCTCTCCATGAAGGCGCGGTAGTGGTCGGCGTCCTGGAACAGATAGCCGGCGGTCAGCAGGCCGAATTTCGGGATCGCGTCGGCGATGAGCTGGAACGACACGTAGGCCATTTCGGCGTTGCCGCGCTGGAGCGCGTCGAGATCGCCGTTCTGGCCGAAGAGCGAGCCCGAATCGTAGAGCTGGATGTCGAAGGTGCCCGGCTCGAGCTCGTCGAGCGTCTCCTTGAACACGCCCATCGCCTGGGTGTGCAGGTCCGTGGGCACGGACACGGTGGTGAACTTCACCTCGATCGGATCGTCCTGCGCGACCGCGGCGCCGGCGCTGAGCGCGATGGCGGAAACGGCGGACAGCGCGAGGCGCGTGGTGGTGCGGATGGTCATGTGGCTCCTCCCTCCATTGTGTCGGCCGCGCGCCTCCCTCTCCCGGGGAGGCCTGTCCGGCTCGACGGACAGGCTGGACCTTGCAACAAGTGCAGACTGATGTAAACAGTGATGCTCATGTTGGTTGCATAACTGATTGTATCAGTTGGATCGAACGGAGGATCGCCGTGGCGGACAAGGACAAACTCGACGGAATCGTCTGCGCCACGGTGACGCCCGTGGACGCGGACTTCCGAATCGACGTCGCGCGGCTGGCGCGGCATTGCCGCCAGATGCTCGACGACGGCTGCAGCCATGTCTCGCTCTTCGGCACCACCGGCGAGGGCACGTCGTTCGGCTCGGCCGAGAAGATCGCCGCGCTGGAGGCGCTGGCCGAGGCGGGCATCGCGCCCGAACGGATGATCCCGGCGATCATGAACACCGCGCTCGCCGACGCCGCTGACATGCTCGCCGCGACCGAGCGCCTCGGCTGCCGCGCGGCGCTGGTGCTGCCGCCCTTCTATTACCCAGAGCCGGGCGACGCGGGAATCGAGAGCTTCCTCGCCGCCCTCGTCGCGCGCTCCGGCGCGGAGCGGATCGACCTGCTGCTCTACAACATCCCGCAGCTCGCCCGCATCTCCTACACGCCTGCGCTGGTCCGTCGGCTGCTCGGGCGGTTCGGCGAGCGGATCGTCGGGATCAAGGACTCGACCGGCGTGCTCGCCAACGGGCTGGGGCTGGCGGGCGAATTTCCCGAACTGGCGGTGTTCACCGGCCATGACGGGGTGCTGCCCGAGCTGCGCAGCGCCGGTGGCGCGGGGATGATCGGCGGGATGCCGAACCTGTTTGCCGCCGACGCCGTCGCGATCCTCGCCGCGCCCGACGCCGAGGCGACGGCCGGCCGGCGGCAGGATTCGGTGCGCCGGATCGAGGCCGTGGACGGCACCGGCGGTCTTGCCGCGCTCAAGGCGCTGCTGGCCCGCCGCTACGACGACCCCGCCTGGGCGCGCACCATGCCGCCACTCACCCCCCTGCCCGCGGCCGAGACCGACGCCGTGCTCGCCGCGCTCGCGCAGACGGGTTACGTCCCCGGCGAGGCAGCCTGACCGGAGGGCCCATGGCCGACGAAACCTCCCGCCCCGCCGCCGCGCCGCTCAAGACGGCGGCGTACGACCGGTTCCAGCAGGCGCTGCTGCAGGGCCGGCTGCGGCCCGGGCAGGTGGTGTCGCAGAAGGAACTGGTGTCGCTGCTCGACATGTCGATCGGGGCGCTGCGCGAGCTGCTGCCCCGGCTCGAGGCGGAGGGCCTGCTGACGGTGATGCCCCAGCGCGGCATCCAGATCACCGTGATCGACCTGCCGATGATCCGCGATGCCTTCCAGCTGCGCATGGCCCTCGAGCGCGAGGCGGTGCTCTCGGCGGTGCGCAAGATGCCCGACGAGGTGCTCGGCGGCCAGGAGACGCTGCACCGCTCGATCCTCGAGCGGCTCGACCGACAGGCCGCGCCGCCGCCCGAGTTCTTCGACGAGGGGCAGGACGTGGACAGCGCCTTCCACGACGTGCTGATCGCGGCGACGGGCAACGAGCTGATGGTGCAGGCCTACAACGTCAACTCGATCCGCATCCGGCTGATCAAGCTCGACCGGATCAAGCTGACCAAGCACACCCTTCCCTCCGCCTTCAACGACCACCTCGCGGTGATCGCCGCGCTCAAGGCGCGCGACGCCGCCGCCGCCGTCGCCGCCATCGAGGCGCACGTGCGCAATGCCCGCGACCGGGCGATAGAGCTCTGACAGGACACCCCACGCCATGACCGACGCCCACCAGCCGATGCTCCACATGATCGGCAATGCCCATCTCGACCCGGTCTGGCTCTGGCGCTGGCAGGAGGGCTGCGCCGAGGCGATCGGCACCTGCTGGGCGGCCATCGACCGGATGGAGGAGGGCGAGGGCTTCGTGTTCTCCAAGGGCGAGGCGCACATCTACGCCTGGATCGAGGAGCTCGACCCGGACCTGTTCGCGCGCATCCGCCACTACGTCGCCGAGGGGCGCTGGGTGATCGTCAACGGCTGGTGGATTCAGCCCGACTGCAACGTCCCCTCGGGCGAGAGCGTCATCCGCCAGGCGCTCTACGGCAAGCGCTGGTTCCGCGACAGGTTCGGGGTCGAGGTGCCGGCGGGCTACAACGTCGACAGCTTCGGCCATCCCGGCACATTCCCGATGCTGCTGCGCCATACCGGCTCGACCAGCTACACGTTCATGCGCCCCAATGCCTCCGAGATCGACCTGCCCGGCGAGATCTTCCGCTGGCGCGCGCCGGACGGCTCGGAGGTCACGGCGTTTCGCATCCAGGGGGCCTACAACACCTCCAAGCGCGAGATGCCACTGCCCGAGAAAACCGATCTGCACTACGACAAGATCCGGGCCGCCGGGCATCCGTTCATGTGCTTCTACGGCGTGGGCAACCACGGCGGCGCGCCGACCAAGGCCAACATCGACGAGATCGAGCGGCGCATCGCGGCGGGCGAGCGGCTGAAGTTCTCCGACCCCGAGCGGTTCTTCGAGGAGGTCGAGGGCGGCGACTGGCCGGTCCACGACGACGAGCTGCAGTTTCACGCGGTCGGCTGCTACGCCGTGGCCTCGGCGCTGAAGGCGCTCAACCGCAAGGCGGAGAGCCTGCTCGAGCAGGCCGAGGCGGCGGCGACGCTGGCGGCGCGCGAGACCGGCGCGCCCTACCCGCGCGAGACGTTCGCCCGCCTGTGGAAGGTGCTGCTGTTCAACCAGTTCCACGACACGCTGGGCGGCACCAGCCTCGAGAGCGCCTGCGTCGACAGCGCCCGCGAGCTCGGCGGCGTCGTGCACGGGGCGGAGCTGGAGCTGAACGCCGCCGTGCGCCACCTCGCCCGCACCATCGCCCCCTCGCCCAGCCCCGAGGACGCGACGATGCTGCTCGTCAACATGAACGGCCACGCCGCCTCGTGCCTGATGGAGGCCGAGCCGTGGGTCGACAAGGACGTGACGAGCCGCCGGCGGGTGATCGACGAGGACGGCGCGGCGGTGCCGTTCCAGTACGCCGACCCGCACGGCAAGACGACGGGGATGCAGCGCATCGCGTTCCCGCTCGAGGTCCCGGCCTACGGCTGGCGGATGCTGCGCTTCGTGACCGACGAGGCGGGGGAGCGCGCGCCGACGCCGGGCTTCGGGGCCGAGACCGACGCGCGGGTGTTCGAGACCGGCGGCTACCGGCTCGAGATCGGCGCGGACGGGGCCATCGCGTCGCTGCGCACGGCGGACGGGCTGGAGGTGTTCGACGCGCCGGGGCACCGGGCGACCCTCGTGGACGACCCGACCGACACCTGGGGCCACGGCAACGGGCATCTGGGCCTCGAGGGCGAGGCGATGCGGCTGGAGCGGGTGCGGCTGATCGAGGACGGGGCGGTGCGCAAGGTGGTCGAGATCACCTGCGCCGCGCGCGCCTCGCGGATGACGACGGCGATCGTGCTGCCCGAGGACGGCCGCCTGCCCGTCGAGCTGCGGGTGCTGCTCGACTGGCGCGAGCGGCGCACGCTGCTGCGGCTGGCCTATCCCGTCGGCGCGGAGTCGATGGAGTGCGAGGTGCCCGGCGGCTGGGCGCCGCGGGTGATGAGCGGGCGCGAGGTGCCCGGGCTGCGCTGGCTGCGGGCGCGCGCGAAGGGGCGCGACGTGGTGCTCGCCAACGACGCCAAGTACTCGTTCGCCGGCAAGGACGGCGTAGTCTACGTCACCGCGCTGCGCTCGCCGGTCTTCGCCCACCACGACCCGGTGCCGCTCGAGGACGGCGCGCGCTATCGCTACATGGACCAGGGCGAGCACGCCTTCACCTTCCACCTGCGCGCCGCGCCGGCCCTGTCGCGGGGCGATGCGCTGGCGCTGGCGGAGACGCTGAACAAGCCGGTGATCTCCACTCCGCACGTCGCGCGCGGCGGCACCGGCCCGGCCCGGGGGAGCTGGCTGGCGGTGGAGGCCGAGGGGCTGCACGTCTCGACGCTGAAGATGGCCGAGGACGACGCGCGCACCATCCTGCGCGCCACCGAGCTCGACGGCACCGGCGCGGAGCTGTCGGTGAACGGCGCCCGCGCGACGGTGGGGCCGCGCGCCCTGGCGACGCTGGAGGTGGGGCCCGACGCGCTCCGGCCGCTCGACGGGCTGGAGCGCGGCTGATGCGTCAGCCGATGTAGGCCCGGAGCGTCGCCTCGGTGCCGTCGGCCCAGAGCTTCGCGAGCCACTTGCCGAACGCCCCGGCGAAGCGCGGCGCCTCGGCGAGGTCGTCGTAGAAGCGGCGCTGTTCGATCCACGCGGCGGGGCGGGTCTTCGCCTCGCGCGCGGCGGCCTGCAGCGCGTTCCAGTGCGGATCGTTCGGCGCGATGACGGTGCCGTCCTCGCGGGTGCCCTCGCACATGCGCGCCCAGAGCGCCTCGACCAGCGCCAGGCCGTCGAGCGACGTGCCGGCGGCGAGCGCGTCGCGGACGACAGGCAGCAGGAAGCCGGGGTGGCGGGAGGAGCCGTCGAAGGCGACGCGGCGCGTGGTGTCGCGGATCTCGGGGTTGGAGAAGCGGCGGTCGATGAGATCGACGTAGTCGCGCGGGGTCATGTCGGGGACGGCGGCGACGTGGGGGACGATCTCCTCTGTCTCCACCTTGCGGAAGAGGCCGTTGATCCCCTCGTTGGCCATGCAGCCCGCGATGGTCTCGATGGAGAGCAGCTCGCCGGCGTTGGCGAGGATCTGGTGGCCGGCGTTGAGGCAGCGCAGCTTCATCGCCTCGTAGGCGTGGACGTCGTCGGTGAAGGTCGCGCCCACCCTGTCCCAGTCGGGGCGGCCGGCGCAGAACTTGTCCTCCATTACCCACTGGCGAAAATTCTCGTGCGTCACCGGTGCGTTGTCCGCGATGCCGAGCTCGCGCGCGAGGGCCAGCTCGGCGGGGCCGGTGGCGGGGACGATGCAGTCGACCATCGCGTTGGGGAAGGTGGCGCTGGCGTCGATCCAGTCGGCGAGGCCGGGGTCGGTCAGGCGGGCGAGGCCGACGACGGCGCGGCGCAGGATGTCGCCGTTGCCCTGGAGGTTGTCGCAGGACTGGCAGGTGAAGGCCCCCTGCCCCGCCTCGCGCCGCAGGCGCAGCGCCGCGACCATCGCGCCGAAGGCGGTGCGCGGGGTGGCCGGGTTGGCGGCGTCGTGGCGGATGTCGTCGTGCGCGGCGTCGAAGCCGCCGTCGGCCTTCTGGTAGTAGCCGCCCTCGGTCACGGTAAGCGCGACGATGCGGATCTCGGGCTGCGCCATCTGGGCGACGAGCGCGCCGTTGCCCTCCTCGATGGGCACGAAGCCGATCATCGGGCCCGTCACCTCGGCGGACTTGCCGGCCGGGTCGAGCTCGATCAGCGTCGTCAGGCAATCCTGCGCCAGCAGCCGCTCGCGCTGCGCGGCGTCGGGCGCGCGCACGCCGGCGCCGATAATCGCCCAGTCGTTGGCGAGGCCCTCGTCCATGAGCCGGTGCAGGTACCATGCCTGGTGGGCGCGGTGGAAGTTGCCGAGGCCGATATGGACGATCCCCGGCGTCAGGCCGCCGCGGTCGTAGCGCGGCACGCGGATGCCGTCGGGCAGGTCGCTGAGCGTGGCGTTCGACAGGGGCGTGGGCATGGCAGGTCCTCTCGCACCGCGCGGGGCGGCGTCACTGGTGGCCGGTGCCTGATGGGCCACGGCACCGGGAATAACAACACAAGGCCAGCCGGACCGCGCCCGTCGGGCCGCCGCCCGGCCGCGGGATCAGGCCATCCGCAACCCGTCCGCGTCGAAGCGGTGGATCTTGTCGGGCTGCGGCTCGAGGTGGATCGTGTCGCCGTGATGCAGCGAGACCTCGCCGTCGGCGCGCACGGTCATCGGCTCTTCCAGCCCGTCGACATGAACGTGGAAGAAGGTATCGGAGCCGAGGTGTTCGGCGACGCCGACGGTGCCGGTGAAGGTCCCGCCCGAGGGCACGACGTCGAGGTGCTCGGGGCGGATGCCGATGGTCTGGGCACCGTGCTGGCCGGCGGAGGGGCCGGTGATCAGGTTCATCTTCGGCGAGCCGATGAAGCCCGCGACGAAGACGTTGCGCGGCTCGCGGTAGAGCTCGAGCGGCGAGCCGACCTGCTCGATGACGCCCGCGCGCAGCACGACGATCTTGTCGGCCATGGTCATCGCCTCGACCTGGTCGTGGGTGACGTAGATCATCGTCGTCTCGAGCGTGTTGTGCAGCTCGGAGATCTCCAGCCGCATCCCCACGCGCAGCGCCGCGTCGAGGTTGGACAGCGGCTCGTCGAAGAGGAATGCCGCCGGCTCGCGCACGATGGCGCGGCCGATGGCGACGCGCTGGCGCTGGCCGCCCGAGAGCTGGCCGGGGCGTCGGTCGAGGTAGTCGGTCAGGTTCAGGGCCTGCGCCGCCTTGGCGATGCGGCGGTCCTGCTCCTCCTGGTCCATCCCGGCCATCTTCATCGGGAAGGCGATGTTCTTGCGCACCGACATGTGCGGGTAGAGCGCGTAGCTCTGGAACACCATCGCCAGGCCGCGCTTAGCGGGCGGCTTGTCGGTGGCGGGCTGGCCGTCGATGCGGATCTCGCCGGCGGAGACGTCCTCGAGGCCGGCGATCAGGCGCAGCAGCGTGGACTTGCCGCAGCCGGAGGGTCCGACGAAGACCACGAACTCGCCGTCGTCGATCTCGAGGTCCAGCGGCGGGATGACTTCGACGTCGCCGAACTTCTTCTGCACTTTCTCAAGCGTGATGCGTCCCATGAAGGTGCTCCTTATTTCACGGCGCCGAAGGTCAGGCCCCGGACGAGTTGTTTCTGGCTGAACCAGCCCATGACGAGGATCGGCGCGATGGCGAGCATCGAGGCGGCCGACAGCTTGGCGTAGAACAGACCCTCGGGGCTCGAGTAGCTGGCGATGAACTTGGTCAGCGGCGCCGCGTCCACGGTGGTCAGCAGGATCGTCCAGAACGCCTCGTTCCAGGCGAGGATGATGTTGAGCAGGATGGTCGAGGCGATGCCCGGCACGGCCATCGGAGTCAGCACGTAGATGATCTCGTTGCGCAGCGAGGCGCCGTCCATCCGCGCGGCCTCGAGGATCTCGCCCGGGATCTCGCGGAAGTAGGTGTAGAGCATCCAGACGATGATCGGCAGGTTGATCAGCATCAGCACGACGATGAGCAGGATGCGGCTGTCGAGCACGCCGAGCCACTTGGCCAGCAGCACCAGCGGATAGAGCACGCCGACGGCGGGCAGCATCTTGGTCGAGAGCATCCAGAGCAGCACGTCCTTGGTCCGCTTGCCCGGCACGAAGGCCATCGCCCATGCGGCGGGGACCGCGATCAGGATGCCGAGCAGCGTGGAGCCGACGGCGATGATGATCGAGTTGGTCAGCGCCAGCGGGTAGTTCGAGCGCTCCTGCACGGCGGTGTAGTTCTCGAGGGTCCAGTCGAAGAAGAACCAGACGGGCGGGTCGGCGATCGCGGTGGCCTCGGACTTGAACGAGGTCAGGAAGGTCCACAGGATCGGGAAGAAGAGGAGCAGACCGAAGGCCCAGGCAAGGGCGGTCCACATGACCTTCTTTTGAGTGCTGACGGCGCGGGCCATGGTGCTCTCCTCAGTCCAGGTTCTTGCCGACGATCCGCATCAGGAAGATCGCGACGATGTTTGCGAGGATGACGGCGATGATGCCGCCGGCGGAGCCGAGCCCGATGTTCTGGCTCTCCAGCACGCGCTGGTAGACGAGGTAGGTGAGCGTGCGGGTGCCGAAGGCGCCGTTCGTGGTGACGAAGATCTCGGCAAAGATCGACAGCAGGAAGATCGTCTGGATCAGGATCACGACGGTGATCGCCCGGCTAAGGTGGGGCAGGATGATGTAGCGGAAGCGCGACAGCGCCGGCGCGCCGTCCATCTCGGCCGCCTCGAGCTGCTCGCTGTCGAGCGACTGCACGGCGGTGAGCAGGATCAGCGTGGCGAAGGGCAGCCATTGCCAGGCCACGATGACGATGATCGAGAACAGCGGCGCTTGGCTGAGAAAGTCGAACGGTTGCAGCCCCAGGGCCGAGTAGGCGTAGGAAAACAGGCCGTTGTCGACGTTGAAGAACATGTTCTTCCACACCAGCGCCGACACGGTGGGCATGACGAAGAACGGCGCGATGACGAGGATGCGCACCACGCCCTGCCCGAACATCGGCTTGTCGAGCAGCAGCGCCATGAGCACGCCGCCGACGATGGTGATGCAGAGGATGCCGCCCACCATCTGCAGCGTCGTCACCACCGAGTCGAGGAACGACGACGAGGTCAGGAAGGAGACGTAGTTGTCGAAGCCGATCCACGGCTCGAACGTCGCCCGCATCGGCCGGTAGTCGGCGAAGCTGAAATAGAGCGTCATGCAGAGCGGGATCAGCATCCACACCAGAAGCACGAACACGGCGGGCGCGATCATCCAGCGGGCTGCGGATCGGGAGTGCTGGGTGGCCATTTCGATAGCTCCTTGCTGTGGGGGTGCACGGCAGGCGGCACTTGCGAAGACCGGAGGGGCCTGCGGAAACGCCGTCGGTCAGGTTTTCGCGTGGTCGGTGGCGGAGGTGGACGGGGCCGAGGCCCCGTCCGGTGAAGCGTCGGCTCAGTAGCCGGCGGCTTCCATTTCTTCGGTCGTCAGGCTCTGCGCGTTGGCCAGCGCCTCGTCGACGGACTGCTGACCGGCGAGCGCCGCGGAGAACTCCTGGCCAACCTGCGTGCCGATGCCCTGGAACTCGGGGATCGCGACGAACTGGACGCCGGTGTAGGGGACCGGGTCGACCGTCGGGTTGGTCGGATCGGCCGCGTTGATGCTCTCGAGCGTCATCTGCGCGAAGGGCGCCGCGTCCAGGTACTCCTGGTTCTCGTAGAGCGAGGTGCGGGTGCCGGGGGGCACGTTCGCCCAGCCTTCGTTCTCGGCGACGAGCTCGGCGTAGGCCGGCCCGGTAGCCCAGGAGATGAAGGTCTTGGCGGCGTCGACGTCATCCGAGGAGGACGGGATCGCCAGCGACCAGGCCCAGAGCCAGTTGCCGCGCTTGCCGAGGCCG
>NZ_CH724108.1:45508-58736 GCF_000153305.1 Oceanicola granulosus HTCC2516
CCGGTCATTCGAGGAATTCGACGGTGACGCCCTGGCCCGTCAGGTGGGCGAGCTCCAGCGCGTCCCAGTTGGTCATGCGCACGCAGCCGTGGCTCTGGGCGTTGAACAGGCTGGCCGGGTCGGGGGTGCCGTGGAGGCCGTAGGTGGGCTTGGAGAGGTCGATCCAGACGAGGCCGACGGGGCCGTTGGGGCCGGGCGGCAGGGTGAGGGGCTCGTCGTTGTCGCCCTGCTGGAAGTTGGTGTCGGGCAGGTAGCTGTAGGTCGGCTCGACGGCGACGGCGACGACCTCGTGGGTGCCCGAGGGCGAGGGGGTCTGGTCGGAGCCGACGGCGACGGGGTAGTTCACCAGCACCGCGCCGGACCCGTCGTAGGCGACGAGGCGGCTGTTGGGCTTGTCGATCTCGATGCGGGCGACCTCGCCCTCCTGGCGGCCGGCGGGCTGCATGACGGTGATCTCGTCGCCGACGGCGAAGCTGCTGGCGGGGTTCATCGCCTGCAGGAAGTCGACGTCCATGTGGAAGTCCTCGGCGATCTTCTCGGCGGCGCTGGTGTAGCCGAGCCAGTCCATCTCGGCGAGGCGGGCGTAGTCCTCGGGGAGGCTGTCGACGATGTTGGCGTGGTCCTGCTCGGTGATCGTGTAGCTGGCGGTGAGGGCGGGGCCGTCGGACTGCAGCGCCTGCCAGACGTCGGCGTCGAGCGCGCCGTCCTCGGGGAAGCCCTCGCGGCGCTCGAAGGCGCGCAGGGCGCTCTCGGTCATGCCGCCCTTGCGGCCGTCGATGACGCCCGGCGAGATCGCGGCGCGGTCGAGCAGCACCTGCAGCTTGGCCGTCAGCGCCGACTGCCCCTCGGGCAGGCCGTCGCCGTCGAACTCGGCCGTCTCGATGGCCTCGGGGCCGAGCGCCGGCTCCTGCGCGGCGGCGGGCAGGGCGAGGGCGGCGGCGAGGGCGGTGGCGGCGAGGGCGGCGGCGGCGCGCGGATGTGCTGTCATCGGGGATCCTTGGCTGGCATTCACCGAGCCAACCCCGGTCGGCCCGGCGCTGTTCCCTCGCCGGCGCCGCTCAGAAGCCTTCGACGGCCACCTCCGAGTGATCCACCGACGGCGCTCCGTCGAGGCAGGGGCCGATCAGCGCCCGCCACGCCTGGAAGCCGTCGCTGCCGCGGAAGGTCTCGGTGTGGTCCTCGAGGGTCTCCCAGAGCACGATCAGCCGGTAGAGCGACGGCGTCTCGATCACCTTCTCGAGCCGCATCGAGCGGCAGCCCTTCGCGGCGCGGAAGATCTCCACCGCCTGCTCCACGGCCGCGACGAACGCGTCGTCGGTCCCGTCCTTGATCTTCAGCTCCGCCACTTCCCGGATCATGCCCGTCCTCCTGCTGGTCTGCGCGGCGGGTGTGGCACGTCTTGCGGGCGCGGTCTATCTCGGCGACGGAAGGGCGGGGGCAAGCCGTTGAAGCGTAACGCAACCCGCGCCGCCGCCGGGACAGGAGAAGCCATGCCGATCACCGTCAACCGCGTCCGCCACGAGATGCGTTACCGCCGCATCACCGTCACCGCCGCCGAGCGGATCACGCCGAAGATGGCGCGGATCACCTTCGCGTCCGGCGAGCTGGAGGGGTTCGCGTCGCCGGGGTTCGACGACCACGTGCGGCTGTTCTTCCCGCGCCCCGGCGCGGCGCTGCCGGTGCCGGAGGTGGGCGCGCGCGGGCTCGACTGGCCCGACCCGGCGCCCGAGCACCGCGACTACACCCCGCGCTTCTACGATCCCGATACACTGGAGCTGACGGTGGACTTCGTGCTGCACGACCACGGCGTCGCCTCGGACTGGGCGGCGGCGGCGCGGCCGGGCGACGAGATCGGGCTCGCCGGGCCGCGCGGCTCGTTCCTGCTGGAGGGCGAGGCCGACTGGCAGCTGCTGATCGGCGACGCCACGGCGCTGCCGGCGATCGCGCGGCGGCTGGAGGAGCTGCCGGCGGACAGCTGGGCGATGGCGGTGATCGAGGTGGCCAGCGCCGCCGAGGAGCAGCCGCTCGACAGCCGCGCAATCGTCGCCACCACCTGGCTGCACGCCGACGCGGGCGAGGGGCTGGCGGACCACCTCGAGACGCTGGAGCTGCCGAAGGGCGAGGGCTTCGTCTTCTGCGCCGCCGAGGCGGAGGTGGTGGCGCAGGCCCGCGCCCGGCTCGCGGCGCTGGGGCTGCCCGAGAGCCACCTCCGGGCGGCGAATTACTGGCGGCGCGCGCAGCATTGATCCCGGCGGCGAACTGGAAGACGATCCGCCCCGGCCAGCGAGGAGGAGAGCGGGCATGACGGACAACGGCGGAGCCATCGCGCTGCCCGGCCTCGCGGGGCGGCGGGTGGCGATCACGGCGGGCGCGGGCGGCATCGGGCTCGCCATCGCGCGGCTGCTCGCGGCGCAGGGCGCGCGGCTCGCGATCTGCGACGTGGACCCGGACGCGCTCGACACGGCGGCGGCGGAGCTGGGCGCGGAGGTGGCGCTGCTCGCCGACGTGGCCGACGAGCGGCCGGTGGAGGTGTTCTTCCGCGAGACCGCCGCGCGGCTCGGCGGGCTCGACGCGCTGGTCAACAACGCCGGCATCGCGGGGCCGACGGCGGGGGTGGAGGAGATCGACCTCGACAGCTGGCAGCGCTGCCTCGACGTCGGCCTCACCGGCCAGTTCCTCTGCACCCGCGCCGCCGTACCGATGCTGCGGGCCGCCGGGGGCGGCGCGATCGTCAACATGTCCTCCGCCGCCGGCCGCTTCGGCTACGCCTTCCGCACGCCGTACGCGGCCGCCAAGTGGGGCGTGATCGGTTTTACCCAGAGCCTCGCCAAGGAGCTCGGGCCGGACGACATCCGCGTCAACGCGATCCTGCCCGGCATCGTCGAGGGGCCGCGCATCGACGGCGTCATCGCCGCGCGGGCGGCGCAGACGGGTGTGAGCGTCGAGGCGATGCGCGCGGAGTATGTCGGCCGCGTGTCGCTGCGGCGGATGACGCCGCCCGAGGACGTGGCCGCGATGGCGGCGTTCCTGATTTCCGACGCCGGGCGCAACCTGTCCGGCCAGAGCTTCCCCGTCGACGGCAACCTGGAGTCGCTATGAAGTCCCATCCCCCCGTCGCCTGCGTCGGCACCGGCCTCGTCGGCCGCTCGTGGGCCATCGTCTTCGCCCGCGCCGGCCACGAGGTCCGGCTGTGGGACGCACAGGCCGGCACGGCCGAGGCGGCGCGCGACTTCGCCGCCGAGATGCTGCCCGAGCTGGAACGGCTGGGGCTGATCGAGGGCGCGGCGGCGGACGCGCTGGCCCGGATCACGCCGGTGGCGGAGCTGGAGGCGGCGCTCGACGGGGTGGCGCACGTCCAGGAGAGCACGCCCGAGGAGATCGGCCTCAAGCGCGAGGTCTTCGGCCGGCTCGACGCGCTGGCCGGGCCGGACACGGTGCTCGCCTCGTCGTCGTCGGCGCTGCTGCCCTCGGCGATCTCCGAGGGGCTGGCGGGGCGGCATCGCTGCATGGTCAACCACCCGATCAACCCGGCCTACCTCGTCCCCGCCGCCGAGCTGGTGCCCGCGCCGTGGACCGAGCCGGCCCTCGTCGCGCGCACCGCTGACATGCTCCGCGCCGCGGGGATGCGGCCGATGGTGATGAACAAGGAGATCCAGGGCTTCGTGATGAACCGCCTGCAGGGGGCGCTGCTGCACGAGGCGTTCCGGCTGGTGGCCGACGGCTACGCGAGCGCCGAGGACGTCGACATCGGCCTGCGCGAGGGGCTGGCGCTGCGCTGGTCGTTCATCGGGCCGTTCGAGACGATCGACCTCAACGCGCCCGAGGGCGTGCGGCAGTACGTGGAGCGCTACAGCGGCATCTACACCGGCCTGTCGGACCAGCCGCCCGCCGACTGGCAGGGGCCGGTCCTCGACCGGATCGAGGCGGAGCGGCGGGCGGCGTTGCCCGGAGACGAGCTCGCGGCGCGGCAGGCCTGGCGCGACCGGCGGCTGATGGCGCTGGCGGCGCACAAGCGCCGGGCGGCGGACGAGATCGGGGAGTAGGATCATGGGCGACAAGGTCATCATCACGTGCGCCGTCACCGGCGCCATCCACACGCCGAGCATGAGCCCGCACCTGCCCGTCACCCCCGACGAGATCGCCGAGGCGGCCATCGGCGCGGCCGAGGCGGGCGCGGCGATCCTGCACCTGCACGCGCGCGACCCGGCCACCGGGCGGCCCGACCAGTCGGTCGAGGCGTTCGCGCCGTTCCTTCCGCGCATCAAGCAGGCGACGGGGGCGGTGGTGAACATCACGACCGGCGGCTCGCCCTACATGACGGTCGAGGAGCGCGCCAAGCCGGCGGCGACGTGGCAGCCCGAGGTCGCCTCGCTCAACATGGGCTCGATGAATTTCGGGTTCTTCCCCTTGCTGGCGAAGTACAAGGACTTCCAGCACGAGTGGGAGCGCGAGCACCTGGAAGGCTCGCGCGACCTCGTCTTCCGCAACTCGTTCGCCGACATCGAGTACGTGCTCAAGACCTGCGCCGGCCACGGCACGCGCTTCGAGTTCGAGTGCTACGACATCTCCCACCTCTACAACCTCGCCCACTTCGCCGAGCGCGGCCTCGTGGAGCCGCCGTTCTTCGTGCAGTCGGTGTTCGGCCTGCTCGGCGGGATCGGCACGCATCCCGAGGACGTCATGCACATGCGCCGCACCGCCGACAGGCTGTTCGGCGGCGACTACCGCTGGTCGGTGCTCGGCGCAGGCAAGGACCAGTTCCGCATCGCGACGCAGGCGCTGGCGCTGGGCGGCAACATCCGGGTCGGGCTGGAGGACAGCATCTGGATCGCGCGCGGCAAGCTGGCGGAGAGCAACGCCCAGCAGGTCGCCAAGGCGCGCGGGCTGATCGAGGGGCTGGGGCTCGAGGTGGCGACGCCCGACGAGGCGCGGGCGATGCTGGGGCTGAAGGGCGGCGACCGGGTGGCGTTCTAGGTCCAGTGCCACCAGGCCGACTTGGCGGTGCTCTCCGGGTCGAGCAGGTCGCTCTCGGCGAACAGATCGTCCTCGATTTCGGAGAAATCGGGCAGCTCGAACGGCACCAGGGTGCGGCCCTCGCCGCGCAGCCGCTCGATGGTCTCGAGCATCGAGCCGCCGGTGTCGCGCAGGCAGGCCTCGACCTCGGCGTTCTCGACGCCGAGATGCTCGGCGATCAGGTCGTTGCGCAGGCCGACGATCCGCTCGCGCAGCGGCTGGTCGCTCTCGCCGCGCACCTCGATGGTGAGGTCGCACTCGGAATCGAAGCCCATGGAGCGGTTGTTGAGGTTGGACGAGCCGACGCGCAGCAGCCGGTCGTCCATGATGACGACCTTGGCGTGGACGTAGATGTGCGTGCCGTTCTCGGCCTGCGGCGTGTAGAGGCGGAAGCGGTTCCTGTGATCCGCCCGGCGCACCAACTCGAGCAGGCGCACGCGCGCCGTGCCCATGACCTCCTCCTCGAGCCAGCCCTGCGCGGTGAACGGGTTGACGATGACGATCTCGGGCGGGTCGTCCTCGCGCAGCCGCTCGACGATGGCCTCGGCGATCTTGCGGGAGGCGAAGTACTGGCTCTCGATGTAGAGCGTGCGCTCGGTCTGCTCGATGACCTTGAGGTAGAGCGCCTCGATCTCGCGCACCTCGTCGCGCTCGCCGTAGGGGGGCAGGCTGCGGGAAATGCCGACGGACCGGTGCTCGGTGATCGGCTTCAGGCGCTCGGGCCAGATCGGAGGGGCGCTCTCGACCGGCTCGAGCCGGTCGCCCGTGGCCCATTCCCAGCGGTCTCGCGCGAGGTCCCCCAGCGCGCGGGCGGCGGGGCCGGCGACGGCGGTGGTGATGTCGTGCCACGGCCCGTAGTGCCGCCCCGAGGTGGGGCGGCGGCGGCGCGGGTCCTCGTCGGGGTGGTCGCGGGTGTCCCAGCGCTCGGCGGTCATGTCGATGCCGCCGCAGAAGGCGAGCACGTCGTCGATCACCACGATCTTCTGGTGATGGGCGGCGCCGGAGGGGTGGGCGTGGTCGAGCTTCATGTGGATGCGGTTGCTCGTCATCCAGTCGGCAATCACCAGGGGGGTCGAGCCGCGCATCAGCGTCTCGATCAGGCTCAGGTCCCACTTCAGCATGTGGACGTGGAGGTCGGGGTTCTCCTTGACGACCCAGTCGAGGTAGCGGCCGAGCCGGTTCGGGCTGTCGCCGTCCTCGCTGTCGGGCTCGAGCTCGATGCGGGTGTCGAAGTCCCAGCCGATGAACAGCACGCTGCGGGTCGCCTGCTGCACCACCTCGCGGATCACCGAGAAGTAGTCCGCCGCGTCGACGATCACCGCGAGCTTGTCGGCCTGCGCGATGCGCCAGCAGGTGTCCCCGGGCACGAGGATCGGCGTGTCATCGTCGGCCGCGCTCATTCGAAAGGTCTCCGCTCTGGGTGCTCCTGTGCGAACGAGCGACAGGCGGAGGCGTTCCACGCGCGGCGGGGTGCGGCGGAAATAAACGTCAGATGACGTAGAGACCGTGCTCCTCGACCCCGTCGTTGCCGCCGTTGCCGGGGCGGGCGAGGGCGCGCGTCGCCGCGTGGTGGCTGAGGAAGACGCCGCCCGTCAGTTCGTCGAGGAAGTGGCTGCGCTCGAGCCGGTCCATCACCGGGCCCTTCACCTCGCTGAGGTGCAGCCGCAGGTCGGCGTCGCGCAGGCGGGCGTTGATCGCCTCGAGCGACTCGAGCGCCGAGAGGTCGATGTCGTTGACCGCCGGGAACATCAGCACCACGTCGGTGAGCGCCGGGCGCTCGGCGATCAGCTCGGCCAGCCGGTCCTCCAGGAAGTGGGTGTTGGGGAAGTAGAGGCTTTCGTCGACACGCAGCGCCAGCACGTGCGGCTGGGTCTCGACCTCGTGGCGCAGCACGTTGCGGTAGTGCTCGGTGCCGGGCACTCGGCCGACGACGGCCATGTGCGGGCGCGAGGTCTTGTAGAGGTGGATCAGGATCGACACGAGCACGCCGGCCATCACCCCGGCCTCGACGCCGATCAGCAGCGTGAGGGCGATCGTGGTGACGACGGCGCCGAAATCGGCGCGGCTGAAGCTCCAGGCGCGGCGCAGGATCGACAGGTCGACCAGGCTGAGGACGGCGACGATGATCGTCGCGGCGAGGGTGGCCTTGGGCAGGTCGTGGATCAGCGGCGTCAGGAACAGGGCGGCGAGGGCGAGGCCGACGGCGGTGTAGGCCCCGGCGGCGGGCGTCTCGGCGCCGGCGTCGCGGTTGACGACGGAGCGGGCGAAGCCGCCGGTGACGGGAAAGCCGCCGGTGAAGGCGGCGCCGAGGTTGGCGGCACCGAGGCCGATCAGCTCCTGGTCGGGGTCGATGCGCTGGCGCTTCTTGGCGGCGAGGGTGCGGGCGACGGAGATGCTCTCGACGAAGCCGATGATCGAGATCAGCAGCGCCGGGACGAAGAGCTGCGAGATCAGGTCGGGAGAGAAGGAGGGCAGGGTGAGGGGCGGCAGGCTCCGGGGCACGTCGCCGACGATGGCGACGCCGTGTGCGTCGAGGTCGAACAGCACCACCGCCAGGATCGACGCCGCGATGGCGAGGACCGGCCCGGTGCGCGCGCCGATGTCGGCGGCGCGCGGGCCGAGGCCGGCGCGGCGCAGGAGCGGCTTCAGCCCCGAGCGGACCCAGAACAGGAAGGCGATGGAGCCGCCGCCGATGACGAGCGTGGGGAGGTTGATCTCCGGCAGGTTGCGCCACAGGCTCGCAGCGATCTGCGGCAGCGTGTGACCGCCACCCGGGATGCCGAGGACGTGGCGCAGCTGGCTGGCGGCGATCAGGATGCCCGAGGCGGTGATGAAGCCCGCGATGACCGGGTGCGACAGGAAGTTGGCGAAGGCGCCGAGCCTGAACAGCCCGAGCGCCAGCAGCATCAGGCCCGACAGCATCGCCAGCGTCAGCGCCGCCGCCACGTAGCCCGCCGTCCCCTGCGCCGCGATCTCCCCCACCGCCGCCGCCGTCATCAGCGACACCACCGCCACCGGCCCCACCGCGAGCGCGCGGCTGGTGCCGAACAGCGCGTAGAGGATGATCGGCGCGATGGAGGCGTAGATGCCCGCCTCGGGCGGCATGCCAGCCAACAGCGCGTAGGCGAGCGACTGCGGGATCAGCATGATCGTCACGATCACCGCCGCGACGAGGTCGCCCGTGAGCGCGTGCCGGTCGTAGCGACGGCCCCAGTCGAGGACCGGGAAGAAGGAGGAGAGCGGGCGCACGATGGGCCTATTCGAACCGGTTGACCGGAAGCTTCAGGTAGTGGTTGCCGTCGTCCTCGGCCGGCGGCAGGCGCCCGCCGCGCAGGTTGATCTGCAGCGCCGCGAGGATGCGGTCGGGCAGCGGCAGGGTGGCATCGCGCTCCTGGCGGCGCTTGATGTAGGCGTCGCGCTCGGTGCCGTCCTTCACGTGCCTGTTGTGCGCCTTGTGCTCGGCCACGGTCGCCTCCCAGCGGGGCTCGTCGCGGTCGGGGCCGCCGTAATCGTGGCCGACGAAGAGCCGGGTGTCGCCGGGCAGGGCGAGGATGTCCTGGATCGACTCCCAGAGCTCGCCCGTCTTCCCGCCGGGGAAGTCCGATCGCGAGGTGCCGATGTCGGGCTGCATGAGCGTGTCGTGCACGAACGCCGCGTCGCCGCAGCGGTAGGTGATCGAGCCGAGCGTGTGGCCCGGCGACAGCATGACCTCCACGTCGAGCTCGCCGATCCTGAAGGTCTCGCCCTCCTCGAACAGCCGGTCGAAGTCGCGCGCCGGGTCGAACGCGTCGGGCAGGTTGTAGAGGTCGGCCCAGATCTTCGCGATCTCGGGGACCAGCGCGCCGATGGCGTTGGGCGCGCCGGTGCGCGCCTTGAGGTGGGCCGAGGCCATGACGTGGTCGGCGTGGGGGTGGGTGTCGAGCACCCACTCGACCTCCAGGCCGTTGTCGCGCGCCAGGTCGAGCACCTGGTCCATGCTTTCGGTCGAGAAGCGGTAGTTCTTCGGGTCGAAGTTCCACGCCACGTCGATCAGCGCAGCCTTCTTCGTCGCCGGGTCGGCGCAGATGTACTGGATGGAGCCGGTGTCTGGCTCGTAGATGCCCCAGACGTCGGGGCTGCCGGGGCCGGTCGAGGGCGAGTGGCGCACGATGCGGGAGTTCAGAGGATCGCTCATCGGGTGGCTCCTTTCGCGGGAAAGCTGAAGTCGGGTACGTGGCGGGCCGCCCACATGCCGATCAGCATGAAGGGGACGAAGATCAGCGTGCCGCTCGCCGCGATGGGCAGCGCGGTCAACGCGGGGCCGGGGCAGAAGCCGCCGAGGCCCCAGCCGGTGCCGAAGACGACGGCGCCCGACAGCAGCTTGGGGTCGAGGTCGCGCTTGTCGGGGATGCGGAAGCTGGTGTCGAAGAACGGCCGGCTGCGGGTCCGGGTAAGCCAGGCGAAGCCCGGCGCGGTCACGAGGATCGCGCCGCCCATGACGAAGGCGAGGCTCGGATCCCAGCTGCCGAAGAGGTCGAGGAAGTTCAGCACCTTGGCCGGGTCGGCCATGCCCGACACGATCAGCCCGAGGCCGAACAGCAGGCCGGAGAGGAGGGCGAATATCTGTTTCATCGCGAAGCGCCTCAGATCAGGTGGCGGGTGACCAGCACGGTCAGGAACGCGGCCGCCATGAAGGTGGCGGTGGCGACGATGGAGCGGGCGGAGCCGCGCGAGATGCCGCAGACGCCGTGGCCCGAGGTGCAGCCGCTGCCGAGAACGGCGCCGAAGCCGACGAGCAGCCCGGCGACGGCCATCAGGGCGGGATTGGACGGCACCCACTGGGCGGGCCAGTCGCCAGAGGCGAGCCGCCAGAGCGGCGCGGCGAGCAGCAGCCCGAGGATGAACAGCGCCGACACGCCGCGCGCCTCGCCGTCGCTGGCGCGGGCGAAGATGCGCGAGGTCAGGCCACTGATGCCGGCGATGCGCCCGTTGGTCGCCATCAGCAGCACGGCGGACGCGCCGATCATCATGCCGCCGCCGAGCGAGAGCCAGGGGGTGAAGGTGGTGTCCATGTGGTCCTCCGACGATCCGGTGCCGTCAAACTTGTCTTGCGTCGTGAGAAGGGATATATTCATCCGAACGAATATTCAAGGGGTCTAATATGCCCGGACCGGACGATCTGCTCGAAGGCGACATCGGCGCGGCGGCGCGGCTGATGGGCATGCTCGCATCCGAGGCGCGGCTGGAGATCCTGTGCCGGCTGCTCGACGGCGAGCGCTCGGTCAACCAGCTGGCGCAGGCGTGCCGCAAGCCGCAGCCGACCATGAGCCAGCAGCTCAAGCGGCTGAAGGAGGCCAGGCTCGTCGAGGGCCGCCGCGAGGGGCAGACGGTCTACTACTCGGTCAAGGGCGGCGAGGTAGCCGCCGTCCTCGAGACGCTGCACGCGCTCTACTGCGCGCGCTGAACGGCGCGGAAGCGGGCGAGTTCGGCCTCGGTGGCGGGCTGCCCGGCGAACGTCTTCACGTAGGCCGGGATGCGGGCGAGGCGCTCCTCGAGGCTCTCGCGGGTCTGGAGCGCGATGTAGCCGACCTGCACGAGGTAGATGGTGCGCGCCCGCACGTCGGCCTCGGCGGGCTCGAAGCCGTGACGCACGAACATCTCGCGGATCGCCTCGAGCCGGCGGGCATCGGCCTCGGCCACCCGCGCGGCGACCGCGTCGGAGCGGTGCGCCCAGCCGCGCACGGCCATGTCGAAGCGCGGCTCGAAGCGGGTCTCGTCCAGGAACACCGCGATGAGGTTGAGCACCGCCTCGGCGATGGTCGCGCCGTAGGCGGCGCAGCCTTCCAACAGCGCCCCGGTGTTGCGCGCCTCCCAATCCTCGAGCAGCGCATCGAGCAGCGCGGCGCGGTCGGTGAAGAACCAGTAGAAGCTGGTGCGCGACAGCGACAGCCGCGCCGCGAGCGGCTGGATCTTCACCGCCTCGATGCCGTCGGAGAGCAGCGCCGCGCGCGCCGCGTCGAGCCAGAGCTCGCGCGAGCCGCGCCAGCCTTTGGGAGGGGCGGGGGCCGGGTCTGTCATGGCGGCGAGGGTAGGGGCGCCGGCGGGCGGCGGCAACGGGAATGTTCGGTGGTGAACTGCTTCTTGACAGGTATGAACATTCTGTGGATCGCTGGCGTGAGCAAGGGAGGCCCGCCATGTCGAACGACCCGCTTCTTCAGCCCTACCGGCTCAAGCACCTGACGCTGAAGAACCGGCTGATGATCACCAGCCACGAGCCCGCTTACGCCGAGGACGGGATGCCGAAGGAGCGCTACCGCGCCTACCATGTCGAGCGGGCACGGGCCGGGGTGGCGCTGACGATGACGGCGGGCTCGGCCAGCGTCTCGCGCGACAGCCCGCCGGCGTTCAACAACATCCTCGCCTGGCAGGACGAGGTGGTCGGCTGGATGAAGGCGCTGGTCGACGAGTGCCACGACGCGGGCTGTGCGGTGATGATCCAGCTCACCCACCTCGGCCGCCGGACCCGCTGGGACCAGGGCGACTGGCTGCCGGTGCTCGCGCCGGGCCCGCAGCGCGAGCCGGCGCACCGGGCGTTCCCCAAGGTGATGGAGGGGTGGGACATCGCCCGCATCATTTCCGACTACGCCGACGCGGCGGAGCGGATGCAGGCGGCCGGGCTCGACGGGATCGAGCTCGAGGCCTACGGGCACCTGATGGACCAGTTCTGGTCGCCCGGCCTGAACGCGCTCGAGGGCCGCTACGGCGCCGCCAGCCTCGATGACCGGCTGCGCTTCGCCACCGACACGCTCGCGGCGATCCGCGCGCGGGTGGGGCCGGACTTCATCGTCGGCATGCGCTTCGCCGCCGACGAGGCGCGGCCGGGCGGGGTGAGCAAGGCCGAGGGGCTGGAGATCGCGGCGGCGCTGAAGGCGACGGGGATGGTCGACTTCTTCAACATCATCCGCGGCCACATCGAGACCGACGCCGCGCTGACCGACGTGATCCCGGTGCAGGGCATGGCCAGCGCGCCGCATCTCGACTTCGCCGGCGAGGTGCGGGCCGGCACGGCGTTCCCGACCTTCCACGCCGCCAAGATCCAGGACGTCGCCACTGCCCGCCACGCCATCGCCAGCGGCAAGCTCGACATGGTCGGCATGACCCGCGCGCACATGGCCGATCCGCACATCGTCGCGAAGGTCATGCGCGGCGAGGAGGCGCGGATCCGGCCCTGCGTGGGGGCGAACTACTGTCTCGACCGAATCTACCAGGGCGGCATGGCGCTCTGCCTGCACAACCCGGCGACGGGGCGCGAGCTCGAGCAGCCGCACGCGGTGACGCGGGCGGCGGCGCGGCGGCGTGTGGTGGTGGTCGGCGCCGGGCCGGCGGGGCTCGAGGCGGCGCGGGTGGCGGCGGAGCGGGGGCACGAGGTGATCGTCCACGAGGCCGCCGACCGACCCGGCGGGCAGGTGCGGCTGACCGCGCAGACCCCGCGCCGGGCCGAGATGATCCAGCTGATCCAGTGGCGCGTGGAGGAGTGCGAGCGCCTCGGCGTCAGCTTCCGCTACAACAGCTTCGCCGACGCCGCGGACGTCCGCGCCGACGCGCCCGACGTGGTCATCGTCGCGACGGGCGGGCTGCCCGACACCGAGGTGCTCGCCGAGGGCGACGAGCTGGTCGTGTCGGCGTGGGACATCCTCTCGGGCGACGCGCGGCCGGGAAGCGATGTGCTGATCTACGACGACGCGGGCGACTACCCGGCGCTGCAGGCGGCCGAGAGCCTCGCCGCCGCCGGCTCGCGGGTGGAGCTGGTGACGCGCGAGCGGGGGCTGTCGTCGGAGGTGATGGCGATGTCGCTGACGCCGGCGATGCGGGTGCTTCAGCAGCACGACGTGACGGTGACGGTGACGTGGAAGCTCGACGCGGTGCGCCGCGAGGGCAACGGGCTGCGCGCGATCCTCGGCAGCGACTACGGCGACGCGACGCGCGAGCGGCTGGTCGACCAGGTCGTCGTCAACCACGGCACCCGGCCGCTGGACGAGGTCTATTTCGAGCTGCGCGACGGCTCGGTGAACCTCGGCGAGATCGACCACGCCGCGCTGATCGCGGGCGAGCCGCAGGACGTGCGCACGAACCCGGACGGCGCCTACCAGCTGTTCCGCATCGGCGACGCCGTCGCCGCGCGCAACACCCACGCCGCGATCTACGACGCGCTGCGCCTCTGCAAGGCGCTCTGAGT
>NZ_CH724108.1:58763-185880 GCF_000153305.1 Oceanicola granulosus HTCC2516
GGGCGCCGGGGCGGGCGCGGCCTGGCGCGGCAGGGAGACGACCCGCGGCGCGGGCTGCACGGGGGCCGGCGCGGGCGCGGCAGCGGCCGTGCGGACCGGCTCCGGCTGCGGCGCGGGCGGTGCCTCGTCCTCGGGCGTGATCTCGGCGACCTGCTCGCCCAGAGCGGCGGCGCCGATCTCGAGCGGGTTGGGCGGCGGCGCGGTGCGCGGCGGCGGCGCGGCGGCCACGGGGCCGTCCTCGCCGGTCGGGGTGAAGCCGCAGAGCTGCTCGCGGCCCCGGTTCACCCGCGGCACCCAGGTGACGTTGCCCGAGATGCCGGCGCGGACGTAGACGCAGCCGCGGCTGTCGACGTACTGGGTGCCGGCATAGCCCGCGGGCGGCTGCTCGGAGGGCGGGCCCGGCTCGCGCAGAACTTGTGCGCCCGCCGCCTGGCCGAGAACGAGGCCGGCCGTCAGCGCCGCGAGGAAAAACTGCTTGGTCATCGACATCTGCGCCCCCACACAGGTGGAAAAATCCACCCGGAGCATGCGCAGATAATCGTTTCTTGTAAAGAGACCGGAAAGCCTATTTCGTGCCGAACATGCGGTCACCCGCATCTCCTAGCCCAGGTACAATATATCCATGGTCATCGAGCTGGTTATCCACAGCCGCTGTGATGACCGGCACGTCCGGATGCAGCTCCTTCATCCGTGCGACCCCCTCGGGGGCGGCCAGGAGGCAGAGGAAGCGGATGTTCTTCGCGCCCGCCTGCTTGAGCAGGTCGATCGCCGCCGCCGAACTGTTGCCGGTCGCGAGCATCGGGTCGACGGCGATCACCAGCCGGTCCTCGAGCCCGTCGGGCAGCTTGCAATAGTACTGAACGGGCTGCAGCGTCTGCTCGTCCCGGTAGAGTCCGACGAAGCCGACGCGGGCGGCGGGGACCAGTTCGAGGATGCCGTCGAGCAGCCCGTTGCCGGCGCGCAGAATCGACACCAGCGCGAGCTTCTTGCCCTCGATGGCGGGCGCGTCCATGCGCTCCATCGGCGTCTCGATGCTGACCGTGGTCATCGGCAGGTCGCGGGTGATCTCGTAGGCGAGCAGGTGGCTGATCTCGCGCAGCAGCCGGCGGAAGCTGTTGGTCGAGGTGGTCTTGTCGCGCATGATCGTCAGCTTGTGCTGGATCAGCGGGTGATCGACGACGGTCAGGTGTTCGCTCAACGGACGGCCTCCAGCTTCTTGGCGATGCGGGCCTTGGTATCGGCGTCGCAGAAGGCGGCGTCCAGCCCGTTGCGGCCCATCTCGGCAAAATCCTCCTCGCCCCAGCCGAAGGTGCGCTCGAGGTTGTCGAACTCGGAGACCATGTCGGTCTTGAAGAAGGGCGGATCGTCGGTCGAGACGGTGACCTTGGCGCCGCGCTCGCGCAGCCGCTGGATCGGGTGCGCCTGCCAGCTGTCGACCGCCTGCAGGAAGACGTTGGAGCCGGGGCAGACCTCGAGCGTCACCCCGTCCTCCGCGAGCCGGTCGACGAGGGCGAGGTCGTCGATGGCGTTGATGCCGTGGCCGATGCGCTCGACCTTCAGCGCGTCGAGCGTGTCGGCGACCATGTCCGGCCCGCCCCACTCGCCGGCGTGGCAGGTGAGCCGCAGCCCGGCCTCGCGGGCGGCGTCGAAGGCCCAGGCGTAGTCGCCCGGCCGGCCGACCATCTCGGCGCCCGCCATGCCGAAGCCGGTGAGGAAGGGGCCCCTGGTCTCGGCGGCGCAGATCGCGATGGGCCGCGCCCGCTCGGGGCCGAAATGGCGGATGCAGGTGACGATGCCGCGCAGGGTGATGCCGTGCGCCCGCTCCGCCTCGGCCGCCGCCTCCTCGATGGCGGCGAGGTACTCGCGCCACGCCCCCACGTCGCCGCCGCCGCAGAAGTCGGGCGACAGGAAGGTCTCGGAATAGACCACCCCCGCCTCGGCGCTCTGCTCGAGCACCGCGAGGGTCAGGCGGCGGTAATCCTCGGGGCTCTGCAGCACGGTGCAGGCGGCCTCGTAGACGGTGAGGAAGTGGGCGAAGTCGCGGTAGGCGTAGCTGCCGTCCTCGTTGAAGATGCGCGACAGGTCGACGCTCTTCTCCTGCGCGAGGCGGCGGATGAAGTCGGGCGGCGCGGCGCCCTCGTGGTGCAGGTGCAGCTCGACCTTGGGGTAGTCTCTCCAGCTCATGGGCCAGCTCCTATTCAGACGTGCGGCCGCGAGGGGCCAGCCCCTCGCGCTCCCCGGCATATTTGCGGCCAGATGAAGATCACAGGAACGAGGTGCCGGGGCCGCGTTCGGTGAGGCCCAGGTGGGCGGCGACGCTCGCGGCGACGTCGGTGAAGGCGCGCTGCCCGAGCGGGCGCGCGCCGAGGCCGTGGCAGAGCACCGGCACCCGCTCCCGGGTGTGGTCGGTCCCGATCCAGGTCGGGTCGTTGCCGTGGTCGGCGGTCACGATCAGCAGGTCGCCCGCGCGCATCCGCCCGAGCAGGTCGCCGAGGGCGGTGTCGAACCATTCGAGGTGGTCGCGGTAGCCGACCGGGTCGCGGCGGTGGCCGTAGAGGCTGTCGAACTCGACGAAGTTGGCGAAGGTGAGCGAGCCGTCCTCGGCGGTGTCGGCGAGGCGCACCAGGTGGCCCATCAGGGCGCGGTCGTCGCCCTTGGCGACATCGGTGATGCCGCGCATGGAGAAGATGTCGCCGATCTTGCCGACCGCGTGGACCGGGCGGCCGTCGGCGGCGGCCCAGTCGCACAGGGTGGGCGACGGCGGCGCGATGGCGAAGTCCTTGCGGTTCTGGGTGCGGCGGAAGTCGCCGGGGGCGCCGACGAAGGGCCGGGCGATGACGCGGCCGACCCGCATCTCGTGCAGCCGGGGGGCGAGGGCCGCGCAGAGGTCGAGCAGGCGCTCGAGCCCGAACGCCTCCTCGTGGGCGGCGATCTGGAAGACGCTGTCGACGGAGGTGTAGCAGATCGGCCAGCCCGTCTCGAGGTGACGCTCGCCCTCCTCCTCGATGATGTTGGTGCCCGACGCGTGGCGGTTGCCGAGGATGGCCCCGGTGCCGGCGAGGCGGCAGACCTCGGCGACGAGATCGGCGGGGAAGCTGTTCTCGCGGTCGGGGAAGCTGTGCCAGTCCCACGGCACCGGCACCCCGGTGAGCTCCCAGTGGCCCGAGGGCGTGTCCTTGCCGCGGCTGACCTCCGTGGCCGCGCCCCAGGCGCCCTGCCCGCTCAGCGCGAGGCCGCAATCGGCGACGCCGGAGGCGAGGTCGAGCGCCGCGCCGAGGCCGAGCCGCTCGAGCACCGGCACCTCGAGGCCGACCGCCTCGGCGATATGGCCGACGGTGTTGGCGCCGCTGTCGGGAACGCCGTCGTTGAAGAACTCGCCCGCGTCGGGCGCGCCGCCGATGCCGACGCTGTCGATGACGATCAGGAAGGCGCGGCTCATGGGTCGATCCTCGCATGGACGAGCGGCGGCGGCTCGGCGGCGGTCTCGCCGATGGTGACGGCGGCGAGGATGGCGTGGGCGGCGCGCTCGGCGCTCTCCTCGTCGCGGGCGTGCAGGGTGCAGATCGGCGCGCCGCGCTCGAGCCGGGCGCCGAGGCCGGCGAAGTCGGAAATGCCGACGGCCGGGTCGACCTTGTCGGTCTCGACCTGCCGCCCCCCGCCGAGACCGACCACCGCGAGGCCCAGCGCCTCGCCGTCGATGGCGGCGAGATGGCCGGCGACGGGCGCGGGCACCTCGCCCACCACGGGCGCGGCGGGCAGGTGGGTGCGCCAGTCGCTCTCCATGTCGGGCGGGCCGCCGAGCTCGGCGACCATGCGGGCGAAGTGGGCCATGGCGCGCCCCGAGGCGATGGCGTCGGCGACCTTCTCCTCGGCCTCGCCCTCGGCCTCGCCGGCCAGCGCCAGCAGCCGCCCGCCGAGCGCGACGGTCAGGTCGTGCAGGCGGGGTGCGGCGGCGCGGTTGCCCGAGAGCACCTCCATCGACACCGCGACCTCGAGCGCGTTGCCGAGCGCGGGCGCGAGCGGCTGGTTCATGTCGGTGATCAGCGCCGCGGTGGGGCAGCCCGCGCCGTTGGCGGTGCCGGTGAGCGACTCGGCGAGCGCGGTGGCCTCGGCGGGCGACTTCATGAACGCGCCGCTGCCGATCTTGACGTCGAGCACCAGCCCGCCGAGCCCTGCGGCGAGCTTCTTGGACAGGATCGAGGCGGTGATGAGGTCGATGCTCTCCACCGTCGCCGTCACGTCGCGCACCGCGTAGAGGCGGGCGTCGGCGGGGGCGATGCGGCCCGTCGCGCCGACGATGGCGCAGCCGGCGGCGCGGGTGACGCGGCGCAGGGTGTCGGCGTCGACCTGGGTGACGAGGCCGGGGATCGCCTCGAGCTTGTCGAGCGTGCCGCCGGTATGGCCGAGGCCGCGCCCCGAGATCATCGGCACGAACACCCCGCAGGCCGCGAGCGCCGGGGCCAGCACGAGGCTCACGCAATCGCCGACGCCGCCGGTGGAGTGCTTGTCGAGCACCGGGCCGGGCAGGTCCCAGCCGAGCACGTCGCCGCTGTCGCGCATCGCCAGCGTCAGCCCGATGCGGCCCTCGTCGGTCATGCCGTTGAGGCAGACGGCCATCGCGAAGGCCCCGGCCTGGGCGTCGCTGACGGCGCCGCTGGCGAGGCCGGCGGCGAACCAGGCGAGCTCGTCGGCGCCCGGCGTCTCGCCCTCGCGCAGCTTGCGGATGATCGCGCGCGCCTCCATCAGGTGCGGCTCATGTGGTCCTTGGCGAAGACGCCGGGGAGCAGCTCGCCCACCGTCGTCTCGAGCGTCGCGCCGTCGAGGGTGGCGAGGGTCACCGGCACGTTGGGGGCGGCGAACTCGGCGAGCTTCTGGCGGCAGCCGCCGCAGGGGGTGACGGGGGTTTCGGAATCGGAGACGACGGCCATCTCGGCGATGGCGGTGAAGCCGCCGGCGACCATCGCGGCGATCGCCCCGGCCTCGGCGCAGGTGCCTTCCGGGTAGGCGACGTTCTCGACGTTGCAGCCGGTGAAGACGGCGCCCGAGGTGGTGCGCAGCGCGGCCCCGACCTTGAAGCGGGAATACGGCGCGTGGGCGTTTTCGCGGACGGCGCGGGCGTGGTCGACGAGGGTCATCGGGCCTCTCCTGAAATCCTGCCTCAGACTGGTCCGCCGCCGATAGGGATGCAAGGGCCGAGGCGGAACCCCGAACGTGCCGTCAAGGTTGTTCCGGCAAGCCCCGCCCCCAGCCCGCCCAGAGGAGGACCGGCCATGATGCCCCCCGTGAAGACCGTGCTCGACAGCCCCGCCGCCGAGAGCGACCACGACCCCGACGCCCCGATGACGAACGACCAGGCGGTGCACCTGCGCTCGCTCTGCGAGGCGACGGGCGAGGAGTTCGATACCGCGCTGACGGAGGCGCAGGCGCATGCGCGCATCCTCGAACTGGAGGCGCAGAAGCACGACCAGCCGGACGCGCGGAAGGAGGGCTGAGATGAGCATCGCCACCCCCTTCGCCGCCCGCGCCTTCCTCGACGATCACCCGGAGTTCGACGCCGATGCCGAGATGACGGCGGTGCAGGCGACGAAGCTGCGCGAGCTGTCCGAGGCGGCGAATGAGCCGTTCGACGGCCAGCTCACCCAGTTGCAGGCGCAGCGGCGCATCGCGGCGCTCGAGGAGATGCTGGGCCGCTGACGCCCGGTTCTGTTGCACGAGGCGGCGCTTCGTGCTCTAGCATTGGTCCTGCGATCAGGCAGATGGTTTAATATTGAACCATCCGGGAGGGACCGATGAGCGATCAAGTCAAGGACAGCGCGCGGCAGGCGGCGCTCGACTACCACCGCCTGCCCAAGCCGGGCAAGCTGGAGGTGCGCGCCACCAAGCCGCTCGCCAACGGCCGCGACCTGTCCCGCGCCTACTCCCCCGGGGTCGCCGAGGCCTGCCTGGAGATCAAGGGCGACCCGCAGACCGCGTCCGACTTCACCGCCCGCGGCAACCTCGTCGCCGTGGTCTCCAACGGCACCGCCGTGCTCGGGCTCGGCGATATCGGCGCGCTGGCGTCGAAGCCGGTGATGGAGGGCAAGGCGGTCCTGTTCAAGAAGTTCGCCAACATCGACTGCTTCGACATCGAGCTCGACGAGCGCGACCCGGAGAAGCTCGCCGAGATCGTCTGCGCGCTCGAACCGACCTTCGGCGCGATCAATCTCGAGGACATCAAGGCGCCCGATTGCTTCATCGTCGAGAAGATCTGCCGCGAGCGGATGGGCATCCCCGTCTTCCACGACGACCAGCACGGCACCGCCATCGTCGTCGGCGCGGCGACGACGAACGCGCTGCGCGTCGCGGGCAAGCGGTTCGAGGACATCAAGGTCGTCTCGACCGGCGGCGGCGCGGCGGGGATCGCCTGCCTCAACATGCTGCTCAAGCTCGGGGTGAAGCGCGAGAACGTCTGGCTCTGCGACATCGCCGGTCTGGTCCACGAGGGCCGCGAGGAGGAGATGACGCCGCAGAAGGCGGAGTTCGCCCAAGGCACCGAGCCGCGCCAGCTCGGCGACGTGATCGACGGCGCCGACCTGTTCCTCGGCCTGTCGGGGCCGAACGTGCTCAAGCCCGAGATGGTGGCGAAGATGGCGGGGACGCCGATCATCTTCGCCCTCGCCAATCCGACGCCCGAGATCATGCCCGACGCCGCCCGCGAGGTCGCGCCGGACGCGATTATCGCCACCGGGCGCAGCGATTTCCCGAACCAGGTCAACAACGTCCTGTGCTTTCCGTTCATCTTCCGCGGCGCGCTCGACGTCGGCGCGACGGAGATCAACGACGCGATGCAGATCGCCTGCATCGAGGGCATCGCCGCCCTCGCCCGCGCCACCACCAGTGCCGAGGCGGCGGCGGCCTATCACGGCGAGCAGCTCACCTTCGGCGCCGACTACCTCATCCCCAAGCCCTTCGACCCGCGCCTGATGGGCGTCGTCGCCAGCGCCGTCGCCCGCGCCGCGATCGAGGCCGGCGTTGCCGCGCGCCCGCTCGCCGACATGGACGCCTACAAGCGCAAGCTCGACAGCTCCGTCTTCAAGTCGGCCCTGCTGATGCGCCCGGTCTTCGACGCGGCGGCCACGGCGGCGCGGCGGATCGTGTTCGCCGAGGGCGAGGACGAACGGGTGCTGCGCTGTGCGCAGGCGGTGCTCGAGGAGACGCCGGAGACGCCGATCCTGATCGGCCGTCCCGAGGTTATCGCCACCCGCTGCGAGCGGCTCGGCCTGACGATCCGGCCCGAGCGCGACTTCAACATCGTCAACCCGGAGAACGACCCGCGCTACCGCGACTACTGGGGCACCTACCACGAGCTGATGGCCCGCAAGGGCGTCACCCCCGATCTCGCCAAGGCGGTGATGCGCACCAACACCACCGCCATCGGCGCGGTGATGGTCCACCGCGAGGAGGCCGACAGCCTGATTTGCGGCACCTTCGGGCAGTACCTGTGGCACCTGAACTACGTCACCCAGGTGCTCGGCACCGAGGCGCTGCGCCCGGTCGGGGCGCTGTCGATGATGATCCTCGAGGACGGCCCGCTGTTCATCGCCGACACGCAGGTCCATGCCGAGCCGACGCCCGAGCAGATCGCGGAGACCGCCATCGGCGCGGCCCGCCACGTCCGCCGCTTCGGCCTCGCCCCGGCCATCGCGCTCTGCTCGCACTCGCAGTTCGGCAACCTCGACAACGAGACCGGCCGGCGGATGCGCGCGGCGGTGGCGCTGCTCGACAGCGAGCCGCGCGACTTCTGCTACGAGGGCGAGATGAACGTCGACGCCGCGCTCGACCGGGAACTGCGCGACCGGGTCTTCCCCGACAGCCGCATGACCGGCGCGGCCAACGTGCTGATCTTCGCCAATTCCGACGCCGCCTCGGGGGTGCGCAACATCCTCAAGATGAAGGGCGGCGGCCTCGAGGTGGGGCCGATCCTGATGGGGCTGGGCAACCGCGCCCACATCGTCACCCCCTCGATCACCGCGCGCGGCCTGCTCAACATGTCGGCCATCGCCGGCACACCCGTCTCGCACTACGGCTGAGGCCTACTCGAACGGCACCAGCCGCCCCTCGCGCCAGACGAAGCGGCGGGCGCAGCGCCGTTCGGTGCAGGATTCGTCCTTCATCGACAGGGTGACGACGGTCTCCGTCGTCGCCGTCTCGTAGTCGCCCTCGTAGGCGAGCAGGTAGCTGCCGTCGGGCTGGCCGAGGTAGATGCGGGTCGGGCAGACGGGGATGTCGCAATAGAGGTAGGGGACGTTGACGCACTCCGCCTCGCCGAAATCGACCTCCATGTCCTCGAGCCCGTCGCCGTTCAGGTCGCGCGGGCGGGCGAAGCCGTGCTGCACCTCGACCATCGCGCCGCCCCGCTCGCGGCAGAGCGCGCGGATCTCGGTGAGGGTCTCGAAGGCCGGGTCGCTGACGCCCACCTGCGCCACCGACGGCTCGGGCGGCGCTTCGGGCGCGGCCTCCGGTTCGGCGCCCGGCGCGGTGGCGACCTCTTCCGGCTCCGACGGCGTCGCCGCCGGCGGCTCGGACTCAGGCGTGGGATCGGGCGCCGGCGCGGGCTCGGCGACGACCAGCGGCGCGGGCGCCTCCAGCGGGCAGGCGGCGAAGGCGCGGTCGATGGCGTCGCTCGAGCCGTTCAGCCCGAACGGCCGGTTGGCGCGGATCGGGCGGTTGATGATGGTGAAGGTCGCCACGTTGCCCCGCTTCAGCCCGGCCACCAGCACCCCGTCGCGGCGCGGCAGGTAGGGCGCGCGGAACACCCCGGCCTCCCCCGGCACCGCCTCGAGCACCAGCTCGCCCGCCTGGCGGTAATCGACCGTCCACAGCCCCTCGAGCCGCGCCTGGCTCTCGCGCGGGGTGAGCCGGATCAGGAAGCCGATCCCGTCGCCGGTGTCGCAGCCGATCTCGATGCAGAAGTAGCCGCCCGCCTCGATGGGGCCGAACGGACAGTTGCGCGCCGCCTGCCGCTCGTCGGTCCGGTAGAAATCCCACCTCTCCTGCGCCGAAGCGGCCCCCGCCAGCGTCAGAAGAGCGAACAGCAATGGCATCAGGCGCATCTGGAAGACTCCCCGTGGCCCACGCCTCCAGAGAGCACAGCCCGCCGCGCCGCGCAACGCGCCCGCGCTTGCCGCGCCCGCGCCCTGCCGCTTACGGTGAGGGCGGGAGCAGGAGGAGACAGGGCATGGGCTACCGCGAGGTCTACGACACGTGGACGGCAGACCCGGAAGGGTTCTGGATGGAGGCGGCACGGGCCATCGACTGGGACCGTCCCCCGAGCCGCGCGCTGTTCGACGACAACGCGCCCTTCTACGAGTGGTTCGCCGACGCCCGCGTCAACACCTGCCACAACGCCGTCGACCGCCACGTCGCCGCCGGCCACGGCGCGCGGATCGCGCTGATCCACGACAGCCCCGTCACCGGCACCGTCCGCCACATCTCCTACGCCGAGCTGCAGGACCAGGTCGCCCGCCTCGCCGGGGTGCTCGCGGCGCGCGGCGTCGGGCTCGGCGACCGGGTGGTGATCTACATGCCGATGGTGCCCGAGGCGGTGGTGGCGATGCTCGCCTGCGCGCGGCTCGGGGCGATCCACTCGGTCGTGTTCGGCGGCTTCGCCAGCCACGAACTCGCCGTGCGGATCGACGACGCCCGGCCCAGGGCGATCATCGCCGGCTCCTGCGGCATCGAGCCGACCCGCACCATCGCCTACATGCCGCTGATCGAGGGGGCGCTCGCCGAGGCGACGCACCAGCCCGACTTCTGCGTCATCTTCCAGCGCGACCAATGCCCCGCCGAGCTGCGCGCGGGCCGCGACATCGACTGGGCCGAGGCGGTGCGCAGCGCCGAGCCGGCCCCCTGCGTGCCCGTGGACGGCAACCACCCGGCCTACATCCTCTACACCTCCGGCACGACGGGCCAGCCCAAGGGCGTGGTGCGCGCCACCGCCGGGCACCTCGTCGCGCTCGGCTGGACGATGAAGAACATCTACAACGTCGACCCCGGCGAGGTCTTCTGGGCGGCGTCGGACGTCGGCTGGGTCGTGGGCCACAGCTACATCTGCTACGCGCCGCTGATCCACGGCAACACCAGCGTCGTCTTCGAGGGCAAGCCCGTCGGCACGCCCGACGCCGGCACCTTCTGGCGGGTCATCGCCGAGCACGGGGTGAAGAGCTTCTTCACCGCCCCCACCGCCTTCCGCGCGATCAAGCGCGAAGACCCGGAGGGCCGCCTCATCGAGGCGCACGACATCTCCGGCCTGCGCGCGCTCTACCTCGCGGGTGAGCGCGCCGATCCCGACACCATCGAGTGGGCGCAGCGGGTGATGAAGGTGCCGGTCTACGATCACTGGTGGCAGACCGAGACCGGCTGGACCATCGCGGGCAATCCCGTGGGGATCGAGCCGCTGCCGGTGAAGATCGGCTCGCCGACCGTGCCGATGCCCGGCTACGACGTGCGCATCCTCGATCGCGACGGCGCGGAGGTGCCTCCCGGCACCCTCGGCGCCATCGCCATCAAGCTGCCCCTGCCCCCGGGCACCCTGCCCGGCCTCTGGAACGCCAACGAGCGCTTCCGCTCCGCCTACCTGTCGCGCTTCGCGGGCTTCTACGAGACCGGCGACGCGGGGATGAAGGACGAAGACGGCTACCTCTGGATCATGGCGCGCACCGACGACGTCATCAACGTCGCCGGCCACCGGCTTTCGACGGGGGCGATGGAGGAGGTGCTCGCCGGCCATCCGGACGTCGCCGAGTGCGCGGTGGTGGGCGTCGCCGACGCGGTGAAGGGTCAGCTGCCGATGGGGTTCCTGTGCCTCAACAAGGGCTGCACGCGGCCGCACGACGAGATCGTCGCCGAGTGCGTCGCCCGCGTGCGCGAGCGCATCGGCCCGGTGGCGGCGTTCAAGCTCGCGGCGGTCGTGGAGCGGCTGCCCAAGACCCGCTCGGGCAAGATCCTGCGCGCCACGATGGCGAAGGTCGCCGAGGGCGCCGAGATGCGGGTGCCCGCCACCATCGACGACCCGGCCATCCTCGACGAGATCCGCGCCGCGATCCGTCCGCTCGGCTACGGGGGCGGCTGAGCCATAAAAAGGCGCCCAGCCGAGGCCGGGCGCAGGTGACGGAGAAACTGACGGCGGGACAGCGCGGCGTCAGAACCCGTAGACGAAGGTCAGGCCCGCCTGCCCGCCCGTCTGCACGACGTGGGCGGCGGTGTTGCGGCCGGACTGGAACATGCCATGCGCGTTGTTGCAGCCGCGCTGGGACAGGGTGCCGGTGTGGTTGCGGCCGCGCTGCTCGATGAGGCCGGTGTTGCAGTTGCCCTGCTGGTAGAGCCCGGCGGCGTTGTCGATGCCGCGCTGGGTCACCTCGCCGTTCGTCTCGTAATCCTTGTGCAGCATGTAGAGCGCGAGTCCGAGCCGGATCAGCGCGTCCTCCTCGGCCGTCGTCGGCGTGATCGACACGGCGATCTGCTCGGCGGCGGCCGGGGGCGCGGCGGCGGTGAGGGCGGAGAGGCTCAGGGCGGCGGTGAGGGCGAGGGAACGGAGCATGGCAGCAATCCTTTGGGTTTGAATTCCTTGATCGGACGGGCCGGGAGCAGGCGGCCCGCGCGTGTCAGCCGGTGATGGGGCAGATCATCGTGCGGCCGTCGACGGTGAGCGTGAGGGTGCCGGAGACGTCGCTGGCCGACCCGCTGAGTTCGGCCGATCCGACCCGGGCCGTCTCGCCGACAGCGACGGTGAAGCCCCCGCCCTGCTGGATCTGGGCGCTGTTGCCGCCCGTCTTGACGAGGTCGAGCATGTAGCTCCCCGACAGCGGCGTCTCGGACTGGACGAGGCCCTCGATGGCGATCATCCCGCCGGTCTGGCGCACCTGGAGCGCGCAGCGCAGCGGCGCGGGGGCGATGTCCTTGGTGACGGGGCCGGCGATGGTCTCGCCGTTGGCGCTGGTCACCGCCGGAACGGCGCAGGCGGCGGCGACGACGGTGGCGGCGGAGGCGGCGAGGGCGCGGAGCGAAGTGGGCATGGCGGTATCCTTTCGGCGAGGCGTTGAGGGGCTGGGCGGTGCGCCGCATCGGCGGCGCACCGGCCGAGGTGCGGCGGTCAGTCCTGGACGATGACCGTGACGTTGCCGCTGCCGTACTGGCGGGTGTTGGCGCGGTTGCCGTGGCCGGCCTGGATGATGGCCGAGGCGTTGCAGCCGCCCGACTGGGTGGCGCGGGCGCGGTTATGGCCGCCGAACTGGGCGATCCCGGAGACGTTGCACGAGCCGAACTGCTGGGTATTGGCGCTGTTGCGGTGGCCGTTCTGGCCGACCACGGCGCGGTTGCGGCGACCGTCCTGGGTGGAGATCGAGCTGTTGCTCCAGCCGTCCTGCTCCACCGTCAGGCGGTTGCCGAACCCGTACTGGCCGCCGCCGACCTCGTTGTGCGTGCCCCACTGGACGATGCGGCTGTGGTTGCGGTCGGCGAAGGAGGGGGTGGCGCCCAGGGAAAGGGCCAGGGCGAGGGTGGCGGACTTGAAGACGGTGACGAGTTGCATGGCGTTGTCCTTCGTGTGTGTGGCGCTGTGGCAGCGAGGGTTGCGTCTGGTCTTGCAGGTGGCCCGCTGTTGGTCGGGCCGTTCGATGAGACGATGAGGGGGCAGGGCGGCGAGGCAGACAATATCCCGCCCCGGCTAGGGCATGACCGGGCGCGCGCTAGGGCATGTCAGGGGGCGTGATATCGGATAACACGACCGGATCCCGCCGCCGGGGCGGGCTCGAAAACACAGCAGTGTCAGTAGCTTGACCGGAGCGCGCGCCTAGACGAACTGCTCGCGGATCAGCCGCTCCTCGAGCCCGTGTCCCGGATCGAACAGGATCCGGTGCCGCACCTCGGGCGCGCTTTTTATTTCCACCAGCGCCACGTCGGAGACAGATCGTGAGTCTGCGTCGGCCATGACTGGCCTTTTCTCCGGCTCCAGCACCTCGAGCCGCACCGTCGCATCGCTTGGAATCAGCGCGCCTCGCCAGCGGCGGGGGCGGAAAGCGGCGACGGCGGTGATCGCCAGCACCTTGGAATCGATCGGCAGGATCGGGCCGTGGGCGGAGTAGTTGTAGGCGGTCGAGCCCGCCGGCGTCGCCACCAGCGCGCCGTCGCAGACCAGCTCGGCCATGCGCAGCTTGTCGTCGACCGTGATGCGCAGCTTCGCCGCCTGCGGGCCCGCGCGCAGCAGCGAGACCTCGTTGATCGCGAGCGCCTCGTGGCGGCTGCCGTCGACCGTGGTGGCGATCATGCGCAGCGGGTAGATCACCGCCTCCTCGGCCGCCGCGAGCCGCCCGATCAGCCCGTCGCGGCGGTACTCGTTCATCAGGAATCCGACCGTCCCGCGATTCATCCCGTAGACCGGCGCCGGCAGCCCCTCGGTGGCGTGGAGCGTCTGCAGCATGAAGCCGTCGCCGCCGAGCGCGACGATGATGTCGGCCTGAGCGCAGGGCACGTCGCCATGGGCCGCCGCCAGCGCCTCGCGCGCTTCCTCGGCGATCGGCGAGCGGCTGGCGCAAAAGGCGATGCGCGGCGTGCTGGTCATTTGGTCGGCTACCCCCGGTTTCCGCGGCAGCCTGCCCCGGCGCGGATCGGAAAGGCAAGCTGCCGATCCGGTCGCCGCCGCTTCCACGCAGGTCGGTTTCGCCCTTTTGACCCCTGCCCCGCCCCGCTAGAAGGAGCGCGACCACGCCCCGCGAGATACGGAGACCTCCAGATGAGCGCGCCCACCAGAGACGACGACGGCTTCTTCACCGAGAAACTCGCGGGCCGCGACCCCGAGATCTGGGGCGCGATCCAGAAGGAGCTGGGCCGCCAGCGCAACGAGATCGAGCTGATCGCGTCGGAAAACATCGTCTCCGCCGCCGTGCTCGAGGCGCAGGGCTCGGTGATGACCAACAAGTACGCCGAGGGCTATCCGGGCCGGCGCTACTACGGCGGCTGCCAGTATGTCGACATCGCCGAGAACCTGGCCATCGAGCGCGCCTGCGAACTCTTCGAGTGCGAGTTCGCCAACGTGCAGCCCAACTCCGGCAGCCAGGCCAATCAGGGCGTCTACACCGCCCTGCTCCAGCCCGGCGACACGATCCTCGGCATGAGCCTCGACGCCGGCGGCCACCTGACCCACGGCGCGCGGCCCAACCAGTCGGGCAAGTGGTTCAACGCGGTGCAGTACGGCGTGCGCAAGCAGGACAGCCAGATCGACTACGACCAGATCCAGCAGCTCGCCACCGAGCACCGGCCCAAGATGCTGATCGCCGGCGGCTCGGCCATCCCCCGCATCATCGACTTCGCCCGCATGCGCGAGATCGCCGACAGCGTCGGCGCGCTGCTGCTCGTGGACATGGCGCACTTCGCCGGCCTCGTGGCGGCGGGCATCTATCCCTCGCCCTTCCCGCACGCCCACGTCGCCACCACCACCACACACAAGACCTTGCGCGGGCCCCGCGGCGGGATGATCCTGACCAACGACGCCGACATCTCGAAGAAGGTGAACTCCGCCATCTTCCCCGGCATCCAGGGCGGCCCGCTGATGCACGTGATCGCGGGCAAGGCCGTGGCCTTCGGCGAGGCGCTGCGCCCCGAGTTCAAGACCTATCAGGAACAGGTCGTCGCCAACGCCCGCGCGCTGGCCGACCAGCTGATGAAGGGCGGGCTCGACATCGTCACCGGCGGCACCGACAGCCACCTGATGCTCGTCGACCTGCGGCCCAAGGCGGTCAAGGGCAACGCCACCGAGAAGGCGCTCAACCGCGCCCACATCACGACCAACAAGAACGGCATCCCCTTCGATCCCGAAAAGCCCACCGTCACCTCCGGCATCCGCCTCGGCACGCCGGCGGGCACCACGCGCGGTTTCGGCGAGGAGGAGTTCCGCCAGGTCGGCGACTGGATCGTCGAGGTGGTCGACGGGCTCGCGGCCAACGGCGAGGACAGCAACGGCGAGGTCGAGGCCAAGGTGCGGGCCGAGGTGGAGGCGCTGTGCGAGCGCTTCCCGCTCTACCCGACCCTGTGAGCCTCAACGCCGACATCTACGGCGAGGAGGGCGAGCCGCTCCTCCTCGTCCACGGCCTCTTCGGCTCGGCGCGCAACTTCGGCGTGCTGGCCCGGCGGCTGTCGGACCGCTGGCAGGTCACCGTCCCCGACCAGCGCAACCACGGGCTAAGCCCCTGGCACGACAGCCATTCCTACTTCGACATGGCCCAGGACCTCGCCCCCCTGGCGGGCGGCGACGTGGTGGGGCACTCGATGGGCGGCAAGGCTGCGATGGTGCTGGCGCTGACCCGGCCCGAGCGGGTCCGCCGGCTCATCGTCGCCGACATCGCCCCCGTCGCCTATGGCCACACGCAGGCGCACCTGGTGGAGGCGATGGCGGCGCTGGATCCGGACCAGCCGACGCGGAGCGCGGCGCGCGAGGCGCTGCAGGTGGACGAGAGCGTGCGGGATTTCCTGTTGCAGAGCCTGGACTTGCGCGAAAAGCGCTGGCGGCTCAACCTCGACGTCCTGGGCCGCGAGATGGACAGGATCCTCGGCTTCCCGGACATCGACGCCACCTACGACGGCCCCACGCTCTTCCTGTCAGGCGCCGAGAGCGACTACGTCCTCCCCGAGCACCGCGACCGGATCAAGGCGCTGTTTCCGCAGGCGAAATTTGCCAAGCTCCCCGGCGCCGGCCACTGGCTTCACGCGGAGAAGCCGCGCGAGTTCGAGGCGACGATCCGGGCGTTCTTCGCCTAGCGGCTGCGCACGCGGACCGGCTTGTACTCCTCGGTCGGCGAGCGGCTGGCAGCGAAGCCCACGGCAAGGGCGGCGGCGGCGGCGATGGCGATCAGGCTGAACATGTGAGGTCTCCCTTTGGAGAGGAGAACCCGGCAGGGTGGCCCGCGGTTCCTGCGGCACCGCGCGTGCACCCGCGATGCACCCGACGTGCACCGCGCGCCCCGCTTACCCGATCTTGACGCCCGCGCTCCAGACTGGCGCCGCCACACCGTCCGAGGAGCCCCAGATGACCCACGCCCGCCGCCGCCTGCAGGAGATCGCCACGCTCTGGGCCGACATCGCCAGCGACACCCAGCACCCCGAACTGCTCGCCGCCCGCCTGCCCCACGGCTGGGGCGAGATCGACGACCGCCCTGAGCCGCCCCAGACCCGCGTCACCCTGCGCATCGACCGCGACGTGGCGAAGTGGTTCCGCAGCTACGGGACCGGCTACCAGAAGATCGTCGCCCGCGTGCTGCGCGCCTACATGCTCGCCCGCCAGACCGAACTCCTCGGCGCGCCCCCGCCCCGCCCCCCGGCCCTCACCGACGCGCAGCGCGACGACCTGCGCCGGGAACGGATCCTCGCGGGGATGCTGGAGGAGGTCCGCGCCCGGCGGCTGTCCCGGCGCGGGCAGGACGGGAACCGCGGCCGGCCGCCGGGGTTGGACGAGGAAAACGAAAGGTGAACACCATGACCGACGACCACACCCACGCCGACCCGAAGACCCACCCCCGCGGCAACGCCGAGAAGGACCCGGAAGACTGGGTCAGCGGCGACGAGCCGATGACGGGCGCGCAGGCGAGCTACCTCAAGACGCTGTGCGAACAGACGGGGGAGACGTTCGAGGCGGAGCTGACGAAGGCGGAGGCGTCGGAGCGGATTGATGCGTTGAAGGGGGCGCGGTAGGGGGGCGGTGGAAGAACCTACTCGATTACGTCGTCGTGGTCTTCTTCTGGACCAATCCGCTGCGGTGCATCAGATACATTAGGCAGTTCACCTATGTCTAATTCGGCATAATCCCGAGCAACAGCGAAGACCTTAAGTCGCTTTTTCCTTCCATCAGGAGCATCGACCGAAGTGAAAGCGCAGACTGCCTCCATCTTCTCGTCAAATTTTCCCTTTTCCCGAAGCGCGTAAGATCGAGCGGCATCAACAATAACGGTTAGCGACTTCCTGTCCGCATCAGGCAATAAGTCGAAGGTGTAGGCTTGCTCGTCTTCTAGATCGAAAAGTCGGCCTGTCCGGTTTCGACCGTCGAAGCTTGTCACTAAAAACCTTTGCGAACGCGCCTCGTCGTTGAAGATGCTCTCATGCATATAATCTTTGCTTTGGCGATCTAGAACAATCTGGTTCCCATCTCCAACCACCGAGATCTGGATCGCCCCAGCGCCATGATTGATCACGGAATGTGAGCGGCGGACGGCTGGCTCGGCAGCCTGAATGAGTGCACCAAGATCTCCAGAACTGAACCTTCCATCCCCCTCCGCCTCTTCTATCTCTCGATTTCCAGCTAATCCAGTTGCACGTTTAAATACAGTCTCAATCAATTTCCATGAAGCGTTGCTCAAACCCTTGCCATATACTTCCACGAAGTAAGGCGCGAACTCGGAGAAATCGTAGACGAATTCGAACGAACCCGGCCTCGTCTCCTTCAGCAGCACTTCAGTTTCAAGATCTTTGAAGTTTCGCCGTCTGATCTCACCGGTTTGCGCGAAATGAATGATCATCATCAACGCTTGAGAGATAGCGTGGGCGCTATCGAGCGCGGTGAAGGCAGGCACGTAGTGCAGATCAGCAGAGCCCCCATCTAACTTAACTACAAGCTCGACTCTCTCCGCAGCCATGTGTCCATTAACCCCTGAAGCAACTAGCTAATTAGCCAAAGAAAGGCCTCATACCTTTCTGATCTAAATGGCCTCGACCATATCGGATCACGTATCTACTCAACGATCAAGTGTCGGCTTAAGCGCCGCTTGATCACGGGTTACCTAGCGAGCCGCTCCTCTCCTGAAGGTCAACATCGCTGATGTCTTCATCTAGCGCCTCCCAATGCAAGCCGAACGCGCTAAAGGTTACGGCAGCGCGCTCTTCGGGAAGACCGTTCTTTAGACGCGGAAACCAAGCGAGGGGGGCGCCGAGGGTACGACCGTCTGTCAGACCCACCCACATCGCGTCCTCGTCAAAATCAACTTCGTTAGGTGAAGCTCTCGCACTGGCATTGGCCGACATGGAGGCATGTTACCGCAGCCTGCGGTCAGGTCACGGTTTTTCTGCACCCAGCATCCCACCGTGTGGGCACGCGATTGCGAGCAATCGCTTCCGCCCACTCGCTCTGAAGATGGACAGCTTCAGCTGTCCATCTTCAGAGCGGAAATAAATGCCTCCTGGGGGATGTCGACCTTGCCGAACTGGCGCATCTTCTTCTTGCCGGCCTTCTGCTTGTCGAGCAGCTTGCGCTTGCGGGTGGCGTCGCCGCCGTAGCACTTGGCGGTGACGTCCTTGCGGAGCGCCGAGAGGGTCTCGCGGGCGATGACCTTGCCGCCGATGGCCGCCTGGATCGGGATCTTGAACATGTGGCGCGGGATCAGCTCCTTGAGCTTCTCGCACATCGCCCGGCCGCGCTGCTCGGCGCGGTCGCGGTGGACCATCATCGAGAGCGCGTCGACGGGCTCGTCGTTGACCAGGATCGACATCTTCACGAGGTTATCCTCGCGGTAACCGATCATCTGGTAATCGAAGCTCGCGTAACCTTTCGTTACCGATTTCAGCCTATCGTAGAAGTCGAACACCACTTCGTTGAGAGGGAGATCGTAGACGACGAGCGGACGGGAGCCGGCATAGGTGAGCTCCTGCTGGATGCCGCGGCGGTCCTGGCAGAGCTTGAGCACGTCGCCGAGATAGTCGTCGGGCACCAGGATCGTGGCCTTGATCCGGGGCTCCTCGATATGCGCGACATAGGTCGGGTCGGGCATGTCGGCGGGGTTGTGCAGCTCGCGCATCTCCCCGTCCTTCATGTAGAGGTGATAGACCACCGAGGGCGCGGTGGTGATCAGCTCGATGTTGTACTCGCGCTCGATCCGGTCGCGGATCACCTCGAGGTGCAGCAGGCCGAGGAAGCCGCAGCGGAAGCCGAAGCCGAGCGCGGCCGAGGTCTCCATCTCGAAGGAAAAGGAGGCATCGTTCAGCGCCAGCTTCTCGATGGCGTCGCGCAGATCCTCGAACTCGGAGGTGTCGACGGGGAACAGCCCGCAGAACACCACCGGGATCGACGGCTTGAAGCCGGGCAGCGGGGTGTCGGTGCCCTTCTTCTCGGTGGTGATCGTGTCGCCGACGCGGGTGTCGCGGACCTGCTTGATCGACGCGGTGAGGAAGCCGATCTCGCCGGGGCCGAGTTCGGCGACGTCCTGCATCGCGGGGCGGTAGACGCCGACGCGGTCGACGTCGTAGGTGCCGCCGGTCTTCATCATGCGGATCCGCTGGCCCTTCTTCAGCACCCCGTCGATGATCCGCACGATCACCACGACGCCGAGATACGGGTCGTACTTCGAATCGACGAGCAACGCCTTGAGCGGCGCCTCGCGCGAGCCGCCCTTGGGCGGCGGCAGGCGGGTCACGATGGCCTCGAGCACGTCGGGGATGCCGAGCCCCGTCTTGGCGGAGATCATGCAGGCGTCGTGGGCCTCGATGCCGATGACGTCCTCGATCTGCTCGATGATCCGCTCGGGCTCGGCGGCGGGCAGGTCGATCTTGTTGAGCACCGGGACGATCTCGTGGTCGGCCTCGATGGCGGTGTAGACGTTGGCCAGCGTCTGCGCCTCGACGCCCTGCGTGGCGTCGACCACGAGCAGCGAGCCCTCGACCGCCTGCATCGAGCGCGAGACCTCGTAGCCGAAATCGACGTGGCCGGGCGTGTCGATGAGGTTGAGCACGTAGGTGTGGCCGTCCTTGGCCGGGTAGTCGATGCGGACGGTGTTGGCCTTGATGGTGATGCCGCGCTCGCGCTCGATGTCCATCGAGTCGAGCAGCTGGGCCTTCATGTCGCGCTCGGCCACGGTGCCGGTGAGCTGGATCAGCCGGTCGGCGAGGGTCGACTTGCCGTGGTCGATGTGGGCGACGATGGAGAAATTTCGGATGTGGGCGAGATCGGGCATGCACGGAGTCCTGAGGTTCGGCCCCACATATCCGATCGGGCGAGGATTTCCAGTGCTGCGCGACGTCGCGCCGTCAGCGGGCGCAGCCGGTGCAGCGGGCGGCGCAGGGGTCGAGGTCGAGGCGGGGGGTGCCGATGAAGTCGCCGCAGCCGTCGCAATAGCCGAACGCCCCCGTCTCGAGCCGCCCGAGCGCGGCGTCGATGGCGCGCAGGCGGGCGGCGCGGCGGGCCTCGAGGCCCTGGGCGAGCGCCTGGTTCTGCAGCGCGTCCATGCGCGACAGCCGCCCGACGCTCTGCTGGTCGAGCTCGACGGGCCGGCGGTCGGCGCTGGTCGCGCCCGAGGCGGCGGCGAGCTCGGCCCGCTCGGCGACGAGACGCGGGCGGTAGCGCGCGGCGAGGGAGGCGTCGGAGGGCGGGGCGGGATCGCTCATGGCGAGGAGCGGAGCACGGCCGGGGCGCTGGGCGCAAGGGGCGCCCCTCCGCCGTGCCCCGTTGCCGCCCGGGGGGCCATCGCCTAGTCTCACGGCATGGCAGTGGGGAGAGCACACCTTATGAAGACGGCGATCTTGTCCGGCGTGCTGCTGGCGGGCCTCGCGACCGCGCTGGCGGCGCAGGATGTCCAGACCAAGCAGTACGACGACGGCGGCATCTACGAGGGCACCTTCCTGAACGGCCGCCAGCACGGCCAGGGCACCTACCGGCTGCCGAACGGCTACGAGTATACCGGCCAGTGGTTCGAGGGCGAGATCCGCGGCCAGGGCGTCGCGCGGTTCCCCAACAGCTCGGTCTACGAGGGCGAGTTCCTCGCCGGCAAGCCGCACGGCATCGGCAAGATCACCTTCGCCGACGGCGGCACCTACGAGGGCGAGTGGGAGGACGGCAAGATCGTCGGCGAGGGCATCGCGCGCTACGCCAACGGGGTCGTCTACCAGGGCGAGTTCCGCAACGCGATGCACCACGGCACCGGCCGGATGGAGAGCCCGAACGGCTATTCCTACGAGGGCGAGTGGGTCAACGGCGTGAAGGAGGGCGAGGGCACCATCACCTACCCCGACGGCGCGGTCTATGTCGGCCAGCTCGAGGGCGGCGAGCGCGAGGGCGAGGGCACGCTGACGATGCCCGACGGGATGATCTACGACGGCACCTGGGTCGACGGGCAGATCGACGGCACCGGCCGGCTGATCCAGCCCAACGGCGACATCTACGAAGGCGAGCTCAGCGCCGGCAAGCGCTCGGGCCAGGGCACCGTCACCTACGCCAACGGCGACGTCTACCAGGGCGCCTTCGTCGACGACCGCCGGCACGGGATCGGCACCTTCACCGGCTCCGACGGCTACATCTACATCGGCGAGTGGTCCGAGGGGCAGATCGAGGGCGAGGGCGAAGTCACCTACCCCGACGGCTCCGTCTATACCGGCCCCTTCCTCGACGATGTCGCCGACACCCGCTGCGCCGACCAGGTCGCCGAGGCGGCGGGCGAGGTCGAGCATTGCGGCACCGGCAAGATCACCTACGCCGACGGCTCCACCTACGAGGGCGAGTGGGTCGCCGGGGTGATCGAGGGCGAGGGCGTGGCCCGCTACGCCAACGGGCTGGTCTACGAGGGCGAGTTCCGAGACGCCAAGAACCACGGCCAGGGCCGCATGACCTACGCCGATGGCTACACCTACGAGGGCGGCTGGGCCGACGGCCAGCGCTCCGGCTTCGGGGTCGCCACCTACTCCGACGGCACCGTCTACGAGGGTGAGTTCCTCGACGGGCAGCGCCACGGGCAGGGCAGGATCACCATGCCCGACGGGTTCGTCTACGAGGGCAACTGGGAGATGGGCGAGATCAACGGCTACGGCGTCGCGACCTACACCAACGGCGACGTCTACGAGGGCAACTTCACCAACGGCCGCCGGCAGGGCGAGGGCACCATGCGCTATGCCAGCGGCGAGGCCGCCGAGGGCGACTGGAACGACGGCGAGCTCGTCGCGCCCGACGGCGCGGAGGGCGGCGGCGGCGAGGCCGCGGAGACGATCGAGGTGCCCGGGGGCGGCGAGGAGGAGGCCGCGCCGCTGGAGTAGGCTACCACGGGACGGGGCGGCCGGCGTAGTCGAAGAAGCCGCCGCTTTCGTCGGGGCCGAGGCCGTCGAGCACGTCGAGCAGGGCGCGGGCGGCCTGTTCCGGGCCGTGCTTGGCGTGGGCGGGATAGCCGGCGGTGAAGTCGGTCGCCACGGTGCCCGGATGCAGCGCGACGCAGGTGACGCCCTTGTGGCTGCGCGCCAGTTCGATCGCGGCGCCGCGGATCAGCATGTTGGCCGCCGCCTTGGAGGCGCGGTAGGCGTGCCAGCCGCCGAGGCGGTTGTCGCCGATCGAGCCGACCCGCGCCGTCAGCACCCCGACCTTCCCCGCCCCGTCGCGCGCCAGCAGGCGCGGCAGCGCGCGCAGCACCAGCGCGGTGCCGATGGTGTTGACCGCCAGCACCTCCGCCATCGCCGCCGCGTCGATCCGGGCGAGCGACTTCTCGGGGCTGCGGCCGGACGGGGCGAGGATGCCGGTGGCGAGGAGGATGCGCTCGAAGGGGCCGTCGAGCGCGTCGAGGGCGCGCCCGGTGGCGTCCGGGTCGCGCAGGTCGAGGCCGTCGGCGCGCGACAGGCGCGTGACCGCCCTGCCCTGCCCTTCGAGCGCCGCGGCGAGCGCGGTGCCGATGCCGCCGGAGGCGCCGATGACGAGTGCGTTGGTCATGGAGGTGATACGCGCGGGCGGCCGGTCCGGTTCATCCGGGGCGTCTTAACCCTTTTCAAACGGATCGGTGTCAGTATGATGCCGCCCATGACCGCCGCGCGCCATATCCTCGCTTCCGCCATTCCCGGCGCGCGTCCGCTCGGCCTGCTGCTCCTTACCCGCCTCTGAGCGTGCCTTCATCGGCGCGACCGCTCAGAGGTAGCACCGCGCCGGAGACACCCAGAGGATAGACCACATGAGCATTCGAGAACCCGAACCGCGCCCCCGTCACGGGGTGGCGGAGCGCCACGCGGGCGGCTATGCCCCGCGCAACCAGATTTGCGGGGGAGGCGCAGAGAGATGAGCCAGGACAACCGAGTACGCATCTTCGACACCACGCTGCGCGACGGCGAGCAGAGCCCGGGCGCGACGATGACCCACGCCGAGAAGCTCGAGATCGCCGAGCTGCTCGACGAGATGGGCGTCGACATCATCGAGGCGGGCTTCCCGATCGCCTCCGAGGGCGACTTCCGCGCCGTCTCGGAGATCGCGCGGCAGGCCAAGAACGCCACGATCTGCGGCCTCGCGCGGGCCAACTTCAAGGACATCGACCGCTGCTGGGAAGCCGTGCGCCACGCCCGCAGCCCGCGCATCCACACCTTCATCGGCACCTCGCCGCTGCACCGCGCGATCCCCAACCTCGACCAGGACCAGATGGCCGAGCGCATCCACGACACCGTGACCCACGCCCGCAACCTCTGCGGCAACGTGCAATGGTCGCCGATGGACGCGACGCGGACCGAGTGGGACTACCTCAAGCGGGTGGTGGAGATCGCGATCAAGGCGGGGGCGACGACGATCAACATCCCCGACACCGTCGGCTACACCGCGCCCAACGAGAGCGCCGAGCTGATCCGGCGGCTGATCGCGGAGGTGCCGGGCGCCGACGAGGTGATCTTCGCGACGCACTGCCACAACGACCTCGGCATGGCGACGGCGAACTCGCTGGCCGCCGTCGAGGGCGGCGCGCGCCAGATCGAGTGCACGATCAACGGCCTCGGCGAGCGGGCGGGCAACACCGCGCTCGAGGAGGTGGTGATGGCGCTCAAGGTGCGCCACGACATCATGCCGTTCACCACGGGCATCGACACGACGAAGATCATGAACATCTCGCGCCGGGTGGCGACGGTGTCGGGCTTCGCGGTGCAGTTCAACAAGGCGATCGTGGGCAAGAACGCCTTCGCCCACGAGAGCGGCATCCACCAGGACGGGATGTTGAAGAACGCCGAGACGTTCGAGATCATGCGCCCCGCCGACGTCGGGCTGGGCGAGACCTCGCTGGTGATGGGCAAGCATTCCGGCCGGGCGGCGCTGCGGGCGAAGCTGAAGGATCTCGGCTTCGATCTCGCCGACAACCAGCTCAACGACGTGTTCGTGCGCTTCAAGGACCTCGCCGACCGCAAGAAGGAGGTCTACGACGAGGACCTCGTCGCGCTGGTGCGCCAGAACGAGGGGGCGGAGGATAGCGTCAGGCTGGTCTCGCTGCGCGTCGTCTGCGGCACCGGGGGGCCGGCCGAGGCGGAGATGGTGCTCGAGGTCGACGGGGCGGAGAAGTCGGGGACGGCGCGGGGCGACGGGCCGGTGGATTCGGCGTTCAACGCGATCAAGGCGCTCTACCCGCACGACGTCCGGCTGCCGCTCTACCAGGTCCACGCCGTGACCGAGGGCACCGACGCGCAGGCGACGGTGACGGTGCGGCTCGAGGAGGACGGGCGGATCGCGACGGGGATGTCGGCGGACACCGACACCGTCGTGGCCTCGACGAAGGCCTACATCAACGCCCTCAACCGGCTCATCGTGCGCCGCCAGAAGACGGCGCCGGGGGCGGACGTGAAGGAGATCTCCTACCGCGACGTGGGCGAGTAGGGGCATTTCTGGAGAGGTGGATGGGGGCCGTGCCGGGAGGGGGTGCGGCCCTTGTCGTTGTGAGGTGGGGTGCGCAATGAATGCGCACCCTACCGGGGGGTGTGGGGGAAAAGACAAGCTGTCGCAGGGGGCGGGCGGAATAGTCGTTTCGCAACCTGCAGGGGGGCTGCCGCTGCAGGTAGAGCCGAGCGGCTTGCACATTTCGAACCTGGAGCCGGCTCCCGCAGCCCCCGCCGGACTTGCTCACGGCGAAAACGCGCCGGGTCGCTCCGGCCTGCCCCCTTTCGTCTGCGGGAACAGCCTTCTATAAGCCCGCAGTCCGCCTTCCGCCCGGAAGAGTCGCGGACAGTGGGCAATGGAGCGGACAGGAATGCTGGGCTTTCTCTCGAGCATATTTTCCTCGGACATGGCGATCGACCTCGGGACGGCGAATACCCTGGTCTACGTCAAGGGCCGCGGGGTGATCCTGTCCGAGCCCTCCGTGGTGGCCTACCACGTCAAGGACGGCGTCAAGAAGGTGCTGGCCGTCGGCGAGGACGCCAAGCTGATGCTGGGCCGCACGCCGGGCAGCATCGAGGCGATCCGGCCGATGCGCGAGGGCGTGATCGCCGATTTCGACGTCGCCGAGGAGATGATCAAGCACTTCATCCGCAAGGTGCACAAGCGCTCGACCTTCTCCAAGCCCAAGATCATCGTCTGCGTCCCTCACGGCGCCACCCCGGTGGAAAAGCGCGCGATCCGCACCTCGGTGCTGTCGGCGGGCGCGCGGCGCGCCGGGCTGATCGCCGAGCCGATCGCGGCCGCCATCGGCGCGGGGATGCCGATCACCGATCCGACCGGCAACATGGTCGTCGATATCGGCGGCGGCACCACCGAGGTGGCGGTGCTGAGCCTCGGCGACATCGTCTATGCCCGCTCGGTACGCGTCGGCGGCGACCGGATGGACGAGGCGATCGTGTCGTACCTGCGCCGCCAGCATAACCTGCTGATCGGGGAATCGACCGCCGAGCGGATCAAGACCTCCATCGGCACCGCGCGGATGCCCGACGACGGCCGCGGCCAGTCGATGCACATCCGCGGCCGCGACCTGCTCAACGGCGTGCCCAAGGAGACCGAGATCTCCCAGGCGCAGGTGGCCGAGGCGCTGGCCGAGCCGGTGCAGCAGATCTGCGAGGCGGTGATGACCGCACTCGAGGCCACCCCGCCCGACCTCGCCGCCGACATCGTCGACCGGGGCGTGATGCTCACCGGCGGCGGCGCGCTGCTGGGCGAGCTCGACCTGGCGCTGCGCGAGCAGACCGGCCTCGCCATCAGCGTGGCGGACGAGTCACTCAATTGTGTGGCTCTGGGCACCGGCAAGGCTCTAGAATACGAGCGGCAGCTCAGGCACGTGATCGACTACGACAGCTGAAACGACGGCCCCCTCGGGCCGTTCGCCACCGGGGATGGACGAGCGCTTTGGCGAGGGAACGGCACCAGACGGATTTCGTGGGCCCGATCCGGCGTTTGCTGGTCGGCCTGCTGGTGCTGTCGCTGTTCGGGCTGTTCCTGTTCTGGCGCATCGACAGCCCGCGGGTCGAGCGCTACCGCGCGATGGTGATCGACGAGGTGCTGCCGAGCTTCGACTGGGCGATGGCGCCGGTGACCGGCCTCGTCAACCTCGTCGCCGACTTCCAGTCGTACCAGCGGCTCGCCGAGCAGAACGCCGACCTGCGCCGGGAGCTGCAGCAGATGAAGGCCTGGCGCGAGGCGGCGCTGCAGCTCGAGCAGGAGAACGCCAAGCTGCGCGACCTCAACCAGGTGAGCCTCGACCCGGAGCTGACCTGGATCACCGGCGTGGTGCTGGCCGATTCCGGCTCGCCCTACCGCCAATCGGTGCTGCTCAACGTGGGCAGCCGCGACGGCATCCTCGACGGCTGGCCGGTGATGGACGGGATCGGCCTCGTCGGGCGGATCAGCGGCGTCGGGCGCGACACCAGCCGGGTGATCCTGCTGACCGACACGTCGAGCCGGGTGCCGATCACCATCCAGCCCTCGGGCCACAAGGCGGTGCTGGCGGGCGACAATTCGGCGACGCCGCCGATCGAGTTCCTCGAGAACGACGCCGCCGTACGCCCCGGCGACCGGGTCGTCAGTTCGGGCGACGGCGGGGTGTTTCCCGCCGACATCCTGATCGGGCAGGTTGCGATGGACACCGAGCGCCGCCTGCGCGTGCGGCTCGCCGCCGATTACGAGCGGCTCGAATTCCTGCGGGTGATGCGCAGCCAGCCGGCGGAGCGGATCACCGATGCCGGCGCGCTGATCGCGCCGGTGGAGGTGCCCCGGCTGCCCTCCGACGAGATCGAGCCGCCGACCCAGATGAACGAGCCCGAGCTCGCCTCGACGGGGGCCGGCGGTGGCTGAGCGCTCTCCCCTCGCCCGGATCTGGATCGGCCGCGCCAGCTACCTCGCCATCGCGGTGGTGCTGATGTTCCTCCACCTGCTGCCGCTCGACACCGTGCCGCGCCGCTGGGCGCCGCCGGACTGGCTGCTGATCGTCACCTTCGCCTGGGTGGCGCGGCGGCCCGACTACGTCCCGGTGCTGCTGATCGCGCTGGTGATGCTGCTGTCGGATCTGCTGTTCCACCGCCCGCCCGGCCTCTGGACCGGCATCGTGTTGATCTGCGCCGAGGGCCTGCGCCGCCGCTCGGCCGACCTGCGCGCGGTGCCGTTCCCGCTCGAGTGGCTGACCATCGCGCTGGTGATCTGCGCGGCGGTGCTGGCCAACCGCTTCCTGCTGGCGGTGAGCGTCACGCCGCAGGCGCCGCTGAGCCTGGCGATGGTGGAGATGGTCGTCACCATCCTCGCCTACCCGATCGTGACGTGGCTCTCCTACCTCGCCTTCGGCGTCACCCGCCCCGCGCCGGGCGCCGTCGACGCACTGGGACACCGGATATGAAGCGCCCGACCAAGGACCTCGCCCGCTCCGCCCGCGTCGTGACCCGGCGCGGCCTCGTGCTCGCCGGCGCGCAGCTCGGCGTGATGGGGCTGCTCGGCTGGCGGATGCACGCGATGCAGGTCGAGCAGGCCGACGAGTTCCGGCTGCTCGCCGAGGAGAACCGCGTCAACCTGCGCCTGCTGCCCCCCGCGCGCGGCCTGATCGTCGACCGCGACGGGCGCAAGCTGGCGGAGAACGAGCAGAACTACCGCATCGTCATCGTCCGCGAGGATGCCGGCGACGTGGACGAGACGCTGAGGCGGCTGCAGCGGCTGATCGCCGTCGAGCCCGAGGCCATCGAGCGGGCGAAGGAGGAGATGATGCGCGTCTCGCCCTTCGTGCCCGTCACCATCGTCGAGCGGGTGCCGTGGGAGGACGTCGCGCGGGTCACGGTCAACGCGCCCTCGCTGCACGGTATCGTCGCCGAGGTGGGGCTGTCGCGCTTCTACAACCGGACCGAGGAGACGGCGCACGTGGTCGGCTACGTGGGGCCGGTGTCGGACTACGACCTGACCCGCGGCTACCTCGCCTCCGACGACGACCCGCTGCTCAAGATCCCGCGCTTCCAGGTCGGCAAGACCGGCGTCGAGGCGCGGCTCGAGCACGTGCTGCGCGGGTCGGCGGGCACCAAGCGGATCGAGGTCAACGCCGTCGGCCGGGTGATGCGCGAGCTGGGCCGGCAGGAGGGGATCAAGGGCAAGGACGTGCAGCTGACGATCGACCTGGAGCTGCAGGCCTACATGAACCAGCGGCTCGACACCGAGAGCGCGAGCGCGGTGCTGATCGACCTCGAGGACGGCGACATCCGCGCCATCGGCTCGACCCCGTCCTTCGACCCAAACCTCTTCGTGCGCGGCATCTCCGTCGCCGACTGGACCCGGCTCAACGAGGACAAGTACCGACCGCTCGCCTCGAAGGCGGTGCAGGACGCCTACCCGCCCGGCTCGACCTTCAAGATGGTCACCGCGCTCGCCGCGCTCGAGGGCGGCGAGGTGGACAGCGAGGAGACGGTGTACTGCCCGGGCCACATGGAGGTCTCGGGGCTGCGCTTCCATTGCTGGCGGCGCGGCGGGCACGGCAACATCAACCTCCACGAGAGCCTCAAGCAATCCTGCGACGTCTACTATTACGACGTCGGCCAGCGCATCGGCATCGACAAGATCGCCGAGATGGCCCGCCGGCTCGGGCTCGGACAGAGGCACGACATCCCGATGTCGGCCGTCACCGAGGGCATCGCCCCCGACAAGGCGTGGAAGCGCGGCTTCAACGGCGAGGAGTGGCGCATCGGCGATACCGTCAACGCCTCCATCGGCCAGGGCTACGTGCTCACCTCGCCGCTGCAGCTGGCGGTGATGGTCGCCCGGATCGCCACCGGGCGGTCGCTGACGCCGCGGCTGGTGCGCTCGATCGACGGGGTGCCCGAGCCCTCGGGCCGGGGCGAGGCGCTCGGGCTGAACGAGAACAACCTGCGCAAGGTGCGCGACTCGATGAGCTCGGTCGTCAACCACCCGCGCGGCACCGCCCACCGGGTGCGGATCGTCGCCGAGGAGTTCCAGATGGCCGGCAAGACCGGCACCAGCCAGGTCCGCCGGATCACCGCCGAGGAGCGCGCCGCCGGCGTCACCTCCAACGCCGACCTGCCCTGGGAGCGGCGCGACCACGGCCTGTTCGTCGCCTTCGCGCCACTCGACAAGCCGCGCTACGCGGTGGCGGTCGTCGTCGAGCACGGCGGCGGCGGCAGCGCCGCCTCGCCGCTGGCGCGCGATATCCTGCTGCAGGCGCTCTACGGCGGCACCCCGCCGCTCGAGGCCTACCCCTCGTCCGAGCAGGACAGGATCCGCGAGCAGCAGGAACTCTACGAGCGCCGCGCCGCCGAGCGCAACGACGGGCGGGACCGGGCATGAGCTACCTCGAGTACCAGGTCAAATACACGCCGTCGGGCTTTCGCAAGCTGCTCTACCTGAACTGGCCGGTGATCGTGCTGATCACCGCCGTCGCGAGCGCCGGCTTCCTGATGCTCTACTCGGTGGCGGGAGGCGACATCTCGCGCTGGGCGGAGCCGCAGATGAAGCGCTTCGGGGTCGGATTGCTGCTGATGATCGGCGTTGCGATGATCCCGATCTGGTTCTGGCGCAACGTCGCGGGCGTGGCCTACGCGGGCTCGCTGTTCCTGCTGGTCCTGGTCGAGTTCGTCGGCACCGAGGGCAAGGGCGCGGTGCGCTGGATCGATCTCGGCTTCATGCAGCTCCAGCCCTCGGAGCTGATGAAGATCGCCCTCGTGATGGCGCTGGCGGCCTACTACGACTGGCTGCCGATGACCAAGACCTCGCGGCCCCTGTGGCTGCTGCCGCCGCTGGTGCTGATCTTCGTGCCCACCGCGCTGGTGCTGCGCCAGCCCGACCTCGGCACCTCGATCCTGCTGGTGGCGGGGGGCGGGACGCTGATGTTCCTCGCCGGGGTGCACTGGGCCTACTTCGCCACGATCATCGCGGCCGGCGCCGGCGTGGTGGCGGCGGTGTTCCAGTCGCGCGGGACGGAGTGGCAGCTGCTCAAGGACTACCAGTACCGCCGCATCGACACCTTCCTCGACCCCGCCGCCGACCCGCTCGGCGCGGGCTACCACATCACCCAGGCCAAGATCGCCTTCGGCTCGGGGGGCTTCGCGGGCAAGGGCTTCATGCAGGGCACCCAGTCGCGGCTCAACTTCCTGCCCGAGAAGCAAACCGACTTCATCTTCAACACGCTGGCCGAGGAGTTCGGCTTCGTCGGCGCGATGACGCTGCTGGTCCTCTACGGGCTGATCATCTTCTTCTGCGTCGCCTCCGCGCTGCAGAACCAGAACCGCTTCGCGGCGCTGCTGACGCTGGGGGTGGCGATGACGTTCTTCCTGTTCTTCGCCGTCAACATGGCGATGGTGATGGGCCTCGCGCCCGTGGTCGGCGTGCCGCTGCCGCTGGTCAGCTACGGCGGCTCGGCGATGCTGGTGCTGCTGCTCGCCTTCGGGCTCGTCCAGTCGGCCCACGTCCACCGCCCGCGCTGATGGCGGGCGTGCTGTTCCTCGCCGGCCACCGCTGGCCCGACTACCGCGAGGTGCTGCCCCGCGCAGTCGCGGAGGCGGGGGTGCGCGCGGAGGTGTCGCCCGACCTGCCGGCGGAGGCGGTGGACTACATCGTCTACGGGCCGGCCCGGGGCGCGGCCGACTTCTCGCGCTACCCCCGGCTCAAGGCGGTGTTCAGCCTCTGGGCGGGGGTGGAGAGCATCGTCGCCAACCCGACGCTGAGGGTGCCGCTGACGCGCATGGTCGATCCGGGGCTCGAGGCGGGGATGGTGGAGTACGTCGCGGGCCACGTGCTGCGCCACCACCTCGGGATGGACGCCCACATCCACAACCCCGACCATGCCTGGGCGCCGAGGATGCCGCCGCTGGCGTCGGAGCGCACGGTCGCGGTGCTCGGCCTCGGCGCGCTCGGCGCGGCCGCCGCGCGCACCCTCGCCGGGCTCGGCTTCGCGGTGCGCGGCTGGAGCCGCACCGCCCGCGAGGTGCCCGGCGTCACCTGTCACCACGGCGCCGACGGGCTCGCCGCCGCGCTCGCGGGGGCCGAGATGCTGGTGCTGCTGCTGCCGCTGACGGAGGCGACGGAGCGCATCGTCGACGCCGCCGCCCTCGCCCGCCTCGCCCCCGGCGCGGTGCTGCTCAATCCCGGCCGCGGCGCACTGGTCGACGACGCGGCCCTGCTCGAGGCGCTCGACAGCGGCCGGCTCGGCCACGCCACCCTCGACACCTTCCGCACCGAGCCGCTCCCGCGCGACCATCCGTTCTGGCGCCACGAGCGCGTCACCGTCACGCCCCACATCGCCTCCGAGACCCGCCCCGCCACCGCGGCGCGCGTCATCGCCGAGAACCTGCGCCGCGCCGAGGCGGGCGAGCCCCTGCTTCACCTCGTCGACCGCGGCCGCGGCTACTGAAGCGGACCGCCTCCGGCGGGGATATTTTCAGGACAGAGGTCGGGGGCGGCGCGCCCGCATGTCTCTGTTCTCGAAATATCCCGGGGGAGTCGCCGCAGGCGACGGGGGCAGCGCCCCCTAGCGCAGCTTCGGCGGGCGGTCCGGGTCGGAGCCGGGCGCGCCGCGGGCGGCGGGCGCGGGCGGGTCGGGGAGGTCGAAGCGCAGGCCGTGGCGGGCGAAGGCGGCGGCGTGGGGGCTGGAGGCGGGGAAGAAGGCGACGTCGAGCGCGCCGGCCTCGAGCCCGGAGAAGGTCAGCGCGTCGGCGACCGCGGTGGCGATGGCGGGCTCGGCGCCGGGCGCGGCGTCGATCACCGCGAGCAGGTGGCCGCGGCTGCCGTCGTCGTAGGTCGTGGCGACGAGGTAGGCGCTGCGGGCCAGCCCGCCGGCGCCGGCGAGGCGGCGGTCGAGCGCCGGGAGCAGCGCCTCGGGGAGCGCGCGCGGCGGGGCGATCTCGGCGATGCGCGCCTCGGCCTCGCGCGGGCCGTCGCCGAGGGTGGCGGCGAGCCAGCCGATGGCGTCGGGCGGCAGCAGCATGGCGGAGGGGGCGGTCTCGAGGTTGAGCCCGAGGCCGAGGCCGTTGCCGGCGAGCATCCGCGCCAGCGTCCGCCCCGACAGCGCCGCGTAGGGCGCGGGGGCGCCGGTGAAGTCGGTGAGCCGGTCGGGGCGGTCGAAGGCGAGGGCGTAGCCGGTGCCCTCGACGTCGAACAGGCGGGGGGCGATGGCGTCGCCCTCGGGCTCGCGCTCGAGCAGCAGGAACAGCTCGCCGTCGGCGAGACGGCCGTAGAAGGCGAGCCGGGCGGCATCGTCCTCGGGCGCGGCCTCCATCGCGGCGTGGGCGCGGTCGAGTTCGGTGGTCTCTGTCATTGCAGCACCTCGCGGACCCGCGCCTTGAGCACGGGCAGCAGTTCCTCGGCGAACCAGGGGTTCCTCTTCAGCCAGCCGGTATTGCGCCAGGAGGGGTGAGGCAAGGGGAAGGTGTGCGGCGCGTGCGCCCGCCAGTCCGCGACCCGCTCCGTCAACGACAGCCGCCCGCCGAGGTGCCAGCGGTGGGCGTGGCCGCCGACCAGGATGCGCAGGCCGAGGTCGGGTAGCGCGGCCATGACCCGGTCGTGCCAGGTGGCGGCGCAGATCGGGGGCGGCGGCAGGTCGCTGCCCTTGGCGTCGTAGCCGGGGAAGCAGAAGGCCATGGGCACCACCGCGATGCGGTTGCGGTCGTAGAACTCGTCCTCGCCGAGGCCGAGCCAGTCGCGCAGGCGCACGCCCGAGGCGTCGGCGAAGGGGCGCTGCGCCTCGTGGACGCGCGCGCCGGGGGCCTGGCCGGCGATCAGGATGCGCGCGCCCGCGTCGAACCACGGCACCGGGCGCGGCGTGTGGCGGGTCGCGGTCGCGCGGAAGCGGTCGGCGCAGAGGCGGCAGGCGCGGATGTCGTCGGCGAGCGGATGCATGGAGGCCTCGAGGTAGGCATCGGCGCGCGCGACGTCCAGCCCCGGCCCGGGCCCGCGCGATCGTCGTTGTCAATCCGCGCACGAGTCCGACATAATGCGGGCAAATTCCCTCGCTAGAAGACGGTGTTAACGAAAGACCGTCATGATGGGGCGGCGGAACAGGTGCAGCGCCCCGCGGGGCCGGAGAGCAGTCGGCAGCCATGCTCGAGTTCAACAACGTCAGCAAGTCCTTCTGGACCGGCAAGCAGCGCAAGGTCATCCTCGACCGGGCGTCGTTCCGGGTCGAGATCGGGCGCTCGCTCGGCATCCTCGCGCCCAACGGCACCGGCAAGACGACGCTGGTCAACATGATGGCGGGGCTCGAAAAACCCGACGAGGGCTCGATCCATCGCGGCTGCCGGATCTCGTTTCCGCTCGGGTTCATGGGCGGCGTGGTGGGCAAGCACACGGCCCGCGAGAATAGCCGCTACATCGCCCGCCTCTACGGGCTCGATCCCGACTACGTCGAGGCGTTCTGCCGCTGGCTGTCGGGGATCGAGGAATATTTCGACATGCCCGTCGGCACCTACAGCGCCGGGATGCGGGCGCGGTTCACGTTCTCGCTCTTGCTCGCGCTGGACTTCGACATGTACCTGATCGACGAGGGCATGCCGCAGACCACCGACGCGGAGTTCAACAGGAAGGCCGGCGCGATCCTGCGCGAGCGGCTGGAAAACACGACCGTCGTCATCGTCTCGCACCAGGCCGACGTGCTGGAGCGGTTCACCCGGCAGGCCGCCGTGCTGCGGCACGGCAAGCTGACGATGTTCGACACGCTGGAAGAGGCGAAGCAGCTCTATGACTACCAAGCCTAAGGCGCGCAAGTTCCGCATCCGACGCAGCCCCGGGACCGCCGGGGCCGGTGGTGTCACGCCCGCGACGGGGGAGGCCGAGGAGCGCCCGCGTCCGCGGGTCGTCGCCGGGGCGGAGGCGGCGCGGGAGGCCCCCGCGGCGGCCGAGCCGGAGGCGGCGCGAGCGGCGCCGGCTGGCGGCGGGCTCAGCGGCGCGGTCGACAGCCCCGAACAGGTCGCCGAGGAGGACGATCTCGACGCGATCCGCAAGGAGGGGCTGACCGGCCGGCAGCTGCGCATGGCGCGGCGGGTGGCGCAGAAGCAGGGGCTGGCGGTGACGTCGGACTTCGACGCCGTGCGCCAGCTGCGCAAGCTCGGGATCGACCCGTTCCAGCGCTCGAGCGTGATCGAGCTCGTCGTGCCCGACGACAATGCCGGCAACGGCGACGAGGCCCGCCACCAGCTGCCTCAGACCGTCCCCGCCGGCGGGCGCAACCTGCCCGCGACGACGCGGCCCGGCGGGCTGCCCTCGACGGACGTGCGTCAGCCCTCGAAGTTCGAGCAGGGCATGGCCGAGGTAGCGCGCATCCAGCAGGACCTGGTGCGCCGCCGCCGCCGCAAGCTGGCGCTGATGCTGGCCCGGCTGCTGGTGTTCATCGGCCTGCCGACCTTCGCCGCGGGCTACTATTTCTACGTGCTCGCCACGCCGATGTACGCCACGGAGTCCGAGTTCGTGATCCAGCAGGCGGAATCCGCCTCGGGCGGCGCGGGGCTCGGCAGCCTGTTCCAAGGCACCTCGATGGCGACGCAGCAGGACAGCATCGCCGTGCAGTCCTACCTCGCCAGCCGCGAGGCGATGCTGCGGCTCGACGCGGACCTCGGCTTCAAGGAGCATTTCGCGAGCCCCGGCGTCGACCCGATCCAGGGCCTGCCCGAGGACGCCACCAACGAGCAGGCCTACGACGTCTACCAGGAGCGCGTGAAGGTCAGCTACGATCCGACCGAGGGCATCCTGCGGATGGAGGTCGTCGCCGCCGACCCGGAGACGAGCCAGGCTTTCGCCGAGGCGCTAGTCGGTTACGCCGAGGAGCAGGTCGATCGCCTGACCCAGCGCCTGCGCGAAGACCAGATGGCCGGCGCGCTCGCGAGCTACGAGGCCGCCGAGGCGCGCCGCCAGGCGTCGCTGCAGGAGCTGCTGACGCTGCAGCAGGATCTGGAGACGATCGACCCGGCCGGCGAGACCGCCGCGCGCACCGCGCAGATCGCCGCGCTCCAGACCCGCCGGCAGGACCTGCGGCTCGAGCTGCAGAACCGCCTCGCCGTGCGCCGTCCCAACGAGAGCCAGGTGGAGGCGATCGAGACGGAGATCGCCAACATCGACGAGCTGATCGCCGAGATCCAGCAGCAGGCCGTCACCGCCGGCGAGGGCCGCGCCAGCCAGGCCGAGAAGAACACCCAGCTGCGCCTCGCCGAGGAGAACTACGCGTTCCAGAACGTGCTGGTGCAGCAGGCGATGCAATCGATGGAATCGGCGCAGATCGAGGCCAACCGGCAGGTGCGCTACCTGTCGCTCTCCGTGGCCCCCATCGCGCCCGACCAGCCGACCTACCCGCGCGCCTTCGAGAACACGATCCTCGCCTTCCTGATCTTCGGCGGGCTCTACCTGCTGATCTCGATCACCGGCTCGATCCTGCGCGAACAGGTCTCGTCGTGATGCGCGAGGTCGCCGTTGGCGGCGTCACCTTCGGCAACGACCGCCCGCTCGTCGTCATCGCCGGGCCGTGCCAGCTCGAGAGCCGCGACCACGCGCTGCGCATCGCCGAGGAGATGGCGCGCGCCTGTGCCGCCGCCGGCGCGGGCTACGTGTTCAAGGCGAGCTACGACAAGGCCAACCGGACCTCGCTGGAGGGCCGCCGGGGGCTGGGGATGGACGAGGGGCTGCGGGTGCTCGCCGACGTGCGCGCGGCGCTCGGCTGCCCTGTGCTGACCGACATCCACGCCGAGGCCCATTGCGCGCCCGCCGCCGAGGCCGTCGACATCCTGCAGATCCCCGCCTTCCTGTGCCGCCAGACCGACCTGCTGCTCGCCGCCGGCCGCACCGGCGCGGCGATCAACGTCAAGAAGGGCCAGTTCCTCGCGCCGTGGGACATGGCCAACGTCGCCGCCAAGGTCGCCTCGACGGGCAACGAGCGCATCCTGCTCACCGAGCGCGGCGTGTCGTTCGGCTACAACGCGCTGGTGACGGACATGCGCGCCCTGCCGATCATGGCCCGGACGGGCTACCCCGTCGTCATGGACGCCACCCACGCGGTGCAGCAGCCCGGCGGGCGCGGCGGCTCGAGCGGCGGGCAGCGCGAATTCGCCCCGGTGCTGGCGCGCGCGGCGGTGTCGCTGGGGATCGCGTCGGTCTTCATCGAGACCCACGAGGACCCGGACAACGCGCCCTCCGACGGGCCCAACATGATCCCGCTCGGGCAGATGGAGGCACTGGTGGCGCGGCTGATGGCGTTCGACGCGCTCGCCAAGGACAGCCCGGCGCGGATCTGACTTCCGCTGCGCCATGACGCCTTCTAAGGTCGCGGCGACCACCGCAACCCGTCCGAGTGCCATGCCCCTGTTCCGCGCCCTCCTGCTCCTCGTCCTGCTCGCCCTGCCCCTCGCCGGCCCCGCGCAGGAATCCGGCCCCGACGGCCCCATCTCCGCGACCTCCGACGCCCGCACCGATGCCGACATGGCGGTCCGCATCCGCGAGATCCTCCGGGAGCTCGGCGGCTACGAGGACGTCACCGTCACCGTCTCGGAAGGCGTCGTCACCCTGCGCGGCACCACCGCCTCGATCGCCGAGGCCACGGAGCTCGATCCGCTGGTGGCCCGGGTCGAGGGGGTCGTGGCGGTGAAGAACGAGGTGATGGAGACGAGCGACATCGGCCGCCGCCTCGATCCCGCAATGGAGCGGTTCCGCACCCGCGTCGAGCAGCTCGTCGTGTTCCTGCCGCTGTTCCTGATCGCCGCCGCCGTCTTCGCCGCCATCGTCGCGACCGGCTTCCTCGTGGCGCGGATGCGCCAGCCCTTCGACCGGCTCGCGCCCAACGCCTTCATCGCGCAGCTCTACCGGGCGCTGGTGCGGCTCGCCTTCGTCGTCGTCGGCACCGTGGTGGCGCTCGACATCCTCAACGCCACGGCGCTGCTCTCCACCATCCTCGGCGCCGCCGGCCTGATCGGCCTCGCCGTCGGCTTCGCGGTGCGCGACACGGTGGAGAACTTCATCGCCTCGGTGATGCTGTCGATCCGCCGCCCCTTCGGGCCCAACGAGGTGGTCGAGATCAACGGCGACCAGGGCAAGGTGATCCGCCTCACCAGCCGCGCCACGATCCTGCTCAGCTTCGACGGCAACCACATCCGCATCCCCAACGCGACCGTCTTCAAGAGCCGCATCGTCAACTTCTCGCAGAACCCCGAGACGCGGTTCATGTTCACCCTCGGCGTCGACTTCATGGCCGACCTCGGCGAGGCCAGCCGGCTCGCCACCGAGGCCATCGCCGAGCTGCCCTTCACGCTCGACAGCCCGGCGCCGATGGTCTGGCTCGGCGACGTGACGCCCGGCGGGGTCGAGCTGACGGTGACGGGCTGGGTCGACCAGCGCGAGACGTCGCTGCTGCTGGCGCGCGGCGAGGCGATGCGCCGCGTCAAGAGCGCGCTGCTGGCGGCCGGGATCGACCTGCCCAACAACACCTACACGATCCAGATGGCCGCCCCGCCCGACACCGCCGCGCCGACCGCCGACGACCCGGCCCGCCGCCCGCCCCCCTACGTCGACGCCGCCGACCTCGGGACCGTCGCCGAGACCACCGAGACCGACCTCGACGCCATCGTCGACGCCGAACGCCGCGCCGGCGACAAGCAGGATCTGATGCAGAACGGCGCCGACCGCGAGTAGGCGATTTCGGGGTTGAACCCCCCGCCCGCCGGCGGTAAGACCCCCCTCGCGTTGGGGTGTAGCCAAGCGGTAAGGCAGCGGTTTTTGGTACCGTGTACCGTAGGTTCGAATCCTACCACCCCAGCCAGCCACTCCCGATTTTCCAGACGGTGCGAGGTGCGGTGCGGATAGCGCCGCGGCTTCCGTGGGTTACGGCGGTGGCGCGCATCTGCAGACCGGCACCGTCGCCTCGAACAGGGCGCAAATCGCCCGCAGTCTGTGTTTGACCTTTCCGTGGTAGCAGGTTGAGTTGGTGGGCGGTCAAAGCGCCGCGAAACGCGCGCGCTGCTCTGACCAGTCGGACGGAAACTCGTTTGTCTTGCACGAGTAGGAAGTGAAGCCGGCTGGCTGTTTGCCGCCCAAGACGTCGGCGACGATGTCGGGTGCAAGAAAGGCCAGGTCGATCATCTGCTGGACGCGGCGCTTCGAAGTGCCATCGGCTTCGGCAATCTGTGCGAAGGTCTCGCCGGCCTTGATCCGTTCGAACCAGGCATGGGCACGGGCGATGTTGCGGATCAGCGTCTCGTCCTGACCAGTTGGCGCATCGGCGAGGACGATCTTCGTCTCAATGCCGCGCTTGCGAAGCTGGAACGAGTGCCGCGAGACCAATTGATCGAGATCGATGTCATTCGCGTCGATGTCGAGACGCTTCGCAATGGTATCGGCATTTAGCTTGAGCGTCAGCAGACCTGGCGCGAGGTCGATCCGCTGGACCAGGCCCAGGTATGACGCCGCATCGTCGTGGGCAGCGCGACCGCCGAGCGCGGTGGCCGCGCCTGCGATGTCGGCGGCCGATGCCGTCGGCAGCAGTGCTGCCGCGAGTCCGGGTCTGCCGAGTTCGCTAGCGACGAGCCCGCCGATCATGCTCTCCAGTTCGACCGCGGGCAGCCTCCATGCATCGGGATGCGATTGCCCGGTCCTCGCGACCAGCCGATGCGAGACGTAGTAGCGCAACCGGGTCCCGGCCCGGGTCTTCGAGTGTGACGGCGTCAGCTGGTCGCCGGTCTCGTCGAAGAGCTTGCCACAGAGGGCTGAGCGACGGGTGGCGGATGCCTTGCCCCGGCTCCCAGCGCTCGGGCGCGATGATCGCCGGATGCTGGCCCGCGTGAACCTCTCCGCGATGCCGGATGCGGCCGGCATGAAGCGGGTTGGTCAGCACGTGGTGAATGTGACCTCGGTCGAAGAACGTGCCGCCGGCCACTCGGCCATCCGCGCGCGTCCGCTTGCGGCTGCGCAGCCCGAGCCGGTCAGCCTCGGCCTTCACCGCCCGAGCCGGTCAGCCTCGGCCTTCACCGCCCGGATCGTGCCATGGCCCTCATAGAGGCCGTAGAGCGTCCGAATGGTTTCGGCCTCCCCCTCGTTGACCTTGAGCGACCGCCCGTCAGGGTCGTAGCCCAGCGGCACCCGTCCGCCCATCCAGAGCCCCTTGCGCTTGGAGGCTGCGATCTTGTCGCGGATCCGCTCAGCCGTCACCTCGCGCTCGAACTGCGCGAAGCTCAGCAGCATGTTGAGCGTCAGCCGCCCCATGCTGGTCGCGGTGTTGAAGGACTGGGTGACGGACACGAAGGAGGCGCCGGCCGTGTCCAGCACGTCGACGATCTTCGCGAAGTCCGAGAGGGACCGGGTTAGCCGGTCGATCTTGTAAACCACGATCCGGTCGACGCGTCCCTCCCGCACGTCCGCCATCAGCTGCTGCAGCGCAGGGCGCTCCAGGCTCCCGCCTGAGAGACCGCCATCGTCGTAGGGCGCCGGCAGCAGAACCCAGCCCTCGTGCATTTGGCTGGCGATGTAGGCAGCGGAGGCCTCCCGCTGGGCAAGGAGCGAGTTGAACTCCTGCTCCAGCCCGTCCTCGGAGCTCTTCCGGGTGTAGATCGCGCAGCGGGTCCGGATCATCGCCGGTGCCCGGCCCGGTCGGTCAGCCCGAAGAAGCGTGGCCCCGACCAGGTGGCCCCGGTGATGTGCCTTGCGACTGCGGAGAGCGAGCGCCACGTTCTGCCATCCATGCAGTAGCCGTCCGCGGTCACCTCGACCTGATAAGTCCGGCCGTTCCACTCTCGGACGAGGTGCGCGCCGGGCCGCGCTACTCGCCGGGTGGTCTCACGCACCCCCTGCCCCTCCGCGACCTGCCGCAGTGCCCTGCGGGTCGCGGCGGAAAGCCCGCCGTGGTTCCGGCACTGGGCGTCGTAGGCGAGCGCCTTCCGCATGAACGGAACGGAGAGGTAGGGCGGAGGAGGAGTCCCGAAGGCCTCCTCCCACGCGCGCAGCACCTCTCCGCGCTCCGGGTCCGCCCTACCGGCATCGGCCGACTCCGCCGCGGGCTGGGCGTCTTCGGAAGGGATCGCCCGCTTCGGCTCGCCAATCACCCTGTAGCGCGTCGGCTTGCCCGGATCGGACTTCTCCGCCGCGATCTCGTAGCCGGCCTTCTTCAAGCCGGTGATCGCGGCCCGCGCCGTGTGGATCTGCCAGCCGAGCTTCCGGCTGACCGCCGCCGCATCCGCGCCAGTCTTCGCCCGCAGCATCCGGACGAGCTGGTCTTTCTTCGTAGCCTTGGTGGTCTTGGTGGTCTTGATGTTCTTCGCCATTTCCGGCCTCCTTCTCCCGGCCGCAGGAGCACCCTGCCCCTGCTACCGGGCAGAGCCCGGAGATCCGGGCGGAGATCGGTGCGACACCTGGGTCGGCAGGCTCGGTCAGTACCGCTCCGGGTCACAGGGAAGTCCAGTCCGAAGAGCGCATTCGCCGCCGCAATCGCGGCCATGCAGGCGCAGAAATCGACAGGTTAGGGCGGATTGTTGACATTCGCTGCGGTTCGGACGGATGTCGGCTTCGCACCCGGCACTTAGTCGCATGAGGACGAAATCGAAGCTTGTAGCCCGCCTGAACCGCGAAGTGTCGCAAGCTCCCACACGGCGCCCTACGTCAGCAGAAGATAGGACTGCCCAGATACTTCGCACCGTTGCCGCAACCCAAAGTCACGACCCTCCTTCCTCGGCCGAGTTCGCGAGAGAGCTCGATGGCCGCGACAATGTTCATTCCGGTGGAACCACCGCAGAAAACGCCAGCGCGACGTGCGAGGGTCCGACACATCTCGAATGCTCGGTTCTGATCTATTGTGCGAATTTCGTCGAGGTGGTCCTGATCGAGAAAAGGGGGGAAGAAGCCAACACCGATACCTTCCACGCGGTGCGGTCCTCCCTTCCCTGTTGTCATGAGCGGCGATTGAGAGGGCTCGAGTGCGATCAGGCGAGGCTTGATGCCGCGAGCCGAGAGACCGTCTGCTGCTCCCATCAGCGCGGCACCCGTTCCGACTGCGGACACGAGGACATCTACTTCGTCGCCGAGATCCGCCGCGATTTCGTGACCCATAGGCTCATACCCGGCCCGAACATCGGGAGACCCGAACTGGTCTGCATAGAAACAGCCCGGCTGTTCGGCCAATGCATATGCCCTAGTTTTCATGCGTTGTATCAATTCGGGACTGATATTCCCATTATCACTTTTCTCGCCTCAAACGCTTCCATCGCCCGGCGCTTGCTTGCAGAGAATGCATCTGAGAGTACCGCCGTGAACTTCAATCCCAAAACGGCTGACACGAAGGCAAGGGCCGTTCCCGTGCTGCCACCTGTGTATTCGATGACGCGATTTCCGGGCGAGAGGTCTCCCCGCTGCATTGCGCGCCCGAGGACTGAGACAGCCATCCTATCCTTGCAGAACCTGTTGGATTACCTGCCTCCAACTTCAACCAAATCTCTGCACCGTCTGAGGCTTCGAGCTTTTCCAGTCTAATCAGTGGCGTGTTCCCCACAGCCGCAAGGGCGCCTGCTGAAAACATACAAATCCTCCTAATCTTCACGCCATGCTACCGGAAAAGTCTCCTCGTGGCAGCCGCCACGTGAGGCCAAAAGTATCGATCAATTGCTCGGCCACCGCACTCCCCATACGGCGTCGGTCAACTCCGATCAGTCGCGTTGGAAGAGCTTCGCAGTTATAATCCACTGCCCGGTTTTATCCCGAACCAAGTGGAAATGATTGAGGAAAGACCAGCCTTCCCAGAGGCCATCTTCAGTCACCATCGCGGTCGCCGTATCTCCGAGAACATTCACGCACGCGACACAGGCTTGGTAGTCGGGTCCAGCATCCGTGCTCTCGGCTCGTGCGATAAAGCCCTCGGGGTTGCGCATGAGCAGATCACTCCCAAACCAACCAGCGACCATCGCGTCAGGATGGAAAATGCGCCGAAGGATGTCACCGTCTCCGTCACGCGTGGCCTTGATGTAGTCATTCAGCACGCGCATCACGTCTAATTTGTCTTGGGTTTTCACGGACCAGACCTCCCGCACTGAAGATGATGGTCTTTAAACAAAAAGCTAACGGCCCCGCCTTTTCCAGCAATGACCCTCATGGTTTCGAACATCGAACTCGCAGCGGCTGACCGTCGCTGCGCGGTGTCGCAAGTTGCCCGTTTGGCGCGCCACTGATTGACGCTCCGTAGGTGGCCAAGGCCGAGCAAGGGTCGTCCGCGTTTCTCCTCAGATGGCCGGGTGCTGGTTTTCTCTGCGAAATTTTACGTATGTCCGCGGCGAGGGCATAAAGGCCGGTGGAGGCTGAGTAGAATTTCAACTGAACGATTTCTGATCATCTTGAACTGTCGTTCGGATCATTCTGCACATCAAGTCGCGTGCTTCTTTATCCGAGAGCCCTTGCTCCTCAGTCAAAGCGCGCCATGCAGCAAAACTGAGAGCATGTCCCAGTGCGGCATGCAGCAGTCGCTTTCCGCCTATCGCTTGAAACGATAGCCCTTCCTCCAGAACCTTTCTCAGCTGCGCGAGCCAGGTAGCAAACCCGTGCAGGGTGTCGCGCAGCGCTGAAGAGGCCTCGGCGTCGCGCATCACGTTGGAGAGCATTCGCGCGTTGGGGCGGTAGTAGGCGTAGACCAGATCCAACGCCGCGCGCAGTCGGGCTTCACCGTCGTCTATGTCATTCAGCGTGTCGATCGCGGGCAAGGGGCTCTGCGACAACCACCGGCTCGAACAGGCCTGGAAGAGCGCGGCCTCGTCCGGGAAGTGTCGGTAGACAGTGGCACGGCGCACGCCGGCGCGTTCGGCCACGGCGCTGATTGTGGTGAGAGCAGGGCCGATGCTCCCATGCAGGTCAACTGCGGCTTGGGCAATGCGGGAGCGGGTTCGCTCCTCATCCTCGGCACGCTTGCGCTTCACGTATGATCTCTTTTCGTCGGACACTGATGTTCATCCAATATTGACACGACTCGCTATTGCGGCCTTACTTGATGATACATCCGTGCTCAGTGAAAGGGAAAGCGATGGATCAGGTATTGACGCAGAGCCCGACCAAAGTGGTCGGTCCTGATGATGGAAAGCTCGGATTTCTCGGCACTATAGGGGTCCGTTTCATGATTGACGGCAGTGAGACAGGCGGGGGGTTTTCACTGGTCGAACATCCAATGTCCCCTCGCGCGCTCGCTGCGCCGCTGCACAGACATATGAACGAGGACGAATACAGCTTTGTCTTGCAAGGCCGCATGGGGGCTCTGCTCGGGGATGAAGTTCTCGAGGCCAGGCCCGGTGACTTGGTATTCAAGCCGCGCGGCCAGTGGCACACATTTTGGAATGCATCAGATCAGCCGACACGTATCCTGGAAATCATCGCTCCAGCTGGTTTCGAGCAGTTCTTTGAGCGGCTTTCGGACATGGGGGGCGTGACAGCCGTCTCGCCAGAGGCTCTCGGAACGCTCTGCGCAGAGTATGCCCTGGAGATGGACCCTGGTAGCGTGTGCCGGCCAGGGTGATGATCGTGAACGCGCCGGGACAGATGCATGCCGGCTTCTTCACCGAATTGGGAGAACCGGTCGGGGATGACCGGAAGGTCCCCACGCCGATGGAGGGCCCGCCGGATGTCGCGCATGTCGTGCGGGTGGCCGAGAGATGGGGCATGACGATCCTCGCCCCTGCAAACGCCTGATTGAATTGGGATAAGACAAATGAACGTGCGGGGTGATCTTCTTAGGGACAGCGTCGTCGCACGCCTGAAGAGTGACGGCCGTCCCTCGCCGCTGAGGGTCTTGAAGGATGCATTTTGCCTTCCGCATGTAAGCCGGCCATTCCTCCGAGGTCGCGACGCGCCGGTTCGACACAGAATAATTGTGCGTATGGCCGCTTTGACGGGCTGCGCCGCAGCATAGAGTATCGCTTGCAAAGGCAGGTGAGGGCCGGGAGCGACGGCGTATCTTGCCCCGGCGGCTTGTTCTGGAGTTGCGTCGCCGCGTGTCCGGTTCGAGCTTAAAGGTGCGATTTCTGGGCACCGATTAAACGTCCGGCTTTCGGTTCTGAGCGAGGCATGCGCTGAGATCACGCTCAGTTTCAAGCGGGAATATTAACGGTTTCGGCAGCGCGTCGTCCTGGTCGTCAGTTGTCTATCCACTATCCGCCGAGCACCCTGTCGGCCTCCCAAGTGCCGGCGGCGGCGAGGATGCGATCCGGGTCGGCATAGGTTTCGCCCAGGATGCGTTCGTAGAGCGCCCCCTCCGACTGCCGGTTCACAGGGCCGTCGATCAGGCTTGCCAGCGCGCCGCTCAGGGCGTCCACGGTGCCGGAGCCTTCGTCGAACTGCGCCTTCTTTCGCCAGACGAGATCGGCGGGCAAGAGGTCTTCGCAGGCCTTGCGCAGTATCCATTTCTCGGTCGTCGGGCCCGTGGCGTCGCGGGCCTCGGGGTCGGTGTGCCGCATCTTCAACTCGGCCGGGATGGACTGTGCGAAGTCGATCAGGTCGCGGTCGAGGAACGGCGTGCGCGCTTCGAGGCTTTCGGACATGGTCACGCGGTCCACGCGCTGAAGGTTGATGTTATGCATGGTGCCGAGGCTGCGCGTCAATTCATCGGCGAGCGCCCGGGGGTCGTCGGCGTAGCCGTGATGATAGGTATAGCCGGCGAACAATTCGTCCGCGCCCTCACCGGTCAGCACGGCCTTGACCTGCGCCCTTGCAAGTCGCGCGGCGAACAGCGTGGGCAGCGCCGAGCGCACGAGGTCCACATCGGCGGATTCAAGATGGTAAATGACATGCGGCAGGGCGCCGACCACGTCCTGCGCGGTAAAGACCGCTTCGTGGTGATCGGCACCGATATGCGCGGCCACGGCCCGCGCGGCGCGCAGGTCCGGGCTGCCGTCGGTGCCCACGGCAAAGGTCTTCAGCGGACCGAGCCCCTGTGCGAGGCGCACCTTCTGCGCGATGGCCGCGATGATCGAACTGTCGAGACCGCCGGACAGGAAACTGCCGACCTCGACATCGGCCACCATCCACTTGGCAACCGCGGCCTCCAAGACCAGCCGCAACTCCCGCGAGGCGCGTCCGATGTCGAAGCCCGGTTCCGCCGACGCGGCGCCCTGGGGGGTGCGATACCATTGGCGCCAACCGTCGCGGCTGTCGATCAGATGACCCGGCGGGATCGCCTCGATGCCGTCCACCGGAACGCCGTCGAAAGCTTTCAGCTCCGACGCGAAGATGGCCCCGCCTCCCATATTCGCAACATACAGTGGCTTGATGCCAAGCGGGTCGCGGGTCGCGATGATCCGGTCCTTCGTGGCCAGCACGAAGGCGAACATGCCGTCCAGGCGGTCGATCCAGCGTGACCGGCCAGAGCGGAAGAGGTGCAGGATCGTCTCGCTGTCGGAAGCCGTTTCGAACGCCGCCTCTCCGAGGATCGCACGCAGGTCCGCGTGGTTGTAGATTTCCCCATTGGCAACCAGCATGTTGCCCGCCTGGCGGATCGGTTGCGCGCCGTCCTCGGTGCCAATGATCGACAGCCGACAATGCGCCATCGTAACGGGCGCATCGGCCAAGGTGGTGACATGGACTTCGTCGGGACCACGATGCGCGATCTTGTCGATCATGGCCTCGGCAAGGGCTTTGTCATCTATGTTCCAAAGGCAGACGAAACCGCACATGGGAAGTCCTTTCGCATTTCGGCGCCATAGGCGCGGTAGGTGGCCAGCACGGCGATTGGCCAGACGCATGACAGTTAGGGGGTCGGCGTGGTGAAGAAAAACGAAACGATCCTTCTTCATGAATGAATCCAGCTTAACCATTAAGGATGACTCGCCGATTACCCCCTCTTACTGCTCTGCGCACCTTCGAGGCGGCGGCCCGCCACGAAAGTTTCAAGCGCGCCGCCGAGGAGCTGCATGTGACCAACGCAGCCGTGAGCCATCAGATCAAGACTCTTGAGGACAAGCTGGGGCTGAGCCTCTTCCGCCGCCGGGGCCGCGCCGTGCAACCGACCGATGCAGCCAAGCGGTTCGCGGGGCGTCTTGCCCAGGCGTTCGATACGATCGAGGCCGCGACGATGGAGCTTCAGGGCAATCCGATGTCCGGCACCCTGCGCATCGCCGTCACGCCATTCTATGGGAACAGGATCGTCCTGCCGCGACTGTCCCGGTTCCACGCGCTCTATCCGGAGATCCGGGTCGAACCGGAGATGAGTGAGACACGGATCAACTTTGCCAAGACGGACCTCGATGGCGCCTTGCGGTATGGCACGGGAAACTGGCCGGGTCTGACCGCCATCGCGATGCACGAGGACCAGCTGCTTCCGGTGGCAGCCCCCACCGTGGTGTCGCGCCGCGATCTGCCGCTTTCGGCCGCCGAGATCGCCCAGCTCACCCTCGGCTATATCGATGGTCAGGAAGACGATTGGTCCGCTTGGTTCGAGATGATGGGGTATGAGGGCGTGGCGTCGACGCAGATGATCGGCTACGGCAGCCGGGCGCGGGTCGTCGATCTGGCTTTTTCCGGCCACGGCGTGGCGCTGGCTGACCGGCGCCTGACTGCCGCCGATGTCACCGCCGGCCATCTGGTGCGCCTGAACGACACGCCCGTCTCGACCGGCAGGGGCATCTGGCTGGTCTATCCGGACACGGAATTTCCCGACCCGCGGCTAATGGCCTTCGGCGATTGGTTCAGAACAGAAATCGGGCAGATCTGATCATTAGCCCGCAGAGGAACCGGCTCGCGAGCTCTGGCCAACGCTGACATTGACGCATGTGCAGCGAGTTAGTGGTTTGTCCGCACTACTGACCTTGACCTCTCCGCGCATGCTGCACGAGGTTGCGGATGACCGGTTCGGGAAAGCGGCACCGCAGCGTTGACTATCCCGCTGGAGGTCGGCTCTGGGCCGGTCGCGACGACGAGCGTCTCGCTCCACGCGCGAACTCGACGTGGCACGCCCCGGTCAGTCTGGGCTCCTGGCGACCTGTTCCCTTTGAGGATCGACCGTCCGCCAGGCCTCCTTTCGCCACAGAGACCCAGCTTCCTCAGATCGGTGGCGCGGCCCGCTCGGTGATCAACTGTCGGGCGATCACTCTCTCGCGGTGGATCATGTAGAGTCCCGCGCCTATGATGATGGCGATGCCGGTCAGGGACAGCGCGTTGGGGAAATCCCGGAACACGAGATAGCCCAGCAGGGTCGCCACCGGCAGTTCCAGGTATTGCAGCGGTGCCAGTGTGGCGGAAGGCGCCAGCGACAGGGCATAAGTCATCATCATGTGGCTGATCGCGGCAAAGAACCCGACCCCGAACAGCCAGAGCCATGCAATCCCTTTGGGCCAAACTGGATCAAGCAGGTCGGCACCCGTGCCCTCGGCCAAGATCATCACCGGCAGGCACAGCACACTGGCGATCAGGCCCGTATGGAATTGCAGGGTCACGGGATGCATCCGCCGCGACAGCCTGCGTGTCACCAGGATGTAGAACGCGAACCCCATGGCCGTTCCCAGCGGAAACAGTGCCACGGCGCCAAAGGCCGCGAAACTCGGCTGGATCACGAACAGGACGCCCAGAAAGCCGACAATCGCCGCGCACACGCGGCGCGGGCCGACATCCTCGCTCAGGTAGAACTTGCCCACCAGAAGCACGATGAACGGGGCCACGAACACGATAGCCAGCGCGTCGGCCAGAGGCATGACTCGGATGGCGGCGATGAAACAGAAGGTCGAAACGAACAGGAGAACCGCGCGAACCGTCAAGGCCAGCCATTGTTCCCGCGGCACCCGCAGCGACAGCCTCATGACCCGGACGAACGGTGCCATCAGCATGCACTGCACGAGGAAGCGCGCGGTGGTGATCTGTCCCACCGGCACGCTGTCCGACGCCAGCTTGGCGGCCACGTCCAGCATGGGGGCGGTCACGCAGAACCCCAGCATCAGCGCGACACCGGCGAGGATGCGATCGGCGGGCGGGCTGTCAGAAGAGGTCGCGGTCGCCATGAACCTCGCGTAAGACGTCACCCCGTGCAGGTCCATCCCTTTTGCGACGCATTGCCGGCCGCTCATCAATCTGGAAGCTTGTCGGCGGCCGACCGCATCGACGGCGCCACCAACTGGATCATCGAAACAAGGGCGGAGAGTGCGAGTTCGCTGCACTTGGCCACCAACAACTAGTTCGCAACCGGCTCGATTTCGCACTTGCAGCGAATGGCCGTTCTCGCCGGCTGCACCGCAGCAACCGAAGTTGCTGACGAGTGACCGCAATGGGCCGTCATGACCAAGGTAGAGGAAGAGGATCATGCTGCGCCGGGCGCGGAACTTTGCGTTGGCTGACACCAAGCGCAACCCGCGCTTCATTGCCCGTTCGGTTGACATCCCCATGGCCGTGAACGACGGTGCGCGAACATAACCGGGGGTGCTCCTTGCGGGGCTGAGATGCGCGACTGCGCGAACCCTTTCAAAGCTGATCTGGATAATGCCAGCGGAGCGAGGTGCTACCATGTTCATAGGCGCGCAAGTGTCACTATACCCGATGACGTCCAAGTTCGTGGAGGTTATCGCGACCGGACTCGAGGCCCTGACGCCCTACAAGGATGACCTGAGGATCGAGACCGACGACATTTCGACGCTCATGATCGGTTCGCCGGGGCCCTTGTTCGATGCGATCCGGGACTTGTTCGCGGCCGCGGCCAGGCAGCCGGAGCATGTGACGATGCATGTCACCCTGTCGCGCGGCTGCCCCGGAGAGCCGGACGATCCGATCTGCCGCTGCGAGACGCTGGAACGCGCGCAGGGCGAGACCCTCGCCGAGCGCCAGGCTCTTGCGGTGCAGGCCGTCGCGACGGCGCCGGAAGTGGGGGTCGGGAACGACGTGCAGTTCTCGCTCTACGTCATGGGCGGTGGCGACCACATGGCTGAGATCTACGGCTGCATCGATTTCCTCAAGACGAGCGGGACGTTCTACAAGGCGAAGAACTTCAGCACCCGGCTGCGTGGCGACGCCGGTGCGGTTTTTGAGACCCTGCGCCAGGCGTTCCTGCGGTTCGGCCCTGCCGATGGTCACGTCACCATCGACATGACCGCATCGGCCAACAGTCCCGGCAGGCGCTGAACCTCGCCGGCGCTGCCTTGTGGTTGGAGATCCATGGCCGCTCTGCGACATATCCTTCCGGCCGTCGTGCTGGCTGCCGTCTTTCTTGGCGGATGGGAGGGTTACGTGAGGCTCACGGCGGTGTCGCCGCTCGTGCTGCCCGCTCCAAGCGACGTCCTGAACGGCCTGAGGGTCGAAGGGGACGACATTTCGAGGCACGCATTGGCGACGGTCGGGGTCGCCTCGCTCGGCTTTGGCCTGTCGGTGAGCTTCGCCTTAGTCGTCTCCGTCGCATTGCATTTCGCGGGACTGCTCAGGCGCGGGGTGATGCCGCTTCTCGTGGCCAGCCAGACGGTGCCGATCGTCGCGCTCGCGCCGCTGATGGTGCTCTGGTTCGGCTTCGGACTGCTGCCCAAGGTGCTTCTGGTCATCCTCGTAACCTTCTTCCCGATGGTGGTGAGCCTCATGACCGGTTACGGGCAGGTGCCTCACGCCTTCCGCGATCAGCTCGTCTCCATGGGTGCGGGCCCGTGGCAGGTCTTCCGCCGCGCCACGCTGCCCTCGGCCCGCGCGCATTTCTTCGCAGGCCTCAGGATCTCCGCGACCTACGCCATCGTGGCCACGATCTTCGCCGAGTACGCGGGCGCCCGGCAGGGGCTGGGGATCTACATCCTGACCGCGAAGAACAACTTCCGGGCGGACCTCGTGTTGTCGGCCGTCGCCGTGTCGGCGCTCCTCACCCTCACGCTGCTCGCCCTGATCCAGGGGATCGAACGGGCCACAGGGCACAGGTACCGAAGAAGCACCCATGCTTGAGGTGACGGATCTGACAATCCGGTCTTCTTCGGGCACGGTTCTCATCGAGGACCTGTCCTTCGACCTCGTCACGGGACGTCTGACTTGCCTGATCGGCCCGTCCGGCTGCGGCAAGAGCTCCGTCCTGAAATGGCTCGCCGGCGTCCTCTCAGGCGAGTTGCGGGTCGCGGGCCAGGCCCGTTTGCACGGCGCGGAGATGTCCCTGCCGCACCCCGCGATCGCCTATCAGCCTCAGCAGGACACGCTGTTTCCCTGGCTCACCATCCTCGAGAACGCGAGCCTCGGGCTCGAGATCCGCAGGACCGGCAGGTCCATCGCGCGGGACAGGGTGCGCGCCCTGTTTCCGACCTTCGGCCTCGAGGGCCATGAACGGAGCTTTCCCGATCAGCTGTCGGGCGGAATGCGTCAGCGCGCCGCCTTCCTGCGCACCATGGTCCAGAAGTCCTGCGTGCTTCTTCTGGACGAACCCTTCTCGGCGCTCGATGCGGTCACGCGGCTGATGATGCAGGGCTGGCTGACCGGCCGACTTGCCGAAGATCCGCGCTCCGTCCTGATGGTAACCCACGACCTTTTCGAGGCCACCCAAATCGCCGACCGTGTGCTGGTCATGGCAGCCGATCCGGGCCGCATCGTCTCCGACATCTCGATCACTACCCCCCGCGCCGACCGGACAGAGGTTAGCTTGGCCGAGACCCGATTGTCGCTCAGATCAATGCTACTGGAGAACACATAATGAAACTCGGAACTCTCAGCCTCGCCGCCTGTTTCGCGGCACCGATGGCGACAGCGCAAGAGGTCAGCATCGCGCTCGACTGGACGCTGAACACCAACCACATCGGCCTCGTGGTGGCCCAGGAGAAGGGCTATTTCGAAGAGGCCGGGCTGGAGGTCGACATCCTGCCCTATTCCGACAGCGCCTCGACCGCGCTCCTGGCCGCGGGGGCCGTGGATTTTGCCTACATGACCGCGCTCGGCTTCATGAGCGCCAAGGCCGGTGGCGCCGAGATCACGGCGCTTTGGGTCACCATGCAGCGCGAGGCCGGCCGGCTGGTCTACAACTCGGACGACGAGGCGATCTCGCGCCCTGCCGATCTCGAGGGCAAGACCTACGCGGGTTTCGGCAGCGCTTGGGAGGATGCGCTGATCTCGACCATGATCGAGAACGACGGCGGTCTGGCCGAATACGATACCGTGACGCTCGGCACCGGGGCCTACGAGGCCCTCGCCTCAGGCGCCGTCGACTTCACCCTTGAGGTCGCGACATGGGAAGGCGTGAACAGCGAACTGCTGGGTCGTGACCAGTCCCATTTCATCTACAACGACTACGGCGTGCCGGAACCCCAGGGCGGATACATCGGCACCCAAACGGCGATGCTGGAATCGGAGCCCGAGACCGTCGAGGCCTTTATGAAGGCGACCGAAAGGGGCTATGCTTGGGCGGCCGAGCACCCGCAGGAGGCGGCCGAGATCCTGATCGAGGCCGGCGATTTTCCCAACGAAGACCTCGTGCACGGCTCCATGCGGGTGATCGACGAAGGCGGCTACCTCACCGACGGCACCACGCCGGTGGGCCGCATCGACCCGGGCAGGCTCGAAAAGATGGCCCGCTTTCTCTACGAGAGCAGCGTCCTGCGCGGCACCGACGGCACCCCGCTGGCATGGCCCGGCGACGTATCGAATTGGTTCGACCAGAGCTGGATGGCGGACCAAGCCGACCCCGAACCGCTGGCAGATTGAATTCCGCGGACAAATTGACACATTCGCCGCTTCGTAGAGCATCGTCCGCAAGAGCCTGTCCCCGCGCTTGGATACCCGGCCGCCACAATCGACGGCGCCCGATGATGGCGCCGGGACGTCAGCCCTGCATAGGCGCCGATCGAGCACGACTTGGCGAACCGGCCGGGCGCGTCGATGGTAGCTACGAACGTCGCCGCCGACACCGTACCCACGCCGGGCACGGTCATCAGTCGCCGGCAAGCATCCGAGGCCTTCACTTGCCGAACCAGCTCCCTGGTCAGCGCGGCCGCCTGGCGAAGCGCCTCCGTGCGCACCACCAGAAGCGGCAAGATGATCGGGGCCAGCGCGTCCTGGTCTTCCAGAACCGCGCGAATAAGCCCCTCGTAGGTCCGAGGCTGCGCGGGCACGTGCAGCCCGAAGCTCGCGAGCAGGCCCCGAATAAGCGATCCCCACTGCGCAAACGACCAGACCAATCAATGAACACCTGGCTCATGTCGGGCATCAGATATGTTCGATCCGGTGGCAGATCGCGCGCATCGGGCAGCGTGGCGTGCCTGCGCAAGATGTTGTCGCCGTTCGCCGGAACGAATGCATGTGGACCCTGAGTCATTACTGCGAGGCTGCGCCTGGCTCGCGTCATGGCGACGTAGAACAGCCGGCGCGGCGCATCGAAATCCTCGTTCCGAGATGGCCTTTCCCAACCACCATTCAGGATCACCACGTCGTCGAATTCGAGCGCCTTGGCTCGGTGCGCCGTCATCAGCAAAAGCCCCCGCTGCTCACCCCGCGCGTCACGCGCCCATTCACCGAACCACTCCACGAGATCGGGAACTGAGACCTGCCCTGTGCCGATCTCCTGGGCCAGCGCGGCAATGCCTTCTGCGATAAGGTCGGTCCACCGATTGCGCTGCATGTCGTTCACGACATCCAGCAGGTCTGTCACGCCCAGAACGCGAGTTCGGTCGCGGCGTATGCGGTCGATGAATTGCCGCATCTCGCGCAGGCGCCAGAGGCTCGGTAAGCTCTCATTAGCCATTTCGACCGGAATTCCCTGCGCCTCGGCAAAAGCGCGCACCGGGGCAAGTTGTCTCCAATTTCGAGCGATGATGGCCGTGCGAGACCAGTTCCAGCCAGGCTGCAATTCCGCCAGGCGCTGCAACTCACTCACCGCTGCGACGGCCTGCATCCGATCCCCTGGCGGGCATTGAAGAAGCTGCACCCGACCATGCCCTACAGGGTCACAGGCTTCCAACACGCCGCCGCCCGGCGAGTTCTTGCGGCGCTTACGGTCGATGGTGATATCGTGGCCCAGCTTCATCCTTTCAACGGCCCCGGCGATCACTGTGTTGGAGGCCTCGATGATATGACGGGTGGAGCGATAATTTTCGATGAGAAACTCAGGCTTCGCCCGGTAATCCTGCTCGAACTGTCGGATAAACTTGACGGACGCTCCAGCGAAGGCGTAGATGTTCTGGTCGTCATCACCCACCGCAAAAAGACTGAGCTTCATATCCTCGTCATCGATCGTCCGTCCTGCAACGGCGGCGATCAGGGCGTATTCCTCGGGGCCGATGTCCCGGTATTCGTCTACGAGGATCCAACGATACCCTTGGATCAGCGTCTCGCGCTGCGCCTCGGCTTCGGCCTTGCTCAAACCTTCGCCGTTCAGCTGGCGCACCGCCTCCATGACGATACCGTCGAAATCCCGGCTCTCTGCCTGCGACCCGGCAAAGCTGGCGCCCACAAGCCGCATCGCCATTGCGTGACAGGTCGATACCGTCACACCGAATGCCTCGCCCCCACCAGATGCCGAAGACGCGCCCGGATCTCCACCGCAGCGTGGCGGTTGTAGCTCAGGACAAGGATGCTGCGCGAGTCTTCGCGCCGGACGCGGATCAGGCAGGCGATGCGGTGCACCAACACGCGGGTCTTGCCGGAGCCCGGGCCGGCAAGGACCAGCACGTTGGTCGCGTCCCGATCATCGGCGACGATCTTCTGCTGAACGGGATTGCCGAGCGCCTCGACGACGTTCTGCCACGACTTCCCCGTCGTCTGCCGCTTCACTTCGGTAGTCTTGCCCTTCATCCAGCGGCCCATGAAGCCTTCCTGGTCGAGGGCGAAATAATCCTTCGTCAAGCGGATGGCGTCCTGCATAGAGGACAACCCTGTTTCCGCGTAGGCCGCCATTACATGGGTCTGTACCGTCTGTTCGTCATAGTGCTCCTGCAATGGCGCGAAATCCTTGACCAGGAACTGCGTCTTGCCCGGCGCAAGCTGGACCGTCATCGCGGGCCGGAAGACAGTAAGCCCCTTGCCGAGAGTCACCACCTCCTGCTCGTGCAGCCATAGAAGCGCGCGGTCCATCAGCCGGGTCATTTCGTTGACCTGACCACGGAGGAAAGCATCGCCCGTCAAGGTCGCCAACATGTCGCCCAGAGTTGTTTCCGCCTGCTGGTCCTTGCCCCACTGGCCTTTTCCGAGCCGCCCCAACAGATGCTCCACCAGCACTTCACCGGCTTGCCGGCGCAGCGCAGCCGACTGCTCCAATACCGACCAGGACCGTTGCAGAGCTACGAACAGCGTGTCGCGAGAGGCCTTGCGCAGGCGCACATTGCCCTTGCCACCGTCGAGGTCGCGGCCGTCGCGCGCCATGCCGCGCAGCAATTTCTCGACCACGTCGGGGCGGACGTGGCTATGACCCTAATCGCGCAGCTTCTGGCTGGCCAATTGCAGGTTGAAGGGGGTGCTGGCCGCATCTTCCGCGTCAGGCGCTTCTTCTCTCATGACCGCGATCAGGGCTGTTCCCAGCTGTGTGGCCTGTCTCCTCTGTCGCCTTACGCGTCGCGCAGTAGATCACGGCGCCGGAGGCTCCCTCGGCCGGAAGACGCTGTTCGATGACATCCAGAATGTCGGCCAGCTTCGTCCGCTTGCCGGTCGATCGCACCTCGAAACTCAGGTTCGTGCGCGATGCCCCGCCGTCCAGCAGCAACAGCTCGGTCCCAAGCCTCTGATGGAAATGGTCGCGAATATCGCGCACCACCTCCGGCTTGGCAGTGGCGGTCAGGCAGATCACCGGGGCCGGATCTTCATCGCCCGCTGTTTCACGAATGAAACGCGAGATGTAGCGATAGTCAGGCCGGAAATCATGCCCCCATTTCGATACACAATGCGCCTCGTCCAGAACCCAGAGGCCGATTTCGCGTTGCTTGAGAACGGAGCGCACAGAGACACTCCGCAACTGCTCGGGCGAGATCAGAAGCATCGCGGCCTCGCCGATGCGGACCTTGTCGAGTGCGTCCTGACGTTCAGGCAGCGATAGCATCCCGTTCACGGTGACCGCGGAGGAAATGCCTGTCCGTACCATCCCCGCCACCTGGTCGGCCATCAGCGCGACAAGCGGCGAGATTACGACCGTCAGCGCACCGGTCCGATCGAACTTTGCCAGTGCCGGAATCTGGTAGCAGACAGATTTGCCCGTCCCGGTGGGAAGGATGCCCAGCAGGCTGTTGCCGCGCATGCCCTCGTCGACGATGCGCTCCTGCAGTGGACGGCCATCGGCATCGGTGGGCGTGGGCCGGAAACCATCGAAGCCGAACCAGCGTGAGAGCGCCTTCACGGGATCGCTCTTGTCGCGGCACCAAGAGCAGTCCGCCGCATCGCAGGCCGTGTCGCGTAGGCGTTTCACCATACGCGCGGCATCCGGAAACTGCATCCTAACCCAGGGGGGCATGACGGAGTCGCCACCGGCGACCGAGATCCACGCCAACGCATACGCCATCGGCCACCCCGTCTGCGGCGCGCCAAACTGATCCAGCACATGCCGCACCGCTGTGCGGCAAGCCTCACCCTCCAGCAACCTCGACAGCGCCTGTCGGGCTTGATCAACAGAGGGCACGCCCGCGCCACGGACATGCCCGAACACGGCGCCGAAACCCTGATCCTGTTCGCCACGCGTCGTCAGGTAATGGTAGGCGGCGACGGTATCCGGCGCCTTCGTGTTCAATGCGCGGAAGGCGCCGAGTTGATTCTCCAGCACGTCGAACACAAGCCGCGCGTCTGCCTCTGGATCGTTGACATGGCCCGACAGAAGCCGCCCGTCATGGTAGTGCTTGACGAGGTGGTGATACGGGTTGCGCGGGAAGGCCAACGGATTGAGCCAGAGGGTGTCGATCGGCGCTTCGGCAAGCTGCGCCAGCCTCGGTCGCATGGCTGCCAGATGCGGCAGATCATGGCGCAGGATGTTATGTCCAATGAGATGCCGGACATCGCCAAGGTCGGACTCCAACCGATCCAGCGCGACCGCCCCTTTCTGGCATCGCAATGCAGGCCTGTCATCACAGCGCACCGCCGCCAGGTCAAATACGCGCGCCGTTTTTGGATCGACCTCAAGATCGACAGACAGGCATCGCGCCAGGAATGGATCAGGTTGGTTGACGGCCTGTAGCAGGGGGCACCGGTGGAGCTATTTATATCAACAACATATCTGAAACGCTTGGCCTGGCGTGGTCAAGCATGACAGAGTATTTGATGTCGCCCGACCGCAACGCCTGTGGTCAAAAAGCACTTACTCAGAATGGCAAAAACTAAGCGTTGTCGAGCCGATAAAGGCCTCGCGAATACTCCAAACCGACCGTCAATAAATGGTGCGAAACCGATAACCCTCAGAAACCACAGCGAAAAGACCGCGGCAAAACAGAATTGCCAGATAATTTATATGAACGTATTTTACGACACGAACGCTGAGAAATTCCTGCAAGACACTCAATACGTCGACATGTCGTCCCTTCGCGATCTATTTCTTGCCGCAGTTCCGCAAACCTATACCGGCAGCGCTCGCATCCTTGATGCGGGGACAGGATCCGGTCGCGACGCGCGCTCATTTCACCTCGCAGAATACCAGACTGAGGCGTTTGACGCCTCGCCTTCCATGGTGCGGGCGGCGACCGCTTTTTCCGATCTTCCCGTCCGGCAGATGCGCTTCGGAGATTTCGAATGGGAACACCCTGCATCTGGGCCTGCGCTTCTCTTCTACACGTCCCGCGCGACGACTTGTCGGAAGTCATGCGAAGGCTGGCAGACCATCTGGTCTCTGCGGGGGCCCTGTATGCCTCGTTCAAGATTGGAGACGGCGAGCGGCAAGAGGCGGCGCGACATTTCACCGACATGACCGAGGAACCCTTTGCGGCGCTCCTGGACGAATGCCCGTCGCTCCGGCAGGTTGAAACTTGGCGGACTGAAGACCGCCGTCCGGATAGAAAAGACGACCTTTGGCTCAATGCCTTGATGAGAAAAACCTGACGAGCGCCCTCCGAGCTTACCCTACCTGAGCCAAAAACATCCTGCCCGTGCTGCGCGCCATCCATCGAGAAGATTGTCGAGTGCGATGCGCAGACCATCCTGGTCCAAGATGGCATGGGCATTATTCTCGCCCCACGCCGCCCTTATTGCGCGCATCACGCCAGCCCAGGCTCTCTTGGAGGAGGACGGTGGCCCGGCACCAGTCAAGCTTATTGAAACCGCCGAACACTTCCATATCCGGTTGGGTGTCCCCACCACGAGCTATGGCTGAAAATGGGTGATGCGGTCTGAGAAGGCGGCGTATCGTAGCGGGTGCTGAAGCCTGCCAGAACCTCCCGAAGGAGCGATACGCCATGAAGAACGATACCGACATGATCCCGCTTCGTCAGCCCCATTCGCTGGACGATCCCCTGACCGAGATCGCCCGTGAGGGGGCGCGCCGGATGCTGGCTGCGGCCTTGCGGGCGGAGGCGGATACCTTCGTCGCAGAGCTTGTCGAAACCCGTTTGCCAGATGGGCGCCAGCGCGTGGTTCGGCATGGCTACGGCCCCGAGCGCGAGAAGGCGCGCGGCCTGACCTGCGCGCCGGAAATCGCTGTCGGCGACGGCGCGCTCGGGTTCTGGAAGGCGCTCGATGAGGTCTTCCCCAGCACCAGGCGATATGCCGGGCCAGTCCGATTTGACGGTTGGGAAGGCGAGGCCCCAATCACTGTGCGACTCGACCTGCCGGAGGCGCTGCCCGAGGGCTTGCGCACACTGTTCGGGATTGGATGATCCACCAACAGGCCGCCGGGGGAGCGACAGCCCGGCGCTCAGCCCTTGGGGGCATTCAGGCATGGCAGGAGGACATCGCGGTCACCGGCCGCACCTAGGGCTCGGTTCGCGTGGCATTGATCGATACCTTATATCGCCCAAGACGCGGTGACGTACGTCACACGACCTTTCCTAATCGCCTCCGTCGACAGCTGATCTTTCTGCGCTCACCCTGCGTGCCGGGCTCCTTGGTTCCCTCCGCGGTCGCCGCACGGGACGCCGCATGTTTGCGTTCAGGGTCGGGTGGATCGAAGTGCTGTGCGCGGTCGTTGCCGCAGCCGTGTGGGCGATCTCACCCTCGCCGCGCGTCTCGGCTGGACGCATTCCGTCGCGCTGAAGATCGGTGTCGGCTGGTTTCGGGCTCTATGTCATTGCGACCTCCTGCAAGGGCGTGATGGTGCCCCACATGGCGTGCAGGATCACCGCCAGCTTCCGGGCCAGCGCGACCTTGGCCTTGCGCGGTCCGGTTCTCTCGGCAACCGCCTTTTCCCAGTCCCGTAGCCGCGGGCCACCCGGACTTCGGCAGAATATGACGTTCGCGGCTCGGACAGGCATCTCCTGGTGAAGCCGTCGCCCCGCTTGGACACCCGCCCGTTCCTGCTGATCTCGCCGGACTCGTAGCGTCTCGGCGTCAGCCCGAGATAGGCACCCGCGCTGGATGATCGACGAAAGCGGGATGCGTCATTGAAGGTCGCGATAACCGCCATCGCCGTGATCGGTCCCACGCCGGGTACAGTCATCAGCAGGCGGACCGTCGCATTCCGCCTGGCAACTGCCCGAATGCGACTGTCGAGCGCGGCGATGCGGGCGAGGATGTCGCGCCTGTGATGGCGGACTTCAGGCCCTCATGGAAGAACGCGGGAAAGGCGCCCAAGACCATCCTCATCGCCGCCGCCCGCCAGCTGCTCGTCATCCTCAACGCGATGCTTAAAACCGCGCAGCCGCTACGGATCTGAACACAGTTGCCCCCGCGGCTCAGGGGCTGGTCCACCAGCTCCGGTCGCCGGCGAGGGCGCGGCGGAGCACGACCTTGACGCTCTCGGGCGTCATCGGCGCGGGGTTGTTGCGCACCAGCCGGACCGCCTTGACCGAGGAGGCGGCGATCTCGTCGAGGTCGGCCTCGGTCACCCCCAGCGCAGCGATGTCGAGCGGGCTACGCGCCGCCTCGAGCAGCGCCTCCACCCGCGCGATCCCGGCCCGGGCCCGGTCCGCGACCGGCGCGTCGGGATCGGCGACGCTCAGCACCGCGCTAATCTCGGCGAATTCTTTGGTGCAGTGGGGCAGGTTTAAGCGCATCACGTAGGGCAGCAGCGCGCCGACCCCGAAGCCGTGCGGCGCGTGGCTGAAGGCGGCCATCGGGCTCTGGATGGCGTGGGCGGCGGCGGTGCCGGTGGTGTTGATCGCCATCCCCGCGCAATAGGCGGCGAACATCACGTCGCTGCGCGCGGCGAGGTTGGAGGGCACCTCGACCACCCGCGCCAGCGATCGATCCATCAGCCGCAGCCCCTCGCGGCAGAACATGTCGGTGATGCGGTTCTTGCCGACGTAGATCTCGCGGTCGAGCTCGTCGGCGCTCGGGTTCTTGGGCTTGACGGTAAAGCCCTCGACCAGGTGCGAGAGCGCATCGGCGGCGGTGGCGGCGGTGAGCCCGGGCGGGCAGGTGAGCGTCAGCTCGGGGTCGATCAGCGCCACCGCCGGCGCGATATGGGCGTCGGCGATCGCCATCTTCATCCGCGCCACGTCGTCGTAGACGATGGCGAGGCTGGTGACCTCGGCGCCGGTGCCGCCGGTGGTGGGGATGGTGATCAGCGGCACGCAGGGGCCGGGCACCGCGAACTCGCCGAAATAGTCGCGCACGTCGCCGCCATGGGCGAGCACCGCCGAGGCCGCCTTGGCGAGGTCCATGCAGGAGCCGCCGCCGAGCCCGACGATCACGTCCGGCCGCTTGCTGCCGCAGGCGGCGACCACGTCGAGCACGTTCTGGCGCGGCAGGTCCGGCAGGGCGGCTTTGGCGAGACATGAGACGTGCGGGTCGCGCTGGGCTCGTGCAGCTCCCCGAAATAGAAACCTACTTACTGCCTGATAAGCCGCACACCACTTGAAGATTTCGGCACCGTCCTCAGGAAGGTTTTCTGCCGGCATTCGCGCAACAAGCTCGATCGGCTCACCTTCGCGCCGACCAATTTCGACTGTCGCAAGACCTTCCGCACCGAGCAGTTCGACCAGAGTGACGCGCCCTTGCAAACTCCAGGTGCCTTCGGCCGGGCTCATTCGTCGTGGTGAAAGATGCAGACATTCGGGCCTTACTCCAATCACGACAGGGTCCCCACTAAGATCGACTTCAGGCAATGCGAAGAGAGCATCCCTGGGCGGGTCAAGTTTGATCAAGTTCATCGCGGGCGAACCAATAAAATCGGCGACAAAAAGGTTCGCCGGTTGAGCATAGACTTCTGACGGGCTTCCGATCTGTGCAATTTTACCTTCATTCATGATGACGATGCGGTCGGCCAGGGTCATTGCTTCAATCTGATCGTGAGTGACGTAGAGTGATGTGATCCCCAGTTGTTCGTGCAAGCGCTGCAATTCTCCTCGAGTCCGAACTCGAAGCTTAGCGTCAAGGTTGGATAAGGGTTCGTCAAACAAGAAAACATCAGGCGTCCGCACGATCGCGCGGCCGATTGCGACCCGCTGCCGTTGGCCACCGGACAGTGCCGCCGGCCGTCGATCAAGCAGAGGAGTGAGACCCAGCATCTCAGCAACATCGCGAACTCGCCCCTCGATATAGTGGCGGGAATCGCCGCGCATCTTGAGCGCCATACCCATGTTTTCGGCCACGCTCTTGTGCGGATAGAGGGCGTAATTCTGGAAGACCATGGCAACACCGCGATCCTTAGGATCGATACGAGTCACGTCGCGACCACCAATACGCACAACTCCGCGGCCTACTGTTTCAAGGCCTGCAACCATGCGGAGCGTCGTCGATTTGCCGCAACCGGATGGCCCAAGAAGAACGACAAGTTCACCATCCGCAACGTCGAGATCCACGGCCTCGACCGCCCGGACCGCGCCGTAGCTCTTTTCGATACCATCAAGCTGCACCTGTGCCATCTACTTTCCAATTCCTGCTGTCAGGCCGCCGACAATCTGGCGCTGGAAGAGCGCCGTGATCGCTAAAATCGGGATGATCGCCAATACGGTAGCCGTGGAGACCGTTTCCCAAGGGAAGGCATACTCCCCTGGATAGAGGGAGATCCCAACCGGCGCCGTTCGCATGTGATCTGCGGGCATCAGCACCAGCGCCAAGGGAAACTCGTTCCAAGAAAAGATGAAGACAATCAGACCGGTTGCCACATACCCTGGCCGCGAGAGCGGTATGATTATCGTCCAAAATATTCGGAAGAAGCCCATGCCGTCCAGCCGCCCGGCCTCTTCCAGTTCGACTGGCAGCGACGCGAAGAAGCCAGAGAGGATCCAGACCGGAATCGGCAAAAACAGGCCTGTATGGGCCACAATAAGACCGAAATAGGTGTTCAGCAGACCAAGATCCCGGAAGAGCTGAAACATCGCGGGCAGCAGCGAAACCGGAGGGAACATTGAGACGGCGAGTATGCCGAGCATAATCGCTGTCGCGAACCGTAGCCGGAGGCGCGAAATAGCATAGGCTGTAAGCCCGCCTATCGTCAGTACAAGCGCTGTGGTGCCAATCCGACTATCATGCTATTGAGGATGTAGCGCAGCAGGATCGGTGAATTCTTCAAGACCGAGACGTAGTGCTCAAGCGTGAATGGATCTGGTATATACTGTGGCGGGTATGCATAAATGCCAGCAGAGGTCTTGAGCGAAGTAAGCACAAGCCAGATAATTGGAAAGAAAGATATGACTGTCGCGGCCACCGCGACAGAATAGATCCCGACGCGCGCCCTCATGTCCGCTCCCGGCTCATGAAAATGTAGAATAGGCTCATTGCGAAGATAACTGCAAACTGCACTACAACAATCGCCGCGCCTAAGTTGAACTCGACATATCCGAATAGCACCTCGTAAGCATAGAGCGATAGCGTTTCCGTGGAGCCGACGGGCCCTCCATCCGTTAGGTTGAATGCCAGTTCGAATATATTCTCAGTGCGTCCATCGATCGCAAGATGAGCGCCACGATTATAGGTCCCTTCAAGAGGGGAAGGGTAATTTGGCGGAACTCCTGCCAACGCGACATGCCGTCGAGGCGCCCCGCCTCGTAGAGGTCCCTTGGAATGGATTGCAGCCCGGCAAGCACGATAAGCGCCATGAAGGACGAGGTCTTCCAAACCGCAACGATCACCATGGATGCCATCGCCAGGGTAGTGTCGCCGAGCCAGTTGATCGGTCCGTCGACCATTCCGGCATCCATCATGATTAAATTGAAGACGCCGTAGTCGGTGTTGTACATCCAGCGCCACATCAGCGCATTGAGCGCAGTCGGCAGAGCCCATGGGAACAGGACCGCGAGGCGAGCGACGCCTTTGCCGCGAAAGTGCTCGTTAAGCAGCACCGCGAGGGCGATACCAAAGACGAGCTCCAGAGGGATCGACAGCGCGGTGAAGGTAAGTGTGACCCCGAGTGAAGACCAGAACCGTTCGGTTCCAATCAGGCGCTCGTAGTGCCGAAAGCCCACGAAGGTACCTGCCTCGTTGGTGACGGATAGAACGCCGGATTGTAGGATCGGGTAGACCAGGATCAGCAGGATGATCGCCAAGGTCGGAGCGATCATCGACCAGCCAACCAAATGCCTCCTGAGCTCGAGCGAGAACCTTGGGGTTCTCGCCCGAGCATTGGCCGCTTCGGAAGTGGTCACGACCATCTGGCCCTGCCCCAGCTCAAAAGGGTCGCAGCTGTCATTCGCCCGTTACCATCCTGATCTGTTCCGCGGCGTCGGACAGCGCCTCCTCCGGCGTTTTCTCCTGGTGCAGGGCTTCCGTCAGCTCTGCCTGCATGATCTCGGAAATCCGCGGATAGTTCTGTCCGGCCTCGGCAGATGGACGGACGACGCCGTACTCGAAGTCCGTCAGAAATCCGCTGAGCGGATACATCGACGATAGCTCCTCCGAGTTGTAGACCGCCTGATTGCCGGGGGCGCGATTGTCATTGGTAGCCGCCCAGATCTGGATCTCAGGCGAGGTCATAACCTCGATGAGCTCGCCGGCTGCCTCCTTGTTGTCTGAGTGGGGATCGATCCCAAGCAGCCAGCCGCCGAGCGCAGTCGAATGCGCGTCGGGCTGCCCCTCAAAGACCGGATTCCGCCTGAAGGCGACGTTCTCGCGCACTGGACTGTCTTCGGAGGTGAGCGGCGCAAAGACGAAGTCCTGAACCATAAGGAACGCGGCGCGACCCTGCTGAAACAGTCATATTTCTCCAGCAAGTCAGTTCGGTAGAATAGGTGCGTTCCGTCGAGGTAGAGCGGGGCCGCATAGGGCGTACCATCGACGGTTGCAGCCTCCATGAACGACTCGTTGTAGTCAGCGATCAGGTCCTCGGAGACCAATCCGGTGAGCGGCTCCAACCAGCCGCGGCGGGCAAATTCGCCCACCCAGATCACATCCACCGCGAAGACATCCGGTGTGGCGCTCTCGCCCATGAGATTCGTGACATAAATTTGGCGTGACTCGTTTGGCACATCTGGCACCTTGAGCCATTCGACCGAGACATCGGGGTGCTCTTCGGCCTGGCCGATGGTGGCGAACCCGCCGCTCACGAGCGCAACTTGGTGAGCGCGTCCTCCTTGTGCGCCGAGATGTGATCGCTCTGATCGCTCTCGATCTCGTGCCCGCTGACGCGCCAGGCTTCGGAACTCCAGCTCACATGATCGCCCTTTGAGAATTTGCCCACGATGTCACCTCCTTTTGCACCGGCGAACGCGACACCCGCCCACCCTGTTCCGGCGGGCCCGGCCTGCCATTGACATCAGGGCATCAGTGACTACGTTCTCCTGATGGTCATGCACGAGAACCTTTTCCGGTTTCTGCTTCTGAACCGCCCGGTTCCCCGGGCGGTCCGCGCCTGAGGCGTGTCCACGACCACCCGGGGCTTTCTCAAATTCCAGACCTGAGAACGCGGGCCTTGCCGCCCCGGGAGATACACCATGACCATCGTCAATCTCGCACAGCCGCCCACCGGCGGTGACTTCCGCTCGATCTTCGCGCGCACCGCCGCCGAGACGGGCTTTCTGCTCACCGCCAACGACCGAAGCGGCGTCGAGCGGATGCTGCGCCATCGCGGCACCAAGCACGCGCCCAATCCGGCGCTGCTCAACGGGCTGCTGCGCCACAAGTTGCGCATTTCTCAACCGGCCCCCGAGCCGGTCCCGCCGACGCTCGTCGTCGCCGGCTGTCATGTGACCTACATGATCAGCGGCGAGGGCGCGCGCTCGGGAACGCTCGTGATGAGCTCGGTGCCGGTGCCGGGGCGGCTGCTCGTCGCCACCCTGCTGGGCGCGACGCTGCTGGGGATGCGCAAGATGCAGAAGGTGCCGCTCCTGCGCGACACCGGCGAAATCGACACCCTGGTGGTGCTCGATGTCGCGCCGCCGCCGGAATTCGACGCCGCCTGACGCCTCGCTCGGCCGAGAGAACCTCAAAACGATCCGCGCCTCTCTCAGGTGCGCGATGGAGAGTCACATGACCCAACTACGCAAGTCCTCCCGCGGCTTCGGCAGGCGGCCGAAGGTTGTTATCTGTTCCGACACGCTCGACCGTCTCGAGTCGCTCGCCGAGGGCGCGCTCCAGCGCAACCCGGACCTCGCCGACCGGCTGCTCGGAGAGCTCGGCCGGGCACGCATCGTGCCGCCGGCCAGGCTCCCGGCGAACGTCGTCGCCATCGGCCGCGCCGTCACCTACCGCGACGAGACCACCGGGCTCGCGAAATCGGTCGTTCCGGTTTTTCCCGAGGACGCCGATATCGCGCGGGGCCGGATCTCCGTCCTGACGCCGATCGGAGTCGCCCTCATCGGTCTCGCCGAGGGAGCCGCAATCCCCTGGGAGACGAGGGACGGGAGCCGCCGGGTGCTGAGCGTGCTCAGTGTGACGTCGCAGGATGCCGCCGAAGGGCTGGAGGCCTGATGGCGGCGCCGCTTCGGCTCCTGCCGAAGCCCATGTCCCATCCGGAAGGAGCCGCCCGAGGCGCTGACGCTCCTTCCGGGGCATCGCGGTCCGCCGCACCAACGTCATTTCCACCAAGAGCCATGACCTGTCACGCCCCACGCACTTGCCCGTCCTGCGACATGTCGCTGCCCCGTGCCGCCGTTCACCGCTGCCCCACCTGCCGACACGCCCTTGGCGGGGACCTCCCGGTCACCCACATCGTCTGCCGTCGCTGCGGCATGGCGCTCGAGCACCGCGCGGGCGCGGCCCTGACCTGCCCGCAATGTCGCGCCCGAAGGCCCTCGCGACTGGAGGAGCAAGGCTGCTGAGGCGCAGACCTTCAGACCACCCGCGGGCGGCTGCGGGCGGTCTGCGTCCCCCGATCCGCCGCGCAAGAGCAATGATGTCCCTATCCGCCGCCGCACCTCGCGCTCTCCAGGAACCCTTCATCGCCACGTGACATTACCTCGACAGGCGGAAGGGTCGTGCGACGGTCCTCCGCGGCTCGGCCAAGTCACAGGAGAACTGACCATGACCCGTATCCTCGGAATTTCCGGAAGCCTGCGGCGTGGGTCGTTCAACACGGCGCTGCTTCGCGCAGCGCAGCGGGTGATGCCGGCCGGGGCGGAACTGATCGAGGGGAGCATCGCGGGCATCCCGCTCTACAACGCCGACGACGAGAACGAGCACGGGCTGCCGGAGGCGGTCGTGACGCTGAAGGAGCAAATCGTCGCCGCCGACGGGCTGCTGCTGATCACGCCGGAATACAACAACTCGATGCCCGGCGTCTTCAAGAACGCCATCGACTGGACCACCCGCCCCGGCAACGACATCGGCCGTGTCTATGGCGGCAAGCCGGTCGCGATCATGGGGGCGACGCCCGGCGGCTTCGGCACGACGCTGGCGCAGAGCAGCTGGCTCGGCGTCCTGCGCACCCTCGGGACCCGGCCTTGGTTCGAGGGGCGGCTGATGGTGGCCAGGGCAGGCAGCGTCTTCGATGACGACGGCCGGATGACCGACGAAGACATGCAGGCGAAATTGGAGAAGTTCCTCGCCGGGTTCGTCGCCTTCGCGAGCGCGCAGCGGGGATAAGCGCGCCCCGCTCGGACCGGGCGCGCGGTGGGCTCTGCTTTTTGGAAGCGGTGAGGAGGGCAGCCAAGTCCCCGCATAGAACGAAAGTATCGGTCTATCCCATACGTTCCGAAGCGTGTTCGCCAGGACCGGCCGGGAAGACCACCGTTCGATCACCGTTCAGCAGGACGCGCCCGTGGGCGTGGGCCTGCACCGCGCGAGCGAGCACCTGTGCCTCGACGTCCCGTCCGAGCGCGACGTAGTCCTGCGGGCTCTGCGCATGCGTGACGCGGACAGTGTCCTGCTCGATGATCGGCCCCTCATCCAGGTCGGCGGTGACGTAGTGCGCCGTCGCCCCGATCAGGCGCACGCCCTTCCGGTGCGCTTGCCGGTAGGGGTTGGCACCCTTGAAGGACGGCAGGAATGAGTGATGGATGTTGATGATCCGGCCCGACATCCTGCGGCACATCTCCTCCGAGAGCACCTGCATGTAGCGCGCCAGCACCACCAGCCCGGCTTCGGTCTCCTCGACCACGCGCAGGGTCGCGGCCTCGGCGTCGGCCTTGGTCTCGGGGGTGACGGGGATGTGGTGGAACGGGATGCCCTCGTTCTCGACGGCGCGGGCGTAGTCGCGATGGTTGGAGATCACCGCGCGGATCTCGACGGGCAGCGCACCGATGCGGGCGCGGTAGAGCAAGTCGTTGAGGCAGTGGCCGAAGCGCGAGACCAGGATGACGATGCCGAGCTTCTCGGTGCGCGCGCGCAGCGTCCAGTCGATCCCGAGCGGCGCGGCGATGTCCGCCAGCCCCGCCTCGAGCGCGGCGCGGGGCGTGTCGGTGGTGAAGGACAGGCGCATGAAGAAGCGGCCGGCCTCGGCGTCGTTGAACTGGGCGCTGTCGACGATGTTGCCTTCGCGCCGGGCGAGCTCGCCGGAAATAGCGGCGACGATGCCGGGGGCGGTCGGGCAGGACAGGGTCAGGTTGTAATGCGCCAAAGCGGCCGCCTCCGTCAGCACTCGGGCAGGTTGACGGCGATGCCGCCTTGCGAGGTTTCCTTGTACTTCACGTCCATGTCGCGCCCCGTCTCGCGCATCACGCGGATGCAGTTGTCGAGCGGCATGAAGTGAGTTCCGTCGCCGCGCAGGGCGATGGAGGCGGCGGAGACGGCCTTGATCGCGCCGAGGGCGTTGCGCTCGATACAAGGTACCTGGACGAGACCGGCGGCGGGGTCGCAGGTCATGCCGAGATGGTGCTCGAGCGCGATCTCGGCGGCGTTCTCGACCTGCGCGTCGCTGCCCCCGAGCGCGGCGCACAGCCCGGCGGCTCCCATCGCGGAGGCCGAGCCGACCTCGCCCTGGCAGCCGACCTCGGCGCCCGAGATCGAGGCGTTGTGCTTGATCAGCCCGCCGATGGCCGCCGCGACCAGCAGCAGGTCGCGCGCGCCGTCGGTGGTCGCGCCGATGCAGTGGTCGCGGTAGTAGCGCAGCACCGCGGGCACCACGCCGGCGGCGCCGTTGGTGGGCGAGGTGACCACCTTGCCGCCCGCGGCGTTCTCCTCGTTGACCGCCATCGCGTAGACGCTCATCCAGTCGTTCGCCTGGTGGGGCTGGGCGAGGTTGCGGCCCTCCTCGGCGAGGAGCTGGTCGTGGATCGCCTTGGCGCGGCGGCGCACCTGCAGCCCGCCGGGCAGGATGCCGTCCTGCGACAGGCCGCGCTCGATGCAGGAATCCATCGCGGCGAGGATGGCGTCGATGCGGGTGTCGAGCCGGTCGCCGTGCAGCACCGTCTCGTTGGCGCGCTTCATGGCGGCGATGCTCTTGCCCGAGCGGGCGGCCATCGCCAGCATCTCGCGCGCGGTCGTGAAGGGATAGGGAAAGGCGGGGCCGGTGGCGTCGGGCTGCGGGCCGGGAGCCTCGTCGCGGGCGGCGAGTTCGGCGGCGGTGACGACGAAGCCGCCGCCGACGGAATAGTAGGTCTGGGTGTGGTAGCCGTTGCCGGCGCGGTCGTAGGCCTTCAGCACCATGCCGTTGGCGTGGCCCTCGAGCGGCGGGCCGAAGTCGAAGACGAGATCGCGCTCCGGGTCGAAGCGCAGCTCGCCCAGCCCCTCGGGCCGCACGATGCGCTCGCGTCGGACCTGTGCCTCCAGCGCCTCGGCCTCGGCCGGGTCGAGCGTCTCGGGGAGCAGGCCGCAGAGGCCGAGGATCACCGCGCGATCGGTGGCGTGGCCCTTGCCGGTCCAGGCGAGCGAGCCGTAGAGACGCGCTCCGAGCCGGTGCAATTCCCCCGCGCCCGGCGTCTTCTCGGCACCGCCGCGCAGGTCGTCGAGGAAGCGCGCCGCGGCGAGCATCGGCCCCATCGTGTGCGACGACGACGGGCCGATGCCGATCTTGAAGATGTCGAAGACCGACAGGAACATGGCTCAGCCGCCGTAGATCGGGAAGGCGTCGCAGAGCGCCCGCACCTCGGCGCGCACCTCGGCCTCGACGGCGGCGTCGCCCTCGGGGCTGTCGGCGAGGGCGTCGAGCACCTGCAGGATCAACCGGCCGATCGTCTCGAACTCGGCCCTGCCGAAGCCGCGCGTGGTCCCGGCCGACGAGCCGAGGCGGACGCCGGAGGTGACGAAGGGCTTCTCGGGGTCGTTGGGGATGGCGTTCTTGTTGCAGGTCAGCCCGGCGCGCTCGAGCGCGATCTCGGCGACCTTGCCGGTGACGCCCTTGGGGCGCAGGTCGACGAGGACCATGTGGCTGTCGGTGCCGCCCGACACGATGCCGAGCCCGCCCGCGAGCAGCACCTGGGAGAGCGCCCGCGCATTGTCGATCACGGCGGCGGCGTAGTCGCGGAACGACGGCTCCAGCGCCTCGCCGAAGGCGACGGCCTTGGCGGCGATCACGTGCATCAGCGGACCGCCCTGGTTGCCCGGGAAGACGGCGGAGTTGAACTTCTTCGCCAGCGCCTCGTCGTTGCTGAGGATGACGCCGCCGCGCGGGCCGCGCAGGGTCTTGTGGGTGGTGGAGGTGACGACGTGGGCGTGCGGCACCGGGTTCGGATAGTGGCCGGCGGCGATCAGGCCGGCATAGTGCGCCATGTCGACCATCAGGTAGGCACCGACCTCGTCGGCGATCTCGCGGAACGCGGCGAAGTCGATCCGGCGGGGGTAGGCGGAGGCGCCGGCGAGGATCAGCTTGGGCCGGGTCTCGAGGGCGCGGGCGCGGACCTCGTCCATGTCGATCAGGTGGGTTTCAGGATCGACCTCGTAGGAGACCACGTCGAACCACTTGCCCGACATGGTGACGGGCGAGCCGTGGGTCAGGTGGCCGCCATGCGCGAGCGACATGCCCATGATCCGGTCGCCCGGCGCGAGGAGCGCGAGGAACACCGCCTGGTTGGCCTGCGCGCCCGAGTGCGGCTGGACGTTGGCGAAGCCGGCTCCGAAGAGCTGCTTGAGCCGGTCGATGGCGAGCGCCTCGACCTTGTCGACGAACTCGCAGCCGCCGTAGTAGCGCCGGCCGGGGTAGCCCTCGGCGTACTTGTTGGTCAGCACCGAGCCCTGCGCCGCCATGACCGCCGGCGAGACGATGTTCTCGGAGGCGATCAGCTCGATCTGGCTCTTCTGACGGTCGAGTTCCTCGGCGATGGCGTCGGAGACGGCGCGGTCGGAGATGTCGGTGGGGGGGAGTTGGTCGAACATGGGGAGCTCCTTGTTGGGTCTCAGCGGGCGGCCGCGGCGTCGGCGGCGAGCTCGCGGCTTCCCGTCTCGAGCAGCTCGGACAGGTAGGGCGCGAAGCTGTGCCAGACGTCGAGGCGGGCGGTGGTCTCGCCGTCGCGCCACAGGATGACGGTGACGCCGTCGAAGACGGTGCGGCGGCCCTCGCCGGGGAGGATGCGGTCGAGGTCGCGCGGGCAGCCGACGCTCAGCAGGTCGAGCGCGCCCGGGCCGTCGACGACGTAGGTGGTCTCGCGGCCCGAGACATCGACGAGGCTGTGCGGGTGACGTTCGTAGAGCGTGGCGCAGGCGGACAGGAGCGCGCCGACCTGCGCCTCGGGGGCGTGGATCATCCACTCGTCGGGGCCGAGGCAGAGCGCCTCGATGCCGTCGCCCGCGGCGCGCTGGCCGATCTTGCGCGGCAGCGTCAGGCCGAGCGCGACGTCGAACGGGGCGAGTTCGCCGCGGGCGCGCAGCGAAAGCCGGCCGCGCGGGGCTTCGAGCGAGACGCGCACCACGTCGGTCTCGACGAGCGGGCCGGGGGTCAGGGCGGATACGGGAGCGTTCATGGCGGTCTCCTCAAAGCTTCAGGCGCGCGTTGTCGGGGTCGACGAAGACGGTGGGGGTGATCTTCGCGGCGATGGTGCGGTCGGGCATGGGGATGTGGACGATCTCCCCCATCCGGTCGTGCCCCCCCTCGACAAGCGCGAGGGCGATGGGCCGCCCCGAGGTGCCGACGTCGTAGGAAGAGGTGACGTGGCCCACCATCTTCATCGGCACCGGCTGGTTCGGGTCGAACACGATCTGCGCGCCTTCCTCGAGCTTGGAGCGATCCTCGCTCAGCAGGCCGACGAGCTGCTTGCGCCCCGGTGCCTGAAGGTCGGGCCGGGCGAGGCCGCGCATGCCGACGAAGTCGGGCTTCTTCTTGCCGATGGCCCAGCTCATGCCGGTGTCGTAGGGGGTCACGGTGCCGTCGGTGTCCTGCCCGACGATGATGTAGCCCTTCTCGGCGCGCAGCACGTGCATCGCCTCGGTGCCGTAGGGCGTGATGCCGTATTGCCGGCCCCGCTCCCAGAGCAGCTCCCAGAGCCTGAGGCCCATCGGGGCGGGGACGTTGACCTCGAAGCCGACCTCGCCGGTGAAGCTGATGCGGAACAGCCGCGCGGGCATCCCGGCGACGGTGCACTCGGCGCAGGACATGTGCGGGAAGTCGTCGTCGCTGAGCGTCACGCCCTCGACCAGCGGCGCGAGCAGCGCGGCCGCATTGGGGCCGTTGAGCGCGACGGTGGCCCATTGCTCGGTGGTGGAGGTGAGCCAGACGTCGAGATCGGGCCACTCGGTCTGGAGGTAATCCTCCATCGTGTTCAGCACGCGCGCCGCGCCGCCGGTGGTGGTGGTGACGTGGAAGCGGTCCTGCCCGAGCCGGCCGATGACGCCGTCGTCGCGGATGTAGCCGTCGTCGCCGAGCAGCAGGCCGTAGCGGCAGCGGCCGATGCCGAGCTTGGTCCAGGGGTTGGTGTACATGCGGTTCATGAACTCGACGGCACCGGGGCCCATGACCTCGATCTTGCCGAGCGTGGAGGCGTCGAAGATCCCGACGCTCTCGCGGGTCGCCCTGCACTCGCGCCGCACCGCGTCGTCCATGCTTTCGCCGGGTTGCGGGAAGTACCATGCGCGCCGCCACTGGCCGACCGGCTCGAATGCCGCGCCGTGCGCCTCGGCCCAGCCGTCGATGGGGGTCTTGCGCGTCACCTCGAAGTGGCTGCCCCGGTGGTAGCCGGCGAAACAGCCGAAGGTCGTCGGGGTGTAGGGCGGCCGGAAGGTGGTGAGGCCGACCTGCGGCTGCGGCTTGCCGAGGGCGTCGGCGGCGATGTTGAGGCCGTTGATGTTGGACATCTTGCCCTGGTCGGTGGCCATGCCGTTGGTGGTGTAGCGCTTGACGTGCTCGATCGAGCGCATCCCCTCGCGCACGGCGAGGCGGAGATCCTTTGCGGTGACGTCGTTCTGGAAGTCGACGAACGCCTTGGAGCGGGCCGGGCTGCGGTCGCTCGGCAGCTCGCGGTGGCTGACGCCGCTGCCGGTGCGGTCCTGCGCGACCTCGAAGCGGCCCGCCGCGATCTTCAGCCCGAGCGCCTGCGCGGCCTCGCGCCCGGCCTTGTCGCCGTCGACGAGCGCGGCCTCGTAGCCCCAGAGGCCCCTGCTCGCGCCGGCGATGTGGCAATCTTCGGGGGTGTCCTTGGGCAGGAACGTGGTCTGTGTGTCGTCCCACGTCAGCGAGCCCTTGGTGTGGGAGAAGAGGTGCAGCGACGGGGTCCAGCCGCCCGACATGAGCACCGCGTCGCAGGCGATCTCGGTGGCCGCGCCGACCTGGTCCGCGCGCAGCGGGGCGACCCGCAGGGACTTGACCCGCAGCCGCCCGGAGGTGCCGGTGGCGGTGTGCGACAGGCGGACCTCGATGCCGCGCGCCGACGCGCCGGCGCGCAGGTCGTCGCGGACGCTGTCGCGGGTGTCGACGATGGCCTGTACCTTCGCCCCGGCGTCGGCGAGGTCGAAGGCGGCGAACCACGCGGAATCGTGGGAGGTGAGCACGACGGGAGCCTTGCCGACGAGCACGCCGAAGCGGTTGAGGTAGGTCTGCGCGGAGCCGGCGAGCATCACGCCGGGGCGGTCGTTGCCGTGGAAGACGAGCGGCTTCTCCAGCGCCCCCTGCGCCAGCACGACCCGCTTCGCGCGCACCCGCCACATGCGCTCGCGCGGGGTGTCGGCGGGCAGGTCGGGGAGGTGGTCGGTCAGCTTTTCGCAGAGGCCGACGAGGTTCTGATGGTAGTAGCCGATGGCGGTGGTGCGCGTCATGGTGCGCACGCCGAGGGCACGCAGCTCGGCCAGCCGCGAGGCGAGCCATGTCCATGCGCCCGCGCCGTCGATCTGCACGTCAGGGTCGGAGAGCAGCGCCCCGCCCATCTCGGCGTGCTCGTCGACGAGCACCACCTTCGCCCCGGCGAGCGCCGCGCTGTGGGCGGCGGCGAGGCCGGTCGGGCCGGCGCCGACGACGAGCACGTCGCAGTGCATGTTGCGCGAGGCGTAGCGGTCGGGGTCGTCCTCGGAGGGGCTGACGCCGAGGCCGGCGGCGGCGCGGATGAACGGCTCGTAGACCTTGTCCCAGAAGCTTTTCGGCCACATGAACGTCTTGTAGTAGAAGCCGGCCGAGAACAGCATGTAGCCCGCGTCGTTGACCGCGCCGACGTCCCATTTCAGGCTCGGATACTTGTTCTGCGAGGTGGTCTCGAGGCCCTGCCAGATCTCCTGCACCGTGGCGCGGGTATTGGGCTCGAAGCGGCCGGGGCCGCGCCGGGTGCCGATCAGGGCGTTGGGCTCCTCGGAGCCGGCCGTCACCGGGCCGCGCGGGCGGTGGTACTTGAACGAGCGGCCCATCAGGTGGACCCCGTGCGCGAGCAGCGCCGAGGCGACGGTGTCGCCCGCCGCGCCGCTGTAGCGGCGGCCGTCGAAGGTGAAGCTGACGGGCCGCGTGGTGTCGATGCGGCCCTTGCCGGCGACGCGATGGCTGCTCATGGCTGGTCCTCCGTCAGGGTCGAGAGGTCGGGGCGGGGCAGGCCCGCCTCGTAGGTGGTGAGGAACCTGTCGCTGACGGTGTCGCGCACCGCGTTGAAGAAGCGCCCGCAGCCGTGCAGGTGACGCCAGCGCTCGAAGTGCGGGCCCTTGGCGTTGTCGCGGAGGAACAGGAACGCCTCCCAGTCGGCGTCGCTCTCGCCGGACGGGTCGGCGGGACGCACCACGTGGGCCTGCCCGGCGTAGGTGAATTCGGCCTCGGGCAGCGTCTCGTCGCAATAGGGACAGTGGATCAGGAGCATCGGGAAACCTCGGTGGGCAGCGGTGTCAGTGCGCGACGGCGGCGGCGGCGGCCTCGTCGATCAGCCGGCCGGTGCGGAACCGCTCCAGCGTGAAGGGCGCGTTGATCGGGTGCGGCTCGTCCTTGGCGACGGTCCAGGCGAGGGTGTGCGCCGCGCCGGGGGTGGCCTTGAAGCCACCGGTGCCCCAGCCGCAATTGACGTAGAGCCCCTTGACCGGCGTCTTGCCGAGGATCGCCGAGCGGTCGGGCGTGACGTCGACGATGCCGGCCCACTTGCGCAGCATCCGCATCCGGTTGAACACCGGGAACACCTCGCAGATCGCCGCGACGGTGTGCTCGATCAGGGGCAGGCCGCCGCGCTGGGAGTAGCTGGTATACTGGTCGGTCCCCGAGCCGATCACCAGCTCGCCCTTGTCGGACTGGCTGATGTAGGCATGGACCGCGTTCGACATGACAACGCAGGGGAAGACCGGCTTGACCGGCTCGCTGACCAGCGCCTGCAGCGGGTAGCTCTCGAGCGGCAGCCGCACGCCGGCGCTGTCCATCACGACCGAGGTGTGCCCGGCCGCCGAGACCGCGACCTTCCTGGCGCGGATGAAGCCCCGCGCCGTCTCGACGCCGGCGACCGACCCGTCGGGGTGGCGGCGGATGGCGGTGACGGGGCAGTTCTGGATGATGTCGACGCCGCGCGCCGCCGCGCCGCGCGCGTAGCCCCAGGCAACCGCGTCGTGGCGGGCGGTGCCGGCGCGGCGCTGCAGCGCGCCGCCCATGACCGGGTAGCGGGCGTCCTTGCGCAGGCTCAGCGGCGGGCAGACCTCCTTGCACTCCTCGGGCGTCAGCCACTGGTTGTCGACGCCGTTGAGCCGGTTGGCGTGGACGTGGCGCTTGAAGCTCTGCACGTCGTGGACGTTGTGGGCCAGCATCAGCACGCCGCGATTGGAGTACATGACGTTGTAGTTCAGCTCCTGGCTGAGATCCTGCCAGAGGTCGAGCGCGTGGTCGAACAGCCGGGCGCTCTCGTCGTAGAGGTAGTTGGAGCGGATGATCGTGGTGTTGCGGCCGGTGTTGCCGCCGCCGAGCCAGCCCTTGTCGATCACCGCGACGTTGGTGATGCCGTGCTCCTTGGCGAGGTAGTAGGCCGCGCCCAGCCCGTGGCCGCCGGCGCCGACGATGACAACGTCGTACTCCTCCTTCGGCTGGCTGTCGGGCCATTGCTCGGTCCAGTTCCTGTGGCCGGTGAGGGCGTTCTTCAGGAGGCTGACGGCTGAGAACTTCGTCATGTGGCGACCGCTCCGTGTCGGCGAGTGTCCGGTGGCTCGGACCCTCGCACGCGACGCGCGCGCGGTACTGGATATATGCGCCACTTGGGTGGTAGGATTGCGCCATGACCATGCCCCTCACACCCAACCGCAGAAGGTTGAACGTCGGTTTCATCCTCGCGCGGCGATTCACCCTCTCGGCGTTCGCCAATTTCGTCGATGTCCTGCGGCTCGCCGCCGACGAGGGCGACCGGTCGCGGCCGATTCACTGCGGCTGGAAGGTGCTGTCGGCGTCGATGAACCCGGTGCGCTCGAGCTGCGGTCTGACGGTGCAGCCCGACGAGCGGCTCGGAGATCCGGCGCAGTTCGACTACATCGTCGTCGTCGGCGGGCTGATCGACGAGATCGAGCGGCTCGAGCCGGCCTACACGCACTATCTCAGGCGCGCCGCCGAAGCCGGGGTGCCGCTCGTCGGGGTCTGCACCGGGGCGTTCATCCTGCACCGGGCCGGGCTGATGCGCGGCTATCAATGCTGCGTCAGCTGGTTTCACCACGACGACTTTCTCGAGCAATTCGACGGGCTGCACCCGGTCTCCGACAAGATCTACGTCGTCGACCGCGACCGGCTGACCTGCTCGGGCGGGGCGAGTTCGGCGCATCTCGCGGCCTTCCTCGTGGACCGCCACATCGGGCGGGCGACGGCGCGCAAGAGCCTGCACATCATGATCATCGACGAGGCGATGGCCGCCGACAACCCGCAGCCCGGCCTGCCTGTCGAGCTGAAGAGCCGCGATCCGCTGGTGCGCAAGGCGTTGCTGCGGGTGCAGCAGAACATGGAAACCGCGCCGACGGTGGCGGAGGTGGCGGGAGGGCTCGGCGTCAGCCGCCGCAAGCTCGAGCGGCATTTTACCGCCGCGCTCGGCCTGTCGCCCGCAGAGGCGTTCATGCGGCTGCGCCTCGCGCAGGCCCGCTGGATGCTGACGCGACCCCAGCTGACCATCACCGAGATCGCCACCCAGACCGGCTTCTGCGACCTGTCCCACCTGATCCGCGTCTTCCGCGCCCGCGAAGGCATGACGCCCGAGGTCTGGCGCGAGCGCCAGTCGAAGACCGCGCCGGCGCTGGTGTGAAACGAAAAGCGCGCGCCCGAGGGCGCGCGCTTGGTGGCCGTCAGGTCCGGAGGCTCAGAGGTCTTCGCGGCCGACCGCCCGGCCCTGCGCCTGCTCGGGCGTCATCCGGGCGAACCGGCCGTCGCCGGCGTAGACCCAGCTCAGTCCTTCCGAGGTGGCGAGGTAGTCGCCGCCCTCGCCGGCCTCGCCGGCCTCGATCTCGGCTTGCGGGTGAGCCTTCAGTACCGCCATCTTCATCAGCGCCAGGTGCAGCACGAGGCCTAGCGGGAAGCCGATGATGAAGGCATACTGCGAGAAGTAGGCCGCGACGCCGCCGGCGATGAACCACGAGGCTAGGCCGGCCCAGTTGAAGCCGCCGGCGTAGCGGTATTGGCCGTCGGTCTTGTAGAGCTCGGGGACGTTGAGCCGGCGGCGGCGCAGGATGTAGTAGTCGGCCACCATGATGCCGCCGAGCGCCGACAGGAACGCGCCGTAGTAGCCCAGGAAGACGAACAGGTTGTTCAGGATCTGCCAGGGAAAGCACAGCGTTCCGACGACGCCGGCGAGGACGACGGCGATCTTGTAGTTGATCAGCCGCGGCGCGAGGTTGATGAAGGTCAGTGCCGAGGGGATCAGGTTGGCGGAGTTGTTCGTCGACCATTGCGCCAGCACCACCAGCGCCAGGAGAAGCACCAGCGACAGCCCCTGCCCCTCCCCCTGGATGACCTCGATCGGGTTCCAGTTGCCGGTGGCGATGAACGACACCGCGCCGAGGCCGGCGACCAGCGCCTGCATCACCGGGAGCGCGACGAGCTGGGCAACGAGCACGTTGCGGTTGCGCTTGAAGAAGCTCCTCGCGCCGGGCTCGACCTTCACGAAGCGGGTCAGGTTGGGGATGTCGACGGCGAGCGTCGACCAGAAGCTCATGTTGGCGATGAACAGCACCAGCAGGGTCATCTCGCCGGTGGCCTCGAAGGTCCAGATGTTGATGCCCTCGGTCTGGGCCACGCCTTCGAGGGTGAAGTACATCCAGACCGAGATCGCGATGATGGCCGGCGCGGCGAGCGAGGCCATGCGCTCGACCGACTTGATGCCCATGGCGGTGTTGACCACCTGAACGATGGCGAACAGGACGTACCAGAGCACCCAGTTCTCGAAGCCGAGGAAGTATGCGCCGATGCCGTTGAGCGCGAGCGCGCCGAGGTAGGTCTGGATGCCGAACCACGCCGCAGCGACGATCCCGCGCGAGACGGCGGGGATGTGGGTGCCGTGGATGCCGAAGGGCGCGCGAAGATAGACGGCGAAGGACAGGCCGTGCTCGGTGCCGATGTCGGCGGTCAGCAGCATCAGCGCCCCGATGGCGAGGTTGGCGAGCGCGATCACCACGATCACCGTCGCGAGGTCCACGCCGCCGCCGATGCCGGCGGCGCCGAGCGAGTAGGTGGCGATGATGACCGCGATGCCGATCCAGATCCAGGCGTAGCCGAGCCAGCCGATGGGGCGCTGGGTGATGAGCGTGGGCAGGATCGATTCCTCGATCAGCGACTCGCGCTTCCTGTCGGTGGTGTAGAGCTCCGTTGTCGTCATCTCTCTTGTCCCTGTTCCCTGTTGTTGGTTCTTACCCGGACGTCGCGCCAGGAAAGGAGGAGGGGCGCCGCTTTCGCGGCACCCCCTCGTCTCAGTCAGCGGCGGAGCGCATCCGCTCGCGCAGGGCGTTGGTCGCCCCCATGTCGACCGTCTCGCTGTCGAGGTCGACCACCACCCCGTAGGCGCTGCGGGCATGGTCGACACTGCAGAACCCGTCGAGCACGTCCTCCAGCACCTTCATCTCAGGGCGCTTTAGAGGGTCACCAAAGCCGCCGCCGTTGGGGCTGTAGTAGGCCATGACGTCCCCCGCCTTGACCTCGAGGCCGGAAAACTTGGAGTGCATCTCCGTCACGTCGTCGGGGCTGTCGGCGTTGTAGACGAGGCACCTGCCGACCGCACCCTCGTGACCGCCGAAGATGCCCCACGGCGCTTCGCTGTGGCGCTCGCTCTCGTGGGTGATGAAGGCCGGGGTCAGCACCCGCTGCGACTTCACCACGCCGATGCCGCCGCGGTACTCGCCCGCGCCGGGCGGCATGTCGTCGCGCAGCTCGTAGCGATCGCAGATCATCGGGATGTGCATCGCGAGGTCTTCGAGCGGGTTGTTGCGGGTGTTGGCCATGAGGTTGTCGATGCTGTCGGGCCCGTCCGAGCGCGGCCGGCCGCCGTAGGCCCCCTCGTTGACCTCGAGGAACACCCAGTAATCCCCCGACGGCCGCACGCCGGAATAGGCGGCGAAGCTGATCGAGGCGGAGCTGCCCGCGATCACCGTGTCGGGCATCACCGGCGCGAGGGCGCGGATGATGAGATCGATCATGCGGTTGCACTGGGTGAAGCGGGCCTCGGCGGAGGCCGGGAACTTCGGGTTGAAGATCGAGCCGAGCGGCGCCGTGACCTTGATCGGACGGAACGAGCCCTCGTTGGACGGCACCCGCATGTCGGAGGTCGCGGCGTCGAGCAGCAGCTTGCGGAAGGCGGCGTAGGCGGCCACCTTCGTCGAGCCCTCGAAAGGGACGTTGTAGGCGGTGGGTGTCTGGTCGGCGGAGCCGGTCAGGTCGACCTCCACCTCGTCGCCCGCGACCCGCACCGTCACCTTGACCTTGAGCTGCCGGTCGCGGTTGCGCCCGTCGTCGTCGAGCCAGCCTTCGGCCTCGTACTCGCCGTCGGGGATCTCGGAGATGCGCTGGCGGGTCATCCGCTCGGAATAGGCCATGAGCTGGTTGGCCGCGCCGAACACCATCTCCTCGCCGTACTTCTCGATCAGCTCCACGAACCGCTTCGCCCCGAGCCGCGCCGAGGCGACCTGCGCCTCGATGTCGCTCACCAGCTGCTGCGCCGCGCGGCTGTTGTTGCGGATGAAGTTCCATATGGCGGTGTTGGGCTCGCCCTTGCGGCAGAGCTTCACCCCGGCCAGCAACATCCCCTCGGCGAACACGTCGGGCACGTCGATGATGAGGCCCGGCGTCGCCGCGCCGATGTCGACATGGTGTGCGGTGTTGCCCGCGAAGCCGACGAGCCGGCCCTGGTAGAAGACGGGCACGACGATCGCGAGGTCGGGCGTGTGAGAGGCGCCGTGGTAGGGGTGGTTGTGGACGACGACGTCGCCCTCGTACCACTCGCCGTCCTCCAGCGTCTCCTCGATACCGCGCAGATAGCCCGGGATCGAACCGATGTGCATCGGCGTCGATTCACTCTCGCAGAGGGTGTTGTACGCGGTGTCGAACAGGCCCGCGCCGAGATCCTGACTCTCGCGGATGATCGAGGAGAATGACATGCGGTAGAGGACATGCCCCATCTCCTCGGCGATGGTTTCGAAGGAGCCGCGGATCACCTGGAGGGTGATCGGATCGACTTCGGCGCGGGTTTCGGTCATGACGTTCATCTGCATCTTTCTCTTATTGGCCGTCGCCGGCGAGCCGAACGCGGGTGTTGCCGTAGTCGAGGGTCTCGGCGACGTAGCCGGGCGGGACCAGCGTCGTGGAGTTGTGCTGGATCAGGATCGCCGGGCCGGGCACGATATCGCCGCAATAGAGCTTCATGCGGTCGTAGCGCGGGGTCTCCAGAGTCTGCCCGTTGTCGAAGGTGGTGGTGCGCACGAACATCAGCGCCCGGTCGATGCTGGAGCCGTCGGTCTTTTGCACCCGGGGGATCTCGATCTTCCTTGAGCTGGCCGAGCCGATGGCGCGCAGGGTGATGAGCTCCACCTCGGCGTCGCGGTAGCTGTAGCCGTAGTCCATCTGGTGCTGATCGTGGAAGGAGTCGGTGATCGACTTCACGTTGTCGGCCGTCACCGGACCGTCGGGCATGGTGGCGCGCAGCTCGAAGCCCTGGCCGTGGTAGCGGCATTCGGCCACCACCTCGATGCACTGGTCGGCGGCGGCGATGCCGTCGGCGGCCAACTCGTCGGCGACGCATCCCTTCAGCGTCTCGACCGCCGCGTTGATGCGGGCGTGCTCGGCCTCTCCGGAGGCGTTGAGTTCGATCACGACGGCCTCGGTGTGCTCGTATTGCAGGTCGGTCTTGAGCAGGCCCACGGCGGCGGTGATGCCGGGCGCGACCGGCACCAGCACGTCCTTGGCCGAAACCGCCTCGGCCAGCGCGACGCCGTGCAGCGGACCGGCGCCGCCGAACGGCATGATCGAGAATTGCCGGGGATCGACGCCGCGCGCGACGGAGTTCGAGCGGATCGCGAGCGCCATGTTGTTGTTGATGATCTTGATGATGCCGAGCGCGGCGTCGGTGACCGACAGGCCCAGCGGCTTGGCGATTTTCTCCTCGACTGCCTTCCGCGCCAGTTCGGCATCGAGCTCGAGATCGCCGCCGAGGGCCATGTCGGGATCGAGCCGGCCCAGCACGATCTGCGCATCGGTTACGGTCGGCTCGGTGCCGCCGCGCCCGTAGCAGGCCGGCCCCGGCTCGGAACCGGCGGAGCGCGGTCCGACGTTGAAGCCGCCGGCCTCGTCGATGTAGGCGATCGACCCGCCGCCGGCGCCGATGGTGACGAGGTCGATCATCGGCGTCAGGACAGGATGGCCCGAGACGTAGGTGTCTCGGGGGTTCATGATCTTGATCTGGTTGTCGGGAATGGTGCTGATGTCGGCCGAGGTGCCGCCGATATCGACGGTGATGACGTTGCCGGTGCCGGCCATCTCGCCCTCGGCCGCGCCGCCGATGACGCCGCCGGCGGGGCCGGACATCAGGATCCGCACCGGCCGCTTGGCGCAGGCGTCCACGGTCGAGACGCCGCCGTTGGACTGGATGATCCGCAGCTTCGAGCCGACACCGGCGTCGCGCAGGCGGGCCTCGAGGTCGCGCAGGTAGAAGGCCGTCTTGGGGCCCACATAGGAGTTCATCGCCGCCGTCGAGAAGCGCTCGTACTCGCGCATCACGTTGGCGACCTCGGAGGAAAGCGTGACGTAGGCGCCGGGCATCTCCTCGAGCACGATCTCGCGGGCGCGACGCTCGTGGGCGTCGTTGAGGAAGGCAAACATGAAGCCGATGACGACCGAGTCGATGCCGCGCTTCCTGAACAGGGCGCAGGCGTCGCGTACGGCCTGCTCGTCGAGGGCCGTCTCGATTTCGCCGGTCGGGGGCACGATGCGCTCGGTCACGGCGATCCGGTTGCGCCGCTTGACCAGCGGCTGGCTCTGCCAGGGGACATCGAAGTGCAGCGAGAAATTGTGCGGGCGCTTGTGGCGGCCGATGTGGAGGATGTCGCGGAAGCCCTTCGACGTGATCATCCCGCATTCCGAGCCGTTGTGCTCGATTGTGATGTTGGTCGCCGTGGTGGTGCCGTGCACGATGGTCTCCACCTCGGACGTCCCGATCCCGGCCATCTCGCAGATCCGGCGGACCCCCTCGACGACACCGATCGACTGGTTCTTCAGCGTCGTCGGAACCTTGTGGTAGAAGACCCCCGCGCCCGTCTCGAGCACGAGGTCCGTGTTCGTCCCGCCGACGTCCACTCCGATTCTCGCCATCCTGTTCCCTCCTGGTTGTTCGTGACGTTCTCGTCTGTCTTGGACCGGTGCGGCCGTGCGCCCGGCCGGAATGGAAAGGCGCCGCACGGTGCGGCGCCTGTCGCTGGTTATTCCGCCGCCGCCGCGACCCCGGCGAGGCCATCGATGTAGGCGACGCATTCGTCGGTGGATTTCACGTCTCCGAACTTGGCGTCGATGTCGAAGAGGTTCCACGCGACGGCGCCCGGCACGCGGTCGCCGATCGCCTCGCGGACCGCGATCGGGCGGAAGCCGTCGGCGATGCCGTCGCAGATCGTCTGGCGCACGCAGGCGCAGGCGGTGACGCCGGTCACGAGGATCGTGTCGACGTCGTTGGCGCGCAGGATGCCGGCGAGTTCGGTGCCGTGGAACGACGAGGCGCGCTTCTTCAGCAGGGTGTATTCGCCCTCGACGGGGGCGATGCGGCTGTCGATGGCCCAGAGATCCTTGTCGGCGAGGTCGACGACGTCGACGGGGATCTTGTTGTGCCAGAGGCCCATGTCGGTGAACGGCGCGTCGCGGTCGGTGATCTCGTAGGCGGTGGTGACGTGCACCACGGGCAGGTTCTGCGCGCGGAACGCCTTGAGCAGCCGCTGCATCGACGGGATGATCTCGTTGTCCATCTTCTCCTGGTCGCAGGTGAAGGGGTTGCCCGGCCGCGTCCAGGCGTTCGCGAGGTCGACGCTGACCAGCGCGGGACGCTTGCCGAAGCCCACGCGGCGCTGGAAGCCGCGCTCCTGGTACAGCTTGCTCGATGCGTCGAACGCGGCCTGAAGCATTTTGTCCAGTTCTTTGTTGTCCATCTCCGCCATGGGTCCTCCAAGAGTTCGGTAAGGCTTGCTTTATTGATCATCGGGGCGCCGGGGTGGTGTCTCGTGCCGATGTCCCTGCCCGGTGGAACAGAGGATCAAGCAGGATGGCGGTGAAGAGAATTGACGATCAGGCCTTTATTGATGCATTGAACGCATCGACCAATCCCGGAGGCTAGAGACACCGTGCGCCCGCTGCCCGAGCTGTCGCTGTTGCAGTCATTCGTGACCGTCGCGCAGGAGCTGAACTTCCGTCGCAGCGCAGAGCGGCTGGCGCTCGACCAGTCGGCGCTGAGCCGCCGGATCCAGAAGCTTGAGTCGGTGCTGGGCTACCGCTTGCTCGAGCGCACCACCCGGGAGGTGATGCTGACCCCGGCGGGCCGGCTCTTCTATCGGCGGGCCGGCGAGATCCTCGCCAGCACGGCCCAGTCCGTCAGTGAGGCGCGCAGCGTCGCCGAAGGCCGCACCGGGCGGGTGCGCGTTGCTTACATGGCCTTCGCGGCGACCGAACTGATGCCCCGCACCGTCTCCCGCTTTGGCGCGCGCCACCCCGACATCGCGCTCGAGCTGCAATACATGCGCACTCAGGGCCAGAAGCTGGCCTTGGCCAACGACGAGATCGACGTAGGCTTCATGATCGGCCCCTACGACAACAGCGAGTGCCGCACCGAATTGCTGGCGAGCGACCTGCTCTACGCGGTGATGCCGCGCGGCCACCCGCTTCTGCGCCAGCACCAGCTGCACCCGGTCGACCTCGCCGGGCAACCCCTGATCCTCGGCGACATGGCCCAGTGGGGCGAGTTCCGCTACCGGCTGGAGGACCTGTTCAGTCAGGTCGGGATGCCGCTGCAGCCGAGGCTGGAGGCGTCCAACACCCTGGCGCTGATCGGTCTCGTCGCGGCGGGGCTGGGAGTCACGATCTACCCCGAAAGCCTTATCGGCTTCCTCGGCCGCAACGTGGAGACCCGCCCCATCGTCCATCCCGACTTCCGCAGCCGAACGATACTCGCTTGGAAGCGCAGCAACCGCTCTCGCGCCGTTCTGGATTTCATCGCCATTGCAATGCAGAGGGGACTTGGATGATCGCGCAGCGCACCGGCTAGCGTTGCCTCGCGCAAGTTCCGCACTCTGGCGGCGCTCGACGATTGCTGCCGGGAGACGTTTGCCTGATCGTGCCCCGCCTACCCGAAGCTGCGCCGGTAGCTGCCGGGAGACTGACCGCGGTGGCGGCGGAAGTGGCGGCAGAAGTGCGGTGCGTCCGCATAGCCGAGGTCCATGGCGATCTGCGAGATCGCGTCGTTCGTCCCGAGCAGCCGGGTGCAGGCCCTGTGGATGCGCCGCTGCTGGAAATACGCCTGCCGCGTCAGCCCGATCGACTCGCGAAACAGCTCCGACAGGTGATCCGCCGACAGCCCCTGCTGCGGATCGTTGCTCAGCGGCGCCCCCGTCGCGGCCAGCTCGTCGAGCCACGCGATCTCTCGGCGCACCGCCGCCCGCAGCTGGCCCTGCGCGATGTCCGGGTCCTCCAGCCGCCACGCCCGCGCCGCGAGCGCCCCGACCTTCAGCAGCCCCGAGCGCAGGATCAGCGGCGACGGATCGACCCAGGCACTCTCCACCACCAGCGAGCGGATCTCGGCCTCGAGCGCGGCCCGCCGGCGCACCTGGACCTGCCGGCGGCGCGGCAGCCGACGGCGCGTCGTCTCGGTGTCGAGAAACAGCGGCACGAGGCCGGGCTCCTCCCACAGCGCGGGCAGATCCTCGGCCAGCCGCTCGACCATGTAGTAGAGGTTGAGGATCGACAGCCCCTCCCCCGCCTCGATCGCATGCGTCTCGTGCGGCGGGATCAGGTAGAGCGAGCCCGGGCGCAGCTCGTGCGCCCCGTCCACCGCAAGATGCCGCCCCGCCCCGGCGACGACGAGGCCCATCTCGTGAAAGCTGTGATCGTGCGCAGCGACGTCGTCCAGGTCCTCGAGCACCTGTGCCCGCACCGGCCGGCGCATCGAGAGCCTGACTTCCGCCTGGCTTACCCGGAACGTCGCCGCCGGCAGCTCAGCCGGCACGCGGGAACAGATCTCCAGCCAGCGGCGCACCCGTCGTCAGGTCGAGCGTGTCGGTCAGCACGTGGTTGGCGCCGGTATAGATCGTGCCATCGGGCATGTAGATGATCGCGTAAGCCTTGCGCGGCCGTTCGCTCCGGTTCGGCCCCGCGCAATGCCAGACCAGCCCGTCGTGAAACGTGCACGACCCCGCCTTGAGCGGACAGGCGACCGGATCGACCTGCCGCAGGTGCGGCGCGTTGGCGAAGATGTCGGCGGGATCGTCGAGCGCCACCGGATCGAGCGGCCCGAGCGCGTGGGTGCCCGGCAGGAAGCTCATGCACCCGTTCTCTTCCGTCGCATCCTCGAGCGCGATCCAGATCGTCGTGGCGCGCCAGTGGTCGCGGTGCGGCCAGTACACGGCGTCGTGGTGCCACGGCGTCCGGTTGTCGGCGAAGCCCGGCTGCTTGAACAGCGCCTGGTCGTGCCAGATCCGCATCGGCCCGCCCGTCAGCTCGGCGGCGACCTGACCGAAACGCTCCCACAGCGTGTGCGCCTTCACGTCCGGGTGGCGCGACCAGATGTTGACCTTCTGCGTGAAGATCTTGTCGTAGGTCGACAGCTCCCCGTCCGGAACGCGCACGCTCTCGGCCTCCACCGCCGCCTCGACCGCCGCTTTCAGATCGGCCAGCCGGTCGGCGGGAACGATGTCCTCGATGACGGTGAACCCGTTGCGGCGGTAGGCGTCGATCTGGGTCTGATCGAGATGGCGTTCGGTCGGGGCAATCGCGTCCATGATGACATCGTCCTTCTGCTGGGTTTCGGAACCCCTAGCCGAAATTCGCCCGTCTGTCTTGATGGTCGGCCCTCTCGAATTGAACGAAACCGGGATTGCGGCACAAATGGAAGCGATCACCTTCGATCAAGTTCCATCATGCTGCACCGTAGCATGATTGCATTCGCTCATTAATGATTGACTTGAAAACTGCGCCCCGCCAGACTTCCCGGCAATCAAGTTGCGCGGGCCACGCACGAATGCCGGCCCCGCGCCAGGGGGGAAAAGTACCACATGGATCAGGCTGTCGACCCACGCGACGCGCACGCGCCGCTCACCCGGACCTGGAACGCACGCGCCATCTCTCCCGCCGACGACCCCGGCCACAACGGCCGCGCGCACCGCGTCGTGCGCGAGTTCACCCTCGACGAGGTGACGGGCCGCGAGCAGCTCCACGTCACCGCGCTGGGCATCTACACGATCTTCCTCAACGGCCACCGCCTCGGCCCCGACCTGCTCGCGCCGGGCTGGACCAATTACGACGCGCGCCTCGCCTACCAGACCTACGACCTCGACGCCGCCCTCGCGCCGGGCAGCAACCGGCTCGAGATCTGGCTCGGCGACGGCTGGTATCGCGGGCAGCTCATGTGGCCGCAGAGCATGCTCCACGACACCTACGGCACCCGCGTCGCCGCCCTCGCGGAGCTCACCCTCGACGGCGACACCCTCCTCGCCACCGGCCCCGACTGGACCAGCGGCCCCACGCCGGTGCTGCGCAACGGCATCTACTACGGCGAGACCTTCGACGCCCGCGAGGTCGACGTTCCCGCCGAGGCTGGCGTCGAGGTGGTCGCGCTCGATACCGCCATCCTCGTCGCGCAGGAATGCCCGCCGGTGCAGGAACTTGCGCCGCTCTCGCCGGTGCGCAGCTGGGGCGAGGCCCGTGCCACCAGCTACGATTTCGGGCAGAACATCGGCGGCTACGTCGCCTTCACCGTCACCGGCGACCCCGGCGCGCGGCTCGTCATCGAACACGCCGAGGTGTGCGGGCAGGACGGCGAGATCGACAATTCAAACTACCGCTCCGCGCCCGCCCGCATCGAGTACACGCTCGCCGGGAACGGCCCCGAATCCTACCGCCCCCACTTCACCTTCATGGGCTTCCGCTACGCCCGCGTCACCATCGAGGGCGACGCCACGCTCGAGCGCATCGAGGCGGTGCCGATCTCGTCGGTCACCCACCCCAAGGGCGCCTTCACCTGCGGCGTTCCGGCAATCGACCGGCTGGTGCTCAACACCCTCTGGTCGCAGCGCGGCAACTTCATCGACGTGCCCACCGACTGCCCCCAGCGCGACGAGCGCCTCGGCTGGACCGGCGACGCCCAGGTCTTCGCCGCGACGGCCTGCTGGCTGCACGATTGCCAGGCGTTCTTCCGCAAGTACCTGCGCGAGCTGATCGTCGACCAGCGCCCCGATGGCGCGATCTCCAACTTCTCGCCCGATCCGACCCGCCTCCACCCCGACAGCTTCGGCATCCCGCCCGGCTCGACGGGCTGGGGCGACGTCATCACCGTCCTGCCCTGGACCCTCTGGCTCCACTACGGCGACAAGGCCGCCCTTGCCGAGGCGTTCCCGGCGATGCAGCGCTGGATGGACTACCTCTGGAGCCTGTCGGACGGCCCGATCATCCTGCCACCCCCCGGCACCGTCGATTCCGGCGGCCGCGCCGATCCGGGCTTCACCTTCGGCGATTGGCTCCAGCCCGTCGGCGACAACCGCAAGCCTCAGCCCACCATCGGCGACGACTGCGCCGCGACGCTCTACCACTACATCTCCGCAGACCTCGTCGCGCGCACCGCAGAGGTGCTCGGCGAGCGCGACGCGGCCACCCGCTTCCGCGCCCGCGCCGAGGAGATCAAGGCCGCCTTCGCCGAGGAGTTCATCACCCCCTCCGGCCGCATCGGCGCGTCGGACCAGACGACTTACGCCCTCGCCTTCCTGCACGGCCTCGTCCCCGAGCAACACGTCCCCGCCGCCACCCGCTACTTCCGCCGCGCCGTCGAGGCGACCGGCGGCAAGATCGGCACCGGCTTCATCGGCACCCCCGCGATCCTGCCCGCCCTGACCCGCATCGGCGCGCGCGACCTCGCCGCGATGCTGCTGCTCAATCGCGACGCCCCCGGCTGGCTCTACCAGGTCGACCTCGGCGCCACGACGATCTGGGAACGCTGGGACGCGATGGGGCCGAACGGCGAAATCTACGACCCCGAGATGAACAGCTACAACCACTACGCCTACGGCGCGATCTGCCAGTGGCTGTTCGAGAGCGTCGCCGGCATCGCCCCCGATCCCGACGCCCCGGCCTTCGCCCGCGTGCGCGTCGATCCGTTCGTGCTGCCCGAACTCTCCCCCGTTTCGGCGCGCCACGAGACGGCGCACGGCGAGATCGCGGTGGATTGGACCTGTGCCGATGGCCGGGTCGCCTATACGCTCACGTTGCCCGAGGGCACCGAGGGCCACCTGCCCGCCAGCCCCGACCGCTCGGAGCTGACGCTGAACGGCACCGCGGCCACCGCGCCGCTCACCCTGCCGCCGGGCAGGCACGAGATCGCGTTCCGGATCGCTCCGGCCGCGTGAGAGTACCCTTGGAGGAGGAGAAGACCGACATGAAGACGACCTTTCGCAGAACGGGCCTCGCGCTCGTCGCGCTGAGCGCCGCGGCGCCAGCCTGGGCCCAGGATCCGGTGGAGCTGACCTTCCTGGTCGACAACGGCCCGCCCTCCGTGGCGCAGGCCGAGGCCCTCGCCGCCGCCTACACCGAGCTGAACCCGCACGTGACCTTCGACATCGAGCTGCGCGTCGGCAGCATCGACGGCGACAACCTCGTCAAGACGCGGCTCGCCACCGAGGAGATGGCCGACATCTTCCTCTACAATTCCGGCTCGCTGTTCCAGGCGCTCGCACCCACCCGCACCATCGTCGAGCTGACCGACCAGCCGTTCCTCGACGTGGTCAGCGACAGCTTCGAAGCGGTCGTGACCGCCGACGGCGGCGTCTACGGCGTGCCCATCGGCCCCGGCTTCGCGGGCGGCATCATGTACAACCGCGCCATCTACGACGAGCTCGGCCTCGAAGTGCCCCTGACCTGGGACGACTTCATGGCCAACAACGCCGCGATCGACGAGGCCGGCTACGTCCCCATCGCGCAGACCTACGGCGACACCTGGTCGGCGCAGCTCCTCGTGCTGGGCGACTACTTCAACGTCGAGGCCGACAGCCCCGGCTTCGCCGAGCGCTACACCAACAACGAGGCCAAGTTCGCGACCGACCCGGCCGCGCTGCGCAGCTTCGAGCGGCTCGAGGAAGCCTACGAGGCCGGCTACTTCAACGAGGATTTCGGCGCCGCCACCTATGACGACGGCATCCGGATGATCGCCACCGGCGAGGCCGCGCACTACCCGATCCTGTCGCTCGCCATCGACCCGATCGCCGAGCAATACCCCGACGCCGTTCCCGACATCGGCTTCTTCGCCCAGCCGGGCGACGATCCCGACAAGAACGGCCTGACGATTTGGCTGCCCAACGCGCTCTACGTGCCCCAGGCCAGCGAGAACATCGACGAGGCCGTCGACTTCCTCGCCTTCGTCGCCTCCCAGGCCGGCTGCCAGGCGCAGATCGACGCGGGCCAGGTCTCCGGTCCCTACCTGATCGAAGGCTGCCAGCTTCCCGAGGACGTCCCCCAGGCCACCCGCGACCTGGTGCCCTACTTCAACGACAGCGACCTCAACCTGCCGGCGCTCGAGTTCCTGTCGCCGGTCAAGGGCCCGGCGCTGCCGCAGCTGACCGTCGAGGTCGGCTCGGGCATCCGCTCTGCCGCCGAGGCCGCCGCGATCTACGACGAAGACGTCAAGAAAGCCGCCCAGCAGCTCGGCCTGCCGAACTGGTAAGGCCCTGACACGCCACGCGAAACGGCCGGGCGCCCCGACGGGCGCCCGACCCCACCGAGGGAGGTTGAAGTGAGCGACGCGGCACTCGATCGGCAGGAGCCGGCAGCCCGGCGGCGCACGGCGCGGCGCAGGGTCCCCTACCCCTACACGTTCTACATCCCCGCCGGCGTGATTTACGCGGTGATGTTCCTCGTGCCCACCATCGCCTCCTTCTACTTCGCCCTGACCCGCTGGACGCTGTTCGACTCCCACTTCATCGGCTTCGGCAACTTCGTGCAGTTCTTCCGCGAGCCGTTCCTCGTGCAGGGCCTCGTCAACACGCTGATCTTCGGCATCTCCACCTCGGCGCTGAAGGTCGTCCTCGGCCTCGCCCTCGCGGTGCTGCTGACCAGCCGCATCCCGGCGCGCGGCTACCTGCGCGCGGTGATCTTCTTCCCCGTCCTCGTCAGCTTCATCGGCGTCGGCATCATCTTCGTGTCGCTGATGCACCCCACCCGCGGCGCCATCAACGTCACCCTCGAAACCATCGGCATCGACGGGCCGGGCTGGCTCACGACGCCCTGGCTGGCGCTCTACTCGGTCATCATCGTCGACGTCTGGAAGGGCGTCGGGATCGCCACCGTCATCTTCATCGCCGGCATCGCCTCGATCCCGAGCGACTACTACGAGGCCGCCCGCATCGACGGCGCCACCAAGGCCCAGCAATTCTGGCGCATCACCCTGCCGCTGTCGCGCCCGGCCACCGTCACCGTCATCACCCTGAGCCTGATCGGCGGGCTGCGCACGTTCGACCTGATCTGGACCATGACCGGCGGCGGCCCCGGCTTCTCCTCCGACGTGGTCGCCTCGATCATCTACAAGCAGTACCAGTCCGGCTTCTACGGCCTGTCCACGGCGGGCAACGTGGTGCTGTTCCTGCTCATCGCCCTCGTGATGGTGCCGCTGACCACGTGGATGAACCGCCGCGAGATCGACATATGAGCCAGACCCACACCACCTTCCGCGCCGCCGAGGCGCGCCGCCGCTGGATCGGCGGAGCGGTCGCGATCCTCGTCACCGGCGTCGTCTTCGTGCTGCCGTTCCTTTTCGCCCTGCTGCAGGCCTCCAAGACCCAGGCCGACGCCTCCACCCTCAGCTTCTCCTGGCCGACCGAGTGGCAGCTCTGGTCCAATCTCGTCGCGGTGATCCAGGTGCGCGACTACCAGCTGCTGCTGGCGTTCTTCAATTCGACCGTCATCACCGTCGCCAGCGTCACCGGCCTCGTCGTCTTCGCCTCGATGGTCGGCTACATCCTGCAGCGCCGCCAGAGCCGTTGGAACGGGCTGATCAACTTCCTCGTCCTCGCCGGCCTGATGATCCCGCCCGCCGTCGTCCCGACGATCTGGCTGCTGCAGCAGCTGGAGCTGTTCAAGACGCTGCACGGCATGGTGCTGATCGAGATCGCCTACAACCTGTCCTTCTCGATCCTGCTCTACCGCGCCTTCGTCGCCACCATCCCGCGCGAGCTCGACGAAGCCGCGCGAATGGACGGTGCGAAGCCCTGGCAGACCTTCTTCCGCGTGATCTTCCCGCTCCTGAAGCCCGTCACCGTGACCAACATCGTCGTCCAGTCGATCGCCATCTTCAACGACTTCGTCAATCCGCTCTACTACCTGCCCGGCAAGGACAACGTCACCGTGCAGCTCACCCTCTACAACTTCCAGAGCCAGTTCGAGACCCAGTACAACCTGCTGTTCTCCAACGTCCTCCTGGTCACGATCCCGCCCCTGATCGTCTTCGTCTTCTTCAACCGCCAGATCGTCGCCGGCATGACCGCCGGCGCGGTCAAGGGCTAGGCGCACAAGGAACCCGCATGGCCGACGTCACGATCCGCAACCTGTCGAAGCATTACGGCGCGGTGGAGGTGATGTCCGACATCGACCTCGACATCCGCTCCGGCGAGTTCGTCGTCTTCGTCGGACCGTCGGGCTGCGGCAAGTCCACGCTGCTGCGCATGATCTCGGGCCTCGAGGAGGAGAGCGGCGGCAGCATCGAGATCGACGGACGCGACGTGACCGGCGTCGAGCCGTCCGAACGTGGCGTGGCGATGGTGTTCCAGTCCTACGCCCTCTACCCGCACCTCACCGTCGCCGAGAACATCGGCTTCAGCCTCTCGCTCGCCCGCGTCCCCAAGGACGAGATGCGCCGCAAGATCGAGGAGGCCGCCAACATCCTGCAGCTCGGCCCGCTCCTCGAGCGCAAGCCCAAGCACCTCTCGGGCGGTCAGCGCCAGCGCGTCGCCATCGGCCGCGCCATCGTGCGCGATCCCAAGGTCTTCCTCTTCGACGAGCCGCTCTCCAACCTCGACGCCGCCCTGCGCACCCAGATGCGCCTCGAGCTCGGCGAGCTGCACCAGCGGCTCAACACCACGATGATCTACGTCACCCACGACCAGGTGGAGGCGATGACGATGGCCGACCGGATCGTCGTGCTCAACGGCGGGCGCATCGAGCAGGTCGGCACCCCCACCGAGCTCTACCGCGCGCCCCGCTCGCCCTTCGTCGCGGGCTTCATCGGCAGCCCCAAGATGAACCTGTTCGAAGGTCCCGTCGCTGAGGCCGAGGGCGCCGAGGTGCTGGGCCTGCGCCCCGAGCACATTGTCGTCGACGCCACCGGTCCATGGTCGGGCGACGTGCGCCTGATAGAGCATCTCGGCGCCGAGGCCATCGCCCACGTGGACACCCCCGAGGCCGGCCGCGTCATCATCCGCCTCGACGGCGAGGCCGAGGTGCGCACCGGCGATCATGTCCGCCTCACCCCCCGCCCGGACCGCATGCACCGCTTCCGGGCCGGCCAGCGCCTCGCCTGACTGCCCCTATCCCGCCTCGCTCGCGGTCGTCCTGTCGGGTTCAGGGACGTTCAGCGAGCCCGCCGATGACAAACAGGCCGCTGACGGTTAGACTGGGCTCATCGTCGGGGGGCAGTCCATGTGCTCGAAGGGGGTGCTTGCGGCCGTCGGGAACACGCCGCTGATCAGGCTCGAGAGGCTCGAGCCGGCAGGGGGCGCGGAGGTCTGGCTGAAGCTCGAGGCCGGTAATCCCACCGGCTCCTACAAGGACCGGATGGCGGTCTCGGTTCTCGGTCGCGCCATGGAACGGGGAGAGCTGGCGCCCGGAAATCGCGTCGTCGAATACACGGGCGGCAGCACGGGCACGGCCCTTGCCTTCGTCTCGGCGGCGCTGGGAGTGACGTTCACCGCCGTCTTCTCCGACGCGTTTTCCGCGAGCAAGCGCCTGGCGATGGAGGCGTTCGGGGCGGAGGTCCTCGTCGAGGAGAGCGACGGGACGATCACGCCCGAGCTGATCCAGCGGATGAAGGCGCGTGCCTACGCCCTGGCGGAGGAACCGGGCTCTTTCTACGCCGACCAGTTCGGGTCCGCCGATGTCCGCGCCGGGTACGAGCCGATGGGGCACGAGATCGCCGCCGACCTCGGGCAGGTCGATGTGCTCGTGGCCGCCGTCGGAACGGGCGCCGCGCTGATGGGCACGGCAGACGGTCTCGCGGCTCGCGGCATCGACCCGCGCCTGATCGCCCTCGAACCTGCGCAGTCGCCCCTGCTGACGACCGGCAAGGGTGGGCCCCACCGTGTCGAGGGGATCGGCGTGGGCTTCGCGCCGCCGTTCCTGGACCGGGGCCGTCTCGCCGAGGTCCGGGCGATCGACCAGGACCGGGCCTTCGAGATGTGCCGGACCCTCGCGCGGCAGGCCGGCGTCTTCTGCGGTGGCTCGACGGGGCTGAACGTGGTCGCGGCCATCGAGCTGTCGCGCGAGCTTGGCCGGGGCCGGAAGGTCGTGACCCTCGGGTGCGATAGCGGGGCCAAGTACCTGGGCGGGCATATCTACGGCTGAGCGCGAAGAGCGTGAATCAGTCCCGCCCGGCTACTCGGGCGGCGGGGTCATGTTCTCGCCCGGGGGCAGGACGACCCAGGGGTGCGCCCGATGCGCGAACCAGATCTTGTCGGGCGCGGGGAAGTCGCGGTCGGCGAAGCAGCCTGCGTGGATCGCCACCATGCCCGGCCGCAGCTTGACCCGGAACAGCAGCGAGACGCCGCAGACCGGGCAGAACTCGAGGTCGAGCGTGCGGCCCTCGTTGGTGGGCCGCCGATAGAGGGTGCGGTCCCCCTCGTTCTCGAGGACCTGCTCCTCCCGGAAGAAGCCCGCGATGTGGAACGCGCTGCCGCTGCGCCGCTGGCAGTCGTAGCAGTTGCACATGTTCACCCACTCCGGGTCGCCCCGCACCGTCAGGCGGAACTGGCCGCAGGAGCATTGCGCATTTCGGATCGCATCGCGTGACATGGGCCTCTCCTCCGCAAGCTCGCGCACCCCATGATACTGGGTTGCACGGCCTCGTGAGAAGCTTTTTGCATTGCCCTCAAGCTCCCAATCCCGCGAGCCACAGGTAGAGCGGCAGGCCCACGGTGATGTTGAAGGGGAAGGTGACGCCCAGCGACAGTGTCAGGTAGATGCCGGCCTCGGCTTTCGGCAGGGCGATCCGCATCGCAGCGGGCACCGCGATGTAGGAGGCCGAGGCGGCCAGGACCATCAGCAGGAACAGGCTCCCCGTCTGCAGGCCGATCGCCGCGCCGAGCGCCCAGCCCAGCATCGCGCCGGTGACCGGCATCACCAGGCCGAACGAGAACAGCCCCGCGTTCAGCATGTGGCGGTTGGCCGAGAGGCTTCGCCCGGCGGTGATCCCCATGTCCAGCAGGAACAGGCAGAGGATGCCGACGAAGGGCGTGACGACGAAGGGGGCGATCATCTCCATCCCCTTGTCCTGCGTGACCGCGCCGATCACGAAGGCGCCGGTGAGCAGCAGGACCGAGCCGTTGGCGAAGAGCTCCCGGGCCGGAACGGCCTTGGCAACGCGGTCGCCGGAGTGGCGGGAGGCGATCCACAGCGCCGAGAGGATCGCCGGCACCTCCATGGCGGCGGCGACGGCCACCATGTAGCCGTCGAAGGCGACGCCCGAGAGCTCGAGCAGGCTGGAGGCGGCGACGAAGGTCACGATGGAGATCGAGCCGTAGTGGCCGGCCACCGCCGCCGCGTTCATCGGGTCGAGGCGGGTCATCACCCGCAGCAGCAGGAAGGCGAGGAACGGGATCAGGAAGGACAGCGCCAGGCCGGCCAGGATGGCCAGCAGCAGCTCGGCTCGCAGGCCGTGCTCCGCCAGGCTGTGCCCGCCCTTGAAGCCGATTGCCAGGAGCAGGTAGAGCGACATGAACTTCGCCGCCCCCTCGGGGATCGACAAATCGCTGCGCACGAAGGCGGCCAGCAGGCCGAGCACGAAGAACAGGATGGTGGGCACCATGAGGTTGCCCGTGAGGGTATCGAGAACGGCGGACATGGGTGGGACTCCTTTGGGTCCGCGTCCATTGCCGCAGAACGTCCCATAGCTTAAATACTTTGCAGCCGATCCACGAATAGCCTGAGACTATGCGCCCGACGCTTCGACAACTGGAATACATCGTCGCGGTGCATCAGCTCGGCAGCTTCAGCCTGGCCGCCGAGATGCTGAACGTCAGCCAGCCGAGCCTGTCGAGCCAGGTCGCGGCGGTGGAGGCCGATTTCGGCGTGCGCCTGTTCAAGCGCGGGCGCGGCGGCACGCAGGCGACGGCGAAGGGGCTGGAATGCGTCCAGCGGGCACGGCGCGTCCTGGCGGAGGTCGAGGCCCTGCGCAGCTCCATGACCTCCGCCCTGCCCTTCGGCGGGCGGCTGCGGCTGGGGGTGCTGCCCTCGATCGGCCCCTACCTTCTGCCGCAGGCGATGCGCTCGCTGCACCGCGACCAGCCCGAGCTGCGGGTGATCGTGCGCGAGGAGAACACCCTGAGCCTCGACGAGGGCATCCGCCACGGGCGCTTCGACGCCATCATCTCCACGCCGGAGGACCATCCGAACACCTGGCAGCACCCGCTGTTCACCGAGGCCCTCTGGGTGGCGGTGAGCCCCGATCACCCGATCGCCGGGCTCGACCGAGTCGAAGCCGCCGACCTGGCGGGCCAGCGGCTCCTGACGCTGGACACGGGCCACCGGCTGGCGCGCATCGTCTACGGCCTCGCGGGGCTCAGCGGCGGGATCGTGTCGGACGATTACGAGGGCACGAGCCTCGACTCCGTCCTGCTCATGGCCGCGACCGGCGCCGGCGCGGCGGTCCTGCCCGACCTGTTCACGCGCCGCCAGGCGGTGCATCGCAGGGAGGTCGTGGTCAAACCGCTCGCCATGCCGGACGCCATCCGGGGGATCAGCCTGCTGTTCTCGCGCGACCTGCCCGTCGACGACAGCCACGAGAACCTCGTCCGCGCCATACGCGACGCCGCGCGATCCCTCGAACTCGCCGTGGCGGAGCCGGCCGCCGCCGTCGCGCGCTCCGGCAAGGCGTGAGGCGCCCACTCTTGAACTGCCGCCACCGCCGCTAGACATCGAAATTTCCGCCCGGCGTCAGTCCAGCAGCGCCGCGGCCGTCTTCTCGTCGACCAGCAGGTGGCTCGCGTAACCGCCGTGCAGAAGCGCGCGCAGGGGGGCGACCTTCTCGTCGCCGCCAGCCACGAGCAGGCGCACCGGGACGCGAGAGAGCTGGGCGGGGGTGATGCCGATCATGCGGGCGCTGAGCGGGGTTTCCATCACATTGCCCGTATCGTCGATGAAATGGCCGCAGAGCACGGCGCGCGCGCCGTCCGCGGCATAGCGAGCGACTTCGTCGGCGGAGGCGATGCCCGAGGTAACGATGGTCGTCGACTGGCCAACGTCGCCGACGGAGAACAGGGCGTGGCTGAGGTCGTCGAACCGGGCGAGCTGACGGGCGATGATCGGCTCGGCGCGCAGGGCGGCGGCGAGGTCGGCGGAGCTGAGGATTGCCGGGGCATGCAGCGTCCGGCAGTCGGCGCCGCACTTGCGCGCGATTTCCACCGTGCAGTTTTCGGCGGCCTGCAACTGCGTGTCGTACATCGAGCCGACGAGCTGATGCACCGCGAGGTCCACCACCGGACGGATCGCCAGCGCATGCGCGACGCGCTGCACCGTCTCTCCCCAGGCCACCCCCAGACGCGCGCCAGGGGCCAACAGATCGTGCACGGCGAGCGCGGCCATCTGCGCCAGCGTCGCCAGCATCGCGCCGCTTTCGGCCTCGTCCGCATGGGCTACGAACGCGGCCTCCAGGCCCCAGCGCGCGGCGAGATCGCGGGCCAGTCGCGAGTCGGCGAAGCTGTCGCCGTTGATGCGGATGTCGACGATCCCGGTCTCCCGCGCGAGCCGCAGGTAGTTGACCACCGTCGCCCGCGAGAGACCGACGCGGCGGGCGATCTCGCCTTGTGTCAGCCCCTCGCGGTAATACAGCATCGCCACATGCGACAGCGTGTGCCGCGGGATGCTGGATTGGGGCTGCTGGCCCATCAGCGTAGCGCGGCCTCGATATTGCCCCCGTCAACAGTCAGGACATGCGCCGTCGTCCGCTCGGACAGGGCGAGAGCGACGAAGCCCTCCGCCACGTGCCGCGCCTCGACCTCGCGGCGGAGGAGGTTGCCCGCCATGTAGGTGCCTTCGTCCACCCCACGCGATCTCGCGCGGCTGGTGATGAAGTCGTCGGTCAACAGGCCCGACCGGATGCGATCTGCGTTGATCCCGTTCACGCGGATGCCCTCGCCCCCCAGTTCCAGCGCGAGCTGACGCATCAGGAACATCGTCGTGGCCTTGGGCAGCCCGTAGGCGCCGAAATCGCGGCCCGGGTTGACGGCCTGCTTGGACAGGTTGAACAGGATCTGCCCGCCCCGTCCCTGCCGCACCATCAGGCGCGCGGCCTCTGTGGCGAGGCGGTGATGGGCGAAGAAGTTGAGCTCGAAGGCGTCGCGGAGCGTCCGGTCCTCGAGGTCGAGCAACGCGCCCGAGGTTGCCGCGCCGGCGTTGGAGACGAGGATGTCGAGCCCGCCGAAGGCCGCGACGGCCTCGGCCACCAGCGCCGTGCCCGCGCCTTCGTCCGTCACGTCGAGGACGGCGCTGGCGTGGCTTTCCCCCAGATCGGCGTGCAGCCGCTCCAGTCCGTCCGCGTCGCGGTCGAGCAGCAGGACAGAGGCGCCCTTCGCCGCGAAGGCCCGCGCCGTGGCCGCGCCGATGGCGCCCGCCGCGCCGGTGATCGCCACGATGCGCCCCGCGAGTTCGGGCGGCTTGCCCTTGCCCAGCTTGGCCTGCTCCAGCGACCAGTATTCCATGTCGAAGAGGTCGTCCTCCCCGATCGGACGGAAGCCACCCGCATCCTCGCCCGCCGCGCGCACGCGCATGTTCTGCTCGCCCAGATCGGCGGCCACCGAGGCCGCGCCCGCCGTCGCACCGATCCCCACGAGACCAAGCCCCGCGACCCAGGCGAGCTGCGGCAGCGGGGCCAGCATGGTCTTGCCCCCGACGCGCCGCGACTGCCGGTCGAAGAAGGCGACATACCCGTCCCGATAGCGATCGATCGCCGCTGCGATGCCTTCCCGCCCGCCGGCGAGGTCGTCCCGCGACAGCACGAGCGGCCAGCCCTTGATGCGGATGACGTGGTCGGGCGAGGCGACGCCGCGGGTGGCGAGGTCGTCCACGTCCGGGCGGTCGAGGAACGCCATGATGTCCGGCCCGTTGCGCAGGGCGAGCACCGGCATGGGCGCATCCGCCCCGCTCGCCTCCCCCAGCGCGCCGCGCAGATCGGCGAGGACGCCGGTGTCGGCGGGTCGCCGCACGCGCAGGGACGTGGGGCCGTCGATGCCCAGGTATCGCGCGACCTCGTTGGAGTGCCCCACGACCTTGTCGTAGCTTTCCCGCGCCGTCTCGCCCCAGGTGAAATGGCCGTGGTTCAGCAGCAGCAACCCCTCGACGTCCGGGTTGGCCGCGTATGCCTCCGCCGCGGCGCGCGCCAGTGCGAAGCCCGGCATGATGTAGGGCACGATGGCCAGCCGGTCGCCGAAGATCTCGCGCGCGACCCTCTCCGCGTCGGGCAGGTTGGCCAGCACGAGGAACGGCGTGGCGTGGGTGTGATCGACGAAGGTCTGCGGCAGCCAGGCGTGCAGCAGCGTCTCGACCGAGGGGTTGGGTGCCGTGCTGTCGAGCAGGTTGCTGCGCTGCACGTTGACCATCGCCTCGTCGGACAGTGCGTCGAGGCCGCGCAGCCGGTCGAGCGGCGCCAGCCGGACGCCCGGCAGGCCCGGCGCGCGCAGGGTGTCGAGGTCCCAGCCGGATCCCTTGACGTGCAGCACGCGGATCTCGTCGCCGAAGAGGTCGCGCCGCGTCACCTTGACCGAGGTATTGCCGCCCCCGTGCATGACGAGATCGGGGTCCGCCCCGATGATGCGGCTGGAATAGACCCGCTCGGCCAGGGTGCGGTCGGCGGGATCGTCTCCGGCCTCGTTCACCCACGCCGCGCAGTCGGCGTCGGACCAGCGGTTCGCGATCATGCCCGGCTGCTCGCTCATGCGGCCCGCTCCGGGAACATCGACGCCAGCCCTTCCGTGCTCGCCTCGCAGATGCCGTGCTCGGTGATCAGACCGGTCACGAGCCGCGCGGGCGTCACGTCGAAGGCCGGGTTGCCGCCTTCGGTCCCCTCGGGCGTCACCCGCACCCAGCCGATGGAGCCATCGTCCAGCGTGCCCTGGATATGCGTAACCTCGCGCCCGCCGCGATCCTCGATCGGGATCTCCTTCAGCCCGTCGCGCACCGTCCAGTCGATGGTGGAGGACGGCAGGCCGACGTAGAACGGCACGCCGTTGTCCTTGGCGGCCAGTGCCTTGAGGTAGGTGCCGATCTTGTTGCAGACGTCGCCCTGGGAGGTCGTGCGGTCGGTGCCGGTGATCACCAGGTCGACCATCCCCTCCTGCATCAGGTGCCCACCCGCGTTGTCGGTGATGTAGGTGTGCGGCACGCCATGCGCGCCCAGCTCCCACGCCGTCAGGCCGCCCTGGTTGCGGGGACGCGTCTCGTCGACCCAGACATGGATCGGGATGCCGGCATCCTTGGCGTGGAACATGGGGCTCGTCGCGGTGCCCCAGTCAACCGTGGCCAGCCAGCCCGCGTTGCAATGCGTGAGCAGGCGCACCGGCTCGCCCTCGGGCTTCTTCGCAGCGATCTCGCGGATCAGCTTCAGCCCGTGCACGCCGATCAGGCGGTTGCATTCCACGTCCTCGTCGGCCAGCCGCCGCGCGAGCGCCAGCGCCGCCTCGGCCCGCTCGCCGGGGGCCAGCGGCATCAGGTCCGCCCGCGCCCGGTCGAGCGCCCAGCGCAGGTTGATCGCCGTAGGCCGCGTGGCGTCGAGCGTCTCGTACGCGTCCTGCAGCGCCCCGTCGGAGGGATCGCGCGACATCTGGCGGGCGATGCCGTAGGCCGCCGTCACGCCGATCAGCGGCGCGCCGCGCACCCACATGTCGCGGATCGCGACCGCGAACTCGTCGAGGCTGTCGATGGCCACCGTCCGGAAGTCATGCGGCAGCCAGCGCTGGTCGATGATCTCCACCTGACCGTCGCGGTCCCAGATGGAGCGGTAATCGGTGCCGTTGACCTTCACAGGAAGTCCTTTCCGTCGTGTTCGCGAGCGAGCTCGGCCAACGCCGACGCGTCGGGCACCTGCCCCCGCGCGACGAGCAGTTGCCGCCCCATCTCAATGTTGCGTGCCTCCAGCCGGGCGCGAAGGCCCGTGTCGGAGATCGTCTCGAAATCGGCGTTGTGCGCCAGGGACAGGCAGCGGCGATGCATCTCGCAGCCGCAGAAGCCCAGGGCGTCGTTCCAGATATGCGCCATCAGCCCGCGCAGCGCAGCGTCCCCGTGACCCAGCCGCGCGGGATAGAGGATGCCGGCCCGCTCCTCGGCCCAGAGCCGCGCGAACTCCGCCTCGAAGGCCGCGCAGGTTTCGGTCACCACGGACAGGAGCCAATCCTGCATCTCGCCGGGCTCGTCGCGATGGGCAGGCTGGCTGAAGAAGGCCATCAGGAAATTGGCGAGCAGCATCCCCAGGTCGAAACCCATCGGCCCGTAGAAGCCGAACTCGGGGTCGATCACCCGGGTCTCGGTGTCGGTACACATGATCGAGCCGGTGTGCAGGTCCCCGTGGCACAGCGTCTCGGCGCCGGCGGTGAAGCGCATCAGCATGGCCTGCGCGGCATCGCGGACGGCCTCGTCGGCGCGCAGGCTGGCGACGATGGGGGCGAGTTCCGGCGTGTGGTGGTTGCGCTCCGCCTCGCAGTAAGGGTCGGTGAAGATGAGCTGCTCGGTGATGTCGCAGAGCGCGACGTTGTCGAGGAACAGGGCGGCGTCGGCCTTCTTCTCCCCAGCTTCCATCGACAGGTCGGAGCCGCGGAAGGCCGTGCGGGCGCAGAAGCGGCCCATGGCCTCCGCCAGCCCCTCCACCCGCTCGCCGGCGATCAGCTTGCCGCGCAGGATGGTGTGGGGCGACAGGAACTCCATCACGATCAGCGCCTGGGCCTTGTCGAAATGCAGCACCTCGGGCACCCGGCCCGGATCGCGCGCGGCCTGCCGAACGAGAGCCTCGTGCTCGAAGAAGGCGCGGGTCAGCGGCAGGGGCCATGAGTCGCCCACCAGCCGCACGTAGGGCAGCGCCTGCTTGACGATGACCGCCGCCCCCTGCCCGCGCACGATGAAGACGAGGTTGAGATTGCCGTCCCCCACTTCCTGCACCTGCCAGCCCGCAGCCGACCCGACCCGCGAGATCAGCGCGTCCAGCCCGCCCAGCCGGTCGGGAAGCGTTTCCGGCGTCAGAGCCTCGTAGCGGTCGTCCTGCATCAACTGTCCCTCCCCGAACGCGGTCGAATTCGGACCGGAGGGTCAGGGCTCATTCGCCATAAGTCAAGGCGGTTGACAACAGGCGAAATGTCGCTGCAGGGTCGCAGGCGAGGGGGAGCCGCACACTCATGGCAGTCTGCGAAATACGACATCTGACCAAGGATTTCGGGCCGAACCGCGTACTGCGCGGCGTCGACCTCGATCTCGTCGCGGGCGCGGTCACGGTGCTGATGGGCGCGAACGGGGCGGGCAAGTCGACACTGGTCAAGGTGCTCAGCGGCATCCACGCGGCCGGCGGCGGGACCGTCACGCTCGACGGCGCACCCTTCGCGCCACAAAGTCCCTCAGCCGCGATGCGCGCCGGGATCGCGACGGTCCACCAGTCGATCGACGACGGGGTGATCCCGGACCTCGACGTGGCCTCGAACCTGATGCTCGACCGCATGGCCGAGCCCGGTGCCGCGCTGTGGCTGCGCGGGCGGCGGATGCGCGCCGAGGCCCGCGCCATCGCGGACACCATGCAGCTCGACCTCGACGTCTCCCGCCCGGTGCGCGACCTGACCCTTGCCGAACGCCAGCTCATCGCCATCGCGCGGGCCATGACGCGCGAACCGAAGGTGCTGATCCTCGACGAGCCGACCTCCTCGCTCTCCGCACGCGAGGCGGAGCGTCTCTTCGCCCTGATCGACCGGGTGCGCGACCAGGGCGTGGCGATCCTCTACATCTCGCATCGCATGTCGGACATTCGCCGCATCGCCGACCGGATCGTGGCGATGCGCGACGGCGTCATCACCGGCACCTTCACCGAGAAGCCGCTCGACACCGAAGGCGCGGTCACCGCGATGCTCGGCGTGTCCATGACCGATCTCGACCTGGAGCCCGCGACTCCCGGCGCCCCGGTGCTGACCGCGACCGGCTTGCGCCTCGCCCCCGACGCGGCCCCCTTCGATCTGACGCTCGCGAAGGGAGAAGTCGTCGCGGTCGTCGGACTCGTGGGGTCGGGCAAGTCGCGCCTGGCCTCGGTCCTCTACGGGCTGGAACGGCCCGATGCGGGCGAGATCGTGCTCAACGACACGCCCTACGCCCCCGAGAGCACGGCGGAGGCGATCCGGTCGGGGGTGTTCCTCTGCGCGCGCGACCGGGCCAGCAACGGCGTCGTGCCGGATTTCGACATCACCCGGAACCTCACCCTGCCCTTCACCGCGCGCCACTCCACCGGCTGGATGCTGCGCCGCAGGTCGGAGCTGGCGGCGACGCGCGACATGATCGACCGGCTCGGCATCGTCTGCCAGGGGCCGCGGGATGCGATCCTGTCGCTGTCGGGCGGCAACCAGCAGAAGGTCATGGTCGGCCGCTGGCTGTCGCAGGTCAGCGAAGTGCTGATCCTCGATGAGCCGTTCCAAGGCGTCGACATCCGCGCCCGCCGCGACATCGGCGCCCATATCCGCGAGACCGCGCCCGAACGCGCGACGCTGGTGCTGGTCGCGGAGCTCGACGAGGCGGTCGAGATCGCCGACCGCATCCTCGTCCTGCACGACTTCACCATCGTCGCAGATTACCGCAACGAAGGCCTGGATCTCGGCGCCGTGCTCGCCGCCGTCTCCGGCCGCCCCGCCCCCGAAGCAGCCGAAGGCACCCACACCGTATGAACACCGCACAACACGAAGGCGCCCCCGCATGAAGTCCGAGAGCCGCCTGATCGACCTTGCCATCCGCTACGGCTTTCTCGTGCTGCTCGCGGGCCTCGTCGTGCTGTTCTCCGTCGTGGCCCCGGGCTTCGCCGGGGCCTACTCAGCGGTGTTCATCTTCCAGTCCGTGGCGATCACCGGCATCCTGGCCCTCGGCGTGACCTGCACCCTCGTCGTCGGCGGTTTCGACCTGTCGATCGGCTCGGTCGCCACCAGCTCGCTGATGCTCTCGGCCTACGCGATGGTCGTGCTGGAGATGTCGGCCGTGACGGCGGTGATCCTCTGCCTCGTCATGGGGGCCGTCGTCGGGCTGGTGAACGGCATCCTGATCGTGCGCTTCAAGGTGCCGGACCTCCTCGCCACGCTGGGCATGATGTTCCTGCTGATCGGCCTGCAGCGCATTCCGACCGAAGGACGCTCCATCGCCACGGGCATGACGCTTCCCGGCGGCGGGACCGCGGAAGGCACCTTCTCGCCCGGTTTCTTGCAGCTCGGCCGCCACCGGTTCGACCTGTTCATCGAGAACCTGCTGCCCGCACCCGTCGTGGTCTTCCTCGTCGTGGCGCTGGCGATCTGGGTGTTCCTCGAACTGACCAAGCACGGGCGCCTGATGTACGCGATCGGCTCGAACGAGCGGGCCGCGGGCCTCGCCGGCGCCAACGTGAACCGCTACAAGATCGCCGCCTACATGATCTCGGGCGTCACCGCCTCGATCGGCGGCATCCTCCTGGCCGCGCGCCTGGGCCGGGGCGATATCGCGAGCGGCAACAACCTGCTGCTCGACAGCGTCGCCGCCGCGCTGATCGGCTTCGCCGTGCTGGGTGCGGCCAAGCCAAATGCCTTCGGCACCGCCATCGGCGCGCTCTTCGTGGGCGTGCTGCTGCAGGGGCTGACCATGATGAACGCGCCCTACTACACGCAGGACTTCGTGAAGGGCGCGGTGCTCGTCATCGCGCTGATGTTTACCTTCGCCCTGTCCGAGCGGAAGAAGTCGGGTGGCCACTGAACGACCACGAATCGCAACAGGAGGTAAAGCGATGACACTTTCCAGACGGGCCCTGCTGGCCCTCACCACCGGCGCGATCTTCGCCGGAGGCGCCGCTTCGGCGCAGGACATGCCCGCTCCGTTCGACAACCCCGACGACGTGGAGATCGCGCTGGTGCGCTACCTGTCCACGGGGGACTTCTTCCAGGCCTATCTCGGCGGCGTGGAGGCGCAGGCCGAGGCTCTGGGCGTGAACCTGCGCGTGCTCGACAGCCGGCAGGACGCGGCGCTGCAATCCGACATGGTCGACCAGGCGATCGCGCTGGGCGTGGACGGCATCATCATCCAGCACGGCCTGACCGAGTCCATGCAGGCCGCAGCCCAGCGCGCGGTCGATGCCGGCATTCCCGTCGTGGCCTTCGACGTGGACGTGGAGAACGAGGCGATCCCGCAGATCGAGCAGTCGGACTACATGCTGGGCAGCCTCGCGCTCGAGCAGGCCATCGCCGACAACGGCGACGCCTTCCGCGCCGCGTATGTATACGTGCCTGGCATCGCGCCGCTCGACCGGCGCGACGTCGCGTGGCAGGACGTGCGCGAGGCCAACCCCGGCATCGAGGAGGTCGCGCAGTTCGGCACGCTCGACAACCCGATCGCCAACTCCGTCGCCAACCAGGCGCGCTCGGTCCTGCAGGCCAACCCCGACATCACCGTTGTTTTCGCCCCCTACGACGAGTTCGCCAAGGGTGTGAAGATCGCCGTGGATGAAAGCGGGATGAGCGACCAGATCGACATCTACTCCGCCGACGTCTCCACCGCCGACATCTCGGCCATGCGCGAGCCGGGCAGCGCCTGGGTCGCGACCGTGGCCACCAACCCCGCCGTGGTGGGCGAGGTCTCGGTGCGGACGCTGGCGATGATGCTCGCCGGGGAGGAGCCGGGCGAGAGCGTCGTGGTGCCGCCGACGCTGATCACGCAGGACTTCCTGAACGAGAACGACATCTCGAACATGGACGAGCTGGCCGCGATGATGCCGCAGTTCGCCCATTCCGACGTGTCGGTACCGGACTGGATGCCCCTGCCCCCGCGGAACTGATCCCGCGCGGACAGCACGACCGGAGGCCCCGGCCGCGGGGCCTCCGGCAGTAATCCGAGCGGCCACTAGCGCGCTCAGGCGCAGCGCACGCGCAACGGCGGGTGGCCCGAGAAGGTGACCGTGGCTTGCTCGCCCGGCGCGATCGGGTGAACGCCGGTCAGCGCACCGGTCGCGACCCAGGTGCCCGCCGGGAGGGACCGGCCGCGGGCGGCGAGGTTCGCGAACAGGAAGGCGAGCGACGCCAGCGGCCCGCCGGGCAGGCAGGCGGGGGAACCGGATGGGTAGCTCCTCTCCCCGACGGCGACCGTAACCTCGGGCCGTGCGGGGGCGTCGAGAACCGCGTCCGGGAGCGGCGGCCCGACGCCGACGGCGAGGCTGTTGCCGTGGTCGCAGATGGCGCCGAGGGGGCCGAGGGCGAGAATTTCGGAGCACGGGCTGCCGGCGATTTCGACGCCGGCGAACTGGCCGTCGACCATGGCCCGCAGGTCCGCGGCGCCATCGGGTGGCTCGTCCGGCACGAAGTCCCGGGCGAGCCGCAGGACGATCTCCGCCTCGATGGCGGCGAAGCCTCCGGGGATCGGGTCGAACGACAGCTCGTGCGAGGGCGCCTGCAACAGCGCGGGGGTCGGCCCGCAGAAGCGCTCGAGCGGCAGACCGAAACGGCGATCGGGCTGCACGTAGCCGACCTTCCACGCGGCGGGCGTGGCCTCCCGCAGCGTCAGGTCCTGCACCGCGTAGGCGTCCGAGAGATCGGTCGGGATCTCGTTCCGCGAAAGGCGCAGCGCGGTGCGCGTGCGGCGTGCGGCCACGAGCCTTGCCGCCAGGGCGGCAGGATCGCGGCTCACGACCGGCCCTCGCGGCGGCGCGGCCAGACGGGACGTCGGCGGGCCCGGAACGCGGCGATGCCTTCGGCGAAATCCGGCCCTCCGTAGGTCTGGGCGACCAGGTCCGTGTCCTCGGCCTCGCCCGGGGCCAGACGCCGCAACAGGGTGCGGGTCGCGGCGAGCGTGGCCGGTGCGCCGACGGCGAGGCGGGCGGAGAGGTCGCGGGCGGCGCCCTCCAGCGCGTCGGCCTCGACGAGATCGAGCGCGAAGCCGCAGGCGCGGGCCTCGTCGGCGCCGATCAACTCCGACAGCAGCAACATGCGCCGCACGCGGTTGACGCCGAACTCGCGCTCCAGCCGCGCCAGGTTGCGCGCCGACAGCATGTTGCCAAGCGTCCGGGCCACCGGCACCCCGAGCCGTGCCGCGGGGGTGACGAGCCGGAAGTCGCACGCCGCCGCGAGGATCAGGCCGCCGCCGACCGCCGGTCCATCGACGAGCGCGACCGTCGGCGCGGGCAACGCCTCGAGCGCAGCGACGACCTCCTCGACCCGCGCCTCGTAGGCGAGGCCGCCGGGGCCGTCGGTGACGCTGGCGAGGTCCGCCATGTCCGTTCCGGCGGCGAAGGCGCCCGCCGCGCCCGTCAGCCAGACGCTGGTGACGTCGGAGCGGCCGGCGAGGGCCGCGCAGTGGGCGGCGAGCTCGTCGTACATGGCGAAGGACAGCGCGTTGCGCGCGCTCGGCCGGTCGAGGGTGATGCGCGCGATCCCGTCAGCCACGGCCAGCGTCACCTGCCCCGGTTCGGCGCTCACGGGCGCAGCCCCAGCTCGGCGAGGATCGCGTCGGTATGCTCGCCCAGCAGCGGCGGCGGCAGGCGGACCCGCTGCGGGGTGCCGCTCATGTGGACGGGGAAGCCGATGGACTTGTAGCGCCCTTCCACCGGGTGCTCGACCTCCATCACCACGCCGCGCGCCTGCGCCTGCGGGCTGTCGAGCGCCTCGCCGTAGTCGCTGATCGGCCCCGCCGGAACGCCGGCGGCGAGCAGGCGCTCGACCCAGTGCGCGCGGGTCCGGCCCATGAACGTCGCCTCGAGATGGCCGATCAGCCGCTCGCGGTGCTCCATGCGCAGCGCGTTCGTGGCGAACATCGCGTCCTCGGGCAGATCGGGCCGCTCGATGACCGCGCAGAGCCGCGCGAACAGCCTGTCGTTGTTGGCGCCGAAGACGAAGTGCCCGTCCGACGCCCGGACCGCCTGGTAGGGCGCGGCCATGCGGTTGGCCGTTCCGATCCGGCCGGGCACGCGGCCCGTGCCCCAGTACTCGGAGATGTCCCAGATGGCGAAGGCGAAGCCGGCCTCGTGCAGGGAGGCGTCGATGTACTGGCCCTCCCCCGAGGCCTGCCGACCGATGATCGCGGAGAGGATGGCATAGAGCGTGAATAGGGCGCAGCCGATGTCCGTCACCGGGACGCCCGACTTCGCCGGCGGGCCGTCGGAATGGCCGGTGATGCTCATGATCCCCGAGGCGGCCTGCGCGATGAGATCGAAGCCGGGGCGGTCCGCCCACGGCCCGGTCTGCCCGAAGCCGGAAATGCTGGCATAGACGATCCGGGGATTGCGGGCCCGGACGCTGGCGTAGTCGATGCCGAGCTTGGCGACGACGCCGGGGCGGTAGTTCTCGACGATGATGTCCGCCGTCTCGGCGAGCCGGAGGAACGCCTCGCGCCCCTCCTCCGACTTCAGATCGAGAACCACGGAGCGCTTGTTCCGGTTCATGTTGAGGAAGCCGAAGCTGTCGTCGCCCTTCATCTTGAAGCCCATGGCCCGGCGGGTCTGGTCGCCGCCGCCCGGCGGCTCGACCTTTATGACGTCGGCGCCCATGTCGCCGAGCATCATGCAGCAGAACGGCCCCGCCATGACCTGGCTGACGTCGAGCACGCGCAGCCCCTCCAGCGGCAGGCGCGCCGCCTCTTCCGAACCCGGCATCGCAATCTCCCTTTGCATTTTGAATACAATACACAGTATGCAGGATCAGGCAACGGATTCGGGAACGGACGCTTGGCCGTGCACGTGACGCAGACGATCCACCGCAAGAGCCTGCACGACGAGATCGTCGCGCGGCTCCGGACCATGATCGAGGACGGCACGCTGCAGCCGGGTCAGAAGGTGCCGGAGCAGGCGCTCGCCGGGCAGATGGGGATCTCCCGGACCCCGCTGCGCGAGGCGCTGAAGACCCTCGGCGCGGAGGGCCTCCTCGTCCTGCGGCCGAACCGGGGCGCGGTGGTCGCGGTGCTGACCGAGGCGGAGATCGGCGAGCTTTTTCCGATCATCGGCGCTCTCGAGGCGCTGGCGGCGGAGCTGGCCTGCGCGACGGCAAGCGCCGAGGACATCGCGGCGCTGCGGGACCTGCACGAGACGATGCGCGCCGAGCATGCGCGAGGCGATGAGGTCGCCTATCGGCGGACCAACCGGACCTTCCACGCCCGGCTTGTCGACCTCGCCGACAACGGCGCGCTGCGGGACTATTACGAGCAACTGCACCGGCGCATCCACGCCGCGCGCTTCATCCTGTCGAAGGCGCCGGCCGACTGGGACAGGGCCGTTGCGGAGCACGAGCGGATCGTCTGCGCGCTCGAGGCGCGCGACGCGCAGAGCGCCGGGCAGCTGCTGCGGGAGCACCTGAGCGTCACGGCAGCCGATGCCATGCGGCGGGCGCTCGAGCGAAGCCGGGCGGAGGAGTAGGCGGCCATGCGCGCGGACGTCATCAGGTTCGACCTGCCCGACCCGGGCGACGTCTCCGCGCTGGCCGGGGCCATCGACGCCGGGCGCGTCGATCCGGGGCGCATCGTCGCGATCATCGGCAAGACGCACGGCAACGGCCTGGTGAACGACTACACGCGGGGCTACCTGACGCAGTCGCTGCTGAAGCTCCTCGCCGCCCGGACGGGCGAGGCGGAGGCCGGTCTGCAGGCCCGGATCCCGATGGTGTTCTCCGGCGGTGTCGAAGGGGTGCTGTCGCCGCACTTCATCGTCTTCGCGGTGCATGACGACGAGGATGCGCCCACCGAGCCCGGGCTCGCGGTCGCGACGGCGATGACGCCGCCGCTCGGCCCCGAGGACCTGGGCCGCCAGCGCCAGATCGACCTGACCGCCGCGGCCGTGGAGGAGGCGATGGCCCGCGCCGACATCCACTCGCCGGACGACGTGCACTTCGTGCAGGTGAAGGGGCCGGCCTTCGCACAGGCGGACTTGGCCGGCGCGGCAGATGGCCTGGCCTCCGACGATCCGGGCAAGCTGATGGGATTCTGCCGGGCGGCATCCGCCATAGGGGTCGCCCGGGCGCTGGGCGAGGTGCCTGCCGCGGAGGCGAACGAAGCTGCGGTGCTGCGGGATTTCTCCGTCCGCTCCAACGTCGCGAGCTGCTCCGCGGGGTTGGAGGTCTCGTGCAACGAAGTCATCGTGATCGGCATGGCCCCCGGCTGGAGCGGGCCGCTGGCCATCGCCCACGCGCCGATGGCCGACGCGCTCGACGTCGCTGCCGTCCACCATGCCCTCGCGGGAGTGGGGCTCGCGGCGGCGCCGCAGCTCGCGGCGGGTGACGCCGCTCGGCTGCGCGCGGTGTTCGTGAAGGGGGAAGCGGCCCGGTCGGGGCTGATCCGGGGGCGCGGCCACACGATGCTCAACGACGGCGACATCGACCAGCAGCGCCACATCCGTGCCGCACTCGGGGCCGTGGTGGCGGCGACGCTGGGCGAGACGCAGCTCTTCGTCTCCGGCGGCGCCGAGCACCAGGGACCGGCCGGCGGCGGGCTCGTCGCCGTGATCGCGGAGCGGACGTGAGTGGCTCCCGTCCCCTCTGGGCCTTGCCCGCCCATGCCCTGCGCGCCGGCTACGCCGCAGGCGATTTCACACCGCTCGACGCGCTCGAGGCCTGTCACGCGCGCACCGACGAGGTGAACGGACGCCTCACCGCGCTCGTCGCCGAGGATCGCGCGCTCGCGGCGGAGCAGGCCGGACGCGCCACGGAGCGCTGGGCGGCGCAGGCGCCGCTCTCCCTGCTCGACGGGGTGCCGATCACGATCAAGGACAACCTCCACGCCGCCGGCCTCCCCGCGACGTGGGGCAGCCGTCTCCACGACGGCCACCGGCCCCAAGCCGACGAGCCCGCGCTGGCCCGACTGCGGGAGCGCGGCGCGGTCTTCTTGGGCAAGACGAACGTCCCCGAGTTCACGCTGCACGGCTACACCGACAACCCCCTCTTCGGCCCGAGCCGCAATCCCCTCGCGCCGGCGCTGACGCCGGGCGGATCGACGGGCGGCGGCGCGGCGGGCTGCGCGGCGGGGATCGGAGCCATCGCTATCGGCACCGACGGCGGCGGCTCGACGCGGCGGCCCGCGGCGCATTGCGGGCTGTGGGGCTTCAAGCCGTCGGTCGGCCTCACGTCGCGCCGGGGCGGGTTTCCCCAGATCCTCGCCGATTTCGAGGTCATCGGCGCGCTCGCCCGCGCCGCCGCCGACCTCCTGCCGGCGATCGACCTGCTGAGCGACATCGGCCTGCCCCGGACGGACCGCTTCGCCCAACCCCTGCGCATCGGGCTCTTCACCGCCGCCGGCGGCCGGCCGGTCGAGCCGCGCATCGCCGCGGCCGTCGAGCGGCTCGCAGAGGCCTTCGCGGCGGCCGGGGCCGAGGTGACGCCCGTGGCGGCGCCCTTCGAGCCCGAGAGCATGAATGCCGCCTTCGGCACCATCGCGCAGGCCGGGCTGGCCTGGCACCTGGACGGCGTGGACGGCTGGGAGGCGCAGGTCGGCGCTCCGCTGGCCGAGATGGCGCGCGCCGGCGCGGCGCTCACCGGCGCGCAGGTCTATGCGGCGATGGCGGCCTGTCATGCGATGCGCTGGCAGGCGCGGGCGGCGTTCGAGGCCTGCGACCTGCTGCTCTGCCCAACCACCGCCGCCCTCGCCTGGCCCGCCACCGGAATCTATCCGCCGATCATCGCCGGACGTCCCGCCGATGCCAGGGGCCACGCCCTGTTCACCACGTGGGTCAACATCGCCGGCCTGCCCGCCGCGTCCGTCCCGCTCGGGGAGACGCCGGACGCCGGCGGCATTGGCGCACAGCTCATCACCCCGCCGGGGCGCGACCACGCGCTGCTCGACCTGATGATCACCCACCCCGCGCTCGCCGCCCTCGCGGCCCACGATCCGGAGAAGGAGATCCCATGACCGACGACCTCGCTGGCAAATGCATCCTCGTCACGGGCGCGGGCGACGGCATCGGACGGGCCGCGGCGCGGCTGTTCGCCGAGGCCGGCGCGCACCTCGTGCTGGTGGACCGCCACGGCGCGCAGGCCACCGCCGACGCCCATTGCCCCGGCGCGCTCGCGGTGGAGATGGACGTGCGCGACGGCGCCGGCTGGGACCGTCTCGTCGCCGAGGCAACGGCGCGCTTCGGCGGGATCGACGCCCTCGTCAACAACGCCGGCATCGCCGTGCCCGGCGACACGGTGACGGACGCGAGCGAGGAGATGTGGGACGACATCCTCGACATCAACGCCAAGGGCGTCTGGCTCGGGATGCGGGCGGTGCTGCCGGGGATGGTCGAGCGCGGCGGGGGCCACATCTGCAACGTCGCTTCGACGGCCGCTCATATCGGCCTGCCCGGCGCCGCGGCCTACTGCGCCTCGAAGGGCGCGGTGCTGGCCCTGACCCGGCAGGCCGGGGTGCAGTACGCGCCGCTCGGCATCAAGATCAACTCGGTCTCCCCGGGCACCACGATGACCGGCATCCAGAAGAACGTCACCGACGCCCAGCGCGCGGCCTTCCTGCCGCTGACCCCCATCGGCCGCTTCGCGGAAGCCGACGAGGTCGCCCGGGTGATCCTGTTCCTGTGCTCCGACGGCGCGTCGTTCATGGCCGGCGCGGACGTGAGCGTCGACGGCGGCATGGTGGCGATGTGACCGTTCTCGTCACCGGGGGTGCGGGCCTGATCGGCATGGCCCTGCGCGCGCGGCTCGCGCGCGACGGACGCGCCGTCGTGGCCACCGACATGTCGCGCCACGGCCGCGACGATCCCGAGCTCGTGGTCCTGCCGCTGCAGGACGGCGAGGCGCTGGAGCGGCTGGCGCGCGAGCGCGGCGTGGAGGCCATCATCCATTGCGGCGCGATCTCCGGGCCGATGCACGCGCCCGGCCGGCCGCTCGAGGTGGTCGACGTCAACATCCGCGCGAGCGCGGTCCTGATGGACATCGCCCGCCGGCTCGAGATGCGCCGCTTCGTGATGTGCTCGTCCATCGGCGTCTACGGCAATGCCGGTCCCGGGCGTATCGGCGAGGACCTCCCCCTGCACCCGACCTCCGTCTACGGTGCCAGCAAGGTCGCCGGCGACGCGCTGCTCGACGGTTTCGCCGCCGAGTACGGGCTCGACGGGGTCGGCCTGCGCATCGCCCGGGTGTACGGCCCCTATCGCAGGGGCGACTGCCTGCTGCGCCAGATGGTCGACGACGCACTCGCGGGCCGGCCCTCCGAGATCGCCTGCGACCCGGAGATGCCCTACCACTACGTCCATGCCGACGACGTCGCCGACGCGCTCGTCGCGGCGCTCGCCGCCGACCGGCTGCCGGGGCGGGTCTACAACGTCAGCGGGCCCGCCCCGGCGCGGATGCCGGACATCGTGGAGACCTTCCGGACAATCTGCCCGGACGCCCGCGTGCGGCTGGTGGCCGGCACCGATCCCGTCGCGGACGACCAGCGGGCATTCGACCTGTCGCGGATCCGGGACGACCTCGGCTGGCGACCCGCCATCGGCCTGCGCGACGGGCTCGAGGCCCTGCTCGCGTCGGTCCGCTCGGGGCGCGCCGCGGGCTGAGACCCCGGCATCAGTTCCAGCCGAACTTCCAAGCGCCGTGCTTGCTGCGCGAGCGCGCGGTGCGGAAGCCGACGATGATCAGGGCCGCCACCGTCACCACGTAGGGGATCAGCTGCAGCAATTGCGGCGCCGCGCCGGTGACCTGCGGCAGGCGCACCGACAGCGCCGTCGCGAGGCCGAAGAGCAGCGCGACGAGCGCCGTCCAGCCGGGATGGCCCTTGGCGAAGAAGATCGCGGCGATGGCGATGAGGCCGCGCTCGGCGGTCATCTGGTTGGCGAACAGCGACACGTAGGCCAGCGACAGGTAGGCGCCGCCGAAGCCGCAGAGCACGCCCGAGAGCAGCATCGTCTGGAACTTGATCGAATCGACGTTGACCCCCGCCGCCGCCGCCGCCTCGGGCGCCTCGCCGACCATCCGCACCCGCAGCCCCCAGCGGGTACGGTACAGGCACCAGGCCACGAGCGGCACCAGCAGCCAGGCGATGTAGACCAGCAGCGTGTGCCCGCTGACGATGCCGCCGACGACCGGGATCGACTCGATCACCGGCAGATCGAGCGTCGGGAAGCGCGGGATCGCGCTCGACATGAACACCCCGTCCTCGCCGAGGATGCCCTTGAGCAGCAGCGCGGTGAGGCCGTAGGCCATGAAGATGATCGCGATGCCCGCGATGAAGACGTCGGCGTTGAGCTTGAGCGTGAACACCCCCAGCAGGGCCGACAGCATGGTCGCGCCGAGCACCGCCACCAGGATCGCCAGCTCGAGGCTGCCGGTGAAGTGGGCGGTGGCGATGGCGGCGAAGGCGGCGATGATCATGAAGCCATCGAGCGCGATGTTCAGCATCCCGGCCTGGTAGCTGAGCAGCCCGCCCATCGCCGCGAAGACGAGCGGCGTCGAGACGCGGACGGCGGAGAAGGCGATTTCGATCAGGTCCATGTCAGCGGTCTCCTGCGGTCACGTGAGGGCCTTCGGCCGGTGGATCGGATCCCGGCGCGGCGGTCTGGGAGCGGCCGAGCTTCAGCCAGTCCCACGACAGCTTCGCCGCGAGGACGAGCACGACGATGAACTGCAGCACCTGCACCAGGTGCTTGCTCAGCCCGGTCATCATCTGCAGCACCGCGCTGCCCCCGTTGAGCGCGCCGAACAGCAGCGCCGCGAGGGGTACGGCGAGCGGGTTGAACTGCGCCAGCATCGCCACGGCGATCCCGTCGAAGCCGTAGCCGGGCGAGAAGTCGTCGTAGTAGGCGCGGTACTGGCCCAGCACCTGCTCCGCCCCGGCAAGGCCGGCGATGCCGCCGCTCACGAGGAAGACCGTCAGCGCCCGGCGGCGCACGTCGACGCCGCCGTAATAGGCGAACTTGGCGTTCTTGCCGATCATCTGCCACTCGAAGCCGCGCATCGTGCGCACGTTGACCACCGCGAAGATCAGGCACAGCACCAGCGCGAAGATGAGGCCGGTGTTGGCCTGCGAGAACAGCGAGAAGGTCGACAGCTCCGCCGTCGGCTGGATGTCGGGCAGCTTGTTGGTGGGACCCGGCGCCTTCAGCACGCGCGTCGACAGGTACCCCGTCAGCAGCAGCGCGATCGGGTTCATCATCAGGCAGACGACGATCTCGTTGACGTTGAGATAGACCCGCAGCAGCGCGGGCAGCAGCGCCCACACCAGCCCGCCGACGAAGGCGGCCAGCAGGCAGAGCGGCAGGTGGATCAGCGCCGGCAGCTCGACCGCGTAGCCGACGTAGCCGGCGCAGAGCGCACCGACGAGCATCTGCCCTTCCGCCCCGATGTTGGCGAGGCCGGCGCGGAACGAGATCGCCACGGCCAGGCCCGTGAAGATCAGCGGCGACATCATCTGCAGCGTCACGAGGAAATTGGGCATCCCGACGAGGCTGCCCGAGATCAGCAGACCGTAGACCTCGAGCGGGCTCTCCCCGAGCGCCAGCACGAGCAGCGCGCCGAGCAGGAACGAGATGAACAGCGCGACGAGCGACGCGGCGATCTTGCCGAAGATGGGGCTCGCGGTGATCGACCGGCGGGCCGGCGGGACGGAGACTTCAGCCGACATGGGCGGTCCTTTCCGGGGATGCGCCGTCACGCGGACGGTCTTCGAGGCCGCCCATGTACCGGCCGACCTCCTCCTGGTCGGTGTCCTCGGCGGCGAGATCGGCGACGATGCGGCCGCGGTAGATGACGAGGATCCGGTCGGAGATGGAGAAGATCTCGTCGAGATCGGCGGAGATGACGAAGACCGCCCTGCCCGCGTCGCGCATCTCGACGAGAATGCGGTGGATCGACTCGATGGCCCCGATATCGACACCCTGCGAGGGTTGCTCGGCGATGATGAGCGGCGCCGGGCGGGTGAGCTCGCGGGCGATCTGCACCTTCTGCTGGTTGCCGCCCGAGAGCGAGCCGGCGAACTTGTCGATCTCGCCGCCCCTGACGTCGAACCGCTCGATCAGCTCCCCGGCGCGCTTGCGGGCCGCGCCGGTGCGCATGAACGGCCCCCAGCGGAAGCTCTCGAGGTGGCCGATGGACAGGTTTTCCCAGAGGCCGCTTTCGAGCGACAGGCCCACGTGGGCGCGGTCGGCCGGGACGTAGGCGAGTCCGAGGTCGCGGTTGTCGCCGGGCGTCCGCCCCGTCGGCTTGCCGCAGATCTCGATGTCGCCGCTCGCGCGCCGCCGCAGACCGGCGATGCACTCGACGAGCTCGTCCTGCCCGTTGCCCTGCACCCCCGCCAGCCCGACGATCTCGCCCGCGCGGACATCCAGCGACAGGTTGTCCACGGCCACCTCGCCGCGCTCGCCGCGCGCGCACAGATCGCGGATCCGCAGCAAGGGCGCGCCGAGCTCGCTCGGCGGCGCCTTGTCCACCCGCAGGATGACGGAGCGGCCCACCATGAGCGCCGCGATCTGCTGCGCGGTCACGTCGCGGTTGTCGAGGGTGGCGACGATCCGGCCCTGCTTCATGACCGAGATCCGGTCGGACACGGCCAGCACCTCGCCGAGCTTGTGGGTGATGAAGACGATGGTGTTTCCGGCCGCCGCGAGATTGCGCATCGTGTTGAAGAGCTCGCGGGTTTCCTGCGGCGTGAGCACCGCCGTCGGCTCGTCGAAGATCAACACCTCGGCCTTGCGGTAGAGCGTCTTGAGGATCTCGACCTGCTGGCGCAGGCCGACCGCCAGGTCGCCGACCACGTCGCCGGGCTGGACCTCGAGCCCGAAGCGGCGGCTGATCTCGGCGGTCTCCTCGGCGGCGCGGCGGCGATCGAGGCGGTTGAAGCCGCGGGTCGGCTCGGAGCCGAGGATGATGTTCTCGGCGACGGTGAAGGAATTGGCGAGCTTGAAGTGCTGCGGGACCATCCCGATCCCGGCGGCGATGGCCTCGTTGGGCGATCCGTAATCCACCGGCTCGCCGCGCAGCAGCACCTCGCCGCCCGAGCGGGGCAGCAGCCCGTAGAGGACGTTCATCAGCGTCGACTTGCCGGCGCCGTTCTCCCCGACCAGCGCGTGGATCTCGCCGGGGCGCAGGTCGATATTGGCGTCGTGGATCGCGGTGAAGTCGCCGAAGCGCTTCACGACGTTGCGCATCTCGATGACGGGAGCTGGCTCGCTCATGGCAGGGTCTCCGGCTTCGGGCGGACGGTGGGCCGGCCGCGGCACGGGCCGCGGCCGACGGTCTCCTGCGGGCGCTCAGAGCTCGGAGGCGTTGCGCACGGACGGCGGCGTCGCCATCGGCGGCTCGCCCATCATCTCCTGCCCGGCCTCGAGGTCGAAGTAGTTGGGCACCACGATCTCGCCGTCGAGCAGCTTCTGGCGCAGCTCCTCCACCTCGGCGAGGACCTCGTCGGCGATCAGCCCCTCGTTGTGCTCGTCCATCGCCGCGGCGACGCCGTCCTCGGCGAGGCCGTAATAGAGTACGCTGCCGCCCTGGAAGCTGTCGTCGGCGACCGAGGCGATCATGTCGTAGGCCTGGGTGTCGACGCGCTTGACCATCGACGTGAGCACCGAGCCGGGCGCCATGTAGTTCTGGTTGCTGTCGACGCCGATCGCGAAGGTCCCGGACTCGACCGCCCCGTCGATTACCCCCGCGCTGGTGGCGCCGGCGACGGCGAAGTTGATGTCGGCGCCCTCGGCGACGTTGGCGAGGGTGTATTCCTTGCCGCCCGCCGGGTCGGTGAAGGAGCCGGTATAGGTCTCGATCACCTCGACGTCGGGGTTGGCCATCTTGGCGCCGTAGTAGTAGCCGATGAAGAAGCGGTGGATGATCGGGATGTCGGCGCCGCCGACGAAGCCGATGGTGCCGGTCTCGGTTTCCTTCGCGGCGATCCAGCCGACGAGGAACGAGCCCTCCCAGTCCTTCGTGACCGTCGAGACGACGTTGTCGGCGATCGGCTCGGGGCCGACGTCCACGAGCCCGAATGCCTGGTCGGGAAACGCCTCGGCCACGGCCCGCATCGGTTCGATCATGTCGAAGGACGAGCCGATGATGATGTCGAAGTCCTGCCCCGCGGCCCGGGCCAGGGTCGACTGGAATTCCGAGACGGCCCGCGGCTGGATGACCACGAACTCGGCCCCGAGTTCCTCTTCGGCCCGCTCCATCCCGGCGAGCATCATGTCGTTGAAGGACCTGTCGCCGAGACCGGATTCCGACGTCACCATCGCGACCTTGATCTCGGCCTGGGCCGAGGGCGCGATCGCGGCGCTGGCGACGAAGAGCGCCCCCGCGATCCAAGACTTGAAAGAGTTCAGCATGTCTTCACATCTCCATGTTGCTTGTTGCTTAGGGTTCGCGCTTCTCGAGGGCGCTGTTTCGCTCGTCTTCCGACGGCCTCATGCGGCGGCCCGGGCCGCGCGCGCGGCGGCCATGAAGGCCTCCACCCGCTCGGGCACGAACCGTCCAACGGCACTTCCGCTATCCTTCATCGAACTCGACACAATCGCTCCGCTGGCATTCTCCATCGTCTCTTCGAAATTTTCCGCCGTGACGCCGCCCCCTAGGAGCACGTGCGCGGCGGGATGAGCCGCCCGGGCGCGCGCTGCCATGTCGAGCGTCGCGGCGTGGCTCTTGCCGGTCACCACCACCGCGTCGGCCCCGCCGAGGCGCAGCGCGAAATCAAGGTCTTCCTCGAAACCGGAGGTGGCGAGCGGCGTGCCGGTGCGGTCGTGGACGTCGGCGAGGATTGCGATGTCGCCGCCACCGCAGCCGCGGCGCGCGCGCGCCGCGGCGTGGGCGCGACCCTGCTCGAGGCCGAACGGCGTCACCATCGCGCCGACGAACACCTTGATCCGCACGAAGTCCGCTCCCGCCGCCGAGGCGACGGCGAACATCGCGTCGACGTCGTTCTCGAGCATGTTCAGCCCCACCGGGCACGCCGCGATGCGCCCGATCTCGACGGTCGCGCGGGTCATCCAGGCGACTTGCGCCGCGGTGGCCGCGTGGGCGACGGGGATGTCGCCGAGGTTCTGCACCATCAGCCCGTCGATGCCGTTGTCGGCGAGCACCCGGGCCTCCTCGAGCGCCGCCTCGAGCACCTCGCCCACGGGCGCGCCGCCGTAGTTGGCGCCGCCCGCGAGCGGCGGCAGCTGGACCATGCCGATCACCGGCCTGCCGCCGCGGGCGAGCATGTCCAGCAGGCGGCTCACTTGGCCGCCACCATGTCGTCCGCGTCGAAGTCGGCGGATTCGAAGATCTGGCGGAAGTTCACCTGCTGGCGCTTGGGCTCGTGGAAGCCGAGGAACGGGATCTCCTGGACCCGCGAGATCTCGCAGCCCAGGTGCTCGAACGGCAGCTTGTAGACGAACGGCGTCAGCGCCTCGGGCACCCCGTCGGGCATCTGGAAGTGCACGTCGGCCGCCGCCGCCGCTTCCTCGTCGCTCGCCGCGGCGATCATGATGACGCGCCCGCCCATCTCGCGCGCCGCGCGGGCCTGTTCGAGGCCGCGCCGCCGACCGCGCCCGGGCGGCAGGATGATGAACGTGTCGACCGTCTCGTTGGTCATGAAGTAGTGCTCGTGCGCCCACTCCTCGAGCTGGGAGAGGTGCGCCGGCCGGGTCAGGCTCTCGAACCATTTCGCCATCGCGAAGTAGGCGGTGGCGTAGTTCGGCCCGCCGCCGACGATGACCGTGTGGCGGTCGCGGGTGAAGCTCGGGGCGATCTCGCGGGCGAGGTCGCGCGTCGGCGCCTCGGCCTGCCGCATCGACTCGCCCACCGCCTCGAGCTCCGTCACCAGCGCCTCGACGGCGTCGGCATCGAGATTGCCCAGCCGCTCGCCGATGGCGATAGCCGCGGTGTAGAGGCCGAGCATGGACGCCGTGTAGGTGATGCTGCCGGGCGTGACGACACGGGTGCCGTCGCCAAGTTCCTTGATGTTGGGGGTGGCGTTGACCTTGATCAGCGTCTCGGCCGCCTTGGCGAGCTTGTTGTCTTCGCTCACCGTCACCCCGAAGGTCCAGGCGCCCCGCTCGCGGGCCCGGCGCACGCCCTCGATGGTGCGCGACACGGTGCCGGAGTTGGAGATCCCGAAAACGAAGGAGTTCGCCGGCAGGTCCTCGACCAGGTAGTGCGAGAATTCCAGCGCCTCGACCGGCTCCACGGTGAGGCCGGTCACCTTCATCATGTACTGGCGCGCGGCGATGGCGGCACAGTAGCTGTCGCCGCAGCCGATCATGTAGCCGTGCACGAGGTGGCCCGGCTCGCGGTCCTCCAGCGACTTGCGCATGGCGTCCAGCATCGGCCGGACGCTCTCGACCACGAAGTCGGGCTGCATCGCGATCTCGCGCAGCATGACGGTCTTTTCGTTTTCCACTTGGCAGCTCCTTGGCGTCTCGTGTTCGGTTTCAGAGCGGGTGCGTCTCGACGCGCTCCCGCAGGATGTTCAGGCGTTCGGCGACGTCCTCGTCGGTCGCGGCGACGAGCGCGTCGGGGCCATGCGCCGCGACGGCGAAGGAGGCCGCGACCGAGCCGTGCAGCCCGGCGGCCAGCGCCGTGCCCCGGGTGGCGAAGCCGACGAGGGCACCGCCCGAGAAGGCGTCGCCCGCCCCCGTCGCATCCACCACGCGCCCGGCGCAGCTGGGAATGCGGACGTAGTCGGGCGCGTCGCGCTCGTGCAGGATCACACCCTCCGCGCCGAGCTTGATCGCGACGACCGGCGTCTCGGGCGCACGCTCCCGCAGCCGGCGCAGCATGTCGGCCGGCGGCCCCTCGGGGAGCATCGCCGCCGCGTCCTGGAGGCTCGGCAGGAACAGGTCGACCGCCCGCAGCAGCCGGGCGATCTGGGCCGGCGGCACCTCCGCGAGCTTGCGATCGTCGGGATCGACCGCGATGACCCGCGTGCCGCGCTCCCTGAGCCCCAGCGCCAGGTCGAGCTGGAGGTCCCACGGCAGCGGCGCGAGGTGGGCGCACCTGGCGGCCAGGTCGCGGATGTCCTCGAGCCGGGGGCTGTAGTCGCGCCAGTCGCGGACGTGGCGGCGGAAGACGAAGATGCGCGAGCCGTCCGCCTCGTAGAGCCCCCAGTCGCGCAGGGTTTCCGCGACGGGCGTGCAGCGGTCCAGGCTCACCCGCCGGTCGAGCAACTCGACCGGGTAATCCGCGCCGATCGGCGCGACGACCTCGACGAGGTGCCCCCAGATCGCGACGCCGAGGGCCGAGTAGATGGCGTTGCCGCCCGGGGTCCGCCACTTCGTCGTGCCGTCGTCGAACACGAGGTCGTCGATGGTCACGTTGCCGAGCGTGGCGAACCCCTGGCTCATAGCGGCATGCCCCAGCGCATCGAGGTGAAGCGGATCACCTCGCTGTTGTGGTAGTTCACCGAAAGCAGAACGGCCCGGTGGTCGGCATCGCGATGCACCTCGCTCATGCGCAGCAGCGGCGCGCGGCGCGGCATGTCGAGCCTCTGCGCGACCATCGCCGTCGCCGGCACCGCCTCGAGCGCCGACTGGCTGTGGGAGACGACGATCTCCAGATCTTCGCGCATGAAGCGGTAGAGCGAGCGGCCGTCGAAGGACGAGACCGCCTCGAACGTCACCTTTCGCTCGTCGAGCACGATATACTCGTTCGCCCAGACGAACGGCCGGTCGTCCACGAGGCGGACCCGCTCGATCCGCGCGACCTCGCCCCCTTCGGGAAGCTCGAGTTGCTTCCGCAGCTCCTCGTCGGCGACCTCCCGGGTGATCTGCAGGTCGCGGCACGACGGCTCGCCGCCGGAATCGCGGATCATGTCGGTCATCGAGCGCATCAGCTCGAGCGAGCCGGTCATCCGGCGGCCGCCGGCGATGACGAAGGTGCCGACGCCGTGGCGCACGTCGAGCAACCCCTCCTGCGCCAGGATGCGGATCGCCTCGCGCAGGCTCGGCCGGCTGACCTGCAGCTCCGCCGCGAGCTTCGCCTCCCCGGCGAGCTTGTTGCCGGGCTGCAGCTGGCCGCTGAGGATCAGGTCGCGCAGCGAGTTCGCGACGCGCTGGACGAGATCCTCCCGCCCGGTCCGCCCGGACCAGATGCGGCCCCTGAGTTCCTCGATCTTGGTCGATTGCACGTCGTGTCCTCTCTCTCGCAGTCAGGCTTGCACGGGATCATTTACCGATCAAGGGGCCAGAGGTCAAAAGTCTGACCTCTTGCCTTTACCCTAGGAAAGTCACAGGCTCGACGGCAGTCGAATGGCTGATCGAGAGGGGCCGACAGATGGCACACCACATCCTGCACGCGACTCCGGAGACGGTCCTCTGGGGCCGATTCGGCGCCGCCATTCCGCCCGTCCTGACGATCGCGCCGGGCGATACGGTCGAGATCGAGACGCTCAGCGGGCTGGCGGAGCTGTTCCCGCCCGAGGGCTCCGGCATGACCGTCTCGCCGAGCCTGCGCGCCATCAACGACGCCGGCCTGCCCTTCCGGTGGGGCCACCTGCTGACAGGCCCCATCGCCATTGACGGGGCGCGGCCCGGCGATGTGCTCGAGGTCGCCATCGAGGAGATCGCGCCCGGCGCCGACTGGGGCTTTACCGCCGTCGAACCCTTCGACGGCACGCTGCCGGAAGACTTCGTGATGCCCGAGCGCGAGCTCACCCATTTCCCGATCGACCGCGACGCCGGCGTCGCCCGGCCACCATGGGGCGGCACCCTGCCCCTGCGGCCCTTCTTCGGCGTCATGGGCGTCGCGCCGCCGCCAGAGTACGGGGAGATCTCGTCGCGCGAGCCGCGCAAGCACGGCGGCAACCTCGACAACCGTCGGCTCGTCGCGGGCACCCGAGTGCAATTCCCGGTGTGGGCCGACGGTGCGCTGTTCACCTGCGGCGACGGCCACGGGCTGCAGGGCGACGGCGAGGTCTGCGTCACCGCGCTGGAGACAGCCCTGACGGGCCGGCTTCGCTTCGAGCTTCACCCCGCCGGAACCCTGCCGCCGCGCGACCTGCCACGGGCCTTCGGCGCCGACAGCCTGATCTCCATGGGCTTCGGTCCCGACCTCGACGCCGCGCTGAAAATCGCCCTGCGCGAGATGATCGTGATGATCCGCGACCTGACGGACCTGCCCGCCCTCCAAGCCTACCAACTCTGCTCTCTCACCGCCGACTTCGCCGTGACGCAGTCAGTTAACGGCGAAAAGGGCATTCACGGCGTCCTGCCGCGCAGCGCGCTCGACGGGGTGGCGCAATGAGGGTGCTCGTCACCGGCGGCGCCGGGCTCATCGGGATGGCCCTGCGGCGCGGGCTGGCGGCAGCCGGCCACGAGGTCGTCGCCGTCGACATCACCGACTTCGGCCGCGACGACCCCGGTCTAGTGTTGCTGCCGCTCTCCGATATTGAGGGCCTCGCCAGGCTCGCCGACGCCCGCCGGATCGAGGCGATCGTCCATGGCGGCGGCGTCTCCGGGCCGATGATGATGCGCGACGATCCCGCCGGCATCGTCGCCACCAACACCGTTTCCACCGCCGCCCTTCTCGATATCGCCCGCCGCCGCGAGGCGCGCTTCCTGCTGCTGTCGAGCCACGTCGTCTACGGCGAGACGGGCGACGCGGTCATCGACGAGGACCGCCCCCCGCGCCCGACGACGACCTACGCCGCGAGCAAGGCCGGGGCGGACGCGCTCGTCGCCTCCTTCCGCCACGAATTCGCCGCCGATGCCGCGAGCCTGCGGCTGACCCGCGTCTACGGGGCCTACCGGCGCGCCAATTGCTTCCTGCGGCAGGCCATCCTCGACGCCGCCGCCGGCCGCGAGACCGTCATCAAGTGCGACCCGGACTTCCCCTACCACTACCTCTACGTCGAGGACATCGTCGGCGCGGTGGCCGCCGCCCTCGCCGCGCCGAAGCTGGCGCATCCGGTCTACGACGTCACGTCCGGCGAGATCCTGTTCATGCCCGAGATCGCCGACATCCTCCGGGCGACCCTGCCCGGAGCCCGCATCACCCTCGTTCCCGGTCGCGACGACGCGCCGGAGGTCCAGGCGGCCTTCGCCGCCCGCCGCCTCACTGCCGACACCGGCTGGCACCCCGCCTGGCCGCTCCGCAAGGGCCTCGCCGACTATGCGGCGCGGCTCGCGGCCGAGCCCGGCGCGGCCGGCTGAGCATCAGGCGGAGGTGTGCGGCCGCCCGAAGGTCTCGGTCATCAGCGTCACGAAGGCCTGACGATCGGCGTCGAACGCGACATGACAGTTCGGCGCGCGCTTGGTGCGGAATTCGTGATCCACCACCGTCCGCCCCACCGTGTACTCGCCCAACGTCTCGATGACGCAGTTGACGTGACGCGTCGTGATGACGTCGGGCTGGACGAGGTAGGCGATGCAGAGCGCGTCGTGCACCGGCGCGGTCTCGGGGATGCCGGTGGGCTGGTTGGTCTGGTAGCCGTTGATGCGGTAGTCGATGATGCTCGCGGCGGCGGTGCCCGCCGGGGTGCCCAGGTCGCGCATCGCGCGGGTCTGTTCCAGCGAGACGAGCGCGCGGTGGGTGGCGTCGAGCGGCACGAGCACGATCCGCTCGAACCCCGCCTCCATCACCACCCGCGCCGCCTCCGGGTCGGCCCAGATGTTGAACTCCGCCGCGGGCGTGATGTTGGACTTGTCCACGGCGCCGCCCATGATCACCAGTTCCGGCACGTTGCGCACGAAGTTCGGATCGATGGCGATGGCGGCGGCGAGATTGGACAGCGGCCCGACCGCGACCAGCGTCAGCTCGCCCCGCGCCTCGGCGAACGCGCTCACGAGGTATTCCGGCGCCGACATCCGCTGCTTGCGCGAGCGCGCCGGCGGGATCGGCAGCTCGTCCATGTGGACCTTCACGTCCTTCTTGATCGCGCGCGGCACCGGGAAATCCCGCCGGACGATCGGCCGCTGCAGCCCCTCGTAGACGGGGATGTCGCCGCGCCCGATGTGGTCGAGCGTGCGCAGCGAGTTATCGGTGCAGTGCTCGACCGGCACGTTGCCGTTGACCGTCGTGACGCCGACCAGCTCCAGCTCGGGATGCAGCGCCGCCAGCATGATCGCCACCGCGTCGTCCGTCCCCGTGTCCACGTCGAGTATGAGCTTGCGGGGCATGATGCGGTCCTTCCGATGATGTCTGACCTCTGACTACCACCAGCGCACGCTCGGCGCAACGGCAACAGCCGGCCAGCTTCATACCGGATACTTCAAGAGGCCACGGGCTTCAGGCCGGCCAGGACCGTCGCCAGCGGCAGGATCGCGGCGCCGAGGAACATCGGGCCGGGGCCGAGGCTGCCGCTGACGAGGCCGGCGATGGCGGGGCCGAGGATGCTGCCGGCGGCGGTGGCGAGGAGGACGGCGGTGAAGCTCAGCGACGGCAGCGCGGGGAACAGGCGCTCGGACCAGAACGCGATGACCGCGCTCGTCACCATCACGTGCACCCCCTGCAGCCCCGCCGACGCCACCAGCCCCACCCAGCCCGGCAGCGCGCCCGCCAGCGCCAGCGAGGCGGCGCCCGCGAGCATCACGCCGCGCGCCAGCCAGGGCAGCCCGAGGCGCGCCTCGACCCGCCCGGTCGCGAGCCCGGTCAGCCCGAACAGCCCGTAGGAGATGAACACCGCCGCACCCGCCGCGCCCTGCGGCAGGCCGGGCAGGCCGCTCCCGGCGTAGCGGTCGGTGGCGAAGGAGATGTAGATCGCCGAGGTGACGCCGAAGACAAAGGCGAGGGCGAAGAGCGGCACCGCCTCGCGCCGCAGCAGGTCGCGCCAGCCGCCGGGCGGCGCGTCGTCGGGCGCCTTCTCCACGTGGCGCAGCGCCGCCCAGTTGCCCGCGAGCGCCAGGGCCGCGAGGGCGGCGAAGATCGCCCAGCAGATGCGCCAGTGGAAGCCCGAGAGCGACATCGCCAGCGCGATGGACGCGGCGACGACGACGCCGACGGTGGTGCCGGTGCTGATCTCCGACAGCGCCGTCGGCCGGTCGGTGTCGCGGATCTTGCGGTGCACCGCGTCGTTGAACGGGGTCCAGGCGAAGCCCGCGCTCGCGGCGGCGAGGAAGACGCCGCCCGCCAGCACCGCGACGTTGGGCGCGGCCGTCACCGTCATCAGGCCCAGCGCCGCCGCGGCGAGGCCGGCGAGGACGGGCACCTTCGGCCCCTTCCGGTTCAGCAGCCACTGGGCGACGAGCAGGCCGAGGAAGAAGCCCGCGAAGCCGAGGCTCGAGACGATCCCGACGGTCGCGGGCGACATGCCGAAGGCGGTGCGGAACTCGGGTACGAACAGGCCGAACCCCATCCGGGCCGGTCCGTAGCTGATGGCGGTAGCCGCGAAGCCGGCGGCGGTCAGGCTCTTGAAGTAGGTGATGGCGCGCTCCCCTGCGCCGCAAACGCCGCACGGGAGCCCTTGTTCCTGCAGCTCCCGCCGGCGGCGGGCCCGCCCGCTAGGCCCCTGCCGTCTCGCGCACGCGAGCGATCAGCGCCTCGCCCGCCTCCTTGCGCTCGGAGTAGCGGTCGACGAGGTGGTCGCGGATGTCGCGGGTCAGGAGGGTGAACTTCACCAGCTCCTCCATCACGTCGACGATCCGGTCGTAGTAGGGCGAAGGCTTCATCCGGCCGTTGTCGTCGAACTGCTGGAAGGCCTTGGGGACCGACGACTGGTTGGGAATCGTCAGGCAGCGCATCCAGCGGCCGAGCAGGCGCATCTGGTTGACGCTGTTGAAGCTCTGCGAGCCGCCGCTGACCTGCATCACCGCGAGGGTCTTGCCCTGCGTCGGGCGCACCGCGCCGAGCGAGAGCGGGATCCAGTCGATCTGCGCCTTCATGATCCCGGTCATCGCGCCGTGGCGCTCGGGGGACGACCAGACCATGCCGTCGCACCAGCTCACGAGGTCGCGCAGCTCGGCGACCTTGGGGTGATCGGCGGGCGCGTCGTCGGGGAGCGGCAGGCCGGTGGGGTCGAAGGTCCGGGTCTCCGCGCCCAGCCGCTCGAGGATGCGCGCGGCCTCCTCGGCGGCGAAGCGCGAGAAGCTGCGGGCGCGCAGCGAGCCGTAGAGCAGCAGGATGCGCGGCGGCGTGGCGTTGGCCGTGGCGGGCGCGAGGGCGGCCGGGTCGACCGGGCGCAGGTGGTGCGCGTCGAGCGCGGGCATCTCATCCGACACGGCGGCCTCCCTCGTCGAGGATCATCTGGCCGTCTTCCTTGTAGAGCGGCCCCGGCGGCATCTGCTCGAGCAGGTCGAGCACCTGCTCCGACGGCCGGCAGAGGCGCACGCCCTTCGGCGAGCAGACGATGGGCCGGTTGACCAGCACCGGGTGCTCCAGCATCGCGTCGAGCAGCGCCTCGTCGGAAACGGCCGGATCGGTCAGGCCCAGCTCCTCGGCCGGAGACTTGCTGGTGCGCAGCGCCTCGCGCGGCGTCAGGCCGGCCGCGGCGAACAGCGCCAGAAGCTGCGGCCGGGTCCAGCCCTCCGCGAGGTAGTCGATCACCACCGGCTCGGTGCCCGAGCGGCGGATGATGTCGAGCACGTTACGGGAGGTGCCGCAGGCGGGGTTGTGGTGAATCACGATCATCGGGATCTCCGGGAGTGGCGAGGGAGTCGAGGAGAGGCCGGCAGCTTTCGGGCCGGCCGCCGCAGCAATCCTCGAGCAGGTACGACAGCAGTCCGCGCATCCGGTCCATGTCGGCGAAGTAGCGAATCCCCCGCCCCTCGCGCGCCTTGCGCACCAGCCCCGCGTTGAGCAGGACCGCGAGGTTGGTCGACATGGTGTTCTGCCGGACGCCGAGCGCCTCGGCCACCTCGCCCGCGAGCATCCCCGCGCCGCCGGCCTGCACGAGCAGCCGGAAGACGTCGAGGCGGGTGTCCTGCGCGAGCGCGGCGAGGGAGGAGAGGGCGGCGAATTTGTCCATAAATCTGGATTACCCGATATGTCGAACTGGCGCAAGAGGCTGACGTGCGGAGGCGGGCGCGCTACGCTGCGGGCCGAACGGGAGGCGCAAGATGGCAGGCCACAAGATCTACGCGATGAGCTTCGGCTCGGTCTATCCGCACTACGTCGCGAAGGCCGAGCGCAAGGGCCGGACGCAGGCGGAGGTCGACGAGATCATCCGCTGGCTCACGGGCCACGATCAGGCCGGGCTGGAGGCGGTGATCGCCGACGGGACGGACTTCGAGACGTTCTTCGCCGAGGCCCCGGCCCTCAACCCGGCGCGCGGCGCGATCAAGGGGGTGATCTGCGGCGTGCGCGTGGAGGAGATCGAGGAGCCGACCATGCGGGAGATCCGCTACCTGGACAAGCTGATCGACGAGCTCGCGAAGGGCAAGGCGATGGAGAAGATCCTGCGGCGGGCCTGATCGTGCCGCC
>NZ_CH724108.1:186035-251854 GCF_000153305.1 Oceanicola granulosus HTCC2516
TCGATTGCGGCGGCGGCGAGGCGCGGGTCGCCAGCGTCACCCCGCCCGCCGCCGCCGCGCCCGCCGCGCCGGTGCGCATCGCGCGCGCCACCGCCACGACCGAGGCGCCCGTCGCCGGATCCGGCCCGATCCGCGCCTCGCGCAGCCAGGTCTGCCGCTGGATCGCCGAAACCGGCATCGCCTACGTCAACCAGGCCACCGGCGAGCCCGTCGTCTGCCCCGCACAGCCCGCTCCGCCGGCCACCACCACCGTCGCCAGCGCGCCGCGCATCATCGCCCCCGGCCCGGCGCCGGTCTCCGGTCCGCGCACCGTCCGCGCCGCCGCCGCGCCGGTGGCCGCCGGGACGGCCGTCGACAGCACCGTCACCGCCTCGCCGGGCTGCAGCAACGTCAGCCCGCTGGCGCAGCAATACCTCGGCGCCTCGGGCCGCCCGGTGCGTTGCGGTCCGCAGGTGCAGGGGATCGGCGAGTACCGCTCCGCCCTCGTCGCCGCCCGCGCCGCCGACGCCACCCTCTCGACCTCCGGCCGCATTGTCTTCCGCGAGCCGGTCCCGGCCTCCAACGCCGTCACCACGACGATCCCGAGCCCGCCCCCGGGCTACGAGCGGGTCTGGGACGACGGGCGCATCAATCCCGCCCGCGGTCTCGTCCGCGGCACGTCCTACCTCACGAGCGGTGCCGTCCCCGCGCCGCGCGCGGCGACGGGCTTCGCCCTCGTCGGCGGCGCGGGCTACGCGGCCCTCCGCTGAGCCCCCGGGACGGGCGGTTCGACCGCCCTCAGGGGCCGCAGATGCCCTGCAGCCCGATCCAGTCCGCATCCGACAGGATCAGCGGCGGCTGGCGGCCCGCCATGGGATCGGCCTCGATCAGTTCCAGCGTCTCCTCGCCGGTCTCGTCGCGCGCGTAGGCGTAGGGCGAGGTCGCGATCTCGGCGGCCGCGAAGAGCGGCACCAGAACCTCGGCCGGCGGCGGCGGCGGCGGCGCGGCGAGCAGCCGCTCGGCGGGTTGGACGAGCGCGGCAGTGGGGACGTCGCCGGTGGTGTAGAGGCGGAAGGTGGCGCGCAGCCCGGCGTCGCGCAGCACCGCCTCGAGCGGGTCGCGCTGCTGCACCTGCGCCGCGGTGGCGAGCACGTGGCCCGCGACGACCGCCGGGTCCTCGTGCTCCTCCACGAGGGCGCGGCTCACCGCGATGATCCCGCCGGGCAGGTAGAGCGCGTCGAAGGCCTGCGTCGGCAGCACCACGATCTGGCCGCCCGCGTCCGGCCCGAACACCCGCGCCCCGAGCTTGGCCAGCGCCTCGACCCCGGCCGGCGAGCGGCAGCTCGGGCCGGTCAGGCGCTGGATGTGGCCGAGCAGCTTGGCCCCGATCTCGGTCCGCTTGACGGCGGGCACCGCCGAGAGCGACTGCGAGATCAGCGCGTTGGGCAGCCAGAACACCCCGAGCGCGCCCACCAGCGCGACCGAGGCGGCGACGCCGAGCAGCCGCAGCCGGTAGGGCCGCGGCCGCGCGCGGGCGACGGTGCGCCGGATCGTCTCCAGCGCCTGCACCATGTCGCTGTCCTCGACCTCGAGGCTCTCCAGCCCGTCCGGGTCGGGCCCGTAGAGCGGCGGCGTCTCGCCGGGGTTGAGCCGCTCGATGGCGGGCAGCGACCAGTGGGTGAGGGGACGGCCCTGCACGTCGGAGAGCACGAGCGTCGCGTCGCCGAACGACACGATCACGTCGCGCCGCTGGGCCTCGGGATCGGGCCGCCACAGCCCGGTGCTCTCGAGCCGGGCATATCTCGTCAGTGCCGTCATCGGGCGGGCTGCTCTGCCTCCAGGATCTCTCCGTTGATAGGACAGGCCCGCCGGGATTGACAGGGCGCGCGCGCCGCTCTCACGCCCGGACTCGGGCGAGGAAGGCGGCGATCTCGGCCCCGCTCGTCGGGTGGAGCGCGCCATCAGGAGGGCCGATGTGGATCCCCGGCAGCCCGGTCCGCGTGCCGGGCGCACGGGCCAGGGTCGATTTGCCCGACCCCGGCCCGCCGATGATCATGATCCGCTCCATCGGGAGCCGAGCCGCTTCAGACGGCCTTCTTCAGCGCCTCGGCGAGGTCGGTCTTCTCCCAGGAGAAACCGCCGTCGGCCTCGGGCTCGCGGCCGAAATGGCCGTAGGCGGCGGTGCGCTGGTAGATCGGGCGGTTGAGCTGCAGGTGCTCGCGGATGCCGCGCGGGGTGAGGTCGATGATCTGCGGGATCGCCCGCTCGATGGCCGCGTCCTCGATCTCGCCGGTGCCGTGGGTGTCGACGTAGATCGACAGCGGCTTGGCGACGCCGATGGCGTAGGAGAGCTGCAGCGTGCAGCGCCGGGCCATGCCCGAGGCGACCACGTTCTTGGCGAGGTAGCGCGCGACGTAGGCGGCGGAGCGGTCGACCTTGGTCGGATCCTTGCCGGAGAAGGCCCCGCCGCCGTGCGGGGCGGCCCCGCCGTAGGTGTCGACGATGATCTTGCGCCCGGTCAGCCCGGCATCGCCGTCGGGCCCGCCGATGACGAAGGTGCCGGTCGGGTTCACCCACCACTCGGTGTTGTCGGTCAGCCAGTCGGCCGGGAGCACCTCGCGGATGTAGGGCTCGACGATGGCGCGGATGTCGTCGGAGGATTGCGCCTCGCTGGCGTGCTGGGTCGACAGCACGATCGACGTCACCTCGACGGGCTTGCCGTCCTCGTAGCGCACCGACAGCTGGCTCTTGGCGTCGGGCCGCAGCGTGGGCTCGGCGCCGCTCTTGCGGGCCTCGGCGAGGCGGCGCAGGATCGCGTGGCTGTACTGGATCGGCGCGGGCATCAGGTCGGGCGTCTCGTCGACGGCGTAGCCGAACATGATCCCCTGGTCGCCGGCCCCGTCCTTGTCGACGCCCTTGGCAATATGGGCCGACTGCTGGTGCAGGAAGTTGAGCACGTGGCAGGTGTTCCAGTGGAACTTGTCCTGCTCGTATCCGATGTCGCGGATGCAGTCGCGCGCGATCTGGCTGATGTTGCCCATGAAGGACTTCAGCCGCTCCGTGTCGGACAGGCCGACCTCGCCGCCGATCACCACCATGCCCGTCGTCGCCATGGTCTCGCAGGCGACGCGGGCGTTGGCTTCCTCGGCGAGGAAGGTGTCGAGCACGGCGTCGGAAATGCGATCGCAGACCTTGTCCGGGTGGCCCTCCGAGACGCTCTCGGAGGTGAAGGTGTAGTTGTTTCGGGACATTTGACGCTCCATTGGGATCTTACCGCCACGCCAGGAAGCCGTTGTGACAGCGAACGTTACGCGCCTATGCCGCGGCGTCGGCCGGGTCAAGCCGCCACCGGCGGCGGCGCAGCAGACCGAGCAGGAGCGTGGCGGCAATGACGCCGAGGGCGAGCCAGTCGCCGACGATCGTGTAGAGCGTCGGCGCGGCGGCCGGGGGCAGGGCCACGTCGCGCGCCTCGGCCACGCCGAGCGGGATCGTCTCGAGCACGCCGCCGCGCGCGTCGATGAGGCCGGAGATGCCGGTATTGGCGGCGCGCACCATCGGCAGGCCCTGCTCGATGGCCCGCAGGCGGGCCTGGGCGAAGTGCTGCTGCGGGCCGGCGAACTCGCCGAACCAGGCGTCGTTCGTGATGAGCAGCAGCAGGCGCGGGCGCGGATCGGCGGCGTTGATCTCGGCGGCGAAGATGCCCTCGTAGCAGATCAGCGGCAGCGCGTTGCCGATGCCGGGAATGACGATCTGGTCGCCCGCCTCGCCGGGAGTGTAGCCGCCGCCGTCCTGCGCGGCGAGGCCGTGGATGCCGAAGCGGCCGAGCAGGTCGGCGAAGGGGACGTATTCGCCCCAGGGCACGAGGTGGGCCTTGTCGTAGATCGACTGCGCCGCGCCGTCGGGGCCGACGAGGATCATCGAGTTGAAGTAGCGCGGGTTCTCGTAGCGCTGGATGCCAACCACGGCGGGCGCGCCGCCGGCGGCGTCCGCGACCTGCTCCAGCGCCTCGGGAGCGTACTCGTAGAAATAGGGCACCGAGGTCTCGGGCCAGACGACAAGGTCGGGGCGGGCCGCGTCCTCGGCGGTCAGGTCGAGCGCCCGGCGGAAGAACAGGTCGGCCTTGCCGGGCTGCCATTTCTCGTCCTGCGGCGCGTTGGGCTGGACGATGCGCACCAGCGGCGCGTCCGCCCCGGCGCGGGGCGCGGGGGTGGCCGACGACCAGAGCGCGCTGGCGCCGTAGACCGCGGCGACGGCGAGCGCCGCGACGAGGGGCGGCGCGTAGCGGGGCAGATGGCGGGGCAGGGCGAGGGGCAGGGCGGCGAGGAACAGGGTCAGCAGCGTCAGCCCGTGCGGCCCGGCGAGGCGGGCGAGCTGGGCGACGGGCGTGTCGATCCAGACGTGGCCGGGCAGGCCCCATGGAAAGCCGGTGAACAGCAGCCCGCGCGCGTACTCGGCCGCCGTGACGGCCGCCGCCAGCGCGAAGACGCCGAAGCGTGCCGCGAGGAAGGCGACGCCCCAGTAGAGCGCGAGGCTCCCCGACAGCAGCACCAGCGCGAACGGCGCCATCCAGCCGTCGCGCGCGGCGTCGACCATGAACGGCTCGACCAGCCAGTGCAGGCCCACCAGCAGGTAGCCGAAGCCCGCCATCCAGCCGCGGATCAGCGCGGCGCGGGTGGTGGGGGCGGTGAGGCCGAGATGGAGGATGCCGGCCAGCGCCAGCAGCGTCAGCGGCCAGAGGCCGAACGGCACCTGGCCGAGCGACGCCGCGCCGCCGAGCGCCAGCGGCGCAAGCCAGGTCCGGGCGCGGTCGGCGCGCCGGGCCGCGATGGCTTGGATCATCAGTGCTCCGCCGTCGGCAACCGCACCCGCAGCCGCTTGATCCGGCGCGGGTCGGCCTCGATCACCTCGAACTCCGGCCCGGCCGGGTGCGGCACGATCTCGCCGCGTGCGGGGACGTGGCCGGCCAGCATGAAGACGAGGCCGCCGAGCGTGTCGATCTCCTCCTCGTCGATCTCCTCGTGATCGGTCAGGGGTATCCCGATCGCGGCCTCGAATTCGTCCAGCGGCGTCTTGGCGCGGGCGAGATAGACGCCGGGGCGCTCGCGCGACCAGGTCCGGGCCTCCTCGACATCGTGCTCGTCCTCGATGTCGCCGACCACCTGCTCGAGCAGGTCCTCGATCGTCACGAGCCCGTCGGTGCCGCCGTACTCGTCGATCACCAGCGCCATGTGGATGCGCTCGGCCTGCATCTTCTGCAGCAGCACGCCCAGCGGCATCGAGGGCGGCACGTAGAGCAGCGGGCGCAGGATTGGGCGGATGTCGAACTCGTGCCCGTTGCCGTTGAAGCCGTGCTTGAGGGCGAAGTCTTTGAGGTTGACGAAGCCGACGGGGGTGTCGAGCGTGCCGTCGAAGACCGGCAGCCGGGTCATGCCGCTCTCGCGGAACACCGAGACGAGCTCGTCCTTCGTCGTGGTCACCGGCACGGCAACGATGTCGGCCTGCGGGATCGATACCTCCTCGACGCGCATCCGGCGCAGGTTGGCCATGCCCAGCAGCGCGGTCGCGGCCGCGGGTTCGCTGGCACCGTTGCTCGGCGCGTCGGCGTGGTCTTCGTCGGCCGGGCTCAAGGCGTCGAATATCCTCGTGAAGAACCCGCGGGGCGGGTCGGGTTGCGGCGCTTCGTCCGCCGGGCCGGGTTGCGCGCGCTGCGCAGCCGCTTGCGAGCCCTCAGCAGTATCTGACATCGTCTCCTACCATTGTGCGGGGCGCGGATCGAACACCGCGCGCCGCTTCGTTTCACATACCATATGGGTCCGGCAGACCGAGTTTGCCAAGTATCTCCACCTCGAGACCTTCCATGAGCGTGGCATCGCCGTCGCGTTCGTGATCGTAGCCCAGCAGGTGCAGGGTGCCGTGCACGATCAGGTGGGTCGCGTGGGTTTCCAAGGGCTTGCCGGCCTCCGAGGCTTCGCGCGCGCAGGTCTCGTAGGCGATGGCGATGTCGCCGAGCTCGGGGTCGGTCGGCTCCGGCGGCAGCGGAGTTTCGCCGGCGATGCGCGCGCCGCGCTCCTCGGAGGGCCACGACAGCACGTTGGTCGGCGCGGGCTTGCCGCGGAAGTCGCCGTTGAGCGCCGCGATGCGGGCGTCGTCGCAGCCCAGCAGCGTCACCTCGTAGAGGTCCGGGTCGAGGCCGAGCCGCTCCAGCGTCGCGGCCACGGCGGGCTCGGCCAGCGCGGCCAGCCCGACGGCCTCCCAGCGCGCCTCCTCGACGATGACATCGACGCTCATCGGACGGTCTCAGGCCTCGTCGGCATCGTAGGCTTCGATGATCGCCGCCACGAGCGGATGGCGGACCACGTCCTTGGAGGTGAAGTAGTTGAAGCTGATCTTCGGGATGTGCTTGAGCAGCCGCTCCGCGTCGGCCAGCCCCGACGACACCCCGCGCGGCAGGTCGACCTGCGAGCGGTCGCCGGTGATGACCATCCGCGAGCCCTCGCCGAGGCGGGTGAGAAACATCTTCATCTGCATCGTCGTCGCGTTCTGCGCCTCGTCGAGCACCACGAAGGCGCGGCTCAGGGTGCGGCCCCGCATGAAGGCGAGGGGCGCGATCTCGATCTGCTTCTCCTCCATGAGCTTCGCCGCCTGCTTGCCCGGCAGGAAGTCGTTCAGCGCATCGTAGAGCGGCTGCATGTACGGATCGACCTTGTCCTTCATGTCGCCCGGCAGGTAGCCGAGCTTCTCGCCCGCCTCCACGGCGGGGCGCGACAGGATGATCCGGTCGACCTGGCCCTGCATGAACATGTTCACCCCGACGGCGACGGCGAGGTAGGTCTTGCCGGTGCCGGCGGGGCCGATGCCGAAGGCGAGCTCGTTGTCGAACAGCGACTTGACGTAGGCCTTCTGGGCGTCGGTGCGCGGCTCGACCAGCTTCTTGCGGGTCTTGATCTCGACGGGGCCGCCCTGGAACATCTCGATCTGCTCCTCGCCGCCCGGGTCGGCGGCGGGCTCGGCGGCGGGACCCATGCGGACCTCGCGCTCGATGTCGGCGGGCTCGACGCCCTTGCCCGACTCGAGCCGGTTGTAGAGCGCCTGCAGGATCTCCGCGGCGCGGGCGCGCGAGTCGGGGTCGCCCAGCACCGAGAGCTGGTTGCCCCGGCGCAGGATCTGCACCGCGAGACGTTCCTCTATGTCGGTGAGATTGCGGTCGTATTCGCCGCAAAGGTCGATCAGCAGGTAGTTGTCGGGAAACTCGAGCACCGTCTCGGCAAGCGGCGGGGCGGCGGACGGGGGCAGAGTGGTGGTGGCCAATAGGTTCTCCTGCTCTCGGGCCTCGGGTCATGTTCGCAACTCGCGCAGAGCGGCGCAAGGCGCGTGGAGCCCATCGGAGGAAATGTCACGAAAAAGGCCGCGGGCAATGCCGCGGCCTCTTTGGGACTTGAGACGCTGCCGGAGGCGTCAGAGCGGGTCCGGGATCGGCGAGCCGCTCTTGAACGGGCCGACGACCGTGGTCGGGGCCGCGACGCCGGAGCAGACCGGGGTCCCGTCGGGCTGGAGCCGCTCGGAGAGGTAGCCCTCGACGCCGTCGTCGATGATCCAGTGATCGCAGCCTTCCGGGTCGACCCAGACGCCGGCGACCATGGTTGACAGGTCATGGCTGTTGATGCCGCGGTCGAACGACTTGTCGGGGCCGACCGGGCTGCAGGCCGTGGCGGCGGTGCCGAGGGCCAGGAGGCCGAGTACCTTGAACTTGTTCATCGCTTCGATCCTCTCAGCGCAGGCAGTAGATTTCGACGCGCCGGTTCTGCTGCCAGGCGGCCGGGTTGCTGCCCTCGGCGCGGGGCTGCGACTCGCTGAAGCCCTTCACGTCGACGATGCGGGCCCCGACGGAGGCGGCGACCTCGGCGACCGCGCGGGCGCGGTTCTCGCTGAGACGCACGTTGTACTCGTAGGAGGCGCGCTCGTCGGTGTGGCCGTAGATCAGGTAGCCGAAGGCGTTGGCCTGCTGGAAGAACTGGGCCAGCCGCTGCTTGTTGGCATGGCTGATCCGGTAGCTGTCGGTGGCGAAGAGCTGCTCGTTGGGCATCACGCCGCAGATCTCGCTGCGGTGGCAGACCGGGCGGCCGTCGCGGGTGCGGTGGGGGCTCATGTAGCCCTCGGCACCGTCGTCCATCGCCCAGTGCTCGCACCCGTCGGGGTCGATCCAGATGCCGGGGCGGTAAATCTCCTGCGCGTCCGCCGGCGTGCCGGTCAGCGAAATGCCGACCACGATGGCCGACGCGAACGCCCCCAGCGCCGTCACGGCCTGTCCGAATTTAAGTTTGGCCAATGCTACGTCCTCTGTCTTGATTCCCCTGCTGGACCGGCCGTCTCGGGCAGCGGCGTCAGCCAGCCGACTTGCGTCGCATAACGTTAAAAAGCTTAGCAAAATTTTGCCACAATGGAAGGCGTTTCCGCCACATATTGTGGAAGATGCGGAAACAGCCGGGAGCATCTGGTGGCTTTGGCGCGCCCGCGAGGCGAAATGGTTAAGCGCGGCGAAGTCGCGTGCCGGCCCCGGCCGTGCCGTCAGGCCAGCGTGCCGGCCAGCGAATTCGGCGCGGAGGCGGTGATTCTGACCCGTGCGATCTCGCCCTTCAGCGCCTCCGGCGCCTCCACGTGGACGGCGCAGAGGTGGTCGGACCTGCCGACCATCTGCCCCGGCAGCCGGCCCGGCTTCTCGAACAGCACGCCCACCTCGCGGCCCACCATCGCCTCCTGTGCGGCGGTCTGCTGCGCCTTGAGCAGCGCCTGCAGGCGGGCGAGCCGATCGGACATGACGTCCCCGGGCAGCTGCGGCTTCTCCGCCGCCGGGGTGCCGGGGCGGGTGGAGTACTTGAACGAGTAGGCCTGCGCGTAGCCCACCGCCTCGACCAGGCCCATCGTGTCGGCGAAGTCGGCCTCGGTCTCGCCGGGGAAGCCGACGATGAAGTCGCCCGACAGCGCCAGGTCGGGGCGGGCGTCGCGCAGCCGTTCGATCAGCCGCAGGTAGGCTTCGGCGGTGTGCTTGCGGTTCATTGCCTTCAGGATGCGGTCCGAGCCCGACTGCACCGGCAGGTGCAGGTAGGGCATCAGCTCGGGGCAGTCGCCGTGCGCCGCGATCAGCGCGTCGTCCATGTCGTTGGGGTGGCTGGTGGTGTAGCGGATCCGCTCGAGCCCGTCGATCGCGGCCAGCGTGCGCACGAGCCCGGCGAGGCCGCCCTCGTGGCCGTGGTAGGCGTTGACGTTCTGGCCCAGCAGGGTGATCTCGCGCACCCCCGCCTCGACCAGCGCCCGCGCCTCGTCGACGACCCGCTCGGCGGGCCGCGAGACCTCGGCGCCGCGGGTGTAGGGGACGACGCAGAAGGCGCAGAACTTGTCGCAGCCCTCCTGCACGGTCAGGAAGGCGGTGGGCCCGCGCTGCGCCCTGGGCCGAGCGGCGAGGCCACTGAACTTGTCCTCGGCGGGGAAATCGGTGTCGAGCGCCTTGCCCCCGGTGGCGAGCGCGGCGTCCATCGCCGGCAGCCGGTGGTAGCTCTGCGGGCCGACCACCAGGTCGACCAGCGGCTGGCGGCGCATGATCTCCTCACCCTCGGCCTGGGCGACGCAGCCGGCGACGCCGATCTTCAGGTCGGGCTTTTCCGCCTTGAGCGGCTTCAGCCGGCCGAGCTCGGAATAGACCTTCTCCGCCGCCTTCTCGCGGATGTGGCAGGTGTTGAGCAGGATCATGTCCGCCTCTTCGGCGACCTGCGTCTCGACATAGCCGCGCCCGCCCAGGGCCTCGGCCATGCGCTCGCTGTCGTAGACGTTCATCTGGCAGCCGTAGGTCTTGATGAACAGCTTCTTGGGGGCATGATCGGTCATGGGCGCGGGCCTTAGCAGAGTTCGCGCAGGCTGGGAACTGGTGCGACGCGCCGTTCACGCGATGGCGACGAAAATGCGCGAGGACGGGGCAGCGGGTTGCCAGCGCCGCCATTCGGCGGCAGCTTCGCGGCCCGACGGACAGGAGCGGACATGCGCCACGCCGACCTCAGATCGCTGCTCGCCTCCGACGCGCTCGCCCGCGGGCCGGTGGCGCTGCTGATCGCCGAGGACGAGGTCGAGGTGGCGAGCACCCTACGCCACCACCTCGCGCGCGGCTTCCGTTCGGTGGTGCTGTTCGCGCCGCCCGGGCTCGAGGTGCCCGACGATCTCGCGGCGCGCATCCACCGGGTCGATCACGACACGCTCGAGGACCGGGCGCTGACCAACATCGTCAACCCGGTCATCGCCGCCGCGCCGGTGGGGACGTGGTTCTACTACGGCTACAACGCCGAGTACCTGTTCTACCCGTTCTGCGAATACCGCACCGTCGGCGAGGCGACGACCTTCGTCACCGAGGAGCGGCGCGACACGGCGATGTGCTACGTGGTCGACCTCTACGCCGCCGATCTCGCCGCCCATCCCGGCGCGGTGTCCATCGAGAACGCCCACCTCGACAAGTCGGGCTACTACGCGCTGGTGCGGCGCGACCGGTGGAACAACGACATCGAGCGGCAGATGGATTTCTTCGGGGGCCTGCGCTGGCGCTTCGAGGAGCACGTGCCGCCGGTGCGCCGCCGGATCGACCGGGTGGCGCTGTTCCGCGCCGCCAAGGGGCTGAAGCTCGACGAGGACCACACGTTCAACATCCCCGAGTACAACACCTACGCCTGCCCGTGGCACCACAGCCTGACGGCCGCCGTCTGCTCCTTCCGCACCGCCAAGGCGCTCAAGCGCAACCCGGGCTCGACCTTCGACATCCCGACCTTCTGGTGGCACAACTCGATCCGCTTCGACTGGCACTCCCAGCAGCTCCTCGATCTCGGGCTGATGGAGCCGGGGCAGTGGTTCTGAGATGATCCTGTCACGCGGGCGGCGCTACCTGTTCGTGCACATCCCCAAGACCGGCGGCACCGCGATGGCGCTGGCGCTCGAGGCGCGGGCGATGGCGGACGATGTGCTCGTGGGCGACACGCCCAAGGCGCGGCGGCGCAAGAGGCGGTTGGCGGGGGTGAGGACGGCAGGGCGGCTGTGGAAGCACGCCACGCTGGCCGACGCCGAGGGGCTCTACACCCGCGCCGAGCTGGACGAACTGTTCGTCTTCACGCTGGTGCGCAACCCGTGGGACCGGCTGGTGAGCTATTACCACTGGCTGCGCGCGCAGAGCTTCGATCACCCCGCGGTGCGGCTCGCCGCCGCGCACGACTTCTCCGGCTTCCTCAACGCCGACCACACCCGCCGCTCCATCGCCGCCGCGCCCTATGGCAGCTACGTCACCGACGGCGCCGGGCGGGAGCGGGCCGACCTGTTCCTCCGGCTCGAACACCTCGCCGAGGATGCCGCGCCGCTCGAGGCGCATCTCGGCTTCCTGCTCGACATGCCCCGCGCCAACGCCAGCGCGCGGCCGCGCGACTGGCGGCCGCTCTACTCTGACGCCGACGCCGCGCTCGTCGGCGAGCTCTGCGCCGCCGACATCGCCCGCTTCGGCTACCGCTTCGATCAGGCCGCGTCGGCGGCTCCGAAGCGGTCGTAGAAGCGCGCGCCGCTCTCGGCCATCTCGCGCAGCAGCGCCGGGCAGGCGAAGCGCTCGCCGTAGGCCGCCGCGAGCTGGTCGCAACGCTCCGCCGCCCAGGGCGCGCCGACCATGTCGAGCCAGGAGAACGGCCCGCCCGACCACGGCGCGAAGCCCCAGCCGAGGATCGCGCCCACGTCGCCCTCGCGGATGTCGGTGAGCACGCCCTCCTCGAGCGCCTTCACCGCCTCGAGCACCTGCGCGAAGAGCAGCCGGTGCTGGACGTCGAGCAGCTCGGCCTCGGCCGCGGGCGGGTGCCGCTCGGCGAGGCCGGGCCAGAGCCCAGTGCGCTTGCCGGCGTCGTCGTAGGCATAGAAGCCCGCCCTCGCCTTGCGCCCGAGCCGGCCCTCGCCGGCGAGCCACGCCATGAGGTCGTCCACCGGCGCCATGTCGGCGGGGTAGGCGTCGCCCATCGCGGCGCGGGTGGCGGCCGAGATCTTCACCGCCAGGTCGATCGAGGTCTCGTCGATCAGCTGCAGCGGGCCGAGCGGGAAGCCGAGCAGCTTGGCGGCGTTCTCCACCAGCGCCGGCGGCACCCCCTCGGTCACCATCCGCGCGCCCTCGTTGAGGTAGGGGATGATGCAGCGGTTGGCGTAGAAGAACCGCGCGTCGTTGACCACGATCGGCGTCTTGCGGATCTGGCGCACGAAGTCGAGCGCCTTGGCCACCGCCCGGTCCCCGGTCTCGCGGCCCTTGATGATCTCGACCAGCATCATCTTTTCCACCGGCGAGAAGAAGTGGATGCCGATGAATTGCTCGGGCCGCGCGCTGGCCTTGGCCAGGCCGGTGATCGGCAGGGTCGAGGTGTTGGTGGCGAAGATGCAGTCCTCGCCGATCACCGCCTCGACGCGGGCGGTGATCTCGGCCTTCACCTTCGGGTCCTCGAACACCGCCTCGACGATCAGGTCGCAGCCCGCGAGGTCCTCGACCCGGTCGGTCGGCGTGATCCGCGCCAGCATCGCCTCGGCGGCCTCGGGCGTGGTCTTGCCGCGCTTGGCGCCCTTCTCGGCATAGCTCTGGCTGTAGGCCTTGCCCTTCTCCGCGGCCTCCCGGCTCTGGTCGAGCAGCACCACTTCGATCCCGGCCTGCGCCGCGACCAGCGCGATCCCCGCGCCCATCATCCCGGCACCGAGCACGCCCAGCCGCTGCACGCTCTGATCGGGCGCCTTGGGCCGGTTGGCGCCCTTCTCGAGCGCCTGCTTGTCGAGGAACAGCGCGCGGATCATCGCGCTCGAGGTCGGGTCCATCAGCACCTTGGTGAACCAGCGCGCCTCGACCCGCAAAGCGGTGTCGAAGGGCACCTGCGCGCCCTCGTAGATCGCCGAGAGCAGCGCCTTTGCGGCGGGGTACACGCCCTGGGTCTGGTGGTTCACCATCGCGCTGGCGCCGACGAAGGTCATGAAGCCGGCCGGGTGGTAGGGCGCGCCGCCGGGCATCTTCCAGCCCTTCTGGTCCCACGGCTTGACGATGTCGCCGTCGCCGGCCTCGCGCACCCAGGCCTTGGCCCGCTCGAGCAGCGCGTCGGCCGGCACCACCTCGTCCACCAGCTGCGCCGCCTTGGCCGCCTTGGCGTCGAGCATCCGCCCCTCGAGCAGCACCGGCGCCGCCGCCATCGCGCCGACCATGCGCGAGTAGCGCGTGGTGCCGCCGGCGCCGGGGAACAGGCCGACCTTGATCTCGGGCAGGCCGACCTTGCCCTTGCCCTCGGCCATGAACCGGCGGTGACAGGCGAGCGCGATCTCGGTGCCGATCCCGGCGGCGGTCCCGGGCAGGGCGCAGGCGACGGGCTTGCCGCCCTTGTTTGTCTTGGGGTCCATGCCGGCGCGCTCGATCTTGCGCAGCACCGCGTGGCCCGACATCGTGAAGTCGAACAGCGCCTGCGCCGGCGCCTCGCCGGCCTGGTCGCGCACGCTCGCCAGCACGCCGAGATCCATGCCGCCGGCAAAGTCCTTCTTGGCGCTGGTGATGACGATGCCGCGCACCCCGTCGTCGGCCAGCGCCTCGTCGACCAGCCGGTCGAGCGCGGCGAAGGCGTCGCGGGTCATCACGTTCATCGACCGCCCCTCGGCGTCCCAGACGATCACCGCGACGTCGCCGTCGCGCTCGATGCGGAAGTCGGTCATGAGCTCGTGTCCTTCTTCGGGTAGGGCGTGCCGTCGAGCCGGGTGAAGCCCTCGGGCGTCGCCAGCAGGTCGAGGCCGGGATAGGTGGCGACGTTGGTCTCGCGCCGGCGGCTGCCGACGATCAGGTAGCGGGCCGGCGCGTCGCTGTCGTTGCGCAGGCAGTGACCGACGGCGACGCCGGCCTTCCAGGCGCAGGCGTCGCCGGGGCCGATCTCGGTCTGTGCGCCGTCCTCGATCACGGTAAGCCGGCCTTCGAGCATGTAGAGGAACTCGTCCTCGTCGCTCTCCCAGTGCATCAGGCTCGACTGGGTGCCGGGCAGCAGCGTCTCGTGGGCGGCGCCGAACTGGGTCAGCCCGCCGGCATCCGACAGCGGCTCCCATTCCAGGTGGCCGGGCAGGGTGTGGGGCGCGGGGTAGCGCGACTCGTGGCGCACCGTCTCGACGCTGCCCTTGCGGATCACGGTCATCAGACCCGCTCCACGATGGTGGCGGCGCCCATGCCGGAGGCGACGCAGAGGGTGGCGAGGCCGGTCTGCTGGCCGGTGCGCTCGAGCTCGTCGAGCAGCGTGCCGAGGATGATTGCGCCCGACGCGCCGAGCGGGTGGCCCATGGCGATGGCGCCGCCGTTGACGTTGAGCTTGCCGTGGTCGACGTCGAAGGCCTGCATGAAACGCAGCACCACCGCCGAGAACGCCTCGTTGACCTCGAACAGGTCGATGTCGCCGATCGTCATGCCGGCCTCGGCGAGGATCTTCTCGGTCACCGGCACCGGGCCGGTGAGCATGATCGTCGGGTCGGTGCCGATCTTGGCGGTGGCCCGGATCCGCGCCCGTGGCGTCAGCCCGCGCGACTCGCCCCATTCGCGGCTGCCCACCAGCACGCCCGCGGCGCCGTCGACGATGCCCGAGGAATTGCCGGCATGATGGACGTGGTTGATGCGCTCGAGATGCGGGTACTTCATCAAGGCGACCTTGTCGAAGCCGGGCATGACCTCGCCCTGGTCCTTGAAGGCGGGCTTCAGCGCGCCGAGCGCCTGCATGTCGGTGCCCGGACGGATCGTCTCGTCGCGCTCGAGGATGGACAGGCCGTTGACGTCGCGCACCTCCATCACCGAGCGCGCGAAGCGCCCTTCCTCCCAGGCGCGGGCGGCGCGCTTCTGGCTCTCGACGGCGTAGAGGTCGGCGTCGTCGCGGCTGATGCCGTACTCGGTGGCGATGATGTCGGCGCTGATGCCCTGGGGCACGAAGTAATGCTCCATCGCCACGCTCGGATCGACCGCCACCGCGGCGCCGTCCGAGCCCATCGGCACCCGGCTCATGCACTCGACCCCGCCGGCGATGTAGCCGCCGCCGGCGCCGCCGCGGACCTGGTTGGCGGCGAGGTTCACCGCCTCGAGGCCGGAGGCGCAGAAGCGGTTGATCGACAGGCCCGGAATGCGCTGGTCGAGCGACGAGGCCAGCACCGCGGTGCGCGCGAGGCAGCCGCCCTGCTCCTTGACCTGGGTGGCGTTGCCCCAGATCACGTCCTCCACCGCGTGGCCCTCGAGCCCGTTGCGCGCGGCGAGCGCGTCGAGCACCTGTGCCGAGAGCCGCACCGAGGTGACCTCGTGCAGGCTGCCGTCGGGCCGGCCCTTGCCGCGGGGGGTGCGGATGGCGTCGAAGATGTAGGCGTCGGTCATGTCTCCTCCTTGGGCGGGAAGGCCCGGGGCATGAGGTCATAGGGATGGGCCCAGCCGGGCAGCGCCTCGAGCCGGCCGAGCCAGGCGTCGATGGCCGGCCACTCGGCGCGGGCGAAGGTGAAGGGCTCCTCGTAGAAGAGATAGCCGCAGCAGGCGAAATCGGCGAGGGTGGCCTCCGGCCCCGCGATCCAGTCACGCCCCTCCAGGTGCGCCTCCAGCACCTTGAGCGCCGCCGCGAGCCGGCCGGCGAGCCAGCCGTTGATCTCGGCGCTGCGCCTGGCCTCGGGCAGGAAGTTCATGTTGAAGCGAAGCGGCCCGGCGAGGCCCGAGAGCTTGTGCGCGTCGAACAGCAGCCAGCGCAGAACCTCGCGCCGCGCGTCCGCGTCGCGCCCGCCGAAGCGGCCGGTCTTCTCGGCCAGGTAGTCGAGGATCGCGCCCGACTGGCTGAGCGTCACCGCGCCATCCTCGAGCACCGGCACCTCGCCCATGGCGTTGAGCGCGCGGAACTCGGGCGTACGGGTCGCGCCGCCGAAGAAGCCGACCGGCACCGCCTCCCAGTCCGCGCCGGTCAGGTTCAGCATCAGCGCGACCTTGTAGGCGTTGCCGCTCTCGCCGAAGCAGTGGAGTCTCATGTGTGCGCCTTCTTCTGGAGTGTCGGGGCAGGGGGTGGGCGTTCGGCCGTGCATATTTTTGGCCAGATGAAGCGATAGCGCCGCGCCTCTTTACCGCCCGTTAAGGTTAATCGGCGAGGGTGGGTCCCGCGGTACAGGCTGGCAAGCCGATGACCGCGCCAGGTGAAGCCCCGTCTCCGTCCCCGCCGTTCTCGGCCGGGCGGGGGCGGGGTGATGGCCTGGTCTTCATCTGGCCCCAAATATGCACGGCCGTCCGCCTCAGCCCGCGCTCCGCTCACCGTTTCCGCGCCTCCAGCTCCGAGTTGAACAGCCGCAGCCGGTGCGTGAACGTGTCCTCGTCGATCACGCTGTCGAAGTGCTCGAACAGGAACGACAGCGCCTCGCCCTCGTCGAGCCCCGCCTCGCGGGAGAAGCGGCGCAGGCGGCGGTAGGCATCCTCGGTCATCGCGACGGGGAAGCGGCGGGTCAGGCGGAAGCGTTTGGGCATGTCTCCTCCGGGATCGGACGTCGGGGAGAGCCTAGAAGCTCTCCGCGTCGAGCGCCATCACCGGCTCGGCCCCGGTCTCGATCCGCGCCAGGTGAGTGGCGACCATCGGCAGCTGGCGGGCCATGTAGTAGCGCCCCGTCGCGACCTTCGCCTCGTAGAACGCCCTGTCGCCCTCGCCGGCGGCGAGCGCGGCGCGGGCGGCCTGCGCCATCTGCGCCCACATGAAGCCGACCGAGACGTGGCCCATCATGTGCAGGAAGTCGTAGCTCCCGGCGAGCGCGTTCTCGGGCGCCGTCGCGCCTTGCTGCATGAAGTACATGCCCGCCTGCTGGAGCTGCTTGGACGCCGTCTTGAGCGGCTCGACGAAGGCGGCGTCGAAGTCGGGGTCGCCCGCCGCCTCGCGGCACCAGGTCTTGATCAGCTCGAAGTACGCCATGATGTACTTGCCACCGCCCGCCCCGAGCTTGCGACCGACGAGGTCGAGCGCCTGCACGCCGTTGGTGCCCTCGTAGATCATGGTGATCCGCGCGTCCCGCACGAACTGCTCGACGCCCGTCTCCCGCACGAAGCCGGCGCCGCCGAAGGTCTGCTGGGCGAGCACGGTCGTCTCGAAGCCCTTGTCGGTCAGGAAGCCCTTGATGACCGGCGTGAGCAGCGAGACCAGCCCCTCGGCGTCGGCATCCCGGCCGCGGTGGGCGCGGTCGATCAGCGAGGCGCCCCAGAGCAGGAAGGCGCGTCCGCCCTCGACGAAGGCCTTCTGGTCCATCAGGTTGCGGCGCACGTCGGGGTGGACGATGATCGGGTCGGCGGGCCGCTCGGGCGCGGCGGCGCCGGCCAGCGCGCGGCCCTGAAGGCGGTCGCGGGCGAAGGCGGCGGCGTTCTCGTAGGCGACGGCGGCCTGCGCCACGCCCTGCAGGCCGACGCCGATGCGGGCCTCGTTCATCATCGTGAACATCGCCCGCATGCCGGCGTTCTCCTCGCCGAGCAGGTAGCCCGTGGCGCCGTCGTGGTTGATGACGCAGGTGGCGTTGCCGTGGAAGCCCATCTTGTGCTCGACCCCGCCGCAGCTCACCGCGTTGCGCGGGCCCGGCCGGCCGTCGTCGTCTAGCAGGAACTTCGGCACGATGAACAGCGACAGCCCGCGCGTCCCCTCGGGCGCGCCGGGGATGCGGGCCAGCACGAGGTGGACGATGTTCTCGGTGAGGTCGTGTTCGCCGGCCGAGATCCAGATCTTCTGCCCCGTGATCCGGTAGCTGCCGTCGCCGGCGGGCTCGGCCCTGGTGCGGATCAGCCCGAGATCGGTGCCGCATTGCGGCTCGGTGAGGTTCATCGTCCCCGACCATTGGCCCGAGATCATGTTGGGCAGCCACGTCGTCTTCTGGGCGTCGGTGCCGTGGGCGTGGATCGTGGAATAGGCCGCGTGGGTGAGGCCCTGGTAGGTGTTGAAGGCCATGTTGGCCGACAGGAACATCTCACCGGTGGCGCAATTCATCAGGTAGGGCATGCCTTGGCCGCCGTACTCGGGGTCGGCGTCGAGGCCCATCCAGCCGCCCTCGCGCATCCGGGCGTAGGCGTCGGCGAAGCCGGGGGGCGTGCGCACGACGCCGTTCTCGAAGGTGCAGCCCACCGCGTCGCCGGCCTGGTTCAGCGGTGCCAGCACGCCCGCCGCGAGCTTGCCGGATTCGTCGAGGATCGCGCGTGTGGTGTCGCGGTCGAGCTCGTCGTAGCCGGGGATGTCGAGGCTGCCGACCTTGAGCAGGTCGTGCAGCACGAAGTCGAGATCGCGGGCGGGCGGCGTGTAGGTCGGCATGTGTTCAGGTCTCTCCTGTCCCTGCCGACCTCGCGCGTCAGGCCACGGCCGGCTTCACGTTCAGTTTGTCGAGCTCACGGGCTCCCCACTCGAGCTGCACTTTCAGCTCGCGGATCGCTTCGTTCAAGTCGTCACGCTGCGTCTCCATCTCGCGCAGGTGCTGCTGGGCGATCTCGTAGGTGCGCACGAGCTGGGTCTCGCGTTCGCCCGCGTCGTAGAGGTCGAGCAGCTGGCGGATCTCCTCGAGGCTGAAGCCGAAGCGCTTGCCGCGCAGGATCAGCTTGAGCCGGGCGCGGTCGCGCCGGGTGAACAGCCGTTTCTGCCCCTGCCGGATCGGGGCGAGCAGCTCCTTGGCCTCGTAGAAGCGAAGCGTCCGCGGCGTCACTTCGAACGTGTCGCACATCTCGCGGATCGTCATCGTGTCTTCGGTCATTCTCGTTGCCTCATCTTGTCCGTGAGCGGAATTACGGAAGGGCAAGTGACCAAGCGGGACGCGCGACACAAGCGAAGCTTTCGCGAGCGTGAAGTCGACGCGGCGTCACTCGTCAATTGACGAAACGACAGGAAAATCCCGGTCGAATGCTTGGCAATTTTGTTATGCCCTAGCGGAAGGGCGCTGTCGGCGCGCATCTCTCGCTAGCCGCGAGGCGGCCGCGGCGCATGCCCGCGCGGGTTGCTGGCGCGCTCGCGTCAGCCGAGGGTGCCGACGGTCTCGTCGCGCAGCTCCTTCAGCTCGCGGATCGTGTCCTCGATCTGGCGCCGCTGCTCCTCCAGCTCCTTGAGCTGGCGGTCGGCGCGGACGATCCAGTCGCGCATCTGCGCCTCGGTGCCCTCGTGCTCGTAGATCTGCAGCCACTGGCGGATCTCCTCGAGCGGGAAGCCGAACTTGCGCCCGCGCAGGATGAGCGTCATCCGCGCGAACTCGCGCGGGCCGTAGAATCGCGACCGGCCCTCGCGCTCGGGCGAAAGCAGTTCGATGTACTCGTAGTAGCGCAGCGTCCTCGGGGTGACGTCGAAACGCTCGCACATCTCCTTGAAACTGAGCCGTTGAGTCATCCTGCCTCCTAATGCCCCTTCCCATAGGTAAGACGCTTCAGAAGCGGTCGCAACGTTCCTAGTTCATGAAGCCGGGCGCGAGGAAGTAGAAGGCGTAGGCGACGATGAACGCCGGGATGGCGGAGAACAGCGTCGCCCACACCGCCGCCCTGGGGTTGAGCGCGATGGCGGGGAACAGCGCGTCGCCGTCGTTGGAGATGGCGTTGCCGATCAGGCCCGCGAAGGGCACGAGGCCGTTGAGGTAGAGCGTGCAGACCAGCACCTGCGGGCCGCAGCCCGGCACGAAGCCGATCAGGATCGCGATCAGCGGCAGCAGCGGGGCGACGGTGGCGAACATCGCCTCGAGGTCGAGCCCGCCGTAGGCCACGGCGTAGTCGTAGAGCAGGAAGGCGCCGATCACCCAGACCGAGATGAACGCCGTCTCCTCCGCCATGCGGGTGACGGGGTGGTCGGCGGCGTTGGTCATCGCGGCGATGCGCGAGGTGGCCCAGATGAACAGCCCGATGGCGGTGCCGGTGAGGGCGATGGCGGTCTCGGTCTCGCCGCCGATGAGCGCGGCGGTGTCGACGGCGGCGAGCTGGGCGATGCCGAGGGCGAGGCCGGGCATGGCGCAGGCGAGGTACGCCCAGTCGCGCAGGCGGACCTTGCCGATGCGCGGCGCGAGGTCGCAGGCGGCGCTGGGGTTGGCCACGAGGAACTTCGGGCCGAAGGCGTCGATGAGCCAGCCCGAGACGATGCCCACGGCGAAGGACAGCGGCAGTACCACGGCCGCGGCGTCGGGGCGGGTGGCGATCAGCAGGAAGGCGGCGTCGCCCATGGTGGCGGTCAGCGTCGCCACCACCGCGCCGAAGCCGACGTTGCCCGAGGAATACGCGGCCACCACCACGACCGCGCCGCCGCAGCCCGGCGTCGCGCCGAGCAGGGCGGCCATCGGCACCTGCCAGCCGCGCGCGGTGCGCAGCTTGGCGCCAATCTCGAAGTTGAAGACGCGCTCGGCGCCGTAGAACAGCAGCAGCGTCGCCGCGACGAAGGCGGAGACGGCGATGTAGGCGTCGGTCATCAGCTCGCGGGTCAGCGCGCCGAGGCCGCCGGGCGCCGCGGCCAGCACCAGCAGCAGGCTCGCCACCGCCAGCCGGCGGAGCCGGAACGGCCCGGAGCGGCCGGTTGCGGCGAGCGCGACGGTCGGGTCGGTGGTGGCGGTCATCTGCAGAGCTCCCCGATGCAATTGCGAATAATTCGCAATTGCACATATAGCACTTGCACCGGCTCTGGCAAGTGCGTTCCTTGGCCTGCGGAAACGGGGAGTAGGCGATGCCGCAAGACACCGACAAGCTCGCGCTGGCGCGCCAGTTCCTCGCGGCGCTGCCCCATGCCCGCGCGCTGGGAATGGAGCTCACCGCGCTGGGGGCGGGGACGGCGGTGATCGAGATGCCCTACGACACCCGCTTCGTCGGCGACCCGGAGACCGGCGTGATCCACGGCGGCGCGGTGTCGGCGCTGATGGACACCTGCAGCGGCACCGCGGTGATGGCGCATCCGAGCGGGCCGGGGAGCACCGCGACGCTCGACCTGCGCATCGACTACATGCGCGCCGCGACGCCTGGCCGAACCATCGTCGCCGAGGCCGAATGCTACCACATCACCCGCTCCGTCGCCTTCGTGCGCGCCGTCGCCCGCGACGGTGACGCGGAGCGGCCGGTGGCGACGGCGGCCGGGGCCTTCACCGTCGACGGGCTGCGCGGCGAGGTGGCGACGTGAGGCCGCGTCCGGAGCCGGTGCAGGTCGTCAAGCAGCGCCGCGATGCCGCGCTCGACGCGCTGGTGGCGCACAGCCCCTACGTCCGCTTCCTCGGCATCCGCTTCGACCGGCGCGGCGACGAGCTGACGGCGCTGCTGCCCTACGCCGACCACCTGATCGGCAACCCGGCGCTGCCGGCGATCCACGGCGGCGTGACGGCGGCGTTCCTCGAGACGACGGCGCTGGTGGTGCTGGCCTGGAGCCTGATGTGGGAGCGCATGGAGACCGGCCCGCCGCCGGAGCCGCCCGAGCCGCCGCGCTGGCCCAAGACCATCGACTTCACCGTCGACTACCTGCGCACCGGCCTGCCGCGCGACGCCTACGCCCGCGCCCGGGTCAACCGCTCGGGGCGGCGCTACGCGAGCGTCCATGTCGAGGGCTGGCAGGACAACCGGGAGCGGCTCTTCGCGCAGGCGACGGGGCACTTCCTGATGCCGCCGCCCGCGGGCGATTGACCCCCGCAGAGGGCGGCGCGACAAGTCGGGCACCCGCCCCGACCAGAGAGCCCGCGCCATGACCGTCCGCTCCCGCTCCGCCGCGCCATGAGCGCCGCCGCGCCCGATCCGGCGCCGCCGCCCGAGCGGGCGGTGACGCACCGGCGCGTGCTCGCCATCGCGCTGCCCATCGTGCTGTCCAACGCCACGGTGCCGATCCTCGGGATCGTCGACACCGGCGTCGTCGGCCAGCTCGGCGCGGCGGCCCCGATCGGCGCGGTCGGCATCGGCGCGATCATCCTGACGGCGATCTACTGGGTGTTCGGCTTCCTGCGCATGGGCACCGCCGGGCTCACCTCGCAGGCCGAGGGCCGGGGCGAGGCGGGCGAGGTCGCGGCGCTGCTGAGCCGGGTGCTGATCGTCGGCGCGGCGGCGGGGGCGGGGATCATCCTGCTGCAATGGCCGCTCTTCGCCGGCGCCTTCCTCGTCTCCCCCGCGAGCGAGGAGGTCGAGACGCTGGCGCGCGGCTACATGGGCATCCGGGTCTGGTCGTCGCCGGCGGCGATCTCGCTCTACGGCATCACCGGCTGGCTCATCGCGCTGGAGCGGACGCGGGCGGTGCTGGCGATCCAGCTCTGGATGAACGGCCTCAACATCGTCCTCGACCTTCTGTTCGTGCTCGGCTTCGGCTGGGGCGTCAACGGCGTCGCCGTGGCCACCTTCCTCGCCGAATGGTCGGGCCTCGGCCTCGGCCTGTGGCTCTGCCGCGACGCCTTCGCCCGCCCGGCCTGGCGCGACTGGCCGCGGGTGTTCGACCGGGCGCGGCTCAAGCGGATGGCACAGGTCAATTCGGACATCCTGATCCGCTCGGTGCTGCTGCAGGCGATCTTCGTCAGCTTCCTGCTGTTCGGCTCGGGGATGGGCGACGTGCAGCTGGCGGCCAACCAGATCCTGCTGCAGTTCCTCTACGTGACCTCCTACGCGCTCGACGGCTTCGCCTTCGCGGCCGAGGCGCTGGTGGGGCAGGCGCTGGGCGCGCGCCGCCGGGCGGCGCTGCGGCGGGGGGCGCTGCTGACGTCGGCCTGGGCGGCGGGGATCTGCCTCGTGCTGGCGCTGGTGTTCGCGCTGGCGGGCGGCGCGGTGATCGACGTGCTGACCACGGCGCCCGAGGTGCGCGCGGCGGCGCGGGGCTACCTCGTCTACATGGTCGCCGCGCCCGTCGTCGGCGTCGCCGCCTGGATGTTCGACGGCATCTTCATCGGCGCCACCCGCACCGGCGACATGCGCGACATGATGGTCGTCTCCGCCGCCACCTACTTCGCCGCGATCTACCCGCTGATGTGGGCCTTCGGCAATCACGGTCTCTGGCTCGGCCTGCTGCTCAGCTTCGCCGTCCGCGGCCTCACCCTCGCCCTGCGCTACCCCGCCCTGGAGCGGGAGGCGGAGGCCTAGGGGAGGACGGGCAGGACGCAGGTCGCTTCGTAGGAAGCGCCTTCCCCAAGGACGGACAGGATGATGTTGGTGTTGGTCGCATGGAGGTCCGCTTCAGTTCCAGCGATCCTATAAGTTCCGTTATTGTTGAACAGCGTGGCGGAACCGATAGTCGTCATCGAGTTGTTCGAGACGTTGACGCAGATCGCCCCGTTGGTGGTGTGCAGATAGATACTGTCAGTTACCGTGCTTGGGACAATCGTATTGTCGGTGATGGTGGCGTTCAGGGTCGTGCCCGCTTTCCCAAAGACGTCGATGGTTTCGAGGAATTCCGTAGTGATGTCGTTGTTGTCTATCTCCAGGCGCGCGTCGCTGTTTCCGGTGAAGGTGAACGACATGGCGGTGGCAGGAGACGGTGCCGACGGACCGCTGATCGTCGTGTTCCGGACAATGATGTCCGTGCCGTTCTGCTGGTTGTCGCTGTTGCCGAAGACGTCGATCGCGCGCCCGCCGGCGACGCTGATCGAAGCCCCGTCCACGAGAGCAACCAGCGACGAGCGGCTTCCCTCGTTGCGCAGGCGCAGGCCGGCCCCGGTGAGGCTGCCTCCGCTGAGCTCGAAGCCGAGCGTGGCGGTGTCCTGGACCAGCGTTTCCACCAGCCAGGGGGCACTGTTGGAGCGGCTGAGCGTGACGCCGCTGAGCGTCAAGTCGAGATCCGACTGGCCTCGCGCCTTGGCGAAGATCCCGCCGATCGAACTGTTCGCCGATGTCAGGGAGCCGCCGGTGACAGTGACACCGAGCGACGCGGTGCCTGCCGTGTCCGCGTAGATCGCGTACTGGCCGTTGCTGCCGAAGCTCGACACGTCGACGCCGGAAATCGTCAGGACATCCGGCCCGCTGCTGCCCGCGATACCCTTCACGACATAGATCGCGTTGCCGTTCGTCTCCTCGAAGCTGACGTTGCTGATCGACGAGCTGCCGAACGGGCTCACCAGCTTGAACATCTCGTCGCCGACGTAGATGCCGGACGTGGTCGCGCCGTTGATCGTCGCGTTGCTGTAGTCGAGCCCCGTCACGTTCATCGCATGAAGCTGGCTGCCTGTGCCGAAGCTCGTGCTGATGCCGTTGTCGGTCAGGTCGAGCTGGTCGAAGCTCGGGCCGTAGGTGTTCGTCAGCAGGATCGCCTGCGCGCCGGTCTGCCGGATCAGGCCGCCCGAGCCGTTGTTCGCGGACCCGGCGTCGCCGGTGACGGAGAAGCTGCCGCTGGTGCCGGTGTTCTCGAGAACGATGGCGTGGGTGCCGCCGGTCTGGTTGATCTGCTGGAACGTGACGCCGCCGGTGCCGAACGTCGCGTTCTTGATGTCGACGGCCCGGCCCGTCGACGAGACGTCGATGGTGCTGCCCGCGCCCGTCGCGGTCAGGGTGGCGTTGCTGGACGCGCTCAGGGCGGTGCCCGTGCTGACGTCGAGGTCGAGACCGCCGGTCAGGGCGACGGCCCCGCCGCCGGTGATGTCGATCGCGTCGTTGGCGCCGGAATTGGCGCTGATCGGGCCGTTGATCGTGACCTGGCCGCCGTTGAGGCTCGCCACGAGGCCCGACAGGCCGGACGTGGTGACGCTGCCGTTGAAGGTGAAGGTCGGTGCCGCGGCGGCGTTGCTGCCGATGTGGATGCCCGCGGACCCGCCGGTGCTGTTCACCGACGAGCCGCTGGCGAACGTGACGGTGCCGGTCGAACCGCCGGCGACGTCGATCCGCGAGCCCGATCCGGAGAGCGTGACGGGGGAGGCGAAGCTGGCAGTCCCGGTGAAGGGGACGCTCGACACGCCGATGGCGATCCGTCCGCCCCCGGTGTTGGTGATCGTCTCGCCGAAGGTGATGTTCCCCGTCCCGCTCATCCGCAGGAACGCCGCCGGAGCGCTCGACGTGATGGCCGCGTCGATCGTGACGGCCGCCACGTTGTACAGCGACGCGACCGCGGCATCGGCGAAGGTCGTGGACATGGTCCCGTTGCCGATCCGGATGGTGCCGGTCTGATTGTTGATGACGAAGTCCGTCGCCTTCAGCTCGTCGCCGGCCCCGGTCGCGATGTCGAGGTTGGCGGAGCCGGACATCAACTTGACGGCGCCACCGACGAGCCGGTTGACGTCGAGCGTGAGCGCCGTGGCGCTGGCCAGGCTCAGCGACGTGATCTGCCCGGTCTGCGGCGCTTGCAGATCGTGGATCGTGAGGCTGCCGCCGCTCGCGCCCTCCACCAGCAGCGCCGTCGCCCGGCCGCTCGCGGTCATCACGAGCGGCTGGTTCGGCGCGCCGAGGACGAGGTGCTCCCCCGTCGCCAGGTCGGCGACCTTGATGGCCTCGGCAGCGGTCTTCAGGATCACGTTCGTGATGCTGTTGTTGCCGGCCGCGGTCACGGTCGTGGCGTTGCCGAAGACCTGGTCGTTGTCCAGGGTGGCCGCGCCGTTGCCCGGATCGGTGACCGTGACCGTCCCGCCACCGGTCACGCCGAGGAAGTTGCTCGGCACGGCGGTGGTCACCGAGATGCTGTTGTTGTTGCCGAAGCCGTCGATGTTCTGGCCGTTCTCGAGCGTGAAGCCGCCCGAGCGCACGATGTCCGCCCCGTCGTCGATGAGCACGAAGGTGACGCCGCTGCCGGTGATCGCGTCGGCGGTGGCGATGCTGGCGCGGTTGTCGACGTCGCGGCCCGAGCCGTCGCCGGTCGCGGTCGCGGCGACGAACACCTTCGAGCCGTCGCTCGGCAGGACGAGCCGCGGGGTGGCGCCGAAGTCGACGTCGCGGAAGTCGTAGCTGCCGCCCGCCGGCGCCGCCGGCAGGTCGAGCTGGATCGTGGCCCCGATCCCGGAAACCTTGTCCACGTCGCCTTCGGCGTCGCCGTACTGGAAGGCCAGGTCGGTCGCCGCCGAGGTGCGCACGCCGACCGCATAGGTCCCGCCGATGTCGGCGCTCTGCCCGTCCGCGGCGCCGACGCTGACGGTCCCGCTGCCGGTGGCGCCGGAGAGATCGATGCCGACGGTGTCGGCGATGAGGCGGGCTCCCCCGGAAAGGTCGAGCGACCCGATGGTGATGTCGTCGTTGACGGTGGCGCCGGCGAGGTCGAGGCCGACGGTCCCGTCCCGGCTGAACTGGTTGCTCATGATCAGCGCGCCGATGTCGATCGGACGGTTGACGATGCCCGTGATGCGCACCCCGCTGGAGACCGGCAGCGCGGCATTGACGGTGGCGTCGTCGACCTCGTCCGCCGGCCAGAGCACCAGTTGGTTGATGTCGACCGTTCCTGCGGAGTCGAGGATGACGCCTTCCTCCAGCGTCAGCTTGATGTCGGCGGTGCCGGTGACGGTGAAGCTGCCGGTGTTGTCGCGCAGGTGCAGACCGACCGTCGGGTGGCCGCTGGTTTCTCCCGCGCCGCCACCGGACGTTCCGGTCGAGAAGCCCCCCATCGTCACCGCGAGGGCGGAGTCGGCGATGGTGAGGGCGGTGGTGGTGGTGCGGGTCGTGCCCGAGATCGTCTCCGGGGCGATGAGGCGCATCTCGTTGGTGACCGACAGGCTGCCCCATAGGTTCCGGAGCAGCACGGGGCGCGTGGTATCGATCCCGCTGAAGGTCGCGTTCAATGTCGTGCCGGCGCCGGACCCGATGATGTCGATCCCGCCGCCATCGACGAAGCCACCGACGATGTTGAGGGTGAAGTGCTCCGCATCGACCTGGAACGCTTGCCCGCTCGTCCGCGCCCCGACCTCAGCGAAGCGGAGGCTGCCGCCGGTGGTGGGCTGAAGGATCCGCAGGAAATTCTCCGCCACGCCGGTCAGCACGCCCGACGTTCCGCCATCGACCGCCTGCATCCCGACGGTCTCGGGCTCGCTGTCGAAGGTGACCCCCTCGAAATGGAAGCCGTCGTTGAACCCGGCGACGCTGTCGCTGCCCCGCAGGCTGTTGTTGCGCAGGCTGGTGACGGTGAGCGCGCCGGTGCCGGAGTTGACGGCGTGGATCGCCGCTTCGTCGGTCTCGAAAGTGGAGTTCTGGACGTTCAGCGTGAGTCTGTCGTCATCCTCGACGAGGGCGAGGATGCCGTACTGCGCGCCGGGCGCCGAGGGCGCCTGGGTGATGTCGAGCAGGCCGAGTCCGACGGCGACGGACCGGGTCTGCGTCACGTCCCCCTGGGCGATCCTGATGCCGGAGACGGCCGTGGTCGCGGTCTGGACGATGGTGGCCGTGGTCAAGTTGAAGGTGCCGTCGACGTTGCTCAGCGAGATCGCGTCCGAGGTGCCGGCCGTCTGCGTCACCTCGTCGAGCGTCACGTCGATGGTGCCCGTCACGCTGAAGGCGGTGTTCGTCGTGGTCGCGATCCTGTTTGCGCTGGAGCCGTTGATGGTCAGCGTGCCGTCGCTGACCACGCCGTGCCTGCCGCCGGACGAGATGTCGATGCCGCCGCTGAACGTGGCCTGCCCGCGCGTGACGTTGATCCCGCCGGCGCCGACGGTGGTCAGCGAGCCGGTGAATGTCGCGTTCCCGTCCGTGAGGGAGACGGCGTCGCTCGTTCCGGCGTGGTCGATCGTTCCTGCGTAGGTGAGGACGTGCGATCCCAAAGTGACGAGGGCGGAGTTGCCGCTTCCGGCGATCGAGCTTGCGGCGTCGAACGTGACGGTGGCGGTGTTGCCGGAGATGTAGAGGCCGGTTGCGGCGTTGCGGATGTCCACGTTCGAGCCGGTGATCGTCCCCCCGGCGCCGGTGAGGTCGAGGCCGCCGCCGTCGAGGCTGACGTCGGTCAGGGCCGTGCTGCCGGTGGTGTTGTGCAGCTCGATCCCGCCGGTGCCGGTGATGCCCGACAGGGTGCTGTCGGCGGCGTTGAGCAGGATGTCCCTGCCGTTGCCGGAGAAGTCCACGTCGCGGATGGTGGTGCGCGTCGAGGGGGTGATCTCGATGGCGGTGCCGGTGAAGTTCCTGACATCGAGCGTCTCGAGCAGCGTGTCGCTCGCGCCGCCCGCGTCGACGACGGCCCCCGCTGCCGACGAGCTGCCGTCGAAGGTCAGCCCGGCGATCCGGTTGCGCTCGCTGGCGAGGGTCACGACCGTCGCGCCCGAGGTGGTGGTCAGCGTCGCGGCGCCCCGGCTGTCGGGGGCGGCGATGGTGTAGGCGTTGTCGGGCAGCAGGATGTTGGCCGGCCCGTTCAGACGCACGTTGACCGCCTGCGAGCCGCCCGCGCCGTCGCCGAAGCCGAGCAGCTGCACGCCGTTCAGCAGGGTGAAGGTGTTGTCGCCGTTGGTCGCGCCGGCGCTGATCGTGCCGCCGTCGTCGACGGCGATCACCACGTCGTTGACGGCGAGCAGCGGCTCGATGTCGCCGAGCCGCGCGGCGTTGGTGGCATCGCGACCCGATCCGTCGCTGCCGAAGGCGTCGCCGCCCTGGGAGCTGACCCAGTAGACCTCGCCCACCCCGAAGCCGGTGCCGGGCCCGTTGGCGAAGGCGACGTCCTGGAAATCATAGCTGCCCGAGGCCGGGGCGCTGCCGGCGTCGATGGCGACGGTCGCGGCGATGCTGGAGCCCTGGTCGACGCCGGTCTCGCCGTCGCCGAACACGAAGGCGAGGTCGGTGCCGGTGCCGAGGCGCACACCCGTGGCGAAGCCCGCGCCGATGCTGGCGCTCGCGCCGGAGGCGTCGCTGTCGCCGAGGGTGAGGCTGCCGCCGCCGGTCGCGGCGGCGAGGTTGACGGCGATGGTGTCGGCGCCGGTGGAGGTGGCGTCGAAGTCGGTGGCGATGACGCTGCCGGAGAAGCCGCTGAGCACGGCGAAGGCCGTCTGGTTATCGCGGGTGACGGCGATATCGAGGTCCTCGAAGGTGACGTCGAGCGCCCCGGGCGCCGCCAGCATGATGCCGCCCACGGTGGACGAGCCGCCGGTGGTGATGTCGACGCTGCCGAACCTGAGCGCGCCGTCGTTGCCGGTGTAGTTGCCGATGTTCAGCGCGGTCTGCCCGGCGCCGCTGACGGTGAGGTCGCGGATGTCGATGGTGCCGGTGTTGCCGGAGAGCAGGACGCCGTTGGCGCCGGCGCCGGTCACGGTGGCCGGGCCGACGATGTCGATGGCGGCGCTGTTGTCGCGCAGCTCGATGCCGGTGCCGGTGGTGTCGGAGATAGTCACCGGCGCGTTGCCCGCGCCGAGGGTGATCCCGCTGCCGCTCGCCCCGACGATCTCGATGCCGTGCTCGCCGCCGCTCGCGGTGACGCTGCCGATGGCGAGCCCGGGTGCGCCGATGGCGGTGTCGACGAGGTTCAGCGCCAGCCCGTTCGTCGCGCTCAGGCTGTTGGCGCCGCCGGTCGGCACGCTGGCGGAGACGGTGCCGCCCGCGCTGACCTTCAGGGCGTCGCCGCCGCTCGCGGTGATGTCGAGGCCGCCGGTGAAGCTCGTCACGGTGCCGGTGTTGGTGTCGATCTCGATCCCGTTGCTTCCGCTCACGTCCGCCGTGATCCGGCCGCCGAAGGTGACGGCACCGCCGGTGTTGTTGGCCACGGAGAGCGCCGGCGCACCGCCGGTCTGGGAGATCGTGCCGTCGTAGGTGACGGTCGCGCCGCTGTTGCCGGTGATGCGGACCGCCTCGGTCGGATTGGTGATGGTGGCGCCGTCGCCGAACCCGAACGTGCCGTCCGAATTGCGGATCAGGAGGCCCGCGCCGCCGCTCAGGCCCATCGAGCCGAGCAGATTGTAGGTGCCGCTCGCTTGCGCGAAGCGCACCCCGGCGCCGTCGGAGGCGGTGATCGTGAAGCCGGCCTCGAAGTCGAGCGTGCCGGAGTGGTCGGCGACGTCGAGGATGTAGGCGAGGCCGGTCGAGGTGGACTGGCTCAACGTGCCGGCGAAACTGGCGTTCACCTGTCCCGAGACTTCGAGCGTCGCCCCCTGGGCGCCGCTGAAGGTGGTATCGTCGGTGAAGGTGAGCAGGGTGGCGCCCGTCCCATCGAGCACCGCGGCGCGGCTGGTGCCGGAAATCGCGATCCGGTCGTGGTCCTCGCCGCCGAAGGTGACGGGCCGGGTGCTGCCCGTCATGAGCAGGCCCGTGCTCGCGCCGCTGATGTCGAGCTGGTCGGCGTCGAAGCTGCCGGAGGCGTCGGTGCGCAGGTTGAGCGCGAGGCCGGTCATGAAGCCGCCGGTGATGTCGACGTCCGCCAGCGTGAGCTGGGCGGAGCTGTCGGCGGCGTTGATGCCGGTGGCGTTGGAGCCGGCGGAATGCGCCACGACGAGCGCCCCCTCGGCGCTGCCCAGCCGGATCGCGCCGGTGGCGGTCGTGGCGTCGATGGCCGCCCCGTTCGAGCCGGACGTGTACTCGATGCGCACGTTGGCGACGCTGTTCTCGCCGGCCAGCGACAAGACCGAGTTGCCCGAGAGGCTGGTGTTGATGAGCGTCGCCGCACCGTTGCCGGTCGGGTCGCTGATCGTGCCCTCCGCGCCCGGCACGCCGGTGAACGATTCGGGGATGCGCAGGCCGCCCGTCACCTCGTTGCCGTTGCCGAAGCCGTCGATGTGCTGGCCCGCGTCGAGCCTGAAGCCGCTCCGGTCGTTGATCGGGCTGCCGTCGTTGACGAGCACGAAGGTCAGCACGCCGCTCATGGCGTCGGCCTGGTCGATGGTGGTGAGGTTCCACTGGTCGCGGCCCGAGCCGTCGCCCGTCGGGTTGGCGGCGACGAAGACGACGGGGGCGGAGGGGAACACGTTGGTCGGGGTGCGGCTGACGCCGGCCCGGTGGGTCCGGGTGAAGTCGACGTCGGTGAAGTCGTAGCTGCCGCCGAGCGGCGCGTTCTCGGCGAAGATCTGCACCGGGCTGGCGAGGACCGAATCGCGGCTCGTCGCGTCGCCGTCGCCGTAGGTGAAGTTGATGTTGGTCGCGCTGTCGAAGGCGACGCCGACATTGACGTTGGAGGTGACGGTCGCGCCGGCGGTCGCGCCGAGCTGGACTAGGGCGGTGCTGCCGGTGACGGCGCCGGCGAGGTCGACCGCGACGATGCCGCTGCCGCCGGTCTTGCCGCTCGCGGTGAAGGTCTGCGTGCTCAGCGTGCCGTCGAGGGTGACGCCCGCGAGGTCCAGGCCGGTGCTGTCGTCGGTCGGGAGCTGGAGCCGGAGATCGGAGAAGCTCACGCTGCCGTCGATGCTGCCGGTGGTCGAGCCGACAGCCGAACCGCCGCTCGCGGTGACGAAGGTCGAGCCGCCGAAGGTGACGGTGCCGATTGCGCCGTTCAGCACGATCCCGGTCTTGCCCGTCCCGACACCGTTGATGCCCATGCCGGCGGTCGTGACACTCGACGTGGCGCTGTCGGCGATCTCGAACGTGCCGCCGACGAGGGAGGCGTGGGTGCCGATGTTGACGGTCGTGTTCGCCAGGCCGCTCAGCACGACGCCGCGGCCGGCGCCCGTGCTGCTCTGGTCGTTGATCGGGCCGCTGACGGTGATGGTGCCGCCGGTGGTGTCGGAGATCTCCAGTGCCGCCTCGTCGGTCGCGTTGCCGAGGGTGGCGCCGATGGTGTGATCTGCGCCTCCGGAGATGTGCAAGCTGCCGATCGCGCCGCGCTGCAGCTGCACATCGCCGCTCACGGGCGTCAGCGTCGCGTCGTCGGCGGTGACGGAGGCGAGCGTGATGTTTCCGCTCGTCCCGATCAGCCCGAGGCTGCCGTCGAGCGTGCCGGTGGTGGTGCTGAACGACAGCCCCGCCGACCCGCCGACCAGCACCGCGGTCCCCGCGGCCCAGACCTGAAGGTCGGCGATCCGGAGCGCACCGGTGCTCTGGGATCCGGGAGCGAGGATGAAGAAGCCCTCGCCGACCTTGTCCGTTTCGCTGCCGAAGACGAACGTCCCGGCGTCGACACTCTGGGCCCCGTCCGTCGACGGATCGGCGTCGAGGTGCACGCCGCTGAAGATGGCGTCCAGGACGCTGCTGCCGATCGTGAGGTCGCCGATCTCCGTCACGGTCAGGGCGGAGGTGTCGGCGGTCTCGTTGCTCAGGGCGAGGCCCAGGTGCCCGGCGGCGATGGTCAGATCGCCGAGCGCGAGGGTCAGCGTGCCGCCCGTGGTCTCCGCCACGATCCCCGCCATCTCGCTGGTGGTCGGGCCGGGATCCTGCGTGACGACGATGTCGGCCAGCGTCAGGTCGAGGTCGCGCCCGACGACCGTCTGCGCGATCTCGATGCTGTCGACGTCGTCCGGGCCGTTCGTCGTCTCGAGGGTGCCGCCGAGGATCGAGAGGCTGCCGTCGAGATCGAACAGCCGCACGGAGCCGAGGCCGACATTGGTCGCCGAGACCGCGTCGAGCGTCACGTCCACGTCGATGTCGCGCAGGTCGAGCGCCACGGCGTCGCCGGTGACGACGGAGCCGCCGCCGATGGCCAGGTCGAACGCGTCGGTGCCCGACGCGAGGATGCCGGGGTCGTCGCCGGAGGCGATATCGACCGACCCCACCGTGAGCGCGCCCGTGGTGTCGCTCACCAGGAGGCCGGTGCCGCCGGCGGTGGTCAGGCTCGTGACGCCGAAGCCGTCCGCGCCGATGGTGACTCCGTCGAGCGTCAGGCCGGTCGCGTCCACCGACGACAGGTGCGCCACGCCGGTGGATGTGAGCGTGACGGGGCCCGTGGCCTTGAAGGCCTCCAGGTCCTCGCTGGCCACCGACAGCGGGCCGGTGAAGGCGACGCTGACCGGATCGCTCTGCGAGATCAGCACCCCCGACCGGCCCACGACGTCGATCTCGCCACCGAACGTCACCGAGCCGCCCTTCCAGTCGAAGATGCCGATGCCGCCGCCGAGGGACGCGTCGGTCTTCGTGATCGTGCCGTCGAAGGTGACGTCGCCCGAGCCATCGATGAGCGAGACGACGTTGATGCTCGACTCGCTGGCCGAGCTGTCGGCGTCGAACTGTGCCGCGCCGGTCGATCGCCGGAGGTTGATGCCGGTCCACTGGTCGGCGATGTCGAGGTCGATGCCGCGGAGGGCCGAGGAACTCTGGAAGGCCTCCAGGCCGGTGCTGAAGGCGCCGCCGTCCTCGATGTCCACGTCGCGGATCGTGACCGCTCCGGCCGATCCGTCGAGGCGGATCCCCGTGCTCATGTCGCTGGCGATCTTCAGCGAGCCGATCGTGTGGTCGCCCGTCGTGGTCGAGACGACCGTGCCGATTCCCGACACCAGCGTCGCGTCGTTCTGGGTCAGCGTGCCGCCGGTGCCGCCGAGGGTGCCGCGGATGTTGACCGGCTGGTTCGGGTTGAGCACCACGCTGTTGCCGTTGCTCAGGCCGTAGAGGCTCTGGCCCTGCTTCAGCGCGAAGCCCCTCAGGTTGTCGGAACCGGCCCCGGCGACGCTGATCTCGCCGCTCGCGTCGTGGGCGATGAGCACGAAGGTCTGCCCGTCGTTGTCCAGCGCCAGCGCCTCGTCGACGGAAATCGTGACCACGTCGCTCGACAGCCCGTGGGTGCCGGCGGCGATGAGCCCGCCGGTCTCGCTGACGAGGGTGAGGTCGCTGACGACAGGGAAGTTCGACAGGTCGCGCGCGCCGACGGTGACGTCGGAGAAGTCGAAGAACGAGGCGGCGTGGGTGCCGTCGGGGGCGTCGATGACGGCCGCGTCGGCCTGGCCGTTGACGTCGATCACGGAGCCCATGTCGACGGTGCTCTCGCCGTCGCCGAACGTGAACTGGACCAGCGCGGTCTCGTCGATGACGACGCCGCGGTGGAGCCCTTCGATCCGGCTCGAGGCGCCGCCGGCGTCGGTGTCGCCGAGCCGGACGTCCCGGTTGCCCTGCAGCCCGGTGAGGTCGATGCCCACCGAGTTGGTCGAGCTGTCGGGCCCGGTGATCTCGAGTGCGGTGAGGCCGGTGGCCCCGGTGAGGGTGGCCCCGGCGAGGTCGAACCCGACCTGTCCGGCCCCCGCGCCGACCTCGGCGATGGTGACGCTGCCGAAGGTCATCGCGTCGTTGGTGCCGGAGACCTCCACGCCGCGCAGGCCGTCGCCGTCGGCGAGGGTGATGTCCACGTCGCCGAAGGTGACGCCGCCCGCGTTGCCGGCGAGGTCGATGCCGATGCCGCTGTTGTCGGCGAGCGTGACGGGGGCGGTGATGGCGACGTCGCCGGCGTTGCCGGTCACGGTGATGCCGCTGCCGCTGTTGCCGGTGATGGCGAGCCCGGTGCCGCCGATGCCGACCGTCGCGCCCTCGGCGACGTCGGTGACGCGCAGGCCGCCGTCGGCGCTGCCGGTGATCGTGGCGTCGCCGAGGTCGACGGTGAGGTCGCCGCCGTCGATCCGCACGCCCTCCGCGCCGCTGTCGGTGATCGTGAGCGTGTCGATGCGCAGGACGGCCGACTCCCCCGTGAGGGCGGCGCCGGTGACCCCGTCGAGGCCGATCCCCGCGCCGCTGCCGCCGCTGGCGGCGACGAAGTCGAGGGTGACGGTGCCGAGGGTCGTGTCCGTCAGGCTGAGCGCGGCGGCGCCGGTCGTGTCGATGCCGCCCCCCGCGATGGAGAGCGCGGCGCTGTTGTCGCGCGCGACGAGTCCGGGCGTGTCGGCGGTGAAGATCTCGACGCTGTCGAAGCCGATGCTGCCGCCGCTGTTGCCGGTGATCGTGATGCCGCCGCCGGTGGCGGGGTCGAGCGCATCGCCGAGCGCGACGTCGCCGAAGCCGAGCGTGCTGTCGGTGTTGTCCGAGACGAGCAGCCCGCCGTCCGTGCCCGCGCCGAAGAAGGCGCCGCCGAAGTCGAGCGTCGCGCCGTCGTTGCCGGTGATCGTCAGCAGCCGTCCGTCGCCGACATGGGTGACGACGCCGTCGAAGTCGACCGTGGCGCTGCTGTTGGTGACGCTGATCGTGTCGCCGTCGTCGGTGGCGACGAGCGCGTCACGGATCGTGTAGTGGCCGCTGCCCCCGGTGATCTCGAGGCGCGACAGGACGACGCTCGCGAAGGCGACGTCCCCGTCGACGTTCGACAGCTCGACGGACTCGCCGTCGATGACGCCGCCGAACAGCAGCCCGGAACCCGCGGCGGCGGTGTCGCGGATGCGCACGGCGGTGGAGAGCGTGGTGGCGAGACCGGAGAAGCTCAGCGTCGGGGCGCTGGCGCCGTCGCCGCGGATGTCGATGGCGGGGCCGGTGGTGTCGGCGATGAGGGTGTCGTCGCCGAACGCGAAGATGCCGCTCGAGCCGCCCCGGATGTCGATGCCGCGCTCGGTCTCCGCCAGCAGCACCTCGCCGGTGAAGTCGTAGATGCCGTCGGCGTCGTCGAAGACGAGGCCCGCGCCGGCCGAGGCGAAGAGCTCGCCGGCGAAGTCGAGCGCGCCGGAATGGCCGTCCTCGACGCGCACCGCGGCGCCGGTCCCGACGTGCTCGATGTTCGAGGCGGCGTCGAGGTCGACGCTGACGCTGCCGCCGCCGACCACCAGCCCGTCACCGCCGGCGTCGATGATCGACAGGCCGGAGCCGGTGACGGTGCCGCGCGCGTCGCGCAGCTCGAGGCCCGTGCCGCCGGTGTCGCGGATCGTCACGTTGCGCAGGGTCGCGCCGTCGATGCCGCGCCCGAAGATGCCGCCGCCGTCGCCGGTGATGGTGACGTCGGCGATCAGGTTGCCGTCGGCGAGGTTGATGGCGTTGTGGCCGTCCACGCCCTCGATGGTTCCGGCGCGGCCGGGCAGGTCGAAATCGATCAGCGCGTCGCCGACCTTCACGGTGATCTCGCCGCCGCCGCCGATCAGCGTCTGCCGGTCGGCGAGGGTGACGCCGGCCGAACGGATGGTGCCGTCGCCGTTTTCGAGCGCGACGACGATCCCGTCCTCGCCCGCCGCGCGGGTGGCGTGGGCGAGGGTGGTGGGATCCTCGAGCGTGCCCGCCCCGCGGCTGTTGTCGTCGTCGGCGAAGTAGAACGCGCCGATGCTGCGGTCGGTCTCGGGATCGAGGATCGGGGCGGTCAGCTCCTCGGTGCGGGTGACGGTGACGATGCCGAGCGGGCGCACGCGGGCGTTCATCCGCTCGAGCAGCGCCTGCGGGATCGCGCCGGGCGCGCCGCTGCCGGGGCGGTTCTGCGAGCTGACGCGCACGTTGCCGCGGCTGGTGCCGCTCTCGGCGGCGGCCATGCCGCCGAGCGGGATCGTCAGGCCGAGATGGGCGGTGGTCAGGGTGTCGTTGTGGTTGTCGTGGCTGACGCTCGCGCCGACGGTGACGCGCGGCGCGTCGCGCCGGTCGGGCTCGCGGAACTCGAACTCGAAGCCGGCGCGCGCGCCGGTGATGTCGGCCTCCGGACCGCCGTCGTTGAAATAGTGGTAGGCCCCGCCGTAGAGGCGCAGCGACGAGCCGGGGCCGGCGATGCCGTCGAAGCGGCGGCCGATCTCGGCGTCGACGGCGTAGAGCGTGCGGTTGGCGACCACGTCGAAATCGCCCTGCAGGGTGTTGCCGACGATCTGCAGCGCCGAGGCGCCGCCGAGCACGGAGCCGACCTCGTCCTCGCTGCGCGGGATGTGCACGTTGACGCGCCCGTCCCACTCCGCGGTCATCGCCTCGGCCCCGAGCGAGAAGCCGCGGAAGGTGCGGCCGTCGACGCGCTCGTTGTTGTAGAAGGCGTAGCCGCCGAGGATCAGGTCGTTGTTGACGATGTGGCGCGTGCCCACCCCGTAGGAGCCGAGCCCGCCGCCGCGCTGATCGAGGCGCAGGTCGACGTAGTAGAGGCTGTCGGCGTCCTGCAGGACCGGGAAGAACACCCGCAGCTCGGAGAGCGCGCGGTTGGGGCCGATGTCGGTCGCGACGCCGACGGAGGGCTGCCAGATATCGTCGGCCGCCGCGCGGCCCGACATCGCCAGCACCGACAGCGACGTCGCCAGCGTCAGCGCCGTGGAGGTGTGGAGCACCCGGGAGATGTGCAGCTTCAGCGGCGGCGCGGGGAGCGGCGGGACCGACGGTTGGCGCTTGTCCTGCTTGCGGCGTCGCCCGGCCGCGCGCGATTTGCGCATCATCGACGTCGTCCGGTCCCTGTTCCCCTGCAACCCCTAATCCCCCCGGCAGACTGCGGAAATCCGCATGCATCTTCAACGGAGACCACATGCCGTCGCGGCAAGTGAAGGCAAAAATCCAGTTCTGCGGGAACCGATGCCGATGCGCCACAGGTCGGACTGCCGACCGCGCGCGCCGCCTGCTTGACTGCGCCGCGCCCTTCCGCTTCCCTGCCGCTCATGTCCGCCCGCCGCGCCCTCCTGCTGCCGCTCGCGCTCTGCCTGCTGGCCACCGGCGCCGCCGCACAGCTGCGCGACTGGGCGGTGGTCTGCCAGGCCGAGAGCGAAGGCGAGGGGATGCGGTGCCAGATGTCGCAGACCCTGCTCGAGCCCGGTACCGGCGAGACGATCCTGTCGCTGGTGATCCGCCCCTCGCCCGACGGGGCGGGGCTGTCGATGCTCATGGCGCTGCCGCACGGGCTCGACCTCGCGGCGGGGGTGCGCTTCGACATCGACGGCGCCGACGCCGGCGCGGCGCCGTTCCAGACCAGCGACCGCAACGGCGTCTACGTGGCGCTGCCACTGCCGGAGCCGGCCGTCGACGCGATGCGCGCGGGCAACGCCTTCAACGTGCGCGTGACGACGCTGCAGGGGGAGGAGGCCGAGATCCCGGCCTCGCTGCTCGGCTTCACCGCCGCCGTGGCCCGGCTGGCGCGCGAGGAGTAGGCCGCGCGCCCGGCGGCGGCCCCGGGGGCTGTCTGCCCCCGGACCCCCGAGGATATTGCGAGGACAGAGAGGGGCGCGGCGCGGCGCTCAGTACCAGCCGGTCTCGGTGAAGGCGGCGTCGAGGCCGGCGAGGGAGCCGGCGATCTCGAGCGACTGGCCGTTGCCGTACAGCGCGAATCCGACGTTCATCTGCGCCCCCTCGCGCAGGGCGGCGACGATCTCGTCGGTGACGGGCGCGGTCAGCAGGCAGCCCTGCTGGACGCAGGTGGCGACGCTCAGGGGCAGTGTGGTGCCGGTGTCGGTGCTGGCGGTGACGCCGGCCTGCAGGTCGAGCCCGAGCGGCAGCAGCACCGACAGCTGGCCCGGCGTGGCGGCCGCGTCCTCGGCGGCGGGCTCGGCCGGGCCGGTGATGCGGAAGCGGGCGATCGGCTCGCGGCTCTCGGCGATCACGACGAGCTGGGCGAGGCCGCAATCGATGCGGGTGGCGGACTGCGCGGTGCACTCGAAGGACCAGTCGCCGAAGCGGTCGCCGACCTGCGGCTCGGCGCCGGCGGAGGCGGGAAGAAGGAGCAGCGCGGCGAGGGCCGAGCGGGCGTAAGTAACTGACATCTGGACCTGCCTCCTGTTGGACCGACGACAGGTCTAGCGGCTCGCCCGGCGCATGGCAAACGCCGGGCGCGGCCGGTCGGGAGGCTCAGGCGCCGGCGATGGCGCTCTCGGCGAGCGGCGCGGGGCGGGCGCAGCTGGTGGTGAGGGCGATCACCCGGCGCTCCTCGGAGGCGCGCAGGATGCTCTCCATCACCTCGAGCACGTGCAGCGCGAGCGCGCCGCTGGCGCGGTGCGGCCGGTCCTCGAGGATCGCGTGCGCCATGTCGGCGAGGCCGAGCGAGCGGTAGTTGCCGTCGCCGAAGGGCTGGGTCACCTCCTGCTCGGCCCACGCGCCGTGCGCGGGCAGCAGCTCGGGCGCGCCGTCGAAGCGGTTCGGATCGGGCACCGAGAGCACGCCGTCGGTGCCCCAGAGCTCGATGCGCGGGTGGCGGGTGCCCTCCACGTCGAAGGTCATCAGCATCTGCACCACCGCGCCCGAGGCGAATTCGAGCATCCCCGTCACGTGGGTCGGCACCTTCACCTCGATCGACGTGCCCTTGAGCGGCTCGGAGCCGATGGTGCGCGTCGCGCGGGGGGTGGTGGCGAAGCCGCTGACCGCCGCCACCGGGCCGAGCAGGTTGACGAGGTCGGTGATGTAGTAGGGCCCCATGTCGAGCATCGGGCCGCCGCCGATGTCGTAGTAGAAGCCGGGCGCCGGGTGCCAGCGCTCGTGGCCCGGGCAGGCCATGGTCGCCGAGCCGCCCACGGGCGTGCCGATCCTGCCGGCGTCCACCAGCGCCCGCGCCGCCTGGTGCGCGCCGCCGAGGAAGGTGTCGGGCGCGCAGCCGACCCGCAGCCCGGCGGCGTCGGCGGCCTCGATCAGCGTCTTCGCCTCGGCGAAGTCGATGCCCAGCGGCTTCTCCGAATAGACGTGCTTGCCGCCGCCAATCGCGCGCAGGCCCACCTCGACGTGCGCGCGCGGGATCGTCAGGTTGAGCACGATGTCCACGTCGGGATCGTCGAACATCGCGTCGAGCGGCACCGCGCGCACGCCGTGCTCGGCAGCGACGGCCTCCGCGCGGGACTGGTCGAGGTCGGCGACCGCGCGGATGTCGAGCACCGGGAAGTGCTTCGCGGCGGTGAAGTAGGCGCCCGAGATGTTGCCGAGCCCGACGATGCCGATGCCGATTTTCTTGTCCAAGACGTGTCTCCTCATCACGGTGACGCGCCGCGCGGTGCCGCCCGCCGGCGTCGCCGGGAGCCTGCCGTCGCGCGGTCGCGGAAGGTTACTTGATCTCCGTCTCGACGAACTCGACGACGGCGTCGCTCAGGTTGACGACGTTGTGGGCGACGCCGGAGGGGCGGTAATACGCCTCGCCGGTCGTCAGCGTGTGTTCGGTGGCGTTGCCCTCGGCGTCGACCATCGTCAGCACGCCGCCCACCGTCGGGGTGACGACGTAGGCGTGGGCGTGGACGTGCCAGCCCGTCTCGCCCCGCGGCGGAAAGCGGAAGCGGGTGACGCGGACACGGTCGTCGTCGGCGAAGACGGTGACCTCGGCGGGGACGTAATCGCTCATGGCGTCTCCGGGGCGGGGGCGGCTGCGCGGCGATCCTACCAGTTCGCCTCGCGATCGCCACCGGTGAACTGCGCGCTGCGGTCGGTATATTCGAACAGCTCGATCTTCACCCCGTTCGGATCGGTGACCCAGGCCTGGTAGGTCTCGTCCACCCCCTTCGTCGGCTCCGTCACCTCCACGCCCTTGCCGCGGATGTGCATCGCGGCGTCGAGGATGTTCTCCACCTCGAGGCACATGTGGTCGATCGGCCGGCTGTCGCCGCGCGCCGCCCCGGACGCCTCGAAGACCTCCACGTGGCTGCGCCCGCCGATGGCGAGGTAGAAGCCGAACACCCGGCCCTCGCGGGTGAAGTCGAACACCGTCTTCATGCCGAGCACGTCCTCGTAGAAGGCCCGGGTGGCGTCGAGGTCGTGGGCGAAGATGCAGACGTGGGCGAGCTGCTTGAGCTTGATCATGGGCGGGGGTCCTTCAGGGCTGGAGCGCGGCGGCGAGCAGGGCGCGGTAGCCCTCGGCGTCGATGTCGCGCGGGTTGGTGGCGTGGCTGTGGTCGGCGAGCGCGCCGGCGACGACGCGGTCGACATGCGCCTCCGTCACCCCGAGCGCCCCGAGCCCGTCCGGGAGGGCGAGGCGGCGGTTCAGCGCATCGAGCGCGGCGGCGATGTCGCCCTCGGTCCCGAGCGCGGCGGCGAGGCGGGGGAGCTTGTCGGCGACGGCAGGGGCGTTGTAGCGCATCACGTGGGGCATCAGGATGGCGTTGAGCGTGCCGTGGTGCAGCGACAGCTCGCGCAGCGCGCCGAGCGCGTGGCTGAGCGAGTGGACCGCGCCGAGGCCCTTCTGGAACGCCAGCCCGCCCATCAGCGCGCCGGTCGCCATCTCGCTGCGGGCGGCGAGGTCGCCGGGCGCGGCGTGGGCGCGGGGCAGGGCGGCCATGATCCGGCGCGCGCCGTCGAGCGCGATGGCGTCGGCGACGGGGTTGTCGCGCGGGGAGAGGTAGGTCTCGATGCAGTGCGACAGCGCGTCGAGCCCGGTGGCGGCGGTCAGGTGGGGCGGCAGGCCGAGGGTCAGCTCCGGGTCGACGATGGCGCGGCGCGGGATCAGGTGCGGGCTGATGAGGCCGAGCTTGCGCCCGTCGGACAGGGTGATGAGCGCGGCGCGCCCGACCTCCGCGCCGGTCCCGGCGGTGGTGGCGACGGCGACGAGCGGCGCGACCGGGCCGATGCGGTCGAGCCCGCCCTCGATGACGGCGTACTGCGCCAGCGGCGCCGGGTGGGTGGCGAGCAGGGCGACGGCTTTGGCGAGGTCGATGGGCGAGCCGCCCCCGATGGCGGCGATGCCGTCGCAGCCCTCGGCGCGGTAGAGCGCCAGCGCGGCGCGCGCGGCCTCCTCCGTCGGGTTGGTCGGCACGTCGAGGAACGCCGGTGCGGCGAGCGGCCCGGCGACGCGCTCGAGCAGGCCGGCGGCGGCGATGCCGTGGTCGGCGATCACGAGCGGACGCGCGACGCCGAGCTCCGCCAGCGCGGCGGGCAGGCCCGCGGCCGCGCCGGGGCCGAGGTCGATGTTCGTCAGGTAGCTGATCCGGCCCATCCGCGCCCTCCCTGCGGCTCGCGGCGTCACCCTAGCGCAACGTCCGGCGGCCGCAACAACAGTATTAACGTTAACGCAGATTCGGCGGCGTCGGGCACGGCGGGCGTTGACATCGGTGCACGCGGTGCGCATGTGCAGTGCACGTCGACGCGCTGCCGCGTGAGCAGGCGGGCCCGCTGAAGAAGAGCCCGCGCGATCCGCCTCGACCCACAGTTTCCCGCATCACGCGAGGGGGACGCCGCCCGTGAGCGGCTCGCGCGGCAATGAGGCCGCCCGGGCGTCGCCATGGCGGACCCCGGCGCCACCAGGCCGAAAGGCCGGCGCGACCCGGACCGATGTCCGGTAAGGAAGTATCTATGACGTTCGAAAACCTGGGGCTGTCGCCCCGCCTCGCCGCCCGCCTCGCCGAGCAGGGCCTCACCGCGCCGACCCCGATCCAGACCCAGGCGATCCCGCACGCGCTCGAGGGCCGCGACGTGCTCGGGCTGGCGCAGACCGGTACCGGCAAGACCGCCGCCTTCGGCCTGCCGCTGATCCAGGCGCTGACCGCCGCCGGCACCCACGCCGCGCCCAACACCGTGCTCGCGCTGATCCTCGCCCCGACCCGCGAACTCGCCGCGCAGATCGTCGATTCGCTGCGCGCCTTCGCCGGCAACGGCGGCAGCCCGCGCATCGGGCTCGTCGTGGGCGGCAAGTCGATCAACGCGCAGGCCAACGCGCTGCGCCGCGGCACCGACATCCTCGTCGCCACGCCCGGCCGGCTGATCGACCTGCTCGACCGCAAGGCGCTGACCCTCGGCAAGGCCCGCTACCTGGTGCTCGACGAGGCCGATCAGATGCTCGACCTCGGCTTCATCCACGCCCTGCGCCGGATCGCGCCGCTGCTGCCGAAGGAGCGGCAGACGATGCTGTTCTCGGCGACGATGCCCAAGCAGATGTCGGAGATCGCCGGCGCCTACCTGACCGACCCGGTCCGGGTGCAGGTCTCGCCCCCCGGCAAGCCGGCCGACAAGGTCGACCAGTCGGTGCACTTCGTCGCCAAGGACGCCAAGCAGGCGCTGCTGATCGACCTGCTCGACGCGCACCGCGACGAGCGCGCGCTCGTCTTCGCGCGCACCAAGCACGGCGCCGAGCGGCTGATGAAGCAGCTCGACCGGGCCGGCTTCGCCGCTTCCTCGATCCACGGCAACAAGAGCCAGGGCCAGCGCAACCGCGCCCTCGACGGCTTCCGCGAGGGCAAGGTGCGGGTGCTGGTGGCGACCGACGTCGCCGCGCGCGGGATCGACATCCCCGGCGTCGGCTACGTCTACAATTACGAGCTGCCCAACGTGCCCGAGAACTACGTCCACCGCATCGGCCGCACCGCGCGCGCCGGGGCCGACGGCCGGGCCGTGGCGTTCTGCGGCGAGGAGGAGATGGGCGAGCTGCGCGACATCGAGAAGGTTCTCGGCAAGCCGATCGCCATCGCCGGCGGCAGCCCCTGGCAGGTGGCGGGCGGCGGCAAGCCCGGCAAGCCCCGCGGTCAGCAGCCGCCCCGCCGCCGTCGCAGCCGCCGTCCGGCGCGCAAGGCGGCCTGACCCCTCTGTCCTGAAAATATCCCGCCGGAGGCAGCCGACGTTGCCACCGGCGGGACGCCGCGGCGCGGATTGATCGCCTGCCGCCGCCGGGCTACTCCCGTTGCCAGCAGGAGGAGCCGCCGATGTCCCGCCATTCCGAGCCCGCCGATGCCGCTGCCTGACTGGAGCGGCCTGCGGCTGCCGGCGATCGCCGCCCCGATGTTCCTCACCTCCGGCCCCGACCTGGTGGTGGAGGCCTGCAACAACGGCGTCGTCGGCACCTTCCCGGCGCTCAACCAGCGCACGACCGACGGCTTCGGGGCCTGGCTCGACGAGATCGAGGCCCGCCGCGCGCCCGGCGCCGCGCCCTACGGCGTCAACCTCATCGTCCACCGCTCCAACCCGCGCCTCGCCGCCGATCTCGAGGTGGTGGTGCGCCGCAGGGTGCCGCTCGTCATCACCTCGCTCGGCGCCGCGCGCGAGGTGGTGGCCGAGGTGCAGGGCTATGGCGGCGTCGTCTTCCACGACGTCATCAACCGCCGCCACGGCGAGAAGGCCGCCGCCGCCGGTGTCGACGGGCTGATCGCCGTCGCCGCCGGCGCGGGCGGGCACGGCGGCACGATCAGCCCGTTCGCGCTGCTCGCCGAGCTGCGGCAGGTCTTCGCCGGCACGCTGGTCCTGTCGGGCGCGCTCAACACCGGCGCCCAGGTCGCCGCGGCGCGGCTGATGGGCGCGGACATGGGCTACCTCGGCACCCGCTTCATCGCCACCCGCGAGGCGATGGTGCCCGAGGCGCAGAAGCAGATGATCCTCGCCGCCCGCGCCAGGGACATCCTCTACACCCCCGCCATCTCCGGCGTCGCCGCCAACTTCCTGCGCCCCTCCATCGAGGCGGCGGGGCTCGACCCCGACCACCTGCCGCCGGCCGGGCGGATGAACCTCGAGAAGGAGGCGAAGGCCTGGAGCCGGGTCTGGTCGGCGGGGCAGGGGGTCGGGGGGATCGACGACGTGCCCTCCGTGGCGGAGCTCTGCGAGCGGCTCGCCGCGGAGTACCGGGCGGCGATGCAGGCGGCGGCGGGGGATCCGTTCGCGCGGTAGCGGCGGCCGGAGCGCCGGCGGCGAGCGCCGGGGGCTGTCTGCCCCCGGACCCCCGAAGATATTTGCAGAACAGAGGAGGGGGCGCGGTGCGTGATTGTCAGATTGTCCGGCAAAGGAATTGACTTTGTCGGACATTCGGGCAGGTTGGCGCCATGGATGGTCGGGTGAAAGCAGGCGGATCGGGGCGGGACGTGGTCGAGGACCTCGTGGCGCTGATCGTCGAGGCGGGGCTCGAGCCGGGAGACCGGCTGCCGCCCGAGGTGAAGATCGCCGAGACGCTGGGCGTCAGCCGCGCCAAGCTGCGCGAGGCGCTGACCGGCTGGAGCCGGATGGGCATCGTGCGCCGCAACCGGGGCGGCGGCACCATCCTGACCGCGCCGGTGGCCGGGCGGACGATGGCGATCCCGCTGGCGGTGTCGGTCGAGGCCGAGAGCCTGCTGCGGACGCTCGCGGTGCGCCGGCCGCTCGAGATCGAGGCGGTGCGCATCGCCGCGCTCGAGGCGACGCCGACGGCGCGCGACCGGGTGACGGCGCGGATGCTCGACCTGATGGCGGTCTGGGAGGCCGGCGAGGACTGGCGCGCGGCCGACGCGCTCTTTCACGCCGCGATCCACGACGCGACGGGCAACCCCCTTTTCGGGCAGCTCATCGTGCAGCTCCAGCGCGCCTTCAACGAGGTCTACGAGGCACCCTTCGGGATGCCGCAGCTCGGCGCCGAGACGATCCCGCTGCACCGCGACCTCGCCGGCGCGGTGACCGGCGGCGACGCCGAGGCGGGCGCGCGGCTGATGGCCGAGATCCTCGACGAGACCGCGGCGGCGGCGCGCGCGGTGGTGGAGGCGTCGGCATGAGCAAGCCCACGATCGCCACCCGCCTCGCCCGGCCCTGGGCCGAGTCCGCCGGCTCGGTGACGCCGCCGATCCACCAGACTTCGCTGTTCACCTTCGACGACTACGCCGCCTTCGCGGCGCGCATGGCCGGGGCCAGCGACGAGCCGCTTTACACGCGGGTGCAGAACCCGACCGTCGCCTGCTTCGAGGAGATGATGGCCGATCTCGAGGGCGGCGAGGCGGCGGTGGCCTTCGCCTCGGGCATGGGCGCGATCTCGGCGGCGCTGCTGGCGCTGGCGAAGCCGGGGATGCGGGTGGCCTGCGTGGAGCACGTCTACCCCGACGCCTACCGCCTGATCGAGCGGATGCTGATCCCGTCGGGCGTGCGGGTGGAGTACTTTCCCGTCCAGGCCTTCGCCGACGATCCCGACCTGCTCGCGGGCTACGACATCGCCTACCTCGAGAGCCCGACGACGATGATGCTCGAGGTCGTCGACCTCGCCCGCGTCGCCGCCAACGCGCGCGCGCAGGGGGTGCTGACGATCATCGACAACAGCTGGGCGACGCCGCTGCACCAGCGCCCGCTGGACCTCGGGATCGACATGGTGATCCACTCGGCCTCGAAGTACATCTCGGGCCATTCCGACACCGTCGCCGGCGTCGTCGTCGCGAGCCGGGTGCTGATCGCGCGGCTGCGCGACCTGAGCCTGCCGCTGGTGGGCGCCAAGCTCGCGCCGTTCGAGGCGTGGCTGCTGGTGCGGGGCCTGCGCACGCTGGTGCCGCGGATGCGGATGCACGAGGCGACGGCGAACCTGTTCGTCGACCGCCTCGCGGGCCGGGCGGAGGTGACGAAGGTGCGCTCGCCGGGGCCGAACTCGGTGCCGGGCCTGAACGGGCGCTCGGGGCTGCTGTCGATCGAGTTGGCCGAGGGCGTCGACATCCCGCGCTTCGCCGACACTCTCAAGCACTTCCGGCTCGGCGTCAGCTGGGGCGGGTTCGAGAGCCTCGTCGTGCCGGCGGCGATCTCGCTGGGGCAGGCGGGCGAGAAGAACGCCGCGCAGCGCTTCGGCGTGCCGCCGCGGCTGGTGCGGCTGTCGCTGGGGCTGGAGGACGCCGAGGAGCTCTGGAGCGATTTCGAAGCCGCCCTGGAGGGGGCGGTGTGACTGGCGGAGGGACCACCGAGCAGGGCCCGCGAAGAGGCCGCAACGACCAACCGAAGGGAGAGATACGGATGAAACTGCACAGACTGATCGCGGGAACCTCGCTGCTGGCGCTGGGCGCCGGAATGGCGGGGGCCGAGGAGCTGACGCTGGTCGAGGTGATCACCTCGCCCGAGCGCACCGAGGTGCTCGAGAGCCTCGTCGGGGCCTGGGAGGAGGAGAGCGGCCACAGCGTCGAGATCGTCAGCCTGCCCTGGGGCCAGGCGTTCGAGACGCTGGCCACGATGGTCGCCGGCGGCGACATTCCCGACGTCGTCGAGATGCCGGAGCGGTGGATGGCGCTCTACACGGGGGCCGACCAGCTCGTCGACCTCGGGCCGATGGTGGCGGCGTGGGAGGACGGCGAGACGCTGACCGACCAGACGGTGAACATGGGCTCGATGACCGCGTCGGGCGAGCTCAACATGATCCCCTACGGCTTCTACCTGCGGGCGATGTTCTACAACAAGGACCTGCTCGCGGAGGCGGGGGTCGAGTCGCCGCCCGAGACGATGGAGGAGTTTGTCGCCGCGGCCGAGGCGGTGAGCGCGCTCGACGGCAAGTCCGGCTACTGCCTGCGCGGCGGGCCCGGCGGCACCAACGGCTGGCTGATGTTCGCCGCCACGATGAACGACAGCGACCGGTTCTTCACCGACGCCGGGCAGTCCACCATCACCGAGCCCGGCTCCGTCGAGGGGCTGCAGATGATGATCGACCTTTACCAGTCGGGCGGCGCGCCGCGCGACAGCGTCAACTGGGGCTTCAACGAGATCGTCGCCGGCTTCTACTCGGGCACCTGCGCCTTCCTCGACCAGGACCCGGACGCGCTGATCGGTATCGCCGACCGGATGGACCCGGAGAGCTTCGCGGTCATGCCGATGCCGACCGGGCCGGGCGGCCACGCCTTCCCGACGATCGGCTATGCCGGCTGGTCGATCTTCAAGGCCACCGAGCATCCCGACGCCGCCTTCGACCTCGTCGCGCATCTCTCGAGCCCCGAGAGCAACTCGACCTGGGCGCAGCGCGTCGGCGTGATCCCGATCCACGAGGGGGCCGACCAGGATCCGTACTTCCAGACCGAGCAGTTCGCCGGCTGGTTCGACACGCTCAACGACCCCGACACCTACAGGCCGCTGATAGTGCCGTCCTACCTCGAGGGCTACGGCTACTTCGCCGACTCGCTCTCCATCGAGACGGCGCAGCAGGCCCTGCTCGGCGAGATTACGGCCGAGCAACTCGCCAACATCTGGGGCGACTTCCTCACCGAGGAATACGCCAAGTACCAGGCGGCCGGCGGCCAGTGACCACCCATCTGCCAACTCCCGTCCCCGGATCGCTCCGGGGACGGCTCAGCCGCGGCTACGTGCACCTCGCGGTCGAGCCGTGGCTCTACCTCGGGCCGGCGCTCGCGCTGATCGGGCTCGTCATCATCGTGCCGCTGGGCATCGGCATCGGCTACTCGTTCCGCGAGTTCAGCCTGCTGCGCCCGAACGACGCCGAGTGGGTCGGGCTGGCCAACTACCGCGACCTCTGGGGCGACGCGAAGTTCTGGCGCTCGCTCAACAACACGCTGGTCTGGACCTTCGCCAGCCTGTTCTTCCAGTTCTTCCTCGGGCTCGGCCTCGCGCTGCTGCTCAACACCGCCTTCGTGGGCAAGAAGCTCGTGCAGGCGCTCGTCTTCCTGCCGTGGGCGGTGCCGACCTTCCTGATCGGGCTCAACTTCTCCTGGCTGTTCAACCCGGTGATCGGGCCGTTCCCGCACTGGATGTTCGCGCTCGGCATCCTCGACGAGCCCTACAACATCCTCGGCAATCCCGAGACGGCACTGTGGGGGCCGATCCTCGCCAACGTCTGGTACGGCGTGCCGTTCTTCGCGATCACCCTGCTGGCGGCGCTGTCGTCGATCCCGGGCGAGCTCTACGAGGCCGCCGAGATCGACGGGGCGAGCGCGTGGCAGAAGTTCACCAAGATCACGCTGCCGTTCCTCGGGCCGATGATCGCGATCACGGTGATGCTGCGGGCGATCTGGATTGCCAACTTCGCCGACCTGATCTACGTGATGACCGGCGGCGGGCCGGCGAACTCGACGCAGATCCTGTCGTCCTACATCTTCACCACCGCCTTTCGGAAGCTCGACTTCGGCCACGCATCGGCGATCGCGGTGGCGCTGCTGATCCTGCTGATGATCTACGCCACGCTGCTGCTGTTCGTGCGCTCCAAGCTGGTGCGGACCTGATGGCCGCCGTCGGACGCCGCCGCCCGCTGCTCACGGCGGGGAAATACCTCGCGCTCGCGGGGTACGTGACCTTCGCGCTGTTCCCGCTCTACTGGCTGGTCAAGATCGCGATGACGCCCGAGCGGCTGATCTACAGCGAGGGCACCCGCCTGTGGCCCTCGGCGGCGACGCTGGACAACTTCCGCGCGGTGCTCGGGTCGGATTTCATGATCTTCTTCATGAACTCGGTGATCGTGTCGCTGTCGACCGCGGCGATCTGCGCCGCCATCGCCGGGGCGGGGGGCTATGCCTTCTCGCGCTTCCAGTTCCGCGGCAAGCGGCTGGTGGCGGCGCTGTTGCTGCTGACCCAGATGTTCCCGCTGCTGATGATCATCGCGCCGATCTACCGGATCGTCGCCTCGCTCGGCCTGCTCAACACGCTGACCTCGCTGATCGTCGTCTACACCGCCTTCAACATTCCTTTCGCCACCTTCCTGATGCAGTCGTTCTTCGACGGGATCCCCAAGGATCTCGAGGAGGCGGCGATGATCGACGGCTGCACCCGCGCGCAGGCGCTGCGCAAGGTGATCCTGCCGCTGACCCTGCCGGGCCTCGGCGCGACGCTCGGCTTCGTCTTCACCGCCGCCTGGTCGGAGATCCTGTTCGCGCTGATGCTGGTCAAATCGGAGAGTACCATGACATTCCCTGTGGGCCTGCTGTCGTTCGTGTCCAAGTTCTCGGTCGACTGGGGCCAGATGATGGCCGCCGGTGTGCTGGCGCTGATCCCCTCGTGCCTGTTCTTCGCCTTCATCCAGCGCTACTTGGTGCAGGGCCTCACCTCCGGCGCGGTGAAGGGGTAAGGCCATGGCGGACATGAGATTTTCCGGCGTCGCGAAGTCCTACGGCCGCACCGAGGTGCTGCGCGACATCGACCTCGAGGTGGCGGACGGGGAGTTCGTCGTGCTGGTCGGGCCGTCGGGCTGCGGCAAGTCCACCTTGCTGCGCATGATCGCCGGCCTCGAGCCGATCAGTGCGGGCGAGTTCACCATCGGCGGGCGGCGGATGAACGACGTCGCCCCGCGCGACCGCGACATCGCGATGGTGTTCCAGTCCTACGCGCTCTACCCGCACATGTCGGTCGCCCGCAACATGGGCTTCCCGATGGAGATCGCCCGCCGCCCCAAGACCGAGCGCGTCGGCCCCGTCGGCCAGGCCGCCGAGACGCTGGGGCTGACGCGGCTGCTCGACCGGCTGCCCAAGGCGCTCTCGGGCGGGCAGCGCCAGCGGGTGGCGATGGGGCGGGCGCTGGTGCGCGAGCCGAAGGCGTTCCTGTTCGACGAGCCGCTCTCCAACCTCGACGCGGCGCTGCGGGTGGAGATGCGCCTCGAGATCGCCCGGCTGCACCAGCGGCTCGGCACCACGACGGTCTACGTCACCCACGACCAGGTGGAGGCGATGACGCTCGCCGACCGGATCGTGGTGATGAACGGCGGCCTGATCCAGCAGGTCGGCAGCCCGATGGACCTCTACGACCGCCCGGCGAACCGCTTCGTCGCCGGCTTCATCGGCTCGCCGACCATGAACCTCGTCGCCGGCACCGCCGAGGGCGGCGGGCTGCGGCTCGGCGACGGTACGCTCTGGCCGGCCCCGCCGGGGACGGTCGAGCTCGGCATCCGCCCCGAGCACCTGTCGCTCGCCCCGACCGGCGTGCCCGGCGTGCGCGCGGAGCTGCAGGTGGTGGAGCGGCTGGGCTCGGACACCAACCTGTTCTGCGAGGTTCCCGGCGTCGGACCGCTCCTCGCCCGGGTCAACGGCAACGTCGACCTGTCCCCCGGCGCCGTCATCGAGCTCGCGCCCGAGGACGGCCGCCTGCATGCCTTCGACGCGGGGGGCGGCCGCCTGTAGCGCCGGCGGCGCTCCCTTGAGAACCCCCGCCGGGAGGGCTAGCGTCGGCCGGCATCGACGAGGCAGCCCCATGTTCGCAGGCAAGCGCATCCTACTCATCATCGGCGGCGGCATCGCCGCCTACAAGGCGCTCGACCTGATCCGCCGGCTGACGGAGCGCGGCGCGGCGGTGACGCCGGTGCTGACGCGGGCGGGGGCGGAGTTCGTGACGCCGCTGTCGGTAGCCGCGCTGGCGGGGGAGAAGGTGTTCACCGAGCTGTTCGACCTGACCGCCGAGGCCGAGATGGGCCATATCGAGCTGTCGCGCAGCGCCGATCTCGTCGTCGTCGCGCCCGCCACGGCCGACCTGATGGCGAAGATGGCGACCGGGCAGGCCGACGACCTCGCCTCGACGCTGCTGATGGCGACCGACAAGCGGGTGCTGATCGCGCCGGCGATGAACGTGCGGATGTGGCAGCACCCGGCCTGCCGGCGCAACGCCGCGACGCTCGCCGCCGACGGCATCCTGCAGGTCGGCCCCAACGAGGGCGGCATGGCCTGCGGCGAGTACGGGCCGGGGCGCCTGGCCGAGCCGCTCGAGATCGTCGACGCCATCGCCGCGGCGCTCGGCAACGGGCCGCTGCGGGGGCGGCGCATCGTCGTCACCTCGGGGCCGACGCACGAGCCGATCGATCCGGTGCGCTATATCGCCAACCGCTCGTCGGGCGCCCAGGGCGCGGCCATCGGCGCGGCGCTGGCGGCGCTGGGCGCGGAGGTGATCTTCGTCACCGGCCCCGCCGAGGTGCCGCCACCCGCCGGCGTCGAGGTCGTCGCCGTCGACACCGCCGCCGAGATGCGCGCCGCGGTGCACGAGGCGCTGCCCGCCGACGCCGCCATCTTCGCCGCCGCCGTCGCCGACTGGCGGATGAAGACGGCGCGGGCCGAGAAGATCAAGAAGACCCCGGACGGCCTGCCCGACCTCGCGCTCGAGGAGAACCCGGACATCCTCGCCGAGGTCGCCGCCGGGCCGGACCGGCCGGGGCTCGTCGTCGGGTTCGCGGCCGAGACGGAGAACGTGGTGGAGAACGCCACCGCCAAGCGCGCCCGCAAGGGGTGCGACTGGATCCTCGCCAACGACGTGTCGCCCGCGACCGGCATCATGGGCGGGCGCGACAACGCGGTGACGCTGATCACCGACGAGGGCGCTGAGGCGTGGGAGCGGATGGGCAAGGACGCGGTGGCGCGGCGGCTCGCGGAGCGCGTCGCCCGAGCGCTCGGCCCGGTCGGGGCGGCGTGACGTGCATATTTGCGGCCAGATGAAGCGGGGGCACGCATGACCTCGATCGTGATCGCCTGGCTCGAAGGGGCGGACCGGAACCTGCCGCCGCCGGCCTACCAGACGGCGGGGGCGGCGGGGGCGGATGTCTGCGCCAACTTTCCCGAGGCGGGGCGCGCGGGAATCTGGCTTGCGCCGGGGGCGCGGGCGCTGGTGCCGACGGGGCTGGCGATGGAGATCCCGGAGGGCTTCGAGGTGCAGGTGCGGCCGCGCTCGGGGCTGGCGCTGAAGCACGGGGTGACGGTGGCGAACGCGCCGGGCACCATCGACAGCGACTACCGCGGGCCGCTCGGGGTGATCCTGCTCAACGCGGGCGACGCGCCGTTCCACGTCGGCCACGGCGACCGGATCGCGCAGCTCGTCGTCGCGCCGGTGGTGCAGGCGCGCTTCGAGGCGGGCGCGCTCGGGCAGAGCGCGCGCGGCGCGGGCGGCTTCGGCTCGACGGGCGGGCGCGGGTGATCGGGGTTCTCGCCCTGGCGGGGGCGCTCTGGGGCGTGGCCACGCTCGCCGGCGCGCCGCGCGCGGCGCGGGTGGCGATGGTCGGGCTGCTGCTGGTGGCGGTGCTGGCGCTGCAGGTGGTCTTGCCCGAGGGGCACGTGCTGCGCGAGGCGACGGGCGGCTCTGCGGCGCGCTGGCTGGTGCTGCTCGGGGTGCTGGCGCTGGGCGCGGGCTACTGGCGCTTCGTGGCGCTGCTGAAGGGGCGGGCGCGGTCCGGCACGGCCGAGGCGGAGGTGGCGGCGGCGGCCGCGCCGGGGACGTTCGGCGAGACCGAGCTGCGCCGCTACGCGCGCCACATGGTGCTGCGCGAGATCGGCGGGCCGGGCCAGAAGGCGCTGGCGCGGGCGCGGGTGCTGGTCGTCGGCGCCGGCGGGCTCGGCGCGCCGGCGCTGCAGTACCTCGCCGCCGCCGGGATCGGGACCATCGGCGTGATCGACGACGACGTCGTCGAGGGCAGCAACCTGCAGCGGCAGGTGATCCACGGCGACGACGACATCGGCAGGGCCAAGGTGTTTTCCGCCGCCGACGCGATGACGCGGCTCAACCCGTTCATCACCGTCAGGCCCTACAACCGGCGGCTGACCGAGGAGATCGCGGCGGAGCTGATCGGTGAATACGACCTCGTGCTCGACGGCAGCGACAACTTTGCCACCCGCTACCTCGTCAACGCCGCCGCCGCGGCGGCCAAGGTGCCGCTGGTGGGCGGCGCGCTGAGCCAGTGGGAGGGGCAGCTTTCGGTCTGGGACCCGGCGCGGGGGGCGCCGTGCTATGCCTGCGTCTTCCCCGAGGCGCCGGCGGCGGGGCTGGCGCCGTCCTGCGCCGAGGCGGGGGTGCTGGGGCCGCTGCCCGGGGTGGTCGGGGCGATGATGTCGGTGGAGGCGGTCAAGTTGCTGGCGCAAGCGGGCGAGAGCCTGCGCGGGCGGCTGATGATCTACGACGCGCTCTACGCCGAGACCCGCACCATCGCCGTCGCGCCGCGCCCGGGCTGCGCCGTCTGCGCGCCCTTGCAGGGGCAGGCGGACGGGTCATAATCAGCCGGTAACCAACAGGGGGACCTGAGATGAAGAAGTACGTCGCCATAGCCGCGCTGTCCGCCGCGGCCGCACTCGCGGGGCTCGCCGGGCCCGCCGCCGCGCAGGACCTGCCGGACCTCGGCGGCCGCGAGGTCGTCGTGGCCACCGAGAACGCCTACCCGCCGCTGCAGTTCGTCGAGCCGTCGAGCGGCGAGGCCGTGGGCTGGGAGTACGACGCGATGGCCGAGATCGCCGAGCGGCTCAACATCGAGGTCGTCTACGAGACCACCAGCTGGGACGCGATGATCCCGGCGGTCTCGGAAGGCCAGTACGACATGGGCATGACCGGGATCACCATCCGCGAGGACCGGGCCGAGGTGGTCGACTTCTCCGCCCCCTACATGACCAGCCAGATGGTCATGCTGGTGCGCGGCGACGAGGAGCGCTTCGCCGACGCCGCCTCGTTCGCCGCCGACGACGACCTGCTGGTCGCCGCGCAGCCGGGGACGACGCCGTTCTACGTGGCCGTCTACGACCTGCTCGACGGCGACGAGGCGAACCCGCGGGTGGCGCTGTTCGAGACCTTCGGCGCGGGCGTGCAGGCGCTGCGGGCGGGGGACGTGGACATGGTGCTCACCGACGGGACCGCGGGCGAGGGCTACGTGGCGGCCTCGGAGGGGGCGCTGAAGATCGTCGGCGAGCCGCTCGGCACCGAGCAGTTCGGCTTCATCTTCCCGAAGGGATCCGACCTCGTCGCGCCGATCGACGCGGCGATCGCGTCGATGGAGGCCGACGGGACGCTGGCGGCGCTGAACCAGCGCTGGTTCCTCGACTACAAGATGGGCGGGTGAGCCGGAGCGGGTCGACGCGCGAGGCGCGCCGACCCGGCGGGGGGCGCTGCCCCCCGCACCCCCCGGGATATTTCCAGGACAGAGACAGGGCGAGGCACTGATGGCGCGGCCGTCGGCGGATCGGGATTTTCCGTACTGGCTGGTGCTCGTCGTGGCGCTGGGCCTGTGGTTCTGCTGGCGCATAGCCAGCACCGACATCTACCTGCAGGTGCTCGACGCGCTCGCCAAGGGGGTGCGGATCACGGTAATCGTGACCCTCGCGGGCTTCGCGCTGGCGAGCCTGATGGGGCTCGGGCTGGCGATGGCGTCGCTGTCGCGCCACCTGGCGCTGCGGCAGGCGGCGCGATTCTACATCGAGATCGTGCGCGGCGTGCCGATCATCGTGCTGCTGCTCTACGTCGCCTTCGTGCTCGCGCCGGCGCTGGTGGCGGGGTGGAACGAGATCGGCGCGCGGATCGGGCTGGAGCCGGTGCGGACCCGCGACTTCCCGTTCGTGTGGCGCGCGACGATGGCACTGAGCATCGGCTACTCGGCCTTCATCGCCGAGGTGTTCCGGGCCGGGCTGCAGAGCGTCGACGAGGGGCAGGTCGAGGCGGCCGAGGCGCTGGGGCTGTCGCCGTGGCGGCGCTTTCGCCACGTGGTCTTCCCGCAGGCCTTCCGGCGCATCCTGCCGCCGCTGGGCAACGACTTCGTGGCGATGGTGAAGGATTCCTCGCTGGTCTCGGTGCTGGGCGTGGCCGACGTCACGCAGATGGGCAAGGTCACCGCGGCGGGCAACTTCCGCTACTTCGAGACCTACAACATGGTCGCCTTCATCTACCTCGTGATGACGATCTCGCTGTCGCTGCTGCTGCGCCGGCTGGAGCGGCGGCTGCGGCGGAGCCACCCGGGCTAGGGGTGGCGGCCGGGCGGCAGGGAGCCTAGGCTCGCCGCCGAAACGGAGGCCGATCACATGACCAACCCGCTGCTCGAGACCTGGGACACGCCGTTCGGGGTGCCGCCCTGGGAGCAAATCGACGATTCCGACTTCGCGCCCGCGATCGATGCCGGCATGGAGGCGGCGCGGGCGGCGGTGGCGGCGATCTCGGCGAGCGACGCGGCGCCGACCTTCGCCAACACGATCGAGGCGCTGGAGCGGTCGGGGCGCGATCTCGACCGGGTGCTCGGCGCGTTCTTCGCCGCCGCCTCGGCCGACAGCAACGAGGCGCGCGAGGCGCTGATGCGCGAGGTGTCGCCCAAGCTCTCGGCCCACGCGTCGGCGATCCATTCGGACAAGGCGCTGTTCCGGCGCATCGAGACGCTGTGGCAGGACCGCGAGGAGCTCGGCCTGAGCGACGAGCAGGCGCGGGTGCTGTACCTGGTGCGGCGCGGCTTCGTGCGCGCCGGGGCCGGGCTTGAGGGGGCGACGGAGGCGCGGCTGACGGAGGTGAAGGCGCGGCTGTCAGTGCTGGGCACGGCGTTCACGCAGAACCTGCTCGCCGACGAGCGCGGCTGGTACATGGAGCTCGACGAGGCCGAGCTCGAGGGGCTGCCGCCGTTCCTCGTCGCCGCCGCGCGGGCCGCGGGGCGCGACAACGGCCATGACGGGCCGGTCATCACCCTGTCGCGCTCGCTGATCGTGCCGTTCCTGCAATTCTCGCCGCTGCGCGCTTTGCGCCGGCGCGCCTGGGAGGCGTGGAGCGCACGCGGGGCCAACGGCGGCGAGACCGACAACCGGGCGCTGGCCGCCGAGATCCTCGCGCTGCGCGAGGAGCGGGCGGGGCTGCTCGGCTACGACAGCTTCGCCGACTACAAGCTCGAGACCGAGATGGCCGGCACCCCGGCGGCGGTGCGCGAGCTGCTGATGCGGGTCTGGCAGCCAGCGCGGGCGGCGGCCCTGGCCGACGAGGTGCGGCTGACGGCGATGCTCCATGCCGACGGCGAGGCGGGGCCGCTCGAGCCGTGGGACTGGCGCTACTACTCGGAGAAGCGGCGGCGCGAGGAGCACGATCTCGACGAGGCGGAGCTGAAGCCCTACCTGCAGCTCGACCGGATGGTGGAGGCGGCCTTCGGCTGTGCCAACCGCCTGTTCGGGCTGGAGTTCGCGCCCGCCGAGGTGCCGCACTACCACCCCGATTGCCGCGCCTGGGAGGTGCGGCGGGACGGCGAGCACGTCGGCCTGTTCATCGCCGACTACTTCGCGCGCAGCGGCAAGCGCTCGGGCGCCTGGTGCACCACGATGCGCGACCAGTCGCGGCTCGACGGAGAGGTGCGCCCGCTGGTGCTCAACGTGTGCAACTTCGCCAGGCCCGCCGAGGGCGCGCCGGCGCTGCTGTCCTGGGACGACGCGCGCACGCTGTTTCACGAGTTCGGCCACGCGCTGCACCAGCTCCTGTCGGACGTCACCTACGCCACGGTCTCGGGCACCTCGGTGGCGCGCGACTTCGTGGAGCTGCCGAGCCAGCTCTTCGAGCACTGGCTCGAGGTGCCCGAGGTACTGACGGAGTACGCCACCCACGCCGAGACGGGCGAGGCGATGCCCGGGGAGATGCTCCAGAAGGTGCTCGGCGCGGCGACCTACGACATGGGCTTCCAGACGGTCGAGTACCTCGCCTCGGCGCTCGTCGATCTCGCCTTCCACGACGGCGAGGCGCCGGCCGACCCGATGCAGCGGCAGGCGGAGGTGCTCGAGGAGCTCGGCATGCCCCACGCGATCGGGATGCGCCACGCGACGCCGCACTTCGCCCACGTCTTCGCCGGCGACGGCTATTCCTGCGGCTATTACAGCTACATGTGGTCGGAGGTCATGGATGCCGACGCGTTCGAGGCGTTCAAGGAGGCGGGCGGGCCGTTCGACCCGGAGATGGCGAAGGCGCTGGAGACGCACGTGCTCTCGGCCGGCGGATCGGCGGAGGCGGCGGAGCTCTACCAGCGCTTCCGCGGCCGGATGCCGGGCGTCGAGGCGTTGCTCAAGGGGCGGGGGCTGGCGGACGCCGCGTGAATTGCTACAGCAAGCGACGTCTGCGTGAGGTCTCCGGCTCGTGACTGGACCGTGAGGCGGGGGGCGGCATGTGATGGTCTTGCCACCCAGGGAGGATCACCATGCGCACGCTCATCGCCGCCGCCGCTCTCGGCGCGCTCGCCACCACCGCCATCGCCCAGCAAGCGGGCACCGAGGCCGACCAGGATTACGCCGCCCAGATCTGGGCGCAGATGATCGATAGCGGCTTTGCCGGGGAGGGGGCCGTGATGTCGCATCCCTACCCGGGCACCGATCCGCACGGCATGATGCTCGAGACCTACTACACCGAGGCGACCGTCGACGGGCATACCGGCCAGCTCATCATCAAGCGCAACTACGGACCCGAAGGGGTCAGCGCCGACGAGGTCCTCGCGGCGCCCGAGGAGCATCTCGGCGCGGTCACGATCATGTTCCAGCGCGAGGCGGGCTACGATCCGGACACCAACAACTGGTTCTACGCCAAGTACCTGCCAGACGGCACGCTCGACCAGAACCCGGCCGGCATGGCGCTGGCCGGTCTCGTCGGCAAGGGCGCCGACGCCGGCTGCATCGCATGCCACTCGGCGGCCCCCGGCGAAGACTTCCTGTTCCTCACCGACCCGACCACCGGCAGCGAGTGAGGGATCGGTCCGGGCCCTTGCCGTCCCCGAGGGCCCGGACGCGTCAGCCGGCGGCGTGTTCGCGCCGGATGCGGTCGGCTTCCTCGTCGATGCGGTGCAACTCGTCGGCCAGCGCGGCCTCGACGCCGTAGCCGGAGTCGGGCGAGGTGCCGGGGTCTTCCTCGTGGGCTTCGAGGTGGTCGCGCTCGGAGAGGAAGCGGTCGAGCCGCTCGGAGCCGATTTCGGCGACGATGCGGGCGAGCAGCTTGCGCTGGGCGAGCAGGCGGCCCTCGAGGGTTTCGACGGTTACGGTCATCGGCGCGGTCTCCTCACTGCACTGGTGCGGCAAAGCTAACACGCCGGGGCGCCAGGTCACGCGTCGTCGCGCTCGGGGATGTCGCCGGCGGGGTCCTTGTGGATCAGCACGTCGGCGCGGGGGTAGGCCTTGAGAATCCTGCGGCGCAGCGCCGCGCCGATGGCGTGGGCCTCGTCGAGGGTCTGGGCGCCGTCGAGCTCGATGTGGAGGTTGACGAACAGCCGGCTGCCGGCGACGCGGGTCTTGAGGTCGTGGTGGCCGAGCACGCCGGGGTGGCTTGCGGCGATGGCGGTGATGCCGGCGACGGTGGCGTCGTCGGCGGCACGGTCCATCAGCGCGTCCCACGCGCCGCGCCAGATGCCGAGCGCGCCGACCGCGAGCAGCCCGGCGGCTGCGAGGGCGACGACGCTGTCGATCCGGGTCAGGCCGAAGGCGGCGGAGGCGGCGAGGGCGAAGATCGCGCCGAGATTGGGCAGCAGGTCGGCGAGGTAGTGCAGCCGGTCGGCGGCGACGACGCGGTTGCCCGTCCGCGCCGCGACCCGGCCCTGCCAGAGCACGAGCCCCGCCGTCAGCGCGACCGACAGCACCATCACCGCGATGCCACGGCCCTCGGCGGCCAGCTCGGGCGGCGTCGGCGCCAGCAGCCGCATCACGGCGGCGACGGCGATGACGGCGGCCGACAGCAGGATCACCACTGCCTGCGCCAGCGCGGTGAGGTCCTCGACGGAGGAATGGCCGAAGGCGTGGTCGTCGTCGGGCGGACGCGCGGCGTAGGCGATGGCGGCCAGCCCGCCGAGCGACATCAGCAGGTCGAGCGCGCTGTCGGCGAGCGTCGCCGCGACGGAGAGCGAGGAGGTCGCGCCGAGCGCCCACAGCTTGGCGACGACGAGCACGAGCGCCACCGACGACGACAGAACGCCGGCGGAGAGGTTGAGCCTGGTGTCGTGACGCGGGTCCATGTCCGCCCTCTAGCGCGGGCGGGGCGGGTCAGTCGAGCACTTCGCCCGGCTCCACGCCCCAGTACGCGCCCTTCGGCGCCCAGCCGCGGTAGCCGCCCGCGGAGAGGCGGCACCAGTCGGGCAGGCACTCGTCGATGCGCGCAACCACACCGCGCTCGAAACGGGCGACCTCGGGCGCGGCGGCGTCGGGGCGGCCGAGCAGGCTGAGCTCGTCGGCCTCGACGATGACCGTGCGCACCCCCGACAGCAGCGAGTAATGGACCCAGCCGCCGACGCCGTCGCGGTCGATCACGCGGCGCCAGTGGCCGTACTCCGCCGTCACCCGCAGCGGCATGTTGCGCCGCGTCAGCACCCAGTCGATGCGGTGCGACAGCGAGGGCCCGCGCCGCAGGTTGCCCTCGGACGTCTTCAGCGAGACGTAGCGCGGCAGCGGAAGGTTCGTGACCGCGCCCACCTCCTGCGCCCCGGCGGCGGCGGCGGACAGGAACAGGGCGCTGACGAGGATTGCCAGTCGGATCATGTGGGGTGGTCCTGGAAGACTGCTCTGGTTGCCGTTGACCGGGCGCTTCTTTGACCGTCGCCCGTGGCTTCAGCAGTGCCAGATCCGCGCTGCCGGCGGAAGCGGGAAGCGACGCGGCGCCGCGCCGGGTGTGCCCCGGGCGCGACGGTCGGCGGCGCGGGCCGCCCGTGCCGTTCCCCGCCGTCGGGGCGGCGCGCGGCGGAACTGCGCGGGCCGGGTGCGTGTTCTCTGGACGAGGCCGGCAGACGACGGAAGGGAGAGCCGCCATGACAGACCCGGCGCGCGTTCCCTTCGCCGTCTCACGCGTCCCCGCGCTCCCCGGCTCCGGCCCGGGCGCGGCGGCCACGGCCCGGATCGCCCGGCGAGGCGGTCCGACTGTAAACCTGTTACCGGAAGGATGACGACATGGACTGGGACCAGATCAAAGGCAACTGGAAACAGATGAAGGGTGACATGCAGCGCCAGTGGGGCGAGCTCACCGACGACGATTACGACAAAGCCGCGGGCGACCGCGAGAAGTTCGAGGGCGCGATCCAGGAGCGCTACGGCCGCAGCAAGGACGAGGCCCGCCGCGACGTCGACGACTGGCTGGCCAAGCGCTGATGTCGGACACCAGCCGTCTGAAAGAAGACGCCAAGGGCCAGCTCTTCGACGAGCTGGCCCGGGTCCATGCCGGGATGCTCGCCATCGACGGTGCCGGGCAGCATTTCCAGCCCATGACGCCCTACTGCGACCGCGACACCGGCGTGATCTGGTTCATCTCCTCCCGCGAGACCGACCTGGTGCGCACGCTGAGCGGCGCGATGAGCGCGCACTTCAACTTCATCGGCAAGGACGATGATTACTGGGCCTGCATGTCGGGGCGTCTGGAGCAGGTGGAGGACGAAGCGAAGATCGACGAGATCTGGAACGCCGTCGCCGCCGCCTGGTTCGAGGAGGGGCGGGAGGACCACGATGTCTGCCTGCTGCGCTTCTCGCTCGACGAGGCCGCGATCTGGGCGTCGTCGACCAACCCGATCACCTTCGGCTTCCAGATCGCCAAGGCGAACATGTCGCACGACACCGCCAACCTGGGCGACCACCGGATCGTCAGCTGGACCTGACACCGACACCAGAGGGGAGCGGCCTCACGCTCCCCTCTTCCGCGCCTTCCGCCGCCCGATGGGGCCGAGGTGCGTGATCTCGAACCCCTCGACCGATTTCAGCCCGTAGCCCAGCATCCTGTCGAACCCGGCATGGGCCAGCCACAGCGCGCCGAGCGTGGCGACGAGGGGCGCGAAGAGCAGGGTGCCGAGGGCGAAGAGCAGCGCGCCGAAGGCGTAGAGGTGGACGATGTTGTAGGCGATCGCGCCGATGCGCGCGCCGAGCGCGTAGCCGGCGAAGCTGAGGTCGGGCGCGAAGAAGATCAGCACCGCCGCCCACCACGGCAGGAGGGGCGGCATCTGCCAGTAGAGCAGCAGCGCCGCCAGGAACACGAGCGCGCCCTCGGCGCGTTGCCAGCCGATCATGTCAGCGGACCGGGCCGCCCCGGAAGTCGGGGACCGACACCGGCGAGAAGGCGTTGCGGGAGGAGAAGATCTCTCCGGGCGCGGGGGCGCAGGCGGACAGCGTCAGCGCGATGCCGAGTGCCGCGGTCAGGGTGCGGGTCATGTCTGCTCGTCCTCGAATGCCCCGATTTGCCGGGGTCTGGTAAGGCGAGCCTAGCAGAAACGGGCCGCGCGCGATAGCCGCTCAGCGGTAGACGTTGTCCTCGCCGGGGAAGGCGCGCGACTTCACCTCCTCGGCATAGTCCGAGACCGCGCGCTCGATCATCTCGCCGAGCTCGCCATAGACCTTCACGAACTTCGGCGGCGTCGACGGGTTCAGGCCCAGCATGTCCTCGAGCACGAGGATCTGGCCGTCGCATTCGGCCGAGGCGCCGATGCCGATGGTGGGGATCGCCACCTCGCGGGTGATGCGCGCGGCGAGCGGCTCGACCATGCCCTCGAGCACCAGCGCGAAGGCGCCGGCCTCGGCGACGGCGCGGGCGTCCTCGCTGTGCATGTCCCAGGTCTCCTCGTCGCGCCCCTGGGTCTTGAACCCGCCCATCACGTGCGACGATTGCGGCGTCAGGCCGATATGGGCCATCACCGGGATGCCGCGCTCGGTGAGGAAGCGGATCGTCTCCGCCATGCGCCGGCCGCCCTCGAGCTTGACCGCACCGCAGCCGGTCTCCTTCATGATCTGCGCGGCGTTGCGGAAGGCGACGTTGGGGCTTTCCTCGTAGGTGCCGAAGGGCATGTCAACGACGACCAGCGCCCGCCTGGTGCCGCGCACCACGGCGCGGCCGTGCATGATCATCAAGTCGAGCGGCACGCCCACCGTCGTCTCCATCCCGTGCATCACCATGCCGAGGCTGTCGCCGACGAGGATGAAGTCCGCGTGCCGGTCGACGATGGCGGCGGTGTGGGCGTGGTAGGAGGTGAGCGACACGATCGGCTCGCCGCCCTTGCGGCGGGCGAGCTGCGGAACGGTCATGCGGCGGACGGGGGCCTGTGCGCTCATGGGGCGAGCTCCATCTGGTCGATGAGAAGGACGGGATCGGCGGCGGGGCCGAAGCGGGCGGAGATCATCACCCCCACGGGGTGCGTCAGCGGGCCGGTGGCGGGCAGGAAGCTGTTGGGGTCGACGATGTCGAGCTGCTCGAGCCGCGCGCGCGGCTCGGCGGCGACCACGTCGCGCATGGCGGCGGCGATGTCGGCGACGGCGACGCCGGGCCGGGCCAGCGCCGCGCCGGCGTCGAGCGCGCGCTTCAGCACCGGCGCGGCGGCGCGGTCTTCGGGCGCGAGGCGGGCGTTGCGCGACGACAGGGCGAGGCCGTCGGGCGCGCGCACGGTGGCGACGCCGCGGATCGCGAGGGGGAAGTGCAGGTCGCGGGTCATGCGGCGGATGACCGCGAGCTGCTGGTAGTCCTTCTCGCCGAAATAGGCGGCGTCGGGCAGCACGATGTTGAACAGCCGCGCCACCACCGTCGTCACGCCGCGGAAGTGGCCGGGCCGCACCGCGCCGTGGCCGATGCTGGCGAGGCGGGGGGTCTCGACGATGGTCTCGTCGTGCTCGGGGTAGATCTCGCCCGGCTCGGGGATCAGCACCGCGTCGACCCCGGCCGCCTCGAGCATCTCGATGTCGGCGGCCTCGGTGCGCGGGTAGGCGGCGAGATCGGCCGCTTCGCCGAACTGGGTCGGGTTGACGAAGATCGTCGCGACGACCCTGTCGTGCCCGCCCTTCGCCTCGGCCATCAGCGCCATGTGGCCCTCGTGCAGCGCGCCCATCGTCGTCACCAGCCCCACGCTCTCGCCGGCGGCCCGGAAGGCGGCGACGGCGGCGCGGATGTCGGCAATGGTTCGGCAGATCTGCAAGGGGCACCTCGGCGACGTCGCGCCATTCCTAGCCCCGCCGCGCCGGGGGGGCAACTGACCGCGCGGAGGCGCGTGCCGCGCCGCTTCATCCTCCCTGGCGCGGGCGGTGCCCGCGCCGGGGCCCCGTCGGCATATTTGGAGCCAGATGAAGCGCGGGGGATGTCGGTTTTCGCTTGCCGAGCGTCGGCGTGTTCGGGCGCGGTGGCGGGGAAATGCGCCAAGAGAGGGCGTCGAGTCAGGGAGCGTGTGCCATGAAGACCCAAGTCAGAGCCCTCGTCGTCGGTGGCGGCGCCGTCGGCACGTCCATCGCCTACCACCTGGCGAAGGCCGGCTGGAGCGACGTGATGCTGCTCGAGCGCGACGAGCTGACCGCCGGCTCGACCTGGCACGCCGCGGGGCTGCTGCCGTACTTCAACATGTCCTACGCGACGACGTGGATCCACGACCACTCGATCAAGCTCTACAAGACGCTCGAGGCGGAGACGGGGCTCGACGCCGGCTTCTTCGTCGTCGGCAACCTGCGCATGGCGCAGACGAAGGCGCGGATGGACGAGTACATGCTCTACGCCGCCACCGCCGAGACGGTGGGCGTGCCGTTCGAGTGGATGAGCCCGGCGCAGATCAGGGAGCGCTGGCCGCTGGTGCGCACCGACGACCTGGAGGGCGCGATCTACCACCCGACGGACGGTTACATCAATCCCGCCGACGTCACCATGGCGATGGCCAAGGGCGCGCGGCAGCGCGGGGTGAGCATCGAGCGGCGCTGGCAGGTCGACGGCTACGAGTGGACCGGCAGCGCGTGGCGCGTCAGCTGCACGAAGATGGTGGAGAAGGGCGGCAATCTCGTCGCGGGCGACGAGCAGGTGGTCATCGAGGCCGAGCATGTGGTCACCGCGACGGGCAACCACGCGCAGCGCACGGCGCGGCTGCTCGGCATCAGGATCCCCGCGATCCCGGTGGAGCACCAGTACATCGTCACCGAGCCGGACCCGGCGCTGGTGGCATGGCGCAAGGACAACCCGCAGCACCCGGTGCTGCGCGACGCCGACGCGAAGTGGTACGTCCGCGAGGAGCGCGGCGGCTGGATCCTCGGCCCCTACGAGCGCGGCGCCCCCGCGCGGTTCCTGTACGACGTGCCCGAGAGCTTCCGCGCCGATCTCTTCCCGCTCGATCTCGACCGGATCGAGGAGGAGTACATGTCGATGATCCACCGCATCCCCTCGTCGGAGGAGGTGGGGCTGAAGGACGATTACAACGGCCCGATCTGCTACACGCCCGACGGCAACCCGCTGCTCGGCCCCGCCCCGGGACTGCGCAACATGTGGCTGGCCGAGGGCTTCTCCTTCGGCATCACCGCCGCCGGCGGGGCCGGGCATTACCTCGCGCAGCTGATGGTCGAGGGCGAGGCCGAAATCGACATGGCGAGCCTCGATCCGCGCCGCTACGGCGACTGGATGACGACCGAGTACGCCGCCCGCAAGAACGAGGAGGCCTACGAGCACGTCTACATCCTGCACCATCCCGACGAGGAGCGCCCCGCCTGTCGGCCGCTGCGGACCGCGCCGTCCTACGACCGGATGAAGGCGCGCGGCGCGCAGTTCGGGACGGTGAATGGCTGGGAGCGGCCGAACTACTTCGGCCCGCCCGACGCGCCCGAGGCGTTCGACCACGACGCCCGCTCGTTCCGGCGCGGCGGCTGGTGGCAGTACGCCGTCGACGAGGCGACGGCGATCCGCGAGGGCGTCGGGATGATCGACGCCTCGGCCTTCACCAAGCACCTGCTGCGCGGCCCCGGCGCGGCGGCCTTCCTCGACTGGTTCACCACCAACAGGCTGCCCCGGGTGGGCCGCATCAACCTGACCTACGCGCTGACCGGCGCGGGCACGACGCGGACGGAATACACCATCGTGCGGCTCGCCGAGGATACGTTCTACCTCGTCTCCGCCGGGGCGTGGCACGCCTACGACGGCGATTTCCTCGCCAAGGCGGTGGCGGACAGGGTGGCCGAGTTCGGGCCGATGTGGCTGGAGGATTGCACCACCAAGTACGGCGTCTTCGCCGTCGCCGGGCCGAAGTCGCGCGACCTGCTCAAGGGGCTGGTGCGCGACGCGGAGCCGGAGACGGCGCTGTCGAACAAGCGCTTCCCCTGGCTCTCGGCGCGGCGCATCGAGCTGGGCATGGTGCCGGTGAACGCGATCCGGGTGGCCTACACGGGCGAGCTCGGCTGGGAGTTGCACCACCCGATGGAGATGCAGAACCACCTCTTCGACCGGATCATGGAGGCGGGCGAGGCGCACGGGCTCAGGCTGGTCGGCGCGCGGGCGCAGAACTGGCTCCGGCAGGAGAAGAGCTACCGCGCCTTCGGCAACGAGCTCGGCCGCGACGCCACGCCGCTCGAGGCGGACCTGCCGCGCTTCGTGGACATGGGCAAGGACTTCCACGGCAAGGCGGAGATGGAGGCGACGGGCGTGCGCTCGAAGTGCGTCACGCTGCTCGTCGACGGGCCGGACGATGCCGATCCGTGGGGGCGCGAGGCGCTCTACGACGGCGAGCGGCGCGTCGGGCGGCTGACCTCGGGGGGCTATTCGGTGGCCTTCGGCAAGTCGATCGGGATGGGGTATGTCGACCCGGCCTTCGCGACGCCGGGAACGCGGCTCAAGGTGCGGATGATGGGCGCGCTCTGGGACGCGGAGATCACGGAGGACAGCCCCTATGACCCGAAGAACGAGCGGATCCGCGTGGACGGGTGACGGTGGGGTCGTAGGCACGGGCTTCGGCCCGGCATGGGCGCGCGATCGGCGCCGGGATGCCGGGCTGAAGTCCGGCCTACCGGAATGCGCGCGGCACGCAGCGGGCGAAGGCGTGGAGCCGCGGAGGCGCAGAGGTTGAAGAGCGGATGCGGACGGACGGGTGACGGTGGGGATGTAGGCCGGGCTTCAGCCCGGCGGGCGTGCGCGATCGGGGCCGGGGTGCCGGGCCGAAGCCCGGCCTACCGGGATGCGCGCGGCACGCAGCGGGCGAAGGCGTGGTGGCGCGGAGGCCCTGAGGTCGATGGCCGAATCCGGGTGGACGGGTGACGGTGGAGGTGTA
>NZ_CH724108.1:251914-267185 GCF_000153305.1 Oceanicola granulosus HTCC2516
CCGGCCTACGGGTCGGCTACGGCGGTGGCGTACGCGCGGCGCGCCAGCGGGCGAAGGCGGCGGGGGAGCCGTTGAAGGCGTTGAGGTCGATCTGGCCGGGGAAGCCGGGGGCGAGGCCGGTGCCGCTGTATTGCCAGAAGGTCCAGCGGGTGCCCGGGTAGCGCTCGCCGGGGTGCGCGGAGACGGCGCGCAGCCACCACTCGTAGCCGGTGAAGCTGGCGAGGCCGTTGTCGGCGAAGAAGTCGGTGGCGGTGTAGATCAGCGGGCGCACGCCGTAGTGGGCGGCGACGATCTCGAGGAAGTCGCGCATCTCGCGGCGGACCTCGGCGGCGGGCGGGCGGCGGGTGCAGGTGGGCGAGGTCGGGGTCCACTCAACGTCGAGCACCGGCGGCAGCATGTGCGGATCCTTCGGCACCGTGGCGATGAACCATGCCGCCTGCTCGCGGCCCGGGCGGCAATGGTAGTAGAAGTGGTAGGCCCCGCGCGGGATGCCGGCACGGGCGGTGTCGGCCCAGTGCTGGCGGAACAGCGGATCGACCCGGTCGCCGCCCTCGGTCGCCTTGATGTAGGCGAAGGAGACGCCGCTCGCCGCCGCGCGCGCCCAGTCGATGCCGGTGTTGTAGCGCGAGACGTCCACGCCGTGGACCGGCAGCCCGTAGGGCGGGCGCTCCCACTCGTGCGGGTCGGCGTCGCCGAAGCCGCTCGGCCGCCCGGCATAGTCGCGCGGCGCGCTGGTGGCGGAGGTGACGGCGACGGCCGCATCGCGTTGCCCGCCGCCGCAGGCCGGGAGCAGGAGCAGCGTGGCGAGCAGCAGGCAGGACAGCGGGCGCATGGGGCCTCTCAGGTGAAGCGGGCGGGGGACAGGCCGTCGACGATGGGCGGGTCGAGCTCCGGCCTGCGGCCGGCGACGAGGTCGGCGAGCAGGGCGCTCGCGGCGGGGGAGGTCTGGAAGCCGTAGCCGCCTTGCCCGGCGCACCAGACGAACTCCGGCACGGCCGGGTCGCGTCCGAGCACGAGGCCGCGGTCGGGGGAGAAGGTGCGCAGGCCGGCCCAGTTGGCGAGCATCCGGGTCACCGGCTCGGTGACGGCCGCCTCGTAGCGCGCCAGCCCCTCGGCGAGCACCATGTCGTCGGCCCAGGCGTCGTGCGGCTCGGCGGGGTCTTCCTCGGCGGGCGACACGATCAGCGCCCCGGCGTCGGGCTTGCAGTACCAGGTCTCGCCCGCGCCGACGACCATCGGCCAGCCGTTGACGTCGAGCCCGCCCGGCGCGGGAATCCGCGCCATCGAGCGGCGCAGGGGCGTGACGCCGAGCGGCGCGACGCCGGCGAGCCTGGCGATCTCGTCGACCCAGGCGCCGGCGGCGTTGACCAGCAGTTCCGCCTCGTGGGTCTCGCCCCCGGCGGTGACGGCCCAGCGCTTGCCATCGCGCGCGATGGCGGTGACGTCGGCGCCGGTGACGATCCGTCCGCCGTTGCCGCGCAGCTCGCGGGCGAAGTTCTGCAGCAGCAGGTCGGTGTCGATGTCCCAGGCGGCGGCCTCGAAGCCCGCGCGGTCGATGTGCGGCGCGAGGATCGGGAACAGCGAGCGCGCGGCGTCGATCTCGATGCGTTCCAGCCCCATCGTGTCGGCGTCGTGCTCGAACGCCTCGGCGGTCTCCTCGCTGCCGATCACCATCAGCCCGCGCGTCGACAGCACGCCGCCGTTGGCGGTCTCGAGGTACTCCTGGCTGGCGCGGTTGAGCGCGACGGTGGTGGGCTGGCCGTAGCTGATGTCGAACAGCGCCGCCGAGCGGCCCGAGGCGTGGTGGGCGAGGGCGCTCTCGCGCTCGAGCAGCGTCACCTGCCCGAGATGCGACAGCCGCGCCGCCGCCGAGGTGCCGGCGATGCCGCCGCCGATGACGAGGATGTCGCTCATGCCTCTTCCGCGCGGTCGGTCGCCTTGGGCGGCGCGGGCACCAGCGCGGCGAGACGGTCGTAGAGGGTGTCGTCGAGCCGGTAGTCGACGGCGGCGAGCGACGGGCGCAGCTGTTCGAGCGACCGGGCGGAGATGATCGGCGAGGGCCGCGCCGGATGCGCCGCCGCCCAGGCGACGGCGAGCGTCGCCGGGTGGGCGCCGGCCTCGGCGGCGATCTCGCCGAGCTTCTCGGCGGCGGCGCGGTAGATGTCGGCCGCGTAGCGCTTGCGGTACATCTCGTTCTCGGTCAGCCGGCCCGTGCCGCCGCCGGTATACTTGCCCGTCAGCAGCCCGCCCCCGAGCGGCGAATAGGCGTGGATGCCGATGCCCTGGTCGTCGCACATCGGGAACAGCTCGACCTCGGCCTGCCGCTTCACCAGCGAGTACATCGGCTGGATCGCGTCGATCCGGGTGCCGAGCGCGTGCGCGACGGCCTGCGCCTTCATCACCTGCCAGGCGGCGTAGTTGGAGACGCCGATGTGGCGCACCAGCCCCTGCTCCTGCATCTCGGCGAGGGTGGAGAAGGTCTCCTGCGGGTCCGATTCCGGGTGGAAGCGGTGGATGTAGAGCAGGTCGACGCTGTCGTGTCCGAGCTGGCGGCGGCTCTGGTCGAACTGGGTGCGGATGTTGTCGCGCCCCGCGCCGCCGGCGTAGGCGACCTTGGTGGCGAGGAAGACGTCCCCGCGCTCGTGAGCGATCAGCCGGCCGGTGACCTCCTCGCTCGCGCCGTCGGTGTAGCCGACGGCGGTGTCGAAGTGGTTGATCCCGGCGGCGCGGGCGGCGTCGTACATGGCGCGGCTCTCGGCCGCGTCGGCATTGCCGCCGAATTGCATGGTGCCGAAGGTGAGGGCGGAGAGCGGCCGGCCCGACAGGGTCTTGTATGTCTGTGTCATGGCGCGACGCTGCCACGCCCACCGGGGGAGGGGAAGAGGCCGCGTCCCGGGCCGTGAGGGCGCCGCCGGAGACGGGCCGGACTGGGCGGCTAATTGCCGAACGGGCGGGCGATTGGCGCGGACCGGCGGCTTTCCTGAGGCAACGCCGCGCAAGGGTCCGATCAGGGGTCGGCCGATGTTTGCCGATTCTGCGCGAAACCGGGCGCGGACGTCTGCTTTTCGCAAGGTAAGACGTGCTCCCTTGCTGGAACCGGACGGGGGAGACCGGAATTTCTAGGGCGTCCAAGCGATCCGCTGGAGCGTCCGCCATATCGGTGGCGCCGGGTCGCTAGCCAAAGGAGGAGACTCCAAATGAAAACGCGTACTCTGCTGACTGCATCCGCCATCGCCCTCGTGACCGCCGCGCCCGTCATGGCCGCGCCGTTTGAAGCGGGCGTCATCACCGATCTCAACATCCGCTCCGGCCCGGGCCCCGACTTCGAGGTCGTCGGCGTCATTCCCGAGGACGGCAACGTGACCGTCGAGGGCTGCCTCGAGAACGGCAACTGGTGCGAAGTCACCTACGACGGCACGACCGGCTGGTCCTACGACCAGTACCTCGCGGTCGAAGCCGAGGCGGAGGCCGAGGAGCGGGTCATCGTCGCCCAGCGTCCGGCGAGCGTCGAGGTCGAGACCCTGACCTACGAGCGTGAGGCGACCGATACCGAGCAGAGCGTCGGCGCCGGTGCCGGGGCGACCCTCGGTGCGCTGAGCGCCTACGCGCTGGGCGGCCCGGCCGCCGGTATTGTCGCGTCGGGTATCTTCGGTGCCGCCGCCGGTGCCGAGGCCACCGACGAGGTCGAGGAAACCGTGACCTACGTGCGCGAGAACCCGGTCGAGACGATCTACCTCGACGGCGAAGTCGTCGTCGGTGCCGCCGTGCCCGACAGCGTCACGATGTACGACCTGCCGCAGGTCGACGGCTACCAGTACCTCACCGTGAACCAGGTGCCGGTGATCGTCGACGCCGAGACCGGCGTGATCGTTCGCGCGATCCGCTGATCCCTCTCGGATAGCACCACCCGGGGGCTGTGCCAGCTGGCGCAGCCCCCTTTTCGTGCGTCTGCGCACACGTTCGGCGCGATCCGGCGTCTTCTCTCTCCAGATGGAGGGGTTAGGTATCGCTCACGAGATAACTTTCGCACCCGGAGAAGAGGTAGCTCCATGAGCACTCCCAAGATCACCGTGCTGTTCTACAGCACCTACGGCACCAACCACGAGATCGCCCGCACCGCCGCCGATGCGGCCCGCGCCGCCGGCGCCGAGGTCCGCCTCGTGCGCGCCCGTGAGACCGCCCCCGAGGAGGTGGTGAACGGGCAGGAGCCGTGGAAGGCGCAGGTCGAGAAGATGGCCGACATCCCCGTCGCCACGCCCGAGGACATGATCTGGGCCGACGGCTTCTTCGTCAGCACCCCCACCCGCTACGGCGTCCCCGCCAGCCAGCTGCGCGCCTTCATCGACACGCTCGGCCCGGCCTGGCAGGCGGGCAAGCTCGCCAACAAGACCTTCACCGCGACCGCCAGCGCCGGCAACGCCAACGGCGGCGTCGAGATGACGCTGCAGAGCCTCTACACCTCGGCGATGCACTGGGGAGCGATCCTCGTGCCGCCGGGCTACACCGACGGCGTCAAGTTCGAGGACGGCGGCAATCCGTACGGCTACTCCGCCAAGGCGGGCGCATTCGACGAGACCGGCCGGCGCTCCGTAGCGCACCAGGCGCGGCGCCTGGTGGAGTTCACCACGCGGCTCGTGTCCGCCCCGACCCGCGAGCTCGAACCGGCCGAGTGACTTCCTTCCTCCCGGCTCCGTGCTAAGCAGGGGCCGGGAGGACAGGCAAATGGCGGACAGCGGCAACAAGACGGTCCCGACCGGGCAACCGGTGCGGGAGTTTCTTGACTCGGTTGAACACCCGGTTCGGCGCGCCGACGGCCACGCGCTCGACGCGCTGTTCCGGCGGGTGACGGGCTGGGAGCCGCGCATGTGGGGGCCCGCCATCGTCGGCTACGGCTCCTACCACTACCGCTACGAGACCGGCCGCGAGGGCGATTTCCTCGCCACCGGCTTCAGTCCGCGCAAGGCCAACCTGTCGATCTACATCATGCCGGGCTATGCCGACTTCTCCGACCTGCTCGCCCGCCTCGGCAAGCACAAGATCGGCAAGTCCTGCCTCTACATCAACAAGCTCGCCGACATCGACGAGGCCGTGCTCGAGGAGATCGTGCGCGCCGGCCTGGCCGACCTCTCCCGCCGCCACACCGTCACCCCGTAGGGTGCGCATTCATCGCGCACCCCCGGCCGCGCACCCCGGCCCCTAAAGCTCGCTCACCCGGCACTCCGGCAACAGCCGCTCCATGTCCTCGCGGTGGCAGAGCTGGGTGCCCGGCGTCATGACCGCGGCGCTCGCGGCGGCGGCGCCGTGGCTGAGCGCGGCCTCGACGGACCCGCCGCGGGCGAGTGCCATGGTGAAGCCGCCGACGAAGCTGTCGCCCGCGCCGACCTTGGAATTGACCCGCACCGGGGCGGCCGTGACGTGGAGCTTGCGCTCGGCGTCGGCCATGGTGGATCCGTCCGCGCCGCGCGCCACGATCACCAGCCGCGCCGCGCCGCGCTCGACGAGGCTGCGGGCGAAGGCGGCGCTGTCGGCGCGGCTGGCGAGCGGCCGGCGGGCGAGCTCCTCGGCCTCGTGCTGGTCCATGCGCAGCACGAAGGGCGGCTTGGCCTGCCCGGCCGCGAGGTGGGCGAGGGCGGGGCCGGATGTGTCGAGGATGATCTCCTCGCCGGTGCCCGCGAAGTCTTCGCAGATGCGGGCGTAGAGGTCGGGCGCCGCGCCCGCGGGGCCGCTGCCCGACAGCACCAGGAAGCCGTCGCCCGTCGCCGCGTCGAGCAGCGCCTTGCGGGCGCCGTCGATGTCGGCGCGCGACCATTCCGGGCCGGGCAGCATGAAGCGGAACTGGTCGTTGGTCTCGAGGTCACTCACCGCGAGGCTCTGGCGGGTCTCGCCGGGCGCGTCGTGCACGACGGGGGTGAGCCCGGCGCGGGTCAGCAGGTTGAGCAGCGACTGCCCGGTGTCGCCGCCGAGCGCCACGAAGCAGCGCGCGCTGCCGCCGAGCTGGTGGATCGCGCGGGCGACGTTGAGCCCGCCGCCGCCCGGATCGAGGTCGGGCGGGCCGCAGCGCAGCTTCACGTTGGGCTGGACGTGCGCCACCTCGGTGGCGAGGTCGAGCGCCGGGTTCAGGGTGACGGTGAGGATGTCGCGCATCGAGCGGCTCCATGTGGCCTGGTCGCCGGCAACCTGCCAGCGCGCGCCGCCGGTGTGAAGAGCGCGGTGGCGCGGACGGGCGGCGGTGGGCGGGGCCGGGCTGAAGCCCGGCCTACGGCGACGGGATCGCGGCGCCTCACTCCCACCATCGGTCGATCGCGGCGATGTCGTCGTCGGACCAGCCGAAATGGTGGGCGAACTCGTGCACCGTGACGTGGGCGACGAGGTCGGCGAAGGTGACGTTGCCGCGCTCGGCCCACTCGTCGAGCAGCGGACGGCGGAACAGCCAGACCACGTCGGGACCGGCGGGCACGTCCATCACCGATTTCTGCGTCAGCGGCACCCCGTCGTAGAGGCCCGACAGCTCGAACGGATCGGCCTCCATCTCGCGCAGGATGTCGTCGGGCGGGAAGTCGACGACGCGGATCGCCACCTGCCGTGCGGCGGCGCGGAACTGCTCGGGCAGCGCCTCCACCGTCTGGCGGGCCATCTCCTCGATCTCGTCGGTGCTGGGGGCGGTCTTGTCCATGCCGCCGATATGGACAAAAGCCGCGGGCTGTGAAAGAGCCTCGGCCCATGACAACCACCCGTTTCGCCCCGTCTCCCACCGGCTATCTGCACATCGGCAACCTGCGTGCCGCGCTGTTCAACTACGCCATCGCGCGCCAGGCCGGCGGCACCTTCGTGCTGCGCATCGACGACACCGACCCGGAGCGGTCGAAGCAGCAATACGTCGACGCCATCCAGGAAGACCTGATCTGGCTGGGCCTCGACTGGGACCGCATCGAGCGGCAGTCCGACCGGCTCGACCGCTACGAGGCCGCGAAGGCGCGGCTGATCGAGGCGGGGCGGCTCTACGAGTGCTTCGAGAGCCCCACGGAGCTGGACCTCAAGCGCAAGAAGCAGCTCAACATGGGCCGCCCGCCGGTCTACGACCGCGCCGCGCTCGAGCTGTCGGACGCCGAGAAGGACCGGCTGCGCGAGGAGCGCGGCGGCTACTGGCGCTTCAAGCTCGACCTCGAGCGGATCGAGTGGACAGACGGCATCCTCGGCGACATCTCCATCGACGCCGCCTCCGTCTCCGACCCGGTGCTGATCCGCGCCGACGGGCAGGTGCTCTACACCTTCGCCTCCGTCGTCGACGATATCGAGATGGGCATCACCGACATCGTGCGCGGCTCCGACCACGTCACCAACACCGCCACGCAGATCCAGATCATCGAGGCGCTCGGCGGCACCAAGCCGCGCTTCGCGCACCATTCGCTGCTGACCGGTCCGCAGGGCGAGGCGCTGTCCAAGCGCCTCGGCACGCTCGCGCTGCGCGACCTGCGCGCCCGCGGCATCGCGCCGATGGCGGTGCTGTCGCTGATGGCGCGCCTCGGCTCGTCCGACCCGGTGGAGCTGCGCGAGAGCGTCGCGGAGGTGGTCGCCGGCTTCGACCTCGAGAGCTTCGGCTCCGCGCCGACCAAGTTCGACAGCGACGACCTCGTGCCGCTGACCCACCGCTGGCTGTCCCAGCGCCCCTACGCGGAGGTCGCCGAGCGGGTGCGCGCCCTCGGCGTGCCCGAGGAGCTGGGGCCGGTCTTTTGGGACGTGGTGCGCGAGAACATCGACCGGCTCGACGACATGGCGGGCTGGTGGGCGATGTTCCACGAGGGCGGCAAGGCCATCGTCGCCGAGGAGGACCGCGCGTTCGTCGCCGAGGCGCTCGAGCTGCTCGGCGAGCCGCCCTACGGTCCCGACACCTGGCGCGACTGGACCAACGCGGTCAAGGAGGCGACGGGGCGCAAGGGCAAGGGGCTGTTCATGCCGCTGCGCCGCGCGGTGACGGGGCTGGAGCGGGGGCCGGAGATGGCCGACGTGATGCGGCTGATGCAGGTGAAGCCGCGCCTCTGACGGCGGCGCCCGTGGCCGGGGGCGGAGCCTCCGGCGGGGATATTTGCAGGACAGAGACTTGTGCAGCGGCGCGCAGAAGCCGTTTGGCTTTGGCTGTACCGTGCGTGAGCGCGAAGGAGTAGGTAGGGCGGGTCAACTCAGCCAAGGAAGCTCGCCATGACCTCCACTCTCGACCGTTACAGACCGCTGATGCTCAGCGTCCTGCGCATCGCCATCGCGCTGCCCTTCATCGCCCACGGCACCCAGAAGCTGTTCGGCTTCCCGGCAGCCGAATTCTCGCCGCCGCTGCTGTCGATCTTCGGCCTCGCCGGCGTGCTCGAGGTGGTGGGCGGCGTGCTCATCCTCGTCGGCCTTTTCACCCGGCCCGTGGCCTTCGTGCTGTCGGGGACGATGGCGGTGGCCTACTTCATGGCGCACGCGCCGCAGAGCTTCTTCCCCACGCTCAACGGCGGCGACGCGGCGATCCTGTGGAGCTTCATCTTCCTCTACATTACCTTCGCCGGCCCGGGCCCGCTGAGCCTCGACGCCCGCCGCGGCGCGGCGCCCGCCGGCGCAGCCACCTAGAGCGCGCTCGGCGCGATCAGGGTGCAACCGAGCGCGGCGATCGTCGCGTCGATGAACCGGCGCTCTTCCTCGGAGGGGCGCTGGTGGCGTGGGTAGAGGGGCAGGTCGCGGTCGTCCATGATCGGGGCGTGCCAGCCCTCCGTGCTGGCGGCGAAGCGGTGGATCCCGGCCTCGCCGTAGATGTGCAGGTAGCCCAGCATCACCGTCTCGACGTAGCTCAGCAGCACCGGGTGGGCGGTGTCGGGCGGGGCGAGGTGGCCCTCGTGGACCTCGTAGACCGCCGTCTCGGCACGGGGGCCGGCATGGGTCACCTCGTCGGTCACGTCGCGGCGGACATAGGCGCGCTCGCGCTCGTCGAGGGCGGCCCAGTCGCCATCAGGCACCTCGGCGACGACCCCCTCGATCTCGCTGCCGGCATGGCGCTCGACGCTGAGGAAGGCGACGGGGCGCAAGGTGGAGTGCCGCCAGACGCGCCGCCAGCCGGAGAGGCGGGCCGGGCGGGCGCCGGGGTAGCTGTGGGTGGCGAGGTTGACGAGGCTTCCGTAGCCGAAGAACTGCGCGGTCATTCCCGTGCTCGTAGCACGCGCGCGGGCTTGGCCGCCAGCGGCCGCAGCGCGAAGGCGAGCCCGGCGAGCAGGCTCGCCAGGACGCCGCCGGCGACGATGGCGAGCGCGGAGGGCCACATCACCGAGAAGTCGCTCTCCATGATGAAGCGCATCACCGCCCAGCCGCCGGCGATGCCCGCCGCCAGCGCCACCAGCCCTGCCGCGAGGCCGAGGAGCGCCGCGCGCAGGGCGAAGCTGGCGAGGATCCGGGCGCGGGGGGCGCCCAGCGTCTTGAGGATGGCGCTTTCGTAGGTGCGCGCGCGCTCGCCCGCGACGGCGGCGCCGATCAGCACGAGGAAGCCCGTCAGCAGCGTCGCGGCCGCGCCGTAGCGGGTGGCGGCGGCGATGCCCGAGAGCAGCTCCACGACGCGGTCGATGGCGTCGCGCACGCGGATGGCGGTGATGTTGGGGTAGGCGCTCGCGAGGTCGCGCAGGATGGCGGCCTCGGCCTCGGGCTCGGCGTACACGGTGGCGATCCACGAATGCGGCGCGCCGGCGAGGGCGGTCGGGTTCATCGACATGACGAAGCCGATCCCGGCGGTCTCGAAATTCACCTCGCGGAAGCTCGCCACCTCGGCGGTGATGTCGCGCCCGAGGATGTTGACGGTGATCTCGTCGCCGAGTGCGAGGCCGATCTCGGCGGCCTCCTCGGCGGAGAAGCTGACGAGGGGCGGGCCGTCGTAGTCGGCGGGCCACCATGTCCCGGCGGTGAGGGTGGTGTCGTCGCCCATCTCCGCGGCGTAGGTGAGGCCGCGGTCGCCTTGCACGACCCAGTGGCCTTCGGCGAATTCTTCGGCGGGGATGTCGTTGATCCGCGTGATGATGCCGCGCAGCATCGGCGCGCTGTCCACCCGGCTGACGGCCGGGTCGGTGTCGAGCCGGGTGCGGAAGCCGTCGATCTGGTCGGGCTGGATGTCGACGAAGAAGTAGCTCGGCGCGACGTCGGGCAATTCGTCGGAGATCGCGCTGCGCAGGTTGCCGTCGATCTGGCCGACGGCCGCGAGCACCGCCAACCCGAGCCCGAGCGACAGCACGACGGAGGTGGCGTCGCCGCCGCGCGCGGAGATCGCGCCGAGCGCGAGGCGCAGGGCGGGGCGGCCGCGCGAGAGCCGGGCGCCGGCGCGGGCGGTGCGCCGCGCGACGAGGGCGGCGAGCGCGAGCAGCAGCAGCGCCCCGGCGATGCCGCCGGCGGTCCAGAGCGTCAGCCAGACCGTGCCGGAGAAGGCGATCGCCGCGCCGACGAGGGCGGCGACGAGCAGCGCCGTCACGACGAGGAAGCGCGGCGCGGGCAGCGGGCGGCCGGCGGCGAAGGCGTCGCGGAACAGGGTCGCGGCGCGGATCTCGTCGATCCGGCCCAGCGGCCAGAGGGTGAAGATCAGCGCCGCGAGCAGGCCGTAGAGCGCCGCCTCGAGGAGCGGGCCGGGATAGAGGCCGAACTCGGCGGGGATCGGCAGGCGCGGCTCGATCAGCGGCGCGGCGAGCAGCGGGGCGAGCGCGCCGAGCAGCAGGCCGAGGGTGATGCCGAGGAGGGTCAGCGCGCCGATCTGCAGGAAGTAGGTGCGGAAGATGGTGGCGCGGCTCGCGCCGAGGGTGCGCAGGGTGGCAATCGTCTCGACCTTGCCGTCGAGGTAGGCGCGCACCGCCGAGGACACGCCGACGCCGCCGACCGCGAGGCCCGACAGCCCGACGAGCACGAGGAACGCGCCGAGCCGGTCGACGAAGCGGGTCAGCCCCGGCGCGCCCTCGCGGGCGTCGCGCCAGCGCAGGCCGCTGTCGCGGAACCGCGCCTCCGCCTCGGCCTCGAGCGCGGCGAGGTCGGCGCCATCGGGCAGGTCGAGGCGGTAGTCGGTCTCGAAGAGCGTGCCTTCCTGGATCAGGCCGGAGCCGGCGAGATCGTCGGTCAGCACCAGCGTGCGCGGCCCCAGCGAGAAGCCGCCGCCGGAATTGTCGGGGTAGCGCTCGAGCAGGGCGGAGAGCACGAAGGTCTGCTCGCCGAGCCGGAACGTGTCGCCCGGGGCGAGGGCGAGGCGGTCGGCGAGGATGCGCTCCATGACCGCGCCCGGCCGCTCGCCGGTGCCCGCGAAGGCGTCGGCAAGTGGCATCGGCGGGTCGAGCTCGACCGCCCCGACGAGCGGGTAGAGCGCGTCGACGCCGCGCACCTGGGTGAGCGCGCGCTCCGGCTCGTCGCGGGGCACGACGGCGAGGGAGCGGAAGTCGACCGTCTCGGAGACCGCGTCGGCGATGCCCTCCATCCAGGCGCGCTCGGCGTCGCGGGCGAAGCGGTAGGTGAACTCGACCTCCGCGTCGCCGCCGAGCAGCGCCGCGCCCTCGCGCTCGAGCCCGGCCTGGATCGAGGCGCGCACGGTGCCGACGGCGGCGATGGCGGCGACGCCGAGGGCGAGGCAGGCGAGGAAGATGCGGAAGCCCTTCAGCCCGCCCCGCAGCTCGCGGCGGGCGATGCGCGCGGCGACGGGCCAGCTCATTCGGCGGCAGCCCGCGCCGGAGCCTCAATCCGCCCGTCGCGCAGCCGCACGACGCGGTCGCAGCGGTTGGCCAGCTCCATCGAGTGCGTCACCATCACCAGCGTCGCGCCGTGGCGGTCGCGCAGGCCGAACAGCAGCTCGACGATCGCGCCGCCGCTGGCTTCGTCGAGGTTGCCCGTCGGCTCGTCGGCGAGCAGGATCTTCGGGCGTGGCGCCGAGGCGCGGGCGAGGGCGACGCGCTGCTGCTCGCCGCCCGACATCTGCGCCGGGTAGTGATCCTTGCGGGTGCCGAGACCGACGGCATCGAGCTCGGCGCTGGCGCGCTCGAAGGCGTCGCGCGCGCCGGCGAGTTCCAACGGCGTCGCGACGTTCTCCAGCGCGGTCATCGTCGGGATCAGGTGGAAGGACTGGAACACCACCCCCATATTGTCCCTGCGAAACCGGGCCAGGCCGTCCTCGTTCATCGCGCTCAGATCCTGCCCAACGGCCCGGATCGAGCCCGACGAGGCGCTCTCCAGCCCGCCCATGAGCATCAGGAGCGAAGATTTGCCCGACCCACTCGGCCCCACCAGCCCCAGTGTTTCCCCGCGCGCGACCTCGAGCGAGATGTCGTGCAGGATATCGACCCGTCCGGCGTTGCCCATCAGCGAGAGCGAGACGTCATTCAGCGAGAGGACGGGATCGGTCATGGAGCGGCTTTCCGGACTGTTCGGTTCACTCCGATATGGGGCGGTCCGCGCGGGCTGCAACAGCGTGGCGGCAATCGCGCTCGCCGGGTGCGCGGCCAATGCCGAGACGGTGACCATCGCGGCGCTCGGCGACAGCCTCACCGCGGGCTACGGGCTACCGGCCGGGCAGGGCTTCGTGCCGCAGCTCGAGGCGTGGCTGCTGGCGCAGGGGGCGGACGTGAACGTGGTGAACGCCGGCGTCTCGGGCGACACGACGGCGGGCGGGCTCGCGCGGGTGGACTGGGCGATCACCGGCGACACCGACGCGATGATCCTCGAACTCGGCGCCAACGACTTCCTGCGCGGCATCGATCCGGCGGTGAGCCGGGAGAACCTCGCCGGCATCCTCGAGGCGTCGCGGGAGGCGGGGCTGGAGACGCTGCTGGTGGCGATCCCGGCCTCCAACAATTACGGCGCCGACTATCGGATCGCCTTCGACGGCATGTACACCGACCTCGCCGACGAGTTCGACGTGCCGCTCTACCCCGACTTCTTCGCCGCGCTCGACACCGCCGAGGACACCTCGGGCGCGGCCCAGCGCTACTTCCAGGCCGACGGGCTGCATCCCAACGCCGAGGGCGTGGCGCTGATCGTGGAGGCGATCGGGCCGGAGGTGCTGAAGCTGGTGGAGGCGGCCTCGGCGCAGGCGGCGGCGCAGACGGTGGCGGAGTGAGGGGAACGTGAGGGCGGGGCCCGCGTTGCCCTCACATCGTTCACCACTCAGGAGGGACCAGCCATGTCCGTTGCCAAGGTCACAGAGATCATCGCCGAATCGAACTCGTCCTTCGACGATGCCGTGAAGCAGGGGATCGCGCGGGCGTCGAAGACGCTCAAGAACGTGAAGGGCGCCTGGGTCAACGACCAGACCGTCGAGGTCACCGACGGCGAGATCACCGCCTACCGGGTGGCGCTGAAGGTCACCTTCATTCTCAACGATTGATCTGCTGCAGGAAGGGCGGGCCCCGGCCCGCCCTTCGCGCGCCGGCTCAGGCCAGCGCGAGGTTGACGGCGCTCTCGCGCCCGTCGCGTCCGGGTTCGATATCGAACGTCACTTTCTGGTCGTCGCGCAGGTCGGTCAGCCCGCTGCGCTCGACGGCACTGATGTGCACGAACACATCCTTGCTGCCCCCGTCAGGAGCAATGAAACCATAACCTTTGGTTGAATTGAACCATTTGACGGTCCCAGTCGCCATCCGTCTGTCTCCCTGGTTTCGCCGCTCGCAACATGCAGCGGCCCGGCTCGTCATAGCTTGGGTCGTGTCTTCGAGGAGCCTTGGAGGACCGGTAGAGACAGTGATCCGAGGTAACGTCGCAGACCCAGGTTAGCGAGCGGTTCGGCCCCGGACAAGGGGAGGCGCGTGGCCTCAGATCAGGGCGAAATCGGTGAAGCGGTGCCGGACGGGCTTGGCGGGACCGGGCTGCGGCAGGCGGTAGGTCTGGGGCGGCGGAGGGGTGTCGCGGCGGGACTTCATGGCGGGGCTATCCAGTTCCTTGGGTGCGTCGTTGGAAGACCAACATGTGCCCGGCGCGACAGTTCCATGTCGCTTTCGGACCTCACAGGGCGGCGAAGTCGGTGAAGCGGAAGGTGGCGGGGCCGCGCGAGCCGGGCTGCCGCGTCACCGGAGCGGGCTGCGGGCGGGGCTGGGCGTGGCGCGGGGAAGGGCTCTGGCGCGTCATCGGGGCGATCCTTTGTCAGCGGGGTGATGGATCGACGATGGGTCCGGCGCGGCGGGCTGGGCAAAAGCAGCGCGCTGCAGGCCGCTCGCACCGCGCCGCTATCGCATAGCGCACACGAAAAAGGCGCGCCCGGAGGCGCGCCTTTCCCTGAATTCGTTGGGTCGGAAGCTCCGCCCGGTCCGGCTCAGGCGAGCTGGATGTTGACGGCGCTCTCGCGGCCATCGCGGCCGGCTTCGACGTCGTAGGTCACTTTCTGGTCGTCGGCGAGGCCGGTGAGGCCGGCGCGCTCGACGGCGGAGATGTGGACGAAGACGTCCTTACCGCCGGTCTCGGGAGCGATGAAGCCGAAGCCCTTGGTGGAGTTGAACCATTTCACGGTGCCCTTGGCCATGTGAAACATCCTTTCAGTCTCGTGCGCTGCCCGCACTATGCGGCAGCCCGGCTCTGTCACGTCTGGTTCGAAACTGTTGGTGAGCCGTAGCAGCAAAACAGAAGGGTCGAAGAGAAGATCGGTAGCAGTAGGGCGTATGGCACGGGGCGCGATTCGGGGCAAGAGAGCTGCGAAGCAGGCGCCGGAGGCTCGGCGGGAAGCCGCTAACGCGGGCTTAACCCTGGCCGGGGCAGGGTGGGCCATGTCCGACTACCTCCGCCCCGCGCGCACCGGCGCGACGATCTTTTTCACCGTCCGGTTGGCACATCGTGGCGCGGCGCTGCTGCTCGATCACCTCGACCTGCTGCGCGCCGCCGTGCACGAGACCCTGGCCGCGGCGCCGGTCCGCATCGACGCCTTCGTGGTCCTGCCCGACCACCTGCACGCCGTCTGGACCCTCCCGCCCGGCGACCGCGCCTACGGCCGCCGCTGGGGCGCGATCAAGGCCCGCTTCACCCGCGCGGTCGGCCGGGTCTCCCCGCAGCCTTGCGAGCTGCCGGTCGTGAGGTCGGGGAGGTATGCCGGGCTGAAGCCCGGCCTACGGGTGGACAAGCGCGAGAAGGCGGTGTGGCAGCGGCTGTTCTGGGAGCACCACGTGCGCGGGCCGGAGGAGTTCGCGGCGTGCGTGCGGTACTGCTGGTACGACCCGGTGAAGCACGGCTACGTCGCCCATCCGGCGGACTGGGCGGCGTCGTCGATCCACCGGGATATTCGGGAGGGACGGGTGGAGCCGGAGTGGCTGAC
>NZ_CH724108.1:267295-278339 GCF_000153305.1 Oceanicola granulosus HTCC2516
GGCGTTTGTCCCTAGCGCGTGAACTTCTTGAACTTCACCCGCTTAGGCTCGAGCGCGTCCTCGCCGAGGCGGCGCTTCTTGTCTTCTTCGTAATCCTCGAAGTTGCCCTGGAACCACTCCACGTGGGCCTCGCCCTCGAAGGCGAGGATGTGGGTGCAGATGCGGTCGAGGAAGAAGCGGTCGTGGCTGATGACCACGGCGCAGCCGGCGAAGTCGACGAGGGCGTCCTCGAGCGCGCGCAGGGTTTCGACGTCGAGGTCGTTGGTCGGCTCGTCGAGCAGCAGCACGTTGCCGCCCTCCTTGAGGAGCTTGGCCATGTGGACCCGGTTGCGCTCGCCGCCCGAGAGCAGGCCGACCTTCTTCTGCTGGTCGCCGCCCTTGAAGTTGAACGCGCCGCAATAGGCGCGGGAGTTCATCTGCGCGTCGCCGAGCTGGATGATCTCGCCGCCGCCCGAGATCTCCTCCCAGACCGTCGCGTCGGGGTTCAGCGCATCGCGGGACTGGTCGACGTAGGAGAGCTGCACCGTGTCGCCGAACTCGATCGTGCCGCTGTCGGGCTCGAGCTGCCTGGTGAGCATCCGGAACAGGGTCGACTTGCCCGCGCCGTTGGAGCCGATCACGCCGACGATGCCGCCGGGCGGCAGCGAGAAGCTGAGATCCTCGATCAGGAGCTTGTCGCCCATCGCCTTCTGCAGGTTCTCGACCTCGATCACCTTGCCGCCGAGGCGGGGGCCGTTGGGGATGATGATCTGCGCCTTGCCGACCTTCTCGCGTTCGGACTGGCTGGCCAGCTCCTCGTAGGCCGCGATCCGCGCCTTCGACTTGGCCTGCCGCGCCTTCTGCCCCTGCCGCATCCACTCCAGCTCGCGCTGCAGCGTGTTCTGCTTGGACTTGTCCTCGCGCGCCTCCTGCTCGAGCCGCTTGGCCTTCTGCTCGAGCCAGCTGGAGTAGTTGCCCTCGTAGGGAATGCCCCGGCCGCGGTCGAGCTCGAGGATCCAGCCGGTGATCGAATCGAGGAAGTAGCGGTCGTGGGTGACGATCAGGATCGTGCCCTTGTACTCGATCAGGTGGTTCTGCAGCCAGGCGATGGTCTCGGCGTCGAGGTGGTTGGTCGGCTCGTCGAGCAGCAGCATGTCGGGCGCGTCGAGCAGCAGCTTGCAGAGCGCCACCCGGCGGCGCTCGCCGCCCGAGAGGGTGGAGACGTCGGCGTCGTCGGGCGGGCAGCGCAGGGCCTCCATCGCCACGTCGACCTGCGCGTCGAGGTCCCAGAGGTTCTGGCTGTCGATCTCGTCCTGGAGCCGCGCCATCTCGTCGGCGGTCTCGTCGGAATAGTTCATCGCCAGCTCGTTGTAGCGCTCGAGGATCGCCTGCTTGGCCTTGACCCCCTCCATGACGTTGCCGCGCACGTCGAGGTTCTCGTCGAGCTCCGGCTCCTGCGCGAGATAGCCCACCCGCGCGCCCTCGGCGGCCCAGGCCTCGCCGGTGAAGTCCTTGTCGATCCCGGCCATGATCTTGAGCAGCGTCGACTTGCCCGCGCCGTTGACGCCGACGACGCCGATCTTCACCCCCGGGAGGAAGGACAGGCGGATGTTCTCGAAGGTCTTCTTGCCGCCGGGATAGGTCTTGGAGACGCCATCCATGTGGTAGACGTACTGGTAGCTGGCCATGTCGCGTTGCTCCTCTGATCCCGGGGTCGGCCCGCGATGTATCCTCTGCCCGTCGCGGGTGCAATCCGGCTGCCGCGCGGGGCAACGGAGGGACGGCGGGGAATCTGCCGTGTCCGGCCGATCGGCGGGAACCGGCGCGGGGCAGGTGGGTTGGCTGGCGACATGGCTGACATACCCGCACCCGAAGATCCGGACGACAGACTGCGCGAGCTGCGCCGGATCCGGCGGCTGGTGACGGGGCTGTTCATCCTGGCGCTGTTCAGCGCCGTGTTCTTCGCCCGCGCACTCCTCCTGCCCATCGTCCTCGGCCTGCTCATCGCCCTGACGCTGCGCCCCGTCGCGCGCGGCCTCTCGCGCATCGGGGTCCCGACCGTGGTGAGCGCCGTCTTCCTCGTGGTCGCGCTGGGCGCCGGGGCGACCGGGGCGATCTACGCGGCGAGCGGCCCGGTGGGGCGGCTGGTCGAGCGGGCACCCGAGATCGGCAACGAGCTCGAGGTGAAGATGCGCGGATTGCTGCAGTCGGTCGACGAGGTGCAGAAGGCCTCTGAGCAGGTCGAGCAGCTGGCCTCGGGGGGCGACGAGGAGGGCGAGCCGCAGCAGGTGGTGGTCGAACAGGGGGCGCTGATCGGCGACCTCGTCGGCTCGATGGCGAGCGCGGGCACGTCGCTCGCGGTGGCGCTGGTGCTGGCGATGTTCTTCCTCGCGACCGGCGACATGTTCCAGCGCCGCATCATCGAGAACGCCCAGCGCCTGTCGGACAAGAAGCGCGCGATGATGATCGTGCGCGACGTGGAGCGCCAGATCTCGCGCTACCTGGCAGCGATCACCGTCATCAACGCGGGGCTCGGCGTCTGCATCGGGGTCGCGCTCTGGCTGATCGGCCTGCCCAACGCGCACTTCTGGGGCATCGCCGCCTTCCTGCTGAATTTCCTGCCCTTCATCGGCGCGATGGTCGGCACCGCGGGGGTCGCGATCATGGCCATCGTCACCTTCGACACGATGGGCCAGGCGCTGCTCTGCCCGATCGCCTACCTCGCCCTCACCGCGCTCGAGGGCAACGTCGTCACGCCGACGCTGCTCGGGCGCCACCTGGCGATCAACACCGTGTCGGTGTTCCTGACGGTGATGCTTTGGGTCTGGCTCTGGGGCATCCCCGGCGCGTTCCTCGCGGTGCCGGTGCTGGTGATCGTCAAGGTGCTGTGCGACCGGATCGAGGGCCTGCACCTGTTCGGCCGGTTCCTCGACAACGACATCGACCGGACCACCGCCAACGGGACGGGCAAGGCGGCCTGAGCGCGTTGACGGGGTCTTAAGCCTTTGCGGCCATGCTGGCGGCGACTCGCGCTGCAATGGGCCGCCACATGATTCGCTCGAACCTCGCCTTGCCGGGGCGCAACCTGCGCCTGGCCATCAAGCTCCCGGTGCTCTTCTGCCTCGCGGGCGCGATCGTCATCGTCGGCCTGTCGGTGCTCAATTTGCAGCGCGCCACCGACCTCATCGAGCGCAAGCAGGCGCAGATGTTCGCGCTGGTGCTGCGGCAGGCGGGCGAGCAGCTCGCCGAGTGGGAATATCACCTGGAGGAGGAGATCGAGGTCCTCAGCGCGGGCCACCTGGTCAAGTCGGCGGCGGTGCGCCTCGGGGCCGTCTGGCCCTTCGAGGGGACACCCAGCGCCGAGGCCCTGCGCCGGGCCTTCGTCGAGGACAACCCTGAGCCCGTCCGTGCCGACCTCCTGGATCCGGGGGGCGGCAGCAACTACGCGCAGCTCCACGCGCGCCTGCACGAGAGCTTCCGGGCCATCGCGCAGGAGTACGAATTCGGCGACATCTACATCGTCTCTCCCGAAGGGGTGGTCATGTACTCCGTCGAGAAGGACGAGGCCTTCGCGCGCAACGTGCTGGCCGGTGAGCTCGCCGAGACCCCACTCGGATCCGCCGTGGCAGCCGCCCTCGCGCCCGACGTCGCCGAGCCGGTCTGGCAGGATTTCGCGCCCGATCCGGTCTCCGGCGAGATCTCCGGCTTCTACGCCGCGCCGGTACACGCGCTGACGGGGGAGCTGTCGGGTGCGTTCGTCCTTCGCGTGACGGCAGACGGCATTGGCGAGATGCTCACGACCGATATGCTGGGGACGACCGGCGCGCTCTACCTCGTCGGCCCCGACAGGCGGGCCCGCGCGCCCACCAAAGGCCTCGATATGCTCGCGCCCCTGCCAAACCTGCCGCAGGTGAGCGCGAGCCTCTCCGAGCCGCGCGGCTTCGACGACGTCACCGGCATCGGCGGCGCGCCGGTCCGGTCGCAGGTCGTTCCGGTCTCGCTGTTGGGGCAGCCGAGGGGGCTCATCGCCGAGCAGACGCTGGCGGAGGCGACTGCCGAGCAGCGGGCGCTGCTCGTGCGCGCCGCGCCCGAGATCGGCCTGGTGCTGCTGCTGCTCGCCATCTTCATGCTGTTCCAGTTCCGCGGCCTCACCGGCCGGCTCGCCGGCCTCGGCGACGCGATCGACAGCATCGCCGCGAATGACCACGCCAGCCCGATCCCCGATCAGGACCGCCGCGACGAGATCGGCGATATCGCCCGCCAGCTCGTCGCCCTGCGCGACCGCCTCGCCGCCGGCGACGCCGCCGCCCGCGCCCGACAGGAGGAGGCGGCGACGCAGGCAGAGGTCATGGTCCGCCTCACCAAGGCCCTGCAGGAGCTCAGCACCGGCAATCTCGCCCACCGCATCGAGGAACCGTTCGCAGAGGCCTACGAGCCGCTGCGCGCCGACTTCAACACCAGCGTCGAGACCCTCGCCGCCACCATCCGCTCCGTCGCCCTCAACGCCGAGCGCATCGGCGGCTCCGTCGACGAGATCGCCCGCGCCGCCGAAGACCTGTCGCACCGCACCGAGACCCAGGCGGCGACGCTGGAGGAGACCGCCGCCGCCATCGACGAGCTGACCCGGTCCGTCAGCGGCGCGGCCGAGAATGCCGTCGCCGTCGACCGCACCGTCGGCGCCGCCCGCACCCACGCCGAGGAGAGCGGCGCCGTCGTCTCCGACGCCGTCGTCGCCATGTCCGAGATCGAGAGCTCGTCCAAGCAGATCACCCGCATCGTCGGCGTCATCGAAGACATCGCCTTCCAGACCAACCTGCTCGCGCTCAACGCCGGCGTCGAGGCCGCCCGGGCGGGCGACGTCGGCAAGGGCTTCGCCGTCGTCGCCACCGAGGTGCGCGCCCTGGCACAGCGTTCCTCCACCAGCGCCCAGGAGATCCGCCAGCTGATCGGGCAGAGCACCGCGCAGGTCGAGAACGGCGTCGTCCTCGTGGGCAACGCCGGCACCGCGCTCGAGCAGATCGTCGGCCGGGTCACCAAGATCGCGGGGCTGGTGAGCGAGATCTCCGAGGGTGCGCAGGAGCAGTCCATGGGCCTCGGCGAGATCAACGCCGGCATGGGCGCCCTCGACAACGTCACCCAGCAGAACGCCGCGATGGTCGAGGAAGTCACGGCGGCCGGGCAGTCGCTCCAGCAGGAGGCCGCGGCCCTGCGCCAGCGCATGACCCACTTCCGCCTGCCGCAGGCTCCCCCGTTCCGCGACGGCCGCGCCGAACGCCGCGCCAGCGACGTCGAGCGCCGCTCCGGCAACGACCGCCGCGCCGCCCCGCCGGCCCCCCGCGCCGCGAACGCCAGCGCGGCACCCAACGTCTGGCAGGATTTCTGAGCCATTCCGGACCTGACAGTGCGCTCGTCGGGCAGCCCACTTGCACGGCTGGCAGGCAGGCCCGGCCGCCAGATGCAAGGCTGCCCGCGGTTCCCGATCCAGTGCGCCGCAGTCTCCGCCCCAGAAGTTGCCGTTTGACTTTCCTCCGACGCCCCGCTCTAAACCGCCGTAATCGATTACGCTCGCCGGATCGAGGATCGGCGCCACCCCGCGCGCCACTTGAGGAGGACGTCCATGACCTATCGCCCCGCCGCCGACCGCTACGAGAAGATGGTCTACCGCCGCTGCGGCAACAGCGGCCTGAAGCTGCCCGCCATCAGCCTCGGCCTGTGGCACAACTTCGGCCACGACTTCCCGCACCAAACCAAGCGCGACATCGTCCTCACCGCCTTCGACCACGGCATCACCCATTTCGACCTGGCCAACAATTACGGCCCGCCCCCGGGCTCGGCCGAACACGCCTTCGGCTCGATCCTCGCCGAGGACCTCAAGCCCTACCGCGACGAGCTCATCATCTCGTCGAAAGCCGGCTACGAGATGTGGGACGGCCCCTACGGCGAATGGGGCAGCCGCAAGTACCTTGTCGCCTCCTGCGACCAGAGCCTGAAACGGATGGGCCTCGACTACGTCGACATCTTCTATTCGCACCGCTTCGACCCCGACACGCCGCTCGAGGAGACGATGGGCGCGCTCGACTATATCGTCCGCTCCGGCCGCGCCCTTTATGCCGGCATCTCGAGCTACAATTCCGAGCGTACCCGCGAGGCCGCGGCGATCCTGAAGGACCTCGGCACCCCCTGCCTCATCCACCAGCCGAGCTACAACATGCTCAACCGCTGGGTCGAGCGCGACGGGCTGAAGGACACGCTGACCGAGCTCGGCATCGGCTCCATCGCCTTCACCCCGCTGGCCCAGGGCATGCTGACGAAGAAGTACCTCGGCGGCATCCCCGACAGCAGCCGCGCCGCCCAGGACAAGTCGCTCGACAGGAACATGCTGTCGGAGCGCGCCATCGAGAACATCCGCAAGCTCGACGAGATCGCCGGGGCGCGCGGCCAGACCCTTGCGCAGATGGCGCTCGCCTGGGTCCTGCGCGACGGCGGCATCACCTCGGCCCTCATCGGCGCGAGCAAGCCGAGCCAGGTCGTCGATTGCGCCGGCGCGGTGAGCAACCTCGACTTCAGCGCCGAGGAGCTGGCGCAGATCGACGAGTATGCCGACGAGGAGAAGATCAACCTCTGGGCCAAGTCGGCCGAACTGGACACGTGATGATCGTCAATCCCGTCCTCAAGGGCTTCAACGCCGACCCGTCCTTCTGCCGGGTCGGCGAGGATTACTACCTCGCCGTCTCCACCTTCGAATGGTACCCCGGCGTGCGGATTCACCATTCCCGCGACCTGGTGAACTGGACCCTGGTGTCCATGCCGCTCGACCGCGCCGGCCTGCTCGACATGCGCGGCAACCCCGACAGCTGCGGCATCTGGGCGCCCTGCCTGAGCCACGACGGCGATAAGTTCTGGCTGGTCTACACCGACGTCAAGCGCCTCGACGGCGCCTTCAAGGACGCCCACAACTACATCACCACCTGCGAGGCCGTCGACGGCCGCTGGTCCGACCCCTGGTACGTCAACTCCTCGGGCTTCGACCCGTCGCTGTTCCACGACGACGACGGCCGCAAGTGGTTCGTCAACCAGCAATGGAACCACCGCGGCCCCGGCACCGGCGGCAACCCCGCCCATGCCAGCTTCGACGGCATCCTGCTGCAGGAATGGTCGCCCGAGACCGGCCTCACCGGCCCGGTCAAAAACATCTATCCCGGCACCGACCGCGGCCTCACCGAGGCGCCGCACCTGTTCAAGCGCAACGGCTACTACTACCTCACCACCGCCGAGGGCGGCACCGGGTACAAGCACGCCGTCACCATGGCCCGCTCGCGCGACATCTGGGGCCCCTACGAGGACCACCCGCAAAAGCACCTGATGTGCGCCGAGGACAGCGATGGCCCGATCCAGCGCACCGGCCACGGCCAGTATGTCGAGACCCACTGGGGCGAGCACTACCACTCGTTCCTGATGGGCCGGCCGATCCCCGGCCCCGACGGCGGACGGTTCTGCCCGCTCGGCCGCGAGGCCGGGCTCGAGAAGGTGGTGTGGAAGGACGACTGGCTCTGGCTCGAACACGGCGGCCTCGTCGCCCGCGAACAGGTGCCGGCCCCGACCGACGCCACCCCGGTGCCCGACGCGGCGGTCGACTACGACTTCACCGGCCCGCTGTCGCTCGACTTCCAGTGGCCGCGCACGCCCGAGACGGACCGGATCTTCCGGCTCGAAGACGGCGCCCTGGTGCTGACGGGCCGCGAGAGCCTCGGCAGCTTCTTCGAGCAGGCGCTGGTCGCGCGCCGCCAGGAGCACTTCACCTACGCCGCCGAGACCGAGCTCGACTTCGCCCCCGAGACCTACCAGCAGGCCGCCGGCCTCACCACCTACTACAACCGCGGCAAGTTCCACGCCGCGCTGGTGAGCCACGAGCCCGGCCTCGGCCGCGCGCTGACCATGCTGTCCTGCCCCGGCGACTGGCCCGAATACCGCCTGACCCAGCCCGCCGATCCGGTGCCCCTCGCCGAGGGGCCGGTGGCGCTCAAGGTCACCGTCGACCGCCACCGCCAGCAATTCCACTACCGCCAGGGCGACGGCGACTGGGCCCCCTTCGGCCCCGAGCTCGACGCCTCGGTGATCTCCGACGAGGGCGGGCGGGGCGAGCACGCCTCCTTCACCGGCGCCTTCGTAGGCATGGTGGCGATGGACACGTCGGGCCGCGGCCGGGAGGCGCGCTTCACCCGCTTCGGGTACGACCCGACATGAAGAGCGAGATCTGCATCGCGGGCCTCGACAGCAGCGTCACGGTCGTCCTCGCCCATGACGGCCATGTCGAGGCGCCGAACTGGCACCCCGACGGCTACCTGATCGTCAACGGCGACGGCCGGCTGTTTCGCGTCGACCTCGACGCCCCGTCGCTCGAGGCGATCGACACCGGCTTCGCCACGCGGTGCAACAACGACCACGGCCTGTCGCCCGACGGCACCCGGCTGGCGATCTCCGACCACAGCCAGCACGGCAAGAGCAGCGTCTACACGCTCCCCGTCTCCGGCGGCACGCCGGTCGAGGTCACCCCGCGCCAGCCCTCCTGGTGGCACGGCTGGTCGCCCGACGGTGGCGCCATCGTCTACGCCGCCGCCCGCGACGGCGGCCCGGTGGCGCCCTACATCGCGCCGCTGGAGGGGGGCGAGGAGCTGTGCCTCGCCACCGGGTTCGACCATTGCGACGGGCCGGATTTCTCCGCCGACGGCGCCTGGGTCTGGTTCAACGGCGAGCGCGACGGGAGCGTCGACCTCTGGCGCGTCCGTCCCGACGGCCGCGACCTGCAAAGGATGACAGACGGCGACAGCGTCGACTGGTTCCCGCATCCCTCGCCCGACGGCGCGCACGTGGTCTGGCTCGCCTACCCGCCGGGGACACAGGGGCATCCCGGCGGCCTCGACGTGGCGCTGTGGCTGATGCCGCAGGACGGCGGCGCGGGCCGCGAGCTGGTGCGGCTGCATGGCGGGCAGGGGACGATCAACGTGCCCTCCTGGGCGCCCGACGGGAGACGCTTCGCCTTCGTGCGCTACGCCGACTGAGGCTTTACACGCCCGCCGCACCGGCCCATGCCGGAAGCGGACAGGAGCGAGAGAGCGAGACCCATGCCCGACTTTCCCCCGGCCCGCGCCGGCCAGAGGATCGGCCTGCTCGGCGGCTCGTTCGACCCGCCGCACGCGGGGCACGTGCAGATCACACGCGCGGCGCTGGTGCGCTTCGGGCTCGACCGGGTCTGGTGGCTGGTCACGCCGGGCAACCCGCTCAAGCCCGCCGGCCCCGCGCCGCTAGAACGCCGTCTCGCGGCGGCGCGGGCGGTGATGCGCCACCCGGCGGTGACGGTGAGCGGCCTTGAGGCGCAGCTCGGGACCCGCTACACCGCCGAGACCATCCCGGCGCTGCGGGCGCACTACCCGGGCGTGCGCTTCACCTGGCTGATGGGGGCGGACAACCTCGCGCAGTTCCACCTCTGGCAGGATTGGGAGGCGATCCTTGCCGCCGTGCCGGTCGGGGTGCTGGCGCGCCCCGGCGAGCGGATCTCGGCGCGGATGTCGCGCGCGGCGCGGATCTACCGCCACGCCCGGCTGCCGGCGCGCGCGTCGCGCCTGCTGGGCGGAGCCGACGCGCCGGCCTGGTGCTTCGTCAACCTGCCGATGAGCGACCTCTCCTCCACGGCGCTCCGCGCCGCCGGGCACTGGACGCCCTGACTTGCGCTGCGCCGGGGCTTTGGCTAGCCCGGCGCCATGGCGAAGCTCTACTTCCACTACTCGACGATGAACGCCGGCAAGTCGACGGTGCTGCTGCAGGCGGCGCACAACTACGCCGAGCGCGGCATGGAGACCTACCTGCTCACCGCCCGGCTCGACCGGCGCGCCGGCGAGGGCCGCATCGCCAGCCGGATCGGCATCGGCGCGGCGGCCGACACCTTCTCGCCCGGCGATGACCTCTTCGCGCGGATCGAGACGCGGCTGCAGCAGCCCTGCGCCTGCATCTTCGTCGACGAGTCGCAGTTCCTGTCGGAAGAGCAGGTCTGGCAGCTCGCGCGGGCGGTGGACGATCTTGGCGTGCCGATCATGTGCTACGGCCTGCGCGTCGACTTCCAGGGCAAGCTGTTCCCCGGCTCGTCGGCGCTGCTGGCGCTCGCCGACGAGATGCGCGAGGTGCGCACGATCTGCCATTGCGGCCGCAAGGCGACGATGGTGATCCGCCGCGGCCCCGAGGGCACCGCGCTGCGCGGCGGCGAGCAGGTGCAGATCGGCGGCAACGAGACCTACGTCTCGCTGTGCCGCCGGCATTGGCGCGCGGCGATGGAATAGGCCCTCAGCGCAGCGGCACCGAGTACAGGACATACCCGTCGCGGCGCGCGACCTCCTGCGCGCCGGTGTCGAGGACGAAGACACCGAGGTTTTCGGCGCCCTCCGGGCAGCCGACGAGGTCGGCGGCGTCGTCGAGGAACTGGTTGGTGTAGGCGTCCTCGCCGAGGCGGCGGCAATAGTCGCCGTCGATCCGGTAGCCGTTGCCGAAGAACGGCAGGTCGGTCGGCGGGAACAGGCCCGGCGGCTGCGGCGTGGGCGGCATCGGCTCGCAGGCGGCGAGCAGGACGAGCGCGGCGGGGGCGGCGAGGCGGTGCATGGCACGGGCTCCGGTGGTGGCGCGGCCCGAGTGTAGCACGGAAGCGAGGTTGTTAGCGGTGGGGCGCCGAGCTGCGCCGCTCGCTGGGCAACAACGTGCGGATCGACAACACCGGCGACTCGCTGGTCGTGACCCTGCCGCAGGACATCCTGTTCGACACCGACAGCGCCACCCTGAGCGGCTCGCTGCAGTCCGATCTCAACGCGCTGGCCCGCAGCCTGAACAACTACCCCTCCACCACGATCACCGTGATCGGTCACACCGACAACACCGGCGAGGCGTCGTACAACCAGAACCTGTCGCGCCGCCGCGCCCAGGCGGTCACCTCGACGCTGATCTCGAGCGGCGTCTCCGCCGGCCGGATCAACACCGTCGGCCGCGGCGAGGACGCGCCGATCGCGACGAACCTCACCGAGGA
>NZ_CH724108.1:278439-291967 GCF_000153305.1 Oceanicola granulosus HTCC2516
CAGGACAGCATGGTCAGCGCGCGGCCGAGGCCGGGCTCGTGTCTCACCAGCGCGGCGTGGAACTTGCCGCGGTTGTAGTAGGTGGTGAGGCCGGCGGCCTGCTGGTAGGTCTCGGCGGCGAAGTCGAGCTCGGTCTCGGCGGCGTAGGTGAAGTGCTCCTGGCGGCGCGCGACCAGCGCCTGCTCGAAGAAGCTGCCGAGGCTCTCGCGGCCCGTCAGCACCAGGGCGCCGTCTTCGAGCCGGAAGATCCGGTCCGTCTCGGGCGTGCGCGGCCACTGGAAGTCGAGCGACAGCGGGCCGGTGAAGTCGTAGTCGACCGCCGCGTCGGGCACCGGGGTGGCGTCGGTCGGGGCCGGCACCTGTTCGCGGGCGACGCCGCCTCGTCTCACCCCTGCAACGCCCGCACCCGGACTTCCTCGTCCTGCCGGGCCCGCATCGCCTGCGCGGCGGCGTGGGCACCGGCGGCGGTGGTGAAGTAGGGGATCTTGTCCGCCAGCGTCACCGCCCGCATGGAGCGGCTGTCCTCGACCGCCGCGGCGCCCTCTGTGGTGTTGATGACGAGGTCGACGTGCCCGTCCTTGATCCGGTCGAGGATCGTCAGGCCGCCCTCGTAGGCCTTGCTCACCACCTCGGCCTCGAGCCCGTGCCCGGCGAGCCACTTCGCCGTGCCGCGGGTGGCGAGGATGGCGAAGCCGAGCTCGGCGAGCATCGCCGCGGCCTCGCGCATGGTCTCGGCCTTGTCGGCGTCGCGGATCGAGATGAACACCGCGCCGCGCTCGGGCAGCACCGTGCCGGCACCGAGCTGCGCCTTGAGGAACGCCCGGGCGAAGTTGCGCGCCCAGCCCATCACCTCGCCGGTCGAGCGCATCTCGGGCCCGAGCAGGGTGTCGACCCCGGGGAAGCGGTTGAACGGCAGCACCGCCTCCTTGACCGAGAACCACGGCGTGATCGGGTCGGCGAGGGTGAACGGATTGCCCAGCGGCAGCACCGTCATCGGGTCTTCGGCGGGCGGGTAGGGCTCGCGCAGCGGGAAGTTGTCGAGCGGCTCGCCGGCCATCAGCCGCGCCGCGATCGAGGCGATGGCGCTGTCGGTGGCCTTGGCGACGAAGGGCACGGTGCGGCTGGCGCGCGGGTTCACCTCGATCAGGAACACCTCGTTCTCGCCGGCCTCGTTGGCCTTGACCGCGAACTGCACGTTCATCAGCCCGACCACGCCGAGCCGCAGCGCCAGCGCCTCGGTCTGCCGCTTGAGCTCCTCGACCACGTCGGCGGCGAGCGTGTGGGGCGGCAGGCAGCAGGCGCTGTCGCCGCTGTGCACGCCGGCCTCCTCGATGTGCTGCATGATCCCGGCGACGTGCACCCGCGTGCCGTCGCTGAGGCAGTCGACGTCGACCTCGGTGGCGCCGGCGAGGTAGCTGTCGAGCAGCACCGGGCTCTTGCCCGAGACCACCACCGCCTCGCGGATGTAGCGCTCGAGCCCGGCCATGTCGCGCACGATCTCCATCGCGCGCCCGCCCAGCACGTAGGAGGGGCGGATCACCAGCGGGAAGCCGATCTCGTCGGCGATGGCGAGGGCCTCGGCGTCGGAATGGGCGATGCCGTTCCTCGGCTGCTTGAGCCCGAGGTCGTTGACCAGCGCCTGGAAGCGCTCGCGGTCCTCGGCGAGGTCGATGGCGTCGGGCGTGGTGCCCAGGATCGGGATGCCTTCCTCCTCGAGCGCGTTGGCGAGCTTGAGCGGGGTCTGACCGCCGAACTGCACGATCACCCCGTGCAGCGTCCCGTTCTCCTGCTCGACGCGCAGGATCTCCATGACGTGCTCGAAGGTCAGCGGCTCGAAGTAGAGCCGGTCGGAGGTGTCGTAGTCGGTGGAGACGGTCTCCGGGTTGCAGTTGACCATGATCGTCTCGTAGCCCGCGTCGGTCAGCGCGAAACAGGCGTGACAGCAGCAATAGTCGAACTCGATCCCCTGGCCGATCCGGTTCGGGCCGCCGCCGAGGATCACCACCTTCTTGCGCTCGCTGGGCCGGGCCTCGTCCTCGACCTCGCCCATCACCGGGTGCTCGTAGGTGGAGTACATGTAGGGCGTCTGCGCCTCGAACTCGGCGGCGCAGGTGTCGATCCGCTTGAACACCGCGGTGACGCCGAGCCGGGCGCGGGCGCGGCGCACCTGGCCCTCGTCGCGGCCCGTCAGGGTGCCGAGGCGGGCGTCGGTGAAGCCCATCATCTTGAGCCGGCGCAGGCCTTCCTCGGTCACGGGCAGGCCGTCGGCGCGGACCCGCCCCTCGGTGTCGACGATCTCGCGGATGCGGGCGAGGAACCACGGGTCGAACATGGTGACCGCGTGGATATCGTCGTTCGTCAGCCCGTGCCGCATGGCCTGCGCGATCACCCGGATGCGGTCGGGCGTCTGCTTGGCCAGCGCCTTGGTGATCGCCGCCTTGTCGGGGGCGCCGGGGATGTCGATCTCGTCGAAGCCGGTGAGCCCGGTCTCCATCGAGGCCAGCGCCTTCTGCATCGATTCGTGGAAGGAGCGGCCGATGGCCATCGCCTCGCCGACCGACTTCATCGCGGTGGTCAGCTCGGGCTCGGCGCCGGGGAACTTCTCGAAGGCGAAGCGCGGGATCTTGGTGACGACGTAGTCGATGGAGGGCTCGAAGCTCGCCGGGGTGACGCCGGTGATGTCGTTGTCGAGCTCGTCGAGGGTGTAGCCCACGGCCAGTTTCGCGGCGATCTTGGCGATCGGGAAGCCGGTGGCCTTGGAGGCGAGCGCCGAGGAGCGGGAGACGCGCGGGTTCATCTCGATCACGACCATGCGGCCGTCCTCGGGGTTGATCGCCCATTGCACGTTGGAGCCGCCGGTCTCGACGCCGATCTCGCGCAGCACGGCGATCGAGCCGTTGCGCATCTCCTGGTATTCCTTGTCGGTCAGCGTCAGTGCCGGGGCGACGGTGATGGAATCGCCAGTATGCACGCCCATCGGGTCGACGTTCTCGATGGCGCAGACGATGATCGCGTTGTCCGCCTTGTCGCGGACCACCTCCATCTCGAATTCCTTCCAGCCGAGCAGGCTCTCGTCGACGAGGATCTGGCCGACCGGCGAGGCGTCCATGCCCGAGCGGCAGTAATGCTCGTACTCGGCGCGGTTGTAGGCGACGCCGCCGCCGGTGCCGCCCAGCGTGAAGGCGGGGCGGATGATCGCCGGCAGGCCGATCTCCTCGAGCGCCTCGAGCGCGAGGCGGACGCCCTCCTTGAGGTCGCGCTTGCCGCTCTCGAGCCTGGGGGCGGTGACGATGGTGGCCTTGGGGTTCTCGATGCCGATCCGATCCATCGCCTCGCGGAACAGCTTGCGGTCCTCGGCCATCTCGATGGCCTCGCGGCGGGCGCCGATCATCTCGACGCCGAACTTCTCGAGCACGCCCATGTCGGCGAGCGCCAGCGAGGTGTTGAGCCCGGTCTGTCCGCCCATGGTGGGCAGCAGCGCGTCGGGGCGTTCCTTCTCGATGATCTTGGCGACGACGTCGGGGGTGATCGGCTCGATGTAGGTGGCGTCGGCGAGGCCCGGGTCGGTCATGATCGTCGCCGGGTTCGAGTTGACGAGGATGACGCGGTAGCCTTCCTCGCGCAGGGCCTTGCAGGCTTGGGCGCCGGAATAGTCGAACTCGCAGGCCTGGCCGATGACGATGGGCCCCGCGCCGATAATCATGATGGACTGAATATCGGTTCTCTTCGGCATGTCGCACCCCTCGTCAACGCCCGGACCGTTGCCTCGGCACGGGCAAATTGATGCGCCTTATAGGCAGCGCCGCCCCGGGTGCAACCCCGCCCGCCGCCGCGCCGCGACGCCGGGTCAGGCGGGGTGTGCCTGCGTGGGTGCGGGGCCGGTGCGGGTGGGCGCACGATGCATGGCGGCGAGGCAGAGGCCGGCGAAGGCGAGCATCGTCAGCGTGCCCGCGACGGCGGGCAGGTTCGGGATGGCCGGCACGTTTTCGAAGAGGCGCAGGGCGTGGAGCGAGACCGGCTGGACGAGGGCGATCACCGCGATGAGGCCGCCGCGCAGCCCGAGCCGCACGAGGAGGTGGGGCAGGAAGGCGAGCGCGGCGAGGTAGTGATAGCCCCAGGCGAGTGGCGACAGCAGCGTCAGCAGCACCAGCGCGACGGGCCAGGCGAGCATGTCGACCCCGCTGCCGCGCGCCTGCGCCCGCATCCAGAGCGCGAGGCCGGCGAGTGTGGCGAGGAGCGCGGCGCTCGAGGCGAAGGCCCAGGCGTCGGGCTTGGCGTGCACGTGCCAGCCGAGGGCGCCGTCGCCGGAGATGCGGGTGAGGGCGTCGCCGAAGAAGGTATGCGCCAGGATCGGGTCGAGGCCGTAGGTGAACAGCGTGCTCAGCACCGTACGGCGGATCGTGTCGATCTCGGCGAGGAAGGCGGCGTGCAGCGGCCAGCCGGCGAGGCCGATGGAGAGCAGCCCGAGCGCACCGCCCGCGACGACGAACGCCGCCGCCTCGCGCCGTCGCCCGGTGGCCAGCCAGAGCAGGCACAGCAGGGCCGGGGTGAGCTTGATCGCCGCCGCCAGCGCCAGCGCCGCCCCGGCGGTGAGCGGCTTGCCGGCGCGGGCGCGCTCGATGGCGGCGACGACCAGGAAGCTGACGAGGATCTGCGGCTGGTTCTGCTCGAGCGCCACTGCGCCGGGCAGCGAGCTCAGCAGCGCCGCGCAGCCCACGAGCGTCAGCAACGGCAGCGGCAGCGCGCGCGGTGCGGTGCGCGCGGCGAGCGCCACCATCCCGGCCATCAGCAGCGGGTTGACGAGGTTGGCGGCGAGCTTGGCCGCCGCGAACGGCACGTGCGGGGCGATCCACGAGGCCACGACAGCCCAGAGCGGCGGGTAGACGTACGGGTAGGCCGCGCCCTCGTGGCCGATGCCCGCGAGGTAGGCCTCGGCCCCGGCGGAGGGGCGCATGGTGAAGAGCGGCGCGTCGCCCGCATAGACCTGCGCCGTCTGGCCGGCGGCGTAGAGTTCGCCGGCGATCCAGGTGGCGTGCAGGTCGGGCGAGGGATCGGCAGCGAACATCGCGAAGGACGCCGCCGCGAACGCCGCGAAGATCAGGCCCATCACGAGCGCCGTGCGCATCCTGTCGTAAATCACCGCGAACCGCCCCCATCTGCCTCGCTGCCGGCAACGATGCCGCCGAAAGCGGGCGCGGATGGGGCGGCAATCAGTCGGCGTAGAGGTAATCGCGGGTGATCGGCACGGCGGTCTTGTCGTGGCTCAGCTGGAACTGGAAATTGCCCAGCCGCTCGGCGATGAAGCTGACCTCGGAGGCGGTCAGGTAGTAGCGCCACATCCGGCAGAAGCGCTCGTCGTAGAGATCGCGGGCCTTGTCGACGTTGGCCATGAAGCGGTCGTGCCAGTGCCGCAGCGTGTGGGCGTAGTGCATCCGCCAGACCTCGACGTCGGTGATGGTCAGGTCGGCGAACTCGATCGCCCGCGTCGCCTCGGACATGGACGGCAGGTAGCCGCCGGGGAAGATGTACTTGCGGATCCACGGTGAGGTGGAGCGCGGCGGCGAGGACGAGCCGATCGTGTGGATCAGCGCGACGCCCTTCGGCGAGAGCAACTCGGCGACCTTGGCGAAGTACTCGCGGAAATGCGTCGCGCCGACATGCTCGAACATGCCCACCGAGACGATCCGCTCGAACGGTCCCTCGACCTCGCGGTAATCCTGCAGGCGGATGTCGATGCGGTCCGACAGCTGCGCCTGCGCCACCCGCTCGCGCGCGATGCGGTGCTGCTCCTCCGACAGCGTCACCCCCACCACCCGCGCGCCGAAGTCGCGCGCCAGCGTGAGCGCCATGCCACCCCAGCCGCAGCCGATGTCGAGCACCCGGTCGCCGGGCTCGATCAGCAGCTTGCGCGCGATGTGGCGCTTCTTGGCCTCCTGCGCCGCCTCGAGGCTCATGTCGGGCTCGGGGAAGTAGGCGCAGGAATACTGGCGGTCCTCGTCGAGGAAGAGATCGTAGAGCGCGCCGGAGAGATCGTAGTGGTGCTGCACGTTGCGCTTCGAGCCGGCGCGCCAATTGTGCGACAGCCAGCGCTGCACCGGGGTGAGCGCGCGGCCGGTGGCGCGCATGATGCCCGGGTCGTGGCCGCGACGGCGGTTGGTCAGCGCCAGCAGCAGCAGGCCGCGCAGGTCGTCGTCGTCGAGCGTCAGCTGCTCGTTCATGTAGGCCTCGCCGAGGGCCATGTCCGGGGTCAGCAGCAGGCGGCGGGGCAGGGTCTCGTCGCGGATGGTGACGCGCACGGGGTCGGCCCCGGGCTCGCCATAGCGGCGGCGGGTGCCGTCGGGATAGGTCACTTCCAGCGCGCCGATCCGGAAGAGGCGCGCGAGGGCCTGGTCGAGTGCTTTGTTCCACATGGGCCGATTTAGTCGTGCTTAAACTCGTACTTACTGTAAGTGTGCCGCAGCGGGCGTCCAGCCCCCTGATGCCGAAGGCGGTTGACTAACCTGCCGCGACTTGGTCAACCGGCGCGAAACCCGCACCGGAGCCTTCGACCATGCACGCCTTCCGCACCCACACCTGCGCCGACCTCACCCGCGACGACGTGGGCGAGACCGTTCGCCTCTCGGGCTGGGTGCACCGGGTCCGGGATCACGGCGGCGTCCTGTTCATCGACCTGCGCGACCATTACGGCATCACGCAGGTGCTCTGCGATCCGGACTCGCCCGTCTTCGCCGAGGTGGAGAAGGTGCGCTCCGAATGGTGCGTGCGCATCGACGGCGTGGTCAAGGCGCGCGCCGCCGAACTGGTGAACCCGAAGATCCCCACCGGCGAGATCGAGGTCTACATCCGCGACATCGAGGTGCTGGGCGCCTCGAAGGAGCTGCCGCTGATCGTGTTCGGAGATCAGGAATATCCCGAGGAGACGCGGCTGCGCTACCGCTACCTCGACCTGCGCCGCGAGGCGATGCAGAAGAACATGACCTTGCGCTCCGACGTCGTCGCCGCAATGCGCCGGCGGATGTGGGACAAGGGCTTCCGCGAGTACCAGACGCCGATCATCACCGCCTCCTCTCCCGAGGGCGCGCGCGATTTCCTCGTCCCGTCGCGCCTGCACCCGGGCAAGTTCTACGCGCTGCCGCAGGCGCCGCAGCAGTTCAAGCAGCTGCTGATGGTGTCGGGCTTCGACAAGTACTTCCAGATCGCGCCGTGCTTCCGTGACGAGGATCCGCGCGCCGACCGCTCGCCGACCGACTTCTACCAGCTCGACATGGAGATGAGCTTCGTCGAGCAGCAGGACGTGTTCGACACGATCCAGCCGGTGATGACGGGCGTGTTCGAGGAGTTCGGCGGCGGCCGCAAGGTCGACGAGGTCTGGCCGCAAATCTCCTACAAGGACAGCGCGCTGTGGTACGGCACCGACAAGCCCGACCTGCGCAACCCGATCAAGATGGAGGTGGTCTCCGAGCACTTCGCCGGCTCCGGCTTCGCCATCTTCGCGAAGCTGCTCGAGCAGGATGGCACCGAGATCCGCGCCATTCCCGCGCCGGGCGGCGGCAGCCGGAAGTTCTGCGACCGCATGAACGCCTTCGCTCAGAAGGAAGGGCTGCCGGGGATGGGCTACATCTTCTGGCGCGACGGCGAGAACGGCGTCGAGGCGGCGGGCCCGCTCGCCAAGAACATCGGCCCCGAGCGCACCGAGGCGATCCGCACCCAGCTCGGCCTCGGCAAGGGCGACGCCGCCTTCTTCCTGGGCGGCAAGCCGTCGAGCTTCGAGCGTGTCGCCGGCCTCGCGCGCAACGTGATCGGCGAGGAGCTGAACCTGACCGACAAGGAACGCTTCGCCTTTGCCTGGATCGTCGACTTCCCGATGTACGAACGGGACGAGGAGACCGGCGCGGTCGACTTCAGCCACAACCCGTTCTCGATGCCCCAGGGCGGGCGCGGCGCGCTCGACGGCGACCCGCTCGAGGTGCTCGGCTACCAGTACGACCTCGCCTGCAACGGCTACGAGCTGATCTCGGGCGCGATCCGGAACCACAAGCCGGAGATCATGTTCAAGGCCTTCGAACTCGCCGGCTACGGCGAGGACGAGGTGCGCAAGCGCTTCGGCGGCATGGTCAACGCCTTCCAGTACGGCGCGCCGCCGCACGGGGGCTGCGCCGTCGGGATCGACCGGGTGGTGATGTTGCTCGCCGACGAGACCAACATCCGCGAGGTCATCCTCTTCCCGATGAACCAGCGCGCCGAAGACCTGATGATGGACGCGCCCTCCGAGCCGACCAACGAGCAGCTCCGCGAGCTGCGCCTGCGGGTGCTGCCGCCGGAAGAGTGAGCCGGCCCGCGTGACGGACAGAGAAACGCCCGGCGGATCGTCTCCGCCGGGCGTTTCTCTTTTCCAAGGTGAGCCGGGTCAGTCGCTCTCGAGTTGGTTGAGCACCTCGTTGAGCCGCCGCGCGAGCGGGTCTTCCTCGCCGCCGCCGCCCTCGGCCTCGACGATCGCCTCGCTCTCGGGCGCAGCCTCGGCCTCGACGAGCAGCGGCTCCTCCGACGGGGGCAGCGCCGGTCCGAGCTCCTCGCCGACCTCGACGGGCGGCAGGATGTCCTTCTCGTAGAGGTAGACCTTCGTGTCGAGCGGCACGCGGTCGTAGAGCTCGATGATCTGGCGGTCGACGAGACGGGCGCAGCCGTTGGAGACGTCCTGCTTGATCGTCTCGGGCTTGTCGGTGCCGTGGATGCGCAGATACGTGTCGCCGCGCTCCGGCTGGAACAGGTAGAGCGCGCGCGCGCCGAGCGGATTGCCGGGGCCGCCGGGCATGCCGTCGGCATATTGCTGGTACTTCTCCGGCTCGCGCTCGATCATGCCGGGCGTCGGCGTCCAGGACGGCCATTCCTTCTTGGCCCCGACGTTGAAGATGCCGCTCTCGTAGAGCGAGTCGCGGCCGACGCCGACGAAGTAGCGGATCGCCTCGCCGGGGGCGGTGGTCCAGTAGAGGGTGTAGGTGTCGGGCACGACGTGGATCTCGCCGACGGGCAGGTCGGTCAGCATCCGCACCCGCATCGGCGCGAGCTCCGGCGGCAGCGTCGCCAGGTCGCCCGAATCGAATTCGTGGGCGCGCAGGGCGGCGGGCAGGGCGGCGAAGGCGCTTGCGGCGGCGAGGAATTGACGTCTGCTCGGCATGTTACTCTGTCTCTCTCCTGGTGGCGGCGGGGGCGCCAAGCGCATCCCGAGGGCAGGAACGCCCGGTAACGCGCACGGGTTTCGCACGACGTTGCACCCCGCGGCCAGATATGGGCACCTGTTCGTGAACAGGAGTGTCCGCGTCAATGCCCCGTCCGTCCGCTTTCCCGCGCCCCTGGGCCGGATCCCGCTCATGAGCCGGCTCGTCGGCTGGCATCCGCCGCCGCTCCCGGCGCGCGTCGCCCTGGTCGGGCGCTACACCACGCTCGAGCCGCTCGCGGATGCGCACGCGCCCGAGCCGCACGCGGCGCTGGCCGAGGACGACGCTGTCTGGCGCTACCTGCCGACCGGACCGCACAGCCCCGAGAGCTACGCGGGATGGGTCGAGGCGGCGCGGCTGACGTGGGATCCGCTGCATTACGCGGTCAGGATGCGCGACGGGCGGCTCGGCGGGACCCTGAGCCTGATGCGGATCGACCCGCGCGCGGGCAGCATCGAGACCGGCTGGCTCACCTTCGCGCCCCGCCTGCAGCGCACGATCGAGGCGACGGAGGCCGTCTACCTGCTGATGCGCTGGGCCTTCGAGGCCGGCTACCGGCGCTTCGAGTGGAAGTGCAACGCCGCCAACGCCGCCAGCCGCGCCGCCGCCGGGCGGTTCGGGCTGTCCTACGAGGGCATCTTCCGGCAGGCGACGGTGGTGAAGGGCGAGAACCGCGACACCGCCTGGTTCGCCGCCATCGACGCCGAGTGGCCGGCGCTGCGCGACGCCTTCGACCGCTGGCTCGCCCCGGACAACTTCGACGCCGACGGCCGCCAGCGAACCTCCCTGCGCAGCCTCACCGCGCCGCTCCTCGCGGCGCGCGATCCGGGCTGATGTTCGAGCCGCTGCGCCAGGCGGGCTTCGATGTGCTCGCCCGCAACCACGCCGAGGCGATCCTCGCCCACGACTTCCCGCGCGAGACGGCGGAGCTGGTGGAGGAACTGCTCGGCTTCGAGATCGAGCTGGCCGAGATCGTCGGGCGGGGCGGCGGCGAGAGCGGCCAGACCCGGCGGCTGCGGCACAGCCTGTCGGACCGCAACTGGCGCAAGCACAGCTTCTCGGTGCAGGTAATCGTCGACGGGCGTCAGCAGGAGGGGATCAGCCACGAGGTCGACCACGTCCGCTTCGGCGCGGCCGGCACGCTGGCGCTGGAGATCGAGTGGAACAACAAGGACCCGTTCTTCGACCGCGACCTCGAGAACTTCCAGCGCCTGCACGCGCTCTCGGCGATCTCCGTCGGCATCATCGTCACCCGCGGCGCGTCGATGCAGGAGGCGCTGCTCGGGCGCATCTCGGGCTGGCTGGCGGGGCAGGGGCTGGCGGCGGAGGCGGATGTCGACCGGCTCGGCCTCGCCAGCCGCACCGGCGCGCAGCGCCGCGCGGTGGCGGCGCAGGTGGCGCGCGGGGTGCCGTTCGCCGAGGCGTTCTCGAAGAAGTTCGTCGCCGACAAGTTCGGCCCGGCCACGACGCACTGGAGCAAGCTGGAGGACCGGGTGCGGCGCGGAGTCGGCAACCCGTGCCCGCTGCTGCTGATCGGCCTGCCGGACGCGATCCTGCGGGGCTAGGGGCGGCGGGCGGCGGTGCCTGCGGGGACGGCGGGAGCGAGGGGGCGCTGCCCCCTCGCGCTCCCCCGGCATATTTCCGGCCAGGTGAAGGGGGCGGGGGGGCGATCGGGCCCGGCCGGCCTACTCCGCGGCGAGGGAGGAGTTGTAGGCGTAGGTCTTCCAGTCGGGCTTGTAGTCGGCGTCGGCCTGGTTGCCCCAGACCGTCCAGCCCTCGCGCACGCCGCGCCCGAACAACTCGAGATAGGGCCCCCACGAGCAATCCTCGATCAGCTTGTACTGCTCGTCGGGCTTGCGCGAATGCTCGCGCTTGCGGGTCTGGAGCATGTTCACCTGCCGCCGCCCCGGCGCGAGGGTTCGCGCGTTCTTGCCGCGGGTGCCGAACAGCAGCAGCTCGGTCACGTTGCGGAAGTAGAAGCCGACGCCGCGCCCGTCGCTGCCGCCGTCCTTGCGCACCTTGTGCCAGACGATGTTGGACTTGTACTCGAAGCCCCAGGCCGCGAGCACCCGCAGCCCGTCGGGGAGCAGCGCGTTGGGCACCCACATGTAGCAGTGGGCCCGATCCTCGAGATGGTCGGCGACGGGCAGGGCGCAGATGTCGTCCAGCGTCATCGTCGGGTAGCGCGACAGGCGGCGGTGCTCGGGCGCGACCTTGCCGGTCCGGTTGGCGAAGCGCCACGGCGGATCGGCCAGCACGGTGGCGAACCGGTCGTCGCCGAGGAATCGCGTCAGATCTTGGGAAGCGTCGCCTGTCATAGCCAACATATAGAAGAACCCGGTCCCGAAAGTCATGCCATCATTTGGCGAACATTTCGTGAACCTACGCGGCAGGCGCGGCGCGTGGCAAGGCGAAAGGTGGCGGCGTAGGCCGGGCTGTCGCCCGGCCTGCGGGAGTCGACACGGGCCTCAGGCGGCGATCAGGCCCATGCTCTCGAGCTTGAGGATCACCTGGTGGGCGCAATTGTCCACGTCGGTGCCCTCGGTCTCGACGCGCAGCTCCGGGGTCTCGGGCACGTCGTAGGGGTCGGAGATGCCGGTGAACTCCTTGATCTTGCCCTCGCGGGCGAGCTTGTAGAGCCCCTTGCGGTCACGGCGCTCGCATTCCTCGATCGAGGTCGCCACGTGCACCTCGATGAACGCGCCGAACTGCTCGATGTCCTCGCGCACCGCGCGGCGGGTAGTGGCGTAGGGGGCGATGGGCGCGCAGATGGCGATGCCGCCGTTCTTGGTGATCTCGCTGGCGACGTAGCCGATGCGGCGGATGTTGAGGTCGCGGTGCTCCTTGGAGAAGCCGAGCTCGGAGGACAGGTTCTTCCTCACGATGTCGCCGTCGAGAAGCGTCACCGGGCGACCGCCCATCTCCATCAGCTTGACCATCAGCGCGTTGGCGATGGTCGACTTGCCCGAGCCCGAGAAGCCGGTGAAGAACACCGTGAAGCCCTGCTTGGCCCGCGGCGGCCGGGTCTTGCGCAGCTCGCTGACCACTTCGGGAAAGGAGAACCACTCCGGGATCTCGAGCCCCTCGGCCAGGCGCCGGCGCAGCTCGGTGCCGGAGATGTTGAGGATGGTGACGTCGTCCTTGTCGGCGATCTCGTCGGCGGGCTCGTACTGGGCGCGCTCCTGGACGTAGACCATGTGCTTGAAGTCGACCATCTCGATGCCGATCTCGGCCTGGTGCTCGCGGAAGAGCTCCTGCGCGTCGTAGGGGCCGTAGAAATCCTCGCCGGCGGAGTTCTTGCCCGGGCCGGCGTGGTCGCGGCCGACGATCATGTGGGTGCAGCCGTGGTTGCGGCGGATGATCCCGTGCCAGACGGCCTCACGCGGGCCCGCCATGCGCATGGCGAGGTTGAGCAGGCTCATCGAGGTGGTCGAGGACGGGTACTTGTCGAGCACCGCCTCGTAGCAGCGCACGCGGGTGAAGTGATCGACGTCGCCGGGCTTGGTCATGCCGACGACCGGATGGATCAGCAGGTTGGCCTGCGCTTCCTTGGCGGCGCGGAAGGTCAGCTCCTGGTGGGCGCGGTGCAGCGGGTTGCGCGTCTGGAACGCCACGACCCGGCGCCAGCCCATCTTGCGGAAGAAGGCGCGCAGCTCGTTCGGCGTGTCGCGGCGGGCGCGGAAATCGTAGTGCACCGGCTGCTGGATGCCGGTGACGGGGCCACCGAGGTAGATCTTGCCGGCCTGGTTGTGAAGGTAGTTCACCGCCGGGTGGGCGCTGTCGTCGGCGCCGAAGACCTTCTCAGCCTCGCGCGCCTTGTCGGGCGCCCAGCGGTCGGTGACGGTCATCGTGGCGAGGATCACGCCTTCCTGGTCGCGCAGGGCGATGTCCTGGCCGATCTCGAGGCTGTCGGCGAACTTCTCGGACACGTCCAGGGTGATCGGGATCGGCCAGAGCGTGCCGTCGGCGAGGCGCATGTTCTCGACGACGCCGTCGTAATCCTCTTGCGACAGGAAGCCCTTCAGCGGGTTGAAGCCGCCGTTCATCAGCAGCTCCAGGTCGCAGATCTGGCGCGGCGTGAGGTCGAACGACGTCAGCTGCGCGGCCTCGCCCTTCATCTTCTGGGCCGATTCGTAGGAGACGTAGAGCTCGGGGATCGGGGCGAGGTTGGCGAGGGACGAGGACATGGGCGCGGACAACTCTGGCTGGGACGGGTGAGATCGCGCGCCTCCTAGACCCTGAGTCGGGGCGGGATCAAGCGGCCCCACGGTGAATTCCCCTGCGGCATTGCAGATAGTCCACGGGTGCATGGC
>NZ_CH724108.1:292067-294672 GCF_000153305.1 Oceanicola granulosus HTCC2516
GCGCCGACACCAGCCCGCGCGGGCCGGCGCTGAACAGGATGATGAGCCCCACCACAGGGGCGGCGATCAGGTTGCGCACGAACTGGATCTGCAGCGGGTGGTAGCGCTCCACCAGCCACTTGGAGGCGGTGTCCGACAGCACGAGGCAGAAGACGCCGAAGCACATCACCGCGATGGCGCGGCCGGCGTGGCGGCTCGAGTCGAAGGCGAAGGCGCTCATGGCAGCGGGTCCGTGCGGTGGAGCCGGATCTTGAGCGGTCCGTGCGCCACCGGCGGTCCGGTCTCGGCGAAGGGCAGCGCGGTGGCGCGGGCGAGGCCGGCCTCGCTGGTCACGATCCCGACGCGCCAGCCCGAGAAGCGCTCGAGGAGCACCGCGCCGAGCGCGTTGTAGAGGCCGAAGAGCTGGCGCTTGTTGCCGATCCGCCCGCCGTAGGGCGGGTTGACCATCACCAGCCCCGGCGGCCCCTCGGGCCGGGCCAGCTCGCTGACCGGCTGGCGCAGGAACGTCGTGACCTCCTCCAACCCGGCCCGCGCGGCGTTGGCGCCCGCGCCCTGGATCGCGCCCGAGTCGCGATCGGCCCCGGTGAAACGCAGCGCGATGTCGCGCGGCGCGGGCGCGGGCGCGGCGGGGGCGGCGACGGGCACCGCGAGGTCCTGGTAGGCGAAGCGGCGCCCGCGCCCCGGCGGGAGGCCGAGCGCCATCTCCGCCGCCTCGAGCACGATCGTTCCCGAGCCGCACATCGGATCGACCACCGGCTCGTCGCCGCGATAGCCGCACTGGCGCAGGAACAGCGCCGCCATCGTCTCGCGCAGCGGCGCCTCCTCCCCCCCTTCACCCCGCACAACCCGGCCCGCCCTTGCCCCGCGCGCCGCCTTTGCCTAACTGAGCCGGACGCACATGGAGGGCACGGACATGGCCGAGACGCGGCACACCAAGGTTCTGATCATCGGCTCCGGCCCTGCCGGCTATACCGCCGGCGTCTATGCCAGCCGCGCCATGCTCGAGCCGCTGCTGGTGCAGGGCATCGAGCCCGGCGGGCAGCTCACCACCACCACCGACGTCGAGAACTGGCCCGGCGACACCGAGGTGCAGGGCCCCGACCTGATGGTGCGCATGGAGGCCCATGCCCGCGCGATGGGCACCGAGATCGTCTCCGACATCATCACCGCGCTCGACCTCTCCAAGCGCCCCTTCACCGCGCAATCCGACAGCGGCACGGTCTACACCGCCGACGCCGTGATCCTCGCCACCGGCGCGCGGGCCAAGTGGCTCGGCCTGCCGAGCGAGGAGAAGTTCAAGGGCTTCGGCGTCTCGGCCTGCGCGACGTGCGACGGCTTCTTCTACCGCGGGCAGGAGATCGTCGTGGTCGGCGGCGGCAACACCGCCGTGGAAGAGGCGCTGTTCCTGACCAACTTCGCCTCCAAGGTCACGCTGATCCACCGCCGCGACGAGCTGCGCGCCGAGAAGATCCTGCAGGACCGGCTGATGAAGAACCCCAAGATCGAGCCGCTCTGGTTCCACCAGCTCGAGGAGGTCGTCGGCGACGACAGCCCGCTCGGCGTCACCGGCGTGCGCGCGAAGAACGTGAAGACTGGCGAGATCACCGAGATCGCGGCCAAGGGCGTGTTCATCGCCATCGGCCACGCCCCGGCGTCGGAGCTGGTGAAGGACCAGCTCGAGACGCACATGGGCGGCTACGTCGTCACCAAGCCCGACTCGACCGAGACCTCGATCCCCGGCGTCTTCGCCGCGGGTGACCTGACCGACCACAAGTACCGCCAGGCCGTGACTTCGGCGGGCATGGGCTGCATGGCCGCGCTCGAGGCCGAGCGTTTCCTCGCCGAGCACCACGAGGCCGAGCGCGAGGTGGTGACCGAGCCGCTGGGCTACGGCGCCGAGGTCGGCGCCGCGGAGTGATCCGCTGGCGCGGCCCGGTCTGGCGGATCCTGTTCGCCGACCGGGCCGACCCGCTCTCCGGGGTCGCCGCACCGGAGGGCAGCTTCCACCATTCGGGCCAGCGCGCGCTCTACGCCTCGCTCAGCCCCGAGGGCGCGGCCGCCGCGCTGGCGCGCTACGTCACGCCGGACGATCCGCCCCGCGTGATCGTCGAACTCGGCCTCGACATCGACTGCCTCGCCGACCTGCGCGACGACGCCCGCACCCGCGCCGTCTGGCAAGCGCCCCGCGCCGCCGGTGCGCCCGCCCCCACCTGGGCCGCCTCCGACGCCGCCCGCGCCGCCGGCGCGCGGGGAATGCTCTACCGGTCGCGCTCGCGGCCGAAGTTGCTCCACGTGGTGCTGTTCGAGTGGCAAGGCGTGTTGACCGTCGCCGGACCGGCAGCGCCATGGGGTGGGGGAAAGCCGGCTGGCGGGGCAGGGGCTGGCGGCGGAGGCGGATGTCGACCGGCTCGGCCTCGCCAGCCGCACCGGCGCGCAGCGCCGCGCGGTGGCGGCGCAGGTGGCGCGCGGGGTGCCGTTCGCCGAGGCGTTCTCGAAGAAGTTCGTCGTCGACAAGTTCGCCCCGGCCACGACGCACTGGAGCAAGCTGGAGGACCGGGTGCGGCGCGGAGTCGGCAACCCGTGCCCGCTGCTGCTGATCGGCCTG
>NZ_CH724108.1:294772-296855 GCF_000153305.1 Oceanicola granulosus HTCC2516
CGGCCCCACCGGCCTACGCCTCCCGGCGCAGGCGCGCCTCGAGGATGTCGAACGGCACGCCCGGCTCGTCCTTGGCCTGCCGGATCACCAGCGACGTCTTCACGCTGCCGACGTTGGGCGCGGCCGTCAGTTCCTCGGTGAGGAACGTCTGGAAGCTCCGCAGGTCCGGCGCGACGCACTTCAGGATGAAATCGATGTCGCCGTTGAGCATGTGGCACTCGCGCACGAGCGGCCAGTCGCGGCAGCGGGCCTCGAAGGCGGAGAGGTCGGATTCGGCCTGGCTCTGCAGCCCGACCATCGCGAACACCTGCACCTCGAAGCCGAGCTCGCGCGGATTCACGTCGGCGTGGTAGCCGAGAATAAAGCCCTGCTCCTCGAGCGCGCGCACCCGGCGCAGGCAGGGCGGGGCGGAGATGCCGACCCGCCGCGCGAGTTCGACGTTGGTCATCCGGCCGTCGCCCTGCAGTTCGGCAAGGATCTTGCGGTCGATGTCATCGAGCTTGGTACCGGGCATGGTCGTCTCCTGAAGCTGCCCCAAGGGCCGTCAGTCATCAGACCAACGGCATTTCGGCAATATCGTTTCGCCGTCCGGCAAGAATTTTGCGCCGCCTCAACCCGTGCGAGTAACTTCGGCCCAGATCGGCAGGTGGTCGGAGGCGCGTCGGGAGAGCGCTGTAGCCACCACGCCCGACCTCTGCAATGCCAGACCGGGCCCGAGCACGATCCGGTCGAGCGCCAGCATCGGGCGGCGGGCGTGGAACGACGGGCCGGGGGTGTGGACTTCCCATGGCGGTTCGAAGCCCTGCAGCCCCCGCGCCTCGGACCATTCGTTGAAATCGCCCATGATCGCCGCCGGCATCGGCCCGCGCGCCCTGAGGGCCGACAGGATCGCGCGGATCTGGCGCAGCCGGTCGCGCCGCAGCAGGCCAAGATGCACCCCCACCACCCGGATCGGCCCCCGACCCGGGTCCTCCACCTCCACCAGCACCGCGCCGCGCGGCTCGAGCCCCGGCAGCGGCACGCGCGCCTCGCTGAGGATGCGCAGGCCCCGGCGCAGCAGGATGGTCTGGCCGTGCCAGCCGAGGCTGCTCTTCGAGGTAACCAGCGCCAGCGGCGCATAGTCCGTCTCGGCCTCCACCAGCGCGCGCGGCAGCGCGGCGGGGCGCGGGCCGAGCCGCATGTCCACCTCCTGCAGCGCCACCACGTCGGCATCGGCCTGCCGCAGCACCTGCAGGATGCGGTGCGGATCGCGGCGGCGGTCGGTGCCGAGGCATTTGCGGATGTTGTAGCTCGCCAGTCGCAGGGTCATGGCGGCTGATATAGGGCGGCGCCCGGGCTGTCACATCCGCTTGATCGCGCGCGCCGGTCGCTTAGATCAACGCAATGTCCTACCGCTTCATCCGCGACATCAAGGCCCAGCCGCTCCCCGTCCTCCTGATCTGGGTCTCCCTGATCGGCGCGGTCACCTACGCCGCCGTCAGCGGACGGCTGTCGCTCGGCCTCGTCGCGCTTCTGACCTTCGCCCTCACCCTCGCGCCGACCTTCCTCGTCAAGCGCGTCGGCATCCAGCTGCCGGCGGGGTTCACCGTGGGGATCGTCGTCTTCATCTACGCCACCATCTTCCTCGGCGAAGCGGTGAACTTCTACGAGCGCTACTGGTGGTGGGACATGCTGCTGCACGGCGGCTCGGCGATGGGCTTCGGGATGATCGGCTTCCTGTTCGCCTTCACCCTGTTCGAGGGCGACCGCTACGCCGCGCCCGCCTGGGCGCTCGGCTTCATCGGCTTCACCTTCGCGGTGACGATCGGGGCGGTGTGGGAGATCTTCGAGTTCGCGATGGACCGGAACTTCGGGCTCAACATGCAAAAGTCGGGCCTGCAGGACACGATGTGGGATCTGATCATCGACGTGATCGGCGGCGCCATCGGCGGGTTGATGGGGTTCCTATACCTGAAGGGCCAGCCGGTCGGCGGGTTCACGAAGGTGCTGGCGGAGTTCGTGGTGAAGAACCGGCACTTCTACCGCAAGCACCCGTTTCGCTCACGCCGCCGCAAGGGGTGAGTGGCGGCTCGTCGGAGGTGCG
>NZ_CH724108.1:296955-317922 GCF_000153305.1 Oceanicola granulosus HTCC2516
TCAGGAAACAGCTATGACCCCAGTGTGCTGGAAAGGGCGTCGTAGGGCGGGCGTGTTGCGGTGCGGCACGGGATAATGCTTCAGCCCGGCTCCCCCGCCATGCCGGGCTGAAGCCCGGCCTACGGGGGACCGTAGCACCTCCATTATCCCCTGCCGCACCGCAACACGCCCGCCCTACGACGCCAGCACGTTGCGGAACAGCCAGGGGTCGCTCTCGTCGATGTCCTCCGGGAACAGCTCCCAGCGGTCCTGCAGGGGGGTCCAGTCGGTGTAATGCGCCTCGACGGGGCCGAGGTAGGGGCGCTGGATCTCGAGGCAGCGGGCGTGGTCCATCTCGTCGGTCTCGACGATGCCCCGGCCGGGATTCTCGAGCGCCCAGACCATCCCCGCCAGCACCGCCGACGTTACCTGCAGGCCGGTCGCGTTCTGGTCGGGGGCGAGACGCCTGGTCTCCTCGTTGGACAGGCGCGAGCCGAACCAGAGCGCGTTCTTCTCGTGGCCGAACAGCAGCACGCCGAGCTCGTCCACGCCGTCGATGATCTCGTCGACCTCGAGGATCTCGTGCACCGCCTGCTGGCGGCCCGAGCCGAACATCTCGTGCAGGCTCAGCACGGCGTCGTCGCAGGGGTGGTAGGCGTAGTGGCAGGTGGGACGGAACTCGGGCTCCGCGCCCTCGCCGACGGTGTAGTAGTCGGCGATGGAGATCGCCTCGTTGTGGGTGACGAGGAAGCCGAATTGCGGCCCCGGCGTCGGGCACCAGGTGTGCACCCGGGTGATCGCGCCGGGCCGCTCGAGCCAGATGCCGGCCTGGCAGCCGGTGGCGTGGCGGTGGGCGTTCTCGGGAAACCACGTCTCGTGGGTGCCCCAGCCGAGCTCGGCGGGCTGGAAGCCCTCGGCGATGAAGCCCTCGACCGACCAGGTGTTGACGAACACGTTGCGCGGGCGCGGCTTGTGGCGAACCTGCGTGTCGCGCTCGGCGATGTGGACGCCCTTGACCCCGAGGTTCTGCATCAGCTTCGCCCAGCCTTCGCGGTCGGTCGGGGCGGTGGCGTCGCGGCCGGTGTCGCGCGCGAGGGTCAGCAGCGCCTCCTTGACGAACCACGACACCATCCCCGGGTTGGCGCCGCAGCAGGATACCGCCGTGGTGCCGCCGGGATTCGCCGCCTTCTCGTCGCGCACCTTCTGGCGCAGGGCGTAGTTCGTGCGCTGCGCGTTTTCACTGGTCTCGAAGTAGAAGCCGGACCAGGGTTCGACGACGGTGTCGATGTAGGGGACATCGATCTCGCGGCAGAAGCGGATCAGGTCGAGCGAGGAGGTGTCGACGCTGAGGTTGACGCAGAAGCCCCGCCCCGGCTCGAGCAGCCCGCCGAGCAGCTCGCGGTAACTCTCCCGCGTCACCGCCTCGGCGACGTGGCGGATGCCCTGCGCAGCGAGCGCCTCGGCCTTGGCCGTGCTGGGCTCGACGACGGTGAGCGCGCCGGGGTCGAGGTCGAAGTGGCGCAGGATCAGCGGCAACGTCCCCTGCCCGATCGAGCCGAAGCCGATCATCACCACCGGCCCGTCGATGCGGCCGTACTTGCCATGCGTCTCAGTCATCCAGCGTCTCCCATGCGATCGGAGCCTCATAGGCAAAGGCGGCGGGCTTGTGAACCGGGCGGGTGCCGTCGCCCCGCCCGGCGAGGGGCCGCCGTAGGCCGGGCTTCAGCCCGGCTTCCCGGCCGGTGCGGGCCGGGCTGAAGCCCGGCCTACGGGGACCGGCACACGTTCGCGTGAGATGGGGCGGTGTGACCTAGCGTCAAACAGGCACGCCCTTGCCGGAGGGGTGACGCGAACATAATGTGAACATCATGCCACGCACACTCCAGGACAAGCTCGCGATCCTGTCGGACGCCGCCCGCTACGACGCCTCCTGCGCCTCGTCCGGCACCAGCCGGCGCGACTCGCGCGACGGCAAGGGTCTGGGATCCACGGAAGGCTCGGGGATCTGCCACGCCTACGCGCCGGACGGGCGCTGCATCAGCCTGCTGAAGATCCTGATGACGAACTTCTGCATCTTTGACTGCGCCTATTGCGTCAACCGCGTCTCCTCCAACACCCCCCGCGCGCGCTTCTCGCCGGAGGAGGTCGTCCACCTCACCACCGAGTTCTACCGGCGCAACTACATCGAGGGGCTGTTCCTCTCCTCGGGCATCATCCAGACTCCCGACAAGACGATGGAGGACATGGTCCGCATCGCGCGCACGCTGCGTCTCGAGGAGAATTTCCGCGGCTACATCCACCTCAAGACCATCCCCGACGCCTCGCCCGAGCTGATCGCCGAGGCCGGGCTCTACGCCGACCGGCTCTCGATCAACGTCGAGCTGCCGACCGACGCGGCGGTCAAGGCTTACGCGCCCGAGAAGTCGCCGGGCCAGATCCGGGGCGCGATGGCCGACGTGAAGGCGCAGCGCCGCGCGTCGAAGGACAGGAGCCACACCGGCAAGCGCCCCGCCAAGTTCGCGCCCGCCGGGCAGTCGACGCAGATGATCATCGGCGCCGACGGCTCCAACGACGCCACCATCCTCGGCCAGTCCTCGGGCCTCTACGGCGCCTATGGGCTGCGGCGGGTCTACTACTCGGCGTTCTCGCCGATCCCCGACAGCTCGGCCAAGTTGCCGCTGGTGACGCCGCCGCTGCAGCGCGAGCACCGGCTCTACCAGGCGGACTGGCTGATGCGGTTCTACGGCTTCGGCGTCGACGAGATCACCGGCAGCCGCGCCGACGGCAACCTCGACCTCGAGATCGACCCGAAGCTCGCCTGGGCGCTGGCGCATCGCGAAGAGTTTCCGCTCGACGTGCAGCGGGCCGACAAGGCGATGCTGCTGCGGGTGCCGGGCTTCGGCACCAAGACGGTCGACCGCATCCTCGCCACCCGCCGCCACCGCGACCTGCGTTACGACGACCTGCGGCGGATGGGGGCGGCGCTGAAGAAGGCGCGGCCGTTCATCACCCTGCGCGACTGGTCGCCCGGCGGGACGATCGACAGCGCAGACCTGCGCACCCGCTTCGCGCCGCCGCCCGAGCAGCTGTCGCTGTTCTAGGCGATGCGCACCGTCGCCCTCCCCCGGATCGGCACCGCCGCCGCCTGGCGCACGGCGGCGCGCGGGCTGCTGGCCGCGCAGGTGCCGCCCGAGGCGGTGCTCTGGGCGTGGGACAGCCCGGCGCAGATCGACCTGTTCGGCGCTGAGCCCGCACCCGTCGCGCCGCGCGGCGACGTCACCGTGCCCAAGGCATTCGTGGCGCTGGCCGAGAACGTCTGCTGGCACAGCGATCCCGAGCGCTTCGCGCGGCTCTACGCGTTCCTGTGGCGGCTGCGGCGCCAGCCCCAGCTGATGGTCGACCGGGGCGACGCGCAACTCGCGACCTTGCGCGGAATGGAGAAGAACGTCCGCCGCTGCGCGCACAAGATGACGGCCTTCGTGCGCTTCCGCGATCTCGGCGAGGCCGGCGCGGACGGCCGCCGCCGCTTCGCCGCCTGGTTCGAGCCGACGCACCACACGCTCGAGCCGACCGCGCCGTTTTTCACCCGCCGCTTCGCCGACATGGACTGGGCAATCCACACGCCCGACGTCACCGCCCGCTTCGAGGGCGGGCAGCTGAGTCTGCACGAGGGCTCGCCGCGCCCCGACCTGCCCGAGGACGGCGCCGACGAGCTCTGGGGCACCTACTTCCGCAACATCTTCAACCCGGCCCGCCTCAAGGTGAAGGCGATGACCTCCGAGATGCCGCGCAAGTACTGGAAGAACCTGCCCGAGGCGCGCCACATTCCCGATCTGATCGCCAACGCCGAGGCGCGGGCGCGCGAAATGGCCGAGGCGGCACCGACCCTGCCGCCGGTGCGCGCGGAGCGGATCCTGGAACGGCTGCACGCGCCCGGCGTTCTGCGGGGGATGACATTCGACGATCTCAGGAAGCGCGCCGAGGCGGAAAACCGGGAGACCCAGCCGGGCTACGGCCGGATCGTGCTCGGCGAGGGGCCGGCGGATGCGCGGCTGATGGTGGTCGGCGAGCAGCCCGGCGATGTCGAGGACCGCGAAGGCCGTCCCTTCGTCGGCCCCGCCGGGCAGATGTTCGACACCGTCGCCGCCGAGGCCGGGCTGGAGCGCGGCGCCGCCTACGTGACGAATGCGGTGAAGCGCTTCAAGTTCACCCTGCGCGGCAAGCGGCGCATCCACCAGTCGCCCACGAGCGGCGACATCGAGCATGCCCGCTGGTGGATCGCGCAGGAGCTGGACCTGGTGCAGCCGAAGCTGATCCTCGCCATGGGCGGCACCGCGGCGGAGACACTGACCGGCAGCCGCAAGGGCATCCTGAAGCGGCGCGGCGCGGTGGAGGAAACGGAATACGGCCCGGTGTTCCTCACCGTGCACCCGTCCTACCTGCTGCGCCTGCCGGACGCGGCCGCCAAGGCGGCGGAGACGGCGCGCTTCCGCGACGATCTCGCGTCGGTGGCGAAGCTCGTCGCCTGAGCCGGCGCTCCCGCGGAACGAAGAAGGCCGCACCCGGCGGGGCGCGGCCTTCTCGATCTGTCGCCTCGGAACGGCTTAGTTCTGGGCGTAGTATTCGATGACGAGGTTGGGCTCCATGATCACCGGGTACGGCACGTCGGCGAGGCCGGGAGCGCGCACGTAGGTGGCGGTGAGCTTGGAGTGGTCGACGTCGAGGTAGTCCGGCACGTCGCGCTCGGGCAGTTGCGTCGCCTCGAGGATCGACGCCATCTGGCGCGACTTCTCGCGGACGGCGACGACGTCGCCTTCCTTGACGCGGTAGCTCGGGATGTTGACCCGCTTGCCGTTGACGGTGACGTGGCCGTGGTTGACGAACTGGCGCGCGGCGAAGATCGTCGGCACGAACTTGGCGCGGTAGACGACGGCGTCGAGGCGGCGCTCGAGCAGGCCGATCAGGTTCTCGCCGGTGTCGCCCTTGACGCGCTCGGCCTCGGAGAAGATGCGGCGGAACTGCTTCTCGGTGAGGTCACCGTAGTAGCCCTTGAGCTTCTGCTTGGCGCGCAGCTGCAGGCCGAAGTCGGACATCTTGCCCTTGCGGCGCTGGCCGTGCTGGCCGGGGCCGTATTCGCGGCGGTTCACCGGGGACTTCGGGCGGCCCCAGATGTTTTCGCCCATGCGGCGGTCGATCTTGTACTTGGCAGAGGTGCGTTTGGTCACCGTCTGATCTCCTTCTGGACTGTCGAAGGGCGTTGTCCTTTCCCCGAAGGGCGACAGGCATCCCCTCGCGGGGGCCACCAACACCAATGAGCGCGCCGCCTACGCCAGCCGGCAGGCGGTGTCAACCGCTCTCGCCGGCCCCGGGATCGCGGGAGCCCCAGGCGCGGGGCGGCTCGAGCCGCAGCACCCGGCCGCTGTCGGGATAGGTGACCACGTCGCGCTCGGCACGGGTGCCGACGACGAGGAAGGTGACCGGCGCGTCGGTGTCGTTGCGGATGGCGTGGGCGTTGGCGACTCCCGCCGGCCAGCAGACCGCGTCGCCGGGGCCGATCTCGTGCTCGCCGTCGTTCTCGACGACGACGGCCCGGCCCTCGAGCAGGTAGAGGAACTCGTCCTCGTTGAGGTGCCAGTGGCGCTCGGAGGAGGGCGTGCGCGCCTCGAGCGTGACGACGTAGGCGCCGTACTGGGTCAGTCCGCCGGCCTCGGACAGCCGCACCTCGGTGCGCCAGCCCGCCGAGCCGCGGCGGCGCTCGGCCGGGACGCTGCCGCGGCGCAGGATCACGCCGCCATCCCGGCGAGGATTGCCGCCTCGGGCGCGCTGAGCAGGCGGCGCGCGAACGGGCCGTAGCGGGTGGGATCGCGGCTGACCCCCGGCACCAGCGCCTCCAGCCGCGCGGCGTCGGCGGCGTCGAGCCGGCCTGGCGGCATCGCGGCGGGGTGGAAGCTCTCGGTGGCGACGCCGTTGGCGAACAGGATCTCGTGCTGCTCGAGCGCGAGGTGGATGTAGATCAGCCCGGCCAGCCCCCGCACCCGGTCGATGCCGCGCCCGTCGACGAGGTCGGCCGCCGCGACGAGCACCTCGGGCGTGGCGAACATCGCCTCCGCCCGCCGCCCGCCGACCAGCACCCGGTGGCCGGGCGAGACCAGCAGTTCGCCGTCCGGCACGTCGCTGGCCACCGCGCCGGGGCGGAAGCGCACGGGCGCGAGCTCGGGCATCGCCCTGAGACGGGCACCGCTGATGCGCCGCCGCCCTGTCCAGAGCACGGGTCGGCAGCCGTTGTCCTTGGTCTGGACCCGCGTGCCCTCTGCGATGCGCTCGACCGGCAGCGCGCCGCGTTCGGTGCGGATCAGGGTGCCGGGGGTGAAGCAGATCACGTTCGCTCGCGGCGCTTCGGGATCGCGCGGCGCGGTGCGCAGCGTCCGGCGCACCACCCACAGCTCGGCCTCGGCGGGCGGCGGCGCGCCCTCGAACAGGCACAGCGGCGAGCGGCCCCGAGGGCGCTGGATGACGCGCACGCGCCAGAGCCGGGTGCCGTCGGTGACGGTGAAAGCCTCGTCGTCGCTCCCGGAGAAGGCGTCGGGCGCATCGTCGTCGGGCAAGGGCGGCGGAGACGGCGCGGCGGCACGGCCATGCCGGCGCAGCGACGCCGCCGCGCGCTGCCGGATGTCCGCTGCTCCCAGGGCCGGACCGAGGGGCAAGACCCCGTTCGGGCCGTCCACCCGGACCAGGTCTCCGCGCCAGCGCCACATCGCGCCCTTGCGCAAGGCGGTGACGGGGGCCGACCAGAGGCCGTCGACTTCGGTCTGGGTCCAGGAGATGACGAACGTGCCGCGAAAGCCCGCTCTCATGCCTGTGCAACCTGCTCTTCGTCTCGCTCGAGCGCCCTGCTCTGCCGGCCGGGTCGCCGCTTTCCGACATACCACCCTGCCCCGGCCGATCAAGCCGGCGGCAGACAACGGTGCGAGGAGCGTGACCTAAAAGGCGAAGTTCAGCTTGAGCGAGCCAAGCACCTGGCCCTCGGTCTGCTCCTCGAATTCCTCGCCGAGGTAGGTCAGCCCGTAGAAGAACGACACGTCGGCCGCCGCCTGCCAATGCACGCCCGCGCGCACCCGGAGCCGCTCCTCGGCCAGCGTCGCGACGCCGCCGGCGGGGAGATAGAGGCTCTCGCTGATGCGGGTGACATCGAGGCCGCCGACGAAGCCGAGCCCCGTCACCGCGCCCTCGATGCCGCGCACGAGGTGGCCGGTGACGCTGTCGCGCAGCAGCAGCCCGTCACTCAGGATGTCGCCCACCATCCAGTCGACGCCGATCCGGCCGAGGTCCTCGACCCCGTGCTGCAGCTCGGCGAAGGGGCGGAAGATGGCGCCCTGCAGCACCACCGGGCGGGCGGCCTCGAGGGTGCCGTGCAGGTGGGCGCCGTCGCCGATCTGCCACTCGCGCACCCCCATGCGCGGCGCGTCGGTGCGGTCGTGCACCCACGCCTGCGCGTCGTCGATCCCGGTCTGCGGGCCGGTGAAGACGAGGTCCGCGCCGAAAGCGAGGTCGAACGGGCCGCGCGCCACGTGGGTGTGTGCGCCGAGGCTGTGGATCCCGGCGTAGCGGCGGTCGCGCGAGCCGGTGCCGTTGAGGCGCGAGGGGGCGATGATCTCGGTGTGGAAGCGGTATTCCATGACCTGCCCCGGCCGCGCCGGCGCGCGCCCCTGCCAGCCCGGCCCCCGGATCAGCGACCAAGTGTAGGAACCGGTCCGCCAGCGGTCGAGCCCGTCGCCGATCAGGTCGTTGTTGAAGATCCGTCCGTAGCCCAGCGTCTGCCGTTCGGCAGTGGCCGCGCCGGGCAGGAGCAGGGCGGTGAGCGCGAGGAGCGCGGCGAGGAGGGTGGCACGCATCTGCGGGGTCCGTGGCTGTCGGGTGGCGCTGCCTCCCTGTCTACGGCGGCGGGCGGGGCGGTTGCGAGGCGCGCGGGCAGAAGTTGGCGCGCCATTGCGGCGGCGACACAGGTCAGGAGCAGTAGCCGGGCATCTCGCCCGCGAACGGCTCGGCGCGGCGGGCGACGGAGACATACGCGCCGTCGCGGTCGTAGGCGGCGCAGCGCCCGCAGAGACCGGCCTCGATCATCACCGCGCCGAGGTCGCGCCCGTCGTCGAGGCGGCAGCGCCCGACGAGGCGGTCGTAGGAGCGCGCGCCGGTCAGGTCGCACGCGACCCGCCGCCCGGCCACGAGCCGGCGCATCGCGGCGTCGGCGCGCTCGCCGAGCGGCGTGCCGCGCTCGTCGCAGGTCAGCCCGTTGAGCCGGACCGGCTGGCCCGCCACCTCCACCGTGTCGCCGTCGCGCACGTGGGTGACGCGGCCCGTCAGCCCCTCGGAGGCCGCGAGCGGCGGCACGAAGTCCGGCCTGAGCGCCACGGCCAGCCCGACGAGCACCAGCAGCAGCGGCACGTGGCGCACCAGGCGGCGCGGACGCGACATCCGCCAGGCAATCTGGACGAGCTGCCGGAGCAGGGACAGGAGGATCAGGAGCGCGAGGGCGGCGAGGCCGAGGGTCGGGAGGTCGTGGTCGAAGGGCACTGGCAGGCGTCCGGACTGTGGGCGTGCGGCCATGTCGCCCGGAAGGTGGGCGACAGTATGGCGCGGCGGCCCCCTGCCCTCGCGCCTACTTCCGCGTCCGCCCCGCGCGCAGCCAGCGGTAGTCGTAGGGCCGCAGGGCGAGGTGGCCGTCGACGGGGCCGGGTTCGGTGTCGGGCGGGCCCACGATCTGCGCCAGCGGCTCCGTGCCGAGCTCGGAGAGCGGCACCTGCACGTCGCGGTCGGTGAAGTTGTGCAGCGTCACCACCTCGCTGCCGCGCCAGGCGCAGGCGAGGCCGAGCACGCCCTCGGGCAGCCCCTCGATGACGCGCCACGACCCCCAGCCGATCGCCGGGCAGGCCCGCCGCGCCCGCACCAGCGCCTGCACCTGCCCCAGCAGCGACGCCGGCCGCCCCTCCTGCGCGGTGACGTTGGTCTCGTGGTAGCCGAGCGGCCCCTCGGCGACGGCGGGGCGCACCGTCTCGGCGGCGTCGGAAAAGCCTCCGTGGGGCTCGTCGGACCACTGCATGGGGGTGCGGACCGGATCGCGCTCGGGCAGGTCGAGGTCTTCGCCCATCCCGATCTCGTCGCCGTACCACATGACCGGCGTGCCCGGCAGCGCGAACAGCAGCGACTGCGCCAGCGCCACCCGCCGCGCGTCGCCGCCGAGCATCGGCGCGAGCCGGCGACGGATGCCCCGGTCGTAGAGCCGCATCCCCTCGTCCGGCGCGCAGGCGGCGAACACCTCCTCGCGCTCGGCCTCGCCCAGCTTGTCGAGCGACAGCTCGTCGTGGTTGCGCAGGAACACCGCCCATTGCGCCTGCAGCCCGTCCTCCTCGGGCCGCGAGCGCAGCGCCGCGACGACGGGCGCGGGATCGTGGCGCACGAAGGCCAGCCACAGCGCCTGGTTCAGCGGGAAGTCGAAGAGCAGCTGCATCCGCTCGTCCTCGCCGAAGGCGCGCCCGCCGAAATAGAGCGGCGCCCTGTCCCGCTCGACGTTTGCCTCGGCCAGCAGGATCGCCTCGGCGCGCCGCCACGACAGGAAGTCGCGCATCTCCGACAGCAGCAGCAGCGGCTCGCGGTCGGGCTCTTCCTTCAGCCCCTTGTACTCGACGAGGAATGGCACCGCGTCGACGCGGAAGCCCGAGACGCCGAGCTCGAGCCAGTAGCCCATGATGCGCAGGATCTCCTCGCGCACGGCCGGGTTGGCGATGTTGAGGTCGGCCTGGTGCGCGTAGAAGCGGTGCAGGTACCACGCCTGCGCGGTCTCGTCCCAGGTCCAGACCGCCTCCTGCACGCCGGGGAAGATGATGCCCTCGGTGAGGTCCTCGGGCTCCTCCTCCGACCAGACGTACCAGTCGCGATAGGGCGAGTCCGTCGAGGCGCGGGCGGACCGGAACCACGGGTGGTCGATCGAGGTGTGGTTGGCGACGAGGTCCACGAGCACCCGCATCCCCCGATCCCGCGCGGCGCGCAGGAAGACGACGAAGTCGCCGGCGCTGCCGAGGCGCGGGTCGATGCCGTAGAAGTCGGTCACGTCGTAGCCGTTGTCGCGGTTCGGCGTGGGGTAGAACGGATTGAGCCAGACCGTCGTGACGCCGAGCCCCTCGAGGTGGTCGAGCCGGTCGGCCAGCCCGCGGAAGTCGCCGACGCCGTCGCCGTCGGCGTCCATGAAGGTCTCGACATCGAGGCAGTAGACGACGGCGTTCTTGTACCAGAGGTCGATCATGGGCCGCGGGTCCGCACTGGGGAAGCTGGCAGGACAAGGCGCGGGCACGGGATGGGTTCCGCCAGCCCGCCGGCAGCGAGCGCGGCGCGCCCGGGTCCTGCCGCGCGCGGCCGAAGCCGAGCGGTGTCAGGCGGCGACGGGGGCGCCGACGAGGGGCATCCGGAAGGTGAAGGTCGTGCGGCCGCCCTCGCAGGCGACGTCGATCCGGCCGTCGTGGGCGGCGGCGATCGAGGCGGCGATGGAGAGGCCCAGCCCGAGGCCCTCGTCGCCGCTGTGGCGGCCGCGGCGGTAGGGCTGGAACAGGTTCCCGCGCACCTCCTCGGGGATGGGCTCGCCCTCGTTGGTGACGCTGATCGCGGCCTCGCCCCCCTCGACGGCGGCGCGCACGCCCACCGTGGTGCCGGGGGTGGCGTGGCGCACGGCGTTGGACAGCAGGTTCGACACCGCCTGCGCGACGCGGGCGGCGTCGCAGCTGACCGGCCGCGCGAGCTGCAGGTCGAGCGTCACCGCCTGCCCGTCGGACGCGGCGCGGATCTCCTCCACCACCTGCGTCACCGCCTGCGCCAGCGGAGCGTCGTCGCTCGGCGTGATCCGCAGGCCGCCGCCGAGCCGGGAGCGGGCGTGGAGCATGATGTTGTCGATCAGGTCGTTCATCCGCTGCAGCGACGCGCGCATCAGCGGCACCACCCGGCGCGCCCGCTCGCCCATCGGATCGCGCTCGATCTGGCGCAGGCCGGCATCCAGCGCGGCGACGGGGTTGCGCAGATCGTGGCCGAGGACGGCGACGAACTCCTCCTGAATGCGGGCCATCTCGCGCTGCTGCTCGACCAGCCGCTCCTGGGTCTCGAGTCGCTCCTCCGTCTCGAGGCCGCGGCCGATCACGTCGGCGAACATCTCCAGCATCGCCACCGCGCGCGGGTTCTTCACGTCGCGCGGCTCGGTGTCGATGGCGCAGAGCGTGCCGAAGAACGAGCCGTCGCTGCGGTAGATCGGAATCGAGGCGTAGCTGACGATGCCGAACTGCGCCGCGATCGGGTGGTTGCGGTAGACGTCGTCGGTGGCGACGTCGTTGAACAGCACCTTCTCGGACGTGTCGCGGACCGACTGGCAGAAGGTCGACTCGATCTCGATCTCGTCGCCGGCGGCGAGGCCGAAATTGACCTCGTCCACCGTCCGGCAGGCGATCCAGCGCTCCGCCGTCACCCGCGCCACCGCCGCGAAGCGCATGTCGGTGGCGAGCATCACCGTCTCGAGGATGGTGCGCACCAGCTCGCTGCCCGCGAGCATCTCGATGTCGGCCTGGAAGTCGTGCCAGCCCGCGAGGTAGGCCGCATGATCCTGTATCGCCGCGCGCTTCCCGGTCTCGTCACTCATGCTGCACCCCTGACCCACATCCCTCCCTAAACCGGGTCGGCCGGGAACGGCAATGGCCAGCGCGTCCCCGGGCCGCAACCGACGCCGCGCTGCTGCCTACCAATACAATATTATGCCGCCGCCTCGGCTCACCCGCACTTGGAGAAGCCGCAGTTCCCGCAGGTCATGCAGCCTTCGACCATGCGGAGGTCGTAGCTGCCGCAGGAGGAGCAGGCGGCGGTGCGGGGGCGGGGGGTGTCGAGGGAGACAACCTCGGCCTGCGGGTCGGACTTGAGCCCCAGCCCTTCGCCCGCGAGGAAACCGGTGGCGACGAGGTGCTTCTCGATCACGCCGCCGATCGCGGCGAGGATCGAGGGGATGTACTTGCCCTGCATCCACGCCCCGCCGCGCGGGTCGAACACGGCCTTCAGCTCCTCGACCACGAACGACACGTCGCCGCCGCGCCGGAACACCGCCGAGATCATCCGCGTCAGCGCCACGGTCCAGGCGAAGTGCTCCATGTTCTTGGAGTTGATGAAGATCTCGAAGGGCCGGCGCTGGCCGTTGATGATCACGTCGTTGAGCGTGATGTAGATCGCGTGCTCGCTGCCGGGCCACTTGAGCTTGTAGGTCTGCCCGTCGAGGGTCTGCGGGCGGTCGAGCGGCTCGGTCATGTAGATGACCTCGCCGGCGTTTTCGTCGGAGACGACTTCGGGAGCGGCCGGCGCCTCCTTCTTCTCCTCGCTCACCGACAGCACCGAGCCGGTGACGTCGTTCGGCCGGTAGGTCGTGCAGCCTTTGCAGCCCGTCTCGTAGGCCTCCATGTAGACGTCCTTGAAGCTCTCGAAGTCGATGTCGGCGGGGACGTTGATCGTCTTGGAGATCGACGAATCCACCCACTTCTGCGCCGCCGCCTGCATCCGGACGTGGTCCATCGGGGCGAGCGTCTGGGCGTTGACGAAATGGGCGGGCAGCTCCGCGTCGCCCCGGGTCTCGCGCCAGAGCTGGACGGCGTAGTCGACCACCTCCTCCTCGGTGCGGCTGCCGTCCTTCTGCAGCACCTTGCGGTTGTAGGCGAAGGCGAAGACCGGCTCGATCCCCGACGACACGTTGCCGGCATAGAGCGAGATCGTCCCCGTCGGCGCGACGGAGGTGAGCAGCGCGTTGCGGATGCCCTTCTCGGCGATGGCGGCGCGCACGTCGTCGTCCATCTGCGCCATCGTGCCGGAGGCGAGGTAGGGCTCGGCCTGGAACAGCGGGAACGCCCCCTTCTCGGCGGCGAGGTCGGCGGAGGCGAGGTAGGCGGCGCGGGCGATGCGCTTCATCCACGCCTCGGTCAGCGCGGCGGCCTCCTCGGAGCCGTAGCGCTGCCCGACCATGAGCAGCGCGTCCGCGAGGCCGGTGACGCCGAGGCCGATGCGCCGCTTGTTGCGGGCCTCCTCGGCCTGCTGGGGCAGCGGGAAGCGCGAGGCGTCGACGACGTTGTCCATCATCCGCACCGCGGTGGCGACCAGCTCGTCGAGCGCCGCCTCGTCGAGCGACGCGCCCTCGGCGAAGGGCTCGGCCACCAGCCGGGCGAGGTTGATCGAGCCGAGCAGGCAGGCGCCGTAGGGCGGCAGCGGCTGCTCGCCGCAGGGGTTGGTGGCGGCGATGGTCTCGCAGTAGGCGAGGTTGTTCATCTCGTTGATGCGGTCGATGAAGATCACGCCGGGCTCGGCGTAGTCGTAGGTCGAGCGCATGATCCGGTCCCACAGCTCGCGCGCCCGCACCGTGCGGAAGACCTCGCCGCCGAAGGTCAGCTCCCAGTCGGCATCGGCCTTCACCGCCTCCATGAACGGGTCGGTGACCAGCACGGACATGTTGAACATGCGCAGCCGCGCCGGGTCGGACTTGGCCTCGATGAACTGCTCCACGTCCGGATGGTCGCAGCGCATCGTCGCCATCATCGCGCCGCGCCGCGAGCCGGCCGACATGATGGTGCGGCACATCGCGTCCCAGACGTCCATGAAGGAAAGCGGCCCCGACGCATCGGCCGCGACCCCGGCCACCGGCGCGCCGCGCGGGCGGATGGTGGAGAAGTCGTAGCCGATCCCGCCGCCCTGCTGCATCGTGAGCGCGGCTTCCTTGAGCATGTCGAAGATGCCGCCCATTGTGTCGGGCACGGTGCCCATCACGAAGCAGTTGAACAGCGTCACCGAGCGGTCCGTTCCGGCCCCGGCGGTGATGCGTCCGGCGGGGAGGAAGCGGAAATCCTCGAGCGCCGCGTAGAATTTCGGCTCCCACGCCGCCGGATCGGCCTCGACCGAGGCGAGGGCGCGGGCGATGCGCCGCCACGTGCCCTCGACGTCGGTGTCGACGGGCGTGCCGTCGGCGTCCTTCAGGCGGTACTTCATATCCCAGATCTGTTCGGCGATCGGCGCGGCGAAGCGGGTCATGGCGGGGATCCTTTCGGAAACTTGAGCTGGGTCGGACTGGCAGAATCGGGGACGGAGACCTAGCTTACCCACAACATCTGGGGCGCGGAAGTGGGGAGCCGGAACTTTTGGCGAACATGCTGCATTTGCAGAAACTCTCGGTCGGCACCGACGGGATCGACGACCTTTCGGCCTGGCAGGACCAGCGCCGCGCGCAGACGCCGGACGGGCTGCCGCGCCACGTCACGCGGATGTGGCCCAAGCGCGCCGACGAGCTGCTCGCGGGCGGGTCGATCTTCTGGGTGATCAAGGGCACCATCCTGTGCCGCCAGCGCATCCTGCGCCTCGACGCGCACGACCGGGGCGACGGCATCCGCCGCTGCGCCATCGTGCTCGAGCCCGGCCTCGTCCCCGTCGCCCCCACCCGGCGGCGCGCGTTCCAAGGCTGGCGCTACCTCGCGCCCGGCGACGCCCCGCCCGACCTGACGGCGGCGCGGCAGGGCGAGGACGCGCTGCCGGCGGAGCTGTCGGCGGCGCTGGCCGAGATCGGCGTACTCTGAGCGCTCAGGCCCGGCCGTAGGCCTCGGCGATCGCGACCTGGATCGCCTCGTCCGCCGATCGCTCGGCCCAGGTCACGAGCTGGAACGCGGGGTAGAAGCGCTCGGCGTTGGTGACGGCGGCGCGGATCATCGTGTCGAGCTGGTCCGGCCCAGCCACCTGCTCGCCCGCGAGCACCAGCCCGTAGCGCCAGACCATCAGCTTCTGCTCGGCCCAGTAAGTGAAGGCGCCGGCCCAGCACAGGTCGTTCGCCCGGTTCAGCGCCTCGTAGAGCGCGCCGACCCGCTCCTCGGGCGGCTCCATCTCGAAGGTGCAGATCAGCCGCAGCGTCTCGTCGTAGGCCGACCAGGCGAGGGTGATGGAATAGGTCCGCCACTGCCCCTCGACGGCCATCGCGATCTGGTCGTCGGCGATGCGGTCGAACTCCCACTCGTGGTGCTCGGCGATGTGCTCGACGAGGTCGATCGGGTGGATTTCGTCGCTCGGGATATGCTCGGTCAGCGCCATCTTGGGCCTCCTGTATCCTAGCGCGGGATCTCCTGGCAGCGCCCCAGCGCTAGTCTGCGTCCTCAAGGGAGACGGTGCATGGCCGGTCTCCTTACCATATATGGTGAAGCCCCCGGCGGGCTCCTGTCCAGCAGTTTCTTGGGGATAACCACAGTATTTTGCGGTTTGCCCTTCCCTGCCCTCCCGATCTGGCCCCCGCCACTAACTTACCCACAAGTCACCCCCCATTGACCTCCCTCGCCGCCGGTGCAGGATCGCGCGCGAAGGAGACAAGCCCATGAACATCGACCTGCTGAAACGGCTCTGCGAAACCCCCGGCGTGCCCGGCAACGAGGAGCGCGTGCGCGCGCTGATCGAGGCCGAGGTCAAGGACCTGTTCGACGAGGTGAGCACCGACCCGATGGGCTCGCTGCACTGCGTCCGCAAGGGCCGCGACGGCGCGCCCCGCGTCATGCTGCTCTGCCACATGGACGAGATCGGCTTCTTCGTCAGCCACATCACCGACAAGGGCTTCCTCTACCTGCAGCCCGCCGGCGGCTTCGACCCGCGCAACCTGTTCTCGCGCCGCGTGCTGGTCTGCACCGACGAGGGCGACCTCAAGGCGGTGATGAATCCGGGCGGCAAGCCGATCCACATCTCCTCGCCCGAGGACCGCAAGAAGGTGCCGGAGGTGGCCGAGTTCTTCGTCGACACCGGCCTCGGCGAGGCGGCCAAGGACAAGATCAGGGTCGGCGACTACGTGGTGATGGACGAGCCGTTCCTCGAGCTCGGCGACAAGGTCGTCTCCAAGGCGCTCGACAACCGCATCGCCTGCTGGCTCGGCATCGAGGCGGTGCGTGCCCTGAAGGACGACGCGCGCGGCGCCGAGGTGCACGTGGTGTTCACCACCCAGGAGGAGGTCGGCCTGCGCGGCGCCCGCACCGCCGCCTACAAGGTGCGCCCCGACATCGGCATCGGCATCGACGTCACCCTCTCCTGCGACACGCCCGGCGTGCCCGAGCAGGACCGCACCACGGTCCAGGGCGAGGGCTTCGGCCTGCACCTGCGCGACGGCAGCTTCATCGCCGACAAGGCCCTCGTCGCCGCCTTCGAGGCCGTCGCCAAGGAGAAGAACATCCCCTACCAGCGCACCATGCTGCGCTCGGGCGGCCAGGACGGCGCCGCCGCCCAGCAGGCCGCCGCGGGCGCCCGCGCCATCGGCATCACCGTCGGGACCCGCTACATCCACACGGTGACGGAGATGGCCCACAAGAGCGACCTCGCCGCCGCCCGCGACGTGCTCGCGGCCTACCTCGAGAGCCTCTGACGTCTCTGTCCGTCAAGTATCCCAGGGAGGTGAATGGCAACGCCAGAGGGGGGATAGCGTCCCCCCTGCCCCGCCAGACGCAAGCGGCCCGCGCAGGGGATGCGCGGGCCGCCTCGTCATCCGGCCGGGGGTGCGCGGCGAGCGCGCACCCTACGCGTCGGTCTTCGCTTCCATCGCGTCGAGGCGGGCCTTGAGCGCCTCGTTCTCCTCGCGCGCCTTCTGCGCCATCGCGCGCACCGCGTCGAACTCCTCGCGGGTCACGAAGTCGCGGTCGGCGAGCCAGCGGTCGACCATGCCCTTGAACGCGGTCTCGGCCTCGTCCCGCGCGCCCTGCGCCACGCCCATCGCGTTGGTCATGAGCTGGGACAGGTCGTCGAAAATCTTGCCCTTGGTCTGCATCCGGTGCCTCCGATTGGTCCGTCCCTATATGGGTCCGATCCCGCCGCCCAGCAAGGCGGGCGGTTGACACCGCTCCGGACCGGCTCCACCAACCGGCCATGACCGGCATCCCCTTCCCGGAGTTTCTCCGGCCCGAGATCTTCTCCGTCTCCCTGTTCGGCTTGGAGTTCGCGCTGCGCTGGTACGCGCTGGCCTACATCGTGGGCATCGTCATCGGCTGGCGCATCATCCTCGCCGCCGTACGCCGCCCCCGGCTGTTCCCCGACAACGTCGCGCCGCTGACGCGCGAGCAGGTGGAAGACCTCGTCACCTGGATGATCGTGGGCATCATCGTCGGCGGGCGGCTCGGCTTCGTGCTGTTCTACCGGCCGGGCCACTTCCTCGACAACCCGCTCGAGATCCCCGCCATCTGGCAGGGGGGCATGTCGTTCCACGGCGGCTTCCTCGGCGTCGGCGCGGCCATCGTCTACGTCGCGCGCAAGAACGGCGCGCGGATCGGCACCATCTCCGACCTGCTCGGCATCGCGGTGCCGCCGGGGCTGTTCCTCGGGCGGCTGGCGAACTTCGTCAACGGCGAGCTCTGGGGCCGCCCGACGGACCTGCCCTGGGGCGTGATCTTCCCCGGCGAGGCGGCGCAGACCTGCGCCGATGCCGTCGCCGGCGCCTGCGCGCGCCACCCTTCGCAGCTCTACGAGGCGCTGCTCGAGGGGCTGCTGCTCGGCGCGGTGCTGCTGGTCGGCGCGTTCCGTCTCGGCTGGCTGAAGCTGCCCTGGCTGGTGACCGGCGTGTTCCTCGTCGGCTACGGGCTGTCGCGGATGCTGGTCGAGCTGGTGCGGCAGGCCGACGCGCAGTTCGTCGGCCCGGGCAACCCGTGGGGCCACGTGATCCAGTTCGGCGAGTGGGGCCTGACGATGGGCCAGCTGCTGTCGCTGCCGATGGTGATCGTGGGCATCGCGATGATCCACCATGCCCGCCGCCAGCGAGCCGCGGCGCCGTGAGCCTGGCCGAAATCATCCGCCGCCAGATCGCGATGGCGGGGCCGCTGACGGTGGCCGACTACATGGCGCTCTGCCTCAACCACCCCGAGCACGGCGTCTATGCCGGCATCGATCCGCTTGGCGCGGGCGGGCACTTCACCACCGCGCCCGAGATCAGCCAGATGTTCGGCGAACTGCTCGGACTGGCGCTGGCGCAGGCGTGGCTCGACCAGGGCGCGCCCGCGCCCTTCGCGCTCGCCGAGCTCGGCCCCGGCCGGGGCACGCTCATGGCCGACGTGCTGCGCGCGGCGCGCGGCGTGCCCGGCTTCGCCGCGGCCGCCGAGTTGCACCTCGTCGAGACCTCCCCCGCCCTGCGCGACGCCCAGCGCGACCGTCTCGGCGCGGCGACCTGGCACGACACCGTCGCCACCCTGCCGGACGACCGGCCGCTGTTCCTGCTGGCCAACGAGTTCTTCGACGTGCTGCCGGTGCGCCAGTTCCTGCGCGACGGCGAGGGCTGGCGCGAGCGGGTGATCGCGCTCGACGAGCACGGCGCGCCGACCTTTGGTCTCACCCCCGCCGCGCCGCTCGAACGGCTGGCCGACCGGCTGGCCGACACGGCGGAGGGCGACATGGTCGAGCATTGCCCGGCCCTCGCGCCCGTCGCCGAGGCCATCGGCGCGCGCATCGCGGCGCAGGGCGGGGCGGCGCTGATCGTGGATTACGGCGATTGGCGGCCGCTGGGCGACAGCCTGCAGGCGCTGCGCCGCCACGAGAAGATCGATCCGCTCGACGCGCCCGGCAGCGCCGATCTCACCGCCCATGTCGACTTCGCCGCCCTCGCCGCCGCCCGACCCGCCGGCCACACTGCGCTGACGCCGCAGGGCGTCTTCCTCGAGCGGCTCGGGATCGCCGAGCGCGCCCGGCAGCTCGCCGCCGGGCTCGAGGGGGCGGCGCTGGAGGCGCACCTCGCCGCCCACCGGCGCTTGACCCACCCCGCCGAGATGGGTCACCTGTTCAAGGTGATGGGCCTCTACCCGCCGAACGCCGCGCCGCCCCCGGGCCTCGACCCGTCCGGCCCCGACCCCGCAGGTCTCGAACCATGACGCTCGACATCATCACGTCCGATCTCCTCGCGCCCGCCCGGCACGGCTTCTTCGCCCGGGGCGGCGGCGCGTCGTCGGGCATCTTCCACGGGCTCAATTGCGGCTACGGCAGCTCCGACCAGCACGAGGCGGTGAGCATCAACCGCGCCCGCGTCGCCGCCGCGCTCGAAGTGGCGCCCGACGCCCTCGTCGGGGTGCACCAGGTCCACTCCGCCCGCGTCGTCACCGTCGAGGGCGTGCCCGAGGGCCCCGCGCCCGAGGCCGACGCGCTGGTGACGAAGGTGCCGGGGCTGGCGCTGTCGGTGCTGACGGCGGATTGCCAGCCGGTGCTGTTCTGCGACCCCGAGGCCGGTGTCGTCGGCGCGGCCCACGCGGGCTGGCGCGGCGCGATCGACGGGGTGCTCGAGGCGACGCTCGACGCGATGGAGGCGCTCGGCGGGCAGCGCGGTCGCACCCGCGCGGTAATCGGTCCCTCGATCAGCCAGCGCGCCTACGAGGTCGGCCCCGAGTTCCTCGACCGCTTCCTCGCCGAGGACTCGTGCTACGGCCGCTTCTTCGCGCAAGGCAAGGACGACCGCTACCTGTTCGACCTGCCCGGCTTCGGCCTCGCGCGGCTGCGCGCCGCCGGTGTCGCCGAGGCCGCCTGGAGCCGGCACTGCACCTATTCCGACCCGGGGCGCTTCTTCAGCTACCGCCGCTCGGTGCACGCCAACGAGGCCGATTACGGCCGGCTGATCGCCGCCATCCGGCTCTGAGGCGGTGGCGCGGGGCCGCGAACATGTCCCGGCGCTGCCCCATTCTCGCCTTCCCCCGATGGTCCCCTGATGGTGCGGTTAAGGTTAACCGCGGCTGCAAGGAAGGTCGGCAGGATGACGAACAAGACTCCCCTCATCGATCGGATTCGCCGGGAAGCTGAGCAGACGAGCGTCGCGATGCCGTGGCAGCGCGGGGCCCGCCGGGCCGCGTTCATCGCCCGCCGCAAGGACGCCGAACTCGCCAGCGCGCCGGCCCCGACGGCACCGCCCCGCCGCGCCGGCGGCGGCAACGTGCGCGTCCTGCACCCGGTCTGACCCGATTCGCCGATTGTGGCGGACCGGCTCCCGAGGCGTCGACAATGCTCGCCCGATGCCCCGATTGACCGCCCGCGCGTAACGCACGCCACCAGTCTTTGACACAGCCGTCGCCCTACGCCGAGACTGGTTCCAGTCAGAAACTAGTCCTCTGAAGTTGTCGGTGGGGGCCGACGGACGATGTGACCGACCGTAAAGGGTTCGCATGACCAAGCCCCTCACGCCCGCTGCCAGGGCGTCCCTGTCCGACGCCACCACCGCCGTTCCCGTTCCCGCCACCGTGCCGCCCGAGACCCCGCCGCAGCGACGCACGCTGATGCGCAAGTACGAGGTGCTCTATGCCCGGCCCAACGGCGACATCGACGACTTCACCAAGGTCGCCCCCGCCACCCCCGCCTTCGAGGACGCCTTCGCCGCCTTCGCCCGCGGCACGCTGATCGCCACGGAGCGGGGCCCCGTCGCCATCGAGGACCTGCTGCCGGGCGACGAGGTCAAGACGGTCGACGACGGCTACCAGCCGCTGCTCTGGCGCGGCTGCACCAGCATCGTGCCCAAGGCCAGGGGCCAGGCGGAGCACATGGGCCGGCTGACCCGCATCGCCGCCGACGCGCTCGGCATCGCCCGCCCGATGCCCGACCTCGTGCTCGGCCCGCGCGCGCGGCTCTACCACCGCAGCCAGGCGATCCAGCGCTACACCCGCGGCGACGGCGCCTTCGTGCCGGCGCGCGAGATGGTGGACGGCTGCAACATCATCGAGCTGACGCCGATGAGCGCGGTGCCGGTCTACCACCTGGGCTTCGCCGCCCATCACCGCATCGTCGCCTGCGGCGTCGAGCTGGAGAGCCACCACCCGGGCACGCTGCACGAGATCGGCCTGCGCGGTGAGACGCTCGAGCTCTACCTGTCGCTGTTCCCCCACGTGGAGGAGTTCGCCGATTTCGGGCCGCTGCGATACGCGCGGCTCAGGATGTCTGACCTGCAGATGATGGGAGTGGCGTGAG
>NZ_CH724108.1:318022-346281 GCF_000153305.1 Oceanicola granulosus HTCC2516
TACGATCACGCGCGGCGTTGATGACATGTTGTCCCGTAGGCCGGGCTTCAGCCCGGCACCACCCGACCCGCCCGACTACGACACAACCGCCCCTACCGCTTCCCCATCTTCCCCAACTTGTCCTGCAACTCGGCAAGCTGCTTCTTGATCTCGTCGAGGTCGTCCCCGCCGGACCCGGCCTTGCCGCCGCGCGGCTCCTCGCGGGCGGGGCCGGTGGAGCCCATCATGCCGCCCGTCATCGCCTTCAGGAACGCCTCCTGCTGGGCGCGGATCGCGTCCATGCCGGGCATCTTGCCCATCGGGCCGAGGCCGCCCATGCCGCCCATGTTCTCCATCATCTTCGACTGCCCCTCGCGGAGCATGTCGAAGCTCATCGACAGGAACTGCGGCATCACCGACATCGACTGGGTCGTGTAGCTGCGCACCAGGTCGGTCAGCACGCCGACGGGGAGCATGTTCTCGCCCCGGCTCTCGTGCTCGGCGATGATCTGCAGCAGGTACTGCCGCGTGAGGTCGTCGCCCGACTTAAGGTCGACGATCTGCACCTCGCGGCCGTCGCGGATGAAGGCGGCGATGTCCTCGAGCGTGACGTAGTCGGATGTCTCGGTGTTGTAGAGCCGGCGGCTCGCGTAGCGCTTGATCAGCAGCGGCTTGTCGGTGGTTTCGGCCAACGTGTCCTCCCCGAACCGGGTGTGCCTCGCGGCACTGCAGAAGATGCTACGCGGCGGAATCTCAAGGCACAACCCTGCGCGGCGCCGGCCGATGCTGCAAGGCAAAAGCGGCGCTGCTTCCCCGCCGGCGAATCTTGCTCTAGGAGAGGCGCGCGACAGGGGGACCGACATGAGCATCGACGTACAGCCCGGGATCATGGACATCGCGCTCTACCAGGGCGGAGCAAGCACGTTGCCGGGGCGCAGCGAAGTGCTCAAGCTGTCCTCCAACGAGAACCCCCTCGGCCCGCCGCCGAGCGCACGCGCCGCCGCCGCCGCCGCCATCGCCACGATGCACCGCTACCCCTCGACCGACCACGCCGCGCTGCGCGCCGCCATCGGCGAGGTGCACGGGCTCGATCCCGACAGGATCATCTGCGGCGTCGGCTCCGACGAGCTCTTCATCTTCCTCTGCCAGGCCTATGTCGGCCCCGGCCTCGAGGTGATCCACACCGAGCACGGCTTCGCGCTCCACAAGACCTCCGCCCTCGCCGCCGGCGCCACGCCGGTCGAGGCACCCGAGCGCGCGCGGACGGTCGACGTCGACGCGATCCTCGGCAAGGTGACGGAGCGGACCCGGATGGTGTTCATCGCCAACCCCGGCAACCCGACCGGCACGCGGCTGCCCGACGCCGAGCTCGCGCGCCTCGCGGCGGCGCTGCCGGACAACTGCCTGCTGGTCCTCGACGGCGCCTACACCGAGTACGCCGAGGGCTACGACGGCGGCGCGGCGCTTGTGGACCGGCACCCGAACGTCGTGATGACTCGCACCTTCTCCAAGATCTACGGCCTCGGCGCGATGCGGGTCGGCTGGGGCTACGCGGCGCGCGAGGTGATCGACGTGCTCAACCGGGTGCGCGGGCCGTTCAACCTCTCCGGCCCCGCGCTCGCCGCCGCCGAGGCCGCGATGCGCGACCGCGAGTGGGTCGAGACCTGCCGCGCCGAGAACGCGCGGATGCGGGCGTGGCTCGCCGATGCGCTCGCGGCGCTCGGGCTGCCGTCCGACCCGTCGCACGCCAACTACATCATGCCCCGCTTCGAGAGCGCCGAGGTCGCCGCCGCCTGCGAGGCGCACTTGCGCGAGGAAGGCATCCTCGTGCGTCGGATCGTCGGCTACGGCTTTCCCGACGCGCTGCGCATCACCGTCGGCACCGAGGACGACTGCGCCCGGGTCGTCGCCGCGATCAAGACCTTCCGGGAGGGCCGGCGGTGAGCGCGCGCTACGAGCGCGTCGCGCTGATCGGCCTCGGGCTGATCGCGTCGTCGATGGCCTGGGCGATGCGCCGGGGCGGGCTCGCCGGCGAGATCACCGGCTATGCCCGCAGCGCCGAGACCCGCGACATCGCGCGCGAGATCGGCCTGTGCGACCGGGTCTGCGACAGCGCCGCCGAGGCGGTGGCGGGGGCCGACCTCGTGGTGCTCTGCGTGCCGGTCGGCGCGATGGGGGCGGTGGCCGAGGAGATCGCCCCGGCGCTCGCGCCCGGCGCGACGGTCTCCGACGTCGGCTCGGTCAAGAAGGCGGTGATCGAGGCGGTCGCGCCGCACATCCCCGAGGGCGTCCACTTCGTGCCCGCGCACCCGCTGGCGGGGACGGAATATTCCGGCCCGCGCGCGGGATTCGCCGAGCTGTTCGACAATCGCTGGTGCCTGGTCGTGCCCGCCGAGGGCTCCGACGAGGCCGCCGTCAGCCGCCTCGAGGGCTTCTGGGAGGGGCTCGGCGCCAACGTCGAGCGGATGGACGCCGATCACCACGACCTGGTGCTTGCGGTGACCTCACATACGCCGCACCTTATCGCCTACACCATGGTGGGTGTCGCCGACGATCTCAGGCGCGTCACCGACAGCGAGGTCATCAAGTACTCCGCCGCCGGCTTTCGCGACTTCACCCGGATCGCCGCCTCCGATCCCACCATGTGGCGCGACGTGTTCATGACCAACAAGGAGGCGACCCTGGAAATCCTCGGCCGCTTTACCGAAGAGCTCTTCGCCCTGCAGAGGGCCATCCGTCTCGGCGACGGTGCGCATCTTCACGAGTACTTCACCCGCACCCGCGCCATCCGCCGCGGCATCATCGAGGCCGGGCAGGACACCGCCGCGCCCGACTTCGGCCGGGGGCCGAAGCGGTGAGGACGCTCGCGGCGGCGCTCTGCCTGATCGCGCAGCCGGCGCTCGCGGAGGCCCCGGCGACTTCGCCGCGCCCCGAGGCGCGCGCGGGGGCGGTGGCGAGCACATCGACCTCGTCGTCGCCCGAGACCGCCGCGCCTGCCCCGGCCGCGCCGCAGAGCCCGGCCGTCGCCGCCGCGCCGGGCGCGCCCGACTGGTACAACGTCGACATCAGCCGCCTCGCGCCCGCCCGCTCGCTGCGCCCGAGCCTGCGCACGCCCGGCGTGCGGGCCGCCGCCGCGCGGTTGCTCGATCGGCAGGCGGCCGGGTCGGTCTGCAACGATCCGGCGATCCAGGGCGAGCGCATCGGCAATGTCGACGGCCCCGGCCGCTGCGGCATCGCCGACGCCGTGCGGGTGACGTCGGTCTCCGGCATCGCCCTGTCGCGCCCGGCGCGGATGGACTGCACCACCGCCAGCGCGCTGAAGACGTGGGTCGACCGCGGCCTGAAGCCGTCGGTCGGCAGCGAGGGCGGCGGGCCGGTCTCGATCCGCGTCGTCGCGGGCTATGCCTGCCGGGGCCGCAACAACGTCGCCGGGGCGCGGCTGTCGGAGCATTCCTTCGGCCACGCCATCGACATCGCCGGGATCGGGCTGGCCGACGGCAGCGAGATGACCCTGCTCACCGACTGGGACAGCGCCGACCACGGCTTCCAGCTGCGCCAGATGCACCAGGCGGCCTGCGGCATCTTCGGCACCGTCCTCGGGCCGGACTCCAATGCCGCCCACCGCGACCACTTCCACTTCGACACCGCCGTCAACCGCCGCGGCGGAGGCGCCTACTGCCGCTGAGCGGCGGCGCCGAGCGGCACCGTCACCGCCTCGCCCGGCAGGGCGGCGTTCACCTCTGCGGCGAGTTCGGGCAGCAGCGCGTCGAGAAGGTCCGGCACCCGCGCCAGCCCCTCGCCCTCGAGCCCCAGCTCGCCGGCGAGCCGGCCGTCGGCGTCGCGCTCGTAGATGCCCGAGACGCGCACGTCGCCCTCGGGGGGCAGGTAGGTGAGGCTGCGGACCTGCAACCGCTCCAGCCGGGGTGGCGCCGTCAGGGCGGCGCGGTCGAGCGGGCCGGAGAAGGCGACGAGCGCATCCACCGTCAGCGGCCCCGGCGCGGCGCCGCCGAGCGCAAGCTGCTCGACCGACAGGTACAGCTCGTAGCCGTGCTCCACCCCCGCCGCCGGGCGCATCGCCGCCAGGATGCCCTCCGCCGCGAGGCCCTCGGTGCGCAGCGCCTCGGCCTCGAGCGTGACCCGGTCCAGCACCTCGCCCGCCAGCAGGTCGGCGCTGGCCCGGAGCGCCTCGGCCTCGATGTCGAAGCTGCGCCTGCCCACATCCAGGCGGTTGCCGGGCGCGGCGGCGAAGATCGCCCGCTCGCGCCGGTAGAGCAGCCGCAGCTCCTGCAGCCGCTCCGTCGCGTAGGCGAAGCCGCCGCCGGGCGAGGCGATCTCCAGCCCGGTGGCCGTGGTGTCGATGCGCGAGGGAAAGCCGCGCGTGCGCAGCTCGTCCCAGCGCACCTCCCAGCCCGCGTCGCGCATCTCCGCGACCAGCGCCTCGGTCGCGGCGTCGGCGTCGCGGGTGATGACCCACCAGGCCCCGGCCCAGATCGCGCCCACGGCGATGACGAGGATCAGCAGAATGCGCATCGCGCCCCTTTCCCTGCAGCGTGCCCTGGTGTTTAGAGGGCGCGGCCGGGGAGGGCCAGTGATGACGCTTTGGGTCTTCGGATACGGATCGCTGCTGTGGAACCCGGGCTTCGTGCCCGCCGAGACGGCGCTCGCCCGGCTCGACGACTACCACCGCTCGTTCTGCATGCTCTCGATCCACCACCGCGGCAGCGAGGCGGAGCCCGGCCTCGTCCTCGCGCTCGACGCGCAGGAGGGGGCGGTCTGCACCGGGCTGGCGCTGCGGGTGGCGCCCGCGGACGAGGAGCGCGTGCTGGCCGAGCTGCGCGAGCGCGAGCTGATCTCGTCGGCCTACTACGAGGCGCGGGTGCCGCTGGCGCTGACCGACGGGCGCGAGGTCGAGGCGCTGGCCTACATCGTCGACGCCACCCACCGCCAGTACGTCCAAATCGACCTCGAGACCCAGGCCCGGATGATCGCCCGCGCCCACGGCGGGCGCGGCCCCAACACGGACTACCTCGTCAACACGCACGACCACCTCGGCCAGCTCGGCATCCACGATCCCGACATGGACTGGCTCGTGGCGCGCGTGCGCGACATTGTCGGCGAGAAGAGCGCACCCACCACATTTTGATTTTGTTTCTGCCTGCGGGGCTATAGGCTCGCGGAAACACAAGGAAGCGAGGACCCGTCGCGGATGGCAAAACGGGAACCTGAGGCCGAGCCGCAGTTCACCCAGCCCTGGCGCCAGATCATCTCGATGCTGATCGTGATCGCACTGGTCACGGTCGGGGTCTATTTCGCCCTGCCGCGCGTCGGGCCGGTCTTCACCGCCAACCCCTACCTGAACGGCTTCATCGCGCTCGTCTTCGCGGTGGGCGTGGTGAGCTGTTTCTGGCAGATCGCCCAGATCATCTACTCGGTGCGCTGGATCGAGGGCTTCGCCGCCCACGACGTCGGCCACGACCTGACCCAGCCGCCCGGCCTGCTCGCGCCGCTGGCGACGCTGCTGCGCTCGCGCGGCGCGCGGATGCAGCTGTCGGCCACCTCGTCGCGCTCCATCCTCGACTCGGTCTCCGAGCGGATCGACGAGAACCGCGAGATCACGCGCTACATCGTCAACCTGCTGATCTTCCTCGGCCTTCTCGGGACCTTCTACGGCCTCGCCACCACCGTGCCGGGGCTGGTGGAGACCATCGGCTCGCTGTCGGCGCAGGAGGGCGAGAGCGGGGCGGACATCTTCAACCGGCTGCAATCGGGCCTGCAGACCCAGCTCGGCGGCATGGGCGTGGCCTTTGCCTCGTCGCTGCTCGGGCTCGCCGGCTCGCTCGTCGTGGGCCTGCTCGAGCTGTTCGCGGGCCATGGCCAGAACCGCTTCTACCGCGAGCTCGAAGAGTGGCTGTCGACGATCACCCGCGTCGGGCTGGCGGGCGAGGAGGGCGGCGAGGCCGGCATCATGGGGCCGGTGATCGACAACCTGGCCGAGCAGATGGAAGCGCTGCAGCACATGTTCACCCAGACCGACGTCGGCCGCGCCGCGGTCGACGAGCGGCTCGGGGAGCTGGCGCAGTCGATGGAGCACCTTGCCGCCAAGATGGAGGCCGGCACGACCCTGTCGGACCAGCTCCAGCGCGTCGCCGAGGGGCAGGAGCGGCTCATCAAGGTGATCGCCGACAGCGGGATCGAGGGGATCGACGCCGAGAGCCGGATGCGGCTACGCTCGATCGACGTGCAGCTGCTGCGGATTCTCGAGGAGATGGCCGCCGGCCGGCAGGAGGTGGTCGCGGACCTGCGCACCGACATGGCGGCGCTGGGACGCGCGGTCCGCGCGACGGCGGGCGGCCGGGAAGGGTACTGACAGGATGGCTCTGAGCCGCCGATCCGGGCAACGGTTCCAGGCCTCGATCTGGCCGGGCTTCGTCGACGCCATGACCGGTCTGCTGCTGGTGCTGATGTTCGTCATCACCATCTTCATGGTCCTGCAATACACCCTGCGCGAGACCATCACCGGCCAGGAGAGCCGGCTTTCGGAGCTGACCGAGCAGGTCGACAGCCTCGCCCAGGCGCTCGGCCTCGAGCGCGACCGCTCCGCCTCGCTCGCCGAGCGCGTCGGCAGCCTGACCACCCGCGTCTCGGAGCTGGGCGACGAGCGCACCCAGCTCGATGCCCAGCTCTCCGACCTGCGCGACGAGCGCGACTCGCAGGCGGCGGCCTTGTCGGACGCCGAGGCGCGCATCGCCGGCTACGAGGCGCAGGTCGCGGGCCTGCAGGAGCAGCGCAGCCGGGCGGAGGCGCGCATCGCGCTGCTCGAGGACCAGCGCGACGCGCAGGACGCCGCGCTCGCCGAGGCCGAGGCGCAGATCACCGACTTCGAGGCCCGCGTAGCCGGCCTGCTCGCCGACCAGCGCGACGATGCGGCCCGCATCGCGGAGCTGTCGGAGCGCGAGGCCGAGCTGATGAGCGAGCAGGAGGCCACGGCGCTGGCGCTGGCGCAGGCCCGCGAGGAGATCGACGCCGGGGCCGAGGCCGCCCGCCTCGCCGCCGCCCGCCGCGAGGCGCTGGAGGCGCTGGTGGCCGACCTGCGCGCCGAGACCGAGGCGGCCGACGCCCAGATCGCCGAGCTCAGCGAGACCGCCGAGGCGCTCGACGAGGCCGAGGCCGCGCGCCTCGCCGACGCCGCCGCCGCCGAGGCCCTGCGCGCCCGCCTCGCCGAGGCCGACGCCGAGCTGACCGCGATGACGCTCGCGCTGGAAGAGGAGCGCCAGCGCGCCGAGGACACGCTGACCCTGCTCGCCGCCGCCGAGGCCGCGCGCGACGAGGTCGACGCCGATCTCGCCGCCGCGCTGCTGCTGCAGGACGAGCTGGAGCAGCGGCTCGCCACCGTGAGCGAAGACCGCGACCGCATCGACGCCCGCCTGCTCGCCGCGCTCGATCTCGTCTCGTCCACCGAGGAGGAGCTCGCCGCCGCCGACGCGACGATCGAGCGGATGGAGGGCGTCGCCGCCGACCTCGACAGCCGGCTCGCCACCGCGCTGCTCGCCCGCTCCGCCGCCGAGGAGCGCCTCGCCACCCTCGCCGGGAGCCGCGATGAGCTCGACGCGCGCCTGCTCGCCGCGCTCGAGGTGCAGGAGACGACCGAGGCCGAGCTCGCCGCCGCCCGCGCCGCGCTGGCCGAAACCGAGGCGGAGGCGGCGACGCTCTCCGCCCGCCTCGCCGCCGCGCTCGCCGCCGAGGAGACCGCGCAGGGCGACCTCGCGGCGGCGCAGGCCGCGCTGGACGCCGCGCTCGCGGAAGGCGAGGCGACCGAAGCCGAGCTCGAACAGCGCCTCGCCGCCGCGGTGCTCGCCCGCGAGGCCGCCGAGGCGACCGCCGCCGAGACCGAGGCCAGCCTCACCGAACAGCTCGCCGCCGCGCTCGCCGAGATCGACGGCCTGGCCGCCGCCCGCGATGCCGCCGCCGCCGAGGCCGCCGCGCTGGCCGAAACGGGCGAAGACCTCTCCGCCCGCCTCACTGCCGCGCTGGCCGCCGCCGAGACCGCGCGGGGCGATCTCGACGCCGCCCGCGAGGTGTTCGACGCCGCCCTCGCCGAGAGCGACGAGACCGAGGCGGCGCTGCAGGAGCGTCTCGCCGAGGCCGTGCTCGCCCGCCAGACCGCCGAGGCCGAACTCGCCACCGCCCTGCTGCGCGCCGAGGAGAGCGAGGCGGCCGAGGCCGACGCCGTCGCCACCCTCGCCGACGCCGAGCGCACGCGGGCCGATCTCGCCACCCGCCTCGCCGCCGCCCTGGCCGCCGAGGAGACCGCCGCGGGCGACCTCGCCGCCGCGCAGGCCGCGCTCGAGGCCGCCATCGCCGAGGGCGACGCCGCGCGCGAGGAGGTCGAGCGCCGCCTCGCCACCGCCGTTCTGGCCCGCGAGGCGCTCGAGGCCGAGCTCGCCGCCGCCCGCACCGAGGCCGCCGAGACCGCCGCCGACCGCGACGCGCTCGACGCCCGCCTCGCCGAGGCGCTGCTGGCGCAGGCCGCGCTCTCCGAGGAGATGGCGGCGCTCGAGCAGACCACCGAGGAGGAGCGCGAGGCCCTGCGCGCCCGCCTCGCCGAAGCCGTCGCCGCCCGGGACGCCGCCCGGCAGCTTGCCGACAGCCGCCTGACCGACCTGCAGCGCCGCGACGCGCTGCTCGCCACCGCCAACGCAGCGCTCGAGGGCGAGGCCGCGATCTCGGCCGAGGCCCAGCGCGAGATCGCGCTGCTCAACGAGCAGGTCACGCGGCTGCGCAACCAGGTCGGCTCGCTGCAGGCGCTTCTCGACGTGGCCGAGGACGAGGACCGCGCGAACCAGGTCCAGTTCGAGGCGCTCGGCGCGCAGCTCAACAACGCGCTCGCCCGCGCCGCCGCCGAGGAGCGCCGCCGCCGCGAGCTGGAGGAGGCCGAGCGCCGCCGGCTCGAGGAAGAGGCCGCGCGGCTCGAGCAGGACCTGCAGCAGTTCCGCTCCGACTTCTTCGGCCAGTTGCGCCAGCTGCTCGAGGGCCGCGAGGGCGTGCAGATCGCCGGCGACCGCTTCGTGTTCTCCTCCGAGGTGCTCTTCGCCCCCGGCAGCGCCACGCTCAGCAACGCCGGGCGCGCCCAGATCGCCAGCGTCGCCGACCTGCTGCGCGACATCGCCGACGACATCCCCGACGGCATCGACTGGGTAATCCGCGTCGACGGCCACACCGACGACCTGCCGCTGTCGGGCACCGGCGAGTACGCCGACAACTGGGAGCTCAGCCAGGCCCGGGCGCTGTCGGTGGTGCGCTACATGGAAGACTTCCTCGGCTTCCCGCCGGATCGCCTCGCGGCCAACGGTTTCGGCGAGCACCAGCCGCTGATCGACGAGGACACCGAGGAGGCCCGCGCCGCCAACCGCCGCATCGAGCTCAAGCTGACGGAGCGCTAATCCAGCGTGATCGCCGTCTCGGCCCGGTCGATTACCGCGCCGTCGCGCACCAGCTCGACGGTGCCGGTGTAGCGCCCCGCCGGCCAGCCGCCTGCCGGCGTCCGCCGCCCCCCGGCGCGGTAGAACAGCGCCTGGTCGTGCTCGACCGCCGCCTCCTGCGCGAAGCGCACGCCCTCCGGCCCCGTGAAGGCGAGGCGCAGCACGTCGCCCGCGCGCCCGCCATAGGCGTAGCCCCAGAGCACCAGCCCCGGCGCGTCGCGCCCCACCGGCGCCTCCGCGTCCGCGCGCCCGGCCTTGACGTCGGCGTAGTCCGGCACCGCCGCCGCCCAGCCCGCCGCGAGCAGGCCGCCCGGACGGTAGTCCGGCGCCTGCTCCCACAGGCTCACCACCGGCGCGCCGCAGCTGTTGTCGGCGTCGAACGGATCGACCACCGCCCCGTCGCGCCGCACCGACAGGTGCAGGTGCGGAAACTCTGTCTCCCCGCTCAGCCCGATCACCCCGAGCCGCTGCCCCCGCGCCACCCGCTCGCCGGTGCGCACCGCCACGGAGCCGCGCCGCATGTGGCAATATTGCGTCTCCCAGCCGTCGCCGTGATCGAGCACTACGCCGTTGCCGCACTCGCGCCCGTCGATGTCGCCCCGCGTCCAGGGCAGCGCGTCCGCCATGTCGTTGCGCACCCCGCGCACGGTCCCCGGCGCGGCGGCGAGCACGGCGATGTCGCGGTCGAGGTCGGCGAGGGTCGGCAGCGCGAAGTCGGTGCCCTTGTGGCCGTCGTAGCTCAGCGTGCCGCAGGCGTGGTCGGTGGCGCCGGGTCCGCGGTCGCGGTCGGTATATTGCTGGATGTAGCAGCTCTCCCCGAGCCGGCAGTCCACCGGCAGCGCGAGCCGGATCTCCGCCTCCGCCGCCTGCGCCGCGAGCCCCGCCGTCACCGCCAGCCACCACCGCATTTCCGCCGCCCTCCTGCTGCCGGCCGACCCTAGCGAGCCGCCCCGCGCCGCCACAAGGTCCGGGCGGCTTCCCAAGCTTGCCGATCCGCGCTAAGCCTCCGCCATGACCGCCCGCGCGCTCCTCTCCGCCCGCCGACGCCGACGCTGACCCGCGCCGGGCGCTTTGGTGCGCCGCCGTCCTCTCCCGCGACATTGACAGCCCCGTGCCCCTGCGGCACCTCTGTATCTTCCCTTCCTTCCAGGACAACTGACATGATCCCGTCGATCCTCCCGACCTACAACCGCGCGCCCCTCAGCTTCGAGAAGGGCGCGGGCAGCTGGCTGTGGACCACCGACGGACGACGCTTCCTCGACCTCGGCGCGGGCATCGCCGTCAACGCCCTCGGCCACGCCCACCCGGCGCTCGTCGAGACGCTGACCGAGCAGGCGGGCAAGGTCTGGCACCTGTCCAACCTCTTCGAGATCCCCCAGCAAACCCGGCTCGCCGACCTGATCGTCGACAAGACCTTCGCCGACACGGTGTTCTTCACCAACTCGGGGACCGAGTCCTGCGAGCTCGCGGTGAAGATGGCGCGGCGTTACTGGTCAGATCGGGGCGCGCCCGAGCGCAGCCGCATCCTGACCTTCACCGGCGCGTTCCACGGCCGCTCCTCCGCCGCCATCGCCGCCGCCGGCTCCGAAAAGATGACGAAGGGCTTCGGCCCGCTGCTGCCGGGCTTCACCGTGCTGCCGTTCGGCGATCACGACACTCTGCGCGAGGCCGCCGCCGCGCCCGACATCGCGGCAATCCTCGTCGAGCCGATCCAGGGCGAGGGCGGCATCCGCGTGCTGCCCGACGTCTGCCTGAAGGGCCTGCGCGACCTCTGCGACGAGACCGGCGCGCTGCTGATCTTCGACGAGGTGCAATGCGGCGTCGGGCGCACCGGCAAGCTCTTCGCCCACGAATGGGCCGGCGTGGCGCCCGACATCATGATGATCGCCAAGGGCATCGGCGGCGGCTTCCCTCTCGGCGCCGTCGCCGCCACCGAGGCCGCCGCGCGGGCGATGACCGCCGGCACCCACGGCTCCACCTACGGCGGCAACCCGCTCGGCTGCGCCATCGGCGCGCGGGTGCTCGAGATCGTCGGCGACGACGCCTTCCTCGCCGAGGTCAACCGCAAGGCCGGCGCCCTGCGCCAGCGCCTCGAGGGGCTGGTCGCGGCGCATCCGGAGGTGTTCGAGGAGGTGCGCGGCACCGGGCTGATGCTCGGGCTGAAGTGCAAGCCGCCCGCCGCCGACCTCGTCGCCGCGGGCTACGCCGAGGAGGTCCTCACCGTCGCCGCCGCCGACAACGTGGTGCGCCTGCTGCCGGCGCTCAACATCTCCGACGAGGACATCGCCGAGGCCGCCGCCCGCCTCGACCGCGCCGCCGCCCGGCTCGAGACCGCCGCCGCCTGATTTCTCTGTTCTGCAAATATCCCACGGGGGTCCGGGGGGTGTGAAACCCCCGGTCCCACCGGCATCGAAGGCACAGACCCATGACCCATTTCCTCGACATCCACTGCACCGATCCGGCCCAGCTGCGCGGCATCATCGACGCCGCGCGCGCCATGAAGGATGCCCGCGCCGGCCGCCCCAAGGGCACGCCCGACGACGAGACGCCGCTGGCCGGGCGCATGGTCGCGCTGATCTTCGAGAAGCCCTCCACCCGGACCCGCGTCAGCTTCGACGTCGGCGTGCGTCAGATGGGCGGCGAGACGATGGTGCTGTCGGGCAGCGAGATGCAGCTCGGCCACGGCGAGACCATCGCCGACACCGCCCGCGTGCTGTCGCGCTACGTCGACCTCATCATGATCCGCACCTTCGAGGAGCAGACCCTGCTCGAGATGGCCGAGTATGCCGACGTGCCCGTCATCAACGGCCTCACCAACCGCAGCCACCCCTGCCAGATCATGGCCGACATCATGACCTTCGAGGAGCATCGCGGGCCGATCCGGGGCCGCAAGGTGGTGTGGTCGGGCGACGGCAACAACGTCTTCACCTCCTTCGCCCACGCCGCCGGACAGTTCGGCTTCGACCTGACCTTCACCGGGCCGCCGCCGCTCGAGCCCGAGCGGGAGCTGCTCGAGGAGGTCCGCGCCGCGGGCGGCAAGGTCGAGGTGGTGCGCGATCCGGCCGAGGCCGTCGCCGGGGCCGATCTCGTGGTCACCGACACCTGGGTGTCGATGCACGATCCGCAATCGGCCCGCGAGCGCCGCCACAACCAGCTGCGCGGCTACCAGGTCAACGCCGCGCTGATGGCGCGGGCCAAGCCGGACGCGCTGTTCATGCACTGCCTGCCCGCCCACCGCGACGACGAGGCGACGTCGGAGGTGATGGACGGGCCGCACTCGGTGATCTTCGACGAGGCCGAGAACCGGCTCCACGCGCAGAAGGCCATCATGCGCTGGTGCCTCGGCGCCTGAGCCGCCTTAGGGTGCGCATTCATTGCGCACCTCCCACGTGGCTCAGCGGGTGAAAGTCCACTCCGTCTCCGCGCGGTAGGTCTCGCCCGGGGCCAGCTCGATCGAGGGGAAGCCCGCGTGGTTGGGCGCGTCGGGCCAGCCCTGCGCCTCGATCGCGAGCCCCTCGAAGGGGCCGTGGCCGGGGCGGATGCCGTCGCGGCCGTCGTAGACCTGCATCCCCGGCTCGGTCGTCGCCATGGTCATCGCCACCCCCGACGCCCCCTCGAGGCGCAGCACCTCGCGCAGCGGCCGGCGGCCATCGGAGAGGCAGAAATTGTGATCGAGCGCCGGGTCGTCGCGCTCGAGCGGCTTCTCGGTGCGGAAGTCGAAGGTCGTGCCCGCCACCTCCCGCACCTCTCCCGTCGGCGCGGCGTCGGCGTCGACGGGCATGTAGCGCTCGGCGTCGACGCGCAGCCTGTGGCCGGCCCAGTCCTCGCTGCCGTCGAGGTTCCAGTAGCTGTGGTTGGTCATGTTCATGAAGGTCAACGCGTCGCTCGTCGCGGTGAGCGTCATCGCCAGCGTCGCCGGCGCGCGCACCTCGAACCGCGCCTCGAGGTGGCGATTGCCGGGGAAGTTGCCCTCGCCGTCGGGCAGGTCGAGCGCGAAGGTCACCGCGTCGTCGCGCCGCTCGGCCACCCGCCAGATCTTGCCCCAGGTGCCGACGCTGCCCGAATGCAGCAGGTGCTTGCCGTCCTGGTTGGCCTCGAAGCGGCGCATCTCGCCCCCGAGCGGCGCCTGCGCCCCCGCGAAGCGGTTGGCGACGGGGCCGACGACGGCGCCGAAATAGTGCATCCCGCCGCGCTCGTAGTCGGCGATGTCCGTCGAGCCGAGCGTCAGGTCGTGGTCGACGCCTGCCAGCCGCACCGACTGCAGGATCGCCCCGAGCGTCAGGAACGTCACCGTCAGCTCGCCCGCCGACAGCGTGATCGCCTCGACCGGCGTGCCGTCGGCGGTGTGGCCCGCCGGCGTCACAGCCGCACCTGGTGTTCCGCCTGCCCACGCGCGGTCGTCTCGACCGCGAAGGTGCGTCCGTGGTGCGGATTGAGCGCGTCCGACAGGCCGACGGCGGCGGAGGTGACGAACAACGTCGCGCGGCCCTCGCCGCCGAAGGCGGGGCAGGTGGTCTGCGCGGCGGGCAGGCCGACGAAGGTCTTCAGCGCGCCGTCCGTCCCGTAGACCGAGACCCGCCCTGCGCCGAACTGCGCGCACCAGAGATTGCCGTCGCTGTCGAACACCGCGCCGTCGGGCTTCAGCCCGGCCTCGTTCATGTCGACGAACACCTCCGGTTCGCCGTCCGGCCAGCCCTCGCCGTCGAGCGCGACCCGCATGACCTGCCCGCTCGGGGTGTCGGCGAAGCAGGCGAAGCGGCCGTCGGGCGCGAAGCAGATCGCGTTGGGGATCGAGATGCCGGGGTAGAGCCGGCGCAGCTCGCCCTTGTGGAAGCGGTAGATCGCGCCCGCGCCGTCTTCGGCGTTCATCCCCATCGTGCCGATCCAGAAGCCGCCCCGCGGGTCGGCGCGCCCGTCGTTGGAGCGGGTGACGCTATCGTCGGCCTCCATCGCGCAGACGTCCTCGCTGGTGCCGGTGTCGATGTCGAACAGGTGCAGCCCGACCGCGCTCGCCATCAGCAGCTTGTCGTCGGCGACCCACCCGGCGGCGGAGACGCAATGTTCGAACTCCCAGCTCTGGCCGCGGGTGTGCAGCCGCTTGGACAGGATGTCGAACCAGAACAGCTGGTCGCGGCCCGGATGCCAGAGCGGGCCTTCGCCCAGGGTGCAGCAGGTTTCGTCGTGCAGTCTCATGCGTAGGCCTCGTCGTAGGCGGCGACGATGTCGGCCGCGCGGGTGCGGATGTCGTCCAGGCTCATGCCCGGCTTGTAGAGCGCCGAGCCGATGCCGAAGCCGTCGGCGCTCGCCTCGCGCCAGGCGCGGAAGTTGTCGGGGCCGGCGCCGCCGACGGCGAAGACCTGCGTGCCCTCGGGCAGCACCGCGCGGATCGCCTTCAGCCCGTCGGGGCCGAGCAGGCTGCCGGGAAAGATCTTGAGCCCCGTCGCCCCGGCCTTGAGCGCCGCGAAGCACTCGGTCGGGGTCAGCACGCCGGGCCAGCTCTCCATGCCCTCGGCGCGGGTGGCGGCGATGACGCGGGCGTCGGCGTTGGGCGACACGACCAGCCGACCGCCCGCGCGCGCGATCCGGCCCACGTCCTCCGGCGTCAGCACCGTGCCGGCCCCGATCAGCGCCGCGTCGCCGCAGACCGCGGCCATCGCCGCGATGCTGTCGAACGGGTCGGGCGAGTTCAGCGGCACCTCGATGCGGGTGATCCCCGCCTCGATCAGCGCCTCCGCGGCGGGCACGGCATCGGCGGGCGTGATCCCCCGCAGGATGGCGATCAGGTTGCGGCTCATGTCTCTCCTTTCCAGCGGCGCCAGGCCGCGGTCAGCCCGGCGAGCGTGACGGCGTCGCCCTTGGCCTGCGTGGCGGGGGCGCCCTGGGCGTCGAGCGCGGTGACGTAGGAGCGCGCCAGCGCGTCGGCGCCGATCACGGCGACCTGCTGGCCGAGCCAGAACGGCCGCGTCGCCGCGAGTTCCGCGCCGATCAGCAGCCCCGACAGCCGCGCGCGCGCATCGCCCGCGCCGGTCAGCAGCGCCCCGGCGCGCAGGGCGAACAGGTCGCTCAGCAGCCGTTCGGGGCGCGACAGGGTGACGTCGGCGGCGGCGAGGAACGCCTCGTCGCTCCAGCCCTCCTCCATCGAGTGGCGCAGCACCGATCGGGTCGAGAGCAGCGCGAACATCTCGCCGGTCATCGCGGTGCGGAAGCTGACCACCTCCCCGGCGCTGACATGGACCCACTTGGTGTGGGTGCCGGGCAGGCAGAGCACCCCGTCCCAGCCCGGGTTCAGCGCCAGGAAACCCGCCACCTGGGTCTCCTCGCCGCGCATCACGTCGGGCGGGTCGGACTGGCTCAGGCCGGGGATGATGAGCACCTCCCGCGCGCCGGGCGCGCGGGTCAGCCCGTCGGGCAGGGGCGGGCAGGGGACGGCGGCGTAGGCGGCCTCGACCCAGCCCTGCCGCGCGCCGACCATGCCGCAGGCGATGACCGGCCCCGACCACTCCGCCGGTGCGACCTCGTCGAGCGCCTCGGCGAACTGCTCGGGCGCGAGCGTGCCCATGCCGCGCGCCGAATGCGCCTCATCCAGCGCCGTCGCGCCCTCCATTGCCCAGACCCGCAGCGAGGACGTGCCCCAGTCGCAGGCGACCCAGCGCTCGCTCATATGCCGCCCCCGATGAAGCCGCCGTCCACCACGATCGACTGGGCCGAGATCCCGTGGCTGGCCCGGCTGGCGAGGAACAGCACCGGCCCGACCATGTCCTCGGGGTAGAGCCGTTCCTGCAGCGCCTGCTGGCTCACATGCTGGTCGATATCGTCCTCCGAGAGCCACTTCTCGAGCTGCTTCTCGGTCAGCACCATCCCCGGCAGGATCGCGTTGACCCGGATCCTGTCGCCGCCCCAGGCCCGCGCCAGCGAGCGGGTCATCCCCGAGACGCCGGCATTGGCGGGTGCGTAGACATTGAGGTCGGGCACGCCCATGACGTGGCTGATCGAGGACATGTTGATGATGCTGCCGCCGCGCCCCTTCATCGATCGCGCGGCGCGCTGGGCGGCGAAGAAGAAGTGCCGGAAGTTGACGGCGACGAGTTCGTCCCACTGCTCGGGGGTCACCTCCATCGGGTCGGTGCGCTGATCGTTGGCGGCGTTGCTCACCAGCACGTCGAGCGGCCCGTGCGCCGCCTCGGCCCGGTCGATCGCGTCGTGCAGCACCGGCGTGTCGGTGACGTCGCCCTGGATGAAGAGCGGCCGCTTGCCCGTCTCGCGCTCCACCTCGTCGACGAACTCGCCGTGGTCGGAGCGCCCGATGAAGGCGACCTTCGCGCCCTGCTCGAGGAAGCCGCGCGTCAGCGTGGCGCCGATGCCGGAGCCGCCGCCGGTGATGAAGACGCTGGCGCCGTCGAGATCGGCGAACTTGGCCGGTTGCTTGTCCATGTCAGAACTCCTGTTCGCGCGCACCATAGGCAATGTCACGCGGGGGATGAAAGGGGGTGTGCCCGCACAACGTCCCCCGCCGCGCTCCGGTTCTGCCCCCGCGTCAGGCCAGCCGGTGGCTCAGCCGCTCGAGGAAGGTCAGGCACTCGGCGAGCTGGTCGGGCGCGATGTACTCGTCGGGCTTGTGCGCCTGCTCGATCGAGCCGGGCCCGCAGACCACGGCCGACATCCCCATCGACTGGAACAGCCCCGCCTCGGTGCCGAAGGAGACGAGGTCGGTGCCGTTCGCCCCGGTCAGCTCGGCCACCAGATCGCGCGCGGCGTTGACCTCCATCGGCTCGAGCCCGACCACGTCGCCCACCGCCTCGACGGTGATGTCGGCGCGCGGATCGACGGCGCGCATCGCCGGCAGCAGGGTCAGCGCGACGTACTCGGCGAGGTCCTCGCGCACGAAGTCGGCGTCCTCGGCCGTGACCGGGCGCATGTCCCACTCCATCAGCGCCTTGCCGGGAATGACGTTGTGGGCATGCCCGCCGGTGAGCCGGCCGAGGTTGATCGTCGTCCATGGCGGCTCGAAGCGCGAGCCCTCGGGCGCCCGCTTCGTCAGCTGCTGCGCGAGCGCCTGCAGCCGCGTGGCGTAGCGCACCGCGTAGTCGACGGCGTTCACGCCCATGTCGGGGCGCGAGCCGTGCCCCTCGCAGCCGGTGAAGCGGGTCTTGTACTCGCAGCAGCCCTTGTGCCCCTCGATGATCCGCATCGAGGTCGGCTCGCCGATGATCGCCATCTCGGGCCGCAGCTCGCGCGCCTTCAGCGCCTCCACCAGCGCCGCGCCACCGAGGCAGCCGACCTCCTCGTCGTAGGTGAAGGCGAAGTGCAGCGGCCGCCCCGTCGCGCGCTCGGCGAAGGCCGGCGCCATGGCGAGGCAGGCGGCGATGAAGCCCTTCATGTCGCAGGTGCCGCGCCCGAGCCAGAGCCCGTCCTTCTCGGTCAGCCGGAACGGGTCCGTCGTCCAGTCCTGGTCGGTCACCGGCACCACGTCGGTGTGGCCCGACAGCACGATCCCGCCCGGCGCGTCCGGCCCGAAGGTGGCCCAGAGGTTGGCCTTGGTGCCGGTCGCGTCATGCAGGATCTCGACCCGCGCCCCCAGCGCCTCGAGCCGCCCCGCGATGTCGTCGATCAGCGCGAGGTTGCTATCCGACGACACGGTCGGCTCGGCGATCAGCCGGTCGAGATGCTCCAGCGTCTGGCTCAGGTCGGTCACGTCGCGCCCTCCTCGTTTGCCGATCCCTATCCGCGCCGCCGCCGCAGTGCCAGCACCCCGCGTGGGATACGCATATTTGTGGCCAGATGAAGCGGACGCCCTCGCTTCATCTGGCCGGAAATATGCCGGGGGGAGTCGCCGCAGGCGACGGGGGGCTGGCCCCCCTCAGCCCGGGATGATCTCGAACTTCGTCACATCCACCAGCCCCCGGTCGGTGATCTTGAGCGCCGGGATCACCGGCAGGGCGAGGAAGGCGAGCTGCAGGAAAGGCTCCTCGAGCGTCACCCCGAGCCCGCGCGCGGCGTCGCGGAGCGCGACGAGGCCGTCGCGCACCGTCTCGAACGGCTCGAGCGACATCAGCCCCGCCAGCGGCAGCGCCAGTTCGGCGAGGATCTCGCCGTCGCGGGCCACGACGAAGCCGCCCTCGATCTCGGAGAGCCGGTTGGCGGCGCGGGCCATGTCGGCGTAGTCGGTGCCGACGCAGGCGATGTTGTGGTGGTCGTGGCAGACCGTCCCTGCGATCGCGCCGGCCTGCATGCCGAAGCCCTTCACGAAGCCGGTGGCGATGTTGCCGTTGCGCCCGTGCCGCTCGATGACCGCGATGCGGACCAGGTCGCGCGCCGGGTCGGGGCGCTTGTCGCCATCGACGACCGGGATCGTCTCGCGCAGGTGGTCGGTCAGGATCTGCCCCTCGCGGATGCCGATTACGTCGGTCTCCTCGCGATTGGCGCGGGCGCGGAACTGCTCGGGCGCGAGCCGGGGGGCGTGGACCGAGCCACGCCCGACGGGCTCGACGATCCGGCGCGCGGCGAAGGCCGCGTCGCCGACGCGGGTGCCGGCGCAGAGCACGAGCCGCGCGTCACAGGCCTCGAGCGCGCCGAGCGCGACGATGTCCGCCCGCCGCCCCGGCGCGATCAGGCCGCGATCCTTGAGCCCGAACGCCTCCGCCCCCGACAGCGACGCCGCGCGGTAGGCGGCGAGGGCGGGCGTGCCGAGGCGGATCAGCTCGCGGATCATGTAGTCGAGGTGGCCGTGCTCGGCGATGTCGAGCGGGTTGCGGTCGTCGGTGCACAGGCACATGTAGGGCGCCGTGCGCTCGGTCAGCAGCGGCTGCAGCGCGGCGAGGTCCTTCGACACCGACCCCTCGCGGATCAGCACCCGCATCCCCCGCTGCAGCTTCTCGCGCGCCTCCTCCACGCTCGTCGCCTCGTGCTCGGTGCGGATGCCGGCGGCGGCGTAGGCGTTGAGGTCCTTGCCCGTCAGCAGCGGGCAGTGGCCGTCGATGTGGCCGCCCTCGAACAGCGCCAGCTTGGCCAGCGCCTCCGGGTCGCGGTGGATCACGCCGGGGTAGTTCATGAACTCGGCCAGTCCGATGCCCGAGGGGTGCCCCATCAGCCCCGCCAGCGCTTCGGCGCCGATCTCGGCGCCCGCGGTTTCCATGTGGCTCGAGGGCACGCAGGAGGAGAGCTGGACGCGGATGTCCATGATCGTGTGGCGGCTGGCCTCCTGGAAGTAGCGGATGCCGTCGGGGCCGATCACGTTGGCGATCTCGTGCGGGTCGCAGATCGCGGTGGTCACGCCCCTCGGCGCGACGCAGCGGTCGAATTCGTAGGGGGTGACGAGGGAGCTTTCGATGTGCAGGTGGGTGTCGATGAAGCCCGGCACCAGCGTCAGCCCGGCGACGTCGATCACCTCGCGCCCCTCGTAGGCATGGCCGGTGCCGACGATCGTGTCGCCGCAGATCGCCACGTCGCCCTCGATCATCTCGCCGGTGACGAGATCGAAGACCCGCCCGCCGCGCAGCACGAGGTCGGCGGGGGCGTCGCCGCGGCCCTGCGCGATGTGCTCCGATAGGTCCACCATTGATGCACTCCCTGCTGGCTGCTCGCCGCGCAGTTGAGCGCAATCGGCGCGGAGGGTCCAGTGCCGCGCGTGCCTTGCGCTGCGGCTCCGGAGGCCTCAGAGTGGCCGCCGACGACCCGCCGGGCGTCGTCTGGACTGCAACGGAGGGACGGAATAGATGCGGAGATTGACCAAGGAACTGGCGCTCGCGACGGCGGCCGCCCTCGCGCTGGCGGGCGGCGCGTGGGCCGATGTCATCAAGGTCGGCGTCATCGCCCCCACCTCCGGGCCCTACGCCACCTACGGCACCCAGTTCCGCACCGGCGTCGACACCTACCAGGCGATCCACGGCCACGAGGTCGACGGCGACACCGTCGAGTTCATCTGGCGCGACAGCGGCGGCGTGAACCCCGATCAGGCGCGCTCGCACGCGCAGGAGTTGATCATCCGCGAGGGCGTCGACTACCTCGCCGGGTTCACCTTCACGCCCAACGCGCTGGCCGTGGCCCAGATCATCGACCAGTCCCAGACCCCGACCGTGATCTTCAACGCGGCCACCTCGATCATCACCGAGGAGAGCGGGTTCTTCGTCCGCCCGAGCTTCACGCTCTGGCAGGTGTCGGCGCCGCTGGCGGAGTGGGCCCACGGGCAGGGCATCGAGGAGGTCGTGATCGCGGTGAGCGACTACAACCCCGGCATCGACGCCGAGACCGGCTTCCGCACCGCCTTCGAGGCGGCCGGCGGCACGGTGCTCGACACGATCCGCATGCCGCTCGCGACGACCGATTTCGCGCCCTTCATGCAGCGGGTGCGCGACGCGGGGCCCGACGCGGTCTTCGCCTTCCTGCCCGCTGGCCCGCCGACCTTCGCCTTCGTGAAGGCCTACAACGACAACGGCCTGCCCGGGGCCGGGGTGCAGCTGCTCGGCACCGGCGAAACCGACGAGACCACACTGGAGGCGCTGGGCGATGCGGCGCTGGGCGTCTACACCGCCTACCACTACTCGCCCGACCACGACTCGCCCGAGAACGAGGCCTTCCTCGCCAAGCTGTTCGAGCTGCATCCCGACGCGGTGCCGAACTTCTCGACGGTGCAGGCCTACGACGGCGCGCACGTCATCTACGAGATGATCCGCGCCGCCGGCACGGACGGGCCCGCCGCGATCGAGGCGGTGAAGGGGCTGGAGTGGATCAGCCCGCGCGGGCCGGTGCAGATCGACCCGGAGACGCGCCACATCACCCAGAACGTCTACATCCGCGAGGTCGTGCGCGACGAGGACGGGCAGCTGGTGAATCGCGAATTCGAGACGATCGAGGCGGTGCCCGACCTCGGGCTGGTGAACGACTACTGACGACAGACCGGCCGGGCGGCCGCCGGCAGGGCGGCCGCGGTGCGGGCGGGCCGAGGCGCGGCGGGGGCAGATGGGCACGTTACTCAACATCCTGGTCGACGGGGTGGCTTACGGGATGATCCTGTTCATGATCTCCGTCGGCCTCTCGGTGACGATGGGGCTGATGCGGGTGATCAACCTCGCCCACGGCGGCTTCGCCATGCTTGGCGGGGCCGGGGTCCACTACCTCGGCGCACGGCTCGGGCTGCCGTTCGTGCCGGCTGCGCTGCTGGCCATCGGCGCGGTGGTGGCGCTGGCGGTGCCGATGGAGCGGGTGCTCTACCGCCCGATCTACCGGATGGGCGAGCTGCAGCAGGTGCTGGCCACCATCGGCATCACCTTCCTGATGATCGCCTCCGTCAACCTCTGGCTCGGCTCGACGCTGCTGGCGATCCCGCTGCCCGACGCCTGGAGCGGTACCGTCGATCTCGGCTTCCGCTCGCTGCCGATGCACCGGCTGATCGTCATCGGCGCGGGCCTCGCCACGGCGCTCGGGCTCTGGGCGCTGATCGACCGCACCGGCTACGGCATCCGGCTGCGCGCCGCCGTCGACAACCGGGCCACCGCCTCGGCGCTGGGCATCGACACCGGACGCATCTTCGCCATCACCTTCGCCCTCGGCGCCGGGCTCGCGGCCTTCGGCGGCATCCTCGGGGCCGAGCTTCTGCCCGTCGATGCCTACTACCCGCTGCGCTACATGGTGCACTTCCTGATCGTCGTCGCGGTGGGCGGCATGGGCTCGATCACCGGCTCGTTTCTGGCCGCGCTCGGCCTCGGCATCCTCGACACCACGGCGCGCTACATGGTGCCCGATTTCGGCACGATCTTCTTCTTCCTCGTCACGATCCTCGTGCTGGCGCTGCGTCCGCAGGGGCTGCTGGGGCGGGCGGCATGAGCAGCAGCGCGTCCGACGTCGCCCCCCGCCGCCCGCTGCTGGCCGGTCGCGGGCTGTTGTGGGAGGCGGTGATCCTCGCCGTCGGGGTGGGGCTGTTCTTCCTGTTCCCCTACGATCTCGGCTTCCTGAGCCGCATCCTCATCATGATCGTCTTCGTGCTCTCGCTCGACCTCGTGCTCGGCTATGCCGGGGTCGCCACGCTCGGGCAGGCGGCGATGTACGGCACCGGGGCCTACGCCGCCGGACTGATCGCGATCCACGTCACCGCCTCGCCGCTGCTGGGCCTCGCGGCGGGCGCGGTGGCGGGGGCGGGCATCGCGTTCGTCTCGGGGCTCGTGCTGATGCGCGCGCACGGGCTGACGCTGCTGATGCTGTCGATCGCCGTGGCGCAGGTGCTGCAGGAGGTCGCCAACAAGGCGCGCCCGCTCACCGGCGGGGCGGACGGGCTGCGGGGGATCCGGATGGACCCGATCCTCGGGCTCTGGGAGTTCGATTTCATCGGCCGCGCGGGCTACTGGTACGTGCTCACGGTGCTGATCCTCGTGCTGCTGTTCCTCAAGGTGGTGGTCAACTCGCCGCTCGGGCTGTCGGCGCGCGGCATCCAGGAGAGCCCCGAGCGAATGCGCGCCATCGGCACGCCGGTCTACTGGCGGCTCGTCTGGATCTACACCATCGCCGGCGGCATCGCCGGGGTGGCGGGGGCGCTGGCGGCGCAGGTGACGGCGCTGGTGAGCCTCGAGGTCTTCAACTTCGACCACTCGGCGGAGGCGCTCATTATGCTGGTGCTCGGCGGGGCCGGACGGCTCTACGGCGCGGTGGTGGGGGTGGCGATCTTCATGCTGGTCGAGCACGTCGCGGCGGCGGTCGACCCGTTCAACTGGCTGTTCCTGATCGGCGCGCTGGTGCTGGCGGTGGTGTTCTTCGTCCCCGCCGGGCTGCTCGGCCTGCCGAAGGCGCTGACGGGGCTGGTGCGGCGATGAGCGCGGGGCTGGAAGTGCGCGGGCTGAACAAGGCGTTCGGCGGGCTGACCGTGTCGAAGAACATCACGCTCGACCTGCGCCCGGGCGACCGCAAGGCCCTGATCGGGCCCAACGGCGCGGGCAAGACCACCTTCGCAAACCTCATCACCGGCATCGACCGCCCCACCTCGGGCGAGATCCGTCTCGACGGGCGAGACCTGCGTCCGCTCAGCGCGGCCCGGCGGGTGCGCGCGGGGGTCGCCAAGACCTTCCAGATCACCACCCTGTTCAAACGGCTCACCGTGCGCGAGAACCTGCGCCTCGCGGTGCTCGAGCGCGAACGGCGCGGCCTGCGGATGTTCGCCCGCGCCGACGGCGATCCGGCCGTCGAGCACGAGGTCGCGGCGCTGCTCGACCAGTTCGGCCTCCTGCGCCACGCCGACGCGCCGGTGGAGAGCCTGGCCTACGGGCAGCAGCGCCTGATCGAGCTGGCGCTGACGCTGGCGCTGCGGCCACGTATCCTGATCCTCGACGAGCCGGCGGCGGGGGTGCCGTCGTCGGAAAGCCACCTGATCGTGGAGGCCATCGAGCGCCTGCCGTCCGACCTCGCCGTGCTGATCATCGAGCACGACATGAAGCTCGTCTTCCAGGTCGCGCGCTCGATCATCGTGCTCGTCGCCGGCGCGATCCTGACCGAGGGCACCCCCTCCCAGATCGCCGCGGATCCGAGGGTGCGCGAGCTCTACCTGGGAGCGGCGCATGGGTGAGATCCTGACGCTCGAGCAGGTGACGGCGGGCTACGGCGAGACCCACGTGCTCGAGGAGATGTCGCTCTCCGTCGCTCCCGGCGAACGGCTCGCGGTGATCGGGCGCAACGGCGTCGGCAAGACGACGACACTGGCGACGATGATGGGGCTGACGCGGCTGCACGCGGGCGCGGTGCGGCTGCACGGCGAGGACATCTCGCGCCTGCCGCCCCACAAGCGGCAGGCGCGCGGGCTCGGCCTCGTGCCGCAGACGCGCGACATCTTCCGTTCGCTCTCGGTGGAGGAGAACCTGCTCGCCGGCCAGTCCGGGCGCGGCGGCTGGGGGCTGGAGCAGGCCTACGCGCTGTTCCCCCGCCTGCGCGAGCGGCGGCGCAACGGCGGCGGGCAGCTGTCGGGGGGCGAGCAGCAGATGCTCGCCATCGCGCGCACGCTCATGGGCAAGCCGGAGGTGATCCTGCTCGACGAGCCGCTCGAGGGGCTGGCCCCGGTGATCTGCGAGACGCTGATGGACGTGTTCGAGCGCCTGGCCGCCGAGGGCCGCACCATCGTGCTCGTCGAGCAGCATGCCGATCTCGCCCTGCGCTTCGCCGACCGCGTGGTGATCCTCGACACCGGCCGCATCGTCCACGAGGGCCCGGCGGTGGGGGTGCTTGCCGACCCGGCGATCCTCGACCGCCACGTGGGAGTCGGTCTGGCAGGCTGACGGCGGCGCGGCTAGGGTCGCCCGCGAGGAGGACGCCGCCGGCATGGAGATGCACGAGGGACACATCGCCATCGACGCGCCCGAGGGCGTCGCGAGCTGGGACATCGACCCCTACGACGCGGCGCTCCTCGCCGATCCCGCGCCCTACTACGCCGAGCTGCGCGCGAAGGGGCCGTTCGTCTACCTGACGCGCTACAGGATGCTGGTCTGCGGCCGCTACGCCGAGACGCGCGAGGTGTTCGGCGATCACGACCGTTTCGTCTCGTCGCGCGGCGTGGGCCTGCAGGATTTCCTGTACGGCGAGCCGTGGCGGTCGCCCTCCATCGTGCTCGAGGCCGACCCGCCGTACCACACCCGCACCCGCCGGGTGATCACGCGCGCCCTGTCGCCGCGCGCCGTGGCCGCGATGAAGGACCTCTTCCGCGCCGAGGCCGGGGCGCTGGTCGACCGGCTCCTCGCGCATGGCCCGTTCGAGGCGGTGAGCGCCTGCGCCGAGGCCTTCCCGGCGACGGTGTTCCCGAAGGCCGTCGGCCTCAGGGAGAGCGACACGCGGCGGCTCGTCGATTACGGCGCGATGGTGTTCAACGCGCTCGGCCCCGACAACGCGCTGCGCAGCAGGGCGATGGCGCGGGCGGGCGACATCGTGCCGTGGATCAACGCCGCCTGCGCGCGCGAGAACCTCGTCGCGGGCGGCTTCGGCGCGGCGCTCCACGCCGCCGCCGAGGACGAGGAGATCACGCCGCAGGAGGCCGGGATGCTGGTGCGCTCGCTGCTCTCGGCGGGCGTCGACACCACCGTCTCCGCCCTCGGCAACGCGCTCTGGTGCCTCGCCACCAACCCCGGCGCGATGGCGGCGCTCGCGGCGGATCCGGGCCTCGCGCGGCCCTGCTTCGAGGAGGTGCTGCGCGTCACCTCGCCGGTCCATTCCTTCTGCCGCACCGCCGGCGTCGACACCGAGGTCGGCGGCGTCGCGATCCGCGCGGGGACCAAGATCCTCTGCTGCCTCGGCGCGGCCAATCTCGACGAGACCCACTGGGAGGCGGCGTCGGAGTTCCGGATCGCGCGCCGCCCGATGGGACACCTCGCCTTCGGCGTCGGCATCCACAATTGCGTCGGCCAGACCCTGGCGCGGGCGGAGGGCGAGGCGCTGCTGACGGCGCTGGCCGAGCGGGTGGCGCGGATCGAGATCACCGCGCCGCCGGTCTGGCGGCCCAACAACGCGATCCGCGCGCTCGATCGGATGGGGCTGCGCTTCGTGCCGAAATGAGCCGCGGGCGGCCGCGGCGGATTTGCATATTTTCGGCCAGATGAAGCGGGTATGGCGCGAACGGCCCGGCGGCGCGCGGGAGGCGCGGCCGGGCCGGGGCGTCAATCCCAGTCGGGGGCGGTGTCGGGGTCGACGTAGCGCTTGCCCGCGTCGAGCCGCGCGATGCGCTCGCGGTCCTCGTCGTCGAGGGCCACCTGCTGGGCGCCGAAATTTTCCTCGAGCCGGTCGGCTCGGCTGGTGGTGGGGATCGCGACCCAGCCCTCGGCGAGCTGCCAGGACAGGCAAACCTGCGTCGGCGTGGCGGAATGCTTGTCGGCGATCTCGCGCAGCACCCGGTCCTCGGCGACGCTGCCGTCGGCGATGGGCTTGTAGCAGGTGACGGCGATGTCGTGCGCCGCGCAGTGGTCGGCGAGGGCGCGGTTCTGCAGGTAGGGGTGCAGCTCGACCTGGTTTGTCTTGATCTCGCCGTCGCCGAGGATCTCGCGGGCCTCGTCGATCAGCGCGATGGGGAAGTTCGACACCCCGAGCGTGCGGGTCAGGCCCTGCGCCTTCGCCTCGGCCAGCTGCTCGAGGTAGACCGGCAGCGCCACCTCGTTGTTGGGCGAGGGCCAGTGGATCAGCGTCAGGTCGACCGCGTCGAGCCCGAGCCGCTCGAGCGACTCCTCGAGGCTCGGGACGAGCAGGCCGTCGCCGAAGTTGGCGGGCGCGATCTTGGTGGTGATCCAGACCTCCCCGGGCGGCAGGTCGGAGCGGCGCAGGGCCTCACCGACATCGGCCTCGTTCTCGTAGAGCTGGGCGGTGTCGAGGTGGCGGTAGCCGACCTCGAGCGCGCGCCGGATCAGCTCCGTGCCCTCCTCGCCGCGCCGCTTGTACGTACCTAGGCCGAGCGCCGGCATTCCGTTGACCCGCTGCATCCTGTTCCTTCCGTGTGGCTGCCGGACGCAAGCTAGCGGGCGGTGCCGCGAGGGCAACCGGCAAGAGACCGCTGCCCGGGCCGCGGCAGGTTGAACAGCGGGATCCCTGCGCGCTACGAGGGCTCCGCGACGTGACGCGGCGTCGCGGGCGGGAGGTGTCGTAGCGTAAACGTGTTTGGCCGGGGCGGCGCAGCATCCTTGCCCGCTCGAGGCGGGAGTCTAGTATGGACGGACGGGGCACGGAGGACGGGTGATGAGGGACGCGATCGCGCGCAACAATGTGACTCTGGCCGGGCGCGAGGACGGCCCGGCGATGGTCTTCGTGCACGGCTTCGGCTGTGACCAGAGCATGTGGCGGCAGGTGGTGCCCGCCTTCGCCGACCGCTACCGGATCGTCACCTACGACCTCACCGGCATGGGCCGGTCCGACCTCGCCGCCTACGATTTCGACCGCTACGACCGGCTCGAGGCGCACGCCGACGACCTGATCGGGATCCTCGCCGCGCTCGAGCTCGAGGACGTGATCCTCGTCGGCCACTCGATCGGCGCCAGCATCGCCGTCCTCGCCGCCAACGCCGCGCCCGAGCGGGTGGCGCGGCTGGCGCTGGTCTCGCCGTCGCCCGCCTTCGTGAACGACGATGCGAGCGGCTATGTCGGGGGCTTCACCCGGGAGGAGCTGGAGGGGCTGATCGCGTTCCTCGAGGAGAATCACCTCGGCTGGTCGTCGCAGATGGCTCCGACCATCATGGGCCAGCCCGAGGACGGCGAGGAAGCGCAGGAGCTGACGCAGAGCTTCTGCCGCACCGATCCCGACATCGCGGCGCATTTCGGCCGGCTCACCTTCCTCACCGACTGCCGCGACGCGATGGCCAGGGCCGCGCGCCCGTCGCTGATCGTGCATTGCCGCGAGGATGCGCTGGTGCCGATGGCGGCGGCGGAGTGGATGGAGCGCGAGATCCCCGACAGCACCCTGACGGTGCTGGAGGCGAGGGGGCATTGCCCGCACATGACCGTTCCCGGCGACGTCGTCGCGGCAATCCGCGATGGCCTCGGCCGCCGGTGACGGGCATGGCCAATCATCGGCCGGCGGCCGACGTCGCCGTTGAGCTGCTGCACGATGCCCCCTGCGGCATCGCGATCACCGATCCCGACGGCGACCTCACCTACGTCAACGCCACGCTCGCGCGCTGGACCGGCCGGGCCGACCTGCCGGCGGCGGGCGGGACGCTGCCGGAGCTCCTGACCACGCCGGGCCGGATCTACTACGAGACCCACATCGCGCCGATGATGCGGCTGCAGGGGCATGTGCGCGAGATCTCCTGCATGCTCGAGGTCACCGACGGCTCGACCCTGCCGGTGCTGCTGAGCGGGA
>NZ_CH724108.1:346381-372251 GCF_000153305.1 Oceanicola granulosus HTCC2516
GGGACATCGATCTCGCGGCAGAAGCGGATCAGGTCGAGCGAGGAGGTGTCGACGCTGAGGTTGACGCAGAAGCCCCGCCCCGGCTCGAGCAGCCCGCCGAGCAGCTCGCGGTAACTCTCCCGCGTCACCGCCTCGGCGACGTGGCGGATGCCCTGCGCAGCGAGCGCCTCGGCCTTGGCCGTGCTGGGCTCGACGACGGGGAGCGCGCCGGGGTCGAGGTCGAAGTGGCGCAGGATCAGCGGCAACGTCCCCTGCCCGATCGAGCCGAAGCCGATCATCACCACCGGCCCGTCGATGCGGCCGTACTTGCCATGCGTCTCAGTCATCCAGCGTCTCCCATGCGATCGGAGCCTCATAGGCAAAGGCGGCGGGCTTGTGAACCGGGCGGGTGCCGTCGCCCCGCCCGGCGAGGGGCCGCCGTAGGATGATGCGGCTGCAGGGGCATGTGCGCGAGATCTCCTGCATGCTCGAGGTCACCGACGGCTCGACCCTGCCGGTGCTGCTGAGCGGGAAGGCGCGGCAAGCGGCGGACGGGACGCTGACGCGGGTGGACTACACCTTCTTCGACGCGCGCGAGCGGCGCAGCTACTAGGAGGAACTGCGCCAGGCTCGGCGCGAGGCCGACGAGCTCGCCGCGATCATCCGCAGCTCGCCCAACCCGATCCTGCGCCTCGATCCCGACGGCGGCATCCGGCGGTGGAACAGCGGGGCGGAGCGGCATTTCGGCCGGCGCGTGGACGAGGTGATCGGGCGGCCGGTGACGGAGATCGTCCACTTCGACGGGCACCCGGACTGGTTCGAGGAGGGGCGCCGGCATTGCCGGGACGCGCCCGAGATGGTGTTCGAGGCGCTCGACGGCAACGACCGGGAATACGAGGTGACGCTCGCGCCGATCCGGCAGGCCAAGCGGCGGCAGGCCAAAACGGACTGGTCGGTCGTGCTGCGCGACATCACCGAGCGCAAGGCGGTGGCGCGGCGGCTCGAGGTGGTGGTCGACGAGATGCGCCACCGGCTGAAGAACACCCTCGGCATCGTCACCGGCATGGCCCGCCAGACGCTCTCCGAGCCCGACAAGAGCGCTTTCGTCGACCGCCTGCACGCGCTCTCCCATGCTCACGACGCGCTGTTTCGCGAGAACTGGGAGAGCGTCGGGCTGCACGAGCTGCTGACCTTCGCGCAGCGCGCGGCGGGCGGGCCGGGGCGGCTGCGCTACGACGCGCCCAACGTGGCGCTGTCGTCGCAGCGCACGATGGGGCTGTCGATGGCGTTCCACGAGCTGGTGACGAACGCGCTCAAGTACGGCGCGCTGTCGGTGCCGGGTGGCCACGTGGAGATCACCTGCGCCCCCGAACCGGGCGACGCGGGCAAGCTGCGGCTCATCTGGTCCGAGCACGGCGGCCCGATCGTGCAGGAGCCGACGCGGATCGGCTTCGGGACGCGGATGATCCGCATGGTGCTCGGCAGCGACGGCGCGCGGATCGACTTCCGGTTTCCGCCCGAGGGCTTGCGCTGCGAGGTCCGCTTCGACCCGCAGGTCTAGGTCAGCTCCGCCAGGAGGTCGGCCAGCGCGCTGTCGGAGAAGGGTTTCTCCAGCCGCGCGGTGATGTAGTCGGCGCCCCCCGCGGGCATGTCGGCGTAGCCGGTGGCGAGGATGATCGGCAGGTCCGGGCGCAGCGCGCGCACCTCGCGGGCCAGCTCCACCCCCGTCATCCGGGGCATCGCGTGGTCGGTGATGAGCAGATCGACGTCGTCGCGCTCCGCCAGCGCGGCCAGCGCCTCCTTGCCGGAATGGCACTCGATGACCTCGTGGCCGAGATCCTCGAGCAGCCCCACGGTCCCCATCGAGACGAGCACGTCGTCGTCGACGGCGACGATCGTCAGCCGCTCCTTGTGCGCCCGCTCGGGCTCGGGGGCCGGCGCGGCATCGGCCGCCGGCTCATCGGCCCCGGCGGCCTGCGCGACCGGCAGGTAGAGCATCGCCGCCGTGCCCGCGCCGGGCGCGCTGTCCATGCGGAAGGTGCCGCCCGACTGCTTGGCGAGGCCGTGCACCATCGACAGGCCGAGCCCGGTGCCCTTGCCGACGCCCTTGGTGGTGAAGAACGGCTCCATCGCCTGCGCCAGCGTCTCGGCATCCATGCCGCTGCCGGTGTCGCGCACGGTAATCCGGACGTAGTCGCCGGGTGTGAGATCGGGGTCGTCCTGCGCGGTGAGGGGCTCGGCGCGCAGCGTGAGCTGGCCGTCGCCGTCCATCGCGTCGCGGGCGTTCACGGCGAGGTTCAGGATCGCCATCTCGAGCTGGTTGAGGTCGACCTCCGCCGCCGGCAGCTCCTCGGCCACCTCGATCACGATCTCCACCTGCGGCCCGAGCGAGCGCTGCAGCAGCTCGCGCAGGTCGGGCAAGAGGGCGCCGACGTCGACGGCGTCGGAGCGCAGGTCCTGCTTGCGCGCGAAGGCGAGCATCCGCTGGGTCAGTCCGGCGCCGCGGCTGGTGGCGCGGATCGCGTTGTCGAGGTAGCGCCGGGTCTGCTCGTCGGAGGGCAGGCGGCGGCGCAGCAGCTCGAGGCTCGAGCGAATCGCCATGAGCAGGTTGTTGAAGTCGTGCGCGACGCCGCCGGTGAGCTGGCCGATCATGTCGAGCTTCTGGCTCTGGCGCAGGGCGGCCTCGGTGGCCTGCAGCGCCGCGTCCTTGGCCTTGCGCTCGGTCACGTCGCGCCCGGCGGCATAGACGCGGCCCTCGTGGGTCGAGCCGGTCCAGGCGAACCAGCGGTAGCTGCCGTCGCGCGCCCGGATGCGGTACTCGTAGGGCTCGATCAGCGGACGCTCGCGCAACTGCTCGAAGACGGCGGCGGTGGTGGGGAGGTCGTCGGGGTGGATCAGCTCGCCGAGGCGGGCGCTGTCGAGCTCGTCCACGGGCCAGCCGAGGATGCGCGTCCAGGCGGCGTTGAGGGTGACGATCTCGCCCTCCACCGTCGCCACCATCATCAGGTCGAGCGACAGGTTCCAGGCGCGGTCACGCTGCTGGGTCAGGTCGCTGACCCGGGCCTCGCGGTGCAGCACCTCGTCGTGGATGTCGGTGCACGAGCCGTACCAGCGCCGGATCTCGCCGGCGGCGTCGCGCACCGCGTGCGCGCGGCCCAGCACCCAGCGGTACTCGCCCGAGCGGTGGCGCAGGCGGTACTCGATCTCGTAGGGCGCGCCGGTGGCGAGCGAGTGACGCCACGTGGCCCAGGCGCGCTCCTGGTCGTCGGGGTGGAACATGCCGTTCCACGCCTCGCCGTCCGTCGAGCCGACGGGGACGCCGGTAAACTCGTACCAGCGGTCGTTGTAGTAGTCGTGGTAGCCGTCGGGCAGGGTCGTCCAGATCATGTGGTCGACGGAGTTCGCGATGGCGTTGAACTTGGCCTCGCTGTCGCGCAGCTGGCGCTCGCGCAGCTGCAGCTCTTCCAGCCGCTCGCGGGCCTCGTGCTGACGCCGCCGGGCCGTGAGGGCCGAGCGCACCGCGCGCAGCAGCTCCTCAACGTGGAGCGGGCGCGACAGCAGCACCGCGTTGCCGAGCTGGTCCATCCGGCTGCGGGCGTGGCTCGAACGGGCGCCGGGGGAGCCGTTGGCCAGCACGATGAAGGGGACGTCCGACCAGGTCGGCTGCGCCTCGAGCGCCGCGCTCAGCACCTCCGAGCCCGGCCCGATCAAGGCTTCCTCGGTCACCAGCACCGCGCCGATCTGGCGCTCCACCAGCGCGGCGAGCTCTGCGAGCGAGGCGGCGGCGAGGGTGTCGAGCTTCTCGCCGCGCAGCAGCTCCTTCGCCACCGCCGCGTCGCGCCCGTGCGGCGCGAGGATGGCGACGGCGCCGCGCGGGTCGATGCCGCTCCACTCGGGCCGCGGGGCCTCTTCGATGTCGAGCGTCACTGCGCGTCGCCGTCGATGCCGCGCCGCGGCAGCAGCGCCTCGGCGTCGCCGGGCGCGAAGTTCGGGTTGCCCGAGAGCAGGCCGCTGAACTCGCGCAGCGGCTGGCCGATGACGATGCCCTCCGCGTCGATGCGGAACTCGCGGATCGTGCGCTCGTGGTCGGAAGTGCGGGTCTTCACCACCGAGATAGACTTCCTCACCGCGCCGTGGGCCTCGAAGAAGCGCAGCAGCATCACCGTGTCGGCGAGGTAGCTGAGATCGAGGTCGGAATGCAGCTCGCCCGCGATCCCGTGCTGGCCGAGGATCAGCAGCGACACCACCCCCTGCTGGGCGAGGTAGCTCAGCAGCTCGTGCATCTGGAGCACGAGGAAATTGTCGCTCGGCATCGCCTGCAGGTAGGCGTTGAGGCTGTCGATCGCCACGACGCTCGCGTCGTCGCGCTCGACCGCCACGCGGATCGCCATCGCGAACTGTCCGGGCGACAGCTCTGCCGGATCGATCTGGCGCAGCTGCAGCTGGCCGCTCTCGATGTAGGGTTCGAGGTCCATCCCGAGCGCCCGCGAGCGGGCGATCAGCGTCGCCAGGCGTTCGTCGAAGAGGAAGTACGCCGCCCGCTCGCCCCGTTCGAGCGCCGCCAGCACGGCGCGCACGACGGTGGTCGTCTTGCCCACGCCGGCCGGGCCGGTGAGCAGCGCGTTGGTGCCGGGCACGAGCCCGCCGCCGAGCAGCTTGTCGAGCCTCGGCAGTCCGGTCGTGACCGCCTCGGCGGAGAAGTCGCGGCGGTGTTCGGCGGCGATCAGCCGCGGGTAGACCTCCGGCCCGCCGCGCTCGATTGTGAAGTCGTGGTATCCGCCGCGGTATTGCAGCCCGCGCATCTTCACCACCCGCAGCCGCCGCCGCTCGGAGCCGAAGTCGCTGGCGAACTGCTCGAGCGAGATGACCCCGTGGGCGATCGAGTGCAGATGCAGGTTGCCCGGCTCGGCGCTGCAATCGTCGAGCACGAAGACGGTGCAGTTGCGCTTGGTGAAGAAGTGCTTGAGCGCGAGGATCTGGCGGCGGTAGCGCAGCGGGTTCTGCGCCAGCAGCCGCAACTCGGACAGGCTGTCGAGCACCACCCGCGCCGGGTCCGACGTCTCGACGCGCTGCATGACCCCGCGCACCGTCTCGCCGAGCTCGACCTCGCTCGGGTGCAGCAGGCTTTGCTCGTTGTCGCTGCCGAAGTCGTCGGCGGCGACCATCTCGAACAGCTCGATCCCCTCGAGCGACCAGTCGTGCGACCGCGCCACGGCGCGCAGCTCGTCCTCGGTCTCGCTGAGGGTGATGTAGAGCCCGCGCTCGCCCGCGTCGCGGCCGGCCATCAGGAACTTCATCGCTTGGGTCGTCTTGCCCGACCCGGGCGTGCCCTCGAGCAGGTAGAGGCGGTGCGGTGTGAGGCCGCCGCAGAGGATGGCGTCGAGGCCAGCGGTGCCGGTGCTGGCTCGGTCAGTCGGTGGGGCGGTGCTGTCGGTCATCGATCGTCCATGGGTGCGGGACACGCCTGAGGCGGTCCCATTCGTCTCGCAGGTAACGCGGGCGGCCGCAAATTCAATCTCGTCCAGGAGGGGCGGCGCGGACACCCCGCTCCGCGTCCGGGCTTGCCGATTCGGCGCCGCGGTCCGAAGGTGTGGCGACGAGCGGCTGGAGGAGGACCGAGCGATGGCAAAGAAGCCCGACCTGAAGCCGGGGCCGGACGGGATCGTCCGCCTCTCCGGCGGCAACCCGCAGATCCCCAAGGGCGACGGCGACGGCCCGGTGCAGACCTACATCGCCGCCATGCCCGGCTGGCAGAGCGACCTCGGCCGCCGCCTCGACGCGCTGATCGTCGAGACGGTGCCGGACGTGGAGAAGGCGGTGCGGTGGAACTCGCCGTTCTACGGGCGGCCGGGGCAGGGGTGGTTCGTCTCCTACCACGTGTTCGCGCGCTACCTGAAGGTGACCTTCCTGAACGGCATCCACCTCGACCCCATGCCGCCCGGCGGCACACCCAAGAGCGGCGAGAGCCGCTGGATCGACATCTACCAGGAGCCGGGCCTCGAGCCCGGGCAGATGACCGACTGGATCCGTCAGGCTTCCGCGCTGCCGGGCTGGACGCTCTGAGGCGTCAGTCGAGGTCGGCGACGAACTCGTCGGCGAGCGCGCGCAGCAGCATCCGCAGCGCCTCGGGCCGCTCCGCACCGTCCGCCTCCGCCGCCGCGACGAGCCGGCGCTGCCGCGCCGCGCTGCCGCCCTCGTTGGCGATGTCGAGGCAGCGCCGCAGCTCGGTGCCGCAGCCCAGCACGGCGGCGTCGGCCTCCATCAGCTCCATCACCTCGCGCAGCAGGTCGGACAGCGGCGCGAGCTCGCCCGTGGCGACGTCGATCAGCGTCGCCTCGGTGCCGTAGCGCTCGGCGCGCCAGCGGTTCTCCTCGATCAGCACCCGGTCGTAGACCCGCCAGCGCATGTGCCGGCTCTTGAGCCGCCACAGCATCCGCATCGCCGACTGGACCAGCGCCGCCACCGACAGCGCCTCCTCGAGCCGCGGCATCACGTCGGCGATGCGCACCTCGAGGGTCGGCCACGCCTCGGACGGGCGCACGTCCCACCAGATCTTGGTGGCGTCCTCGATCACCCCGGCATTGACCATGATGTCGACGGCGCGACGGTAGGCGGCCCAGCTGTCGAACTCCGGCGGCAGCCCGGCGCGGGGGAGGCTGGAGAACACCGACAGCCGCCACGAGGCGAGCTGCGTGTCTTCGCCCTTCCAGTAGGGCGACGAGGCCGACAGACCCAGCACCAGCGGCAGGAACCACCCGATCTGGCGCATCAGGTCCATGCGCAGTTCGTCGTCCTCGCCGCAGCCCACATGGACGTGCATCCCGCAGGTCATCAGCCGCCTGGCCAGCCCGCCGATGTCGTGGGCGATGTCGTCGTAGCGCTGGCCCTTCCCGGTCGAGTGCGCCTCGGGGTTGCCGAACGGGTGGCAGGAGGCGGCGACGATCGCGAGGCCGTGGCCCTCGGCGATGTCGGCGAGCGCGCGGCGCAGCTCGCGCAGGTGGCCGCGTGCCTCGCCGATGTCGGTGCAGACGGGGGTGCCGATCTCGATCATGCAGTCCCGCATCTCGGGGCTGACATGGTCGTGCAGCCGCTCCTTGGCGGCGGCGAGCATCGTCTCCGGCACGGCGCGCAGCTCCATGCTGTCGCGGTCGACGACGAGGTATTCCTCCTCGATCCCCAGCGTGAAGGGCGGGGTGCTGTACATGATCCGGCTCCCGTTGCTCGTGCGGTGTCAGGTCCGCGGCGGGACAACCCGGCGGGGTTGGATTGGGTTCAACATCCGGGCGGAGGCCGGGCTGAAGCCCGGCCTACGGCGGGACGCGGGGGCGGGTAGGGCCGCAGGGCCGGGCAGCGCCGTCCCGCGGGGCGGGGACGGGCGGAGCGGGGCGTCCTCCCAGCGACGCATTGCCCTGCACCATCATCGCCAGTAGCGCCGCCCCGTGGGGGCGGGACGGCGCTGCCCGGCCTGTGGCCGGGCGGTACTGGACGGATCCGCCGTGCCTCAGACCGCCTGGGGCGGGTCGCGGCCTTCGGCGAACGCGCGGGCGTTGTCGACGGCCATCAGGCCCATGGCGATGCGGGTCTCGCGGGTGGCGCTGCCGAGATGGGGGAGCAGCACGCAGTTCTCCAGCGCGCGCAGGCGCTCGGGGACGTGCGGCTCGTGGGTGTAGACGTCGAGACCGGCGCCGGCGATGGCGCCGCGTTCGAGGGCGTCGATCAGCGCGTCCTCATCCACCACCTCGCCGCGCGCGATGTTGACGAGAATGCCCTCCGGCTTCATCGCCGCGAGCGCCGCCGCGTCGATCAGGCCTGTCGTCGCCGCCCCGCCGGGGACGGTGACCACGACGAAGTCCGCCGCGCCCATCAGCTCGGCGAGGCTCCCCACCTGCCGCGCCGGCAGGCCCGCGTCCTTGGGCGAGCGGTTGTGGTAGAGCACCTCCATGCCGAAGCCGTAGTGGCAGCGCCGCGCCACGGCCTGCCCGATCCGGCCCATGCCGACGATGCCGACGACCTTGCCCGTGACGTGGGTGCCGAGCGTCGCCTGCGGCCCGAAGCCGCCCCACTTGCCCGCCCGCAGCAGCCGCTCGCCCTCGCCGGCGCGGCGCGCGGTGGCGAGCAGCAGGGTCAGGCCGATGTCGGCGGTGGCGTCGGTGAGCACGTCGGGCGTGTTGGAGACGGTGACGCCGTGGCGGCGCGCGGCCTCGACGTCGATATGGCTGTAGCCGACGCCGAAATTGGCGAGCATCCGGCAGCGGATCTCGCCCGCCGCGTCGAAGGCGGCGGCGGTGAAGGCGTCGCCGATCGTCGGGATCGCGACGTCGTAGGTCTCGAGCACCCGCGTCGCGCCGGCCTCGTCGAGCACGGCGTCGCCGAGGGTGACGTCGAAGCTCTCGCGCGCCGCCTCGACGACCGGGTCGAGCGGCGTGCGGCTGATGAACAGTGTCTTCAATGCAGGCGGCCTCCGGGTGCGATATCCTGGTCGGGCGCGACGAGGACGACGTCGCCGTTCGCGTCCGCCAGCCCGAGCACGAGCACCTCGGACATGAACTTGCCGATCTGGCGGGGCGGGAAGTTGACGACGGCGAGCACGTTGCGGCCGGGCAGGTCGTCGGGGGTGTAATGGGCGGTGATCTGGGCCGAGGAGCGCTTCTCGCCGAGCTCGGGGCCGAAGTCGATCCAGAGCTTGATCGCGGGCTTACGCGCCTCCGGATAGGGCTCGGCCCGCAGGATGCGGCCGACGCGGATGTCGACCGCGAGGAAGTCGTCGAAGGTGATCTGGTCAGCCACGGCCGAGCTCCCGGCTGCGCTCCGCGGCGGCGTGAACGGCCCGGCGCAGGAGCGCCGGAAAGCCGCTCTCGGCGTCCATCAGCACCTCGAGCGCGGCCTGGGTGGTGCCGTTGGGCGAGGTGACGTTGATGCGGAGCTGGCCCGGCGTCTCGTCGGCATCCTCGGCGAGCTGACCGGCCCCGCCCACGGTGGCGCGGGCGAGCTGCATGGCGAGCTCGGGCGACAGGCCCTCGGCCTCGCCCGCGGCGGCGAGGGTCTCGATCAGGTGGAAGACGTAGGCCGGCCCCGAGCCCGAGACGGCGGTGACGGCGTCCATCTGGCTCTCGCTCTCGAGCCGCACCGTCTGACCGACCGCCGACAGCAGCGCCTCGGCGAGCGCGAGGTGGTCGTCGTTCGCGGCGGCGTTGCCGATCAGCGCGGTGATGCCCCGGCCGACGGCGGCGGGAGTGTTGGGCATCGCGCGCACGACGGGGGTGTCGGCGCCGAAGGTCGCCTCGAAGCGCGCCAGCAGGGTGCCGGCGGCGACCGAGACGACGAGGGTGCGCGCGTCGATCTCGGCGGCGCCGAGGGCGTCGTCCATCATCTGCGGCTTGACCGCCACGAGCAGGATCGCGGGGGAGGGGGGAAGGCCGGCGTTGAGGTTGACGCCCTGGGCCTGCAGCCAGTCGGAGGGCTTCGGGTCGATGACCCACACCGCCTCGGGGGGCAGGCCGCCCCTGAGCCAGCCCGCGAGCATGGCCGACCCCATCTTGCCACAGCCGAGCAGCACGAGGCCCCGGGTCTTCACGTCGTTCATGTCCATGCGGCGGACCATCGGCCAGCGCGCGCGGGGATGCAAGCGGGTGGGGAGCCGCGCCGGGCGCGGGACAAGGCCGCAGGCCGCCGCGCCCTCGCCGGGCCGCCCCCACGGCCCGGCGAGCGTTGACCGTCAGCGCGCCGCTCGAGGCTACTGCGGCAGCTTCGGGCATAAAGCGCCTACCACGACCGGTGGATCGCCTGTCCGCGGCCCGGCGAGGACGCGGCTTGCGCTTTGCTTCGAGGCGACGGGCGTGCCGTGCCGGGCGCGGGACAAGGCCGAAGGCCGCCGCGCCCTCGCCGGGCCGCACCCACGGCCCGGCGAACGTTTGCCGTCAGCGCGCCGCTCGAGGCTACTGCGGCAGTTTCGGACATAAAGCGCCTACCACGACCGGTGGATCGCCGAACCGCGGCCCGGCGAGGGCACGGCTTGCGCTCCGCTCCGGGGGGAGGTCCGAGCCGTGCCGGGCGCGCGACAAGGCCGAAGGCCGCCGCGCCCTCGCCGGGCCGCCCCCTCGGCCCGGCGAACGCTAGCCGGCGGCGCATCGTTCAGAGCAATTGCGGCAGCTTCGGGCATAAAGCGCCTACCACGACCGGTGGATCGCCGGACCGCGGCCCGTCGAGGGCGCGGCTTGCGCTCCGCTCCGGGGCGGAAGTCAGAGCTGAGCCGGGCGCGGGAGAGGGCCGCAGGCAGACGGAGGAGCGAGCCCCGCCTACACCGCCAGCGCGTCCATCGCCTCGTAGTACGGGCAGTCGACGCGGACGCCGTCGACGAACTGGCGGCGGTCCTTCTCGACGGAGCAGTCCGGCTGCGCCTTGGGGCAGCGGGTGCGGAACACGCAGCCCGAGGGCGGGGCCAGCGGCGAGGGCAGTTCGCCCTCGAGGATCGGGCGCGGGCGCTGCTTCTCGAGGACCGGGTCGGGGATCGGAACCGAGGAGATCAGCGCCTGGGTGTAGGGGTGGCGCGGGGTCTTGGTGATCTCGTCGACCGCGCCGGCCTCCATCACGTTGCCGAGGTACATCACGACGACCTGGTCGGAGATGTGCTTCACCACCGACAGGTCGTGGGCGATGAAGATCATGCTCAGCCCCATGTCGCGCTGCAGCTCCTTGAGCAGGTTGACCACCTGCGCCTGCACCGACACGTCGAGCGCCGACACCGGCTCGTCGCAGATCAGCAGCTTCGGGCGCAGGATCAGCGCGCGGGCGATGCCGATGCGCTGGCACTGGCCGCCGGAGAACTCGTGCGGGTAGCGATTCACCAGGTTCGGCAGCAGGCCGACCCGCTCCATGATCTCGCCGACGCGCTTCTTCACCTCGGCCTTCTTCGTCTCGGGATAGTGCGTCACCAGCGGCTCGGCGACGATCTCGCCGACGGTCATGCGCGGGTTGAGCGCGGCCAGAGGGTCCTGGAAGACCATCTGGACGTCCTTGCGGTGGCGCCGGCGCTCGGAGACGGACATGTGCGCCAGGTCGTTGCCGTCGAAGTCGATCCGCCCGCCGGTGACGGGCACGGTGCCGACGATGGCCCGGGCGACGGTCGACTTGCCCGAGCCGCTCTCGCCGACGAGGCCGAGGGTCTGGCCCTGCTCGACGTCGAAGGAGACGCCGCCGACGGCGTGCAGCTTGAGCGGTGGGGTCCACGGCCAGGCGCCGCGCTGCTTGATGTCGAAGACGACCTGGAGGTCCTGGACGGAGAGGATGGGCATCAGGACACGACCTCCTCGACGGGCGCGTGGCAGGCGCGGAAGCGATCCTCGGCGAAGGGCGCGAGCGGCGGCTTCACGTCGGGGCAGACATCGCGCCGGTAGGGGCAGCGGGGGGTGAAGGGGCAGCCCTGCGGCAGCCGGCTCATGTCGGGCGGCTCGCCGGCAATGGTGCGCAGCGTCTCGTCGTCGCGGTCGAGCCGCGGCACCGCCTGCAGCAGGCCCTTGGTGTAGGGGTGGGTCGGCTCGGCGAAGACGGGCTCGGTGCCGCCGGTCTCCATGATCTGGCCGCCATACATCACCAGCGTCCGGTCGCAGGCGTCGGCGACGATGCCGAGGTCGTGGGTGATCAGGATGATCGCGGTGCCGAACTCGCGCCGGATCTCGGCGAGCAGCGCGAGGATCTGGGCCTGCACCGTCACGTCGAGCGCGGTGGTCGGCTCGTCGGCGATCAGCAGCTGCGGCCGGCAGAGCAGCGCCATCGCGATCATGATCCGCTGGCGCATGCCGCCCGAGAACTCGTGCGGGTACATCGACACCCGCGAGCGCGCGTCGGGGATGCGCACCGCGTCGAGCATCCGCACCGCCTCGTTGACGGCCTCCTTCTTCGACATGCTCTGGTGCAGCTGGAGCACCTCGGCCATCTGGTCCGATACCCGCAGATAGGGGTTCAGCGAGGTCATCGGGTCCTGGAAGATCATGCCGATCTTGCGGCTGCGGATCCGGTTGAGCTCCTTGGGCTTGAGCTTGAGCAGGTCGGTCCCGTCGAAGCGCACCGAGCCCGAGGCGCGGCCGTTGGCGGCGAGCAGGCCCATGATGGCGAAGGCGGTCTGCGACTTGCCCGAGCCGCTCTCGCCGACGATGGCGAGGGTCTCGCGGGCGTCCACGTCGAAGCTGACGCCGTTCACGGCGTTCACTTCGCCGTCGCCGGTCTGGAAGGTGACGGACAGGTCGTCGATTTCGAGCAGCGCCATGCAGCACTCCTTGGTCAGGTCTGGGGCGGTCGCGTCAGCGATCCTTGGGATCGAGCGCGTCGCGCAGGCCGTCGCCGACGAAGAAGAAGGCGAACAGCGTGATGAGGAAGAAGGCGAGCGGATAGCCGAGCATCCACATGGTGCCGTTGTTGAGCTGCTCCGAGCCCTGGTTGATCAGCGCGCCGAGCGAGGTGTTGGGCTCCTGGATGCCGAGGCCGAGATAGGAGATGAAGCTCTCGAAGATAATCATCTGCGGCACCAGCAGCGTGGAATAGACGATCACGATGCCGAGAAGGTTCGGCACGATGTGGCGCACGATGATCGTCAGCGGTCGCACCCCGGTGGCGATGGCGGCCTCGACGAACTCCTTGTTCTTGATCGACAGCGTCTGGCCGCGCGCGATCCGGCTCATGTCGAGCCAGGAGATCAGCCCGATGCCGAGGAACAGCATGAACATCGACCGGCCGAAGATCACCAGCATCAGAATCAGCACGAACATGAACGGGATCGACATCAGGATGTCGACGGTGCGCATCATGATCCCGTCGGTCTTGCCGCCGATATAGCCCGCGGTGGCGCCGTAGAGCGTGCCCACGATCACCGCCACCAGCGCGCCGACGATGCCGACGAGCAGCGAGATGCGGGTGCCCATGACGGTGCGCGCGAACAGGTCGCGGCCGTCGTAGTCGACGCCGAAATAGTGCCCGTTCTCCAGCGAGGGCGTGCCCATGTAGGAGTTCGCACCCATCAGCGAGAAATCCACGTAGTCGGGCTCGTACTGGGCGATCAGCCCGCCGAAGAGCGCGAACAGGCAGACGAAGATCAGCACCACGAGGCCCGCCACGGCGGCCTTGTTGCGGAAGAACCGGCTGACGGCGTTCTGCCAGAGCGACCGGCCGCGCACCTCGGAGGTGAGCTGGATCTCCTGGAGGATGTCGGCGTCGGGGTTGGCGTGCTTGCTCATCCGTTAGCTCCTCAATACCGGATCTTCGGGTCGATCCAGGCGTAGAGGATGTCGACGATCAGGTTGAAGCTGATGGTCAGCATCCCGAACAGGATGGTGATGCCCATGATCACCGCGTAGTCGCGGTTGAAGGCGGAATTGACGAAGAACTGCCCGATGCCCCCCGTCGAGAAGGCCACGTCGACGACGACCGAGCCGGTGATCATGCCGACGAAGGCGGGGCCGAGGTAGGAGATCACCGGCAGCAGCGCCGGCTTGAGCGCGTGGCGCAGCACCACGCGGCGCATCGGCAGGCCCTTGGCGCGGGCGGTGCGGATGAAGTTGGAGTTCAGCACCTCGAGCATCGAGCTGCGGGTGATCCGCGCCAGCGAGGCCATGTAGGAGGTGGAGAGCGCGATCACCGGCATGATGACGTACTCGATCTGCCCCCCGCGCCAGCCGCCGCCGGGCAGCCAGCCGAGCCACAGGGTGAAGATGATAACGAGGATCGGCGCCATGACGAAGTTCGGCAGCGCCTGCGCGCCGATGGAGAAGCCGACGGCGGTGTAGTCGGCCCAGGTGTTCTGGCGGATCGCGGCGATGATGCCGATGCTGACGCCGACGACCACGGCGACGACGGCCGACCAGAAGCCGTAGGTCAGCGTCACCGGGAAGCCCTGGGCGATGATGTCGTTGACCGAGCGGTCGCGGTACTGGAACGAGGGACCGAAGTCGAAGCGGGTCACGACCGCCCAGACGTAGTCGACCATCTGCTTCCAGTAGGGCTGGTCGAGCCCGTAGCGCTGCTCGATGTTGGCGAGCACCTGCGGCGGCAGCGGCCGCTCGCTGTTGAACGGACCCCCGGGCGCCGCGAACATCAGCACGAACGAGATCACGATCAGGATGAGAAGTGTCGGGACCGCGACGAGGAGGCGGCGGGCGATGAAGCTGAACATGGGACGGGGCTCTGGCCTTTGAAAATGCCAAGGGCTCGCGCCCCCTTTTCAGGGGACGCGAGCGTGAGGTCTGCTGTCGGAGTTACTCTTCCGCGACGCGGTAGAGGTCCTTGGCGTACCAGGTGTCCGACGGGTTCTCGAGGGGCCAGCCCTTGATGGTGTCGTCGAGCATGAAGGCGGTCGCGTAGAAGTAGATCGGCAGGATCGGCTGCTCTTCCACGATCAGTTGCTCGGCCTGCTGGTACAGCGCGTTCGGATCGTTCGCCGTCGGCGCCTCGGCCATCAGCTGGTCGTACTCGGAGTTCGACCAACCGGAGTCGTTGTAGCCCGAGTCGGACTGCATGATGTCGAGGAACGAGGAGGCCTCGTTGTAGTCGGCGCACCAGCCGGCCCGCGCGACGCCCTCGTAGTCGCCCTCACCACGGGTGGTCAGGTAGGTCTGCCACTCCTGGTTGTCGAGCGTGGTCTCGACGCCGAGCGTCTGCTTCCACATCTGACCGATGGCCACCGCGACGGAGCGGTGCGAGTCGGACGTGTTGTAGATGATCGGAACCGTGAGCGACTCGCCGTCGGGGCCGTAGCCCGCCTCGGCCATCAGCTCCTTCGCCATCTCGTTGCGCTCTTCCTGCGTCATGCCCGCGACGTCGATCTCCGGCGTCTCGAAGCCCGCGGTGTAGGGCGGCGTCAGCGAGAACGCGGGCACCTGGCCCGAAGCGGTGACGTTGTTGACGATCACGTCCCGGTCGATGGCGAGGCTGAGGGCCTTGCGCACGTTCGGGTCCTTCATGGCTTCCATGCCGGACTCGACGTTGACGTTGTAGTAGTAGGTGCACAGGTTCGGCACCGACACGGCCTCTTCGCCGTACTCTTCCGCCAGGCGCGGGAACTGGCCGGCCGGAACGTCGGTCTGGTCGAACTCGCCGGCTTCCCAGCGGGTCAGGGCGGCGTTCTCGTCGTTGATGATGAGCGCAGTCACCTCTTCGATGATGACGTTCTCGGCGTCCCAGTAGTTCTCGTTCTTGGTGAGCGTGATGTACTCCTGGGGCACGCGCTCGGCGAGGACGTAGGCGCCGTTGCCGACCATGTTGCCGGGCTGGGTCCAGGCGTCGCCGTGCTCCTCGATCACCGACTGCGGCACCGGGAAGGTGGTGGCGTGGGTGACCATCTGGGCGAAGTAGGGCAGCGGCTCGGTCAGCCGGACCTCGAGCGTGTGGTCGTCGATCGCGGTGACACCGAGCTCCTCGGGCGACATCTCGCCGGCGATCACTTCCTCGATGTTCTCGATCTTCATCAGGCCCATGTACCACTGGTACTCGGACGCGGTGGCCGGATCGGCCGCGCGGCGCCAGGAATAGACGAAGTCGCTGGCGGTGACCGGCTCACCGTTCGACCACATCGCGTTGTCGCGCAGGTTGAACGTGTAGGTCATGCCGTCGTCGGACACTTCGAAGTCGGTCGCGACACCGGGAACGAGCTCGCCCTGGGCGTCCTCGCTCATCAGACCCTCGAAGAGGTTGCGCGCGATGGCGGAGCCTTCGACGTCCTCGATGAGGTTGGGGTCGATCGACGGGAATTCGTCGAGCACCCGGTAGGTGAAGGTCTGGTTCTCGGCCAGCGCCTCGCCGTTCGGCCCCGTCATGGCGTGGCTCTCGGCATACGCCATGCCGCCGGTGGCGACGAGCAGCGCGGCCGTGGTGGCCTTGAGTGCGGATGTCATTTTCATTATGTGAGTCTCCCTTTCTGCCGTTCGTTTTACGAACAGCACCTTTGTCCCGTGCCCCGTTCTCGCTGGCACAGGCTGGTGCGCCAACTCTTCGAAATCGCAGGAACAGATGCAAGTGATTTGAATCCGTGACCCGACGACACAACTCAGCATTGCCCAAAGCCGCTGCCGGGCGGACGAAACGATCAAGTCGACACGCTTCGGCGGTCGAATCATTGCGCGGCCCCGAGGCGGGGTGAGACGTCGGAGGACGAGACATGGACGATGACGGCCTGGATCTGGCGGCGAGGGAGGGTCTGCCCGAGGCGCTGCGGGTGCTGCTGGCGGCCTACCCGCGCGAGGGCTGGGCGGCGGATCCCAACTTCCGCGGGCTGGTGGAGTTCTGGCTCGAGCGGCACATGATGTTCCGCGAGGCGCTGGCCGCGATGAGCGCCGACGCCGAGCAGGCGCTTGACGGGGCGCTCGACCCGCGCCGCTTCGCCGCGCGGCTGTCGCGGACGGGGGGCATGTTCGTCCAGGGGCTGCACGGGCATCACCAGATCGAGGACGTCCACTACTTCCCGGTCCTGCAGCGCCAGGACGCGCGGGTGGCGTCGGGCTTCGACATCCTCGACCGCGACCACCACGCCCTCGACGACCATCTCGCGAGCTTCGTCGAGGCCGCCAACGGCGCCATCCGCGCCCCCGAAAGCACCTTCCGCGACGGCGCCGGCGCCTTCCACGCCGAACTCGCCCGCCTCACCGGTCTCCTCGACCGCCACCTGGTCGACGAGGAAGAGCTCGTGGTGCCCGTCATCCTCAAGTACGGCAGCGACGCCCTCCCCCAGTAGGCCCGCAGGCCGGGCTCCAGCCCGGCGCGGGGCGGGAGCACCATAAGTCGTCGGGTGTCGCCCCGCGGCCGACGGTGTGCCGGGCTGAAGCCCGGCCTACGGGGCTCTTGCCGGGCGTCCGACCCGGTGCCGGGCTGAGGCCCGGCCTACACATCGTCCGAGCTCCGTACTCGCCGTAGGCCGGGCTTCAGCCCGGCCCCCCCTCACCGCACCGCCGCGATCGACACCACCGGCAGGTCCTCGCGCTCGGAGCCCTCACGCCACCAGGCGAGGTAGCTGATCCCCAGCTCGGGCAGGTACAGGAACCCGTCCTCGTACCCCGGCTCCTCCGAGTAGCGCGCCACCACCTCGAAGGCGTCGTAGCGGCAGGTGCCGATGGTGACCTCGCTCAGCGGGCCCGAGTCGTAGTGCTCCGTCTCGGCCAGGAACTCTCCGAAATCCACCGTCACCACGTCGAGGCTGACGCGGCTGCCGGGGGCCGGGTCGGGCATGTTCTCGGGGCGCATCTCGAAGGCGTGGGTGGTGCGGGCGGCGGGGTCGGGGCGGCCGTCGTAGACGTCCTGGAACGCCAGCGTGTAGAGGCCCTTGGCGAGGTCGATGCGGTAGGTCTCGCCGCCCGCCTCCTCGCCGGTGACACGGATCACGCCTGGCCTGAGCGGGCGGTACGTCTCCACCACGCCGTCTCCCATGTCGAGCCGGATGCCGCCGTCGATGTCGGCGCGCGTGGGGCACTCCGGCTGCGCGAGGGCGGGCAGGGCGGCGGTTGCGGCGAGCAGGGCCGCAAGGGGGAGGCGGAGCATGGCGGAGGCCTTTCGGGCAGGGGCGGAGAGGGCAAGCATGGCGCAGGGGTGACGCCGCGGCAAGCCCGCCCTCAGAGCGTCCGGCGCAGCGAGATGACGCCGGGATGCGTCCGCGCGTACTCCGTCGGCTCCGGGTCCGGGCCGAAGCCGAGCGCGGCGTAGAGCGGCAGCGCCTCGACGTGGCGGTCGAGCGCGTTGAGGCGCATTTCGCGGAAACCCTTCGCGCGAGCGGCGTCGAACAGCGCCTCCGCGAGCGCCCGCCCCAGCCCGCGCCGGCGGGCGGCGGGGCGGACGTACATCCGGTTCATCTCGCAGAGCCCGGGCGTCACCCGCTTCATCATCAGCGTGCCCGCCGGCGCGCCGTCGGCGAAGCCCAGCAGGCAGGCGCCGCCTGCGGGGGCGAGGTCGGTCTCCAGCCGCGCCAGCTCGCCCGCGACGTCCTGGTCGATCAGGTAGTCGTCGATCAGCGCGTGCTGTTCCGGGTAGCGTACCCGGAGGAAGTCGAAGAACTCCCAGACCAGCTCGGCGACAATGCGGGCGTCGTCGGCATCGGCCACGGGCCGGACTTCGACCCCCGTGCTCACCGGCTCCTGCGCCGCGACGCGGCCCCCAGCCGGCGCGAGTTGGCCTTCGCCGCGCGCTCGACCGGCGCCAGCGCGGCGAGCGCGATCTGGTCGGGCCGCTGCCCGGCCATCGTCGCCTGCGAGGCGGCGAGAGCGGCCTCGACGAAGGCGGGCGGCTTCTCGGTCCACATCCGCGCGAACTCGTCGGGCGCGCTGCGGGCGAGGCCCGAAAAGCCGGCCATGCGGTAGAGGATGACGGCGTTGGCGTCGGTCCACAGCCGCATCCAGGCGGTGGAGAGGGTAATCATCTGTTCGGCGTTCATGTGGTGCTTCCTGGGGGCGACGCGCCGTCGTCGAAGACCTCGCTCATCCCCTTGGTCCTGGCGGCGGCGGTGTGGGAGTGGATGCAGTACCTGCAGCCGTTGGCGGTGGAGACAGCGATGTAGATAAGCTCTTTCGCCAGCGGGTCGAGGGCGCCGGACGCCATCACCTGCTGCAACCGCTCCGAGGTCGCCTCGAGCCCGGTGGGACGGATCGCCCGCCTTCGCGGCCCCGCCTTGATGTCGACGCTGCAGCGGCGCGAGAGCATGGAGCGTTGGACGCCGTCGGTGATGCAGGCTTGGCGCATGGGTCGGCCCTTCTGGCAGGGGCGATCAGGGCATCAGCATCGCGTAAAGGTCGTCGCGGCGGGTCTGGGTGAGGCGGGTGAGGCAGTCGGCGTGGACCATCGGCGCGATCGAGCCGCCGGCGAAAATCGCCGCCTCGGCGGTGCAGGCGGCGTCGCGGAAGGCGAGCCACGCGCGTTGCGCGGCGAGCAGCTCGTCGCCGGCCCCGGCGGCGCGGGCGGCGGCCATCGCCTCGGGCCAGACCGCGTTGAGGTCGGCGTCGGCATCGGCATAGAAGGCGGCGGCGCAGTTGTTCATCTCGAGCTGCGTCTGCTCGGCGCTGTCGCAGTTCTGCGCGCTCGCGGGCGCGGCCGCCAGCAGGGCGAGCGCGAGGGCCGGCGGACCCAACCTCCGGCACATGGCTGACAGGCTCTCGGGGATCATCGGCGTCACTCCTTGCCGGCGGGGGAAGAGGGCGGGATCTTCTGCATCGCCTCGGCGGCGGCGGCGTCGAACAGCGCCTCGAGTCCGGGCGACACGCCCCGGCAGGCGTCGACGACACGCTCGGCGTTGTCGATGTAGGTGACGGCCTCGGCCGGATCCCACGCCTCGGGCGCGCGGGCGATGTCGCGCAGGTTGCTGATCTGGTCGGCGATCTTGATGCGGCGGGCCTCGGGCGGCGCGGAGGGCATCTCCTCGGCCTGCCGCGCCTTGCGCGCGGGGCGGGGCAGGCCGGCCCAGGCGGGATCGTCGGTCAGCGCGTCCACCAGCGCGGCGACCTCGCTGCCGAAGCGCGCGGCGATGTCGGCGCGCGCGATCTCGGTGTCCTCTACCACGTCGTGCAACAAGGCCGCCACGATCACCGGCGCGCCCGCGCCGTCGGCCCCCACGAGGTCCGCGACCTCGAGCGGGTGGTGGATATACGGCACCTGTCCCGCGCCCTTGCGCACCTGCCCCAGATGCGCCCGCGCCGCGAGCAGGGCGGCGGCGGCGATGTCGGCGGGGGTGTCGGCGGAGGGGCCGCCGGCGGGAACGTCTCGGAGCGGTTGCATCGCGAAAACTCCTGTCCGGAGCCTCCACCCTTGCGGGGCCGGAGCCCCTGCGCAAGGGTGAAGTGTGCGCGCCCGCCCGCCTCAGATCGGGTTGTCCATCCGCACCATGCAGCGGACCTTGCCCGTCACCTGCTCGCTCCAGACGATCCGGAAGGTCTCGCCGGACTGGTCGTAGTCGGGGTTGACGTAGAAGTGGCCGAAGTTCGTCTCCCCCGCCGCGTTGAGGATGCGCCCCTCGGAGATCACGCTCTCCACCTTGCGCGGCCGGCCCCGGAACGGGAGGTAGTTGTGCGCGCCGATGATCCAGTTCTTCGCCGGGGTGCTGCGCTCGTGGAGCAGGCTCACCGGGTTCATCGTCTCGTCGTCCACCCCGTGGTAGACGTTGCCGCGGAATTTGACGTTGCGCATCCGCGACTGGTTGAGGTCGGCGTGGGTGGTGTCGATGTCCTCGACCTTGCCGATGCTGCCGTTGAGCGCTCGGAACACGTTGCCCACCACCGACAGCCCGTGGATGAAGTGGCCCGCGCCGAAGGGCTTGACGACGATCCAGTGGAACCACGGCGCGACGTCGTTGCAGACGAAGTGGTTGCCGGTGATCGACAGGCTGCCGAAGGAATACTGGTTGGCGTAGTCCGGCGTCGCGTCGTGCTCGTTGGTCCACTCGATGAAGTTGTTGTCGATGTAGTTGCCGGTGAACACCGTCTGCACGTTCGGCGTGGTCAGCACGATGCCGCCCTTGCGGACCCCGTCGACGGCGCTGTCGCCCATGAAGTAGTGGTTGCCCACGATGGTCGTGCCGGTGCCGCCGATGACGGCGAAGTGGCGGAAGTGCAGGGCGCGGTTGTTGCGGATCTTGACGTCGTTGGCGTTGGTGTTGAACGCGATGCTCTGGCGCTGGGGCACGAGCTTCGAGCTTTCGTTGGAGCGGAACTGGCAGCCGTCGATCTGCAGCCCCTGGCAGCCGGCGCCCGCCGAGGTGATGCCGCGGTCCTTCGGCTTGAGGATCGTGCAGTTCCTGACCTGCAGCGCCAGCCCGTCGCGCGGCAGCATGATGCCGCTCGAGTAGCCCTGGCACTGGATCTCGAGGCTCTCGAGCTCGAGATAGTTGAGGCTCGCGAAGCCCGAGAAGTCGAGCAGGTAGCGGAAGCGCTTGAAGGTGTAGCTCTGGCTCGCGGCCGCCCCGTAGAGCGGCTTGGTCAGGGTCACCTCCTGCTTGCCCACGTCGCGCGCGGCGACGTAGACCTCGCGGCCCACGCCCGAACCGGTGACGAGGCTGCCGACCTCGATCGCCGAGACGTTCTGCACGTTCTTCAGCTTCAGCGAGCTGGAGGCGGCATAGGAGGCCGTCGCGGTGACGCTGCCGGTCGCCCAGTCGCCGGTGGAGGCGGCGAGGAGCTGGCCGTTGCGGATCACCCGGCGCTGGGCGAACGAGGTCAGCACCCCCTCGGCGGCCTGCATGTCGCACGGCTCGAACAGCGCGATGCGCCGGCCGCAGAGGTCGAGGCTCTCGTGGTCGGAGAAGTTCAGCAGCGCCTGGAACGCCTTCCTGAACGCCTCCTGCTCGTCCTTGAACGCCTGCAGGTAGGCGTTGTAGTCGAAGTTCTTCTGCAGGATGAACGTCTTGTCCGTCGGCATCGCGACGGTCCCCTCGAAGCTCACCCGGCTCTCCATCGTGACGTGGTCGGCGAGCCAGTAGGACCCGGCGGGGACGTGCACCGTCCGGTCGCCCGCGTCGGCGTCGGCGGCCTCGAAGGCGGCGGAATCGTCCGTCACCCCGTCGCCGAGCGCGCCGTAGTCGCGCACGTCGACGATCGCCATCAGGTCGCGCAGGAAGACGTGGGTGACGTCCTCGATCTCGAGATCGTCGATGCGCACGACCGCGCCGTTGGGGCCGGTGATGTCGAGGCCGAAATGGCCGTAGAGCGCGCCGGTCCAGACCATGTCGACGCCCTGCCGCGCGCCGGTGCCGACGATGGCGTCGACCTCCACCACCTCGCCGAAGGCGGTGAGCTGCACGCTCGGGCCGGTCTCGCCGACCCCGTCGAGGTGGGCGTTGCCCGCCGTGCCCGCCCGGCCGGCGATGCGCACCGCCGGCAGCGCCCCGCCCACCGCCTTGACCCGTGCCCGCACCCGCAGGTAGCAGCCCGGCAGGATCGGCGTCTGTCCGGTATGGCGCACCCGCTGGACCGTCTCCGTCTTCACCACCTCGAGGCAGCCGGCGAAATTGGCGTCGGCGGCGATGTAGCTGCCGCTGCCGAGCGTGTCGTAGGTGTCGCCGCCGGGGGTGCCGTCGCCCGCGCTCCACGTGTCGAGCCCCGCCGAGAAGGGTGGCGGCATGAAGACCAGTCCGTCGGTGATCGCCTTGTTCATCTGTCGTCCCCTTTGCCGCGCATCTCCGGCGGAAAGGGGTAGCGCAAATGCCTTAACGGACGCCGACACCACCGTGACGGCGCCCGTTGCGCCGGGGGATCAGACGCCGACGTCGGGCGCGGGGATCAGCGACACCCCGTCGATGCGCCAGCCGTCGGCGGTCTCGATCATCTTGTAGGCGAGTACGTGGATCACCCCCTCGGCGTCCTTCACGAGCACCTTCTGCAGGAAGCCATTCCCGAAGGGCTCGAGCTCGAGAAAGCGCGGCTCGCTGTTGCTCCAGACCATCGGGTAGCCGTTCTCGACCATCATCGCGAAGTTCGAAGGATTGCCGAACAGGCCCTGGATCATCGGACTGGCATAGCTCCAGGCGATGCCGACGTCGCGATCGTTGAAGGCGTCGAGCTGGCTGGCGATCACGTCCTGTATCTGCTGCGGCGCGTCCTGCGCGCGGGCGGCGAGCGGGGCGACGGCGAGGAGGAGGGCGAAGAGAAGGTGGCGCATGGCGGGCTCCCGGGGCTTGGATGCGGCATGAGCTAGCCACGGATGACCCGGCGGAAAGGTTTCAGGAACGGATCTGTCGGAGACGTGTTCTCCGCTCATGACCTACCGGCTGACCGAGTCCGATCCCACGATGGCGGCATTCCTGCGCCGGGTCGCGGGCGAGCAGCTCGCCGCCGGCGTGGAGGCGCTGGAGGGCGACGACCCGCACGAGGCGGTTCACGGCGGGCGCAAGCGGGTGAAGCGGGTGCGCGCGCTGCTGCGGCTGGTGCGCGGCGGCTTCGACGGGTTCGACGCCGAGAACGGCTACTTGCGCGACGCCGCCCGCCTCGTCTCCGACTTCCGCGACCGGCAGGCGGCGGTGGAGACGCTCGACCGCCTCGCCGCGCTCGACGGCGCGCCGGACCTCGCCGGCCTGCGCCGCGTGCTCGCCGACGCCCGCGACGCCGCCGCGAGGCGCGACGAGGTGCGCGATCGCATCGCCACCTTCCGCAGCGCGCTGGAGTCGGTGCGCAGGGCGGCCGCCGACTGGGAGCTGGCCGAGGTGGGGTGGGAGGCCGTCGCGCCGGGCTTGCACAAATCGTACAAGAAGGGGCGTAAGGCGTTGAAGACGGCGCGCAAGGAGAGCTCGGAAGAGCACTTTCACGACCTGCGCAAGCGCGTGAAGGACCATCGCGCCCACGCCCGCCTGCTGCGCCCGCTGTGGCCCGGACCGCTGCGCGCGCGGGCCAGGGAGCTCAGTCGCCTCGCCAGCCTGCTCGGCGAGCGCCACGACCTCGACACCTTCGCCCCGCATGTCGAGGACGGCCCGCTCGACGCCGGGGCCCGCACGGCCCTTCGCGAAACCCTCACCACCGAACGCGCCCGCCTCGACACGGAGGCGCTCACGCTGGGGGCCCGCGTGTATGCGGACAAGCCGGGGACCTTCGTGAAGCGGTGGGGGAAGTGGTACGGGGTCTGGCGAGAGTGAGGCGGCGGGCCGGGCTGAAGCCCGGCTTACTGCTTGCGACACCGGCCGTAGGCCGGGCTTCAGCCCGACACCCCGCGCAAGCCGGGCTGAAGCCCGGCCTACACGAGATATTCAGCCCGGCTGACGCAGGGCGCCGTCGATCAGCGCCACGGTGTTGTCGATCCCGTACAGCGCCACGAACCCGCCGAAGCGCGGGCCCTGCTTCGCCCCCAGCAGCACCTCGTAGAGCGCCGAGAACCACGCCCGCAGCGGCTCGAAGCCGTGCGCCTTGCCGACCGCGAAGACCATCGACTGCAGCTCCTCGGCATCCGTCCCGCCGTCCCAGCCCGCGAGCCGGTCGCGCAGATCGGCGAGCGCCGCCCGCTCCTGCTCGGTCGGGGCGCGGAACTCCTTGGTCGGCTTGACGAAATCCTGGTAATAGCGCACCGCGAACCCGGCCGCGGCGTCGAGGTCGGGATTGGCCTCCGGGCTCGCCTCGGGGGCGTAGCGGCGGATGAAGCCCCAGAGCGTCTCCTTGTCCTCGGCGCCCGCCACCGAGGCGAGGTTGAGCAGCATCGAGAAGCTCACGACCATCGTCGAGGCCGGCACGTTGTGGCCGTGGATGTGGAACACCGGGTTCGCCAGCCGCGCCGCCGCGTCCTGGTCGGCATAGGCGCGCAGCTGCTGGTGGTACTCGTCCACCGCCTTCGGGATCACGTCGAAATGCAGCCGCTTCGCCGTCTTCGGCTTGAGGAACATGTAGTAGCTCAGGCTCTCGGTGCTGGCATAGGTGAGCCACTCGTCGATGCTGAGCCCGTTGCCCTTCGACTTCGAGATCTTCTGCCCCTTGTCGTCGAGGAACAGCTCGTAGGTGAAGTGCTCCGGCTTGCGGCCGCCGAGGATCTCGCAGATCCGGTCGTAGATCGGCGTGTTGGTGCTGTGGTCCTTGCCGTACATCTCGAAATCGACGCCGAGCGCGGCCCAGCGGGCGCCGAAATCGGGCTTCCACTGCAGCTTGACGTTGCCGCCGGTGACCGGCAGCGTCCATTCCCGCCCGTCCTCGTCGTCGAAGGCGATGGTGTGGTCGGCGGCGTTCACCGCCTTCATCGGCACGTAGAGCACGCGGCCCGTCTCGGGGTGGATCGGCAGGAAGATCGAGTAGGTCTGCGCCCGCTCGTCGCGCAAGCTCTTCAGCATCACCGCCATGATGTCGTCGTAGCGCTCGACCGCGCGCTTGAGCACCGCGTCGAACCGGCCCGAGCGGTAGAACTCGGTCGCCGAGTAGAACTCGTACTCGAAGCCGAACGTGTCGAGGAAGCGGCGCAGCATGGCGTTGTTGTGGTCGCCGAAGCTGTCGTGGGTGCCGAACGGGTCGGGCACGCTGGTGAGCGGCTTCTGCTCGTGCGCGCGCAGCGCCTCGGGGTCGGGGACGTTGCCCGGCACCTTGCGCATCCCGTCGAGGTCGTCGGAGAAGCAGATGAGCCGGGTCGGCACGTCGGAGATCACCTCGAAAGCGCGGCGGATCATCGTGGTGCGCAGCACCTCGCCGAAGGTGCCGATATGGGGCAGCCCGGAGGGGCCGTAGCCCGTCTCGAACAGCACGTAGCCCTTGGGGTCCTTGTCGGCCTCGTACCGTTTGAGCAGGCGGCGGGCTTCCTCGAAGGGCCAGGCCTTGGAGCTCATCGCGGCATCGCGCAGGTTCGACATCTCGTCCTCACAGGGGTTGGGCCCGGCCGTCCGGGCGGCGCCGTCCTATTGCGGGGGGCGTGGGGCGTCAATAAGTTGGGACCTGGACACCACGGGACATCTCAAGGGACTGAGGACAATCGCATGACCGACCCCGCTCCGCTGACGGCGCAGGACTGCCTCGTCGCCCTGATGATCACGACCTCCGCATCGGACGACAACATCCGCACCGCCGAGCTGATCCAGATCAGCAACGTGATCGAGACCCTGCCGGTCTTCTCCGACTACGACCCCGATGACATCAAGCGCGTCGCTAACGTGGTGTTCGACCTGTTCGAGCAGGAGGACGGGCTCGACGCGCTGTTCGGCCTCGTGCGCGAGGCGCTGCCGCGCAAGCTCTGGGAGACGGCCTACGCGCTGGCCTGCGACGTGGCGGCCGCCGATGGCGTCGTCGGCCAGTCCGAGGGGCGCATCCTCGAGGAGATCCGCTACGAGCTCAACATCGACCGCCTGCACGCCGCCGCCATCGAGCGCGGCGCCCGGGCGCGGCACATGACGCTGTAGGTCGTGCCGCCCGGCGCGCTGCTCGTGACGTCCGATCGTAGGCCGGGCTTCAGCCCGGCCCCTGCCGAACGCACGCCGGGCTGAAGC
>NZ_CH724108.1:372351-452166 GCF_000153305.1 Oceanicola granulosus HTCC2516
TACGCCCCTTCTTGTACGATTTGTGCAAGCCCGGCGCGACGGCCTCCCACCCCACCTCGGCCAGCTCCCAGTCGGCGGCCGCCCTGCGCACCGACTCCAGCGCGCTGCGGAAGGTGGCGATGCGATCGCGCACCTCGTCGCGCCTCGCGGCGGCGTCGCGGGCGTCGGCGAGCACGCGGCGCAGGCCGGCGAGGTCCGGCGCGCCGTCGAGCGCGGCGAGGTGCCGGCCTACAGCGCGAGCCGGAACCGGGGCGCACGCGACGGCCACAGCTCGAATCCCGCGGCCGGGTAGTAGGCCTGCGCCTCCGGGTTGTCCGGGTGAGTCGCGACGACCAGCTGGCTCGCCCCCGCGTCCCGCGCCAGCACGACGGAGGCCTGCAGCAACGCCCGGCCCACCCCTTGCCCGCGCGCCTCGGCGTCGACGTAGAGGTGGTGCAGCTCCATCCCGTGGCGCGCGCAGTGGAGACGCAGCAGCACCGAGAGCGCCGCGTAACCGCGAGGCCGCCCCTCGAATTCGGCGATCAGCACCCGCAGCGGCGGCTCCGCGCCGGTGACGTCGGCGAACAGCTTGTCGCGGCTGTGGCCGGCGGCGTCGCCGTGATGCGCGGCGAGCGCGTGCACCATCCGGTCGAGCTCGGGCAGATCGGCATAGGCGAAGGGGCGGACCCGCAACTGGCGGGGCGGGGGCAGGGTGGTCTCGGTCATCTCGCGTCTCCGGGCAGGCCGAAGGGCGGTGTCCACGAAAAAGCCGCCCCGCGGCGGCTTCGTTCAGGTCAAACGTCGTCCGCCGGCTCTAGTGGGAGCCGGTAAAGTAGACGGTGCGGACGGTCTGGCGGGTCATGCGGCGGAGAGTAGGCGGCTGGGGGGCGGCGGGTCAACAGGAGGTGGCGTGAGGTCGGCGCGGGGGGGCGCAATGAATGCGCACCCTACGGGTTGCGGACAGGGGCGCCGCCTTCGAAGAGGTTGTCCTCGTGATAGCTCACCGGGGCTTGGCTCATCTCGAGGTGCAGGCCATCGCCCTCGTAGGGGTGGGCGCGGGCGAGGTCCTCGTCGAAGGCGATGCCGAGGCCTGGCTCGTCGCCGATCTCGACGAAGCCGCCCTCGACGCGGATCGTGCCGCCGACGAGGCGGGAATGGAAGTCGGTCTCGATGGTTTCGGCCATCAGCAGGTTGGGGATGGCGGCGGCGAGCTGCAGGTTGGCGGCCCACTCGACCGGGCCGGCATAGAGGTGCGGCGCCATCTGCGCGCCGTGCTGCTCGGCGAGCACCGCGATCTTGCGCGCCTCCCAGAGCCCGCCGGCGCGCCCGAGGGCGGGCTGCAGGATGCGCGCCGCGCCCGCGCGCAGCACCGCGGCGAACTCGGACGCCGTCGTCAGCCGCTCGCCGGTGGCCACCGGCACCCGCACCGCGCGCGCCACCTCGGCCATCGCGTCCGGATCGCCCGGCGGGACGGGCTCCTCGTACCAGAGCGGGTCGTAGGCCTCGAGCGCGCGGCCCAGGCGGATCGCGCCGGGCACGGAGAACTGGCCATGGGTGCCGAACAGCAGGTCGGCCCGGTCCTCCACCGCGTCGCGGATCGCCTCGCAGAAGGCCATGGAGCGCGAGATGTCGGACATCGCGGGCATGTGGCCGCCGCGGATCGTGTAGGAGCCGGCCGGGTCGAACTTGACCGCGGTGTAGCCGCGCCCGACCAGCTCGAGCGCCGACTCGGCGGCCATGTCGGGGTCGTTCCAGAAGGCGGGCAGGGGATGGTCGATGCCGGGATAGAGGTAGGAATAGCAGCGCACCCGCTCGTTGACGCGCCCGCCGAGCAGCGCGTGCACCGGCCGGCCGCGCGCCTTGCCGAGGATGTCCCAGCAGGCGATCTCCAGCCCCGAGAACGCGCCCATCACCGTCAGGTCGGGGCGCTGGGTGAAGCCCGCCGAGAGCACCCGGCGCAGCATCAGCTCGATGTTCTCGGGGTTCTCGCCCTCCATGTGGCGCGCGAAGACGTCCTCGATCACCGCCCGCATCGCCTCGGGGCCGACGGTGGCGGCGTAGCATTCGCCGTAGCCGGTGATGCCGTCGTCGGTGGTCAGCCGGGGCACGATCCAGTAGCGCCCGCCCCAGCCCGGGCTGGGCGGGGCCACGACGAAGATTTCCAGATCCGCCAGTTTCATGCGCGCGCTCCCCTGCCTTGCGGCGCCGACGACATCACGTCGGCGCCGGAGCGTCCAGTGCCGCCCTAGAAGACGATGACGTTGCGCCGGGCGCCGCCGGACTTGGTGTCGGCGATGGCCTCGTTGATCTCCTCGAGCCGCCATTGCCGCGAGACCAGCTCGTCGAGCTTGAGCCGGCCCTGCCCGTAGAGGTCGACGAGCCACGGGATGTCGCGCCGGATCACGGTGTCGCCCATCTTGGAGCCGATCATCGCCTGCCCGGCGGCGGCGATGTTGCCGGCCTCGTAGGTCGAGACCTTGCCGCTCGCGGGCATCCCGACCATCACCACCCGGCCGCCGGGGGCCAGGTAGTTGGGCGCGCTGTCGTAGGCGGCGGCGACGCCGACCGAGACGAAGACCGCGTCGACCCCGCGCCCGATCGCCGCGCGCACCCGCTGCCAGGGGGCCGGATCGGTGGCGAGGACGGTGTCGGTCGCGCCGAACTGGCGGGCGGCGTCGAGCTTTTCCGGCGCGAGGTCGACGGCGACGATGCGGCGGGCGCCGGCGATGCGGGCGCCCTGGATGGCGTTGAGCCCGACGCCGCCGGCGCCAATCACCAGCGCGTCCTCGCCGGGCCTGAGGCCCGCCGAGTTGACCACCGCGCCGACGCCGGTGACGACGCCGCAGGCCAGCAGCGCCGCCGGTCCCGGGGCGAGGTCGTCGCCGACGACGACCGCCTGACTCTGGTCGACCACCACCCGCTCGGCGAAGGCGCCGCAGTTCATCGCGGCCCAGAGCGGGTCGCCATCCGGCAGGGTCATGGGCGCCGGGGCGTCGCTGGTCGGGTCTTCGCAGAGGGTCGGGCGGCCGCTGCCGCACTGGGCGCAGGTCCGGCAGGCGCGGATCAGCGTCACCACGACCCGGTCGCCCTCGCGCAGGCCGGTGACGCCGGGGCCGATTGCCGTGATGCGGCCCGCCGCCTCGTGGCCGTAGACCGCCGGCAGCGGGCCGCCCCAGGCGCCGTCGGCGTAGGAGATGTCGGAGTGGCAGATCGCCACCGCCTCGAGCGCGACCTCGATCTCGCCGGCGACGGGGGCGCGCAGCTCGACATCCTCGATGGTGAGCGGCGCCCCGAACGCCCGGCAGATCGCGGCTTTGACTTTGGTCATCAAGCACCTCCTCGCGCCACCATCCGCGCCCGGCGGGGGGGATCTGGCTCGTTTGCGACAGGTGCGCGCCGGTCTGCGGCGTGTTGGGGGGCCGGTCGGGCGCGGGACAAGGCCGCAGGCCGCCGCGCCCTCGCCGGGCCGCCCCCACGGCTCGGCGATCGTTGACCGTTGGCGCATCGCTCAGAGCGAGTGCGGCAGCTTCGGGTATAAACCGCCTACCACGACCGGTGGATCGCCTGTCCGCGGCCCGGCGAGGACACGGCTTGCGCTTTGCTCCGAAGCGAAGGGCGAGCTGTGCCGGGCGCGGGACGAGGCCGCAGGCCGCCGCGCCCTCGCCGGGCCGCCCCCACGGCCCGGCGAACATCAGCCGTCAGCACATCGCTCGGAGCTGTTGCGGCAGCTCCGGTCATCAAGCGCCTACCACGGCCGGCGGATCGCCGGGCCGCGGCCCGTCGGGGGCGCGGCTTGCGCTTTGCTCCGGAGCGAAGGGCGAGCTGTGCCGGGCGCGGGACGAGGCCGCAGGCTGCCGCGCCCTCGCCGGGCCGCCCGCACGGCCGGCGAACGATTGCCGTCAGCGCACCGTGCGGAGCTCTTGCGGCAGCTCCGGGCATCAAGCGCCTACCACGGCCGGCGGATCGCCGGATCGCGGCCCGTCGAGGGCGCGGCTTTCGCGCTGCTCCGGGGCGAGAGTTCGAGCTGGACTGGGCCGCGCCCCTCTCGTCCACGGCCGACCTCCCTCAGCACCTCGAGCAGCGCCGCGCGCTCGGCGCCACTCGCCGGGCGCGGAGGCAGCGCGTTGACATGAACACTGATTCATGTTTCATATCGGGCGAATTTGGAGGATTGGGAGGATCCGAAGATGACGCCTATGACCAAGCTCGCAACGCTGGCGGGGCTGATGCTCTGCACCACCGCCGCGAGCGCCGACATCCGCATCGCGCATGTCTACGGCAAGACCGGGGCGCTCGAGGCCTATGCCGAGCAGAGCCACATCGGGCTGATGCTGGGGCTCGAATACGCCACCGACGGCACCATGGAGATCGACGGCGAGCCGATCGAGGTGCTCGAGTTCGACACCCAGCTCGACCCGGCCATCGGCCGCGCCGCGCTGGCCGAGGCCTACGGCGACGCCGACGCCCACATCGCGGTCGGGCCGGTCTCGTCGGGGGTCGCGCTGGCGATGCTGCCGGTGGCCGAGGAATACGAGCGGATCCTGATCGTCGAGCCCGCCGTCGCCGACAGCATCACCGGCGAGAACTGGAACCGCTACATCTTCCGCACCGGCCGCAACTCGAGTCAGGACGCCATCTCCAACGCCGTGGCGCTGGGCGGCGAAGACGTGGCCATCGCCACGCTGGCGCAGGACTACGCCTTCGGCCGCGACGGCGTCGCCGCGTTCCGCGAGGCGCTCGACGGCACCGGCGCCGAGATCGTGCACGAGGAATACGTCCCCACCGACACCACCGACTTCACCGCCGCGGCCGAGCGGATCTTCCAGGCGATGGAGGGCGTCGAGGCCGAGGACAAGAAGCTGTTCATCATCTGGGCCGGCGGCGGCAATCCGATGAGCGCGATCAACGCGATGGACCCCTCGCGCTTCGACGTCGAGATCGCCACCGGCGGCAACATCCTCGCCGCGCTCACCGCCTACAAGGAACTGCCCGGCCTCGAGGGCGCGACCTACTACTACTACGAGATCCCGCAGAACCCGGTGAACGACTGGCTCGTCGAGCAGCATTTCGACCGCTACGACAGCCCGCCCGACTTCTTCACCGCCGGCGGCATGGCGGCGGGCATCGCGGTGGTCGAGGCGATCCGCGAGGCGGGCGGCGCCGTCGACACCGAGGCGCTGATCGAGGCGATGGAGGGCATGGAGTGGGAGACGCCCAAGGGTACGATGCGCTTCCGCCCCGAAGACCACCAGGCGCTGCAATCCATGTACCACTTCACCACCGAGGTGCAGGAGGGCAAGGATTACGGCGTCCCGGTGCTGGTGCGCGAGCTCGGCATCGACGACATGGACATCCCCGTCCGCAACCAGTGACGGCAGACGGGGCGGCCCCGCGCCGCCCCGCGCCCCTCTCCCTCAGCCGGACATGACGCAATGAGCCAGACGCTTCTGGAGACAGCCGGACTCACGGTCCGCTTCGGCGGCCACGTGGCCGTGGACGCGGTGAGCTGCGCCTTTCGCGCCGGCGAGCTGACGGCCATCGTCGGCCCCAACGGCGCCGGCAAGACGACCTACTTCAACCTGATCTCCGGCCAGATCGCCGCGAGCTCCGGGACCGTCACCCTCGCGGGGCAGGACATCTCGCGCCTCTCCGTCGCCGCCCGCTGCGAACGCGGGCTGGGGCGGGCCTTCCAGCTGACCAACCTGTTCCCCAACCTCACCGTGCTGGAAAACGTCCGGCTCGTGATCCAGGGCCGGCGGGGCCGGGGGTTCAGCCTGTTCTCCATGGCGAGCGCCGAGTTCGAGCTGACCGACGCGGCGCTCGTGGTCCTCGAGCGGGTGCGGCTCGACCGGCTGCGCGATCACAAGGTCGCCGAGCTCAGCCACGGCAACCAGCGCAAGCTGGAGGTGGCGATGCTGATCGCGCTCGAGCCGAAGGTCTACATGTTCGACGAGCCCACCGCCGGAATGAGCGTCGACGAGGCGCCGGTGGTGCTCGACCTGATCGCCGAGCTCAAGCGCGACAGCGACGCCACGATCCTGCTCGTCGAGCACAAGATGGACGTGATCCGCACCCTCGCCGACCGCATCGTCGTGCTCCACAACGGCGCCCTCGCCGCCGACGGGCCGCCGGCGGAGGTGATGGCGTCGGACATTGTGCAGGAGGCCTACATGGGCCGGGAGCTCGAGGATGTCTGAGCCGATCCTGCAGCTCACCGGCGTCGAGACCGACATCGCGCAGTATCACATCCTCCAGGGCGTCGACCTCGCCGTGCCGGCCGGGCAGGTGACGATGCTGCTCGGGCGCAACGGCGTCGGCAAGACCACGACGCTGAAGACGATCATGGGCCACTGGCGCGCCCGCGCCGGGGCGATCCGCTTTGCCGGCGAGGACATCACCGCGCTGCCGACCCCGGCCCGGGCGCGGGCGGGGATCGGCTTCGTGCCCGAGGACATGGGCATCTTCACCGACCTGACGGTGGAGGAGAACATGATCCTCGCCGCCGCCTCCGGCCCGCTCGAGCCGGCCCGGCTCGAGGCGGTGTTCGCCGCCTTCCCGCCGCTGCGGACCTTCTGGAAGAGCGAGGCCGGCAACCTCTCGGGGGGCCAGAAGCAGATGCTCTCCATCGCCCGCGTCATGGCCGAGGAGCGCCGGCTCTACCTGATCGACGAGCCCACCAAGGGCCTCGCCCCGGCCATCGTCTCGACCATGGCCCGCGCCCTGCGTGAGCTGAAGGCGGCCGGCGCCTCGATCCTGCTGGTCGAGCAGAACTTCGCGGTGGCCCGCGCGCTCGGCGACAGCGCGGCGGTCATGGACGACGGCCGCATCGTCTGGACCGGCGCGATGGCCGAGCTCGCTGCCGACGCCGCGCTGCAGGAGCGGCTGATGGGCCTGAGCATGGAGACTGCCCGATGAGCGTCGCCCCCGACCACACGCCCCGCATGGAACGCCTGCGCCCCGCCGAGCGGCTCGGGCAGGCGGCGCCCTACCTGCTGGTGCCGGTGCTGGTGCTGCTCGGCTGGCTCGCCATCGGCTCGCCCTCGTCGTGGCTGACGCTGACCGTGTCGGGGCTGGCGATGGGGATGATGATCTTCGTCATGGCCTCGGGGCTGACGCTGGTCTTCGGGCTGATGGACGTGATCAACTTCGGCCACGGCGCCTTCATCTCGCTCGGCGCCTTCCTCGGCATCTCGGTGCTGCTGGCGCTGCCCGGCTGGACCGCCGCCGACAGCCTGGCGCTCAACCTCACCGCCGTCCTGCTCGCCATCGCGGTGGCGATGGTGCTGACCGGGCTGGTGGGCTGGGGCTTCGAGCGGGTCATCGTGCGCCCGGTCTACGGCGCGCACCTCAAGCAGATCCTCGTCACCGTGGGCGGGCTGATCGTGATCGAGCAGCTCATCCACGTCATCTGGGGGCCGGACGAGATCTTCCTCACCCGCCCCGAGGCGCTGAAGGGGGCCGTGACCTTCGCGGGCGCGGCGCTCGAGAAGTACCGCATCCTCGCCGTCGGCTTCGGCCTCGTCATCTTCGTCGCCATGCGCCTTGTGCTGCGGCGCACCAAGATCGGGCTGATCGTGCGCGCGGGGGTGCAGAACGGCGAGATGGTCGAGACGCTCGGCTACCGGCTGCGGCTCGTCTTCATCGGCGTCTTCATCGCCGGCTCGGCGCTGGCGGGGCTCGGCGGGGTGATGTGGGCGCTCTACCAGGAGGTCATCACCGCCGGCATGGGCGAGCGGATGATGATCCTCGTCTTCATCGTCGTCATCATCGGCGGCCTCGGCTCGGTGGAGGGCGCGTTCATCGGCGCGCTGCTGGTGGGGCTCCTGCAGAACTACGTCGCCTTCCTCGAGCCCAAGCTGGCGCTGGTCAGCAACATCGGCCTGATGACGGCGATCCTGATGTGGCGCCCGCAGGGGATGATGCCCGTGGTGAAGGCAAAGTGATGCTGAACACACTGCTCTCCGGCGACCGCCCCCGCTCGCTCGTCCTCACCGCGCTGCTGCTCGGCGTGCTGATCTCGCTGGCCTTCGCGCCCTTCCTCTTCCCCGGCGTGCGCAGCCTCGAGACGGCGGCGACGATCTGCATCTTCATCCTGCTCGTCGCCTCCTACGATCTGCTGCTGGGATATACCGGCATCGTCAGCTTCGCGCACACGATGTTCTTCGGCCTCGGCGCCTACGGCGTGGCGCTGGCCTCGACCCATGTCGGGCGCGGCTGGGGCGCGCTGGCGCTCGGCACGCTGGCCGGCGCGCTCGCGGCGGCGGTGCTGGCGCTGGTGATCGGGCTGTTCTCGCTCCGGGTGCGGGCGATCTTCTTCGCGATGATCACCCTCGCGGTCGCCTCGGCGGTGGCGGTGCTGGTGAGCCAGCTCTACCAGCTCACCGGCGGCGAGGACGGGCTGACCTACCGCATCCCGCGCGAGCTGACCCCGGCCTTCCGGCTGGGCGAGGTCTTCGGGGTCCGGATCACCGGCAAGATCCTGAACTACTACCTGATCTTCTTCTGCTGCCTGGCGCTCTTCCTGCTGCTGCTGCGCGTGGTCAACTCGCCGTTCGGGCGCGTGCTGCAGGCGGTGCGCGAGAACGACTTCCGCGCCGAGGCGATCGGCTACCGCGTGGTCTATTACCGGATCACCGCGACCTGCCTGTCGGCCGCCGTCGCCGCGCTCGCCGGCTCGCTCTACGCGATCTGGCTGCGCTACGTCGGGCCCGACACGACGCTCAGCTTCGAGATCATGCTCGACATCCTGCTGATGGTTGTGATCGGCGGCATGGGGACGATGTACGGCGCGGTGCTCGGCGCGGTGATCTTCGTGCTGGCGCAGAACTATCTGCAGAACCTCATGGGCGTCGCCGCCGACGCCGCGACGGGCCTGCCGCTGCTGCCCGAGCTGCTCGATCCGAACAGGTGGCTGCTCTGGCTCGGCGTGCTGTTCATCCTGTCGGTCTACTATTTCCCGGCCGGGATCGTCGGGCGGCTCCGGGCCGGGCGCTAGTGGCGCGCCCGCTCGTCCTGCTGCACGGCTGGACGATGTCCGGTTCGGTGTTCGACGGGCTGGCCGCGCGGCTCGGCGGGTTCGAGTGCCATGCGCCCGACCTGCCGGGCCACGCCAGCGCCGCGCACCTGCCACCGACCCTCGACGCCTGCGCCGACCACGTCCACGCGCACCTGCCCGCGGGAGCGGTGCTGGTCGGCTGGTCGATGGGCGCGGCGGTGGCGTGGCGGATGATCGAGCGGCACGGGGCGGGGCGGCTGGCGGGGTTGATGTGCGTCGACATGAGCCCGCGGATGGTCAACGCGCCCGGCTGGCCGCACGGGCTGCGCGAGCAGGGGGCGGCGGACGTGGCGCGCACGACGGCGCGAATGGAAGCGGACTGGCGCGGCACCGCCGAGGCCATCGCCGCGACCATGTTCGCCGACAGCGCCGGCGCGCCCGGCTTCAGCCGCGCCGATGCCCGCGCCGCCATCCTCGCCAACGATCCCGACAAGATGCGCGGCCTCTGGCGCGAGCTGACCGCCGCCGACCATCGCGGGATCATCCCGCAAATCGGCTGCCCCTGCCTCGTCGCCCACGGCGCGCTGAGCCGCGTCTACCCGGCCTCCGCGGCCGACTGGCTGGCGGAAAAGCTGCCGGACGCCAGCCGGTACAGCTTCGCCGCCTCCGGCCACTCGCCGCACCTCGAGGAGCCTGACGCCTTCGCGCGCGTGCTCACTGAGTGGTCGGCTCGGCTTCCATAGGCTCTTCGGTGTAGACCAGCCCCCAGCGCTGCAGCAGGTCCTGCTGCAGCCGCCTGGCGCGGGCGTTCCACGGGCGGGCGCCGTCGGGGATCTCGTCGCCGCTCGCCTCGCCGGCCTCGCGCGCCTCGAGCTCGCCGCAGATGATGCTGAAGGCGAGGGTCTTGCCCTCGGCGGTGGTGATGTAGCCGCCGAGCGCGCTGACGAAGTTGAGCGTGCCGGTCTTGGCGCGCACCGTGGCGGGGTAGCCGTCGATCGGCGCGCCGGCGTCGTCCTTGAGCACGTGGCGCTTCAGGATCGGGCGCAGCTTGTCCATCACGCCGGGCGCGACGAACATCTTCACCATCTCGCCCGCGCCGATGCGGGAGCGGTCGCCGAGGCCGGAATGGTCGACGAAGGCGCTGGTGACGCCGTAGGTGTCGCGCAGCCAGTCGTTCATCGCCTGCGCCGAGGCCAGCAGGCTGTCGGGGCGGCCGTGCAGCTCGCGCGTGGCGCTGAGGCCGACCACCTCGGCGGTCAGGTTGGTCGAGTAGAGCAGCATCTCCTCGAGGATCGTCACCAGCGGCGCGCTGTCGTGGCGGGCGATCTCGGTGCCCTCGGGCGCCTCCTCCACCAGCTCGGCGGCGTCGAGCTCGATGCCCTCGCTGCGCGCGATCGTGCGGAACACGTCGCCGGCATAGAGCGCCGGCTCGCGCACCGGCAGCCAGCGCGCGCCGCCGTCGCCCAGCTGGCGGCGGGCGACGGTCCACTCGTCGATGTCGTCGCGGCTGGCGTAGGTGTAGACGGGCAGGGTCCGGTCTTCGACCGTCATCCGCGAGGTGGCGACGGCGGGGGCGTAGCCTTCGCTCACCGCCTCCATCGTCACGTCGTAGCCCGAGCCCGACCGCGCCCAGGCGAAGTGGACGCGGTTGTAGTTGAGGTTGAGCCCGGAGATCGCGGGGTTGTAGCCGAGGTGGTCGAGCTGGTCGGTGTCGATCTCGTGCTCGTGGGGCAGCGCGCCGCCCCAGACGAGGAAGCGGCCCGCGACCTCGGTGATGCCGGCGGCCTTGAGCGCCTTGGCGAGATCGCCGAGGTTGTTGCTGCCGAGCGTCGGATCGCCGCCGCCGACCAGCGCGAGATCGCCCTCCAGCACGCCCTCGCGCACCTCGCCGAGGGCGACGAGCCGGGTGGTGAAGCGGTAATCGGGGCCGAGGGTCTCGAGCGCGTAGAGCGCGGTCATCGCCTTGGTGACGCTCGCGGGGGGCAGGCCCTCGTCGGCGGCGTAGCCCTCGATCAGCTCGCCCGTCTCGATGTCGGCGACCGCGGCGCTGACCGAGCCGAGCACCCGCGAATTCTCGACGATCTGCTCGAGCGACGGGCGCACTGCGGGGGCCGTCGCGCCAGGATCGAACGCCACCGCGCCGCCCGCGCCGTCGGGGCGCAGCCGGGGATGGAGCGAGCGCAGCGGCGCGTCGGCGAGCGCGGCCTGGCCCGCGGCGGCGGCGAGCGTTCCGAGGAACGCCCTGCGAGAGAGATGTCCTGCCATGCGCGGACCCTATTGCAATGAAATCCACCGGGACAACTAGCCTCACGCCCCCCTTTTGCAAACGTGATCCGCCCGCTCGGCAGCCCGCCGCCCGTGCCGGCCGGGAGGGGCGGCTTGAACTCCGCGCGCGGCCTGTCATGCTCGGCGCGGATGTGGATTTCCCGGAGAGGCGACAGGGGTGGGGCGCAGACCGTCGATCGGAAAGGTGGCCGCCGGGGGCGGGGCCGGACGGGTGGCACCCGCATGAGCCGCCGCCGGGGCTTCTTCCAGTTTGACGACCCGTTCTACCGCCCGCTCTGGCGGCGCGTCGTCATCGTCGGCCTCTGCATCGGCTGGGGCCTGTTCGAACTCGCCGCCGGCGCCGTGGGCTTCGCGATGCTGTTCCTCGGGGTCGGCCTCTATGCCGGCTACCGCCTGTTCGTGACCTACGACCCGGAAGACCCGGACGGCACCGACAACTAGGCCGGCGGCGCGAAGACCAGCTCGCAGCGCAGGCCGGCGGGCAGGGCGAGGTCGGCGTTGTCGAGCGTCAGCTCCAGCCCGAACGTCCCCGTGGCGGCGTCGAACACGCGGTCGACGACGCTGACGGTGGCGGCGTACTCGCCGCCCACCGGCGCTTCGGGGCGCACCGTCAGCACGTCGCCGGGCGCGACGGCGCCGATGTAGTCGATCGGCGGGAACGCCTCGACCTTGAGACGGTCGATCCGGGCGAGCGTCAGCACCGGGCGCTGGGCCTGGTGCAGCTCGCCCACCGCGAGCGCCCGCTCCGTCACGATCCCCGGCATCGGCGCGCGCAGCCGCTTCTGCGCCAGCCGCGCCGCCGCGGAGCGGGCCTCGATGGCGGCGAGGTCGCGGTCGGTCATGGCCGTGGCGAGATCCTGGCGGGCCACCTCCGCCTCCATCCGCGCCTCGCGCGCCTGGCTCTCCGGCACCGAGCGGTTGCGCGCCAGGCGCTCGGCACGCTCGGCCTGGTCGTCGAGGTAGGCGAAGCGCGCGCGGGCGGCCTCGACGCGGTGTGTGTCCTCGGCGCGCGCCTGCGCAAGCTCCAGCTGCACCGCCTCGACCGACGCCTCGAGCTCGGCGAGCACGTCGCCCGCCGCCACCACGTCGCCCCGCGCCACGTGCACCGCCGAGACCAGCCCCTCGACCGCGAAGGAGAGCTCCGCCGTCTCCGCCGGCTCGATCAGACATGTCACCGGCGCCACCTCCTCGGCGAGCGCCGATCCGGCGAGCGCGACGGCGAGGCCGGGGGCGAGGAGGTGGGCAGAAGACAATTCAGCGTCCTTGATTTTTTGCGGGATCAGGCCGTTAATACATCATTAAGGCATTTTTCGAGCACCAATAAGACAAACTTTCACCCGCATTTTCGGGGATCGTATGGGACGAGAGACGGATTTCACCGTCGGCCCTGTCGCCAAGGTCGACGTCATTTCCACCGCAGTTCAGGGGCTGCGGGGCCTGCGGCCCAGCGGGGCGATAACGCCCGCTAAGCTGGTTGGAACGACAGCGCTTTCCCGGGGATTGCATTCCGACACGTTCGAGCCGCGGGTGCTTCTCGCCGCGGACATCCTGCCGATCGCGGGACTGCTGGAGTTTCCCGGCGAAACCGACCTCTTCACCTTCGAGCTCGCCGAAGAGCGGCTCGTCGTCTTCGATTCGCTCACCCACGACAGCCGAATCACGTGGTCGCTCGAGGGCCCCGCCGGGCAGCTCGTCTCGCCCACCGATCTGAGCGCCGCCGACGGCAGCAGCGGCGGCGGCCTCCTGGCGCTCGACGCCGGCACCTACACGCTGCGCATCGACGGCGAGGGCGACGCGACGGGGGCCTACGGCTTCCGGATGCTCAACCTCGACAACGCCGGCGGCATCGCCACCGACGCCACCATCACCGGCACCCTCGCCGAGAGTGGGCGCGAGACCGACATCTTCCGCTTCGACGCCACGGCGGGGCAGGAGCTGTTCTTCGACTCGCTCGGCTCGCAGGGCACCGTGTCGTGGACGCTCTACGATCCGGACGGCGTCGCGGTCTTCGGCCCCCGGGCGTTCTCGCCGACGCAGGACGTCACACGGCTCGCGATGCCCAAGACGGGGAGCTACACGCTGCTGCTGGAGGGCGAGAGCCATAACGGCTCGGACGCGGACTATTCGTTCCGCATCGAGCGGCTCGAGGACCGGACGATCCCGCTGACCCTCGGCGAGACGGTCCTCGAGAACTTCGACCAGCCCGGCCAGCGCCACGACCACACCTTCACCCTCGCCACCGACGCCACGCTGGTGCTCGACGTGCTGCGCACCAACGGCAACGCGCGGGTGTCGCTGTTCGGGCCGCGCGGCACCGAGTTCGCCGCCCGCCAGCTGCGCTACGCCGACGCCAACCACGCCGACCCGGTGCTCGACCTCGTGGCGGGCGACTACACGCTGCGGGTCTACACCGACACCGACGACCGCGACGAGTATGCGCTGCGCCTGCTGCGGCTCGACGCGGCGCAGGCGCTGACGCTGGGCGAGCGGGTGGAGACGGTGCTCGGCGACGGCGGGGTCACGGGGCTGCGGGCGCGGGTGCCGTCGGAGGCGCCGCTCGTCGGCACGGCGCCGGGGCAGGCGCTGCTGACGCGCTCCGGCCACAGCGCGGCCGTCGTGCCGGCCGACCCGGTCTTCGACAGCCAGACGCTGACCCTGGAGGCGTGGATCTCGCCCGAGACGCTCGACACCTGGGATTCGGTCTTCAACGCCTCCAGCGCCAGCTGGCAGGACGGCTTCGGCGTCTACCACCACAGCGGCGCGCTGCATTTCTTCGTCGACAGCTACACCCGCGGCGCCTCGAGCGTGTCGGCCACGCTCGACCCGACCGCCGACTGGACGCACGTCGCCGCCACCTACGACGGCGCGAGCCTGAAGCTCTACCTCGACGGCGCGCTCGTCGACGAGTCGGACTGGAGCGGCGGCTACGCGCCGAGCGGGCGGCAGATCAACATCGGCCGGGCCGCCAACGGCAGCTACCAGTGGGCCGGGCGGATCGACGAGGCGCGGATCTGGAGCGTCGCGCGCAGCGCCGAGGAGATCGCGGCGCATTACCAGTCGGTGCTGACCGGACCGATCGCCGGTCTCGAGGCGGCCTACGGCTTCGACGAGAGCACCGGCGACACGGCCACTGACCGCTCGGGCAACGGGCGCGACGCCGACCTCACGCTGCTCGCGGGCACCGAGACGCGCGCCTACCGCTTCACCGGCGCGGCGGGCGACCGGCTGGTGTTCGACGCGCCCAGCACCGGCCACGTCTATGTCCGCCTGCTCGGCCCCGCCGGCGAACGCGCCTACGGGCCCGAGCAGCTGCGCGACGTGCGCAGCCTCGTGCTGACGGACGACGGGCCGCACACGCTGCTGCTCGAGGGCACCTGGAACGCCGGCCCGCGGTCGGTGGGGTTCACGCTCGTTCCCGAGAGCACCTCGACCCTGCCGCTCACCCTCGGCGGGCGCGTCGACGGCACCCTGAGCCGGGTCGGCCAGATCGATGCCTACGACTTCACCCTGACCGCGCCGCAGACGCTCTACATGGATGCGCTGACGACGCAGAACTGGGCGAACTGGACGCTGATCGGCCCGCGCGGCGTCGAGGTGAGCAACCGGACCTTCGACCGCACCGACGCGTACAACCCGATCGGCGACCCGGTCCTGCGGCTGCCGCCGGGCGACTACACGCTGATGGTCGAGGGCAGCGTCGGCGCGCTCGGCGACTACGCCTTCCGCCTGTTCGACCTGTCCGCCGCGACGGCGGTCGTCTATGGCACCGGCGTCTCCGGCACCCTCGCTCCGGCCACCTCGAGCGACGCCTACAGCTTCAACGGCACCGCCGGAGACATCCTGACGCTGAGCAAGTCGGACGCGCAGTTCAACATCCGCATCGTCGACCCGCTCGGGCGGGTCCTGGAGAGCCGCTACTGGCACACCGACGCGGAGATCCGGCTGGACTCCACCGGCCGCTACCTGGTGCTGGTGGAGGGGGCCGCCAGTTTCAGCCCCACCGGCGAGCACGGCTACTCGTTCCAGCTCGACCAGCTGCGCAACGAGCCGCCCGAGGCGCTGACCGGCACCGCCATCGCGCTCGGCGCGCGCGTCGACGGCAGCGTCGCCGTCGCGGGCGAGGCGCGCGACTACCTGTTCACCCTCGACGCGCCCACCACGGTCTACCTGGACGCGCTGCACTACCAGGATTTCCACACCTACTGGCGCATCGACGGCCCCGACGGGGCGATGGCGACCGAGGGGATCTACTATTCCGATCACTACAACGCCAACGCGGCCCACGACCTGCCCGCCGGGACCTACCGCCTGCGCCTCACCATGGCCGGCGACCGCACCGGCACCTTCGCCTTCCGGCTGCTCGACCTCGGCGTGGCCGAGACCATCGCGCTCGACACGGACGTCACCACGACGCTGACGCCCTCGACGGCGACAAAGGTCTTCCGCTTCGACGGCAGCGCCGGGCAGAGCTTCGTGTTCCAGACCAGGTCGCGCGCCTCGGGCTGGGCGCCGGCCTACCGGCTGATCGACCCCTACGGCCGCGAGATCGCGTACCGGCGCAGCACCCAGTCGGCGGCGATCGACACGTTGCCGCTCGACGGGACCTACAGGCTGCTGCTCGAGGGCGACTGGAGCGGCAATTCCAGCCCCGGGGTGGCGACCGCGCTCACCTTCGCCCTGACCCAGCCCGAGCACACGCGCGTTGCGATGGCGCTCGGCACGACGGTGGCCGGGAGCCTCGACAAGCCGCGCTCCTCGGCGAGCTACACCTTCACCGTCGCCGAGGAGACGTGGGTCGTCTTCGACTCGCTCGACAACGACAACGGCTACCTCACCCTCACCGGCCCCAACCGCTTTTCCCGGACCTTCCAGCTCTCCAACGGCGACGGCTATTCCGGCGCGCCGCTGACGGTCCTGCCGCCGGGCGAGTACACCGCGACGGTGCGGGCCCATGGCTACGGGTTGATCGACTACGCCTTCCGCCTGCTCGACGCGGCCGCGGCCGAGGCGGTGGCGCTCGAGGTGCCGGCGAGCGTGACGCTGGCGCCGCAGACCGCGACGGCGATGGTGCGCTTCGACGTGGCGGCGGGTCAGGTGCTGTCGATCGCCGACGTCGGCAAGTCGACGAGCGCGAACGCGTCGTTCCGGCTCATCGATCCCTACGGGCAGGAGGTGTTCCGCGACTGGGTCGACAACCAGGCGCCGCGCACCCTCGGCATCGCCGGCAGCTACCTGCTGCTCGTCGAGGGCCACCCGCACGCGCCGGATTCCGGCGAGAACGTCGTTTCCTTCACGCTGCTCGACCCACAGGATCCGGCCGACGTGCCGGTGCTGCCCGACGAGCCGATCGAGGGCACCATCTCGCGACCCGGCCAGCGGCACGGCTTCACCATGAGCCTCGCCGGCGACACCTGGCTCACCCTCGACAGCCGCACCACCCATACCGAGCTCTACGTCGACATCACCGGCCCCGGCGGCTTCGACCGCACCATCCGCCTGCGCTATGCCGACGGCGCCCAGCACGGCGGCAACTCCGTCTTCCTCGCGCCCGCGGGCGACTACCGGATCGTGGTGCGCGGCAGCGGGGCGCATGTCGGCACTTTCGCCTTCTTCCTGCGCGATGCGGGCGCTGGGGGCGAGATCGCGCTCGACAGCGAGGTGAGCGGGCAGCTGAACCCGAGCAACACCACCGCCATCCACCATTTCGAGGGCGTCGCGGGGCAGGGCGTCCTGATGGACCTCCTCGCGCTGTCGGGCAACAGGTACAACGTCCACTGGCGGCTAATCGACCCGTCCGGGCGGCAGGAACTCGGCGTCCGGCAGCTGACCGACGGGGGCGTCCACACGCTCCAGCGCAGCGGCACCTACACGCTGCTGATCGAGGGCGACGTCACCGACGGCCACCCGGCGACCGACTACCGCTTCGCGCTGCGCCCCGTCACCCAGACGATCTTCGAGCGCAGCTACGACAGCGACGACGCGAGCTTCGGCCTCGTCCGCACCACCGGACCCGCCGGCGGCGCGGCGCTGGCGACGACGGGGTTCGAGGAGATCGTCGTCGACGACCCGGCGCTGACCGTCGCCGGCTCGTTCACCGTCTCCGGCTGGTTCCGCCCCGACCTCCAGCGCGAGGAATGGGCGCCGCTGGTGTTCAAGGAACGCGCGGGTGCCCTGTACGGCCGCGAGTTCTCGCTGTGGGTGAACCGCTCCGGCTACCTCCACATGACCCACGCGGCCGGCAGCAGCGCGAACTATCAGCGGGCGATCAACGGCTACGGCGTCACCTTCGGGGCGTGGAACCATTTCGCCGCCGTCTTCGACCGGGCGGAGGGGCTGAAGCTCTACGTCAACGGGGTGCTCGCGGCGGAGGACGTCAACACCGACCTGAGCGCGGCGACCGACCAGCGCCTGCTGATCGCCAGCAGCGGCGGCAGCGCCTTCGAGGGCGGGCTGTCGGACCTGCGCCTCGACGGGGGCGCGCTCGACGCCGCGACGGTGGCCGCGCTCCACGCCGGCACGCCGCCCGCGGCGGCGGCGGTGCTGCACCTGCCGCTCGACGACGCCCCCGGCCTCGCCACGCTAGCCGACCAGGGCAGCGCGGGGGCGGTGGTGCGGGTGCTCGACCGCACCGAGGGGCTGGCGGGGGTGTTCCACGGGCGGCTCGACCAGCCCGGCGCGGTCCACACCTACCGCTTCACGCTGGGTGCCGAAACGCGGCTCTACTGGCACTCGCTCACCGACCGGGGCGACAGCGAAGCCGGCGACGTGCGGGCGCGGCTCACCGGCCCCGGCGGGATCGACATCGCCTACAACCTCGACCAGACCGGCGACGCGCCCAACAGCGGCGATCACGCCTTCACCGCGCTGCCGGGCACCTACGAGCTGACCTTCACCGGCACCAACACGGTGTTCGGCAGCTACGGGCTGCAGCTGCTCGACCTCGACGCCGCCGCGCCCATCGCCGCCGACGGCAGCCCCGTCGCCGGCTCGCTCGCACCGGGCACCGGCGCGGCCGCCTTCAGCCTCGACGTCGCCGCCGACGATATCCTCTATCTCGACCTCGTGCGCTTCGTGAACAGCCAGCACGAGGGCACGATCCGCATCCAGGGACCGGCGGGCAACCTGATCTACGGGCCCGTCGTCGCCAGCGACCTCGGCCCCATCGCGCTCGGCGTCGACGGGCGGATCACGGTGATCCTCGAGAGCGACCGTCACAACAGCCGCCTCGCCGCGCGGCCCTACGAGTTCTCGATCTACAAGGTCAACGCCGACCCGATCGCCATGACCTACCAGGGCGCCAACCCCGGCGGCCTCGCGCCGGTGACCGAGGGCGCGATCGGCGAGGGGCTGCGGCTGCGCGGGCCGGACCTGATCGAGGTGGCGGACGCGCCGGCGATCGACCTGACCGGCAACGTGACGCTCGAGGGCTGGATCTACCTCGACCAGTTCCAGGACACCTGGACGCCGATCTTCCACAAGGGCGGCGACTACAACGACCGGCAGTTCACCCTCTGGGCCCAGAGCAACGGCCAGCTCTATGCATCGAGCGCGCGACCCGCCGGCGGCCACGACACCGCCTCCTCGGCGGGTGGGGTCATCGGCACCGGGCGCTGGATACACGTCGCCGCCGTCTGGGACCGGAGCGGCGGCGAATTGCGCCTCTACGTCGACGGCGCGGAGGTCACGAAGAACGTCCATCTCAGCACGAGCCCCGGCGTGTCGTCGACCGCGCCGCTGCTGATCGGCCACACGCCCGAGGCCCACAACCAGCACGGCATGTTCGAGGGCCGCATCGACGAGGTGCGGGTCTGGTCCGTCGCGCGCAGCGGCGCCGAGATCGCGGCGACCTACCAGTCGGCGCTGGCGGGCGACGAGCCGGGGCTCGCGCTCTACCTGCCGCTCGACGCCGCCGGGATCAGCGGCAGCGCCCTGACCGACGCGGCGGGCGGGCTCGCGGCGGAACGGGTCAGCATGATCCCGACGGGCATCACCGGCGAGATCGACCGTGCCGGCCGCTATCAAACCTACAGCTTCACCCTCGACAGCGACCGGCGCGTCTACGTCGACGCGCTCAGCCAGCGCTCCGACATCAACCTGCGCCTGACCGGGCCGCAGGGGCAGGTCTTCCTGCGCGACCTGAGGGCGGGCGACGGCAACTACGGCACCTACAACGTCTCGCCCGTGCTCGACCTGCCCGCCGGCGACTACACGCTGCGTTTCGAGGGCGAGAGCGGCGCCACCGGCGCCTTCGCGGTCAACCTCCTCGACGTGGGGGCGGCCGACGAGATCACGCCCGGCGTGCCCTTCGAGGGCGCGCTGGCGCCGGGCAACACTTCCGCCGTGCACCGCTTCCAGGGCAGCGCCGGGCAGATGGTCTTCGTCGATCTGCTGTCCGTGGCGGGCGACATCCACCACCGGCTGATCGGGCCGGACGGCCGCCAGCTCGTCCACCGCGAATCCCTGCGCGACCGGATCTGGCTCACGCTGCCCTACGACGGCGAGTACCTCTACCTCGTCGAGGGCAGCAACAGCGGCGCGGGCGAGAGCAGCTACCGCGTCAACATCGTGCCGCACGCCGTCGGAGGTCCGACGCCGCTCGCGCTCAACGCGGTCACGCCCGTCAACCTGCCCAGCGCGGGCGCGTCGCACGTCTTCAGCTTCGACCTCGCCGAGCCGCGGCTGCTGTCGATGGACAGCTTCGAGAACCGCACCACCCTCTACTGGACGCTCGCCGGGCCCGACGGGACGCTGGTCTCGGGGCGCCGCTTCGATCTGACCGACGCCATCGACCGGCGCAGCCCCGACAACGTCCACCGCGCCGGGCCCGGCAGCTACACGCTCACCATCTACGCCAGCGACGATCTGAGCGGCGACTTCACCTTCCGCCTGCTCGACCTCGCCGCCGCCGCCGAAGACCTGGCCTTCAACGACGAGGAGATCGTCGCGATGCCCTCGGCGGGCCGGGGCACGCTGGTCTACCGGCTGAACGCGACGGCACACCAGCGCTTCAGCCTGGACGTCACCGACGCCCCCGGCAACGCCACCTACTGGCGCGTCGTCGACGCGCACGGACGCGAAATCCTCGCGGCGCGGCGGATGGCGGATGGCGGGCCCTACATGCTGCCGGCGGCGGGCGAGCACTTCCTGCTGATCGAGGGCGGCCTCGACGATTCCGCGCCCGCCGGTCCGATCCGCTTCGGGCTGGTCTCGCCGGCGGTGCCCGACGCGCTGGGCGCGACGGTGGAGACCTTCGACCCCGCCGGCAGCCACATCGGCCACGTCCTCGCCAGCAGCGGCGGCGGCGCGGCGCAGGTGGTCGAGATCGAAGGCAGTCACCGGCTCCGCCTGCTCGACCCGCTGGACGCCGGCACCACCCGCTCCGTCGCCTTCTCGACCACCAGCACCGGCCTGCTCGAGAGCTTCGACGCGAGCGTCGAGATCCTGCTCACCGGCCCCGCGACCGGCAGCGCGGGGCACGCGGTGACGCTGCTGGTGCTGCCCGTCCCGCGCTACGGCCCCGGCGGCGAGGTGCCCTTTACCGGGCCCGAGCCGGCGCTGTCGGGCGTGCTGGGCGTGTCGCTCGACCTCGTCCAGACCAGCGGCGACGGCGTGGTGCCGCACGTCTCGTGGGGCGTCGGTGGCAAGGCCGGGGAGATCGCGCTGGCCGATTTCGGCCTCACCGCGGCGGACCTCATCGGCGCGCCCGTCAGCTTCGCCATCGGCCTCGCGCGGGCCGACGGCGGGGCGCGGCTGACCCTGACGCTGACCGTCGACGGCACCACCCACACGCTGCTCGCCGACGCCTGGCTCGGCGGCTATCGCCTCGACAGCGCCCGCCTCGCCATCGAGGCGTCGAGCACCGCGTCGCAGACCATGGGCGCCTACGTCGACAACGTCGCCATCGCCACAAGTTCGGCCACCACCGTGCTGCAGGGGAACGTCAACGCGATGCTCGCGGGCGACCTCACCGAGGGCGACGCGGCGCACCGCTATTACTTCGAGATCACCGAGCCGGTGCTGGTCTTCCCGGACGTGCGCACCAACAACTCCAGCCTGACCTGGACCCTGATCGGCCCCGGCATCTCCGAGACCAGGACCTTCAACCAGACCGACAGCAACGGCGCCGCTTCGCCCCCGATGCGCCTGCTGACGCCGGGGACCTACGAGCTGTCGATCTACACCAACAACGCGAGCACCGCGAGCTACCGCATGGCGTGGCGCGACTTCGCGGGGGCGGTGCCGCTGGAGATCGGCACGCTCGTCACCGAGGCGCTCGACGAGGGGCCGGGGCTGCAGGTCTACAGCCTCGACTGGCCCGGCGGCGAGGCGTGGTTCCGCGCCGACCGCACGGGCGGCGCGCCGGCCTACTGGCGGCTGATCGGCCCCGACGGCGCGCAGCACGTCAGTCCGCGCGACAACAATTGGGATCTCGCGGTCAATCTTGCGCCGGGCGTCTACCACGTGCTGATGGAAGGCCGCTACTACGACACCTCCGCCTCGCAGTACGTGTTCGGCGTCGAGAGGGGCAGCGAGACGAGCAGCGCCATCGCCGTCGGCGACGCCGTGAGCGGCAGCCTCGCCGGCCCGCGCGACCGGCACGTGCTGACGTTCGATTTCGCCGGAGACGCGCTCGTCCACTTCGACAGCCGCACGCACGACACATACATGCTTTGGGAGCTCTACGGGCCGAACGGGCTGGTGCGGTCCACCACCTTCTACCATGCCGACGGCAGCCGTGGCAGCGACTCGGTGATGGACCTTGCGGCCGGCAGCTACCGGCTCGTCGTCTCGGGTCGGGACGCCCACACCGGCAGCTACGCCTTCACCCTGCGCGACCTCGCCGACGCCACGCCGCTGACGCTGCTCGAGACGACGACGGCGACCGTCGCCACGCGCAACGAGACCGCGCTCTACAGCTTCACCGGCGCGGCGGGCGACCGCTTCTACCTCGATTTCCTCGGCGGCGATCTCTACGGCCGCTGGAAGGTGTTCAACCGCTTCGGCGGCCTCGTGGCCGAGAGCTACAACCGCTCCGACATGGCGTCGCTGACGCTGGCCTCCGAGGGCCAGCATTACCTGCTGATCGAGCCCGACACCGAGCACACCTCCGCCAACGGCACGCAGCAGTTCCGCCTCGTGCCGCTCGCCAGCGACGATCTGGCGCTGACGCTCGGCGAGACCGTGTCGGGCCAGATCGACTATCCGGGCCAGTCCACCAGCTACCGCTTCAGCGTCGCTGACGAGACGCAGGTCTATGTCGACCTGCAGGCCTACAGCGGCAGCATCTCGAACTGGACGTGGGAGCTGCGCGGCCCGGCCGGCCAGGTCGCCGCGCGCCGCTTCGACCAGAGCGACAGCGCCCAGAGCGGGCTGGCGCCGCTCTACAGGCTGCCGCCGGGCGACTACAGCCTGACTATCCGCCCCGCCAACGGCCAGACCGGCACCTTCGGCTTCGTCGTCCACGACGTCGCCGCCGCCGAGGCGCTGACGCTCGGCACCCAGGTCAGCGGCCAGCTCGCGCCCGGCACCGAGACGCGGATCTACGCCTTCGACGGCACCGAGGGACAGCGGCTGTTCTTCGACCGCACGCAGGGCAGCGGCAACAGCCGCTGGCGGCTCATCAACCCGTTCGGCCGGCAGGTCTTCAACGAGCGCTTCGACGCCGACGTCGACACCATCACCCTCGCCGAGAGCGGCCGGTACCTGGTGCTGATCGAAGGGCGCATCTACGATCCAGCCGACCAGTCCTACCAGTTCAACGTCTACGCCAACCCGCTGACCGACCCGGTGCGGCTGGGGCTCGAGGACGAACCGGCGCCCGACCTCGCCGTCGATGCGCTCGCGCTCGACACGGCCGAGGCGCTGTTCAGCGGCGGCAGCGTGCCCCTGGCATGGACGTTGCGCAACGCCGGCGACCTGGCGGTGGAGACCGGCTTCGACACCCGCGTCACCATCCGCCGCAAGGACACCGGCGCGATCATCGCCGACGCGGTCGTGCCGTTCGACCCGGCTGCCCACGGCAACCTCGCGCCGGGCGCGACGCTGGCGCGGTCGGTGTCGCTGCAGCTGCCGGCCGGCAACGCGGCGGTCGGCGAACTGACGGTCAGCGTGCGCGCCGACGTCACCAACGCCATCGACGAGATCAACGACACCGGCACCGCCGAGGCCAACAACGCCGCTGACCTCGACATCGAGGTCGCGCTCGCGCCGTCCGTCGATCTCGTGGCCGGCGACATCACCTTCACGCCCGCGCCGGGCTACGGGCCGGGCGCCACCGTCACCGTCGGCTGGAGCACGACGAACAACGGCACCGCCGTCGCCGACGGCGGCTGGGGCGAGCGGCTCGAGCTCGTCAACGTCAACGACAACCGCATCGTCCACACCCAGAGCCTCACCGACGCCGAAGGTCCGCTCGGCGCGGGCGAGAGCCGCGCGCGCAGCCTGTCGTTCGGCTGGCCCGCGGGTGAGGGCGGGCGCGGGCAGTTCGAGGTCCGCATCCGGGTAGACCACCGCGGCGAGATCGACGAGAGCAACGACGCGGGCACGGGCGAGGCCAACAACGACCTCGCCGGCACCGTCGTCTCCGCACCCGATCTCACCGTCGCCGCGCTCGCCGTGGCCGAGGCCGAGCCCGCCGCGGGCGGCCTGCTCACCCTGCGCTGGACCACCCGCAACGACGGCAACGCCGCCACGCCGCCCGACTGGAACGAGCGCATCTACGTGCGCAACCTCACGACCGGGAAGACCCTGCACCTGCTCGACCACGTGGTCACCGACGCGCCGCTCGCAGCCGGGGAGACGGCGGAGCGGGAGCTGGCGCTGCGTCTGCCCGAGGGCGCGGCGGGCGTCGGCACGCTGCGCATCGAGGTGCGCACCGACTTCTCCACCAGCGGGCGCGACAGCCTCAACGAGGCCCGCGCCGGGCTCACCATCGGCGAGGCCGAGGGCAACAACGCCCGCAGCACCGAAGTCACCTCCGTCAGCCGCCCCTACGCCGACCTCGTCGCCACCATCACCGGCACCCCCGCCGTGCCGCGCGGCGGCGAGACCGGGAGCATCTCGTGGACCGTGCGCAACGCTGGCGCCGCGGCGGCGCTGGGCGGGGCGTCGGGCTGGGTCGACCGGGTTTACCTGAGCACCGACGCCACCCTCGACGGCGACGACCGGCTGCTCGGCGAGCTGCGCCGCGGCGAGGCGCTCGCGGCCGGGGCGGAGTACAGCGTCGCCACCGACATCACCCTGCCGATCGGCATCGAGGGCGAGGTCTACCTGCTGGTCTCGAGCGACGACGACGGCGACGTGGTGGAGCCCGACACCCGCGCCGACAACGTCGGGCTGTCGCGGGTGACGCTGAGCTCGCCGTACTCGGACCTCGACGTGCAGGCCGTTGTCGCGCCGGGCGGCGACTTCTTCGGCGGCGACCAGATCACCGTCTCGTGGCGCGTCGCCAACATCGGCCCCGACCCGCTCGCCGCGCCGGCAGGCGGCTGGACCGACACCGTGTTCCTGTCGCGCGATGGCACCCTCGCCGGGGCCATCGAGCTGGCCAGCTTCACCCGCACCGGCGGGCTCGCGGTCAACGCCAGCTACTCGCGCTCGGAGACGGTGACGCTGCCGCCGGGCGCGTCGGGCGAGTGGCGCGTGGTGGTGGCGACGAACACCGACGGCGCGGTCTACGAGGCCGGCGCGGCGGCCAACAACATGCGGGCCGCGACGCCGATCCTGACCCTCGCCGAGGCGGCCTCGCCCGACCTGACGGTGGTCTCGGTCGACGGACCGGACGCGCTGTCGCCCGGCCAGCAGGTCGAGGTCACCTACGTGGTGCGCAACGACGGCGAGGCCACGGCCTTCGCCACCTGGCAGGACCGCATCAGCCTCGTCGGGCCGAGCACCCGCATCCTGGCGGAGGTGGACCGGACGCTCGATCTGGCGGTGGGCGACAGCTACACCCGGACCGTCACCGTCACCATCCCCGAGCTCGGCGTCGGCGACTACAGCTTCCGCGTCGAGACCGACCGGCGCGGCCGCATCTACGAGGGCGGGCGCGAGGACAACAACTCCGCCGAGAGCACCGCCAGCGGCCTGAAGAACCCGGACCTCGAGCCCGAGGGCCTGACGCTGTCCAGCGCCAGCGCGCAGTCGGGCGACAGCATCGACGTCGGCTGGACCATCGCCAACCGCGGCGAGGGCGCGGCGGCGCGGGGCTGGAGCGACGTCGTCTGGCTGAGCCGCGACGCGGTGCTGAGTGGCGACGACGTCGAGCTCGGCCGCCTGGCGCAGGATCCGGCGCTGCCGTTCGGGGCGGGCGCGACGCAGGCGGGGGCGCTGAGCGTGACGCTGCCGATCTCCGCGAGCGGCGACTGGTACGTGCTGGTGCAGGCCGACGGCGACCACCAGGTGCTCGAGCCGGGCGCCGAGGACGACAACGTCGCCGCCATCGCGCTCACCGTCGCGCTCGCTCCCTACGCCGACCTGCAGGTCACCGCGCTCACCGCGCCGACGCTGACCGTCGACGATCCGGCCGAGATCACCGTCGGCTGGACCGTCGAGAACGCCGGAACGGGCGCGGGGATCACCGACAGCTGGAGCGACGCGATCTACATCGACGGCAACGGCGTGCTCGGCGACAAGGAAGACCGGCTGCTGGCGAGCTTCGATCGCGCCGGCGGACTGGCGGCGGGGGCGAGCTACAGCCGCGAGGAAACATTCCACCTGCCGACCAGCCTCACCGGGCGCTTCGCGCTCTACGTGCGCACGGACGCGGGCGGGGCCGTCTTCGAGAACGGGCTCGAGGCCAACAACCGCCGCGTCGCCGAGGGCGCGTTCGACGTGATGCCGATCCCCTACGCCGACCTCGCGATCACCGGCTTCACCGTCCCGGCGACGGCGCTGTCTGGGCAGGCGATGGCGCTGAGCTGGGAGATCGAGAACCGCGGCATCGGCCAGACCAGCACCTCGACGTGGTCGGACCACGTCTACATCGCCGACAACGCCGACGGGCAGGGGCGCATCCACCTCGAGAGCTTCCGCCGGCTCGGCTTCCTCGCGCCGGGCGGCAGCTACGTGCGCGACGCGGTGGTGCGGATCCCCGAGGGCTGGGAGGGGCCGGCCTACTTCTTCCTCGAGACGGGCGGGCCGTTCGAGTTCATCTACGACGAAGCGGGCAATTCGGCGGTCTCCGAGGCGGTCGACGTCAGCCTCTCGCCCGCGCCCAACCTCGTCGTCACCGCCGTCACCGCTCCGGCCACCGCGCCCGAGGGCTCGGCCATCGACGTCAGCTGGAGCGTGCGCAACATCGGCGCCGGCCCCGCCAACGGCAACTGGACCGACCGGCTCGTGCTGCGCCCGACGAGCGGCGGCAACGACATCGCCATCGGCAGCTACACCTACACCGGCCCCCTCGACGCCAACACCAGCTACAGCCGCCGCGAGCAGATCCGGCTGCCCGAGCAGCTCAACGATCACTTCCGGCTGGTGGTCATCACCGACTTCGGCGACGACGTCTACGAGCACATTGGCGAGGACGACAACGAGGACCAGAGCGCCACCGCGATCAGCGTCTCGCTGCTGCCCCGGCCCGACCTGCAGGTGTCGAGCTTCATCGCGCCCGACGAACTGACCGCCGGGGCCAGCGGCACCCTGCGCTGGACGGTCATCAACCAGGGCCCGGTCGCCACCACTGTCCCGAACTGGACCGACAGCGCCTACCTGTCGCTCGACCAGAAGATCACGTCCGACGACATCCACATCGGCTCGATCGGCAACGAGGCGGCGCTCGGCTCGGGCGAGAGCTACCTCAGCCAGGAGTTCGGTTTCGTGGTGCCCAAGCGCTTCCGCGGGACGGTCTACCTGCTGGTGCAGACCGACCGCGGCGGCGCGGTCAACGAATTCCCCAACGAGCAGAACAACGTCGGCGTCCACGAGCTCTACGTCGAGCCGATCCCCTTCGCCGACCTCGTCGTCGACAGCGTCACCTCGCCCCGCCAATCGTTCGAGGGCAACGACGTGACGGTGAAGTACACCGTCACCAACCGCGGCGCGGGGGTGACCGACAAGGGGCAGTGGGCCGAGCAGATCTGGCTCACCCGCGACAAGAACCGCCCCCATGCCGGGCAGGGCGACGTGCTGCTCGAGACGCTGAGCTACGCCGACGGGCCGCTCGGGGTGGACGAAGGCTACGACCGGACGGTGACGGTCAGCCTGCCCGACAGCGTGATCTCGGGCACCTACTACATCACGCCATGGGTCGATCCGTTCGCGACCCTGCTCGAGGATCCGCTCGCGGTGAACAACAACACCGACGACCCGAGCGAGTACAATTCCAACAACTACCGCGCCGGCGGCGGCGACATCCTCGGCGAGCCGGGCATCGGGGTGATCGGCAAGCCGCCCCCGGTCGTCGTGCCCGACCTGAAGCTCGTCATCGACAGCGTCACGCCGACCGCCACCGCGGGCAGCCACGACGACGACACTTTCAGCGTCACCTACACGCTCTCCAACAGCGGCTCCGGTCCGGCGACGAAGTACAGTGTCAACTTCGAGCTCGCCGAGTTCCCGGGCGAGGGGGCGGGCGGCGACGTCTGGTCTTTCATCGTCGACGGCGGCGAGACCATCGCCGTGGGCGGCAGCGTCACCCGCACCGTGACCATGAGGCTGAACCCGGGGGTGGACGCCAATTACCTCCGCGGCGAAGTGAAGGTGGGCGGCGACCCGAACCTCGACGACAACCGCGCCATCGCCGCCACCACGATCCGCAGCCTCGCGCCCGATTTACAGGTGACGGACATCCAGACCCCGGCCGAGAGCTTCTCGGGCGAGGAGGTGGCCTTCAGCTACACCGTCACCAACAACGGCGACGCGCCGGTCTGGAACGGGACGGAGTACTGGCACGACACGGTCTGGATCTCGCCCGACCCGACCTTCATCCGCCAGCGCGCGACGCAGCTGAAGACGCTCACCATCTCCAACGCGACGCCGCTTGGGGCGGGCGAGAGCTACACCCGCGAGGTCACCGGCACGCTGCCGCCGGGGATCGAGGGGCGCTACTACGTCTATGTCTTCACCAACACCGCCCGCGATGCCGGCAACGACCGAGGCTGGCAGACCACCTCCGGATGGGCCGACGGCTCGTCGAGCTATCTGCGCAATGTCTACGAGGCGCCCGAGGGCTCGGTGCTGCGGAGCGAATTCCCGGTGACCTACGCCGAGCCCGACCTCCAGGTCAGCGTGCTCGACGTCGAGCGCGACCAGGTGGCGGGCGAGACGGTCGACATCACCTTCGAGGTCACCAACGTCGGCAACCGCGCCACACGCGAGGACAACTGGGTCGACCGGGTCTACCTGTCGCTCGATCCCTCGCTCGACGTCGGCGACTACCTGATGCGCACGGTGAGCGGCGGCAAGGAGATCGTCGCCACCCACGCCCGCACCGGGGTGCTCGAGGCGGGCGGCAGCTACACGGCCACCGTCACCGTCACCGTCCCGTTCGAGATCGAGGGCGACTTCTACGTCATCGCCACCGCCGACAGCTCCTTCGGCGACAGCGGTCTGTCGCGCTCGACCATCTCCGACCGCTTCCGCGGCATCGCCGGGCGGGCGGGGGGCGGCGTGCGCGAATTCCAGGGCGAGGGCAACAACTCGACCGCCGCCGCCGTCACCGTCGGCGCCTACGTGCCGCCGAACCTGCAGGTGACCGCGCTCACCGCCCCCGAGCGGGTGGTGCGCGGCCAGCAGTTCGAGGTGGCCTACACCGTCACCAACAGCGGCGGCGAGGTGCCGTTCCAGCAGGGCCGCTGGGACGACCTGGTCTATCTCAGCCGCGACGCCTACCTCGACCTGCGCTCCGACCGATTCCTCGGCACGATCCGCCACGACGGCGGACTCGGCGCGGGCGAGAGCTACGACATCGCCCGCACCTTCTCGATGCCGACCGACCTGCCGACCGAGGCCTACTACGTCTTCGTCGTCACCGACCCGGCGCGCCACGACCCGAAGGGCGCGGTCTACGAGGGCGACAACGAGAGCGACAATTCCCGCGCCTCGTCGGTGCCGCTTCTGATCGACCTGCCGCCGCCGACCGACCTCGAGGTCACCTCGATCGAGCTGCCCGCCAACGCCAATGCCGGCGACGAGGTCACGATCCGCTGGACCGTCACCAACAACTCGGCCGACGTGGTCGCGGCGGGGCGCTGGTCGGACAGCGTGTTCCTCTCCGCCGACGGCGGCTGGGACATCACCGACCGCCCGATCGGCCGGCAGAGCTTCGCGGGCACGCTCGATCCGGGCGAGAGCTACTCGCTCGAGCTCACCACCACGATGCCGGCGGCGACGCCCGGCGGCTACCGGGTGATCGTGCGCACCGACATCTTCAACCAGGTGCACGAGGCCACGGGCGAGGCCAACAACACCACCGCCTCCGCCGACGCGCTCGACGTGACGGTGCCGGAGCTGGTGTTCAACACCCCCACCACGGTGCGGCTCGGCCCCGGCGGCGAGCGGCTCTACCGCATCACCGTGCCGCCCGACGAGACGATGCGGGTGACGGTGCTGTCGTCCGATCCCACCGCGTCGAACGAAATCTTCATCCGCCACGACGCGCTGCCCAGCCCCAACAACTTCGACGCCACCTACGAGGGGCCGCTGGAGTCGGACCTCGTCGCCTTCGTCCCCTCCACCGAGCCCGGCACCTACTACATCTCGGTGCGTAACTTCTCCGGCCCCGCCGAGGGCACCGACATCACGATCCTCGCCGAGCTGCTGCCGCTCGCGGTGATCGACGTGGCCACCGACCGGGGCGGCGACAGCAGCTTCGTCACCACGACGATCTCGGGCGCGCAGTTCGCCGACGGCGCCACGGTCAAGCTGGTGCGGCCGGGCATCGCCGAGTTCGCGCCGGTCGACTGGCGGGTGGTCGACTCGACCGAGATCATCGCCACCTTCGACTTCACCGGCGCGCCGCGCGGGCTCTACGACCTCGTCGTGACCAACCCGAGCGGCGAGGCGGCGATCCTGCCCTACCGCTTCCTCGTCGAGCGTGCGGTCGAGGGCGACGTCACCATCGGCATCGGCGGCAACCGGATCGTGCTGCCGGGCGAGACCGAGACCTTCTCGGTGGCGCTCGAGAACCAGCAGAACCTCGACGCGCCCTACACCTACTTCGAGGTCGGCGTGCCCGAACTGCACCTCAACCCCTACGTCTACGGCCTGCCGTTCCTGAACTTCTACACCAACGTGCGCGGCACCCCCGACGGCGCCGCCGGCACGCCCAACGAGGACATCTTCTGGGCCGGGCTCGAGAGCATCGTCAACCGCGACGGCCAGCTGACCACCAGGGGCTTCGCCTACGACGTGCCCGCCGACGGCTTCGCGGGCTTCAGCTTCAACGTCGAGATCTACCCCGGCCTCGCCGAGCTCAACGCGCAGGCGTTCGAGGAATTCCGCACCCGGATGGCGCGGGTGCTGCCCGACCTCGACGACATCCTCGAGGAAGGCGGCGAGGGGGCGGTCGGCGAGTGGTTCGATGCGGTCGTCGAGAAGGCGAGCGAGATCTCCCCCGGCCTCGGCGCGGCGCTCGCGGAGTTTCCGTTCGAGGAGCTCTACAACAAGAACTCCGCCAAGCCGGGCGACTGCGAGATCCCGTTCATCCCGTTCCGCAGCCACGTCTTCGCGGCCGCCACGTCGATGTCGCGCGCCGAGTTCGTCGCCTTCCAGACCCGCGAGGCGCTGGAGTTGCGCGACGCGATCCTCGCCAGCGAGACTCCGCCGCCCGCGCTGGTGGCGCTGACCGGCGATCCGCAGGTCTGGGTCGACCTCTACCTCGCCGGCCTCGAGCAGGCCGGGCTGCTGCGCGACGAGGACGACATCCCGCCGATCCGGGAGCGCCAGGAGATCGTCTCGCTGATGGCGGTGCTGGCCTCCGGCGTCCTGTTCGGCCCGGCGGGGGCGGAGATCCGCTCCGACGCCGACGTGCTCGGCTTCTTCGAGGAGCTGCGCGCGCTCTACGGTCACGACGCGACGCTGATGGCCGACATCGAGTACTGGGACCCGCGCGAGAGCGACTGCTACGCCGGCGAGGTCCCGATTCCCGAGCTGCCGGTGTTCGAGGATTACGACCTCGGCCTCGGCAACGAGACCCACTTCCAGGCGGTGCGGCTCTACCACCCGTGGGTGCCGTTCGACAAACGCGGCGCGGCGCTGCCGGCGGACTTCCAGAACTCGGTCGGGCCGGTCGACGGCGAGGGCTTCGAGACGCTCGACTTCTCGAGCTACTTCGCCAGCCCCGCCAACAGCCAGCGCCTCGCCTCCATCGCCGGGCCGCAGACCTTCGACACCGCCGGCTGGCTGCCGGCGACGGCGGACCTGCCCTACACGGTGCGCTTCGAGAACGACGGCGAGAGCCAGACCTGGGCCAACCGCATCGAGATCGTCACCCAGCTCGATCCCGACCTCGACCCGCGCTCGTTCGAGCTCGGCGACATCAAGATCGGCGACATCAGCATCGACGTCCCCGAGGGGCGCTGGTTCTACCAGGACGAGATCGACTTCACCGACACCGCCGGCTTCCTGCTGCGGGTCAGCGCCGGGGTCGACCTCTACCAGGACCCGGCCTCGGTGCGCTGGGTGCTGCAGGCGATCGACCCGCTCACCGGCGAGCAGCTCCAGAGCACGACCGAGGGGCTGCTGCCGCCCAACACCGACCTCGGGCGCGGCGCGGGCTTCGTCTCCTACACGGTGCGCCCGCGCGAGGACGTCGCCACCGGCACCCGGATCAGCGCCGAGGCGCGGGTGCTGTTCGACACCGCCGCGCCCGAGCAGACGCAGGAGCTCGAGCAGGTCGTCGACGGCGCCGCCCCCGACACCGATCTCGCGGTGTCCCGCGTGGAGGGCACCGACAATTACGAGCTGACCTGGGAGGCGCGCGACGATCTCGGCGGCTCGGGCGTCAAGCACGTCACGCTCTACGTCGCGACGGACGGCGGCGACTTCCGGATCTGGCAGCGCCGGCTGACCGAGGCGGGCGGCACGCTGGTCTTCGAGGGCGAGGCGGGCAGGAGCTACGAGTTCCTCGCCCTCGCCACGGACGTCGCGGGCAACGTCGAGGCCCCGGCGGACGGCGGCGCGGTCACGGGCGACGGCGACGCGGTCAACCTCGGCGCGCCCGCGAGCGTCACCTCGAGCACACCGCCCAACTTCGGCGAGCCGCCGCCAGAGATCGACACGCCCTCGGAGAACCCGCTCTTCGAGATGGCCGAGGCGCTGGTGCCGTCGGCCGACCCGCTCACCGCGCTGCCCGAGTTCACCTCCGTGCTCAGCCCGTTCATCGGCCAGTCCTTCGTCACCGGCGTCGGCGCGTCGAACGGCGGCATCGCCCCGATGGCGCTGATGGAGCGCGCCGACGGCGACATCTGGGTCTCGGGCGGGGCCAACCGGGGCGCGATCTTCGTCTTCGACGCCAACGGCGGCGCGGCCTCGGCGCAGACGCAGCTCACGGCGCTCGACGTGCCGGTCTTCAACCTCGAGGAAGACGCGCAGGGCCGCATCTGGGCCACCACGGGCGGCGGCGCGCTGGTGCAGCTCGACCCGACGACGGGCGCGATCCGCGACAGCTTCGGCGAGGGCATCACGATGGGCCTCGCCATCGAGGCGGCGACGGGGCTGATCTACGTGGGCGCCAACAGCGGCGTCCTGGTGTTCGACCCGGAGACCGGCAGCTTCACTCAATGGAGCCGCGACGAGAACCTGCGCGTCTCCTCGCTCGCCTTCGACAATTACGGCGACCTCTGGGCCGCCACCTGGCCGGACCGGGGGCAGGTGATCCGATTCACCGACCGGATGCGCGGCGAGCTGATGCTGGAGTTTGCCGCGCCCGTCGACAGCCTCGCCTTCGGCAAGGACGGGACCGACCTCGAGGACCTGATCTTCATCAGCCACAACAGCGGTGCCGTCTCCGACACCGGCGAAGTGGCGGAGGGGGCGGCGCTGACGATGGTCGACCAGGCCACGCTGCGGCGCATCGACATCGCGCGCGGCGGCAGCCGGGGCGACGAGGTGCTGACGCTCTCCGACGGCCGGGTGCTGGTCAGCCAGTCGAGCCAGGTCGACATGATCGCTCCCGCCTATGCGCCCGCGATCATCGCCACCAATCCCGCCCCCGGCAGCCGCATTCCGCTGCCGCACCCGGTGCTGACGGTGCGCTTCGACCAGGACATGTTCGCCGGCGACGCCAGCTCCGCCGCCTCGGTGCGCAACGCGGCGAACTACACGCTCGAGCGCGCCGACGGCACGCTCGTGGTGCCCGAGACGGTGCTCTACGATCCGACGACGCGCACCGTGCTGCTGCGGGTGGGCAACCTGCAGGGCGGCGACTACACGCTCACCGTCGCGGGCTCCGTCGCCTCGATCCACGGCATCCGGATGGGGACCGACCACGTCACCGCCTTCACCGGGCTGGAAGACCTGTCCACCTCCATCGAGGTCTCCTTCACCCGCACCCGCTTCGACCGCGCCACGGGCACGGTCTCCTACGAGGTGCAGCTCACCAACACGTCGCCCACCGACATCGTCCTGCCCGCGCTGCTGACGCTCGATCCCCGCCACGGCTACAGCGGCGTGCCGCTGGCGAGCGACGGGCAGACCGACGACGGCGTCTGGCTGGTCGACCTGTCCGCCGCGCTGCCCGCCGACGGGCGGCTCGGGGCGGGGGAGTCGACCACCGGCCTGACCGTGGGCATCGCCACGCCCGACCGGCAGCGCATCCAGTTCTCCACCGGCGTCATCGCCTCCGCGACGCCCAACGCCGCGCCCGAGTTCACCTCCGAGCCGCCGACGACCGCCGAGATCGGCACGCCGCTGATCGCCACGATGGTCGCCGAGGACCCGGACGGGCAGCCAATCCTCTACGACCTGCTCACCGCCCCGGCCGGCATGTCGATCGACGCGGTGAGCGGCGTGCTGAGCTGGACCCCGCCCGCCGGCGTCGCCGACACGGTGCCGGTCACCGTGCAGGCCTTCGACAGCCGCGGCGCAGCGGCGCTGCAGCGCTTCGTGCTGCGCGTCGAGGGCGGCAACGCCGCGCCCGTCTTCGCCGCGCTGCCCGACAGCCTCGAGCTTCGCGAGGGCGAGCTCGTCGAGTTCGACGTGCTGGTGAGCGACCCGGACGCCGACGACGTGGTGACCTGGCTCGACGACCTGCCGCCCGGCGCCGTCTACGACCCGGCGCTGCGGCGCTTCTCGTGGGTGCCCGACTACGAGTCGGCCGGCACCTACACCGTCACCCTGCGCGCCAGCGACGGCAGCCGCGAGAGCGCCGCTGCCATCGAAATCCGCGTCGCCGAGGCGGCGCGGCCGATCCGGCTCGGCCTGCCGTTCCGCACGCTGAACGCCACCGAGGGCGACCGCATCCGCTTCAACCTGCTGGCCGAGGCCGACCCCGGCACGCCGCTGACCTTCGGCACCTTCAACGCGACGCTGCCCTTCGGTGCGACGCTCAACGCGCTGACCGGCGAGTTCGAGTGGACGCCGGGCTATACGCAGGAGGGCACCTACGAGATCCTGTTCGCTCTGTCGGACGGGGAGGGGGTGGCGCTCGAGGCGATGGAAATCACCGTCGCCGCCGGCAACGGCGCGCCGGTCTTCGACCAACTCGACGGCTTCCGCGTCTACGAGGGCCAGCGCTTCGCCATCCGCCCCTTCGCCAGCGACCCCGACAACCCGCTCTTCGAGCCGGGCGTGCGGCTCGGCGACGGCACCGTGGAGCAGGCGACGGACGTGCCGAAGACCGTCGAGATCGAGCTGCTCTCCGAACTGCCCGAGGGCGCGGAGTGGGACGCCGAGACGTGGGCGCTGACCTGGATCCCGGGTGCGGGGCAGGCGGGGAGCTACAGCTTCCGCTTCCGCGCCACCGACGACGGCGCCGAGACCGGCGTGCCGCTCAGCGCCGAGACGGAGATGGTCCTCGAGGTGCTCGACCTCAATCTCGGCCCGCGGCTCGCGGAGTACGGCAACGTCACGCTGGCGCGCGACGAGGTGCGCGAGATCGCCGTCGCCACCACCGACCCCGACGGCGACCCGGTGACGCTGCAGCTCATCAACGAGCAGCCGGGCCTGCCGCTACCGGCCTTCATCGGCTTCACCGACAACGGCGACGGCACCGGCACCATCCGCCTCGCGCCCGGCGTCGGCGACCGGGGCGAGCACGCGGTGACGCTGGTCGCCTTCGACGACGGCGGCGACGAGGGGCAGGTGCGGGGGGATGCGCGCACCTTCGTGGTCAAGGTCGAGAGCGACAACGAGCCGCCGGCCTTCCTCTACCAGGGGCCGGTCGTGGCGATGGTGGGCGACCCGCTGGAGGTGGCCATCGACGTGGGCGATCTCGACCAGGACGACCTGACCTTCGGCCCCGTCGCGGGCCTCGGCGCGGGCGCGACGCTGACCGCCGATCCGCTGATCTACGGCCGGGCCCTGCTGCGCTGGACGCCGACGGCGGCCGACATCGGAAGCTACACCGCGCAGATCAGCGTCACCGACACCGGCAACGACGGGGTGACGGCACCGGCGACGAGCCAGATCGAGTTCACGGTCGCGGTGCGCGCGGCCAACACCGCGCCGGTGCTCGCGCCGCTCGGCACGCTCGAGGCGACGGAGGACGAGGCCTTCAGCCACACCTTCGCCGCCACCGACGCCGACGGCGACCCGCTCACCTTCCGCGCCGAGGGCCTGCCCACCGGCGCGGCCTTCGACCGCCGCACCGGCACCCTGTCATGGCGGCCGACGGCGGCGCAGGCGGGGAGCTACGTGGTCACGATTTCGGCCAGCGACGGGCAGGCGACGTCGAGCGAGGCGGTGGAGATCGAGGTCGGCCAGGTCAACCGCGCGCCGGTCTTCGTGCCGATGATCACCCAGCTCGGCCGCGACCGGGCCGAGCTGCGCTTCACCCTCGCCGTCGCCGATCCGGACGGCGACCCGGTGGTGCTCTCGGTGCTCTCGGCGCTGCCCGAGGGCGCGGCCTTCTCGACGGAGCGCGGCGAATTCGCGTGGATCCCGCAATACGACCAGTCCGGCCAGTACGTGCTGCGCTTCGCGGCGCAGGATCCGCAAGGCCTGCAGGACATCATCGAGGTCATCGTCGACATCGCCGACGTCAACCGCGCCCCCGAGCTGGAGGTGTCCGACCGGACCTTCCTCATCGGGCAGGAGAAGAGCTTCCAAATCGCCGCGTCCGATCCCGACGGCGACGCGCTGAGCTTCGAGGCGGTCAACCTGCCGCCCGGCGCGACGGTCGATGCCGCGACGGGCCTCGTCACCTGGACGCCGGGGCCGGGGCAGGAGGGAGATCACTACGTCACCTTCATCGCCTCCGACGGCAAGACCACCGACCGGCAGACCATCGTCATGCGCGCCTCGCTCGAGCCGCAGCCGCCGAGCGTGCGCATCGAGCTGACGCCGAGCTTCCCGGCGGTGCCCGGTCAGCCGGTGCTGGTGCAGGTCGTCGCCGACAGCCTCGCCGACATCGACAGCGTCGCGCTCTACGTCGACGGCGCGGAGGTGACGCTCGACGCGCGGGGGCGGGCGACGATCACGCCCGACGATCCGGGCAAGATGGCCCTGCGCGCCGTGGCGCTCGACGCCGACGGGGTGACGGGCGAGGCGGAGCTGCCGCTCAAGGTGCGCGACCCGGCCGACCGCAGCGCGCCCGTGGTGCTGCTCGACCCGCTGCTCGGCCTCGGCGCGCTGAGCGGCGTGCGCGGGATCGAAGGGGTGATCTCCGACAGCAACCTCGACAGCTGGCGCCTCGAGCTGCTCGCCGCCGACCGCCAGACCGTGCTCGGCGTGCTGGGCGAGGGGGAGAGCGCGACCTCGGGCACGCTCGGCGAGCTCGACACCCGCCTGCTGCAGAACGGCCTCTACGCGCTGCGCGTCATCGCCACCGACATCGGCGGGCGCAACGTCCGCGAAACGGTGGACATCGAGATCAACGGACCCTCCAAGACCCTCCGCCACGTCGAGGCCGAGACCGACGTGACCGTGACGCTCGGCGGCGTCGAGTTCGCGCTGACCCGGCGCTACGACAACCTCGCGCCCGGCGGGGCCTTCGGGCTCTGGTCGGCCGGGTTCGAGACCGACATGGTCGTGCAGGCCGCGCAGACCGGCCGCGAGGGGCTGGGCAGCTACGCGGCGCTGGAGCAGGGCGCGCGGCTCTACCTGACCGCGCCCGACGGCAGCCGGCTCGGCTTCACCTTCACGCCGGTGCGCGAGAGCGTGGGCGAGCTGACCTTCTTCGTGCCGCGCTGGGTGCCCGACGCGGGGCAGGGCGACTGGAGCCTGCGCTCCGCCGAGACCTTCCTGCGCCGGGCCGGGGGCAAGTACTTCACCGTCGACGGCGCGCTGCCCTACAACGTGCGTGACCCGCTGATCGGCGGCGCGCAGCCGTTCGTGCTGTCGGGGCCGGACGGGCGCGACTTCATCCTGTCGTCCGCGGGCCGCGTGACGGAGATCCGCGCGGGCGGCCAGCGGCTGTTCGTCGGCGACAGCGGCGTCACCGCGACCAACGGCGACACCCTCGCCTTCCTGCGCGACGCGGCGGGCCACGTTACCCGCGCCACAACCCCCGACGGGCGCGCCTTCGTCTACAGCTACGACCCGCTCGGCCGGCTCACCTCGATGCGCGCCCTCGAGGACGGCAGCGGCCAGCGCTACGGCTACGATGGCACCCTGCTGACGCTGGCGAGCGACATCGGCGGCGGCGGGCGGGCCATCGACTACAGCGGCGGCAACCTGCCGGTGATGCCGGTTGCGGAAGATCTCGGCGGGCTCGCGCAGGTCACCGGCCGCACCGTCGCCAGCCCGGCGGGCTTGGCGGGCTACACCACCGTCGTGCGCGCCAGCGAGATCGCCGGCGCGGCGGGCGGGCGGCTGATCCTGCGCATCGCCACCGCCGAGCGCGACGCGCGCATCGCCCTCTCCGGCGCCGAGCTGCTGTCGCTCGAGCGGACCGACGCGGGCGCGGTGGCGCTCTTTTCGGTGAGGGTGCCGGGGCTGAAGCTGATCGAGATCGAGACCGACGCGGCGGCCGGCGCAGGCACCGACTTCACCGTCTCCGTCGCGGGCGATCTCGACCTCGACGGCGATGTCGACGGCACCGACAGCGCCGCCCTCACCGCCGCTGCGGCGGGCGGCGACATCACCGGCGACGGCCTCGTCGACAGCGACGACCGGGGCGTGCTCAACGTCAACTTCGGCATCACCCGCAACGCCGCGCCGGTGGTGGCGACGAGCCTGCCGGAGGTGTTCACCCACGAGGAGCTGCCGGTCTACGTGGCGCTCGACGATATCGTCTCCGACGCCGAGGGCGACCGCGTCTTCTTCCGCGTCGTCTCGAGCGAGAACGTCACCGCGAGCTTCACCGCCGACGGCGAACGGCTGCGGCTGACGCCGGCCGACGACTTCGCCGGCATCGCCGAGATCACGCTGATCGCCGACGACGGCTTCACGTCGACCGCGCCGATCACCCTCGAGGTGGAGGTCTCCGACGCGCCGCTGCTGTCGCTCGATTTCGCCAGCCGCGATCTCTACTTCACCGAGGGCGGCGAGGTGGCGCGGGTCCACGTGATCGGCCAGTTCGCGGACCAGGCCGACGTGGTGCTGCCGCTCGACTACGTCAACGCCGAGGTGCTCGACGGCGACGTCGCGAGCCTGTCGCGCAGCGGCATCCTGACGGCTAAGTCCGATGGCACGACCGCGCTGGTGGTGCGCCGCGACGGCATCGCGGCGGCGACGGTGCTGGGGGTGGGGCTGGTCTACGAGGGCCAGAAGGTCTCGTCGCTGATCTACGGCATCGACGCCTATCCCGACGAGGTGACGCTGCTGGCCGAGGGCGGCGAGCGGCAGATCGTCGTCACCGTGGGGGAGGACCGCACCGAGCCGTTCCACCTGCAGGCCGCGTCGAACGGCACGATCTACGTCGCGGCCGACGAGAGCGTCGTCACCGTCACCGACGACGGGCTGATCCGCGCGGTGGGCGAGGGGCGCACCACCGTCACCGCGATCTACGGCTACGGCGAGGAGACGCTCGACGTGCGGGTCGCCGCGCCGATCGAGGGCGACAGCGGCAGCATCGGCAGCGAGGGCGGCGCGATCCGCAACAGTGATGGCATCACCGCCGCCTTCGGCCCGGGCCAGCTCCCCGACGGGGCGACGGTCAGCGTCACGCAGCTCGACGAGGCCGACCTCGCCGAGCCGGTGCCCGAGCAGTTCGACTTCCTCGCCGGGGTGCAGCTCGACGTCTCCAGCCCCATCGACGGGCCGATCCAGCTCGCCGCGCCGGTGGCGGGCGCCGAGGCGGGCGACGAGGTGGTGTTCTTCGCGCTCATGGACCACAGCGAGGTGACGCAGGGCGAGATCGGCCTGCTCTGGACGCTGGTCGACAGCGGCGTCGTCGGGGCCGACGGCATGGCGCGCACCGCGTCGCCGCCGTTCCCGGGGCTCAGCGAGCGCGGCAGCATCATCGTGGCGCGGGCGAACCAGAAGCTCGACCTGACCGGCATCCGCCTCGACCGGGCGATCAAGTCGGGGCTCATCGCGGTCGCCGGGGTCGGTTTCGGCGTCGCCGTCGCCACGGCGTTCCCGTCGCCGGTCGGCGTTGCCGTCGGCGCCGGCATCGCCGCCGCCGCGATCGGCTACAGCGCCTACCTCTACCTCTCCGATATCCGCCTCAACGAGATCGACGTCTACGCCGAGTGGGCCGGGAAGTATTCCAAGGACACCATCGCCATCAAGCGCGAGGACGTCGGCAAGCCCATCGACATCACCAGCCGGATCACCGACCCGACCCCGGACACGCCGAGCACCCAGCCGCTCGTCACCAAGGCCGCCGCCGCCGCGGGCTCGACCGGCGAGGTGCCGAGCCTGCTGATCCGGGTCGACAACGCGCTCAACCCGGAGGGCTTCGGCTCGGAGGTGGAACACCTGCGCGTGGTCTTCCAGATGGGCAATTACGAGCGGGTGATCTACGGCACGGACTTCCTCGCCACGGCCAAGCAGGGCACCACCGCCGAATTCACCATCGAGCTGCCCGAGGACATCCTGGTCAGCAAGGCGCTGATCTTCGTCGACCGCCCCTACGCCACCAACAGCTACACCTCCGCCGGCGAATGGCTGAGCCCGCAGCATCTGCGCTCGCAGTCCTTCACCGTCGCCAACACCGCCGGTTACGGGGTGATCGGCGGGCAGGACGACGACTACAACCCGATCGTCGAGCTGTTCAACATCCTGCCCGCCGGCGTCACCTCGGGCGAGCAGAACATCACCCGCTCGATCCCGCTGATGGACGGCAACACGCCGCTGCGGGGCTGGGTCATCGACGCCGAGATGGCGCAGGACCTCTCCGCCGCCTTCGTGGCGACGCAGTACGGCATCGCGATCATCGACATGCTGCGGCTCGAGCAGTTCGACACCGATGCCGCCACCGACGGCAAACAGCTCATCAAGATCCCCGATGCTGGACGTATCCAGCACATCAAGCTCGATCCGAAGGGGCGCTTCCTCTACGTGGCCGGGCTGGGCAAGATCTTCACCATCGACCTGCGCCCCGGCTCGTCGACCTACCTCAAGCAGATGCCCGCGGTGACGCTCGATATCCCCGAAGAGGCGCGCGAGCGGATGGGCGGGCAGATCAACGACATCGAGCTGAACGCCGACGGCACGCTGCTGTACGTGGCAGTCCCCTATGGCGGCATGTTCGGCCGCGACGGCTTCGCGCGCGGGCCTGGGATCGAGGGCAAGATCCACGTCATCAACGTCAACCAGGAGCACCGGCCCGAGGGCGGCCAGGCTGGCGGCAAGCACGCGTACTACCAGGACTTCTACCAGTTCAAGGCCGGCGTCGATCCCTACGACATCGCCGCAACCGACGACGCCAACCGCCTCGTTTCCGTCGCGCGCGGCGAGCGCCGGCAGGGCTTCTACAGGATCGTGGCCAGCGGGTCGACCCCGGACGACTTCGAGGCCGAGGCCGAGCCGATGCGCAGCCCCGGCGACGGGCGCAGGGCGCTCCAGCTCAACGAGGGCGGCATCGGCGTGCGCTACGTGCCCTGGGTGCTGCCCTGGCCCACGGGGGCGGTGGTGGACCTGTCCTACTACGAGAAGATCTCGTCGCAGTACTACGACCTCGACATCAACCACCCCAGCGCTGTGGCGGTGACGCCCGACGGCGGCTACGCCTTCGTCGCCGACTACCACCTGTCGCGCTACCTCACGATGCCCGCCGAGCTCGCCTACGAGATCGAGCTGCGCCATGCGCTCGGCTCCAAGGTCGGCCTGATCCGCAATCCGTTCGAGTTCAGCCTCGAGACCTGGCGCGAGTCCGAGATCTCGGGCAACCATTTCGAGCGGGCGCGGCTCGAGAGCGTCTCGAGCCCGGTGCCGATGCAGTTCATCCGCGAGCTCGAGATGTCTCCGTCCGGCGACAGGCTCTATGCCGGCTACCGGGGCGCCGGCGTCATCGTCAACTTCGACGTCAACAACTGGGCGGTGAAGTCGTTCAACCGCCCCGACAACCGCACCACGCCGATCGACCGCCTCAAGTCCCGTGAGATCGACAACAGCCTCGAGCTCTACGGCGACCCGATCGACGTGCGCCGCCACTCGCTCGGCCTCGCGGTGCAGGTTGTCACGGGGCTGGAGCTGCGCAGCCCGACCGGCCCAATCCAGGTGCACGGCGACGAACCCGAGGAGCTGGTGCTCGAGGCATGGCTCGACACCGAGAAGTCGGGCCTGAAGCGGTGGCGCGGCGACTTCTACGTTTCCGGACTGCTGCCGGGGCAGGGGCTGTTCCCGACCGATCCCAAGCGCCCCCGCGCCGACCTGATCGGCTCGCTGGCGACGCTGGTGGAGAAGGCAGGCGCGGCCATCAAGGGCGAGGAATACCAGGCGCCCGACGCCAACCCGCACCGGATCGTCGATACCCGCAAGGCTTCGGAGAAGGTGAAGCTGATCTCGGGCTACGAGTACCTGCTCCAGTCGGACGGCACGATCAAGCGGGGCGCGGCGATCACGCCCGAAGACCCCGAGGACAAGCCGCAAGACCTTCTGCGGCTGCGCATCGATCCCAAGATCGCCGGCCTGCTCACCGGCGGGCAGACGTTCTTCTGGGGTGTCGAGACCACCGCGATGTCGGGCTTCAGCGCGAAGGGCTCGACCTCGTTCCAGACCCTAGCCGCGCCGACGACGACGCCGTTCAGCTCGGTGACGGTGCTGACGCACGGGATGCTCATCAACCCGATGCCCGACTACGGAAACACCGCGCTCGACGAGGAGGCGCTGTCGGACTGGCTCGCCTACGCCGAGACCATCGCGGCAGCGAAGGACAAGGGCGTCATCCTCGTCTACAACCGCCAGACCGGCCTGTTCCACGACTACGATCCGCAGTTGTCGCGCGGCAAGCGGATCAGCACGAGCGCGTTCGACATCACGTCGCTCGACCCCGGCAGCGCCGTCACCATCGTCAGCGACTGGGCCCGCGAGAGCGACATCACCGATACCGGTTTCGCCGAGGCGGCGGCGGATACGCTCTTCGCCGCACTCGTCCACCTCAACCGCAGCAGCGGCAACGACCTGTTCAAGAGCCCGCTGCACTTCATCGGCCACGGCCGCGGCGCGGTCGTCAACTCGGAGATCATCCAGCGCCTCGGCCTGAACTTCACGGCCGACATGGACATCCAGATGACCACCCTCGACCCGCACGATTTCGGGCAGAGCTCGCTCGATTTCCCGGTCGTGGACATCATTACCGCCTACATCCAGCTCGCCAAGAACACGGCGACGGTGACGGGCCTCTTCTACCCGCCCGCGCTCGCGGTGGTGCAGCCGCTCGACAAGGCCGAGAAGGCGATCGGCAAGATGGGCGACCTGGTGAAGTTCCTCGGGCTGAACCTGACGCCGATCGCTTGGGGCGACTTCAAGGACCCCAACGTGTTCGTCTGGGACAACGTCGACTTCGCCGACAACTACTTCCAGAACAGCGTCGCCGACGCCAAGGACATCAAGAAGTCCACGGGGCTGCTGGATGCCGCCGGTGATGCGATTTCCAACCGCGTCAGCAAGATCATCGCCAAGTACAGCCAGGAGTTCACCCAAAACGGCCGCTCGCTGATCGACATGAAGGACAGCGCCGAGCCGGTCCCGAAGGTGATCGGCCAGCCCAACATCGAGCTCGACTTCACCGGCGCCAAGATCCCCGGCTTCGTGGATTCCGACCTCCTGGCCTCGCCGCACGACCGGGTCGTGACCTGGTACCTCGGCACCGCCGACCTCAACAGCCTCGACCTCAACGGCGAGATCGTCTGGCGCAGCGAGGGCGACGCCCGCACCGTCGTCGGCGCCTCGAGCGGGGTGAAGTCCTACCACTACATCACCCGCATCTTCGCCGAATTGTATACCGAGCAGCCCTGGTACGGCACCAGCTCCGACATCCTCAGCGCCGGCGCGGTGCGGGCGGACTACTTCAAGGGCTACTTCAAGCGCCCCAACGAGGATCGCATCAAGTGGCGCGGCAGCGACGGCTACACGATCACCGAGGCGGTCGGGTCGGGCTACTACTTCTCCGCCACCGGCGGCGGTGCCGATATCCGCCCCAAGCCGCTCAGCCCGGCGCGCACGCCCGTCAGCTTCGACAACACCGCCGTCGGCTACCGCAAGCCCGAGAAGAACGAGACGCCGAAGGTTACCGCGCCCTATCCGACGGTCTTCAACGGCGACTTCGAGCACGGCACCAAGATGTCGGGCCTCGAATACCTCAAGTGGCTGCTCAGCGTCCTCTACAACGTCGCCGACACCGGGAAGATGGTCCAGGACGGCCAGTACGAGGGCAAGGACGGCAAGCCGGAATACGGCATCAAGGCGCTGCTCAAGAACCTCTCCATCCCCAACCTGTCGCCCGAGCTCGGCCGCTTCCCGCTGCACTACGACCTGCCCGGCTGGTCCATGCACGGCGGCACCGGCAGCGCCGCGGGCGTGCCCGGTGACGACGAGGGCACCTCCTACACGCTGCGCCTGTTCGACAACATCCTGCCGATCTTCGAGGGCCCGATCGACATCACCGGCTGGTTCGTCTTCAACAAGAACATCGTCAAGGAGATCGTCGACGTCCTGAAGCTCGTCCTTCGGCCGATGCTGAAGAACCTCGCCGACAAGGCCATCGAGGCCTTCGTCAAGGAGCGCCGCGTCCGGCTGGCCCAGCAGGAGAACCCGGAATTCGTCGCCGAGGAGCGCCAGGCCTTCATGGATCTCAACGGCCTGAGCGAGAAGACGATCGACGGCAAGAAGGTCGTCGTCGACAAGGATGGCAACAAGAAGATGGAGGTGGCGGAGCTCGACACGGTCGCCAACTACATCATCAAGAGCCTGAACTCTCTGTCGATCTACAACACGCTCTGGGATTTCATGGTCAAGACGATCGTCGAGGCGAAGTTCCTCGACCCGGTGAAGGAGCCGCCCAACCTCAAGAAGATCGGCGAGGAGACCAAGAAAGGCAGTCCCGAGCGGAACAAGGCGCTCAACGATGTGGCGGACTGGATGTTCGACACGCTGACCAAGGGGCTCGCGCACCTCATCGACAAGGCCGTCACCGGCACGCCGGTCAACGATGCCATCGGCGGCAAAGACTACGCGATGTTCATGGGCGGCGGCACGTTTATCAAGAACCTGATCGGCCTGATGTTCCCCGACTTCGAGAGCTCCTACTTCGGACAGGACGAGGACGGCTCGCCCCGCTCGCTCGAGGACCTGTTCCAGGATGCGTTCGACGAGTTCGCCCAGCTCGACAGGCTGACCCACAACCGCCTCTTCATCCCGCCGAACATGAGCCACCTGGAGGTCGAGGCGATCATCCCGCTGTCGTTCGCCGACAGCAACGCCCTCCAGGTCACCTTCACCCCGCTCGACGGCGGCGCAGCCAAGAGCGAGCTCGTGATGATCGGCCGGCAGGCCTTCTCGAAGCAGAAGCTGCGGTTCACCGTGCCGCCGACCTTCAAGGGACAGGTTGTCAGCCTCACCATCGAGCAGGTCGACCCGGAGCCCTTCTCCGATCTCGCCAACGATCCCGCCATCGGCCTGCTCGAGCGGACCGGCTACGTGCTCGCCGAGCTCGGCGACGACATCTTCGGCGCGCTCAGCTCGTTCATGTTCCTCGACAACATCAAGCTCGTTGGTCCCTCCAACCAGACCGCCGCCGAGACCGGCGCGGGCGCGGAGGCGATCAGCCTCGCCGAGGCGCGGGCGATGGGCGAGACGGCGGCGGGGATCTGGGCCGACAGCGGGCTGCTGGCCGATCCGGAGTTCGAGCGCATCACCATCCAGGTGGGCGATCTCGGCGAGGGTGTCCTCGCGACGCACGAGAACGGCGTCATCACGGTCGATGCCGACGCCGCCGGGCTCGGCTGGTTCGTCGACGCCACGCCCCGCGACCAGGCGGAGTTCACCGCCACCGGCGAGCCGCACCTGTTCGCCGCGACGGGCGGCGCGGCGGCGGGGCGGTACGACCTGCTGACGGTGCTGCTGCACGAGATGGGCAACGCGGTGGGGCTGGTCGATCACCCGGTCTCGACCTCGGGCGACTACCTGATGACGACGCTGCTCGAGCCCGGCGAACGCCGCCTGCCGTCGCGCCCCGACGTCGGCGACTGGAGCGCCGCGCCCGAGGATGCGCCCGCGCCCTTCGGGCTGGGCGCGAGGAGCGGCACCGAGCCGGGCTTCACCGCCTTCTCGAGCGGCCCCTCCGCGCCCTTCGCGCTGCTCACCGGCGACGCGCCCGACTTCGGCAACGGCCGCTTCGACATCCCCTTCGGCGACGCCGGCGGGCGCTGGGAGACGACCGGCGCGGTCGACAACGGCCTCGGCGCGGCGGTCATCGCCGAGACGACCAGCACGATGAGCGGCCTGAGCCAGATCTTCGGCCTGCCCGCCGAGGCGACGGGGCTGCAATTCACCCTCTCCGCCATCGATCTGAAGGCGCTCGAGGGGCAGGTGCCCGACGCCTTCGAGGTGGCGCTGTTCGACGCGCGCACCGGCGCGCAGGTGCTCGGCGGGCCGGTCGGGCTGCCGGGCTCGGACGCGGTGCTCAACCTGCAGGCCGACGGCAGCCGCTTCGCCGCCGAGGGCGTCACCGTCGAGGTGCAGGCCGACGGCACGCTGCTCGTGACCATCGACTTCACCGCCCTGAGCACGCGGCCCGACGCGCTCTACCTGTCCTACGACCTGATCGGCATGGGCGACGTCGACAGCTCCGTCACCGTCGATAACGTCCGCCTGCTCGGCCTTGCCGACAACGCCCCGCCGGTGGCCGTCGACGACCACTTCAACCTGTTCGAGGACACGCCGCTGATCCTCGACCTGCTCGGCAACGACACCGACTCAGACGGCGACGGCCTGTTCGTCGCCACCATCTCCGACCCCGCCAGCGGCACCCTCGAAGCGCTGGCCGACGGCACCTGGCGCTACACCCCCGCGCCGGGCGTGTCGGGGTCGGTGAGCTTCGTCTACACGATCTCCGACGGCCAGGCGGTCAGCGGCGAGGCCGCGGTGACGCTCGACATCGCGGCGGTGAACGACCCGCCAGTGCTCGACGACGTCGCCGACCAGGTCGTCACCTCCGGGCAGGTGCTCACGCTCAACCTGCGCGCCACCGACGAGGACACCGCCGCGAGCGACCTGCGCTTCTCGGTCGTCGAGGGGCCGACGGGGCTGACGGTCCACCAGACCACCGGCGCCCTGAGCTGGGACACCACCGGCTTCTCCGGCGAGGCGCCGGTGACGATCGAGGTCGACGACCAGTCCGGCGGCACCGCGCGCGTCAGCTTTCTCGTCGACGTCAACGGCGCCTTCCGCATCGCCGACCCGGGGCCGCAGGCCATCAGCGAGGGCGACGCGCTCTCGGTGACGCTCTCGGCCACGCTCGACGACGGGCCGGCGCAGGCGACCTTCAGCCTGCGCCCCGGCACCCCCGGATGGGTGTCGATCGACCCCGCCACCGGCGAGATCACCGGCGACAGCACCGGGCAGGGCGGCACGCACACGATCTTCTACAGCGCCACCGGCCCCGGCGGCTCCGACACCGGCCGCTTCACCCTCACCGTCGCCGCCGCGCCGGTGCTGGCGGGGCTGACCGACGTCATCCTCGTCGAGCGCACGCCGCTGGCCCTGCAGCCCACCGTCACCGACGCCGACACCCCCGCCGCCGACCTCGCCTTCTCCCGGTTCGACGGCCCGGACTGGATCGACGTCGATCCCGCCACCGGCCGCGTCACCGCCAGCACCAACGGCCATGTCGGGACCCACAGCCTCACCGTCGCCGTCACCGATCCCACCGGCCTCTCCGACCGCGCGACGATCTCGATCACCATCCTCGCGGTGCCGGTCTTCGACGCCATCGCGCCGATCAACATGAGCGCCGGCGAGGCGCTCGACGTGCCGGTCGTCGTCTCCGACGCAGACACAGACCCGGCGGACGTCACCGTGACGCAGGTCACCAGCTCGTCGTGGGTCTTCTACGACGACGCCACCGGCCGCCTCGCCGGGACCGCGCAGCCGGGACGGCACGTGATCGAGCTGCGCGCCGAGGACACGGACGGCAACGTGGGGCTGACGACGGTGGAGATCACCGTTATCGCCGCCCCGGTCTTCGCCGCGCCCGCGCCCGAGACGGTGCTGACCGGCGCGCCGGTCAGCCTGCAGCTCACCGCCGCCGACGCGGACCACGAGCTCGCCGACCTCACCTTCTCCAAGGTCAGCGGCGAGAACTGGATCACCGTCGCCCCCGACGGCACCCTCACCGCCGACACCACCGGCCGGCTCGGCATCTTCGACACCGTCGTCCGCGTCAGGGACCCGGACGGCAACACCGACACGACCACCTTCCGCCTCACCGTCCTCGCCGCCCCGGTCATCGCCGCCATCGACCCGGTGATCCTGCGCGAGGGCACCCCGCTCGCCACCGGCGTCCCCGTCAGCGACGCCGACACCGATGGCGCCGACCTCACGGTCGAGATCGTCTCCGGCCCCTCGTGGATCAGCTACGACGCGGCCAGCGGCCGCCTCACCGGCGACAGCACCGGTCAGGTCGGCAGCCACGACGTGACGCTGCGGGTCAGCGATCCCGAGGGCAACAGCCACGAGCGGCAGGTGACGGTCGAGGTCCAGGCCGTGCCCGTGATCACCGCCCCCGCCGCCGTGGAGCTCGTCGAGGGCGCCACCCTCGCCGCCGCCTTCACCGCCACCGACGCCGACGGCCCCGCGACCAGCCTGACCTTCGCCAAGGTCTCCGGCCCCGCCTGGGTGAGCGTCGCCGCCGACGGCACCGTGAGCGGCGACAGCAGCGGGCAGGTCGGCAGCTTCACCGTCGAGGCCGAGGTCACCGACGCCGACGGCCACACCGACCGCGCCAGCTTCACCGTCACCGTGCGCGCCGAGCCGGCCTTCGGCGCCATCGCCGATACCGCCCTCGCCGAGGGCGCGCCGCTCGATCTCGCGGTGCCGGTGTCGGACGAGGACACGGCGACGGACGACCTGACCATCACCATCGTCTCCGGCCCCGGCTGGATCAGCTACGACCCGGCCACCGGCCGCCTCGAGGGCGACAGCGCGGGGCAGGTGGGCGTCCATCCCGTCGACCTGGAGGTCGTGGACCTCGACGGCAACAAGGACACCACGCGGGTCACCATCACCGTGCGCGCCGCGCCGGTCATCACCGCCCCCGCGCCGGTGACGCTGCTCGAGGGCGCCGCCCTCGCCGCCACCTTCACCGCCACGGACGACGATACGCCGGCCACCGGCCTCACCTTCGCGAAGGTCTCCGGCCCCGGCTGGATCCGGGTCGCGCCCGACGGGCGCGTGAGCGGCGACAGCGCCGGGCGGGTAGGCAGCCACGTGGTCCGGGTGCGGGTGAGCGACGGCGACGGGCTCAGCGACGAGGCCAGCCTCGCCGTGACGGTGCAGGCCGCGCCGGTGATCGGGGCGGTGGCGCCGCAGGTACTGCTGGAGGGCGCGGTGCTCGACGTGCCGCTCAGCCTCGCCGACGCCGACACGCCGGCCGATGCGCTCGATCTGCGCATCGTCTCGGCGCCGCGCTGGATCACGCTCGACGCCGCCGGTCGCCGCCTCACCGGCGACAGCAACGGCGACGTCGGCCGCCACAGCGTCACGCTGCTCGCGTCCGATCCCGAGGGTCACCGCACCACCCGGACCGTCTCCGTCATCGTGCAGGCCGCGCCGGTGCTCGCGCCGATCTCCGACGTGCGCATCGTCTCGGGCGTCGCGCTCGGCGCGCAGGCTTCAGCGCGCGACGCCGACAGCCCGACCCTCACCTACCGCCTCGAGAGCGCGCCCGGCTGGATCGGGATCGACAGCCGCACCGGGGCGATCAGCGGCGACAGCGCCGGGAACATCGGCACCTTCGCCGTCGTCGTCTCGGCCACCGACGAGGCGGGGCATTCCAGCCGGCAGGGCTTCTCGGTGCAGGTGCTCGCCGCGCCCGTGCTGCAGGAGGTGGCGCCGATGGAGTTGGAGGACGGCGCGCCCGTCGCGCTGACCCTCGCGGCGGCCGACGCCGACACGCCGGCCGATGAACTGAGCTGGTCGATCCTCGACGCGCCCGACTGGATCAGCATGACCTTCCTCGACGACGGCACGCCGCAGCTCGTGGGCGACAGCACCGGCCACCCGGGCGACCACCTCGTCAGCTACATGGTGACCGATTCCGACGGCCTGACCGACGAGTACACGATGCTGTTCAGCGTCGCCTCCCAGAGCGACTTCGGCGAGGCGGCGGAGGACGGCGACAGCGTGACCGCCAACGACGGCGACAGCGGCGCGGGTGGCCCGGGGGCGCCGGTCGAGCTCGGCACCGGCGGCGGCTCGAGCCGCGGCGGGGGCGCGACGGCGGCCGGCCTGCGCACCTCGAGCGGCGGGGCGCAGGCGCCGCGGCTGGCGAGCCTGACCGGCGGGGGCGGCGGCGCGATCCTGCTCGAGGCCGGGCGCGGCGTGCCGGGCGTCGTCATCACGCCGTTCGAGGACGACGACTTCCGCTTCTGCCGCTACAGCCTGCCGGTCCGCTTCTCCTCGCTCGGCGGGATCAGCGAGATCGTCTTCGAGGTCTCGCTGCCGAGCGAAACGGTGTCGATCTATTCCGCAGAGGCGGGCGCAGACCTGCCCGAGGGGGTGCGCATCAGGACGGGGATGCGGATCATCGACGGGGTCCGCACCCTGCGCATCGTGCTGAGCGGCGACATTCCCGAGGGCGACCTCGAACTGGTCCGCGTGCTCGCGCGCAGCTTCGGGCAGGCGGCCGTCACCGACTTCTCCGGCTTCGAGATGCGCACCGTGTCGATCAACGGCGAGGCCCCGGACGCGGGCGACGAGCCGCTGACGTCGGGCGTCGATCCGGCGCGGCTCGGGGCGCTCTGCCTCGAGGATACCGGCGGCCAGAGCGCCCGGACCAGCATCGATTTGCGCGTCGACGGCCTCACCGCCGAGGCGCTGCTGCCGCCCCATGTCGACCCCGCCGCGCTTCCCGACGAGCGGCTGGTGATCCGCGCCGACGGGCTCGCCGGGGCGGGGCGGGTGGTGCTGCACCTGCTCAGCCACACGCCGGGCTTCGGCCCCGCCGGGGTGCAGGCGCTCGCCGCCGGCAGCGAGGCGGCGCTGACCGATCTCGGCGGCGGCGAGAGCCTCGTCGAGATCGGCCCGCTGCCCGACGCGGTGGAAGGCCTGCTCGCGCTCGCCGCGATCGGCTTCCTGCGGCAGGGCACCCAGCGGCGCACCGGCGCGCTCTCGGTGCTCGGGGTGACGGTCGACGGGGTCGAACTCGCGCTGGGCGGGGGCGACGAGGATTGGCCCTCGACAGACCCGGTGCAGTTGGCCGACCTTGAGATACGGGACGCCGGCGCCCTGACCATTTCGCTGCCGGCCACGCATCGATGACAGACAGGACATTGCCCCATGACCGACAGCAAGACCGACCAGACCGAGGAACCCCGCGCGCCGCGCACACCGCAGGGGACGGTCTCGCCCGGACAGGTCAAGTTCAACACCGACCAGCTCAAGAGCACCTACTGCAACGTCTGCAACGGCTCCTCCACCCGCGAGGAAGTGGTGATCAACTTCGGCGTCAACGAGAACTGGGACATGGGCGGCAAGAAGCTCGAGGTCGACCTGCACCACCGGATCGTCATGTCGCCCTTCGCCGCCAAGCGGCTGCGCGACATGATCAACCGGCTGATCGACGAGCACGAGACCCGCTACGGCAAGCTCGAGGGCTAGGGCGGCCCCGCCCATGACCCTGTCGCGCAGCATCCCCGGCGCATCGGCGGAGGCGCCCGCCGCGACGGCGGCCCTGTCGGGCGCGGCCTGGGCGGCGTTCGTGGGGGCGCGCGGCGAGCGGGCGCTGCTGCAGGCCTGGGTGACGCTGCTGATGCAGCGGGTGGACGACGCGGCCTTCGTCGTGGTGCTCGAGCCCGATCGCGACAGCGGCGCGCTCACGCCCGTCGCCGCCGGCCCCGACCCGACCCGCGATCTCGCCGCGCTGCGCCCCGCTGCCGAGCAATGCGCCACCTCCGGGCGCGCCGCGACGCTGGTGGAGGGCGAGCTCGGCTACGTCGCCGTCCCCGCCCGCACCCGCGACGGGCCGATGGCGGGGCTCGTGGTGATGGAGCTGCGCGCCACCGCCCCGGCGGCGCTCCAGCGGGCCGTGCGCGAGATCCACTGGGCCGCCGGTTGGCTCACCGCGCGCTACTGGCAGGGCGCGGCGGGCGAGGAGGCGGGCAAGGTCGAGCGGGCGGCCATCGCGCTCGACCTGCTGGCGCTGGTCCACGAGCATCCCCGTCCCGAGGCGGCGGCGATGGCGCTGGTCAACGAGGTGCAGGGGGTGCTCGAGGCCGACCAGGCCGCCATCGGCCTCGTGCGCGGCCGCCGCTCGCCGCGCGTCCGGCTGCTGACGATGTCCTACGCGGCGTGGTTCAAGCGCCGCTCCGCCCTCACCGAGAGCCTCGAGAACGCGATGGACGAGGTCTACGACCAGGGCGTCGCCGTCGCCCACCCGCCGGTCGAGGGGCTGCCGCGCTCCGTCGCCATAGCCCACGCCGACCACGTCCGCGCCACCCGCACCGCCCACATCCTGTCGCTGCCGTTGCAGGACGACGGCCGCACCGTCGGCGTGCTGACCGTCGAGCGGCGCGACGACCGGGCGTTCGACCTGCGGGAGGTGCGAATCGCCGAGAGCGTCGCGGCGCTGATGGGGCCGGTGCTCGAGCTGAAGCGGCGCAACCGGCGCTGGATCGGCGGCCGGCTCGTCGACAAGGCGGGCCACGTGCTCGGCATCCTGCTCGGGCCGCGCCGGCTGAGCTGGAAGCTGCTGGCGCTGGCGCTGATCGCGCTCGCCCTCGCGGCGGCGACGGTGCGCGGCCCGTTCCGCGTCGCCGCCGACGCGGTGCTGCGCGGCGAGGTGCAGCGCGCCGCGGTCGCGCCGTTCCAGGGCTTCGTCGCCGAGGCGCCGTTGCGGGCGGGCGACGTGGTCGAGGCGGGCGCGCTGCTGGCCCGGCTCGACGACCGCGACCTGCGGCTCGAACAGCTGCGCTGGCAGTCGGAGATCGACCGCTTTCTCGCCCAGCAGCGCACCGCGCTGGCCGAACGGTCGCGCGACGAGGTGAGCTACCTCGAGGCCCAGATCGCCCAGGCCCGCGCCCAGCTCGCGCTCACCGAGGCGCAGCTCGCCAAGACCGAGATCCGCGCGCCGATCGCCGGGGTCGTCGTCTCGGGCGACCTCAGCCAGCAGCTCGGTGCGCCGGTGCAGCAGGGCGAGGTGCTGTTCGAGGTCGCGCCGCTCGACAGCTACCGCGTGGAGCTGTTCGTCGACGAGCGCGACCTGCGCTGGGTGGAGGCGGGGATGGGCGGCACGCTGATCCTCAAGAGCCGCCCCACCGACGGGCTCGGCTTCGAGATCGGCCGCATCACCCCGGTGTCGGAGGCGCGCGACGAGGGCAACGTGTTCGTCGCCGAGGCCCGCCTCGCCGCGCCCGGCCCCGACCTGCGGCCGGGGATGGAGGGCAGTGCCAAGATCGAGGCGGGCCGCGCGCTCTACGTCTGGTCGTGGACCCGGCGGCTGCGCGACTGGGCCCGCGCGACCCTCTGGACCTGGCAGCCGTGAGGGGCCGATGGCGGAGCGCTTCCTCTCCCAGCTCTGGTACCGCGTCGAGGGGCTGACGCCGCGGCTCAAGGTGCACGTCACCGTCCACCGCCACCGCTACCGCGGCGAGCCCTGGTACGTGCTCCACGACCATGCCGGCGGGCGCGTCCACCGCTTCACCCCGGCGGCCTACATGGTCATCGGCCGCTTCGACGGACGCACCAGCATCGGCGAGATCTGGACGAGCCTCGCCGAGACCTACGACGCCGACGCGCCGAGCCAGGACGACGTCATCCAGCTCCTCGCCACGCTGCACCAGAACGACCTGATCCGCTACGCCGGTACCCCCGATGTCGCCGACCTGCTCGAGCGCTACCGCAAGAAGTCGACGGAGCTCGTCAAGCAGAACCTAATGAACCCGGTCTCGATCCGCGTGCCGCTCTGGGATCCCGACCGCTTCCTGTCGCGCACGCTGCCCGTCGTGCGCCCGCTGCTCGGCTGGTGGGGGCTGGCGCTGTGGCTGGTGGTGGTCTGCTGGGGCGGGCTGGTCGCGGCGCAGAATTACGGCGCGCTGACGGAGAACCTGACCGACCGGCTGCTCGGCGCGCGGAACATCGCGATCACGCTGATCAGCTACCCGCTGCTCAAGGCGCTCCACGAGCTGGCGCATGGGTATCTGACGAAGATGCGCGGGCAGGAAGTGCGGGAGATGGGGATCATGTTCCTCGTCTTCTTCCCCGTGCCCTACGTCGACGCCTCCGCCGCGGCCGCCCTGCGCAACAAGTGGCACCGCGCGGCGGTGAGCGCGGGGGGCATCTTCGTCGAGACCTTCGCCGCCGCGCTCGCGCTGATCCTGTGGGCCGAGGCGGAGGCGGGCTTCCTGCGGGCGGTGGCGTTCAACATCGTGATGATCGGCGGGCTGTCGACGCTGTTCGTGAACGGTAACCCGTTGTTGAAGTTCGACGGCTACTATGTCCTGGCCGACCTGATCGAGAGCCCCAATTTCGGCACCCGCGCCAACCTCTACTGGGGCTGGCTGATCCAGCGCCGCCTGTTCGGCGCGAAACAGCTGAAGGAGCCCGTCGCCACGCCCGGAGAGCGGCGCTGGTTTCTCGTCTACGCACCGGCGGCGCTCGTCTACCGGCTGTCGGTGATGGTCGGCATCGCGCTGTTCGTCGCCGGGAAGTACTATTTCGCCGGCGTCGTGCTGGCGCTCTGGAGCGTGTTCAACGCGGTGATCAAGCCGCTGTTCAAGCACATCCGCCACGTGCTGATCTCGCCGGGCCTGCGCAAAGTGCGCGGCCGCGCCAAGCGCTGGACCTTCGGCAGCATCGCCACCCTCGCGGCGGCGCTGCTGCTGATCCCGCTGCCGCTGCGCACCGACACCGAGGGCGTCGTCTGGCTGCCCGAGGCGGCGCACCTGCGCGCCGGCGCGCCCGGCTTCGTCGCCCGCGTCGCCGCCGGGCGCGGCGCGGCGGTGGCCGAGGGCGAGGCGCTCGTCGAACTCGCCGCGCCGACGCTCGCGGCGCGCATCGAGGGGCTGCGCTGGCGCGAGGAGGAATACCGCCGCCGCCTCGCCGTGCTCAGCGTCAGCGACCGCCCCCGCGCCGAGGCGGCCCGGCTGGAGCTCGCCGAGGCGACGGGCGAACTGGCGCGCGAGATGGCACGGCAGGGCGACATGCTCCTGACCGCCCCGCTCGCGGGCCGCTTCGAGCCGGTCGTGCCGCCCGACGACCTGACGGGGCGCTTCTTCAACGAGGGCGATCTCGTCGGCTATGTCCTGCCGCCGCGCCCGGAGGTGCTGCGCATCGCCGTGGCCCAGGCCGACGCGGCGCTGGTGCGCGAGCGGCTGGAGGGCGTCGAGGTCCGCTTCGCCGGCGCGCTCGAGCAGCGCCACCGCGTCCTTCTGATCCGCGCCGTGCCGCAGGCGCAGGCGAGCCTGCCGAGCCCGGTGCTCGGCAGCCGGGGCGGCGGCCGGTTCCTTACCGCGCCCGGCGACGAGGAGGGCACGGCGAGCCTCGACCCGGTCTTCGTCTACGACCTCGCCATGCCGCCCGACGCGCCGGTCCAGCCCTACGGGATGCGGGTGCTGGTGCGCTTCGACCACGGCCTCGAGCCGGCGGCGTTTCAGGCATGGCGGCGGGTGCGCCAGCTGTTCCTCGAGCGGTTCAATGCCTGACGGCGGCCGCCTCGGCTTCGGCGCGCCCCGGCGCGCCGTCTCGCCCTACGCCGAGCGGGCCGATCCGATCGACAACGCCGTCGACCGGATCGCCGAGCGCTGGCTCGGCTGGGCCGAGGCGCGCTGGCCGCTGCACCGCCGTCGCCTCGCACGCCGCGCCGCCCGCATCGCCGCGCTCGAGCCCCGCTACGCCGCCCTGCGCAGCCACCAGCTCGTCGCGCTCGCCCACACGCTCGCCCGCCAGACCCTGCGCCACACGCCGGGCCGCGATCCGCTCGCCCACCTGCTCGCGGTGCTGGCGGAGCTGCTGTTCCGCACCCTCGGCAAGCGGCCCTACCCGGTCCAGCTGATGGGTGCGATGGCGCTGCTCGAGGGGCGGCTCGTCGAGATGGCGACGGGGGAGGGCAAGACGATCACCGGCATGCCCGCCGCCCTCGCCGCCGCGCTGCGCGGCGAGCCGGTCCACGTGGTGACGGTCAACGACTACCTCGCCGGGCGCGACGGCGCCGAGATCGCGCCGCTCGCCGAGCGCCTCGGCCTCAGCGTCGGCATCGTCGAGACGGAGATGGACCCCGCCGCCCGCGCCGCCGCCTACGCCTGCGACCTGACCTATGTCAGCAACGCCAACGTGACCTTCGACTACCTGCGCGACCGCGTCGCGCTGGGGCAGGCGCGCGGCCCGGCCCGCGCCCGGCTCGCGTCGCTGATCGGCGGGCGCGCGGGGGCGGGGCTGACCTTGCGCGGGCTCGGATTCGCCATCGTCGACGAGGCCGACAGCGTCTTCATCGACGAGGCGCGCACGCCGCTGATCCTGTCGTCCTCGGGCGACGAGGCCGACGCCGCGCGGCTCTACAACACTGGCCTGCGCCTCGCCCGCGCGCTCCGCGCCGGGGCGGACTTCGAGCTCGACGAGATGCGCCGCTCCGTCACTCTCACCGAGGCGGGCAAGGAGCGGCTCGCCGCCGAGGCGGCGGGGCTCGACGGGCAATGGCGGGTGCGGCTCGCGCGCGAGGAACTGGTGGTGCAGGCGCTCTCGGCGCTGCACCTGTTCGAGCTCGGCCGTGACTACATCGTCGACGACGGCGGGGTGCAGATCGTCGACGAATATTCCGGCCGGGTCATGCCCGACCGCACCTGGCAGGGCGGTCTGCACCAGATGATCGAGGCCAAGGAGGGCGTCGAGGTGACCGGCCGCAAGGTGACGCTGGCCTCGATCACCTACCAGCGCTTTTTCCGCCGCTACGTCCGCCTCGCCGGCATGACCGGCACCGGCATGGAGCTCGCCGGCGAGTTCCGCGAGACCTACGGTCTCGTCACCGTCCGCATCCCGCGCCACCGCCCGCTGCGCCGCCGGCACGTCGGCAGCCGCTTCTTCCAGACCGCGGCGGGCCGCTGGCGCGCCGTCGCCGCGCGGGTGGGCCAGCTCGCGGCGCAGGGGCGGCCGGTGCTGATCGGCACCCGCTCGGTCGAGGCGTCGGAACATCTCTCGCGGGTGCTGGACGAGGCCGGGCTGGCGCACCGCGTGCTCAACGCGCGCTCCGACGAGGCGGAGGCCGATATCGTCGCCGCCGCCGGACAGCGCGGCGCGGTCACGGTGGCGACCAACGTCGCCGGGCGCGGCACCGACATCGCCCTCGGCGAGGGGGTGCGCGAGCTTGGCGGGCTGCACGTGATCCTCACCGAGTACCACGAGAGCAGCCGCATCGACCGCCAGCTCTACGGCCGCGCCGGCCGGCAGGGCGATCCCGGCACCACCGAAGCGATCGTCAGCCGCGAAGACGAACTCTTCACCCGCTACACGCCCCGCCTGCTGCGGCTCGCCCGCGCCGCCCGGATGCCGCTGCTCGACACTCTCATGCGCCGCACCGCCCAGTCCCGCGCGGAGCGCGAACACGCCATCACACGTCGCGAACAGGTGCGGCTCGACAAGCAGCTCGAAAGCTCGATGGCCTTCGCCGGCCAGCGGGAGTGACGGGTAGGCGCCGGCGCGCGTGCTTTGGGATTTGGTGGAGCCGAGGGGAATCGAACCCCTGACCTCGTCATTGCGAACGACGCGCTCTCCCAACTGAGCTACGGCCCCGATGGCGGTCTATGTGGCGCGTGTGCCAGCTCGTGTCAAGCGGCCTCAGAACTCCCACCATGTGGCGATGCGCAGGCCCGTTCCCTCGTCGCCCGTCAGCGCCTGGACGATGCCGACCTCGAGCCGGACCCGCTCGTTCACCTGCAGCAGGACCGCCGGCGCCGCCTTCGCGTAGTAGTCGCCGGCAGTGCCGATTCCCGTCTGCAGTTGGGCGACGGTGGTAAGGCGGTCGGTCCAGTTGTGGCCCCAGGTGAGATCGAGCTTGGACTCGCGGCGATCCTCGCCCAGCACGAAGATCTGCGCCGCGTCCGCCGCGAGCCAGCCGCTGGCGAGGCCGCGGCCGAAGGAGAGGCCGGCGCGGCCGATCTGCTCGACCTCGCTGCGCAGGCGGTCGTTGCGAAAGCCGTAGGCGAGGCTCGCGGCGACGGGCCAGCCCGCGCCGGCTCCGAAGAGAGGCGTGCGGGCGAAGACGGTGCCCGTCTCCTCCTGGTCGCCGTTCGCGATGTAGAGATCGAGCCCCACGGTCAGCCGCTCGTGCAGGCCGTATTCGAGAAAGACTGTCGGATCCCAGTGCACCGGGCGCACGGCCGCCTCGGTCAGCGCGACGTTGGCGCCGAAGGAGAGGAACACCGCGCCTTGCTCGCGCATCCAGGCGCCGGCGAGGGCGGGGGGCGAAGCGGCGAGCGCGAGGACCAGGATGAGGACGAATCGCTGCATGAGGCGCAAATTACCTGCGCCGAGTTAAGCTCATCTTAATGGGCGCATGGCATACCAGACGAGCGCCGGCACTTCGCGCAGGGCCTGGCGCAGCTGGGTCGGCACGTGGCTGCCCCGCAGCGGCGGCGGCGCGCCGGCTGCGGTCAGCCCCATCCGCCGGGCGGCGAGGCGCGCGCGCGGCACGTGGTAGCGGTCGGTCACGATCAGCACCCGGGTCTCTCCCTGTGCCGCGAGCAGGGGGCGGGCGAAGAGGAGGTTCTCCCAGGTGGACGTGGAGCGCCGCTCTTGTAGGATCGCCGCATCGGGGACGCCGGCTCCGAGCAGCAGCGCGCGCATGACTTCGGCCTCGGGCGGCCCATGCCGCCCCTGGCCGCCACAGGGGATGAGCAGCCTGCCGCGGCCGGCGTGGTAGAGGCCGGCGGCGTGCAGCGTGCGCCGGCGCAGCGTGGGCGACGGGCCGTGGGGCCAGACGGCGGCGCCGAGGATGAGGATGGCGGTCATGGGGCTCCGGCGGGCGAGGGTGGGTGAGGCAGATATGGTGCCGCTGGAGGTCTGCGTCGACACCCTCGCCGGCGTCGGGGCGGCGCGCCGCGGCGGCGCGGCGCGGATCGAGCTGTGCGCGGCGCTGTCGGAGGGCGGGCTGACCCCTTCGGCGGGGCTGATGGCGCAGGCCGTCCGGGCGGCGGGGGCGCAGGTGGAGGTCTACGCGATGATCCGGCCGCGCGCCGGCCTGTTCGACTATGGCGCGGAAGAGATGGAGGTGATGCTCGCCGACCTCGCCGCGGCCCGTGCAGCGGGGGTCTCGGGCGTGGTGCTGGGGGTGCAGCGGGCGGACGGGGCCCTCGACACCGCCCGGCTCGCGCGGCTCAAGGCGGCGGCGGGCCTGCTGGGCACGACGCTGCACCGGGTGATCGACGTGGTGCCTGACCCGCTCGCCGCACTCGACGCGGCCCTCGGGCTCGGCTTCGACAGGGTGCTCACCTCCGGCGGCGCAAACAGTGCGGCACAGGGGGCGGCGGAGCTGAGAGCGCTGGTGGCCCGGGCGCGCGGGCGGATCGGGATCATGGCCGGTGGCGGCGTGACGCCGGAGACGCTCGCGGTGGTCCTCGCGACGGGGGTAGATGCGGTCCACGCCTCCTGCGCCGCCCCCGCCTCCGGCGCGCGCACCTTCGCCGATTTCGACCCGGCCGGCGGGCGGCGGGTGACGGAGGAATGCCGCGTTCGCGCCTTGGTCGCGGCGCTCGAGGCGGCTAGGAAATCTCGAAATACGGAGGGAGCGGGATGAAGGCATGGGTGGTCGGCGCGCTGATGCTGGCGGGCGGCGAGGCGGCGGCGCAGGGTTTTTCGTGCGACGTGGGGATGCAGTCGGCCTGCCTGTCGGAGGGCGAAACCGTCTGCAGCACCTTCGGCCGGTGCGTCGACAAGAATGCCGCCTGCTTCGACCGGTACCAGTGCGATTTTGAAGGTTTCACCTGCACGTCCAACGTCACCGAGTGCCAGGCGAACCTGTCGACGCTCGCCGAGGCGCACAGCGAACTGCAGGAGCGCCACGAGGCGCTGACGGCGGAGTACGAGGCGCTCGCGGAGGCGTCGGAGGCGCTGATCGAGCAGTATGACGCGCTCATCGAGTGCGTGCGGGAGACCCCGATCTCGATGGACGTCATCGACTGCACCTACTGATCGTCCGTTGCCGCGCTAGCTGCGCGTTAACGGAACAGAAAGGAATCGGTGCTATGGAAGAGGTACTGCAGGGGCTCGGGATCTTCGCGCTGGTGCTGCTCGCGGTGATCGGCGCGGTGGCGGGCTATATCGCGGGAGCGGTCGCGGGGCGGAGCAAGGGGCTCTACATCGTCGTCGGCATCGTCGCGGCGCTGCTGACGCCGGTGGTGATCGCGGCGCTGGGCGTGACAGCGCTTGCGGCGGGAGGGATCCTGCTGATCCTGCTCGCGGGACTGATCGGCGCGGTGGTGGTGCTGGCCATCGTGCGGGCGATACGGAAGTAGCGAGGCGCGCGGCCTCGGGCTCGGTAACGCGTTCCTGCCGGCCGGAGCGGGCGGCGGCAGGCGGAGGCGGTGCTCCAGTCGACCACGCTCAGTTGACGAGCGACCACCGCCGCCGCTGGCGGTGCTCCTCGCTGATCGTTCGGCGCGCGAGCGGCAGCGCTACCGCCGCCGCCTCTGCACGTTGCCGCCGCGCTGCCCGGCGCGGCCGGCGGTCGAGCGGCCGTCGGCCTTGCGCGCTGTGTCGACGGCCTTGTCCACGGCCTGCTGGCGCGCCATCGGGTCGTCGGAGACGACGAGGTCCACGGTCTCCAGTCGCTTGACCTCGTCGCGCAGCCGCGCGGCCTCCTCGAATTCGAGGTTCTCCGCCGCCTTGCGCATGTCGGCCCGCAGCCCGTCGAGCACCGCCTGCAGGTTCGCGCCGGTCGGCGTGTCGATCTTGGCGGTGACGCGGGCCATGTCGGTGTCGCCCTTGTAGAGCCCGGCGAGCACGTCCTCGACGTTCTTCTTGACCGTCGCGGGGGTGATGCCGTGCGCCTCGTTGTAGGCGATCTGCTTCTCGCGGCGGCGCTCGGTCTCGCCGATCGCGCGCTCCATCGATCCGGTGATGCGGTCGGCGTACATGATCACCCGGCCCTCGGCGTTGCGCGCGGCGCGCCCGATGGTCTGGATCAGCGAGGTTTCGGAGCGCAGGAAGCCCTCCTTGTCGGCGTCGAGGATGGCCACCAGTCCGCATTCGGGGATGTCGAGCCCCTCGCGCAGCAGGTTGATCCCGATCAGCACGTCGAACGCCCCGAGCCGCAGGTCGCGCAGGATCTCGATCCGCTCGAGCGTGTCGATGTCGGAGTGCATGTAGCGCACCTTGATGCCCTGCTCGTGCAGGTACTCCGTCAGGTCCTCGGCCATCCGCTTGGTCAGCACGGTGCAGAGCGTGCGGAAACCCTGCTGCGTCACGCGGCGGATCTCGTCGAGCAGATCGTCGACCTGCGTCTCCACGGGCCGGATCTCGACCTGCGGGTCGAGCAGGCCGGTGGGGCGGATGACCTGCTCGGTGAAGACGCCGCCCGCCTGCTCCAGCTCCCAGTCCGCGGGCGTGGCCGAGACGAAGACCGATTGCGGGCGCATCGCGTCCCACTCCTCGAACTTGAGCGGGCGGTTGTCCATGCAGGAGGGCAGGCGGAAGCCGTGCTCGGCCAGCGTGAACTTGCGCCGGTAGTCGCCGCGGTACATGCCGCCGATCTGCGGCACGCTGACATGGCTCTCGTCGGCGAAGACGATGGCGTTGTCGGGGATGAACTCGAACAGCGTCGGCGGCGGCTCGCCCGGCGCGCGGCCGGTGAGATAGCGCGAATAGTTCTCGATGCCGTTGCACACGCCCGTGGCCTCGATCATCTCGATGTCGAAGTTCGTGCGCTGCTCGAGCCGCTGCGCCTCGAGCAGCTTGCCCTCGCCGACGAGCTGGTCGAGCCGCGCGCGCAGCTCCTTCTTGATCTCGATCACCGCCTGCTGCAGCGTCGGCTTCGGCGTCACGTAGTGGCTGTTGGCGTAGACGCGGATCTTGTCGAACGTGCCGGTCCGCTCGCCGGTGAGCGGGTCGAACTCGGTGATGCTCTCGAGCTCCTCGCCGAAGAACGACAGCTTCCACGCGCGATCCTCCAGGTGGGCCGGGAAGATCTCGAGCGTGTCGCCGCGCACGCGGAAGGTGCCGCGCTGGAAGGCCTGGTCGTTGCGCTTGTATTGCTGGGTGATCAGGTCGGCCATCACCTGCCGCTGGTCGTATTCGCGCCCGACGACGAGGTCCTGGGTCATCGCGCCGTAGGTCTCGACGGAGCCGATGCCGTAGATACACGAGACCGAGGCGACGATGATGACGTCGTCACGCTCCAAGAGCGCCCGGGTGGCCGAGTGGCGCATCCGGTCGATCTGGTCGTTGATCATCGATTCCTTCTCGATGTACGTGTCCGAGCGCGGCACGTAGGCCTCGGGCTGGTAATAGTCGTAGAAGCTGACGAAGTACTCGACGGCGTTATCCGGGAAGAAGCTCTTGAACTCGCCGTAGAGCTGCGCCGCCAGCGTCTTGTTCGGGGCGAGGATGATCGCCGGGCGCTGCGTCTCCTCGATGATCCTGGCCATCGTGAAGGTCTTGCCCGTGCCCGTGGCGCCGAGCAGCACCTGGTCGCGCTCGCCCGACAGCACCCCGTCGGTCAGTTCCCCGATCGCCGTCGGCTGGTCGCCCGCGGCCTCGAAGTCGGTGTGCATCACGAAGCGCTTGCCGCCCTCGAGCTTCTCGGGCCGCTTCGCCTCGCGCGCGGGCGCGTGCAGCATCGGCAGGGTCTTGTCGGAATTGGCAAACGGCATGGAAGCTCCTCGCGAGACCCACCTACAATGCGCCGCCCCGGCGCGAGTTCAAGAGCCGCTCGCGCAGGCGTCAGGCGCGGCCCGGCCGAGGGCGCGCCAGCCGGCTTGCCTGCCCGCGCCGAACTTGCCTATATGGCGCTGAACCGAGAGGGGAACCCTTGATGCGCGCACGTCTCTACCAACCGGCCCGTACCGCGATGTCGTCGGGCTCCGCCCGCACCCGCCGCTGGCTGCTCGATTTCGCGCCGCGCTCGCCCCGCGAGGTCGATCCGCTGATGGGCTGGACCTCGTCGGACGACACGCAGGCCCAGGTCCGCCTCACCTTCGACACCAAGGAAGCCGCGCTCGCCTACGCCGAGGAACACGGCATCGAGGTCGAGGTCCGCGAGCCCAAGAAGCGTGCCGCCAATATCCGCCCCGGCGGCTACGGCGACAACTTCGCCACTAACCGCCGCGCCGTCTGGACCCACTGACGGCGCGCCCGCGCCCGGCAGAACCCGACATCCGGCCCGGAGGCGCTGCCCCCGAGCCTCTGTCCTGATAATATCCCCGCCGGAGGCGTCGATCCGCTGATCGCGCGCGCTCCGGCGGGGTGACGCCTCAGACGATGGTCTGGCCGGTCTTCTTCCAGTCCTCGAGGAACGCGTCGAGGCCCTTGTCGGTCAGCACGTGGTTGGCCATCGCGTGGATCACCTTCGGCGGCGCGGTGGCGACGTCGGCGCCGATCTTGGCGGCCTCGGACATGTGGTTGGCCGAGCGGATCGAGGCGGCGAGGATCTGGGTCTCGAAGCCGTAATTGTCGTAGATCTCGCGGATATCGTGGATCAGCTCCATGCCGTCGAGGTTGAGGTCGTCGAGCCGGCCGATGAAGGGCGAGATGAAGGTCGCGCCGGCCTTGGCGGCGAGCAGCGCCTGGTTGGCGGAGAAGCAGAGCGTGACGTTGACCATGTGGCCCTCGTCGGTGAGCGCCTTGCAGGCCTTGAGCCCGTCCCAGGTCAGCGGCACCTTGATGGCGATGTTGTCGGCGATCTTCTTGAGCTCGAGCCCCTCGCGGATCATCCCCTCGGCGTCGAGCGCGACGGTCTCGGCCGAGACGGGGCCGTCGACGAGGTCGCAGATCTCCTTGGTGACTTCCTTGATGTCGCGGCCCGACTTCATGATCAGCGACGGGTTGGTGGTGACGCCGTCGACCATGCCGAGCGCGTGCAGCTCCTTGATGGCGTCGATGTCGGCGGTGTCTACGAAGAATTTCATGGCGCTTCCCTCCTGGTTGCGCCTTCACATAGTCCATCTCCCGGCGGGCCGGAAGGCTCGCAGGACGCTGATTTCGCCCCGCCCGGCATGGCGGCGGGCGGCGGGCTGGCTTATGTGGGCACGGTCTGGCCCGAGGGACATTGTGGCGACGTGAACAGCACGTATTTCAACGAGGGCGATCTGGTGGGCGTCCTGACGACCCAGCCGCTCGGCCGGCCGCTGGATTACAAGGCGCCGGAGGGCGGCTGCTGGGCCGGCGCGTTCGTCGAGGTGCCGCTGGGCCCGCGCAAGGTGGTGGGCGTGGTCTGGGGGCCGGGGCAGGGGGATTTCGACCGCGCCCGGGTGCGCCCGGTGTCGCGGGTGCTCGACGTGGCTCCCATGAGCGACGCGATGCGCCAGTTCCTCGCCCGCGCCGCCGACTACACGCTGACGCCGCTGCCCGCGATGCTGCGCCTCGCGACGCGCAACCCTGCGCTCGGCGAGACCCCGGCGATGCGCACCATCTACCGGCTCGGCGACGCGCTCCCCGACCGGATGACGGCGGCGCGCGAGAAGGTGCTGGCGGTGCTCGAGGAGTACGAGGGGCTGTCGTTCACGCTGGGCGAGCTGGCGGAGATGGCCGGCGTCGGCACCGGCGTGGTCAAGGGGCTGGTGGCGCAGGGGGCGGTGCGCGAGGAGGAGGCGCCGCGCGACGGCCCCTATCCGCCGCTCGACCCCGATCACGGCGGCAAGGCGCTGACCCCCGACCAGCAGGCCGGCGCCGCCGCGCTGCGTGCCGGGGTCCGCTCGGGCCGCTACGGCACCACCCTGCTGCGCGGCGTCACCGGCTCGGGCAAGACGGAGGTCTACCTCGAGGCCGTCGCCGAGTGCCTGCGCGCCGGGCGGCAGGCGCTGGTGCTGCTGCCCGAGATCGCCCTCTCCGCCGAGTTCCTCGCCCGCGTCGAGGCCCGCTTCGGCGCGCGGCCCGCCGAATGGCATTCCGGGTTGACGACGACGGAGCGGCGGCGGGCGTGGAAGATGATCGGCGAGGGGCAGGCGCAGATGGTGGTGGGGGCGCGCTCGGCGCTGTTCCTGCCGTTCCGCGATCTCGGCCTCGTCGTCGTCGACGAGGAACACGACACCTCCTACAAGCAGGAGGACGGCGTCCTCTACAACGCCCGCGACATGGCGGTCCTGCGCGCCTCGATGGCCGACGCGCAGGTGGTGCTGGCCTCGGCGACGCCGTCGCTCGAGAGCTGGGCCAACGTGGAGGCCGGCAAGTACGCCCGGCTCGACCTGACCTCGCGCTTCGGCCCCGCCGTGATGCCTGCGATGGCGGCGATCGACATGCGCGTCGAGGACCTGCCGGGCGCGAGCTGGATCTCGCCGGCGCTGCAGGGGGCGGTCCATGGGCGGCTCGAGCGGGGCGAGCAGGCGCTCCTGTTCCTCAACCGGCGCGGCTATGCGCCGGTGACGATCTGCCGGGCCTGCGGCCATCAGATCGGCTGTACCCAGTGCGACGCACGGATGGTCGAACACCGCTTCCTCAAGCGGCTCATGTGCCACCAGTGCGGCGAGACCCGGCCGATGCCCGAGACCTGCCCCTCCTGCGAGGCCGCGGGCAAGCTCGCGCCCGTCGGCCCCGGCGTCGAGCGGCTCGCCGAGGAGACGGAGCGGCTGTTCCCCGACGCGCGGCTGGCGATCCTGTCGTCCGATCTCTACGGCAGCGCACGGGCGCTGAAGGCGAAGATCGAAGAGATCGCGTCGGGCGGCGCCGACATCGTCATCGGCACCCAGCTCGTGGCGAAGGGGCACAACTTCCCCGAGCTGACGCTGGTCGGGGTGATCGACGCCGACCTCGGGCTGCAGGGCTCCGATCTGCGCGCCGCCGAGCGGACGTTCCAGCTGATGCGGCAGGTGGCGGGGCGGGCGGGCCGGGCGGAGGCGCCGGGCGAGGCGCTGCTCCAGACCTTCCAGCCCGAGCACCCGGTGATCCGCGCGATTCTGGGCGGCGACGAGGAGGCCTTCTGGGCCGCCGAGGCCGCCGAGCGCCGCGCGGCGGGGGTGCCGCCCTACGGGCGGATGGCGGGGATCGTGCTATCGAGCCCGGACGTGCAGCAGGCGTTCGACCTCGGCAACCACCTCGCCCGCCACGACGCCCCCCTGCGCCGGATCGGCGCCCAGGTCTTCGGTCCGGCCCCGGCCCCCATCGCCCGCATCCGGGGCCGGCACCGGGTCCGGCTGCTGGTCAAGGCCGACAAGTCCGCGCCGATCCAGGCCGCGCTGGCGGAATGGACCGCGCAGGTCCGCCTGCGCGGCGAGACCCGCATGGCCATCGATATCGACCCGCAGAGCTTCTACTAGCAGGCCGGGCTTCGGCCCGGCATCGCGGGCTCGACCAGCCGTCACGGGGGCCGGGCTGAAGCCCGGCCTACATGTCCTGCGCGATCTGGCGGGCGAGCGTGCGGACGGCGGCGCTGCGGGCGGCGGCGATCGCGGGGGCCGTGCCGGGGGCGGGGATGGCGACGACCACGTCGAACAGCTCCGCCGTGCCGGTGGCGTCCATGTCGTCGGGCGCGACGAAGTACTGGCCCGTCAGGCGAAACGTCCCGTCGAGCTCGGCGACCATCTCCTCCACCCGCACCTCGAGCCGCGCATCGGCGCGCCCGTTGAAGGGCCAGGGCTCCGAGGCGACGCGCGCGCCGGTGATCTGCGCCAGGTAGCGCGCCATCTCCAGCGTCATCGCCCGCGTCGGGATGTCGGCCCAGGCGAGGTCGGGCGCGGCGACGAGCGCGCCGTCGGCATCGCGGATGTAGATCGCCTCGCTGTCGGCGTACTCGGGCAGCGACAGGTCGCGCACCTCCACCGAGGCGAAGCGGATCGCCACCCGATCGCCGCTCTCCACCGGCAGCGGGCGGGTGGTGAACAGCCGCTCCTCGCCGCCGCCGCAGGCGGCCAGCAGGGGCAGGATCAGGGCGAGTATCGCGGTGCGCAGCAGCATGTCATCTTCCGAACAGGAGGGAGTTGGGATTGCGCTCGAGCTCGCGCGCAAGCGAGGAAATGGCGGCGGCGGCCTGTTCGACCTCGCGCAGGGTCTGGGCGAGGCTGCGGCCGACGCCGTCGTCGGTGCCGTACTCGCCGAGCGTCACGGCGGCCTGGTCGAGCAGGGCGCCGGTACGGCCGAGCAGGGCGGGCAGGCTGTCGGCGGCGTTGCCGATGCTCTCGGCCGCCGAGCGGGCGGAGGTCAGGGTGGCGTTGACGTTCTCCACCACGCCGCCGCTCTGCAGCTCGGCCAGCACCAGCCGCAGCTGGTCGAGCGCGGCGGCGAGCGATTCCGGCAGCCGCCGCGCGCCCTCGGTGCCCAGCATCGCGTCGACGGTCGCGAGCAGGCTCGAGAGCTGGTCGGCGACCTGCTCGAGCGGCAGCTCCTCGGCGGTCGCGGCGATGGCGTTGAGCCGGTCGATCAGCGCCGGGACCCCGGCGGCGGAGGTGGAGAGCGTGCCCGCCGCGGCGGCGACCTCGTCGACGGCGGCGAGCAGGCGGGCGCTCGCGTCGTCCTCGTTGAGGCCGGTGACGAGCGTGTCGACCTCCGCCAGCGTCGTGCGCAGCTGCTCGAGCGCCGCGCCGAGCGTCGCGGGGAGCTGCTGCGTGCTCTCGCCCGACACCAGCAAGTCGGCGCTCGCGAGCAGCGCGGTGAGCTGGTCGGCCACCTCGGTCAGCGGCAGCGCCCCGGCCTCCTGCGCGACAGCGTTCAGGTTGTCGATCAGCACCGGCACGCCATCGGTCGAGGCGGCGAGGTTGCCCGCGGCGGCGGCCACGTCGTCGACGGCGGCGAGCAGGCGCGCGGCGGCGTCCTCGGTGTTGAGCGTCGCGACAAGGGTGTCGACCTCGGCAATCGTGCCGCGCAGGTCGGTGATCGCACCGTTGAGCGACGCCGGCAGCGCCTGTGCGGCCTCGCCGGAGACGAGGCTGTCGGCGTTCGTCAGCAGCGCCTGGAGCTGCGCCGACAGCTCGCCCAGCGGCACGTCGCCGGCATTGGCGGCGACGGTGTTGAGGCTGTCGATCAGCGCCGGGACGCCGTCGGTGGAGGCAGCGAGGTTGCCGGCGGCGGCGGCGACGTCGTCGACGGCGGCGAGCAGGCGCGCGGCCGCGCCTTCGGTGTTGAGCGTGGCGACGAGGGTGTCGACCTCGGCGATGGTGCCTTCAAGCGTGCCGATGGCGCTGTTGAGCGAGGCGGGCAGCGCCTGCGCGGCCTCGCCCGACAGGATGGCATCGGCGCTGGTGAGGACCGTCTGCAGCTGGGCCGCGAGCTCGGCGAGCGGCACCTCGCCGGCATTGGCGGCGACGGTGTTGAGGCTGTCGATCAGCGCCGGCACGCCGTCGGTGGAGACAGCGAGGTTGCCGGCGGCGGCGGCGACGTCGTCGACGGCGGCGAGCAGGCGCGCGGCCGCGCCTTCGGTGTTGAGCGTGGCGACGAGGGTGTCGACCTCGGCGATGGTGCCTTCAAGCGTGCCGATGGCGCTGTTGAGCGAGGCGGGCAGCGCCTGCGCGGCCTCGCCCGACAGGATGGTGTCGGCGCTGGTGAGGACGGTCTGCAGCTGGGCGGCGAGGTCGGCCAGCGGCACCTCGCCGGCATTGGCGGCGACGGTGTTGAGGCTGTCGATCAGCGCTGGGACGCCGTCGGTGGAGGCGGCGAGATTGCCGGCGGCGGCGGCGACGTCGTCGACGGCGGCGAGCAGGCGCGCGGCGGCGTCCTCGCTGTTGAGCGTGGCGACGATCGCGTCGATCCCCGCGATGGTGCCGCGCAGCTCCGCGAGGGCGGCGTTCAGCGAGACGGGCAGCGCCTGCGCCGCCTTGCCGCCGATCAGCGCGTCGGCGTTGACGAGCAGCGTGTCGAGGTTGGCCGCGAGCTCGGGCAGGGGCACCTCGGAGGCACTCTCGGCGACTTCGGTGACGGCGGCGATCAGCGCGGGCAAGTCGTTGGCCGACTCCGCCAGCGCGGCGGCGGCGGCGGTGACGTCCTCGACGGCGGCGAGCATCTGCCCGGCGGCGTCCTGGTCGTTGAGCGTCGCGACGATGGTGTCGACCTCGTCGAGCGTGCCGCGCAGATCGGTGATCGCGGCGTTGAGGTTGGCCGGCAGCGCCTGCGCCGCCTCGCCGGAGATCAGCCCGTCGGCGCTCGCCAGCAGCGCGTCGAGCTGCGCCGCGAGCTCGGCCAGCGGCACCTCGGCGGCGTTGGCGGTGAGCGTGGTGAGGTTCTGGACCAGCGCCGGGACGTCCTCGGCGGAGGCCGTCACCTCGTCGGCGGCGGCGGCGAGGCTGTCGACGGCGGCGAGCAGGCGGACCGCGGCCTCTTCCTCGTTGAGCGTCGCGAGCAGGGCGTCGAGCTCGGCGACGGCGGATTCCACCCGCACCGGCAGCGCCTGCATCTCCTCGGAGCCGACGATGCCGCGCGCGTCTCCCAGCAGCGCGCGCACCTCGGCCGGCACCTGCCGCATGTCCTCGCTGGCGGCGAGCGCGGTGATCGAGTCCATCGTGTCGATGGCGCTCTGCAGCACCTCCTCGATGGGCAGCGCCGAGATCCGCTCGAGCACGCCTTCGGCGGAGGCGGTCATGTCGGCGATCTCGCTCGGAACGGTCGGGAAGATCGGGTTCGGCTCGGCGTCGAGGTCGATCTCGGCGGGCTCGGCATTTTCGATGGTGGCGAGTTCGACCTTGAGCCCCCCCGTCAGCAGCGAGCCGCGCACCAGCCGTGCGCGCAGGCCGTTGTCGCGCACCCGCGACTGGAAGAAGGCGAGCGCCTCCTCGACGCTCGTGTCGTCGTCGAGCCCGAGCCGCGCGGGCCGCACCTGCATCGTCACCGCGAGCCGGACGCGGCTGTCGCCGAAGCGCGCCTCGCTGACGATGCCGTTGATCGACTCGACCCGGCCGATCTGGATGCCGCCGTAGTCGATGGAGGCGTTGGGGATCAGGCCGGCGACGTTCTGGTCGAAGATCGCCGTGAAGGTGAGGGTGCCGCCGTCGTCGTCGCCGAACAGGCTCGCGCGGGCGGTGGCCTCGTCGTAGTAGACCGAGAACACCGCGCCCGGCTCGACGGGCCGACCGCCCGAGACGACCGTTCCGAACGAGATGCCGCCCGCGAACAGCGACGCCAGCGAGGAGAAGTTCAGCTCCGCGCCGCCGGCGTCGATGGTGAAGGCGAAGCCCGACGTGTCCCAGAAGCGCGTCGCCGTGGTCACGAGCCGGTCGTGCGGGGCGTAGATGATCGCGTCGGCCTCGACGGTGGAGCCGTCCTCGGAGACGACGGCGGTGCCGAGCCGGCCGACCTCGATGCCGCGGAACTCGATCGGCGCGCGGTCGGCGAGGTTGGTGTCGGCGTCGGCGCGCAGCCGGATCATCAGCCCGGGCCGCCCCGAGCGGTTGAGCGGCGCGATGTCGGCCCCCTCGTGCGCCTCGACGAAGCCGCCGGGGTCGCTGTCCCAGATGCCCTCGATGAACACCCCCGACAGCACCGTGTCGAGGCCCGTCACGCCCTGCGCCGTCACCTCCGGGCGCACCACCCAGAATTCCGCGTCGGCGTCGACGAAGTCGGCCACGTCGTCGTCGAGCCGCACGCCCACCCGCACCTGCTCGAGCGAGGCGGTGAAGCCGACCTGCTCCACCACGCCCACCGCGAGGTCGCGGTAGCGCAGTTCCGTCTCGCCGGCGCTGATGCCGGCGGCGTCGTCGAACACGATGTAGACCAGCGGCCCGCGCTCGGCATAGCTCTGCCACGCCACGGCCAGCGCGATGACCAGCGCCAGCAACGGCACGATCCAGACCACGGACACCCGCTCGAGCAGGCTCTTCCTGGCTTTCATCACGGGCACGTCGGGGGGAGTGTCGCTCACGCGGGAGACCTTTCTGCCGGCGCGGCAGGCTTGGGGGCGGGATCGGTGTCCCAGATCAGCCGGCTGTCGAAAGCCTGGGCCGAGAGCATGGTGAAGATCACCGAGAGCGCGAAGTAAAGACTTGCCTGACCGGGCCGGATCGCGGCGAGGGTTCCGAGTTGCACCAGGGACGACAGGATCGCGACGACGAAGACGTCGATCATCGACCAGCGGCCGATGTATTCCACGATCTCGTGCAGCTGGTGGCGCAGCCGCTCGCTGAGGCCGGAGCGATAGCGCACCCCGAGCGCCAGCGCCGCGATCACGAGGAACTTGCCCACCGGGATCAGCACCGAGGCGACGAGGATGACGATGGCGATGCCCCAATTGCCGTGCAGCGCCAGCTCGACGGCGCCGCCGACGATGGTGGCGTCCTGCGAATCCACCAGCGTGCGGGTCTCGAGCATCGGGTAGAGGTTGGCCGGCACGTAGCAGCCCACGCCCACCAGCCACCACGCCCAGACCTTCTGGAGCGCCTGCGGATCGCGCGACTGCAGCGCGTGGCCGCAGCGGCCGCAGACTTCCGTCTCGATCGGCCAGACGCGGGTGCAGCGCCGGCAGCCGACGAGACCGCTGTCGCGCGCGGTCGGCGGGCTCTGGCCGGCGGCGGAGGTCATGTCGGCCGCGCCTCCCGCTCGAGCGCCTTCCACACCGAGTAGCGGCACAGGAACGAATCCTGCGCCACCACGAGCACGACGAGGACGGAGAACATCCAGAAGGCCGGTCCCAGCGACACCGTCGCCAGGTCGGCGACCTTCACCAGCGCCACCGCGCAGCCGATCGCGAAGATCTCCGCCATCGACCACGGCCGCAGGGCCTCCGAGAGGCGGAAGGCGGAGCTGGCGTGGGGCAGGGGGCGGCGGTCGAACACCAGCGGCGCGATCACGTAGATCACCAGCAGGGCGCGCGTCACCGGGATCACCACGATCAGCGCAGCCACCGCGAGCGCCAGCAGCAGGAACAGCCCCGAGCCGCTGAAGGCGAGGGCGGCGTCGAGGATCGAGCTGGCGTTGGTCGCGCCGCCGACGCTGACCTCGAGGAACGGGAAGATCGTCGCCGCGACGACCAGCACCACCACCGTCAGCGCCACCGCCACGATCTGCGCCCCCGCCCCCCGGCGCGGCGCGATCAGCACGTGGTGACAGCGCGCGCAGACGGCCCGCTCGCGGTGCGCGGGCTCCCTGACCTTGTAGAGCGCGTCGCAGCGGGGGCAGGCGATCAGCGCGTCGAGGTCGGTGCGGTCGGCGGGGTGGGTCATCGTGTCTCTCGGGGCGCGGACGGACTGCCCGCGCTGCCTTTTTCGCAGATAGCCGATGTCGCCGCCGTTGCCAAATGTCTCTATGCCCTCTCCCGAGGGTGGCGCAGGGGCGGAGAGAATGGTTCAATGTGCCTCGATCCGGGGCTTCCAGGTCCGGAGATGACGCGTGGAGGAGGCTGCCCTTGAGCGACCGACAGGCCTGGCCCGAGCAGTCGACCGACTCCAAGATCGGCGCGGCGCTGCGGCGCTACCGCAAGAGCCAGGGCATGACGCTGCGCGACGTGGCCGAGGGCGCGGGGCTGTCGACCGGCTTCATCAGCCAGGCCGAGCGCGACATCGCGGTCCCGTCGCTGTCGTCGCTGCGCAAGATCGCCCAGGTGCTCGGCGTTTCGCTGCAGGACATCCTGCCCGAAACGGTTCCCGCCATGGAGGCCTCGCGCCGGAGCGAGCGGCGCGTCTACTCCGCCCATCCCGGCAGCTCGGCGGCGATGGCCTACGAGCGCATCTCCACCACCTTCCCGGGCGCGACCCTGTCGAGCGTCATCATGCGCCAGCCCCCGGGCCACCGTTCGGAGTTGCAGAGCCACGACGGCGAGGAAATCTTCTTCGTGCTCGAGGGCTGCGTCACCATCGAGCTCGACGGCGAGCGCATCATCCTGCACCCGGGCGACTCCCTCCACTTCTCCTCCCGCCGCCCCCACGCGACCTGGAACCACACCACCGAGATCGTCCTGATCCTGCACGTCTGCACCATCGACGTCTTCGGCGACCGCCTCGACGACGACGCCTGAGCGGCGCGCGCTCCAAGTCTCTGTTCTGCAAGTATCCTGGGGGGAGCTGCCGGCGGCAGCGGGGGGCAACGCCCCCCTCGCACGTCTTCCGCCTAGCGCCACGCCTCGCGCCGCGCCGCCGCGCCCCGGCGCAGGATCGCCGCGTCGACGTCGACGGCGACGAACAGCGCGCCCGCCTCGGCGGCGGCCTCGAGCACGCCCTCGTCGAGGGTCAGGATGCCGGCCGGGGTGCCGGTGGCGACGATGCGGGCGATGGCGTCGAGGGTGGCCTTGCGCATGTCCGGGTGGCTCGGCGCGCCGGGATGGCCGAGCGAGGCGGCGAGGTCGGCGGGGCCGACGAAGATGCCGTCGACCCCGTCGACCGCGGCGATCTCCTCGATGTTCTCCACCGCCGTCGCCGTCTCGACCTGCACCAGCAGGCAGATTTCCTCCGACGCCCGCGCCGCATAGTCGGGAACGGTGCCGAAGCGCGAGGCGCGGGTGAAGCCGGCGACGCCGCGCACCCCCTCGGGCGGGTAGCGCACCGCGCGCACCGCGGCGCGGGCCTCCTCGGCGTTCTGCACGTAGGGGACCAGCAGCGTCTGCGCCCCGGCGTCGAGCAGGCGCTTGATGTCGACCGTGTCGTTCCACGCCGGCCGCACGATGGCGCTGCCGGGGTAGGGGGCGACGGCGCGCATGAGCGCGGCCGCGTCGGCGGTGCTCGAGGTGGTGTGCTCGAGGTCGAACAGCAGCCAGTCGTAGCCGCAGGTCGCCAGCATCTCGGCGTTGTCGGGGCTGTTGCTGGCGACCCAGAGGCCGATCTGGCGGCGGCCCTCCTTCAGGGCGGCCTTGAAGGCGTTGCGCGGCATGTCCATCGTGATCTGGTCCTCGGTACCGGGGCTGGGCTCTGTGCGGCGGCACCATCGCGCGCCGCGTCCGGAAAGGTCAATGCGTGCCGCCCTGTGGCCGCCGCGCCAGTCGCGCGGGCCTCGGGAGGCGGCGCGCGAGACAGGCGGGCACGGGCGGGCTAGGCTCGCGGCCGTGCCGAAGCCGAGCCTCACGTCCTACCGCGCCAAGCGCGACTTCGCCCGCACGCCCGAGCCGCAGGGCGTGGCGGAGGGCGGGGGCAACCGCTTCGTCGTCCACAAGCACCACGCCACCGCCGATCACTACGACCTGCGCCTCGAGCTCGGTGGCGTGCTGAAGAGCTGGGCCGTGCCGAAGGGCCCCTCGCTCGATCCGGCCGAGAAGCGCTTCGCGGTGGCGACGGAGGACCACCCGGTCGACTACCTCGACTTCGAGGGGGTGATCCCCGAGGGCGAGTACGGCGGCGGGCCGATGATCGTCTGGGACACCGGCACGTGGGTGCCGATGGGCGAGCCGGAGGCGGACCTGGCGAAGGGCGCGTTCAAGTTCCGCCTGTCGGGCGAGAAGCTCGCGGGGGGCTGGATGCTGGCGCGGCTCAAGAAGAAGGGCGCGCGCGACAAGGAGGGCTGGCTGCTCTTCAAGGAGCACGACATCGCGGCCTCCACCGAGGGCGACATCCTCGAGGACCGCCCCGAGAGCGTGAAGACCGGCCGGCGCATCGAGGAACTCGTCGCGCCGCCGCCCGCGCCGCCGCCCGCGCCCGCGCCCGCGAAAGCGCCTCGGCCCGGGCGGGTGAGGGGCGCGGTGCGCGGCGCAGCGCAGGTGCCGAAGCCGCAGCTGGCGAGCCCCGCCGCCGCGCCGCCCGAGGGGCCGGACTGGCTGCACGAGATCAAGATCGACGGCTACCGCACCCTCGCCCACCTCGAGGCCGGCCGGGTGCGGCTGATCACCCGCGGCGGGCTCGACTGGACCCACCGCTACGGTACGCTCCCCGACGCCTTCGCCGCGCTGCCCTGCAAGGGCGCGGTGCTCGACGGCGAGATCGCGGTGCTCGACGCGCAGGGGGTCAGCCGGTTCGCGCTCCTGCAGGAGGCGCTGTCGGAGGGGCCGGGCGAGCGGCTCGTGTTCTTCGCCTTCGACCTGCTCCACCTCAACGGCTGGGACCTCACCGCCGCCCGCCTCGCCGACCGCAAGACCCAGCTGGCGCGGCTGCTGGCGGGGGGCAGGGGCCGCCGCTGCTCTACAGCGACCACGTCGAGGGCAACGCGGCGGCCTTCTACGAGCGGGTGTCGGAGATGGGGCTCGAGGGGGTGATCTCCAAGCGCGCCGCCGCGCCCTACCGCCCCGGCCGCGGGCCGGACTGGACCAAGACCAAGGCGGTGCAGATCGGTGATTTCGCCGTCGCGGGCTACACCACTTCGAAGGCCGCCGGCGGCCTCGCCGCGCTGGCCGTGGCCGAGCCCGACGGCGACGTGCTGCGCTACGTCGGCAAGGTCGGCACCGGCTTCGACCGCGCCACCGCCGAGACGCTGCTCGCCCGCCTCGAGGCGCTGCGCGACGAGGGCGGCGGGGCCGAGGGGCTGCCGCGCGACGTGGTGCCGGTGCGCCCGCTGCTGACGGCGCACGTCCACTTCACCGCCCGCAACCGCACCGAGGCGCTGCGCCATGCGGTGTTCAAGGGCCTGCGCGAGGTCACGCTCGCCCGCGCGCCGCCGCCCGAGGCCGCCGCCGAGCGGCCCCGGCTGGTCTCCGACGCCGACCTCGCGACGATCTGGCTGACCAACCCCGAGCGGCGGCTGTTCGGGCGCTCGGGGCCGAAGAAGCTCGACGTGGCGCTCTACTACGCGCGCGTCGGCGACGTGATGCTGCCGCACCTGTTCGGCCGCCCGGTCTCGCTGGTGCGCTGCCCGTCGGGCAAGGTGGAGGAGTGCTTCTTCCAGCGCCACGCCTTCACCGGGATGCCGCCCAGCCTCGGCACCTTCGAGCTGGAGCGCGCCGACGAGGAGAACCGCACCTACCTCACGATCGAGGACGTGCGCGGCTACCTGGCGCTGCCGCAGTTCGGGATCATCGAGTTCCACAGCTGGGGTGCGCTGCGCGAGCGCCTCGAGACGCCCGACCGGATCACGCTCGACCTCGACCCCGGCGACGACGTGCCGTGGCGCGAGGTGGTGGAGGCGGCGCTGCACATCCGCGGCGAGCTCGCGGCGCTGGGCCTCGTGCCGTTCGTCAAGACCACCGGCGGCAAGGGGCTGCACGTGCTCGTGCCGATCGAGCCGCGGCGGCGCTGGAAGAGCGTCCACGCCATCACCGGCGCCATCGCCGAACGGCTGGCGCGGGCGAATCCCCGGACTTTCGTCACCACCATGGCCAAGCGCGCCCGCGCGGGCCGCATCTTCCTCGACTACCACCGCAACGCCCGCACGGCGACGGCCGTGGCGCCCTATTCGTTGCGCGCGCGCACCAATCTGCCCGTCTCGACGCCGATTCACTGGGCCGACCTCGAATCCGTCGACGCAAGCGCGGATCTCAATTATTCTACAGTACCGGGGCTCGTGGCAGCTTCCGGTGATCCCTGGGCGGAGCTCGACGCGCACGCCCGCGACCTGCCGGACGTGCCCGCAAACTGACCGGGAGGGACCGCGCATGGCACCGAGAGCAAGCTGGAAGGGCTACCTGAAACTGAGCCTCGTGACCTGTCCGGTCCGGCTCTACCCGGCGACGAGCTCGGCCAGCCGGATCGGCTTCAACCAGCTCCACAAGGACACCCACAACCGCATCAACCTCAAGCCCGTCGACCCGGAGCTCGGCCTCGTCGAGCGCAAGGACCTGGTGCGCGGCTACGAGTACGAGAGCAAGAAGTACGTCATCATCGAGGACGAGGACCTCGCCGCGGTGAAGATCGAGTCGAACCACACGCTGAACATCGAGGCCTTCGTCGATGCCGACGAGGTCGAGCCGATCTACCTCGACGCGCCCTACTACCTCGCGCCCGACGGCGCGATGGCCGAGGAGACCTTCGCCGTCCTGCGCGAGGCGCTGGGCCGGTCGGGCAAGGTGGCGGTGGCGCGGCTGGTGCTGTCGAGCCGCGAGCGGGTGGTGACGATCGGTGCCAAGGACAAGGGCATGTTCGTCCAGACCCTGCGCAATCCGAGCGAGGTGCGCGCGGCGTCGACCTACTTCGACGACATCCCCGACGTCGAGCCCGACGCCGACATGCTGCAGATGGCCGAACAGCTCATCGCGCAGAAGACCGTCGCTTTCGATCCCAAGGATTACGAGGACCGCTACGAGGTGGCGCTGCTGGCGATGATCAAGGAGAAGCTCAAGGGCCACAAGCCGATCATCGCCGCCGAGCCCGAGCGCGGCAACGTCGTCAACCTGATGGACGCCCTGAAGGCGAGCCTCGCCGACCAGAAACCCCCCGCGAAGAGCCGGCGCAAGCCGGCGGCGAAGAAGCCCGCGGCGGCCAAGGGCGCCAAGTCCGCCAAGACGGAGAAGGCGCCCGCCCGCTCCGCCTCGGGCGGCGGGCGGCGTAAAGCGACGAAGTGACGGCGCTCTCCGGGAGGACCATCGGCGTCCACGGCGCGCTGGCGGCGTTCCCGCGCCGCATCGCCGTGCGCGCCGCCGAGGGCGCGGGCGCGGTGCTGCGCCGGGGCACCAGCCGCGGGACGTCGCTCGTCGTGTTCGGCCGCAAGGCGCTGCGCGGCGACATCGCGCGGCTCGAGGAGGTGCACGCCGCCGTCGTGGCGCGCGGCCAGCGGGCGGTGAGCGAGAACGGCTTCCTGCGCGGCCTCGGCCTGATGGCCGCGGGCGAGCCGGGGCCCCATTCGCGCACCGCGATGATCGAGATGTCGGGCCTCGCGCCGCGCGACTTCGACCTGCTCGCCCTGTTCGACGCCTTCGAGAACGACACCTCGCCCTTCACCTTCCGCGACCTGATCCTCGCCCGCAAGTACGCCGCCCTGCTCGAGGACGGCGCGCCCTGGCACGCCATCGCCCGCGCGGTCCACCAGGCCGGCGACGTCGGGGCGCTGGCGGCGCTGACGCTCGACGTCGAGGCCCGCGCGATCATCGCGCGGCGCGAGGGCTGGGTCGGCGAGCTGAGCGGGCAGGGCAAGCTTCGGCTCGAGCCGGCCGAGGACGCCGACGCGCTGTTCGACGAGGCCGAGGACGCGGAGGCCGCGGGCGCGCTCGAGGAGGCCGCCGCCCTCTACAGCCGCTGCCTGTCGCTCGACGCCACCGACAGCGTCGCCGCCTTCAACCGCGCCAACTGCCTGCGCGAGCTGGGCCGCCGCGCCGAGGCCGCGCACGATTACGCCCGCGCGCTCAAGCGCGACGGCGGCTTCGTCGAGGCCTGGTTCAACCTCGCCGGCCTCGCCGCCGAGAGCGGCCACGTCGCCAGCGCCCGCCGGCACCTGGAGCGGGCGCTCAAGAGCGACCCGTCCTACGCCGACGCGATGTTCAACCTCGCCCGGCTCGAGTTCGAGGCCGGCCGGCTCGACGCGGCGCAGCGCTGGTGGCGGCGCTACCTGCTGCACGACGCCGAGGGGCCCTGGGCGCAGCGCGCCCGCAACGGCCTGCGCCTGATCGAGATGCAGCAGAGCGCGACCGGCACATGATCCTCACCGGCCCCACCGACGCCCGCGCGACGCTGCTGCTCGGCCACGGTGCCGGCGCGCCAATGGATGCGCCGTGGATGAACGACATGGCCGACGCGCTCGCCGCCGAGGGGCTGCGGGTGGCGCGCTTCGAGTTCGCCTACATGGCCGCGCGCCGCGAGGGCCGCCGCCGCCCGCCGCGCGCCGAGAGCTTGCGCGGCGAGTACCTCGACGCCGTCGCCGCGCTCGGCGCTGACCGGCTGGTGGTCGGCGGCAAGTCGATGGGCGGGCGCGTCGCCTCGATGGTGGCCGACGAGTTGGTCGCCGACGGGCGCGCCGCCGGGCTCGTGTGCCTCGGCTACCCGTTCCACCCGCCCGGCAAGCCCGAGGCGCTGCGCACCGCCCATCTCGAGAGCCTGCGCGCGCCCGCGCTGATCTGCCAGGGCACCCGCGACGCCTTCGGCACCGCCGACGAGGTGCCGGGCTACGCGCTCTCGGAGCGCGTCGAGCTGTTCTGGCTCGAGGACGGCGACCACGAGCTCAAGCCGCGCAAGCGCGTCACCGGCAAGAGCCTCGCCGACCACCAGGCCGCCGCCGCGGCGCGCATCGCGGCGTGGCTCGACGGGCTGCCGTGAAGGTCGCGACCTACAACATCAACAACGTCCGCAAGCGCCTGGGCAACCTGCTCGACTGGCTCGCCGGGGCCGCCCCCGACGTGCTCTGCCTGCAGGAGCTGAAGACCGCCGACGCCGACCTGCCGAGGGCGGCGCTGGCCGAGGCCGGCTACCAGGGCGTCTGGCGCGGGCAGCGCGCGTGGAACGGGGTCGCCATCCTGTCACGCGGCGGCGCGCCGGTGCTGGTGCGCGACAGCCTCCCCGACGACCCGGACCCGCGCCAGGCGCGCTACCTCGAGGCGGCGGTGGAGGGGGTGCTGATCGGCTGCCTCTACGCGCCCAACGGCAATCCCTGCCCGGGACCGAAGTACGACTACAAGCGCGCCTGGACCGACCGGCTCGTCGCCCATGCCGCCGATCTGCTGGCGGCGGGCGTGCCGGCGGTGCTCGCGGGCGACTACAACATCGTCCCCGAGCCGCGCGACATCTACGACACGACGAGCTACGACGGCAGCTCGCTGGTCCAGCCCGAGATGCGCGCGCGCTACCGCTCGCTGCTCGACGCCGGCTGGACCGACGCGGTGCGCGCGCTGCGGCCGGAGGGGACGGCCTACACCTTCTGGGACTACCGCCGCCGCCGCTTCGAGCGCGACGGCGGGCTGCGGCTCGATCACCTGTTGCTGTCGCCCCCGGCGGCGGAGCGGCTCGTGGCGATCGGCATCGACCGCGAGGCGCGGGCGCGCGAGGAGGCGAGCGATCATGCGCCGGTTTGGGTGGAGCTGG
>NZ_CH724108.1:452266-498076 GCF_000153305.1 Oceanicola granulosus HTCC2516
CGCGGGCCCCCTGCCCCGGTTCAGTCCCACCACGGCCCGTGCTGGCCCGCGCGCCCGTCGAGGCGCTCGAAGCCGTGGCGGCCGAAGAAGTCGCGCTGGCCCTGGATCAGATCGGTGGTGCCGCGCGCGGTGGACATGGTGTCGAGGAAGGCGAGCGCGCCCGAGAAGGCGGGCGCGGCGTGGCCGGCCAGGGCGGCGGCGGCGACGACCTTGCGCAGGGCCGGGGCGCTTTGTTGCAGCATCTGGGCGAAGGCGGGGGCGAAGATGAGCTGCCCTTCGGGGAGGTCGCCGCGGAAGGCGCCCGAGATGTCGTCGAGCAGCGAGGAGCGGATGATGCAGCCGGCGCGCCAGATCTCGGCGACGCGGGCGAAGTCGAGGCTCCAGCCGAACTCGTCGGACGCCGCGCGCAGGATGCGGAAGCCCTGCGCGTAGGCGACGATCCGGCCCGCGAGCAGCGCGGCCTCGAGCTCGGCGTCGGTGAGCTCGACCGCGCCGCGGGTGAAGCCGAGCAGCACGGCCCCGGCCTCGCGCGTCGGCTTCTCGGCGGACCACGAGCGCGCGGCGACGGCGGCCTCGATGGCGCTGGCGGACTGGCCCATGCGCAGCGCCTCGATCACCGTCCAGCGGCCGGTGCCCTTCTGGCCCGCGCGGTCGAGGATGTCGTCGAGTGCCGGGGCGCCGGTCTCGCGGTCGGTCGCGGCGAGCACCTCGGCGGTGATCTCGACGAGGTAGCTCTGCAGCCGTCCCTTGTTCCAGCCGGCGAAGACCTCGCCGATCCGGGCCGGGGCCATGCCGCGGCCGTAGCGCATCAGGCCGTAGGTCTCGGCGATCAGCTGCATGTCGGCGTATTCGATGCCGTTGTGCACGGTCTTGACGAAGTGGCCCGCGCCGTCCGGCCCGAGCCGCGCCGCACAGGGGTCGCCCTCGAACTTGGCCGCGATGGCCTCGATGACCTCGCGCAGGCCCTCCCAGACGGCCTCGGTGCCGCCGACCATGATCGAGGGCCCGCGCCGCGCGCCCTCCTCGCCGCCGGAAACGCCCATGCCGAGGAAGGCGAGGCCCTGGGCCTCGAGCTCCCGGGTGCGGCGCATGGTGTCGTTGAAGTCGGCGTTGCCGGCATCGACGATCACGTCGCCATGTTCGAGATGCGGCACCAGCTCGGCGATGGACTCGTCGACCGGGCGGCCGGCGGGCACCATCAGGATGATCGCGCGTGGCGCCTCCATCGCCTGCGCCATCGCCACGAGGCTCCTGGCCGGCGTCAGCTTCTCGGCGAGCGGCCCGGCCTCGGCGACGAAGTCGTCGACCACCTTGTCGGTGCGGTTGGAGACGTGCAGCGGATAGCCGTTGTCGAGGATATTCAGCGCCAGCGCACTGCCCATCGTGCCGAGCCCGTACAGGCCGAGCGTTGCGTTTGTCATCGGGGGTCCTCCTTCATGTCGCGCCAACCTAGTGCGGCGGCGGGCGGGCTGCCAGCGATCAGGTGCGCGTGAATGTCAGGTAATGCGGCACCCGGCCCTCGCGCAGGGCCTTCTGCTCGTAGCGCGTCGAGATCCAGTCGCCCCACGGGCGGCGCCAGTCGTCGGCGCGCTCGGCCTCCCAGGCGAAGCCGTGGCGGGGCACCTGCTCGAGCGCCTGGCGCACGTAGTCGGGGATGTCGGTGGCGACGCGGAACGTCGCGCCCGGGCGCAGCACGCGGGCGAGCGGGGCGAGGAACTCGGGCGTGACGAAGCGGCGGCGGTGGTGGCGCGTCTTCGGCCAGGGGTCGGGGTAGAGCAGGAAGGCGCGGGCGATCGAGGCGTCGGGGAGCACGTCGAACAGGTCGCGCACGTCGCCGGGATGGACCCGGAGGTTGTCCACGCCCGAGGCGCGGATCTTGCCCAGCAGCATCGCGACGCCGTTGATGTAGGGCTCGCAGCCGATCAGGCCGACATCCGGGTTGCCGGCCGCCTGGTGCACCATGTGCTCGCCGCCGCCGAAGCCGATCTCGAGCCACGTGTCGCGCCCGCCGAACAATGCGCCGAGGTCGAGCGGGGCGCGGTCGGGGTTGACGTCCCAGCCGACCGGACCGGGCGAGAGCTTCGCGAGGTCCTCGTCGAGGTAGGCCTCCTGCGACTTGCGCAGGCCCTTGCCCTTGGTGCGCCCGTAGAAATTGCGCCAGGGGGCGCCGCTCTTGTGCTGATCCGACATGGGAGCGCGCCCTACCCCGCCGCGCGCGCGCGATCAATGGGCAGACCGCCCCTCCGTAGGCCGGGCTTCAGCCCGGCCCGCGCCGGCTATCCCCGCCGCAGCCGGATCACCACGTCGACCTTCGCGATCTCCGCGCCCTCCGGCGCGTCGGGCAGGCGGGCGATCTCGAGCTGGTCGGCGGGTGCATCGGTGAGCTCGGCGGTGTCTTCCCAGTAGAAGTGCGGGTGGTCGGTAATGTTGGTGTCGAAGTAGCTCTTCGAGCCGTCCACCACGATCTCGCGCATCAGCCCGGCCTCGCAGAAGGCCTTCAGCGTGTTGTAGACCGTCGCCAGCGATACCTTCTCGTCGGCGCGCTGCGACGCCTCGAAGAGGCTCTCGGCGGTGACGTGGCGGTTGTGCCCGTCGCCCACCAGGAGCCCGGCCAGCGCGAGGCGCTGCCGCGTCGGGCGCAGGCCCGCGCCGGCCAGCCAGCTCTCGCTTCGTTCGGTCACTCGCTCCAAGGATACGTTCCAATCGTTGCGTCACCTCCTAGATAGGACAGAAGCCGCGCCCTTTTCAATGCGTCGCCCCGGCACCCTCGCGCGGAAAGTGCTGCCCTTGCCACGCTTTGCCTCCGGGTGATAAGGCGCAGTTTGAACCCATGCCCGTCCATCCCGGACCTACCGCGAGGAGCCGTGCCCGCATGGCCGACCATCCCACCTCTTTCGACAAGGACGACCTGCTGAAATGCGCGCGGGGCGAGCTGTTCGGGCCCGGCAACGCCCAGCTTCCCGAGCCGCCGATGCTGATGATGGACCGCATCACCGACATCAGCGGCGACGGCGGCGCGCACGGCAAGGGCCACGTCGTCGCCGAGTTCGACATCCACCCCGACCTGTGGTTCTTCGAGTGCCACTTCCCGGGCAACCCGATCATGCCCGGCTGCCTCGGACTCGACGGGCTCTGGCAGCTCACCGGCTTCAACCTCGGCTGGCGCGGCTGGCAGGGGCGCGGCTACGCGCTCGGCGTCGGCGAGGTCAAGCTGACCGGCATGGTGCGGCCCGACCGCAAGATGCTGACGTACTACGTCGATTTCACCAAGGCCGTACAGACCCGCCGGCTGACCATGGGCGTCGCCGACGGCCGGGTCGAGGCCGACGGCGAAGTCATCTACCAGGTCAAGGACATGAAGGTCGCGCTCTCCGAGAGCTGACCCGCAAGCAAGGGAGGCGCCATGCGCCGCGTCGTCGTAACAGGTCTCGGGGTCGTCTCGCCCATCGGCAACGATGCCGCCGAGGTCGAAGCCTCGCTCCGGGCCGGGAAGTCCGGCATCGAGGGTGTGCCCGAGATGGCCGAGCACGGCTTCCGCAGCCAGGTTGCGGGCACGCTCAAGATCGACGTCGCCGAGCACGTCGACAAGCGCGCCCTGCGCTTCATGGGCCCGGGCGCGGCCTATGCCCACATCGCCATGAGCCAGGCAATCGCCGATGCCGGCCTCGAGGAGAGCGACATCGTCAACCCGCGCTCGGGGCTGATCGCCGGCTCCGGCGGGCCCTCGACCTCGGCAATGTTCGCCGCCCACCAGACCGTGCTCGAGAAGGGCTCGCCCAAGCGCATCGGCCCCTTCGCGGTGCCCAAGTGCATGAGCTCGACGATCTCGGCCAACCTGTCGACGGCGTTCCGCATCAAGGGGATCAACTACTCGATCACCTCCGCCTGCTCGACCTCGCTGCACTGCATCGGCGCGGCCGCCGAGCAGATCGCCATGGGCAAGCAGGACCTGATGTTCGCCGGCGGCGCCGAAGAGCTCGACTGGACCCTGTCCTGCCTGTTCGACGCGATGGGCGCGATGAGCTCCAAGTTCAACGACACCCCCGAGAAGGCCAGCCGCGCCTTCGACGCCGACCGCGACGGCTTCGTCATCGCCGGCGGCGGCGGCATGGTGGTGCTCGAGGATTACGAGCGCGCCAAGGCGCGGGGCGCCAGGATTTACGCCGAGGTCACCGGCTTCGCCGCCACCTCCGACGGCCACGACATGGTCGCCCCCTCCGGCGAGGGCGGCGAGCGGGCGATGCGGCTGGCGCTCGAGACCCTGCCCGAGGACCGCAAGATCACCTACATCAACGCCCACGGCACCTCGACCCCGGTCGGCGACGTCGGCGAGGTCGAGGCGGTGCGCCGCGTGTTCGGCAAGGGCCAGACCCCGCCGATCAGCTCGACCAAGTCGATGACCGGCCACAGCCAGGGCGCCACCGGCGCGCAGGAGGCGATCTATTGCCTGCTGATGCTGCAGAACGACTTCATCGCCCCCTCGATCAACGTCGACAACCTCGACCCGGCGCTCGAGCCCGACGAGATCGCCAGTGCGCTGGTCGAGAACGCCCGGCACGACACGCTGATGACCAACAGCTTCGGCTTCGGCGGCACCAACGGCTCGATGCTGCTCTCCAGAATGAGGGATTGAGGCGATGATCTCGATGCAGGGCAAGCGCGGCCTGGTGATGGGCGTCGCCAACGAGCGCTCGATCGCCTGGGGCATCGCCCGCGCGCTCGACGCCGCCGGGGCCCAACTCGCCTTCACCTACCAGGGCGAGCAGCTCAAGAAGCGGGTCCAGCCCCTGGTCGCCGGGCTCGGCAAGGGCGAGCGGCTGTTCGAGGCCGACGTCACCGACGACGCCTCGATGGACGCCGCCTTCGCCGGCCTGAAGGAGACGTGGGGCTCGATCGACTTCCTGGTCCACGCCATCGCCTATTCCGACAAGGCCGAGATCTCGGGCCGCTTCTCCGACACGACGCGCGGCAACTTCCTGAACTCGCTCAACATCTCCTGCTACAGCTTCATCGACGTCGCCCGCCGCGCCGCCGAGATGATGCCCGAGGGCGGCACCATCCTGACCCTGACCTACCAGGGCAGCCAGAAGGTGATCCCGTTCTACAACGTGATGGGCGTCGCCAAGGCGGCCCTCGAGAGCGCCACCCGCTACCTCGCCAACGACCTCGGCCCCCAGGGCATCCGCGTCAACGCGCTCTCGCCCGGACCGATGCGCACCCTCGCGGGCGCGGCCGTCGGCGGCGCCCGCCGCACCTTCAAGCACACCGAGACCAACGCGCCGCTGCGCGCCAACGCCACGCTCGAGGCCGTCGGCGGCACCGCAGTATGGCTCTGCTCCGGCGCCGGCTGCTGCACCACCGGCGAGGTCGTCCACATCGACGGCGGCTACCACATCATCGGAATGCCGCAGCCCGAGGCGCTGCCCAAGCCCGAATAAGCGAAAAGCCGGCCCCTTCGAGACCGGCTCCTGCTTCATCTGGCCGCAAATATGCGCGGGGGAGTCGCCGCCCGTGGCGGCGACGGGGGCAGCCGCCCCCGGACGCGCCGGCCGTCCGCTCAGGCGGCCTTGATCTCGACGAGCTCGATGTCGAACGTCAGGTCCTTGCCCGCGAGCGGGTGGTTGGCGTCGAGCGTGATCTGCTCGTCCGTCACCTCGACCACCGTCACCGGGACGACCTGCCCCTGCGGCGTCTGCATCTGCAGCTGGGTGCCGGGCTCGGTGGGGATGTCGGCGGGCACCTGCTCGCGCGGGATCGCCTGGCGGGCGTTCGGGTCGGGGTCGCCGTAGGCCTGGGCGCTGGGCACCTCGACGACCTTCTTGTCGCCCACTTCCATGCCGGGCATGGCGGCGTCGAGGCCGGGGATGATCTGGCCGGAGCCCACCTGGAACTCGAGCGGGTCGCGGCCCGCGCTGGAATCGAACGTGTCGCCGTTGGTGAGCGTGCCGGTATAGTGGATGCGCACGGTGTCGCCGGTCTTGACCTGCGTCATGAGAAACTCCGCTGTCTGGGGAAAGGGTCTGTCGGATCGGGAGGCCGCCAGTCTCGACGGGTTCTCCGGTACAGGCGTCAAGGTAGGGGCGGCGGGCCGGGATTGCAAACCGCAGGGGCCGTTTGCGCCTTTCCCAGCCCCGCCCTGCGTGCCAATGTCGCGCCGGGAGCGCCTGACATGACCACCAAAGCCTGCATCTTCGACGCCTACGGCACGCTGTTCGACGTCACCGCCGCCGCACGCACCGCCGCCGAAGAGCCGGGCGGCGCGCGCCTCGCCGAGGCCTGGCCCGCCCTCGCCCGCGACTGGCGCGCCAAGCAGCTGAGCTACACCTGGCTGCGCGCCGTCGCCGGGCGCCACTGCGATTTCTGGCAGGTCACGCAGGACGCGCTCGACTGGGCGCTCGAGGCCGCCGGCATCGATGATCCCGAGCTGCGCGAGCGGCTGCTGGCGCTCTACTGGGAGCTCGACGCCTACCCCGAGGTGCCCGCGATGCTGGCGGGGCTGAAGCGGCGCGGGCTGGCGACGGGCATCCTGTCCAATGGCTCGCCCGAGATGCTCGAAGGCGCGATCGGTTCGGCGCAGATCGGCGAGTGGCTCGACGCGGTGCTCTCGGTCGAGGCGGTCGGCGTGTTCAAGCCGCACGCCTCCGTCTACGAGCTCGTCCCCGCCCGCTTCGGCTGCGCGCCCGGCGAGGTGCTGTTCGTCTCCTCCAACGGCTGGGACGCGGCGGGCGCGGCGGACTTCGGTTTCCGCACGCTCTGGGTGAACCGCACCGGAGAGCCCGTCGACCGCCTCTACGCCCGCCCCGACTACGTCGCGCCCGACCTCACTGGCCTGGACGCCCTGCTCTGATGGGGTCCTTCACCACGAGCGACGGCCTGCGCCTGCATTACGAGGACGAGGGCGACGGCCAGCCCGTCCTCTGCCTCGCCGGCCTGACCCGCAACGGCGCCGACTTCCGCTACCTCGCGCCGCACCTCGCGGACACCCGCCTGATCCGGCTCGACTATCGCGGCCGGGGCCAGTCGGAATGGGCGCAGGACTTCCACAGCTACAACATCCTGCGCGAGGGGCAGGACGCCATCGAGCTGCTCGACGTGCTCGGCCTTGATCGGGTGGCCCTGGTCGGCACCTCGCGCGGCGGGTTGGTCGCCATGGCGCTCGCCCGGAGCCACCCCGAGCGCCTCGCCGCCGTGGTACTCAACGACATCGGCCCCGTCATCGAGCCCGAGGGGCTGGCGCGGATCATGGACTATGTCGGCCGCCCGCCGCCCTGGCCCGACTACGAGGCCGCCGCCGACGCGCTGAGCGCCGAGATGGCGGCGGAGTTTCCCGGCGTGCCCCGCGCGCGCTGGCGCGAGCAGGCGGAGGCGATGTATCGCCAGACGAAGGACGGGCTCGCGCTGCGCTACGATCCGCGCCTGCGCGACGCGCTGCTCACCCAGTCGGGCGGGCCGCCGCCCGACCCGTGGAGCTTCGCCCACGGCCTCGCCGCGATCCCCACCGGCGTGATCCGCGGCGCGCGGTCCGACCTGCTCTCGGAGCGCACCATCGTCGAGATGCTGCACCGCTACCCCGGCACCCGCGCCGTCACCGTCCCCGACCGGGGCCACGTCCCGTTTCTCGACGAGCCCGAGGCCGTCGCCCTGATCCGCGCCATCCTGGAGACCGCATGAACATCGACCGCATCCGCGCCGCCGCCGACCGCCTCGCCGGCCACGCGCGGCAGACCCCGCTGCTGTCCTCGCCGTTCCTCGACGAGATCGCCGGGCGGCGCGTGCTGGTGAAGGCCGAGTGCCTGCAGCACACCGGCTCGTTCAAGTTCCGCGGCGGCTATGCCGCCCTGTCCGCCCTCTCCGAGGCGGCGCGGGCTCGCGGGGTGATGGCCTATTCGAGCGGCAACCACGCGCAGGGCGTCGCGCTCGCGGCGCGGATGCACGGCGCGGCGGCCACCATCCTGATGCCGTCGGACGCGCCGCAGTTGAAGCTCGACAACACCCGCGCCCTCGGCGCCGAGGTCGTCACCTACGACCGCGCCAGCGAGGACCGCGACGCGCTCGGCGCCGCGCTCGCCGAGGAGCGCGGCCTGACGCTGGTGCGCCCCTACGACGAGCCCGAGGTCATCGCGGGCCAGGGCACGCTCGGCCTCGAGCTGGCCCGGCAGGCCGCCAAGGCGGGGGTGGAGACGGGCGACGTGCTGGTCTGCTGCGGCGGCGGCGGGCTGACGTCGGGCGTCGCGCTGGCGCTCGAGGCGGAGGCGCCCGGCCTTCGGGTGCGCCCGGTCGAGCCGGAGGGCTTCGACGACGTCACCCGCTCGCTCGCCGACCACGCCATCGCGCGCAACGCCGCCACCGCCGGCTCGATCTGCGACGCCATCGTCACCCCGAGCCCCGGCGAGCTGACCTTCCCGATCATGGATCGCCTCTGCGGCCCCGGCCTCGTCGTCAGCGACGAGGAGGCGCTGCGCGCGGTGGCGCGGGCCTTCCAGCGGCTGAAGATCGTCGTCGAGCCGGGCGGCGCCGTCGCCCTCGCGGCGGCGCTGTTCCGCCCCGAGGCGGTGCAGGGCGACGCGGTGATCGTCGTCTGCACCGGCGGCAATGTCGACGCCGCCCTCTTCGCCCGCGCCCTCGAGACGCTCTGATCTGCGGAAAACCATCCTGATCGGCGCGGACGGCCTTGCCGGCATGCGGGATTGCACGCTCGCATCCAGCCGTTGACAAGTGCCCCGACGTGATGTTTTGTCGCAGCCTCAGGGAGGAGGGTCAGCCTGCTCCGGACGCCCATCCGGGGCGGAGGAGCGCTGGCCATGACGGTTCGGGCCGCGCCGAGGCGCGAGGGCCCGGACCGTTCACCACCAGACCGGGAGACCTCCATGGCCGAGCACCGCATCCAGCACGGGGAGGCGACGCTCTTCGCCCGCACCGACGGCGTCGACGACCCGACCGCCCCCACGATCCTGTTCGCCAACTCCCTGGGCACCGACCTGTCGATCTGGGACGACGTGCTCCCGCGCCTGCCCGACAGCCTGCGCATCGTGCGCTTCGACAAGCGCGGCCACGGCCGCTCCTCCGTGCCGCCCGCGCCCTACGCGATGGGCAAGCTGATCTCTGACGCCGAGGCGGTCTGCGATGCGCTCGAGGTGCGCGACGCCGTCGTCGTCGGCCTGTCCATCGGCGGCATCATCGCCCAGGGGCTCGCGGTCAAGCGGCACGACATCGTCCGCGCGATCGTGCTCTCCAACACCGCCGCCAAGATCGGCACCCGCGCCACGTGGGACGAGCGCATCGCCACCGTCCGGACGCAGGGGCTCGACGGGCTGGTCGACGCGGTGATGGAGCGCTGGTTCTCCCGCCCCTTCCGCGAGAGCCCCGAGATCGAACGCTGGCGCGCGCTGTTCCTGTCGACGCCGCCCGAGGGCTACATCGGCTGCTGCGCCGCCATCTCGCACACCGACTTCTACACGCCCACCGCCGCGCTGCGCCTGCCCACGCTCGGCATCGCCGGCAGCGAGGACGGCGCCACGCCGCCCGACCTCGTGCGCGAGACCACGGACCTCGTCCCCGGCTCGAAGTTCGAGCTGATGCGCGGCGTCGGCCACATTCCCTGCGTCGAGCAGCCCGAGGCCTACGCCCGCCTCCTCACCCGCTTCCTGACCGACATCGCCCACCCGTAGGGTGCGCATTCATTGCGCACCCACCGGCTCCGTAGGGTGCGCATTCATCGCGCACCCCCACGCCCCGATCAACCGTCAGACAACGCCGCGTCGCACCGCGCACAGGTGCCCGGATGCCTGTGGTTGCCCACGTCCGGCAGGATCTTCCAGCACCGCTGGCACTTCTCGCCATCGGCTTTTTCGAAGACCACGCCCACGCCGGACACCTCCGGCAGGCGGAACGCCTCGGCCGGGGCGGGATCGGTGGTGAGGTAGACGCCGGAGGTGATGCAGATGTCGTCGAAGGCCACGGACCGCAGCGCCTCGAGCGTCTCCGCGCTTTCCACGTGCACCACCGGCGCGGCCTCGAGCGAGGCGCCGATGGTCTTGTCGGCGCGCTGCACCTCGAGCGCCGCCGTCACCGCGCGACGCACCCGGCGCACCTCGGACCACTTCGCCGCCAGCGCCTCGTCGCGCCAGTCGGCCGGGGTGTTCGGGGATGTCGACGAGGTGCACGGAGCTCTCCTCGCCCGGGTACCGCTCGAGCCAGACCTCCTCCATCGTGAAGACGAGCACCGGCGCGAGCCAGGTCGTCAGGCGGTGGAACAGCAGGTCGAGCACGGTGCGCGCGGCACGGCGGCGGGCGGTGTCGCCGTCGCAGTAGAGCGCGTCCTTCCGGATGTCGAAGTAGAAGGCCGACAGTTCCAGCGTGCAGAAGTTGAACAGCCGCTGCACGACGCCCTGGAAGTCGAACGAGGCGTAGCCCGCGCGCACCTCCGCGTCGAGCTCGCTCAGCCGGTGCAGCACCCAGCGCTCGAGCTCGGGCATGTCCTCGGGCGCGGTGCGGTCGCTCTCCTCGAAGTGCGCCAGCGCGCCGAGCAGGAAGCGCATCGTGTTGCGCAGGCGGCGGTAGCTGTCGGCGACCCCCTTCAGGATCTCGGGCCCGATGCGCTGATCGGCGGTGTAGTCGACCTGCGCCACCCAGAGCCGCAGGATATCGGCCCCGTACTGCTTGATGACGTCGTCGGGCGCCACGGTGTTGCCGAGGCTCTTGGACATCTTGTTGCCCTTGGCGTCGAGCGTGAAGCCGGCGGTGACGACGTTGCGGTAGGGCGCACGCCCGATGGTGCCGCAGGCCTGCAGCAGCGACGAGTGGAACCAGCCGCGATGCTGGTCGGTGCCCTCGAGGTAGACGTCGGCGATGCCGTCCTCGGTGCCGTCGTCGCGGTCGCGCAGCACGAAGGCATGGGTCGAGCCGGAATCGAACCAGACGTCGAGGATGTCGAACACCTGCCGATACTCGGCCGGGTCGACGACGCCCTCGAGGAACCGCTCCTTGGCTCCCTCGGCATACCACGCGTCCGCGCCCTCGGACTCGAAGGCCTCGAGCACCCGCTGGTTGACCTTTTCCGACCGCAACAGGAAATCCGGCGCGTCGGGACGGGTGTTTTCCTTCACGAAACACGTCAGCGGCACGCCCCAGGCCCGCTGGCGCGAGAGCACCCAGTCGGGCCGGGCCTCGATCATCGAGTAGAGCCGGTTGCGCCCCGAGCGCGGCGTCCACTCGACCCTGTCGATGGCCGTCAGCGCGCGCTCGCGGATGGTCCTGCCCAGCGCGTCCTGCCCGTCGCCCACCTCGCGGTCGATGGCGGCGAACCATTGCGGCGTGTTGCGGTAGATCAGCGGCGCCTTGGAGCGCCACGAGTGCGGGTAGGAATGCTTGATCTTGCCCCGCGCCAGCAGGCCGCCCGCGGCGACGAGCGCGTCGATGACCGCCTTGTTGGCGTCGCCCTCCTTGCCGTTCGGCTTGAGGATGCGCTTGCCGCCGAAGAGCGGCAGGTCGGCGCGGAAGGCGCCGTCCTCGTCGACGTTGTAGGTGATGACCTCGCTCAGCATGCCGAGATCGCGGTAGAGCTCGAACTCGTCCATCCCGTGGCTCGGCGCGCAGTGGACGAAGCCCGTGCCGTCCTCGTCCGACACGAACGGCGCGGCGCGGAAGTCGCGCGGCGCGTCCCACTCGCCCTCGCCGCCCTCGATTCCGGCCAGCGGGTGCGCCAGCGACAGCCCGGCCAGCTCCTCGGCGGTGACGTCGCGGACGCGGGTATACTGCCCCTCCTCGAGCCGCGCGCGGGCGAACATGTCGCCCGCCAGCTTGTCGGCCACGAGGAAGCGCTCGCCGACGCTCGCCCAGCATTCCTCGGGCGTGTCCGTCACCTCGTAGAGCCCGTAGGCGATGTCGGCGCCGAAGACGACGGCCTTGTTCGACGGGATCGTCCAGGGCGTCGTGGTCCAGATCACCACGCGCGCGTCCCTGAGGTCGCCTTCGGTCAGCACCGGGAATTTCACCCAGATCGTGAAGCTCTCCTTGTCGTGGTACTCGACCTCCGCCTCGGCCAGCGCCGTCTTCTCGATGGGCGACCACATGACGGGCTTGGAGCCCTGGTAGAGCGTCCCGTTCATCAGGAACTTCATGAACTCGCCCGCGATCACCCGCTCGGCGTGGAAGTCCATCGTCAGGTAGGGCATGTCCCAGCAGCCCGTGACGCCCAGCCGCTTGAACTCCTCGCGCTGCACGTCGACCCAGCCGGCGGCGAAGTCGCGGCATTCCTGCCGGAACTCGAGCACCGGCACCTCGTCCTTGTCCTGCCCCTTCTGGCGGTACTTCTCCTCGATCTTCCACTCGATCGGCAGGCCGTGGCAATCCCAGCCGGGGATGTAGCGCGCGTCGCGGCCCATCATCTGGTGCGAGCGCACGACCATGTCCTTGAGCACCTTGTTCAGCGCGTGGCCGATATGGAGGTGGCCGTTGGCGTAGGGGGGGCCGTCGTGGAGCGTGAAGGGCGTGCGGCCCTCCTTTTCGCGCAGCCGCTCGTAGACGCCGATGCGCTCCCAGCGGGCGAGCCAGTCGGGCTCGCGCTTGGGCAGGCCGGCGCGCATCGGGAAGTCGGTGCGGGGGAGGTTGAGGGTGTCCTTGTAGTCGGGCTCGGTGACGGTCTCGGCGCACATGGGGCGAGGCTCCTTCAGGGGATCTCGGGCATAACGGGATTGGGGAGTAGAGTGCGGCGGCAGCAAGCGCAACGCCTTGGCCGGCGGGTCTGGGGCTCAGACCGCCGGGGTGCTAATTCGAATGCGCAGCGCACGGAACATGGCCGCGGACGTACCGCCGCGCCGACGCGGGGTCAATGGGCGCGCGGTCGGGGGCGGTGGCTGGAGGGTCAGTCGCGCTGCCCGAACAGGCCCGTCAGCGCCCGCCGCACCAGCGCCGTCACCGACGGGCGCGCCACCGCGTGAAACGGCAGCGGCCGGCAGACCTCCATCGCCGCCACCCCCACCCGCGCGGTCAGCGCGCCGTTGACCACGCCCTCGCCGAAGCGGCGCGAGACCTTCGCCAGCAGCCCGCCCCCGGCGATCGAGTTGATGAGGTCGTCGCCCACCGCCACCGCGCCGGTGGCCACGAGGTGGGTGAAGACCGTCCGCGTCAGCCGCCACGAGCTGAGCCCGCCCGAGCGCCCGCCGTAGACCTCGGCGATCCGCCTTATCATCCGCAGGTTCGACGTCAGCGCCGCGACGACATCGGCCAGTGCCAGCGGCACCACCGCCGTCACCGTCGCCACCTGCCGCGCCGCCGCCTCGACCTCGCGCATCGCCCGCGCATCGAGCGGCGCGAGCAGCTCCGCCTCCGCCAGCCCGAGCAGCCCGTCGGCGTCGAGCAGGTCGTCGCGCCGCTCGCGCAGGGCGGCCCGGCCCCACTCGGTGTCGGCGCGGTGGGCGTAGAGGGCGGTCAGCTGGTCGACCACCTTGCGCGCCATGGCGAGATCGCGCGCCGCGATGGCCTCGGCGGCGTCGCGGTGGATGTCGTCGAGCCGCTTCAGCCGGTGGAACGCCGCAAGCTCGCGCACCGCCAGCGCCAGCGCCACCAGCACGAACGCCCCGATCAGCGCCGCCGCGATCCACCCCAGCAGCGGCGCGCCTGCGAGCAGGTTCGCGACGAACCCCCAGGCCGCGACCGAGAGGACGAGCCCGAGGATGCCCAGCAGCAGCGACCAGAACCACTTCACCAGCGGCGAGCGCGGGCGGGCGGCGAAGGTCGCGGCCTGCACCATCGCCGCGCCCTGCGGCAGGCCGGTGTCGTCGGGCACCGGCGCGGCATCGGCCGGCGACGGCGCGAACCCGCTGTCCCCGAGGTCGATCAGGACGGGTCCATCCCGGCGCTCAGGCATCAAAGCCGCCGTCTGGTTCGAAATGTGCAAGAACCGCGCAGATGCAGGCCGCAGTTTGCCGCCCGAGATCGCGAATGTGCATCCCGCTCATAGCCGATCCCCCAGCAGGAACTGCGCCGCCCGGTCGAGGCGGATGTGCGGCGGCCCTTCGCCCGACCGCAGCTCGAGCGGTGCCGGCGCGAAACGCATGATCCCGTAATCGGCATCGAGCCAGCGCTCCGAGCCGTCCCGCGCCGGCGCCAGCAGCCGGTTCGGATCGCGCGGCAGCTGCCCCGGGTAGAACGCGGCTTGCTTGCCGCTGTCCGCCAGCCGCCCGCGCACCACGTCGAGCGTCCGCCCCTCGTGCTCGACCCGATCCTCGACCGTGGTACGCAGCGCCGCGATGGCCATCGCGCCCGTCTTCGCGCCGGCGAAGTCGGCCCGGTCGCGCGCGTCGCGCAGCAGCGCCTCGGCGATTGCGGTGAGCTCGTCGTGCTGGCTGTGGTGCAGGTGGTCGGCCTTGGTCGCCGCGAACAGGATCCGCTCGACACGGCGCCCCTGGAACAGGCGCGTCAGGAACGAATTGCGACCGGGCTGGAACGCCGACAGGATGTCGGCCAGCGCGCGGCGCATGTCCTCGACGGCGCGTGGCCCGGCGTGAATGGCGCCCAGCACGTCGACCAGCACGACCTGACGGTCGATGCGGGAAAAATGCTCCGAGAAAAACGGTTTGATAACGTTTCGCTTGTACGAGTCGTACCGTCGCTCGAACTCGCGCCAGAGAGACCGCCGCGGCACGGTCTCGGGGCGGGCGAGCGGCGCGAACGTCAGAACGGGAGATCCTTCGAGATCCCCGGGCAGGAGGAACCGCCCCGGGGTGCAGTCCGACCAGCCGTTGCGCCGCGCGGTCTGCAGATAATCGGCATAGGCATCGGCAAGCCCGCGCGCCGCGGTCTCGTCCAGCTCGCCCGCGGCCTCGGTCGCGGCGGCACGGGCGAGGTAGGCCCGCGCCTCGTCCCGCCCCTCGATCCGCGCCAGCGTCTCGCGCGACCAGGTGGCGTAGTCGCGCTCGAGCAGGCCGAGATCGAGCAGCCACTCGCCAGGGTAGTCGACGATGTCGAGATGCACCGTGCGCGGCCGCTGCAGCCCGGCCAGCAGCCCCGACGGCTGAACCTGCAGCGACAGGCGCAGCTCCGAGATCCGCCGCGTCCCCTCGGGCCAGTGCGGCGCCGGCGAGGTCAGCGCGGCCAGGTGATCCTCGTATTCGAAGCGGGGGATGGTGTCGTCGGGCTGGGGCTGCAGGTAGGCCGAGCGGATCGCGCCGCTCTGCGCGGCGACGAGCTGCGGCATCCGCCCCCGGTTCATCAGGTTCGCGACGAGCGACGTGATGAACACGGTCTTGCCCGCCCGGCTGAGCCCGGTCACGCCGAGCCGGATCACCGGATCGGAGAACGGCGCGGTCGCCATGTCGGCGACCGTCTCGACCCCGCGCGTGATGCCGTCCGCGATGGCGGTGATGACCACGCCCTGCCCTTTCTCTCTTGCCTGCCCGCAAGATAGGCCGGCCCGGCGCGGATGTGTAGGGGACCGCCGCCTCCCCCCGGGACGCCTTGCGCTCGCGACAACCAGAGGACACGCCTCCACCGACCGCTGCCACCCTCGCACAGCGCCGGAGCTGCGCGCGCCGCCCCCTCCTCTGTCCTGCAAATATCCACCTCCCGCCTCATCCGCCTTCCGCACCGCCGCGAGCAGGGCACGCCCGCCTCCGCTTGCCTGCCCCCGCCGCATCCGCTACCGCCCCGCCATGCCCCGCTACGCGCTCAAGGTGGAATACGACGGCGGCCCCTACGCGGGCTGGCAGCGCCAGGACGGGCCGGCGACGGTGCAGGGCGCGATCGAGGCCGCGCTCGCCAGGCTCGAGCCGGGCCCGCACACCATCGCCGCGGCTGGGCGGACGGATGCGGGGGTGCACGGGCTCGGGCAGGTGGCGCAGGCCGATCTCGCCAAGGCGTGGGAGCCGTTCCGCCTCGCCGAGGCGCTGAACTACCACCTCAAGCCCGCGCCCATCGCCATCGTCGCCTGCGCCCGCGTCGCCGACGACTGGCACGCCCGCTTCTCGGCCAACGAGCGGCGCTACCTGTTCCGCCTCGTGGCGCGCCGGGCGCCGTTGCCGTTCGAGCGCGGGCAGGTCTGGAAGGTCAACCAGCCGCTCGACGCCGCCGCGATGCAGGCCGGGGCCGATCTGCTGGTCGGGCACCACGATTTCACCACCTTCCGCTCGTCGATCTGCCAGGCCGACAGCCCCGTGAAGACGCTCGACGAGCTTACCGTCGAGACCGTGACCCGCCCCGACGGCTACCCCGAATACCGCTTCCACGTCCGCGCCCGCTCGTTCCTGCACAACCAGGTCCGCAGCTTCGTCGGCACGCTCGAGCGCGTCGGCGCCGGCGCCTGGCCGCCGGAGCGGGTGGGCGAGGCGCTCGCGGCGCGCGAGCGGAAGGCCTGCGGGCCGGTGGCGCCGCCGCAGGGGCTCTACCTCGCCGCGGTCAAATATCCGTCAGATCCCTTCGCCGACTGACCTGCCAAGGCACCTTTGCCGCCACAAGCCGCTTTCTCCGCCTGCTGCCCTCCGTTATTGTCCGGCAACAGCCGGCGCGGCGACCGGCGGGTGACATGGCAGGCCGGGGGGCGATCGAGTGCGGCAATGGAAGGTCCTGACGGGTGCGGCGATGGCCGCGGCGCTCTGCGCGCTGGCGAGCCCGGCGCTCGCGGTGCGGGTCTCGCTCGATGCCGGGGCGGCCTCGGAAGAGCTCGACGACCAGCTGCGCGACGCCTCGCTGCTGATCACGCTCGATGACGAGGACACGCCGACCGCGCAGGATTTCGTCGCCTCGGCGCGTGCCGACTACCGCCGCCTGCTGACCGCGCTCTACGCCAACGGCTACTACGGCGGCGCGGTCTCGATCCTGATCGACGGGCGCGAGGCGGCGTCGATCGCGCCGCTCGGCGCGCCCGCCAGCATCGAGCGGATCCGCATCCTCGTCGATCCCGGCCCCCGCTTCACCTTCGGGCGCACCGCGATCACCCCGCTCGCGCCGGGAACCGAGCTGCCCGAGGGCTTCCGCCCCGGCGAACGGGCGCGCTCGACGATCGTGCGCACCGCCGTCGGCGCCGCCATCGAGGGCTGGCGCCAGCAGGGCAACGCCAAGGCCGAGGTGGCGAGCGAAGACATCACCGCCCGCCACCCCGCCCAGCAGCTCGACGTCGACGTCGGAATCGCGCCGGGGCCGGTGCTGACCTTCGGTAACCTGATCGTCACCGGCAACGAGCGGGTGCGCACCGAGCGCATCGTCGCCATCGCCGGCCTGCCCACCGGCACCCGCTACGACCCCGACGAGATCGAGACCGCGACCGCCCGGCTGCGCCGCACCGGGGCGTTCTCGGCGGTGGCGCTCGAGGAGGCCGACGCGATCGGGCCGGGCAACACGCTGCCCATCGAGGCGACCATCGTCGAGGACGAGCCGCGTCGGATCGGGTTCGGGATCGAGGTCAGCTCGGTCGAGGGGCTGACGCTGTCGGGGTTCTGGCTGCACCGCAACCTGCTCGGCGGCGCCGAGCGCTTCCGCATCGAGGGCGAGATCAACGGCATCGCGACCGACACCGAGGAGATCGACTACGAGCTCGACCTCTCGTTCGACCGCCCCGCCACCTTCGGCCCCGACACCGCGCTGTTCGCCAACCTGCGGCTCGAGCGGGTGCAGGACCCGGAGATCGACCTGACCGGCGCGGAGGGAGACATCGGCCTGTCGCGCATCGTCACCGAGGACCTCACCGTCACCGGCGCGCTCGGCTTCCGCGCCGCCGAGGTGCGCACCGATCTCGGCACCAACCAGTACCTGCTGCTCACCCTGCCCGTCACCGCCGAGCTCGACCGGCGCGACGACCCGCTCGATGCCAAGTCTGGCTACTACATCGACACCGAGCTGACGCCGTTCATCGGCCTCGACAGCGCCGAGAGCGGCGCGCGGCTGTTCGCCGACGCGCGCGCCTACCGCAGCTTCGGCACCGACGACCGCTTCACCGTCGCCGGGCGCCTGCAGCTCGGCTCCGTCGTCGGCCCTGAAGGCCCCGACGCGCCGGCCGACTTCCTGTTCTACTCGGGCGGCGGCGGCACGGTGCGCGGCCAGCCGTTCCAGTCGCTCGGGGTCGAGGTCGGCGACGCGACCATCGGCGGCACCTCGTTCCTCGGCGCGCAGCTCGAGGGCCGGGTGCGGGTGCGCGACAGGATCTCGGCCGTGGGCTTCTACGATTACGGGCAGGTCGGCGACGATCCCTACCCCACCGCCGACGACCCGTCGCACGCGGGCGCCGGCATCGGCGTGCGCTACGACACCGGCATCGGCCCGATCCGGCTCGACGTCGCGACCCCGGTCAGCGGCGACGACGCCTTCGAGGCCGTACAGCTCTACATCGGAATCGGACAGGCGTTTTGAGACATCTTCTCGCGTTCTTCATCCTCGTCGCCCTCGCCCTGCCGGCGGCGGCGCAGCAGCAGCAGGACGGGGAGGACGATGTCGGCTACCTCACGCGGGTGCTGCAGAACCAGCTATCGGACGTCAGCCGCGAGGTGCGCATCCGCGGCTTCGACGGAGCGCTCAGCAGCCGCGCGACGATCGAGTCGCTGACCATCGCCGACGTCGCCGGCGTCTGGCTCGAGGCCGAGGACCTGGTGCTCGACTGGAACCGCTCGGCGCTGCTGCGCCGGCGGGTCGACGTCGAGACCCTGGCGGCCGGGCGCATCGCGATCCTGCGCCCGCCCGTCCCCGACCCGGACCTCGACCTGCCGCCGCCCGAGGCGAGCGCCTTCAGCCTGCCCGACCTGCCCGTCTCCATCGAGGTCGACGATTTCTCCATCGACCGCATCGAGCTGGGCGAGGAATTCATCGGCGAGCCGGTGGCCGTGGAGGTCGCCGGACAGGCATCGCTGATCGACGGGGAGGGCACCGCCGACATCCGCGCCGAGCGCATCGACGGCGGCGAGGGCCGCTTCGTCATCACCGGCGCGTTCTCGAACGAAAGCCGCGTGCTGGTGCTCGACCTGCTGCTCGAGGAGGGCCCCGGCGGCATCGCCGCGACCGCGCTCGACCTGCCCGGCGAGCCGTCGGTGCGGCTGACGATCGACGGCACCGGCCCGATCGACGACTACAACGCCGAGCTGAGCCTCGCCACCGACGGCGTGGAGCGGCTCGACGGCAGCTTCGAGCTCGCCACCCTGCGCGAGGCGGAGCCCGAGGTGGAGGGCGAGCTGCCCCCCGCCACCCGCGTCTTCTCGGTCGATTTCGGCGGCGACGTCACCAGCCTGCTCGCGCCCGACTACCGCGACTTCTTCGGCCCCGACGTGCGCCTCGTGACGAGCGGCCGGCTGCGCCCCGACGGCTCGCTGTCGCTGCCCGAGCTGGCGATCAGCGCCGAGTCGGTGCAGATCGAGGGCAGCCTCGAGCTCGGCGCCGATGGCTGGCCCGAGCGGTTCGCGCTCGAGGGCAACCTCGAGGGCGACGGCGAGCGGCTGCTGCTGCCCTTGCCGGGCCCGCGCACCTACGTGGACGGCGGCCAGATCTACCTCGCCTACGATGCCGCCGAAGGCGAGGAATGGGGCGGCTTTGCGCTGCTGAACAACTACCAGCGCCCCGGCCTGCGCCTGCCCGCTGTGTCGCTGTTCGGCGAGGGCACCATCGCCAAGACCAGCGAGAACGCGCTCGGCGAGGCGACGGTCTCCCTCACCTATTCCACCACCGGCATGGAGATCGCCGATCCCGCGCTGGCGCAGGCGCTCGGCACCGACATCACCGGCGCCGCCGACCTGACGCTCGACGAGAACGCGCCGGTGCGGCTGGAGCGCTTCACCATCGACGGCGACGGCCTGTCGCTCGTCGCCGACGCCACCGTGCGCACCCAGTCGGCCTTCGAGACCGACTTCGCCGCGAGCGCCGAGGTGGACGACTTCGCCCGCTTCTCGCGCCTCACCGGCACGGACCTCACCGGCACCGGGCAGCTCGAGGTCTCGGGCACCGTCCTGCCGCTCGGCGGCGGCTTCGACATCGACCTCTCCGCCGTCACCACCGGCCTCGCGCTCGGCAACGACGTCGTCGACCCGCTGCTCGCCGGCGAGGGCACCGTGCTGCTCGAGGCGACGCGCGACGAGACCGGCACCCGTGTCGAGCGGCTCGAGATCGCCACCGACGCGCTCGATGTCACCGGCTCGGCCACGATCACCAGCACCGTCGCCAGCGTCCGGCTCGACGCCGACATCGCCGACATGTCAATCTTGTCCGACGACCTCGTCGGCCCCGGCAACCTGACCGGCACGCTCAACCGCGACGCCGCCGAGGTCACCACCTTCGACCTCGCCCTCACCACGCCGGCCGCCGAGCTGGAGTTCGTCGGCACCGCCGCCTCGCCCGCCGACGGCTACGCCACCGAGCTGGCGCTGAAGGGCGAGGTGCAGGATCTCGCCCCGTTCTCCGAACTCGTCGGGCGCGACCTCGCCGGTGCGGCGCGGCTCGACGTGACGGGCCGGTTGCGGCCCGAGCAGCGGTTCTTCGACTTCGACGTCTCCGCCGTCACCGACGACCTCGCGCTCGACATCGAGCGGCTCGACCCGCTGCTCGCCGGCCAGGGCACCCTGTTCGCCTCCGTCGCGCGCGACGAGGCCGGGCTGGTCGTCGACGCGTTCCGGCTGACCACCGACGAGGTCACCGCCGAGGCCGAGGCGGTCTGGGGGCCGGGCCAGCGCACCGCCGACCTGACGGCCGAGATCCGCGATGTCGGGCTGGTGCTCGACGACGTCTCCGGCCCCGCCACCGTCGAGGGCCGCGCCGAGCAGGACGGCGAGGGCAACGTCGCCCTCGACCTCACCGCCACCGCGCCCGAGACCTCGCTCACCGTCGACGCCGTCGTCGGCCCGCCCGAGGGCGGCTACGTCACCACCGGCACCGTCACCGCCGACGTCGCCTCGCTCGCGCCCTTCGCGCCGCTGATCGGGCGCGACATCGCGGGCGCCGCCGAGCTGCGCGTCACCGGCAGCGTGGAGCCGGAGAGCCAGTTCTTCGACATCGAGCTGAGTGCCGCCACCGAGGACCTCGCCGTCGGCATCCCGCGGCTCGATCCGCTCATCGGCGGCTCCGGGCGGCTCGTCATCGATGCCACCCGCAGCGCCGAGGGCATCGACGTGGACGCGTTCGAGCTGACCACCGCCGAGATCACCGCCTCGGGCGAGGCGATGTTCGGCGACGACGTCCGCAGCGCGCGCATCGACGCCGAGCTGCGCGACGTGGCGCTGGTGCTCGACGGCCTCTCCGGCCCGGCCACCCTGCGCGGCACCGCCGAGCAGGACGGCGCGGGCAACGTCGCGCTCGACCTCGTCGCGAGCGCCCCGGCCGCCGTCGTCAAGCTCGACGCCACCGTCGCGCCGCCCGAGGAAGGCTACGTCACCACCGGCACGCTCGAGGCCGACATCGCCTCGCTCGCCGCCTTCTCGTCGCTCGCGGGCCGCGAGCTGGCGGGGGCGGTGACGCTGGACGTGTCGGGCACCGTCGCGCCTCAGACGCAGTTCTTCGACATCGCGCTCTCGGGGCGCAGCCGCAACCTCGTCGTCGGCATCGAGCAGCTCGACCCGCTGATCGCGGGCGACGGCCGGATCGTGCTCGACGCCGCGCGCGACGCCGACGGCATCGACGTCGCCCGCTTCGAGCTGGAGACGGACGAGCTGGTCGCCGAGGGCGAGGGCAGCGTCGGCGAGGCGGGCCGCTCGGCGCGCATCGACGCGCGGCTGCGCGACGTGGCCGTGGTGCTCGACGGGCTCTCTGGGCCGGCGACGCTCACCGGCACCGCCGAGCAGGACGCCGCCGGCGACATCCGCGTCGACATGACCGCCACCGCCCCCGCCGCACGGGCCAGCATCGACGCGCTCGTCGAGCCCTCGCAGGGCTACCGCGCCACCGGCACCGTCTCCGCCGACATCGCCTCGCTCGCGCCGTTCGCGCCGCTCGCCGGGCGGCCGCTCGCGGGGGCCGTGGTGCTCGACGCGTCGGGCTCGGTCTCGCCGCTGCGCCGCTTCTTCGACGTGGAGCTGACCGCGGCGACCCAGGACCTCGCCGTCGGCATCGCCCAGCTCGACCCGCTGATCGCGGGCACCGGACGCCTCACCCTCGACGCCGCCCGCGACGCCGGCGGCATCCAGGTCGACGCCTTCGAGCTGACCACCGGGCAGATCACCGCGTCGGGCGAGGCGACGATCACCGACGAGCGCCGCACCGCGCGCATCGACGCCCGGCTCAACGAGACCGGCACCGTGCTCGCCGGCGTCTCCGGCCCCGCGACCCTGACCGGCACCGCCAGCCAGGGCGCGGGCGGCACCGTCACCGTCGACCTGACCGCGACCGCGCCGTCGCTCTCGGCCGACCTCGACGCGACCGTCGCGCCGCCCGAGGAGAATTACCGCGTCACCGGCACCCTAGCCGCGACCGTCGGCTCGCTGGCGCCCTACCGGACGCTCGTGGGCCAGCCCGTCTCGGGCTCGGTACGGCTCGACGCCTCCGGCAGCCTCGACCCGATCGAGGGCAGCTTCGATCTCGCGCTCGACGCCGCCACGACCGACCTCGGCATCGGCAACCCGGAGATCGACCAGCTGCTGCGCGGTCCCGGCACCGTGAGCGCGCAGGTCTCGCGCGACCGGCCCGGACAGCTGCGGGTGGAGAGCGCGCGCGTGGACTTCCCCAACCTCTCGGCCTCCGGCAGGCTCACCGGCGAGGACGGCTCGGGCACCGCCAGCTTCGATGCCCGGCTCGCCGACATCGGCATCTTCGCGCCCGACTTCTCCGGTCCCGTGACCGCCACGGGCACCGCCAGCCGCAGTGGCGGCGGCGCGTGGACCGTCGATGCCGACATCACCGGCCCCGGCGGCGTCAGCGCCGCCATCGACGGACAGGTGACCGAGAGCCTCGACCTCGGCCTGACGGTGACCGGCTCGGTGCCGCTGGGCCTCGCCAACGCCTACATCGACCCGCGCCGCGTCTCGGGGGTGGGGCAGTTCGACCTGCGCATCGACGCCCCGCCCGCGCTTGGCTCCGTCTCGGGGACGGTGCGCGTCGTCGACGCCCGCCTCGCGGTGCCGAGCCTGACGCGGGCCCTGGAGAACATCAACGGCACCGTCGCGCTGGACGGCACCAGCGCCCGGCTCGACCTCGCCGCGCGGCTGGACGACGGCGGCGGCCTGACCCTCACCGGCCCCGTCGCGCTCGCCGCGCCCTATCCGGCGGAGCTCGCGCTGGTCCTCGATGGCATCGTGCTGCGCGACCCGGAGCTCTACGAGACGACGGCCGACGGGCGCATCACCGTCACCGGCCCGCTGGCGGGCGGCGCGCTGATCGCGGGGACGTTCGACCTCGGCCGCACCGAGATCCGCGTGCCCTCCTCGTCGGTCGGGGCACTCGGCGACCTTCCCGAGGTGCGCCACGTCGCACCGCCGGCGGATGTCGTCAGAACGCTCGAGCGGGCGCGCCTGTCGGTGTCCGGCGGCGAGGCCGGGGAGAGCGGCGATGGCGACGGCGCGGGCGGGGCCGCCTACCCGCTCGACGTGCTGATCCGCGCCCCCGCGCGCATCTTCGTGCGCGGCCGGGGGCTGGACGCCGAGCTCGGCGGCCAGCTGAGGATCGAGGGCACCACCGAGGACATCATCCCGATCGGCCGGTTCGACCTGCTGCGCGGGCGGCTCGACATCCTGCAGCAGCGCTTCGACCTGACCGAGGGCTACGCGCAGCTCCAGGGCGATTTCGTCCCCTACCTGCGCCTCGTGGCCGAGACGGAGACCCGCGACGGCACCGACGTGCGCATCATCGTCGAGGGGCCGGCGACGGAGCCCGACGTCACCTTCGCCTCGTCGCCCGAACTGCCGCAGGACGAGGTGCTGGCGCGGCTGATCTTCGGCCGCGACCTGGCTTCGATCACGCCGCTGCAGGCGATCCAGCTCGCCTCCGCCGTCGGCACCCTCGCCGGGCGCGGCGGCGGCGGGATCATCGGCGGCCTGCGCGACGGGCTCGGTCTCGACGATTTCGACGTCACCACCGACGAGGAAGGCACCGCCGCCGTCCGCGCCGGCGCCTATCTCAGCGAGAACGTCTACACCGACGTCACGGTCAACGCCGAGGGCGAGACGCAGATCGACCTCAACCTCGACCTGACCGACGACATCACCGCCAAGGGCTCCGTCGGCAGCGACGGCGAGACCTCGCTCGGCATCTTCTTCGAGCGCGACTACTGACGCCCCGGCCCGACGGTTCTGCACCGTCGGGCCCGAGCTGCGGGCCGGTCAGCCACGCTGCAGGAACAGGGTGCCGCCGCGCGAAAGGTGCGCAGTCCAGCCGGCGGCGTGGCCGGCGATGACGGCCCGCAAGCCGGCCATGTTCGAGCGCTCGTCCGCGATCAGCAGCCAGCCCCCCGCATCGACATGGTCGAGCAGCCGCGCCAGCACCGCGTGGCGCGCCGGCGGCGGCATCATGTGCAGGGTCCGGTCGATCAGGACGACGTCGAACAGCCCCTCCGGCGCGTAGTCCGCCAGATCGGCGACATCGCCCACGACCGGCAGCGCCTCCGCCTGCGCCGCCGCCAGCAGATCGCGGATGCCGTTGGGCGCGATATCGACCCCGACGACGCTGTGCCCGCGTCGGGCGATGAACAGAGCGTCGCGCCCCTGCCCGCAGCCGACATCCAGAACCCGTGCCCCCCGCCGCTCGAAGCGGTCGAAGAAGTCGACGAAGACCGGGCTCGGTGCACCGAGGGCGTCGGGGCTCTCGCCGTAGAGCTTGTCGTAATCGAAGGCCATGCACCCAGCCTACAGGGCGCGCCGCCGCCTTGGCCAAGTGAAACATCGCGTGAACGGCAAGCGCCCCCGCAGTTTCCTGCGGGGGCGCTGATCTGCGGGTGCGACGGCCTCAGAAGGTGAAGGTGAAGCTCGTGCTCACGTTCAGCTCCTCGCGGTCCTCGCCGAAGATGCCGTCGAGCGCGACGCTCATGTCGGCGCCGTTGCCGAAGGAGTAGGTCGCCCGCGTGCCGGTGCGGATGCGGTCGCGCGACTGGTCGACGCCCTGCACCTCGAACGAGGCCGGGCTGCCGTCGAGCGACAGCGTCGCCGAGCCGACCTCGTCGCCGAGCACCCGCTCGTAGGCCAGCGTCGACACCGTCTTGAGCCCCGCGCCGCCGAGCGCCAGCTCGCCCGCCACAGCGACGCCGAGCGACATCGTCGCCCAGTCCGCGCCGTTGTCGGAACCCGAGAGGTTGAGCGAGCCTGCGCCACTCTCGTCCACGTCGTCCACGTCGACCCTCGAATATTGCAGGCCGGCGAAGGGCGAGACCATCAGGATGCCGTAGGGGTTGTCGACGGCGACGTTGTAGCTCGTCTCCATCGCCACGTTCACGCTGCGCGCGTCATAGGCGTCGGTGGCGGTACGGTCGACGCTGCCGAAGACGATGTGACGCTCGGTCTCGATGGCGTGCCGGCCGAAGGACAGCGCGGTGGACACCGCGAGGCCCGGCTCCATCGGAGCCGCGCCGCTCTCGGTATAGACGCCGAGATGGAACGACTCGATGTCCGCCGTCTCCGCCACGTCGGTGAGCGCGACATGCGCCTCGCTGTAGCCGAGCGCGACGCCGACGGTGGAGGCCTGGCCGAACAGATCGAGCTGCGCCTCGGTGCCGCTGGCGACGCCGAACGTGCCGCGCGAGAAGCCCGAGGCGTTGCCGTCGCCGTCCACGTCGAGGTCGCTGCCGTAGATCTCGGCCCAGGTCAGCGAGGCCGGCAGGCTGCCGATCGCCGTGCCCGCGCTTGCGCCGGTCACGCTGCCGGCGGCGTTCATCATGGTCGCGTTGAAGTGCTGCGACAGCTCGGCGGAGGCCCGGCCCACCTCGGCGTGGATCTGGCCGCCCAGCTGGCGGTAGGCCCGGTTGAGATCGGCCTCGTTGAGCCCGAGCAGGCTGTTGAGGATGACCACGTCGTCGCCGGAGAAGTCGAACTCGCTGAGCACGAGCGCGAGCCCCTCGGCGTTGGCGCCGCTGGCGGGCAGCGCGAAGTTCGGCAGCGGCTCCTCGCCGTCGTCGCCGGGCACGTCCTCGCCGTCTTCCGGCACGGGCGGCGGCGCGCCGGGCTCTTCCTCATCGCCGTCGTCCGGCGCGCCGGGCTCTTCCTCATCGCCGTCATCCGGCTCGGTCGGGGGTTCCGGATCACCGGGTTCCTCCTCTTCGCCGTCCTCCGGCTCCTCGGGCTCTTCCTCTTCGGTGATGACGCTGCGCACGAGGTAGACGTTGTTGTCGTCCTGCACGAGTTCGTACTCCACGAGCGCCGCATCCTCCACGACGGCGTCGAATTCGCCGGTCACGCCACCCACCGCGGTGACGATGGTGTAGCGGGTGGTGGCGGAATAGTCGGCCGCCGGATCGACGCTGATGGGCGTCACGGTGCCGTCGACGGCCGCGGTGCCACCGACATCGGTGCGGTCGGAGCGTCCGTCGGCGGCCACCTCGACCAGGTAGGTGGAGCCGGCGGCGAAGGTGGTGTCGCCCAGGACAGTCACGGTGCCGATGGAGTTCCCGGGCGCGAGCGCCGCGCCGGAGCCGATCACGAGGCTGCCGATCTCGCCTTCACCGCCGAGAAGCGCGCCGGATTCGACGTTGATGAGCCCTTCTGTCATGCCATTGAAGATCAGCCGGCCCTCGGAGACATCGAGGTCGACGTTCGTCAGCGTTCCCGTCAGGATCAGCTCGCCGTCGCCGGCCTTGCTGATCCGCTGCGACGGAGGCTCCTCGCTGATCAGTTGCGTGGTGGCAGGGCCCTCGAGCGGCACATCGATCACGGCCACTGCGCTGAAGATTTCGCCCTCGTGCCGCGCGGTCCCGCTCGTGACGACGAGCTGGGTGCCGGTGCCGACGGCGGTTCCGTTGTCGATGGTGACGCCGTCGAGAAGCTCCAGGGCCGCGCTTCCGCTGAGGCCGACCGTGTTCTCGCCGAGAGCGTTGTCGCTGCCGATGGCCAGCGTTCCCTCGTTGACGCTAAACCCACCAGCGAAGCCGGAGGCATCGCCGGACAGCGTCAGCGTTCCGGTGCCGATCTTGATGAGCGAGCCAGGTCCCCCGGTGATGGTGCCGGAGAAGATGGTGCTCGTATTGTCTCCGTTGGTCAGGAGGTTGCCATTCAGGGTGACCTCGCCCACTCCCGAAAGGGAGCCGATCGAGATGGCCGAGTCAGCAGGCGCGCCGGATTGCGAGGGGGCTTGCACCACCACGCGGCCGTCGCTCTCGAGGTCGACGTTGCCGGTGACTCCGGCGCCTTTGCCGAGGTCGAGCGTTCCGTCGGAAACCAGGACAGCGCCGGACAAGACAGTTTGTAGCTCTACGGTCCCGTCGCCCGTCTTGTTCAGGGTGCCGTCAACGGCATAGAACGTGTCAGGGCCGATGAGGAAGAGTTCGCTGTCCGTTTCGACGTGGATGGTCGGCAGCGTTCCGGCAAACAGGAGACGGTCGCCGCTGTTGCCCTGCAAGGTGTGAACGTAGTCCGAGAGCACCACACGGTTGACCTGGACCGTGGTCGCGCCGCTCTCGCTCGTGAAGGTTGTTAATGTCGAATTGTCGCCGGTGAAAATGGCCTCTGCGGTCGCACTGTTGGGGAACCCGCCCGGGCCGCTCCAGCTCGCGGCGTCGAGCCAGTTGTTATCGAAGCCAGGAGGATCCGTCCAGGTATACGAATCGGTTCCAGGCACTGCATTTGCAGCAAGGGGGAACGCCAGCGTTGTCGATGCGGCGAGGGCGGAGAGCAGCGACTTGCGGCGCGGGACGGGCCTGAAAGACATGGCTACGCGAAATACCTTCTGTTGATGCGGCAGCATCCGCGGATCGCAGACGACCTCGATGATAGCTTCTACAGCACGAGGGCGCTCCGCCTAGCCCCAATAAGCACGATTTCCACGCAAAGCGGTTTGCGAGCAACGCAATCGGCCTTGGAAGCGGCGCTCACCCCTGCTCTCGCCGCAAAGCCGCCACCGTCTCGGTCAGCGCCCCGCGCTCGAGCTTGCCCGTGCGGGTCCGGGGCAGGCCCTTCAGCACTGTGACCGTGATGTCGCGCCGGAAGCCCGCCCGGTACTCCCGCGCCAGCTCGTCCGCCTCCCGCTCGGCCACCACGCCGGCGTGCAGGCGCGGCACCTCGTCGGCGTCGGGCAGGATGAAGGCCCCGGCCTCGCGCACGCCCTGGAGGGTCGCGAGTTGCTCCTCCACCTCGAACGCCGCAATCTTCTCGCCGCCGATGTTGAGCACGTCGTCGACGCGCCCGGCGTGGACGAAGATGCCGTCGTCGGTGAGGTGTCCGAGGTCGCCGATATAGTACCATCCGTCGCGAAAGAGCGGGTTTCGCACCTCGCCGTCCGGGGTCCAGTAAGTGTCGATCATCTGCGGGCTCCTCACCCGGACGTTGCCGATTTCGCCGGCGGCGACGGGGCGGTCCGCATCGTCGACGATTTCGAGCCGCGCGCCGGGCAGCGGGATGCCGGCGGCGCCGGGGAGGTCGGGCAGCTGGCGGACGTCGCCGTGACAGATCCGCCAGGTCTCGGTGGAGGCGTAGCTGAGGCGGATGTCGTCGGTGATCCGCGCCATCAGCCCGTCCCGAAGCTTGCGCGGCAACGCGCCGCCGATCACCCCGAGCCGGAAGGCCTCCGGCCTCGACCACTCCTGCTTCCATGTCATCAGAAGGAAGTAAGCCTGTATCGGCGCCATGATCGCGACGGTCGGCTTCAAATCGTGCACCGCCTGCCCGGGCGGCATTCCGCCTGCGAACAGGACCGGGCAGCCGAGCTGCCAGGTGTTCAGCATCGCGATGAACGATCCCGTCACGTCGAGCCCCAGGGTCGAGAGCATGCGCGCCGGCGCGTGTTGCTGCGGCCCGTTGTGCTGCAGGCGCGCCATCAATGCGTCGAGCGTCAGCGGCACGATCTTGGGCGTGCCGGTCGAGCCCGAGGTCATGTCGAGCCGCACCAGCGCGTCGCCGGGCAGCTCGGCGGGCGCATCCGCCGTCGGCTCCGACGACAGCACCTGCTCGAGCCGCGCGGCGTCGTGCAGGATCACTCGCGCCCCGCCGCTCTCCTCCGGCGGCTTCTCCGCCAGCAGCCAGTCGGGCCGCACCAGCGCCGCCGTGCGCGACAGCCGCTCCTCCGAGATCGACGCGCAGCCCATCCGCAGCAGCGCCATCAGGCACAGCAGGTGGATGTAGGGCCGCGTGTCGCTCACCAGCACCACCTGCCCCGCGGTGATCCCCTCCGCCGCGAGCGCCGCGGCCATGCGGCGGATGTCGGCGTCGAAGCGCGCGAAGGTGATCGAGCCCTGCGGCATCTCGAGGGCCAGCGCCTCGGGGGTCAGCTTCCCGTAGAAGGGGATCACATCGGACAGCATGGGCGGGTCTCCAGAATACACACTCCTGCCCAATACCGGCTGCCTGCCGCCGCGTCGACGCCTTGACCGCGGCCCGGCCATCGACTAGCCACGCTTCGAGCGCGGGCATGGTGAAATGGTATCACACGAGCCTTCCAAGCTCTTGGTGCGGGTTCGATTCCCGCTGCCCGCTCCAGCTCCTCCCGACGCCTTCGCCCTTGTCCCCCGATCACGGTCTTGAGATACGGGAGCGGTGTCAGGAGTGTTTTCGATGATCCATCCCATCTTGCTCTGCGGCGGCTCCGGAACCCGGTTGTGGCCGCTCTCGCGCAAGTCGTTTCCCAAGCAATTCTCCCGCCTCATGGGCGAGGAGAGCCTGTTCCAGGCCTCCGCCCGCCGCCTCTCCGGCGAGGGCTTCGCCGCGCCCGTCATCCTGACGGCCGAGCCGTTCCGCTTCATCGTGACGGAACAGCTGGCGCAGATCGAGCAGGCCCCGCAGGCGATCCTGATCGAGCCCGAGGGGCGCAACACCGCGCCCGCGATCTGCGCGGCGGCCTTGTGGCTGGCCGGGCAGGACCCGGAGGCGCTGATGCTCGTCGCGCCGTCCGATCACGTCATTCCCGACGCCGAGGGCTTCCGCGCCGCGATTCACGCCGCCGCGCCGCGCGCCGCGGCGGGCGATCTCGTCACCTTCGGCATCGCGCCCGACCGGCCCGAGACGGGCTACGGCTACCTCGAACTCGCCGCCGGGGCGGACGCGCGGGCCGAGGCGCCGCAGCCCCTCGCCCGCTTCGTCGAGAAGCCCGAGCGGGCGCGCGCCGAGGAGATGCTCGCGGCAGGCAACTTCCTGTGGAACGCGGGCATCTTCCTGATGTCGGCCCGCGCCGCCGCCGAGGCGTTCCGCACCCACGCGCCCGACATCGTCGCGGCCGTGTCCGAGGCGCTCGCCGGGGCCGAGCGCGATCTCGGCTTCACCCGCCTCGCCGCCGAGCCGTGGAGCCGCGCGCCCGACATCTCGGTCGACTACGCGATCATGGAGAAGGCCGACAACCTCGCAGTGAAGCGCTACGCCGGCCCGTGGTCCGACGTCGGCGGCTGGGACGCGGTCTGGCAGCAATCCGGCCCCGACGCGCAGGGCAACGTCTGCTCCGAGCACGCCACCGCCATCGACTGCAGCGATACCCTGCTGCGCTCGGAGACCGACCAGGTCGAGGTCGTCGGGATCGGCCTCGAGGGGATCGTCGCCATCGCCACCTCCGACGCGGTGCTCGTGGCGAAGAAGGACGAGGCGCAGCGGGTCAAGGCGGCGGTGAGCGCGCTGAAGGCGAAGGGCGCCAAGCAGGCGGTCCAGTTCCCGCGCGACCACCGGCCCTGGGGCTGGTTCGAGAGCCTCGTCATCGGCGGCCGCTTCCAGGTCAAGCGCATCGTCGTCCATCCCGGCGCGGCGTTGTCGCTGCAATCGCACCATCACCGCTCCGAGCACTGGATCGTCGTCGAGGGCACCGCGAAGGTGACGGTCGGCGAGGAGGTCAAGCTCGTGACGGAGAACGAGTCCGTCTACATCCCGCTCGGCGCGACGCACCGGATGGAGAACCCGGGCAAGGTGCCGATGGTGCTGATCGAGGTGCAGACCGGCTCCTACCTCGGCGAGGACGACATCATCCGCTACGAAGATGTGTACGCCCGGAGCTGAGGCTTCGGTAGACGTCAGCGGCATCAAGGGGTTAGTCTGAACGTCACCAATCGGCCGAGCGAGGTGACAGTGCAGCACGACAGCTCCCCGGGCGGCTCCGGCCGCCAGCCGCCCATCAAGGAGGTCGACGGCCGCCGGGTGCTCGACCTCGAGCGCTACGCGCCGTTCTGGCTGGTGACGGTGACCAACGCGATCACCCGGGGCGGCTCCAACGTGTTCCTGCGCGAGCTCGGCATCGGCATCATCGACGTGAGGGTCATCACCACCGTCGCCGTCGAGCCGGGCTGCCCGGCGGTGCGGATCTGCGAGTTGGTCAACCTCGACAAGGGCGCGGTGAGCCGGTCGCTGGCGTTCCTCGAGAGCCGCGGCTACCTCGCCGGCGAGCCCGCCCCCACCGACCCGCGGCGCAAGTTCTGGCGGCTGAGCGAGGCCGGGCAGGCACTGCACGACAAGGTGCTCGATCTCGCCATCAAGCGCGAGGCGGCGCTGGTGGCGGGCATCGGCGAGGACGACCTCGCGCACTTCCAGCGGATCATGGCGCGGATGCTGGCCAATATCGCGCGCGAAGACGGCGGCTGAGCCGCCTGCCCTGCCCGCCCGGCCCGGCCGTCAGCGCTCGGCGAGCTGCTGCGCCGGGGCCTCCTCGAAGCCGGGCTTCAGGTCGTCCTCGAAGTAGAGGTAGCTCGGGTCGAACTCGCCGAGCCGGCACAGCTCCTCGCGGTCGTGGATCAGCACCCGGCCGTCGGCGAAGGTGCACAGCCCCGCCTCGCGCAGGTCGCGCAGCACCCGGTTCACGTGGATCGGCGACAGGCCGCAAACCTCGGCGAGATCGGATTGGGTCAGCGGCAGGTGGAAGCCGTCGTCCGTCCCGTGACCGCAATTGCGCATGCGGTAGTCCATCTCGCAGAAGAAGTCGGCCATCCCGGCGAGCGCCCGCAGCCGCCCGAGGCGGAAGGTCCAGCGCCGGTGGATCGCCGCGTCGATCAGCGTCAGCCGCCAGAGCCGAAGGCTGAGCCCGGCATTCTCGGGCAACCCGGCCCGCAGCCGATCGTGCGGAAACACCGCCACGCGCACCTCCGTCAGCGTGGTGACGGAATGGTCGAGATGGCCCAGCGGCAGCGAGTGGAGATCGACGAAGTCGCCCGGCACCTGCACCGCCACCATCTGCCGCCGGCCGCGCCGGTCGGACATGTGGCGCACCATCAGCCCGTCGAACAGCAGCAGGCTCTCGTGCAGGGCGACGCCCGCGTCGATGACGCGGGTGCGCGCGGGGATCTGACGGATCTCGGAGTGCAGCGCCGAGAGGCTGGTCCAGTCGGCGTCGGTGAGTTGCCGTAGCAGGCCGACCTTGTGCTCGCGGCCGAAGTTCGGGGGCTTCATCATCGACAAAGGTTCGCTCGCCTTCCGGGCAGCTTCGGAAGCCGTCTCGCCTCCGCTGACAAAATTTAGCGACCCGCACCGGAACGCGGCAGGATCGGGCGCCGTTACCCATCAATACGACACGCCGTTCCAGCCTACCCTCGGCATCTTCAGAGAGAAAGACTACATGCGCCTGTCACGGCCAATTTTCGGCATTTCGGTCGCCCTGGCTTTCCTCGACCCCGTCCTCATGCTCCCGCTGATGATCCTGTGCCTCGCTCTCGAGGCCGGCCTTGCCCTGCTCCAGTTCGCCACGATGCTGCGCCTGCCGAGCGCCCCGCCGGCCGGGCGGCCGGGGCACGAGCCCTTCTTCTCCGTCCATGTCGCCACCCACAACGAGCCCCCCGAGGTGGTGTGCGAGACCCTGCGGGCGCTCGCCGCGCAGGATTGGCCACGCGAGCGCCACGAGATCATCGTCATGGACAACAACACCGCCGACCCGGCGCTCTGGCGGCCGGTGGAGGCGTGCTGCGCCGAGCTCGGCGCGACGTTCCTGCACCGCGAGGGCGTGAAGGGCGCGAAGGCCGGGGCGCTCGACATCGCGCTCGCCGCCGCCGACGCGCGCGCGACGCACGTGGTGACGGTGGATTGCGACTATGTCGTCGCGCCTGACTTCCTGTCGCGCACCGCCGCCGAACTCGAGGCCGGCGACGACTGGCTGCAATTCCCGCAGGCCTATCGCGGCGCGCCCGCGACGGCGGGCTTCGAGCTGGAGCTCGGCGACTACTTTGCCACCTACGCCCGCGCCGCCAACCGCTCCGGCGCGGCGCTGCCGACGGGGACGCTGACGGTGGTCGCCATCCCCGCGCTCGCGGCGGTGGGGGGCTGGCGCGCGATGAGCGTGACCGAGGATGCCGAGCTGGGCCTCAAGCTCTGCCGACAAGGCTTCGCCGGGCGCTTCGTGCCGGCCAGCGTCGGGCGCGGCGCGCTGCCGCTCGACCTCGCGAGCTGCGAAAGCCAGCGCCACCGCTGGAGCTACGGCAACGCGCGCGTGCTGGGCCAGTTCGCCCGCCGCCGCTTCGGCGGTCTGCGCGGCTGGCACGTCCTGGCGCAGCTTTCGGCGTGGCAGAGCGCGGCGCTGCTGCCGGCCGGGGTGCTGGTCGGCGCGCTGCTCGCCGGCGAGCGCGGCGCGGTGGTGACGCTGGCGGCGCTGTGCCTGCTCGCGGGCCTGCTGCGCGCCGGGCTGCGGCTCGCCCTCGTCGGCCGCCGCGAGCGGGCGGGCACCGTGCTGGCGGCGCTCGTCGCCCGCCTCGCCCTGCTGCCCGCCGCTGCGCGCGGGACCGTCGACGCCCTCGGCTCCGGCCGCCTGCCCTTCGCCGTCACGCCCAAGGCCGCCCGCGCCGCCGCCACCCTGCCGCTCGATCATCTCGCGCTGTTCGCCGCCGGCCTGCTCGCCCTGCCCAATGCGCTCGCCGCCGGGCCGTGGGCGATCGCCGGGCTGGCTTGCCTGATGTCGCTCCTGCCCGCCGCGCTGCTCCTGTCGCGCGCCCTGTCCGCCTGCCAGCCGCATTGAACCGAGAGGATTAAGCCCGTGGACCCACATGTCGCCATCGTCATTCCCACCTACAACCGCGCGCACCTGATCGGCGCCGCCGTCGACGCCGCTCTCGCCCAGTCCCACCCGCGCAAGACGGTGGTCGTGGTCGACGATGGCTCGACCGACGACACCCGCGCCGCGCTCGCCCGGTTCGCCGAGCGGCCCGACTTCCTCTACATCCGCCTCGCCCGCAACGTCGGCACCGCGCAGGCCAAGAACGTCGGCCTCGCCCTCACCGCCCCCGACGCCTGGACCTTCCACGACAGCGACGACCGCCCGCACCCCGACAAGGTGCTGCTGCAGGCGCGCACCCTCGCGCAGCCCGAGATCGGCGCGCACCCCTGCCTCAACTGGAAGATGGCCGGCCACGAGCCGAACTCGACGCTGCAGGTCGGCCTCGTGCTGACGCACCACGAGCTGGTCCTGCCCGACGGCCGCCGCGTCGAGATCCGGCGCGACCTGTCGATCGTCGACGACATCTTCCCCAACCTGCAGATGGGCTCGCGCGTCCCCGGCGAGTGGACCCACATCAACTCGGGACTGTTCCACGTCTCGCTGTTCCAGCGCCTCGGCGGCTTCTCGGACTGCGTCGAGGAAGACCGCGAGATCCGCAACCGCATCCTGTTCGGCGGCGAGATCGTCTGGGTGCTGCCCGAGATCCTGCTCACCAAGATCGAGACGGCCGACTCCCTCACCCAGTCGACGGAGTCCGACTACGACAGCGAGCGGCGCAAGCGCGACCGCGCGGTGGTCTGGGCGCAGGCGGAGAACTGGCGCGCGGGCGGATCGGTCGAGCCGGTGCCCATCGAGTTGGCCGACCTCGAGGTGGCCGAGGTCTGGAACCCCGAGCACCTCGCCGTGTCGCCCGCGCTGATGAGCGACGCCACCGCCGCGCGCGTCGCCGCGATCATCGCCGCGCAGGGCGACGGCGGCCTGGGGCTCGCGGCCCAATGAGCGCGCCGCTCCTCGTCGTCGATCCCGGCTGCCCCGCGCCCTACGACACCGCCGCCCTCGCGAGGGGCGGCATCGGCGGCACCGAGGCGACCGTGCTGAAGGTGCTCACCCGGCTCGCCGCCGAGCGCCCCGTCACCCTCGCCCAGGCCGGCCGCGCCGCGCCGCTGCGCAACGGCCTGCTCGGACTCGCGCCGCTCGCCGAGGCGCTCGACGTGGCCCGCAGCGAGCCGGTGATCGTGGTCATCAACTCGTGGAAGGTCGCGCTGCGGCTGCGCAAGCTGAACCCGTCGGCGCGGATCCTGATCTGGCTCCACGTCCTGCCCGGAAAGCACAACCGCGACATCGGCCCCCGCCTCAAGGCGGCGCGGATCGAGGTGGTGTGCGTGTCGGCGAGCCACGAGGAGATGCTGCGCCGCGCGCTGCTCTCGCACCAGCCCGGCCTGCCGCGGCTCTGCCACGTGCACAATCCCGTCGAGGACGACCTGCGCCCCGACGCCACCCCGCGCGACCGCGACCAGCTGCTGTTCGCGTCCGCGCCGCACAAGGGGCTGGGGCAGGTCTACGAGCGCTTCGCCCGGATGCGCGCGCGGATCCCGACGCTGAAGCTCTGGGTCGCCGATCCCGGCTACATGCGTTGGGAGGTGCCGGAGCCGCCCGAGGGGGTGGAGGTGCTCGGAGCGCTGCCGCGCGAGGAGGTGCTGCTGCGGATGCGGCGCAGCCTGTGCCTGTTCTACCCGCAGACGCATTTCGCCGAGACCTTTGGCCTCGTGCTCGCCGAGGCCAACGCGACCGGCACGCCGGTCATCGCCCACCACGGCCTCGGGGCCAACGAGGAGGTCGTGTCGAGCGCCGAGCAGGTGTTCGACACCACCGACGACAACGCCCTCGCCGCCCGGCTCGCCGACTGGCGCGCCGCGCCGCCGGCGGTGACGATGCGCCCCGCCTTCCGCATGAGCGCGGTGCTCGAGGCGTGGCGCAAGACGCTCGCGCCGGTCCGCGCGGCGCCGCTCGCGATGGCCGCCGAATGAGCCTCGCCCGCGCCCATGCCCCCGCCGCCGCGCCGCGCCTCGCCGGAGCGATCGCCGCGCTCCACGCCCGGGGCGCGCTCACCCCGCGCGACGAGACTCCCACCGCGCTGGCCGCCCGGCTGATCCGCGTCGCCGAGGACGACCTCTCGCTCGCCCGCCTCGTCGAGGGCCACGCCAACGCCCTCGCCCTCATCGCCGTCCACGGCACGCCGGAGCAGATCACAAGCGCCCGCGCCGAGGCGGCGCGGGGCCGGCTGTTCGGCGTCTGGGGCGCCGACGGGGCCGAGCCGGTCGCGCTGCTCGACGGCCGCCTGTCGGGCGGCAAGCGCTTTGCTTCCGGGCTCGGCATCGTGGCGCGCGCGCTCGTCACCGCCGGCAGCGGCGCGGCGCAGCGGCTGGTGCTGGTCGACGCGACCGACCCCGGCCGGCAGCGGCCCGAGACGTGGGACATGGCCGGGATGCAGGACACGCTCAGCGGCGACTTCGACTGCGCCGGCCTGCCCGCCCCGGAGGCGGCGCTGATCGGCCCGCCCGGCGCCTACGGGCAGGAGCCGCACTTCGTCGGCGGGGTCTGGCGGATCGCGGCGGTGCAGCTCGGCGGGGCGCTCGGACTGCTCGGGCAGGTCCGCGACATGCTCGCCGCGCGCGGCCAGCTCGAGGCGGAGGCCCACATGGCCCGCCTCGCGCCGGTGCTGTTCCGCGCCCTCGCGGCGGGGGAGATGGTCCGCGAGACCGCCGAGGCCGTGGCCGCGCCGGGTGTCGAGCCCGAGGCCGCCGTCGCCCGCGCCATCGCGGCCCGGCTGCTCACCGAGGAGATCGGCCAGGCCGCCATCGCCGCCGCCGAGCAGAGCGTCGGACTGGCGATGTTCGCCGCCGACAGCCCCGTCGGGCAGACCGCGCGCGACCTCGCCTGCTACATGCGCCAGGCCGCGCGCGACGCCTTCCTGCAGCGCGCCGCCCGCCGCCTGTTCGCGGGCGACGCGCCGTTCTCGAACTGGCTCGCATCATGAGCGAGACCGTCACCGCCCGCCGCGTCTGCGTCGCCGACCTGACCGGCAACGCGCCCGTCGTCGTGTTCGCGCCGCACCCCGACGACGAGTCGCTCGGCTGCGGCGCGCTGCTCGCCGGGGCGTTCGCCGCCGAGGGCGCGCACGTCATCTGCCTCACCGACGGTGGCAATTCGCACCCCGGCTCCCGGGCCTGGCCTCGGCAGCGCCTGGCGGAAATCCGGCGGGCGGAGCTGACCGAGGCCGTTGGCTGCCTCGGCGGCGGCGCATCCGACGTCACCTGGCTCGGCCAGCCCGACGGCGGCATGTGGCAGCTCACCGACCGCTACGACGTCCTCGCCGAGCGCATCGCCGATTGCTGCGCCATCACCGGCGCCGCCCGGCTCTTCGCGCCCGCGCCGACCGATCACCACGCCGACCACAAGGCCGCCGCCGACATCGCCCGCCGCGCCGCGCGGCTGGGCGGCGTCGAGCTGCTGCACTACCCGGTCTGGTCGCGCTGGGACGATCCCGGCTTCCGCACCCACCTGCCCCACCGCGCCGAGCTGCGTCTCGCCCCCGGCCCGGCCGAGCCCGCCAAGCGCCGCGCCATCGCCGCCCATCGCAGCCAGCTCGGGCAAGTCGTGACAGACGATCCGGAAGGCTTCGTGCTCGACGACCGCTTCGTCGAGATGTTCGCGACCGGGGAGGAGCTCTACTTCGAGCCTGCCGATCCATGAACGCCGTCACCCCCGACCACCTCGCTCGCCTCTACAGCGCCACGGACGACCCGTGGAAATTCGCCACCTCGCCCTACGAACAGGCCCGCTTCGACGCCGTCGCCGCCGCGCTCGCCCGGCCGCGCTACGGTTCGGTGCTGGAGGTCGGCTGCGGCAACGGCGCGCTGGCCCGGCGCATCGCCCCACGGGCCGGCGCCTACACCGGCGTCGACGCCGTCGAGCGCGCGCTCGCGAGCGCGCGGGTGGCGGTGCCGGAAGGGAGGTTTCACCGTCAGATGCTCCCGGCGGAGCTTCCCGACGGCGACTACGACCTGATCCTGATGAGCGAGATCCTGTACTTCCTCGACCGCCCCGGCCTCGCCGACCTCGCCGAGCAGATCGACCGGCGCTGGGGCGGGGCCGAACTGGTCTGCGTCAACTGGCTCGGCGACAGCGGCAACCCGCTGCAAGGCCCCGAAGCCCTCGCCGCCTTCGACGCGGCGCTGACGCGGCCGCTCGCCTGCCTGCGCCCGGGGCCGGACTTTCGCATCGACCGGAGGCTGCCGTGAGTACCGTCGTCATCCTCCCCGCCCGCGACGAGGCCGAGCGCATCGGGGCCTGCCTCGCCGCCCTCGCCGCTCAGACCGCCGGGCCGCCCGAGACGATCCTCGTCGTCAACGGCACGACCGACGACACCGTCGCCGTCGCCCGCCGCACGGCGGGCGAGCTCGGCCTGCCGCTCACCGTCTCCGAGATCCCCGCCAGCCCCGGCGGCGTCGGCACCGCGCGCGCGTACGGCGCGGAGATCGCGCTGGCCGCGGGCGCGGAGCGGCTGCTCACCAGCGACGCCGACTGCCTTGCCGCGCCCGATTGGGTGGCGCGCGCGGAGGCGTGGCTGGCGCGGGTGGACGGGGTCTGCGGCAAGGTGGCGCTGATCGAGGAGGAGGCGGCGCTGCTGCCGCCGGAGTTCTTCGAGCGCGGCGCGATCGAGCACCAATGGATCACGCTGACGCTCGAGTTCGAGGCCCTGCTCGCGCCCGACCCGCTCAATCCCCACCCGCACCACGGCCAGTGCGCCGGGTGCAACCTCGGCGTCACCGCCGAGGCCTACCGCGCCATCGGCGGCTTCGCGCATCGCCCCACCGGGGAGGACCGCGACCTCGTGCGCCGGCTGCGCCTCGCCGGGCGGCGGGTGCGCCACGCCGACGACGTCGTCGTGCGCGCCTCCTGCCGCCTCGCCGGCCGGGCACCGGGCGGCATGGCCGAGGCGCTGCGCCACCGCATCGCCACCGAGGCCGCGCCGGTGGATTCCGTGCTGCGCCCGCTGTCGGCGATGATCGAGCGCCACCTCGCGGGCGACCGCACCTGGCCTCCCGCCGACGCGCCCCCCGGCGGCAGCCTCGCGCGGGCCGCCGCGCACGAGGGCCTGCCTGCCCTCGCCGCCTGCGTCGCCGCCCTGCGCGCGCTGCCCGATCCCGAGAGCCGCCGCCGCTGGCTCGCCGCGGCGCCGGAGGCGCAGGTTCCCTCTTCCCGCGCGATGCGGTAGTCAGCCTTCAGCATTCTCCCGGCCCGCTCCGGCGTGGCCGGCCAGCGATCAGGAGACTTCATGGACTTCATGGCGAAAGCGGCGTCCTTCGTGGGCGGCACGATGGTTCTGCTGCGGCGGATGGGGGCCCCCGGCCGGCAGGCGGTGGGCCTGGAGCCGGAGATCCCGGAGGCGAAGAAGCAGGGTCTCATGACCCTGAAGATGCCGACCGCCCGCGGCTGGGACCCGGGCCAGACCCCGACCGCCGCGCCGGGCCTGAAGGTCAACGCGTTCGCCGAGAAGCTCGACCATTGCCGCTGGATCGAGGTGCTGCCCAACGGTGACGTGCTCGTGGCCGAGGCGCTCAACGAGGCCGGCCCGCCCCGGAGCCTGTTCGACCGCGCCGCGCAGGCGACGATGCGGCGCGCCGGCGCCATCGGCAAGAGCGCCAACCGGATCTCGCTCTGGCGCGACAGGGACGGCGACGGCATCGCCGAGGAGCGCCACGTCTTCCTCGAGAACCAGCGCCAGCCCTTCGGCATGGCGCTGGTGGGCGACACCTTCTACGTCGGCAACACCGACGGCATCGTCGCCTTCGACTACACCGAGGGCGCGACCTCGCTCACCGGCCCGGGCAGGAAGCTCTGCGACTTCAAGCCCGGCGGCCACTGGACCCGCTCGCTGATCGTCTCGCCCGACCGGAGCAAGCTCTACGCCGGCGTCGGCTCGCTCTCCAACATCGGCGACGACGGGATGGAGGCCGAGGAAGGCCGGGCCTGCATCTGGGAGTACGACATCGCCAGCGGCACCGCCCGGATCTTCGCCGGCGGGCTGCGCAACCCGGTCGGGGTCGCGTTCGAGCCGACCACCGGCAAGCTCTGGACCGTGGTCAACGAGCGCGACGGCCTCGGCGACGAGACCCCGCCGGACTATCTGACCTCGGTGGAGGACGGCGCGTTCTACGGCTGGCCCTACTGCTACTGGGACCGCATCGTCGACGACCGCGTCGAGCAGGACGCGGCCAAGGTCGCGGCCACGACCAAGCCCGACTACGCGCTCGGCGGCCACACCGCGTCGCTCGGCCTGTGCTGGGTGCCGGAAGGGACGCTGCCGGGGTTCGGCGCGGGGATGGCGATCGGCCAGCACGGCTCGTGGAACCGCTCGACGCTGTCGGGCTACAAGCTGATCTTCGTCCCGTTCGCCGACGGCCGCCCCTCGGGCGAGCCGCGCGACATCCTCACCGGCTTCCTGGCGCCCGACGAGTCGGTCTCCTACGGCCGCCCGGTCGGCGTCCAGGTCGGGCCGGACGGCAAGTCGCTCTTGATGGCCGACGACGTCGGCAACGTGATCTGGCGCGTCACCGGGGCGTGACCTTCGCCCGGCCGGGCAGCGCCGTCCCGCCGGGGCGGGTGCGAGCTGCTTGGGATATTCCCGCAAGCACCGACGTCGCGTTGGCGGACAGACCTTCGCCAGAAGCGCCGCCCCGGGGGGGCGGGACGGCGCTGCCCCGCCGGGGGCCGGGCGGAACATGTGGCAAGCGAAGCGCGAAACTTCGGCGGGGTCGTCCGGCCAGCGCCCCTCAAACGGTCAGGCGCTGCTCGGTCTCGGCGTCGAAGAAGCTCAGCCCCTCCCGGTCCACCGCCAGCGCCGCCGCTTCGGTGGTGTCGTCGGGCATCCGGCCGGGGAGCTTGGCGACGACGCTGGTCTTGCCGAGGCGGAAGGTGAAGTAGCACTCCGCGCCGGTATTCTCGACCATCACCGGGGGCACCGTGATGTCGGGCGTCGCGCTGCGCTGGATCCGCTCGGGGCGCACGCCGAGGATCAGCCGCCGGGGCAGCCGCGCCGCGAGGCCCGCGTGCAGGCTCAGCCGGTGGCCGCCGCCCAGCACCAGCGCCTCGCCCTCGACCTCGGCGGGAATCAGGTTCATCGGCGGCGCGCCCATGAAATCGGCGACGAAGGTGTTGGCGGGCCGGTCGAAGATCTCCTCGGGCGTCCCGAATTGCTGCACCACGCCGCCCTTCAGCACCACGATCCGGCTCGCCAGCGTCATCGCCTCGATCTGGTCGTGGGTGACGTAGACGATCGACGCGCCGGTCGTGCGGTGCACGCGCTTGATCTCGGCGCGCATCTCCACCCGCAGCTTGGCGTCGAGGTTGGAGAGCGGCTCGTCGAACAGGAACAGCGCCGGATCGCGCACCAGCGCCCGGCCCATCGCCACCCGCTGGCGCTGCCCGCCCGAGAGCTGGCTCGGCTTGCGCTCCAGCAGGTGGCCGATCTGCAGAAGCTCCGCCACCTCGCGGATGCGCTGCTGCATCGCGTCCTTCGGCACCCGGCGGATCTTCATGCCGAAGCCGATGTTCTCGCCCACCGACATCGTCGGGTAGAGCGCGTAGGACTGGAACACCATGGCGATGTCGCGGTCCTTGGGCGGCTCGTTGGTCATGTCGCGCCCGCCGATGAAGAGCTTGCCCGCAGTGATCGGCTCGAGCCCGGCGATGCAGTTGAGCAGCGTGGACTTGCCGCAGCCCGACGGCCCGACCAGCACCAGGAACTCGCCGGCGGCCATGTCGATGTCGATCGCCTTCAGCACCTCGACCTCGCCGTAGGACTTGTGCAGCGCCTCGGTGCGCATCGGCGCGGCGGAGCGGGTGTCGAGCGGCATCTGACGCCTCCGGGCTGGTGGATCAGGCTCATGTGACAGCATCCGCGCGGGCCGGGCAAGCGGCGGCATCCGTCCTGACGCAACGGCGCACCGATAGCGCTTGCAGCGCGCGGGCGCAGGCGCATCTAATGACTCCGACACCGGGACAACCCGGGCGGCAACATCCTTGGGAGGACCTCATGCCACATTTCGCCAAGACGCTCTCCGTCTCCGCGCTCGCCCTCGTCGCGGCGCTGCCCGCCGCCGCCTTCGAGGACGGCGAGCTGCTGATCTGGACCGGCGCCTACCGCGACCGCGAGGCGCTGCTCGAGGCGGCTCAGGCCTTCACCGACGATCTCGGCATCGAGGTGACCGTCGAGGTCGTCGACCCCGACCTGCCCGAGCGCTTCCAGCAGGCCGCGGCCACGGGCGACGGCCCCGACATCATCCTCTGGGCACACGACCGCTTCGGCGAGTGGGCCAACGGCGGCCTGCTGGCCCCGGTCTCGCCCTCCGCGAGCTTCGCCGAGGGGGTGCTGGACACCACGCTCGACGCGGTCACCTTCGACGGCAAGACCTGGGGCTACCCGGTGAGCGTCGAGGCGGTGCACCTGATCTACAACAAGGACATCGTCTCCGAGCCGCCCGCGAGCTTCGAGGAGGTGATGGCGCTCGAGACGCCCGACGGCGTCGCGCCGATCCTGTGGGACTACAACAACACCTACTTCACCATGCCGCTGCTGATGGCCGGCGGCGGGTACGCCTTCCAGAAGGTCGACGGCAGCTACGACGGCAGCCAGACCGGCGTGAACACTGAGGGCGCCGTCGCGGGCGCCGAGGTGCTCGACACGCTGATCGAGGAGGGCGTGATGGATGCCGGCGTCGACTACGGCATCATGGACGCCGCGATGAACAACGGCGAGGTGGCGATGATCCTCAACGGCCCCTGGGCCTGGGGCAACCTCGCCGACTCGGGCATCGACTTCGGCGTCGCCCCGATCCCGACGGTGAACGGCAACGAGGCTCCGCCCTTCCTCGGCGTGCAGGCGCTCGGCCTCAACGCCGCGAGCCCGAACACCGACCTCGCGGTCGAGTTCATCGAGAACTACCTGCTGACCGACGAGGGCCTCGCCACCTGGAACCGGAACGGCGAGCTCGGCGCGCTCGCCGACATCTCCGCCGCCGAGGCGCAGGACGATCCCAACATCTCCGCGATGCTCGAGGTCGCCGCCAACGGCGTGCCGATGCCGTCGAACCCGGAGATGGGCGCCTTCTGGGCGGCGATGGAGCCGGCGCTCGCCAACATCACCACCCAGGCCCAGGAGCCGCAGGAGGCACTCGACGCCGCCGCCGCGCGCATCCTCGGCAACTGATCCGGCGCCGGGCCGGCCTGCGCGCCGGCCCGCACCTCGCCCATGACGGCGCTCGATCAAGCTCACGATGGCGGCCGCTCCGCCGCCCAATGGCCCCGGCTCGCGCTGACCGGGCTGGTCACCCTCGCGCTGCTCTGGGGGGCGTTCCACCTCTACCAGCTGCAACAGCCGCTGTTCGGGCTGATCCTGCTGGCGCTGGCCTGCGGGATCGCCGTCGTGTTCGGCTCCAACCGCTTCTACGGCGCCCGCTTCATCTTCCCCGGTGTCGCGGCGGTGCTGATCTTCATCGCCTTCCCGGTGATCTACACGATCTGGATCGGCTTCACGAACTACAGCTCGTTCAACCTGCTCTCCAAGCCGCGCACAGTCGAGGTGCTGCTGTCGCGCGGGACGGTCGATCCCGACACCGAGGAGCCCTTCGCCGTCGCGCCCGAGGGCGACCTCTACCGCGTCTGGCTGCCCGAGAGCGGCCTGCTGTCGGAGCCGCTCGCGCTCGACGGCAGCGAGGAGAACGCCGCGCTCGCGCCCGCCGACGCGCCCGCCGCGCTGCTCGAGCGGCGCGACGCCATCGCGCTCCGCTCCGGCCTCGGCGCCGCCACCCTCACCGCCCCCGACGGAACCGTGCTGATGAACGCCGGCCTGCGCACCTTCGCCAGCGTCCAGCCCGACTACGAGCTGCTCGACCCAGACACCCTGCGCCGGACGTCGGACGGCGCGCTGCTCACCGCCAACCCGCGCACCGGCTTCTTCGAGACCGAGGCCGGCGAGCGGGTGCCGCCGGGCTGGCGCGTCACCGTGGGCTGGCAGAACTTCGAGCGCATCCTCACCAACGAGGGCATCCGCGGCCCGATGGTGTCGATCTTCGTGTGGACCGTGCTCTTCGCGGGCGGCACCGTCGTCTTCGCCTTCGGGCTGGGGCTGCTGCTGGCGGTGATCCTGCAGTGGGAGCACCTGCGCTTCAAGGCGGTCTACCGGGTGCTGCTGATCCTGCCCTACGCGGTGCCGGCCTTCATCTCGATCCTCGTCTTCCGCGGCATCTTCAACCAGAATTTCGGCGAGCTGAACCTGATCCTGGAGGCGCTGTTCGGGCTCCGGCCGCACTGGTTCACCGACGCGACGCTGGCGCGGGTGATGATCCTGATCGTCAACGTCTGGCTCGGCTATCCCTACATGATGCTGCTGGCGATGGGCTTCCTGCAGGCGGTGCCGGCGGATCACAAGAAGGCGGCCGCACTCGAGGGCGCCTCGTCGGTGCGGACCTTCTTCTCGATCACCCTGCCCCAGATCCTGCCGCCGTTCCTGCCGCTGCTGATCGCCGCCTTCGCCTTCAACTTCAACAACCTGATGCTGATCCTGCTGCTCACCCGCGGCCAGCCCGACATCCCCGGCACCGCCATCCCGGCGGGCAAGACCGACATCCTGGCGAGCTTCACCTACCGCCTCGCCTTCAACGATTCGAGCCAGCAATTCGGCCTCGCCGGGGCGATCACGCTGATCATCTTCGTCATCGTCGGCGCGGTCTCCTACGCCAACTTCGTCGCGATGCGGCGGGCGGCGGCGCGGAGGGCGCCGCAATGATCGTCGAGCGCCCCCGCGACCTCCTGGTCAAGAAGATCCTCGCGCACGGCTTCCTGCTGCTGTTCCTGGCGCTGATCCTGTTTCCGTTCCTCGTGGTGGTGTCGATCTCGTTCCGGGAGGGCAACTTCACCGTCGGCAGCCTGTGGCCGGAGAACCCGACGCTCGAGCACTGGTACCTCGCCTTCGGCCTCGACTACGTGCGCGACGACGGCACAGTCGTCGAGCCGCCCTACCCGGTGCTGCTGTGGATGTGGAACTCCATCAAGATCGGCCTGATCGCCGCCTCCGGCATCCTGGCGCTGTCGGTGGTCTCGGCCTACGCCTTCAGCCGCATCCGCATCCGCGGCAAGGGCGCGATGCTCGACGGGCTGTTCCTGATCCAGATGTTCCCCACCACGCTGGCGCTGGTGGCGCTCTACGCCATCTTCGACGCCGCCGGCGAGGTGAGCCCGATGCTCGGGATCGACAGCCACCTGGCGCTGATCCTCGTCTACCTGTCGATGATCACGCTGCACATCTGGACCATCAAGGGCTACTTCGACTCCGTCGACACCGCGCTCGACAAGGCCGCCGAGATCGACGGGGCGAGCCCGTGGCAGACCTTCCGCTACGTGTTCCTGCCGCTGGCGGTGCCGATCATGGCGGTGGTGTTCGTGCTGGCCTTCATCTTCGTGATCAACGACTACCCGATCGCCAGCGTGCTGATCCGCAGCGAGGAGAACCTCACCCTCGCCGTCGGCTCGCGCCTCTACCTCAACGAGTTCCGATACCTCTGGGGCGACTTCGCCGCCGCCGCGATCCTGTCGGGCCTGCCGATCACCGTCGTGTTCCTGATCGCCCAGCGCTACCTGGTGAGCGGGTTGAGCGAGGGCGCGGTGAAGGGGTGACGGGGGGAGGTGGCCGTCCCGGCCACGGCGGGGACGGGGTTCTGCGGCTGGACGGCGATCATGGCCCGGACGATGGCGCTGTTCCAGGCCGAAATGCTCTCCGTCCGGGACAGGCCCGGCTCGCCCCAATCGGCGTCCGGCTCGGGCGTGCCGGGGGCGGGC
>NZ_CH724108.1:498204-572606 GCF_000153305.1 Oceanicola granulosus HTCC2516
CGCGGTGGGCGCCGTCGGCGAGGCTGCGCACGAAGGCGAGGACGTCGTCGACGGGCTGGCCGGCGGCGATCTTCTCGACGATGGCCGAGCCGACGACCGCGCCGTCGGCGACGCTGGCGATGGCTTCGGCCGACTCGGGCGTCTTGATGCCGAAGCCGACGATGACGGGGATGTCCGTCGCCGCCTTGATCCGCGCCACCTCGGGGCCGACGTCGGTCGCCCGGGCGCTGGCGGCGCCGGTGATGCCGGTGATGGAGACGTAGTAGACGAAGCCCGACGTGTTCTGCAGCACCCGCGGCAGGCGGGCGTCGTCGGTGGTCGGCGTGGCGAGGCGGATGAAGTTGAGACCGGCCGCCTGGGCGGGGATGCAGAGCTCGTCGTCCTCCTCGGGGGGCAGGTCGACGATGATCAGCCCGTCGACGCCGGCCTCGCGCGCGTCGGCGAGGAAGCGGTCGACGCCGCGGCTGTAGATCGGGTTGTAGTAGCCCATCATCACCACCGGCGTCGTGTCGTCGCTCTCGCGCAGGGCGCGCACCAGCTCGAGCGTCTTCTCCAGCGTCTGCCCGGCCTCGAGCGCGCGCTGCCCGGCGAGCTGGATCGTGGCGCCGTCGGCCATCGGGTCGGTGAAGGGCAGGCCGAGCTCGATGATGTCGACGCCCGCGCCGGGCAGGCCGCGCACGATCTCGAGCGACGTCTCGTAGGTGGGATCGCCCGCCATGACGTAGGCGACGAACGCCTTGCGGCCCTCGGCGCGGAGGCTTTCGAACTTGGCGTCGATGCGTGTCATCTGGTGTCGTCCCCCGGCCTGATCGGCGGTGGTGTGCGGCATGGCGGCGCGGAAATCAAGCGGCGCCGTGCCGCGGTGGCCGCCGGCCGGGTTGCGTTGCATCGCCGTCATTCTTTGCGCATATGTCTGGCCGAAACAGGCGGATTTTGGAGGCGCCCATGCGCATCGCGGTACTCGGCGGAGACGGTTTCGTGGGCTGGCCCACCTCGCTGCACCTGTCCGATCTCGGACACGAGGTCACCATCGTCGACAACCTGTCGCGGCGCTGGATCGACACCGAGCTCGGCGTGCAGTCGCTGACGCCGATGGACTCGATCCAGGAGCGCTGCCGGATCTGGTATCAGGAGACCGGCAAGCGCATCAATTTCCACCTGCTCGACCTCGCCAAGGAGTACGAGCGGCTCAAGCAGTGGCTCGCCGAGACGAAGCCCGACGCCGTCATCCACTTCGCCGAGCAGCGCGCCGCGCCCTATTCGATGAAGAGCGACCGTCACAAGGTCTACACCGTCGACAACAACGTCAACGCCACCCACAACCTGCTGACCGCGCTGGTGGAAACGGGCATCGACGCCCACCTCGTCCACCTCGGCACGATGGGCGTCTACGGCTATTCCAGCGTCGGCGCGGCGATCCCCGAGGGCTATCTCGACGTCGAGGTGGAGACGCTGTCGGGCGACAAGGCGCGCCAGGAGATCCTGTATCCGACGCGGCCCGGCTCGGTGTATCACATGACCAAGAGCCTCGATCAGATCCTGTTCCAGTTCTACGCCCAGAACGACGGGCTCAGGATCACCGACCTGCACCAGGGGATCGTCTGGGGCACCCACACCGACCAGACCCGCCGCCACGTGCAGCTGATCAACCGCTTCGACTACGACGGCGATTACGGCACCGTGCTCAACCGATTCCTGATCCAGGCCGCCATCGACTACCCGCTCACCGTGCACGGCACCGGCGGCCAGACCCGGGCCTTCATCCACATCCAGGATTCGGTGCGCTGCGTCGAGCTGGCGCTGGCCAACGCGCCGGCGGCGGGCGATCGGGTCAAGATCTTCAACCAGATGACCGAGACCCACCGGGTCCGCGACCTGGCCGAGCTGGTGGCGTCCAAGACCGGGGCCGAGGTCGCCTACCTGCCGAACCCGCGCAAGGAGGCCGCCGAGAACGAGCTGGTGGTGAAGAACGAGCAGTTTCTCGCGCTCGGGCTCGAGCCGACGACGCTGGCCGAGGGGCTGCTCGACGAGGTGGTCGAGGTGGCCCGCAGGTACGCGCACCGGATCGACCGCAAGCGGGTGCCGGCGGTGTCGGCGTGGACGCGGGAAATCGCCAAATCGGTGGACACCGACCCGGAGGCGACGCGGCTGAAGCCGGCCTCCTGAGCGAGGGCCGGCCCGCGCGCCCTCAGGCGGGCTGGTCGGGCTTCTGGGCGATCATCCAGCGGACGCCGAACCGGTCGGTCATGGTGCCGAAGAGCGGTGCCCAGAAGGTCGGCTCGAGCGGCATCCGGATGTCGGCCCCCTCCGACAGCGCGTCCCAGACCCGCCTGGTCTCGGCCTCGTCGTCGAGCTCGACGTGGATGTTGACGCCGTTCATCGCCGGGGTCTCGCCCGAGGGGTCGTCACTGCCGTAGAGCCAGCCCTCGCCGATCCTGACGGCGCCATGCATGACCGCGTCGGTCGGCATGTTCGGCATCTGCGCGCGGGTCTCGTCGGGCATGTCGGCGAAGTTCATGAACTCGGGCGGGGCGCCGAAGGTCTGCCCGTACCGCTCGAAGGCGGGACGGCACTGGTCCTTGAAGAACACGTAGGGAATGGGGTGCATGGGGCCGTCTCCTTGTCGTGGATGAGTCGCAGCTGCAGCATAGCACGGGCGCGGTTGCGGCGGGCCGAGGAAGCGCCTAGACACCCAGCGTTCGAGACAGAAGGGTGCGGATCATGGGCTTTCGAATGGGGATCGTCGGGCTGCCGAACGTGGGCAAGTCGACGCTGTTCAACGCGCTGACGCGGACCGCCGCGGCGCAGGCCGCGAACTTCCCGTTCTGCACGATCGAGCCCAACGTGGGCGAGGTCGCCGTGCCCGACGCGCGGCTCGACAGGCTCGCGGCGATCGCCCAGTCCAAGCAGATCATCCCGACGCGCATGACCTTCGTCGACATCGCCGGGCTCGTGAAGGGCGCGAGCAAGGGCGAGGGGCTCGGCAACCAGTTCCTCGCCAACATCCGCGAGGTCGACGCCATCGCCCACGTGCTGCGCTGCTTCGAGGACGGCGACGTCACCCACGTCGAGGGCCGGGTCGACCCGGTCGCCGACGCCCAGACCATCGAGACCGAGCTGATGCTGGCCGACCTCGAGAGCATCGAGCGGCGGCTGCAGAACATCGTGCGCAAGGTGCGCGGCGGCGACAAGGAGGCGGTCCAGCAGGAGCGGCTGCTGAAGGCGGCGCAGGCGGTGCTGGAGGACGGCCGGCCGGCGCGGGTCGTCGAGGTCGACGACGAGGACCAGAAGGCCTGGAAGATGCTGCAGCTGCTGAGCACGAAGCCCGTGCTCTATGTCTGCAACGTCGAGGAAGAGGCGGCGGGGACGGGCAACGCCCTGTCGGCCGAGGTCGCCGAGATGGCGGCGGCGCAAGGCAATTCCTCGGTGGTCATCTCGGCCAAGATCGAGGAGGAGATCAGCCAGCTCGAGGCGGAGGAGGCGGAGATGTTCCTCTCCGAGATGGGGCTCGAGGAGCCGGGGCTCGACCGGCTGATCCGCGCCGGCTACGAGCTGCTGCACCTGCAGACGTACTTCACCGTCGGCCCCAAGGAAGCGCGCGCCTGGACGATCCGCGAGGGCACCGCGGCGCCGCAGGCCGCCGGCGTGATCCACGGCGACTTCGAGAAGGGCTTCATCCGCGCCGAGACCATCGCCTACGACGATTTCGTCGCGCTGGGCGGCGAGCAGCCGGCCAAGGAGGCGGGGAAGATGCGCGCCGAGGGCAAGGGCTACGTCGTCAAGGACGGCGACGTGCTGCATTTCCTCTTCAACACCTGACGCCTCAACGCTTTGGCAACGTCTTCGCGGTAGGCACGGTGGTGTGCCGGCTGCGAAGGAGGTGTGGCGATGGGTTGTTAGATATTCTTCAGGCCGATCGGTCCGGATTCGCCCTCGGGCAAGGCGCGCAGGCTGCCGAACAGGTGGGTGACCTCGCCGCTCTGCGCGGTGCGCACCTGCGCGTGGATCTCGCATAGCAGATCGAGCCCCTCCGGCCCGTCGAGCCGGGCGCGCGCGGCGACGGGCAGGGCGTCTCGCTCGGCTTTCGCCAGCAGGCCGGCGACCATCTCGCGCTCGTCGGGGTGCAGGCGCTCGGTCAGTGCGTTCAGCGAGGCCGGCGTCGCGTCGTCGACGCCCAGCAGGCGGCGCAGGCCGTCGCTCCAGCGGCTCTCGCCGTTGGCGGTGTCGTGGATGAAGTGGCCGAACTCCAGCCGGTCCTCCAGCGCGGCCTGCTCGCGGCCAAGCAGCTCCGCCCGGATCAACGGCGCCGTCTCGCGGAACACGCCCACCATGTAGGCCGGCTCGCCGTGACGGTCGCGCACCAGCGCCCCCGACGCCTCGACATGCGCGACCCGCCCGTCCTTGCGCAACAAGCGCGCCTCGTAGCTGAAGGGAGTCCCGTCCTGCAGGCAGGCATCGAACATCTCCGCCACCCGCGGCGCATCGTCGGGATGGTAGGAGCCGATGGTCTCGCTGAGCCCCGGCTCGCTGTCGCCGTGCCCGAGGCCGTAGATCTCCGCCACCCGCCCCGACCAGGCGAAGCGGCCGGTGCGCAGGTTGTAGCGCCAGTGGCTGGCGCCCGACATGTCGCGGATCAGGTCGGAGAGCGCGTCGAAGGTCAGCATGTCGACTTCGACCACGGTGATCATCTGCCCCATCAGCTGGCCGAGGCTGTCGGTATAGGGCGTGAAGGTGATCGCGTAGGCGATGCCGCCGCTCTCGAGCGAGAGCGTGCGCGGCGTGCGCAGCTTGAAGACCTCGCTGGCGATCTTGGTCAGCGACGGGAACTCCGGCGGCAGGGCGCATTGCGACAGGTGGAAGCCGGTGGTGGGCAGCCGTCCGATATCGAACATCTGCAGCGCCCGGTCCGACGCGCGGCGGACGATCAGCGCCTGGTCGACGACGACCACCACGTAGGGCGAGGCACACAGGATCGCCGCGAGCTCGGTCGACACCCGCTGCAGCTCCGCGGCGTTGACCTGCATCTCCTCGTTGACGGTGATCAGCTCCTCGTTCGTCGCCTGCAGCTCCTCGTTCGAGGTCTCCAGCTCCTCGTTGGTGGCCTGCATCTCCTCGTTCGTCGATTGCATCTCCTCGTTGACCGACTGCAGCTCCTCGTTGGAGGTCTGCAGCTCCTCCACCGTCTGCTGCAGCGCCTCGCGCGTCGAGCGCATCTCCGCCTCGATCCGCGACACGTAGGCGGTGCGCTCGTCGGCGCTGAGGCTCTCGATGTCGGTGCGCTCCGACCGCTCGAGCCGGGTGTGGATCGCGAACAGGCAATGGTCCTCGCCCCCCGACGGGCTGGCGACGGGGAAGCAGAGCAGCCGCGCCCGGTTCGCCCCCACCGTCTCGAAGTCGTGCCAGCGCCCGGGCCGCATCTCCCGCGTCTTGAGCGCGATCGCCATCAGGCTCGTCGCCTCGTCGCGGATCGTCGCGCTGAGCAGGCGGAGGTTGAGCGACAGCGCGCTCTGCTCCGTCACCTGGATGAAGCGCGAGATGTCCCCGAAGACCCGCACGATGTCGCCGTTCTTCGTCGCCAGGAACCCGTTCGGCGCGACCGAGCGGGCGAGCGCGTCGAACATCGTGCCCTCGTCCTGCGCCTTCACGTCGCGCGGGTCGGCGGCGCGCGCGAGCGCGGACTGCCCGCCGCCCGACCCGAGCGAGCCGAAGCTCGGCCGCTGTCCGCTGCGCCGCTTGCCGTAGATCTTGTCCGCCCTCGCGCGCGCCTCGAACCAGGTGTCGAGGTTGCCCACGCTCTCGGCGGTGCCGAGGAACAGCAGCCCGTCGGGCGCGAGCGCGTAGAGGATGCGATTGAGCACGCGCTCCTGCAGGCTCGCGTTGAAGTAGATCAGCACGTTGCGCAGGCTGACGAGGTCGACCTTGATGAACGGCGGGTCCTGGAAGATGTTGTGCTTGGAAAACAGCGTCACCGCGCGCAGCTCGCTGCTCACGGTCAGCTCCGAGCCCGAGATCACGAAGTACTTCTCCAGGTACTCGCGCGGCACGTCCTGGACCACCGAGATCGGGTAGACCCCGCGCCGGCCGACCTCGAGCGCCCGCTCGTCGATGTCGGTGGCGAAGATCTGCAGCTTGTTCTTCTGCAGGCTCGCGGGCCCCCCGAGCGCCTCGGCGACGAGGATCGCGATCGAGTAGGCCTCCTCGCCGGTGGCGCAGCCCGCCACCCAGATCCGCAGCTGCGGCGCCTCGCGCCCCCCGATCAGCCGCTCGATCTCGCGCCGGAGCTGGCGGAATTGCTCCGGGTCGCGGAAGAAGCGGGTGACGGAGATCAGCAGGTCGCGGTGCAGCGCGTCGACCTCCTGCTCGGAGGCGCGGCAATGATCGACGTACTTCTCGTAGTCGTCGATCCCCAGCGCAGCCATGCGGCGCGTGATCCGCCGGCTGATCGTCGTCTCCTTGTACTCGCGGAAGTCGACGCGGGTGCGCGCGTGCAGGATCTGCAGCAGGTCGGCGATCTTCGAGGGCTCCTCGTTGAGCCGGCGCAGCGAGTCGAAGTCGCGCGGCGAGGCGAGGATCTTGTCGAGATGCTGGCCGATCTGCTCCGGCGTCAGCGTCAGGTCGACGCAACCGGTCTCGATCGCCGAGGCGGGCATGCCGTTGTACTTCGCGCTCGCCGGGTCCTGCGCGATGGTGATGCCGCCCGCCTCGCGGATCGCCTGCACGCCGTAGCTGCCGTCGCTGCCGGTCCCCGACAGCACGATCCCGACGCACTTGTCGCCGCACTCGGCCGCGAGGCTCTTGAACAGCCGGTCGGCCGACGGCTTGGGCGCGGCCGGGTGCCCCGACGGCTCGCTCAGCCGCAGCCGCCCGTCCTCGAACGTCACGTCGGAGTTGGGCGGGGTGACGTAGATCGTGTCGCCGAGAGGCTCGGTGTCGTCGCGCAGCTCGGCGACGGGCAGGTCCGTCTCGTGGGCGATCAGCGTCGACAGCAGGCTCTTGTGCGTCGGCGACATGTGCTGGGCGATGACGTAGACGGCGTTGGCGCTTTTGGGAATGTTCTGCATCAGCAGCGACGCCGCCTCGAGCCCGCCGGCCGATGCCGCGATCCCGACGAAACGCAGCGGAGGCGTCTGCGCGTCTGCGTCGCTGTCTCTCACCGAAACGACATCCGGTCTACTCTTCCCCACAACCTGTCGTTGCGAGCCTAGACCGTCGGACCGCAGGGGGGAAGGGGGCGAAAAGCGGAAACCGGCGTTGCTCCGGCGCGGCGGCGCGGCGTTAACGGAATCTCAACCAATGGGCGGCCTAATGATGCGCGGTGGGATCGGAGGCAGATATGGACAAGGTCGCGGATCGTGGCCTGAAGCCGACGTTCAGCAGCCTGGCGCTGACGTTCGAGCCGGATGGCGGGGAATTCAACCTACAGGCCGTCACGGTGGCCGAGGGCGATGCCCGCATCGCCATCACCTTCGCCGACGCGCGCCCCCTCGCGGGCACGCTGCGCGACCATCCCGCCCGCGCGATGCGCCGGCTGCTGCTGCGCGCCGAGCAGCCGACCGGCATCTGGAGCTTCCCAGACGAGCGGGTCGTGCTGCGCGAGCTGATCCTGTCGGAGCCGCGCCTGATCGTCTCGCGCCGCAGCACGGGCGCCAGCCTCTACGTGCTGCGGTTCCAACGCTTCTTCGGCCAGCTGCTCGGCCTGTTCGACCCGGCCGCCAGCATCGCCAACCCGCTGCGCGTCCAGCTCGACGAACTCGCCTTCCGCACCATCGAGAGCGCCATGCTGCCGCTCTTCAACATCGCCGAACATCTCGAGCGCGGCGAGACGGGCGTGCTGCCGGAGGAGGCACTGCAGGAGCTCCTGCAACAGCTGCGCACCCGCATCGACAACCTGCACCTGCACTACCTCGTCCTCAGCCAGGCCCTCGCCCACGGCCGCCCCGCCGCCTCCGCTAGGCTCAGCCAGGACCTCATGGACCTGGTCGAACCCGACGCCCCCGAGCCCGAGACGACGACGTGACGCCAACGCGCCGCAGCGGTCAACAAAGCCCTTGTGCCAGTGGGGGCCAGCCGATAGGACCGTCCGCGGAGACGTGGCCGAGTGGTCGAAGGCGCTCCCCTGCTAAGGGAGTAGGCGGGAAACCGTCTCGAGGGTTCGAATCCCTTCGTCTCCGCCATCACCGCCCATCGCCGGAAGATCAGCGACGCCCGAGCCGCCGCCCGCCGGCCGCCGCCCGCCGGTGCCGCAGGCGGCGAGGTTCCCCGGCGGCTCAGATGTCGAAGGCGGAGGGCAGCACGACCATGTCGCGGATGGTGACGTTGCGCGGGCGCGACAGGGCGAAGACGACCGCGTCGGCCACCTCGGAGGGCTCGATCAGCGCGCCCTCGTCCTTCGCCCTCTGCAGCCGCTCGGCGGGCCAGTCGGCGAGCAGCGCCGAGACCACGGGGCCGGGCGACACCTGGCCGACGCGGATGCCCTTGCCGAGGAGCTGGCGGCGCATGGTCTGCACGAAGCAGGTGATCGCCCATTTCGAGCCCGAGTAGACCGGCTCCCACGGGATCGCCGCGTGGCCGGCGACGGAGCAGGTCACCATGATGTCGCCGCTGCCGCGCGCGCTCATGTGGGGGATCACGGCGTGGACGTTCTTCATCACGGCGTTGACGTTGAGGTTGAGCATCCGGTCGATGGTCGCCGGGTCGGTCTCGGCGAGGTCGCCGCCGATGTAGGTGCCGGCGTTGCAATGCAGGATGTCGATGCGGCCGGCCTTGTCGAGGATCTCGGGGACCATCGCGTCGCAGCTGTCGCGGTCGAGCAGGTCGGTCACCTGGGCGATGCAGCGCGCCCCGTGGCGCTCGCTCAGCGCGCCGAGGGCGTCGGCGTCGCGGTCGACGAGCACCACCTTAGCGCCCTGGGCGAGCAGCGCCTCGGCGGTGGCGAGGCCGATGCCCGAGGCGCCGCCGGTGATCGCGGCGACCTTGCCGTCGAATGTCTGGGCCATGTGCAGATGTCCTTGTCGCTCAGTGGGTGATGTAGCCGCCGTCGGCGACGAGGGTGGCGCCGGTGACGTAGGAGGCGGCGTCGGAGGCGAGGAACAGCGCGCAGCTCGCCATCTCCTCGGGCGTGCCGAAGCGGCCCATGGGCGTGTTGTCGGCCCAGACCTTGCTCATCTCGGGGTGGTCCATGCCGCCTTCGGCCATGCGGGTGCGGATGTAGCCCGGCGCGAGCGCGTTCACCCGGATGCCGCGGCCGGCATATTCGAACGCCATCACCGTCGTCATCTGGTGGATCGCCGCCTTGGACGAATTGTAGGCGACCTGCAGCTGCGGCTTGTTGGCGACGAAGCCGGAGATCGAGCCGATGTTGACGATGCTGCCCGCGCCCTGCGCGAGCATCGGGCGCACGGCGGCGCGGGCGACGCGGAACGGCGCGATCAGGTTGGTGTCCATGATCCGCGCGAGGCGGTCGTCGTCGAAGTCGTGGAAGGCGCCGCCGTCGGCCACGCCGGCGTTGTTGACGAGTATGTCGAGGCGGCCGAACTCTTCCAGCGTCGCGGCGACGAGCGCGTCCGGGGTCGCCGGGTCGGTGATGTCGCCGGCGGTGAAGGCGTGGCCCTCGGCGACGAGCGCGCGGCTGTCGTCGGTCTCGGAGCGCGCCGAGAGCATGCAGCGCGCGCCGGCCTCGGCCATGGCGCGGGCGGTGGCGAGGCCGATGCCCCGGTTGCCGCCGGTGATGAGGGCGATCTTGCCGTCGAGGCGGAAGCGGTCGAGATACATGGTCGGGCTCCTGGGGTCAGTTGCCGTGGCAGGCGGCGTGATAGGTGGCGAGCGAGCGGGTGACGCGCGCGATCAGCAGCGCCTCCGGGTCGAGCGGGGCGTCGGCGAAGGCGGCGGCCTCGGGCAGGTGCTGCCAGAACAGCGGCAGCGGCACGCGCTGCCCGGCGAGCGCGGCGAACAGGCGCTCCACGGCGGCCTTGGCCTCGGGGCGGCCCCAGTAGTAGCGGATGCGGTCCGAGAGCGAGTAGTGCCGCAGCACCTGCCGCTCGGTGGGCTTGCCGGGATAGTGGCGCTGCCAGTCTGCGGGCTCGGCCAGCATCAGCCGCTCCATCGCCGCCTTCAGTGGCCGCTCGCCGTAGCCCGCCACGAGATCGGAGGCGATCAGGTCGAGCCCGTAGAGCGCCTCGCGCAGCACGAAGGTCAGCTCGGGGCCGACCTTGAGGATCGCGAAGCCGTCGGCCACCAGCTCGGTGAGCGGGGCCTCGCCCTGGTAGTCGGTCGAGTGCGCCTCGTAGACGAGGCCCGGCATGTCGGAGAGCGCGGCGACGAGCGGGCGGGCGGCGGGGCGGTCGTAGCGGATGACGTTGGCGTTGCCGAACTCGACGCCGGGCTGCACCACGAGGCCGAGCACCCGCGCGAACGCCGCCTCCAGCCCTTGCGCGGCGAAGGTCTCGCGGTGGACCTCGTAGGTCCGGCGCGCGGCGTCGGGGTCGGTCGGGGGCACCGTCGTGAGCGTGTGGTCGGCGCCGCCGGGCGGGGGGACTTCGGTGCCGATGATGTAGCGCGGCGGCTCTGCGCCCGCGGCGGCCTCGGCGCAGGCGGCGAGGCGGGCGGCGCGGGTCGCGGTGGTGGCGTCGTCGAGCGCGGCGGGCTCGCCAGCGCAGCCCATCGAGCAGTCGAGGTGGATCTTGGTGAACCCCGCCGCCACGTAGGCGCGCACCATCTCCTCGGCCTCGGCCATCGCCGCCTCGGCGGGCCGGTCGCGCCAGGGGTTCGGCCCCAGGTGATCGCCGCCCAGCACGATCTGTCCGGCCGGGCAGCCCTCGCGCCCGGCCAGCTCGCGCACCAGCGCGGCGAAATCGGCGGGGCGCAGGCCGGTGTAGCCGCCCTGGTGGTTGACCTGGTTGCAGGTCGCCTCGATCAGCACCGTCGCGCCGGTCTCCGCACCGTGGCGCAGCGCGGCGCGCAGTACGAGCGGATGCGCCGAGCAGACCGAGGTGATGCCGACGGGCGCGCCGGCGCGGTGGCGGGGGGCGAGGTCTTCAAGCGTGGCGCGGCTCATGGTTGGGTCTCCCGAATGAAGTCGTCGAACTGGGCGCGGGTGCCGGCACCCTCCATCGGCCCGCGGACGGTGACGTTGCGCGCGCCGGCGGCGCTGGCATAGGCGAGCGCCGTCTCCAGCGGCATCCCGAGACGGCGGCAGGCGACGTAGGCGCCGCCGAAGCAGTCGCCCGCGCCGGTCGGATCGAGCTCGGTGACGGCGAAGGCGGGGGCCTCGACGCGGCTGCCGTCGGGCAGGAAGGCCGTGGCCCCGTTTGCGCCGCGCTTGAGGACGATCTCGCCGACGCCGCGCGCGAACAGCGCCGCGACGGCCGCCGCCTCGCCGCGCACGCCGGCGGCCAGCTCCAGCTCCTCGCCCGAGGGCAAGAGCAGGTCGGCGCGGGTCACGAGGTCGGCGAAGCGCGCCTCGGTCGCGGCGTCGAGCGCCAGCTCCTTGCGGAGGTTGGGATCGAGCGAAAGCGTGCCGCCGCGGGCGGCGACGATGTCGACGGCGCGCGCGATCACCTCGACCGCCGCCGGCATCGAAAGCGCCGAGCCCATCACGTGCAGGTGCCCCGCGCGCGCCATCAGCTGCGCCGCCGCGTCGCTCCAGCCGAAGCGTGCGGCGGCGGAGGTGGCGATGTTGAAGACGAAGTCGCGGCTGCCGTCATCGCGGTAGCGCACGAAGGCGCTGCCCGTGGGCCAGTCCGGCACGGTCGCGACGGCGGAGACGTCGACCCCGTCGGCGCGCAGCCGCTGGAGGGTCATGCGGCCGAAATCGTCGTCGCCCACCGCGCCCACCATCGCCGCCGCGCCGCCGATCCGGCCGCACTGGTCGATGAAGATCGCCGGCGCGCCCGAAGGGTAGGGGCCCATGAGCGGCTGCGGCGCGGTGAAGCCGGTGCCGACGGTGGTGGCGACGATCTCCACGAGGATCTCGCCCACGGCGACGGTCGGGCCGAGGCTGTCGGGTGCGAGCGGCATCAGGGCTCCTTTGCCGTTTGGGCGCCGAGGATCAGCTCGGCGGTGACGTCGTCGGTGACGAGGGTGTCGATCAACCCGGCGCGGGCGGCGGCGACGATGATGCCGGCCTTGTGCGGCCCGGCGGCGGCCATGATCTTGTGCGGCACCCGCGCGACGGTCTCGATCGGGATGCCGACGGTGCGCGCCGCGATCGGGTGGTCGATCAGCCGCCCCTCCGCATCGAGGAACTGCCCCAGCACGTCGCCGATGCCGCCGGCAGCGCGCAGGGTCTCGGCGTCGGTGCCGCTGGGGAGGCCGTTGGCGATCAGGAACGAGCGGGGCGAGATGTCGCTGGCGGTCAGGATGGCCATGTCGAGGGTTTCGAACTTGGCGAAGTGATCGCTGAAGAGCGGCTGGCTGAGGAACGACTCCCGCTCGACCCCCTCGGCGAGGAAGACCGGCGCGGCGAGCAGCGAATATTGCGCGCCGAGCCGCTCGGCGAGGCCGGAGGCGATGGAGAACGAGTTGAACGCGGTGCCCCGGCTGGTGCCGCCGAGCATCGAGACCACCTCGAGGTCGGGGTAGGACAGGCGGGGCAGGCGGCGCACGGCGCTCTCGATGCTCATCCCCCAGCTGACGCCGATCCGCTCGACCGGCCGCTCGCGCAGCAGCTCGCCGAGATGGGCGGCGAGCCCGGCGCCGACGCCGTTGTGATAGTCGTAGTGTTCGCGGTCGGCCGGGACGACCAGCGCCTTGCCGATGCCGAGCGCGCCGCAGAGCTCCTGCTGCATCTCGAAGCGCGGCAGGAACGGCGACAGGATCTCGATCCGCACCATCCCGCGCGCGCGCGCCTTCTGGATCGCTTGGTTGACCCGCAGCCGCGTCACCCCGAGCAGCCGCGCGACCTCCGCCTGCGTCCGTTCGTTGATGAAATAATGCCAGCAGACCTCGCTGATGAAGGCGTCGCCGTCCTCCTGCGCATCCCTCGGCATGCCGTTCCTCCGCGTCTCGCCCGGCGTCGTTCCTCGCCGCGACCGCCCGCCGGTCGAACAGGTGTCACGTATCCCATACATCTGCAAGATCCGCTGTTGCATCGCCACCCGACCGGTTGCATCAACTGTGCCAACTCTGGCGCCATAATCGCCGCCCTCTCTCACCATCTCGAAAGGCTGATCCCATGAAGGCCCTGGTACTGGAGCAGAAGGACGAACTGTCCCTGCGCGATTTCCCCGCCATCGACCACGCGGAGCAGACCCTCGGCCCGCGCGACGTGCGCATCAAGCTGCACACGGTCGGCATCTGCGGCTCCGACGTGCACTACTATACCCACGGTCGCATCGGCCCGTTCGTCGTCGAGGCGCCGATGATCCTCGGCCACGAGGCGTCGGGCACGGTGATCGAGGTCGGCGACGAGGTCGCGACGCTCGCCGTCGGTGACCGGGTCTGCATGGAGCCCGGCATTCCCGATCCCAACAGCAGGGCGACGCGACTCGGCATGTACAACGTCGACCCGGCGGTGCGCTTCTGGGCAACGCCGCCGGTTCACGGCATCCTGCGCCCGACCTGCGTCCACCCCGAGGCCTTCACCTTCAGGCTGCCCGACACCGTCAGCTTCGCCGAGGCGGCGATGGTCGAGCCGCTCGCGGTCGGCGTGCACGCCGCGACCAAGGCGCGGGTGAAGCCCGGCGACGTCGGCGTCGTGCTCGGGGCGGGGCCGATCGGGCTGGTGACGGCGCTGTCGGCGCTCGCCGCGGGCTGCGCGCGGGTCTACGTCACCGACATCGCCGAGCCCAAGCTCGAGATCGCCGCCGCGCTGTCGCCCGCGATCGTGCCGGTGCGGGCGGAAGGCGACGCGCTCGTCTCGCGGGTCCACGCCGACACCGACGGCTGGGGCGCGGACGTGGTCTTCGAGGCGACCGGCTCGCCCGGCGCGGCCGCCGGCGTCTTCGCGCCGCTCGCGCCCGGCGGCTGCGTTGTGATGATCGGCGGCCAGCCCGAGCCGATCAGCTACGACGCCGGTGCCGCGATGGTGCGCGAGGCGCGGGTGGAGAACATCTTCCGCTACGCCCACGCCTTCCCGCGCTGCGTCGCGATGCTCGGCTCCGGCGCCATCGACGTCAAACCTCTCATCACCCGCACCTTCGGCTTCGACGAGAGCGTTGAGGCCTTCGAGATCGCCGCCTCCGCCCCGCCCTCCGACGTGAAGATGCAGATCGAACTGCCGCAATAGGCGCCGGCGCGGCAACCGCGCCACCCGCGGCGCTCGCGCGCTAGCCCCGGAGGGTGGCGAGCTCCTCCAGGAGCTGCGCCGTGGTCACCTGCCGGCAATAGCCGCGGATCGCGGCGACCGACGCGTCGTGGCGCGCCTGGCTGTAGGTCTGGCAGGCGTCGGTCACCTGGGTGACGAGGTAGCCGAGGTCGCAGGCGTCGCGGATCGCGCTCTCGACGCACTGGTCGGTCACGAGCCCCGAGATCACCAGTTGCCGCACGCCGAGATTGCGCAGGACGTAATCGATGTGGGTCGAGATGAAGACCGAGGAGGACGACTTCGGAAACACGATCTCGTCCTCGCCCGGCGCGATGGCGTCGAGCACCTTGCCGTCCCACGAGCCCCTGGGCACGTTGAAGCCGGTGATCTTGTAGTCAAGCGAACGGTCGCGGCCGTCGCGGGTCAGGCTCTCGATGGTCGTGTAGAGCACCTCGACCCCGGCATCGCGGCAGCCGGCCTGCAGCCGCTGCATGTTGGGCAGCGTCTCGCGCTCGAAGCGCTCGAAGAACCAGCCCACCTTCTCCTCGAACGCCTCCGGCGCGAGGTCGGCCCATTCGCCGCCCTCGCGGTGCGCGCTGAAGTTCTGCACGTCGATGAAGAGCAGGGCCGACGCGGCGGGATCGAGGGGAACGTCACGGGTGTGCATGGGGCAGGTCTCCGGGGGCGGGGTTCAGGGCGCCGGCACCGCGTCGCGCAGCAGGGCGACGAGGTCCGCCGCCCAGGCGCGACAGGCGTCGGGGGTGCTCAGCAGGTCGTTGCGGATCTCGATCAGGCTGTTGCGCAGCCCGTGCGGCTCGGCGCAGGCGGGGATGAACCAATCGGTCGCGTCCTCGATCTGGTAGGGCTCGTTGTCGCCGATCGTCAGGTCAAGCCGCGCGCGGCGCATCCGCTCCGCCAGCGCCGCGCCGCCGCTCTGCTCGGAGGCGTAGAGGAAGCCCGCGTGCCAGGGCCGCGGCCGGCCGGCGAGCACCGGCTCGAAGCTGTGGATGGAGTAGGCCGCCCGCATCCCGGGCCGCCCCGCACGCTCCGTGCAGGCGGCGGCATAGGGGGCGAAGATCTCGGCGACGCGCGCCTCGACCTGGGCGTGGGAGAGGCCGGTGTTGCCCGGCACGGGCGTGCCGTCGCTGACTTCCGGCACCGATTGCGGCGTGTGGGGCGGGCGGTTGCAGTCGATGACGAGCCGGCTGTAGCGCTGCACGACCAGCCCGCAGCCGAGCTCCCGCGCCATCGCCCGCGCCACCTCCTCGGCCCCGATGTCGCTGGCGATGTGCCGCTCGAACGCCGCCTCCGGCAGGCCCAGGCCGGCGAGCGCGGCGGGCACGGCGCGCCCGGCATGTTCGCACACCAGCAGGATGTCGTCGCGCCGCGTCGGCTCCACGATCTCGACCGGCGCCGGATCGCGCCGCGGATCGAGCAGCGTGCGCCCTGGCGTCGTGCCTGCTTCCTCGCTCATCCGGTCGGGCTCCTCGTCGTGCGGCGCCACCTCGGGCGCGGGACCGGGCGGACTGTCTGAAACAACTTTGTCAAAGTCAACGCGGAGAGCGATGTTGACACATCATTTTTGCGCCGCCACTCTCGGCGGGTCAGCAATGGCGGCCGGCAGGAGAGGGCAGCGAAGCGGTGAGTCTGAGAACCCAGATCCAGTCTGCCTCAGATCTGCTGACGCCGGCCGAGCGGCAATTGTCGGCCGTCATCCTCGCCGACTACCCCTTCGCCGGACTCGAGCCGATCCAGGAATTGTCGCAGCGCGCGGGGGTCTCCGCGCCGTCGATCTCGCGGTTCGTCTCCAAGCTCGGCTACCGGGGCTTCCAGGAATTCCAGCAGTCGCTGGTGCGCGAGCTGCGCGAGGGGCGGACGTCGCCGATCGAGCTGAAGGAGGCGCAGGGCGGCGCGCCGCCCGAGCCCTTCGCCGCGCAGCTGGCGCGGGCGTCGGCGCTCCTCGCCGAGCTGGCCGAGCAGGTGCCCGCGGCGCAGTTCGACCGCGTCGTCGAGCTGCTGTCCGACCCGCGCCGGCGCATCTACATGATCGGTGGGCGGATGACGGACAGCATCGCGCGCTTCTTCGTCGGCCACCTGCGCCAGATCCGCGCCGACGTGGTGCACTTCCCGTCCGATCCCGAGACCTGGCCCGAGTACCTGCTGCGGCTGCGCCCGCGCGACGTGGTGCTCGTCATCGACTTCCGCCGCTACCAGGCGAGCCTCGAGCGCCTCGCGGCGAAGGTGCGCGAGCGCCGGGCGCAGACCATCGTCATCACCGACCAGTGGATCAGCCCCGCTGCGCGCGGCGCCACCGAGCTGATCCCGGTCCCGACCCTGTCGGGCACGCTCTGGGACAGCTACGTCGCCGCCTTCGCGCTGGTGGAGGCGCTGCTGGTGCCGCTGGCGGAGCGCAACTGGAGCGAGACGCGCACGCGGATCGAGGCGTGGGACGCGCTGCGAGACACCGAGACGGAGACCCCCGAATGAGCCACCCCGAAGAGCCGCTGGTGTTCGTCGCCACGACCGACCTGTCCGGCCTGCTGCGCGGCAAGGCGTTCCCGGTCTCGGCGTGGGACAGGCGCGCGCGCCGGGGCGTGGGCTGGACGCCGACGAACGTGCAGATCACCTGCTTCGACAACATCGCCGACAGCCCCTTCGGCGCGCTCGGCGACCTCGTGCTCGTGCCCGACGCCGAGTCCCGCATCGCGCTGCCGGCGGCCGACGGACGGCCGGCCATCGACCTCGCGCTCGGCGACATCCGCAGCCTCGAGGGGAAGCCGTGGGACTATTGCACCCGCTCGCTCGCCAAGCGCGCGCTGGCGGCGCTCGAGCAGGAGGCCGGGCTGTCGCTCGTCGGCGCCTTCGAGCACGAATTCCAGCTGCCCGACGTGCCGCCGCGCACCGGCGACAGCTTCGGCTACCGGGGCTTTCGCGACGCGCAGGGCTGGGCGCAGCAGCTGCTCGGCGCGATGAAGGCGGCGCGGCTCGGGCCGGACACGTTCATGAAGGAATACGGCCCCTCGCAGTTCGAGGTGACGGCGGAGCCGGCGCAGGGCGTGCGGATCGCCGACGTCTCGGCGCTGACCAAGATGCTCGTCCACGAGGTCACCGGCCGCGCCGGCCTCGCCGCGACCTTCGCGCCGATCATCGACCCCGAGAGCGTCGGCAACGGCGTCCACCTCCACATGAGCTTCCTCGACGCCGATGGCCGGCCCGCCACCTACGACGCCGAGGCGCCCCACGGGATGAGCGAGGCGACCCGCCACTTCATCGGCGGCATCCTCGCCCATCTCGACCAGATCCTCGCGCTGCTGGCTCCCTCCGACATCAGCTACCTGCGGCTGACCCCGCACCGCTGGAGCGCCGCCTACAACAACCTCGGCTACCGCGACCGCGAGGCGTCGGTACGCATCTGCCCCGTCACCTCGCAGGACGAGGCGAGCGTGGCCCGGCAGTACAATTTCGAGGTCCGCGCCATCGACGCCGCGGCCAGCCCGCACCTCGTGCTGGCCGCGCTCGTGTTCGCCGGGGTGGAGGGGCTGCGCGGCAGGATCGAACCGCCGGACGTCACGCAGGAGGACCTGTCCGAACTCGCCCCCGAGACCCTCGCCGCCCGTGGCTTCGCCCGCTTGCCCCAAAGCCTGCCGGAGGCGCTGGCGCGGATGGAGGGCTCGGAGGCGGTGCGGCGGTGGTTCGGCCCCGACTTCGTGCAGGTCTATGCCGACCACAAGCGGGCGGAGCTGTCGATGCTCGACGGGCTGGACGATGCGGAAAAGTGCGCCCGCTACAGGGATGTCTACTGAATGCTGAGCATCCGCAACGTCACCAAGACCTTCGGCGGCGTCGCGGCCGTGGCGGACATGTCGTTCGAGGTCGCGGCCTCGGAGATCCACGGCCTGATCGGGCCGAACGGGGCCGGCAAGACCACGATGATCAACCTGATCTCCGGCTTCCTGACGCCGAACTCGGGCCGCATCCTGCTCGACGACACCGAGATCCACCGGATGCCGCCCGAGCAGCGGGCGCGGGCCGGGATCGCGCGGACCTTCCAGAACCTGCGCCTGTTCCGCAACCTCAGCGTCCGCCGCAACATCGAGGTCGCCGAGAGCAACGTCGGCGCGGGGGCGGACCGCAGCCTCGTCGAGGAGGCGATCGACCGCTTCGGGCTGCGCGGCGTCATGGAGCAGACGCCCGACAGCCTGTCCTACGGCCACATGCGCCGGCTCGAGATCATCCGCGCGCTCGCGCTGCGGCCGCGGGTGCTGATGCTCGACGAGCCGGCCGCGGGGATGAACGCCGAGGAGACGGAGGAGCTCTTCGAGAACCTCGAGTGGCTGCGCGCGCGCCATGCCTGCGCGATCATCCTCATCGACCACGACCTGAAGTTCGTGTTGCAGGCGTCGGACACGATCACGGTCATGAACATGGGCAGCCTGCTGGCCTCGGGGCTCCCGCGTGACGTCACTGCCAACAAAGAGGTCGTCCGGGCCTACCTCGGCACCGGCCAAAACTGACTGACAGGAGAGAGACGATGACCAACAGGAACCTGATGACCGCCCTCGCGGGCACCGCCGCCACCATTGCGCTCGCCGCCCCGGCCCTGGCGCAGGAGGAGACGGTGAAGATCGGCCTCGCCGTGCCGCTCACCGGGGACTACGCGATCTACAACGAGGTCGCGGGCGCGCAGTGCATGGCCGAGATGATCAACGCCGAGGGCGGCGTCGACGGCATGCCCATCGAGCTGCTCATCCAGGACAGCGGCTCCGACACCCAGGCGGCGATCACCTCGGCGGAGCGGTTCATGGGCGAGGGCGTCGTGTCCATCGGCACGATCCCCTTCTCCGACACGATGATCCCGCTCGCGCAGATCGTCGGCCAGAACGGCATCAGCGTCATTCAGGCACAGTCGACGCAGGTCGAGATGCACGCGGGCATCGTCGACAACTTCATCTCCAACGTCGCGCCCGATCCCTACACGGCGGCGGCGGCGGCGAACCACGCGCTCGAGCAGGGGGTGCAGAACGTCGCGATCTTCACCTCCGACGACGGCGGCTCGTGGTCGGCCAAGGTGCCCGAGTGGTTCGCCGAGGTCATCACCGAGAACGGCGGTACGCTGCAGACGACGCTGAACTACAGCGCGGGCACGTCCGATTTCTCGCCCCAGATCGCCGAGCTGCGCGCGCTCGATCCGGCGCCCGACGCGGTCTACATCTCGTGGGCGATGCCGGAGATCGGCATCCTGATCCGCCAGATGCGCGCCGCCGGCCTCGACGCCTGGGTCATCGGCTCCGACGGCTTCGACGACCCCTCGCTCGACGCGCTCGCCGACGAGGATCCGGCGCTGCTCGACAAGGTGTTCTTCGGCACGCTCGCGCCGTCGCAGCCGGGCAGCCGGATCGACGAGTTCCAGCAGGCCTGCGCCGAGATCGGCCACGAGGTGAACGGCCTGTTCCCCGCGCTCGGCGCGGACATGGTCAGGATCGTGGCGCACGGGGTCGAGGCGGCCGGCTCGACCGATCCGGCGGCGGTCCGCGAGGCGATCCGCAGCGCCGAGTCGATCCCGGTGATGTCGGTGGAGGACGTCTCCTTCGCCGAGACCACCAGCTACGCGCTGCGCGAGATCCCCGTGATCGGGTTCGAGAACGGCGAGCGGGTGCTGCTGAGCCTCGAGGTGCCCGAGAACGTGCCCGCGTGGAACTGAGTGCATCCACGGCGTCGCCCTTCGGGGCGGCGCCGGCCACGGGACGGGGGGCGACATGCTCGAGGTAGCTGGGCTGAAGGTCTTTCACGGGCCCATCGAGGCGGTGCACGGCATTGACCTCGCGGTCGGGCAGGGCACCTGCGTATCGCTGCTCGGGCCCAACGGCGCGGGCAAGACGTCGACGCTCGGCGCCATCGTCGGCAGCGTCCGGCACGAGGGCGCGATCCGGCTCGACGGCCGCGACCTCGGCCGCATGGCCATCGAGGACCGGTTCCGCGAGGGCATCGCGCTCTGCCCGGAAGGGCGGCGCATCTTCAACAACCTGTCGGTGCATGACAACCTGCGGATGGGCGCCGCCACCCGGCGCGACGCCAAGGGCGTGGCGGCCGACATCGACGACTGGTTCGCCCGCTTCCCCATCCTCGGCGAGCGCCGCGACCAGAGCGCCGGCACGCTCTCGGGCGGCGAGCAGCAGATGCTCGCCATCGCGCGGGCGCTGCTGTCCCGGCCGCGCATCCTGCTGCTCGACGAGCCCTCGCTCGGCCTCGCGCCGCTGATCATCCGGCAGGTCTTCGAACTGATCGCCGAGCTGCGCCGCGACGGCATGACGATCCTGCTCGTCGAGCAGAACGCCTCGGCGGCGGTCGAGGTCTCCGACCGGGTCTACGTCATGGCCAACGGCGTCATCCGGCGCGCGGGCGCGGCGGCGGAGTTTGGCGACGGCAGCGGGCTCATGGACGAACTGACGGGGGTGCACGCCTGATGGACTATGCCGTCCAGCAATTCCTCAACGCGCTGAGCTTCGGCGCGGAATACGCGCTGATCGCACTCGGCCTCGCCATCGTCTTCTCGATCATGGGGCTGGTGAACTTCGCCCACGGCGAGGTCATCGCGTTCGGTGGCTACTCCCTCGCCGTGGTCGGCACGATCCTGACGGGCAACCCGCTGATCCTGATGGGCTTCGTGCTGCTGGCCTGCGTCGCGGTGGCGGTGCTGCTGGAGAAGGTCGCCTTCCGCACGGTGCGCGACGCCGACATCACCACCGGCCTGCTCACCGCCTTCGGGGTCAGCATCATCCTGCAGAACGTGTTCCTGCTGCTCGGCTCGCCCCGGCCCGTCGCGGCGACGCAGCTCATCTTCCTCGACCGGACGCTCTGGCTCGGGCCGGTGCAGGTCTCGTCGCTGCAGATCTACGAGACGGTCGCCACGATCCTCGCCATCGCCGGACTGGGACTGTTCCTGACGCGAAGCAACCTCGGCATCGCGATGCGCGCGGCGGCGCGCGATTTCGAGATGGTGCGCCTGTGCGGCCTGCGCGCCAACCGCGTCGTCTCCGGCGCCTTCGCCATCTCGGGCCTGCTGGCGGGGCTGGCCTGCATCTTCATCATGGCACGGCGCGGCAGCGCGGCGCCGCACATGGGCTTCGATCCGGTGCTGACCGCCTTCGTCGCCTGCGTCGTCGGCGGGTTCGGCAGCCTGCCGGGCGCGGTGCTTGGGGGCTTCCTGCTCGGCTTCCTCGAGGTCGGGATGCTGGTGCTGCTGCCGCAGAGCTACGGCGGCCTCGCCCGCGCGGCGGTGTTCGCGATGGTGGCGCTGGTGCTGATCTGGCGGCCCGACGGCATCCTGTCGCCGGCGAGCGAGAAGGGGGACAAGATTTGACCCGGCTCAACGCCAGCCAGCGGCGCGGCCTGATCGGGGCGCTCCTGCTGTCGCTGCTGATCCTGCTGATCGTCGGGCTCTACGCGCTCTGGGGCGAGAGCTGGCAGGCCCGCGTGCTCTACGCGGCCTTCGTCAACCTGATCGTGGTGATCGGCCTGCAGACCTTCATGGGCAACGCCAACTTCGCCGTCTTCTCGCACGCCGCCTTCATGGGCATCGCCGCCTACGCCGCCGCCATCTGCGTGACGCCGGTGGCAATGAAGGCGGTGTCGCTGCCCGATGCGCCGTGGGGGCTGAACGCCTTCGAGATGTCGCCGCTCGCCTCGGCGCTCGTGGCGCTCGGCATCACCGGGACGCTGGGGCTGCTGACGGGGCTGTTCATGTCGCGCCTGACGGGGGTGGGGGTGACGATCGTGTCGATCGCGATCCTCGTCATCGTGCACTCGATCTTCCTGCACCGCACCGACATCTTCAAGGGCAACCAGGCGCTGTTCGGCATCCCCCGCATCTTCGGGCTGACCCACGTCACCGTGCTCGCCATCGTCGCGATCTTCGCCGCCCGGCTGTTTCGCGAGAGCGCGGTGGGCCTGAGGCTGCGCGCCGCGGCGGACGACGAGATCGGCGCGCGCGCGATGGGGGTCGACGTGCACCGCGCGCGCCTCGTCGCGTGGGTGGTCAGCACCCTGTTCTTCGCCGCCGCCGGCATCGCCTACGCCTTCTTCCTCGGCACCATCTCGGCGCGGCCGTTCTACTTCAACTTCGTCTTCCTCACCGTCGCGATGCTGATCCTGGGCGGCCTGCGCAGCGTCTCGGGCGCCGTCTTCGGCACGCTGCTCATCACCATCGGGCTGGAGCTGGTGCGCTGGCTCGAGACCGGCCCGACGCTGGCGGGGGTGAAGCTGCCGCAGATGCTGGGCCTGTCGGGACTGCTGCTGGGCGTGGTGATCGTCGCGGTCATGGCGTTCCGGCCGCACGGGCTGATGGGCAATCGCGAAATCGAGGATCTCGTACTTCCACGAAAGGGCACGTCATGAGCTGCAACCACACGATCCACGCCCGCCACCATCACACCGGCTGGGACCGCAGCATCGCGCCGGTGCTGACGGTGCGGCCCGGCGAGACCATCGCGGTGGAGACCATCGACGCCTCGGGCGGGCAGCTCGACGCGAGCTCGGGGCTGGACGATCTGAAGGCGCTCGACTTCGGCAAGGTGAACCCGGTCACGGGGCCGATCCACATCGAGGGAGCCGAGCCGGGCGACGCGGTGGCGATTACCTTCAAGGCCTTCCACCCCTCGGGCTGGGGCTGGACCGCCAACATCCCCGGCTTCGGCCTGCTCGCCGACGAATTTCCCGAGGCCGCGCTCAACATCTGGACCTACGACCGCGCGCTCGGCGCACCCGCCGCCTTCGGTCCCGGCGGACAGGTGCCGCTGAAGCCGTTCGTCGGCACCATCGGCCTCGCGCCCGCCGAGCCGGGGCTGCACAGCGTGGTGCCGCCGCGCCGCGTCGGCGGCAATCTCGACGTGCGCGACAACGCGGTCGGCACCACGCTCTACCTGCCCGTCGAGGTCGCGGGCGGGCTGCTGTCGCTCGGCGACACCCACGCCGCGCAGGGCGACGGCGAAATCTGCGGCACCGCCATCGAGAGCCCCTGCGAGGTCGAGATCGCCGTCGACCTCGTGAAGGACGCCAACTTCGCCTTCCCGCGGTTCGAGACTGCGGGGCCGGTGACTCGCCACCTCGACGCGAAGGGCTACTGGGTCACCACCGGCATCGGAACCGACCTGATGCAGGCCGCCCGCGACGCCGTGCGCGGCACCATCGACCGGCTCACCGCCGAGACCGGGCTGTCGGCGGTGGAGGCCTACATGCTCTCGAGCGTCTGTGGCGATCTGCGGATATCGGAGATCGTCGACCAGCCGAACTGGGTCGTCAGCTTCTACTTCCCGAAGATCGTGCTGCAGTAGCGCCCCCCACCGGCGCGCGCCCGCTTGAATCTCCCGCCGCGGCTCCGCATAGAGGCCGCCGGTCCTGCAATGGAGTTCGGGCATGTCGATACGGGGGCAGGTCGCCGGGGCGCTCGAGCGGCCGGCGACGCGAAACTTCATCACCGGCGTGATCCTGTTCAACGCCGTGATCCTCGGGCTGGAGACGTCCGACGCGGCGATGGCGGCGGCCGGCGGGCTGATCGTCTTCCTCGACATGCTCTGCCTGTCGATCTTCGTAGTCGAAATCGGCCTGAAGATCTTCGCGCGCGGCTGGGCCTTTTTCCGCTCGGGCTGGAACCTGTTCGACTTCACCATCGTCGGCGTCGCCCTCGTGCCGGTGACGCAGGGGCTGTCGGTGCTGCGGGCGCTGCGCGTGCTGCGGCTGCTGCGGATCATCTCGGCCGCGCCGACCCTGCGCCGGGTGGTGGAGGGGTTCGTGTCGGCGCTGCCGGGGATGGCGTCGGTGTTCCTGCTGATGGCGCTGATCTTCTACATCGCCTCGGTCATGGCGACGAAGCTCTTCGGCGACGCCTTCCCGGACTGGTTCGGCACCATCCCGCACTCGGCCTACTCGCTGTTCCAGATCATGACGCTGGAGAGCTGGTCGATGGGGATCGTGCGGCCGGTGATGGAGACCTATCCCTACGCCTGGATGTTCTTCGTGCCGTTCATCCTCGTGACGACCTTCGCCGTGGTGAACCTGATCGTCGGCCTGATCGTCAACTCCATGCAGGAGGCCCACGCCGAGGAATCAAGCGCGGCGACGGAGGATTACCGGATCCAGGTGCTGAAGCGGCTGGAGGCGATCGAGCGGCGGCTGGGCGACGGCACGCCGCGCGAGTAGTCAGGCGCCCAGGCCCTCCACCAGCGCGTCGAACACCACCCGAAGGCGGCGGGAGCGGGCGATGTCGCGGTGGGTGACGAGCCAGACGGGGAAGGCGACGGGCGCGAAGAACGGGGCGGCGCGCTCGACGGCGGGGTCCGGGTCGCCGATGCGGTCGTCGAGGATGCCGATCCCCATGCCGCGCCGCACCATCTCCCACATCACCGCGAAATTGCGGCAGCGGTAGGGAAAGTTGGCCTCGCCGAGCGCAAAGCCCTGCGCGGCGAGCAGGCTCCGCAGACTGCCCCGGCCGTCGATCTCGATGAAGTCGGCGTCGGCGAACCCCTCCGGCCGGTCGGGCCGGCCGATCCGCTCGAGGTAGGCGGGGGCGGCGTAGAGCCGGGCGGTGGCGTCGCGCAGCTTGCGCGCGATCAGGTCGCTCGCGGTGGGGCGGACGTTGCGCACCGCGATGTCGGCCTCGCGCCGCGACAGGTCGGAGAGGTCGTTGGAGACCACCACCTCGATGCGGATGCCCGGCTCGGCGGCGTGCAGCCGGGCGAGGATCGGGGGCAGCAGGTAGCTGGCGTCGGCGTCCGAGGCGGAGATCGCCACCTCGCCCTCGAGCGCCTCGGTCTGGCCCCACGCCGCCAGCGACAGCGCGCGCGCCCCGTCGCCCATCAGCCGGGCATGGTCGAGCAGCGCGTGGCCCGCCGCCGTCAGGCGCAGGCCGCGCCCGGTGCGCTCGAACAGCGCCACGCCGAGCTCCGCCTCGAGCGCCTCGACCTGCCGGCCGAGGGTGGGCTGGGTCAGCTTCAGCGCCCGGGCGGCGGCGGAGAGCGAGCCCTCCTCGGCGGTCACGAGGAAGGCGCGGGCCCGGTTCCAGTCGAAGGTGACGCTGCGCCAATCCATGCATATTCGCATAACAGATCGATGAAAGCGGTCAATTCTGCGGCGAGGTGAATGGGGCTAGATCAGCGGCATCCGTTCATTCTTCCTCAAGGAGTTTCCGTGATGCTCAGTTTCAACGATCCGACCTCCGCCGCCTACGCGCGCCTGACGGGGGCGCTCTACCTCGTGATCGCCGTCGCCGGCGCGTTCGCGATCCTCTACGTGCCGGGCGCGCTCGACGTGGCGGGCGATCCCGCCGCCACGTTCGACAACATCGCCCGCCAGCGCGGGCTGTTCCATGCCGGGCTGGGGGGCGACGTGGTGGTGATGGTGGCCGAGGTGCTGGTGTCGGTCATGCTCTACTTCATGTTCCGCCACGTGAACGAGACCCTCTCGCTCGCCGCGTCCTACGCGCGGATGATGATGGTCGCGGTGATGGCGGCGATGCTGTTCTTCCACGCCGCCGCGCTGGCGCTGGCCGACGGCACGGTGCCCCTGGCGAGCTTCTCCGAGGCGCAGCGCCTCGAACTGGCGGGCCTGATGCGCCACGTTCACGACGCGGGGGTGTGGATCTGGCAGCTCTTCTTCTGCCTGCACCTCGCGCTTCTCGGCACGCTCGTCGCGCGCTCGGGGCTCTATCCGCGCCTGCTCGGGGTCGGGCTGGTCGTCGGCGGCACCGGCTACCTGCTCGACAGCGTGCAGATGTTCGCCCTCCCCGACGCGGCCCTGCTGGCGGGGGCGAAGGTGGCGCTGCTGGTCATCGTGAGCCTCGCCGAGGTCGGCTTCGCCCTGTGGCTGTTGCTGCGCGGCCCGCGCCCGGCCCGCTTCGGCGCCCTGCCGGCCTGATCCCAAGCCACGTCGAGGCGCGCCGCCCCCGGGCGGCGCGCCCGCGTGTCAGTCGTCGCCGCCCGGGGGCAGGGTCATCTGGGTCTGCGTCGTGATCGCCGCGACCTTGCCGTCGGCGCGCAGCACGGTGGTCTGCCAGATGCTCGTCTTGCGGCCCTTGTGGAGCGGGACGCAGCGGCCGGTGATCCGGGAGCCGAGCGGGACGGGGCGCAGGAAGTTGGTCTTGCTCTCGAGCGTCGTCGTCCGCGCGCCCCCGGCGAGGTTCTTCGCCGCCGCGACGCCGCCGAGAGTGTCGGTGAAGGCCATGATCGCGCCGCCATGCATGACGCCGTTGCGGTTGCCGTGCTCCGCGACGGTCTCGAGCGCGGCCACGACGAGGTCCGGGGTGACCTCCTCGAGCACGATCCCGAGCGCGCGGGGAAAGATCGGCAGAAGCGTCTGGTCGGTCATGGCGGGCGGTTCCTCGAAGCTGGCGCGCACCTTATGGCGCTTGGCGCGGAGGAGGTCACCCGCCGCGCGCCGCCCGTAGGCCGGGCTTCAGCCCGGCCCCCGTCACCCGAACCGCACCCCGTCCGTCAGGCGGCTCACCGACGCCACTAGAGTATCCCGGTCGATGCCGAAATGGCGGTAGAGGTCGCCGATGGTGCCGGTCTGGCCGAAATGCTCGACCCCGTGCGCGATGGTGCGGTGGCCCGCGACCGAGCCGAGCCAGCCGAGCGTCGCCGGGTGGCCGTCGAGGACGGTAACGAGGCTGCAGCCGGGCGGCAGCGCGCCGAGCAGCCGCTCGATGTGGCTCCGCGCGCCGGCCATGCCGCGGGCGCGGGCGCGCTGGGCGGCGGTCCAGCCGGCATTGAGCCGGTCGGCGGAGGTCACGGCGAGCACGCCGATGTCCTTGCGGTGCTCGCCCGCGATGCCGGCGGCGGCGATGGCCTCGTCGGCGACGGCGCCCTGGTAGGCGATGACCACCGCGCAGTTCGGCCCCGGCGGGCGCAGCCAGTAGGCGCCGTCGATGGCCCCCTGCCGGAAGGCGTCGTCGGCGCGCCGGCCGGGCTGCTCGAGCGGCTTCGTCGTCAGCCGCAGGTAGACCGAGCCGCCGGTCTCGTCGCGCAGCCAGGTGCGCTCGTCCGGGTCGCCCTCGCCGTCGCGCTGCAGGTAGCCGAAGGCCCACTCGAGGATCACCGCCAGCTCGTCGGCGAAGGCCGGCTCGAAGCTCGCCAGCCCATCCTGGGCCATCCCGGTCAGCGGCGTGCCGATCGACTGGTGCGCGCCGCCCTCCGGCGCCAGCGTCACCCCCGAGGGCGTGCCGGCGACGAGGAAGCGGGCGTCCTGGTAGCAGGCGTAGTTCAGCGCATCGAGCCCGCGGTGGACGAAAGGGTCGTAGAGCGTACCGATCGGGATGATCCGCTTGCCCCAGAGGCTGTGGGCGAGGCCGGCGGCGCCGAGCAGCAGGAACAGGTTCATCTCGGCGATGCCGAGCTCGAGGTGCTGGCCCTCGGGGGCGAAGTTCCACTTCGCGGTGGAGGGGATGCGGTGCTCGATGAAGGCGTCGGGCAGGGCGTCGCGGGCGAACAGCTTGCGCCGGTTGACCCACGCGCCGAGCCCGGTGGTGCCGGTGACGTCGGGCGAGGTCGTCATGATCCGCGCCGCGAGCGGGCTGTCGCCGCGGGCCAGCGCGTCGAGGATCTTGCCAAACGCCGCCTGCGTCGAGATCTCGCGCTCCGTCGGCGCGGCGATCCCGGGCACCGCGAGGCCGGCGTCGGCGTGGCGGCGGGGCCCCTCGGCGAAGAACGGCACCGTCGCGAGGAACGCCTCCAGCGCGGGCCGGTCCTCGACGGCGGCGAGCGGCTCCCACTCGGCGCCCTCGGGCACGCCCATATGCGCCTGCCACTCGGCCATCTGCGCCTTGGTCATCAGCCCGCCGTGGTTGTCCTTGTGGCCCGCGATGGGCGTGCCCCAGCCCTTGATCGTGTAGGCGAGGAAGCAGGTCGGGCGGTCGTGGTCGATGGCGGCGAAGGTCTCGGCCATGGTCTCGACGCAGTTGCCGCCGAGGTTCTCCATCAGCGCCGCGAGCTCGGCGTCGCTGCGCCGCTCGATCAGCGCCGTCACGTCGCCCTGATCGCCCAGCTCCTCCATCAGCCGCGCCCGCCAGACCGCGCCGCCCCGGTAGGTGAGGGCGGAATATTCGGCGTTGGGGCAGGCATCGATCCACGCGCGCAGGCGCGCGCCGCCCGGCTCGGCGAAGGCGGCGCGCTGCAGCGCCCCGTGTTTGATGCGCACCACGTCCCAGCCGAAGGCGTCGAAGATCTTCTCGATCCGCTCGAACAGCCCCTCGCGGACGATCCCGTCGAGCGACTGGCGGTTGTAGTCGATGATCCACCAGGTGTTGCGCAGGCCGTTCTTCCAGCCCTCCTGCAGCACCTCGTAGACGTTGCCCTCGTCCATCTCCGCGTCGCCCACCAGCGCCACCATGCGCCCCGGCACCACGTCGCGGCCCCAGTCCTTGGCGGTGATGAAGTCCTGCACCAGCGCGGCGAGCGCGGTGATGCCGACGCCGAGGCCGACGGAGCCGGTCGAGAAGTCGACGTCGTCGCTGTCCTTGGTGCGGCTCGGGTAGCTCTGGACCCCGCCATAGCCGCGAAACGCCTCCATCTTCCCGCGGCTCTGGCGGCCCATCAGGTACTGCATCGCGTGGAACACCGGCGCGGCGTGCGGCTTGACGGCGACGCGGTCGGCGGGGCGCAGCGCCGAGAAGTAGAGCGCGGTCATGATCGACACCATCGACGCCGACGACGCCTGGTGGCCGCCGGTCTTGATGCCGTCGACCTTCGGGCGGACGTGGTTGGCGTGGTGGATCATCCAGTGCGACAGCCACAGCAGCCGCTGCTCGATGATCTTCAGGTGTCTCGTCTCGTCGCTCATGCAGGTGCTCCTCCTCGTCGCGGCCGACCCTAATGCACGCCCGCGCGCTGCGCTGCCTCAAAATCGGCGGCGGGCGGCTCAGACGGGGATGACGCGGCTGTCCTTGATCCGCTTGAGGGTGAAGCTGGTGTTGATCGACTGCACGTCGGGCAGCTCGAGCAAGGCGTTCTTCACGGTCTGCTCGTAGTCGCGCACGCTGCGGGCGACGACCTGCAGCAGGTAGTCGTGCTCGCCGCTGAGCGAATAGCATTGCAGCACCTCCGGCACCCGCTCCACCGCCGCCTCGAAGGCGGCGAGGCGGTCGCGGCGGTGCTCGGCCATGCGCAGGAAGCAGAAGACGACGATCTCGAAGCCCGCCGCCTCCGGGTCGACGATGTAGCGCTTCTCGCTGACGATCCCGGCCTGCTGCAGCCGCTGGAGCCGCCGCCAGCAGGGCGAATGGCTCAGCCCCGTCGCCGCGCCGAGCTCGCGCATGGTGAGGCCGGGCCGCTCCTGGATGACCCGCAGGATGCGCCGGTCCGGTTCGTCGAGCTGCAAGTCCGTCTCCGCGTGCGAGGGTGACACGGGTGCCCGTGGGGCACCGCGAGAGGGCACAATGTACCGGCGCATGCTATATCTGCAAGACAGGACGGTCGCGTCGCGGCGCAGAAAGGTCAAAAAGAGTGACCTTGTTTCCGCGCCCCCGCGCCATCCTGCGGAGAGGGAGAAGGCCATGACCATATCGCTCGACGACAAGTACACGGCGCACGAGGGCCGGGTGTTCCTCACCGGGACGCAGGCACTGGTGCGATTGCCGATGACCCAGATGCGCCGCGACCGCGCGGCGGGGCTCAATACCGGCGCCTTCATCTCGGGCTACCGCGGCTCGCCGCTCGGCGGCTATGACCAGCAGCTCATGGCCGCGCGCCGTCACCTCGAGAAGCACGACGTGGTCTTCCAGCCGGGCCTCAACGAGGACCTCGCCGCCACCGCCGTCTGGGGCAGCCAGCAGCTGCACCTGTCGGAGGGCGCCCGGAAGGACGGGCTGCTCGGGATCTGGTACGGCAAGGGCCCCGGCGTCGACCGTTCGGGCGACGTGCTCAAGCACGCCAACGCCGCCGGCAGCGCCGCCCACGGCGGGGTGCTCGCCATCGCCGGCGACGATCACACCTGCAAGTCCTCCTCGATCCCGCACCAGTCCGACCACGCCTTCATGTCGGCGCTGATGCCGATGCTCTACCCGTCGTCGATCCACGAGTTCCTCGAGATGGGCCTGCTCGGGGTGGCGATGTCGCGCTACTCGGGCTGCTGGGTCGGCTTCAAGGTGATCTCCGAGACGGTGGAGATGACCTCCGTCATCGACCTCGCGCAGGAGGCGCGCCAGTTCGTGCTGCCCGAGGATTTCGAGCTGCCCGAGGGCGGGCTCAACCTGCGCTGGCCCGACCCGCCGCTGGTGCAGGACGCGCGGCTGCAGGAGATCAAGGGCTACGCGGCCATCGCCTTCGCCCGCGCCAACGGCATCGACCAGCTCGCCATCGCCAACCCCGACGCGCGCTTCGGCATCGTCGCCTCGGGCAAGGCCTTCGAGGACGTCCGTCAGGCGATGGCCGAGCTCGGCCTCGGGCCGGAGGAGCAGCGCGCCATCGGGCTGCGCCTCTACAAGGTGCGGATGCCCTGGCCGCTCGAGCCGGAGGGCATTCGGCACTTCTCGGAAGGGCTCGAGGAGGTGCTGATCGTCGAGGAGCGGCGCGAGATCATCGAGAACCAGATCAAGCAGCAGCTGTTCAACTGGCGCGCCGACGTCCGCCCGCGCATCGTCGGCAAGTTCGACGAGAAGGACCGCCCGTTCCTGTCGCATTCGCAGGGCCTGTCCGTGGGGCGGGTGGCGACGGCGCTGGCCGAGCGGATCCTGCGGCTCGACCTGCCCGAGGGGCTGGGCGAGCGGCTGCGCGCGCGCGCCGAGGTGCTGCGCGCCGCCGAGGCTCGCGCCGAGAGCCTCGCCCCGCCGGTGACGCGGCTGCCGCATTACTGCGCGGGCTGCCCGCACAACACCTCCACCCGGGTGCCCGAAGGCAGCAAGGCGATGGCCGGGATCGGCTGCCACTTCATGGCGCAGTGGATGGACCGGCGCACCGAGACCTTCACCCACATGGGCGGCGAGGGCGTGCCGTGGACGGCGATCGGCCGGTTCACCGACGAGACGCACCGCTTCGTCAATCTCGGCGACGGCACCTACTTCCATTCCGGCCACCTGGCGGTGCGCCAGTCCGTCGCCGCCGGGGCCAACATCACCTACAAGATCCTCTACAACGACGCCGTCGCGATGACGGGCGGGCAGAGCGTCGACGGGGTGCTGACGCCGCAGCAGATCACCCACCAGATGCACAACGAGGGCGTCGCGCGGATCGTGCTGATGTCCGACCGCCCCGACCTCTACGCGCCGCGCGACCTCGCCCCCGGCACCGAGATCCGCCACCGCGACGACATCGACGCCGTGATGCTCGAGCTGCGCGAGGTGCCGGGGGTGACGGTGATCGTCTTCGAGCAGACCTGCGCCGCCGAGAAGCGCCGCCGCCGCAAGCGCGGCAAGATGGAAGACCCGGACATGCGGGTCTGGATCAACCCGGCCGTCTGCGAGGGCTGCGGCGATTGCAGCGTGCAGTCCAACTGCATCGCGGTGGAGCCGGAAGAGACCGAGATGGGCCGCAAGCGGCGCATCAACCAGTCCATGTGCAACAAGGACTATTCCTGCCTGAAGGGCTTCTGCCCGTCCTTCGTCACCGTCCGGGGCGGCGCGCCGAGGAAGCGCCGCGCGCAGGGCGGCCCCGACCCCTCCGCGCTGCCCGAGCCGGCGCTGCCCGCGATCGAGCGCGCCTGGAACCTCGCGCTGGCGGGGGTCGGCGGGACGGGGGTGCTGACCATCGGCGCGATCCTCGGCATGGCGGCCCACGTGGAGGGCAAGGTGCCGATGATCCTCGACATGGCCGGCCTCGCGCAGAAGGGCGGGGCGGTGCTGTCGCACGTGCGCATCTCGCGCGCCGACCGCCCCGTCGCCGCGCCGCGCATCGCGGCCGGCGGGGCCGACCTGCTGCTCGGGGCCGACAGCGTGGTGGCGGCCTCGAAGGAGAGCCTGTCGCTCTGCGATCCCGGCCGCACCGACGCGGTGCTCAATACCAAGATCACGCCGGTCTCCGATTTCGTGCGCCTGCGCGACTTCGACTTCAGGGAGCCCGCCGTCGAGCGGCTGGTCGAGAAGAACGTGCGCAGCCGCGCGCACTTCCACGATTTCTCCGCGCTCGCCGCCGCGCTGACCGGCGACGAGATCGGGGCCAACATGATGATGCTGGGCCATGCCTGGCAGGCGGGGCTGGTGCCGATCGGGCGCGAGGCGATCCGGCAGGCGGTGGAGCTGAACGGCGTCGCCGTCGCCGCCAACCTCGCCGCGTTCGACTGGGGCCGGATGCTCGCCCACGACCCCGACGCCGTGACGCGCGCGGCCGGGCCGGAGACGCCGAAGCGGGCGGCGTTGCCGGAGATGAGCACCGAGGAGATCATCGCCCACCGGGTCCGCCACCTGACCGCCTACCAGAACGCCCGACTGGCGCGGCGCTACGAGGACCGGCTGGCGCGGCTGGCGGGCGTCGTCGCGCCCGAGGCGCTGCGGGCGGCGGCGATCTCCTATGCGCGGGTGCTGGCCTACAAGGACGAGTACGAGGTCGCCCGGCTCTATGCCGATCCGTCGTTCCGCGAGGGGCTGGGGGCGGCGTTCGAGGGGGATTTTCGTATTGCTTTCAACCTCGCGCCGCCGATGCTGCCGGGGGAGGACGCCTCGGGGCGGCCGAAGAAGCGCGAGGTGGGGCCGTGGGTGCTGCCGCTGTTCGGGATGCTGGCGCGGATGCGGTGGCTGCGGGGCAGCTGGGCCGATCCGTTCGGCTACGGGCGCGACCGGAAGATGGAGCGCCGCCTGATCGCGCTCTACGAGGACGACCTCGATCTGGCCGAGCACAGGGCGTGCACCGGGAATGCACGGGCCGTGCACGATCTGCTTGCCCTGCCGCAGCAGATCCGGGGCTATGGTCCGGTCAAGGAGGCGGCCTTCGCGGAGCAGGCCGCGCGGCGCGAGGCGCTGCGGCAGGCCCTGACAGACACCCCCGCCGGCCAGTCGGCGGCGGCCTGAGGAGGATTGGAATGTTCCAGGGATCGATGAGCTTCGACCTCGGCGAGGACGTCAACGCGCTGCGCGAGATGGTGCAGCGCTGGGCGCAGGAGCGGCTGCGGCCGATGGCCGGCGAGATCGACCGCGCCAACCGCTTTCCGCCCGAGCTGTGGGGCGAGCTGGGCGAGCTCGGCCTGCTCGGCATCACCGTGCCCGAAGAGTTCGGCGGCGCGGGGATGGGCTACCTCGCCCACACCGTCGCCGTCGAGGAGATCGCGCGGGCGTCGGCGTCGGTGGCGCTGAGCTACGGGGCGCATTCCAACCTCTGCGTCAATCAGATCGCCCTCAACGGCACCGACGCGCAGAAGCGCAAGTACCTCCCCGACCTGGTCAGCGGCGCCCATGTGGGCGCGCTGGCGATGTCGGAGGCGGGCGCGGGCTCGGACGTGGTGGGCATGAAGCTGCGCGCCGAGAAGCGCGGCGACGTCTACGTGCTCAACGGCAACAAGTACTGGATCACCAACGGCGGCGAGGCCGAGACGCTCGTCGTCTACGCCAAGACCGACCCGGAGGCGGGCAGCCGGGGGATCACCGCGTTCCTCGTCGAGAAGGGCTTCGCCGGCTTCAGCCAGTCGCCGCACTTCGACAAGCTCGGGATGCGCGGCTCCAACACCGTCGAGCTGGTCTTCGAGGACGTCGAGGTGCCGGCGGAGAACGTGCTCGGCGCGGAGGGCAAGGGCGTGCGGGTGCTGATGTCGGGGCTCGACTACGAGCGGGTCGTGCTGTCGGGGATCGGCACCGGGATCATGGCCGCGTGCCTCGACGAGATCATGCCCTACCTCCGGGAGCGCAGGCAATTCGGCCAGCCGATCGGGAGCTTCCAGCTCATGCAGGGCAAGATCGCCGACCTCTACACCAAGCTGAACACCGCGCGCGCCTACGTCTACGAGGTCGCCCGCGCCTGCGACCGGGGGCAGGTGACGCGCCAGGACGCGGCGGCCTGCGTGCTCTACGCCTCGGAGGAGGCGATGGTGGTCGCCCACCAGGCGGTGCAGGCGATGGGCGGTGCGGGCTTCATGAACGAGACGCCGGTGAGCCGCATCTTCCGCGACGCCAAGCTGATGGAGATCGGCGCGGGCACCTCGGAGATCCGGCGGATGCTGATCGGCCGCGAGCTGATGGGGCTGGCCTGATGGCGGTGCTGGGCTCCGCGATCTCGCCGCGCTCCGAGGCCTTCGCCGCCAACCGCGCCGCCCACGAGGCCGCGATGGCGCCGGTGCGCGAGGCGGCGGCGCTGGCCGAGGCCGGCGGCGGCGACAGGGCGCGCGCGCGCCATACCGGGCGCGGCAAGATCCTGCCGCGCGAGCGGGTGGCGCGGCTGCTCGATCCGGGTTCGCCGTTCCTCGAGGTGGGGCTGTTCGCGGCCCACGGGCTCTACGACGGGGCCGCCCCCGCCGCCGGGCTGATCGCCGGCATCGGCCGGGTGGCGGGGCGCGAGGTGATGGTGGTGTGCAACGACGCCACCGTGAAGGGCGGCACCTACTACCCGATGTCGGTCAAGAAACACCTGCGCGCCCAGGAGATCGCCGAGGCCAACCGGCTGCCGTGCGTCTACCTCGTCGACAGCGGCGGCGCGAACCTGCCCAACCAGGACGAGGTCTTCCCCGACCGCGACCATTTCGGGCGCATCTTCTTCAACCAGGCCAACATGTCGGCCAAGGGGATCGCGCAGATCGCCGTGGTGATGGGCTCGTGCACCGCCGGCGGGGCGTACGTGCCGGCGATGTCGGACGTGACGATCATCGTGCGCGAGCAGGGGACGATCTTTCTCGCCGGCCCGCCGCTGGTGAAGGCCGCGACGGGCGAGGTCGTCTCGGCCGAGGACCTCGGCGGCGGCGACGTCCACACGCGGCTGTCGGGCGTGGCCGACTACCTCGCCGACGACGACGCCCACGCGCTCGCGCTCGCCCGACAGGCGGTGGCGGGGCTGAACCTGACCAAGCCCGCGCAGCTCGACCTCGCGCCGCCCGAGCCGCCGCTCTACGACCCCGACGAGATCCTCGGCGTGGTGCCGGCCGACCTCAGGACGCCCTACGACATCCGCGAGGTCATCGCCCGGATCGTCGACGGCTCGCGCTTCGACGAGTTCAAGGCGCGCTACGGCGCCACCCTCGTCTGCGGCTTCGCGCACGTGATGGGGATGCCCGTGGGGATCGTCGCCAACAACGGGGTGCTGTTCTCGGAGAGCGCCGTGAAGGGGGCGCATTTCGTGGAGCTCTGCTCGCAGCGCAGGATTCCGCTTGTCTTCCTGCAGAACATCACCGGCTTCATGGTCGGGCGCGCCTACGAGGCGGGCGGCATCGCCAAGGACGGCGCGAAGCTCGTCACCGCCGTGGCGACGACGCGGGTGCCCAAGATCACGCTCCTGGTGGGCGGCTCGTTCGGTGCGGGCAATTACGGGATGTGCGGGCGCGCCTACGCGCCGCGCTTCCTGTGGAGCTGGCCCAACAGCCGCATCGCCGTAATGGGCGGCGAGCAGGCGGCCGGGGTGCTGGCGACGGTGAAGCGCGACGCCATCGAGCGCGGCGGCGGCAGCTGGTCGGACGCGGAGGAGGCGGCGTTCAAGGCGCCCACGATCGCGCAGTTCGAGCGCCAGTCGCACCCGCTCTACGCCTCGGCCCGGCTCTGGGACGACGGCATCGTCGATCCGCGGAAGAGCCGCGAGGTGCTGGCCCTGTCGCTGTCGGCGGCGCTCAACGCCGAGATCGAGGCCACGCGCTTCGGCGTGTTCCGGATGTGAGGGGGAGCCGATGTTTCGCAAGATCCTGATCGCCAACCGGGGCGAGATCGCCTGCCGCGTCATCGCCACCGCCCGCCGGCTCGGCATCGCCACCGTCGCGGTCTATTCCGACGCCGACGCGGGCGCGCGGCACGTGGCGATGGCCGACGAGGCGGTGCGCCTCGGCCCGCCGCCGGCGGCGGAGAGCTACCTGCGGGGCGACGCGATCATCGCGGCGGCGCGCGCGACCGGGGCGGAGGCGATCCATCCGGGCTATGGCTTCCTGTCGGAGAACGCGGGCTTCGTGGAGGCTGTCGAGGCGGCGGGGCTGGTGTTCATCGGGCCGCCCGCCGGCGCGATCCGGGCGATGGGGCTCAAGGACGCGGCGAAGGCGCTGATGGAGGAGGCCGGGGTGCCGGTGGTGCCGGGCTATCACGGCGCGGACCAGGACCCGGAGCGGCTGGCCGCCGAGGCCGGGCGGATCGGCTACCCGGTGCTCATCAAGGCGCGCGCCGGGGGCGGCGGCAAGGGGATGCGGCTGGTCGAGCGGCCGGCCGAGTTCGCCGCCGCGCTCGAGGGGGCGCGGCGCGAGGCGCAGGCGAGCTTCGGCGACGGGGCGTGCCTGATCGAGAAGTACGTCACCCGGCCGCGCCACATCGAGATCCAGGTGTTCGGCGATGCCCACGGCAACGTCGTCCACCTGTTCGAGCGCGACTGCTCGCTGCAGCGCCGCCACCAGAAGGTGATCGAGGAGGCTCCCGCGCCGGACATGCCAGAGGCGGTGCGCGCGGCGATGGGGCGCGCGGCGGTCGAGGCGGCGAAGGCGATCGGGTACGAGGGGGCGGGGACGGTGGAGTTCATCGTCGACGGCTCGGGGCCGCTGCGCGAGGACGGGTTCTGGTTCATGGAGATGAACACCCGGCTGCAGGTCGAGCACCCGGTCTCGGAGGCGATCACCGGGCTCGACTTCGTGGAGCTGCAGTTGCGCGTCGCCGCCGGCGAGCCGCTGCCGGTGCGCCAGGAGGCGCTGGCCATCGACGGCTGGGCGTTCGAGGCGCGGCTCTACGCGGAGGACGTGGGCCGGGGGTTCCTGCCGGCGACGGGGCGGCTCGACCACCTGGCGTTTCCCGAGGCGCGCGCCTTCGCGCCGGGGGCGGGGGCGGTCAGGATCGACAGCGGGGTGCGGCAGGGCGACGAGATCAGCCCGTGGTACGATCCGATGATCGCGAAGGTGATCGTGCACGGCCCGACGCGCGGCGCGGCGCTCGCGATGCTGACGCGGGCGCTGGAGGGGTGCCGGATCACCGGGTCGGTGACGAACCTCGGCTTCCTCGCGCGGCTGTCGCGGCACGAAAGCTTTGCGCGCGGCGAGGTCGATACCGGACTGATCGCGCGCGACCTCGAGGCGCTGACCGGGGAGCCGGCGGAGGCGCCGGAGGATGTCGCGCTGGCGGCGCTGGGGGCGTTGGAGCTGCTGGCGCCGAGGGAGGGGCGCGATCCTTGGGACGTGCTGGCCGGGTTCCGGCAGTGGGGTGTCGCGGAGCAGGTGGTGCGGCTCGGCGAGCGGGACGTGCGCGTGGCGCTGCTCGGCGGGGGGCGCTACCGCGTCGAGGCGGGCGATGGGGCGGTGACGCTCGGGCTCGCGGCGGGCGAGGGCGGCGCGGTCCGGGTCGAGGTGGACGGGCGGCAGTTCGGCGCCGAGGTCGTCGCGGGGGCGGGGCGGGTCACGGTGTTCCGCGACGGGCTGAGCCGGAGCTACGAGCTGCCCGACCCGCTCGCGGGCGCGGCGGCGGAGCAGGCCGGGGGCGACGCGCTCGTGGCGCCGATGCCGGGGCTGGTGCGGGCGATCCTGACGACGCCCGGCGCGCGGGTGAGCCGGGGCGAGCCGCTGCTGGTGCTCGAGGCGATGAAGATGGAGCACACGCTCAGCGCGCCGCGCGACGGCACCGTGGCCGAACTGCTCGCCGCCGAGGGCGAGCAGGTGACGGACGGATCGCTGCTGCTGGCGCTGGAGGCGGAGGATGGCTGAGCGGGTCTCGCTGTTCGAGGTCGGCCCGCGCGACGGGCTGCAGAACGAGGCGGCGGCGATCGCGACGGCCGACAAGGTGCGGCTGGTGGACCTGCTGTCGGCCACGGGGCTGACCCGGATCGAGGTGACGAGCTTCGTCAGCCCGCGCTGGGTGCCGCAGATGGCGGATGCCGCCGAGGTGCTGGCGGGGATCGCCCGCCGGCCCGGCGTCACCTACGCGGCGCTGACGCCCAACCTGCGCGGGCTGGAGGCGGCGCTGGCGGCGGGGGCGGACGAGGTGGCGGTGTTCGCCTCGGCCTCGGAGGGCTTCAGCCGGGCCAACATCAACTGCTCCGTCGCCGACAGCCTCGCGCGCTTCCGGCCGGTCTGCGCGGCGGCGGCCGAGGCGGGGGTGCCGGTGCGGGGCTACGTCTCCTGCGTGACCGACTGCCCCTACGACGGCCCCGTCAAGCCCGCCGCCGTCGCCGACGTGGCCGTCGCGCTGGCGCGGATGGGGTGCCGCGAGATCAGCCTCGGCGACACGCTTGGCCGAGCGACGCCCGAGCGCGTGGAGCGGATGCTCGGCGCGGTGCTCGACTCGCTGCCCGCCGAGCGCCTCGCGGGGCATTTCCACGACACCGGCGGGCAGGCGCTCGACAACATCGAGGCCAGCGTCGCGCTCGGCCTGCGCAGCTTCGATGCCGCCGTGGGCGGGCTCGGCGGCTGCCCCTATGCGCCCGGCGCGGCGGGCAACGTGGCGACGGAGGCGGTCGTCGCGCGGCTCGCGGAGCTCGGCCTGGAGACCGGCGTCGATGCCGCCGCGCTGGCGGAGGCCGCCGCGTTCGCCAAGGGTTTGAGGACGGAACCATGAGCTACGAGACACTCGACATCCGCCGCGACGCGCGCGGCGTCGTCTACGTGACGCTGAACGTGCCCGAGAAGCGCAACGTGCTGTCGGCGCGGATGATCGGCGAGCTGACCGAGTTCGCCGCCGCGCCCGGCGCGGCGCGGGCCGTGGTGCTGGCGGGAGCGGGCAAGGTGTTCTGCGCCGGGGGCGACCTGGGATGGATGCGCGCCCAGATGGCGGCCGACCGCGCCACGCGGATGCGCGAGGCGCGCCGGCTGGCGGAGATGCTGCAGGCGCTCAACACGCTGCCGCTGCCGCTGATCGGGCGGGTGCATGGCGGGGCGTTCGGCGGTGGCGTCGGGCTGGCCTGCGTGTGCGACGTGGCGGTGGCCGAGGAGGGCACTCGGTTCGGCTTCACCGAGACGCGGCTGGGCCTGATCCCGGCGACCATCGGGCCCTACGTGATCGCGCGGATGGGCGAGGGGCGCGCGCGGCGGGTGTTCATGTCGGCGCGCCTGTTCGACGCGGCCGAGGCCGTGGCGCTGGGCGTCGTCGCCCGCGCGGTGCCCGAAGCAGGAATGGACGCCGCGATAGAGGCCGAGGTCGCGCCCTACCTCGCCACGGCGCCCGGCGCGGTCGCCGCCGCCAAGGCGCTCGCCCGCAGTCTCGGGCCGCGCATCGACGCCGACGTCATCGACGACAGCGTCGCCCGCCTCGCCGACACCTGGGAGGGCGACGAGGCGCGGGCGGGGACGGCGGCGTTCTTCGACAAGGTGCCGCCGCCCTGGGCCGGGTAGGCGGGGTCGGCGTTACTCGGCGGCGTCCTTGTAGGCTTCCATCGGCGGGCAGGTGCAGGTGAGGTTGCGGTCGCCCCAGGCGTTGTCGACGCGGTTGACCGGGGGCCAGTACTTGTCGACGCGGAACGCGCCGGGCGGGAAGCAGCCGGTCTCGCGCGAATAGGGGCGGTCCCAGTCGCGGACGAGGTCTTCCATCGTGTGCGGCGCGTTCTTGAGCGGGTTGGCCTCGCGGTCGGCGCGGCCTTCCTCGATATCGGCGATCTCGGCGCGGATGGCGAGCATGGCGTCGCAGAAGCGGTCGAGCTCGGCCTTGGTCTCGGACTCGGTCGGCTCGATCATCAGCGTGCCGGCGACGGGCCAGCTCATGGTCGGCGCGTGGAAGCCGCAATCGACGAGGCGCTTGGCGATGTCGTCGACCGTCACCCCGGCGCTGTCGGCGAAGGGGCGGGTGTCGATGATGCACTCGTGCGCGACGCGCCCCGAGGGGCCCTTGTAGAGCACGTCGTAGGCGCCATCGAGGCGCCTGGCGATGTAGTTGGCGTTGAGGATCGCGACGCGGGTCGCCTGCGTCAGGCCCTCGCCGCCCATCATCAGGCAGTAGGCCCAGGAGATCGGCAGCAGCGACGGCGAGCCGAAGGGGGCGGCGGAGACCGCGCCCTCGCCGGTGGCGGGATCGCCCGGCAGGTGCTCGACAAGGTGGCTCTTGACGCCGATCGGCCCCATGCCGGGGCCGCCGCCGCCGTGCGGGATGCAGAAGGTCTTGTGGAGGTTGAGGTGGCTGACGTCGCCGCCGAGATCGCCCGGGCGAGACAGGCCCACCATCGCGTTCATGTTGGCGCCGTCGATGTAGACCTGCCCGCCATGTTCGTGGGTGATGCGGCAGACCTCGATCACCGTCTCCTCGAAGACGCCGTGGGTCGAGGGGTAGGTGATCATCGAGGCGGCGAGGGTGTCGGCGTATTGCTCGGCCTTGGCGCGGAAGTCGTCGAGGTCGATGTCGCCGTTGGCGGCCGACTTGATCGGCACGACCTTCCAGCCGACCATCTGCGCCGAGGCCGGGTTGGTGCCGTGGGCGGACATGGGGATCAGGCAGATGTTGCGGTGCCCCTCGCCGCGCGCGCGGTGGTGGCCGGCGATGGTCAGCAGGCCCGCGTACTCGCCCTGCGCGCCGGAATTGGGCTGCATCGAGATGGCGTCGTAGCCGGTCACGTCGCAGAGCTTGGCGGAGAGGTCGTCGATCATCTCCGTGTAGCCCGCCGCCTGTTCGCGCGGGGCGTAGGGGTGGAGCAGGGAGAACTCGTCCCACGTCACCGGCATCATCTCGGCGGCGGAGTTGAGCTTCATGGTGCAGGAGCCGAGCGGGATCATCGCGCGGTCGAGCGCGAGGTCGCGGTCGGAGAGGCGGCGCATGTAGCGCATCATCTCGGTCTCGGCGCGGTTCATGTGGAAGACCGGGTGGGTCAGGTAGGCAGAACTCCGCACGAGGCTCTCGGGCAGGCGGTAGCGGGGGGTGTAGTCGTCGTCGCGCCGGTCGATGCCGAAGGCGCGCCAGACGGCCTGGATCGTGGCCGGGCGGGTGCGCTCGTCGAGGGTGATGCCGATGCGGCCGTCGGCGACGCGGCGCAGGTTGATGCCCTCGTCGACGGCGGCCTGCAGGATCGCGGACTGCCTGCCCCCGACCTCGACGGTGATCGTGTCGAAGAAGCTCTTGGGCGCGACGTCGAACCCCGCCTCCGCAAGCCCCTCGGCGAGGCGGACCGTCTTGCGGTGGATGCGCTGGGCGATGGCCTTGAGCCCCTCGGGGCCGTGGAAGACGGCGTAGAAGCCGGCCATCACCGCCAGCAGCGCCTGCGCGGTGCAGACGTTGGAGGTCGCCTTCTCGCGGCGGATGTGCTGCTCGCGGGTCTGCAGCGCGAGGCGGTAGGCGCGGTTGCCGTGGCTGTCGATGGAGACGCCGACGATGCGGCCGGGCATGTTGCGGGCGTAGGCCTGCTTCGTCGCCATGTAGGCGGCGTGGGGGCCGCCGTAGCCGATGGGGACGCCGAAGCGCTGGGTGCTGCCGACGGCGATGTCGGCGCCCATCGCGCCGGGCTCCTTGAGCAGGCAGAGCGCCATCGGGTCGGCGGCGACGATGCCGATGGCCTTGTGCTCGTGCAGCGCCGACATCTCGTCGGTGAAGTCGCGCAGGTGGCCGTGGGTGCCGGGGTACTGGAAGATCGCGCCGAACACGGACCCCGGGTCGAGCGTGTCGGGCGCGCCGACGATGACCTCGATGCCCAGCGGCGCGGCGCGGGTCTTCATCACCGAGATGTTCTGCGGATGGCAGGATTCGTCGACGAAGAAGGCCTTGAGCTTCGACTTGGACACCCGCTGCGCCATGGTCATCGCCTCGGCGCAGGCGGTGGCCTCGTCGAGCAGCGAGGCGTTGGCGATCTCGAGCCCGGTGAGGTCGGAGACCATGGTCTGGAAGTTGAGCAGCGCCTCGAGCCGGCCCTGGCTGATCTCGGGCTGGTAGGGCGTGTAGGCCGTGTACCAGGCCGGGTTCTCGAGGATGTTGCGCTGGATCGCGGGCGGCGTGACGGTGCCGTGGTAGCCCTGGCCGATGAGCGAGACGAGCACCTCGTTCTTCGACGCGGTGACCTTCATGCGGTGCAGCAGCTCGCGCTCCGACAGGGGCTTGCCGAAGTCGAGCGGCGCGGCCTGCCGGATCTTGGGCGGCAGGGTGTCGTCTATCAGCGCCTCGAGGCTGTCGGCACCGACCACGTCGAGCATCTCGTCCATCTCGGCGGGCGAAGGGCCGATGTGGCGGCGGTTGGCGAAGTCGTAGGGCAGATAGTCTGTCGGCTTGAAGGTCATCTGGGGCTCCGGGCGTCAGCCGATGAGGGCGTTGTAGGCGTCTTCGTCCAGGCACTCGTCCATCTGCGACGGGTCGGAGGGCTTGATCTTGAAGAACCAGCCGGCGCCGGTGGCGTCCTCGTTGGCGAGCGCGGGGTTGTCGGCGAGGTCGGTGTTGACCTCGGTCACCTCGCCGTCGAGCGGCGCCATGATCTCGGAGGCGGCCTTGACGCTCTCGATCACCACGATCTCGTCGCCCTTGGAGACGGTGGCGCCCACCTCGGGCAGTTCGACGAAGACGATGTCGCCGAGCTGGGTGGTGGCGTGCTTGGTGATGCCGACGGTGACGATGTCGCCCTCGGGGCGCAGCCACTCGTGCTCTTCGGTGTACTTCATGCGGGTCTCCCTGGTGTCAGCGTTTGAAGTTGGCCGGGGTGAAGGGCAGGGCGGTGACGGTGAGCGGCAGGCGCTTGCCCCGCAGCTCGCCATGCACGACCGTGCCCGGCGCGGCCAGTTCGGCGGGGACATATCCCATCGCGACCGGCCCGCCAACGGTGGGGCCGAAGCCGCCCGAGGTGATCCGCCCGACCGGCGTGTCGTCGTCGGCGCCCGCGTAGAGCGGCACGCCCTCGCGCATCGGCGCGCGGCCCTCCGGGCGCAGCCCGACCCGGCGGCGGGCGGGGCCGTCGGCGAGCTCGCGCAGGATCGTCTCGGCGCCGGGAAAGCCGCCGGCGCGGGCGCCGTCGCGGCGGCGGACCTTCTGGATCGCCCAGCCCAGCGCCGCCTCGGCGGGCGTGGTGCTCTCGTCGATGTCGTGGCCGTAGAGGCAAAGCCCGGCCTCGAGCCGCAGGCTGTCGCGCGCGCCGAGGCCGATGGGGGCGACGTCGCCGTGCGCCAGCAGCCGCCGGGCGAGCGCCTCGGCCCGGTCGGCGGGCACCGAGATCTCGTAGCCGTCCTCGCCGGTGTAGCCCGACCGCGAGACCCAGCACTCGGCCCCCTCGAGCGTCAGCGTCGCGACGTCCATGAAGCGCATGTCGGCGGCCTCCGGCGCGAGGTCGGCCAGCACCGCCTCGGCGGCCGGGCCCTGCAGCGCCAGCAGCGCGCGGTCGGTGATCTCGTGGACCTCGACGCCCTGCAGCGTGCGCAGGTGCGCGAGGTCGTGGGCCTTGCGCGCGGCATTGACCACGAGGAACAGGTGATCGCCCCGGTTCGCCAGCATCAGGTCGTCGAGCAGCCCGCCGCTGTCGTCGGTGAAGAGGCCGTAGCGCTGGCGGCCCTCGGCGAGGCCGGCGACGTCGACCGGCACCAGCGTCTCGAGCGCCTCGGCGGCGGCGGCGGTGCTGTCGGCGCGCAGGATGACCTGCCCCATGTGGCTGACGTCGAACAGCCCGGCCCGCGCGCGGGTGTGGAGGTGCTCCTGCATCACGCCCATCGGGTATTGCAGCGGCATCTCGTAGCCCGCGAAGACCACCATCCGCGCCCCAAGCTCGACATGCAGCGCGTGCAGCGGCGTCCGAAGCGGTTCGCCCATCCTTGTCCTCCCTCGCAGCCCCGGACCCGCCGTCGCGCAGGCCCGCCGGGGCATCCTAGCGCGATCGCACGCGGTTGTGCAGGTGAAGCGTGACGCGGCTGTCCCGACGGCAGGTGGCGTGGGGGGCGCAGGTGCGGCGGCGGGGATTCGGCCGTCGGGCGCGGGGGCGAAACAATGCCGCCGGGGCAGGCGGATTGGCGGAGCGCATAGGCGCGCCGAGCCGTGAGCAATTGTTAACGTTTGTGCGACAGTCGCTCGCAAAGCGGGAGATTGGGCGCTGACTGGGGACTGATGCCTCCCCAGGGTTGATTTCACTGCAAGTTGTTTCCGCAACTGGATAATGTGGCATCAATAAGGCTGTTCAGCGGCGAGCTTGCGCAGCTACTGTGTCAGCAATTCGATCCGCATCATTAACCATTTCGGACCGGGACGGGGGTCAGCGACGATGACCATGCACTGCGCCGATCTTCACGCGAGCGAGGGGGACGCGGCCGTTCGGCCGGCGGCCGCTCGTCGGCGCCGGTCCGTCTATGAGGGGGGGCCGAAGCGGATGTTCGACATCCTCTTCGTGCTGCTGATCGCGCCGTTCGTGCTGCCGCTGATCGCCGTGCTGGCGCTGCTCGTGCGGCTCGACGGCGGCCCGGCCTTCTACTCGCAGGTCCGGGTCGGCCGGGGCGGGCGGAAGTTCCGGATGCTGAAGCTGCGCACGATGGTGCGCGACGCCGACAGCCGGCTGGCCCAGCACCTCGCGCAGAACCCGCAGGCGGCGGCGGAGTGGGCGCAGAAGCAGAAGCTTGTGGACGATCCGCGCATCACCCCGCTGGGGCGTGTCCTGCGGCGGACCAGCCTCGACGAGCTGCCCCAGATCCTCAACGTGCTGCGCGGCAACATGAGCGTCGTCGGGCCGCGCCCCTTCACCGCCGAGCAGGAAGCGGAATACCGGCAGTGCGGCGGCGCGCTCTACTTCGCGATGCGCCCCGGGCTGACCGGCCCGTGGCAGGTCTCCGACCGGCACGGGTCGCGGTTCGTGGACCGCAAGCTGTTCGACGATCACTACGTGCGGACGCTCTCGCTGGGCAACGACCTGCGCTACGTGCTGCTGACCGTGGTGGCGATGATCGCCTGCACCGGGCGCTGAACGGCCCCCGGCTGCGCGCTCAGGCGGGGGCGGGCCGTGCCGGCGCGCCCTCGCGGGCGGGCGGGCGCAGGAGCGAGATCGCGGCCGCGAGCGCGACGCCCGTCATCCCGCCGAGCACGTAGGCCAGAATGGCGGCGAGCGGGCCGGCGTGGAGCCAGGCGAGCGTCGCCGCGCCAATCGCCAGGAGCAGCCCTGCTGCAAGAGACCGGAATGCGTTCATTGCCTCGTCCTCTCCGTTCGCTCGTGCCGCGCCCCGGAAACTCGCGGATGTCGAGGGCAGGGTCGCAGCATCCATGGGCTACGCCAACTCTGCGACAAGAACATGGCGAAGTCCGGCCAGGGGTGTGTCGGTCAGGTCTCGGCGGCGGTGGCCATGCGCGCGACCATGCGAGCGGCGACGCGGTCCCAGTGATAGCGGTCCTCGGCGCGGCGGCGGCTCGCGGCGCCCTGCCGGGCGGCGAGGGCCGGGTCGTCGAGGAGGGCGCAGAGGCGGTCGGCGAGGGCGGTGGCGTCGCCGGGCGCCACGAGGGCGCCGTTGACGCCGGGGACGACCATGTCGGGGACGGCGCCGATGTCGGTCGCCACGATGGGCAGGCCGTGCCACATCGCCTCGACGAAGACGATGCCGAAGGGCTCGCGGCGGGTCGGCAGGCAGAAGATCCCGGCGCTGGCGAAGTGGCCGGGCATCTCCGAAAGCGGGATCCGCCCGACGACGTCGCAATTGGCGACGCCGCCGGTGTCGGGGGCGCAGCCGACGATGCGCAGGCGGGCGTCGGGGTGGCGGGCGAGCACCCGGCGGAAGGCGGCGAGCAGGGTCGGGCCGCCCTTGCGCTCCCAGTCGATGCCCGCGAACAGGATGGTCTTGCGCTGGCCGGGCGCGGTGACGTCGGCGGGCGCGGCGGGGGTGGCGGCGTTGCTGCCGGCGTGGACGCAGGCGACGCGCGCCTCGGGGCAGTCGTAGTCGCGCATCAGCGAGGCGGCGACGTTGGTGCTGCGCACGAAGACGGTCTCGGCGTTGCGGTAAATGCTGCGCTCGCAGGCGATCCATGCTTTGGAATACATGGCGGCCGCGCCGGCCGCGCCGTAATTCAGATTCTCGAGATGCGTGTGATCGGTGTAGACGTAGTGGGGAATGCCGGGCGCGCTGGCGTCGAAGAGGGATTGCATCTGGAACGTCGCATCGAAGTTCGAGTCGCGGGCGACGCGCGCCGCCATCCCCTTGATCCAGCGGAAGATGTAGGGCGTGCGCAATGCCGCGTGCCTGAGGCTCTTGTTTCCGCGCAGAAGGTCGGGGGCGTATGTCGCCGCGGCCACGGCTGCCGCCGTGCCGTAGGCGAGGGGCGCGCGCTTCAGGCGCGGGATGACCTCGATCACCTCGATCTCGCAACCGGGCAGCGCGCGGCGCAGGGCGGCGAGGGTCCGGGCGTTCGCCGGCGGGGCGGGGGGCGAGGGCGTCAGCGTGAAGAACCCGATCTTGCGCAAGCGGCATCCCTCTCGTCGACGTTCCAAGCTCGGGGCGATGTGTCCGGCATTCGGCCGGGCCGCGCAAGCCCGCCGTCGGCGCTGCCGGGCCGGCGGGCATGAGCTCGGCCCTCCTGTCCTCGCCGCGTCGCCTGATCCTGCGCTCGGGCGGCTGGCTGATCGCGCGCCAGATCGCCAACCTCGCCAACAGCCTCGTCATCGCCATCTTCGTGGCGCGCCACCTCGGCCCCGAGGGCTACGGCATCCTGAGCTACGCCGTCTCGCTGGTCGCCATCGTCGCGCCGCTGACGACGCTGGGCATGCGCAACCTGTCCTTGCGCGAATACAAGATGCACCCGGAGGATTCGAACGCGATCGTCGGCACCGTGACGATCATCCGGCTGGTCGGCTCTCTGGTGTCGGTGCTGATCGTGTTCCTCGTGGCGTGGCTCTACCCGATCGCCCACCCCGATATCGCGATCCTGTGCACGCTCCTGGCCGGCGCGGCCTTGCTGAAGTCGATCGACACCATCCAGGAATACTTCATCGCCCGGCAGGATCCGAAGCCGTTCGTGATCTTCGCGGTGGCCAACATGACGCTGTTCGCCGGCATCAAGATCGCGCTCGTCTTCCTCGACGCCACGGTCGATGCGTTCATCGTCACGCTCGCGGTGCAGGGCGCGATGTCGGCGCTGGGCGGGGTGATCGCCTACCGGCGCCACACCCGCGGCCTGCCGCGCTTCCGCTTCGAGGCGGCGCGGGCGAAGCGCTACCTGGCGCAGGGCTTCCCGCTGATGCTGGGCTCGCTCTCGGCGGTAATCTACCTGAAGTCGGACATCCTGATGCTGTCCTACCTGGCGGGCAAGGAGACGACGGGCCTCTACGCCGTCGCCGCGCGCCTGTCGGAGATCTGGTACGTGCTGCCGACCGCCTTCGCGACGGCGCTGTTTCCGCGCATGGTCGAGCTGCGCGACCTGTCGCCCGCACGCTACGCGGCGCGGGTGCAGGACGCGATGGACAGCTTCGCGGCGTTCGGCACCCTGATCGCGGTGTCGTCGCTGTTCTGGGCGGCTCCGGTCGTGGCGGTCCTGTTCGGCGACGGCTACGCGGGATCGGTGAGCGTGCTGTACATCTACGCCTGGGTCGGCATCGTCTTCGCGACGCGGGCGCTGATGCACAAGTGGCTGCTCGTGGAGGGCGTGTTCTGGGGCTCGGCGATGATCCATGCCACCGGCGCGGTGGCGAACGTGCTGCTGAACCTGCTGCTGATCCCGCGCTACGGCGCGGAGGGGGCGGCGATCGCGACGGTGGCGTCCTACGCGCTCGCGCCGATCCTGCTGGCGCCGCTGGTGCCGTCGCTGCGGCGGCCGGCGGTGATGCAGCTCAAGGCGATCCTGTGGCCCCGTCGGGTCTGGGACCTGAGGCCGGGAGGGCGGACATGAAGCACCTCGTCAGGCGGCGCGCCCGGCAGGCGATGCGGGTGGCGCTGGAGCCGGTGCGCCTGCTCGGGCCGGGCGCGCGGCGCTGGACGGAGGCGCGGGTCAACGCGCGCGGCAAGCGCTACATCCCGCCCGGTCTGGGGGTGCGCGGCTTCTTCGCGGCGCTCGAGGCGGCGGGCGTGGCGCACGTGGTGCTGCGCTGGTTCGAGGAGCTGCCCCACGTGGCGCGCGGGCACGACGTGGACATCCTCGTCTCGGACGAGGGAATGGCGGTGGTGGACGGGCTGCTGTCGTACTGGCCGAGGGGGCAGCAGATCGACGTCTTTTCGGTGAGCGGGGCGAACGGCGGCGGGTTCCGGCCCGACCTCCTCGGCGACAGCGTGCCGGGCTTTCCACCGGCCATCGCCGCCGAGATCCTCGAGACGCGGCGGGCGGGGCACGGCCCGTGGGGCATCCCGGCACCGCGCCAGCACGCGCTGGGGCTGGCCTACCACGCGGTCTACCTGAAGGGCTACCAGTCGGGACTGCCGCCGGACGGCAAGCGGCCGCCGCGCCAGAAGGGGTCGCGCGACTACGACAGCGTGCTGCGCCAGCTCGCGCCGGGGGCGGGCCTCGACCTGCCCGACGAGATCACGCTCGAGAGCCTCGACGGCTACCTTGCCGCGCAGGGTTGGCGTCCCGAGCGGGCGCACCTGGAGGCGTTGAAGCCGTTCAACCGCTGGCTGTCGGAGCGGCCGTGAGGGGGCTTTGCGTCGTCGCGCTAGGGGCGGGGGCCGGGGCGGCGCTCGAGGACCGGGTCGGGGCTGCGCTGGAGGCGCGGGGGTTCGAGGTGTTCGCCGTCGTCGCCGACGGGCGGCTCGAGGCGCTGGCGGACGAGTTGGACATCGCGCCGGAGCGGGCGGTGGTGGCGTTCAACCCGTTGCTCCAGGCGGAAGCGGCGACGGCCAGGGCGCGGCCCTTCCACAGCGAGGAGGTGGCGCGGGCGGCGCACCTGCTGGCGTCGCTGACGGAGGAGAGCGGCCGGCTGCTGCGGGTGACGCGCAGCGAGGCGGAAGCGGAGGCGGTGGCGCGGCGGCTGCTCGACGGGCCGGCCTGGGCGGCGCTCGATGCCGCGGTGGAGGCCCGGCGGGCGGAGATGGCGAGCGCGTACCCGGTGCTCGCCGATCTCAGCCGCTTCAAGTACCGCGCCAAGGTGGAACGGGTGCGCTACGGCGAGGCGACGGCGGTGCTGAAGACCTACCGGCGCAACGCGCGCGACGCGATGGCGCGGGAGGCGGGGTTCGCGCGCGAGATCGGCCGGCTCAGCGACGTGCCGCCGCGCATCCTCGAGCAGACGGACAACGCGCTGCTCTTCGAGGACATCGACAACGCGCTGCGGGTGCGCCGGATCCTGGGCCTGCGGGTGCCGCTTCCCCTGCCGCTGGCGCGGGTGCGGGAGCTGGCGGAGTTCGTGCGGCTCTGCTGCGCGCAGGGCTTCGACGCGATCGACCTGACCCCGCGCGACAACGTGCTGATCGACGCCGAAACAGGGCGGCTTAGGGCGATCGACTTCGAGTTCGCCACGCGGCGCGACGGGCCGGTGCGGCCCGAAGAGAGCTATTGCCTGTCGGGCGTGCCGGCCTCGGCGCAGGTGGCGCGGCCGCTGCTCAACGCGATGGAGGAGGATCCCTACCCGTCGAAGTGGCGGCCCTACACGGGGCTGTCGAAGCGCAGCTTCCTGCGGGACCCGCCGTGGTTGCAGCATCTCAAGCGGGTGGCGCTGCACCCGTTCTGGCTGGTCGGCTTCGCGGCCGGGGCGATGGTGCGCCGGCGCCGGCACAGGGCGACGCGAGGGGAGAACATCGACGCGGTCGCCTGGCGCGGGCGGGGTTGAGGCTCAGCTCGGGCGGCGGGTGCGCTTGAGGCCGGCGAGGATGAGGTTCGACGCCTTCCGGCGGAGCCGGTCGAGCCGCGCTCCGGCGGGGCGCAGGACATCGCGCGACAGGCGCATCGCGGCGGGGGTGCCGTCGAGGAAGGCCCATGTGGGGATGCCGGTCAGGCGCACGAGGTCGGCGCGGGTGGCTGGGTCGGCGAGGCAGTCCCCGAGCGAGCGGGGGCTGTCGCCCGGGTGCGGGCGGTCGAGGCCGAGCAGGCGCAGCTCGCGCAGGTCGGTGCTGACGTAGAGGGCCTGCGCCGGGTCCCAGCGGCCGAGCACCAGCCCCTCCCGCGCCGCCGCCACGAGCAGCTCGCGCAGGCGGTGGGCGAGGGCGAGGGGCAGCGGGCCGGCAAGGGCGCTGGCGGGGACGAAGCCGGGGCCGGGATCGGCGAAGTCTACCGCGCCCTCCCGGACGGCGACGATGTCGGAGACCTCCGCGAAACGCGGCGCGAGGCGTTGCTGGGCGTCGGCCACGGGGGCGGCATAGGCGGCGAGGTGCGGGCGGAAGACGCGCCGCACGATGCCGTCGGCGCGCAGGCCGGCGGCGGTGATGTCGCGGCCCGGCCCGAGCCGGGTGCCGTCGAGCGCCCGGCGGACGGCGGCGAGGCGGCCGGCGACGGTGGCCTTCAGCGCCGCCAGCTCGTCCGGCGTCATCAGCATCGCGGCGATGCGGAACGCCTCGGCGGAATGATCCGTCGAGTGCATCGAGTTGAAGCTCCCCCACGCGCCCGTGGCGGCGGCGATGAGCTTGCGCGTGTCGGTCTTGGCGGTGAGCGTGCGGGCGTTGTCGAGCAGCGGGTGCTCCGCCAGCGTCGCGTCGCGCGGGGGCAGGGGGAAGGCGTCGTAGGCGATGAACATGTGCCGCGGCGGCCCGCCGCTGACGAGGAACGGCCCCGCACCCCAGTTGCCGCCCCGGCTCGACTTGCGCATCTCCTCGGCCAGCGCGCCCTCGAGCGGGATGCTGGCGAGGATCTCGAAGCCGACATCCGCGATGACCTCGCGCATCCGCTCGAGGAAGCCGAGCTCGACGGCCCGCGCGCGCACGAAGAAGGCGGTGACGCCCGGCGCGGTCTCCGGCCCGTCCGGCGCGGGGGGCAGGAGGCGGTCGTGGATCCAGGGATCGGCGAGGGCGAGGCGTTCGAGCATGTCGTGGGGCGGACGCCAGCCGGCGGCGGCGAGGGTGCGGTCGAGCTCGGCGCGGTGCGCGTCGCGGGCCGGGTCGTCGGCGGGGGCGTCGTCGGCCTTGCCCGCCAGCCGGGGCAGCGAGCGGAAGTAGGCGGTGACGTAGGCGGGCAGCAGCGTGCGCTCCGGCTCGGGCAGGCCGCCCTGCCGGCGGGCGGTCTCGAGCAGGCGCTCGGCGAGATCGACGGGCATGATCGCGAGGGTGATGGCGCGGCAGGCGGGCTCGTCGAGCTGGAACGAGGCGCTGCCCGAGCCGGTCGGGGTGAACACCGCCGCCTCGACGCCGCCGGCCCGGCGGAGCGCGGCGCGGGCCCGCCGCGCCGCGATGCCGTCGCCGACGAGCAGCGCCAGCAGGCTGCCGCCGGGCGCGTGCCGGGCGCTCAGCACCAGCGCGTCGGTCCCGCCCAGGCGGACGAGGTCGCCGGCGGCGGCGCGCTCGAGGGGCCCGCGCCCGCTCATGGGACCGCCGAGCCCCCTGCCGCGCGCGCGCCGGGCCGTTCCGGATCGTCATCGTGGTCAGACACCGAGCACCCTCGCATAGGCCGACACGACAGGGCCAGGCCGGAAATCCTGCGCGCGATCGGACGCGCGCCCGGCAAGGGAATGGCGGGTCTCGGCCTCGTTCACAAGGTCCAAGGCGCGCGCGAGGGCGTCGACGTCGTCCACCGGCACCAGGAGTCCGGCGGGGGGCGGGCCTTGCAGGATCTCGCGCGGCCCGGAGGCGCAGTCGGTCGCGATGACGGGGCGGCCGAGCGCCATGGCCTCGACGAGGGCGTTGGGAAAGCCCTCGCTGCGGGAGGCGCTGACATAGGCGTCGGCGCGGGCGACGACGGCCTGCGGGTTGTCGAGGTAGCCCGGCATGTGGACACGTTCCGCCAGCCCCATTTTGCGGGCGAGCGCCGCGAGGCGGTCCCGCTCGGGGCCGTCGCCGAGCATCACGAGGTGGCGGGCGGGCTCGGCGTGGCGGGCGAAGGCGCGCAGCAGGATGTCGCCGCCCTTGTTGGGCACGAGCCGGCCGACGCTGACGAAGAAGCGCCCGGGCAGGTCGATGGCGGGGGGCGCGGCGGCGCGGGCGCGGAGGGTGTCGATGTCGACGGGGTTGTGGATCACCTCGATCCGCTCGGCGGGGACGCCGTAGCGGTCGCGCAGGTCGTCGCCGACGCCGCGGGAGACGGCGATGACGCGGTCGGCGCGGGGGTAGAGGCGGGCGATCATCGCCTTCAGCACGCGCTCGCGCGGGCCGGTGCCGAAGTGGCTGGTGGTGTTGACCCGCTCGCTGATGACGCAGAGCGGGCCGCCGCCCTGCCGGCGCGCGAGCACGGCGGCGCAATTGGCGCGGGCGAGGAAGGAGAGCACGACGTCGGGGCGCCAGTCGGCCACCAGCCGCCGCACCCCGCGGATGGAGCGCCAGAACGCGCCGCGGCTGTCGAGGCGGACGAGCTCGACGCCCGGCGGGGCCGGGTAGGCGGCGGGGAGGTCGTCGAGGAGGGCGAGGCGGATTTCGGCGTCGGGGGCGCGCGCGGCGAGGCCGGCGGCGACGCGCACCATCACGTTCTCCGCGCCGCCGCCCTCGAGGGAGTTGATGAGCAGGAGGATCCGCCGCCGCCCGGTCGTCTCAGCCATCGCGCGCCGTCTCGGTCGCGAGGGGCAGGCGGGGGTGGCGCCAGGGCAGCGCGTCGAGGACGGCGAGCGTGCGGCGGGCGATGTCGTCCCAGTCGTAGCGGGTGACGTCGAAGCCGGTGCGCACCTCGAAGCGGCGGGGATCAAGGCGCAGCGCCTCGGTCCAGGCATCGATGTCGCCCGGCGGGAGGTAGTGGTGCGGCGCGAGGCCGATGTTGCGGTTGGGCTCGATGTCGCTCAGCAGCACCGGCGCGCCGACGCTGAGCGCCTCGAGCGCCGAGATCGACAGCCCCTCGTGGTGCGACGGCAGCACGAACAGCGCCGCCAGCGCGTCGAGCCTCAGGATCGTGTCACGGTCGAGCCGGCCGGCAAACTCCACGCCGTCGCCCGCCATTGCCCGGACCTTGCGGGAGTGGGCGCTCTCGTGGTCGGCGTCGCCCACGACGAGCAGCTTCACCGGCGGGTCGGCGTGGGCGAGGCCGGAGGCGCGGTAGGCGGCGATGAGCGTGTCGTGGCCCTTCTCGGGCTCGAGGCGGCCGACCTGGATGATGAAGCGGCCCGGCGTGAGGCCGTGGCGGGCCATGACCGCCTCGGCGTCGCCCCCGGAGCGGGGCGGGGTGATGCCGTTGGGGATGTGGGTGATCCGCCCGGCGCGCTTGCCGGCCCGCGCCTTGAGGCGGGCGGCGGTGCTGGCGGAGACGGTGACGGTCTGGTGCGAGAAGCGGACGGCGAGCCGCTCGCCGAGGCGCAGCAGCGTTCGCGCCGTCCGGCCCCACTTGGCGCGGGCGTAGTCCTCGCCGTGGTGGGTGAAGAGCACGCGCAGGCGGAGCAGGCGCGCGAGCGGCACCGCGAGGCCGGGGCCGATGCCGTGGAGGTGGATCGCGTCGGCGCCGAGGGCGAAGCGGGCATAGAGCACCGCCCAGTGCGAGTGCACCAGCGCCTCGGCCCCCGAGGCGGCGGGGGCGGCGAGCGGGACCTGGGCGACGCCGCGCACCGTGCCCGGAGCGCCGACGTAGCGGCGCCGGGCGAGGACGGTGAGCCGGAGGTCGGACGATTGTGCATGCATGGCCGGGAGGAGTTCGGCGCAGTGGGTCTCGATTCCCCCCATCACGTCGGGGATGCCGCGCAGGCCGGCGATCGCGATATGACGCATGATGTACGGCCTCCCCCTGGCTGCCCGGCCGCCCCGGCACTCCGGCCTGCGTGAATATAGAATAGACTCTGTCCGCGCGCACGGTATTCTTCCCCGGTCCTGCCGCCCTGCCGGCGCGGGCACAAGCGAAATTCACCAGCGATTGCGGTGAGATGGGCCGCCGCGCCTCGGAGGGCGGCCGTTAACCCACGGGGCAAGTCGTTCATGGTCGGCCCGCGCGTCAGCGTCGTCATTCCCACCTGCAACCGGTCGGGCTTCCTTGCCGAGGCGGTGGCGAGCGCGCTGGGGCAGAGCGTGGCGGTCGACGAGGTGATCGTGGTGGACGACGCCTCGACGGAAGATATCGGGCCGGCGCTGGCGCGGTTCGGCGCGCGGGTGCGGCTCGAGCGGCTGGCGGAGCGGTCGGGGGCGAACGTCGCGCGCAACCGGGGAGTCGAGCTGGCGCGGGGCGAGCTGGTGGCGTTTCTCGACGACGACGACGTGTGGCTGCCCCGCAAGACCGAGGTGCAGCTCGCGGCGATGGCGCGGAGCGGAGCGGCGGCGTGCCTGTGCCGGACCGTGAGCGCGGCGGCGAACGGCGCGAAGCGGGCGGACGCGCGGGAGGTGGACGCGGCGTGGCTGCGCGGCAGCACGCCGTGCGGCACGTCGGGGCTGCTGGTGCGGCGCGAGGTGGTGGCGGCGCTGCGCTTCGATCCGGCGCTGCCGCGCGCGCAGGACTGGGACCTGTTCGTGCGCCTCGTGCAGGCGGGGCCGGTGGCGATGGTGCCCGAGCCGCTCTACGACCGGCGCACGGGGCACGACAGCATCACCTCCTCGACGCTCGAGCGCCGGCCCGCCGACCTGCTGCGCGAGGCGGCGGCGCTGCGCAAGCACCGGGACTGGCTCGGCGAGCGGGCGTTCCGGCGGCGCATGGCGCGGCTGCTGCTCGCGCACCTGCCGCAGCGGCGCCGGAAGCTGCCGTTCGTCGCCGCGTCGCTGCGCCATGCGGGGCTGGCGGCGACGGCGGGGGAGCTGGTGGCGAAGGTCAGGCGGTAGGGCGGAGCACCGGGCGCGGCGCGCGCCGGGCGGCGGTGACGCTCCAGGCGGTCGCGGTCAGGATCGCCAGCACGATCATCCCTTCCGGGCGGTCGAACAGCGAGGTGCCCGTCGAGGCGACGAGCACGGCCGCGACGCCGGCCGAGGTGACGATCCCGGCGCGGCGGTGGGCGGCGCGGGCGGCGGCGATGGCGAGGGCGAACAGGAAGCCGAACAGCGCCGCCGCGCCGAGGAGGCCGTGCTGGTAGGTCACGCGCAGGTACTCGTTGTGGGGGTGGACCTGCATCCCCGGCGCGAGCGCCTCCGGCCCGTGGCCGAGCAGGAGCCGGGGCAGGTCGGCCTGGCCGATGGCGGCGGCGTAGCTCGTCCAGATGTAGACGCGGGCCGACAGGACGTCCTTGTCGGCGGCGGTGAAGGTCTCGGGCGGCTTGAGGAAGCGGTCGAGGTCGCGCACCAGCACGCCGATCTCGGTGAAGCGCTCGACCAGCGTCTGGGGCATCACCAGCGGCAGCACGAGGACGCTCAGCAGCGCGACCCACAGCAGCCGGCGCAGCCAACGGCCGTGGCCGGCGCGGCCGTCGAAGATCGCGAAGGCGAGGACGACGGGCAGCGCGGCGAGGAGCATGGTGCGGTAGTTGGCGAACAGCAGCGCCGCGATGGCGAGGGCGACGGCGGCCCAGCCGTGGCGGCGGGTGGGCCAGGGGTAGAGCGCCGCGACGACGAGGCCGCCGAGCGCGACGATGGCGAAGACCGACTCGTGGCCGTAGCCGCCGATGTAGCTGTAGGATCCGTCGGGGCCGATCTTGGGCTGCCCCGCCACCATGCTGAGCGCCTGCATCGCCAGCGGCAGCGCGAACAGCGCCAGCAGGCCGCGCAGCACGGCGGGCGGGCCGTGGAGCGCGTAGGCGCGCTCCAGCAGCAGGGCGAGGACGGCGAAAAGCGCCCAGAGCGTGACGTAGCTCGGCAGCGCGCCGGCGGACCCGGACAGCACGCTGCCGGCGATGCCGAGCAGGGCGATGGCGTAGATCGGGGCGGCGCGCTCGGAGCGGAACAGGCCGAGCGGCGCGAGCAGGGTCACCGCCCCGACGGCGAGCAGCGTGCCGAGCGCCATGAGCGACTGCCCGGCGATCTGGGTCTGCAGCGCGGTGGGGCCGAGGGCGGCGAGGGCGAAGCGCAGCCAGACCAGGGCGAAGGCCATCATCGTCAGCCGGTCGTCGCGCATCGGGCGCAGCTGGACCAGCAGGAGCCAGAGGCTGCCCGCCAGGATGGCGGCGGTGCCGGCCGGCCACATGGCGCTCAGGCCACCGGCGGCGGGATCGCCTTGGGCGACCGCGGCGCGTGGGGCAGGGGCGGCGTCCGCTTCATCGAGCGGCGCGGCACCCGGTCGATCGCGACGGCGTCGACGCGCGCCCCGGCGCTGCGCAGGGCGTCGACGCTCTGGCGCAGCAGGTGCGAGGGCGTCTCGTTCCAGTTGCACACGAGCAGCACGCGGCCGGCCATCTCGCTGACCTCGAGCGCGTCCGTCGAGCGCAGGACGGAGGGGCCGTTGATGATGATCACGTCGCGCCGCTTGAGCACCCGCAGCCGGTGGGCGAGATCGCCCGCCGGCTCGCCGCCGCCCTCGCTGAGCCCGCGCAGGGTGTGCTCGGTGTAGTCGATGAACTTGAACGGCATGTCCTGCATCGCCACCGAGCCCTCGAGGGTGACGAGGTCCTCGGCCTGCTCGTCGATGTTGACGAGCGCCGTCGACGCGCCGCTCTGCGCGAAGGACTCGGCGAGCGCCAGGCAGAGGCCCGACTTGCCCGGCACCCCGCGCGGGGAGGTGACGAAGACGACGTTGGGCATGGCGGGATCGCGGGCGCGCAGGCGGTAGCGCAGCCGGTGGACGCTCTCGGACTCGACGGAGTCGGGCCTGGCGCGGGTGCGGTGCAGGAGCGCGAAGGGCGAGGCGTCGCCGCCGCGCAGGGCGGGGATCTGCTGGACCGCGTCGACGCCCGCGATCTCGGCGGCCTCGTCGGCGTCGCGCACCCGGGGCTGGTTGTCGCGCAGGAGCGCCAGCAGCAGGAGCACCAGCGCGCCGCCGCCCATGCCCGCGACGGCGGCCATCCTCGACTTCTGCGGCGCGGCCGGGGCGACGGGAACCTCGGCGCGCGACACGATGCGGGCGGAGGGGGTCTGGAACTGGCTGCTCTCGCGCATCTCCGTCAGCCGCACGAGGAAGCGATTGTAGACCTGCCGCGACGCCTCGGCCTCGCGCTCGAGCTCGGCGAGGCGCAGCTCGGCCTGCTGGCGGGCGAGAAGATCGCGCCGCATCTCGGCGAGGGCGTCCTCGGCGGCGGCGAGGCGCTGCGTCGTCAGGTCGAGCCGGACGTCGAGACCGGCGCGCACGTTCTGCACCTCCGCCTCGAGCCGCGCCGCCAGCCCGTCGCGCAGCTGGCGCTGGCTGGTCACGGCGGGGCTGTCGCCGAAGCGGGCCTGCAGGTCGACGTACTCGCTGTCGGCGGCGATGTATTCGGCGTGGAGCGCGCTGATGGAGGGGATGTCGAGCAGCGGCACGAGCGACATGTAGTTGCCCTCCTCGGCGAGGCGCACGACCTCGTCGCGCCGGGCGGCGAGGTCGGCGCGCTCGGCCGTCAGCCGCGTGACCTGCGCGGTCAGCTCCTCGAGCCGCGGCTCGAGGCTGGCAACGCTCTGGCCGCCCTCGCTGAGCTGCTCGCGGCGGAAATCCGTGACGCGCTCGTCCGCGGCGAGCAGCGTCTCGCGGAGCTGCCCGGTGCGCTCCTCGAGCCATTCCGTCGCGCGGGCGCCGGAATCGTATTTCCCGGCGAGCTCCTGCTCGATGTAGGTCTCGGCCACCGCGTCGGCGATGGCGGCGGCGAGCGACGGGCTCCGGGCGGAGGCGCGCACCTCGACGATGGCGCTCTCGCCGACGACGCGGACATCGACCGCCCGGCGCAGCTCGCGCAGCACGCCGGCGAGCGGATCGCCGGCCGCGATGGGCGCTGCTTCGGTCTCGGTCCCAGGCGAGACGACGGAGGCGATGGCCTCGCGGACCCTTTCCTTCAGCTCGTCGAGCGGGGCGGGATCGCGCAGGGCGGGGTTGAAGTCGGGGCGGTCCTCGAGCGCCAGCGCCTCGGCCACCGCCCGCAGCACGTCGGTCGATTCCATCAGGATCACGGTGCTCTGGGCGGCCGCGGGCGTCAGGCGCGGCTCGGCGGCGGCGGGTGTCGCTTCGAGCGCGGAGGTGGTGGCGGGGTTGAGCAGCACCTGCGTGCGCGCGGTGTAGGTCGGGGCGACGGTGGTGAGCGCGAGGTAGGTCGCGACGGCGGCGACGAGCGCGGCCAGCAGGATCGGCAGCTTGTACATCCAGGCGAGCGCGAGCAGCGACGGGCCGGCAGGGGTCTGGCGGCGTCCGTCGGCTCCGGTGTCTGCCGGCATGTCCCAGCTGTTCGTCATCGGGCCACTCCCGTGGAAGGCACTCACGCGCACCGAGCTCAACGCTTGGTGCCGCCACATGAAATAGCGCTTCTGCCCTCTTCTCGCCATCTTCCTGACACGACCCGGCCCTCCCCGACCCGGCCCGGACGGCGTGGCGGGGCGCGGCTCGGCGACCGGGCTCGAGCCGCCGGCCGGGCGTGCCAGGGGCGGCCGGAGAGGCGGGGGCGGCGGGCGGAGCGGGCGGGGCGGCGTGGCGCTGCGGTGGGCGTCGGGGAACGGGTGCGGGGGTGGCTCGCTGTCGCGCGGCGGGAGCCGGGTGGCGCGGCCCGGGTGCAGGGGCGGGCGCGTCTAGTCCGGGGCGGGGCAGCCGCGCAGGAAGGGGTGGAGGGCGTCGGTGGTCCGGGGGTCTTCGGAAAGGTAAGCGATCTCAGGGCCTTGACCGCTTTCGCAGGCGATGCGATCGGCCGGCAGGCGGGGGTGGCCGTTGAACTGCGTGTCGAAGATCCGCAGCGTCGCGGCGTCGCAATCGGCGAACCAGATCAGCGGGCCGTCATCGGGGCGGCTGATCCGGGAGGCCACGAGGTCGTGCGGACCGGCGCGCCAGTACCGGATCGGGCGGTTGCCGCCGCCGCTGATGTCGAGCGCCACGAATTGCGACAGGTCGGCCTTGATGTCGAGCGCGGCGTCGGCATTCCAGTCGCGGATCCGGACGCGGTGGCCGTAGAGTTCGCCCGGCGCGCCGAAGTCGATTCCGTCGTAGTTGGTTTCCTCGTAGGAGACCCAATCCGGCCAATCCGCAACGATTTGAACGTCGTGCAGAAACAGCCGCACGGGCGAATCATCGCCGTCCCTTGGCGCCTCGACCCGGATCCCGGCGCCGTAGGCATCGTCCGAGCGCAGCGGCCCGATCGCCAACTCGCTCAGCGCCGCCATGCCGGCATCCGGGCCGCGCCGGAGCGAGACGGCGTATTTCGCGTCGGCGATCTCGGCCCCGCGCAGCCAGACCGGCGTCTCGAGCCGCTGCCGCCCGGTCAGGACACCGGCCGGGGGCGGCGGCGGGCCGAGATGGTCCTCGAGCCACCGCAGCGCCCGGGCGTCGGCGCACTCCGCGCCGCGCGCCGGGGAGGCGCCGGTGGCGAGGGTCAGCAGGAGCGCCGGGAGGAGGATGCGGCGGATGCGGGGCGTCATCTGTCGGTCCGGGGGTGGAGTCGGTGAGGCCAGATTACACGAGCGCGGACTGGAAGGGGACCGGTGGGTGGGGCGGTTGCTCTCTGCCGAGGTAGAGCCTTCGACAGTAAGACCGGAACGGGAGGAGAGACATGGGATGGGCGACAGGATGAGGGTCCTGGTGCGCGGAACGATCGTCAGCACCCAGAAGGCCGGTCAGCCGAAGACGACGACCGCGAGCGCCGTCGCTGGGACCCGGAACAGCCACTGGGACCAGACGAAGTTGTGCGTAGATCGTGTCGCCGCTGGCGCGCAACGGCGCGGTCCAGGTGGTCCACGGGATCGCTCTCGAAGTGCGGGAGAAGAAGTCCGTCGTCCTCGTCGGCCCGTCCGGGTGCGGCAAGTCGACGACGCTGCGCATGATCGCCAAGCCTCGGAGAGGCCTGCGGCGAATGCGGGCGTGGTTCGTGCTGCGATGGGGCGCCTTGGGCGACCTTCGGTCGGCTACTGCTCTTTCAGAAGATTTTGGCTCCGGCGGTAGGGATCGAACCTACGACCAATTGATTAACAGTCAACTGCTCTACCGCTGAGCTACGCCGGAACACGGGGGCGCTATAGCAATGCGCTCGGGAGGCGTCCAGAGGCTTTTCGGGGAAAAGTTTCAGGTCTCCGCGACGTCGTCTCCGGGCAGCGCGAAGAGGGCTTCGGGGGTGAGGGCGGGGGTCGCGGTGGCGCGGCGGTGCTGCACGAGGGCGACGAGGTGGGCGAAGAGGTTGCGGGCGGCGGCGGGGTGCAGGGCGGTGGGCGTGTTCGCGTAGAGGCAGGGGGTGAGGGTGGCGAGCGTGGCGGGGCCGGCGGCGAGGGCGTCGAGCAGGGCGGTCTCGCGGGCGGTGCGGTGGGCGACGAGCCAGTCGATGCGCGCGGCCGGGTCGGTCACCGGGGCGCCGTGGCCGGGATAGAGGACGGAGGGCGCGCGGGCGCGCAGGCGGGCGCAGGAGGCGAGGAAGTCGGTGACGTCGCCGTCGGGCGGGGAGATCAGGGTGCTGGCCCAGCCCATCACGTGATCGCCGCAGAAGCCGTAGCCGTCGCCGAGCAGGCAGATGTGGTTGCCCATGTGGCCCGGCGTGTGCAGCACCTCGAGCGCCCAGCCCGCCCCGGCGAGGCGGGCGCCGTCGCCCACCGTCCGGTCGGGCGCGAAGTCCGTGTCGATGCCCTCGCCGCCGCCGGCCAGACCCTCCGCCGCGAGCCGTGACATCACGGCGCTGCGGCCGGCCTCGGGGCCGCCGAAGGCGACGACGGGCGCGCCGACGGCCGAGGCGAGGGCGGGGGCGAGGGCGGAGTGGTCGCGGTGGGCGTGGGTGACGACGACGGCCGCCACCGGCCGGCCGTCGATGGCGGCGAGCAGGGCGTCGCGGTGCGCCGGGTCGTCGGGCCCCGGGTCGATGAGGGCCAGGTCGGTCGTGCCGACGAGGTAGCTGTTGGTGCCGGCGCCGGTCATCGGCGAGGGGTTGGGCGCGCGCACCCGCACCACGCCGGGGCGCAGCGTCACCGGCTCGCCATGTCGCGCCTGCGCCTGCATTCGCTTGTCCTCGCTCGGCTCCGGGCGCTAGCGTCGCGCCATGTCGTTCCGCTGGCTCAAACGCTACGTTCCCCAGGGCCTGCAGGGCCGGGCGGCGCTGATCCTCGTGCTCCCCGTCACGCTGCTGCAGCTTATCGTCTTCGTCGCCTTCATCCAGCGCCATTTCGAGGACGTCACGCGGCAGATGGTGCGCTCCGTTGCGTACGACCTGCGCTTCCTCACCGAGGAGGTCCGCGATGCGCCCAACCTGACGGCGGCCTACAGGGCGATCTCCTACATCGCCCCGCCGCTCAACCTCGAGCCGCGCCTGCCGGCCGACGCGACCCCGGCCGAGGACCAGCGGCGCTGGTACGACTTCTCTGGGATCGTCATCATCGACTCGCTGAACGAGCGGCTCGTGGGGCTGGAGGCGGTGACGCTGCCCGACGACCGCGACGCCAACATCTGGGTCGAGACGCCTTGGGGCGACATGATGATCGAGTTCGACCGGCGGCGGATCTCGGCGTCGAACCCGCACCAGCTGATCGTCATCATGATCTTCTTCGGCGTGATCCTGACGGCGGTGGCCTACATCTACATGCGCAACCAGCTGCGCCCGATCACCCGGATGGCGGCGGCGGCGGCGGAGTTCGGCAAGGGGCGGATCGTGCGCTACCAGCCGTCGGGGGCGCGCGAGGTGCGCCAGGCGGGGCGGGCGTTCCTGGAGATGAGGAACCGCATCGAGCGGCAGACCCAGAGCCGGACGATGATGCTCTCGGGCGTCAGCCACGACCTGCGCACGCCGCTCACCCGGATGCGGCTGGCGCTGTCGATGCTCGACGACGACGAGGCGGCGCTGCTGCGCAAGGACGTCGACGAGATGCAGCACCTGCTCGACGCCTTCCTCGACTTCGCCCGGAACGACGCCGAGGACGACACCGAGGAGGTCGACCCGGTCGCGCTGGTGGGGGGATTGGTCGAGGACGCCCGCCGCACCGGCGGCGACGTGGAGCTCGTGCGCGAGGAAACCCGGCCCCTGGCGCGGCTGCGGCCGGTGGCGGTGCGCCGGGCGGTGAGCAACCTGATCGGCAACGCCCTGCGCTACGGCAGCCGGGTGCGGGTCACGCTGTCGGTGAGCGAGCGGATGCTGCGGGTGGTGGTCGAGGACGACGGGCCGGGCATCCCCGAGGCGCGGCGCGAGGAGGCGACCCGGCCCTTCACCCGGCTCGACCCGGCGCGCAACCAGGACCGGGGCAGCGGCGTGGGGCTCGGGCTCGCCATCGTGGCCGATGTGGCCCGCAGCCACGGCGGGGCGCTGCGGCTGGGCGACAGCGCGGAGCTGGGCGGGCTGCGGGCGGAGTTCAGCATTGCCGTGTGACGCGGCGCGGTGGCGAGGGGGGATGCCTCCGGCGGGGATATTTGCAGGACAGAGGGGGCGCGGGGGCGCTCTTGTCTCAGCCGTAGGTGGCGAGCATCTCGCGCAGGTCGGCGAGGGTGTTGGCCTCGGCGATGGGCTTGTCGTGGCGCCATCGGCTCATGCGGGGGAAGCGCAGGGCGACGCCGGACTTGTGGCGCGGGCTCTCCTGGATGCCCTCGAAGGCGATCTCGAACACGTGCTCGGGGCGCACCTGGCGGACGGGGCCGAACTTCTGCAGCGTGTTGCGGCGGACCCAGGCGGTGATGCGGCGGAACTCGGCGTCGGTGAGGCCGGAATAGGCCTTGGTGAAGGGGACGAGGTCGTCGCCGTCCCAGACCGCGAAGGTGAAGTCGGTGAACAGGTTGGCGCGCCGGCCCGAGCCGGACTGGGCGTAGATCATCACCGCGTCGATCACCAGCGGGTCGACCTTCCACTTCCACCAGTCGCCCTTCCTGCGCCCGGCGAGGTAGGGGCTGTCGGCGCGCTTGAGCATCAGGCCCTCGGCGTTCCTGTCGCGCGAGGTCTCGCGTTCGACGGCGAGCGCCTCCCAGCTGTCGGCGGTGACGGCGGGCGACAGCCGGGCCGGGGCCTCGGGAGGGATGGTGCCGATCAGTTCGGCGAGGCGGGCGCGGCGCTCGGCGAAGGGGCGGGCGCGGATGTCGGTGCCGCCGTCCTCGAGCAGGTCGTAGGCCATCAGCACGACGGGGCTCTCCTCGAGCAGCTTCCTCGGCACGCTCTTGCGGCCGATCCGCTTTTGCAGCGCGTTGAAGGGCAGGGGCGTCTCGTCGGCGAAGGCGAGCACCTCGCCGTCGATCACGGTGCCGTCGGGGAGGTAGTCGATCAGGCGGGCGAATTCGGGGAAGCGCGGCGTCATCAGCTCCTCGCCGCGGCTCCAGAGGTGGTGCTCGCCGCCGCGCAGGACGAGCTGACCGCGGATGCCGTCCCACTTCCACTCGGCGATCCAGTCGGCGGCGGAGCCGAGGGCGGCGAGGTCGTCGAGTTGGTAGGCGAGGTAGAACGGGTAGGGGCGCGACAGGTCGGCGCTCGGGTCGTGCGCCTCGATCAGCGCCTCCCACGAGGTCGTCTCGGGAGTCCAGGCGCCCATCAGCTTGTGGGTCAGCTCGGCCTCGTCCTGCCCCGTCGCCCGGGCCAGGGCGCGGGTCATCAGCTTCTGGCTGACGCCGACGCGGAAGCCGCCGGTGAGCAGCTTGGTGAACAGCAGCCGCTCGGTGCGGTCGAGCACGTCCCAGGCGGCGAGGATGCCGGCCTTGCGGGTCGCGTCGTCGCCGGCCGAGAGCTCGCGCAGCCTGGCGATCCAGTGGCTTAGCGGGCGCTCTTCATGTGCCGCAGCGGGCGGCAGGACGAGCGCGATGGTCTCGGCGAGGTCGCCGACGATGGGGTAGCTCTCCTCGAACAGCCACAGCGGGATGCCGGCCCGCTCGGCCGCCCATTCGCGCAGCACGGTGGTGGTGATGACGCGCTTGGGGCGGCGGCCGGAGAACAGGGCGACGCACCAGAGCTTGTCGGCGTCGGACGCGGTGCGGAAGAACTCGGCGAGAGACTCGACCTTGCGGGTGGTGCGGGTCGTCTGGTCGACGGCGGTGAAGAGCGTGGCGAAGTCCTTCACTCGACGACCTCCGGCGCGTCGGGCGTCTCGGCCGCCTCGGCGTCGAGGCTCTCGCCTTCGTAGGCGGTCTCGACGACGGCGGCGTCGTAGCCCTGCTCCTCGAGCCAGCGGCGGAAGATCGAGGTGTAGCCGTGGGTGACGAAGATGCGGTGCGCGCCGGTGGCGCGGATGGCGGCGTTGAGACCGGCCCAGTCGGCGTGGTCGGAGACGATGAAGCCGCGGTCCGCAGCCCGCCGCCGCCGCACGCCGCGCAGCGCCATCCAGCCCGAGGCGAAGCCCGAGGAAGCGCCGCGGAAGCGGCCCGCCCAGGGGGAGCCGAGGGCGGAGGGCGGGGCGAGGACGAGGGCGCCGGGGTGGTCCCTGGCGACGAGGTCGGGGGTGACGCGGATCGTGTCGGGGAGCGCCAGGCCCTGGGCGCGCAGCACCTCGTTGGTGTTCTCGACCGCGCCGTGGGTCAGGATCGGGCCGATGGAGGGGTCGAGGCCGGTCAGCAGCCGCTGCGCCTTGCCGAGCGCGTAGGCGCCGAGCAGCGAGGCGCGGCCCTCGGCGGCGTTGGCGGCCCACCAGCCGTTGATCTGCGTGCGCAGCTCGTCCTGCGGGGTCCAGTTGAAGACGGGCAGCCCGAAGGTGCTCTCGGTGATGAAGGCGTGGCAGGCGACCGGCTCGAAGGGGGTGGAGAGGCCGTCGTCGACGGTCTTGTAGTCGCCCGAGGCGACCCAGACCTCGCCGCCGGCCTCGACGCGGATCTGCGCCGAGCCCGGGACGTGGCCGGCCGGGTGGAAGGACACGGTCGCGCCGCCGATCCGGCGGGTTTCGCCGTAGGCCATGGTCTCGGCGCGGATGTCGGCGCCGAGCCGGTGGCGCATGACCGGGGCGGTGCCGTCGGTGCAGAGATAGGCCCCCATGCCGGGGCGGGCGTGGTCGGAATGGCCGTGAGTGATCAGCGCGCGGGCGACGGGCTTCCACGGGTCGATGTGGAAGTCGCCCGCGGCGCAGTAGATGCCGCTGTCGGTGAAGGTGAGCACGTCGGCCATGGCGGCAAAGCTAGGGCCGCGGATGGGCGGGGCCAGCTAGGGGCCGAATTCCTCCGCCAGCCGGTCGAACACCGCGCGGCGGTGGCGCGGCGTCTCCATCAGAACCTCGTGGCGGCCGCCCTCGATGGACACCAGTTCGCCGCCGGACCAGCCGGCCATGCGGGCGCGGATGCGGGCGGTGTCGACGATGGTCTCGTCGGTGCCGAGGAAGGTGACGCAGGGCCGCGAGGGCGCGGGGCGCGCGGCGAGGCGGCGGGTCTCGCCCAGGGCCTCGTTGAGCCAGTGCAGCGACGGACCCCCGAGGGCGAGGTCGGGGTGCTGCTGGATCTGGCGCTGCATGTAGAGGAACATCTCCTCGTCGGAGGTCAATGTGTTGAGCTCGAAGGCGCCGCGCAGCAGGAAGGGCTCGCCGCTCTGGCCGGGGGCATAGAGGTGGCCGAAGCGCAGCTGGCGCGCGAGCGTCGACAGCCCCCAGGCCAGCGGGCGCAGCGAGGCCGACAGCTGGATCCCCCACATGGGCGCGGAGAAGGCGGCGCCCTTCACCGGCAGCCCCTCGTAGAGCGCCCGCAGCCCGATCGCGCCGCCCATCGAGTGGGCGAGCAGGTGGAACGGCTCGGGCAGGCCGAGAGTGCGGGCGTGGGCGAGGAGGGCGGCGACGTCGTGCTGGTAGTCGGCGAAGCGGCGCACGTGGCCGATCAGCGGATCGTCCCGCAGCCGCGCCGACAGGCCCTGGCCGCGCCAGTCGAGCGTGGCGGTGGCGAAGCCGCGCTCGGCCAGCGCGCGGGCGGCGCGGCCGTACTTCTCGATGTACTCGGTGCGCCCCGTGAACAGCAGCACGGTGCCGCGCGCGCCGGGGCAGGGCCAGTGGCCGGCGCGCAGCCGGACCCCGTCGCGCGTGACGATCCAGTGCGCGCCGCCCCCGTCCGGCCCGTCGGCGACGTCGGCGTGGAAGGGGGCGGGGTCCATCCTCAGGAGAGCAGCCCCGACAGCCGCATCGCGGCGCCCATGTCGCCGTCGACCTTGAGGCGGCCGCTCATGTAGGCGGCGGTGGCGTTCTCCTCGCCGTTGAGCATCCCCTCGAAGGTCTCCCGGCTGGCGGTGAGGGTGACGTCGGCGGGCTCGTCGCCGGCGTGGGCGCCGGACTGGTCGATCATCACCGCGCCCTCGTCCTCGATGACGAACTTCGCCGTCCCGTCAAAGCCTTCGCCGCCCATCTTCGCGTTGAGGCGCTCGACGGCCCCGGCCACTACATCGCTCATGTTCCAGACCCTTTCCGGAAGTTGTGACGGCCCGCCACTGGCGTCCGCCGAAATCATCTCTACATTCCGGATATGGCGAGCAATTCCTACCCGATCAAACATATTGTGACCGCCGCGCTGTTGGCCGTGGCGTCGCCGCTGCCGCTGGCGGCGCAGGAGAGCGTCGACGAGATGTTCGCGCTGCTGCAGGAGGCGGACCCCGAGGAGGCGGCGCGCATCGAGGAGCGCATCGCGGCGGCGTGGTCGAAGAGCGGCTCGCCGGCGATCGACCTGCTGTTCGAGCGCGGCAGCCGCGCGCTGGAGGCGCAGGACCCGGTCGCGGCCGTGGAGCACTTCACCGCGGTGATCGATTTCGCGCCCGACTTCGCCGAGGCCTACCACGGCCGCGCCACCGCCTACTTCCTGCTCGACCAGACCGGCCCCGCGCTCGACGACCTGCGCGAGGTGCTGGTGCTCAACCCGCGCCATTTCGGCGCCATGCGCGGGCTGGCGATCATCCTGGAGCAGATCGGCGACACCGAAACCGCGCTTGAAGTCTACCGCCGGGTTCTGGCTATACATCCGCATCTTGCGCATGTAGCCGAGTCGGTGACGCGACTTGAGCAGGAACTGGAGGGCGTGCCGCTCTAGGCCCGCCCCTCTGCCCGAGGGGGCAACATGACCGCCCATCCCCGGATCACGGCCGTTCTCGGCCCGACCAATACCGGCAAGACACATTACGCGATCGAGCGGATGCTCGGCCACCGCACCGGCATCATCGGCCTGCCGCTGCGGCTGCTGGCGCGCGAGGTCTACGACCGGATCGTGCGGGCGCGCGGGCCCTCGGTCGTCGCGCTGGTGACGGGCGAGGAGCGGATCGTGCCGGGGCGGGCGCAGTACTGGGTCTGCACCGTCGAGGCAATGCCGCAGATGGCGGCCGATTTCGTGGCCGTCGACGAAATCCAGCTCTGCGCCGATCCCGAGCGCGGGCATGTCTTCACCGACCGGCTGCTGCACGCGCGCGGCCACCACGAGACGCTGTTCATGGGCGCCGAGACGATGCGCTCGGCGATCGCGGCGATGGTGCCGAAGGTGCAGTTCATGAAGCGCGAACGCTTCAGCCAGCTGACCTACTCTGGTTCGAAAAAGATAAGCCGGATGCCCGGCCGGTCGGCCATTGTCGGCTTCTCGGTTGAAAATGTGTACGCCATCGCCGAGCTGCTGCGCCGCCAGAAGGGCGGGGCGGCGGTGGTGATGGGGGCGCTCAGCCCGCGCACGCGCAACGCGCAGGTCGACATGTACCAGAACGGCGACGTCGACTACCTCGTCGCCACCGACGCCATCGGCATGGGGCTCAACCTCGACATCAACCACGTCGCCTTCTCGGCCCTGTCGAAGTTCGACGGCCGCCGGATGCGCCCGCTGATCCCCGGCGAGCTCGCCCAGATCGCGGGCCGGGCCGGGCGGCACATGAATCACGGCACCTTCGGCGTCACCGGCGAGGCGCCGGAGCTCGACGAGGACGTGGTCGAGGCGATCACCAACCACAGTTTCGCTCCGGTGAAGAAGCTGCAATGGCGCAACGGCGCGCTCGAGTTCGGCACCTACGGCCGGCTGATCCAGAGCCTCGAGCAGAAGACCTCCGACATGTGGCTCACCCGGGTGCGCGAGAGCGACGACCTGGCCGCGCTGAAGGCGCTGGTCGGCGACGCGGAAGTCGCCGCGCGCGCCTCCGATCCGGCCTCGGTGCGGCTGCTGTGGGACGTCTGCCGCGTCCCCGACTTCCGCGGCATCAGCCACGCCGAGCACGCCGCGCTGCTGCGGCAGCTGTTCGCGTTCCTGCACGAAAAGGGGCGGGTGCCCGACGATTGGATGGCGCGGCAGGTCAAGCGGCTGGATCGTGCCGACGGCGAGATCGACACGATCAGCAAGAGATTGGCATATATCCGCACATGGACCTATGTCGCCCAGAGGAATGGCTGGGTGACGGACGAAAGCCGTTGGCGCGAGGAGACGCGCGCGGTAGAAGATCGGCTGTCGGATGCGCTCCACGGCGCGCTGACCCAGAGATTTGTGGACCGGCGGACCAGCGTGCTGCTTCGCCGGCTCAAGCAGAAGGAGGCCATGTTGGCCGAGGTGAATGACAAGGGCGAAGTGACCGTCGAGGGCCAGTTCGTCGGGCGGCTGGAAGGGTTTCGCTTCCGCCAGGACAAATCCGCGAGCCAGGACGAGGCCAAGACCCTCCGACAGGCCTCCCTGCAGGCGCTCGCGCCGGAGTTCCATCTCCGCGCCGACCGCTTCTACAACGCCCCCGATCCGGAGATCGACTTCACCGAGCAGGGCGGGCTCATGTGGGGCGACCAGGCCATCGGCAAGCTGGTGGCGGGCGACGATCCGCTCAAGCCGCGCGTCGAGGCCTTCGTCGACGAGGAGGCCGGGCCCGACGTCGCCCAGAAGGTGACGCGCCGGCTGCAGCATTTCATCGATCGCAAGATCGCCGCCGCCTTCGAGCCGCTGCTCAAGATGCGCGACGACACGGCGCTGCAGGGGCTGGCGCGGGGCTTCGCCTACCGGATGGTCGAGAGCTTCGGCATCATCCCGCGCGGCGACGTCGCCGAGGAGGTCCGCGCGCTCGACCAGGACGCGCGCGCCAGCCTGCGCCGCCACGGCGTGCGCTTCGGCCAGTTCACCGTGTTCCAGCCGCTCCTGCTCAAGCCGGCCCCGACGCGGCTGCGTCTGGTGCTGTGGTCGCTCGCCAAGGGGCTCGACACCTTCCCCGAGGCGCCGCCGCCGGGGCTCGTCACCGTGCCGACGGGGCAGGGGGCGGAGCCGGGCGCGTGGGCGATGTCGGGCTACCGCGCCGCGGGCGAGCGGGCGATCCGCATCGACATGCTCGAGCGCCTCGCCGACATGCTGCGCGACAAGGACAGCAAGGGCGGCTTCGAGGCGACGCCGGACATGCTGTCGATCACCGGCATGACGCTCGAGCAGTTCGCCGGGCTGATGGAGGGTCTGGGCTACCGCGCCGAGAAGGGCGAGCGGCCCAAGGTGAAGGCCTCGACCCCGGCCGATCCGCCCGCCGAGCCGCCGCAGCCCGACGTGCCGATGCCGCCGCCCGAGCCGCCGGCCCCCGACACGCCGCCCGAGGAGCCGCCCGCGCCCCCCGGCGGCCCCGACACGCCGCCGCCCGAGGCGCCGCCGGTCCCCGATCCGGACCTGCCGCCGAGCGAGCCGACGCCGCCCGACGAGTTGCCCCCCGACTCGCCGCCCGAGGCACCCGTCGAGGAGCCGACCGAGGCGCCGCCGATGCCGGGCACCGAGGTGCCCGGCGACATTCCGACCGAGGTCCCCGACCAGACGCCGCAGATGTCCGGCGCGGCCGAGGCGTCCGAGCCTGCCGAGACGGAGGTGTTCTACACCTTCACCTGGGGCGGCCGGCGCAACGAGCGCCGCCAGGGCGGCCGTCCGCAGGGCGAGCGCAAGGGCGCGCCCGGCCGTGGTAAGCCGCGCGGCAAGAAGCCGGCCGGGGGCAAGCCCCAGCACGGCAAGGGCAAGGGCAAGGCCGATGCCAAGCAGGACGGCCGCGCCAAGACCTACGAGGCCCGTCCGCGCCGCGACAAGCCGATCGACCCGGACAACCCGTTCGCCGCGGCCCTCGCGGGCTTCAAGGCCGACTGAGGCCGCTTGAACGAGCCCCGCTCCACGATCCGGCTGGACAAGTGGCTCTGGCAGGCGCGGTTCTTCAAGTCGCGCAGCCTCGCCGCGGAGATCGTCGGCAACGGGCGCGTCCGCGTCGACGGACAGCCCGTGAGCAAGCCCGCCCGCGCCGTCGGGGCCGGCGACGTGCTGACCTTCCCGCAGGGGCAGGCGGTGCGGGTGGTGCGAATCCTCGCCCTCGGTACCCGTCGCGGCCCCGCGCCCGAGGCGCGCGCGCTCTACGACGACCTCTCGCCCCCCGCGCCGCCGAAGGCGCCGGCCAACCCGTCCTACGACGGCGGCGGGCGACCCACGGGCAAGGCCGGCCGGGCGCTGCGGCGGCACCAGGCCCCGGATCCGTCCGGGGACGCTTGAAGACCGGGCGGGCTTGGCATAGCTAGCCGGCGAAAGCCGAGGACGAGAGCCCGCATGACCTACATCGTCAACGACAACTGCATCGCCTGCAAATACACCGACTGCGTCGAGGTGTGCCCCGTGGATTGCTTCTACGAGGGCGAGAACATGCTGGTGATCCACCCCGACGAGTGCATCGATTGCGGCGTCTGCGAGCCCGAGTGCCCGGCCGACGCGATCCGGCCCGACACCGAGCCGGACGTCGAGAAGTGGGTCGAGTTCAACCGCAAGTACGCCGAGATCTGGCCGGTCATCATCACCAAGAAGGACCCGCTCCCGAAGGCCGAGGAGATGGACGGCAAGTCGGGCAAGCTCGAGCTGTTCTCGGAGGCGGCCGGCGAGGGCGGCTGACGATTCGCCGCCCGTCCGCCGGCGTGGCAATTCCGGGCTTGACGCTGCGGAACGTTTGCGTGAGCGCACCCCCTGGCTGGCGCGCCGGGGCCGCGCCGCCCTTCCAACAGGGCGGTTTTCGTGCTATGTAAGAGCGTAATGCTGCCAGATTGCTGATCGTACATCACCAGGCCGGATCGACGGAGGCTCACGCGCCCCGCCGATCTTTTCTGTTGCCTGCCACGTAGGATCGGTGCCGCCGGGAAGGACCCAGATGAGCAAATCCAGGAAGAACGAGTTCAGCCCCAACGACCACGTCGTCTACCCCGCCCACGGGGTCGGTCAGATCGTGTCGATCGAGAAGCAGGAGGTCGCCGGCTTCGAGCTCGAGCTGTTCGTGATCTCCTTCGAGAAGGACAAGATGACCCTGCGCGTGCCGACGCACAAGGCCGAGGAGGTGGGCATGCGCTCGCTGTCCTCGCCCGACGTCGTCGCCCACGCGATGAAGACGCTCAAGGGCAAGGCCAAGGTCAAGAAGGCCATGTGGTCGCGCCGGGCGCAGGAATACGAGCAGAAGATCAACTCGGGCGACCTGATCGCCATCGCCGAGGTGGTCCGCGACCTGCACCGCGCCGATGACCAGCGCGAGCAATCCTACTCCGAGCGCCAGCTCTACGAGGCTGCCCTCGAGCGCCTGACCCGCGAGATCGCCGCTGTCGGCGGCAACGACGAGGTCGCCGCGGCCAAGGAGATCGACGACGTTCTCGTCAGCCGCGCCGCGGCCGCCTGAGCGACGATACCCGACCTAGCGGAAAAGCCGCGGGCCCCGCCCGCGGCTTTGCTGTTTTAGGGGGCTGCGTGGCGGCGTGAGCCCCCTTGAGCCGGCGGCGGTGTGGGTGAGGGGCTGCATATTTTTGGCCAGATGAAGCCTAGAGGGCGCGCCAGCCGATGTCGGTGCGGTGAAATCCTTCGGGCCAGTCGATGGCGTCGGCGAGGGCGTAGGCGCCGTCGCGGGCCTCCTTCAGGCTTGCGCCGCGGGCGGTGACCGCGAGGACGCGGCCGCCGGTGGCGACGATGCGGCCGTCGCGCGCCTCGGTGCCGGCGTGGAAGGTCATGCGATGGCTGTCCTCGGGGAGCGCGTCGAGGCCGCGGATCTCGCTGCCCTTGGTGTAGGGGCCGGGATAGCCCTCGGCGGCCAGCACCACCGTCAGCGCGTGATCGTCGGCCCAGGTGGGTGCGACGTCGTTCAGGCGGCCCTCGGCGCAGGCCTGGAACAGGTCGAGCGCCTGCCCGCCGAGGCGCATCATCAGCACCTGCGCCTCCGGATCGCCGAGGCGGACGTTGTACTCGACGAGCCGCGGCGCGCCGCTGTCGATCATCAGGCCGGCATAGAGGATGCCGCTGAACGGCGTGCCGCGCCGGGCCATCTCCTCCATCGTCGGGCGGATGATCTCGTCCCTCGCACGGCGGGCGATCTCGTCGGTCAGCACCGGGGCGGGGGAGTAGGCGCCCATGCCGCCGGTGTTGGGGCCGGTGTCGCCGTCGTGGGCGCGCTTGTGGTCCTGGGCGGTGCCGATGGGCAGGATGTCGGTGCCGTCGACGAGGAAGAAGTAGGACGCCTCCTCGCCGGGCATGTACTCCTCGATCACCACCTCGGGGCTGCCGAAGGCGCCGGCGAAGATGTCGTCGAGCGCGGCCTCGGCCTCGGCGACGTCCATCGCCACCGTCACGCCCTTGCCCGCGGCGAGGCCGTCGGCCTTGATGACGATCGGCGCGCCCCGCTCGGCGAGGTAGGCGCGGGCGGGAGCGTGCTCGGTGAAGCGGGCCCAGGCGGCGGTGGGGGCGTGGGCGGCGTCGCAGATCTCCTTGGTGAAGGCCTTGGACGCCTCGAGCCGGGCGGCCTCGGCGGAGGGGCCGAGCACGGTGAAGCCGGCGGCGCGCAGCCGGTCAGCGACGCCGGCGGCGAGGGGGGCTTCGGGGCCGACGATGGTGAGGTCGATGGCGTTCTCGCCGGCGAACTCGGCCACCGCGTCGCCGTCGAGGATATCGAGGCTGGCGCACTCGCAGAGCTGGGCGATCCCGGCATTGCCCGGCGCGACGATGAGGCGGTCGCACTTCGGGTTCTGGGCGACGGCCCAGGCGATGGCGTGCTCGCGCCCACCGCTGCCGAGGATGAGGATGTTCATGGGCCGGCCCCCGCTTGAGCTTCTGGTCCGGCGCGTTCTAGGGTCGGGCCTCGGGCAGCACAAGGGCGGCACGAGCAGCACGAAGGGGCGTGGCATGGACCTGATCGACGAGCCGCAGCCGGGACGCAACCTGGCGGAATTCACCGTCTCCGAGATCTCGGGCGCGGTGAAGCGTGCGCTGGAGGACCAGTTCGGCCGCATCCGCGTGCGCGGCGAGGTCGGGCGGGTGTTCAAGGCGCGCTCGGGGCACCTCTATTTCGACGTCAAGGACGACAAGTCCGTCCTCGCCTGCAACATCTGGCGCGGCCAGCTGGCGGGGCTGTCGGTGATGCCCGAGGAAGGGCTCGAGGTGGTGGTGACCGGACGGCTGTCCGCGTTCGGCGGTCAGTCGAAATACAACATGATCGTGGACGAGGTGGCCGTCGCGGGCGTGGGCGCGCTGATGGCGATGTTCGAGAAGCGCAAGAAGGCGCTGGAGGCGGAGGGGCTGTTCGCGCCCGAGTGCAAGCGGCCGCTGCCCTACCTGCCGGAGGTGATCGGCGTCGTCACCTCGCCGCAGGGGGCGGTGATCCGCGACATCCTGCACCGCCTGCGCGAGCGGTTCCCGCGCAAGGTGCTGGTCTGGCCGGTGGCGGTGCAGGGCAAGGCCTGCGCGCCCGAGGTGGCCCGCGCGATCGCCGGGTTCAACGCGCTGACGCCGGGCGGCGCGCTGCCGCGGCCGGAGCTGCTGATCGTGGCGCGCGGCGGCGGGTCGATCGAGGATCTCTGGGGCTTCAACGAGGAGGCGGTGGCACGCGCGGCGGCGGCCTCGACGATCCCGCTGATCTCGGCGGTGGGACACGAGACCGACACGACGCTGATCGACCACGTCGCCGACCGCCGTGCGCCGACCCCGACGGCGGCGGCCGAGATGGCGGTGCCGGTGCGGCTGGAGCTGTTGGGGTGGGTCGACGGGCAGGCGGCGCGGCTGAGCCGGGCGCTGGGGCAGGGGCTGCTCGGGCGCGGGCAGCGGCTCCGCGATCTCGGCCGGGTTCTGGGGCGGCCGGAGGCGCTGCTCGAGCGGCCTAGCCAGCGCTTCGACGGGCAGGAGCGGCGGCTGGTCGGGGCGCTGCGCGGCGCGATGGACCGCAAGCGCGCGCGGTTCTCGCACGCGGCGGGGGCGCTGCGGCCGGGGGCGGTGCGCGGGCGCGTGGCCGACGGACGGCGGCGGCTCGGCGATTGCGGCGGCCGGCTCGTTCCTGCGCTGGGGCGGGGCGTGCGGCAGCGCCGGCGGGATTACGAGGCCTGCGCCGGGCGGCTCGCGCCCGAGCGGCTGCTGGTCCGCCTCGGGCAGCGGCGCGAGGCGGCGGCAGGG
>NZ_CH724108.1:572744-589446 GCF_000153305.1 Oceanicola granulosus HTCC2516
TCGCTGTCGACGACGAGGTGCCCGGCCTTCGCCAGCAGGCGGTGGCAATCGTGGCTGAGGTGGCGCAGCTGGAGCCGCTTGCCCGCGCCCTCGTAGCGGGCGGCGACGGCCTCGATCGCCTGCAGCGCCGACTGGTCGACGACGCGGCTGGCGGCGAAGTCGACGATCACCCGCTCGGGATCCGACTCGGGCGAGAACATCTCGGCGAATCCGTCGGAGGAGCCGAAGAACAGCGGCCCGTGCACCTTGTAGACCTTGGCGTCGCCCTCGGTCTCGGTGGTGGCGCGGATGCGGGTGGCGTTCTGCCAGGCGTAGGTGAGCGCCGAGACGATGACGCCGACGACGACGGCCGTCGCGAGGTCGGTGGCGACGGTGACGATGGTGACGAGCACGGTGACGAACGCATCCGCGCGCGGCACCTTGGTGAGGATCTTGAGCGAGTTCCAGGCGAAGGTGCCGATCACCACCATGAACATGACGCCGACGAGCGCGGCGAGCGGGATCTGCTCGATGATGGGCGAGCCCACGAGGATGAAGAGGAGGAGGAACACGGCCGCACAGGTGCCCGCCAGCCGGGTCCGCCCGCCGGAATTCACGTTGATCATCGACTGGCCGATCATCGCGCAGCCGCCCATGCCGCCGAAGACGCCGGTGACGGTGTTGGCCGCGCCCTGCGCCAGGCACTCGCGGCTCGCGCCGCCGCGCTTGCCGGTGATCTCGCCCACGAGGTTGAGGGTCAGCAGGCTCTCGATCAGCCCGATCGCCGCGAGGATGACGGCATAGGGCAGAATGATCTCGAAGGTCTCCCAGGTCAGCGGGACCTGCGGCAGGTGGAACGACGGCAGACCGCCCTCGATGGAGGCCATGTCACCGACGCGGGGCACGTCGAGGCCGAAGACGATGACGATCAGCGCCACGATCCCGATCCCGGCGAGCGGCGCGGGGATGGCGCGGGTGATTCTGGGGGTGGCCCAGATGATCGCCATGGTCAGCGCAACGAGGCCGAGCATCAGGTAGAGCGGCCAGCCCGAGAGCCACTCGCCGCCCGACATGCCGTGCCCGGAGACCTCGGCGGTGCCCGGCACGCGGAACTGGGTCAGCTGCGCGAGGAAGATGACGATGGCGAGCCCGTTGACGAAGCCGAGCATCACCGGATGCGGCACGAGGCGGATGAACTTGCCCCATCGCAGCAACCCGACGACGATCTGGATCAGCCCCATCAGCACCACGGTGGCGAACAGGTACTCCACCCCGTGCTGCGACACGAGGCTGACCATCACGACGGCGAGCGCCCCGGTGGCGCCCGAGATCATGCCCGGCCGGCCGCCGAAGAGAGCGGTGATCAGGCCGACGATGAAGGCCGCGTAGAGCCCGACGAGCGGGTGCACCCCGGCGACGAAGGCGAAGGCCACCGCCTCGGGCACCAGCGCGAGCGCGACCGTCAGGCCGGACAGGATCTCGGTGCGCACCTGCCCGCCGCTGAGCGTGGGCGGCGCGACGTTGCCCCTGATCGCGTCGCCGAAGGCGGCAAAGATAGCCCGGGCCATGGTCTCTCCATCGTCGATGTATCGTGTGAACCGGTGGCTGATAGGCCATCGAGGCCGCGAGTGCACCACCGCGCCGCGCATGGCGGCCCTGCGGCTGTGACATGATCGCCACCGGATGTCACGGCATCCACGCCGAAACACCCCGCCCCGGTCCGTTTTGGACCGGCCCGCCGGAGCGGGACCGAGGGCGGGGTGCGTGCCGCGGGGGACTCACGAGCACGATCCGTGCCCCCGTCCTACCGCCCGTTGGTTAAGAAGCGGTTAACGCGCCCAGCATCGCGCCCGGGTTCAGGATCCCCGCCGGATCGAGCGCGTGCTTGATCGCCCGCATCATCGCCAGCTTGGCCGGATCGCCGTAGCGGGCGAGGTCACCGACCTTGAGCCGGCCGATCCCGTGCTCGGCGCTGACCGAGCCGCCGAGTTCGTGGGCGAGGTCATGGACCGTGCGCTTCACCGTCTCGCGGATGTCGGCGTACTCGTCGCGGCTGCGCCCGCGCGCGGGGAATGCGTTGTAGTGCAGGTTGCCGTCGCCGAGATGGCCGAAGCAGTTGATGCGGATGTCGCCCAGCGGCGCGAGGCGCTCGGCGCCGGCTCGGATGAAGGCCGGCACCTCCGAGAGCGGCACCGAGATGTCGTGCGAGGAGATCGAGCCGATGCGCCGGTTGGCCTCGGGGATCGCCTCGCGCAGCGCCCAGAATTCTGCCCGCTGCGCCTCGGACTGGGCGATGACCCCGTCATCGCTCAGCCCCGCCTCGAGCGCGTCGGCGAACAGCGCCTCGAGTGCGTCGGCGGGCGACAGGCCGGCGGGCAGGCCCACCTCGACGAGCACCATCCATTCCGGCATCCCGGCGAACGGCATCCGCACCTCGGGGCCGACCTCGGCGAGGAAATCCGGCCCCTGCCGGTGGATCAGCTCGAACGCCGAGAGCGCCTCCCCCACGCGCGCCTGCGCCAGCGCCAGCAGCGACAGCGCCGCGGCGGGCGACTCGACGGCGAGGATCGCCACGCCCTCGGCGGCGGGGCGCGGCATGAGGCGCAGGCTGGCGGCGGTGATGATCCCGAGCGTCCCTTCCGAGCCGATCAGCAGGTCGCGCAGGTCGTAGCCGGTGTTGTCCTTGCGCAGCCGGCTCAGCCCGTTCCAGACGGTCCCGTCGGCGAGCACCGCCTCCAGCCCGAGGCACTGGGCGCGCGCATTGCCGTAGCGCAGCACGTTGAGCCCGCCAGCGTTCGTTGCCAGCAGCCCGCCGAGCCGCGCCGAGCCCTCGGAGGCGAGCGAGAGCGGGAACAGCCGCCCCGCGTCGGCGGCGGCGGCCTGCACGTCGGCGAGGATGCAGCCAGCGTCGACCTCGATCACCCCCTCGTCCGGCCAGAGGCCGCGCACCCGCGTCATCCGCTCGAGCGACAGGATCACCGGTGCGACGTCGCCGCTCATCACCTGCCCGCCGACCAGCCCCGTCCCGCCGCCATAGGGCACGACCGGCACCGAGGCGGCGGCGCAGGCGCGCACCACGGCGGCGACCTCCTCCGTCGAGCCGGGCGCGATGACCGTCCCCCGCCCCCGGTAGCGGCCGCGCGGCTCGGTGAGGTAGCTGTCGGTGGTCTCGCGGAAGGCGGCCGCCGGCAGGGCCTCGCGCAGCGGCGCGAGGACGGCGTCGGATACGGAGGTCAGGGGCATGTCAGGTCTCCGAGCGGCCGCGGCGGTCGCTTCGCAGGTTGGCGTAGAGCACGTGGTTGCGCCAGCGGCCGTTGATCTGCAGGTAGCTCTGCGCCACCCCCTCGTACTTGTAGCCGCAGCTCTCGAGCAGCGAGCGCGAGGGCGTGTTCTCCGGCAGGCAGCCGGCCTCGATGCGGCTCAGGTCGAGCACGTGGAAGGCGTGGTGCACCACCGCCCGGATCGCCTCGCGCATGTAGCCCTGCCGGGCGTAGGGCTGGCCGATCCAGTAGCCGGTGGTGCCGGCCTGGGCGGGGCCGCGGCGGATGTTGGACAGCGTGATCGCGCCGAGCAGGCACTGGTCCTGGCGGCGGATCAGGAACAGCGGGATCTCGCTGCCCGAGGCGATCGCGCGCTGCGCCCAGTAGACCCGGTTGGTGAAGGCCTTGCGGGTGAGGTGGTCCTCCGACCAGGTCGGCTCCCACGGCTTGAGGAAGTCGGCGCTGTCGCGGCGCAGGCCGGTCCAGGCGTGGAAGTCCGCATGTTGCGGCGGCCGCAGGGTGAGCCGCTCGGTCTCGAGCCGGATCTTGCGGCGGCCCCGCAGCATCAGGCGGCGAGGCGCTCGCGCAGGGCCTGGAGCGTGGGGGCGCGCTCGATGGGGCCATAGATCGCCATCGCGGTGCCCGCCTGCCCCGCCATCTTCGCCCCGAAGGCGCGGACGTCGTCGCGGCCGACGGCGTCGATGCGCTCGACCGTCTCGTCGATGGTCGGCACGCGGCCCCAGATCGAGATCATCCGCGCCAGCCGCTCGGCGCGGTTCGACGGGCTCTCGAGGCCCATCAGCATCCCCGCCTTCATCTGCGCCCGGGCGCGGGCGATCTCGGCGTCGCTGAGGTCGTCGGCTGCGCGCTTCATCTCGTCGATGGTCAGGTGGGCGAACGACTCGATCTGGTCGGCGGCGGTGCCGGCGTAGATGGTCGTCATCCCGGCATCGGCGTAGGCGCCGGCCTGGGCGAAGATCGTGTAGCAGAGCCCGCGGTTCTCGCGCAGCTCCTGGAACAGCCGCGAGGACATGCCGCCGCCGAGCGCGGTGGCGTAGACCTGGGCGGTGTAGATCTCGGGGTCGCGGTAGTCGGGGCCGTCGAGGGCGAGGGCGAAGTGGACCTGCTCGAGCCGCTTCTTCACCCGCCGCTCGCCGCCGCCGAAGCGGGCGGGCTCGGTCTGGAAGGTGAGGTTGACCGGCTTCAGGTGGCCGAAGAGGTCTTCGGCGAGCCGCACGAGGTGGTCGTGGTCGACCGCGCCGGCGGCGGCGAGGATCATCTGCCCCGGCCCGTAATGCTCGCCGACGAAGCTCGTCAGGTCGTCGCGCCCGAAGCCCTGTACCCGCTCGGGCAGGCCGAGGATCGAGCGGCCCATGGGTTGGTCCGGATAGGCGACCTCCTGCAGCCAGTCGAAGACCACGTCGTCGGGCGTGTCGTGGCTCTGGCCGATCTCCTGCAGGATCACGCCGCGCTCCACCTCGATCTCGCGCTCGTCGAAGACCGGGTTGAGCAGGATGTCGGAGATCAGGTCGAGCCCGAGATCGACGTCCTCCTCGAGCACGCGGGCGTAGTAGGCCGTCATCTCGCGGCTGGTGTAGGCGTTGATGTAGCCGCCCACGTCCTCGATCTCCTCGGCGATCTGCAGCGCGCTGCGCCGCTTGGTGCCCTTGAAGGCCATGTGCTCGAGGAAGTGGGCGATCCCGTTCTGGTCGGCCCGCTCGTGGCGGCCGCCCGCATTGACCCAGATCCCGAGGGCGGCGGACTTCATGCTCGGCATCAGCTCGGTCACGATGCGGAAGCCGTTCGGGAGGGTGTGGGTCTTCACGGTCACTTGGAGATGCGGTCCCTGATCAGCGTCTGGAGGGCGGCGAGGTCGTTCTCCACCTCGGCGACCCGCTCGGCGCGGTCATACAGGTCGGCCATGCGGGATGGAAGGGGCGGGCGCAGTCCGGTGGCCTGCTCGACGGCGTCGGGGAACTTCGCCGGGTGCGCCGTCGCCAGCGTCACCATCGGCGCCTCGGCGCGCTCGGCGGCGTCGGCGACCTCGAGCCCGACGGCGGTGTGGGGGCAGACCAGCTCGCCCGTCGCGTCGCGGGTGGCCCTGATGCGCGCCAGCGTCGCCGCCTCGTCGGCCATGCCGCTGCCGAACGACTCGGCGAGCGACTCGCGCGCGCCCTGGCTGATCGCGAAGCCGCCCTGGCCGCGCAGCTCGTCCATCAGCTGCGCCACCGCGGCGCCGTCGCGGCCGTAGGCGTCGAACAGCGCGCGCTCGAAGTTGGAGGACACCTGGATGTCCATCGACGGGCTGATCGAGGGGGTGACCTCGCTGGTGCGGTACTCCCCCGTCGTCAGCGCGCGGTTGACCACGTCGTTCTGGTTGGTCGCCGCGATCAGCCGACCCACCGGCAGCCCCATGCGGCGGGCGACGTGGCCGGCGAAGATGTCGCCGAAATTGCCCGTCGGCACGGTGAAGTCGACGGGCCGGTGCGGCGCGCCGAGGCTGGTGGCGGCGGAGAAGTAGTAGACCACCTGCGCCAGCACCCGGGCCCAGTTGATCGAGTTGACCCCGGCCAGCCGCACCTCGTCGCGGAAGGCGTGGTCGTTGAACATGTCCTTCAGCCGCGCCTGGCAATCGTCGAAGTGGCCGTGAAGCGCGAGCGCGTGGACGTTGTCCTCGCTCGGCGTCGTCATCTGCCGGCGCTGCACCTCGGAGACGCGGCCGTGGGGGTAGAGGATGAACACGTCGACGTTGTCGAGCCCGCGGAACGCCTCGATGGCGGCCGAGCCGGTATCGCCGGAGGTGGCGCCGACGATGGTGATCCGCGCGCCCGAGCGCGCCAGCGCGGCCTGCATGAGCTGGCCGATCAGCTGCATCGCGAAGTCCTTGAACGCCAGCGTCGGCCCGTGGAACAGCTCGAGCAGGAAGCCGTTCGCCGCCAGCTGCTTGAGCGGCGCGCGGGCCGGGTGGTCGAAGCCGGCGTAGGCGGTCTTGATCAGGCCGCGCAGCTCGTCGGCCTCGAAGGCGTCGGCGACGAACGGACGGATCACGCGGAACGCGATCTCCTCGTAGGAGAGCCCCGCCAGCGACGCGATCTCCTCGGACGTCATCGTCGGCACCTCGGCGGGCACGTAGAGCCCCCCGTCGCGGGCGAGACCGGTCATCATGGTCTCTTCGAACCCGAGCGCCGGGGCGCTCCCTCGTGTCGAGACGTACTGCATCAACCCTCCCTGCGCCGCATGGTCCGGACGATCAGATACCCTGTCATGCCCGCCCAGACGAGGGCCAAAAGGAACCAGGTGATCGCGTATTCGAGGTGGTCGTTGGCGATGCCGGCCGAGTCGAGCGGCAGCGGCACGGTGCCGAGGTCGCGGTCGGGCTCGCGCAGCACGATCAGGACGGGCTCGGTGTCGAGCGCCTCGGCCATCGCGGCGACGTCGCGCACGAACCAGAGGTCGCCCTCGGGTGCCGGGGTGAAGCTGTCGGTCTCGTCGGGCCAGTGCAGGTTGCCCACCAGCTCGAGCGCGGCGCCCTCCAGCGGCGCCGGATCGTCGAGCGGCACCCAGCCCGCGTCGAGCAGCAGGCGGCGGCCGTCGGTCTCGAAGGGCACGATGCGCCGGTAGCCCGCCGACAGCCCCTCGGGCGAGGTCAGCACCCGCAGGCCGGGCCCGGCGATCTCGCCGCTGGCGCGCACCGGCAGGAAGCGGTCCTCCACCGGGTCGGGCGCGGCGGGCACGGCGACGGGCGCGGCGCCGATGCGGCTGTCGATGTCGGCGAGGATCGCGGTCTTCCACTCGAGCCGCTGCACCTGCCACAGGCCGAGGCCGATCAGCACGGCGCAGCCGGCGAGGCCGAGCAGGAGCGGAAAGACGAAGCGCATCGGCCGGGGCCTCCTCGGGAAGTGAAACGGCGCGCGGGAGGCCCCGCGCGCCGAGTTGTCCTGTCAGGGCCGCGGCGGGCGGCCCCGCCGGTGGCTCAGCCGCCCCAGACGTAGACGGCGACGAAGAGGAACAGCCAGACCACGTCGACGAAGTGCCAGTACCAGGCGGCGGCCTCGAACCCGACATGGTTGGTCGGGGTGAAGTGGCCGGCATAGACGCGGGCGAGGCAGACGGCGAGGAAGATCGTCCCGATGATGACGTGGACCCCGTGGAAACCCGTCGCCATGAAGAAGGTCGCGCCGTAGATGTTGCCCGAGAAGCCGAAGGCGGCGTGGGTGTACTCGTAGGCCTGGAAGAAGGTGAACACGACGCCGAGCGCGATCGCCAGCCACAGGCCGTACTTGATGTCCTGCCGGTTGTTCTCGTGCACCAGCGCGTGGTGCGCCCAGGTGGCGGCGGCGCCGGAGCAGAGCAGGATCAGCGTGTTGATCAGCGGCAGGTGCCAGGGGTCGAAGGTCTCGATGCCGGCGGGCGGCCACTGGCCGTCGACGCGCGGGCTCTCGGGGCCCATCGGGTACATGGCGTTCTTGAAGAAGTTCCAGAACCACACCGCGAAGAACATCACCTCGGACATGATGAACAGGATGAAGCCGAGCCGCAGCCCGATCCGCACCACCGGCGTGTGATCGCCGGCCTGGTTCTCGGCGATGGTCTCCGACCACCAGGCGTACATGGTGTAGAGCACCCCGACGAAGCCGAGGATGAAGGCGTAGGGGCCGCTGCCGTGCATCCAGACGACGGCGCCGAACAGCATCACGAAGGCCGACACCGACCCGGCGAAGGGCCAGATGGACGGGCTCAGGATGTGGTAATCGTGGTTCTTCTCGTGCGCCATGGCGTCAATTTTCCTGTGGCAGTCCCTGGGTCTCGGTGGCGAGCGCGGCCTGTTCAAGGGTCTCTTGCGGCAGGTCGATCTCGTAGAACGTGTAGCTCAGCGTGATGGTATGGACGTACTGTCCTTCGCGGTCGTCGACAATGGCCGGATCGACGTAGAAGCTCACCGGCATCTCGACGGTCTCGCCCGGCTGCAACACCTGCTCGGTGAAGCAGAAGCAGTCGATCTTGTCGAAGAATCCGCCCGCCGCGTAGGGGGCGACGTTGTAGGAGGCCTGCCCGGCGACGGGCCGGTCGGTCGGGTTGTGCGCCTCGTAGAAGGCCAGGCCGGTCTCGCCGATCCGGATCTCCATCTCGCGCTCGACCGGCTTGAAGGTCCAGGGCATCCCGGCGCCGAGGCTGGCGTCGAAGCGGACTTTGATCGTCTCGTCGAGCACCACGTCGCTCGCCGTCGTCGCGACGTCGGTTGCGCCGCCGAAGCCGGTGACGCGGCAGAACCACGAGTAGAACGGGACGGAGGCCCAGGCCAGCGAGCCCATCACCAGCACCACGCCCACCATCGACAGCGCGGTACGGCCGGAGCCGTCGAGCGAGCGCCACCACCGCCTCATTGCCCGTCCTCCGCGGCACGCTCGAGCGCCGGGCGCGCGACGTGGTCGAAGCGCTCCATCTCGCGCACGTCGCCGAGGTTGAGCACCTTCACCACCGTCAGCCCGAACACGATCGCCACCAGCCCGAGCAACAGCAGGCCGACCCCGAGGTTGCGTCCCCGGCGGCGCCCGTGAAGCTCGTGCTCGACCTTCTCTATCGCCATCACCAGCCTCCCAGCCCGACCGGCGCGAGCGCCGCCTCGGCGAGCAGCGCGCCGAAATGCAGGAACAGGTAGTAGAGCGACTGCTTGAAGAAGCCCTTCTCGGCCGCGTAGCCGTCGGCCTCGGCCGCGGCGTCGTCGCGGCGCGCGATGCGCACGGCGCCCAGCAGGAAGCGCGCGTTGAGGATCAGCGCGGCGGCGAGGTAGAGCGGGCCGCCGATCGAGGTGAAGCCGAGGCCGATCGCGACCGGGGCCAGCAGGATCGTGTAGGCCAGGATGTGCTTGCGCGTCGCCGGGCGGCCGTGGGTCTCGGTCAGCATCGGCACGCCGGCGTTGCCGTAATCGGAGCGCACGAACAGCGCCAGCGCCCAGAAGTGCGGCGGCGTCCACATGAAGACCAGCGCCACCATCAGCCACGGCTCGAGCGCCATGCCGCCCGTCGCCACCATCCAGCCGACCAGCGGCGGGAAGGCCCCGGCGGCGCCGCCGATGACGATGTTCTGCGGCGTCGAGCGCTTGAGCCACATCGTGTAGACGACGGCGTAGAAGAAGATCGTGAAGGCGAGCGCGCCGGCGGCCCAGAAGTTCGACGCGAGCCCCAGCAGCACCACCGAGAAGCCCGACAGCGCCAGCCCGAGGGCGAGCGCCTCGCCCGGCTGGACCCGGCCCGCCGGGATCGGCCGGCTCGCGGTGCGGCGCATCCGGGCGTCGATGTCGGCGTCCCACCACATGTTGAGCGCCCCCGACGCGCCGCCGCCCACGGCGATGCACAGGATCGCGACGAAGGCGACGAAGGGATGCACGGGCACCGGGGCGACCACCAGCCCGACGAGGGCGGTGAACACCACGAGCGACATGACCCGGGGTTTGAGCAGGGCGAAGTAGTCGCCCAGCCCCGGCTCGAAGGTCGCGTCCTGAGCGCTCAGATCGGTCATGCTCTTCCTTCTCGACAAGGCGGACCTCGACGGGCCGGCCCCTGCCCCGCGCGGATCAGGCGGGGAATTCTTCCTGGGCGTAGGCGATCCAGTCCTCGTAGGCCTCGGGGCTCACCACCTTGACCGTGATCGGCATGTAGGCGTGATCCTTGCCGCAGAGCTCGGAGCACTGGCCGAAGTAGATGCCCTCGTGTTCGGCGGCGAACCACAGCTGCGCCAGGCGGCCGGGCACCGCGTCCTGCTTCACGCCGAAGGCCGGGATCGTCCAGGAGTGGATGACGTCGGCGCCGGTGACGTCCATCACCACGGTCGCGCCGACCGGGACGACGACGGCGTTGTCGGTCGCGAGGCGGAACTCGCTCTCCGAGTAGCCGGCTTCCTCGAGCTGGGCGATGATGCCCTCGTTGAGGTTCCCCTCGCCGTAGCCGATCATGTAGCTGTCGAAGAAGATCGCGTCGTCCGGGTACTCGTAGGACCAGAACCACTTGTTGCCGGTCACCTTGATGTGGACGTCGCCCTCGGGGATTTCCTGCTGGTTGAACAGGACCGGCAGCGAGAACGCCCCGATGAAGACGAGGATGATGATCGGCACGATCGTCCAGGCCACCTCGAGCGGCGAGTTGTGGGTAAAGGTCGCCGGGGTCTTGTTGACGCGCGCGTTGTAGCGCAGCGCGACCCAGGCCAGAAGGCCGATGACCAGCAGCGTGATGGCGCTGATGATGACCAGCAGCATGTTGTCGAGCCAGTGGATCTGGCTGGCGAGCTCGGTCGCCGCCGGCTGCCAGCTGAGTCCGCCCTGGAAGGGCGCGCCGATGATCTCGAGGTCGCCGAGGTCGACCTGCGCCGACGCGGCCGCGCCGAACGTGGAGAGGGCCGCCGCCGCAAGGACCCGGTTGGCAATGCTCGTCATCTTCATGTGCTACCCTGCTTTCACATGCCGCGCCGGTGGCGGCGCGCCGCGGACGCCGGGGCATGGCCCGGAATCCCGTTGTATCCGGCGTGGGGTTTCCCATATCGTGCCGCGACACTCAAGAAGGTCTGTTGCGGCAAACTGCCCCTTCCCGGCCCGCCGACCGCCCCACCCGACACCGGAGACCCGCCATGGCCGACGCCCCGTTCCGTCCGTTCGAGACCCAGCTCGACCAGCAGACCGCGCTCGGCCTCGTGCGCGAGGCCACCGCCGGCGCCGACGACGGCGAGCTGTTCCTCGAGCGCCGCCGCTCCGAGGTGCTGTCGTTCGACGACGGCCGACTGCGCACCGCCAGTTACGACGCCGCCGAGGGCTTCGGGCTGCGCGCGGTCCGCGGCGAGGCGGCGGGCTACGCCCACGCCACCACCATCGACGAGCACGCCCTGCGCCGCGCCGTCGCCACCACCCGCCTCGCCGTGGGCGAGGGCGGCGGCACGATGGCCCCCGCCCCGGCCCGCACCAACCGCACGCTCTATACCGACGCCGACCCGATGCTCGACGCCGCCTTCCCCGGCAAGGTGGCGCTGCTGCGCGAGATCGACGCCTTCGCCCGCGACCTCGATCCCCGGGTCGTGCAGGTCACGGCAACCCTCGCCGCCTCGCACCAGGAAGTGGTGATCCTGCGGCCCGAGGGCGATCTCGTCACCGACGTCCGCCCGATGGCGCGGCTCAACGTGATGGTCCATGTCGAGCAGGACGGCCGCCGCGAGAGCGGCTACCACGGCGCCGGCGGGCGCACCGGCCTGCTCGGGCTGATCGACCCCGGCTTCTGGAAGGCCACCGCCCGCGAGGCGCTGCGCATCGCGCTGGTCAACCTCGAGGCCGAGCCCGCCCCGGCCGGCGTGATGGACGTGGTGCTCGGCCCCGGCTGGCCCGGCATCCTGCTGCACGAGGCGATCGGCCACGGACTCGAGGGCGACTTCAACCGCAAGGGCACCTCCGCCTTCGCCGGCCTGATGGGCCAGCGCATCGCCGCGCCGGGCGTCACCGTGCTCGACGACGGCACCCTGCCCGACCGCCGCGGCTCGATCACCGTCGACGACGAGGGCACGCCGTCCTCGGCCACCACGCTGATCGAGGACGGCGTGCTCGTCGGCTACATGCAGGACCGCCAGAGCGCCCGGCTGATGGGCGTCGAGCCGACGGGCAACGGGCGGCGCGAGAGCTACGCCCACATCCCGATGACGCGGATGACCAACACCTACATGCTCGCCGGCGACGCCACCCCGGCCGACCTGCTCACCGGCATGAAGGACGGGCTCTACGCCGTCGGCTTCGGCGGCGGGCAGGTCGACATCACCAACGGCAAGTTCGTGTTTTCCTGCACCGAGGCCTACCGCGTGAAGGACGGCAAGGTGGGCGCGCCGGTGAAGGGCGCGACTCTGATCGGCGACGGCGCGACGGCGCTGCAGAAGATCCGCGGCATCGGCAACGACCTCGCCCTCGACCCGGGCATCGGCAATTGCGGCAAGAACGGCCAGTGGGTGCCGGTCGGCGTCGGCCAGCCTTCGCTGCTGATCGGCGGGCTGACGGTGGGCGGCGCCGGGGCTTGAGCGGGGCGAAGAAAGTTGGGGCCGTTCACCGCCTGTTAACTTCCGGCCGCTAATGTCGGACTCGTAGCAGGCGGAGTTCGGAATGGCCGGTGATGTTCACACTTCCACTCACCCCCCACTCCCACCCACCACGGAAGAAGATCGGCTTGCCCGTCTCCGTCTGTTGCGTTCCCGCCGCGTTGGGATCGCCACCTATCACCGGCTCCTCGCCGAGTGCGGCACCGCCGCCGCCGCGCTCGAGGAGCTGCCCGCGCTCGCCCGCGCCGCCGGGCTGGAGCGCTACAGTCCCTGTTCGCCCGCCGACGCTGAGGCGGAGCTGCGCGACGGCCGCCGCGCCAAGGCACAGCTCGTCTTCCTGGGCGAGCCCGCCTACCCCGCCGCGCTCGCCGCCCTGGCCGACGCGCCGCCGCTGCTGTGGGTGCACGGCCAGTCCGCCCTGCTGGCGCGGCCGATGGTCGCCGTGGTCGGCGCCCGCAACGCCTCCTCGCTGGGCACCCGCATGGCCCGCCGCCTCGCCATCGACCTCGGCGCCGCGGGCTACGTCGTCGCCTCCGGCCTCGCCCGCGGGGTCGACACCGCCGCCCACCACGGCGCGCTGACCAGCGGCACCGCCGCCGTGCTCGCCGGCGGCATCGACGTCATCTACCCGCCCGAGAACGCCGGCCTCGCGCGCGACATCGCCGCGCAGGGCGTCCTGCTGTCCGAGCAGCGCCCCGGCCTCCAGCCCCAGGCGCGCCACTTCCCGGCGCGCAACCGGCTCGTCTCCGGCCTCGCGCGCGCCGTCGTCGTCGTCGAGGCGGCGGCGCGCTCGGGCACGCTCATCACCGCGCGCACCGCCCTCGACCAGGGGCGCGAGGTGCTCGCCGTGCCCGGCCACCCGCTCGACGGCCGCGCCGCGGGCTGCTGCAGCCTGATCCGCGACGGCGCCACCCTCGTGCGCTCCGCCGACGATATCCTCGAGGTGATCGGCCCCGCCGCCCCCGAAGCGCCGCGCCAGCCCGACCTGCCCCTCGTCGCGCCCGACCCACCGCCGCCGGCCGTCCGCCCCGCCGCCACGATGGCCGAGCTGCACCGCCGCATCCTCGAGAAGCTCGGCCCCTCGCCCCTCGCCGAAGACCAGCTGATCCGCGATCTCGCCGTCACCGCCACCGCTCTCGCCCCCGCCCTCACCGAGCTCGAGCTCGACGGTGCCGTCACCCGCCAGCCCGGAGGATTGCTCAGCCGCTCGCATTGACGATCGGGCAGGAAACAACCCGCCGACGCCCCCCTCTGCCGACGCATTGACAATTCCTCGCCCCCTCCCACATGTTGCGCCGCCTACGCCCCGAGGCGTTGCACAAAGGAGTCTCCATGCCCGTCGTCGTCGTCGAGTCCCCGGCCAAGGCCAAGACAATCAACAAGTATCTGGGATCCGACTACACCGTGCTGGCCTCCTACGGCCATGTCCGCGATCTCCCCCCGAAGGACGGCTCCGTCGATCCCGAGCATGATTTCGAGATGAAATGGGAGGTCGCCGGCGACAGCCAGAAACACGTCCGCGCGATCGCCGAGGCGCTGAAGGCCGACAACGCCCTGATCCTCGCCACCGACCCCGACCGCGAGGGCGAGGCGATCTCGTGGCACCTGCAGGAAGCCCTGACCAAGCGCCGCTCGATCAAGAAGGACACCGCCGTCAGCCGCGTCACCTTCAACGCGATCACCAAGAAGGCCGTCACCGAGGCGATGGCCAACCCGCGCGACATCGACGCGCCGCTCGTCGAGGCCTACCTCGCCCGCCGCGCCCTCGACTACCTCGTCGGCTTCAACCTCTCGCCCGTGCTTTGGCGCAAGCTGCCCGGCGCGCGCTCCGCGGGGCGGGTGCAGTCGGTCTGCCTGCGCCTCGTCGTCGAGCGCGAGATGGAGATCGAGGCGTTCCGCGCGCAGGAATACTGGACCGTCAAGGCGCTTCTCGCCTCCCCGCGCGGCCAGACCTACGAGGCCCGCCTGACCACGCTGGCCGGCAAGAAGCTCGACAAGTTCGACCTCAAGGATTCCACCGCCGCCGAGCTCGCCGTGCAGGCCGTCACCTCGCGCGACCTCAAGATCGTCTCCGTCGAGGCCAAGCCCGCCGGCCGCAACCCCGCGCCGCCGTTCATGACCTCGACCCTGCAGCAGGAGGCCAGCCGCAAGTTCTCCATGGGCGCGCGCGCCTGCATGAACGCCGCCCAGCGGCTCTACGAGGCCGGCCACATCACCTACATGCGCACCGACGGCATCGACATGGCCCCCGAGGCCGTGAGCGCCGCGCGCGACGCCATCGCGGCCAAGTTCGGCAAGGAGTTCCTCCCCGACAACCCGCGCATCTACAAGAACAAGGCCAAGAACGCGCAGGAGGCGCACGAGTGTATCCGCCCGACCGACATGATGATGTCGGCGGACAAGCTCGGCCTCACCGACTCCGACCAGCGCCGCCTGTACGACCTGATCTACAAGCGCACCATCGCCTCGCAGATGGCCGCCGCCCGCTTCGAGCGGACCAGCGTCGACATCGCCAGCGCCGACGGCCAGGTCGGCCTGCGCGCCACCGGCCAGGTGGTGCTGTTCGACGGCTTCCTCGCCGTCTACGAGGAGGGCCGCGACGACACCTCCGGCGACGAGGACGACGGCAAGCGTCTGCCCCAGCTCGCCGAGGGCGAGCCGGCGGAGAAGCGCGAGGTCACGCCCGAGCAGCACTTCACCCAGCCGCCGCCGCGCTACACCGAGGCGACGCTGGTCAAGAAGATGGAAGAGCTCGGCATCGGCCGCCCCTCGACCTATGCCAGCGTGCTGTCGACGATCCAGGACCGCGAGTACGTTCGCAAGGAGGGCAACCGGCTGTTCCCCGAGGACAAGGGCCGGATCGTGACGATCTTCCTGCTCAACTTCTTCCGCCAGTATGTCGGCTACGAGTTCACCGCCAAGCTCGAGGAGAGCCTCGACGACGTCTCCGCCGGCGAGCGCGACTACAAGGACCTGCTGGCGAGCTTCTGGCGCGATTTCCACCGCGCCATCGAGGAGACGTCGGAGCTGCGCATCACCGAGGTGCTCGACGTGCTCGACGACGCCCTCGCCCCCCAGCTCTACCCGCCGCGCGAGGACGGGACCGACCCGCGCGAATGCCCGCTCTGCAAGGAGGGCCGGCTGCACCTGAAGACGTCGCGCACCGGCGGCTTCGTCGGCTGCTCGCGCTACCCCGAGTGCCGCTACACCCGGCCCATCGGCGGCGAGGAACAGTCGGAAGACCGGGTGCTCGGCGTCGACGACGGCGACGAGATCAGCCTGCGCACCGGCCGCTTCGGGCCATACGTGCAGCGCGGCGAGGTGACGGAAGACAACAAGAAGCCGCCCCGCGCGTCGCTGCCCAAGGGCTGGGCGCCCGACGCGATGGACCTCGAGAAGGCGCTGCGGCTGTTGTCGCTGCCCCGCGAGGTCGGCCTGCATCCCGAGGACGGCCAGCCGATCAAGGCCAATTTCGGCCGCTTCGGCCCGTTCCTCATCCACCAGAAGCCCGACGAGGCCAAGCCGGTCTACGCCAACCTCAAGGACCCGGACGACGTCTTCGAGATCGGCATGAATCGCGCCGTCGAGCTGCTCGCCGAGAAGCGGGCCAATCCGGGCCGGGGCCGCACCGCCGCCAAGGCGCTCAAGGAGCTCGGCGAGCACCCGGGCGAGGGCGGCCCGGTCAACGTCATGGAGGGGCGCTACGGGCCCTACGTGAAGTGGGGCAAGGTCAACGCTACGCTCCCGAAGGACACGACGCCCGAGAGCATCACCATGGACCAGGCCGTGGAGCTGATCGCGGCGAAGGCGGGCAAGAAGAAGCCGGCCAGGAAGGCGGCTGCCAAGAAGCCCGCGGCGAAGAAGACGGCCGCGAAGAAGACGGCGAGCAAGACGAGCGCCGCCAAGAAGCCGGCCGCGAAGAAGGCGCCGGCCAAGAAGGCCTGACGACCGTAGGCCGGGCTTCAGCCCGGCACTGCGGGGAGAGCCGGCCCAAAACCCGGCGGCGCGCGGGCCGGCCCCTAGAACAGGTCGCCCTGCTCCGGCGGCGCCTCCTTGCGCCGCGTCCGCGCCCGCCCCGAGGCGCCCGGCGCGGCGCCGCCGGGCACGGCGCCAGCCGCACCACCGCCCGCGCCGCCGCCGCCGCCGCCGGGCACCATCCGCCCGTCGGCAAACTCAATCTCCAGCGCCCGCGCCGCCCGCGCCGCCGCCGCGCTCGTCACCACGTCGCCATCGCCACGCACCACGGCATAGCCGCGCCGCAAGGTGGCACGGTAGCCGAGCGTCTCGCGCAGCCGGTCCAGCGCCGCCAGCCGGTCCTTCCGCGCCACCAGGTCAGCCTGCCCGAGTCGGGTTAAGGAGAGGCTAAGCTCGTCGAGTTTCCGCCGCCGCTCGCGCATTGCGGC
>NZ_CH724108.1:589546-596215 GCF_000153305.1 Oceanicola granulosus HTCC2516
CGTCGTCGACAGCGACGACGACCCGGACTACGGCCTCGCCGTCGACTACGACGTGCGCACCGGGATCATCGGCGGCCACTAGGCCGCCGGTGTCAGTCCGGCCGCTCCAGCGAGAACTGCTCGCGAATCGCGGTGTAGTCCTTGTAGCCGAGTCGGCTTAACGGAACGTAACTGGTGATATCGAGGAAGCCGTCGCGCAGGTGGCGGTCGTCGATGTGAACGCCGATCACCTCGCCGAAGGTGACCACGTTGGCCTCGCCCGGCAGCTCGACCGTCCGCACCAGCCGGCACTCGAGCGCCGCGGGCGCGGCGGCAACGCGGGCGCAGTCGATCTCGTGGCATTCCGCCTTCTCGAGCCCGGCCGCCGCGAACTCGTCCTCGCCGCGCGGCAGGGTCGCGGCGGTGGCGTTCATCGCGTCGCGCAGATCGAAGCTGACGATGTTAACGCAAAATACACCCGTGTCCCGTATGTTGGCCGTGCTGTCCTTGGTCCCCTCCCGGTCGGGCTTGGCGGAGGTTGCGGAAAACATGACCTGCGGCGGGGTGTAGGCGACGGCGTTGAAGAAGGAATAGGGGGCGAGATTGTCGCGCCCGTCGCTGTCGCGGGTCGAGATCCAGCCGATCGGCCGCGGGGTGACGATGGCGTTGAAGGGATTGCGCGGCAGGCCGTGGCCGTCGGCGGGGCGATAGTACATTGGCTTTCCTTCCAGGTTTGCCCCTGACCTAGCCCCATGCTAACGCCGCTTCCAGCGGGAGCGGAGGGCCGATGGACGGCGTGTCGAGGGAAACGCCGGAGGATTGGTGGGAGGTCGAGGCGCTCTACGACCTCTGCTTCGCCCCGGGCCGCACCGCCCTGTCCTCCTACCGGCTGCGCGACGGCGTGGCGCCGATCGGCGCGCTGTGCCTCGTCTGGCGTGACGGCGGCGGCGTGCTCGGCGGCGCGGTGCGGGTCTGGCCGGTCCGCGTCGGCGGGGTCGCGGCGCTGCTGCTCGGCCCGGTCGCCGTCCACCCGACGCGGCAGGGGGAGGGGCTCGGCGCGTTCCTCATCGAATCGGTGCTCGAGCGGGCGGCGGCGGAAGGCCACGAGCGGGTGATGCTGGTGGGCGACGCGCCGTACTACTCACGGTTCGGGTTCCAGGCGCTCCCCGGCGTCGAGATGCCGCCGCCGACGAACCCGGAGCGGGTGCTCGGCGTGGCGCTGACGCCGGGAGCGTGGGACGGCGTGGCGGGCGCCGTGACGGCCGCACGCGATTGATTTCGCGGGCGTCGTTGCCCATCTCTTCGGAGGAGATCAACAACGGAGCCGCCCGCCGATGCGCAACGTCACCCCCGAAGCGCCGCCCGCCGAGCTCGACGACGAGGCGCGCGCCGAGATCGAGGCGCTGGTGGAGCGCCAGCGCCGGGCCCGCGGCCTGCTGATGCAGGTGGTCACCTTCGCCGGCGGGCAAGTCGAGGACATGCTCAAGCTGCTGCCCAAGGGCGTGCGCGGCCGGCTCGACACCGCGGCGCGCGACGCGCTGGAGCGCTCCTACGAGGTCGCCGCCAGCACCGGCGGGCGCGCTTCGGGCGACCGCGCCAACAAGGTTTTCGCCACGCTGTCGGGCGCGCTCGGCGGCCTCGGCGGGCTGCCCACGGCGCTGGCCGAGCTGCCCGTCGCGACGACGGTGATCTTCCGCGCGGTGCAGAGCGTCGCCGCGCGCTACGGGGAAGATCCGCTCTCCGCCGAGACCCGCAAGGAATGCCTGCGCGTCTTCGGCGCGGGCGGGCCGGGCGAGGCCGACGACGGCATCGATACCACCTTCGTCGGCGCGCGGCTCAGCCTGTCGGGCCCGGCGGTGCACAAGCTGATCGCCACCGTCGCGCCGCGCTTCGCCGCGCTGCTGTCGCAGAAGCTCGCGTCGCAGGCGGTGCCGGTGCTCGGCGCGGCGGCCGGGGCGGGGACGAACTACGCGTTTACCGACTACTTCGTGGAGATGGCGCACGTCCATTTCGGCCTGCGCCGCCTCGCGCGCGGCCACGGCGAGGCGCAGGTGCTCGAGGAATTCCACAAGGTTCTGGCCGAGCGCACGATCCCGGTGAAGCGCGCCTGAAAAAAGTTCGTCCGCCGGCGACGGAAGGCGCTGGCCGGTCCGTTTGGAGAGGTGTCGGACGCGCAGAGAGGCGCGGACGGCACTGGACCAAGGAAAGGACCAAGACCAATGAAATCCCGCATGATCCTTCTGATCGGCGCGATCGTGGCAGGCGTCTCCATACAGGCGGTGCAGGCCCAGGTGGCCGACGCCGAGACGCGGCCGGGCTTCGCCACGCTCGACACGAACGGCGACGGCACGCTCTCGGAGGCCGAACTGCAGGCGCCGATGCTCGAGCGGTTCGCGCAGGCCGACGCCGACGGCGACGGCAGCCTCACCGCCGAGGAGCTGGCGACCGCGGCCGCGGCGCGGCGTGCCGAGCGCATGGAGGCGCGGATCGCGCGCATGATCGAGCGGCTCGATGCCGATGGCGATGGTGCGCTGTCTGCCGACGAGTTCATCACGCCCGCGCCGCGGCAGACGATGTTCGAGCGGCTCGATGCCGACGGCGACGGCAGCATCTCCGAGGCGGAGTTCGCGGCGGCTGGCGAGCGCGGCGAGCGCGGCGGACGCGGCCACGGCAAGGGCGGCCACGGCCCCCGCTCGCATCGCTGAGGCGACGGGCGTGCCGGCCGGGCAGGGCCGGCGCGCCTGCCGTTGCCGGGAGTGTTCCATGTGGCTACGACGCTGATCCATGTTCCAGCGATCTCGCAGGTCCGGGCCGGAGACGGACCCGGACGCCGACCTGCTCGCGGCCTACGCCGCGGGCGACTTGTCGGCGGCGCGCACGCTCGCGCGGCGGCTGGGCCCGGGGGCGCTCGCCCAGGCGACGCGGATGCTCGCCGACCGGACCGAGGCGGAGGACGTGGTGCAGGAGGCGATGCTGCGGCTCTGGCGGCAGGCGCCCGGCTGGCGCACCGGCGAGGCGAAGGTGTCGACCTGGCTCTACCGGGTGGTCGCAAACCTCTGCACCGACCGGCTGCGGGCGCGGCGGCGCAAGGATGTGCCGCTCGAGGCGGTGGCCGAGCCCGAGGACGACCGCCCCGGCGCGCTGGCCGACATGCAGATGCGCACCCGCCACGCGGCGCTGTCGGCGGCGCTGGCCGAATTGCCCGAGCGGCAGGCCCAGGCGGTGGCGCTGCGCCACCTCGAGGGGCTGGGCAATCCGGAGATCGCGGCGATCATGGACATAGGCGTCGAGGCGGTCGAGAGTCTGACCGCGCGGGGCAAGCGGGCGCTGGCGGCGCTGCTCGCCGGGCGCAAGGAGGAGTTGGGGTTCGCCGATGACTGAGCCGGTTGACGACAGGCAGCTCGAGCGGCTGTTCGAGGAGGCACGGGCCGGGGAGCCGGCGGCGCTTGACGACGCGTTCCTCGCGCGGCTGATGCACGACGCTGCGGCCGAGATGCCGCGCCGGTGGGGCGCGGCGGCGGGCGCGGGCCTCTGGGCGCTGCTCGGGGGCTGGGCCGGTGCGGGCGGGCTGGCGGCGGCGGCGGTCGGCGGGCTCTGGATCGGCATCGCCCCGCCCGAGGGCCTGAGCGATCTCGCCGCCGGGCTGGTGGGCGAGACGGCGAGCGTGGCGCTGGTGCCCGCGGACGATCTGTTCGGGCTGGAGGGGTGAGGCGATGCGGGTGATGCGGATCGTGCTGTTGCTGTCGCTGGCGCTGAACCTGGCGGTGGTCGGCCTCGTGGCGGGCGCGGCGCTGAGCGGCAAGCGTTTCGCGCCGCCGCGCTACGACCTCAGCCTCGGCCCGATCGGCGCGGCGCTGTCGGAAGAGGACCGCCGCGCCATCGGGGCGCGGCTGCGCGACCAGCCCGGGCTGCCGTCGGGGCCGCGGGCGCGCCGCCGGATGATGGAGGAGATGCTCGCCGTCCTGCGCAGCGACCCGTTCGATCCGGCGCCGCTGGCCGAGGCGATGGCGCAGCACCGGGCGCGGTCGGCGGCGGTGCTCGAGGCGGGGCAGGCGGCGCTGCTCGAGCGGCTCGCCGCCATGAGCCCGGCCGAGCGCGCGGCACTGGCCGACCGGCTCGAGGCCGGGGCGCGCCGCCCGGGGCGGAGCCGCGACGGCGGGTGAGGCCCGCTCAGGCGGCGGAGGCCGCGGAGGCCGACAGGCTGACGGTGTTGCGCCCCGCCGTCTTGGCCCGGTAGAGCGCCGCGTCGGCGCTGTTGAACAGCTCCTCGCTGGTGGTCATGCCCTCTGCCATCGCCACCCCGATCGACACCGTGACCTGCAGCGCCGTGGTGCGGCCGGGCAGCGGGAAGGGCGCCTCCTCGATCACGTTGCAGAGCCGCTCGGCGGTGTGGCGGGCGAGCCCGTCGCTGACGTCGGCCATGGCGACGACGAACTCCTCGCCGCCGATCCGCGCCAGCAGGTCGCCCGGCCGGACGTTGTCGCGCAGGCGGCGGGCGATCTCGCAGAGCACCGCGTCGCCGCTCGGGTGGCCCCAGCGGTCGTTGATCGTCTTGAAGTGGTCGACGTCGAGCACCATCAGCGCCAGACCGCTGCCCTGCGCGCAGGCCGTCTGCGCCATGTGCTCGAGGTGGGGCAGGGCGTAGCGGCGGTTGTGCAGGCCGGTGAGGGGGTCGGTCACGGCGGCGAGCAGGCCGTCGCGCAGGGTGGCGCGCAGGCCGTCGCGCTGGCGCTTGCACTGCAGCAGGGTGCGGACGCGGTGGGCGAGCTCCTCGAGGCCGACATCGTGGGTGACGAGATCGTTGGCGCCCAGATCGAGCACCATCGCCGACATGCCCTCCGCGCCCTGGGGCAGGATCACCAGCTGCGCCGCGTGCCGGGTCTCGGCGCGGGCGCGCAGCTCGGTGACGAGGCGGAACAGCTCGCTGGAGGCGTCGGCGCCGGTGAAGCGGCTGGCGTCGATGATGAACAGCTCGTGGAGCGGCGCGGCCGGCCCGGCGGAGGGCGCGAGGGCCTCGTCGGGCGACAGCTGCGCGCAGCCCCCCGGCAGCACCGCCGAGATCGCGCGGCCGCGCTCGAGCCCCTCCCGCCCCGGCGGCACCACGAGCGCGACGCGCCCGGCATGGCGGAAGGTCGTCTCGGGCTCGGCAAAGCCGAGGGCACGGGCGGCGTCCTCGCGCAGTCGCAGCTCGGCCTCGGCGTCGCGCTCGCGCAGGTGGGAGCGGATCTTGGCGAGCAGCAACACGTCGTGGGCGGGCAGCCCGAGCACGTCGTCGGCGCCGGCCGCGAGGACCGCGAGCCGGTCGTCGGGCCGCTCGAAGGGGCCGAGCACGACGAGCGGCATCGGCCGTCCGGCCGCCGCCGCCCTGAGGCCGGCGCAGGCGGCGAGGGCCTCCTGCTGCGCCGCGGACAATCCGGCGAGCACCAGGTCGGGGCGCCCTTCGGCGATGCGCGTGCGCGCCTCGGCCGGGGTGGCCGCGAGGGTCACGCGGTAGTTCGCCGCCGTCAGCTTGACCTTGAGCACGATGCGACTGGTCGCGGACGGATCCACGACGAGGATGTTGGCCGCCATCCGCACGTTCCTCCTGCTTGTGTCGGGTGCTGGGCAGCGTGCGCGGGAATGGTTAAGAAAGCGTTGTCGCGAAACAGGAACATCGGGGATGTGGACATGACGCCGGACCGGGCCGAAATGGTGGCGCTGATGGCGCTGGGCTGGCTTGCGGGCAACGACGAGCTGGCGCCGCTGTTCCTCGGCTCGACGGGGGCGGGGGTGGACGACCTGCGCGCCCGCGCGACCGATCCGGCGTTCCAGGCGTCCGTGCTGGAGTTCCTGACGATGGACGACGCCTGGGTCGTCGCCTTCTGCGACCAGCACGGGCTGTCCTACGAGGAGCCGCTGCGCGCCCGCTACGCCTTGCCCGGCGCGGGCGAGGTGCATTGGACATGAGCGCTCCGATCGAGGCGATCCTGTTCGACAAGGACGGCACGCTCTACGACTTCAACGCCACCTGGGGCGCCTGGACGATGGGGCTGCTCGAGGAGGTGGCCGAGGGCGATCCGGTGCTCGTCGAGGCGCTGGCCGAGGTGCTCGGCTACGACACCGAGCGCAAGCGCTTCCGCAAGGGCTCGCCCGTCATCGCCGAGCCCGCCGGGGAGGTCGCGGCGCTGATGCTGCCGTTCCTGCCGCCCCAGCCGCTGAGCGCGCTGGTCGAGCGGATGAACGACCTCGCCGCGCTCGCGCCGCAGGTCGAGGTGTGCGACCTGCGGGCGCTGCTCGAGGGCTTCGCCGCAGACGGGCTGGCGCTCGGCATCGCCACCAACGACGCCGCCGCCCCCGCCCGCGCGCACCTGGCCGCGTCGGGCATCGTCGAGGCGTTCGACTTCATCGCGGGGGCCGATTCCGGCCACGGGGCAAAGCCTGGCCCGGGCCAGCTCCACGCCTTCTGCGCCGCGACCGGGCGGCGGGCCGGTGCTTGCGTGATGGTCGGCGACAGCAGCCACGACATGCTCGCCGGGCGGCAGGCGGGGATGACCTGCGTCGCCGTGCTCACCGGCCCCGCCGAACGCGCCGACCTCGCGCCGCTCGCCGACGTGGTGCTCGAGTCGGTGGCCGACCTGCCGGCGTGGGTCCGCGCGCAGGGGTGACGGCCGGGGCGTTCCAGGCTCTCGAGCGGCCCGTCGACGATGTCCC
>NZ_CH724108.1:596348-686631 GCF_000153305.1 Oceanicola granulosus HTCC2516
CCGGCCTACATGTCGGCGCTGCCCGGCCTGCCGTACTGAATCCGACGGCACATGTCGCTTTCCGGGCGGCGGCGGGCGCGGCGGTGGGTGATGCTGGGAGCAGGTCACGGGGAGCCGCACCATGGACGGACAGACCGCCGCGCATCGCCGCCGCAGGGCGGGAGGACACAGCGCCAACGCCCGCAGGCGCGGCACCGGGCTGATCCGGCAGAGCGCCTGGCGCCTCCCCGACAACCGCGACCGCCCCGTCGAGCCGCTCGACGAGGCGGGTGTCGCCGCGATCCACGACGGGGCGATGCGCATCCTCGAGGAGATCGGCGTCGAGTTCCTCAACCCCGAGGCGCTGGCGCTCTTCGCCGAAGCCGGCGCCACCGTCAGCGGCACCAACGTCCGGATGGGGCGCGAGTGGGTGATGGAGATGGTCGCGCGCGCCCCGGCGCGCTTCACCCTCACCCCGCGCAACCCGGCGCGGCAAATCACCGTCGGCGGGCGCACCATCCTGTTCGGCAACGTCAGCTCGCCGCCCAACTACCGCGACCTGACGATGCCCGCCAAGAGCCCCGGCACCCGCGCCCAGTGCGCCGACCTGCTGCGGCTCACGCAGCACTTCAACTGCATCCACTTCGCCGGCGGCTACCCCGTCGAGCCGGTCGACCTGCACCCCTCGACGCGCCACCTCGACGTGCTCCACGACAAGCTCACCCTCACCGACAAGGTCGTCCACGCCTACTCGCTGGGGGCCGAGCGGGTCGACGACGTGCTCGAGATGGTGAAGATCGCCGGCGGGCTGTCGGAGGAGGAGTTCCGCGCCACGCCGCGGATGTACACCAACATCAACTCCACTTCGCCGCTCAAGCACGACGCGCCGATGATCGACGGCTGCCTGCGCTGCATCCGGCGCGGACAGGCGGTGATCGTGACGCCGTTCACGCTGGCGGGCGCGATGGCGCCGGTAACCATGGCGGGCGCGGTGACGCTGTCGATCGCCGAGGCGCTGGCGGCGATCGCGCTGTTCCAGCACGTCGCCCCCGGCGCACCCTGCGTGCTCGGCACCTTCACCTCCAACGTCGACATGAAATCCGGCGCCCCCGCCTTCGGCACCCCCGAATACATGCGTGCCACCCAGATGACCGGCCAGATGGCGCGCTTCTACGGGCTGCCGCTGCGCTCGTCGGGGGTCTGCACGGCCAACGTGCCCGACGGGCAGGCGATGTGGGAGACGTCGAACTCGCTCTGGGCGGCGGTACAGTCGGGGAGCAACATCGTCTACCACGCCGCCGGCTGGCTCGAGGGCGGGCTGATCGCCTCGCCCGAGAAGTTCGTGATGGACTGCGAGGTGGTGCAGATGATCCAGCGGTACATGGAGCCGGGGATCGTCGCCACCGGGCCGGAGGAGATCGCGCTCGAGGCGATCCGCGAGGTGGGCGCTAGCGGGCACTATTTCGGCATCGACCACACCCGCGCACGCTACGAGACGGCCTTCTACGGGCCCATCGTGAGCGACTGGCGCAACTTCGAGGCGTGGCAGCAGGCGGGCGGGGTCTGGACGGCGGAACGGGCGCACGGGGTGTTTCGCCAGATCCTCGCCGATTTCGAGCCGCCGCCGATGGCGGACGACCGGCGCGAGGCGCTCGCCGACTTCGTCGCGCGGCGCAAGCGCGAGGGCGGCGCGCCGACCGACTTCTGAGCTTGCCGCGCGGGCGGGGGAGTGCTGTGCTGCGCCGGGTTTCCGGGAGAGCCGCCATGATCGAACGCCGCGCCACATGTGCCTGCGGGCAACTCAGCGCCACCTGCACCGGCGCGCCGCTGCGCGTCTCGGTGTGCCACTGCTTCGCCTGCAAGCGACGCACCGGCAGCGCCTTCTCGCTCAACGCCCGCTACCCCGAGGCGGCCGTCGTTACCGCCGGCACCAGCCGCAGCTTCGAGCGCAAGGGCGACGCGGGTGGCACCGCCACCAGCCATTTCTGCCCCACCTGCGGCACGACGGTCTGGTACACCAACAGCGGCGCCGCCGGCCTCGTCGCGATCCCCGCCGGCGGCTTCGCGAGCCTCGACGTGCCCGCGCCGACGGTCTCGGTCTACCACGACGACAGCCGCCGCTTCGGCTGGGCCGTCATCGACTGCGACCCGCTCGATCGCATCCCCTGACGCACTTGTCACGGCTGCGTGAGCCGGCAGAAATTTCGCGCGCGCCGCTGAAACTGGACCCGTTTCGCTCCGTGTCTGTAGGCAACCCGCCGGGGATCGGCCCCGGCGGGAACGACAGGAGAGACACATGAAGACGCTTATCGCCGCCGCCGCCCTCTTTGCCGGCACCGCCGCCGTCGCCCAGGATAACCCCACCGTCGGCGGCGCGCCGATGATGGCCGACATGAACATCATCGAGAACGCGGTGAACTCGCCGATCCACACGACGCTCGTCGCCGCCGTGCAGGCCGCCGGCCTCGTCGACACGCTGTCCGGCGCCGGCCCGTTCACCGTCTTCGCGCCCACCGACGACGCCTTCGCCAAGCTCGACCCGGCGGCGATCGAGGAACTGCTCAAGCCCGAGAACGTCGAGCAGCTGCAGCAGATCCTGACCTGCCACGTGGTCGCCGCCGACGCGATGTCGGACGCCATCATGGGCATGATCGCCGACGACAACGGCAACCATCCCGTGCCGACCGTCGGCGGCTGCACCCTGCAGGCGCAGATGGCGGGCGACATGATCACCCTCACCGACGAGAACGGCCGCGTCGCCACCGTCACCATCGCCGACGTCGACCAGTCGAACGGCGTGATCCACGTGATCGACACGGTGCTGCTGCCCGCCGGTCAGGCCGGCTGAACCGGCCGCCGCCGAGGCAGGCGCAGGACAAGAGACGCTGCCGTCGCGACCCGGGTCGCGGCGGCAGTTTCATGTTGCAGGGGCAGTGCCCGTAGGCCGGGCTTCAGCCCGGCACCCGCGCGCGCGCCGGGCTGACGCCCGGCCTACGGGGCGCCCATGGCATCACTTGCGGAAGCGATCCAGGCTGACGACCTCGGCCTCCTTCGGCGCGGCGTCGGGGGTGTCGTCCTCGACCATCTCGTCCATCGGCGCTTCCTCGTCCTCGTCGTCCTCCTCCTGGGTCTCGAAGCGGAGGCCGAACTCGACGGAGGGGTCCACGAAGGTCTTGATCGCGTCGTAGGGGATGTAGAGCGGCTCGGGGCTGTCGCCGAAGTTGAGCGTCACCGAGAAGCCCTCGTCGGTGACCTCCAGCCCGTCGAACCAGTGCTGCATCACCACCGTCATCTCGCCCGGGTAGCGATCGGACAGCCAATCGGCGATCTCGACGTCGGGGTGCATGGTGTCGAAGGTGATGAAGAAGTGGTGATTTCCCGGCAACCCCTCCTCGGCGACGTCCTGCAGCACCTGCTGGATCAGGCCGCGCATGGCCCGGTGCATGAGATTGCCGTAGTCGATGGTTTGCCTCACGGCGGTGCTCCTTCCCGCTGATGCGACTGAGCATAAAGGTTTCAGGGGGAGAGAAAAGGGGGGATCAGGCCGCGATCAGCCCGGTCGCTCCGCCGGCGGCGGCGAGCAGCACCAGCACCTGCCAGAGCGGCCGGTTCAGCCACAGCAGCAACAGCGCCGCAAGCCCGGTGAGCGCCAGCGCGGCGGGCGACAGGGTGGCCGGGTCGGGCGCGAGCAGGTGCAGCGGGCCGAGCGTCACCCGGCCCACCTCGGCGAACAGCAGGTGCGCGGCGAACCAGACCGAGAGGTTGGCGATGACGCCGACGATGGCGGCGGTGATCGCCGCGAGCGCGCCGGCGATGCGGGGCTGGTGTTCGAGCCAGTCGATCAGCGGGGCGCCCGCGAAGATCCAGATGAAGCAGGGCACGAACGTCACCCACAGCACCATCGCCGACGCCGCGAGCGCCAGCGGCGTCCCGCCCGCCGCCGCGCCGGTCAGCTGGCCGACGAACTGAGTGACGAGGATCAGCGGCCCCGGCGTCGTCTCGGCGAGGCCGAGCGCGTCCATCATCTGCTCCGTCGTCAGCCAGCCATGCTGCGCGACGACCTCCTGGGTCATGTAGGCGAGCACCGCGTAGGCGCCGCCGAAGGTGACGACGGCGAGCTTGGAGAAGAACAGGCCGAGCTGGGTCAGCAGCGTCTGCCCGGCCGCCCAGGCCAGCCCCACCGGCGCCGCCCAGAGCAGGCCGCCCAAGCCCAGCACCGCCGCCGTGCGCGCCACCGGCAGCGGCGGCCGCCCCGCGCCGCGCCCGTGCGCCCGCGCCGCGCCCCAGAGCCCGGCGGCCAGCACCACGAGCGGGAACGGCAAGTCGAACAGGAACAGCGCCGCGAAGGCCAGCGCCGCCAGCGCGACGGCGCCCGGCCCCTTCAGCGCGCGCCGCGACAGCCGCAGGATCGCCTGCACCACGATCACCACCACCGCCGCCTTGATCCCCAGGAAGGCCGCCTGCACCTCCGGCACCGCGCCCCAGGCGGCGTAGGCGAAGGCGAGCCCCGAGATGACCACCGCCCCCGGCGCCACGAACAACCCGCCCGCGATCAACCCGCCGGGGATGCCGCGCAGCCGCCAGCCGGCGTAGGTCGCCAGCTGCATCGCCTCGGGCCCGGGCAGCAGCATGCAGAAGCCGAGCGCCCGCAGGAACTGCGCCTCGCCGAGCCAGCCGCGCTCGTCCACCAGCACCCGGTGCATCAGCGCGATCTGCGCGGCCGGGCCGCCGAAGGACAGCAGGCCGATGCGTGCGAAGACGGCGGTGAACCGGGCGAGCGTCATCGCGCGGGGCCTGCGGCGGGACGCCTCCGGCGGGCATATTTGTGGCCAGATGAAGGGGCGCGCGCTCTTGCGCGGCCGGGAGTGCGTGCGGGGGAGGGCGATCGGGCGGGCATGGCGGCATCAAGGCGGGCGGGGCGGCGGTGTCAACGGGCCTTGCCGAAGATGCGGGAGACCTCGCGCAGGATCTTGCGCCGGATCGCCTCCGGGTACTCCCGGTGGCCGCGCGCGGTGATGACGAAGCCGTCGCGGGTGATCAGCGCGCGCCGGTAGAAGGTGGTGACGGCGACGCCCATGCCCTCGATGGCGAGGCCGTTGATGGTCACCTGCTGCCGCTCGGCCCGCGCGGGCAGGCCGCGCACCTCGCCGCCCGCGTTGGCCATGCCGTCGCCCGAGATGTCGACGATCCGCCGCGCGCAGGGCGGCGCCTGCGCCATGTGGGCGAGGGCGAAGGTCAGCGCCTCGGCGGGCGCGGTGTCGGAGAGCCGGAAGGCGCGGCGCATGGCCCGGGCGCGGGCGGCAAAGGCGGCGAGGTCGGCGGGCGTGCGCATGCGGGTCCAGGGCAGGGAGACCGCCTGATCGTCGGGCCCCGACCACTGCACCACCGACAGCGCGACCTGCCCCTCGAGCATCGCCTGGGCGATCTCGGGATCCTCGAGCGCGTCGGCGAGGCCGTCGGTCTGGAGCCGGTACTCGCCGACGTCGATGGAGTTCGACACGTCCATCAGGAGCAGGAGCGCCGTGTCGCAGGCGCGCGCGGGCGCGGCGAGCAGCGCGAGGGCGAGGGCGAGGGACAGCAGCGGGACCATTCCCGCCACTTTCCGCACCGCGGCCGCGGCTGGCAAGTGGCGCGCGGGTGACGCTATGTCAGCCGCGCGCGCGCGCCCCCTGCACGGCGGCGCGGCGGGCGGCTATCATCGGCGGGCGCGGACCGCATTGGCGGACGCAAGTCAGGAAAGGAAGAACGGATGAGCAGACTCATCGGGATCATCGTCGTGGTCGTGATCCTCGCGCTCGGCTACTGGTACTTCTTCACCGACGACGTGGTGGTCGAGGAGCCGGTCGTCGAGGAGGTCGAGGGCGGCGAGGGCGAGGTGGCGGAAGAGGTCGAGGACTGACCAGCCCCACATCACGGGCCGGCTCCGCGCGGCGGGGTCGGCCGATCCTGCAAGGTGGGAAAGTGCAGGCTTCTGTTGCCAGGTGCCTGCGAACCCCGCCTTACGCTGCTAGGCGCAAGGGCTTAAGATTTCGATCTTCGTTACTGCTTAAGCAGCAACGGCGACCGGAGCACGATTGTCGTTGGCAATTATGCTTTACGGACCGATCACGGTGGTACCTCACCGAGACAAAGCTAACCCCTTTAGACGTTCGTCGATCCTGTTTCGGCCCCATGTTCCCCCAACGAAGGTGTATGGTGGAGCCGCCGGGTACCGCCCCCGGGTCCGATCCGCTTATTACGAGCGCGTTTATGTCCATAGTCTCCTGCGAGACACCCGGAATATAGGCGCGCGCCCCGCGCCGCTCAAGCCCCCCGGCCTCTGTTCGGCAAATATCCTCGGGGAGAGCTCGAGAGGGGCGGACAGCCCCTCTCGATGCCGCCGGGTTCGGCTCAGAACCCGGCCTTGATCATCTCGAACGTCTCCGACTGCTTCTGGCGCAGCTCCTGGCTCATGGGCAGCTGGGCGAGCACCGGCGCGTCGATGCTGCCGAGGCCGGCGGCCTCGAGCTCTTCCTCGGAGAACTCGGCGCTGAGCGCGGCGGCGTTGGAGGTGCCGAAGCCCGCGTCGAGCAGCGGCTCGGCGCTCTCCGGGGCGAGGAGAGCGTTGATGTAGTCGTAGGCCTTGTCCTCCGAGCCCGGCGCGTCGGCCATGTTGACGTAGCCGCAGAGCCACAGCGACGAGCCTTCCTCGGGCTCGCGCTGGAAGGCGATCGGGCGGTCTTCCTCGACCATCGCGGGGTAGGTCTCGTTCCAGGCCCAGCTCACCAGCACCTCGCCCGACGACAGCAGCTGCGACAGCTCCGCCGGGTCGGTCCAGTAGGTGCGCAGGTTCGGGTGCACCTCGCGCAGCCAGGCCGAGGCGGCCTCGAACTCGGCGTCGCTCGCCTCGGTCCAGTCGGTCACGCCGGTGGCGAGGTAGGCGAGCGCGTAGGCGTCGTCGACGTTGTCGGGCAGGGTGAGGCGGCCGGCATAGGCCGGGTTCTTGAACACCTCGAGGCTGGCGACGTCCTCCTCGGGCACCTCGTCGGGATTGTAGGCGATGGCGGTCGAGCCGTAGTCGGTCGGGATGAAGTAGGCCTCGGCGTCGCCCGAAGCGACGTCCTCGCCGGTGAGGTCGGAGTTGAGGTCGGCGAAGGCGTCGATCCTGGACGTGTCCCATGGCTCGATGATGCCGCTCTCGATCCACTTCGTCACCGAGCCGGCGCAGATGTGGGTGACGTCGGCCTGGAAGCCGGAGACGAGTTTCTGGAATGCCTCCTCCTCGTCGCCGAAGAAGCTGAAGGTCGGGCTCGCGCCGTGCGCGTCGACATAGGCGGCGTGGTAGGCGGGATCCTCGAAGCCGGGATAGTCGAGCACCGTGAAGTCGCTGTCCTGGGCCGCCGCGCCGCCGGCGAGGCTGGCGAGGGCGGCGCTGCCGAGCAGATGTCTGAGGGTCATGGTTGTCTCCCTGGGTGTAGCTTCGGGAGCCGACGCTAGCATGGGCCGTGGCGGCGGCAAGAGGGAAGCGTGGCGCCGCCGCGGGTGCGGCGGGGCGCGTTTGCCGGTGGCGCAGGGCGCGCGGGCGGTGTTCTATCGGGCGGCGGAAGCACAGCCACGGGAGTGAGAGCATGTTCAGAGCGCTGGTCGTCGAGAAGGACGCGGACGGCGGCACCGGGGCGTCGGTGCGGCAGGTCGAGGAGAGCCGCCTGCCCGAGGGCGACGTCACCGTCGCCGTCGAGTACTCGACGCTGAATTACAAGGACGGCCTCTGCCTCGGCCCCGGCGGCGGGCTGGTGCGCGACTACCCGCACGTGCCGGGGATCGACTTCGCCGGCACCGTGACCGCCAGCGACAGCCCCGACTGGGCGGTGGGCGACAAGGTGATCCTGACCGGCTGGCGTGTCGGCGAAGTCCGTTGGGGCGGCTACGCCGAGACGGCGCGGGTGAGGGGCGAGTGGCTGGTGCCGCTGCCCGGGGGCATGACGACGCGCCAGGCGATGGCGGTGGGCACGGCGGGGCTGACGGCGATGCTCGCGGTGCTGGCGCTCGAGGATCACGGGCTCGCGCCGGGCGACGGCCCGGTGCTGGTGACGGGGGCGTCGGGCGGGGTCGGCTCGGTGGCGACGGCGCTGCTCGCCGCGGCGGGCCACGAGGTCGCCGCGGTGACGGGGCGTCCGGAGAACGACGACTACCTGCGCGGCCTCGGCGCCGGCGAGATCGTGCCGCGCGCGGAGCTCGCCGAGACCGTCAAGCGGCCGCTCGAGAGCGAGCGCTGGGCGGGCTGCATCGACGCGGTGGGCGGCGCGATGCTCGCGCGGGTGCTCGGGCAGATGAGGTACGGCGCCTCCGTGGCGGCGGTCGGCCTCGCCGGCGGCGCGGCGCTGCCGGCGACGGTGATCCCGTTCCTGCTGCGCGGTGTGAACCTGCTCGGCATCGACAGCGTGATGCAGCCGCGCGCTGCCCGGGAGCGGGCCTGGACCCGCATCGCGGCGGAGTTGCCGTTCGACCGGCTCGAGGAGATGGTCGTTCCCGCCACGCTCGAGGATCTTCCCCGCCTCGGCGCCGAGATCCTGCAGGGCGGCGTGCGCGGCCGGGTCGTGGTCGACGTGACGGGCTGACGGCGCGGGCCTCGGCAGGCGGGGCCGGGCTGAAGCCCGGCCTACGGGGGGCAGTCGGCGTCGCAGCGCGGTGAAAATCGGTCGCGGGCGGTTTCCCCGGGGCGCGCGGTGCTGCTAGGCTTCCCTCACGGCAGGCGCGGCAGGTGCCGGGCCCGGGGTGGAAAATGCGCGACGGGGGCGGTACTCCGTCGGCTTTCCAGTGCGTTAACGCGGCGCTCGCCGCCGCCGGGCCCATCCGTCCGGCCAGCACGGGCAGAGCTGCAACAACAAGGAGTGGCGACAGTGACTGAAACCACCAGCCAAGGCATACCAGCGCCCGAGGGCGATGCCGCGGTGATCGACACCGAATACGAGATCGGCCAGGACAACATCGAGAGGAAGATCGGGCCGTTCGGCTTCGACATCCACAACCCGGTGTTCCTCGTCTCGGGGCTGTCGATCATCGCGTTCGTCATCTACGCGCTGGCCTTTCCCGGCCAGGCGGAGGGTGTCTTCGCCGACATCTTCTCCTTCGTGACCAAGGGGTTCGACTGGTTCTTCCTCGGGTCGGCCAACATCTTCGTGCTGTTCTGCATCGCGCTGATCGTCCTGCCCGTGGGCAAGGTGCGGCTCGGCGGGGCGGAGGCGACGCCGGACTACACCTACACCGGCTGGTTCGCGATGCTGTTCGCCGCCGGCATGGGCATCGGCCTGATGTTCTACGGCGTGTCCGAGCCGCTGACGCACTACTCGACCGCGGCGGGCGGCACCACCTACAGCGTCAGCTTCACCGGCGAGGATCCGGGCGAGGGCGCGTTCCCCGAGGGCTTCGGCAGCCGCGAGGAGTTCGACGCCGCGACCGGGCTGACCGCGCCCGACCGAGCCGCGCTCGACGCGGCCATCGCCTCGAGCGTGCCCGAGGCGGCGCGCGACGCGTTCATCGCCTCCGAGACCCGGACCGACTGGTCGCCGCTCGGCGCCTCGTCGGACGACGAACAGGAAGCGGTGCGCCTCGGCATGGCGGCGACGATCTTCCACTGGGGCCTGCACCCCTGGGCGATCTACGCCGTGGTGGCGCTGGCGCTGGCGCTGTTCAGCTACAACAAGGGCCTGCCGCTCTCGATCCGCTCGGCGTTCTACCCGATCCTCGGCGAGCGCGTCTGGGGCTGGTGGGGCCACGTCATCGACATCCTCGCCGTCTTCGCGACGCTGTTCGGCCTGGCCACCTCGCTCGGCCTCGGCGCGACGCAGGCGAGCGCGGGGCTCAACGAGCTGTTCGGCATTCCGATGGGGCGCACGACGGAGGTGGTGCTGATCTGCGCGATCACCGCGGTGGCGCTGGTCTCGGTGCTGCGCGGGCTCGACGGCGGCGTGAAGAAGCTCTCGGAGATCAACATGGGGCTCGCGCTCCTGCTGCTGCTCTTCGTGCTGATCGCCGGGCCGACGCTGGCGCTGCTCACCGGCTTCGCCGACTCGCTGATCGCCTACGGCCAGTACCTGCCGGCGCTCTCCAACCCGGTCGGCCGCGAGGACGTCAACTTCACTCAGGGCTGGACCAGCTTCTACTGGGCCTGGTGGATCTCCTGGTCGCCCTTCGTGGGCATGTTCATCGCCCGCGTCAGCCGCGGCCGCACGGTGCGCGAGTTCGTCACCTGCGTGCTGCTCATCCCCTCGCTGGTCTGCGTGTTCTGGATGACGGTCTTCGGCGGCACCGCGATCGACCAGGTGCTCAACGAGGGCTACACCGCCGCGCAGGACGCGCCGCTCGAGCTGCAGCTGTTCAAGATGCTCGACGGGCTGCCGCTGGCGGCGATCACCTCCTTCATCGGCATCGTGCTGGTCATCGTGTTCTTCGTGACCTCGTCGGATTCCGGCTCGCTCGTGATCGACACGATCACCGCGGGCGGCAAGATCGACGCGCCGGTGCCGCAGCGGGTGTTCTGGTGCATCTTCGAGGGGCTGGTGGCCGTGGTGCTGCTGGTCGGCGGCGGTCTCGGCGCGCTGCAGGCGATGGTGATCTCCACCGGACTTCCGTTCACGCTGGTGCTGCTGGTGATGTGCTTCGCCATCTGGCGCGGCCTGCGGGCCGAGCCGCGCTGAGGCACGGCGCGGTCTGATGGAGAGGGCGGCGCGCCGGGCCGGGCGCGCCGCCCTTTTTCGTGCCGGGGGAGCCTCCGGCGGGGATATTTGCAGGACAGAGGTGACTGGACCGGCGCGCCGGAGGGCTAGGTTCTGGCGCTGCAGGCAGCGGGAGGCGGTATGGCGGCAGAGGCGATCCTGGTCTGGGTGCGGCGGGAGTTGCGGCTGGGCGATCATCCGGCGCTGGCGGAGGCGGCGGCGACGGGGCGGCCGGTGGTGCCGGTCTTCCTGTGCGACGAGACGGTCGAGGCGCGGGGCGCGGCGGCGCAGTGGCGGCTGGGGCTCGGGGTCGCGGCGTTCGCCGAGGCGCTGGCGGGCGCGGGATCGCGGCTGGTGTTGCGGCGCGGCGGAGCGGCGGCGGCGCTGGTCGCGCTGGCGCGCGAGGCGGAGGCGGGGGAGGTCTGGTGGAGCCGGGCCCACGAGCCTGTGGCGGCCGCGCTCGAGCGCGACGTGGCCGGGGCGCTGGCGGCGGAGGGCATCGGCACGCGGGCCTTCGAGGGGCACGTGCTGTTCCCGCCCGAGAGCGTCGCGACGAAGACGGGGGGCTATTACAAGGTCTATACCCCGTTCTGGAAGTCGGTGCGCGACCGCGACGTGGGCACGCCGCTGCCGCCGCCGAAGCGGCTCACCGCGCCCGGGCGGTGGCCCGAAAGCGAGCGGCTCGAGGCGTGGGGCCTCGGGGCGGAGATGCGGCGCGGCGCGGACGTGGTGGCGGAGCACGTGGTCGTCGGCGAGGCGGCGGCGGCGCGGCGGCTGGAGCGGTTCGTCGAGGAGCGGCTCGCGGACTACCCGCAGGCGCGCAACCGGTTCGACGTGGAGGGCACGTCGGGGCTGTCGGAGAACCTCGCCGTGGGCGAGATTTCGGCGCGCAGCTGCTGGCAAGCCGGGCTGATGGCGCGCGACGCGGGCAACCCGGGGGCGGAGACGTTCCTGAAGGAGGTGGCGTGGCGCGACTTCGCCTACCACCTGCTGCACCACACGCCACGCCTCGCCACCGACAACTGGCGGCCCGAATGGGCGGCCTTCCCGTGGAACACCGACGAGGACGCGCCCGAGGTGGTCGCGTGGCAGCGGGGGCGCACCGGGGTGGCGCTGGTGGATGCGGCGATGCGGGAGATGTACGTCACCGGGCGGATGCACAATCGCGGCCGGATGATCGTCGGCTCCTACCTCACCAAGCACCTGCTCAGCCACTGGCGCATCGGGCAGCGCTGGTTCGACGCGCACCTGACGGACTGGGACCCGGCCAACAACGCGCTCGGCTGGCAGTGGGTGGCCGGGTCGGGGCCGGACGCCTCGCCGTTCTTCCGGGTCTTCAACCCCGACGGGCAGGCCGAAAAGTTCGACCCCGACGGCGCCTACCGCCGCAAGTGGGTCGCCGAGGGGCAGGACGATCCGCCCGCGACGGCGCTGGCCTACTTCGCGGCGATCCCGCGAAAGTGGTCCATGTCGGCGGATGATCCGTATCCCCAACCTGTGGTCGGCCTCGCCGAGGGGCGGGCGCGGGCGCTGGCGGCCTACAAGGGGCGGCAGGACGCGGACGCGGCGGGCGGGTGACAAGCCGCGCCGGGCCGGTAGGATCGGCGGCGACGGAGAGCAGGGAGTGACACGGGGACGATGGGGATGATCCTGACGACGACCGAGGGGCAGCGGAACCTGCCGCGCTACTTCGCACGCGTGTTCGAGGTCGCGCAGCGGCTCGACCACGGGCGCATCGACATGCACCTGCCCGACGGCCGCGTCTTCCGCGCCGAGGGCCGCCGCCCGGGGCCCGTCGCCGAGGCGCACATCCACGATCCCGAGACCTTCGCGCGGGTGGTGCGCGAGGGCGACGTCGGTTTCTGTGAGGCCTACATGGACGGCTGGTGGAGCACCCCCGACCTGCTCGCGGTGTTCGACCTGCTCAGCAAGGACAATTACGCGCTCTACGACGGCTACCCGGCGATGCGGCTGGTCAAGGCGTGGGAGCGGCTGCGCTTCTGGATGCAGCGCAACACCAAGCGGCAGGCGCGCCGCAACATCTCGGCGCACTACGATCTGGGCAACGCCTTCTACGGGCTGTGGCTCGACGACACGATGACCTACTCGAGCGCCCTGTTCGAGACCGGGCAGGAGAGCCTCGAGGCGGCGCAGATCAGGAAGTACGCCTCGATGGTCGACCAGATGGGCGCCAAGCCGGGCGATCACGTGCTGGAGATCGGCTGCGGCTGGGGCGGGTTCGCCGAGTACGCCGCCCGCGAGCGCGGGCTGAAGGTCACCGGCCTGACGATCAGCCGCGAGCAGTACGACTACGCCGTCGAGCGCATCCGCAAGGCGGGGCTCGAGGGGCAGGTGGAGTTCCGGCTGCAGGATTACCGCGACGAGCGGGGCAGCTACGACGGCATCGCCTCGATCGAGATGTTCGAGGCGGTGGGCGAGCAATATTGGCCGGTCTACTTCCAGACCCTGCGCGAGCGGCTCAAGCCCGGGCGGCAGGCGACGCTGCAGATCATCACCGTCCCCGACGAGCGCTGGGAGATCTACCGCAAGGGGGTCGACTTCATCCAGAAGTACATCTTCCCCGGCGGCATGCTGCCATCGCCGAAGCGGCTCGCCGAGGAGATCGAGGCGGCGGGGCTGGCGCTGAGCCACCGCATCGAGTTCGGCGAGAGCTACTCGCTGACCCTGCGGCGCTGGCACGAGACGTTCAACGACCGCTGGGACGAGATCCAGCGGCTCGGTTTCGACGAGCGTTTCCGGCGGATGTGGAATGTCTACCTCACCTCTTGCGCGGCGACCTTCCATGGGCACAATTGCGACGTGACGCAGATCACGGTGGCGCGCCCGGCCTGAACGAGGCGGCCCCGGACCCGAGCAGGAGGCGCCATGCCCACCTTCGCCCGCCTCGTGGCGGCCATTCTCTTCGGCTGCCTCGCGTGGTTCGTCTCCGAGACGATGATCGAGCCGATGTTCCCGGAGGATTTCGTGACCGGCTGGTTCGCCGAGGTCAACGCCGCCGTCGGGGTGCTCTGCGGCTGGATCATCATGGGCAAGCGCGCGGGCGACGGCGTCGTCGCGGCGACGGGGATCGGGTTCACCACGGCGCTGATGATGGTGTTCTGGGCGCTGTTCGTACACAGCTTCAACGACATGCTGGGCCGCTCGCTGCGCAAGGAATACGATGGCCCCGTCGAGGCGCTGGTGGCGGTGTTCGAGTTGGGGGTGGAGCACCTGGCGTTCATGTCGACGCTCGAGGTCTGGGCGGCGATCCTCGTCGGCGGGATCGCGGCCGGGGTCGTGACCGAGTATGCCAGCCGCGTGGCGCGCTGAGGAATGGCGCTCTTCGTCTACGGGACCCTGCGGCACAAGCCGCTGCTCGCCACGTTGCTCGGCCGTGACCCGGACACGCTCGACCTGACGCCGGCGCGGCTGCCGGGGTGGCGGGCGCGCGCGGTGGCGGGGCACGACTTCCCGGTGCTGGTGCCGGGCGAGGGGGCGGCCGAGGGGCTGCTGTTCGAGCCCGACGCCGAGGCGCGGGCGCGGCTCGACTTCTACGAGGGCGGCTATGCCTACGGCTGCCGGCGGCTCGACGTCGAGACGGCCGACGGTCCGGTGACCGCCGACGTCTACGTGCCCGAGCCGGGGCGCTGGCCCGAGGCGGGCGACTGGTCGCTCGACGATTGGGCCGAGCGCTGGGGCGACGTGATGCGGTTCGTGGCCGAGGAGGTCATGGAGCGGCGCGCGGCGGGGCAGACGCCGGAGCAGGTGGCGCGGGTCTTCACCGCGATCCGGGCGCGGGCGTGGATCCGGGCGCGGCTGGTGCAGCCCGCGCCCACGGCGCTGCGGAGCGCCGCGCACCCGGCCGAGATCACCGGCTTCGGGCAGGGCTTCGACGGCTTCTTCCGGCTGCGCACCTTCACCATGCGGCAGGCCCGCTTCGACGGCGGCGCGGCCGCGGAGATCAGCCGCGAGTGCTTCGTGTCGTTCGATGCCGCGCTGATCCTGCCCTACGATCCGGCGAGCGACTGCGTGCTGCTCGTCGAGCAGATGCGCATCGGCGCGCTGATCCGCAACGACCCGCACCCGATCCTGCTCGAGCCGGTCGCCGGGCTGATCGACGCCGGCGAGAGCCCGGCGGAGGCGGCGGTGCGCGAGGCGATGGAGGAATCCGGCATCACCATCCGCGCGGTCGAGCCGATCGCCGGGGTCTATGCCAGCCCGGGCTACAACACCGACTACTTCCACTGCTTCCTCGGCCTCGCCGACCTCGCCGGCGCCGACAAGCGGCTCGGCGGCGCGCCCGAGGAGCACGAGGACATCCGCAGCCACGTCCTGCCGCTCGACGACGCGCTGGCGCTGATCGACAGCGGCGAGATCAACGTCGCGCCGCTGGCGATGATGCTCCTGTGGCTCGCACGACACCGCGAGCGGCTGCGCGGCTCCGCTTGAGTTCACCGGCGGGGCTGCCTAAACCGAGGGCCGCACGCCTCAGAGGAGCGACCCCATGCAGTTCAAGTCCGATCTCGCCGACGCGGTAGGCAACACCCCCCTGATCAAGCTCCGGAAGGCGTCGGAAGAGACCGGCTGCACCATCCTCGGCAAGTGCGAGTTCCTCAACCCCGGCCAGTCCGTCAAGGACCGCGCCGCGCTCTACATCATCCGCGACGCGGTCGAACGCGGCGAGCTCAAGCCCGGCGGCACCATCGTCGAGGGCACGGCGGGCAACACCGGCATCGGGCTGGCGCTGGTGGGGGCGTCGATGGGCTTTCGCACCGTCATCGTGATCCCCGAGACCCAGAGCCAGGAAAAGAAGGACATGATCCGCCTCGCGGGCGCACAGCTGGTGCAGGTGCCGGCGGTTCCCTACCGCAACCCCAACAACTACGTCCGCTATTCCGGCCGCCTCGCCGAGGAGCTGCGCCGCACCACCGAGGCCGGGGTGATCTGGGCCAACCAGTTCGACAACACCGCCAACCGCCAGGCCCATGTCGAGGGCACCGCGCCCGAGATCTGGGAGCAGACCGACGGCAAGGTCGACGGCTTCGTCTGCGCCGTCGGCACCGGCGGCACGCTGGCCGGCGTCGGCATGGCGCTGCAGCCCAAGGGGGTGAAGGTCGCGCTCGCCGATCCCGGCGGCTCGGCGGTGTTCGACCTGCTGCAGAATGGCGAGGCCAAGGCCGAGGGCACCTCGATCACCGAGGGCATCGGCAACGGCCGCATCACCGCCAACCTCGAGGGCTTCACCCCCGACATGGCCTACAAGATCTCCGACGAGGAGGCGCTGCCGATCGTCTACGACCTGCTCGAGCAGGAGGGCCTCTGCCTCGGCGGCTCGTCGGGCATCAACGTCGCCGGCGCGATCCGGATGGCGAAGGAGCTCGGCCCCGGCCACACCATCGTCACCGTGCTGTGCGACTACGGCAACCGCTACCAGTCCAAGCTGTTCAACCCCGACTTCCTCAAGTCGAAGGACCTGCCCGTGCCGCGCTGGCTCGAGCATGGCCCGACGTCGATCCCGGGCGTGTTCGAGGACGTATGACCGCCGCCATGGCCGGTTTCTCCCGTCGCTGGGCGGCGCTCGTCGCCTGGCTCGCCCTGTCGCTGACCCTGCTCGCGGGCGCCGCGGCGGCGCAGAGCCTCGCGCCCGACTACGAGGCGTGGGAAAGCGTCGCGGTGCGCGCCGAGGAGGCGGTGGAGACGGGCGGGGCCTCCACCTTCGCCTTCGAGCGGCTGCGCGCCGAGCTCGCCGGGTGGCGCGACGACTTCCTCGACGCGCAAGCGATAAACGCCGCGCGCATCGACACCGTCGAGTCCCAGCTCGCGGCACTGGGCGAGCCGCCCGGCGAGGACGAGCCGGCCGAGGAGCCGCGTATCGCCGAGCGCCGCCGGGCGCTGCAGGCGCAGCTCGGCGAGCTGCGCGCCCCGGTCCAGCTCGCACAGGAGGCCCATACCCGCGCCACCGGGCTGATCGGCGAGATCGACGCCACCGTGCGCGCCCGCCAGGCCCGCTCGCTCGGCGCGCAGGGGCCGCTGCCGCTCAACCCGGCGAACTGGCCCGAGGCGGCGGGTGCGGTGCAGGACGGCGTCACCGAGCTGGTCGCCGAGGTGAGCACCGGCCTCGACAGCGACGCCCGCCGCCAGACCCTGCGCCGCGAGCTGCCGGCGATTCTCGTGTTCCTGCTGCTCGCCTTCGTGCTGCTCGCGCGCGGCCAGATCTGGGTGCGCCGGCTGGCGCGGCGGGTGTCGCGGCCGGGGACGCGCAAGGCGTCGGTGCTGTCGTTCTTCGTCTCGCTCGGGCTGATCGCGGTGCCCTTCGCGGGCCTGCTGGCGCTGTTCGCGGCCGCCACGGCGACCACCCTCACCGGACTGCGCGGCGACGCGGTGCTCGCCGCGCTGCCGCTCGGCGGGCTCGTGGTGCTGCTCGCCCACTGGCTCGCCGAGCGCTACTTCCCCGACGGCGAGGGCCGCACCGGCCCGCTCGACCTGGCCGAGGCCACCCGCCGCCAGGCGCACTGGCTGACGACGCTGCTGGGATGGATCGTCGGGCTGACGCTGATCGGGCGCAACTTCCTGCTGGTCAACGACACCAGCACCGCCGCCTACGCGGTGCTGATGTTCCCCGTCGCCGTCGCGCTGGGGCTGATCCTGTTCCAGTTCGGCCGGCTCCTCGCCGGCGCGGCGCAGGCCGAGGGCGAGGAGCCGGGCACGACCCAGTTCCGCGGCCGGATCGTCGTGGTGCTGGGGCGGCTCGTCACCATCGTCGGCGTCGTCGGGCCGCTGCTCGCCGCCTTCGGCTTCGACACCGCCGCGTGGGAGCTTCTGCGCTCCACCGCCTACAGCCTCGCGGTGCTCGGCCTGGTGGTGCTGCTGCAGCGGCTGGTGTTCGACATCTACGTGCTCATCGTCGGCAGCGAGACCGCCGCCGACAGCGCGCTGCTGCCGGTGCTGCTGGCGCTCGGGCTGATCCTCGTGGCGCTGCCGCTGCTGGCGCTGATCTGGGGCGCGCGGGTGGCCGACCTCACCGAGATCTGGACCCGCTTCCGCACCGGCTTCTCCATCGGCGACTCGCGCCTGTCGCCGACCACGATCCTGACGCTGCTGCTCGTCTTCACCATCGGCTACATGGCCACCCGCGCGGTGCAGGGCGCGCTGCGCAGCATGATCCTTCCGCGCACTCGGCTCGACGCGGGCGGGCAGGACGCGGCCGTCTCGGGGATCGGCTATGTCGGCATCATCGTCGCCGCGCTGGTGGCGATCACCTCGGCCGGGATCGATCTCTCCAACCTCGCGCTGATCGCCGGTGCGCTCACCGTCGGGATTTCGTTCGGCCTGCAGAACATCGTGTCGAACTTCGTCAGCGGCATCATCCTGCTGATCGAGCGGCCGATCAGCCAGGGCGACTGGATCCAGGTCGGCGACGAGATGGGCTACGTGCGCGACATCTCGATCCGCTCGACCCGGATCGAGACCTTCGACCGCACCGACGTGATCGTGCCGAACTCCGACCTCGTCTCGGGCAAGGTCACCAACTGGACCCGCGGCAACTCGGTGGGACGGATCATCCTGCCGATCGGCGTCGCCTACGGCACCGACACCCAGAAGGTCTCGGACGTGCTGCTCAACATCGCCCGCGCGCACCCGATGGTGCTGCACAATCCCGAGCCCTACGTGCTGTTCCACGGCTTCGGCGACAACTCGATGAACTTCGAGATCCGTGCCATCCTGCGCGACGTGAACTGGATCCTGTCGGTGCAGACCGAGATGAACCACGCCATCGCCAAGCGCTTCGCCGAGGAGGGGATCGAGATTCCGTTCCCGCAGCGCGACCTCTGGGTGCGCAACCCCGAGGCGCTGCGGGGCGGCGGCGAGACCGGCGGCCGCTCGACGCAGGGCCAGTCGGGCGACTGGCAGGCGGCGCTGAAGGGCGAGCGGCCCGACGTGATCAGGGGGGAGGAAGGATGAGCGAGCTGCTGTTTCTCGAGGACGCCTACCTGCGCGACGCCGACGCCGAGGTGACCGCGCTGACCGAGGAGGGCGGGGTGGTGCTGGACCGGACCATCTTCTACGCCACCGGCGGCGGCCAGCCCGGCGACAGCGGCCGGCTCTCCTGGGACGGCGGCGCGATCGAGATCGCGACGACGGTGAAGGGCGCGGACGGCGACGTGGTGCTCGTCCCCGCCGAGCCCGCGCCGCTGCCGCCCGCGGGGGCGCGGGTGCGCCAGGAGCTGGACTGGGAGCGCCGCCACCGGCACATGCGCGTCCACACGGCGCTGCACCTGCTGTCGGTCGCCATCCCGCTGCCCGTCACCGGCGGCAGCATCACCGCCGAGAAGGGCCGGCTCGACTTCGACATGCCCGACGCCCCCGCCCGCGACGGCATCGAGGCGGCGCTGGCCCGGATGGTGGCGGCCGACCTGCCGGTGAGCGCCGAGTGGATCACCGAGGGCGAGCTCGACGCCCGCCCCGACCTGGTCAAGACCCTGCGCGTCCAGCCCCCGCGCGGCACCGGCCGGGTGCGGCTGGTGCGGATCGGGCAGGGGGCGGACACGCTCGACCTGCAGCCCTGCGGCGGCACCCACGTCGCCTCCACGGGTGAGATCGGCGCGCTGCGGCTCGGCAAGGTCGAGAAGAAGGGCCGCCAGAACCGACGCGTGAGCCTGTTGCTCGATTGAGCCGGTGTCGCCTATCCTCGGAAGGCCAAGGCGCTGAGGAGGTCGGGCGATGAGATTGACCGGAGCACTCGCGGTGATGCTGGCGCTCGTGGCCGCGCCGGCGGCGGCGCAGCAGTTCGAGACCTGCGAGAAGGTCGAGCGCGACGCGGTGCTCGAGGCGCTCGCGGGGGCGGAGAAGGTGGTGCTGCGCGCGGCGGTCTCCGTCGGCGACACGCCGGAATACCGCCGCTGGTTCGGCCCCTACAGCAAGGAGAACGCGGCGGTGGTGCGGGCAGCGTTCAAGTCGATCCACATCGCGATCCGCGACGCCGAGATCAAGATCGTGTGCGCCAACATCGGCGAGGAGGATTGCGACCGCCAGATGTACGCCAACGTCTGGAGCCACGATCACTACCGCATCAACCTCTGCCCGGCCTTCTTTTCCATGCCGCGCATGTACGCCTTCCCGCAGGGGTCGGAGGAGATGGAGAACGGCAGCCGCGAGGGGACGATCATCCACGAGATGAGCCACTTCGACGTCGTCGCCCGCACCGACGACATCTGCTACTCCCGCTCCGCCTGCTCAGACCGCGCCCTGCGCCGCCAGGAAGTCCTGATCCGAAACGCCGACAGCTACCAGTACTTCGCCGAGGACATCTCCTACCTGCCGTGAGCGGGACCCGGAGCGAAACGCTTTCTCGCTACGCCCCTCTCCGGTTGCGCGCCACGCCGTCCGCGTGCCCGCCCGGCCCCCGCCGGGCAGCGCCGGCCCGCCCCCACGGGGCGGCGCTTCTGGCGATGCAGTTCCGGAGCACGCGCGGCAGGGGCTTTGGAGACGTCGGGCAGCAGCCAGACCCCGCCCCTCGGGCCGGCGCTGCCCGGCTTACGTCGTGCCGGACCTCGTGCCGGCCGGCTCCGGTCGCAGGCGGCCCTCAGCAGTCCTGCCCGGCTCCGTCAGCGCGCGGCGGCCTCGGCCACCGGCTCCATGCCCCGCTCCAGCAGCCAGAACCGCCCCGGCCCGAGCGCCCGCCACGGGCCAATCTCCCCGTCGGGCCAGCGCACCCGCGCGCGCACCTCCTCGGCACTGCCCAGCCCGAAATGCGCGTGGCCCGCCTGGCCCCCGGCGTGGCCGCCGCCGACCTGCACCTCGCGGAACCAGGTCCGCCCGCCCGCCTCCAGCTCGATCCGCGCGCCCACCGCGAAGCGGTTGCCGCCGGGCTGCGCCAGGCGCAGCGCGACCCAGCCGCCCGCGTCCGGGGTGACGTTCTCGTGGAGCTTCATCGGCGCGCGGCGCTGGACCACCACGAGGTCGAGCCGCCCGTCGCGGTTGAGGTCGGCGAGCGCCGCGCCGCGGCCGCGCGCGCCGGAGGCCACGCCGGCCACGCTCGCGCGCTCGACGAAGCGGCCGTCGGGCTGCTGCATGAGCAGGTTGTCGGGGTCGAACTCCGCCATGTCCGGCATCTGGTTGACGTTGCCCTTGGCGATGAACAGGTCGTCCCGCCCGTTGTTGTCCACGTCGCCGAACTCCACGTGCCACCCGGTGCTGGGCCGTCCCTCGTCGCCCGTGTGGGGCCGGTGCGCCGTGGTGCCGCGCGCGAAGGCGATCGAGGCGAAGCGCGGCGCGGCGCCGTCGCCCTGCAGTTCGTAGAGCTTCTGGTCGGCCATGCTCGTGACGGCGATCTCGGGGCGGGCGTCGCCGGTGATGTCGCGCGCGGCGAGGCCCATGCCCCAGAGCATCTGCCGCTCCCAGCCCTCCTCGGCCCGCCACTCCGCCAGCCGGGGCCAGACGCGGAACAGCTGCTCCTGCCCGTCGCGGACATAGTAGTGCCGGTCGTTGCTGATCCAGAGGTCGGGCGTGCCGCGCCCGCTCCAGTCGGTGAACAGCATCGCCAAGGTGCAATGGCCGGGGGCAATGATCTCCGGCGTGCCGTAGCCGTCGGCCTCGGGGCGAAACAGCTGGTGGGTGTCGCAGGTGCCGAACGGGCCGGCCGGGTCGTCGCGGTCGACGTAGTTGCCCACGGCGAGAGTCGGGCGCTCGTCGCCCGGGCCCCAGGCGGCGGCGAAGGCGGTGCTCCAGCCGTCGCCGGGCGCGATGCCGAGCGCCGCCTCGGCGCGCTCGAAGCGGCAGCCGCCGAGGCCGCGCAGCACGGCGTTGGGGCCGGAGCGGAGCACGAACAGGTCGAGCCGCCCGTCGCCGTCGAGATCGAGCGGGTAGGCGCCTGTGACGTCCGTCAGCGCCGCCTCGGGCGCGTCGGCGAGGCCGAAGGCGGGCGGCGCGCCGGCCCTGGCGGTGCGGTTGACGAACAGCCGCGCCGGGCCCGCGCCGCCGGCGGCGTAGAGGTCGAGGTAGCCGTCGTCGTCACAGTCGAACACCGCGACGCCGCCGCCGACATAGAACGCCCAGTCGCCGTCGTAGACGTGGGCGACGGGCAGCGCCTCCGTCAGGTCGCGGAACGCCGGCTCACCCGCCGCCGGGGCGGCGAGCAGGGCGAGGGCGGCGGCGAGGGCGCGGCGCATGGCGGCCTCAGCCGGGCTTGTAGACCCGCTCGGCCTCCGGGTCGCTGGTGTCGTAGGGCAAGGCGGCGAGCTCTTCCCAGAGCGCCTCCGGCACCTCCTGCGCGGCCCAGTCGCAGGTCTGCTGGACCCGTTCGGGGCGCGACACGCCGACCATCGTGGAGGTGATGCGCGGGTCGCGCATGGAGAATTGCAGCGCCGCGACGCCGATCTGCACGCCGTGGCGCGCGCAGACCTCCTCGATGGCGCGCACCGGGGCGAGCTGGTCCTCGCTGGCCTCCTGGTAGGTGATGCGGGGGCTGTTGGCGCTGCCCTTGGCGAGGATGCCGCTGGCGTAGGGCGCGGCGTTGAAGATCGCGACGCCGCGGGCGTGGGCTTCGTCGTAGAGGGTGTCGGCGTTGCGATTGAGCAGGGTGAAGCGGTTGTGGTTGATGAGCGTGTCGTACTCGCGCTCCGCCAGCAGCCTGCGCGTCAGCTCGACCTCGCCCATCGCCAGCCCCACCGCGTCGGTCAGGCCCTCTTCCTTCATCCGGAACAGCTCGTCGAGCGCGCCGCCGTGGCGGGTGATCTCGTCGAGGTCGGCGGCGTGCTCCGGGTCGTGCAGGTGCAGCATGTGGACCTTGTCGAGGCCGAGCGCCTCGAGGCTCTGCTCGAGCGACCGCCGCGCCTGCGCGCCGTCGAAGCGGCCGGTCTCGAAGTGGCGGTCGAGCTTGGTCGACACGAGCACGCCCTCGGGCAGCCCGCCGCGCTCGCGGATCACCTGGCCGATGCGCTCCTCGCTGCGGCCGTGGCCGTAGATGCGGGCGGTGTCGAGGAAGCTCGGGCTCTGGTCGAAGATCGCCTGCACCGTCGCCTGGGCGCGCTCGGCGTCGACACCGTAGCCGTAGGTGTCGGGCATGTCGCCGAGCGGCGAGGTGCCGAAGCAGAGGTCGGGGATCGGGTAGGGCAGCCGCTTGTTTACCTTGGTGCCGATGGTCATGTCGCTGGTCCCTCCTACTGCGTATCGCGGCGCAGCATAGGCATGGGAGACGGGGTTTCAATAAGTGAACAGCGCCCTTGACCCTCCAGTAACTGGAATCCTTATGTCTCCCGTGACACCAGTGAATCGGAGGCTGTCATGGGCGAATATCACGAGGCGACGCTGGCGCTGGAGGGACTGTCCTGCGCGTCGTGCGTGGGCCGTGCCGAGCGGGCGCTGACGGCGCTCGAAGGCGTCGAGGCGGTCTCCGTCAATCTCGCGTCCGAGACGGCGCGGGTGCGGCTCGACGGGCCGGGACGGCTCGCGGAGGTCGCGGCGGCGCTGCGCGAGGCCGGCTACCCGGCGCGGCAGGCGACGGCGACGCTGGCGCTCGGGGGGATGTCCTGCGCGTCCTGCGTCGGGCGGGCCGAGCGGGCGCTGGCGCAGGTGCCGGGCGTCGTTTCGGCGGCGGTGAACCTCGCCGCCGAGACCGCCACCGTCAGCTACTTCGAAGGCACCACCGAGCCGGCCGCGCTCGCCGCGGCGGCGACGGCGGCGGGCTATCCGGCGCGCGTCGCGGGCGCGGAGGCGCAGGCCGAGCGGGGCGCGCGCAAGGCCGAGGAGGCCGCCGGCCTCGCGCGGCGCGTGGCGTTCGCCGGGGCGCTGGCTCTGCCGGTCGTGGTGCTCGCGATGGGCGCGCACCTGGTGCCGGGCTTCGGCGCGCTGATCGAGCGCGGGCTCGGGCAGCAGGCCGACTGGCTGATCCAGTTCGCGCTGACTTCGCTGATCTTGTTCGGCCCCGGTCGGCACTTCTTCACCAAGGGCCTCGCCGCGCTGGGCCGCGGCGCGCCCGACATGAACAGCCTCGTCGCGCTCGGCACGGGCGCGGCGTGGGGCTATTCCACGTTCGCCACCTTCCTGCCCGGCCTGCTGCCCGAGGCGCTGCGGGCGGTCTATTTCGAGGCCGCCGCGGTGATCGTGGTGCTGATCCTCGTCGGCCGCTGGCTGGAGGCCCGCGCCAAGGGCCGCACCGGCGCGGCGATCGGCAAGCTCGTCGGGCTGCAGGCCCGCACCGCGCGGGTGGAGGCGGCGGACGGCGCGCTCGAGGAGCGGCCCGTCGAGGCGCTGCGGGCGGGCGACGTGCTCGTGGTGCGGCCGGGCGAACGCATCCCCACCGACGGCGAGGTGCTCGAGGGCGAGGGCCACGTGGACGAGAGCATGATCACCGGCGAGCCGTTCCCCGTCGACAAGCGCGCGGGCGACGCCGTCACCGGCGGCACGGTCAACGGCGCGGGCGCGCTGCGGGTGCGGGCGACGCGCATCGGGGCGGAGACGACGCTCGCGCACATCATCCGCATGGTCGAGGAGGCGCAGGGCGCGCGGCTGCCGATCCAGGCGCTCGTGGACCGGGTGACGCTCTGGTTCGTGCCCGCCGTCATCGCCGTCGCAGCGCTGACGGTGCTGGGGTGGCTGCTGCTCGGCCCCGAGCCGGCGCTAACCCACGCGCTCGTCGCGGGGGTCTCGGTGCTGATCATCGCCTGTCCCTGCGCGATGGGTCTCGCGACGCCGTCCTCGATCATGGTCGGCACCGGGCGCGCGGCGCAGATGGGGGTGCTGTTCCGCAAGGGCGACGCGCTGCAGGCGCTGGCCTCGGTCGACGTGGTGGCGCTCGACAAGACCGGCACCGTGACCGAGGGGCGGCCCGAACTGGTCGACCTGGTGCTCGCCGAGGGCGTGACGCGGGAGGACATCCTCGGCCGCATCGCCGCCGCCGAGGCCCGCTCGGAGCACCCGGTGGCCGACGCGCTGGTGCGTGCGGCGCGGGCCGAGGGGCTGGCGGGGACGGACGTGTCCGCCTTCGAGGCGATCCCCGGCCACGGCATCTCGGCCGAGGTCGGCGGCTCGCGGCTGCTCGTCGGCACCGCGCGGCTGCTCGAGCGCGAGGGCATCGAGCCCGCGCCCTTCGCCGAGGCCGCCGCCGACCTCGCCCGGCGCGGCCGCACGCCGCTCTTCGCCGCGCTCGACGGCCGCCTCGCGGCGCTCGTGGGGGTGGCCGACCGGGTCAAGCCCGCCAGCCGCGCCGCCATCGCGGCGCTCAAGGCGGAAGGGCTCGAGGTGGCGATGATCACCGGCGACCGGCAGGAGACGGCCCAGGCCATCGCCGCCGAGACCGGCATCGACCACGTCGTCGCGGGCGTCCTGCCAGACGGCAAGGTCGCCGCGCTCGACAGGCTCAGGGCCGGCGGGCGCAAGGTGGCCTTCGTGGGCGACGGCATCAACGATGCGCCCGCGCTGGCCCACGCCGACGTCGGCATTGCCATCGGCACCGGCACCGACGTCGCCATCGAGAGCGCCGACGTGGTGCTGATGTCGGGCGACCTGCGCGGCGTCGTCGACGCCGCCGCCGTCTCGCGCCGGACCCTGGCCAACATCCGCCAGAACCTCGTCTGGGCCTTCGGCTACAACGTGGCGCTGATCCCGGTCGCGGCGGGGCTGCTCTACCCGGCGACGGGGCTCTTGCTGTCGCCGATGCTCGCCGCCGGCGCGATGGCGCTGTCGTCGGTCTTCGTGCTGAGCAACGCGCTCCGGCTGCGCCGCGTCGCGCCCGCCATGGCCGGGCGACCGGACGCCCCGGCTTCGCGCGCCGCCGCCGCCGCGCCGGCCCCGGTGGAGCAGGGCGCATGAACATCAGCGACGTCGCCCGCCGCGCCGGCCTGCCGGTCAAGACAATCCGCTACTACGAGGAGATCGGCCTCGTGCGGCCCGCGCGCGGCGCCAACGGCTACCGGGCCTTCGACGAGCGCGACCTGCACAAGCTCGCCTTCATCGGCCGCGCCCGCGCGCTCGGCTTCTCGGTGGAGGATTGCCGCGCGCTGCTGCGCCTCTACGAGGATACCGGCCGCGCCAGCGCCGAGGTCCGACAGCTCACCCGCGACCACCTCGCCGAGATCGACCGCAAGCTCGCCGAGCTGCAGCAGATGCGCGCCACGCTGGCCCGGCTCGTCGATGCCTGCGCGGGCGACGCGCGCCCAGACTGCCCGATCCTCGACGACCTCCGCGATCACGCCTTCCAGGCGCGCTCGGACGTCGAGTAGAGAAAGGTGGCCGACCAGGTCAGCACCATGAAACCGCCGAGGGACTGCATCATGTTGACCATCCGGATCGGCCCCTCCGTCTGGATCTGCGTATAGCCCAGCGTCGCGAAGTTGACGCCGGAGAAGTAGATCAGCCCCTCCCAGCTGCCGCTGAATTCGGCGGTGAGCGTACCGAGCGCGCCCCAGTCGAGCAGCAGCCGGTAGGCCACGGCGAAGCCGAGGATCTCGACCACGTGCAGCACCAGAAGGCTGATGAAGACGACGAGGATCGCCGCCTTCGGAAGCGTATCGGCACCGGGGTTGAGCGCGCGCACCACCAGCAGACCGAGGTGGTGAAAGACGCCGAGCAGCACCACGAGCAGGACCCCGATGCCGAGCCCGATCATCCGAACCACCCCATCCGCAGCGGCATCCAGATCGCCATCGCGACCATCATCACGTTCTCCGTCAGCGACACGAAGCCCAGCGGCACGTTGCTGCCGCCGCCGACGCAGGCGCATTTGAGCTCGCGCTTGTCGACGTAGACCGCCTTGAACACGCTCACCGCCCCGATCGTCCCGATCACCAGCGCCACCGGCACCGCGATCCACAACAGCGTCATCGCCAGCATCAGCACCCCCGCCAGCGCCTCGCCGAAGGGGTAGATGTAGCCGTAGCGCACCCAGCGCCGGGCCAGCAGGTCGTAGTTGAGGAACATCGTCGAGAAGCCCTCGATGTCCTGCAGCTTCTGGATCGCGAGGATGCACATGCTGATCGCGATGAAGAGCTCGACGGTGCGGAAGGTGAGGATCGTCTCGTAGGCGAGCCAGCTCACAGCCATGCCCATCAGGAACGCTACCGAGAAGATCGCGATCACCGGCTGGTAGCTGGCCTCGTCCTCGCCCTTCACCTCCTGGCCGAAATGCGCGCGCAGATCGTCGTAGCCCCCGATCCGCGCGCCGTCGATGAAGGTCTGCGGCGTGGTGGCGACGCCGTGCTCCTCCTTGAAGGCGTCGGTCTCCTCGCGGGTGGTGAGCGGGTGGTCCTCCACCTCGAAGCCCTGCCGCTCGAGCAGGTCCTTGCTCTTGAGCCCGTAGGGGCAGGTGTGGCCGGGCATCACCATGCGGTAGAGCCGGGCCTTCCTGGTCTGGTCGAGCGGCATGGCGCTCCTCCCTTACTCGGTGCCGTCGCTGCCGGTGCAGTCGAAGAAGCCACGGTAGCCGACGCTCAGCCCCTCCTCGAGCTCGAAGGTCAACGCGGCATTCGACCTCCAGTTCGCCTCGTCGCCCAGCAGCCGCACCGCGACGCGCGCGCCGTCGGTGGCGAAGTCGCCCTCGCCGCTCTCTTCGAGCCCGACGATGACCCCGTTGAGCTTCATCGCCGCCCCGCCGTCGGCGGCGGTCCACAGGATCGGGTCGGCCTCGGGGCTGCGGTTGAAGGTGCAGGTCGGCCCGGCGACGACCTCGCCGGCCTCGGCCTCGGTCAGCGGCGACAGGTCGAGCTGCGAGATCAGCGTGTTGTCCAGCGCATCCTCGACGCTGCCCGGCGCGGCGGGCGGGTCCTCGTAGATCTCGCGCACCACGTTGCCGTCGGCGACGTCGTCGATCAGGTAGCGCATCTCGGCGATCTCCTTGCGCTGGGCGGCGATGATCTCGTCGGCGAGATGGCGCACGCGGGCATCCTCGATCTGCGCCCGCTCGGAGGTCATCACCGCGATCGAGTGGTGCGGGATCATCGCGCGCATGTAGCTCGGCCCCGACACCGTCGTCTGGCTGCGCACCAGCCACAGCGACACCCCGAAGACCACGATCGCGCCGACGAAGATCGCCGCGTTCATCGCCTTGCTGTCGTACATGCCGAGCATGTAGGCGAGCATGATGATCGCCATCGTCGCGCCCATCAGGATCGCCATGTAGGTCCGCGTCTCGGACCAGAAGAGGTGCTCCCAGGCGTAGGTGTTGAGGTACATCAGGATGAACATCACCACCGTCGACGTGAGGATCATCAGACCGAACTTGACGTAAGACATGACACGCTCCCTTCGCCGCCCACCCCTTGGGGGTACGCCGGGCGAACGACGCGCGGGCGCGGCAGGTTCCGAGACGGTCAGCCCAGCGCCGTCTTGAGTTCGGCCAGGTGGCCGGGCAGGGCGCGGTCGGTGACGTCGGCCTCGCGCACCAGCTTGTCGAAGTGCCGCGTCAGGGCGAGGATCCGCTCGGTGTCGCGGAAGGCGAGGTAGTTGGAGCCGAGGTAGATCACCGCGAGCAGCGGGCCGAACACCGTCAGCGGCGACGAGAACAGCCGGTGCGCGTCGTAGAGGAACAGCCGCAGCGACGGGAACAGCTGGTCGTGCAACTGCGCCATGTGGTCGATCTGCGCCGCGCGCAGGCTGGCGGGCATCCCCGCGTAGTACCCCTCGCCGCGCGCGAAGCTGCGCAGCTCGTGGAGCGGCAGGGCGATCTCGTAGTCCGAGGGCGAGGCGCGGATCCAGTTGAGCCGGTCCTCCGAGGCGCCGATCGCCTGCTCCGTCGTCCGCCCGAGCGTGGCGCGATACTCCCAGTGCAGCATCTCCGAGGTCTTGAGCATGTCGGGCAGCCCGGCGGGGACGTGGCGGATCTTGTATCCCTCCGCCTCCCGGTGCCAGTCGAAGATCTGCTCGTCCACCAGCGCGCGGGGCGCCTCGGTGATCTTCATCGCCGCCGCGACCAGGTCGGCGGCCAGTTCGGGGCGCTGGGTCAGGCCGAGCAGCCAGTCCGCCGACACCCCCAGAACCTCGGCGCAGAGCGCGGCGACATGTGCGTTGGGCAGGCGGGTGTCGTCCTTGAGCAGCTGGCTGACGGTGGAGCGGTCCACCCCGGCCTGCCGCGCGAGGTCGGACTGGTTGAGCCCGCGCCGCGCCATCGCGGCGGCCAGCCGGGTCTGGAAGAGCTGCGCGCGCTGGCGCTTGTCGAGGACCGTCACCATACGGTGCATTCAGTCACATTCGTCGCGGTTTGTGTACCGGAAACGGAATGGCTCCCGCCTGTCATCCGACATAGCGTCGCGGCATACGAAAAATGCAGGAGACGACATGGAGACGCGGACCCGGTCCGTCGTGAAGGCGGTTGTGTGGAATTTGCTCGGGCTGACGGTGATGGCCCTCGTGGGGCTGGCGATGACCGGCTCGCTCGCGCTGGGCGGGACGATGGCGCTGGTCAACGCGGCCCTGGGGCTGTCGATGTACGTGGGCTACGAGCGCCTGTGGGACCGCATCGCCTGGGGCCGGCAGGCGGGGAGGGTGCGCGATGTCTGAGCCGCGCACCTTCGAGTGGCCGACGCTGGCGCTGCTGGCGGGATGCTACGCCCTCTGGGCCGCCGCCCTGTTCGGCCTCGCGGCGCTGTCGCCGTGGCTGGCGCTGCCGGCGCTGGTGGTGGCGCTGGTGCTGCATTCCTCGCTCCAGCACGAGGCGATCCACGGCCACCCCTTCCGCAACCGGCGGCTCAACGCCGCCCTCGTCTGGCCGGCGCTGGGGCTGCTGGTCCCGTTCGGGCGCTTCCGCGACACCCACCTCGCCCACCACCACGACGCGATCCTCACCGACCCCTACGACGACCCCGAGAGCAACTACCTCGACCCCGCCGCCTGGCGGCGCCTGCCGCGCTGGCTGCAGGCGGTGCTGCGGGTGAACAACACGCTGGCGGGGCGCATCGTGATCGGGCCGCTGGCGGGGCAGGTGGCGTTCCTCGCGGGCGACTGGCGCGCGCGCCACGAGCCCGCCGTGCGCGCCGCGTGGGCGGCGCACCTGCCGGCCTCGGCGGTGGTGCTGTCGGCGGTCGCGCTCGCGCCGCTGCCGCTCCCGGCCTATCTCGCGGCCGCCTACGCGGCGATGTCGGTGCTCAAGATCCGCACCTTCCTCGAGCACCAGGCCCACGAGAAGGCGCGCGCCCGCACCGTCATCATCGAGGATCGCGGCCCGCTGGCGCTGCTGTTCCTCAACAACAACCTCCACGTCGTCCACCACATGCACCCGCGCGTGCCGTGGTACCGCCTGCCGCGGCTCTACGCCCGCAACCCCGCGCGCTACCTCGGCGTCAACGGCGGCTACCGCTACCGCTCCTACGCCGAGATCCTCGCCCGCTACTTCTGGCGCGCCAAGGATCCGGTCCCCCACCCGCTGCGCGGCGGCTGACTTCATCTGGCCGAAAATATGCACGGCTCCACGCCCTGACCGCGCGCGCCGCCGGGGTGGCTTGCCACGGGCGGCGGCGGGCGCGATAGCGGGCGGATGGAGCTCTGGATCCCGGTCACCCTCGCCGCCGCCTTCGCGCAGACGCTGCGGTTCATGCTGCAGAAGGTGCTCGCCGCCGGGCGGCTCTCGGCGGCGGGGGCGACCTTCGCGCGCTTCGTCTGGTCGATGCCGCTCGTGTGGCTGCTCGCGCTTGCCTACGCCCGTGGCACCGGTGCGGCGCTGCCCGCCATTCCGGCCGGCTTCTGGCCCTACGCGGTGGCGGGCGGGATCAGCCAGATCCTCGCGACGATCTGCGTCGTCGCGCTGTTCAAGCACCGCAACTTCGCCGTCGGCATCACCTTCAAGAAGACCGAGGTGCTGCTGTCGGTGCTCGCCGGGATCGTGATCCTCGGCGAGGGGATCAGCCTCGCGAGCCTCGCGGCGATCCTCGTCGGACTCGTCGGGGTGCTGCTGCTGTCGGACCCGCCCGGCGGCGGCGCCGGGACGTGGCTGCGGCGGATCGCGAACCCGGCGGCCGGGCTGGGGCTGGCCTCGGGCGTGTTCTTCGGCATCTCCGGCGTCAGCTACCGAGGCGCGTCGCTGTCGCTCGAGAGCGGCGACGTGCTGCTGCGCGCGCTGGTGACGCTGGGCTGCGTCACCGCCTTCCAGACGCTGGCGCTCGGCGGCTGGCTCGGCTGGCGCCAGCCCGGCGAGGTGGGGCGGGTGTTTCGCAACTGGCGCGTCTCGGGCCTCGTCGGCCTGACGAGCATGGCCGGCTCGATCGGCTGGTTCACCGCCTACACGCTCCAGAGCGCGGGCATCGTCAACGCTGTGGGGCAGGTGGAGCTGATCTTCTCGCTGCTGGCCTCGTGGCTGTTCTTCCGCGAGCGCATCACGGGCCGGGAGCTGGCCGGGATCGCGGTGCTGGTGGTCTCGATCCTGGCGCTGATCGCGACGAGCTGACGCCTAGAGATCCAGCGGGTCGCGCCCCGCGAGGCGGGCGAAGTGGCTCTCCTCCTGCCCGTGCCGGAAGAACGGCACCGGCCCGGCGGGGCGGCGGCCGTGGACGGCGACCTCGGCGAGCACCACGCGGGTGATGAAGGGCAGGTCGAGCGTGCGCGCCTGCGACAGCGGCACCCAGCGCAGGCCGGACAGCTCGCCCTCGACCGCCGAGAGGGCGTCGGGATCGGAGACGAGCGCGCTGGCGGGAGCGGCGAAGAAGCGGGCGTCGAAGCGGCGGGTGTTGCCTGGCGGGGTGATCGCGCGGAACACGTAGGAGAGGGCCGCGGCGTCGGGGCGGTGGCCGGTGGCGGCGAAGCCGCGCCAGCCGGGCGGCGCGTCGGGCCAGGGCGCGGGGCGGCCGAGGATCTGGCGCGTCTCTTCCCAGAGTTCCCGGATCGCGGCCGCGCAGAGCGCCTCCGGGGGCAGGGCGCTGTCTTGCGAGAGGCGTGCGAGGCAGTCGCGCCCGGGCAGGGCGGCGAGGGGGATGCCGGCGTCGCCCGGATCGACCGCGCCGCCGGGAAACACCATCTTGCCCGGCATGAACGCCGCGCGCCCGCCGCGCATCCCCATCAGCACCGCCGGCTCCGGCCCGTCCTCGCGCACCAGGATCAGCGTCGCGGCGTCGCGGACGGAGACGGTCACGTCCGGGCGGGGACGCCGCCGAAGCCGTGCATCCGCTTGGCCCATTGCAGCCCCACCACGAAACCCTTCAGGCGCGGCAGCAGGTAGAGGCTCAGCGCCACGCAGCCGACCGTGAACAGCGTCGCCATGACGAGCGGCTCGGGGCGGAAGTGCGTGAAGACGACGTGGAACAGCGGCGCCATGATATGGCCCACGACGAGGATCGTCAGGTAGGCCGGCCCGTCGTCGGCGCGGTGGTGGTAGAGCTCCTCGCGGCAGACGGGGCAGCGGTCGGCAACCTTGAGGTAGCCGGTGAACATCGGGCCCTCGCCGCAATTGGGGCAGCGCCGCCGGAAGCCGCGCCACATGGCGGGCTTGGCGGGACGGTCGAGTGCGACGGGCGTTGCGGCGGAGGCGGTGGCGGAGGAGCGATCGTCAAACATGGCACGGGGTCCGGATGAAGCAGTCTCGGCGCGACCGTGGCAGGCCCGAGCGCCTGCGGGAAGAGGACAGAATGCCGTGGGGCGGATTGTCGCGCGTGCGACGGGCGAGCCTCAGCGGTGCCGGCGCAGCCGCTCGAAGGCGAGGTTCTTCTTCATCTCGAGGTCGGCGATCCGCGCCATCGCCGCCTTCTTCTCGTCGGCGCCCTCGGCGCGGCCGTAGGCGGCGCGCGCCTCCGCGAGCTGGCGCACCAGCGTCACCTCGAGCGGCACCACGCCGGCCTCGGCCATCACCTTGTGGCCGATCTCCGTCGTCACGTCGCCGCCCTGCTCGATCTCCAGCGGCTTGCCCTCGCCGGCGAGGCCCGAGAGCTTGCCCTCGGCCTCGGCGCGCTCGACGTGGCGCTCGAAGATGCGGCGCAGGAACCCGCTCATGTCAGCCCCTCCCGGTGTGGTCCGGGGCTGCATGTGGGCACGGGGCGGGCGTCAGGCAAGCTCTCCGAGCCGGGCGAGGGCGGTGTTGATCTGCGCCTCCTCCTCCTCGCGCAGGGCGAGGTTCTGGCGCGCCTCGGCGACGACCTCCTCGGGGGCGGAGGCGATGAACTTCGGGTTGTTCAGCCGGCCGCGCAGCCCGCCGAGCTCCTTGCCGAGCTTGCCGAGCGCCTTCTCGAGCCGCGCCTTCTCGGCGGCGACGTCGATGATGTCGGCCAGCGGCAGCGCGAAGCTCGCGCCGCGGGCGGAGATCGCGATCGCGCCCTTGGGCGGCGTGTCGGCGTCCTCGAGGCTGTCGATGCGGGCGAGGCGCTTGATGAGCGCCTCGTTGTTGGCCCAGGCGGCGCGGGCGGCGGCGTCGGACTCGAGCCGCAGCACCGGGATCTGCAGCCCCGCCGGCACGTTCATCTGAGCCCGCGCCGAACGCACGCCGTCGATCAGCGAAATCACCCAGTTCATCTCCGCGTCGGCCGCGTCGTCGAGCAGGTCGGCCGTCGTGTGCTCGGGCCAGTCTGTGAGCGCCAGCATCCGCTCGCGCTGCGCCAGCGTGCCCCAGAGCTCCTCGGTCACGAACGGCATGATCGGGTGCAACAGGATCAGGCACTGGTCGATCACCCAGGCCATCGTCGCCCGCGTCTCGGCGCGCTCTTCCTCGGTGCCGTCCATCAAGAGCGGCTTGGAGAACTCCACGTACCAGTCGCAGACCTTGCCCCAGACGAAGGCGTAGAGCCCGTTGGCGGCGTCGTTGAAGCGGTAGGCGGCGAGCGCGGCGTCGGTCTCCTCGCGGATCCGCGCGGTCTCGCCGATGATCCAGCGGTTGACCGTCGCCTCCGGGCGCGGCGGCGCGGCGGGCGGCGCGCCGGCCTCGAAGACGCCGTTCATCTCGGCGAAGCGGCAGGCGTTCCACAATTTGGTAACGAAATTGCGGTAGCCCTTGATGCGGTCGACGGAGAGCTTCAGCACGCCGCCGATCGCCGCCATCGACGCGTTGGCGAAGCGCAGCGGGTCCGCGCCGTATTCGTCGATGATCTCGAGCGGGTCGATCACGTTGCCCCGCGTCTTGGACATCTTCTGTCCCTTCTCGTCGCGGACGAGCTGGTGCAGGTAGACCGTGTGGAAAGGAGCCTCGCCGACGACAGCCAGTTGCATCATCATCATCCGCGCCACCCAGAAGAACAGGATGTCCTGCCCGGTGACCAGCACGTCGGTGGGGAAGTAGCGCTTCAGCTCGTCGGTCTGCTCCGGCCAGCCCAGCGTGCCGATGGGCCACAGACCGGAGGAGAACCACGTGTCGAGCACGTCCTCGTCGCGGAAGAGCAGCACCGTGCGGGGCGTGCCGTCGACGCCGACGGTCTCGTAATCCTCGGTCGGGGTGAAGGTCTCGCCCTCGGGCAGGATCCGCACCTCGGTGCCGTAGAACGCGCGCGCCTTCTCCAGCGCCTCCGCTTCGGTCGGCGCGCAGAAGTGGATGTAGGGGCCGAAGCCGTGGCCCTCGTAGCCGTGCGGGCGCGGCCCGTACCAGACGGGGATCCGGTGCCCCCACCAGAGCTGGCGCGAGATGCACCAGGGCTCGATGTTCTCGAGCCAGTGGAAGTAGGTCTTCTCGCCGCTCTCGGGCAGGATCTTGGTGGTGCCGTCGCGCACTGCATCGAGGGCGGGGCCGACGATCTTCGAGGTGTCGACGAACCACTGGTCGGTGAGCATCGGCTCGATGACCACCTGCGAGCGGTCGCCGAAGGGCTGGACGATCTTCTTGTCCTCGACCTCGATCATCAGCCCCTCGGCGTCGATGTCGGCGACGACGCGGGCGCGCGCCTCGAAGCGGTCGAGCCCGCGATACTCCTCGGGCACCAGGTTGATCGCGTCGACCTCGGCCTCGGTGAAGCCGGCGCCCTCGGCGAAGCGGCGCGCCTTGTCGGCCTCCTCGGCGTAGGGCGCCCCGTCGTCGCGCATCCGACCGGCGCTGTCCATCAGGCGGTAGAGCGGGATGCTGTTGCGGCTGGCGACGCCGTAGTCGTTGAAGTCGTGCGCGCCGGTGATCTTCACCGCGCCCGAGCCGAAATGCGGGTCGGGGTAGGTGTCGGTGATGATCGGGATCAGCCGCCGGTCAGCCTTGGGGCCGACGGGGATTTCGCAATACTTCCCGACGATTGGCGCGTAACGTTCATCCTCTGGATGAACCGCGACGGCCCCGTCGCCGAGCATCGTCTCGGGCCGCGTCGTCGCGATGGAGATGTAGTCGCGCTCCTCCTCGAGCAGCACGGTGCCGTCCTCGTCGCGCTCGACGTAGGTGTAGGTCTCGCCGCCCGCGAGCGGGTACCTGAAGTGCCACATGTGCCCGTCGACCTCGACGTTCTCCACCTCGAGATCCGAGATCGCCGTCTCGAAATGCGGGTCCCAGTTGACCAGCCGTTTACCACGGTAGATCAGGCCCTTGTCGTACATTTCGACGAAGACCTTGATCACCGCGTCGTGGAAGTCGGGCGAGTTCTCGTGGCCGGTGCGCGGATCGCCCGGCGCGCCGGCCATGGTGAAGGCGTTGCGCGACCAGTCGCAGGAACTTCCCAGCCGTTTCAGCTGGTTGACGATGGTCGAGCCGTACTGGCCCTTCCAGTCCCACACCTTCTCGAGGAACTTCTCGCGCCCCAGCTCGCGCCGGCCCTCGTTGCCCTCGCTCGCCAGCAGCTTCTCGACCTGCAGCTGCGTGGCGATGCCGGCATGGTCCTGTCCGGGCTGCCAGAGCGTGTCGAAGCCGCGCATCCGGTGCCAGCGCACGAGGATGTCCTGCAGCGTGTTGTTGAAGGCGTGGCCCATGTGCAGCGCGCCTGTGACGTTGGGCGGCGGGATCATCACGCAGAAGCTCTCGTCGCGGCGCGCGTTGGCGCCGGCGCGGAAGGCACCGCCCCGCTCCCAGGCCTCGTAGAGGCGCGGCTCGGCGGCGGCGGCGTCGAAAGTCTTGTCCATCGGCATCTGGTCGTCCTTGCTGCGTGCGCGGGCGAGCAATAGCGGGCTTGGGGGCGCAGGGAAAGAGCGCCCCTAGCGGTAGCCGCTCTGCCAGTCCATCGCCGCGAAGACCGGCGCGTAGGCATGCGCCAGCCCGCGCAGCTGCGCGCCCGTCAGCCGGTCGGTGATGTCCCAGCCCTTCGCGGCGACGCCGAGGATGCGGGGCGCGACCATTGCCTCCATCTCCCGGTCGTGGGTGGTGAATTCGCTCCAGAAGCAGCCCTCCACCCCCTTGATCCGCTCCGCGATGTCCCGTGCCTCGGGCGGCACGGGCGACCAGGCGATGACGTCCTCCAGCGCGACGAAGGCGGCCCAGGAGGCGCCCCAATCGTCGGGGTCGTCGCTGTGGGCCATGTCGAGGTAGACGTGCTGCGCCGGGCTCATGATGACGTCGTAGCCCGCCCGCGCGGCCTCCAGCCCCGGCCCCTGGCCAGACCAGCTCTGCAGCAGCGCCCCGTGGCCGATGCCGCCGTTGCTGCCTCGCGCCGCCTCTTCCCAGGCGGCGACGCGGACGCCTCTCTCGGACAGATGTCCGGCGAGCTTCGCCATGGTCCAGCCCGACACATCGTCGGCACTCTCCAGCCCTTCGCGCGCCTTCAGATCGGCCACGGCGGGAGAGCCCTCCCACGCCCCCTCCGGCAACTCGTCGCAGCCCAGGTGCAGCATCCCGAGCGGGAACAGGGCGGCGACCTCCTCGGACAGCTGTTCGATCACCGTCCAGAACTGGTCACGCGCCGGATTGAGGACGTTCTCGGCGTATCCCTGCACGCTGCGCTCCTGTCCGGTATCGGACGGATCGCGCAGCTCCGGCATCACCCGCGCGAGCGCGAGCGCGTGGGCCGGCACCTCGATCTCGGGCAGCACGCCGATCTCGAGCGCCTGTCCGTGCGCGACGACGTCCCGCGCCGTCTCGAGGCTGTAGCTGCCCCCCGAGCGCACGCCGCCGCCGAACACGCCGGGGATCGTCTCGCCCTCGCCCCGGACGCATGTCCGTTTCCAGACATCCGGGAAGCAGGTCACCTCGAGCCGGAACGCCTCGTCGTCCGCGAAGTGCCAGTGGAAGCGGTTCATCTTGAGCAGCGCCATCAGGTCCATGAGCCGCCGGATCGTGTGGGGCTCGTAGAAGTGGCGCGCGCAGTCGAGGTGCTGGCCGCGCCAGGGGAAGCGAGGCGCGTCCTCGATGGTGCCGCAGGGCAGGGCGCCGGCATGCGTCGCCTTCAGCGTCAGCAGGCTGATCGCGCCATAGAAGCGCCCGGCCTTCGACGAGGCCGACAGCCGCACGCCGCCGCGACTGATCTCGAGCCGGTAGGCCTCCTCGCTCAGCTGGCCGTCGACCGCGACGCTCAGCGGCAGCCCGTCCTCCGCCAGGAAGGGACCGAGCCCGGTGCGGCGGGCGAGGGCCTCGACATTGTCGAAATGCGCGCTGGCGGACGCGAAGCCGGTAACGGACACCTCACCGCCCGTCGGCCGCCAGACCGTCACGGGCGGCACGATTTTCAGCTCCGGCGTCTCTCCCGGCGGCAGCACCTCCGGCGTGCGGCCCGCCGCGAGCGCGGGCAGCGGGATCGGGCCGTCAGCCGTCCGCAGGTACGCCCCGAGCGGGAGCCAGGCGCGGTTCGCGGGGCGGAAATCGGACAGGTGTTCGAGTTCGACCACGTGTTCCTTGCCGGCCGACAGGTTCGGCAGCTGTATCTCGCCGTAGCCGCCGCACCGCGCGATATCCTCTCCGCCAGATACCGCGCGGAAGGGCGCCATGAGCGACAGGCACAGGACCGGCGCCTCGAGCGGGCGGTCGGAGGTGAGGGTGACGGCGATGGTGCGGCCGTCGATACGGGCGTCGAACTTCATGTGTCCTCGAGGCGCAGTTCAGCAACGAAATCGTAAATGTCGGGGCGGTACAATCCGCGGGTAAACTCGATCGGCCGCCCGCTGGCGAGGTAGCCGGTGCGCTCGATCAGCAGCGCCGCCGCGCCCTCGGGCAGCGCCATCCTCTCGGCCTCGCGCGCGGCGAGGTTGACCGCGCTGATCCGCTGGAGGGCGCGGTGCGGTGCCGTGCCCGCGGCGCGCAGCACGGTGTAGAGCGACAGGTCGACGAGGTCGGGGTCGGGGAGGATGTCGGCCGGAAGAGACGACCGCTCCAGCGCCATCGGCACCCCGTCGGCGCTGCGAAGCCGCTCGATCCGCGCCACCCGCGCCGAGGTCGCGAGGCCGAGCGCCACCGTCTCGTCGGGCGCCGGCGGGAACAGTCCGCGCGCCAGGACCTGCGAGGTCGAGGTCAGCCCGCGCGCGCGCATGTACTCGGTGAAGGAAGTGAGCGTCGACAAGGTATGTTCGAGCTTGACGGACCCGCGGCGCACGAAGCTGCCGGCGCCCCGGCGCTGGTCGACCTGACCCGCGGCGACGAGCTTGGTGATGGCGCGGCGGACGGTGACGCGGCTTACCTGCGCCAGTTCGGCCAGCTCGCGCTCGGGCGGCAGTTGGGCCCCGTCCGCCAGTCGGCCGTCGCGAATGGCGGCGGCGATGTGGTCGTGAAGCTGTTGATAGCGCGGACCGCGCCCGGGACGGTGCCAGAGCGCGGGCGCGAAGAAGCCAGGGTCAGTCGCGCCGTCCATGCCGCACCTCCTATTGCGGCCATATACCAGAGTAGGACCAACTAGCCAAGGATGCCGGTTTGGTATGCTAATGGTAGCTTTTTTCGCAGAAGGTGTTAACGTGAGCGTGACCGGGAGATTCGCTTCCCCGCCCGGCATGCGCTGGAGGATCCGTGGCCGACATCACCGAGACACCCGTCGCCGCTTCCGCACGTCGCGCGCCGATCCGCATGCCGGAGCGGTGGTTCGCGTGGGCGCTCGTCGCACCGGCGATGCTGTTCATCGCGGTGATCGTGGCCTGGCCGCTCGCCGAGACCTTCCGCCTCTCCTTCACCGACGCCCGCCTCGGCGGCGAATCCTTCGTCGGCACCAAAAATTATACCGACCTGCTCGGCAGCAGCCGCTTCCACGACACCATCGTGCGCACGTTCTTCTGGATGTTCGTGTCGGTCAGCCTGAAGCTGGTGCTCGGCCTGATCGGGGCGACGTTGCTCAACGCCGCGGTGCCGGGGCGGGCGCTGTTCCGCATCCTCGTCATGCCGCCCTGGGTGATCCCGATCGCGATCGGCTGCATCGGCTGGCTGTGGCTCTACAACGGCCATTTCGGACTGCTGTCCGGCGTCGCCCAGCGCATCGGGCTGATCGACGGGCCCTACGAATTCCTCGCCTACAAGACGTCCGCCTTCTATTCCGCCGTCGTCACCGACGTCTGGGTCGGCACGCCGATGGTGACGCTGTTCTTCCTCGCCGCGATGCAGGGCGTGCCGCGCGACCTCTACGAGGCGGCCTACGTCGACGGGGCGAGCCGCTGGTACCGGTTCCGCCGCATCACGATCCCGCAGATCATGCCGGTCATCGTGTCGATGGCGCTGCTCAGCGCGATCTGGACCTTCAACAGCTTCGAGGTGATCTGGATCCTGACCGAGGGCGGCCCGCGCGGCGCCACGACGACGCTCATCGTGGACACCTACAAGGTCGCCATCGGCAACTACAAGTTCGGCGAGGGCGCCGCGCGGGCGGTCGTGATCGTCGTCCTGCTCGCCATCTTCTCGCTCATCTACCTGTACTTCCTCGGTAAGGTGAACCGCCACTACGGGAGCGGCAAATGATGGACCGGTACTCGAAGCTGCAGCTCGTCGGCATCTATGCCGCGCTGGCGCTGTTCCTGACCTTCATCCTGCTGCCGTTCGTCGAGATGTTCATGGTCTCGCTGCGCCCGCTCGAGCACCTGTTCTCGACACCCTACCGCTTCTGGGGCGACGATTTCAGCTTCGAGGCCTACAGCCGGATGTGGCAGACCGTGCCGCTCCTCGGCCGCTACATCCTCAACTCGATCTATATTTCCGGCATGGTGACCCTCATCACGATGATCTTCGTGGTGCCCGCGGCCTATGCCTACGCGCGCCTGGATTTTCCCTTCAAGAACATGAGCCTCGCGATCTTCCTCGGGGTCAACATGTTCACCGGCGCCGTGCTCCTGATCCCGCTTTACCGGGTTCTGCGCACGCTCGGGCTGCTCAACACCTACTGGTCGATGATCGTGCCCGGCGTGGCGTTCCTGATCCCGACGGGCATCTGGCTCCTGAGGTCGTACCTTGAGAAGATCCCGCGCGAGCTGGAGGAGGCGGCGTATGTCGACGGCGCGAGTCGGCTCTACACGCTGCGGCGGGTGGTCCTGCCGCTCGCGGTGCCGGGGCTCATCGTCGTCGGTGTGGCGGTCTTCATCGGAGCTTATGCACAGCAGTTCCTCTTCGCGATCACGTTCAACCAGACTCGGGAGTACCAGCCGCTCCCGGCGGGAATATACGAGTTCATCGGTTACCAGGACGTTACCTGGAACGAGATGATGGCGGCCTCTCTGACGGGGGTGCTGCCGGTCATGGTCATCTTCCTGTTCCTGCAGAAATACCTGGTCGCCGGTCTGACCGCGGGGGCGGTGAAGGAATAACCAAATGTTCATAAACAGGGAGTAAGAAAATGAACGGACTGAAGACATTGGGGATCACGGCGATTCTCCTCGGCGGCAGCGGGCTGTCGGCGAGCGCGCAGGAGCTGCACTTCATCATGTGCGGCGGCGAGGTGCGCGAGGCGGATCAGAAGGTGATCGACGAGTTCACCGCGAGCCGCGAGGGGGTGACGGTGAACATGGAGGCCGTGCCGTGGGGCACGTGCCAGGACAAGTCGCTCACCCTCGCCGCGGCGGGCGATCCGCCGTCGATCGCCTACATGGGCTCGCGCACGCTGCGCCAGCTCGCCAACAACGACCTGATCGTGCCGGCCCAGATCCCGGCCGATCTCGAGACCGCCTACCAGCCCGGCGTGCTCGACACGGTCACGATCGAAGGGACTCGCTGGGGCTATCCGCACGCCTTCTCCACGAAGGCGCTCTACATCAACTGCGACCTCGTCGAAGAGGCCGGAGCGGAATGCGTCGCGCCCCAGACATGGGACGAGATGATCAGTCTTGCCGAGACGGTGCGCGACAACACCGAAGCTGCCGGTGTCGGCCTCGCCGGCAAGGACTTCGACAACACGATGCACCAGTTCCTGAACTACCTCTACTCCAACGGGGGCACGGTGATCGACACGCAGTCCGGCGAGAACATGCTGGATTCGCAGCAGACCCGCGAGACGCTCGAGTTCTACGGACGGCTCGTCGATGTCGCGCAGGAAGGCCCGACCGCCTGGGAGCGCGACCAGCTGCGCGACCTCTTCAACGACGGCCAGATCGCGATGTACGTGCAAGGTCCTTGGGGTCGCGGTCAGCATAACGAGGACATTGACCAGCTCGTCGTTCCGATCCCGGCCGGGCCGAGCGGCGAGGCGGGAACGATTCTGATCACCGACAGCCTCGTCGTCTTCAAGGGCACCGGCCATGAAGACCTGGCCCACGAACTCGCCCAGGCGCTGGCGACTGGCGAGGCGCAGTACGATCTCGATCAATCCTGGGGCCTTACGCCGATCTTCAAGTACGAAGAGCTCGGAATGGAGGACACCTTCTACAAGGACGACCCGTTCTGGCAGGTCTTCGTCGACGGCATCGCCACCGGCGGACCGGAGCCGCTGGTGGAAGACTTCAAGTCGCTGCAGTCGGTGTTCACCAACATGGTGCAGGGGGTGATCCTCGAGGACGACAGCGTCGAGAACCTCGTCACCATCGCCGGCGAAGAGCTCGACGAGGCCCTGTGATCACGAACGGGCGGGCCTCTCTCGGCCCGCCCGCCACCAAGGATGGAGCCGATGGCGACACTGGAATTGCAGAACATTTCCAAGAGCTTCGGGCAGGCGAAAGTGCTGCACGATATCGATCTTGCGATCCGTGACCGGGAGTTCGTGGTGTTCGTCGGGCCCTCGGGCTGCGGCAAGTCGACGTTGCTGCGCATCGTCGCCGGGCTCGAGGAGGCGACACAGGGGCGGATCGTCATCGGCGGCAAGGATGTCAGCCGGGCTCACCCGCTCGATCGCGGCATTTCCATGGTTTTCCAGTCCTACGCGCTCTACCCGCACCTGAGCGTGTTCGAAAACATCGCCTTTCCGCTGCGCGTCGCGAAGTTGCCCGAGGCGGAGCTGAAGCGGAAAGTCGGACAGGCGGCCGAAATCCTGCAGCTGACCGACAAGCTGCAGCTGAAGCCCGGACAGCTGTCCGGTGGCCAGCGCCAGAGGGTCGCGATCGGGCGGTCGATCGTCCGCGAGCCGCGGGTGTTCCTGTTCGACGAGCCATTGTCCAATCTTGATGCCGCGTTGCGCGGCGACATGCGCGTCGAGTTGGCGCAGCTGCATCGAAAGCTCGATGCCACAATGGTTTACGTGACGCACGACCAGGTGGAGGCGATGACGATGGCAGATCGAATCGTCGTCCTGAACGGCGGACGGGTGGAGCAATTCGGCACTCCGATGGAGCTCTACCATCACCCTGCCTCGAAATTCGTCGCCGGCTTCATCGGACAGCCGAACATGAACCTGCTCCCCGGTATCGTACAGGCGACCGATAGCGGCGGCGTGACCGTCGAACTCGCCGGCGGGCCGACCCTGACGCTTCCGGTCGAGCCGCGCGGCCTGTCCGCCGGGGCGCCCGTCGAGGTCGGGCTGCGGCCAGAGGATCTTGGGCTGGGCGAGGGGCTGCAGATGCAGGTCCGCGTGCTCGAGCGGCTGGGCGGCCAGTCGATCACCTACGGCGCGGTGGGTCCGCTCGACAAGGTGTGCGCCGTGCTGCCCGGCGATGCCCCCATCCGCGAGGGCGAGACGATCAGTCTCGCCATCAACACCAACGCCTGCCACCTCTTTTCCGCCGATGGACAGGTGTCGCGGCGGCTGGCCGCACCGGCGCTCGTCGCCTGAAAGGACCTGACATGAAGATCGTTACCGCCGGCATCGGGCTGCGCGCGGGTCATGTGCTGTCGACCCTGCGCGGCGTCATGCCCGAGGCCGACATCGTCGGCTACTACGACCCGCAGCCGACCCACCTCGATATGATCGGCACGGACATTCCCGGCTATCCGTCCGTCGAGGCGATGCTGTCGGACACCCAGCCCGACCTGTTCCTCGTCGGCTCGCCCAACAAGTTCCACCTCGAGCAGATCGAGGCGGGGCTGCGGGCCGGCGTGCCGCGGATCTTCGCCGAGAAGCCCGTCGTGGTGTCCATCGAGGAGACCATGAAGCTGGCCGAACTGCTGTCCGAATTCGGACAGGAGCGGGTGATGGTCGGCCTCGTCCTCCGCTACTCGCAGCACATGCTCGATTTGCGGGCCGCCATGGACGAGGGCGTGCTCGGCCCGATCGCGTCGCTCGAGGCCAACGAACACATCGGCCCCTACCACGGGGCGTTCTTCATGCGCGACTGGCGCCGGCGCTCCGACCTGTCCGGCGGCTTCATGCTCGAGAAATGCTGCCACGACCTCGACCTCTACAACATGATCACGGACAGCCGTCCGGAAACGGTCGCCAGCATCGGCGGTCGCCGGTCTTTCCTTGCCGAACACGCGCCCGTTTCCAACGCCGAGTCCGAAATCTTCCACGTGAAGCCCTCGGTCTGGGAGAACGTGGACGATCCGTTCCGCTCCGACGGCGATATCATCGACTTCCAGACGGCGATCCTCGGCTACGAGAGCGGCGCCAGCCTCGCCTTCCACACCAACCTGATGGTCCCTGACGAGCAGCGCCGCTTCTGCGTCATCGGCGCCCGCGGCATGGCGGAGGGCGATTTCGTCCGCGGCTATCTCAGGATCACGCGGCGCGACGGATCGCGCTATGCCGACCACGACTACACCAGTGGCGCGCGCGCGGCGCAGGGGGCGCATTACGGCGCGGACGCCATGATGTGCGCCGACATCGCCGCATTCCTGCGAGAGGAGACGGACCGGCTGCCGGTCTCGGTCGTCGATGCGCTCGAGGCCGGCGTCGCGGCTCTGGCGCTCGACGAGGCCCGGCGCAGCGGCACGGTGGTGGATCTCACCGACATCTGGACACAATTCGACGCGTATGGTTTGCGAAAATGACTGAACGTAAACAAGCAGGTGCGCTGATGGCGCGGGAGAGTGCCGAAGCGCCGGCCGTGTTCGCTCGCGCCGCGACGGCAGATCACCGGGCGGCGCTGGAGCGCACCGGCGTGACGGACTTGCACGCCATCCTGACCATCGCGCGCGGCTCTTCCGACGCGGCCGCCAGCGTCCTCGCCTACGAATTCATGCGCGAGACCGGCCTGCCGATGACGTCGCTGCCGCCCTCGGTCTTCTCCCTCGGCGAGGGGGTGCGGATGGACGGCACCTTGGCGCTGCTGATCTCGCAATCCGGTGCCTCGGACGACCTCGTCCGCTCCGCTCGCGGGGCCCGCGCGAAGGGCGGGAAGGTCGTCGCGATCACCAATGCGCCGGCCAGCGCGGTCGAGGCCGAGGCGGACGCGACCTTGCCGATCGACGCGGGCGAGGAGCGGGCGGTGCCTGCGACGAAAACGGTCATCGGGTCCGTCGGGGCCGGGATGGCACTGCTCGCGGCGCTGGTCCCGGCCTATGCCGCGCGCGCAACGGCATCCGCCGAAACGCTGCAGAACATAAAGCTCGATCACCCGGAGTCGGCGCGATTGCAGGCAATATTGCTGCGTGCGCAACATGTGTACGTTATCGGACGCGACACGGGTTTTGGCGCGGCGCAGGAAGTGGCGTTGAAGCTCAAGGAGTGCTGTGCGCTTCATGCCGAGGCGTATTCCGCCTCGGAAGTGCTGCACGGGCCGCTGCAGTTGGTTAGCAGACAACTGACCGTTATCCTGCTCGATACCGAGGCCGGCGAGGTTCAGGAGAGCCTGGATACGGCCGAGCAGCGATTTACCGAGAAACGCGCCGATGTCATTCGCCTGCGCCCATCCGACGTCGGCGCACTTGACTTGACGCCGGCCGCGGCCGCGGCGGCATTGCTGGCCATGATTTACCCCGTCGTTCTTGCCACGGCAGTCGCACTGGGACATGACCCGGACGCACCCGATACCCTGTCGAAGGTCACGAGGACCACATGAGCAATAGCCTCGAACGCTGGGCCACCTGGCGCGAATTGCAGGCCCAGCCGAACATCTGGCGCGCCTGGAACGACGAGTTCAAGGCGGGTGAGGTGCGCGATTGGCTCGCGACCCTCGAGGCCGAGGAGGTCTGGTTCTGCGGCGCCGGGACGTCGGCCTTCATCGGCGATATCATCGTTGCCGGACTGGAAGGGCAGGGCGCGCGGATGCGGTCGGTTGCGACGACGGACCTTGTCAGCCGGCCTCATGCTTACCTGTCGGACAGACGTCCGTTAGTGGTCAACTTCGGCAGATCGGGCGGCAGTCCGGAAACGCTCGGGACGCTGGACGCCCTGGACGTGCTCGCTCCGGACGCGCCGCGGCTGAACGTCACCTGCAACCCCGATGGCGCCCTCGCTCGGCGGGAAGCGACTGGCCCCTGTGGCGTCGTGCTGCTGCCGACGGCCACACACGACGCGGGCTTCGCGATGACGTCGAGCTTCTCGACGATGCTGCTGACGGCGCTCACCCTGTTCGACAAGGCGCCTCCGGCCGACGCCCTGCCACGCCTGGCGGCAGCGCTCGAGGCGCTGTTGCCCCGCTACGCGGCACTCGCAGAGGCGACGCCCCCGCCCGCCCGGGTCGTCTTCCTCGGCACCGGACCCATGGCCTTCGCGGCGCGCGAGGCGGCATTGAAGGTGATGGAATTGACGGCCGGAAAGACCGCGGCGCTTTGGGACAGCACGCTCGGATTTCGCCATGGTCCCAAGAGCTTCGTCGATTCCGACACCCGCATCGTGGTCTTCACCAGTGCCGACCCGCAGGCGGCGAGCTACGAGGCGGATCTGCTCGACGAGTTGTCGGCGCAATATCCAGGCGCGGGGTTGACGACGGTTGGCCCGCAGGCCGAGCACGACCCGCAGCTCGACTTGCCGGACGTCTGGCTGACGCCGCTCGCCGTGGCGCTGGCGCAGGTGCTGGGCGTTGTCTGGTCGGACCGGATGGGGCTGAACGTGGACGATCCCTTCGCCGGTGAGGGCACGTTGAGCCGGGTCGTCTCGGGCGTCACGCTGTACCCCGTGCGGCCGGAATGATCGCGGCCGGCATCGACCTCGGCGGGACGAAGATCGAGACGCAGATTTTCGACAACAGCTGGCGCCGGGTCGAGACCGCGCGGGTGGCGACACCGGCAAGTTACGATGAATTGGTGTTGTCCGTTGCCGGACAGGTGTCCTGGGCTGCAGGACAGGTGGGAGGGGGCGCGATCGGTCTCGGAGCGGCGGGGCTCGTTAACCCAATAACCAAGTTGGCGTTGGCGTCGAACCTGCCGGTCAGCGGGCGTCCGTTTGCGGACGACGTGGCCGACGCGGCGGGACGGGCGCTTACGATGACGAACGACTGCCGGGCGTTCGCGCTGTCGGAGGCGGTCTTCGGCGCCGCCCGCGGGCGGTCGCCGGCGGTAGGGCTGATCCTGGGAACGGGGATCGGCGGCGGGATCGTCGTGGACGGGCGGCTGGTGCAGGGGCCGACATCCGTCGGGGGCGAATTCGGACACATGTACGCCCCGGCGCACCTGGTCGTGGCGCACCGCCTGCCGGTGGTCGCGTGCGGCTGCGGGCGCACCGGGTGCTTCGAGACGTTGGTGTCGGGGCGCGGGATGGTGCGGCTGGCGGAGGCGTTGACGGGCGAGGCGATGACGGCGCCGGACGTGGCACGGCTGAAGGCAACGCATGCAGGGGCGGCGCAGGTCTGGGCGGTCTGGTGCGAGCTGGCGGCGGAGATGCTGATGGCGCTCGTCTGCACGGTGGATCCGGAGGTGATCGTGCTTGGCGGCGGCCTGACGCGAATCGACGGCATGGTCGAGGATTTGCAGGCGGCCCTAAGCCGGGCGCAGCTTCCCGGCTTTCCGGTGCCGGACGTCGTGCTGGCCGAGGGCGGCGCGGCGAGCGGCGCGCGGGGCGCGGCGTACGCAGCATGGCAGGAGCAGGTGGCGCATGGCTGAGTGGATCGCGCCGGAGTGGCTTTTCGACGGACAGCGGCTGCACGAGGGGCTGGCGCTCCAGGTGCGTGACGGACGGGTGTCCGCTATCGGACAGGCGCGGCCGGAGGCGCGGCGCCTGGCCGGTCTCCTCACGCCGGGCTTCGTCGACTTGCAGGTCAACGGCGGCGGCGGCTGCTTGCTGAACACGACCCCCACCGTCGCGGGGATGGAGACGATCGCTGCCGCGCACCGGCGGCTGGGGACGGTGGCGATCCTGCCGACGCTGATCACCGATGCGCCGGAGGTGCTCGAGGAGACGGTTTCGGCGGCGATCTCGGCGCAGGGGCGCGAGGGCATCATCGGGTTGCATATCGAAGGGCCGCACATCGCCGCGATCCGGCGCGGGACGCATGATGCGCGGTTCGTTCGGCCGATGGTCGAACGCACCCTGGAGCTGGTGAGCGCGCTGCGCGAGGCGGGGGTGCGCGTGATGATCACGGTCGCGCCGGAGGCGGTCAGCGACGCGCAGGTGGCGCGGCTCGCGGCGACGGGAGCGGTCGTCTCCATCGGCCATTCGGACGCGAGCGCGGAGCAGGCGCGGGCGGCCGTGGCGGCGGGGGCGCGCTGTTTCACCCACCTTTTCAACGCGATGTCGCAGATGCAGAATCGGGAGCCCGGGGTGGTGGGGGCGGCGATCAACTCCGCGGCTCACGCCGGGATCATCTGCGACGGGCATCACGTGGCCGACGAGATGGTGGCGCTGGCGATCCGCGCGCGGCCGGTGCCGGACCGGATGTTCTTCGTCTCCGACGCGATGCCGACGGTGGGCGGGCCGGGCAGCTTCGCGCTCTACGGGCGCGAGATCCGGGTGGAGAACGGTCGGCTGGTCAACGCGGAAGGGTCGCTCGCCGGGGCGCACGTGACGATGGCGGAGTCGGTGGCGCGGGCGATCAAGGTGCTGAAGCTGGCGCCGGAGATGGCGCTGCGCATGGCGGTGAGCGTGCCGGCGGAGCTGATCGGGCGGCCGGACCTGGCGACGCTGGAGGGGCGCGCTCTGTCCGATATCGCACACCTGTCCAGCGACTGGACGTTCGACGGGTATCTGGACAGCCTTCTCTAGGATCCGGACACGTGGCCGCTAGCGAACAGGACCAGGCGGCGCGGATGAACCGGACCTACCGTCGGATGCGGCACGTGTACGACGTGACGCGGCCGTTCTTCCTCTTCGCCGTCGCGACGGGTTGCCGGACTTCCTGGCGCGCGATCCGGCCTTCGCGGGGCCGCGAGCGCCTGCGCGGTGCCGGTGGCGCGGCTCAGGTCCATGTGCCCCGGTCGAGCCGGTGCCGCTCGGGCTGGTGGCAGAGCAGCACGTCGCCTCCCGCGGCGGCGAAAGCGGCGACGCGGGTCTTGCTGGCGAGGAAGGCGGGCGCGTCGTCGACGATTGCGCGCAGCGGCAGGGGCGGCAGGCGCGGGTCGGGCAGGGCGGAGCGGAGCCACTCGGTGTCGGCGGCGTAGAGCAGGCCGTCGCCGGCGAAGCGCAGGCCGACGTGGCCGGGCGCGTGGCCGGGCAGGGGGATGGCGAAGACGCTGCCGTCGCCGAAGACGTCGTGGCCGAGGCCGAGGCCGCCGGGCTGAGGCGCGGCGGGGGCGTCTTCGAAGCGGGCGGTGCGGGTGGCGAGGTCGGCGGGCAGCAGCTCGGGGAACAGCCCCTGCCGCATCGGATGGCGGGCGGCGAGGGCGGCCCCGGCATCGGCGGCGAGGTGGATGCGGGCGGCGGGGAAATCGGTCAGGCCGGAGACGTGGTCGGGGTGCAGGTGGGTCAGGATCACGGCCGCCACGTCGGCGGGCGCGAGGCGGTGGGCGGCGAGCACGTCCGCAACGCTCCCCCCGGCGACGAGGCTCGGGCGCAGCAGCTTGCCGTAGGCGCGCAGCCCCGCCGAGCGGCCGGGGGCGTGGAGCGCGTGGGCGCTGTAGCCGGTGTCGATCAGCACCGCCCCGAGGCGCGGGTGGCGCAGCAGGCCGAACCGGACCGGCAGGCGCAGCTTTCGCCAGGGGGCGGCGTGGCGCAGCATCCGCTCGTGGGCGGGGACGGTGGCGGTGACGTGAAAGCTCAGGTCCATGTGACGGTCTCGAGGCCCCGGGCGAAGGAAATCGTGGGGCGCCAGCGTGCAAGGGTCAGAACAGTCTCGCGGGCGCGGCGGAGCCGGGCCACCGCCTCGGCGGTGCGGGCGGCGGCGAGGTCGGCGGGATCGCGTCCGGTGGCGATCACCCGCCGCCCCTCCGCCCGCAGCGTTCGGGCCAGTGCGCCCCCGAGGAAGCCCGTGGCGCCGGTGACGAGGACGCGTTCCATCAAACCTCCAGCGCGATGCCGCCGAAGGAGACGCCGGCCGAGGTGCCGAGCAGCAGCAGCTTGTCGCCCCCTCGCACGCGCCCCTCGGCGCGGGCGAGCGCCAGCGTCACAGGGATCGAGGCGGCGATCTGGTTGCCGTACCCGGCGGCGATGTCGGCGATCTGGCCTGGCGCGAAGCCGCAGACCCGCGCGAGGTGCTTGAGCGCGCCGGGGCTGGCCTGGTGCGGGATCACCAGCGCGATGTCCTCGCGCCGCCAGCCGGCGCGGGCGAGCAGCGCGTCGAGGAAGTCGGCGAAGTGCGCGGCGGTGAGGCGGAACAGCACCTTGCCGTCCATCCCGAAGGTGGCGAGGCGGGCGTAGGAGCGCGCGGCGTCGACCTCCTCGGCGCGGTGCCGGGTGCCGCCCGCCTGAACCTGACAGGCTTCCCAGGCCGACGGATAGGTGCGCATCAGGCTCGCGAAGACCCGCCCCGGCGCCGCCTCGACGACGGCCGCGCCCGCGCCGTCGGAGAACAGCCCGGCGACCTCGGGCGCGTCCTGCCAGGGCAGGCCCCGCGAGGCGAGCTCGGCGCTGACCACGAGGGCGCGCCGGTGCCGTCCGGCGGCGAGCTGGAGCTGGGCGATGTCGAGCGCGGTGACGAAGGAAAGGCAGGTGGCGTTGACGTCGAAGGCGGCGGCGCGCCCGTCGGGGATGGCGAGGGCGCGCTGGAGCAGGGGCGCGGTCGAGGGGAGCGCCTGGTAGGGGATGGCGGCGCCGAACAGCAGCAGGTCGATGTCGTCCGGCCCGACTCCCGCCTCCGTCATGGCAGCGCGGGCGGCGGTGGTGGCGAGGGCGATCTGGTCCTCCTCGTCGGCGACGAAGCGGCGGCGCACGCCCGAGGCGCGCGCGAGCCAGCCCACCTCGCGCCCCGCCGCCGCGTCGAGCGCATCGGACTCCACCGCCCGTGCCGGCAGGGCGTGGCCCGTGCCGAGTAGCGCCAATCCCGTGGTCATCGCCGCGCCCGCTCCCCTTCTCCGTGTCCCGGGCTCATCCTTAGCCCGGTTCACGGTGGCGCGCCCGCAGAAATGCGCTCAGGCCTCGAGCGTGACCCGGCCGATCGGGTTGGAGCAGCAGGCGAGGATGTAGCCCGCCGCGATGTCGTCGTCGGTGATGCCGCCGTTGTGGACCATGTGGACCTGCCCCTCCGTCTTCCTCACCTTGCAGGTGCCGCAGACGCCGAAGGTGCAGCCCGACGGGATGAACAGCCCCGCCGAGCGGGCCGCGCCGAGCAAAGTCTCCGTCTCGGCGCACTCGACGGTGACGCCGGAGGCGGCGAACTCCACCTGCGCCTTCGCCGCCTCGTCGAGCGTGACGTCGTCGGGCACCGCGCCGGTCGCGCCGACGGGGGCGTGGAAGCTCTCCTGGTGGTAGCGGTCCATGTCGTAGCCGAGCCCGGCGAGCGCCTCGCGCACGCTGGTCATGAACGGCTCGGGGCCGCAGCAGAAGACCTCGCGGTCGAGGTAGTCGGGCGCGGCGAGGCCGAGCAGCAGCTGGTTCAGCCGTCCGCGATAGCCGCTCCACGGGTGGTAACGATCGGTATCGCTGACCACCCAGGCGAGCTCGATCCCCGGCATCCGCGACGCCATGTGCTCGAGCCGCTCGCGGAAGATGATCCCGGACGGCCGCCGCGCGCAGTTGATGAAAACGAGATCGGGCTCGCGTCCGGCATCGTACATCCACGTGGTCATGGACATCAGCGGTGTGATGCCCGAGCCGGCGGAGATGAACAGGTACTTCTCCGCCGGGTGGTTGAGGTGCGAGAAGCCGCCCCCCGGCCCGGCCGCCTTCAGCCGCATCCCCGGGCGCAGGTGGTCGAGCATCCAGCGGGTGCCGAGCGACCCGGCCTGCGCCTTGACGGTGATCGTCAGCGACGTGGGCCGCGAGGGCGACGAGGAGATCGTGTAGGTGCGCATCAGCGGCCCGCCCGGCACCGGCAGCTCCAGCGTCACGAACTGGCCCGGCTTGAAGCGGAACAGCGCGCCGGAGGGCGACTGGAAGGTGAAGGTCACCACCTCCGGCGCCTCGGGCAGCCGCGAGACGCACTCGAGCGCCTCGGTGTCGTCCCAGAAGGCGAGGGTCGGCGTCATCGCACCCATCGCCGCTACTCCGCCGCCAGCGCCGCGGGGGCGTGGCTGCGCTGCATTGTGCGCACGTACCAGTCGACGAACTGCTCCACCCCGTCCTCCTGCACCGGGCTGTAGGGGCCGGGCGCGTAGGCGGGGGAGTTGATGCCGAGCTGGTTGCCCTCGACGATGGCGCGGTCCTCGTCGTTGGTGGCGAGCCAGACCTCGGTGAGCCGGTCGAGATCGTAGTCGACGCCCTCGACGGCGTCCTTGTCGACGAGCCACCAGGTCGTCACCTCGGTCTGCTGCGGCCCGATCGGGGTGACGCGGAAGGTCAGGGAGATGTCGGGCAGGAAGTGGTTCCACGTCGAGGGGTAGTGGAAGGCGAGCAGCGAGCCCGCGTCGGCCAGCCCGACGCGGCCCAGCGGGCGGCGCACGGCGGGCTTGCCGTCCATCGTGTAGCTCACCGCCGGCGCCTGCAGCGGCATCCGCGCGAAGCGGTACTGCCCGGCGAACCCCGCCAGCCGGAACTGCGCCGGCGCGCCCGCCGCCTCGCAGCGGTCGAAATGGGCCTGCAGGCGCGGCGAGATCGAGCCGTCGGCGGAGACCCCCGCGACTTCCGGATCGAGCGGGAACGATCGGCAGAGCGCCGGGTGGGTGCCGCCGCAATGGTAGCACTCGCGGTTGTTCTCCCAGACCAGCTTCCAGTTGCCGTTCTCGACGATGGAGCTGGTGTGGGCGACCTTGGCGCGGCCGAGGTCGTGGACCTCGAGGTAGGGCCGGGCGAGGTCGGCGAAGGGGGCGAAATCGGGCGGCTCGCCGGCGAGGCAGATGTAGATCAGCCCGCAGAGCTCGCGGCTGTGGACCGGCTTGAGGCTCCAGGCGGCCGGGTCGAAGTCGGGCCCCATGTCGCGCGCCCAGATCAGCCGCCCGTCGAGCTCGTAGGTCCATTGGTGGTAGGGGCAGACGAGCTTGGCCACCTGCCCGGCGGCGTCCTTGCAGAGCACCGAGCCGCGGTGGCGGCAGGAATTGTGGAAGGCGCGGATCTCGCCGTCGGCGCCCTTGACGAGGATGACGTTGTAGGCCCCGATCTGCAGCCGCGCGTAGGCGCCGGGCTTGGCGAGCTGGCAGGCGGGCAGGGCGAAGAGCCAGTCGCGATAATGAATCGCCGCGAGGTCGGCCCGATAGATGTCGGGGTCGGTGTAGAAGGGCCGCTCGAGGGAGTGGCCGGGCGCGCGACGGGCCAGAAGTTCGGTGAGGGCGGTCATGGCGGAGCCTCCTGTGACGGCGCTGCAGGCATTAGCTGACCTGACCCATCGCGCCGTCGGAGGTTGCTCTCAATGGCAATAAATCTCATCCTGGCTTAGCTGAGTTCACCTGTTCCCGTTGCGACATCCACCGGAGCGAACGCGACCTCCATGCCCCGCCCCTACGACCTCCCCTCGCTCACGGCGCTCTCCTGCTTCGAGGCGGCGGCGCGCCATCTCGGCTTCAAGAGCGCGGCGCGCGAGCTCAACGTCACGCCCGCCGCGGTCAGCCACCAGATCAAGGCGCTGGAGGCCGACCTGGGCGTGCGCCTGTTCCGCCGCCAGCACCGGGGCGTCGAGCTGACGGAGACGGGGGCCTACCTGTTCGTGGCGCTGCAGCGCGGCTTCGAGGGCATCTCGGAGGCGGTGCGCGACGTGCGAGCGCCCGCGGAGGCGGAGGACGTGATCGTGCAGGCGACGACGGCGGTCAGCGCCTTCTGGCTGACGCCGCAGATCGCGCAGTTCTGGAAGAGCCACCCGGAGATCGTCGTCAGCCAGATCGTCAGCGACGCCGCCGCGCCGGCCGGCCGGGCCGACCTCGCGATTCATTACGGGCCTCCGCCCGCGGGCGAAGCGGGGGTGCGGCTGCTGTTTCACGACGAGATCGTCGCCGTCGCCGCGCCGGGCTTCGCGGCCGAGCACGGGGTGGCCGACCTCGCCGGCCTCGCGGCCGCCCCGCTGATCCACATGGCGGCCGAGGACACCGACTGGACCGGCTGGCCCGACTGGCTCGCCGCGCTGGGCGGTCCCGCGCCTTCGGGGCGGCGGATCGCCGTGAACAACCACATGATCGCGCTGCAACTCGCCCGCGACGGCGCGGGGGCGGTGCTCGGCTGGACCGGTCTGATCGGCCCGCTGTTGGAGGGCGGCGCGCTGGTGTCGCCGGTTCCCGAGCGCCTCGCCTCGCCCCACCCGTTCCACCTGCGCACCCACCCGCGCGCGTCCGCCAAGGCGCTGGCGTTCCGCGACTGGCTGGTGGCGGCGCAGGCGGAGGGCGGGCCGGGCTGAAGCCCGGCCTACGGGGGCCGGCGAAGGCGGCGGTCAGCCGCGGCGGGCGGCGTCGATGGCGGCGACGTCGATGCGGGTCATGGTCATCATCGCGGTGAAGGCCCGCTGCGCCTCCTCGCCGCCGGCGGCGAGCGCCTCGGTCAGGGTGCGCGGCGTGATCTGCCAGGACAGGCCCCACCTGTCGCGGCACCAGCCGCAGGCGCTCTCCGCGCCGCCGTTGCCGACGATCGCGTCCCAGTAGCGGTCGGTCTCCGCCTGGTCGTCGGTCGCGATCTGGAAGGAGAAGGCGTCGCTGTGGCGGTTGCCCGGCCCGCCGTTGAGCCCGAGGCAGGGGATGCCGGCGACGGTGAAGGTCACGGTCAGCACGTCGCCCGCCTTGCCCGACGGATAGTCGGTCGGCGCGCGCGCGACGGACTGGACGGCACTGTCGGGGAAGGTGTCGGCGTAGAAGCGCGCGGCCGCCTCGGCGTCGCGGTCGAACCACAGGCAGACGGTGTTCTTCGAAATGGTCATGGGATCGCTCCTCCACGAAGGCCGGCGCCGGGCCGACCGGGACCAGCAAAGCGCAGCGGCGGAGCCGGGGCAAGCGAGCGTCGTCAAGGGAGGGGGGAAGTGGCAGCCCGTAGGGGAATCGAACCCCTCTTTCCAGGTTGAAAACCTGGCGTCCTAACCGATAGACGAACGGGCCACTCTGTGTGCGGGCTGACTACCCAAGCCGCTCAGGCGGTGCAAGAGGATTTTCGCGAAATCCTGCCGCGATTTCCGCCACGTCGCCCGGGCCGGGCGCGGGATCAGGCCGGGGCGGCGTCCTCGAGCTTGACCTGCACCCGCTGGCGGCCCTGCCAGACGTTGATCTCGAGCCGGCCGGCGAGGTGGAAGCGGGCGCCGCCGTGCTGCACGAGGCACTGGCCCATCGGACCTTCGAGCGCGTTGAAGGCGATGGCGTCGATGCCGCCGCCGAAGCCGTCGTCGAAGCGCACCTTGAGGTGGCCGGTCCCGACCTCGCGCGCCTGGGTGATGCGCACGCCGGGGAAGGCGAAGCGCGGCGCGGGGGCGCCCTGGCCGAAGGGGCCGCAGCGCTCAAGCGATTCGCAGAGTTCGACGGTGGCGGCGCCCGGCATCAGCAGCCCGTCGAGGCGCAGGTCGGCCGGCCCCAGCCGGCCCGCCCCCTGCCGCGCGAGCAACTCCGACAGCCGCGTCATCGCCGGCTCGAGCCGGTCGCGGGCGACGGTGAGACCGGCCGCCATGCGGTGTCCGCCGCCCTTGAGCAGCAGCCCCTCGCCGGCGACCTTGTGGATCGCCGCCCCGAGGTCGATGCCGCCGACGGAGCGGCCGGAGCCCTTGCCCTCGTCGCCGTCGAGGCCGATCACCACCGCCGGGCGGCCCGTGGCCTCCTTCAGCCGCGCCGCGACGATGCCGACGACGCCGGGATGCCAGCCCTCGCCGGCGGCCCAGACGAGCGGCCCGTCGAGCCCGCGGCCCTCCGCCTGCTCGAGCGCCGCGTCGCGCACCGCGGCCTCGATCTCGCGCCGCTCGGTGTTGAGCGCGTCGAGCCGCTGGGCGAGGGCGGCGGCCTCGTGCGGGTCGTCCGTCGCCAGCAGCCGCGCGCCGAGATCGGCCGCGCCGATCCGCCCGCCGGCGTTGACGCGCGGGCCGAAGACGTAGCCGAGGGTGTAGGAGGTCGGCGCGGTGTCGAGCCGCGCGACGTCGGCGAGCGCCACGAGTCCCGGCCGGCGGCGCTGCGCCATCACCGCGAGGCCCTGGCGCACCAGCGCCCGGTTGACCCCGATCAGCGGCGCCACGTCGGCGACGGTGGCGAGAGCGACGAGGTCGAGGAACTCGAGCAGGTTCGGCCCCTTGGCGCCTTGCTCGCGCAGCTGCCGGCCGGCCTCCACGAGCATGAGGAACACGACCGCCGCCGCGCACAGATGGCCGAGCGCGCCGTCCTCGTCCTGCCGGTTCGGGTTCACCACCGCGAGGGCCGCGGGCAGGGTCTCGCCGCCGAGGTGGTGGTCGAGGATGACCACGTCGGCACCCTCCGCCGCGGCGACGGGCTCGTGGCTGAGCGTGCCGCAATCGACGCAGACGATGAGGTCGTGCTCGCGCGCGAGCGCCCGCATCGCCGGCACGTTGGGGCCGTAGCCCTCGTCGATGCGGTCGGGAATGTAGAGCGTCGCCCTGCGCCCCATCGCGCGCAGCCAGGTGAGCAGCAACGCGGCGGAGGCGCCGCCGTCGACGTCGTAGTCGGCGAAGATCGCGATTCGCTCGTTGCGCGCGACGGCCTGCAGGAAGCGGGCGGCGGCGGCGTGCATGTCGCGCAGCGTGAGCGGATCGGGCAGCAGGTCGCGCAGGGCGGGGCTGAGGTAGGCGGTGGCGGTCTCGGGCGCGACGTTGAGCCGGACGAGCACCCGCGCGACCGGGTCGGCGAGGCCGGTCGCCTGCACCAGCGCCTCGGTGAGCCGGTCGGCCCCCGGCGCGGGTCCGACCCAGCGGCGTCCGGTGACGGAGGTGGCGACGGAGAGGAACGCCTCGGCGGCGTCCGGCGCGATATCTTGTAGCAGGCCCATGCAGCCATACTAGGGCAGGGCGGCGGCGCGGGGAAGCCGGTCGTGGCGGTCGTGGCGTCGCAGGGGGCGTTCTTCGCCGGTGCGGTCGGGGGGGTGGGCCGGGCTGAAGCCCGGCCTACGGGTCTCAGGGCTGGATCGGTCGCATGACCTCGGGGACCTCGACGCGCACGTCGGAAAGCGCTTTCACCAGCGGCTCGGCGCTCTGCTCGAGGAGGGAGAAGGTCTGGAAGTGGCAGGGGATCACCAGCTTGAAGTCGAAGAACTTGCGGGCCGCGAAGGCCGCGCCCGCCATGTCCATGGTGAAGTGGCCGCCGGCGCACAGGATGCCGATGTCGGGGGCGTAGCGCTCGGCGATCAGGGCCATGTCGCTCATCACGTCGGTGTCGCCCGAGACGTAGATCGAACGCCCCTCGCCGCGGATCACGAAGCCGCACTCGGAGCCCGCCGCCGGCGGATCGTCGAGGAAGTCGAGCGACGACGAGTGCCGCGCGTGCACCATGCTCACCGCGACGTCGCCGAGCTGCAGCGTGCCGCCCTTGCCGAAGCCCTTCGCGGCGACGCCCTCCGGCCCGAGCCACAGCTCCGCGAGCTCGAAGCAGCAGCAGACCGGCGCGCCGGTCTCCTGCGCGATGTCGACCACCTCGCTGGCATGGTCGCCGTGGCCGTGGGTGAGCAGGATGTGCGTCGCCCCGGCCAGCGCCTCGGCGCGGCTGGCGTCGGGGAAGGCCGGGTTGCCGACGAGCCACGGGTCGACCAGCAGCACCTGGTCGCCGATCTCGATCCGGAAACTCGCATGTCCGAGCCAGGTGATATTCATCGCAAACCTCCCTACTGTCGCCTGCAGACTATCCCCGCACGGGAGGCGGACAAGCATGGATTGGACGGCCGCGGTCGACGGCTATTGCGAGCGGCTCGGCCCCGGCCTCTGGGCCGAGCCGATCAACGCGCTGAGCAACCTCGCCTTCCTGGTCGCGGCGCTGATCTGCTGGCGGCGCGCGGCTGACACGACGGGGCGGGTGCTTGCCGTGGCGCTGGCGGCGATCGGCCTGGCGAGCGGGCTGTTCCACACCCATGCCGTCGCCTGGGCCGGGGCGGCCGACTCGCTGGCCATCGCGGTCTTCACGGTGCTCTACCTGTTCGTCGCGGTGCGCGACTTCCTGCGGATCGGCGGCGCGGGCGCGGTCGCGCTGACGGGGCTGTTCCTGCTCGCCACCTCCCTCGCCACGGCGCTGCTCGGCGCGCTGCTGCCGCTCGGGGCCAACGCCGCCTACATCGCCATCGCGCTGCTGATCGCGGGGTTCGGGCTGGCGCTGCTGCCGCGGCCGGGGCGGGGGCTGCTGGCGGCGGCGACGCTGCTGGGGCTGTCGATCACCGCGCGGATGCTCGACATGCCGCTCTGCGACCGGCTGCCGTCGGGCACGCACTGGATCTGGCACGGCCTCAACGCCGTCGTGCTGGGCGGCGTGATCGAGGTGCGCCGCCGCTACCTTGCAGGCTCCACGGCAGGGCGCTAAACGCGCCCGGCAGGTTCACCACAGGAGGCTCAGGCGATGTCCATCGACACCGAGACCGCCCGCAAGGTCGCCCACCTCGCCCGGATCCGGGTCGAGGACGATGCGCTGCCGGCGCTGGCGCGGGAATTCAACGACATCCTCGGTTTCATCGAGCAGCTCCAGGAAGTCGACGTCGAGGGCGTCGAGCCGATGGTGTCGGTCACGCCGATGCGCCTGAAGCGGCGCGAGGACGTGGTGACCGATGGCGACCAGCAGGCGCGCGTGCTCGCCAACGCGCCCGACGCCCGCGAGGGCTTCTTTGCCGTGCCGAAGGTGGTGGAATGAGTCTGACCGAGATGAAGATCGCCGAGGCGCGCGACGCGCTGAGGAAGGGCGAGGTGACGAGCCTCGAGCTGACCGAGGCCTGCCTGGCCGAGATCGAAGCCGCCGACGCGCTCAATGCGTTCGTCCACAAGACTCCGGAGCTCGCCCGCGAGCGCGCCGCCGCCGCCGACGCGCGGCTGAAGGCGGGAGATGCGCCCGACCTCTGCGGCGTGCCGCTGGGCATCAAGGACCTGTTCTGCACCGAGGGCGTCGCCAGCCAGGCCGCGAGCCGCATCCTCGACGGCTTCCGCCCCGAGTACGAATCCACCGTCTCGGCACAGCTGCGCGACGCCGGCGCGGTGATGCTGGGCAAGCTCAACATGGACGAGTTCGCGATGGGCTCCTCCAACGAGACCTCGACCTACGGCGACGCGGTCAACCCGTGGCGGCGCGAGGGCGACGAGGCCAGGCTGACGCCGGGCGGCTCTTCGGGCGGCTCCGCGGCCGCCGTGGCGGCCGGCCTCTGCCTCGGCGCGACGGGCACCGACACCGGCGGCTCGATCCGCCAGCCCGCCGCCTTCACCGGGATCACCGGCCTCAAGCCGACCTACGGGCGCTGCTCGCGCTGGGGCATCATCGCCTTCGCCTCCTCGCTCGACCAGGCCGGCCCGATGGCCCGCGACGTGCGCGACTGCGCGATCATGCTCTCGGCGATGTCCGGCCACGATTCCAGGGATTCCACCTCCGCCGACCTGCCCGTGCCCGACTTCGAGGCCATGCTGACCGGCGACATCCGCGGCAAGACCATCGGCATCCCGCGCGAGTACCGCATGGAGGGGATGCCCGGAGAGATCGAGGCGCTCTGGGCCGAAGGCCGCGCGATGCTCGAGGACGCCGGCGCCAAGGTGGTCGACATCTCGCTGCCCCACACCAAGTACGCGCTGCCGGCCTACTACGTCATCGCTCCCGCCGAGGCTTCGTCCAACCTCGCCCGCTACGACGGCGTCCGCTTCGGACACCGCGCCCGGCTCGCCCAGGGCGACGGCATCACCGACATGTACGAGAAGACCCGCGCCGAGGGCTTCGGCCCCGAGGTGCAGCGCCGGGTGATGGTCGGCACCTACGTGCTGTCGGCGGGCTTCTACGACGCCTACTACAACCGCGCCCGCAAGGTGCGCGCGCTCATCAAGAAGGACTTCGACGACGTCTTCGCCGACGGCGTCGACGCGATCCTGACCCCGGCGACTCCGTCGGCGGCCTTCGGGCTGGGCGAGATGAGCGACGCCGACCCGGTGCAGATGTACCTCAACGACGTGTTTACCGTGACCGTCAACCTCGCGGGCCTGCCCGGCATCGCGGTGCCCACCGGCCTCGACCGCGCCGGGCTGCCGCTCGGGCTGCAGCTGATCGGGCGGCCGTGGGAGGAGGGCGACCTGCTCAACACCGCCTACGCGCTCGAGCGCGCCGCCAACTTCACCTCCCGGCCCGGGAAGTGGTGGTAGGGGTCCGGCCGGGCTGAGGCGCGCGCGGCGATGCGCCACGCCGGCGCCCTCTGGCAGCCGTCCCCCAACTTCGGCGCCCGCAGGGGCGGCGCGGTGCCCGATCTCGTGGTGCTGCACTATACCGCGATGGAGAGCTGCGCGGCGGCGCTCGAGCGGCTGTGCGCGGCCGAGCACGAGGTCTCGGCGCACTACCTGATCGCCGCCGACGGCACCCTGGTCCAGCTCGTCGACGAGACCGACCGCGCCTGGCACGCGGGCGCGGGCGCGTGGGGGGCGGTCGACGACGTCAATTCCCGCTCGATCGGAATCGAGCTCGACAACCGGGGCGACGACCCGTTCCCCGAGCCCCAGCTCGCCCGGCTCGAGGCGCTGCTCGCCGACCTGCTGGCGCGCCACCGGATCCCGCCCGAGCGGGTCATCGGCCATTCCGACATGGCGCCGGGGCGCAAGCACGATCCGGGCCCGCGCTTCCCCTGGCGCCGCCTCGCGCGCGCCGGCCTCTCGGTCTGGCCCGACGCCGACCCGGGCCCGGACCGCGCGGCCGCGCCCGACCGGGTGCGCCTCGCCGCCGCGCTCGCCGCGTTCGGCTACCGCGGCGAGCTCGCGCCCATGCTCGACGCCTTCCACCTGCGCTTCCGACCCCACGCAGGTGCTCCCGATGCCACCGACCTCGCCATGGCCGAAGCGCTCGCCGCGCGCTGGCCGGTGCGCCCCGCCTGACTTCATCTGGCCGCAAATATGCCCGCCGGAGGCGGTCCGCGATTGACCGCCCGCGCGCCGCCGCCTAAGGGGCGCGGGCGCGGATGGCTGGATGACCGCGGGCTTCGGCCCGAGGAAAGTCCGGACTCCGGCAGGCACGGTGCCGGGTAACGCCCGGCGGGGGCGACCCCAGGGACAGCGCCACAGAGAACAGACCGCCCCGCATGCGGGGTAAGGGTGAAACGGTGGGGTAAGAGCCCACCGGGGACCGGGCAACCGGGCCCGCATGGCAAGCCCCACCGGGAGCAATGCCGAATAGGGGCCTCGCGCGGGGAAACCCGCAGGGACGCCTGCACCCGAGAGGCCCGGGTTGGCAGCTGGAGGCGCGTCGGCAACGGCGCGTCGAGAGGAATGGTCATCCATCCGGGGGCGACCCCGGGGGACAGAATCCGGCTTACAGGCCGTCCGCGCACTTCCGCCGCCCGGGGCGGCGAATCCGGTTGACAGGACGCCCCGTCGCTATAGAAGGCGGGCTTCAACGGATTTTCACGTGGGCCGACGCCCGCGGGACGAGGAGCACCAGATGGCGAAGCCCACCACGATCAAGATCCGCCTGAACTCCACTGCGGGGACCGGGCACTTCTACGTCACGAAGAAGAACGCGCGCACGATGACCGAGAAGATGGCCGTCAAGAAGTACGACCCGGTCGCGCGCAAGCACGTCGAGTACAAGGAAGGCAAGATCAAGTAGGATCGCCTTCATCGACGACGGATCGCAGGCCGCACCCGCACCGGGCGCGGCCTTTTCCGTTCCTGCGGACCGGCTAGCCGCCGGTCCCGCCCCGGCCGGCGTCGGCGAATTCGATGAGGTCCCAGCGGTTGCCCCAGGGGTCGCGCCAGACGGCGACCCGCCCGTAGGGCTCGCTGCGCGGCGGGCCCTCGAAGGGGATGCCGACGCTTTGCATGTGCCGGTGGTCGGCGTCGAAGTCTGTCGTCTCGAGGAACAGCCAGACACGGCCGCCGCCCTGCGCGCCCACCGCCGCGCCCTGCTCCGCGCCGACGGCCCGCGCGAGCAGGATCTCGGTCTCCGCACCCTTCGGCGCGATGCGCACCCAGCGTTTGCCGCCCCCGAGGTCGGTGTCCTCGCGACACTCGAAGCCGATCTGCAGGAAGAAGGCGAGCGCCTCGTCGTAGTCGGGGACGAGCAGGGAGAAGAGGGCGATGCGGGTGGGCATAAGCCAAGTCCGGCTCAGGCCGCGTGGAGGTCGAAGATCGCGCGTGCCGGATCGGCGGCGTAGCGGGCGCGGTGGGCGAGGGCCGCGTCGGGCAGGGCGGTGAGCGCGGCGAGGGTCGCGGCGACCTCCGTCTCCTCCATCATCGGCGACAGGTTGCAGCGCACGAAGCCCGGCTTGGCCAGCTGCTCGCCCGCCAGGATGCGCGCCCGGAGCGCCTCGGAGGTGGCCGTGTCGATGCCGAGCAGGCGGTGGACGTAGGGCCCCGCGCAGGCGCAGCCGCCCCGGGCCTGCACCCCGAACAGGTCCGACAGCATCCGCGTCGCGAGCTGCTGGTGCAGCGGGGTGCCGTCGGCGGCGGTGACCTGCAGCGCGAAGACCGGCAGCCGGGGCCGGTCCGGGTCGCCCAGCAGCCGCAGCCCCGGCGCGCCCACGAGCGCCGCGAGGCCACGCCGGGCGAGGTCGGTCTCGGTCTCGAGCATCCCGAGCCGCGCCATCGCGCCCTTGACCGCGAAGGCCAGTGCGGCGCGCAGATCGCCCAGCACGTTCGGCGTGCCGGCCTCCTCGCGGGCCTCGAGGTCGGCAACGTAATCGTGCCCCGTCGGCCCGACGAAGCGCACCGTGCCGCCGCCGGGCGCGGTCGGGCGGGTGCTGGCGGTGGCGTCGCGGCGCAGCACGAGCACCCCCGACGCGCCCGGCCCACCCGCGAACTTGTGAGGCGACAGCACCATCGCGTCGGCCTCCGCGCCGCCGGGGTTCATGGTCAGCGGCAGGTAGGGCGCGCCGCAGGCCATGTCCCAGACCATCAGCCCGCCGCCGCGCTTCACCGCCCGCGTCAGCGCCGCCACGTCGGCGAGCGCGCCGGTGACGTTGGACGCCCCCGACAGCGCCACCACCGCCAGCGCGTCGTCGGCGCGGGCGCGGGCCAGCTCGGCGTCGAGCGCGGCGCGGCAGGGGCCGGCCTCGCCCTCGGGCAGCTCGATCACCTCCGCGCCGCTCTCGCGCCAGGGCAGGATGTTGGAATGGTGCTCCCACGGCCCGATCAGCACCCGCACCGCCCGGCCCGCCGCACGCGCCGCGCGCAGGCCGAGCAGGTCGACGAGCTTGTTGAGCCCCGCCGTCGCGCCGCTGCCGCAGAAGATCACCGCGTGCTCCGCCCCCGCGCCGCAGCCCGCCGCCACCCGCGCCCGCGCGGCGCGGCGCAGGCGGGTCATCCGCGCGCCGCAATGGGAGGCCTCGGTGTGGCTGTTGGCGTAGTAGGGCAGCACCTCCTCCTGCAGCAGCGCCTCGACCTGCCGCAGCGCCCGGCCCGAGGCGGTGTCGTCGGCGTAGATCAGCGGCCGCGGACCGAGCGGCCCCTCAACCGTGGCGCCGCGGCCGAACTGGCCGGCCCTGAGTGCGGCGGCGCCCCCGGTGACGAGGGCGGTCTCGAAGCTGTGGAATAGATCGGTCACGGCGCTGGCTCCTCCTGTCCTGGCTCGCGCCGACCATCCGACGCCGTTCATCGTTCAGGATAGAGCGAAGTGATCTGGTGTGATGGCTCCGATTGGGTCAGTATGCGCCATTATGAGCATCCAGACCGATCAGATAGACCGCGCCCTCCTCGACCTGCTCCAACGCGAGGGCAACCTCTCCCAGCGCGAACTCGCCGCCCGGGTCGGCCTGTCGCAAAACGCCTGCTGGCGGCGGCTGAAGCGGCTCGAGGAGGCCGGCGCACTGCGCGGGCGGCGGGCGGACATCGACGCCGCCGCGCTGGGGCTCGGGCTGACGGTGTTCGTGATGATCCGCACCCGCCACCACGCCTCCGACTGGGCGCGCAGCTTCCGCGCCCACGTGGAGGCGCTGCCCGAGGTGGTCGACTTCCACCGCATCGGCGGCCACTGGGACTACATGATCAAGGCGATCTGCACCGACATGGCCGGCTACGACCGCTTCTACCAGGCGCTGATCCGGGGCTTCGACATCGAGGCCGTCACCGGCCACTTCGCGATGGAGGCGATGCTCGAGAACCGCCCCCTCGCGCTGCGCTCCGTGCTGCGCTGACGGTCGTCGCCTTCAGCAGTTCGGCACGTTGACGGCCAGCCCGCCGAGCGCCGTCTCCTTGTACTTCTCGCTCATGTCGGCCCCGGTCTGGCGCATCGTCTCGATGGCGGCGTCGAGCGGGACGAGGTGCGTGCCGTCGCCGCGCAGCGACAGGGAGGCGGCGGAGACGGCCTTGATCGCGCCGAGGCCGTTGCGCTCGATGCAGGGGACCTGGACGAGGCCGCGCACCGGGTCGCAGGTCATGCCGAGGTGATGCTCGAGCGCGATCTCGGCGGCGTTCTCGATCTGCTCGGGGCTGCCACCGAGCACCGCGCAGAGTCCCGCCGCCGCCATCGCCGAGGCCGAGCCGACCTCGGCCTGGCAGCCGCACTCCGCGCCCGAGATCGAGGCGTTGTACTTGATCAGCCCGCCGATCGCGGCGGCGGTGAGCAGGAACTCGGGCACCCGCGCCACGCTCGCGCCGGGCACGTGGTCGAGCCAGTAGCGGATCACGGCGGGCACCACGCCGGCGGCGCCGTTGGTCGGCGCGGTGACGACCTGCCCGCCGGCGGCGTTCTCCTCGTTGACCGCCATCGCGTAGGCCGACATCCAGTCGTTGATCGTGTGCGGCGGCGCGAGGTTCGTGCCGCGCTCGGCGACAAGGCTGTCGCGGATCGCCCCGGCGCGGCGGCGGACGTCGAGCCCGCCCGGCAGGGTGCCATGCGCCGCGAGACCGCGGTCGATGCAGGCGGACATGACTTCCCAGACCCGCTTCAGCCCCGCGTCGAGATCGCCGCCGCTGCGCCGCGCGAGCTCGTTGGCACGCTTCATCGCGGCGATGCTCTTGCCGCTGTCGCCGGCCATCCGCAGCATCTCGGCGGCGCTGGAAAAGGGGTAGGGGACGGGCGGACCGGTGTCGCTGTCCTTGCCGGCGGCCAGCTCGTCCTCGGTCAGCACGAAGCCGCCGCCGACGCTGTAATAGGTGACCTGCACCACCTCGTCGCCCTGCGCGTCGCGCGCGCGCAGGATCAGCCCGTTGGCATGGCCCGACAGCGGCGGGCCGAAATCGAACTGCAGGTCGGCCTCGGGATCGAAGGCGAGCGTGCCAAGCCCCTCGGGCGTCACGGTCTTCTCTTGCCGGATGCGCGCCAGCTCGGCCTCGGCGCGCTCGGCGTCGTAGCGCTCGGGCACGAAGCCGGCGAGGCCGAGGATCACCGCGCGGTCGCTGGCATGGCCGACGCCGGTGAAGGCGAGCGAGCCGTGCAGCGACGCCCGCAGTCCGGCCACCCCGAAGGGCTGCGCGCGCAGGTGGTCGAGGAACCGCGCCGCCGCCACCATCGGCCCCATCGTGTGCGAGGAGGACGGGCCGACGCCGACCTTGAACATGTCGAAGACAGACAGAAACATGGGCGCTCCAGAAGATTGCGCCGCCATCCTGCCCGCAGCCGGGCCCGCGTCACCACCCGAAAGCGACCCATTCCGCCGCGTCAGCGCGGACCCGAACGGCCGGCCGTGCATATTTGCGGTCAGATGAAGCGATGGCGCGCGCCCCTTCATCTGGCTCCAAATATGCATGGCCGGCCGCCATCGTCGGGCGCGATGCCGGGGTGGCGCGGGCGGACTCGCGCGGGCGCGCGAATGCTTCTATAAGGCGCGCGAACGCTGTGAGGAGCCGCTGCCATGTCCGCCGATCTGTCGCCCATCGACAAGGCCAAGTTCGCCGCCGCCCGGCGCGCCACCGACTACGTCGAGGACGGGATGCGCGTCGGCCTCGGGACCGGCTCGACGGCGGCGTGGCTGGTGAAGTGCCTCGGCGAGATGGTGCGCGAGGACGGGCTGCGCCTGACCGGCGTGCCGACCTCGAGCCGCACCGCAGCGCTGGCGCGCGAGGTGGGGATCAAGGTGGTCTCGCTCGACGAGGCCAGGTGGCTGGACCTGACCATCGACGGGGCCGACGAGTACGATTCCAACCTCAACCTCATAAAGGGCGGCGGCGGCGCGCTGCTGCAGGAGAAGATCGTCGCCACCGCCTCCGACCAGATGGTGGTGATCGCCGACATCTCCAAGCAGGTGGACACGCTCGGGGCGTTCCCGCTGCCCGTCGAGGTGATCCCCTTCGGCTGGCAGACGACGAAGGTGCTGATCGAGGAGACGCTGATCGGCCTCGACGTGCTCGGCCGCGACACCTCGCTGCGGCTCAACGGCGAGCGGCCCTACGTCACCGACGAGGGCAACTACATCCTCGACCTCCACCTCAACCGGATCGGCAATGCCCGCCAGCTGTCGCTGGTGCTCAACCAGATTCCCGGGGTGGTGGAGAACGGCCTGTTCATCGACGTCTGCGACGCGGTGGTGATCGGCTACGGCGACGGCCGGGTCGAGGTGCGCGACATCAACGAGGGCACCGTCGAGGAGAGCCGCATCGACTTCCTCGAGACGGAGAACCTGTTCACCGACCTGGCCGACTGAGGCGGGGGCGGGGCCGGGCTGAAGCCCGGCCTACGGGGCGTGCGGGGCGGCTCGGGGGGTGTTGTGCTGGCCTCTGCGGTCGGGCTGTGGGATAGACCCGGGGAAACGACAAGCGAGGCGACGATGGGCGACTACGACTACGATTTGTTCGTGATCGGCGGCGGCTCGGGCGGCGTGCGCGCCGCGCGGCAGGCGGCGGCGACGGGGGCGCGCGTGGGGCTGGCGGAGTCCAGCCGGATGGGCGGCACCTGCGTGATCCGCGGCTGCGTGCCCAAGAAGCTGATGGTCTTCGCCTCCGGCTACCGCGAACTCGTCGAGGACGCCAAGGGCTACGGCTGGGAGATCGACGAGGGCCGCTTCGACTGGCCCGCCTTCCGTCAGAGCCTGCACGGCGAGCTCGACCGGCTCGAGGGCGTCTACCGCAAGCTGCTCGACAACAGCGGCGTCGAGATCCACGACACCCACGCGTCGCTCGAGGACGGCCATACCGTGCGCCTCGAGAGCGGCGGCACGAAGAGCGCCAGGGTGATCCTGATCGCCACCGGCGGCCGCCCGGTGCGGCCCGCGCAGCTCGGCGACGCCGAGCACGGGCTGGTGAGCGACGACATCTTCGACCTCGAGGAGCTGCCGAAGGAGCTGCTGATTCTCGGCGGCGGCTACATCGCCTGCGAGTTCGCCTGCATCCTCAACGGGCTCGGCGTGAAGGTCAGCCAGTTCTATCGCGGCGCGCAAATCCTGCGCGGCTTCGACGAGGAGGCGCGCGGGCTGATCGCCGAGAGCATGAAGGAGCACGGCATCGACCTCCACGTCGGCACCAACATCGTCGAGATGGACAGGACCGGCGACGGGCGCACCTGGGTGAAGGCGACCAACGGCGCCGAGCACGAGTTCGACGCGGTGCTGTTCGCCACCGGCCGCGCGCCCAACACCGAGACCCTCAACCTCGCCGCCGCCGGCATCGAGACGGGACGGCGCGGCCAGATCGTGGTGGACGAGTACAGCGCCACGTCCTGCCCCTCGGTCTACGCCATCGGCGACGTGACCGACCGGCTGCAGCTCACCCCGGTGGCGATCCGCGAGGGCATGGCCTTCGTCGACACCGTCTTCCGCGACAAGCCGACGCCGGTGGACCACGAGCTGGTGCCCTCGGCCGTCTTCACCCAGCCCGAGCTCGGCACCATCGGCATGACCGAGGAGCAGGCGCGCGACCTCGAGCCGGTGGAGGTCTACTGCACCTCGTTCCGGCCGATGCAGACCGCCTTCATCGGCCGGCCCGACCGGGTGCTGATGAAGCTGATCGTGAGCCGGGCGACGCGGCGTATCCTCGGCTGCCACATCGTCGCACCCGAGGCGGGCGAGATGATCCAGCTCGCCGGGATCGCGATCAAGATGGGCGCGACGAAAGAGGATTTCGACCGAACCGTGGCGGTTCACCCGACCATGGCCGAAGAGATCGTGACCATGCGCGAGCCGGTGCGCGCTGGTTGAAACGGCCCCCTTGGGCCACAATGTGATGAACGGGCGCCGCAAGGCGTGTTGGATAGGGAAGCGACAGCCACATGGCAGGCAACAACGGTGGCCCCTGGGGGGGCGGCGGAGGCAACCGCGGGTCGGGCAACGGCAGCAACGGCAACGGCAATGACGACGACCGGCGTCCGGCGCCGGGGCGTCGTCCCGGCGAAGGGATGCCCGAGATCGACGAACTGATGAACCGGGGCCGCGAGCAGCTGCGGGTGCTCATGGGCGGCCGGGGCCCGCGCGGCCCGGTCAACGGCGGCGGCGGGGGCGGCGGTAATGCCGGCCCGATGCTGACGCGCAGCACGCTGATCATCGCGGCGCTCGCCGCGGTCGGCCTGTGGCTCGTCGCCTCGTTCTACACGGTCAAGCCGGAGGAGCGCTCCGTCGAGCTGTTCCTCGGCCGCTACAGCGCCACCGGCGAGCCGGGCCTCAACTTCGCGCCCTGGCCGGTCGTGCATGCCGAGGTCATCCCGGTCACGCGCGAACAGACGATCGACATCGGCACCTCGCGCTCGGGGCAGGATGCGGGCCTGATGCTGACGGGCGACGAGAACATCGTCGACATCGACTTCCAGGTGGTCTGGAACATCACCGATCCGGCGCAGTACCTGTTCAACCTCGCCGACCCGCCCGCCACCATCGAGGCGGTCGCGGAATCGGCGATGCGCGAGATCATCGCCCAGAGCCAGCTCGCCCCGATCCTCAACCGCGACCGCGGTCCGATCGCCGACCGGCTCAAGGACCTGATCCAGACGACGCTCGACAGCTACGATTCCGGTGTCAACATCGTCCGCATCAACTTCGACAAGGCCGACCCGCCCGAGGCCGTCATCGCCTCGTTCCGCCGGGTGCAGGACGCCGAGCAGGAGCGCGACCGGCTGCAGAACGTCGCCGACGCCTACGCCAACCGGGTGCTCGCGGAGGCCCGTGGTGAGGCGGCGCAGCTGCTCGAGGAGGCCGAAGGCTACCGGGCGCGCGTCGTCAACGAGGCGCAGGGTGAGGCGAGCCGCTTCTCCGCGGTGCTGCAGGAATACGCCTCCGCTCCCGAGGTGACGCGCAAGCGGCTCTACCTCGAGACGATGGAACAGGTGCTCGGCGGGACCGACATCATCCTGCTCGACGAGCAGTCCGGCAGCCAGGGCGTCGTGCCCTACCTGCCGCTCGACCAGGTGCGCCGCCCGCAAGCGGGCTCCGCCGCCGCCACCGCGACCGAAGGGGCGAACAACTGATGCGCAAGACAACCTTTCTCCTGCCGATCCTCGTGATCGCCATCATCGCGATCGCCTCGTCGGTGTTCATCGTCGACGAACGCCAGCGCGCCCTGGTGCTGCAGTTTGGCCGCGTCGTCGACGTGAAGGCGCAGCCCGGGCTGGCCTTCAAGCTGCCGCTGATCCAGGAGGTCGTGCGCTACGACGACCGGATCCTGTCGCGCGACGTCGACCCGCTCGAGGTCACGCCGCTCGACGACCGCCGGCTCGTGGTCGACGCCTTCGCGCGCTACCGCATCACCGACGTGCGCCAGTTCCGGCAAGCCGTCGGCGCGGGCGGCGAGGAGGCGGCGGCGCGCCGACTCGACGGCATCCTGCGCGACGAGCTGCGCGCGGTGCTCGGCCAGGTGACCTCCAACGACATCCTGTCCACGGACCGGGCCGAGCTGATGCTGCGCATCAGAAACGGCGCGATCGAGGAGGCCAACGCGCTGGGCCTGACGATCATCGACGTGCGCCTCAAGCGTACCGACCTGCCGCCGGCCAACCTCAACGCCACCTTCGAGCGGATGATCGCGGAGCGCGAGCGCGAGGCGGCCGACGAGATCGCGCGTGGTAACGAGGCCGCGCAGCGGACGCGGGCGACCGCCGACCGGACCGTGGTCGAGCTCGTCTCCGACTCCGCCCGCCAGGCCGAGATCACCCGTGGTGAGGCCGACGCCGACCGCAACCGGATCTTCGCCGAGGCGTTCGGAGCCGACCCGGAGTTCTTCGAGTTCTACCGCTCGATGACCGCCTACCAGCGGGCGCTCCAGCAGGGCAACGCGCGCATGGTGATGTCGCCCGACAGCGAGTTCTTCACCTACCTGCGCTCGGACAACCCGTTCAGCATCGAGGCCACCGACGTGCCCGCCGCGGCCGTCGACGGCGATGTGGCCGACGACGATGTCGGCCCGGCCGAGGAGCCGGCGCTCGACGCGCCGAGCCCGGAGGAGGTCGAGGAGGCCGTCACCGACGACGCGGCCGACGCCGACACCGACGTGACCGAAGCGCCGGGCGGTCCGGTGGCCGAAGAGGTGGAAGAGACCGACGGCTGATGCAGACGGTCCTGACGGCCCTCGGGCTTCTGATCTTCGTGGAGGGGCTGGTGTACGCACTGGCCCCTTCGCTCGTCGAGCGGATGCTCGAGGCGCTGCGCGCCATGCCGCTCGAGCAGCGCCGCCTGTTCGGGCTGGGCGCGATGGCGGCCGGCCTGGTGGTGATCTGGGCGGCCTCGTAAGCCGGGCTTCAGCCCGGCTGCCGTGTATCGGGAAGTGTCCCTGTAGGCCGGGCTTCAGCCCGGCTGCCGTCCGAGGGAAGCCGGGCTGCCGCCCGCGCTTCAGGCGTCCCGCCACGCCCCCGGCGCCAGCCCCTCCAGCGTCCAGTCTCCCACGCGCCAGCGCACCAGGCGCAGGACGGGAAAGCCGATCGCGGCGCACATGCGGCGGACCTGGCGGTTGCGGCCCTCGGTGATCGTCACCTCGACCCAGCGGTCGGGGACGGACTTGCGGAAGCGCACCGGCGGGTCGCGCTCCCAGAGGGCAGGGGGCTCGATCAGGCGCGCGACGGCGGGGCGGGTGGGGCCGTCCTTCAGCTCGAGGCCCCGGCGCAGCGGCGCGAGGGCGTCGTCGTCCGGGTCGCCCTCCACCTGCGCGAGGTAGACCTTCTCGGTGCGCGCCTTCGGCGAGGCGATGCGGGCCTGCAGCCTGCCGTCGTCGGTCAGCACCAGCAGCCCCTCGCTGTCACGGTCGAGCCGCCCGGCGGGATAGACCGCCGGCACGTCGACGTAGCGCGACAGGGTCGGCCGCTCGGTGGGGCTCCTCGTGTCGGTGAATTGCGACAGCACCCCGAAAGGCTTGTTGAACAGGATCACGCGGGCCATGAAAAACCCTTACCGGCTGGGGGCTTGCCGCGCCACGGCAAAGAATTTTCGCGGCCGCGGAAATTTCTCTTGAAACGACTCGCCATCTGCATCACATGCGCCTCCACAGACGCCAACGCACGCGCCTCTGGCCACGTCCGGTGAACGAGCTTAGCGAGCTCACCAGGCTCCCCGGCACGCGTTATGCAGCGACGGTAACGTCTCCCTTGGAACTGAGCGGTCATAGCTGGCCGGGTCTATTGGAGATGACCATGACACTGCATAACGCGCAACAGCGCGATCCTCGTCTTGTCCCCGCCCCCTTCGGCTCGCGCCTCGACACCTACATCGCGCTGAGCGACTTCGACCGCCCGACCCTGGTCGTCGACCTCGACCGCGTCGAGCAGCAGTACCGCGCGCTCTCCGCCGGGCTCGGCCGCGCCACGATCCACTACGCCGTGAAGGCCAACCCCGCCGAGGAGGTCATCGCCCGCCTCGTCGCGCTCGGCTCGCACTTCGACGCCGCCTCGCGCGGCGAGATCGCCCTCTGCCTCGCGCAGGGCGCACGCCCGCGCGACATCTCCTTCGGCAACACGATCAAGAAGCCCTCCGACATCGCCTGGGCCTGGGACCGCGGTATCACGCTGTTCGCCGCCGATTCCGAGGAAGAGCTCGAGAAGATCGCCGAGCACGCCCCCGGCGCCCGCGTCTACATCCGCCTGATCGTGGAGACCTCCGAGGCCGACTGGCCGCTGACCCGCAAGTTCGGCTGCGACGCCTCCAAGGCGCTCGAGCTGCTAGACTACGCCACCGACCTGTCGCTCGAGCCGGTCGGCTTCTCGTTCCACGTCGGCTCGCAGACCCGCCGCGCCGAGATGTGGATCCCCGCGCTCGACGCCCTCGCCGCCACCTGGCGCGCGGCGCAGGCGGCGGGACACGAGCTCAGCGTGCTCAACATCGGCGGCGGCTTCCCGGCGTTCTACGGCGAGGAGATCGAGGCCCCCGAGGCCTATGCCCGCGCGGTGATGGGGTTGGTGACCGAGCGCTTCGGGGAGGTCGCCCACATCATGGCCGAGCCGGGCCGCGGCATGGTCGCCGAGGCCGGCACCATCGTCGCCGAGACGATGCTGGTGAGTCGCAAGTCCGACCGCGACGTGCACCGCTGGGTCTATCTCGACATCGGCCGCTTCTCGGGCCTCGCGGAGACCGAGGGCGAGGCGATTCGCTACCAGCTCGAGACCGGCCGCGACCACGAGGCGATGGGCCCCTGCATCCTCGCCGGCCCGTCCTGCGACAGCGCCGACGTGCTCTACGAGAAGCGCCCGGTGATGCTGCCGCTCGGCCTGAAATCCGGCGACCGCGTGCTGATCCGCAACACCGGCGCCTACACCTCGACCTACTCCTCGGTCGGCTTCAACGGCTTCCCGCCGCTCGACGTCGTCTGCATCTGACCGCTCCGCGGCGCACGATGGTATACCATAGTGCGCCGCTAAACCCTTGGCGAGATGCGAGAAATCCGTTCCCATAGCGCCGCCTTCGCCCTAGTCTCGGGCGGCAGGAGGGCGGTGCATGATCGATCACCCGCAGCGCTACGCGATGGCCAACGAGCTTCACGCCCGGCCATTTCCCGTGCTCGAAGCGCCCGCGCGGGCGGCCTACCTGGCGCTGAAGCCGGCCGAGGGCACGGCGCGCGATCTAGCCGCCGAGCGCGCCCACCTCATCGACCTGCTCGACCGATTCGACGCGCCGCACCCGCAGCCCGGCGCGACCCACTGGTTCGGGCGGATCGGGCGGCACTGGCTCAAGTGGGAGAGCCACACCGAGTTCGTCACCTTCCTCGTCTTCGGCCCCGGCCTCGACGGGCGCCCGTTCGATCCGGCCGAGTTCGGTGTCTTCCCCGCCGCCTGGCTCGAGGCCGCGCCGGGGGTGCGGGTGACGTCGGCGCTGATCCGGGTGGCGCAGGAGACCGACGACGAGGCCATCGCCGCGACCTGCGGCGCGTGGTTCGAGGCCGAGAGCCTGGCGCTGTCGCGGGTGCTCGACGACGAGCTCGTCGTCGCCGCCGACTTCCGCATTGATCCCGCCGGCCACATGCGCCTCGCCGTCTTCGCCCGCCCCGGCACCGGGCCGGCGCGGATCGGGCGGGTGGTGCAGCGGCTCTGCGAGATCGAGACCTACAAGGCGCTGTCGATGCTCGGCCTGTTCCAGGCGCGCGCCCTCGGCCCCGCGCTCGACGGGCTGGAGGCGCGGCTGACGCGGCTGGTGGCGGGCCTGGGCGGCAGCACGGCGAGCGCGGAGGAGACGCTGAAGGCGTTGCTGGCGATCTCCGGCGAGCTCGAGGACATGGCCGCCCGCTCGTCGTTCCGCTTCGGCGCGACGGGGGCCTACGCCCAGATCGTCGGGCAGCGCATCGACGTGCTGCACGAGCAGCGCTTCCTCGGGCGGCAGACCTTCGGCGAGTTCATGATGCGTCGCTACGACCCGGCGATGCGCACCGTGCGCGCCACCGAGCGCCGCCTCGCCACGATGGCCGAGCGGGCGCTCCGGGCGGGCGACCTGCTGCGCACCCGGGTCGACGTGGAGCGCTCGGCGGAGAACCAGGCGCTGCTGGCGTCGATGGACCGGCGCGCCGACCTGCAGCTCAGGCTGCAGCACACTGTCGAGGGGCTGTCGGTGGTGGCGATCAGCTACTACGCGGTCAACCTCGTGCTCTACCTCGCCGCGCCCTTCGCGGGCGTGCTCGGCAAGGGCGCGCTGGCGGCGCTGGTGACGCCGCCGGTGATCCTCGCGGTGTGGCTCGGCGTGCGCCGCATCCGGCGCCGCGTGGCGCACTAGCGGCGCGGCCTATCCGAGGCGGCCGATCCGCTCGACGAGCAGCGCATAGAAGCGCTCGGCGTCGATGTCGCCCATGAAGGTGGCGTTGGGGGCGCGGTCGGTGACGCGCCACCAGTCGGCGACGGTCATGCCCAGCGTGAGTTCCGAGCTGGTCTCGATCTCCACGTTGACGTGGCGGCCGGTCATCAGCGTCGGGTCGATCAGGTGGGCGATGACGCACGGGTCGTGCAGCGGCGCACCCTCGGCGCCGTACTTCTCCATGTCGAAGCGCTCGAAGAAGTCGGTCCAGGCGGCGACGCTGTCGCCGACCTTCGTCCCCATCGCCCGGAAGGCGTCGATGCGCGGCTTGGTGGTCAGCGCCTTGTGCGTCGTGTCGAGCGGCACCACCGTCAGCGGGATGCCGGAGTGGAAGACGATGTCGGCGGCCTCCGGGTCGACGTAGATGTTGAACTCGGCGGCCGGGGTGATGTTGCCGACCTCGAAGTAGGCGCCGCCCATCAGCACGATCTCCTGCACCCGCTCCGCGATCTCGGGGGCGCGCTGGAGCGCGGCGGCGATGTTGGTGAGGGGGCCGAGCGGGCAGAGCGTGACGCTGCCGGCGGGCTCGCGGCGCAGGGTTTCGGTGATGAAGTCGACGGCGTGCTGCGCCTGCAGCGGCATGGTCGGCTCGTCCATCGGCGGGCCGTCGAGGCCGGTCTTGCCGTGGACGTGCTCGGCGGTGACGAGCGGGCGCTCGAGTGGCGCGTCGCAGCCGGCGAAGACCTTCACATCGGGCCGCCCGGCCAGTTCGCAGACGATGCGCGCATTGCGCTCGGTGAGGGGCAGGGGGACGTTGCCGGCGACGGCGGTGATGCCGAGCAGGTCGACGTCCTCGGGGCTCGCCAGCGCGAGCAGGATGGCGACGGCGTCGTCCTGCCCGGGATCGGTGTCGATGATGATCTTGCGCGCCATGCCTTGCCTGTCTCCCTCTGTCGCCGCACGTCGCGCGGCCGGTTGGCGGACAAGACCATCATCGGCCGGCGGGGTCCAGCCGGTGCGGGCCCGGTGGCGGAACGGAATGGCCCGGCGCTCATTGGTGCGGGGCAGGACCCTCGAAAGGAGACCTTCATGACCCGCATCCACACCGCCCTCGCCACGCTGCTTCTCGTCGTGCCCGGCCTCGCCACGGCGCAGGAAATCCAACCGAACGAGGAGCCGATGACGCTCGAGCAGCTGCTGGAGACGTATCCCGACCTGAGCGCGATCGAGTTCGCCGAGCTCGACACCGACGGCGACGGCTATCTCGACGCCGACGAACGGGCCGCGATGAACGAGCTCGACATCGCGGACGACGACTGATCCGGCGGCGGCCGCGCCCTCGTCGGCGCGGCCGCGTTCGTCAGCGGCTGCCGCGGCTCAGGGCGGCGACGCCGGTGCGGGCCACCTCGACGAGGCCGAGCGGCCGCATAAGCTCGGCGAAGGCGTCGATCTTCTCCGGCGTCCCGGTGATCTCGAAGACGAAGCTCTCGAGCGTCGAATCCACCACGTTGGCGCGGAAGATGTCGGCCAGCCGCAGCGCCTCGACCCGCTGATCGCCTTGCCCCGCCACCTTGAACAGCGCCAGCTCCCGCTCGACCGAGGCGCCTTCGACCGTCAGATCGTGCACCGCGTGAACCGGCACGATCCGCCCGACCTGCGCCTTGATCTGCTCGATCACCTGCGGCGTGCCGGTGGTGACGATGGTGATGCGGCTGAGATGGCCGGTATGGTCGACCTCGGCCACGGTCAGGCTCTCGATGTTGTAGCCCCGCCCCGAGAACAGCCCGATCACCCGCGCCAGCACGCCGGGTTCGTTCTCGACCAGCACCGCCAGGGTGTGCCGCTCCTCGACATCGGAGAAGGTGGGGCGGAGGTTGTAGGCGGAATGGCTGGTGGAGCCTTGCTGGATGTTGAGTGGGGACATGGATCAGACTTCTTTCGGATCAGGATTGATTGTGCGCAGGCGGTCGGGGATATCGCTGCGGACATGCAGGAAGTCGAACACGCGGTAAACGTCCTCGACCTTCAGAAACAACGCGAAGTGTTCGCCGGTGCGGATGAAGCCGATGACGCCATCCGCGGCCTGACCGGTCAGTTGGTCGGCGTACCGCACCGGGAGGTCGCCGCGGGCGAGGGCATCGAGACGGTCCACGATCTGTCGCTCGTAGAGGTCCATCTGGTCGGGACCGAAGGTCTCGAGCGTCCAGACGAAGATCTCGACCAGTCGCGCCTCGCCTCCCGGTGTGAGTTCCCACCGCATCAGCCCCCGGACCGCACCCGCTGTCGCGCCGTCTCGGCCGCCCCGTGCACGGCTTCTTCGCCGGTGCCGGGAGCCGTGGCGCCCGTCTCGGCTTCACGAAGGCCCCGCTGCAGGCGCTCGTGAAGCGCGTGCAGCTGGGACTCATCCTCCTCCAGCAGCCGCAGCCCCGCCCGCATCGCCTCGCTGGCGTTCTGGTAGCGCCCCGAGGCGACCAGGCGGTCGATCAGGGCGCTTTGGTGGTCGGTCAGGACGACGTTGCGGGTGGGCATGGCGGCTCTCCTTTGGCTGGCAATATATGCCAGCCGCGCCCTTCAGACCAGCACCGAGCCCTTGGCGTCGATGACGCCCTGGGTCTCGGCCTCGCCGAGCAGCATCTCGTTGTGGGCCTTGCCCGACGGGATCATCGGGAAGCAGTTCTCGTGCTTCTCGACGAGGCAGTCGAAGATCACCGGGCCGTCGTGGTCGAGCATCTCCATGATCGCGTCGTCGAGGCTGTCGGGGTCGGCGCACTGGATGCCCTTCGCGCCGAAGGCCTCGGCGAGCTTGACGAAGTCGGGCAGCGCCTCCGACCAGCTCTGGGAGTAGCGCTCGCCGTGCAGCAGCTCCTGCCACTGGCGCACCATGCCGAGGCGCTCGTTGTTGAGGATGAACTGCTTGACCGGCAGGCGGTACTGCACCGCAGTGCCCATCTCCTGCATGTTCATCAGCCACGACGCCTCGCCGGCGACGTTGATGACGAGCGCGTCGGGGTGGGCGACCTGCGTGCCGATGGAGGCGGGGAAGCCGTAGCCCATGGTGCCGAGGCCGCCGGAGGTCATCCAGCGGTTGGGTGCCTCGAAGCCGAGGTACTGCGCCGCCCACATCTGGTGCTGGCCGACCTCGGTGCAGATGTAGCGGTCGTGCCCCTTCGTCAGCGCCTCGAGCCGCTCGAGCGCGTATTGCGGGCGGATCACCTTGCCTTCCTGGCGGTAAGACAGGCACGAGACCTTCTGCCACTCCGCGATCTTGCTCCACCACCGGCCGAGCGCGGCCTTGTCGGACTTGCGGCCGCGGCTCTTCCAGACCTTGAGCATGTCCTCGAGCACGTGGGCTACGTCGCCGACGATGGGCAGGTCGACATGGATGACCTTGTTGATCGAGGACGGGTCGATGTCGATGTGCGCCTTGACCGAGTCGGGGGAGAAGGCGTCGATGCGGCCGGTGATGCGGTCGTCGAAGCGGGCGCCGATGTTGATCATCAGGTCGCAGTCGTGCATCGCCATGTTGGCCTCGTAGAGGCCGTGCATCCCCAGCATCCCGAGCCACTTGTCGCCCGAGGCGGGGTAGGCGCCGAGGCCCATCAACGTGGACGTGATCGGAAAGCCCGTCGCCTCGACCAGCTCGCGCAGCAGCTGGCTGGCGGCCGCGCCGGAGTTGATGACGCCGCCGCCGGTGTAGAAAATCGGCCGCTCGGCTGTCTCCATCGCCTCCACCAGCGCGGTGATCGTCTCGATGTCGCCCTTGAGACGCGGCGCGTAGTGGCTCCGCGGTCCCTTGGTCGGCTCGGTGTAGTCGCCGGTGGCGAACTGGACGTCCTTGGGGATATCGACGAGCACCGGCCCCGGGCGGCCCGCGCGCGAGACGTGGAACGCCTCGTGGATCGTCTCGGCCAGCCGGTCGGTATCCTTCACCAGCCAGTTGTGCTTGGTGCAGGCGCGGGTGATGCCGACGGTGTCGGCCTCCTGGAACGCGTCCGAGCCGATCATGAAGGTCGGCACCTGGCCGGTCAGCACGATGATCGGGATCGAATCCATCAGCGCGTCGGTGAGCCCGGTGACGGCGTTGGTGGCGCCGGGGCCGGAGGTGACCAGCGCGACGCCCACCTTGCCGGTCGAGCGGGCATAGCCTTCGGCGGCATGGACCGCGCCCTGTTCGTGGCGCACGAGGATGTGGCGGATGTCGTTCTGCTGGAAGAGTTCGTCGTAGATCGGAAGAACGGCGCCGCCGGGATAGCCGAATACAACGTCCACGCCCTGATCCTTCAGGGCCTGAACCACCATCTTCGCTCCGGTCATCTGACGTGTCATTAGGTCTCTCCGTTCACTGACGTCCGTCGTTTCACGCACAAAAAAGCCCCCGAACTTTCTCGGAGGCGCATGGGGTACCAGATATGGTCAACCGTTACCGGCCCATGCGCCAATCCCTGATAAGTACGAGTACGTCGGCCATGCCTGACAGGCTCCTTCGCGTGCAGACCGAGCTATGACCCGCCTGTGCGGCGAGGTCAACAGGGGGATCGGAGAAAATTTCGAACTAGAGGTCGGGCGCGCAATATTATTTCGCACCCGGCTCGCGGGCGGTGATTCGGTCCCGGTGCGGCGGCGGGCGGAGCGGGCGGCAGGCGCGCCGCCGCGGCTATTGGGTGTTTGGTGCGGGGAAACAATCGGGGGCGGTGATTCCGTTTCGTTGAGCGGGGAGCGGGCAGTGCAAGAAATAACTATGAAGCTGCCACAATCCGGACAACATCTCCTTGCGGAGGCGCCGTCCCAGCCAGCGTCGAACCTGCCTCGAGGAGCATTCCGATCGCACAGGACATCCACGCGTTCCTGGCCGAGCTGCGCGCCACCAGCCCGCACGCCGCGCCCGACGTCACCCCGCTCGCCGACGGCCGCCGCGTCGTGATCTGGTTCGAAGCCGGGGCGGGCGACGTCGCGCCGCTCAAGGGGCAGGTCTTCGGCGAAGATGGCGCGGCGCGCGACGACGCGTTCGTGATCGCGCGCGAGGCGCTGTTCTCGGGCGGCGTCGATGCCTCCGCCGTCGGCGCGGGCGCGGTGATCTTCTTCGAAGGCCCGGCGGGCGAGCGGGTGGCGACGGTCGGGCTGCCGCGCGAGGCGCTCGGAGCGCCGGAGGGCATGCACGCGCCGGCGTGAGGGCCGGGCCGGGCTGAAGCCCGGCCTACGGACGCTCAGCCGTTGTCGGCGGGAATCTCGGCCTCGACGGGAGCCGCCGGGGCGCTGCAGGGGCCGACGAGCTGCTCGTACTGGACGGTGATCCAGCCCAGCGCGGCCTCCGGGTTCTGCGCCTCGAGGCGGTCGGTGAACTGCGAGAAGACGCGCGAGGAGCGGGAATCGTCGATCATCTCGATGTCCTGCGCCGAGAGCACCGTGTCGTAGAGGAAGAACACCACCGCCACGAGCAGGATGCCGCGGGCGACGCCGAACAGGAAGCCGAGCGCCTGGTCGAGCCCGCCGAGCCGGGTGCGCTGGATCAGCGACGACAAGAGCGGCGTGAACAGCGACACCACCAGCAGCGCCACCGCGAACACCGCGGCGAAGGCGGCGATGATCGACAGCTCGCAGGAATCGCCGATGAAGTCGCCCACCACCGGCAGCGAGCGGATCAGCGGCTGGACCTGGTCGGCGAAGATGAAGGCGAGCACCGTCGCCGCGACCCAGCCGGCGATGGCGAGCAGCTCGCGCACGAGACCGCGCGAATAGGCCAGCAGCGCAGACAGAACGATGACCACGGCGACCACCGCGTCGACGACCGTAAAGCCTTCCATGGCGTCCCTCGTCTTGTTTCAGCGCGGCCCGAAGATGTCGGCGACGAAGCCGGGGAGGTCCGCCATCTGGCGCAGTTCCAGGCCCGGATCGCCGCCCCGTTTACGGGCCTGCGGCAGGATGGCCTGCGTAAAACCAAGTTTCTGCGCCTCCTTCAACCGGTTTTCCGTCTGCGCCACTGCGCGGACGGCCCCCGAGAGAGAGATCTCGCCGAAGATCACCGCCTCGGCGGGCAGCGCGGAGTCCTCGCGGGCCGACAGCAGCGCGGCGGCGACGGCGAGGTCGGCGGCGGGATCGGAGATGCGCAGGCCGCCGGCGACGTTGAGATAGACGTCGAGCCCGGCGAAGGCGACGCCGCAGCGGCTCTCCAGCACCGCGAGGATCATCGCCAGCCGCCCGCCGTCCCAGCCCAGCACCGAGCGGCGGGGCTGCGAGGTGGGCGAGGGGGCGACGAGGGCCTGGAACTCGCACAGCAGCGGCCGCGATCCCTCGATGCCGGCGAAGACCGCCGAGCCGGGCGCGGGGGTGGCGCGCTCGGAGAGGAACAGCGCGGAGGGGTTCTTGACCTCGACCAGCCCGCGGCCCGTCATCTCGAAGACGCCGATCTCGTCGGCGGGGCCGAAGCGGTTCTTGTGGGCGCGCAGGATGCGGAACTGGTGGCCGCGCTCGCCCTCGAAGTAGAGCACCGTGTCGACCATGTGCTCGACGACGCGCGGGCCGGCGATCTGGCCCTCCTTGGTGACGTGGCCGACCATCACCATCGAGATGCCCTTGCGCTTGGCGAAGGTGGTCAGCTCGTGGGCCGCCGAGCGGACCTGGCTGACCGAGCCGGGCGCGGCCTCGACGGTGTCGAGCCACATGGTCTGGATCGAGTCGATGATCGCGAGGTCGGGGGCCTCGGCCTCGAGGGTGGTGAGGATGTCGCGCAGGTTGGTGGCGGCGGCGAGGTGGACGGGGCTTTCGGTGAGGCCGAGCCGGCGGGCGCGCATCTGGATCTGCGCCGCGCTTTCCTCGCCGGAGATGTAGAGCACCTTCAGCCCGCCCCGGGCGAAGCGCGCCGCCGCCTGCAGCAGCAGCGTCGACTTGCCGATGCCGGGATCGCCCCCCACCAGCAGCGCCGACGCCTTGACCAGGCCGCCCCCGAGCACCCGGTCGAGCTCGACGACGCCCGACAGGGTGCGCGGCGGCTCGGCCTCGGCCTGGGCGAGGTCGGTGAGGCGGATCGGGGTGCCGCGCCTGGCGCCGAGCGCCTTGCCGCCGGGGCCCTGCGAGAGCGGCTGGGCCTCCTCCACGGTGTTCCACGCACCGCAGCTTTCGCAGCGGCCCGCCCACTTGCTCGAGGTGGCGGCGCAGGCGGTGCAGACGAAGGCGGCGGCTTTGCTCATGGCCCCGGTTTGGCGCGAAACGGCTGCCGCCGCAACGGGCCTCGCACCCGTTCGTGATCGGCGGTATGGGGGGCGGATGACCCTTGAGCCGACCGAGATCTTCCTCGCCGCGCAGCCCGGCCTCGAGGCGCCGCTGGCCGACGAGGCCCGCGAGGCGGGCTTCGCGCGCGTCGCCGCCGTGCCCGGCGGCGTCACCGTTGCGGGCGGCTGGGACGAGGTGGCGCGCGCCAACCTCGCCCTGCGCGGCGCGGGGCGGGTGCTGGCGCGGATCGGCGGCTTCCCCGTCTTCCACCTCGCCCAGCTCGACAAGCGGGCGCGCAAGTTCGGCTGGAGCGCGGTGCTGCGCCCCGACGTGCCGGTGAAGATCGAGACGACGTGCCTGCGCTCCAAGGTCTACCACGCCGGCGCCGCCACCCAGCGCATCGCCCGCGCCATCACCGAGGAGCTCGGCGCCGAGGTGGTGAGCGAGGGGCCGGCGCTGCGCTTGATGGTGCGCATCGAGGACAATTTCTGCACCTTCTCCATCGACACCTCCGGCGAGCCGCTGCACCGGCGCGGCCACAAGGCGTTCGTCGGCAAGGCGCCGCTGCGCGAGACGATGGCGGCGCTGTTCCTGCGCCAGTGCGGCTATCGCGGCGACGAGCCGGTGGTCGATCCGATGTGCGGCTCGGGAACGATCGTGCTCGAGGCGGCGGAGATGGCGCTCGGCCTCCCGCCGGGGCGCGGGCGCCGCTTCGCCTACCAGGACCTCGCGGTGCCCGTCGCCGCCCCCGCCGCGCCCGCGCCCGCGCCGCGCGACATCGCGCTGCGTTTCACCGGGGCCGATCGCGACTCGGGCGCGATCCAGGGCGCGGGCGCCAACGCCGCGCGGGCCGGGTTGGAGGAGGTCACGACGTTCCTGCGCCAGCCGGTCAGCGAGCTGGCCCGGCCCGAGGGGCCGCCGGGGCTGGTGATGGTCAACCCGCCCTACGGCGGGCGGATCGGCAACAAGCGCCAGCTCTTCGGCCTCTACAACGCGCTCGGCGCGGTGCTCCTCGAGCGCTTCTCGGGCTGGCGCGTCGGGATCGTGACCAGCGAGGCCGGCCTCGCCCGCGCCACCGCGCTGCCCTTCGCCGAGACCGGACCGCCGGTGGCGCACGGACCGCTCAAGATCCGGCTCCACCGCACGGACCCGCTGCCATGAGCGCCTTCGCCTTCGACTCGAGCCGCCACGCCGGCCGCGCCATCGCGGTGATGTGCTTCGGCGTCTTCTGCCTCGTGCTGTCGGACACCGCCTCCAAGTGGCTGGTGGAGCGCTACCACCCGCTGCAGATCCAGTTCGTGCGCAACCTGATCGCCGCCCCTGTGGTGGGGCTCATCATCCTGTTCAGCGCCGGCCCGCGCGGGCTGGTGTCGGCGCGGCCGGCGATCCACGTGGGCCGCGCCCTGCTGACCATCGCGGCGACGTGGTCGTTCATCCTGAGCCTGCGCTACCTGTCGCTCGAGAGCGCGACGGCGCTGATCTTCACCGCGCCGCTGTTCATCGCGGCGCTGTCGGGGCCGCTCCTCAAGGAGTGGGTGCCGCGCGACCAGTGGGTGGCGATCATCGTCGGCTTCACCGGGGTGCTGGTGATCGCGCGGCCGGGGGCGGGGGTGTTCGACCCGGCGACGCTGCTGCCCGTGCTGGCGGCGGCGTGTTATGCCTTCATCATGATCGGCGCGCGCTGGATCGACCCGCGCGACAACTTCCTGACCATGACGTTCTACATGACGCTGCTGCCCGCCATCCTCTGCGCGGCGACGCTGCTGATGGAGTGGCCGGAGCGACAGCCCGGCGACCTCGTGCTGATGGCGGCGGTGGCGCTGATGGGGACGCTGGGGATCGCCTGCCTCAGCCAGGCCTTCCGAATGGCGAGCGCGGCGACGGTGGCGCCGTTCGACTACACCGCGCTGCTCTGGGCGAGCCTCATGGGCTGGCTGGTCTGGGGCACGGTGCCGAGCGTCTGGGTCTACGCGGGCGCGGCGATCATCGTGGGCAGCGGGCTCTACCTGCTGATCCACGAGAGCCGCGCCGCGCGGCGCGCGCGCGACCGCTCTCAGGTGCCGTAGGCGCGGGCCTCGCCGTCCATCACCTCGGCCGCGGCGGCGAGCACCGCGTCGGCTATAACGTCGCACTGCGCGAGCGTCAGCCGTGCGGGCAGGCGCATGTCGCAGGCCTTCATCAGCATCGCCCGGGTCTTCGGCAGCTCGGGCGCGGCGCCGAGGAACTCCCAGTTCCAGAAGGCGCGGGCGTTGTTCTCGCTGAGTCCGAATACCTGCACCGTCACCCCGCGCCGCGCCGCCGCCTCGGCGAAGGCGCGGGTCTCGTCGGGCGCCATGCCGACGGTGTTGAACTGGATCGAGTCGGGCGCGCGCATCTCCGGCGCGAGCCTGGCCGGCACCGCGAGCCAGGGCGAGCCGGCGAGGCGGGCGGCGACGTGGTCGTGGTTGCGCCGGCCGTCGCGGATGCGGCGGGCGACCTCGCCGAGCTGCGGGCGGATGATCGCGGCGGCGAGGTTGGAGAGGCGCAGGTTGTAGAGCGGCAGCTTGTTCTGCCAGCGTGCGAAGGCGTCCTGCAGGACCGGGTGCTTCTTCCAGTTGTGCTCGTAGGCGCCCGACATGATGATCGCACGCGCCACGAGGTCGGCGTCGTCGGTGATGAGGATGCCGCCCTCGCCGGAATTGACGAGCTTGTAGGACTGGAACGAGAAGCAGCCGACCCGGCCGATCGTGCCGATGTTGCGCCCGTGCCATGTGGTGCCGAGCGAGTGCGCCGCGTCCTCGATCACCGGCAGGCCGGCGTCGGCGGCGAGGGCCATGATCGCGTCCATGTCTGAGGTGTGGCCGCGCATGTGGCTGATCAGGATCGCGTCGGCCCCGGGGAGCTTGGCGGCGAAGTCGTCGAGGTCGATGCGGTAGTCGTCGTTGCACTCGACGAGGACCGGCACGCACTCGGCGTGGATCACCGCGGAGGGCACGGCGGCGAAGGTGAAGGCGGGGATCAGCACCCGCGCCCCCGCCGGCAGGCCGAGCGCCTTGAGCGACAGGAACAGCGCCGCCGAGCACGACGACACCGCGAGCGCGTACTTCGCCCCGAGGAACGCCGCGAACTCCGCCTCGAGCAGCGCGACGGGCGCGTTCTCGGGGGCGGTGTAGCGGAACAGGTCGCCCGAATTCAGCAGGCGCTCCACCTCGGCCATGGCGGCGGCGGGGACGGGTTCGGCGTCGTAGACATCGGGGGGCAGGGGCATGTTCGGCTTTCCTGAAACTTTCCTTCGGGATACGCGAAGGGCGGGGTCGGCGCAACGTGCCAGACGGCCGCGCCCGCCCGCGGCGGCGGAGCCTCCGGCGGGGATACTTGCAGGACAGAGGGGGAGCGGCGCGCTCAGGGGCGGGGCAGGGCGCCGATGGCGAGGCTGCGGATCTCGCGCAGCAGCTTGCGGGTCATCGCGGCCTGGTAGTCCTCGAAGCCGAGCGCGGCCTCGACGAAGGCGCCGGGGCCGCGGATGACGTAGGCGTCGTAGTAGGCGACGAGCTCGCCGATCTCGATCAGCCGCCGGGCGACCGCCTCCTCGGGCGGCGCGCCGATGACGAGGCCGTTGACGACCATCCCCGGCGGCAGCTCGGCGGCGTCGATGTCCTGGGGGCGCGGGCCGGTGTTGGACTTGCCGTCGCCCGACAGGTCGAGCGTGCGCTGCCAGCACTCGGGCTGCTGCGCGAGCAGGGCGCCGCCGTAGCGGGTCGCCGCGCCGATGGCGGTGGTCGGCTCGGTGCGGCGGCGCTCGGTGGCGCGCAGGTGGGCGATGACACCGTCGAGGGCGGCGGCGTCGGAGATCTCGCTCCAGGGCAGGATCAGCACGTGATCGCGCGGGCCGCTCCACTCGAAGACCGTGATCCGCACCGGCGCCGCGGCCCCCTCGAGCAGGGCCGCGCGCACCTCGGGCGCGTCGAGCGCACCGGCGAGGCCGTCCATCTGCAGCCGGTACTCGCGCCGGTCGACGGAGCCCGAGACGTCGAGCCCGAGTGCCAGCGCCTGCCGGCAGGCGGCGTCGGCCCCGGTGGCGAGGCAGAGCCAGAGGAGCGCGGCGCGGATCATCACGGCGCCTCCCGGCGCTTGCCGACGGGCGTGGCGGCGACTTCGCGCAGCAGCTTGCGGCGCATCGCGCGCTCGTAGTCGGCGAAATCGGCGGCGACCTCGACGAAGGCGCGGGGGCCGCCGATCAATTCGGCGCGGTAGTAGCCGGGCAGGCCGCCGGCCTCGGCGTCGCCGATCGCGAGGCCGTTGACGGTCACGTCGGCCAGCGGGAAGTGGCGGTAGGCGGCGGCGGGCGGGAAGCCCTCGTTGTTCACCCCGTCGCCGGCGACGTCGATCGTCTCGAACAGGCAGTCGGGCGCGCGCGCCAGCAGCCCCGCGCCGTAGCCGAGCGCGTGGCCCAGCGCGGTGGGGGAGTCGTCGGCGTGGCGGCTCGAGCGGGCGAGGCGGTCGGCGGCGGCGAAGAGGCGGGCGTCGTCGTCGATCAGGGTCCAGTCGAGCAGCAGCTGCTGGTTGTAGCGCCCGGACCACTCGAAGATCGCCAGCGCCACGGGCAGGTCGGCGGCGAGAAAGGCGGCGCGGACCTCGGGCGCGGTGAGCGCGGCGGCGAGGCCGTCGCGCTGCAGAACGTCCTCGGCGGCATCGACCGAGGACGAGACGTCGAGGGCGAGGACCAGCGCGAGGCGGCACTCCTGCGCCTCGGCCGGCCCCGCGAGAGCGAGGAGGAGGGCGGCGGCGGCCCTCACCAGTGTCCCGTGTTCTCCATGCTCGCCCACGGCTCCTGCGGGGGCAGGCGCTCGCCGGCCTGCAGCAGCTCGATGGAGACGTTGTCGGGCGAGCGGACGAAGGCCATGTGGCCGTCGCGCGGCGGGCGGTTGATGGTGACGCCGGCGTCCTGCAGCTTCTGGCAGGTCTCGTAGATGTTGTCGACGCTGTAGGCAAGGTGGCCGAAATGGCGGCTGTCGGACGGCAGGCCCTCGTCGCCGTCCCAGTTCCAGGTCAGCTCGACGGGGCAATCCTCCTGGCCCTCGGGCGCCATGAACACCAGCGTGAAGCGGCCGCCTTCGTTCTCGGAGCGCTTGGTCTCCTTGAGGCCGAGCAGCTCGTAGAAGGCCATGTTCTCTTCCAGGTCCTTCACCCGGACCATCGTGTGCAGGTAGCGCAGAGCCATTCGTCTCTCCCATGTCTGTGTCGACGCCGAACCTAACACGGCCGTCGACGGGGGCCAGACCGGATCGGGGAGAGGGGGCCTCAGAAAGCGGAGCGGAAGGTCAGGCCGCCGCCGAGCGTCTCGGTCTCGAAGCGGGTGACGTTGCTGTCGGTATGGACGCGCTCGCCGTGCAGCACGGGCTGGAAGCCGTAGAACTCGACGCGCTGCACCGGCACCTCGACGCGGGTGGTGCGGCGGACGTCCTCGCGGGCGTCGAGGCGGTAGGCGGTGAGCGCGTAGTCGCGCGCCTCGATGCCGTGGAACAGGGTGACGTCGCTCTCGAACCGCCAGCCGATCCCGGCGGAGCGGGCCTCGTAGGCGCGGTCGAACCCCTCGGAGGTCACCGAGCGCCGGCCGAGGCTCAGTGTCAGCGCGCCGGGGGCGCCGAAATCGTGCGAGTAGCTCGCGTCGACGCCGACCGCCTCGGTGTCGGCGGTCTCGTGGTTGACGACGCGCTCGGCGGAGAGGCCGAAGTCGAGCCGGTCGCGCGGGCCGATGGTGACGCCGCGCCCGACCTTCAGGCGGGTGAAGTCGGACCACGCCTCGCCGCCGTACCAGAACCGCCCGGCGGTGATGGCGAAGCGCCACGGGTCGCGCCCGCCGTCGGGGGCCCAGACATGGCCGAGCCCGAGGCTGAGCTGCAGCTCGCCGTAATCCGCCCCCTCGGCGTCGGGCTTGATCTCGCGGGCCTCGTCGGAGAGCCGGTAGGTGCGTCCGTAGCCGCCGACATCGACATAGGTGAGGCTGTTGGTGCGCTCGCGCAGCCGGTAGCGCAGCTGCCCGCCGGCGGTGAACTCGGTGCCCGAGAGCGGCCGCGCGTCGCCGGTGAGGGCGAAGACGAAGGGCAGGCCGGGCAGGACGATGGTCTCGTTGGTGGTGCCGTTGTTGAGGTTGTTCGTCGGCGAGACGGAGAAGTCGACGGAGAAGCTCAGCGGGTTGCGGCGGCGCAGGTAGCGGAAGTCGTCGGCGACCGCGGCGCGGCTGGCGGCGTCCGGTGCGTGCTGGCGGGCGCGGCGCAGCCAGAACTGGGCCAACGTGTCGCGCTCCTGCCCGGCGAGGCCGACGGCGGCGAGGCGGGCGCTGGCGTAGCGCGCCGCCGGCACCTCGGCCTGCCGCCAGGCCTGCCGGGCGGCGCGCTGGGCGCTGTCGTAGTCCCGCAGCGCGACGGCGGCCTCGGCGCGCAGGATCAGCGCCGGCACGTCGGCATCGTCGCGCGCGATCAGGGCGTTGGTCATGTGCGCGGCGCTGGCCGGGTCGCCGGCGGCGAGGCGGTCGGCGGCCAGCGTCATCAACGCCTCGGGGCTCAGCCCGGCCTCCGGCGGCGGCTCGGCCACCGCCGGACCGGCCGCGAGGCCGAGCGCGGTCGCCAGCAGCAACAGGGCGCGTCGGGTCATGGAGGTCGGCCCTAGTTGTCGTTGCCCCGGTACAGGATGAACCCGCCGGTCTCCTGCGCCGTCGCGTCGCTGCGCGGGTCGGTCGACTCGACCACCAGCACGCCGACGATCTCGCCGCCGTCGTCGGCATCGGTCGCGTCGCCCGCGAGCACGGCGTAGAACTCGCCGGTCTCGTACTCGTCGCCCGCGCCGTCGATGGAGAATATGGTGCCGGCATATTCTCCGTTGGCGTCGAAGCCGCCGCCTTCGCCCTGCTCGACCGTCAGGATCAGGTCGGGCATGGGCAGCTGGCCCTCGCCGGACCCCGAGACGATGTTGCCGTTGACGTCATAGGCGTTGCGGTTGGTCACGCGGGCGCGCACGCCCTGGTTGGTGTTGAAGTCCTCGAAGTCGATCGCCATCCGGGCGTCGCCCTCAGTGTACTCGAGCCCGCCCTGGCCGCTGAAGACCCGCATCCCGGCATAGTCGCCGGTGTAGATCGCCTGGCCGGTCTCGGGCACCTCGAAGCCGCCCTCGCGCTGGTAGACGAACCCGCCGAAGCCGTAGTCGAGGTAGCCGCCCGTGCGCACGATGGCGAAGGAGGTGCGCGGCGCGCGCTCGCCGCCGCCGCGCCCGACGGTGTTGTCGGAGAAGCCGACGATGGCGCGGTAGGGGGTGAGCTGGTTGATCGGATCGCCGGTGAGCGAGTCGGTGTGGATCGCCTCGGCCTCGTAGACGGCGTAGCCGTTCATGCTCGCGACGGCCTCGCCGCGGGCGTAGGTGTTGGGGCCGTCGAAGGCGAGGTTGTCGATGTAGAAGCTGTCGGTCTCGGGATCGTAGACCACCGGCTCGGTCAGCAGGCCGCCGCCGTTGCCGCTGTCGGCCTCGAAGCGCACGATGCCGGAGTCGGGCGACGGGTCGTCGGCGGAGGGTGGCAGGCGCGCGGCATCGGCGTCGACGCCCGCGTCTTCGCCGTCCGCGTCGCCGGCGTCACCGACGCCGTCGGGGGTGTCGGTGTCGTCGCCGGACGCGTCTTCGCTCGCGGTATCCTCGCCGATCTCCTCGTCGTCGAAGAACGGTTGTCCGTCGCCACAGGACGACAGGATGGCCAGCGCGGACGCCGCAATCAGTAGCTGTTTCATGACCTGCTCGCTCGTAACGCCCGGAATTCGTCCCGGATCATTTGGACCGACGCTCTCAGATGCCGCCCCGCCCTGTCAACGTGGCGGCACCTCGGGGCCGGTCCGGCGCGTCGTCATGTTCCCGAATTGTCACGACGTTTCGGCAGATGTAGGTTGCACCGACCCGCAGCGCCCAAGGAGCCTCCCATGACCCTCACCCCCGAGCAGCAGGCCGAGATCGACGAGCTGCGAGCCACGCCGCGGCCCACCCTGCGCGCGGTCTCGGAAGGCATGGAGGGTCATCTCTACAAGGCCAATCCGGTGCTCGACCACGGCTTCGTGCGGGTGATCGACTATATGGGCGACGATGCCGCGATCTGCCAGGCGGCGCGGGTTTCCTACGGGCGCGGCACCAAGGCGGTGAGCAACGACGAGGGGCTGATCCGCTACCTGATGCGGCACTGGCACTCGACCCCGTTCGAGATGTGCGAGGTCAAGCTGCACGTGAAGCTGCCGGTGTTCGTCGCGCGCCAGTGGATCCGTCACCGCACCGCCAACGTCAACGAATACTCCGCCCGCTACTCGATCCTCGACCGCGAGTTCTACATCCCCGAGCCCGAGAAGCTCGCCGCCCAGTCGGTGACCAACAACCAGGGCCGCGGCGAGGCGCTCGGCCCCGAGGAGGGGGCGCGGGTGCTGGAGTGGCTCAAGGCCGACGCGGCGCGGGCCTACGATCACTACGAGGCGATGATCGGGCAGGACGGCCAGCAGGGCCTCGCCCGCGAACTCGCCCGGATGAACCTGCCGGCCAACATCTACACCCAGTGGTACTGGAAGGTGGACCTGCACAACCTGTTCCACTTCCTGCGCCTGCGCGCCGACGCCCACGCGCAATACGAGATCCGCGTCTACGCCGAGGAGATCTGCCGCCTCGTCAAGGACTGGGTCCCCCACGCCTACGCCGCCTTCGAGGATTACCGCCTCGGCGGCGCCACCCTGTCGGGGAAGGCGCTGGAGTGTCTGAGGCGGATGCTCGCCGGGGAAGCGGTGACGCAGGAGACCTCCGGCATGAGCAAGGGAGAATGGCGGGAGTTCCAGGCGGTATTGGGGTAGGAGGACCCGGCGTAGGGTGCGCATTTATTGCGCACCCCCCGCGCGACCCCGCGAAGGTCATTCGGTTGTCACCGGACAGGGCCACGGTGAAGAAGATCGTGGCCCCGCCGATCCGGGGCCGCAGGTAGCGCGACATGGTGCCAGCCTGCCAGCCGCCGGTTGACAAACCATTGACGCCCCCGCGTCGCCCCCCGTAGGCCGGGCTTCAGCCCGGCCCCCGCCGAAAGGACTCAGACCAATGCACTTCTACGGCCTCTCCACCTGCGACACCTGCCGCAAGGCGCGCCGCGCGCTCGACGCCGGTGGGCGCGCCTACGAGGTGGTCGACGTGCGCGCCGACGGGCTGGCGCCGGAGGTGCTGGCCGAGATGCTCGCAGCGCTCGGGCCGGACCTCGTCAACCGGCGCTCGACCACGTGGCGCCAGCTCCCCGAGGCCGAACGGCAGCAGCCGCCCGAGGCGTTGCTCGCGGCGCATCCGACGTTGATGAAACGGCCGGTGATCCTTGACGACGGGCGCTGGTGGCTCGGCTGGGGGCCGGAGGTTCAGGCGGCGGTGCTTGGCTAGGCGGGCGGAGGTGCCTATCTGGAGGCGAACCAGACTCAACCGGAGCCCGCCCATGCGCAACGCCGCCCTCACCCTCGGACTGATCGCCGGCCTGATCGGCATCCTCGTCGGGCTCGTCGGCTACGGCTATGCCGAGCTGACACGGATCAACTCCGACATCGCCGACACGTTCGGCCTGCTCGACAACCCGGACCTGATCCGCTTCGCTTCGTTCTTCGCGCCGCTGCTGGCCATCGCGGGCGGCGCGATGGCGAAGGCGCGGGCGCTGTGGGGCGGGGTTCTGCTGATCGTGTCGGCGGGGCTGTTCTACGGCGCGTTCGGGTTCAACATCGGGACGATGTTCCCGATCGGGTTCGCGGCGCTCGGCGGGCTGCTGGCGCTGGCGGCGGGCAAGCCGGACGAGCCGAAGGCGCATTTCTA
>NZ_CH724108.1:686807-691911 GCF_000153305.1 Oceanicola granulosus HTCC2516
CCGCCGAAGTCAGCCGCGGCGCAGGTCGGGCGGGGTGGCCTCGGCGGAGAGCTCGCCGACGAGCGCGTCCAGCCCCGCGGTCCGGGTGGCCTTGTCGCCGAGGCGGCGGACCGAGACGGTGCGCTCCTCGACCTCGCGGCCGCCGCAGGCGAGGATCACCGGCACCTTGCCGACGGAATGCTCGCGGACCTTGAAGTTGATCTTCTCGTTGCGCGTGTCGGCCTCGGCGCGCACGCCGGCGGCCTGCAGCGCGTCCACCACCTCGTGCACGTACCCGTCGGCGTCGGACACGATGGACGCCACCACCACCTGGCGCGGCGCGAGCCAGAACGGCAGCTTGCCCGCGTGCTCCTCGATCAGGATGCCGATGAAGCGCTCGAAGCTGCCGAGGGTAGCGCGGTGCAGCATGTAGGGGCGGTGCTTGGCGCCGTCCTCGCCGATGTAGGTCGCGCCGAGCCGCTCGGGCAGGTTCGGGTCGACCTGGAACGTGCCGCACTGCCAGGTGCGGCCGATCGCGTCGGTGAGGTAGAAGTCGAGCTTGGGCCCGTAGAACGCGCCGTCGCCCGGCTCGAGCGTGTAGGTGCGCCCGGTGGCGCGGATGGCGCTCTCGAGGGCGTTCTCCACGTGGTCCCAGCTGGCGTCGGAGCCGACGCGCTTTTCGGGGCGGGTGGCGAACTTGATCTCGAAGGTCGGGAAGCCGAGGTCCTCGTAGATGCCGGCGAGGAAGTTGATGAACCGGGCGCATTCCGCCTCGATCTGGTCCTCGGTGCAGAAGATGTGGGCGTCGTCCTGGGTGAAGCCGCGCACCCGCATGATGCCGTGCAGCGCGCCCGAGGGCTCGTAGCGCGAGCACGAGCCGAACTCGGCCAGCCGCAGCGGCAGGTCGCGGTAGGACTTCAGCCCCTGGTTGAAGACCTGGACGTGGCAGGGGCAGTTCATCGGCTTGAGCGCGTTGATCGCCTTCTCCTGCGCGTGCTCCTCGTCGACCTCGACGATGAACATGTGGTCCTGGTACTTGTCCCAGTGGCCCGAGGCCTCCCAGAGCTTGCGGTCCACGACCTGGGGGGTGTTGATCTCGCGGTAGCCGCCGGCGCGCTGCTTGCGGCGCATGTAGTCCTGCAGCGTGGTGTAGACGGTCCAGCCGTTGGGGTGCCAGAACACCTGGCCGGGCGCTTCGGCCTGCATGTGGAACAGGTCCATCTCGCGGCCGAGCTTGCGGTGGTCGCGCTTCTGGGCCTCCTCGAGCCGGTGCAGGTGGGCCTTGAGGGCGTCGCGGGTGAGGAAGGCGGCGCCGTAGATGCGCTGGAGCATGGCGCGCGAGGAATCGCCGCGCCAGTAGGCGCCGGCGACCGACATCAGCTTGAAGGCGTCGCCCGGGACCTGGCCGGTATGCTGCAGGTGCGGGCCGCGGCAGAGGTCCTGCCAGTCGCCGTGCCAGTACATCCGGATGGGCTCGGAGCCGGGGATGCTCTCGATCAGCTCGACCTTGTAGGGCTCGTCGTTGTCCCGGTAATGGGCGATGGCGCGGTCGCGCTCCCAGGTCTCGGTGCGGACCGGGTCGCGCTTGTTGATGATCTCGCGCATCTTCTTCTCGATGGCGCCGAGGTCTTCGGGGGTAAACGGCTCGGCGCGGTCGAAATCGTAGTACCAGCCGTGCTCGATCACGGGGCCGATGGTGACCTTCACGTCGGGCCAGATCTCCTGCACGGCGCGGGCCATGATGTGGGCGAGGTCGTGGCGCACGAGCTCGAGCGCAGGCGCCTCGTCCTTCATCGTGTTGATGGCGATGGCCGCGTCGGCCTCGATCGGCCATTGCAGGTCCCAGTGCGCGCCGTCGACCTGCGCGGAGATCGCCTTCTTGCCGAGCGAGGTGGAGATGTCGGCCGCGACCTCGGCGGCGGTGACGCCGGCGGGGTACTGGCGCGCGTTGCCGTCGGGAAAGGTGAGGGTGATGGGGGACTGGTCGAGGCTCATCGGCCTGGCTCCTCGTCGGTTTGGCGCCCACGGAACGCCCGGTTGCGGGTTATGTCGTGGCCCCAGATGAGCCGCGCGCGCGGCGGCGTCAACCCTCGGGGTTGCGGCGCGGCGGCGGGCGGGGAATGTTCGGGCGCGCGAAACGGCCGGGAGGAGACGGGCATGGAGTGGCTGACGACACCACAGGGGCGGCGCATCGCCTATCACCTGAGCGCCGGCGAGGGGGTGCCGGTGGCGTTCCTCGGCGGCTTCCGCTCCGACATGGCGGGCACCAAGGCGCTGCATCTCGAGGCCTGGGCGAAGGCGCAGGGGCGGCCGTTCCTGCGGTTCGACTATTCCGGCCACGGCGAGAGCGAAGGCGACTTCACCGACGGCTGCATCGGCGACTGGGCCGACGACGCCTTCGCCGCGCTGGCGCTGCTGGAGCGGCCGGCGATCGTGGTCGGCTCCTCGATGGGCGGCTGGATCGCGCTGCTCGCGGCGCGCGAGCGGCCCGAGCTGGTCGCGGGGCTCGTCACCATCGCCGCCGCGCCGGACTTCACCGCGAGCATGTGGGAGGAATTCGGCGAGCACGCGCGCGACGAGCTGCGCCACGAGGGGCTGACGCTGCGGCCGTCCGAGTACGGCGACCCGTACCCGATCACCATGCGCCTCATCGAGGACGGCCCCGCCCATTTCGTGCTCGCCACGCCGCTGCGGCTGGCGATGCCGGTGCGGATGCTGCAGGGCACGGCCGATGCCGACGTCAGCCGCGACACCGCGCTGCGTCTGCTCGATCACGCCGACGGCGAGGACCTGCGGCTGACGCTGGTGAAGGGCGCCGACCACCGCTTCTCCGATCCCCCCTGCCTGGCGCTGATCGAGGCGGCGGTCGCGGAGGTCTCGGCGGCGCTTTAGGTCACCGTCTGGCGCACCTGGTATCGCGGCTCGGCCCAGAGCTTGCGACCCATAACGTCGGCGAGGATCTCGACGGCGCGGTCGATGTCGGCCTCGTCGAGGTAGAGCGGCGTGATGCCGAAGCGCATGATGTCGGGAGCGCGGAAATCGCCGATCAGCCCATGCGCGATCACCGCCTGCATCGCCGCATAGCCCTCGGGGTGGGCGAACGACACCTGGCTGCCGCGCGCCGAAGCGTCGCGCGGGGTGACGAGGGTCATGTCGGGGCAGGCGGCCTCGACGCCGGCGATGAAGCGGTCGGCGAGCACGCCGGCGCGGGCGGCGACGGCGGCCATGTCGACGACGTCGTAGGCGTCGAGCGCGGCCTCGAGCGCGGCGAGCTGGATCATCGGCGGCGTGCCCACGCGCATCCGCTCCACGCCCTCGCCGGGGCGGTAGCCGATGTCGAAGGCGAACGGCGCCTCGTGCCCGAGCCAGCCCGACAGCGCCGGGCGCGCAACCTCGGCGTGGCGCGGCGCGACGTAGATGAAGGCCGGCGCGCCGGGGCCGCCGTTGAGGAACTTGTAGCTGCATCCGACCGCGAAGTCGGCGCCGCCGCCGGCCACGTCGACCGCGAGCGCGCCCGCCGAATGCGCCAGGTCCCAGATCGCCAGCGCGCCGGCCTCGTGGGCGCGGGCGGTGAGCGCGGGCATGTCGTGGCGCCGCCCGGTGCGGTAGTCGACCTCGGTGAGCATCAGCACGGCGACGTCCTCGTCGATCGCGTCCGCGACCGCCTCGGGCGCGACGAGGCGCAGCTCGTGGCCCGCGCCGAGGCTCTTCACCAGCCCCTCGGCCATATAGAGATCGGACGGGAAATTGCCGGTGTCGGACAGGATCACCTTGCGGCCGGGGCGCATCTCGAGCGCCGAGGCAAGCGCCTGGTAGACCTTGATCGAGAGCGTGTCGCCCAGCACGACGCTGCCCGGCTCCGCCCCGATCAGCGCGCCCACCCGGTCGCCGACGCGGCGCGGCGCGGCCATCCAGCCGGCGCGGTTCCAGGCGGTGATGAGCATCTCGCCCCACTCGTCCTGCACCATCGCCGCCAGCCGCCCGGGCACGGCGCGGGGCAGGGGGCCGAGCGAGTTGCCGTCCATGTAGACCACGCCCTCGGGCAGCGCGAACAGCGCCTTCGTCTCGTCAAACCGGCTCATCCATCCCTCCCGCGTGATCCGGCGGCGACACTGGACCGCGCGCCCGGCCGCCGCAAGCCGGCTGCCGCGCGGGCATGACGCCGCGTCGCTTGTAGACGCTGCGTCACCGCGCTAGTCACACGCGACGCTAGAACAGCCGGAGTGGAGGGACGACGCCAATGCGGATCGGGTCACCGAAGGAAGTCATGGCCGGAGAGGCGCGTGTCGCTCTGACACCGGCCTCGGCGAAGGAGTTGCAGAAACTCGGCCATGCGTGCGTGATCGAGACCGGCGCGGGCCTCAGGGCCGGCTTCACCGACGCCGCCTACGAGGCCGCCGGCGTCGAGATCGCTGCGAGCGCCGAGGCGCTGTGGGACGTGGCCGACATCGTCGCCAAGGTCCGCCCGCCGACGCCGGACGAGCTCGGCCGCACCCGCGAGGGACAGCTCGTCATCTCGTTCTTCTACCCCGCCCAGAACGGCGACCTGCTCGACCTCGCCAAGGACAAGGGCGCCTCCGTCATCGCGATGGACATGGTGCCCCGCATCAGCCGCGCGCAGAAGATGGACGCGCTCTCCTCGATGGCCAACATCGCCGGCTACCGCGCGGTCATCGAGGCGGGCAACAACTTCGGCCGCTTCTTCACCGGCCAGGTCACCGCCGCGGGCAAGGTGCCGCCGGCCAAGGTGCTGGTGGTGGGCGCGGGCGTCGCCGGGCTCGCCGCGATCGGCACCTCCACCTCGCTCGGCGCGATCACCTACGCCTTCGACGTGCGCCCCGAAGTGGCCGAGCAGATCGAGTCCATGGGGGCCGAGTTCGTCTACCTCGATTTCGAGCAGAACCAGGACGGCGCGGCGACGGGAGGCTACGCCGCGCCCTCGAGCCCCGAGTTCCGCGAGAAGCAGCTCGAGAAGTTCCGCGAGCTCGCCCCCGAGATGGACATCGTCATCACCACCGCCCTGATCCCCGGCCGCGACGCGCCGGTGCTCTGGACGAAGGACATGGTCGAGGCGATGAAGCCCGGCTCGGTGATCGTCGACCTCGCCGCCGAGCGCGGCGGCAAT
>NZ_CH724108.1:693697-728697 GCF_000153305.1 Oceanicola granulosus HTCC2516
TTGTTGCCCGCCTCGATGACCGCGCGGTAGCCGGCGATGTTGGCCATCGAGGAGAGCGCGTCCATCTTCTGCGCGCGGCTGATGCGGGGCACCATGTCCATCGCGATGACGGAGGCGCCCTTGTCCTTGGCGAGGTCGAGCAGGTCGCCGTTCTGGGCGCGGTAGAAGAACGAGATGACGAGCTGTCCCTCGCGGGTGCGGCCGAGCTCGTCCGGCGTCGGCGGGCGGACCTTGGCGACGATGTCGGCCACGTCCCACAGCGCCTCGGCGCTCGCAGCGATCTCGACGCCGGCGGCCTCGTAGGCGGCGTCGGTGAAGCCGGCCCTGAGGCCCGCGCCGGTCTCGATCACGCACGCATGGCCGAGTTTCTGCAACTCCTTCGCCGAGGCCGGTGTCAGAGGGACACGCGCCTCTCCGGCCATGACTTCCCCCCCCTTCTCCACCCGAACCCCACCGAAGTGTTGCGGCTCGTCACACGGGGGTGACGAAACGTGCGCGGGGTTTGAGTTGCGCAACCGGACGGGTAGCTTCATCACTAGCGGACGGAGCGGGCCCGGCCTGTTCCACCGATTCCGAACTGACAGGAGACTACTCCCGTGACATTCAAGGTGCTCGCCTATTCGCCGACGTGCGAAACCCCGCCGCAGCGACTTCGCGCGGCCCTCACGGCGCTCGTCCTCGGTGCCGCGCTGGCGCTTTCGCAGGCCATGCCCGCCGAGGCCCAGAGCCGCCCGACGACCTTCGCCGACCTCGCCGAGCAGGTCAGCCCGGCCGTCGTCAACATCACCACCTCCACCATGGTCGCCGGCCGCACCGGCCCCGACGGCATCGTGCCCGAGGGCTCGCCCTTCGAGGACTTCTTCCGCAACCTTCCCGAGAACGACGGCCCGCGCCGTTCGTCCGCGCTCGGCTCCGGCTTCGTGATCTCGGCCGACGGCTACATCGTCACGAACAACCACGTGATCGAGGGCGCCGACGAGATCCTGATCGAGTTCTACGACAGCGACAACGAGCTCCCCGCCGAGGTCGTCGGGACCGACCCGAACACCGACATCGCCCTGCTCAAGGTCGAGGCAGAGGACCTGCCCTACGTGGCCTTCGGCGACAGCGACGGCGAGGGCGCCCGGGTGGGCGACTGGGTCATGGCCATGGGCAACCCGCTCGGCCAGGGCTTCTCGATCTCCGCCGGCATCATCTCGGCGCGCAACCGTGCCCTGAGCGGCACCTACGACGACTACATCCAGACCGACGCCGCCATCAACCGCGGCAACTCCGGCGGCCCGCTGTTCAACATGGGCGGCGAGGTGATCGGCGTGAACACCGCGATCCTGTCGCCGACCGGCGGCTCCATCGGCATCGGCTTCGCCATGTCGTCGGCGGTGGTCAAGAACGTGGTCGACCAGCTCCAGGAGTTCGGCGAGACCCGCCGCGGCTGGCTCGGCGTGCGCATCCAGGACGTGACGCCGGACATGGTCGAGGCCATCGACGGGCTCGAGACCGCCTCCGGCGCCCTCATCACCGACGTGCCCCCGGGGCCGGCGGACGATGCCGGGATGCTCGCCGGCGACGTCATCACCGTCTATGACGGCATCGCGGTCGAGGACACCCGCGAGCTCGTCCGGATGGTCGGCAACTCGCCGGTCGGCAAGGACGTCCCCGTGCAGGTGCTGCGCAACGGCGAGCTCGTCGAGTTGACCGTGACGCTCGGCCGCCGCGAGACCGACGAGGCCGTGGCCTTCCCCGCCTCCTCCGATGCGCCCGAAGAGGACGCCGTCGAGAACGAGGTGCTGGGCCTGAGCGTGGCCGAGGTCGACGAGGCGCTGGTCGAGCAGTACGGCCTGTCCGTCGAGAGCGGCCTGGTGATCACCGACATCGACCCGGCCAGCGAGGCCGCCTCCAAGGGGCTCGTCGCCGGTGACGTCATCACCGAGGCCGGCCAGCAACCGGTCGGGACCTACGCCGAGTTCGAGGCCCGTATCGAGGAGGCCCGCGACGCCGGCCGCCGCTCGCTGCTCCTCCTCGTCCGCCGCGGCGGCGACCCGCGCTTCGTCGCGCTGAGCCTCGTCGACGAAGACGAAGAGGTCGAGGACGACGACGCCGAGTGATCCTCGCTTCCGGGTGAGACACGGACGGCCGGTGCCTTGCGCACCGGCCGTTTTCTTTTGCCCGGTGGGCAGGCAATCGAGCGCCGTTCTTTTTCGCGCAGGGGCAATGACACGCCCCGCCCGGCCCCCGGCCGGGCAGCGCCGGCCCGCCCCCACGGGGCGGCGCTTCTGGCGATGGCGGCGCCGAGCTGCGGCCGTTCGGGGTTTTCGGGCGCGGCGCACATAGTACGATCCCGCCCCGCGGGCCGGCGCTGCCCGGGCGGCGCAGTTCGCGCTCCGCCAGCCCGTCGCACCCGGCCCGGCCGGCCAGATCGCTCAGCGGGCGGTTTCGTCGAGGATGTCGATCTCCGACTGCCGCAGGGCGACGAGCCCGAGCCGCACGGCGGTGGTGCGGGCGAGGACGGGGCTGTCGGGGCCGCCGATCTCGGACTGGAAGGCCTGCACCGCCGCCTGCGTGCGCGTGTCGTAGGCGGCGTCGGCGGGGCCGGTGAGCGCGCCGCGGGCCTGCAGGGCGCGCTGCAGGTTGGTCACGAACTCGACGGTCAGCGCCTCGGGGCAGATCGCCTCGAACTCCGTCTCCCGCCGCTCGCGCACGATCCGCTGCTCGGTGACGGTGCGGAACGTGGCCGGGCGCAGCTGCGCGCCGTCGGGACCGATCTCGGCAGGGGCGACGATCACCTGCTCGGTCACCGTCTCGATCAGCGCCGGGCTGATGGTGCGCCCGAGGCATCGGCCCTCCGGATCGCGCGCGATCTCGAGCCGATCGGCGAACGGCGCGATCCGGCCCGCGCCGTCGTCGCCGGGCGCGCAGGCGGCGAGCAGCAGCGCCAGCAGCGTCGCGGCTCGGGGGCTGGGACTGATCACTGCGCTCCTCCTCGGGGGTCTTGCGCCCCGCTGCGCGCTCTTCTAGCCGATGCGGCGCAACTGGCAAACCCGCGCAAATGTCACTGGCAGCCCCGGCAGGGCCGCTCTAGACAGGGCCGCAGCACGACAAAAGGAGCGGACATGGCGAAGATCACCTACATCGAGCACGGCGGCAAGGAGCACGTGGTCGAGGTCGCCAACGGCATGACGGTCATGGAAGGCGCCCGCGACAACGGCATTCCGGGCATCGAGGCCGATTGCGGCGGCGCCTGCGCCTGCTCGACCTGCCACGTCTACGTCGCGCCCGAATGGGTCGAGAAGCTGCCCGAGCGCGACGCGATGGAAGAGGATATGCTCGACTTCGCCTACGAGCCCGACCCGACGCGCTCGCGCCTGACCTGCCAGCTCAAGGTGAGCGACGCGCTCGACGGGCTGGTGGTGCAGATGCCCGAGAAGCAGATCTGATGCTGCTGCGCGCCGCGCTCCTCGCCGCCCTCGCGGCTGGCGGAGCGGCGGCGCAGGGCATCGACGCCGCCACCTACGCCGAGCCGACCGACCGCTACCCGCACGGGGCGCTGGGCGACCCGGTCGAGTGGGGCGCGCTGGTGCTCGAGACGGCTCGAGGGCCGGTGACGGTGCGGCTGCCCGAGGAGCGGGTGTTCGAGGACACCGCGCCGCGCGTGGTCGACGTCGACGGCGACGGCGCGACCGAGGCGGTGGTGGTCGAGAGCAATCGCGACCTCGGGGCCCGGCTCGCGATCTACGGCGCCGAAGGCACCCTGATTGCGGCGAACGACTGGTTCGGCCAGCGCAACCGCTGGCTGGCTCCGGTCGGCGTGGCCGATCTCGACGGCGACGGGCGCGTCGAGCTGGCCTACATCGACCGCCCCCACCTCGCCAAACGGCTGATCGTGCTCGAGTTCGCCGACGGCGCGCTGCGCGAGGAGGCGGTGGCCGAGGGGCTGACCAACCACTCCTACGGAGAGCCGGCGATCCACGGCGGACTGCGCGATTGCGGCGACGGCATCGAGATGATCACCGCCGACGCGGACTGGAGCCGGGTGATGGCGACGCGCCTGCGCGACGGCCGGCTCGAGAGCCGCGCGCTCGGGCCGTTCACCGGGCTCGGCGATCTCGCCGCCGCGCTCGACTGCCCCGGCTAGAGCGCCGCGAACACCAGCAGCACCGCGATCTCGGCAAGCTGCTGCGCCGCGCCGAGGATGTCGCCGGTCTGCCCGCCGATCCGCCTCCGCGCGACCCGTCCGAGCAGCGCCACCAGCCCCCCCGCCGCCAGCGCGACGGCCACCAGCGCCCACGGCGCGAGCAGCAGGCAGCCCGCGCCCGCCAGCGCCATCGCCGCGAGCGCCGCGCGGGGCGGCGGGCGGCCGGTGAGGCGGGCGAGGCCGTCGGGACGCGCGAAGGGCAGGGCGGCCGCGAGCGCCGCCATGGCCGCCCGGCTCGCCAGCCCCGCCACGAGCAGCGCCGGCCAGAGCCAGCCCGCCGCGATGGCGGAAGCGAGCGCGCTCCAGCGCAGGCCGAGACCGAGCACCAGCGCCAGCGCGCCGTAGCTGCCGATCCGGCTGTCGCGCATGATCTCGAGCCGTCGCTCCGGGTGGCCGCCGCCCCAGAGCCCGTCGGCGCTGTCCGACAGCCCGTCCTCGTGCAGCCCCCCCGTCGCCAGCGCCGCCACCGCCAGCGCCAGCCCGGCGGCGACGCCCGGCGGAAGGCCGACGGCGCCGGCCAGCGCCGCGGCGCCCGCCGCGAGCGCCCCCACCGCCAGCCCCGCCAGCGGCCAGGCCCATGCCGCCTGCGGCCCCGGTGCGGCGGAGGGCATTGGCAGGCGGGTCAACAGCGCCAGCGCCGCCGCGACATCCGCCAGCCGCCGTCGCGCGAAATCAGCCAAGCGTCGCATCAGGCCCCCTTTTCCCCGGTCGTCCGTTCGATAGAGAGGGCCTGCCGCCAATGCAAACGAGAGGCCCGATGCCCGTTCCCTTCACCACCCTCGCCGACTTCGCCGGCCGCCTCGCCGACCTGCCCGCCCCCGACACCGGCGCCATCGCCGCCGCCGAGGCGCGCAACGGGCAGCTCACCAAGCCGCCGGGCGCGCTCGGGCGGCTCGAGGAGCTGGCGATCTGGTACGCCGGCTGGCGGGGCGATCCGCGCCCCTCGCTCGAGGCGCCGCAGATCGTGGTCTTCGCCGGCAACCACGGCATCGCCGCGCGCGGCGTCTCGGCGTTCCCGGCCGACGTGACGGTGCAGATGGTGGCCAACTTCGAGGCCGGCGGCGCGGCGATCAATCAGCTCGCGCGGGCCTACGGGGCGACGATGGGCGTCGTCGCGCTCGAGCTCGACCAGCCGACCGCCGACTTCACCGCCGGCCCGGCGATGAGCGAGGCCGAGGCCGTCGCCGCGCTGGGCGCAGGGTGGGAGGCGGTCGACCCGGCGGCGGACCTGTTCATCGCCGGCGAGATGGGCATCGCCAACACCACCGCCGCCGCCGCCATCGCCGCCGCGCTCTGCGGCGGGCGCGGCGTGGACTGGGCCGGGCGGGGCACCGGCGTGGACGCGGCGGGGCTGGAGCTGAAGGCGGCGGTGATCGACGCGGGCCTCGCGGCCAACGCGGGCGCACTGGCCGGGCAGCCGCTCGAGGTGCTGCGCTGCCTCGGCGGGCGCGAGATCGCGGCCATCGCGGGCGCCATCGCGGCGGCGCGCAGCCACCGGATCCCGGTGATCCTCGACGGCTTCATCGCCACCTCCGCCGCCGCCGTGCTGCACGCCGCCGCGCCGGGGGCGCTCGACCACGCGCTCGCCGGCCACCGGAGCGCCGAGAGCGCTCACGGGCGGCTGCTCGACCACCTCGGCCTGTCGCCGCTGCTCGATCTCGACATGCGGCTCGGCGAGGGCACGGGCGCGGCAATGGCGCTCGGGGTGCTGCGCGGCGCGGTGGCGTGCCACTCGGGCATGGCGACCTTCGCGGAGGCCGGAGTCAGCGACGGCTGAGCCTCACTCCTTCGCCCGCCCCCCGGCGGCGCCCTTGCGCTGCAGGCCCATCGCCTCGACGTCGAGATTGCTGGCGAGCGCGGTCTCGAGATCGCGCTCCAGCTCGCGCGCCTTGGCGACGTATTCCGGATTCTGCGACACCGGCACGCCGGGCTTGTAGAGCTGCGCAAGCGTGCGCATCGCGCTGCGGTCGTGGTGGTAGAAGTAGACCTCGGCCTCGTTGGCCTCGTACTCGCTGAGCCCGAGGTTCTCGAGCACGTAGCGCCCGGCCCGCAGCGACGAATCGAACGTTTCGCGCACGATGTCGTCGGCCCCGGCCTGGTAGAGCTGGTAGACGTGGATGCGGTCGCGCGCGCGGGCGACGATGTGGATGTCGGGCCGCGCGGTGCGGGCGTAGCGCACCAGCCGGGTCGCCGCGGCGGGATCGTCGAGCGCGACGACCAGCACGGAGGCGTCGTCGAAGCCCGCCGAGTGGAGCAGGTCGGGCCGGGTCGGATCGCCGAAGAAGGCGCGGAAGCCGAAGGTGCGCATGGTCTGGACCGTCGCGAGGTTGGCGTCGAGCACCACGGTCGAGTAGCCGGCCGAACGCACCAGCCGGTTGACCACCTGCCCGAAGCGCCCGATCCCGGCGATGATGACGGGGCCGGTCTCGTCGATCTCGTCGGCCGGCGCGTCGGCCGCCTCGACCATCCGGCGCGACAGGCGCTCGTTGAGGATGAAGAGCAGCGGCGTGATCATCATCGACAGCGCCACGACCATCAGCAGCATCGCCCCCGCCTCCTGCGTCAGCACCGCCTGCTGGAGCGAGAAGGAGATCAGCACGAAGCCGAACTCCCCCGCCTGCGCGAGGCCGAGCGTGAAGAGCCAGCGGTCGCGGCCCCGGAGCTTGAACAGCAGCGCCAGCAGGTAGAGGACGACGCCCTTGATGACGATGACCCCGAGCGTCAGGCCGAACAGCGTCAGCGGGTGCGCGAGCAGCAGCTCGAAGTCGATCCCCGCGCCGACGGTGATGAAGAACAGCCCCAGCAGCAGGCCCTTGAACGGCTCCAGGTCGCTCTCGAGCTCGTGGCGGAACTCGGAATTGGCCAGCACCACCCCGGCGAGGAAGGTGCCGAGCGCGGGCGACAGGCCGACGGACTGCATCAGCACCGCGATCGCCACCACCATCAGCAGCGCCAGCACGGTGTACATCTCGCGCAGGCGGGCGTGCTGGATGTAGCGGAAGACAGGGCGCGTCAGGTAGGTCCCGGCGAGCACGATCGCCGCCACCGCGCCCAGCGTGACCAGGGTCACCCCCCAGCCGGGGAGGCCCTCCACGAGGCTCATCGCGTGCACCTCGGGCCCGTGCGCCGCCTCGCCGTGCAGGGCGGTGGCTGAGCCGGTGCCGACGACGAGCAGCGGCAGCAGCGCCAGCATCGGGATCACGGCGATGTCCTGGGTGAGCAGCACCGAGAAGGTCGACCGTCCGCCGGGCGTCTGCATCAGGCCCTTTTCCGACAGGGTCTGCAGCACGATGGCCGTTGAGGACAGCGCGAAGATCATCCCCACCGCCAGCGCCGTCGGCCAGGCAATGCCGAGCGCGGCGGCCCCGAGGGCGATCAGGCCGGTGGTCAGCGTGATCTGCAGCCCGCCGAGCCCGATCAGCCGGTCGCGCATGTCCCAGAGGGCGCGGGGTTCGAGCTCGAGGCCGATCAGGAACAGCATCACCACGACGCCGAACTCGGCGAAGTGCTGCAGCTCCTCCGTCTCCGAGCCGATGCCGGGGATGAAGCCGATGGCCACGCCCGCGAGCAGGTAGCCGAGGACCGATCCCAGCCCCAGGCGCGCCGCGAGCGGCACCGCGATGGCGGCCGCGCCGAGGTAGATCGTCGCTTGGATCAGAAAGCCCTGCATCGAATTGCTATCGCAGCGCCTCGGCGGCAATGCAATCGCGGCGTGCCGCCGTCACCGGCACAGGCGGTGCGATGTCAGCCGTTCGGCATGGCGATGCGCACCGCCCTGCCGCGCTGGGTGAAATCGACGTAGCTGTCGCCGATGGCGCTGACCCGGCCGCCGTCGAGCCGGTCGCCGACGCTGACCTTCACGTAGCGCCCGTTGGCGAGGCGCACGAGGGCGCGGCGGTCGTCGATGCGGCCGTAGACGCCGATCAGGTTGATGCGTCGCAGGTTGATCGCGTTCTCGAAGGTGGCGGCGGCGGCGACGCTCCCGGTGGTCGGGCCGGAGGGCGCGACGGCGCGGGGCGTGACGGGAGCGGCCGCGGGTGCGGCGGCGGCGGTCGCGCGGGCGCTGGCGCGCTGCGCGTTCTGCACGATGCGCGCCATGTTGCGCGGCCGGGGGTCGGGGCGGAGCGAGCGGCCCACCGCCTGCCGCGTCGCCGAGGCCAGCGCCTCGCGCGGCACGCTCTGCTGGAGCGCGGCGGCGGCGGCGGCGAGCGCGGCGGCGGTGTCGTTGCCCGTCTCGGCGGGCGGCTCGGTCGCCTCCGCCAACGCCGCGGCGACGGCCTCGGCGCTGTCGTCGAGCTCTTCCGCGGCTTCCTCGTCGGTCGGCGCGATATCCTCGGGGCGCAGGTTGGGACGGGGGCCGGCGAGCGCGGGATCGGCGGCGAGCGCGGCGGCGACAGCGACGTTGACGTCCGTCCCCGGGCGCAGCTGCGGGCGCAGCGACGCCAGCGAAACGCCGCCTGGCCGCACGACCTCGACCGGATCGGCCGGGCTCGCGGCGGCGGTGATGGTCATCGCGGCGGGGCGCAGCTGCGGCCGGAAGCTGATCGAATCGAGGAACAGCAGCTCGGAGGGGAGCGTGGTCGGGGCGGCGTCGGTCGCGGTCTCCTCGACGGCCGCCTCGGGCGCGAGGCCGGTCGGGCGCGACGGCGGGTTGGCGGCGCGCTGCTCGAGGTAGCTCACGCCGGTGGCCGGCTCGGCGGACGGTTCGGCGGCGGCGGCAACGCGCTCGACCTCGCCCGGCCGGGTCGGCGGGCGCAGCGAGATCGTCGCGAGGTAGGCCACGGGCGGCACGGCGGCGTCGACGGCAGGGGTCTCCGGCTCGGGCGTGACCGCTGCCACGGTATCCGGCGCGAGGGCGGCGGGGCGTGTCGGCGGGGCGATCCCGACGGCGGGCAGGTAGGCGACGTCGCTCGTTTCGGGCGCGACGGTCGGAGCGGGCGCAAGCGCGGCCTCTTCCGGTGCGAGCTCGGCCGGGCGCGTCGGCGGCGTGAGGCCGATGGCGGGCACGTAGGCCACCGAGGCGGGCTCGGGCGCGACGGCGGCGACGGGTGCTTCCTGGACCACCCCGGGCGCGAGCGTGGCAGGGCGCAGCGGCGGCAGCAGGCCCGGCGTGGTGGTGTAGGCCACGGCGACGGGCGGCGCGGCGGCCGGCTCGGTCACGGGCGCGATGTCCTCCGGGCGCAACGGCGGGTCGATTGGAGCATCGTCGAGCAGGGCGACCTGCGGCTGCGGCTCCGCCTCGACGGGCGCGACCTCAACCTCGGCGACCACCTCCGCCACATCCGCACCGGGGAACGGGCCGAACCGGGCAGCCAGCGCCTCCGCCGGGCGCTCCGGCGGCGACAGCGGCACCTCGCCCGAGAGCACGACGGTGCCGTTGACCTCGGTGACTTGCGTGCCTTCGGCGGCGAGCGACACCGGCGTGACCGGCGGCGGCTCGGTGCCGGGGCGGATCGGCGGCTCGCGCTCGGGCGCGCCGGCGAAGACGACGATGCCGTCGGGCGTCAGCGTCCCGTCCTCGGTGGCGAGGATGAAGCCGTCCTCGTCGCGCTCGAAGGCGCTGCCCGGCGGCGGCGGGTCGGCCGGAGTCGGGATGCGGACGTCGCCCGCCGACGCGCCGGGGCTGTCGAGCGTGGCTGGCGTCGCGGTGAAGTCGTAGCCCACGGGGGCACTTACGGGCAGCTCTTCGAGCACCTCGGTGCGCGGCGTCACCGGGATCCGCGGCGCGCGCTGCCAGACGCCGGTGGCGGCGTAGATGCGCTGGGCCTCGGCGGGGCTGAGCACGCGGCCGATGGGCTGCTGGACGGGCGGCGGCGCGGTGGCGACGGGCTCGAGCAGGCTGCCCTCGGGCGCGGCGCTGTCGGTGTCCTCGGCCTCGGCAACAGGCGCCTCGGGCGCGAGCATCGCGATCTCGGGCGCGGGCTCGACGGCCTCGGCGACGGGCGCGGCGGGAGCGTCGCCGGCCTCGGCGTTGTTGGTGAGGTCTTCCTCCGGAAGGCTGTTGTCCTCGGTCCAGGCGAGGCCCCCGTCCGCCTCGGGCGGCACCAGCGGCTCGGGCTGCGGCGCGGGGGCCGCGATGTCGGCCGAGAGCGCGGAGGCGCTGGCGGGCTCGGGCTCCGGCTCGGCGGGCGCGGTGGCGGTGGCGGTGCGGGTGCCGGCGAGGTCGCCGAACCAGCGCGCGATGCTGTCGCTGTTGGCCGCGGCGAGCGCGCCGACGACGGCCAGGAAGAGCAGCAGCAGCGCCGTCAGGATCACGCCGAGGAAGCGGGGCTTGCCGCCGATGCGGCGCTCTTCCTCGAGCCGGCGCGCGCCGAAGATCGTCATCTGCGCGCGCTCGTCATCCGCGGTCGCGGCGTTGCGTTCGGCCGGCCTGGCGGCGTCGCCCGGCGGCGGGGCGAGGGGCGGAGCGGCTTTCGCCTTGCCGGACTTGCGGCCGCGCTTGGGCTTGGCCGGCGGCGCCTCGGGCGCGGGTTCGGGAATCGGGGCCGGGCGGTCGGGCAGGCCGAGGCCGGGCGCGTGCGTCTCGTCGACCGCCCCCTCGGCGCGGCCGGTGACCGGGATCGCCGGGCCATCGGGCGCGGCGTAGGCGGCGCCGAGCGCAGCGCCGGCGACAGGCCCCGCGGCGGCGGGGCGGGCGGCGGCGGGGCGGGCGGCGGTGAAGCCGAGCTTCGCCGCGGGGGGCGGCGGCGGCTCGGCACGGGCGCGCAGCCGCTCGATGAAGCCGCGCGGCGGGTCGGGCGGCGTCCCCTCGGGCGGCAGCTCGAAGCGCGGCCTCGGCGCGCCGTCACCGGCGTCCGGCGCATCGGCCTTGCCGCCGAAGCGCTCCATCATCCGATCGCGGAAGGTCAGCGGCGCGGCTTCGGCCGTTCCGGGAGGCGGCGCGGCGGGCGCGTCGTCGCGGGCCGCGAGCCGTGCGCGCATCCGCTCCTGGAACGACATCGGTGCGTCGCTTGCGGTGGGCGCATCCGGCTCGCTCGGCGCGCCCTCCGACAGCAACACCCGGTGGGGCGCGCGCGGCGGCGGGGGCGGGGGGATGTCATCGCGCGCGGTCAGCGGCGGGCGGCTGGGCGGCGGCGGGGGGATGTCGTCGTTGCGGGTCGCGCGGGTCGCGCGGCTGCGGAAGCTGAGGACGGGCTCCTCGGGAGCCGCTTCAGGCGCGGGATCGGTCTCGGGCTCCGGCTCCGGGACGGCGCGGTGGCGCGACGTGAACATCGGCACCTCGTCCGCCGGCGCGTCGGCAGGCTGGGGCTCATCGGCAGGCGCGGCGGTTTGCTCCGGCTCGGCAGCCGTCTTCTGCTCCGGTTCCTCCGGCGCGGCCGCCACCGGCTCCTCGACAGGCTGTGGCTCCTCGGCGGGCGCGGTCATATCCTCCGGCTCGTCGATCCGCTCCTCCGGCTCGTCGGCAACGTTTTGCTCCGGCTCATGCTGCGGCTCCTCCTCCGGCGCCTCGTCCCGGGAGCGGGCGAAGAAGCTCGGCGGGGTCGGCGGCGGGACGGGCATCGCCGGGCGCGGCGCCGGCGCGGTGGGGGACGGGCTGTCGGCGGCGGGGCCGGTCCAGCCGTGCCGCGCCTCGCCGAAGCCCGGACGCTCGCCAGGCGGGTCGGCCGGAGGGGCAGCCTGCATGACCGGGCCGGCGTCAACACCGGCCATTTCGAGCACCGGTGCGGGAGCGGCGACGGCGGCGGCGGCCTGGGCGGGCTGGGCGGCGACGGCCTCGGCCTCGTCGGGCAGGTGCGCCACGCCGACCACCCGGACCGGGTCGCTGTCGCGCTCGACGGTGACGTCGCCCGCGGCGGAGGCCGGCCCGAAGACCACTTCGCCGACGAAGGTGAACGGCGCGGGCACCGCCGCGAAGCTCACCGGCGACATGCCGTGCTCGGCGGCGAAGGCCTCGGCCTCGCGCAGCGTCTCGCGCGCGACGGCGGCGATGTAGGTGCGCCCGCCGCCCTTGGTATAGTCGTATACGAGATCCGCGACCGGGTAGGGGGTGGCGCCGTCGAGCGCCTTGAGCACCTCGGCCTCGCCCGCCTCGAGCCCGTCGAGGGCGAGGTAGCGGATCTGCTCGTTGGGGATCAGCAGCTTGGTCTGGAACGGACCGCCGGCCAGCGCCCGCGCCCGCGCGCGTAGCCGCGCCAGCGCGGCGCGCATGTCCGGCGAGTCGAGCGCGGCCTCGCCGACCAGCAGCCAGCCGGTATCGGCGCGCTGGAGCAGCCGGAGGCCGTCGAACGACAGCGACAGCGCGAAATCTGGGGCCACGGTCAAGGGAGGGTTCGGCGTCATTCCTATCGCTCTAGCAGGTGTCGGAAAGGGCGCAAGCACTGCCGCCGGCGCCGCGAAACTACAGCAGTTTTCCGCGCAGTCCAAGGCTGCCGCCGGCGTCGCCAAGGAACCGCTTGCGGGGCGCGTCCAAGCAGGGGACGATCCGTTCCATATCGATCAGGAGGCCAGTCATGATCACCCGCTCCGGCGCCCGCAAAACCAGCATCTTCTTCCCCCTGACGGCCCTCGCGGCCTTCCTCGCGTTCGTCGCGACGGCCCCGCGTCCGGCCGACGCGCAGCCCTACGAGCCGCCGACGATCAGCGTAGCAGGACATGGTGAAATTTCCGTTACCCCCGACATGGCCACAGTGCGCCTCGGCGTCACCGCGCAGTCCAAGGCCGCCGACGCGGCCGTCGACGAGATGAGCACGGCCCTGGCGGCGGTGCTCGACCGCCTCGCCGAGGCCGATATCGCGCCGGCGGACATCCGGACCGGCAGCCTGCGCCTGTCGCCCAACCTGACCGACTATTCGAGCTCGCGCTCCAGCCGCATCGACGGCTTCACCGCCTCGTCGATCCTGACCGTGCGGGTGCGCGATCTCGACATCATCGGCGAGGTGCTCGACGCGGTGATCGGCGATGGGGCGAACGAGTTGCAGGGGATCGAGTTCGGCCTCCAGGATCCAGAGCCGGTCCTGAACGAGGCGCGCCGCGAGGCGGTGGCCAACGGGCGTGCCAAGGCGGAGCTGTTCGCCGACGCGGCCGGGGTGGCCCTCGGCGAGCTGCTCAGCCTGAGCGAGGCCGGGGCCGGGTCGGGGCCGCCGATGCCGATGATGGAGGCGCGGGTGGCGTCGGTGCCCGTCGCCGAGGGCGAGATCGCCATCAGCGCCGACGTGTCGATGGTCTTCCAGGTTCGGGAAGTCGAATAGTACCAGCGCGTTAGCGGCGGAAGCTCGCGCACCGCGTGAGGTGCGCGAGCCCGGCGATCAGGCGGAGACCTTCGCCAGCGCCTGCTCGAGGTCGGCGATCAGGTCGTCCGCGTCCTCGATGCCGATCGACAGCCGCACCACGTCGGGTGCCGCGCCGGCGGCGATCTGCTGCTCTTCGGTGAGCTGGCGGTGGGTCGTCGAGGCGGAGTGGATCACGAGGCTGCGCGTGTCGCCGAGGTTGGCGACGTGGCTGAACAGCTCCAGCGAATCGACGAACTTCACGCAGCCCTCGTAGCCGGCCTTGAGCGCGACGGTGAACAGCCCGCCCGCGCCCTTCGGGTAGAGCCGTTCGGCGCGCTCGGCATAGGGGGAGGAGGGCAAGCCGGCGTAGGTGACGGCCTTGACGGCGTCGTGCCCTTCGAGCCAGGCGGCCACCTTGCGCGCGTTGGCCACGTGGCGCTCCATGCGCAGCGACAGCGTCTCGATGCCCATGAGCGTGTAGTGCGCCGCCTGCGGGTTCATCGTCATGCCGAGGTCGCGCAGGCCGATGGCGATGGAGTGGAAGGTGAAGGCCATCGGGCCCAGCGCCTCGGCGAAGGTGAGGCCGTGGTAGGCGGGCTCGGGCTGCGAGAGCGACGGGAACTTGTCCGAGGCCATCCAGTCGAACTTGCCCGAATCGACGATCGCGCCGCCGGTGACGGTGCCGTTGCCGGTCAGGTACTTGGTGGTCGAGTGCACCACCAGCGTCGCGCCGTGCTCGATGGGGCGGCAGAGGTAGGGGGTGGCGGAGGTGTTGTCGACGATCAGCGGCAGCCCGGCGGCGTCGGCGATGGCCGCGATGGCGGGGATGTCGGTTACGTAGCCGCCCGGGTTGGCGATCGACTCGCAGAAGATCGCGCGGGTGTCGTCGTCGATGGCGGCGCGCACGGCGTCCTCGTCGTCGAAGTCGACGAAGGTGGCCGACCAGCCGAAGCGGCGGATGGTCTGGCTGAACTGGGTGACGGTGCCGCCGTAGAGGCGCGTCGAGGCCACGACGTTCTTGCCCGGCCCCATGAGCGGGAACAGCGCCATGATCTGGGCGGCGTGCCCCGACGAGCAGCAGACCGCGCCGGCGCCGCCTTCGAGGGTCGCGATGCGCTCCTGCAGGACGGCGACCGTCGGGTTGGTGAGGCGGGAATAGATGAAGCCCACCTCCTCGAGGTTGAACAGCCGCGCGGCGTGGTCCGCGTCGCGGAAGACGTAGGCGGTGCTCTGGTAGATCGGCGTCTGGCGCGCGCCGGTGGCGGGGTCGGGGCTGCTGCCGGCGTGGACCTGCAACGTGTCGAACTTCAAGTCGGTCATCGAATCCCTCTCTTTCTGTCCCGGGCGAAGCTAGGCCGGGGACGCGGGAGAGGAAAGCGTCAGGCGCTCAGCCCGGCGTCGGAATAGTCGGCGTCGCCGTCCTCGCTCTTGGGGATCACGCTGAAGGAGCCGTCGCTCTCGAGGATCACGGCGGCGGTCTTGGACGGATCGTCGGTGCTGCTGTTGCGGATGACGGTGCCGAGTTCGGCCTCGGTGACGCGGGAGCGGCGCAGCGCGTCGCGGCAGACCTCGCCGTTGCGCATCAGCAGCGTCGGCTCGGAGCGGACCGCGCGCGCCACGCGCTTCGAGCGCACCGAGGTGAAGGCGACGAGGTACTGGCAGCCGATCAGCACGACGATGGCGGTGACGCCCTCGGCGAGCGCGATGTTCTCGCTCAGCAGGATCGAGGCGAGGGTGGAGCCGAGCGCCACGGTCACCACGAGGTCGAAGGCGTTGAGCTTGGCGAGGGTGCGCTTGCCGGAGATGCGCAGCGCGATCACCATGGAAGCGTAGGCGAGGACACCGACCACGAGCGTCCGCCCGATGCCGGCCCAGCCCTGGAAGAACATCGACGGGTCCATGCGCCCCCAACGCCGCCCGGGTCCGTGCGGGTCCGCCGCGCCCGGTCAGCGCATCCAGAAGCCTTCCTTCTTGATGCGGTTCCTGAGCTTGCGCTCGGGGCGGGGCAGGTCGTTGCGGTCGAACAGCGCGCGCACCTTCCGGCCGCGGCCCTGGAAGATCATGCGCTTGAACGGCTCGTGGCCCTTCAGCACCTTCTTGATCCGGTTCGGCGCCGTGACTTCCTCGAGCACCTCGACGACGCGGTCGCTCTCGCGGGCGTAGAGCAGGGGCAGAACGCGCCAGTGGCAGGTGACGTCACCGTCGAGCCCGTCGAGCTCGGGGCCGGGGCGGCCGCCGCCGAAGGAGTGGATCACCAGCGGCAGCACCACCTGGTCGAGCCACGGGTCGAGCGGCTGGATGACGAGCTCGGGCGGCGGGTCATCTCGGATTTCGCGCGCCCAGTCGGTGTAGCGGGCGCCGAAGGCGGCCGGGTCGGCGCCGAAGAACCAGCCGGCGTTGAAGTAGAGGTAGCGCTGCCAGTATTCGTCGGGCTGGCCCGGGTCGAGCGAGCTTTCGAAGTCGAGGCCGAAGCGGTCGTAGAGGCTGCGCCAGATGGCGGTGTAGCCGGGCCAGTAGAGCTCCTCCTCCGGCCACGTTCCCTCGCGGCGCATCGAGGCGGCGGGGCAGTCGAAGTCGAACGGCACCGCGGCGAGGTCGCCGGTGACGAGGGTGTCGCTGTCGAAGAACACGAACGGCTCGCCCGCGGGCAGGGCGGCGAGGCCCTCGATCTTGTTGCCGTGCGGGTAGCTGTCGCCGAACACCGCGCTCTCGAACGGTACCACCCGCGCGCCCAGCGACTCGAGCGCCCCGCGGACCTCGTCGCTCATGCGCGGATCGCCCGACCAGCGGGCCCCGGGCTGCGGCTCGGCAACGTACAGGCGCGCGGCGAGGCCGGGGGCGCTGCGGGCGAGGGAGGCGGCGAACAGCAGCGCCTCGTAGCCGACCCGCCCGGCCTGGCCGACGACCATGATGTTGAAGTCTTTGCCCGCGCCGGCGTTTCGCGCCATGATCTGCCTGCCCCTGGTTCTTGGTTGCGGCGACTATAGGGGCAGGGTGCGGGCGGGCGAAAGCCGCGCGACAGGGGGAGAAGACATGATCGAGTTGTTCCTGCCATACGTGATCGGGCTCGTCCTCGGCATCGAGCCGCCCGCCCGGGCCGCGCCCGGCGAGGAAAGCGCCGTGCTCGCGCCGCTCGACGAAGGCTCGGGTGACGCCGCCGCGCCCGCGCCGGAGCCGCAGATCGCGACGGGCAAGTTCACCACCGCCATCGAGGTGAAGCCGATCCTCGGCATGACCAAGGCCAACTGGGTCGCCGTGCGCGACTACGAGGGGCAGGACCTGCTCTACTTCACGCACCTGCTCAGCTGGCGCTGCGGGCTCTGGGACATCAGCTACGGCCTCAACGGCGCGCCGCCCGAGCAGGTGGTGGCAATGGAGCCCTGCCACGAGGACACGGCGACGCCGAACGCGATGAGCGACCCGGCGTTCCAGCCCTACATCGCGCTGCCGCCGGGGAGCGTCGAATCGATCTACGTGCAGGTCACCTTCGACGACGGCACCGGCGACTTCGCTCGCTTCGAGCGCGCGCAGATCGAGATCCCCTAGGGCGCGGCCAGCTCGCGCGGGCCGGCAACGAGGCTCTTGCGGTAGGCCGTCGGCGTGGTGCCGGTCTGGCGGCGGAAGGCCTTGTTGAAGGCCGAGACCGAGCCGAAGCCCGCGTCGAGCGCGATCTCCAGCACGCTGGCCTCGTCGGCGACGAGGCGCGACTGGGCGAAGGACAGGCGCAGCAGGGTGACGTAGTCGGCGAGGCTCATGCCGGTGGCGCGCTTGAACAGGCTCATCGCGTATTTCGGATGCAGCCCCGCCGCCTCGGCGATGTCGGCGGCGCGCACCTCGTCGCGAAACACCGCCGCGACCGCCTCGAACAGCCGCAGCAGCGCCGGGTGGCCGCCCGGCTCGGCCCCGCGCGCCGCCGCGCCGAGCCGTCCGCCGCAGAGCCGGTGCGGCTCGAGCGCGATCCGCTCCAGCCGCAGCAGCAGTTCGTCGATCGCGTGGGCAGCGCGGCGGGAATTGCCGGAGGCGAGGTAGGCGCGGATGCGGCCGAACAGAGCCTCCTCCTCGGCCGGCGCGCCCGCGGCGGCGAGCACCGCGCCCGTCATCAGCCCGCGCTGCACCCCGGGGGGCAGGCGCAGGCGGAAGAAGTGCGGCAGGGGCAGGTGGATGACGTGGTAGATCGTGTCCGCGCCGGTGTCGGTCAGCCGGTGCGGCAGCCCGCCCCAGAACAGCGCGATCTCCCCCGCCGGCAGGCTCAGCGCGTGGTCGGCCATCTGGTATTGCAGCGCGCCGCGCTCGACGTAGTTGATCTCGATCTGCGCGTGCCAGTGAGGCGCGGGCATGATGCCGGGCTCGCACCGGCTGGCATGGAGCAGGCCGGGCGTCGTCGAGATGGGCGATCCCGTCAGATCCCACGTCCGTTTGCCGCTCATCTTACCATTCGCCCACAAGTGCTCCCGATTGGCCGAGACCGGCCGCCCGCGATGCTGTCTACCTCGTCGCGGCCCCGTCCTCCAGCGGGCGCCCGCACATCCGCCGTACCCGGAGACACCGCCTCATGCGCACCGACACGCCCCTCGTCGACGACTGGACCTTCGCCCCCGGCTTCTCGCCCGCCGCTGTCGGCAGGCGGCTCGAGGGCGCGCCGGTGAGCCTGCCGCACAGCGCGGTGGAGCTGCCGTTCGACTACTTCGACGAGACCGCCTACCAGAAGCCGTTCACCTATCAGCGGGTGCTGGCGTGGGAGCCGCGCTTCGAGGGCCGGCGCGTGCGGCTGCTGTTCGAGGGCGCGATGGCCGACGCCGTGGTCTGGGTGAACGGGCAGGAGGTGGCGCGGCACCGGGACGGCTACACGCCGTTCCACGCCGAGCTGACCGAGCACCTGCGGCCGGGCGACAACATCGTGACGGTGAAGGTCGACGGCGCGGAGAACCCCGAGATCCCGCCCTTCGGCGGCCAGATCGACTACCTCACCTATGCCGGCCTCTACCGCGACGTGCGCCTGCAGGTGCTGCCCCGGCTCGCGCTCGGCCACGTCACCATCACCACGCCCGACGCGCTGGCGGGCAAGAAGAGCGTCCGCATCCACGCCGCGCTCGACAGCGCGCCCGCCCCGGCACGGCTCACGGCACGGCTGCTTGATGGCGAGGGCGGCCTGATCGCGCGCGCCGAGGCGGAGACCGAAGGCGGCGCGGCGCGGCTCGACTTCGACGGGCTGACGGGGCTGCGGCTCTGGACGCTCGACGACCCGGCGCTCTACAGCGTCGAGCTGACACTCGAGAGCGCCGCCGGCACCGACCGCGTCACCGAGCGCTTCGGTTTCCGCACCGCCGAGTTCACCGCGACCGGCTTCCGGCTCAACGGCCGGCCGCTCAAGCTGATCGGCCTCAACCGCCACCAGTCGTTCCCCCATTCGGGCTACGCCCAGGGCCGCCACTCGCAAGAGCGCGACGCCGAGATCCTCAAGCACGAGCTCGGCTGCAACATGGTGCGCACCTCGCACTACCCGCAGAGCAAGCACTTCCTGAACCGCTGCGACGAGCTCGGCCTGCTGGTCTTCGAGGAGATCCCCGGCTGGCAGCATATCGGCGGCGCGGACTGGAAGGCGGAAGCGGTCGAGAACGTGCGGCGGATGATCGAGCGCGACCGCAACCACCCCTCCATCGTCATCTGGGGCGTGCGCATCAACGAGAGCCAGGACGACCACGACTTCTACGCCGAGACCAACCGCCTCGCCCGCGCGCTCGACCCGACGCGCCAGACCGGCGGCGTGCGCTTCATCACCGACAGCGAGATGCTGGAGGACGTCTACACGATGAACGACTTCATCCTCGGCGACTTCGAGCAGCCCTTCTCCAACCGCCCCCGCACCGCCCTGCGCGCGCAGCGCGAGACCACGGGCCTCAAGCGCGACGTGCCCTACCTCGTGACCGAGTATAACGGCCACATGTTCCCCACCAAGGCGGGCGATCCCGAGCTGCGCCAGGTCGAGCACGTGACGCGCCACCTCGACGTGCTCGACGCGATGTACGGCGACCCGGCGATCTCGGGCTGCATCGGCTGGTGCATGTTCGACTACAACACCCACAAGGATTTCGGCGCCGGCGACCGCATCTGCCACCACGGCGTGATGACGATGTTCCGCGACAAGAAGTTCGCCGCCGACGCCTATGCCAGCCAGCGCGATCCGGCGGCGGGGGTGGTGATGACGCCGGTGACGGTCTGGGCGCGGGGCGAGCGCAACATCGGCGGCGTGCTGCCGCTGACGGTGCTGACCAACTGCGACGAGATCGAGGTCCGGCTCGGGGCGGACAAGGTCAAGCGCATCGGCCCGGCGCGCAGCCGCTACCCGCACCTGCCGCACCCGCCGGTGATCCTCGACCATCGCGACTTCAGCCGCCAGGAGCTCGGCAGCTGGGGGATGGCGTGGGAAGACGTGGAGTTCGTCGGCTACGTCGGCGGCCAGGAGGTCGCGCGCCGCCGCTTCGTCGCCGACCCGGTGCCCACGACGCTCGAGGTGCGGCCCGACCTCGCCGCCGCGCGGGTGCGCGACGAGGTGCGGGTGATGATCCGGGCGAAGGACCAGGCGGGCAACGTGCTGCCGTTCCTCGCCGACGCGGTGACGCTCGACGTCTCCGGCCCCGGCGCGCTGATCGGCCCCGCGCAGCGGGTGCTGCGCGGAGGCACCACCGGCGCCTGGGTACGCCTGACCGCGCCCGGCACCGTCACGCTTTCCGTCGCCTCCGGCCGCTTCGCGCCGGTCGAGGTGTCCATTTCCGTCACTGAGGAGCAACCATGACGCAGACCCGGTGGGGCATCATCGGCCCCGGCACCATCGCCCACAACTTCGCCGACGGCCTGAGCGAGGCCCCTTCGGGCGTGCTGCACGCGATCGCCAGCCGCAGCGCCGAGCGCCGGGCCGCCTTCGGGGCGCGCTATGACGTGGCGGAGGCCCGCCGCTACGGCGACGCCGAGGCGCTGGTCGCGGACCCGGAGGTCGACGCGGTCTACGTCGCGACGCCGCATCCCTTCCACGCCGAGTTCGCGCTCATGGCGCTGCGGGCGGGCAAGGCGGTGCTGGTGGAGAAGCCCGCCGGGCTCAACGCCGCCGAGACGACGGCGCTCGTCGAGGCGGCACGGCAGGAGGGCGTCGCCTTCGGCGAGGGCTACATGTACCGCTTCCACCCCCAGATCGCCCGGCTGGCCGAACTGGTCCGGGAGGGGGCGATCGGCGAGTTGCGCCACGTCCGGGCGAGCTTCGGCTTCGCCGCGCCGCGCAAGGCCGAATCGCGGCTCTATGCGCGCGAGCTCGCCGGGGGCGGCATTCTCGATGTCGGCGGCTACCCCGTTTCCGCCGCGCTCTTCTGCGCCGGCCTCGCGCGCGGCGCGCCGTTCGCCGCGCCGCTGGCGCTGCGCGGGGTGGGGCATGTCGGGCCGACCGGGGTCGACGAGGTGGCCTACGGGCTGCTCGATTTCGGCGAGGGGCTGACGGCGGAGATCGCCTGCGGCGTCGCCCGGGCGATGGCCAACGAGCTGGTGCTCGAGGGCAGCGCCGGGAGCCTGCGCCTGCCGAACCCGTGGATGCCCGGCCGCGACGCCGGCCCCTCCGACGCGACGCTGCTGCTGACGCGCGGCGGCGAGACCGAGGAGATCGTGCTGCGCCACCCCGAGCACCTGTTCGCCTTCGAGGCCGAGGCGGCGAGCCAGACCGTCGCGCGGGGCCTCGCAGAGCCACCCGCCCCGGCGGTGTCGCACGCCGAGAGCATCGCCATCGCCGAGGCGCTCGACACCTGGCGCGCCGAGGTTGGCTACCGCACCGTCGGCGAGGATGCCGCGAGCCTGCGCCGCCTGCCGCGCACCCTGCCGCGCGGGTTGCCCGAGATGCCGCAGGTGCGCGTCGAGGGGCTGGAGCGGCCGATGAGCCGCTTCGTGATGGGCTGCGACAACCGCAACACCGTAGCCGAGGGCGCGGTGATCTGGGACGCGTGGCTCGAGGCGGGCGGCAACGCCTTCGACACCGCCTTCGTCTACGGCGCGGGGCGGCACGAGGCGGTGCTCGGCGAGTGGATCGCCGCGCGCGGGGTGGCCGACGAGATCACCGTTATCGTCAAGGGCGCGCACTCGCCCTACTGCACCCCCGACGCCATCGAGACGCAGCTCGACATCTCGCTCGACCGCCTCAACCTCGAGCGGGCGCCGATCTACGTGATGCACCGCGACAACCCGGACGTGCCGGTGGGCGAGTTCGTCGACGTGCTCGACCGGCTGCACCGCGCCGGGCGGATCGGCCTCTGGGGCGGCTCCAACTGGAGCGCCGCGCGCCTCGCCGAGGCCCGCGCCGATGCCGCCGCGCGGGGCAAGGCCGCGCCGTCGCTGCTCAACAACAACCTGGCGCTGGCGGTGATGGAGCGGCCGGTCTGGCCCGGCTGCGTCAGCTCCAACGATCCGGAGACGCTCGGCTTCCTGCGCCGCGAGCAGGTGATGCATCTGAGCTGGTCGTCGGGCGCGCGCGGCTACTTTCTGCCGCCCGAGATCCGGGGCCGGCTGCCCGAGGACACCGCGCCCGAGACCTGCTTCGGCAGCGAGGCCAACGCCGAACGCCGCCGCCGCGCCGAACAGCTCGCCGCCGAGCGCGGCACCACCGCCCACGCCGTCGCCATGGCCTGGGTGCTGGCGCAGGGCTTCCCGTCGTTCGCGCTGATCGGCCCGCGCTCGCCCGGCGAGCTGGCCTCGACGCTGCCGGCGCTGGCAGTGGAGCTGAGCGCGCAGGAGGTGGCTTGGCTGAACCTGGAGGCGGAGGGGTAGGGGCGCGGGCCGGGCTGAAGCCCGGCCTACGAGGCGGTACGGGGCCGTTGGCGCGGGCCGGGCTGAAGCCCGGCCTACGAGGCGGTACGGGGCCGTTGGCGCGGGCCGGGCTGAAGCCCGGCCTACGAGGCGGTACGGGGCCGTTGGCGCGGGCCGGGCTGAAGCCCGGCCTACGGGGCAGTGCGGGGCCGTTGGCGTAGGCCGGACTTCAGCCCGGCAGCCCTGCAGCGTCGGGGCGGTGGTGTAGGCCGGGCTTCAGCCCGGCACACCCCGCGCTCCCACCGGCGCCCTCACCCTTCCATCCGCTCCAGCTCGTCGATCAGCCCCTCGATCATCGCCAGGCCCTTGTTCCAGAAGGCCGGGTCGGAGGCGTCGAGGCCGAAGGGGGCGAGGAGGTCCTTGTGGTGCTTGGAGCCGCCGGCCTTGAGCATGGCGAAGTACTTGTCGTTGAAGCTCTCGCCGCTCTCCTCGTAGACCGCGTAGAGCGCGTTCACCAGGCCGTCGCCAAAGGCGTAGGCGTAGACGTAGAACGGCGAGTGGACGAAGTGGGGGATGTAGGCCCAGAACGTCTCGTAGCCCTCGGCGAAGTCGAAGACGGGCCCGAGGCTCTCGGCCTGCACCGACATCCACAGCGCGTTGATGTCGTCGGGGGTCAGCTCGCCGCCGCGGCGGGCCTCGTGGAGCTTGCACTCGAAGTCGTAGAAGGCGATCTGCCGCACGACCGTGTTGATCATGTCCTCGACCTTGCCCGCCAGCAGCACCTTGCGCTCGGCGTCCGAGGGCGCCTCGCGCAGCAGCTTGCGGAAGGTGAGCATCTCGCCGAACACCGACGCCGTCTCGGCCAGCGTCAGCGGCGTCGATGAGAGCAACTCGCCCTGGTCGGCCGCGAGCACCTGGTGGACGCCGTGGCCGAGCTCGTGGGCGAGGGTCATCACGTCGCGCGGTTTGCCGAGGTAGTTGAGCATCACGTAGGGATGCACCTCCGTCACCGTCGGGTGGGCGAAGGCGCCCGGGGCCTTGCCGGGCTTCACGCCGGCGTCGATCCAGCCCTTGTCGAAGAACGGGCGGGCGAGGTCGGCCATGCGCGGGTCGAAGTCGGCGTAGGCATCGCTCACCGTGGCGCGGGCCTCGTCCCAGCCGACGATGCGGTCGCTCTCCATCGGCAGCGGCGCGTTGCGGTCCCAGACCTGCAGCCGCTCGAGGCCGAGCCACTTCGCCTTGAGCGCGTAGTAGCGGTGGGACAGGCGCGGGTAGGCGGCGACCACGGCGTCGCGCAGCGCCTCGACCACCTCGGGCTCGACGTGGTTGGCGAGGTGGCGGCCGGTCTGCGGCGTCGGCATGCCCCGCCAGCGGTCCTCGATCTCCTTCTCCTTGGTCAGCGTGTTGTGCACGCGCGCGAAGGTGCGCACGTTGGCGCCGAATACCTCGCTCAGGGCGCGGAAGCCCGCCTCGCGCTTGGCGCGGTCCTGCTCGGTGAGCAGGTTCAGCGTCGCCTCGATGCCCAGCGTCTCGCCGTCGACCTCGAAGGTCAGCCCGGCGATGGTCTCGTCGAACAGCTTGTTCCAGGCGGAGGCCCCCACGACGGACTGGTCGTGCAGGAACTTCTCGAGCTCGTCGGAGAGCTGGTAGGGCCGCATCGCGCGCATCCGCTCGATCACCGGGCGGTAGCGGTCGAGTTCGGCGCTCTCCGAGAGCAGCTGCTCGACGCGCTCGTCGGACAGGCGGTTGAACTCGAGCGACCAGAAGACGAGCGGCGTGGTGTAGGTGGTCAGCCGGTCCTGGCAGTCGGAGAGGAACTTGGCGCGCTCGGCGTCGGTGGTCTGCTGGTAGTAGCGCAGGCCGGCGAAGGACATGATCCGGCCGGAGACGACGTCGATCTTCTCGTAGCGCGTCACCGCCTCGAGCATCTGGTGGGCGGAGAGGTCGGCGAGCTTGCCCTCGTAGTCGCGCGCGAAGTCGGCGCAGGCCTGCTCGAGCCAGTCCAGATCGCGCTTCAGCTCGGGCGCGTCGGCGGCCTCGTAGAGATCGCTCAGGTCCCACTCGGGCAGGTCGCCGAGGTCGCGGCCGCCGGCGGCGGCGTCCTTATCGTAGACGGGGTCTTGCATCGCTGTCGTCCTCAGAATGGGTGTTTGGTGCCGTTCCAGGTTTCGAAACAGCCCGTATTGTGGAGGTCGAGCTCGTCGAAGCGCTCGGCGAGTCCCTCCGCGGCCTCGCGCGGCGACAGGCTGGCGCCGTCGCCGCCCATGTCGGTGCGCACCCAGCCGGGGTGGTAGGCGCCGACGGCGATGCCGTCGGGCTCGAGATCGGAGGCGAGGTTCTTCGCCAGGTTCAGCACCGCCGCCTTGGAGGCGCGGTAGATGTAGGCGCCGCCCGTGGCCTTGCGCGACGAGCCCATCTGCGAGGCGAGGATGGCGATCTTCCCCTCCGCCTCGATCAGCGCCGGCAGCAGCGCCTGCACCGTCAGGAAGACGCCGGTGACGTTGGTGGCGAAGACCTCGGCCCACATCGCCGCCGGATAGCCGGTGTCGTGGCGCTCGTGGCGGTCCGGGAAGATGCCGGCGTTGCAGACCAGCAGGTCGAGCTCCCCGCCCACCTCGCCGGGCAGGCGCGCGAGCGAGGCCGGATCGGTCACGTCGAGCTGGATGAGCCCATCGCCGCCGCGGCGCGAGGTGCCCAGCACCTCGTCGTCGCTCTCCTCGTAGATGTCCATGAGGGCGCTGCCGATGCCCCGGCTGGCTCCGGTGACCAGGATGCGCATCAGTTCGACTGGCGCTTCGGCAGGAACGGCAGCGGCAGCACCGGCACGCCGTCCTCGACGAGCTTCCTCGCCTCGTCGAGCTTCGCGGTGCCGTGGATCTGGCGGTGCGGAGCCTCGCCCTCGTGCATCGCGCGGGCCTCCTTGACGAACCCCGCACCCACGTCCTCGGAGTTGGCCTCGAGCTTCCGGCGCATCTCCGCGAGCTTCTGCTCGGCGACGGAGGCGGGGCGCGAGAGCGGGCGGTCGGTGTTGACCGCGGGCGCCATGAGCACCTTCGTCACCTCGGTGCTGCCGCAGACCGCGCAGGCGACATGGCCGGCCTTGTCGAGCCGGTCGAACGCCTCGGCGGAGGAGAACCAGCTGTCGAAGCGGTGGTCGTCAGTGCATTTCAGGGCGTAGCGGATCATCGGGTTTTTCTGCTCAAGACACACCATATCTAACCGCGAGCGGGCGATGTGCAATGGCGGCGCGGGCGCTCAGCCGACCGGGGCCACGAAGTGGCGCACGATGTGCGACAGCTCCGGGTCTTCGAGCCGGTCGGCGGCCTTCTTGCGCGACAGCCACTTGCGCTTGCGCTGGTCGCTCTCGGGGTAGTCGTCGGCGATGTCGATGACGCGCATGACGTAGACCACCGCGATGACCGGGATCGCGTCTTCGCCGATCAGCTTGCGGTAGGAGTAGAGCCCGAGCGGCTGGTGGTCGACCTCGCCCGACAGGCCGGCCTCCTCCCACGCCTCGATGGCGGCGGCCTCGGCGGGGGTGGTGCGGTCCATCGGCCAGCCCTTGGGCAGGATCCAGCGGCGCGTCCCGCGCGAGGTTACGAGGCAGATGCGCACTTTCCCGTCGACCACCCGCCAGGGCAGGACGGCGAACTGCGTCCGGGCCTCGGCCTTCTTCGCGCCGGTGTGGCGCAGGGGGCGTTGCAGGGGCAAGTTCAGCGACATCTCCTCCTCGCTTGCCCGGCCGGGCCGCCGGGCATGGGGTCGATATCAGAATGTGGCGGCGAAGCCCAGTAAATCCACCACAAATGCGCGGATCGCGTCGTTTCCTGCGAAACCGTTGCCGCGCGGAATCGCGCCTCAGCGCCCGCCGCGCGGGGCGGGGGAGACGATGTCGACGATGCGCGCGAGCAGCTTCTCGGCGTCCTGCGGGCGCAGCACGCCCTTCGCCACCTCGGGCATCGGCGACTTCGCCCGGTGCGCGAGCCAGCCGGCGGCCAGCGTCTCCGCGTCGCGCACCTCGAGCGCGCCCCCGGCGCTGTCGAGCGCGCGATACTCGGCGGCGAAGTTGGCCACGTGCGGCCCGTGCAGGATGGCGCAGCCGAGCGCGGCGGGCTCGTAGGGCGTGTGGCCCCCCGCGCCGACGAGGGAACCACCGACGAAGCCGACCCCGGCGGCGCGGTAGAACAGCTCCAGCTCGCCCATCGTGTCGGCGATGTAGAGCGGCTTCTGCGGCGGGTTCTTCGACGAGCGCAGCGCGGCGGGGATGCCGAGGCGGGCGGCGAGCTGGGCGATCTCGCCGGCCCGGCGCGGGTGGCGCGGCGCGAGGATCAGGCGCAGGTCGGCGACCTCGGCCCGCGCCAGCTCGAAGGCGGCGAGCACGATCTCCTCCTCGCCCGGATGGGTCGAGGCGGCGAGCACGGTAAAGGGGCGCGAGAAGGTCAGCCGGTCGTCGCGCTGGCCCTCGGGGCGGTAGAGCGACTTGAGCTGCACCGGGCCGGTGATCGCGGAGCGCGGCGCGCCCAGCTTGCGGAAGCGCGCGCCGCTGTCGGGGTCCTGCGGGGCGAGCAGGGCGACGTCGTTCAGCAGCTTCGCCATCAGCGCCGGACGGCGGGCCCATCGCTCGGTGCTCTGCTCCGACATCCGCGCGCCGACCATCAGCACCGGCACCCCGGCACGGTGCGCCAGCGCGATGCGGTTGGGCCAGAGCTCGTTCTCCAGCAATATCAGCGCTTTGACGTTGGCGAGGATCGGCGTCTGCACCCAGCGCAGGTCGAACGGCGCGACGCGGACCTCGGTGCGCGGCAGCTTCCAGCCGCGCACCAGGTCGCGCCCGGTGGCGGTGTTGGCCGTCACCAGCAGCCGCACGCCGGGCTCGGCGAGGAGCGCGGTGAGCAGGGTGCGGGCCGAGGCGAGCTCGCCGTTGGAGGCGCCGTGGACCCAGATCGCGTTCTGCGCGGGGGTGTGGCCGAACAGGCGGTCGCGCAGGGCGGCGAAATCTTCCCGGCGGGTGAGGACGCGGAACAGGGTCGAGACGATCAGCAGCGGCAGCGCCAGCGAGATCAGGATGCGGTACAGGCGCACGGCGGCTGGCTCCTCGGCGGCGAACGACGTGCCACGCCTAGCAGCGCGCTCCGCGCGCCGCCAGCCCGGTGAAGCGGGCGGACGGGCAGGCGTTGCGCGTGGGTCAGTCGAATTCCTGGCTGTTCAGGATGCGGTGGATCTCGCGGCGCACGAGCTTGCGCACGTTGCGGGTGATCCGCTCGCCCAGCACGCCCTGCAGCTCCTCGCGCACGATGGAGCTGACCATCTCGCGCAGGGCCTCCTCGTCGAGGAAGCTCTCGTTGTCGAGGTAGGCGGCGAGCTCGTCGTCCTCGTCGAGGGCGGGATGCGCGGCGGCGTTCTGGCCCGGCGTCGGGGCAGGCTCGTGCACCGCCTCATCGGAGGCATGGTCGGGCGACTCCGCGGGCGCGTCGGTGGCGTAGCGCGACAGGTCGATCGGGCGCGGTCGCGGCTCGGCCGGCGCGCTGCGCTCGGCGGCGGGCTGCGGCTCCGGCGCGTGGCGGAAGGCCGGCTCGGGCGCGGCGCCCTCGGCGGGCGTGTCCTCCACCAGTTCGGCCTCTTCCGAGCCGGTGACGACGAGGTGCAGGCGGCTCGGGCGGCGGGTGAAGGTGGGCGGAGTGCTGTCCTGCTCGCCACCGTCGGGCTCGAACTCGTCGCCCGAGAAGGTCACCGCCGCCTCGAGCTCGGCGATGGTGCTCTCGATGCGCTGACGCGCCGACACCTGCGGCGCCGGCTCGGCGACGTCTTCCCAGGGATCGGCCTCGGCGACCTCTTCCGTCTCCACGGCCTCGTCTTCGAACCCATTGGCCCGGAAATCATCGTCCTCGACGGCTTCATCTTCCGGTGCCGTCTCGAACGCGCCCGCGGCCGGCTCTTCCCCCGCCTCGGTCGGAGCCCAGGCCGCGCGCGACTCGTCACGCTGCCGCTGCGCGCCCAGCAGGGCGGCGAAGGCGCTGGTGTCGACCACGGGAGCGGCGGGCCAGTCGTCGCTCGGCGCTTCGGCTTCCGTCGCCTCTTCGGCGAGCCTGCGCGCGCGGGCGGCGTGGAGGGTCTCGTCGGGCGGGAAACCGGGCGCCTCGGCGCGGTTGCCCGGCGATGTCTCGCTCTGCGCGCGCTCGGGCGGAGCAGGCGCGGCCCCGTCGGCGGCGGCCATGACATCGGCCAGCCGGCGGGACGTGCCGCTCGGGGCCTTCGCGGCGGACGGGGCAGGGGGCGCGGGACGGGCGGGCGCATCGACCGGGACGCGGTGCGCCTCCGTCAGCACCAGCTTTCCGGCGGGGCGCGCGGCCGGAGGCGCCGGGCGGGCTGCGCCCTGCGCGCCGGACTCGGCGGCACGGCGCGGGGTGGAACGCTCCGCAGCCTCTTCGCCGGCCACGAGGCGGCGGATGGATGCGAGAACATCCTCGATCTCGACGTTCGTCACGGGATCAGACATCTTTTTCCTGCTTGAGCCTCGAGGGACAGTCTAGCTTCGCCTCGGCAACGGAACAACCGAAACGAAGACTTGTCAGCGCTTTTGCACGCCGCCGGCGGCTCAGTCGCCGATCGCCTCGAGCACCCGGTCGAGCGCGCGGCCCCGGTCGGACAGGCCCAGCGGGGCATCCTTCACGAGGTTGTAGTAGGCTGCGGGATCGTAGGATTGCACGCCGAGGTTCAGGTGCTCGGCTGTCAACAATCCCAGGGCGGCGAGGATATTGTAGCTGGCAATGGCCTGATCGACCTGCGCCGAGATCAGGTTGGCCTGCGCGTCGAGCAGGTCCTGCTCGGCGTTGAGCACGTCGAGCGTGGTGCGCGCGCCGAGCGTCGCCTCTTCGCGCACGCCCTGGAAGGCGACGCGCGAGGCGCGGATCTGGCGGTCGGACGCCTCGGCGCTGGCGACGGCGACGGCGAGCAGGGCGTAGGCGTTGCCGACTTGCTGTTCGATCTGGTTGACCGTGATGTGCAGCCCGGCCCGCTGCGCGTCGCGCTGGGCCATCGCCTGGCGCACCTGCGCGGCGAGCGCGCCGCCCTGGCTGATCGGGCCGCCGATGGAGATGCCGAACTGCTCGGAGCTGTTGAAGTCGGTGTCGAAGTTGATCGACCCCTGCGCCCTGACCGTCGGGCGCTGCGCCGCCTCGGCCCGCACGATGTTGAGCTCGGCGGCGGCGATATTGTGCTGCGCGGCGCGGATCAGCGGGTGGTTGCGGACGGCGAAGTCCTTGGCGGCGTCGAGCCCGTACTCGATCGGCGCGGGCTGCACCGGCGCGAGCGCGCCCGGCGGACGGCCCACGGCGGCGATGAACTCCTCCACCGCCTGCGCCCGCTCGCCCTGGGAGGAGGCCAGCTCGCTGCGCGCGGCGGCGAGGGCGGCCTCGGCGAGCGACACGTCGGTGCGGGTGACTTCGCCGACCTCGAAGCGGTCGCGCGCGGCGCGCAGCTCCTGGGTAATGACGCGCACGTTGCTGTCGCGCAGGGCGACGAACTCGGAAAAGCGCTTGATGTTGAGATAGGCGGTGACGGCGCGCAGCAGGATCTGCTGCTCGATGTCGCGCAGCTGCTCCCGGGTGGCGAGCACGACTTCCTTCTGCGCCGCGATCGCCGTCTCGCTGCGGCCGAAATCGTAGAGCAGCATCTCGGCGTTGAGCGAGGCGCTGGTGGTGATGGTGCGGGTGTCGCCGCCGCCGAACACGCTGCCGCCGACCACGGGGCGCGGGCTGGCGATGGAGGCGTTGGCCGACCAGGAGAGGATCGGCTTCAGCGCCGCGGCGGCGATGGCGACGTCCTCGTCGGCGGCCCGCAGCAGGGCGCGGTTCTGCTCGAGCAGGCCGCTGTTCTCGTAAGCGCTGACGAGGGTGTCGGCGAGGGTCTCGGCGCTGGCCGCCCCGGCGGCGGCGCCGATCAGCAGGCTCGCCGCGATTGTTCTGAACGTCTTGCCAAACCGGATCATGCGACCCCCACCCTTGTCATGTCCCGTGCCTTACAACGCGAAGGCGCGGCTCTTGCGAAATCCATCGAGCACCGGCGCCGCCGCGTTGAACGCGTAGCGCCAGGTCAGCCCGCCATCGACCTTGTAGCCGACCCGCACCACGCCGAGCGCGCCCTCGGCGAAGATCGCCACGATGCGCCCGCCGTCCTTGAGCTGCTCGACCAGCGCCGGCGGGATCTCCTCGACCGCGCCCTCGCAGATGATGATGTCGTAGGGGCCGCTCTTGGCGGCGCCCTCGGCCAGCGCGCCGTGGATGACGGCGGCGTTGTCCACGCCCTGCTCGGAGAGGGTCTGCTGCGCCTCCTCGGCGCGCGCCTCGTCGTCCTCCACCCCGGCGACGAAATCCGCCAGCCGCGCCAGCACCGCCGTCGAGTAGCCGAGCCCGCAGCCCAGATCGAGCACGCTCTCGTGGGGCTGGATGTCGAGCGCGTCGAGCATCTTGGCGAAGGTGCGCGCCTCGAGGATCACCCGGTCGCCGCCGAGGTCGAGGTTCTCGCCGAGGTAGGCGACCTCGCGCAGCTTGCGCGGCACGTAGAGCTCGCGCGGGACCGACAGCATGGCGTCGATGATCGGGAACTTCGTGACGTCCGACGGCCGGACCTGGGTGTCGACCATGACGGTGCGCCGGGCGGCGTAGTCAACCATGTCTTGTTACTCGCTCGTGCGGTTTGTCGTTGCCGTCCGGTTTGGCACAAAGCCGCCCGCCCGGCAACGCTCACGGCCGCGGATATCCGCTTGACGGCACCGACTGTGGCTCCTAGAGAAGCCTTCACTTCGGCGAGTTGGCGGAGTGGTGACGCAGCGGATTGCAAATCCGTGTACACCGGTTCGATTCCGGTACTCGCCTCCATTACATTTCAGTAAGTTAGACGCGTCGCGTGGTGCGAAGGCCGCGCTTCGTCTAAACATTTTTTTCGAGTGCGCGATACGAGAACCTGCGTTCGACTATCCGTCCAGGACCGTCTCGACGATGTCGCGAGCAGTGTCAGTCGCAGAACGCGGGTCATGGGGGCGCGGCCCGCTTACCCCCGGCGGAGGCCGCGGCGGCCGAGGGCGCTGAGGCCGACGGCGAAGAGGATGATGGCGCCGACCAGGACTTCGCGGACGTAGCTGTCGACGCGCATCTGGGTCAGGCCGTTGTCGAGCACGCCGAGCACCACCACGCCCGCCAGCGTCGCCAGAACCCGGGGCTGGCCGTCGCGGGTCAGGGTCATGCCCAGGAACACCGCGGCGATCGCCGTGAGCATCAGCCCGTCCCCTTGCGTCGGGTTCGCCGAGGCCACGCGGCTCGCATACATCAGCCCCGCCAGCGCCGCGCCGAGGCCGGTGAAGGCGAAGGCCGACAGCCGCAGCCCCACCACCGGCAGCCCGGCGAGGCGGGCGGCGTCGCGGTTGCCGCCGATGGCGTAGAGGCGGCGGCCGTAGCTGGTCTGCTCGAGCACCAGCCAGACCAGCAGCACCACCACCGCCGCCACCAGGGTCAGGTTGGGCAGAACCAGGGCGCGCTCGTCGACGCTGCCGAGCACCGGGCCGCCGCGGGCGAAGGCACCGAAGGCCTCGGGGATGTCGCGCCCGAAGATGGTGCGCCCGTCGCTGACCAGGAAGGCGAGGCCGCTGAACACCGTCAGCGTCGCCAGCGTCGCCACGAAGGGCAGGATGCCGACGACGCTCACCATCAGCCCGTTGAACAGCCCGCCCGCCAGCCCGACCGCGAGCGACGCCGCGAGGGCGGCGCCGATCGAGAAGTCGCGGGTGAACAGCATCGCCGCGACGACCCCGGCGAGCGAAGCCATCGAGCCGACCGAGAGGTCGAAATCGCCCATCACCATCACCACGGTCATGGTCGCGGCGACGACGGTGAGCATGCTCACCTGCTGGGAGATGTTGAGCAGGTTGCGCGGGGTCAGGAAGGTCTCGGGCAGGTTGATCGCGAAGAAGGCGATCACCGCCAGCATCCCGGCGAGCCCGCCGAAGCGGCGTGCCATCTGCATCATGGCTGGTGGTCCTTGATTTCGTGGAGTTTGGACGGCCGGTCGCGGAGCGCCCGGCGGGCGGACACTCCCGGCCTCATGGCCGGTGTCCCGGGCCGCTCGAGGGAGACCGGGTCCCTCATGTCACCGCTCCGTCGTCGTGGTAGAACCGCGCCAGCAGCGCCGCCTCGGTCAGGCCCTCCGCGGGAACCGTCTCGGCGAGGCGGCCGTCGCGCAGGACGGCGATGCGGTCGGAGAGCCCGAGCAGTTCCGGCAGGTCAGAGGAGGCCATCAGCACCGCCAGGCCGGTATCGGCGAGGCCGCGGATCAGCCGGTAGAGCTCGGCGCGCGCGCCGATGTCGACGCCCCTTGTCGGCTCGTCGAGCAGGAGCACCCGGGGCCCGCCGGCGAGCGCGCGGGCGAACAACACCTTCTGCTGGTTGCCCCCCGACAGCTCCTCGCAGGCCTGGGCCACGGAGGCGGCCTTGAGCCGGACCCGGCCGCCGAGCTCGTCGGCGAGCCGGCGTTGGCGGCGATGGTCGAGGAACAGGCCGAGCCGGGCGAGGCGGGCGAGGTAGGGCAGGGCGACGTTCTCGGCGATCGGGCGGCGCAGCATCAGCCCCTCGGTGCGCCGCTCGCGCGGAACGTAGGCGAGCCCTTCGGCCCAGGCGCGGGCCGGGCCGCGGCCGAGCGGACGGCCGGCGAGCTCGGCGCTGCCCGCCTCCCAGGGCAGTGCGCCGATCAGCGCCCGCAGCAGCGCGCCGCGGCCCGAGCCGGCCACTCCGGCGAGGCCGAGGATCTCGCCAGCGCGCAGCTCGAGGCTGGCGCCGCGCAGCGGGCCGGCGGCGAGGTCGGCGACCCGCAGCACCACCTCGCCGGCGGGCCGGGCGGCGGGGCGCGGGGGAAACAGCGCGCCGAGGTCGCGGCCGGTCATCTCCTCGATGATCCGCGCCTCACCGGTCTCCGCCAGCGGCCGGCTCGAGACGTTGCGCCCGTCGCGCAGCACCGAGACCCGGTGCGCCAGCCGCAGCACCTCGGGCATCCGGTGCGAGACGTAGAGGATCCCCGCGCCCTGGCCGACCAGCTCGCCGATCACCGCGAACAGGCGCTCGGATTCGCCGCTGGTGAGGGCGGCGGTGGGCTCGTCCATCACGTAGAGCCAGGCCGGGCGAGCGCCGGGCGCGGCATCGGGGATCAGCGTCGAGGCGATCCGCACCAGCATCTGGTCGCCGGGGCCGAGGGCGGTCATCGGCGCGCGCACGTCGATCCCCGTCAGCCCCAGCCGGGCCAGCGCGGCGGCGGCGGCGCGGTTGAGCGCGCGCCAGTCGACGAGGCCGGCGCGGCGCGGATAGGGGTGGTCGAGATGCATGTTCTCGGCCACCGACAGCCCGCGCACCGCGTGCAGCTCCTGGTGGATGAAGCGCAGCCCCGCCGCCCGCATCGCCGCCGGGTTGCCGGCGGGCAGCGGCGTGCCGTCGAGCGCGAGCCGGCCGGTATCGGGACGGTCGAGTCCGGCGAGGGTGCGGATGAGGGTCGACTTGCCGGCGCCGTTCTCGCCCATCAGCGCGTGCACCTCGCCGGAGACGAGGGTCAGGTCGACGCCATCGAGCGCCGCGACCTCGCCGAAGCGGCGGCTGACCTGGTCGAGCGTGAGCCGGTGCATGCGTCGTCCCTCGAAGCCGGCGCCCGCCCGCGGAGGGGCGTGCGCCAAGCGGTCGCTCACTCGGCTGCGGCGGCGTTGGCGGCGGTGATCAGGTTGGCGGGAACGTAGATCACCTTCTGGACGATCTCCTCGCCGTCGAGCAGGCGCTGGACCGTGTCGGCGGCGGTGCGGCCGATGCCCTCGAAGTCCTGCGCCACCGAGGCCTCGAAATTGCCGCCCGCGGCAATGGCCTCGCGGGCCTGGGGGTTGGCGTCGATGCCGGTGATCACGATTCCCTCGTCGGCGCGGCCGGCCGCCTCGATCGCCTGCAGCGCGCCGAGCGCCGGCTGGTCCCAGGCGGCCCAGACTGCGGCGATCGAGCCGGGTTCGGGGTTGGCGGCGAGCAGCGCTTCCATCTGCGCGCGGCTGTCGGCGATGCCGCCGTCGGCGACGTCCGGGGTGATCCGGTCGATCACCTCGATGTCGGGGAAGTTGCCGAACACCGCGTCGGCGATCACCCCGCGCACCTGCACCGGCGGGAACGGGTCGAAGGTGAACATCACCACGTTGCCCTCGCCGCCGATCCGGCTGGCGACGTAGACGGCGGTCTCGGCGGCCATGGCGTAGCCGTTGGAGGTGACGTTGGCGGCGACCAGCGGGTCGCTGCCGGCGTCCATCCCGACCACCGGGATGCCGGCGTCGGCCGCGGTCTGCAGCCCGGCGCCGATCTGGGCGGGGTCGACGTTGATCACCACCGCGTCGACGCCCTGGGTGACCACGTCCTCCATCCGGCTGATTACCGCGGCGACGTCGCCGGCGGTGTCGATCACGTTGACCTCCCAGCCCAGTTCGTCGGCGCGGGCGGTGAAGCCGTCGACGTAGAACTGGGTTCCGGGCTGGGCCAGGTAGGGGGTGATCACCGCGACCTCCTGGGCGAGCGCCGGCGCGGCGAGGCCGGCGGTGGTGGCGAGGGCGGTGATGGCGGTGCGGATGGTCATGGCGTCGGTCTCCCCGTGGTGTCGCTTGAGCGCGCGGCCCATCTTTGGCATTACCCTGCGGGATCGTCCATAAGTCCGTCGCCTGCAAGGAGATACGCCGATGCCCCCGTCCGCGCTGTTCATCGGACTCGACATCGGCACCAGCTCGGTAAAGGCGGTGCTCGGCGGCCCCGGCGGGGCGCGGC
>NZ_CH724108.1:733697-736483 GCF_000153305.1 Oceanicola granulosus HTCC2516
CTAAGTACTCCTTACTGACCGATAGCGAACCAGTACCGTGAGGGAAAGGTGAAAAGCACCCCGACGAGGGGAGTGAAACAGTACCTGAAACCGAACGCCTACAATCAGTCGGAGGCTCCTTGCGAGCTGACGGCGTACCTTTTGTATAATGGGTCATCGACTTGGTCTCACGAGCAAGCTTAAGCCGTTAGGTGTAGGCGCAGCGAAAGCGAGTCTTAATAGGGCGCATGAGTTCGTGGGATCAGACCCGAAACCGAGTGATCTAGGCATGACCAGGATGAAGGTAAGGTAACACTTACTGGAGGTCCGAACCCACACCTGTTGAAAAAGGTCGGGATGAGTTGTGCCTAGGGGTGAAAGGCCAATCAAACTCGGAGATAGCTGGTTCTCCGCGAAATCTATTTAGGTAGAGCGTCATCCGAATACCCTCGGGGGTAGAGCACTGGATGGGTAATGGGGCCCCACAGGCTTACTGATCCTAACCAAACTCCGAATACCGAGGAGTACTAGATGGCAGACACACGGCGGGTGCTAACGTCCGTCGTGGAGAGGGAAACAACCCTGACCTACAGCTAAGGCCCCCAATTCGTGGCTAAGTGGGAAAGCAGGTGGGACGACCAAAACAACCAGGAGGTTGGCTTAGAAGCAGCCATCCTTTAAAGATAGCGTAACAGCTCACTGGTCTAAACAAGTTGTCCTGCGGCGAAGATGTAACGGGGCTCAAGCCACGAGCCGAAGCTTAGGATGTGCATAGCACATGGTAGCGGAGCGTAGTGTGACATAATTCCATGTCTCCTTACTGCCCTCGGGCAGATTGGAGACACGGAGTTTTCTGTGAAGCCGGGGCGTGAGCCATCCGGTGGAGAGATCACTAGCGAGAATGATGACATGAGTAGCGACAAACAGGGTGAGAGACCCTGTCGCCGAAAGTCCAAGGGTTCCTGCTTAAAGCTAATCTGAGCAGGGTGAGCCGACCCCTAAGGCGAGGCCGAAAGGCGTAGTCGATGGGAACCAGGTTAATATTCCTGGGCCAGGAGGATGTGACGGATCTCGACGGTAGTTCGTCCTTATCGGATTGAACGGGCTGCTTAGAGGTTCCTGGAAATAGCCCTCCATGAGATCGTACCCTAAACCGACACAGGTGGACTGGTAGAGAATACCAAGGCGCTTGAGAGAACGATGTTGAAGGAACTCGGCAAAATACCTCCGTAAGTTCGCGAGAAGGAGGCCCGGTTTTTACGCAAGTAGAGGCCGGGGGCACAAACCAGGGGGTGGCGACTGTTTACTAAAAACACAGGGCTCTGCGAAGTCGCAAGACGACGTATAGGGTCTGACGCCTGCCCGGTGCCGGAAGGTTAAAAGGAGAGGTGCAAGCCTTGAATTGAAGCCCCGGTAAACGGCGGCCGTAACTATAACGGTCCTAAGGTAGCGAAATTCCTTGTCGGGTAAGTTCCGACCTGCACGAATGGCGTAACGACTTCCCCGCTGTCTCCAACATCGACTCAGCGAAATTGAATTGCCGGTCAAGATGCCGGCTTCCCGCGGTTAGACGGAAAGACCCCATGAACCTTTACTATAGCTTCGCACTGGCATCAGGATTGCGATGTGCAGGATAGGTGGTAGGCTTTGAAGCAGTGACGCCAGTCGCTGTGGAGCCATCCTTGAGATACCACCCTTCGCACTCTTGATGTCTAACCGCGGCCCGTTATCCGGGTCCGGGACCCTGCGTGGTGGGTAGTTTGACTGGGGCGGTCGCCTCCCAAACAGTAACGGAGGCGCGCGAAGGTTGGCTCAGAGCGGTCGGAAATCGCTCGTTGAGTGCAATGGCAGAAGCCAGCCTGACTGCGAGACTGACAAGTCGAGCAGAGTCGAAAGACGGCCATAGTGATCCGGTGGTCCCGAGTGGAAGGGCCATCGCTCAACGGATAAAAGGTACTCTGGGGATAACAGGCTGATGGTGCCCAAGAGTCCATATCGACGGCACCGTTTGGCACCTCGATGTCGGCTCATCTCATCCTGGGGCTGAAGCAGGTCCCAAGGGTATGGCTGTTCGCCATTTAAAGAGGTACGTGAGCTGGGTTTAGAACGTCGTGAGACAGTTCGGTCCCTATCTGCCGTGGGTGTAGGATACTTGAGAGGAGTTGCCCCTAGTACGAGAGGACCGGGGTGAACGATCCACTGGTGGACCAGTTGTCGTGCCAACGGCAGTGCTGGGTAGCTATGATCGGAAAGGATAACCGCTGAAGGCATCTAAGCGGGAAGCCCCCCTCAAAACAAGGTATCCCTGAGGACCGTGGTAGACCACCACGTCGATAGGCCGGAGGTGTAAGCGCAGCAATGTGCTCAGCTGACCGGTACTAATGGTCCGATAGGCTTGATTTGATCCAGTAGAAGCAAGGTCGAAAGACCGACTGGACCAGAAGTCACACACACAACACGACCTGGACAATCCTGATGTTCGCACCCCCGCCCGAAAGGGCCGCGGGGTGTTCCTTTCTCGGTTTGGTGGTCATAGCACGAGCAAAACACCTGGCTCCATTCCGAACCCAGCCGTTAAGTGCCGTAGCGCTGATGGTACTGCGTCTTAAGACGTGGGAGAGTAAGTCACCGCCAAACCTAGCAAGGAACACCCGATCTCTCGACGATGATCAAACAAAGAAATTGGCGCGGGATGGAGCAGCCCGGTAGCTCGTCAGGCTCATAACCTGAAGGTCGTAGGTTCAAATCCTACTCCCGCAACCAAACACAAGCCGCAAAAACGCCGCCCAAAAAGGGCGGCGTTTTGC
>NZ_CH724107.1:2500-63483 GCF_000153305.1 Oceanicola granulosus HTCC2516
TCAAGTACACTAACCCGTGCGATCGCGAGATCGCACAGAGCTCCACACGAACCAGGTGGAGCTCGGGAAAGTATGACTTCTGATCGGAAGAGGCCTTGCTTCTTCTGGATCAGATCAAGCGCGAAAAGGGCGTTTGGTGGATGCCTTGGCAGTAAGAGGCGATGAAGGACGTGATACTCTGCGATAAGCCATGGGGAGCTGAGAATAAGCTTTGATCCATGGATCTCCGAATGGGGCAACCCACCTGACAGTTTGTTATAATTGCCGCTTGCGGCAGCCTATAATGAGCTGAACCAGGTACTTCTCACCTGAATACATAGGGTTTGAAGAGCAAACCCGGGGAACTGAAACATCTAAGTACCCGGAGGAAAGGAAATCAACAGATACTCCGCTAGTAGTGGCGAGCGAACGCGGACCAGCCGAGCAATGAGAGTGACCGGAACATGTTGGAAAGCATGGCCACAGCGGGTGACAGCCCCGTACGGGAAGCTCGATTTGACGTATTAAGTAGGGCGGGACACGTGAAATCCTGTCTGAAGATCGGGGGACCACCCTCGAAGGCTAAGTACTCCTTACTGACCGATAGCGAACCAGTACCGTGAGGGAAAGGTGAAAAGCACCCCGACGAGGGGAGTGAAACAGTACCTGAAACCGAACGCCTACAATCAGTCGGAGGCTCCTTGCGAGCTGACGGCGTACCTTTTGTATAATGGGTCATCGACTTGGTCTCACGAGCAAGCTTAAGCCGTTAGGTGTAGGCGCAGCGAAAGCGAGTCTTAATAGGGCGCATGAGTTCGTGGGATCAGACCCGAAACCGAGTGATCTAGGCATGACCAGGATGAAGGTAAGGTAACACTTACTGGAGGTCCGAACCCACACCTGTTGAAAAAGGTCGGGATGAGTTGTGCCTAGGGGTGAAAGGCCAATCAAACTCGGAGATAGCTGGTTCTCCGCGAAATCTATTTAGGTAGAGCGTCATCCGAATACCCTCGGGGGTAGAGCACTGGATGGGTAATGGGGCCCCACAGGCTTACTGATCCTAACCAAACTCCGAATACCGAGGAGTACTAGATGGCAGACACACGGCGGGTGCTAACGTCCGTCGTGGAGAGGGAAACAACCCTGACCTACAGCTAAGGCCCCCAATTCGTGGCTAAGTGGGAAAGCAGGTGGGACGACCAAAACAACCAGGAGGTTGGCTTAGAAGCAGCCATCCTTTAAAGATAGCGTAACAGCTCACTGGTCTAAACAAGTTGTCCTGCGGCGAAGATGTAACGGGGCTCAAGCCACGAGCCGAAGCTTAGGATGTGCATAGCACATGGTAGCGGAGCGTAGTGTGACATAATTCCATGTCTCCTTACTGCCCTCGGGCAGATTGGAGACACGGAGTTTTCTGTGAAGCCGGGGCGTGAGCCATCCGGTGGAGAGATCACTAGCGAGAATGATGACATGAGTAGCGACAAACAGGGTGAGAGACCCTGTCGCCGAAAGTCCAAGGGTTCCTGCTTAAAGCTAATCTGAGCAGGGTGAGCCGACCCCTAAGGCGAGGCCGAAAGGCGTAGTCGATGGGAACCAGGTTAATATTCCTGGGCCAGGAGGATGTGACGGATCTCGACGGTAGTTCGTCCTTATCGGATTGAACGGGCTGCTTAGAGGTTCCTGGAAATAGCCCTCCATGAGATCGTACCCTAAACCGACACAGGTGGACTGGTAGAGAATACCAAGGCGCTTGAGAGAACGATGTTGAAGGAACTCGGCAAAATACCTCCGTAAGTTCGCGAGAAGGAGGCCCGGTTTTTACGCAAGTAGAGGCCGGGGGCACAAACCAGGGGGTGGCGACTGTTTACTAAAAACACAGGGCTCTGCGAAGTCGCAAGACGACGTATAGGGTCTGACGCCTGCCCGGTGCCGGAAGGTTAAAAGGAGAGGTGCAAGCCTTGAATTGAAGCCCCGGTAAACGGCGGCCGTAACTATAACGGTCCTAAGGTAGCGAAATTCCTTGTCGGGTAAGTTCCGACCTGCACGAATGGCGTAACGACTTCCCCGCTGTCTCCAACATCGACTCAGCGAAATTGAATTGCCGGTCAAGATGCCGGCTTCCCGCGGTTAGACGGAAAGACCCCATGAACCTTTACTATAGCTTCGCACTGGCATCAGGATTGCGATGTGCAGGATAGGTGGTAGGCTTTGAAGCAGTGACGCCAGTCGCTGTGGAGCCATCCTTGAGATACCACCCTTCGCACTCTTGATGTCTAACCGCGGCCCGTTATCCGGGTCCGGGACCCTGCGTGGTGGGTAGTTTGACTGGGGCGGTCGCCTCCCAAACAGTAACGGAGGCGCGCGAAGGTTGGCTCAGAGCGGTCGGAAATCGCTCGTTGAGTGCAATGGCAGAAGCCAGCCTGACTGCGAGACTGACAAGTCGAGCAGAGTCGAAAGACGGCCATAGTGATCCGGTGGTCCCGAGTGGAAGGGCCATCGCTCAACGGATAAAAGGTACTCTGGGGATAACAGGCTGATGGTGCCCAAGAGTCCATATCGACGGCACCGTTTGGCACCTCGATGTCGGCTCATCTCATCCTGGGGCTGAAGCAGGTCCCAAGGGTATGGCTGTTCGCCATTTAAAGAGGTACGTGAGCTGGGTTTAGAACGTCGTGAGACAGTTCGGTCCCTATCTGCCGTGGGTGTAGGATACTTGAGAGGAGTTGCCCCTAGTACGAGAGGACCGGGGTGAACGATCCACTGGTGGACCAGTTGTCGTGCCAACGGCAGTGCTGGGTAGCTATGATCGGAAAGGATAACCGCTGAAGGCATCTAAGCGGGAAGCCCCCCTCAAAACAAGGTATCCCTGAGGACCGTGGTAGACCACCACGTCGATAGGCCGGAGGTGTAAGCGCAGCAATGTGCTCAGCTGACCGGTACTAATGGTCCGATAGGCTTGATTTGATCCAGTAGAAGCAAGGTCGAAAGACCGACTGGACCAGAAGTCACACACACAACACGACCTGGACAATCCTGATGTTCGCACCCCCGCCCGAAAGGGCCGCGGGGTGTTCCTTTCTCGGTTTGGTGGTCATAGCACGAGCAAAACACCTGGCTCCATTCCGAACCCAGCCGTTAAGTGCCGTAGCGCTGATGGTACTGCGTCTTAAGACGTGGGAGAGTAAGTCACCGCCAAACCTAGCAAGGAACACCCGATCTCTCGACGATGATCAAACAAAGAAATTGGCGCGGGATGGAGCAGCCCGGTAGCTCGTCAGGCTCATAACCTGAAGGTCGTAGGTTCAAATCCTACTCCCGCAACCAAACACAAGCCGCAAAAACGCCGCCCAAAAAGGGCGGCGTTTTGCTGTGGGGCAGTGAGCAGCCAGACAGGCGAGTTCAAGCTGCTCAGCGGCTTTGAACACGTCGCAATGCCTGATTTGCCAGCTATCGAAATATGGGATTGAACGCGATTGTTTCCGCGTCCCTCACCACCACTCCCGAAGGGAATGGTGGGCGACCCTGGAATCGAACCAGGCATGGGTCTCCCCGGCGGAGTTACAGTCCGCTGCCGCACCTTGCAGCTCGTCGCCCTTTGTGGGAGGCACCGATAAAGCCGGCGCATGGGAGCGTCAAGGCGATTTTCCCGTGTATGTTAACCTCCGTTAAGTCAGCGAGACGACCATGAAAAAGCCGACCTGGGTGATCGACAAGGAACGCGCCAAGCGGGCGGCAGCGGCCGAGACGCTGTGGCTCTTCGGCCTCCACGCGGTGCGGGACGCGCTGGAGAACCCGCGCCGCGACAAGCGCCGGCTGGTGGTGACGAAGAATGCCCTCGACCGCCTCGGCGACGCGGTGGGGCAGGCCGGTCTCGAGCCCGAGATCAGCGATCCCCGCAAGTTCGCCGCGCCGCTCGATCCGGGCTCCGTTCACCAGGGTGCGGCGCTCGAGGTGCGGCCGCTGGACTGGGGGTCGCTGGCGGACGTCTGTACGGCGGGGAGCGACCTGCCGCCCCGCGTCGTGCTCCTCGACCGGGTGAGCGATCCGCACAATGTCGGGGCCATCCTGCGCTCCGCGGAGGTGTTCGGCGCCCGCGCCGTGATCGGCGTGCAGCGCCATTCCGCCCCGGAGACGGGCGCGCTCGCCAAGGCCGCCTCGGGCGCGCTGGAGCGGCAGCCCTACCTGCGGGTGACGAACCTGGCGCGCGCGATGGAGGAGCTCAAGGACATGGGCTACCTCGTCGCCGGATTGGCCGGGGAGGCGGAAACGGACATCCGTCCGGCACTGGACGGCCACCGGGACCGGCCCGTCGCGCTGGTGCTGGGCGCCGAGGGGCCGGGCCTGCGCGACAAGACCCGTGAGACCTGCGACGTGCTGGTGCGTATCGACGCAGCCGGCGGGTTTGGCTCCCTCAACGTCTCAAATGCGGCCGCGGTCGCCTTATATGCCTCTCGGAGCGACTAGAGAGGCGAGATGGGCGAGGCGAAGATTGCAACCTGTTGTTATTGCGGCACGCGGGCCGCGCTGGTGCTGAAGGGGCAGGGGCGGCACGAGCTGGCCTGCGCGACGTGCGGCGCGCCGCTCCACGACATGAAGCGGCTGAGGGCCGATGTTCCGCACCCTGCGCCTCCCAAGCCCGGGCCGCCGCGGCCCAAGCCGGGGGGCTGGAAGGGCAGGAAAGTCAAGAAGATCAAGAAGAAGTCTCTGAAGCGCAAGGTGTTCGGTGAAGTCTTCGACATGATCGAGGACCTGTTCGACTGACGCAACGTGATCACATTGTGATGAGGCGACCTGTTCCTGCGGCCGATCGGACACATGTCCTGTACCAGACGCGCACTTGGAACATCCGCGTGTCTGCACTGTCCCTCGTTCCACAACTCTGCGCCCTTGGCTTTCGGCCTCGGGCGCATTTTTATCAGGCCATGCATTACCCCGACTCGCTCCTCAAGGACGTGTTGAGCCAGGCCCGGACCATCGCGGTCGTCGGCTTCAGCGCGAACCCGATGCGCCCGGCGCACTACGTGTCGCGCTTCCTGCGCGACGTCGGCTACAGGGTGATCCCGGTCAACCCGGGGCTGGCGGGGCAGAGCTTCCTCGGCGAGGAGGTGCGGGCGGGGCTGTCCGACATCGACGAAGCAGTGGACATGATCGACATCTTCCGTCGCCCCGAGGCCGTTGCCGGGGTGGTCGATGAGGCGCTTGCGATGACACCGCTACCGAAGGTCATCTGGATGCAGCTCGGCATCACCGAACCGCAAGCCGCGGCGAGGGCCGAGGCGGCCGGCTTGACGGTGATCCAGGACCGCTGTCCGAAAATGGACTATCCGCGGCTCTTCTGATCGCGCGCCGCTTTCTCGGCGAGCCCGCTCTGCGCCGAGCGGCGCTCGAGCTCGCGCTCGATGTCGGCGAGGGTGATGTCGTTTACCGCACACATGACCAGCAAGTGGTAGATGACGTCCGCGGCCTCCGAGACCAGCCGGTCGCGATCGCCCTTGACCGCCTCGATGATCGCCTCGACGGCCTCCTCGCCGAACTTCTCCGCGGCCATCTCGGGCGATGCGAGCAGCCGCGCCGTCCAGCTCTTGTCCGGGTCCGCGCCCTTGCGGCGCGCGATCGTCTCTGCCAGCGCGGCGAGGCTCATGACAGGCGCACCGGGATGCCAGCGCCGGCCATGTGGGCCTTGGCCTCGGCGATGGTGAAGTGTCCGAAATGGAAGATCGACGCCGCCAGCACCGCCGACGCGCCCCCCTCCGTCACCCCCTCGACGAGGTGGTCGAGCGTCCCGACGCCGCCCGAGGCGATGACCGGCACGTCCACCGCGTCGGAGATCGCGCGGGTCAGCGGGATGTTGAAGCCTTGCCGCGTGCCGTCGCGGTCCATCGACGTCAGCAGGATTTCCCCCGCGCCATTTTCCGCAGCGGTGACAGCGAATTGCACCGCGTCGATCCCCGTTGGCTTGCGGCCGCCGTGGGTGAAGATTTCCCACCGTCCGGGCGCGACGGTCTTGGCGTCGATGGCGCAGACGATGCACTGCGCGCCGAAGATCATCGCCGCATCGGTCAGCACCGACGGATTGGCGACGGCGGCGGAGTTGAAGCTCACCTTGTCGGCGCCCGCGAGCAGCAGCGCGCGGACGTCGTCGACGGTGCGGACGCCGCCGCCGATGGTCAGCGGCATGAAGCACTGCTCGGCGGTGCGCGTCACGAGATCGTACATCGTGCCGCGGTTTTCGTGGGTGGCGTGGATGTCGAGGAAGCAGAGCTCGTCCGCGCCGGCCGCGTCGTAGGCGCGGGCGCTCTCGACAGGGTCGCCGGCGTCGACGAGATCGACGAAGTTGATGCCCTTGACGACGCGCCCGTCGGCAACGTCGAGGCACGGGATGATGCGGGTCTTCAGCATGTGACCGTCCGTTTGTGGACGCACGCCCGATACCGGACACTCCCAGTCATTTCAGCATCTCCAGCGCCTCTTCCAGGTCGATCGCGCCGTCGTAGAGCGCGCGCCCGGAGATCGCCCCGGAGATCACGCCGGTCTCTTTCAGACGCCGCAGGTCCTCGAGCGAGGAGACGCCGCCGCTGGCGATGACGGGCACGTCCACGGCCCGCGCGAGCGCGGCCGTCGCCTCCGTGTTCGGCCCGCCCATGGCGCCGTCGCGGTCGATGTCGGTGTGGATGATCGCGCAGATGCCGGCATCCTCGAGCTCGCGGGCGAGGTCGATCGCATCGACGTCCGTTTCCTCGGCCCACCCCTTCGTCGCGACCTTGCCGTTGCGCGCGTCGAGGCCGACCGCGACTCGTCCCGGGAAGGCTTTGGCCGCTTCCCGGACAAGCGTCGGGTTCTCGACAGCCACCGTGCCGAGGATCACCCGCGCCAGCCCCTGCTCGAGCCAGCGCTCGATCGTCGCCATGTCGCGCACGCCGCCGCCGAGCTGGACGGGAATGTCGACGGTGGAGAGGATCTCGCGCACCGGCCCGGCATTGACGGGGGTGCCGGCGAAAGCGCCGTTGAGGTCGACGATATGGAGCCATTCCGCACCCGCGTCCGCAAAACGACGCGCCTGGTCGGCCGGAGCGTCGTTGAACACGGTCGCCTTGTCCATGTCGCCGCGCAGAAGGCGCACGGCCTGGCCGTCCTTGAGGTCGATGGCGGGGTAAAGGATCATCGGCTCGCTCCTGTCTGTGCGCCAATTGGCATGAAGACGACGTGGATGCAACGCGCGCCCGTGGACGCGTGTCCGCAAATGGACATGCCGGCTTAACGCTTTGGCAACCTGTCCTGCGCTATCCCGTCCGCGGGAGGCGGCGAAGGAGACCGACATGGCGAGAGACAGCACGGACCGGCGCGTCCGCCGGACGAGGACCATGCTGCTGCAGGCCGCAGAGCGGCTGATCAAGGAGGAGCGCTGGCCGGAGATCTCGGTGCAGGCCCTGTGCGAGGAGGCCGATATCGCCCGCTCGTCCTTCTACGCCCATTTCGGCAGCAAGGAAGCGCTGCTGGCGGAGGTGCTGGAGCGTGTGCTGACACGGGCGGAGGACGAGATCGGCTCGCTGCCGCGCCGCCCCGGCCGGCTGGTGAGCCTGACGTGGATGGTCTGGCACATCCGGGGCAACCGGGAGCTCTACCGGCTGATCCTGGGCGGTGAGGGGGGCGACGGTCTGCGCCGCCGCGTCGAGGGGCGCTTCCGCGCGGCCATGGGAGGCGAACTGACCGCGCGGGGCATGGCGGCGCCGCTCGAGGCGCGCCGCTTCGTCTCGGCGGGCCTGCTCGCGGTGTTGGACGCATGGCTGCGGACGGACACCACTATCGGCGCCATCGAGCTCGAAATCCGCCTGCAGCGCCTCGCGGCACCGGCGTTGTCGGTCACCTGACCGACAACGGACAGGTCAGGGCCGCCAGGCGAGGAAATTGGCGATCAGCCGCAGCCCGGCCGCCTGGCTCTTCTCCGGGTGAAACTGCGCCCCGACCACCGTGTCGCGCGCGACGATGGCCGTGACGTCGCCGCCATACTCCACGTGCGCCAGCCGATCGGCGCCGTCGGCGACCTGCATCTGGTAGGAGTGCACGAAGTAGGTATGGTCCCCCGTCGCCAGCCCCTCGAGGACCGGGTGAGGGCGGTCGACGACAAGGTCGTTCCACCCCATGTGCGGCACCTTCAGAACTGCCGGCTCCGGCGTGATCCGCCGGATCTCGCCGGGCACCCAGCCGAAGCCCGAAGTCTCTTCGAACTCGTGTCCGACACTGGCCAGCAGTTGCATCCCAACACAGATGCCCAGAAACGGACGGCCCTGTCCTTCGACCGCCTCGACCATCGCCTCCGCGAGCCCCGGCACGGCGAACAGCGCGTTGCGGCAGGCGGGAAAAGCGCCGTCGCCGGGCAGCACCAGCCGGTCCGCGCGGGCCACGAGATCGGGATCGGACGTGACGATGACCGGGCCCGCGCCCGTCTCGGCGGCCATGCGCTCGAAGGCCTTCTGCGCGGAGTGCAGGTTGCCGCTCTGGTAGTCGATGATGGCCGTGGTCACAGGGCCCCCTTCGTCGACGGGATCGCATCGGACTTGCGCGGATCGGGCTCGATGGCCGTCCGCAGCGCCCGCGCGACGGCCTTGAAGGCGGCCTCGGCGATGTGGTGGGAGTTCAGCCCGCGCACCAGGTCGATATGCAGGGTGATACCGCCATGGGTCGAGAATCCCTGGAAGAATTCGCGCACGAGCTCTGTGTCGAAGCTGCCGATCCGCCCGGAGGGGAAGGGCAGCTCGCACACCAGGTAGGGCCGCGCGGAGAGGTCCAGGGCGGCGCGCACCTGCGTGTCGTCCATCGCGAGCGCGCAGTCGCCGTAGCGGCGGATGCCGCGCTTGTCGCCGAGGGCCTTGGTCAGCGCCTGGCCGAGCGCGATGCCAACATCCTCGACCGTGTGGTGATCGTCGATGTGCAGGTCGCCCGTGCAGCGGACCGTCATGTCGATCAGGGAATGGCGGGAGAGCTGGTCGAGCATGTGGTCGAAGAACCCGACCCCCGTCCGGTTGTCGTACACCCCGCTGCCATCGAGATCGATCTCGACGGAGATGTCCGTTTCGGACGTCTGTCTGCTAACGGTCGCCTTCCGCATCCTGAGCTCCTTCGGCCGGTCGGGGCGCTTATAGGCACCCCTCCCGCCGGTGGAAAGCCGCTGCGTCAGCCGCCGGGCCGCGCTTGACGAATTTGCAGGGACGCCCGGGAGCTAGGAGACCTGCTCGCTTCGCTGCGCGACGAGGCTGTTGATGTGGCCGAGCAACTCGGATTCGCGGAACGGCTTGGCGATCAGCGGCCGGTGGCGATGGCGCTCGGGCAGCGCCTCGCGGGTGTGGCCGGTGAGGAAGACGAACGGCACGTCGCAGGCCTCGAGGCTGTCGGCGATGTCGTCGCTGCGCTCGTCGTGGAGATTCACGTCGAGCACCGCCGCGTCGATGTGTTCGCCGCCGATCAGCGCCAGCGCGTCGCTCACCGAGCCCGCCGGTCCGAGGACCTCGAAGCCGGCCTCGTCGAGCACCATCTCGAGCTCCATCGCAAGCAGCGCCTCGTCGTCGACGACGAGCACCAGCGGCCGGGATGGCCTCGCCGCTGTCGTCTTCTCAGCCTCCATTGGCGGCGTCTCCGTCCGTGTTGGTCAGCCGGATCGCGCAGCGCAGGCCGTCGTCGCTGTAGGTGGTGCTGAGGTCGCCGCCGAGCTGACGCAGGATCGCGCCCTCGATGACCGAGATGCCGAAGCCGGGCCGCTCCGGGCGCTCCACGGGGCCCACGCCGCTCTCGGACCAGTCGATCTCGAGCACCGCGTCGCCCTTCCGCCACACCACCTCGAGCCGTCCGGCGGGCCGCGCCAGGGCACCGAAGCGGGCGGCGTTGGTGGTCAATTCGTGGACCGCGAGCGACAGGGTCTGAGCAGAGCGGTTGGAGAGGGTGACGTCGGGCCCCTCGAGCGCGACGGCGCCGGGCGCGCCCGACGCATAGGCCTCGATCTGCTCGGACAGCAGCGTGCGCAAGTCCATCCCCCTCCAGTTGGTGGCCGCAAGCTTGACGTGCGTCCGCGACAGTGAATCGATCCGTTCCATGAAAACGCGACGGAACTCGTCAAAGTTCCTCGCGTGGCGTCCCGTCATCCGGGCGATGGTGCCGACCAGCGCGAGCACGTTCTTGACGCGGTGATCGAGCTCGGCCGACATCACCCGGTTCTGCTCCTCCCAGGCCTTGCGCTCGCTGATGTCGAGGGCGGCGAGGAAGTAGCCGTGGGTGGGCTGGCCCGCCACGCGGGGGACGCAGTAGAGCAGGTAGGTGCGCCGCTCGCCGTGGGGCAGGGCGACGGCGATTTCGGCGGAGGCGGGCTCGCCGGAGTCGGAGCGGGCGAGCTCGGCCGCGGCGGCGCCGGCTTCGGCACCGAGGATGCGGCTCACGGGCTCCGAGAGCACCTCGTCGGGGGTGAAGCCCAGTTCTCCGAAGGTGTTGTTGAACAGCTCGAAGCGCATCCCGCCGTCGACGATCCCGATCAGGATCGGCAGCCCGTCGATCAGCGCCTGCAGCTCTTCGCGCTCGCCCTCGCGGAGCCGCTGGGTCTCGGCCTGGTGGATCGCGAGCCACAGCACCCCGGCGACGGCGGTGAGGAAATGGACGTCCTCCTCGCTCGGCGCGCCGGTGATGCGCCACCAGGCGTGAAGCACGCCCCACGGCTCGACCACGGGACCGATAGGCAGGCAGATGCCGGCGCGGCCGGTGGCGTCGGCGAGCTTGGTGGAGGGGGAGAAGCGGGTGTCGGCGGTGGCGTCGGCGGTGCTGAGCGCGTTGGCGTGGCGGAAGGCGAAGCCGAGCTCGTTGCGAACGTCGTCCCACGTGGCGGTGTTGCCGGCGAGGCCGCGCGCCCAGCCGTGCCCGGCCAGCAGCTTGAAGGTGGCGTCGTCGGCGTCGTAGCGCTCGATCCCGACGAGGTCGGCGCCGAGGCCACGCGCGACCTCGCGCGCCGCCCGCTCGAACAGCGCCGGCACGTCGCCCGACCCGAGCGCCTGGGTACCCAGTTCGGCGATGATCGCCTGCCGGTCGACCTGCCGCTGCAGGTTGCGGGTGGCGCGGCGCAGGCGGGTGACGTCGGCATAGGTCACCACCGCGCCCTCGATGCGGTCGTCGGCGGTGCGGAACGGCGAGATGCGGCGCAGGTAGGCGACGCCGTCCCCGTCGATCTCGGCCTCGCGGGTCTCGAGATCGGCGAGCACCCGGCCGAGGTCGTCGAGCAGCGTCGGGTCGTCCACCTTCAGCGACAGCTCGGCCAGCGGACGGCCGATGTCGGCGTCGCGCACCGCGAGCAGATTGCGGGTCTGGGCCGAGAAGCGGCGGATGGCGAGGTCGGTGTCGAGGAACAGCGTGGCGACGTCGGTGGAGCTGATGAGGTTGGCGAGGTCGTCGTTCGTCGCCTCGAGCTGGGCGATCTTGTCCTCGAGCTCGGCGTTGATCGTGGTGAGCTCCTGGTTGAGCGATTGCAGCTCCTCGCGCGAGGTCTCGAGCTCCTCGTTGGAGCTCTGCAGCTCCTCGTTGGCGCTCATCACCTCCTCGTTGGCCGCCTGCAGCTCCTCGTGCGAGGTCTCGCCCTTCTCGATGACGGTGTGCAGCTCCTGGCGCAGGGCCATCACCTCGGCCTGGTAGTTGGCGACCAGCGCGGTGGCGTCGCCGCTGGGGCGCACGGTGCCCTCGCTTTCGCCGACGGCGGGCGGGGCGGGGGCGTCGGGGCGCAGGAAGTAGAGCAGGTAGTTGCGCCGGCCGCGGGCCTGGATCGGCTCGACGAGAAGGGTCAGTGCCTGCTCTCCCTCGCGCACCGGGTTGACCGGCATCTCCGCGAGGCTCTCCTCGCGCCGCGCGGTGTGCAGGGCGGTCCAGACCTGCGCGCGCAGCGGCTCGATCACCATGTCGGGAAAGCTGCGGGTCATCGCGCCGGAGCGAAAGCCGAGGATGCCATCGAGGTCGCCGTGCAGGCCGAGCAGCTCGAAATCCTCGCCCAGGTGCACCGTCGGCGGCGCGAAGCGGCCGAGCATGGCCTGCACGGCGGAATCGGCCCCGAAATGCGTCGCGGGGCGGCCCGGCTCGGCCTCGCGCACGGTCGGGCGGCGCGGGGTCGGCGCGCGGCGGCGGCCGCCCGAGCGGCGGCGGTAGATGCGGTGGCGCGGCGACAGGGCGACGAAGTGGTCCTCCGCGCGGTCGGCGCTCTCGGACAGGCCGAGGACGAGCACCCCCTCGGGGCGCAGCGCGAAGTGGAACGTCTCGATCAGCCGGTTCTGCGCCGAAGGCTCGAGGTAGATCATCAGGTTGCGGCAGCTGACGATGTCGAGCGACGAGAACGGCGGATCGGTGACGGCGTTCTGCACCGCGAAGACCAGCCGGCCGCGCAGCTCCGCCGTCACCCGCACCTCGTCGCCCACGTCCGCGAACCACCGCGCCCGCCGCTCCGCGTCGATGTCCTCGACGCTGGCGCGCGGGTAGCGGCCCAGGCGGGCGGTCTCGATCGCGATCGGGTTCACGTCGGTGCCGAAGACCTGGACCTCGATCGACTTCCCGCTCGCCTCCACCGCCTCGGTCAGCGCGATGGCGAGGCTGTAGGCCTCCTCGCCGCTGGCGCATCCCGCGACCCACGCGCGCAGCGCCTCGCCGGGCTGGAGCCGCTCGACGACGGGCGCGATGGCGACGCGGGCGATCTCGTCCCAGGTGTCGCGGTCGCGGAAGAAGCGGGTGACGCCGATGAGCATGTCGCGCACCAGCTCGTCGAGCTCGCCGCGCTCGCGCTCGACGGTGTCGATGTAGCCGGCGACGCTCTCCTGCCGGGCGATCGCCATGCGGCGGCGGATGCGGCGGGTCAGGGTGCCGGGCTTGTAGTCGCGGAAGTCGTAGCCCGTCTCGCGCAGCATCAGCTCGAGCAGCCGGGCAAGGTCCTGCGGGTCGATCTCCTCCTCGGGCGCCGTCTCCTCCTCCGCGCGCGGCGGCGCAGCGGGCGGGCCGCGCAGACGGGCGGCGAGTTCCGTGACGGCGCCGCTGAAGTCGACGCGCCCTGTGGAGAGCGCGGCGCGGGGCATCCCGTCGAACTCCGCCTCCTCGGGCGACTGCGCCAGCACCAGCCCGCCGGCGTCGGCGATCTCGACGAGCCCGCGGCTGCCGTCCGTGCCCGTCCCCGACAGCACCACCCCCACGCTGCGCGCGCCGTACTGGGCGGCGAGCGAGCGGAGCATCGAGTCGATGGGCGCGCGCCCGATGGCCTCGCCGCTGCGCTCCGAGATCCGGATGCGCCCGTTGGCGACGGTCATCTCCATGCCCGGCGGCGCGGTGTAGACGGCGTCGGGGCGGATCTCGTCGCCGTCGGTCGCCTCGCGCACGCTGAGGTCGCAGCGCCGCGCGATCAACTCGTGCATGATGCTCGGATGGCTCGGGTCGAGGTGCTGCACCACCAGCACCGCCGCGCCCAGCCGCTCGCCCAGCGCGCCGAACAGCCGCTGCAGCGCGTCGAGCCCGCCCGCCGAGGCGCCGATGCCGATGACGGGGTAATCCCGGCTGGGGTCAGTCGGTGTCATGCCGTTCCTTCTTGCCCGCCTCACGGAGGTAGGGCCCGCTGAACAACATGGCCACCCCCCGCTTCGGTCCGGAGCCGAACGGGACAGCGCGCATGGTCATCTCGGCGCCCTGGAACGTGCCGCGCGCCTCGCGCACCTCGCCGCTGTCGAGCGCCGTCTGCGCCAGCTCGGCGGGATCCGCGAAGCCCGGCCGCACGCCGACGCTGGTGAGCGGCCGGCCGATATCGTGGCGCTCGAGCTGCAGCAGGCGGCCGCAGATCTCGGTGATCCGGGTCAGCCGGAGGTCGGCGTCGAGCACCAGCACGCCGATGTCGAGCATCTGGAAGACCAGCTCGGTGTCGCGGTTGAGGTCGGACAGCAGGTCGATCTTGCGCTCGTGCTCGGCGCTGACCGAGACCAGCTCCTCGTTGACCGCGTGCAGCTCCTCGTTCGAGCTCTGCAGCTCCTCGTTGGAGGCCTGCAGCTCCTCGTTCGACGCCTGCAGTTCCTCGTTCGACGCCTGCAGCTCCTCGCCCGACGCCTCGAGCCGCTCGGTGACGTATTGCAGGCTCTCCTCGGTGAGCCGCAGGTCGCGCTCCAGCTCGCGGATGCGCCGCGTCAGGACCTGCCGGTCCTCGTGGTCCGGATCCTCCCCTGCGGCGAGCCGCACCACGCGCTCCGCCTCGCGGTCCTCGGCGTCGTCGAGCCGCTGCAGCGTGACCAGCATGAAGCGCTTGCCGTCGGCGCGCCCGCCCAGCGGCTCGATGCGCACCAGCAGATCGTGCGGATCGCCGCCCACGTCGGGGATGCGCACCTCGCGCTCGTAAAGCCCGTCCTCGCCGTTGCGCAGCCGCTCGACGCCGACGTTGATCGGGTAGTGCAGGGTCGGGTGGATGATCTCCTCGACGGTCCAGGCGGCGAGGTTGCTCATCGTGTCGACGTAGGCGCTCGCGGCCCCGAACCAGGTGAGCACGGTGCCGTCGAGCGTGATCAGGATCGAGGAGGGGGCGAAGCGCTTCAGCAGCGCGTCGTAGCCGCGCAGCAGGCTGTCGCGGTCGCGGCGCGGCTCCTGGTCGTGGTCGACTTCCGCCAGCGGCGGGCGGGCGGCGCGGGGCCGGCCGGGTTCGTTGCCCCGGTGCCCGCCGAACGAGCCGTGGCCGCCGCGCCCGGCGAGCAGCGCGGTGTCGACGACGCGCCGGTCGGTCGACTTGCGGAACACCCGCCACTTGGCGTCGATGGCGGTGAAGTCCTCATTGTGATGGCCCACCGTCTCCGACGAGCCGAGGAACAGGAAGCCGTCCTTGCGCAGCCCGAACACGAACATCGACAGCACCCGCGCCTGCGCTTCCTCGTCGAAGTAGATCAGCAGGTTGCGGCAGGAGATCAGGTCGAGCCGCATGAAGGGCGGATCGCTCAGCACGTCGTGGACCGAGAAGATCACCTTCTGGCGCAGGGCCGGGTCGACGAGCACGCCGTAGCGGTGCTCGATGAAGTAGCGCTGCCGCAGCGCCTCGGGCAGCTTGTGGATCGCGCGCGCCGGGTAGATCCCGGCGGCGGCGTGATCGACGGACGGGCGGTGGACGTCGGTGGCGATGATGCGGAAGTTCGGCTCGCGGTTGGCGGCGCGCATCACCTCCGACAGCTCGATGGCGATGGTGTAGGCTTCCTCGCCGCTGGCGCAGGCCGGCACCCAGATCCGCAGCTCGGTGTCCGGGTCGGACTGGCTCACCAGCGTCACCAGCGCGTTGCGCGACAGCGACTGCATCGCATCCGGGTCGCGGAAGAACTCCGTCACCCCGATCAGCATGTCGTGGTAGAGTTCCTCGAGCGCCTCGCGGTCGTCGAGCAGCAGGTCGCGGTAGGCCTCGATCGTGTCCAGCCCGCGCAGGTTCTGGCGCCGCTCGATGCGGCGGATCACCGTGGGCGACTTGTAGGCCGAGAAGTCGATCCGGTGTTCGCGCTCGAGCAGGTGCAGGATCGCCTGCGTCGGGTCTTCGGGCATCCGCCGCAGCTGCGCGTCGGGCGAATCCTCGCGCTCGAGCAGCTCGGCGATGGCGCGGGGGATGTCACCGGCGTCGAGCACCCGGTCGACGGACCCGGAGGCGAGCACCGCGCGCGGCATCGAGGTGAACTTCGCCTCCGCCGGCGACTGCACCACCACCTTGCCGCCAGCCCGCTGCACCTCCACCGCGCCACGCGCCCCGTCGGCGCCCGAGCCCGACAGCACCACCGCCACCGAGCGCGCGCCGCCGCGCACGGCCATCGAGTAGAAGAACGCGTCGATGGGCAGGTGCGGCCGGCGGTCGGTGTCGTCGTAGCGGGTGAGGCGGAACGTGTCGCCGTCGAGCTCGGCGAGCGTGTTGGGCGGGTTGAGGAAGATCGTGTTGGGGGCGAGCTTGGCGCCCTCCTCGATATGGCGGATCTCGAGCGAGGACTTCCGCGCCAGCAGCTCGTCCATCATCGAGCGGTAATCGGGCGACAGGTGCTGGAGCACCACGAAGCACCAGCCCGCGTCGGCCGGCGCGGCGCTGAAGAAGGCCTCGAGCGGGTCGAGGCCGCCGGCCGAGGCACCGAGGGCGATGAGAGGAAGCCTGTCGTTTCGCTCGTCCGCGCTCGTCATCGCCTCGTCCCCATCGTCAATGAACACTTTCCCCTTTTGCCGGGTCCGCAACCTGTGCGAAAGGCAAAGTTCGGGCTCGGCCCGCTTTCGGAGGTTCACGATGGCGCGGATTCTCATCGCCGACGACGACCCGAGCTATCACCAGGCGTTCTACGCCGCCGTCGAGGTGCTCGGCCACGAGGCCGTCGGCGTCGCCTCCAGCGACAAGGTGGTGCCGGCGCTCAAGGAGCAGCGCTTCGACATCCTGTTCCTCGACGTGCTGATGCCCGGGGGCGGGGCGATCAGCACCATCCACGCCGTGCGCGCCGTCGACGCCGACCTGCCCATCGTCATCATCACCGGCAACGCCGCCGTGTTCGACTCGCCCATCGTCTCGGAGGGGCTGAGGATGGCGCAGGCGCGGGTGCCCAAGACGGCCGGGCTCGACGATCTGCGCCGGGTGATCGACGACCTCCTCGCCTGAGACCGCGTCCGCTTCGGGAACGCCACGACCGCGGACGGGTTTAGGTTGCGCTGCAACCGAGGGGGCCGAGATGATCACACTGACCTGCGACGTCGCCGTGATCGGGGCGGGAACGGCGGGCATCGCCGCCGAGAGCCGCGCCCGGGCCGCCGGCGTCCGCACCATGCTGATCGACCCCGCCTTCGAGGGCACCCTCTGCGCCAACGTCGGCTGCATGCCTTCCAAGCTGCTCATCGCCGCCGCCGAGGCCGCCCACGCCGTGCGCGGCGCGCATGCCTTCGGAGTCGCGGCGACCGGGGAGGTCGACGGCGTCGCGGTGATGGCCCGGGTGCGCGCTTGGCGCGACCGCTTCGCGCAGGGGGTGCGCGACAACCTCGACGAACTGCCCGAGGGCGTGAGGGTGCGCGGACGGGCGCGCTTCGTCGGCGAGACGGTGCTCGCGCTCGAGGACGGCACCCGCATCGAGGCGGGCTCGGTGGTCATCGCCACGGGCTCCGAGCCGATGATCCCCGACAGCTTCGACATGGTCCGCGACCTCGTCCTCACCAACCGTACCGTGTTCGAGCTCGAGGACTTGCCCGAGAGCCTCGGCGTCATCGGCGCCGGGCCGGTCGGCGTCGAGCTGGCGCAGGCGATGGCGCGGCTCGGGGTGGCGGTGACGCTGTTCGACGGCGGCACCTCCATCGGCGGACTTCCCGACGAGACGAGCGCGGTGCTCCACGACATCCTCTCCGAGGAGTTCACCCTCCATCTCGGCACCAGGCCCGAGGTCAGCCGCGCCGGCGACAAGGTGCGCCTGTCCCACCCGGGCGGCAGCGTCGAGGTGGCGCGGGTGCTCGTCGCGGCGGGGCGGCCGCCGGCGCTCGACGGGCTCGACCTCGCCAAGGCCGGCCTCGCGCTCGACGACCACGGCACGCCGCTGTTCGACCCGGAGACGATGCGCTGCGGCGACTCGCAGGTGTTTCTCGTCGGCGACGCGAACGCCGACCGCCCGGTGCTGCACGAAGCCTCCACCGAGGGCACCGTCGCCGGCTACAACGCCGCCTGCTGCCCCGAGACCAACGCCGCCCGCCGCCGGGTGCCGATGGCGGTCACGTTCACCAGCCCCGCCGCCGCGGTGGTCGGCAGGATCCCCGGCGAGGGCGACGACATCATCACCGGCCGCGTCGACTTCTCCGACCAGGGCCGCGCCAAGGTGATGCACCGGGCCCACGGCCTCTGCCGCATCCACGCCGAGCCCGGCACCTGCCGCCTGCTCGGCGCCGATCTCTGCGCCCCCGGCGGCGAGCACCTCGCGCACCTGCTGGCCTGGGCGATCCAGTGCGGGCTGACGGCGGCCGAGGTGCTGCAGCTGCCGTTCTACCACCCGACGCTCGAGGAGGGGCTGAAGACCGCGCTCAAGGATGTCACGCGCCTCGGCGAGGACGAGACGCCGTGGGATCGCGAACGGGTGCCCAGCCCCGGCACCTAGGCGGGAACCCCCGGTGGCGAGTCCGCCTTGTGGTGGCGGTAACCATTGGGAGGTTTCACCGATGAAATCGTATCAACTCGCACTCGCCAGCCTCACCGCCTGCACCCTCGGCACCGCCGCCCTCGCCGACAGCGTGAGCGGCGAGGTCATGGACCGCGACGGCAACGCCGTCGGCACCGTCTCCGTCGAGGACACCGCCTCGGGCCGCGCGCTCGTGACCCTCGATCTGAACGGCCTGCCGGAGGGGATGCACGCGGTCCACCTGCACGAGACCGGCGACTGCTCCGCCGACGACTTCTCGTCCGCCGGCGGCCACATCGCCGGCGACAACGCGCACGGCGTGCTCGCGGAGGGCGGCCCGCATCCGGGCGACATGCCCAACCTCGAGATCGACGCCGACGGCACGGCCTGGGCGGAGGTCTTCCTCTCCGACCTCGACGTCGGCACGCACCTGACGGACGAGGACGGCGCGGCCTTCATCGTCCACGCGGGCACCGACGACTACGAGAGCCAGCCCTCGGGCGACGCGGGTGACCGGATCGCCTGCGCCGAGCTCGCGGCGCAGTAACGAAAAAGGCCCCGGCGGCGTGCCGGGGCCTTCCTCGCTCAGGTTTCATTGAGGGTCAGAACGTCGAGGCCTGACGCCGCACCCGCAGGTTGTTCTGCACGTGCTCGACGCCCACGCAATCCTCGGCGCAATCCTCCGCCCGGCGCTTCGCCTGGCGCGAATCGACCTCGCCGTCGAGCGTCACTTCCCGGTCCTTGACCGTCACCGTGATCTCGGACGCATCGACCAGCCGGTCGTGCGTCAGCGCGTCGTTGACGTCCTCGGAGATGCGTGCGTCGGAGCGGACATAGCCCTTCGGCCCGCGACCGCGGTGATCCTGTTCGCGACGGCGCTCCGCGTCGTCGTCGCCGAACCACGAGGCGATCTCGTCTCCGGCCTTGTCGAAGAAGTCCCGCTCGTGCGGGTGCCGGTCGCGGCCCGGGCCGCCCCGCCCGTAGGGCGCGCCCATCCAGGGCATCATCGGGGCGGGCCAGCCGGCGGCCCAGGGGAACATGCCTGCACTGTAGGGGTCGAAGCCGCGGCGCTGGCGTTCGTCGTAGTCGCTGTCGGCGTCGCCGTAAGGATCCTGCCCGCGCTGGGCGGATTGGCGGTAGGGGTCGAAGCCGCGCCGGCCGCGCGTGTCGTCGGGGTCCGGGCGGAAGTCGTGCTTGCTGCGAGCCATTGTCTCCTCCTTTGGACGTGGCGGCGCGCATCTTTCGCGCGTCGGGAAAATAACGAACTGCGAGAGGCCCTGTTCCGGCCCCGTCGCGCACGAAAAAGGCCCGGCGGAGGTCCGCCGGGCCGTGATCGGTCGTAACGGTCGCGCAGCGCCGGATCAGGCGGCGTGGTTCAGCCGGGTCTCGGCGAGCTGCGTCAGCTTCTCGTCAGTCGCGCGCTCCTCGGCGAGGGTCTGCGCGAGGATGTCGGCGGCCTCGTGGCGGCCGAGCTCCTTCGACCAGGCGATCAGCGTGCCGTAGCGCGTGATCTCGTAGTGCTCCACGGCCTGCGCGGCGGCGGCGAGGGCGGCGTCGAGCACTTTCTGGTCACCGATGTCGCCGGCGATGTGGTTGGCTTCCTTGATGATGCCGTCGATGGCGGGGCAGGTGACGGCCTTCGGGCTCTCGCCGATGGTCTGGAACACGCGCTCGAGCCGGTCGATCTGGCCGCGGGTCTCCTGCAGGTGCGTCTCGAAGCCGCTCTTGAGCGGGCCCGCCGAGGCCTTCTCGATCATCTTGGGCAGCGCCTTCTCGATCTGCTGCTCGGCGTAGTAGATGTCCTGCAGGGTGTGCAGGTAGAGGTCTTCCATGGTCTGGATGTCGTTGGTGAAAAGTCCCATAACGTGAGTCCTCCTGAGTTTGGCAGCCGCACGGTGGCGGCGTGTCATGCCCCCAGAAACGAGTGGCGACGACGCCTGTTCCGCGCAGATCACGGTTCCCTGAATAATGTTAGGATCGGCCGGTTTCAGCCGAGCCAGACGTCCAGGAACAGCATCACCACGAGGCCGACGGCGAGGCCCGCCGTGGCGCGGTTCTGGTGGCCCCGGCGGTGGGTCTCGGGGATGATCTCGTGGCTGATGACGTAGAGCATCGCGCCTGCCGCGAAGGCGAGCGCCCACGGCAGCAGCGGCTCCGAGATCGACACGATGCCCGCCCCGAACAACCCGCCCAGCGGCTCGACGAGGCCGGTCAGGGCGGCGATGACGAAGGCGCGCAGGCGGCTGTAGCCCTCGCCGAGCAGCGACACGGCCACGGCCAGCCCCTCCGGCGCGTTCTGCAGCCCGATCCCGATGGCGAGCGGCAGCCCGCCGCTGACTCCGTCGGCGCCGAAGCCGACGCCCACGGCCATGCCCTCGGGCACGTTGTGGATGGTGATGGCGAAGACGAACAGCCAGATCCGCCTCAGCGACGCGCCGCCCGGCCCCTCGGGGCCGCTGTCGAAATGCTCGTGCGGCAGCTTCTCGTTGAGCAGCGCCACCGCGCCCATGCCCAGCAGGATCGAGACGCATACGATCGCCGCCGGCCCGGCCTTGCTCGCGCCCTCGCTTCCGGCGGCGTCGAGCGCGGGGATGATGAGCGAGAAGAACGACGCCGCGATCATCACCCCGGCCGCGAAGCCGAGCGCGAGGTCGCGCGTCGCCGAGCCTATGGTGCGGCCCAGCAGCACCGGCAGCGCGCCGACGCCGGTCATCAGGCCCGCGGCGAGCGCGCCGAGGAAGCCGAGCATCAGCGGGTTGTCGATCACGCGCTCTCTCCTGTCGCTGCCAGAGCGACGAGGTGGGGCGCCCGCCGCGCCTGACCAGTGCGGAAACCATCGCGCATCGCGGACGTTCGCTCTGCAACCGCCCCGGCACAGGAGACGACGACATGGCATCCCGCGCGATCTGGAAAGGCCAGCTGCGCCTTTCGCTCGTCTCGATCCCCGTCGAGATCCACTCCGCGAAGAACTCCTCCAAAAGGGTCTCGTTCCGCCAGATCCACCAGCCCTCCGGCAAGCCCGTGCGCTACGAGAAGGTCGTCGCCGGGGTCGGGCCGGTGGAGAGCAGCGAGATCATGAAGGGCTACGAGGTCGGCGACGACGAGTACATCCTGCTCGAGCCCGAGGAGATCGACGCGATCAAGCTCGAGACCAAGAAGACGCTGGAGCTCGTGCAGTTCGTCGACGCCACCGAGATCGCCCCGCTCTGGTTCGACCGGCCCTACTACGTGATCCCCACCGACGACCTCGCCGAGGATGCCTACCGCGTGGTCCGCGACGCGCTGCGCAAAGCCAGGAAGACGGCGCTGGGACAGCTGACGATGCGCGGCAAGGAGTATCTCTGCGCCATCCGCCCCTGCGGCGACGGCCTGCTGATGGAGACGCTGCACTACGAGAGCGACATCCGCTCCGCCGAGCCGCTGTTCTCCTCCATCGAGGACAAGCCCGCCGACGACGAGCTGCTCGACGTCGCTACCCAGCTCATCGAGCGCAAGACCGCCCCCTTCGACGCCTCCGCCTTCAAGGATCACTACGCCGAAGCGCTGCGCGAGCTGATCGCGCGCAAGCAGAAGTCGAAAACCACGAAGCGCACCAAGACCTCCGACAGCGACAAGGCCCCCGAGGCGACCAACGTCGTCGACCTGATGGACGCGCTGAAGAAGAGCCTCAAGGACGGCGGCACCGCCAAGAAGAAGGCCCCGGCCAAGAAGCCCGCCGCCAAGAGCGGCGGAGGCAGCCGCAAGAAGGCCTCATGAGCAGCCTCGACGCGTACCGCGCCAAGCGCGACTTCGACCTCACCGCCGAGCCCGGTGCCGACATCGCCGACGCCGCCACCGAGCGCCCCGCCTTCGTGGTCCAGAAGCACGACGCGACGCGCCTGCACTACGATTTCCGCCTCGAGCACGGCGGCGTACTCTGGTCGTGGGCCGTCACCAAGGGCCCCTCGGCCGATCCGTCGGAGAAGCGCCTCGCGGTGCGCACCGAGGACCACCCCGTCGCCTACGGCGACTTCGAGGGCACCATTCCGAAGGGCCAGTACGGCGGCGGCACGGTCATGCTCTGGGACCAGGGGTGGTGGGAGCCGGTGGGCGATCCCGAGGCGGGGCTGGCGAAGGGCAAGCTGAAGTTCCGCCTCCACGGCGCGCGCATGAGCGGCGGCTGGACGCTGGTGCGGATGCGCGGGCGGGGCAACGAGACGCGCGAGAACTGGCTGCTCATCAAGGAGCGCGACGACGCCGCCGGCCGCACGCCCGACGCGCTGACCAACAAGTACAAGACCTCCGTCACCACCGGCCGCACCATGCGCCGGATCGCCGCCGGCGCCGAGACGGCGAAGCCCGCCGGCCACGCCAAGCCGACCCCGCCGTTCCGGAAGGTCCAGCTCGCCAGCCTGCGCGACGCCCCGCCCGAGGGCGGCGAATGGCGCCACGAGGCCAAGTTCGACGGCTACCGCTGCCTGATCGCCATCGGCAAGGACGGGGTGCGGCTCTACACCCGCAACGGCAAGGACTGGACCGACCGCTTCGGCGACCTCGCCGCCCCCGCCGACGCGCTCGCCTGCGACGCCGCGCTGATCGACGGCGAGGTGATCGCGGGGCAGGGGGGCGGCGACTTCTCGGCGTTGCAGAAGGCGCTGAAATCCGGCGCGCCGCTGACCTTTTACGCGTTCGACCTGCTCCACCTCGACGGCACCGACCTCACCGGCGAGCCGCTCACCGCCCGCCGCGCCGCGCTCGAGGGCCTGCTCGCCGACGTGCCGCCGCGCGGCCCGCTGCGGCTCAGCCCGTTCATCGAGGGCGCGGGTGACGAGGTGCTGGCGGCGATCTGCGAGGGCGGCGGCGAGGGCATCGTCTCCAAGCTGGCCGACGCCGCCTATCGCGCCGGGCGCGGCACCGCGTGGATCAAGTCCAAGTGCATCCGCCGCGCCGAGTTCGTCATCGTCGGCTGGGCCCCCTCCGACAAGCGCGGCCGCCCGTTCTCGTCGCTGCTGCTGGCGAGCCAAGAGGACGGCGCGCTGACCTATCGCGGCCGCGTCGGCACCGGCTTCGACGCCGCCGCGTTCGAGGAGCTGGCCCGCGCCCTGAAGCCGCTCGCCCGCAAGACGCCGCCGCTCCCCAAGCCGCTGCCGCCCGAGACGAAGGGCGCACGCTGGGTGACGCCGAAGCTCGTCGCGGAAGTGGCGTATGCCGAGTTCACCGACGACGGCGCGGTGCGCCACGGCGTCTTCCAGGGCCTGCGCGAGGACAAGGCGGCCGAGGATGTCAGCGCCGGGGCCGAGGCCGCACAGGCACGCCCGGCCAAGGGCGAGGCCACCGTCGCCGGCGTCCGCATCTCGAGCGCCGATCGTGTGGTGTTCCCCAAGGCGAAGCTCACCAAGGGCGGCATCGCCGAGCACTACGCCGAGGTGGCCGACCGCTTCCTCTCCCATGCCGCCGATCACCCGGTCTCGCTGCTGCGCTGCCCCGGCGGGATCGACGGCGAATGCTTCTTCCAGAAGCACGCCGGCAAGGGCTTTCCCGACGCCGTCAAGCCCGTCCCCATCGAGGAGAGCGACGGCGAGATCGAGGATTACATGTACCTCGACAGCGCCGAGGGCATCCTCGGCGCTGTGCAGATGGGGACGATCGAGTTCCACATCTGGGGCAGCCGCCGCGACCGGCTCGAGCGGCCCGACCGGCTGGTCTTCGACCTCGACCCCGACGAGGGTCTGGCCTTCGCCGAGGTCAAGGCGGCGGCCGTCGAGGTGCGCGACGCCTTGGCCGGGCTGGGGCTGGAGAGCGGCGCGATGGTGACGGGGGGCAAGGGCGTCCACGTCATCGTGCCGCTGCGCCGCGTGGCGGGGTGGGAGACGGTCAAGACCTTCTCGCAGACCGTCGCCACGATCCTCGCCCAGCAGCAGCCCGACCGCTACGTCGCCACCATGTCGAAGGCCAAGCGCAAGGGGCGCATCTTCGTCGACTGGCTGCGCAACGATCGCGGCGCGACGGCCATCGCGCCCTATTCCCTGCGCGCCCGCCCCGGGGCCGGCGTCGCGGTGCCGGTGACGTGGGACGAGCTGGCCGACCTCGAGCGCGCCGACGGCTTCGCGCCCGCCGACATGGCGGCCCGGTTCGCCGCGCCGTGCCCACTCGCGGCGGTGCCGACGTCGAGCATCACGACCAAGGTCGTCGACGCGCTGGGCGACTGGGCCGGCGGCTGACCTCTGATCCTGTGTGGGAGGCGAAACTGGAGCGGGTGATGAGATTCGAACTCACGACCCTTACCTTGGCAAGGTAATGCTCTACCCCTGAGCTACACCCGCATCCGTTTCGTGAGGCGTGATCTACAAAGTGCCGCGGGCGGCTGCAAGAGGAAATTTCGCCGATCCGCCGGCTTCCTCCGACGTCACCTCCAGACCGCCGGAACGGGGTCCTCCGAGAGTGTCGCCCCGAGCGCCGCGGCGGCGGAGGGGTGGAAGGACGGCAGGCTCGCGCGGGCGATGTAGCTGCCGTAGAGCCGGCCGTCCTCGCCGCGCCAGATCCAGTCGCGTATGTGGCTCGGATCGAACGACACCCGACCCGGCCGACCCTCCACGACGCCGCTGAACTGGATGTTGTCGACCCGCACGTCGCTCACCAGCACGACCTGCAGGCCGGGCCCGTCCTCGGCCGGCAGGGCGACCTGCAGCGCCGCCCCCTCCGCCGCCCGGCCGTCGGGGCCGACGGCATGTCGCAGGAACATCGCCAGCGTCTCCGACGCCTGCACCCGCGCCGCCTCGAGCGTGCGGGGCGCGAGCGGCAGTCCCGTATCGGCAGCCGCCGCGCTCCTGACCGGCTCGGGCAGGGCGAAGAGCGGATTGTCCGCCATCAGGAAACAGCCGAAAATCCCCGCCGCCGCGACACTCACGAAGGTTCGATCACTCATCAACAAACTACGCAAGGACACCATCCGTACATACGTTACCCATACAAGCTTGCGTTGTGTCGTGGCAGAAGAAGGGCAACCTCAGGCCTTCTTGTGGTCAATGGTCGCTCTGGCCCGCATCCGCCGCTTCTGCCGCCACAGGTTGAGCCCCTCGACCGCGCCGGCGAAGACCATGGCCGCGTAGATGAACCCGCGCTCCACGTGGACGTGGAAGCCGTCCGCGACCAGCGCCATGCCGACCATGACGAGGAACGCCAGCGCGAGCATCTTGGTGGAGGGGTGCGCCTCCACGAAGTTGGCGATGGGCGTGGCGGCGACCATCATCACGATGATCGCGATGACCACGGCGGCGATCATGATCTCGATGTGGTCGGCGATGCCCACGGCGGTGATGACGCTGTCGATGGAGAACACCAGGTCGAGAATCATGATCTGCACGATCACCGAGGCGAACCCCGCCCGCACCGTCGCCTCGGCGGCGGTCTGGAGGTGGCCGCCCTCGACCTCGTCGAAGATCTCGGTCGCGGCCTTGTAGATCAGGAACAACCCGCCCGCGAGCAGGATCAGGTCGCGCCACGACACTTCCCAGCCGAAGACGGAGGCGAACGGCTCGGACAGGCCGATGATCCAGGCGATCGAGAACAGCAGCGCGACCCGCAGCACCAGGGCGCCGGTCAGCCCCAGGATGCGCGCCCGCCGCCGCTGCGCCTCGGGCAGCTTGGCGGCGGCGATGGAGATGAAGATCACGTTGTCGACCCCGAGCACGATCTCGAGGATGGTCAGCGTCAGGAACGAGGCCCAGACGGCGGGGTCGGAGAACAGCTCGAGCATGGTGGCTCCGTGAGTGCGTGTTGCGCACATCTAGCGTGGCCCGCCGCCGCTGCCAGAGCCGCGCGCCACCCCGGCGTCCGCTCCGTGAGACGCCGGTCGCCGTGCATACTTACGGCCAGATGAAGCAGGGGCGCATTAACCTTAACGGCCCCCCTTTCATCTGGCTCCAAATATGCACGGCAAGACCTCCCCGCCGCCGCGACGCCGCGGCAGCGGGGCGGGGCGGTCAGTCCTCGAACTCGACGAGCAGGTCCTTGGCGTCGATCTGCGCGCCCGGCGCGACGTGGACCGCCTTGACGGTGGCTGCGCGCTCGGCGTGCAGGCCGGTCTCCATCTTCATCGCCTCGATGGTCAGAAGCAGGTCGCCCTCCTTCACCTTCGCGCCCGGCTGGGCGGCGACGGTGGCGATGACGCCGGGCATGGGCGCGCCGAGATGGGCCGGGTTGCCCTGGTCCGCCTTGGGCCGCGCCGTCGCGCCGCCGCCGGCCTTGCGGTCGGGGACGCGGATGGTGCGGGGCTGGCCGTTGAGCTCGAAGAAGACGCGCACGTCGCCCTCCTCGTTGGTCTCGCTGACCGCGCTGAGGCGGATCTCGAGCGTCTTGCCCGGGTCGATCTCGGCGGAGATCTCCTCGCCCGGCTCCATGCCGTAGAAGAAGGTCGAGGTCGGCAGCGAGCGCACGGGGCCGTAGGTCTCGTGGCGGCGGGCGTAGTCGGTGAAGACCTTGGGATACATCAGGTAGCCGTTCAGGTCCTCGTCGTCGATCTCGACGCCCAACTCCTCCGCCAGTGCGGCGCGGGTGGCCTCGATGTCGGCGGCGGGCAGGTGCTTGCCGGGGCGGTCGGTCATCGGCGTCTCGCCCTTGAGCACCTTCTTCTGGATCCCGTTGGGCCAGCCGCCGGGGGGCTGGCCGAGGTTGCCCTTCATCATGTCCACCACCGAATCGGGGAACGAAACCTCGACCGAAGGATCCTCGACCTGCTCGCGGGTGAGCCCCTGGGCGACCATCATCAGGGCCATGTCGCCGACGACCTTCGACGACGGCGTCACCTTCACGATGTCGCCGAACATCATGTTGACGTCGGCATAGGTCTTGGCGACCTCGTGCCACTTCTCCTCGAGCCCGAGCGAGCGGGCCTGGGCCTTGAGGTTGGTGAACTGCCCGCCGGGCATCTCGTGGAGGTAGACCTCGGAGGCCGGCGCCTGCAGGCCGCTCTCGAAGGCGGTGTAGTGGTTACGCACCGACTCCCAGTAGTTCGAGATCTCGCGGATCGCGGCGATGTCGAGGCCGGTGTCGCGCTCGTCGAAGCGCAACGCCTCGACGATCGAGCCCAGCGTGGGCTGGCTGGTGTTGCCCGAGAGCGCGTCCATGGCGGCGTCGACGCAGTCCACGCCGGCGCGCGCGGCGGCCATGATCGTGGAGATCGCCGCGCCCGAGGTGTCGTGGGTGTGGAAGTGGATCGGCAGGCCGGTCTCGGCCTTCAGCGCCTCGATCAGCGCCGTGGCCTGGCGCGGCTTGAGCAGGCCGGCCATGTCCTTGAGGCCGAGCACGTGCGCCCCGGCGGCCTCGAGGTCGCGGGCCATGCCGACGTAGTACTTCAGGTCGTACTTCGAGCGGTCCGGGTCGTACAGGTCGCCGGTGTAGCAGATCGTGCCTTCGCAGACCTTGCCCGACGCAATCACCGCGTCCATCGCGACGCGCATGTTCTCGACCCAGTTCAGCGAATCGAACACCCGGAACACGTCGACGCCCGAGGTGGCGGCCTGGGCGACGAAGCTCTGCACGACGTTGTCGGGGTAGTTGGTGTAGCCGACGCCGTTGGAGGCCCGCAGCAGCATCTGGGTCAGCACGTTCGGCATCTTGGCGCGGATGTCGCGCAGGCGCTGCCAGGGGCATTCCTGGAGGAAACGGTAGGCGACGTCGAAGGTCGCGCCGCCCCAGCATTCGACGCTGAACAGGCCCGACATGCGCTCGGCGTAGGTGGGGGCGATGCGCACCATGTCGATCGAGCGCATCCGTGTCGCCAGCAGCGACTGGTGACCGTCGCGCATGGTGGTGTCGGTGATGAGCAGGCGCTGCTGGTCCTTCATCCAGACCGCCAGCGCCTCGGGGCCCTGGCGCTCGAGGATCTGGCGCGTGCCGTCGGGGGGCGGCGCGTCGGAGGTGCGCGGCGCGACCGGCTCCTTGATGTCGGCGGGCGGACGCGGGCGGCCCTCGGTCTCGGGATGCCCGTTGACGGTGATGTCGGCGATGTAGGTGAGGATCTTCGTCGCCCGGTCGCGGCGGGGCTTGAAGTCGAACAGCTCGGGCGTCGTGTCGATGAACTTGGTCGAGTACTCGTAGTTCAGGAAGGTCGGGTGCTTGAGCAGGTTGATGACGAAGTCGATGTTGGTACTCACGCCGCGGATGCGGAATTCGCGCAGCGCCCGGTCCATCCGCTTGATCGCCGCCTCCGGGGTCGGCGCCCAGGCGGTGACCTTGGTGAGCAGCGAATCGTAGTAGCGGGTGATGACCGCGCCCGAGTAGGCGGTGCCGCCGTCGAGGCGGATGCCCATGCCGGTGGCCGAGCGGTAGGTCTGGATGCGGCCGTAATCGGGGATGAAGTTGTTCGTCGGGTCCTCCGTGGTCACGCGGCACTGCAGCGCGTGGCCGTCGAGCTGGACGTCGTATTGCGAGGCGACGCCCGTCGCCTCGGTCAGGCTCTTGCCCTCGGCGATCAGGATCTGGGCGCGCACGATGTCGATGCCGGTGACCTCCTCGGTGACGGTGTGCTCGACCTGCACGCGGGGGTTCACCTCGATGAAGTAGAACTCGCCCGACTCCATATCCATCAGGAATTCGACGGTGCCGGCGCACTCGTAGCTGACGTGCTCGCAGATCTTCTTGCCGAGGTTGCAGAGCCGCTCGCGCTGGGCGTCGGAGAGGTAGGGGGCGGGGGCGCGCTCGACGACCTTCTGGTTGCGGCGCTGCACCGAGCAGTCGCGCTCCCAGAGGTGGTAGATGTTGCCCTCCTTGTCGCCGAGGATCTGCACCTCGACGTGGCGGGCGCGGGTGATCATCTTCTCGAGGTAGCCCTCGCCGTTGCCGAAGGCCGCCTCGGCCTCGCGGCGGCCCTCGCGGACCTTGTCCTCGAGCTCGTCGGCGCTCTCGATTGGCCGCATGCCGCGCCCGCCGCCGCCCCAGCTGGCCTTGAGCATCAGGGGATAGCCGATCTCGTCAGCCTGCTTGCGGATCAGCGCCATGTCGTCGCCGAGCACCTCGGTGGCCGGGATCACCGGGACGCCGGCCTCGATGGCGACGCGGCGCGCGCTGGCCTTGTCGCCGAGGGCGCGCATGGTCTCGGCGCGGGGGCCGATGAAGGCGATGCCGGCCTCGTTGCAGGCATCGACGAAATCGGGGTTCTCGCTCAGCAGCCCGTAGCCCGGATGAATCGCGTCGGCGCCGCAGGCGCGGGCGACGCGGATGATCTCGGGGATCGACAGGTAGGCGGCGACGGGGCCGAGACCCTCGCCGATCCGGTAGGCCTCGTCGGCCTTGAAGCGGTGCAGCCCGAGCTTGTCCTCCTCGGCGTAGACGGCGACCGTCTTCTTGCCCATCTCGTTGGCGGCACGCATGATGCGGATCGCGATCTCACCGCGGTTGGCAACGAGGATCTTGTCGAAGTCGGGCATACGCTGGAACTCCTTTTCGCAGTCGCAGAAAAACCTAAAAGGTTTACGCGACGGCGTAAATGGCTCCAGGCGCAGAAGGCGCGGGTTCGCGCCGCTGGCGGCGGGTCAGTATTCGATGATCGGGTTGCCGTTCCAGTCCCAGATCTGGGTCAGCATGCACTCCATGATGTAGGGGCGCAGGGAGGTGTCGCAGAGCGTCTCGCCGACGGCGCGGGCGACGTCCTCGTCGGGCAGGCCGCAGAAGGTCTCGTGCCAGTGGTTGCCCGCCTGGTGCTGGACGAAGACGTCGATCGAGTAGCCGGCGTGGTCGCAGGCGACGATGAGGCAATCCTGCTCCATCGCGCCGCCCTCGACGCACTGGGCGCGAGCCTCGGCGATGGCCGCGTCGGCCGTGTCGGCCACGGCCATTCCGTCGCTCTGCTCGACGGCCTGCGCGAAGGCGATGGACTGTGCCGAGGCGGGGGCGGCGAGCAGCAGGAAGGCGGCGGCGAGGCGGATCATGGCGGGTCTCCCGGGCGGTTGTCTCCGCGTCAGCCTAGCGGCGGGCCGGAACTTCTCCTAGCCTTTTCCGCGCCTTCGCGGGCGTGATGGAACAGAGCGGGAACGCGCTCTTCCTTCCCGGGCGGGCATGGGCTAGTTTGCGGTGCATGAGCAGCTTTTCCGAAGAAGACGCCTTCGAGGGGGCGATGTCGCTGTCGCAGCGGGCGATGCGGCAGAGCGCGCCGCCCTATCTCGACGGGCTGAACCCGGCGCAGCGCGCGGCCGTCGAGGCGCTCGAGGGGCCGGTGCTGATGCTGGCCGGCGCGGGCACCGGCAAGACCAAGGCGCTGACGACACGGATCGTGCACCTGCTGTGCACCGGCAGTGCACGGCCCAACGAGATCCTCGCCGTCACCTTCACCAACAAGGCGGCGCGCGAGATGAAGTCGCGCATCGGCGGCCAGCTCGGCGAGGCGGTCGAGGGGATGCCCTGGCTCGGCACCTTCCACTCGATCTGCGTCAAGCTCTTGCGCCGCCATGCCGAGCTCGCCGGGCTCAAGTCGAACTTCACCATCCTCGACACCGACGACCAGATCCGGCTGCTCAAGCAGCTCGTCGCCGCCGCCAACATCGACGACAAGCGCTGGCCGGCGCGGATGCTCGCCGGGGTCATCGACAACTGGAAGAACCGCGCCTGGACGCCCGAAAACGTCCCCGTCGGCGAGTCCAGCGCCTACGACGGCAAGGGCGTGGCGCTCTACGCCCAGTACCAGGCCCGGCTCAAGGAGCTGAACGCGGTCGATTTCGGCGACCTGCTGCTGCACGTCGTCACCATCTTCCAGCAGCGCCCGGACGTGCTCGAGCAATACCAGCGCTGGTTCCGCTACATCCTCGTGGACGAGTACCAGGACACCAACGTCGCCCAGTATCTCTGGCTGCGGCTGCTGGCGGGCGGGCACAGGAACATCTGCTGCGTCGGCGACGACGACCAGTCGATCTACGGCTGGCGCGGCGCCGAGGTGGGCAACATCCTGCGCTTCGAGAAGGATTTCCCCGGCGCCGAGGTGGTGCGGCTCGAGCAGAACTATCGCTCGACGGGCCACATCCTCGCCGCCGCCTCGGGCGTGATCGCCGCCAACAAGGGCCGGCTCGGCAAGACCCTGTTCACCGACGGCGAGGACGGCGAGAAGGTCCGGCTGATCGGCCACTGGGACGGCGAGGAGGAGGCGCGCTGGATCGGCGAGGAGATCGAGGCGATGCAGGGCGGCACCCGCGGCATGGCGCCGGTCTCGCTCGACGACGTCGCCATCCTGGTCCGGGCCTCGCACCAGATGCGCGGCTTCGAGGACCGCTTCCTCACCATCGGGCTGCCCTACCGGGTGATCGGGGGCCCGCGCTTTTACGAGCGGATGGAGATCCGCGACGCGATGGCCTATTTCCGTCTCGCCGTGAGCCCCGACGACGACCTCGCCTTCGAGCGCATCGTCAATACCCCCAAGCGCGGCCTCGGCGACAAGGCGGTGCAGACCATCCAGCGCACCGCCCGCGCCAACGGCGTCAGCCTGGTCGAGGGGGCGCGGCTGGCGGTGGAGGCGGCGCTGCTCAAGGGCAAGGGCGCCAAGGAGCTGCGCAACCTCGTGCAGTCGCTCGACCGCTGGCACGCCCAGGTTCGCGCCGAGGCCGACACCCATGTCGAGCTCGCCGAGATGATCCTCGACGAGAGCGGCTACACGGGGATGTGGCAGGCCGACAAGACGCCCGAGGCGCCGGGCCGGCTGGAGAACCTCAAGGAGTTGGTCAAGGCGCTCGAGGGCTTCGACAACCTGCAGGGCTTCCTCGAGCACGTGGCGCTGATCATGGACAACGAGACCGAGGAGCACGGCGCCAAGGTCTCGATCATGACCCTGCACGCCGCCAAGGGGCTCGAGTTCCCCGCGGTGTTCCTGCCGGGCTGGGAGGACGGGCTGTTCCCGTCCCAGCGCAGCATGGACGAAAGCGGGCTGAAGGGGCTCGAGGAAGAGCGGCGGCTGGCCTACGTGGGCATCACCCGGGCCGAGCGGCTCTGCACCATCTCCTTCGCCGCCAACCGCCGGGTCTACGGCCAGTGGCAATCGGCGCTGCCCTCGCGCTTCATCGACGAGCTGCCCGAGGACCATGTCGACGTGCTCACCCCGCCCGGCCTCTACGGCGGCGGCTACGGCGCGGCGGGGATGGCCGGGGGGCTCGGGGTGACCGGCGGGCTGAACGACGCGATGACCCAGCGGGTGCGCGACGCCGACGGCTACAACTCGCCGGGCTGGAAGCGCCTGCAATCGCGCAGCCAGCAGCGCGGCATGAGCCAGCCGCGCGAGAGCCGCAACGTGACCATCGACCTCACCGCGGTCTCGGCCTTCACCGAGGGCGACCGGGTGTTCCACCAGAAGTTCGGGTACGGCGAGGTGATGGCGATCGAGGGCGACAAGCTCGACATCGAGTTCGACAAGGCCGGCAGCAAGAAGGTCGTCGCGCGGTTCGTCGTGGCGGCGGAGCAGGCGGACGACGTTCCTTTTTGAGATGCGTTTGCGCGGGGCGGGCGGGTGCGCAATGAGTGCGCACCCTACGCGACGCGTGGGGCGGTTGCGCAATGTGTCAGGTGAAATCGGCGACGGTGGCGGCGGTGACGCGCAGGAGGTCGTCGGGGGCGACCGGGAAGATGTGGCGCGGGGTTCCGGCGGCGGCGTAGATCAGGGGGAAGTCCGACAGGCGCGGGTCCCAGAAGGTCGGGATCGGGGCGAGGTGGCCGACCGGGGCGACGCCGCCGATGGCGAAGCCGGTGCGGGCGCGGATCAGCGCGGCGTCGGCCTTGCCGAGCGGCTCGCCGGCCACCTCGGCGGCACGCGCGGGATCGACCTTGTTGCCGCCGGCGGTGAGGAACAGCACCGGCTCCCCCGAGGCTTCGCCGCGGAACACGATCGACTTCGCGATCTGGTCGAGCGCGCAGCCGGCGGCGTCGGCGGCCTGTTGGGCGGTGCGGGTCTCGCTGTCCATCTCGACGACCACGTCGGCCAGCCCCGCCGCGCGCAGCGCCGCCGTCACCCGTGCCAGGCTCTTGCTCATCGACCATCCTCCCTCGTCAACGTCTCGCGGGCGCGACCCTACAAGTCCTGCCTCCATTGACCAGCCCCCCGGCCGCCGCCAAAGGTGCGCCATGACCTTCGCCGCCCGCCTGACCCGCTCGCCCGACCCGTTCGACACCGCCCGCGGCGCCGAGCTCGCCGGGCGCTTCGCCGACCAGCCGCCCGAGCTGCGCGACCTGGTCGCGGGCACGGCGGGCTGCAGCCCCTACCTCGCCGGCCTCCTCGAGAGCGAGGCGGACTGGATCGAGGCGGCGTTCGACGATCCCGAGGCCGCGCTCGCCGCCGAGATCGCCGCCGCGCGCGGACTCGCCACCGACGACCTCGCCGCCGGGCTGCGCCGGGCCAAGCGGCGGGTGGCGCTGCTCACGGCGCTGGCGGACCTCGGCGGCGTCTGGCCGCTCGAGACGGTGACGGCCGCGCTCACCGATCTCGCCGACGCGGCCACCGACGTCTGCCTGCAGCGCCTCGTCGCCGCCGAGATCGCGCGCGGCAAGGTGCCCGGCATCCACGAGCCCGACGCCACCGCCGCCGGGATCGTGGCGCTCGCGATGGGCAAGGGCGGGGCGCACGAGCTGAACTACTCGAGCGACATCGACCTGATCTGCCTCTACGACGAGACCCGCTTCGAGCGCGACGACCACCACGAGGCGCGCGCCGCCTTCGTCAAGGTGGTGCGGCGGATGTGCGCGCTCCTGTCGGACAACAAGGCCGGCGGCTACGTCTTCCGCACCGACCTGCGGCTGCGCCCCGACGCCGCCGTCACCCCCGTCTGCCTCGCCATGAGCGCCGCCGAGACCTACTACGAGAGCGTCGGGCGCACCTGGGAGCGGGCGGCCTACATCAAGGCGCGCGCCGCCGCCGGCGACATCGCGGCCGGCGAGCGGTTTCTCGAGACGCTGACGCCGTTCGTGTTCCGCAAGCACCTCGACTTCGCCGCGATCCAGGACGCCCACGACATGCGGCTGAAGATCCGCGACCACAAGCGCCTCGGCGGCGCGCTGGTGCTCGAGGGGCACGACATGAAGCTCGGGCGGGGCGGCATCCGGGAGATCGAGTTCTTCACCCAGACCCGCCAGCTCATCGCCGGCGGGCGCGACAGCTCGCTGCGGGTGCGCGGCACCATCGACGGGCTGGCGGCGCTGGCGCGGGCCGGGTGGATCGCCGAGACCACCGCCGACTCGCTGACCCGGCACTACCGGGCGCACCGCGAAGTCGAGCACCGGCTGCAGATGATCAACGACGCCCAGACCCACCAGCTGCCGCGCGACGAGGAGGGCTTCGCCCGGCTCGCGGCGTTCATGGGCACCGACGTCGCCGCGCTGCGCAAGGGGCTGGAGGAGCGGCTGTCGGCGGTGCACGAGCTGACGGAGGATTTCTTCGCCCCCGGCGCCGCGCCCGAGGACGACGACGATTTCGGCGCCGCGATCACCGAGCGCTGGACCAGCTACCCGGCCTTCCGCTCGCCGCGCGCGCAGGACACGTTCAATCGCCTCAAGCCCGGCCTGTTCCGCCAGCTCAAGGAGGCGGCGCGGCCCGAGGAGGCGCTGGTGCAGTTCGACGGCTTCCTGCGCGGGCTGCCGGCGGGGGTGCAGATCTTCTCGCTGTTCGAGGCCAACCCGCAGCTTACCGGCCTGATCGCCGACATCTGCGCCACCTCGCCCGCGCTCGCGCAGTACCTGTCGCGCAACGCCGGGGTGCTCGACGCGGTGCTCGGCGGCGACTTCTTCACCGAGTGGCCCGGCACCGACGCGCTGGTCGAGCGGCTCGGCGCGGAGATGGCGCGGGCGTCCGACTACGAGACCAGGCTCGACGCGGCGCGGCGCTGGGCGAAGGAATGGCACTTCCGCACCGGCGTCCACCACCTGCGCGGGCTGATCTCGGCGGCGGAGGCGGGGGCGCAATACGCCAGCCTCGCCGACGCCTCGGTGCGCGGCCTGTGGCCGGTGGTGGTGGAGGAGTTCGCCGCCAAGCACGGGCCGATGCCGGGGCGCGGCGCGGTGGTGCTCGGGATGGGCTCGCTGGGCGCGGGGCGGCTCAACGCGGCGTCCGACCTCGACCTGATCGTCGTCTACGACGCCGCCGGGGTGGAGAGCTCGGAGGGCCGCCGCCCGCTCGCGGCGCGGCCCTATTACGCCCGGCTGACCCAGGCGCTGGTGACGGCGCTGTCGGCGCCGATGGCGGAGGGGCGGCTCTACGAGGTGGACATGCGTTTGCGCCCCTCGGGGCGGCAGGGCCCCGTGGCGACCGCGCTCGCCGCGTTCCGCAGCTACCACGCCGAGGAGGCCTGGACCTGGGAGCACCTGGCGCTGACGCGGGCGCGGCCGGTGGTGGGCACGGATGCGCTGGCCGACGAGGTCGAGGCGATCCGGCGCGAGGTGCTGGCCCTGCGGGGCGGCAGCCGCGACGTGCGCGCCGACGTGGCCGACATGCGCGCCCGCATCGCGTCGGCCAAGCCGCCGCAGGGGCTCTACGACGCCAAGATCGGCCGCGGGCGGCTGCAGGACATCGAGCTCTGCACCCAGGCCGCCGCGCTGCTGGCCGGCAGTCCGGAGCGCACGCCCGAGGGCCAGCTCTCCGCCGGCGTGGCGGCGGGGGTGCTGTCGGAGGCGCAGGCGGAGGTGCTGGCGCGCTCGGCGGAGATGTTCTGGGGGCTGCAGGCGGCGTCGCGGCTGTTGACCGGCGAGCCGCTCGATCTCGGCGCGGTCGGCGAGGGCGGGCTGCGGCTGATCCTGCGCGAAACGGGCATGGCAAGCGAGGCCGAGCTGAGGCAGGCTATCGAGGAAACCGGCGCGGCCGCAGGAGCGGTCGTCGACGCGGTGACGGGGGCGGCGAGCGATGCGTGACGAGAACGATCCCAAGGGGCTGATCGGCGAAGCCTACCGGATGAAGGGGATCGGGCGCGCCGAGTGCCGGTCGATCTTCCTTGACTGGGCGCTGTCGCTGACCGACGGGCGCAGCCCGGAACAGGCGATCCCCGAGTTGCTCGCCCGCCACGAGGAGGGCGACGAGACCCACCCGATGACCGAGACGCTGCGGGAGGGACTCGCGGCGCCGCCACGGCCGACCCGGCGCGGTGGCCGGGAAGGGCGGCGGTCTTAGGGGGCTGCACGGGGGTAAGGTGCGCGATGAATGCGCGCCCTACGTGGGCCGGGGGGAGGGTGCGCGATGAATGCGCACCCTACGTGGGCCGGTCCAGGCGCGCGGCTTCGGCGGCGAGGGCGGTGATGCCGGCCCAGTCGCCGGCGGCGACCTTGTCCTTCGGGGCGACCCAGCTGCCGCCGACGCAGATGGTGTTGGACAGCGCCAGGTAGTCGGGCGCGTTCTCGAGGCTGACGCCGCCGGTGGGGCAGAAACGCACCTGCGGGATCGGCGCGCCGATCGCCTTCAGCGCCGCGACGCCGCCGTTGGCCTCGGCGGGAAAGAACTTCTGCACGTTGTAGCCGCGCTCGAGCAGCGCCATCGCCTCCGTCGAGGTGGCCACGCCGGGCAGCAGGGGCAGGTCGTTGGCCTCGCAGGCGTCGAGCAGCCGGTCGGTCGCGCCCGGCGAGACGCCGAAGGTCGCGCCCGCCGCCTTGGCGTTCTCCACGTCGCGCGCCGTGAGCAGCGTGCCCGCCCCGACCACGCCGCCCTCCACCTTCGCCATCTCGGCGATCGCCTCGAGCGCCGCCGGCGTGCGCAGCGTCACCTCCAGCGCGGGCAGCCCGCCCGCCACCAGCGCGCGCGCCAGGTCGGCGGCCTGCGCGGCGTCGTCGATCACCAGGACCGGCACCACGGGCGCGAGCGCGCACACCTTGGCGTTGAGCTCGGAAGCGTGTTCGGGGGTCATCTCGTCATCCTTTCCCATGGCGTCTGGCGCCGTGATAGGCCTCCGGCGGGGATATATGAAGGACAGAGAAAACCGGGCGCGCGCCGCCCCCTCTGTCCGTCAAATATCCCCGCCGGCAGGCGGAACATGCGTCTTTCAGACCACCACCGCGGCGCCCTCCGAGGCGAGGCCGACATTCTCGCGGAACGCCTTGAACAGCTCGCGCCCGACGCCGGTGCCGTTGCCGGCGAGGTCGGCGTCGGCGGGGGTGCGGCCGTCGAGGCTGTCGAGGCATTCGAGCGTGCCGCTGGTGGCGTCGAGGCGCAGGCGGTCGCCGTCGCGCAGGAGCGCGATGGGCCCGCCGTCGGCGGCCTCGGGGGAGACGTGGATCGCCGCCGGCACCTTGCCCGACGCGCCCGACATGCGCCCGTCTGTGACGAGCGCGACCTTGTGGCCACGATCCTGCAGCACCGCGAGTGTGGGGGTGAGGCCGTGCAGCTCGGGCATGCCGTTGGATTTCGGCCCCTGGAAGCGGACGACGACGATGGTGTCGCCGGTGAACTCGCCGTTGCGGAAGGCCGTCTTGACCGCCTCCTGGTCGGAGAAGACGCGGGCCGGGGCCTCGATCACCTGGCGGTCGGGGGCGACCGCGCTGACCTTGATGACGCCGCGCCCGAGGTTGCCGGTGAGCTGCACCAGTCCGCCCGTCTTCTGGAACGGGTCGGCGGCGGGGCGCAGGATCTTGTCGTTGTGGCTCTTGCCGTCGGACTCGACGAACGAGATCCCGGCGTCGGTGAGCTTCGGCTCGTGGGTGTAGAGCGACAGCCCGTCGCCCGCGACGGTCTTGACGTCGTCGTGCAGCAGGCCCGCGCCGAGCAGCTCGCCGATCATGAATTGCAGGCCCCCGGCGGCGTGGAAGTGGTTCACGTCGGCGAGGCCGTTGGGGTAGACCTTGGCCATCAGGGGCGTGACCGCGGAGAGGTCGGCGAAGTCCTGCAGGTCGAGGATCACCCCGGCGGCGCGCGCCATGGCGGGGAGGTGGAGCACGAGGTTGGTCGAGCCGCCCGTCGCCATCAGCCCGACGATCCCGTTCACGAAGGCCTTCTCGTCGAGGATGTCCGACACCGGCCGGTAGTCGTTGCCGAGGGCCGTGATCTCGAGCGCGCGCTCGGTGCCCGCCACGGTCAGGGCGTCGCGCAGCTCGGTGCCCGGGTTGACGAAGCTCGCGCCGGGCAGGTGCAGGCCCATGAACTCCATCAGCATCTGGTTGGTGTTGGCGGTGCCGTAGAAGGTGCAGGTGCCGGAACCGTGGTAGCTCGCCATCTCGGCGGCCATGAGCGCGTCGCGCCCGACCTCGCCGGTGGCGTACTTCTGGCGCACCTTGGCCTTCTCGTCGTTGGGCAGGCCCGAGGTCATCGGTCCCGCGGGCAGGAACACCGCCGGGATGTAGCCGAAGGTGGCGGCGGCCATCACCAGGCCGGGGACGATCTTGTCGCAGACGCCGAGGTAGAGGGAGGTGTCGAAGACGTTGTGGCTGAGCCCGACCCCGGCGGCCAGCGCGATCACGTCGCGCGAGAACAGGCTCAGCTCCATGCCCGTCTGCCCCTGCGTGACCCCGTCGCACATGGCCGGCACGCCACCCGCCACCTGCGCCGTCGCGCCGGCGCGGCGGGCGGCCTCGCGGATCAGGGCGGGGTAGGTCTCGAAGGGCTGGTGGGCCGAGAGCATGTCGTTGTAGGCGGTGATGATGCCGATGTTGGGCGTCTTCTCCGCCACCAGCGCGTCCTTGTCGCCGCCCATCGCGGCGTAGGCGTGGGCCTGGTTCGAGCAGCTCATGTGGGCGCGGCGCGGGCCGTCGGCGGCGGCGGCGGCCATCGTGTCGAGGTAGCGCCGGCGCGGACCCTCGGAGCGGGCGACGATGCGGTCGGTGACGTCGGAGATCACGGGGTGAAGAGCCATGACAGGTGCTCCCTTGCTCAAGATTGGCTGCCCGATAGCAGAGGCCGTTACCGCTAACAACCTGCCCCGTTGCCGCAGGGCCGGGTCTGCGGCGCAACATGGGGCGGCGGCGGCGAAAGGCACGCGCGGGCGGCGCGGTCTTGCCGGGCGGGTGGCTTGGCCGTAGGAGGCGGCCATGCAGGATACATCCCTCCCCACGATCCGCCTGATGCCCAGGGCCGAGGCGCGCGCCATCCGCCACGGCTTTCCCTGGGTCTATGCCAACGAGCTGGTGCTCGACCGGCGCACCAAGGCGCTCGCGCCGGGCACGCTGGCGGTGCTCGAGGATGCCGAGCGCCGGCCGATGGGGCTGGTGGCGGTCAACCCGCTCTCCAAGATCGCGGCGCGGATGCTCGACCGCGCGCCCGACGCCACCATCGATGAGGCCTGGTTCGAGGCGCGGCTGACGCGGGCGCTCGCGCACCGGGCGCGGCTCTACGAGGCGCCGTTCTACCGGCTCGTCCATGCCGAGGCCGACGGGCTGCCGGGCGTGGTGATCGACCGCTTCGGCGGCGCGGCGGTGATCCAGCCCAACGCCGCCTGGGCCGACCGGCGGCTGCCCGAGCTCGTCGCGGCGCTGCAGCGCGTCACCGGCGTCACCACGGTGCTGAAGAGTGCCACCGGCCGCACCCGCGCGCTCGAGGGGCTCGACGCCGAGGGCGGGGTGCTGGCGGGCGAGAGGCCCGGGGGGCCGGTGGCGGTGCCGATGAACGGGGCGCGCTACATGGCCGATCTCGCGGGCGGGCAGAAGACGGGCCTGTTCTACGACCAGCGCCCGAACCACGCCTTCGCGGCCGGGCTGGCGCGGGGCGGGCGGGTGCTCGACGTGTTCGCCCATGTGGGCGGCTTCGGCCTCGCGGCGCTGGCGGCGGGAGCCGAGAGCGCGCTGGCGGTCGACGGCTCGGCCGCCGCGCTCGGGCTGGCGCGGGCCGGCGCGGAGGAGAGCGGGCTGGCCGCGCGCTTCGAGACCCGCGAGGGCGACGCGTTCGAGGTCATGGCCGCGCTGGGCGAGGAGGGGGAGACGTTCGACCTCGTGGTTTGCGACCCGCCCGCCTTCGCGCCCGCCAAGCCGGCGCTCGAGGCCGGCCTGCGCGCCTACGAGCGGGTCGCGCGGCTCGCGGCGGGGCTGGTGGCGGAGGGCGGCTACCTCGTCCTGTGCTCCTGCTCGCACGCCGCCGATCTCGCGCGCTTCCGCAACGCCTCGGCGCGCGGCATCGGCAAGGCCGGCCGGCGCGGGCCGCTGGTCCACACCGGCTTCGCCGGGCCGGACCACCCCCTGCTGCCGCAACTCGCCGAGAGCGGCTACCTCAAGGCGCTGGTGTTCCGCCTGTGAGCGAGCGGAAGCGCTGGCTCATTGACGCCTGCGTGCTCTACCCGACGGTGATGCGCGAGATGGTGCTCGGGGTGGCCGAGGCCGGCGCCTTCGACGTCCGCTGGTCGCCGCGCATCCTCGAGGAGTGGGCGCGCGCCGCCGCCAAGCTCGGCCCGGCCGGGGAGGCGCAGGCGCGCGCGGAGGTGGCCGCGCTCGCGCCGCGCTTTCCGCGCGCCGAGGTGCGGCCGCCGCCCGGCGCCGAGGCGCGGCTGTGGCTGCCCGACCCGGCCGACATCCACGTCCTCGCCGCCGCCGTCACCGGCTCCTGCGACGGCATCATGACGCTCAACGCCAGGGACTTCCCGCGCAACCTGCTCGCCGAGGAGCGGCTGGTGCGGGTCGACCCGGACGGGGCGCTGCTGACCGCCTTCCACGCCGACGAAGCGGCGGTGCGGAGCGTGGCCGATCGCGTGCTCGCCGAGGCGCGGCGGCTGTCGGGCGAGGATTGGGAAATCCGCGCGCTCATGCGCAAGGCGCGTCTGCCGCGCCTCGGCAAGGCCCTGGGCGCGGGCTGAGCCTTCATCTGGCCAAAAGTATGCAGAACACGACACCGGCCGTCCCGCGCGGTGGCCGGGGTCAGGGCGCGCGGAAGTGCTTCGACAGCTTGAGCCCCTGGCCCTGGTAGTTCGACGCGATCTCGCGGCCGTAGAGCTGGTCGGGCGTCTCGGACATGCGCTCGTAGACGAGCCGGCCGACGACCTGCCCGTGTTCGAGCACGAACGGCGCCTCGTGGCAGCGCACCTCGAGCACGCCGCGCGAGCCGCGTCCGCCGGCGGCGTCGTGGCCGAAGCCCGGGTCGAAGAAGCCGGCGTAGTGGACGCGGAACTCGCCGACCATCGCGAGGTAGGGGGCCATCTCGGCCGCGTAGGCCGGCGGGATCGTCACCGCCTCGCGGCTGACGAGGATGTAGAAGGCGCCCGGATCGAGGATGATGCGGCGGCGCGTGGAGTGCAGCTCTTCCCAGAACTCGGCCGGGTCGTAGAAGCCGATCCGGTCGAGGTCGATGACGCCGGTGTGGGGCTTGGCGCGGTAGCCGACGAGGCTGCCGGCCGCCGGCGCGAGGTCGACGGAGAAGCCGAGCCCGTCGTCGATCACCGCGTCGCCGTCGACGAGCGGCGCGTCGGCATGGAGCGCGGCGAGGGCGGCGTCGTCGAGCCGGGCTTCGCCGCGGCGCAGGCGCAGCTGGTTGAGCCGCTGGCCGGGGCGCACGAGGACGGAGAAGGAGCGGGGGCAGATCTCGGCGAAGAGCGGGCCCTCGTAGCCCGGGGCGATGCGGTCGAACTCGGTGCCGCCGTCGGTGATGGTGCGGGTGAGCAGGTCGAGCCGGCCGGTGGAGCTCTTGGCGTTGGCGATGGCCTGGATGCCCTCGGGCAGCGCCAGCCGCTCCATCAGCGGCACGACGTAGACGCAGCCCTTCTCGAGCACCGCGCCGTCGGTGAGGTCGATGCGGTGCATCTCGAACTCGTCGAGCCGTTCGGCGATGCTGCGCCCGTGGCCGGCGAGGAACGAGGCGCGGACGCGGTAGGCGACGGTGCCGAGGCGCAGGTCGAGGCTGGCGGGCTGGATCTGGGCCTTGGTGACGGGGCTGTCGGCGGCGATGGCGCCGGCGTCGATCAGCGCCGCGATGCGCTGGCTGGGCAGGACGCCGGTCATGCGCGCAACTCCCTCGTCGGATGGCAAAACGCCCGCCCCTTGCGGGAGCGGGCGGTTTTGAATGGTCGGGCTAGCAGGACTTGAACCTGCGACCTTCCGTCCCCCAGACGGACGCGCTACCAGGCTGCGCCATAGCCCGACTATGGGCGGGTTCTACAAGTTTTGCCGGGCGGCGCAACCCCCGATCCCGCCTCTTTCACGGCCCTGCCGCCGGGTCGGCGGCGAGGCGGGCGTGGAGCGCGTCGAGGCGCTTCAGGACGGCGGCGGTCCGGCGGGGATCGGGCCGCGCGGGGAGCCGGGCGACGGCGGCGAGCAGGCCGGGGGCCGGGGCGTCGGCGGGAGTGTCGGAGGGCGCGGGAATGGCGGCGGCGGCCGCGGCGAGGGGGCCGGGGGCGGTTTCGGCGGGAGCTTCGTCGGGCTCGGCCGGTGCCTCCTCGGGGAGCTCTTCGACCGGTGGCGCGGGCGCGACGGGCTCGGGCTCCGGTTGGGGGGCGTCCATGCCGCGGCGCAGGAAGGCGGGGACCTCGTTGCGGGGCAGGGGCACGACGTTGGTCTCGGACTCCGCCGGCGGCTCGGCGGGCGCGCTCGCCTCGGCCTCGGCCTCGGGCTCCGCCGCGGGCGCTTCGGCCTCGAGGGGCTCGACCCCCGGCGCGGGGCCGAGGCTCGAGACGTGGCGCACGCCGCGCTCGCGCAGCAGTTTCTGCACGCCCTTGATGGTCATGCCGTCGTCGTGGAGCAGGGTCTTGATGCCGCCGAGCAGCGCCATGTCCTCAGGCCGGTAGTAGCGCCGCCCGCCGGCGCGCTTGACCGGCTTCACCTGCGGAAACTTGCTCTCCCAGAAGCGCAGCACGTGCGCCGGGGTGTCGAGCCAGTCGGCGACCTCGGAGATCGTTCGGAACGCGTCGGGCGACTTCGGCACCCGTCAGCCCTCGCGGTTGCCCGCGGCGACACGGTCCTTCATCAGGTGCGAGGGGCGGAAGGTGAGCACCCGGCGGGGGTGGATCGGCACCTCTTCGCCGGTCTTGGGATTGCGGCCGACGCGGGCGGCCTTCTCGCGCACGGAGAAGGTCCCGAACGAGCTGATCTTCACCGTCTCGCCGCGCACCAGCGCGTCGGAGACGTGGGTCAGGATCGACTCGACCAGCTCGGCGCTGTCATTGCGACTGAGGCCGACTTCGGCATGCACCGCCTCAGCCAGGTCCATCCGCGTGAGCGTCTTGTTCGCCATCGACTTCCCCCGGGTGCTGATGCGCGAGCTTAGGCGTCGGGCATTTTCAGAGTCAATATCAGGTGCTTGCGCGAGGCTCTTCACTGGCTACATGATCTCGGGGCAAGCGCCATGTCGGGCGCGCACGATACGGGGGAGACGGAGATGGCGGGCGGCTGGTCGCGCGACGGCGCGGTGAACGAGCAGATCGATGCGTCGATCCAGGACGAATTGCTGCGCCTCAAGGCGCGGCGCGGGCCGGTGGGCGAGAGCCTGACCCACTGCGCCGAGTGCGACGAGCCGATCCCGGAGCGGCGTCGCGCGGCGATCCCGGGCGTGAAGCTGTGCGTGGATTGTCAGCAGGAGCGGGACGGGCGGCCGGTGGCGCGCGGCGGGGTCAACCGGCGCGGCTCGAAGGACAGCCAGCTGAAGTGACGCCTACCAGCGGATGACGACGGAGCCCCAGGCGAGGCCGCCGCCGATTGCTTCAGTCACCACGACGTCGCCCGGTTTGATCTGGCCGCGCGCGACGCCCACCGAGAGCGCCAGCGGGATCGAGGCGGCGGAGGTGTTGCCGTGGTCCTGGACGGTCACGACGACCTTGTCCATGTCGAGCCCGAGCTTCTTGGCGGTGGACTGGATGATGCGGATGTTCGCCTGGTGCGGCACGACCCAATCGACGTCCTCGTGGCCCAGCCCCGCCCTGGCGAGCGCTGCGTGCGCGGTCTCGGCGAGCTTCTCGACCGCATGTCGGAAGACCTCGCGGCCCTGCATCCGCAGCACGCCCGAGGTGCCGGTGGAGATGCCGCCGTCGACGTAGAGCAGGTCGCGGTAGCGGCCGTCGGAATTGAGGTCGGTCGACAGGATCCCGCGGTCGGCGCCGTCGCCCGCGCCCTCCTCGGCCTGCAGGATCAGGGCCCCGGCGCCGTCGCCGAAGAGCACGCAGGTGGAGCGGTCGGTCCAGTCCATGATCCGCGAGAACGTCTCGGCGCCGATCACCATCACCCGCTCGGCCTGGCCCGACAGGATCAGCGCGTTGGCGTTGGCGAGCGCGTAGACGAAGCCGGCGCAGACGGCCTGGACGTCGAAGGCGAAGCCCCGCGTCATGCCGAGCCGGTTCTGCACCATCGTGGCGGCGGAGGGGAAGGTGAAGTCGGCGGTGGAGGTGGCGACGATGATCGCGTCGATGTCGTCGGGCGCGAAGCCGGCCATTTCGAGCGCCTTCTCGGCGGCGCGCTGGGCGAGGTCGGAGGTGGTCTGGCCCTCGGCGGCGAAGTGACGCCGCTCGATGCCGGAGCGCGAGCGGATCCATTCGTCGGTGGTGTCGAGCGTCGCCTCGAACTCGGCGTTCTCGACGACGCGCTCGGGCAGGTAGTGCCCGATCCCCTTGACGACTGCCCTCAACATCTAAGCGCTCGTGCCTCCGGTCCGCATCTGGTCCGTGGGTCCGTCCCCGTCGGTGGTGTCCGCGACGTCGCTGGACAGGGCCACGCTGGAGGCGACCCGGGCGGCGAGCTTGTCGGAAAAGCCCGATATGGCAAGGCGATAGGCCAAGTGAACGGCCGCTGCAACACCCAGCGCGTCGGCCGAGCCGTGGCTCTTGACCACGGTGCCGTTGAGCCCGAGGAACACCCCGCCGTTGACCCGGCGGGGATCTATGCGCATTTTCAAGCGGTTCAGCGACGTCATCGACAGCATCGCCGCGACGCGCGACAGCGGAGAATGGCCGAACGCCGCGCGCAGTAGCTCACTGATGAGTGAAGCGGTGCCCTCGCCCGTCTTGAGCGCGACGTTGCCGGTGAAGCCGTCGGTGACGATCACGTCGACCCGCGCCGACGGCAGGTCGCCGCCCTCGACGAAGCCGACATACTCGAAATCGGCGCCCGGCGCGGCCGCGGCGATCAGCTCGTGCGCCACCTTCAGCTCGGCGCGGCCCTTGTGCTCCTCGACCCCGACGTTGAGCAGGCCGATGCGCGGCCGCTTCAGCCCGAGGCCGTTGCGGGCGTAGGAGGCGCCCATGAGCGCGTAGGTGAGCAGGTCGTCCTGGTCGGCGCGGATGTCGGCGCCGGCGTCGAGCATGACGTTGAAGCCGGAGGGATTGCGCGAGGGCCAGAGGCAGGCGATGGCCGGGCGGTTGACGCCCTCGACCTTGCGCAGGCGCACCATCGACACCGCCATCAGCGCACCGGTGTTGCCGCAGGAGACGCAGACCTGCGCCTCGCGCGAGCGCACCGCCTCGATCGCCGACCACATGGAGGTGGACTTGCCGTGCCGCATCACCTGGCTCGGCTTGTCGGTCATGGCGACGACGTCCCGGGCGTCGCGGATCTCGATCCGCTCGCGCCCGGCGCGCTTGGCCACGAGCGGCGCGAGCACGTCGCGGGGGCCGTGCAGGATCACCCGCGCGTCGCCCGTGTCGTCGAGAAACTTGGAGAGGCCGGCGATCACCGCGGCGGGGCCGTTGTCGCCCCCCATCGCGTCGACCGATATGACGACGCCCCCCGCTTTGGGCGAGGGGCCTGTCGGCTCGATCGGATCAGTGGTCATCGGCCGGTCGCGCGGCTTACGCCGCGTCGTCGTCCAGGTCCACCTCGTCGGCGGCCGCGATCACTTCGCGATCATTGTAGTGGCCGCAGGAGGGGCAGATGTGATGCGGGCGCTTCAGCTCGCCGCAATTGTCGCACTCGTTCGGGTTGGCACCCGAGAGCGAGTCGTGGGCGCGGCGCCAATTGCGACGGGCCTTGGAAACTTTGTTCTGAGGGACAGCCATGTCTCAACCTCGGTAGCTGGGGGCACGTCATGGCCCATGTCTCATTTACTCTTACGAGCGGTATCGGCGGGCCTTAGTAGATTCCCGCCGCGCTGTCGAGCCGTGTTTGGTGGAAGCGCGAAAATAGCGAAATCCGCCGCCCGCGCAAGGGCTCATGACGCATCGTCGTCGTCGCTCTTGCCGAGCTTGTCGCGCAGGCCGGCGAGGCCGGCAAAGGGGCGGGCGTCGTCGTCGGTCATCGGGGTCACGCCGGGCCCGGCGAACACCGCGTCGCCGGGATCGACGCCGGGCGCGCGCGGGTAGGGCGGCAGCGCCAGCGCCAGCGCCTCGAGCGCGACGTCGTAGAGATCGAGCACCGCGGGCAGCGGCTCGGCGGTGTCGTCCTCGGGCATCTCCACCTCGGTGCCGCCCTCGGGCAGCTCGAGCGCGGCGAGGTAGCGGCGGGTGACGGTCTCGTCGATGCGCGTCGCCACCGGCTCGAGCGTCACCACGCAGCTCTGCACCGCCGTCGCGCCGAGGGTGCCCTCGAGCCGCCAGTCGCTGCGCCCCTCCGGGTGCAGCACCGCCTCGAAGCGGAACTTGCGCAGGCCGGGGATATCGAGCTCGGCGGCCAGCGCCTCGCGGCCCGCGGCATCGGGCTCGAGCACGATGCGGCTGTCGCGGCGGGCGGGCAGGTCGGCGAGGCGGACGGGTTCGGTCGGGCGGGCGGTCATGGCGGATCGAACCTTGTGTTTTTTCCACATTTCGATGTAATCGGCCTAATTGGCGAGCACAGCCAGCACAAGGGGGCACCATGAGCAAGGCGGCCGGACGGACGACAACGGCGCTGCGGCGCGCGGCGCTGGCGGCGGCACTGGTCGCGGCCGGGGCCTGCTCGCCGGTCTATCGCCACCATGGCTACGTCCCCAACGAGCGCGACCTGCTGGAGCTGACGCCGGGCGTCGACACCCGCGAGACGGTGGCCGACCTGGTCGGCCAGCCGACGGCGGGCGGGGTGCTCGACGACAGCGGCTTCTACTACGTGCAGAGCCGGTTCCGCCATTTCGGCCCGCTCGGGCCGCAGGAGATCGCGCGGGAAGTGGTGGCGATCTCGTTCACCGACGACGGCGTGGTGCGCAACATCGAGCGCTTCGGGCTCGAGGACGGCCGCATGGTCGAGCTGTCGCGCCGGGTGACCGACGACAACATCCGCGATACCACCTTCATCCGCCAGCTGCTCGGCAACCTCGGCCGGGTCGACGCCTCGACGCTGCTCGGCGGCGACGAGTAGGGCGCGACATGGCGCCCCGGCGGGATTGTGGTGATCCTGGAGCGGGGGGCGAGATGCTGTCGCGCGGGCGCTACCGGGCGCGCTTCGCCGCCGGTGCGGCGGACGTCGCGGCGGCGCAGGGGCTGCGCCATCTGTGCTTTCGCGGCGGCGCGGGGCGGGACGAGGACCGTTTCGATGCGGCCTGCGCGCACGTGCTGGTGGAGGATGTGGACGGGGGGCGGCTGGTCGGCTGCTTCCGGCTGCAGGCGCTGACCGGCGAGGGGATTTCCGACAGCTACGCGGGGCAGGTCTACGATCTGTCGCGGTTGGCGGGCTTTCCCGGGCCGATGGTCGAGCTCGGCCGCTTCTGCATCCACCCCGACGCGCGCGACGCCGATATCCTGCGCGTCGCCTGGGGCGCGCTGACCCGCCACGTGGACGCCCACCGCATCGCGCTGCTGTTCGGGTGCGCGTCGTTCCGGGGGACCGATCCGGCGCCCTACCGCGACAGCCTTGCGCTGCTCGCCGCGGGGCACCTCGCGCCGGAGCGCTGGCGGCCCGGGGTGAAGGCGGCGGAGGTGGTGCGCTTCGCCGGTTGGGGCGGTGCGGACCGGCGCGCGGGGCTGGCCGGGATGCCGCCGCTGTTGCGGACCTATCTCGCGATGGGCGGCTGGGTGAGCGATCACGCGGTCGTCGACCGGGAGATGGGGACGCTGCACGTGTTCACCGGGGTGGAGATCGGCCGGGTTCCGGAGCGGCGCGCGCGGGCGTTGCGGGCGCTGTAGGGTGCGCATTCATTGCGCATCCCGGTCGGGGCGTGGGTGAGCAATGAATGCGCACCTTACAGGGGGTTACATCTCGCTCTTCATCCGGCGCGTGAACTACGGCTCGATGATCTCGCGTTCGGTGACGATCATGTCCAGCGGCTGATCGGTCGGCTCGAGGGGCAGCTCGTCGCTCTCCTGCGCGGCGTAGGCGAAGCCGATGGCGAGGACGGGGCCGTGGGCGCGCAGGAGGGCGAGGGTGCGGTCGTAGAAGCCGCCGCCGTAGCCGAGCCGGCCGCCCCTGCGGTCGAAGGCGACGAGCGGGACGATGACGATCTCGGGCACCATCCGCTCGGCGTCGACGGGGATCAGCGCGCCGAACGGGCCGGGGCGGGTGGCGCAGCCGGGGAGCCAGCGGTGGAACTCGAGCGGGTGGTCCTGGCCGAGGATGATCGGCACGCCCACCGGCCCGTGCGCCGCCGCCTCCTCCATCGCCGGAGCCGGGTCGATCTCGGTGCGCATCGCCATGTAGCCGGCGATCGGCGCGCCGCGGTGGCCGGCGAGGACGGACGACAGCAGCCCGGCCGAGGCCCAGGCCATCTCGTGGGCGACGCGGCGGCGCTCGAAGGCGGCGGCGCGGGCCGCGGCCTTGCGGGCGGCGATGGCGTCGGGGGCGCATCCGCTCACAGCAGCACCAGCGCGGCGAGGCCGAGGAAGGCGAAGAAGCCCACCACGTCGGTCACGGTGGTGACGAAGGCGCCCGAGGCGAGGGCCGGATCGACGCCCATCCGGTCGAGCGCCACCGGGATCACCGTCCCCGCCAGCCCGGCGATCACCAGGTTGATGACCATCGCCGCCGCGATGACCACGCCGAGCAGCGGCTCGCCGAACCACGCCAGCCCGATCACCCCCATCACGACCGCGAAGATCACCCCGTTGATCATCCCCACCAGCACCTCGCGGCGGATCACCCGCAACACGTTGGAGCCGGTGAGGTCCTTCGTCGCCAGGGCCCGCACCGCGACGGTGAGCGACTGGGTGCCGGCGTTGCCGCCCATGGAGGCGACGATGGGCATCAGCACCGCCAGCGCGACGAGCCCGGCAATGACCTCCTCGAAGAGCGAGATCACCAGCGAGGCGAGGATCGCCGTCACCAGGTTGACCGCCAGCCACGGAAACCGCCGGCGCGTCGTGGCGACCACGCGGTCGGAGACGGTGCTCTCGCCGACGCCGGCGAGGAGCAGCAGGTCCTCGGCGTTCTCCTCGGCGAGCACGATCATCGCGTCGTCGATGGTGATGACGCCGACGAGCCGGCCGTCCTCGTCGACCACGGGCGCGGTGATGAGGTGGTACTGGTTGAAGGCGTAGGCCACCTCCTCCTCGTCCTGGGTGGCGGGGATGGTGACGAACAGGTCCTCGCGGATGTCGGCGAGCCGCACCTCGCGGCGCGACGACATCAGCCGCCCCAGCGTGACGTTGCCCACCGGCTTCATGCGCGGGTCGACGAGGATGACGTGGTAGAACTGCTCGGGCAGCTCGTCGGAATGGGCGCGCAGGTGGTCGATGGTCTCGCCCACCGTCCAGTGCTCGGGCGCGCGCACCGTCTCGACCTGCATCAGGCGGCCGGCCGATTCCTCGGGGTAGGCGAGGGCCTTCTCGACGGCGACCCGGTCGAGCGGCTCGAGCACGTCGAGCACCGCCTCCTGCTGGTCGTCGTCGAGGTACTCGACGAGGTCGACCACGTCGTCGCTCTCGAGCTCGCGGACCGCGTCGGTGAGGTCTTGCGGCGAGAGGTAGCCGAGGATCTCCTCGCGCACCGAATCCTCGATCTCCGACAGGATCTCGCCGTCGAGGCCGCCCTGCCAGATCTCGAGCAGGCGGCGGCGCTCGTGCGGCTCGATCTGCTCGAGGAAGTCGGCGATGTCGGCGGCGTGGAGCGGCTCCATGAGCCGGTCGATGGCCGCTGCGTCGGCCGCCGCGATGGCTTCGCGCACGGCCTGGAAGAGGTCGGTCCTGAGGGCGTAGACGTCGCCCTCGATCTCGATCGGTTCGTCCGCCATCGTGCCCCTTTCCGCCCCGCTGGCGCGAGCATAGTGCCTGGCGCGCCAGCCTCAACCGCGCTGCCGCGCGGTCGGCGATTTACGCCACACCCGCACGGCCCTAACGTGATGCCCATGACCGCGCACCTGCTCCTTGGCCAGACCCTTTCGTTCACCGCCGATCCCTTCGCCGTGCCGTGGCGGGAGGCGGTGCGCCATCGCCGCCGGGGCGGGGTGCTGGTGCGGGCGGGGCGGATCGTCGAGGTGGGCGAGGGCGACGCGCTCGCCGCCGCGCATCCCGAGGCCGAGCGGCACGAGTACGGCGACGCGCTGATCGGCGCGGGGTTCGTCGACGCGCACATGCACTACCCGCAGACGGGGATGATCGCGAGTTGGGGCAAGCGGCTGATCGACTGGCTCGACAGCTATACCTTCCCCGAGGAGCTGCGCCTCGCCGATCCGGCCTACGCCGCCGCCACGGCCGAGACGACGCTCGCCCTCGCGCTCGCCCACGGCACCACGACGCTGACGAGCTTCGGCACCGTCCACGCGCATTCGGCCGACGCCTTCTTCGAGGCGGCCGAGGCGCACGGGATGCGGGTGATCGCGGGCAAGACCTGCATGGACCGCAACGCGCCCGACGGCCTGACCGACGACGCGCGCAGCGCCCACGACGACAGCGCCGCGCTGATCGCGCGCTGGCACGGGCGCGGGCGGGCGCTCTACGCGATCACGCCGCGCTTCTCGCCGACCTCGAGCCGCGAGCAGCTCGAGGCGCTCGGGGCGCTGTGGGCGGCGCATCCCGACTGCCTGATGCAGACCCACCTCTCGGAGCAAACCGACGAGATCGCCTGGGTGCGCGAGCTGTTCCCCGAGGCGCGCGACTACCTCGACACCTACGAGGCCGCCGGCCTGCTCGGGGCGCGCGGGCTCTACGGCCACGCGATCCACCTCGAGGCGCGCGAGATCGACCGGCTCGCCGAGGTGGGAGCGGCGGTGGTGCATTGTCCGACCTCGAACACCTTCATCGGCTCGGGGCTGTTCGACATGGCCGGGCTGAAGGCCCGCTCCATCCCGGTGGGCCTCGCGACCGACACCGGCGGCGGGTCGTCGTTCTCGATGCTGCGCACGATGGCGGCGGCCTACGAGATTGGCCAGCTCAAGGGCACGCCGCTGCATCCGGCGCAGCTGATGTGGCTGGCGACGGAGGGCTCGGCGGGAGCGCTGCACCTGTCGGGCACGATCGGGCATCTCGGCGCGGGGGCGGAGGCCGACATCACGGTGCTCGACCTCGCCTCGACCAGCGCCATCGCCCAGCGGGCGGCGCGGGCCGAGGACATCTGGGAGGCGCTGTTTCCGACGATCATGATGGGCGACGACCGGGCGGTGCGCGCGGTCTGGGTGGCGGGCCGGGAGGTGGTGCGGAGCGGCGCGGCGTGAGGCGCCTGCTCGGGCTCGTCGCGGCGCTTCTCGCGGGCGGCATCGTGTTCAGCGGCTTCCTGCCGTGGGTCGAGGTCGGCCCGCTCTGGACGGCGACACTCTACGGCGTCGCCTCCGGGCAGTTCGGCGAGATCGTGGAGGCGGCGCGGGCGGGCCGGCTGCCGGTGCTGGCGGCAATCTTCCTCGCGAGCTTCCCCGTCGCCTTCGTGTCGCTGCTGGTGAGCCTCGGCGGCTTCGTGCGCTGGCTGGCGCTGCTGGCGGGGCTGCTGCCGCTGGTGGCGCTGATCGGCACCGCCATCGACACGCGCGGGCGGCTCGGCGGGCTGATCGGGGATCTGCCGGAGGGGACGCGGGCGGCCCGCAGCCTGATCGGCGACGGGCTCTGGATCTACGGCGGCGCGGCGCTGGCGCTGACGCTGCTGGCGCTGCTCGCGCCGCGCCCCGCGCTCAGCAGGGCGCGGCGACGAGCAGCACCCAGCGGTCGGCGTGGGCGGCAAGGCCGTAGTGGCTGACGCCGGGGTTGAGGATGTTGCGGCGGTGGCCGGTGGAGCTCATCCACCACGACAGGACCGTGCCCGGATCCTGGGTGCCGTAGGCGACGTTCTCGGCGAGCATCCTGTAGCAATACCCGGCCGCGCTGGCGCGGTCGGCGAAGGAGCTGCCGTTGGCGCCGGAATGGCTCATGGTGCCGTTGCGCGCCATCCAGGCGGCGTGGCCGGCGGCGGCGCGGGTGAGACGGGGATCCTCGGCGAGCGGCGCGAGGCCGGCGCTGCGGCGCAGCGCGTTGAGGCCGTGGCCGCCGCCCTGCGTCGAGAGCGTGACGGTGGGGGCGGCGCTTTGCGCGGTGGCGGGCGCGGCGAGGAGAGTGGCCGCGGCGATGGCGGCCGCGAGCAGCGAGCGAAGGTTGGTCATCGGGGAGGATCTACCGGTAGTGGCATGGCATGCGGGTTCGGCGAGGGCTTGTGTCGATCCGGACGCGACCTGTCAAACCGCCCCGGCGGAACCGTGCCGATTCAGCGCTCCTTGCCCATGATGAGCACCCAGGTCCGCTCGGTGCGGCCGATGCCGAAATCCTCCGCCTCGGGCGCCATGATCACCTCGCGGTGTCCGTCGCTGGCGAGCCAGGCCTCGACGACCTCCTCGTTGTCGTCGTAGCCCTGCGCGATGTTCTCGCCGACCCACTGGTAGTCGTAGCCCGCCGCGAGCACCCGGTCGGAGACGCGGCTGCCGTCGGTGCCGACGTGGAGGTTGTCGCCGTCGGCGATGCGCCGGCCGCTGCGGACGATGGCGCCGCTGTAGCCCTGGGCGACGTCGTTGAGGATGTCGTGCGACACCACGGGGGCGAGCGAGCCGCGTGCGTCGTTCAAAACGAGACCGAACTCGGTCCGGTCGAGGCTGGCGACGGGCTCCGGCGCGGTGCGCTGGATGCCGGCGACGGCGAGGATCTCATCGCGCGCCGAGGTGACTTCGCCCCCTGTCCCACTGGTGCTGCAGGCAGCCAGCAAGAACAGAAGACCAAATTTGGCAGCTTTCATTCGTGACGTTCCCCTGTGTTCGACAGGGGTCAGTCAATCAATCGAATTGGATCAATTCGGGACGCGAACGGGTTCCTTACCGGGCAAGATCTAGGGCAAGCCGGCGGGCTTCCGACACGATCCGGCCCAGATCGGCACGAATGAGGCAGCCGTCGCGGACCACGTCGCGGCCCTCGACGATGAGGTCGCGCACCCGCCGCGGCCCTGCCAGGACAAGCGCCGCCGGGTCCCAGCTGCCGGCGCTGTCGATGCCGCTGACATGCCAGATCGCCAGATCGGCGCGATACCCCGGCGCAATCCTGCCGCATTCGCCGCCACGGCCCAGCACTTCGGCACCACCGCGTGTCCCAATCCGGAGCACCTCGCGCGCCGACATCGATTCTGCGCCATGCGCCACGCGCTGCAGCAGCATCGCCTGCCGGGCCTCCTCCATGAGGTTGCCCTGGTCGTTGGACGCCGAGCCGTCGACCCCGAGCCCGACCGGCACGCCGGCGTCGCGCATGGCGCGCACCGGGGCGATGCCGGAGCCGAGGCGGCAATTTGAACAGGGGCAATGGGCGACGCCGGTGCCGCTGGCGGCGAACAGCGCGATCTCGCGGGGGTCGAGCTTGACGCAATGGGCGTGCCACACGTCGTCGCCGGTCCAGCCCAGGTCCTCGGCAAAGTCGCCGGGGCGGCAGCCGAAGCGCTCGAGGGAATAGGCGACGTCCTCGTCGTTCTCGGCGAGGTGGGTGTGGAGCATCACGCCCTTGTCGCGCGCCAGCAGCGCCGCGTCGCGCATCAGTTCGCGGCTGACGGAGAACGGCGAGCAGGGCGCGAGGCCGACGCGCACCATCGCGCCGGGGGCGGGATCGTGGAAGGCGTCGACGACGCGGATGCAATCGTCGAGGATCGCGCGCTCGGGCTCGACGAGGCTGTCGGGCGGCAGGCCGCCGTCGCTCTCGCCGATGCTCATCGCGCCGCGCGTCGGGTGGAAGCGCAGCCCGATCTCGCCCGCGGCGGCGATGGTGTCGTCGAGGCGTGCGCCGTTGGGGAAGAGGTAGAGGTGGTCGCTGCTCATGGAGCAGCCCGACAGCGCCAGCTCGGCGAGGCCGAGGCGGGCGGAGGCGTACATCTCCTCGGGGCCGAAGCGCGCCCAGATCGGGTAGAGCGTCTGCAGCCAGCCGAACAGCAGCGCGTCCTGCGCCCCGGGTACCGCGCGGGTGAGCGACTGGAACAGGTGGTGGTGGGTGTTGACGAGGCCGGGGGTGACGACGCAGCCGGCGGCGTCGACGATCTCCGCGCCCTCCGCGGCGAGCCCGGGGCCGATCTCGGCGATGATCCCGTCGCGGATCAGCACGTCGGCGCCGGTGAGCTCGGCGCCGTCCATCGTGAGCACCGTGTCGGCGTTGCGGATCAGCCGGTCAGCCATCGAAGGCCGCCCGCAGCAGCGCCAGCGCCTCGGCGTGGATCGACGGGTTGGCGGCGGCGATGACCTGTCCGCCCTCGTGCGCCGGGCCGCCGTCCCAGTCGGTCACGAGGCCGCCGGCGGCCTGGATGACGGCGATGGGAGCGTGGATGTCGTAGGGGTGGAGGCCGGCCTCGATCACCAGGTCGATCTGGCCGGCGGCGAGCAGGGCGTAGGCGTAGCAATCGAGCCCGTAGCGCGTCAGCCGCGCCTGCGCCGCCACCGCGCGGAAGGCGCGGCCCTCGGCGGGCGAGCCGACCTCGGGGAAGGTGGTGAGCAGCGTCGCCTCGGCGAGCGGGCGGGGCGGGCGCGTGGCGATGGACTGGTGCCCGCGCGGCCCGACGAGGCTGGCGCGGCCGAAGCCGCCCTCGAAGCGCTCGCCGATATAGGGCTGGTCGATGAGGCCGTAGAGCGGGCCGTGCCGGTCGGCGACGGAGACCAGCACGCCCCAGGTGGGGGTGCCGCTGATATAGCCGCGGGTGCCGTCGATCGGGTCGAGCACCCAGGTCAGGCCCGATGTTCCCTCGCGGCGGGCGAACTCCTCGCCGAGGATCGCGTCGTCCGGGCGTTGCGCCTCGATCAGGGCGCGCATCGCCGACTCGGCGGCGCGGTCGGCGACGGTGACCGGGTCGAAGCCTTGGTCGCCCTTGGTCTCGGCGACGGTCTCGGCCCGGCGGAAGTGGCGCAGGGTCTCGCTGCGGGCGGCGTCGGCGCAGGCCTGCGCCGTGGCGACGATGGCCTCTATCTCGGCCGCGCTCAGTCCGGTCTGTCCGCTCACGCCATCCCCCTCCGGTCGGTCGTCCCGCAGGGGATGGCGGTAGCCTGTCGCTTGCCCGCTGGCAAGCCGGGGCTCAGGCGGCTTCGCTCAGCACCCGTGCCAGCTCGAACAGCCGTTTGCGCTGGTTCTCGGGGATCGCGTAGTAGGAGCGCAGCAGCTCGAGCGCCTCGCGGTCGGTGAGGATGTTGCCGGGCAGGTCGTTGGCGTTGGCGGGCGTCTCCGTCTCGCCGAGGCCCTCGAAGAAGAAGTCGATCTTCACGCCGAGCACCGACGCGATGTCCCAGAGGCGCGAGGCGCTGACCCGGTTCATGCCGGTTTCGTACTTCTGGATCTGCTGGAACTTGATCCCGACCTTCTCGGCCAATTGCTGCTGCGTTGTGCCAGTCATCCAGCGCCGGTTGCGGATGCGCTGGCCAACATGGACATCGACGGGGTGTTTCATCTTCTCGTCCTCTTGCTGCCCGTTCAGGTCCGAAGTCACCACTCCGGGTTATCGAAAGCGGACCACGAATGAGCCAGACACGCAACGGTTGCAGTGCCTGTCCTGTACTTAAGTATAGGTAAAATCCGGCGCCCGTCGATCATTAATGGTTAAGTTGTGCATATGCGCGGCTTTTTCGTTCGATTTACGCAACGTCTCGCGCTCCCGTGGCCGTTCGGCGCCGACTCGCCAGCCGCCCGCGCTGGTTGCGATAACATCTCGTCGCCGCGACCGGGTTCAGTGGAAGTCGCGGCTGTTGGGGATGATGCGCACGTCGCGCGGGTGCGAGCGACGCGGGGCCGGCGCGTCGCTGCCACGGGCGCTGCCCTGCATCGGCCGATTGATATGGTCGGCATGGGCCATCGCGGGCGACAGCCCCTCCGGCGCGAGGCGGTAGAGCGCGTCGGTGCGGTCCTCGAGGTGGGTGGCGACCACGTGGATGATCTCGACCTCGCGCTGCACGTAGCCGTGCACCACCAGCAGCCGCGCCTGCATCACCACCTTGCGGTACTGCTCCATCACCTTGGGCCAGACCACGAGGTTGGCGCTGCCGAACTCGTCCTCCAGCGTGATGAAGCAGACCCCGTTGGCGCTGCCCGGCTTCTGGCGGATCAGCACCAGCCCGGCGAGCTTGAGCCGCTGCCAGTTGTTCATGCCCTCGAGCGCCGAACTCGGCGTGTAGCGCTGCCGGGCGAGGCTCTTGCGCAGGAAGGCCATCGGATGGCGCTTCAGCGACAGGCGCAACGTCTGGTAGTCGGCCACCACCTGCTCGCAGACCGGCATCGCGGGCAGCCCGACGGGGCGCTCCTCGCCCTCGTCGCGCACCTGGCGGAACAGCGGCAGGTCGGGCGCGTCGCGCAGCGCCTTGGCCTCCCACAGGGCCTGGCGGCGGTCGATGAACATCGAGCGCATCGCGTCGGCCTCGGCGAGGCGGCGGATCACCGGCTGGGTCAGGCCGGCGCGCTCCTGCAGCTGCTTGAGGTCGCGATAGGGCGCGTCGCGCGCCGCCACCAGCCGCGCCGCCATGTCCTCGCGCAGCCCGCCGATCTGGCGCAGCCCGAGGCGGACGGCGAAGTAGCCCGCGTAGGTCGGCTCGAGGCTGTTGTCCCACTCCGAGTAGTTCACGTCGGGCGCGCGCACCTCGACCCCGTGCTCCTGCGCGTCGCGCACGATCTGGGCGGGGGCGTAGAAGCCCATGGGCTGCGAATTGAGCAGCGCGGCGCAGAAGGCGTCGGGGAAGTGGCACTTGAGCCAGGACGACACGTAGACCAGCAGCGCGAAGCTGGCGGCGTGGCTCTCGGGGAAGCCGTACTCGCCGAAGCCCTTGATCTGGTCGAAGCAGCGCCGCGCGAAGTCCTCCTCGTAGCCGCGCTCGACCATGCGCCCGACCATCTTGTCCTCGAGCAGCCCGATCTGGCCCTTGGAGCGGAAGGTGGCCATCGCCTTCCTCAGCTCGTTGGCCTCGGCGGGCGAGAAGCGGGCGGCGTCGATGGCGATCTTCATCGCCTGCTCCTGGAAGATCGGCACGCCGAGGGTGCGCCCGAGGATGTTTTTGAGCTCCTGGGGATCGTGCGGCGGGGCGGGGGCGGGATAGTCCACCGCCTCCTCGCCCGAGCGGCGGCGCAGGTAGGGGTGGACCATGTCGCCCTGGATCGGGCCGGGGCGGACGATGGCGACCTCGATGACGAGGTCGTAGAACTCGCGCGGCCGCAGGCGCGGCAGCATGTTCATCTGCGCCCGGCTCTCGACCTGGAACACGCCGATCGAATCGCCCTTGCAGAGCATGTCGTAGACCCGGCTGTCCTCCTGCGGGATCGACGCCAGCGTCCAGCTCTGCCCGTAATGCGCCTCGATCAGGTCGAAGCACTTGCGGATGCAGGTGAGCATCCCCAGCGCCAGGATGTCGACCTTGAGGATGCCGAGCGCGTCGATGTCGTCCTTGTCCCACTCGATGAACGAGCGGTCGGGCATGGCGCCGTTGCCGATCGGCACGGTCTCGGTGAGCGGCCGCTCGGTGAGGATGAAGCCGCCCACGTGCTGGGACAGGTGGCGCGGCATGCCGATCAGCTGGCGTGCCAGCAGGATGGTCTTGCGCAGCACCGGGTCGCTGAGCTCGAGCCCGGCCTCGCCGACATGCCTGGCCTCCACGTCGGTGCCCCAGCTGCCCCAGATCGTCTTGGCCAGCGCGCCGGTGACGTCCTCGCTGAGACCCATCACCTTGCCGACCTCGCGGATCGCGCTCCTGGGGCGGTAGTGGATCACCGTGGCGCAGAGCCCGGCGCGGTCGCGGCCGTATTTCTGGTAGATGTGCTGGATCACCTCCTCGCGGCGCTCGTGCTCGAAGTCGACGTCGATGTCGGGGGGCTCCTTGCGCTCCTCGGAGATGAAGCGCTCGAACAGCAGCTGGTGCTGGGCGGGATCGACCGCGGTGATGCCGAGCACGTAGCAGACCGCCGAGTTCGCCGCCGAGCCGCGGCCCTGGCACAGGATCGGCTTGGCCACCCCCTCGCGGGCGAAGCGGACGATGTCGTTGATGGTGAGGAAGTAGCGGGCGATGTCGAGCTTCTCGATCATCGCCAGCTCCTTGTTGAGCACCGCCACCGTCGCCTCGGGGATGCCGTCCGGATAGCGTTCGGCGGCGCCCGCCCAGGTCAGCTCCTCGAGCCAGGCCTGCGGGGTCGTCTCGGTGGGGATCATCTCGCGCGGGTATTCGTAGGCCAGCTCCTCGAGGTCGAAGCGGCAGGAATCGGCGACCGCGCGGGCAGCGGCGATGGCGTGCGGCCACTCGTTGAACAGCCGCGCCATCTCGGCGGGCGACTTCAGGTGCCGCTCGGCGTTCTGCTCGAGCCGGAAGCCCGCCTCGGCGAGGGTGACGCCCTCGCGGATGCAGCTCATCACGTCCTGCAGCGGCCGGCGCGCGCGCTCGTGGTAGAGCACGTCGTTGGTGGCGAGGATCTGCAGCCCGTGGCGCACCGCCAGCGCGTCGAGCCGGTTGATCCGGGCGCGGTCGTCGCCGCGGTAGAGGTGGCTGGCGGCGATGTGGCCGAGGGTGGGCAGGCGCGTCAGCAGGCCGGGCAGGGCGCGTTCGAGGGCGTCGAGGTCCTCGGGCGGCACGAGGATCAGCTGCACCCCCTCGGCATGGGCGGCGAGATCGGCGAGCGTCAGGTCGCAGACGCCCTTCTTCTGCCAGTTGCCCTCGCTGTCGTGCATCTTGCCCTTGGAGAGCAGCCGCGACAGCCGCCCGTAGGCGGCGCGGTCCCTCGGGTAGGCGAGGAAGACCTCGCCGCTCAGCAGCGCCAGCCGGCAGCCGATGACGGGCCTCAGGCGCGTCACCTTCGCCTCGATGTGGAGCCGCACCACCCCGGCGAAGGTGTTGAGATCGGCCACCCCGATCGCGTCGTAGCCCTGCCGGTGCGCCTCGAGCGCGAAGTTGGTCGCGTCCGAGGCGCCGCGCAGGAACGAGAAGCACGTCGCCAGCCCGAGCTCGACGAAGGGCGCGCGCGGGTTCGGCGCGAAGACCTGCTCGCCGGGCGCGAGCGTGTGCCTGGGGGGGCGCTCCACCTCGGGCATCAGCGCCTCCCGGGGCCCGGGCAGGGGGGCGCCGCCCCCCGCCGCCTGCGGCGACTCCCCCCGGGATACTTGCAGAACAGAGACGATGGGCGCGCGCCCCCGGTCTCTGTTCCGGAAATATCCCGGGGGAGCGCGAGGGGGCAGGGCCCCCTCGTGGCCGGCGCGCGGGGCTGGCGCGGCGTCATTCGAAGATTCCGTGCAGGAACCAGCGCGGCTCGTCGCCGCGGCCGTCGCCGAGCACCCCGTCGCGGAACAGCCAGAAGCGGCGGCCGGTCTGCTCCTCGATGCGGTAATAGTCGCGCAGCCGGATGCCGGGGCGGTCGCGCCACCATTCCGGGGCGATCCGCTCGGGGCCGGCGGAGCGCACCACCCGCAGGGTCTGGCGGCGCCAGGCGAAGCGGGCGGGCGGACCTTCGGGGACGGCGTAGAGCACGACGATCTCCTCGGCCGGCTCGAGCAGCCGCACCGGGCGCGGCCGGGGCGCGGGGCCGGGGGCGCGGGGCCGGGGGCCGAGGGCGGCGTGCCACGCCTCGCGGCGCTCGGGGACGTGGCTTTCGTGCAGTGCCGGGCGGCGGATCGCGGGGGCGCCGAAGCGGGCGGTGAGGCGGTCGACCAGCCGCGCGAGCTCGGCGCCGTCGTCGGCGCCGCCGTCGAGCCGGGTCTGGACCTGCCGGCTCTCCTCGGCGACGGCGGCGGCGAGGGTGACGAGATCGAACCCGTAGCCCGGGTCGAGCCGCTCGAGCTTGCCTTCGAACAGCCGCGCGATGTGGCCGGCATCGCGGGTGGCGCGGGCGGTGGCGACCTCGACGCGCGAGACCTCGCCGTCGGTGCGGTAGACGGTCAGCGCCACGCGCCGCGCCCCGAACCCCTCGGCGGCGAGCCCGGCGCAGAGTTCGGCGGCGAGCGCGGGCAGGTGCGGGCCCGGATCCTGCACCGGCTCGGGCAGCCGCGCCTCGACGGCGAAGCGGGGCGGATCCTCGGGGGCCTCGACCGGCTCGGGGGTGCGGCCGAACATCTGGTCGAGCCTGAGCAGCGGGTTCTTCGTCAGCCCGGCGCGCGCGAAGCGGCGCGCCAGCGACACCCGCGGCACCGCGGCGAGGGCGCCGACGGTCTTGAGGCCGAGCCGGTTGAGCAGCAGCACCGTCTCGCCCTCGAGCCGCAGCGCGCGCACCGGCAGCGGCGCCATCGCCGCGGCCAGCGTCTCGGGGCGGCAGGTCTGGCGCACGCCGCCGAAGCGCGCCAGCGCCCAGGCGGCGCCGTGGGTGGGGGCGGTGGCGAGGTCGCAGGACAGGCCGAGCAGCGACAGCTTCTCCTCGATGTCGCGCAGCATCGCCGCCTCGCCGCCCCAGAGGTGGTCGGAGCCGGTGGTGTCCATCACCAGCCCCGCGCTGCCGTCGAGCGCCGTCCAGGGGCACCAGCGCCGGGCCCAGAGCATCAGCTTCTGCAGCGCCATGCGGTCGCCCTCGAGGTCGGCGTACTCGATCAGCAGCTCGGGGCAGAGCGCGCGCATGTCGACCACCCGCGCGCCGGCGTGGATGCCGGCCTGCTCGGCGGCGCGGGTGGTGGCGTGGATCACCGGGCCGTGGGTGCCTTCCACCGCGAGCGCGGCGGGCAGGTCGTCGGGCGGGGCCTCGCCGCGGGCGGCGAGGATGCGCAGCCAGCGCTCGACCGACAGCCGCGGCAGGTGGATCGCGGTGATCCGGCGCGCCAGCGGGTCGCGCTCGGCGGGGCGCGGGGCGCCGCCGGCAGAGGCGGGGGCGGGGGCGGCGG
>NZ_CH724107.1:63716-74770 GCF_000153305.1 Oceanicola granulosus HTCC2516
TCGGCCCGGGGCTCGGGCGGCGGGGCGGGCGCGCGCGCGGGCGCCGGGGCGGGCGGCGGCGGGGCCACGGGAGCGGGCGATCTGGGGGGCGCGGGCCGGTGGAGCGCAAGGACCGGCAGCTTGTCCTTGGTCCGCATCAGCCCGGGCGCCTTCGTCGCGTGCCGGCGGGGCGGGGCGCGGGCTCAGCCCGTGGCGGCGCCGGGGGCCACGGCCGCCTCGGCCGCTTCGGGCGCGGCGGTGCGCAGCGCCATCGGGTGCTCGAGCGCCATGTGGTGACGGGCGCGGTCATAGCGGGCGACCCAGGTGGTGGGCGGGCGGAAGCGCGAGCGGAACAGCTCCGCCCGCCAGTGCGCCATGCCCGGCGCGCGGGCGTCGTGGGGATCGCTCGCCGAGGGCAGCGAGCCCAGCCGCCAGCGCTCGCGCGCCGCGCTGAGCGCCGGCTGCGCCGCGCGCCGCAACAGCCAGCAGGGCACCGCGTGCGCCTCGGACCGCAGCGCCAGCCGCTTCGTCGCCGTGAAGTCGAGCGCCGGCGGGTCCCCCCAGACCTCGCCGACGACCGCCCCCAGCGACGGGCAGCCGAGCCCCTGTTCCAGCGCCCAGAGCACGTCCACCGGGCGCGACACGTCGAGCCGCAGCACCTCCACCTGGCGGGCGAAGCCCGCGAGGTAGGGCACGCCGCATTCCCGCCGCGACAGCCGGTCCTGTACCCAGAGCACGGGCTTGCCCGGCCTGACATGGGCGAGGACGAATCCCGTCGCCGCCCCGTCGACGGCGGTCTCGGCGAAGACTTCCGACAGGGTGGCGTCCGGCGGGGCGGCCGTAGCACGGCTGCGCAGCAGCTCGGCCGGGGTTTTCGGAGGCGGCGGGGCGCACTGCACCTGGACTCCTTTCGTGGGACTGGATGTTCTTCATTTGTTCTAGGAGCGGCCAGGGGATTCGTCAAATGCCGGTTGCGCTTTCCCGCGCGTCGGGGAAGTCTTTTCGCCGGACCCGGAGGAGGGAGGGGAGAGACATGCGCGCAGGCAGACTGGCCGCCGGGACGCTCGCCCTCGCCGCCCTGGCCGCGGCGGCGGTGGCGGACGTGCCCGGCAAGCCGCGGGCGGTGACGGAGGCGGACTACGCGCCGGTGGACCGCGCCGAGGCGGAGCTCGGGCAGCTGCTGTTCTACGATCCCATCCTGTCGGGCAACCGCGAGGTCGCCTGCGCCACCTGCCACCACCCCGCCTTCGGCACCTCCGACGGGCTGTCGCTCGGGCTCGGCGACGGCGGGCGCGGGCTCGGGCCGGAGCGGATGGCGGACCCCGACAACCTCCCCGAGGAGCGCATCCCGCGCAACGCCACGGGGCTGTTCAACCTCGGCGCGCGCGAGTTCGCCGTGCTGTTCCACGACGGCCGCATCGAGGCCGACCCGACGCGCCCGACGGGGCTGCGCACGCCGATGGGCGCGGAGATGGAGCAGGGCTTCGCCTCGGTGCTCGCCGCGCAGACCATGTTCCCGGTGCTCAGCGGCGACGAGATGGCCGGGCATTATTCCGAGAACGACGTCTCGCGCGCGGTGCGGCAGGGGATCATCACCGGCCCCGGCGGCGCGTGGGACCTGCTGTCGCGCCGGGTGGCGGCCATCCCGGCCTATGCCGCGCGGTTCGAGGCGGTCTACGGGCTCGCGCCCGACGAGATCGGGTTCGCCGACGTCTCCAACGCCATCGCCGCCTTCGTCGCCTTCGAGTGGCGCTCCGACACCGCGCCCTTCGACGCCTGGCTGCGCGGCGAGGCCGAGCTGGCGGCGGCGGCGGCGGACGGGGCGGCGCTGTTCTACGGCGAGGCGGGCTGCGGCGGCTGCCACGCCGGGCCGTTCCTCACCGACCACGGCTTCCACGCGATGGGCGAGGTGCAGATTGGGCCGGGCAAAAAGGGGCGCTTCGAGGACCACGCCCGCGACGTCGGCCGGATGCGCGTCACCGGCGACGCCGCCGACGCCTACCGCTTCCGCACGCCCTCGCTGCGCAACGTCGCCCTCACCGGGCCGTGGGGCCACGCCGGCGCCTACGGCGACCTCGCCGCCTACATCCGCCACCACGCCGACCCGCCCGCCGGCCTCGACACGTACGAGCGGGCGCAGGCGGTGCTGCCGGCGCTCGAGGAGGAGGATTGGCGGGTGCTCGACGATGCGGCCGAGCGCGCCGCGCTGGCGGCGGCCTACGCGGGCACGCCGGTGACGCTCGACGCGGACGAGGTGGCGGCGCTGGTGGCGTTCCTCGACAGCCTCACCGACCCGGTGGCGCGGACCGGCCGGCTCGGAGTGCCCGACGCGGTGCCGAGCGGGCTGGAGGTGCCGCGGCCGCGCTAGCCCGGCGGCGGCGCGGGCGGAGGGGGCGGAGCCTCCAGCGGGGATATTTGCAGGACAGAGGTGGGGGGCGGTGCGCGCAACGGGAAGGGTGCGGCGGCGGGCGGCGCGGGTATGGGCGGTTTGGCGGGTGACGTGGTGCGTGCGCGGGGGGCGGGAAGGATGTGGGTGCGGGCGGCATGGACAAGGGGGCGGGCGTGGCTAAGGTCGCGCCATGACAGCTGTCCCCGAGATCCGGTTCCTCGACCGGACGACCCCGCCACATGTCGCCACGTTGATCCTCGTCTCGGGGCTGTCGGCGCTCAACATGTCGATCTTCCTGCCGTCGCTCAACGTGATGGCGCAGTACTTCGACACCGACTACGCGGTGATGCAGCTCGCGGTCTCGGGCTACCTCGCCACGACGGCGCTGCTGCAGATCGTCATCGGGCCGGTCTCGGACAGGTTCGGGCGGCGGCCGGTCGTGCTCGGGGCGCTGGCGATCTTCCTCGCGGCGACGCTGGGCTGCCTGATGGCGCAGAGCGCGGGGACGTTCCTGCTGTTCCGGATGCTGCAGGGCGCGGTGGTGACGGGGATCGCGCTGTCGCGGGCGATCGTGCGGGACATGGTGCCCCAGGAGGAGGCGGCGTCGATGATCGGCTACGTCACGATGGGGATGGCGCTGGTGCCGATGCTGGGCCCGGTGGTGGGGGGCTTGCTCGACGAGCTGTTCGGGTGGCACGCGACCTTCGTGTTCCTGCTCGTGGCCGGCATGGGCGTGCTGGCGCTGGTGGCGGCGGACCAGGGCGAGACGGTGGCGGGCGAGGGGGTGGGCTTCGCCGAGCAGGTGCGCACCTACCCCGAGCTGCTCACCTCGCCGCGCTTCTGGGGCTACACGCTCTGCATGGCCTTCGCGAGCGGCGCGTTCTTCGCCTATCTCGGCGGCGCCTCGTTCGTGGCGGGCGACATCTTCGGGCTCGGCGCGGCGCAGACCGGGCTGGCGCTGGGCTGCCCGGCGCTCGGCTACGCGGTGGGCAACGGCATCTCGGGGCGCTTCTCGCGCCGGGCCGGGATCAACCGGATGGCGCTCGTCGGCACCGCCGTGGCGAGCGCGGGGATGGGCCTGTCGCTGGCGCTGACGCTCGGCGGGATCAACGCGCCGCTGGTGTTCTTCGGGCTCTGCACGACGCTCGGCCTCGGCAACGGCATGACGCTGCCCAACGCCACCGCCGGCCAGCTGTCGGTGCGCCCGCACCTGGCGGGGACCGCGAGCGGGCTGGGCGGCGCGATCATGATCGGCGGCGGCGCGGCGCTGTCGGCAGCGGCGGGCGCGATGCTCAGCACCCGCACCGGAACGCTGCCGCTGCAGGCGCTGATGCTGGGCACGTCGCTGGCCTCGATGCTGGCGATCCTGCTGGTGATTCGCCGCGAGCGCCGGCTCGGGCTCGCCTGAGCGGCATGGACAAGCCGCGCCCGCTGCCGCACAAGTCGGCAAAAAGAGGAGACCCAGCATGGAACTGTCCGGCACCCGCACCATCGCCGCCGACCGCGAGACGGTCTGGACCAGGCTCAACGACGCCGAGACGCTGAAGGCCTGCATTCCGGGCTGCGAGGAGCTGAGCGGCAACGTCGAGGATGGCTTCGAGGCGGTGGTGAAGCAGAAGGTCGGCCCGGTGAAGGCGACCTTCAAGGGCGCAGTGCGCATCGAGGACCTGAACCCGCCCGAGAGCTACCGGCTCGTCGGCGAGGGCAAGGGCGGCGTCGCCGGCTTCGCCAAGGGCGCCGCGAACGTGGTGCTGCGCGAGGTAGAGGGCGGCACCGAGCTGACCTACGACGTCGACGCGCAGGTCGGCGGCAAGCTCGCGCAGCTCGGCAACCGCATCGTGGGCGGCTTCGCCCGGAAGATGGCGGACGAGTTCTTCGAGCGGTTCCAGGCGCAGGTCGAGGGATAGGCGGAGCCCGCGGGATCCGGAGGTGAGACTCGCTCTTCCCGCGCGGGGGCGGGGCTGGTAACCGGCGCACATGCGTATTCTCTTTCTTGGCGACGTCATGGGACGCGCGGGCCGGACCGCGATCGTGGAGGGCCTGCCGGCCCTGCGGGCGGAGTGGCGGCTCGATTTCGTGGTGGTCAACGGCGAGAACGCCACCAACGGCGCGGGGCTGTCGCCCGACCACGCGCGGCTGCTGTTCGAGGCGGGAGCCGACGTCGTCACGCTCGGCGACCACGCGTTCGACCAGAAGGACATGCTGCGCTACTGCGAGAGCGAGCCGCGGATCGTGCGGCCGCTGAACTACTCGAAGGCCGCGCCGGGGCGGGGCCACGGGATCTTCGACGCGGGGCGCGGGCGCAAGGTGCTGGTGGCGCAGGTGCTCGGGCAGGTGTTCATGAAGCGGCCGTTCGACGATCCGTTCTCGGCGCTCGAGCCGGTGCTCAAGGCGCATCCGCGCGGCGGCATGGTGCAGGCAAGCCTCGTCGACGTCCATTGCGAGGCGACGTCGGAGAAGATGGCGATGGGCCATTTCTGCGACGGGCGCGCGAGCGTCGTCGTCGGCACCCACACCCACGTCCCCACCGCCGACGCGATGGTGCTGCCCGGCGGCACCGCCTATCTCAGCGACGCGGGCATGTGCGGCGACTACCTCTCGGTGATCGGGATGGACCCCGCCGAGCCGCTGCGCCGCTTCATCACCGGCATGCCGAAGGGCCGCTTCGAGCCGGCCTCGGGCGAGGCGACGCTCGCGGGGCTCTACGTCGAGACCGACGACGCCACCGGCAAGGCGCAGGTGGCGCTGCCGGTGCGGCAGGGCGGTCGGCTGGCGCCGGCGGGGCCGCGGTGAGGGAGACGCTCGGCCTGACGGCCGTGCTCCTCGTCCTCGGCGCCGGCTGGGGGCTGACGATGCCGCTCACCAAGATCGCGGTGCGCGACGGCTACGGGGCCTTCGGGCTGATCTTCTGGCAGCTCGCGCTCGGGGCGCTGATCCTCGGCGCGCTGCAGCTGTTGCGCCGCCGCCCGGTGCGGCCGGGGCGGCGGGCGCTGCTGACCTGCCTCGCCATCGCGCTCACCGGTTCGCTGCTGCCCAACGCGGCGAGCTACCGTGCCGCCTTCCACCTGCCGGCCGGGATCGTGTCGATCGCCGTGGCCGCGGTACCGCTCTTCGCCTTCCCGATCGCGCTCGCGCTGGGCAACGACCGGCTCAGCGCGGCGCGGCTGGCGGGGATCGGGCTCGGCCTCGCGGGGGTGGCGCTGATCGCGCTGCCCGAGACGTCGCTGCCCGACCCGGCGCTGGCGCTGTTCCTGCCGCTCGCGCTGTTCGCGCCGCTTTGCTACGCGCTCGAGGGCAACATCGTGGCCCATTTCGGCACCGCCGGGCTGGGCCCGATCCAGACCCTGTTCACCGCTTCGCTGATCGGCGCGGTGCTGGCGCTGCCGCTGGCGCTGGGCTCGGGGCAGTTCATCGCGCCGCACTGGCCGCTGACGCCGGCGGCGCAGGCGGTGGTGGCGCTGTCGACGATCCACGCCCTCGTCTACGCGGGTTACGTCTGGCTGGTCGGGCGCGCCGGGGCGACGTTCGCGGCGCAGGTCGCCTACCTCGTCACCGGCTTCGGCGTGCTGTGGTCGATGCTGCTGCTGGGCGAGCGCTACTCGGGCTGGGTCTGGGCGGCGCTGGCGGCGATGCTGGCGGGGATCGCGCTCGTGCAGCCGCGCGGCAAGCCGGCGCTTGCGCCGCCCGCCGCCGCCCTGCAAGATGAGCGTCGGCCTGCCGACGGGACATCATGACAGACTACCTCCAGCTCTCCCAGACGGGCGAAGCGATCCTCACCCTCGTCATCGTCGGACTGATGTTCCTCGCCTTCATGCGCGAGACCTTCCCCACCGAGGTCGTCGCCATCGCCGGCAGCGCGCTGATGCTGGTCTGCGGGGTGCTGCCCTACGAGGACGGGCTGGCGGTGCTGTCGAACCCGGCGCCGTGGACCATCGCGGCGATGTTCATCATCATGGGCGCGCTGGTGCGCACCGGCAGCCTCGACGCGCTGACCCGCTTCGCCGACCGCTACGCCCGCTCGCACCCGTCGCTGGCGGTGGCGGCGGTGCTGCTGGCGGTGATCTTCGCCTCGGCGATCATGAACAACACGCCCGTCGTGGTGGTGATGATCCCGGTCATCGTCCAGCTCGCCCGGACGCTCGGCAAGTCGGCCTCCAAGCTGCTGATCCCGCTCAGCTACGCCGCCATCATGGGCGGCACGCTGACGCTGATCGGCACCTCCACCAACCTGCTCGTCGACGGCGTCGGCCGCCGCTTCGGGCTCGAGCCGTTCACCATCTTCGAGATCACCCCGCTGGGGCTGATCGTGGTCGCCTGGGGCTTTCTCTACCTGCTGTTCGTGGCGCCGCGGCTGCTGCCCGACCGCGACAGCATGGCGACGCTGCTGTCGGACCGCTCCAAGATGCGCTTCTTCACCGAGGCGGTGATCCCGCCCGAGAGCAACCTGATCGGTCGCGAGGTCACCGGGGTGCAGCTGTTCAAGCGCGAGGGCGTGCGGCTCGTCGACGTGATCCGGGGCGACCAGTCGCTGCGCCGGGCGCTGCAGGGGGTCGAGCTGCAGGTCGGCGACCGGGTGGTGCTGCGCACCGCGATGACCGAGCTGCTGTCCTTGCAGCGCAACAAGGAGCTGCGCCGCGTCGACCAGCTCTCGGCGGTCGAGACCCAGACCGTGGAGGTGCTGATCACCCCGGGCTGCAAGATGGTCGGCCGCACCCTCGGCGCGCTGCGGCTGCGGCGGCGCTTCGGCGTCTACGTGCTCGCCGTGCACCGCAGGAACCAGAACATCGGCCGCGCCATCGACGACCTCGTGGTGCGGGTCGGCGACACGCTGCTGCTCGAGGGCGCGCCCGCCGACATCCAGCGGCTGGCGGCGGAAATGGACCTCGTGGACGTCTCGCAGCCCTCGGCCCGCGCCTTCCGCCGGGCCCACGCGCCGATCGCGGTGGGCGCGCTGATCGGCCTGGTCGGGCTCGCCGCCATCGGCGTGGCGCCGATCCTGGCGCTGGCGGTGATCGCGGTTGCGATCGTGCTGGTGACGGGCTGCATCGACGCCGACGAGGCGTTCGAGTTCATCGAGGGCCGGCTCCTGGCGCTGATCTTCGCGATGCTGGCGGTGGGGGCGGCGCTCGACCATTCCGGCGCCGTGGCGCTCCTGGCCGAGGCGATCGCGCCCTGGCTGACGAACCTGCCCGACTTCACGGTGATCCTGGCGGTCTACCTGCTGGCGACGACGCTGACCGAGGTGGTCTCCAACAACGCCGTGGCGGTGGTGATGACGCCGATCGCCATCGGGCTGGCCAACGCGCTCGGCTTCGACCCGCGGCCGCTGGTGATCGCGGTGATGTTCGCCTCGTCGGCCGCCTTCGCCACCCCGATCGGCTACCAGACCAACACCCTCGTCTACGGCCCCGGCGGCTACCGCTTCTCCGACTTCGTCCGGGTCGGCCTGCCGCTCAACCTGAGCCTGGCGGTGATCGTGTCGCTGGCGATCCCCGTCTTCTGGCCGCTCTAGCCGCGCGCGCGGCCCCTTCAGTCGGCGGCGCGGGGCGGATAGGGTTGGCCGACCGGGGCAAGGAGGGGAGAGGCATGACGGACATCCTGCAGGAGCTCGAGGCACGCCGCGCGGTGGCGCGCGCGGGGGGCGGCGCGGCGCGGATCGAGGCGCAGCACGGCAAGGGCAAGCTGACCGCGCGCGAACGCATCGAGCTGCTGCTCGACGAGGGCTCGTTCGAGGAGTTCGACATGTTCGTCGCGCACCGCTGCACCGAGTTCGGCATGGAGCAGAACCGTCCCGCCGGCGACGGCGTGGTCACCGGCTGGGGCACGATCAACGGCCGCATGGTCTACCTCTACAGCCAGGATTTCACCGTCTTCGGCGGCTCCCTCAGCGAGACCCACGCCCAGAAGATCTGCAAGATCCAGGACATGGCGCTGCAGAACGGCGCGCCGCTGATCGGGCTCAACGATTCGGGCGGCGCGCGCATCCAGGAGGGGGTGGCGAGCCTGGCGGGCTACGCCGAGGTGTTCCAGCGCAACATCCTCGCCTCGGGCGTGGTGCCGCAGATCAGCGTCATCATGGGCCCCTGCGCGGGCGGCGCGGTCTATTCACCGGCGATCACCGACTTCATCTTCATGGTGAAGGACAGCTCCTACATGTTTGTCACCGGCCCCGACGTGGTGAAGACCGTCACCAACGAGGTGGTCACCGCCGAAGAGCTCGGCGGCGCCACCACCCACACCCGCAGGAGCTCGGTCGCCGACGGGGCGTTCGACAACGACGTCGAGGCGCTCGCCGAGGTGCGGCGGCTGGTGGACTTCCTGCCGCTCAACAACCGCGACCGCCCGCCGGTGCGGCCGTTCTTCGACGAGGTCGAGCGGATCGAGGAGAGCCTCGACACGCTGATCCCCGACAACGCCAACACCCCCTACGACATCAAGGAGCTGATCCTGAAGGTCGCCGACGAGGGCGACTTCTACGAGATCCAGGAGGACTTCGCGAAGAACATCGTCACCGGGTTCATCCGGCTCGAGGGCTCGACGGTCGGGGTGGTGGCGAACCAGCCGATGGTGCTGGCGGGCTGCCTCGACATCGACGCCAGCCGCAAGGCGGCGCGCTTCGTGCGCTTCTGCGACGCCTTCGAGATCCCGCTCCTCACCTTCGTCGACGTGCCCGGCTTCCTGCCGGGGACGGGGCAGGAATACGGCGGGGTCATCAAGCACGGGGCGAAGCTGCTCTTCGCCTACGGCGAGGCGACGGTGCCGAAGGTCACGGTGATCACCCGCAAGGCCTATGGTGGCGCCTACGACGTGATGGCCTCCAAGCACCTGCGCGGCGATGTCAACTACGCCTGGCCCACGGCGGAGATCGCGGTGATGGGCGCGCGGGGGGCGACGGAGATCCTCTACCGCTCCGAACTCGGCGAGCCCGAGAAGATCGCGGCGCGCACGAAGCAGTACGAGGACCGCTTCGCCAACCCCTTCGTCGCCGCCGAGCGCGGCTTCGTCGACGAGGTGATCCAGCCGCGCTCGACGCGGCGGCGGGTCTGCCGGGCGTTCGCGATGCTGCGCGGCAAGCGGCTGAGCAATCCGTGGAAGAAGCACGACAACATTCCGCTCTGAGCGCCCTTGCCGTCGGGCCGGGCGGAGCGGTAGCTTGCGGCCGACACGGGCGGAGGCGCGGATGAGCGGGCGCGGCAGGAGATGGCAGGTGGTGCGGCAGGGCGACACGCTCGTGCTGGCGCGGCGCATGCCGGCGCGGATGGACGTCGCCGCCGAGACGCGTCTCGCGGCGATGCCGCGGCTGCGCCTCGCCCGCCAGGTCCGCCAGGACGTCTGGCGGGCGCTGCAGCGGGTGCGGGGCTTTTCGCCGGTGATCGAGGTGCACGCCGAGGGCGACGGGCTGCGGCTGGTCGCGGGCGGGCAGGTCGACGGCGCGGTGCCGCCCGGCGCGTCGGCGGCCATCGCGGCGGTGCTCGAGGACCGGGACAACCGGGCGCGCTGGGCGCGTCATGCGGGGAGAGGACGATGAAACGTGCGCTGATCGCGGGCGCGGCCATTTGGGCGGCGCCGCTGGCGGCCGCCGAGATCAAGGCGCCGTCGGGGCAGGTGGTGACACTCTACGAGGTGGTGCTCGAGGACGAGACGAGGATGGCGCGCTTCCTGTTCCTCGCCCCCGGCATCGCCGTCACCGAGGAGGCGGGGCTGAGCTACGGCGAGGTGCAGGCCGATTTTCCTTGGCTCTGCGAGGGGGTGATCCTGCCCGCGCTGTCAGCCAATGCCTGGAGCGCGGCCGAGGTCGTGATCGCGATGTCCGACCGCGAGGTCGCCTTCGGCGAGCGCGACAGCACCGCGACGCAGTTCTTCGAGGTGTTCCGCATCGACGAAGGCACCTGCGTCTGGGCCGGCTTCTGATGCCACGCGACGACATGGTGAAGCACCGCGGCTTTCCCGGCCGGCTGCCGGGAACCGACTTCCAGTTCACGATCCGCCGCGCCGCCAAGGAGGGGGCGACGAAGCTCGTCGCCCGCGAGCGCTACGCCGACCGCAAGCCGGCCGACCGCCGCGCCGACGAGGGATTTCTCTGGGCGCTGAAGGAGCATTTCGGCGACGAGCCGTTCGTGCGCGGCAACCTCGACGCCGGCCGCCTGAGCTGGCTGTTCGGCCGCGAGGTGGTGCCGGCCGAGGACCCGTTCGACCCGCAGAGCTACGACGCCCTGCTGCGCGTCGACCTCGCCCGCGCGCAGGCCAGTTTCCCGCAGATCTTCGACCCGGACTGGGCCCCGTAGGCCGGGCTTCAGCCCGGCTGTGGGCGATCCGGGCCGGATTGAGGCACGGCCTACGGGGCCAGTCCGGGTCGAAGATCTGCGGGAAACTGGCCTGCGCGCGGGCGAGGTCGACGCGCAGCAGGGCGTCGTAGCTCTGCGGGTCGAACGGGTCCTCGGCCGGCACCACCTCGCGGCCGAACAGCCAGCTCAGGCGGCCGGCGTCGAGGTTGCCGCGCACGAACGGCTCGTCGCCGAAATGCTCCTTCAGCGCCCAGAGAAATCCCTCGTCGGCGCGGCGGTCGGCCGGCTTGCGGTCGGCGTAGCGCTCGCGGGCGACGAGCTTCGTCGCCACCTCCTTGGCGGCGCGGCGGATCGTGAACTGGAAGTCGGTTCCCGGCAGCCGGCCGGGAAAGCCGCGGTGC
>NZ_CH724107.1:74870-281088 GCF_000153305.1 Oceanicola granulosus HTCC2516
CCACAAGCAAAACGGCGACGGCGGAAAAGCGCGGGGTGGCGCTCGCGAGAGCGGAACCACCCCGCTTCGAGAAAGGGACGTGGATCGCGCGGAGCGACAGGCCCCGTGCGACGGCTTCAGCCTGCCAAAGCCCGACGCGCCCGCCTAGCCCGTGTGACAGGGTGCAACGGACATGGGCTGAAATCTGCCGGCTGGCGCGGTGAAGCGGCAAATCCCCGCGCAGGGGGGCGGGCGGCAGCAACGTCAGGTGGCGGAGCGGGCAGCCGGGCTGAAGCCCGGCCTACGCGGAGCTTCGGGCCGTAGGCCGGGCTTCAGCCCGGCTGCCCGCTCCGCCACCTGACGTTGCTGCCGCCCGCCCCCCTGCGCGGGGATTTGCCGCTTCACCGCGCCAGCCGGCAGATTTCAGCCCATGTCCGTTGCACCCTGTCACACGGGCTAGGCGGGCGCGTCGGGCTTTGGCAGGCTGAAGCCGTCGCACGGGGCCTGTCGCTCCGCGCGATCCACGTCCCTTTCTCGAAGCGGGGTGGTTCCGCTCTCGCGAGCGCCACCCCGCGCTTTTCCGCCGTCGCCGTTTTGCTTGTGGAAGAGGGTGATAGCTGCATGATAAGCAGCTGTGTAACCGAATCCACTGTACGGAGAACTACCATGAGCAAGCTGAAACTGTCCGCGCTCGGTCTCATCGCCGCCGTCGGCCTCACCGCCTGCGAGAACAGCGGCTACCCGACCACCGACGCCGACCGTGCCGCCATCGGCGCCGCCGCCGCCGGCGGTGCCGCGCTGCTGACCGGTGCCGACAACCGCGACGTGGCCGGTGCCGCGCTCGTGGGCGGCGCTGCCGGCGCCCTCTGCGACGATGCGGGCGTCTGCCGCCGCTAATCGGGGCACCCGTTAGCGAAGACATCAGAGCCGCCGGGAGCCTTCGTGCTTCCGGCGGCTTTTTCACGACAGGGGAGACGCGCGGCCGCCAGAGCCGCCGCACCACAGGGGGGACGATGTTCGACAAGCTGCTGATCGCCAACCGGGGCGAGATCGCGTGCCGGGTCATCAAGACCGCGCGCCGGATGGGCATCGAGACGGTGGCGGTTCATTCCGATGCCGACCGGGGCGCGCTCCACGTGCGCATGGCCGACGAGGCCATCGCCATCGGCCCCGCGCCGGCCAACCAGTCCTACATCGCCATCGACCGCGTCATGCAGGCGGTCCGCGACAGCGGCGCGCAGGCGGTGCATCCGGGCTACGGCTTCCTTAGCGAGAATCCGCGCTTTCCCCAGGCGCTCGCCGAGGCCGGGGTCGCCTTCGTCGGCCCGCCGGTGCGCGCCATCGAGGCGATGGGCGACAAGATCACCTCCAAGAAGCTCGCCGCCGAGGCCGGGGTCAGCACGGTGCCCGGCTACATGGGCCTGATCGCCGACGCCGAGGAGGCGGTGAAGATCGCCCGCGAGGTCGGCTACCCGGTGATGATCAAGGCCAGCGCCGGCGGCGGCGGCAAGGGGATGCGCATCGCCTGGTCCGACGCCGAGGCGCGCGAGGGCTTCCAGTCGTCCAAGAACGAGGCGGCGGCGAGCTTCGGCGACGACCGCATCTTCATCGAGAAGTTCGTCACCCAGCCGCGCCACATCGAGATCCAGGTCCTCGCCGACGGGCACGGCAATTGCGTCTACCTGCACGAGCGCGAATGCTCGATCCAGCGCCGTAACCAGAAGGTCATCGAGGAGGCGCCGAGCCCGTTCCTCGACCCCGGGACCCGCGCCGCGATGGGCGCCCAGGCGGTCGCGCTGGCGCAGGCGGTGGGCTACCAGAGCGCCGGCACGGTCGAGTTCATCGTCGACGGCGACAAGAACTTCTACTTCCTCGAGATGAACACCCGGCTCCAGGTCGAGCACCCGGTGACCGAGCTGATCACCGGCATCGACCTCGTCGAGCAGATGATCCGCGTCGCCGCCGGCGAGCGGCTGCCCTTCGGCCAGGACGATATCCGCATGGACGGCTGGGCCATCGAGAGCCGGCTCTACGCAGAGGACCCCTACCGCAACTTCCTGCCCTCGATCGGCCGGCTCACCCGCTACCGGCCGCCCGCCGAGGAGGCGACGCCGACCCGCGCGGTCAGGAACGACACCGGCGTCTTCGAGGGCGGCGAGATCTCGATGTACTACGACCCGATGATCGCCAAGCTCTGCACCTGGGCGCCGAGCCGCGAGGACGCCGTCGAGGAGATGCGCCAGGCGCTCGACGGGTTCGAGATCGAGGGGATCGGGCACAACCTGCCGTTCCTGTCGGCGGTGATGGACCACCCCAAGTTCGTCGCCGGCCGGATGACCACCGCCTTCATCGCCGAGGAATGGCCCGAGGGCTTCGCCGGGGTCGACCTGCCCGAGAGCGAGCTGCGCCGGGTCGCGGCGGCGGCGGCGGCGATGCACCGGGTCAGCGAGATTCGCCGCACCCGCGTCTCGGGGCGGATGGGCAACCACGAGCGCCATGTGGGCGCCGAGTGGGTGGTGACGCTGCAGGGGCGCGACTTCCCCGTCACCATCGCCGCCGATCCCGCTGGCGCCACGGTGCGCTTCGAGGGCGGCCGGGCGCTGCGCGTCGAGAGCGACTGGCGCCCCGGCGGCGCGCTGGCGCGGCTCATGGTCGACGGCCGGCCGCTGGTGCTCAAGGTCGGCAAGGTCTCCGGCGGCTTCCGGATGCGCACGCGGGGGGCCGATCTCAAGGTCCACGTGCGCACTCCCCGGCAGGCCGAGCTCGCAGCGCTGATGCTCGAGAAGACCCCGCCCGACACCTCGCGCCTGCTGCTCTGCCCGATGCCCGGGCTGGTGGTGAAGGTTGACGTGGAAGCCGGCGACGAGGTGCAGGAGGGCCAGCCGCTCTGCACCGTGGAGGCGATGAAGATGGAGAACATCCTGCGCGCCGAGCGTGCCGGCACCGTCGCCCGGATCAATGCCGGCCCCGGCGACAGCCTCGCCGTGGACGACGTCATCATGGAGTTCGAGTAGGGCTCAGTCGCCCTGGCGGCGGCGCTCCTCGACCTCCTGCTGGCGCAGCGGGGTCTTGTCGATCGAGCGGGTGATCTCGCGCACGTCCCAGGGCAGCGGCTTGCGCAGGTCGACCTCGCCGTCCTTGCCGAGCAGCGCCAGCATGAAGCCGCGCGGCCGCAGCCGCTGGCGCACCCCGCTCATGGCGGCCGGGTCGGTGTCGGCGACGATCAGCACGTCGCGCTCCACGAGATCCTCGGGCCGGTCGGCGAGCAGCTCCATCTGGCGCTGGAAGCTCGGGTCGAACGGGCTGTCGGCGAAGACGACGATGGGCCGGGCGCGCCAGATGAAGTCGTCGAGGTCGATCTCGGCGGCGTCGAAAACCGTGTCGGGCGCGGCGAGCCAGCGGTCGAGCGGGCTCATCTCCTCGGCCACGGCGTCGCTCGCCTGCAGGTCGGACGAGGCTGTCTGCTGCGCCCGGAGCGGGGCGGCGACGGGAGCGGCGAGGAGGGCGAGGCCAAGGATGGCGGGAAGCGAGGGTCTCATGTCTCAAGATATAGTTGCCGAAGCCGCGGGGTGCGAACAACTTTACGTTTAAGGCGCTGGTGACAAAGCTGCGCGATATCTGCCGCGGGCCCGGGTCGGGGGGCGTCATGGGGGCGGCCGTCCGGGCGGAGTGGGGGCGCGCGCTTGGACGTCATCTTGCATATCGGGGCCCATCGCACGGGCACCACCACCTTCCAGAACTTCCTCGACCTCAACCGGTCGCACCTGCACGCCGCCGGGCTCGAGGCCTGGACGCCGCGCCGCACGAGCAACGGGCTGCTCGATACGCTCGTCGGCCGTCCCGGCGAGGGGATCGGCGGGCGGATGGGGCGCGCGGTCGCCCGCCGCGCGCAGGGGCGGCTGGAGGTGGAAGTCGCCCGGGTGGAGAAGGCGGGGCGGCGGCAGCTGCTGATCTCCGAGGAAAACATGATCGGCGCGGTGCGCAACAACCTGCGCGAGGTCGCGCTCTACCCCGCGCTCGAGGCCCGGCTGGCGCGCATTTCGCCGATCTTCGCGGAGCGGGTGTGCCGGATCGGCTTGTCGATCCGCTCGTATGACGGATACTGGTCGTCGGCGCTCGCCTTCGCGGTGGCGCGCGGGCACCGGGTGCCGGAGGTCGACGTGCTCGACCGCCTCGTCACCCAGCCCCGCCGCTGGCGCGATGTCGTGCGCGAGGTCGCCCGGGTGTTCCCGGAGGCCGACCTGCTGGTCTGGCCGTTCGAATCCGCCGTCGGTCGCCCCGACTGGCAGACCGAGCGGCTGACCCGCTCGCTGACCTGCTCGCCCCGCCTGCCGGGCGCGCGGGACTGGCGCCATCGCTCGCTGTTCGCGCGCGACCTGGCGCAGATCGCGCGGGCGCGCGGCGAGGGGCTGCCCGAGGGCGGCGGCGGCGAGGAAGGGCGCTGGATGCCGTTCGACGCCGACCAGCGCCGCACGTTGCAGGCGCTCTACGAGTCCGACCTCACCTGGCTGAGGGCGGGCGCGGACGGGCTGGCGCGGCTCGAGGACGGAACAACCGTCCCGGCCAACCGAGACGACCGGTGCGCCAGCGACCGGCCGATGACAGGAGGAGGTGACGGTGACCGGAGACGACACGCGACGGGATGAATGGCGCAGGCTGGCCGAGGCCGAGCTCCGCGGCCGCGACCCGGACGAGCTGACGTGGCACACGCTCGAGGGCATCGACGTCCGCCCGCTCTATACCGAGGCCGACACCGCCGAGCTGCCCCACATGGGCACAGTCCCCGGCGCGCCCCCCTTCACCCGCGGCGTGCGCGCGACGATGTACGCCAACCGGCCGTGGACGATCCGGCAGTACGCGGGCTTCTCCACCGCCGAGGAGAGCAACGCCTTCTACCGCCGCGCGCTCGAGGGTGGGCAGCAGGGGGTGTCCGTCGCGTTCGACCTCGCCACCCACCGCGGCTACGACAGCGACCATCCCCGCGTCGAGGGCGATGTGGGCAAGGCGGGCGTGGCGATCGACAGCGTCGAGGACATGAAGATCCTGTTCGACGGCATCCCGCTCGACAAGATCAGCGTGTCGATGACGATGAACGGCGCGGTGATCCCGATCCTCGCCAGCTTCATCGTCGCCGGCGAGGAGCAGGGCCACGACCGCGCCGCCCTCTCGGGGACCATCCAGAACGACATCCTCAAGGAGTTCATGGTCCGCAACACCTACGTCTACCCGCCCGGGCCGAGCATGCGGATCGTGGCGGATATCATAGAATTTACAGCCGACTACATGCCGAAGTTCAACTCGGTCTCGATCTCGGGCTACCACATGCAGGAGGCCGGGGCGAACCTCGTGCAGGAGCTCGCCTTCACCCTGGCCGACGGGCGCGAATACGTCCGCGCCGCCATCGCGCGCGGCATGGACGTGGACCGCTTCGCGCCCCGGCTCAGCTTCTTCTTCGCCATCGGGATGAACTTCTTCATGGAGGCCGCCAAGCTGCGCGCCGCCCGCCTGCTCTGGCACCGGATCATGGAGGAGTTCGCGCCGAAGAACCCGAAGAGCTCCATGCTGCGCACCCACTGCCAGACGTCGGGCGTCTCGCTGCAGGAGCAGGACCCTTACAACAACGTCGTGCGCACCGCCTACGAGGCGCTCTCGGCCGTGCTCGGCGGGACCCAGTCGCTGCACACCAACGCGCTCGACGAGGCCATCGCCCTGCCGACCGACTTCTCCGCACGAATTGCGCGCAACACGCAGCTGATATTGCAGGAAGAAACCGGCATCACCCACGTCGCCGACCCGCTCGCCGGCAGCTACTATGTCGAGAGCCTGACGCACGAGCTCGCCGAGAAGGCCTGGGCGCTGATCGAGGAGGTCGAGGCGCTGGGCGGGATGACCGAGGCCGTCGCCTCGGGCATGCCCAAGATGCGCATCGAGGAGACGGCGGCGCGGCGGCAGGCGCTGATCGACCGGGGCGAGGACGTGATCGTCGGGGTCAACAAGTACCGCAAGGCCAAGGAAGACCCGATCGACATCCTCGAGATCGACAACGCCCGCGTGCGCGCTGGCCAGATCGAGCGGCTCGAGCGGGTCCGCGCCGGCCGCGACCAGTCCGCCTGCGATGCCGCGCTCGCCGAGCTGACCCGCCGCGCCGGCGAGGGCGGCAACCTGCTCGAGGCGGCGGTCGAGGCCGCGCGTGCCCGCGCCACGGTGGGCGAGATCAGCGCGGCGATGGAGCAGGTCTTCGGACGGCACAGGGCGGAGGTGAAGACATTGGCAGGCGTCTACGGCTCGGCCTACGAGGGCGACGAGGGCTTCGCCGCGATCCAGCGCGCGGTGGAGGCGTTCGCCGAGGAGGAGGGGCGGCGGCCCCGGATGCTCGTCGTCAAGTTGGGCCAGGACGGCCACGACCGCGGCGCGAAGGTCATCGCCACCGCCTTCGCCGATATCGGCTTCGACGTCGACGTCGGCCCGCTCTTCCAGACCCCGGAGGAAGCCGCGCAGGACGCGCTCGACAACGACGTCCACGTCGTCGGCATCTCCTCGCAGGCCGCCGGCCACAAGACCCTCGCGCCCAAGCTCGTGGCGGCGCTGCGGGCGCAGGGGGCGGACGACATCCTCGTCGTCTGCGGCGGCGTCATCCCGAGCCAGGACTACGCCTTCCTCGAGCAGGCCGGGGTGAAGGCGATCTTCGGCCCCGGCACCAACATCCCCGCCGCCGCGCAGGATATCCTGCGCCTGATCCGCGAGGCGCGCACCCCGTAGGCCGGGCTTCAGCCCGGCACTCGCCGGCCCGCCCGCATTCTCGGCTCGACACCCGCCGCCTCTGGAGTAGGGTGCCGCCAAGACACCAATCTGGAGGACGATCGTGGCTCAAGTCAGCATGAGTGTGAACGGACAGCCCGCCGAGGGCGAGGTCGAGGGCCGGACGCTGCTCGTCGATTTCCTGCGCAACTCGCTCGAACTCACCGGCACCCATGTCGGGTGCGACACGTCGCAATGCGGGGCCTGCGTGGTGCACGTGAACGGGGCGGCGGTGAAGGCCTGCACCATGTTCGCGCTCGAGGCGGAGGGCGCCGAGGTGACCACCATCGAGGGCATCGCCGCGCCCGACGGCACGCTCTCGGCGGTGCAGCAGGCGTTCCAGGAGCATCACGGCCTGCAATGCGGCTTCTGCACGCCGGGCATGGTGATGTCGGCGACCGCGCTGCTGAAGGACAACCCGCGCCCCACCGAGGCCGAGATCCGCGAGTACCTGCAGGGCAACATCTGCCGCTGCACGGGCTACCACAACATCGTCAAGGCCGTCATGGCCGCGTCCGGCCAGGACGTCGGCGCCATCGCGGCCGAGTAGGCGCGGCGGGCCCACCCCCGGCGGCGCCGCGTAGGAGACAGACATGTACGCATTCGAGATCGAGAAACCGACCACCCTCGCCGACGCGCTGGCGGCGCTGAAGGAGGAGGACGCGCAGGCGCTTGCCGGCGGGCAGACGCTGATCCCGTCGCTCAAGGCGCGGCTGGCGATGCCCTCCAAGCTCGTCAGCCTGGCCGGCATCGAGGAGATCAAGGGCATCTGCACCGCCGACGACGGCCGGCTCTGCATCGGCGGCGGCACCACCCACGGCGCGATCGCCCGCGAGGCGGCCGATCGCTTCCCCGGCCTCGCCGGGCTGGCGGCGAAGATCGGCGATCCCGCCGTGCGCAACCGCGGCACCATCGGCGGCAGCCTCGCCAACAACGACCCCTCCGCCTGCTACCCCTCGGCGGCGCTGGCCTGCGGTGCGACCATCGTCACCGACCGCCGCGAGATCGCGGCGGGGGAGTTCTTCCTCGGCCTGTTCGAGACGGCGCTCGAGGAGGGGGAGCTGATCACCGAGGTGCGCTTCGAGGTGCCCGAGGCGTCGAACTACCAGAAGTTCGAGCAGCCCGCGTCGCGCTTCCCGCTCGTCGGCGTCTTCGTCGCCAGGTACGCGGACCGGGGCGGCGTCGGCGTGACGGGGGCGTCGGAGGGGGGCGTGTTCCGCTGGAACGAGGCCGAGGAGGCGCTGGCGTCGAACTGGTCGGCGGATGCGCTCGAGGGCCTCTCGGTGCCCGCCGACGGCATGATCGAGGACCTGCACGGCACGCCGGAGTACCGCGCGCACCTCGTCAAGGTGATGACGCAACGGGCCGTCGCCGCCGCCGGCTGATCGCGGCGCACAGGGCCGGGCGGATTGCCGCCCGGTCATCCGCCGCCGGTGGAACGCGGCGGCGGAGGCGGCGTTTCCATGGCAAACTGGCGCCCGCCCTGCGGGTGCGTTTCCATGAGGAAAACCACATGAGCCGCTATCGTTCCACGACCGCCATGGTCCTCTCCCTCGCGCTCGCCACGGGCCCGGTCCCGGCCTTCGCGCAGGACGAGGCCGAGACGTCCGACCTGCCGCTGTGCGACGGCATGACCTTCCCCTGCGTCGACCTCGAAGGCGAGGTGATCGAGACCCTTCCCGAGTTCGAGGCCGCCACCGACGCGGCCGCCGGGGCCGACAGCGAGATGGCTGTCGAGGCCGAAGACGGCGAGTTTCCCGCCGAGGGCGAAGCCGAGATGTCCGCCGAGGGCGAGGCCGAGGCCGAGCCTTCCGCCGACGCCGTCACCGAGGAGGTGGACGACGCACCTGCGCCGGAGACGGACGGAGAGGCCGACGTGACCGTCGAGGCCGAGGACGCGCCTGCACCGGAGGCGACCGAGAATGTCGAGGTCACCGGGGAAGCCGGGGCCGAGGGTGAGGCCGAGGTGATGGAGCAGGTGGACGACGCGCCCGCCCCGGAGACGGATGGTGAATCCGAGATGGCCGAAGCGCCCGAAGCCGGGGCGGAGGTGACGGAGGAGGCCGGCGAGGCCTCTCCGGAAACCGACGCGGTGCCCGAGGCTGAGGCCGCGACCGAGACTGAGGCCGCGACCGAAGCCGAAGTCGAGGCCGAGGAAGGCCCGATCGGCGAGGCGACCGATGCCGACAGCGACACGCCGCCCGAGGGCGACGCGGAAGCCGACATCGGCGCCGACACCACCGCCGAGAGCGAGACCCCGCCCGAGCCCGAGGCAGACGCTGCCGCCGAGACCGGTGAAGGGCCGAGCGCCGAAGACCTGGCAGAAGAGCTGTCCGTCGACGACGCCGCGGCGCCCGAGACCGACGGGGAGAGCGAAGCAGAGGCCGAGGTGACCGCGCCGGAAACGGAGGCCGAGGCCGAGACCGGAGCCGAGGTGACCGACACTGGGGCTGAAGCCGAGACCGACAGCTCCACCGAAGCCACCGGCGAAGCGCCGGCCGAGACCTCCGAGGAGGAGGCCGCCGAAGCCAGCGCACCGATCGAGGCGCTCGCGGCGTCCGAGAGCGCGGAATCCGGCGAGGAGGTCGTCACCGAGGAAGTCACCGAGGAGACCGTCCGTTCGTCCGACGAGGACTTCGAGACCACCGCCTCGGGTGACGGCGACGACGAGGGCCTGAGCAACTTCGAGCGTTTCCTGCTGCTCGGCCTCGGCGCCGTGGCCGTGGGCTCGGTGCTCGACGATGGCGGCGAGGTCGTCTCCAACACCGGCGACCGTGTGGTGATCGAGCGCGACGGCCGGCTCTACGTGCTCAAGGACGACGACGTCCTGCTGCGCCAGCCGGGCGCCGAGGTGCAGACCGTCAGCTTCGCCGACGGCTCGACCCGCACCATCGTCACCCGTGACGACGGCAGCCAGGTCGTCACCATCCGCGCCGCCGACGGCACCGTGGTGCGCCGCGAGCGGATCATGCCCGACGGCACCCGCGTGATCCTGTTCGACGACACCACCGACGTCGCCCCCGTCGACGTGACGGCGCTGCCCGACGCCCCGCAGCCGCGGGATGTGTCGCTGTCGGACGAGGAGGCGCTCCTCGCCGCGCTTGCCGCCAGCAACGCCAGCTACGATCGGACCTTCTCGCTGCGCCAGATCCGCCAGATCAAGGAAGTGCGCGCGCTGGCGCCGGAGATCGCGCTCGAGGAGATCAACTTCGAGACCGCCTCCGCCGCGATCCGTCCCGAGGAGGCCGAGGAGCTGGCAGCGCTCGGCCAGGCGATCACCGCGATCATCCGTGAGAACCCGCGCGCGGTGTTCCTGATCGAGGGCCACACCGACGCCGTCGGCAACGCGAGCTACAACCTCGCGCTCTCCGACCGGCGCGCGGAATCGGTGGCGCTGGCGCTGACGGAGTACTTCGGCGTGCCGCCGGAGAACCTCGTGACGCAGGGCTACGGCGAGAGCCAGCTGCTCGTGCCGACCGCCGAGGCCGAACGTGCCAACCGCCGCGCCGCGGTGCGCAACATCACCGGCCTGCTCGGCTGACGCGAGCGCAGAGACCTGATGAAGAAGCCGGCCCCCGTGGCCGGCTTCTTTCGTTCGTGCGCCGAGGTGGCGCTCCGCGTCAGAGGCGCGCGTAGTGGAGCAGGTTCCAGCCGCTGAAGGCAGCGGCGACGGCGTCCCAGTGCGCCCCCGCCGGCCCGGCGCGCAGGGCTTCGACGGTGCGGTGGCCGTCGATGGCCGCGAGCAGCGGGGCGGCGTCCTCGGGGAGCACGATCTCGGCCGGGTGGTGGCCGTTGGCGCGGAAGGCGAGGCGGCCCGTCGCCGCGATCTGGCGGGCGATGCGCTCGGGCGGGCCGGCGAGGTGGGGCACCTGATCGGGCGCGCCCTCGGCGACCTGTCGCGGATCGTCGGCGGGGACGGCGTAGCCGATATGGACCTTCATCGTCCCGTCGAGCTTCTCGGCAATCTCCATCCGGGTCAGCGCGTCCAGCCCCTCGGGCACCTCGACGAAGCGCGCCGGATCGTAGAGCCGCTCGGGCAGCAGCGTCACCGCCCGCAGCCCCGCCGCCGCGAGGGCCGCGTGGAGGTCGCGCACCGGGAACGCGCGGTCCTGGCTGTGCAGCAGCAGGTCGTAGAAGCCCGCGTCGCTCGCCTCGTAATCGGCGAGGTGCGGGTTGCGGCGGAAGGGGTGCCCCTCCGGCAGCCGCGCCAGCGCCGTGCGCGCCGCCGCCAGCCGGTCGGCCTCGGAGAGCCCGGCGAACAGCGCGCCGAAGGCCTCCTGCAGCGGGTAGACGCCGGTGCGGCCGTAGGGCGCGTAGACCATGAAGCCGATCCCGCCCCCCGGGGCGAGGGCGGCGCGCAGGGCCGCGAAGCCGGCGACCGGGTCGGGCAGGTGGTGCAGCACGCCGCAGCAATCGATGTAGTCGAAGGGCCCGAGCTCTCCGGCGTCGAGCAGCGAGCCCGTCACGAAGCGCACGCCGCCGAGGTCGCGCGCCGCGAGCCGGGCCTCGGCGATGGCGCGCGCCCGCTCGGAGAGGTCGATGTAGGTGATCTCGCAGGGCCGCCCCGCCCAGGCGAGCTTCTGCGCCAGCTGCACCAGCCCGTCGCCCGTGCCGCCCCCCGCCACCAGCGCGCGCAGCGGCACCGACCAGTCGCGCCGCCCGCCGAACAGCACGTGGTCGATCTCGCGCGGGTCCGAGGGCGAGCCGACGATCAGCCGCCTGGCCTCGTCGGCCGGGTCGCGGGCAGGGTAGGGGTAGGCCTCGTACTGCGCGCGGACCCGGTCGGCCATGGGATCAGGGCCCGATGAAGGTGACGTCATTCATCCGCTCGATGGCGTAGACGTCTTCCTCGTAGGCCGCGGTCAGCGCGTCCACCAGCTCGTCCGTCCAGCCCGGCAGGTCGACCTCCTCCTCGACTTCCTCGTCGATGGCGAACTTGTCGAGAAAGGCCGCGATGACACGGCGCTTCTGCACCTCGGTCTGGGGCGGGTGGCTCTTGAGGTAGACGAGCAGGCGGCGCATCCCCTCGGGGCTCATGATCGCGTTGAGCAGATCGAACCCGCCCGAGATCTTGGTCATCGGATCGACGCCGGAGAGCTCGCGGATCAGCTGCGCCCAGATCAGCGGAGTGTCCTCGTTGCACCAGATCGTCAGCCCGGCGTCGGGCGCGGCGGCGCGGATGCGGGTGACGAGGTCGGACCAGCGCACCGACAGCGGATCTACGCCGCGCAGGTACGTCTCGAGCGACGGGCTCTTGGATTCGGCAAAGGCGGCGGGGATGAAGGTCGCCGGGTTGCGCAGCGCGAGGTGGAACTCGACGCGGTCCTCGGGGAACAGCCGCCGGAAGGAGGCGACCTTGAAGTCGGCCAGCCCGTAGAAGGTGCCGCCCTCGAAGATGCGGTTGGCGATGCAGATGAAGTCGGGGTTGCTCAGCACCAGCCGCTCGGCCGACTCGTCGTCGAGGATCGCGTCGAGCAGGATGTCGCGGGTGTCGGGCTCGGGCTCGCGGCCGTCGAGATTCTGGATCGTCTCGCGCAGCAGGCGGCGGTACTTGCCCCCCGGCGGCACCCTGATCCCCTGCGCGGCGAAGGTCTCGTCGTTCTTGGCGAGCGAGCGCGTAAGCCGTTCTCCGTCGGTGCAATTCGCGCCGATATGATAGACGATCTGCATGTGCGGCCGGGCCCTCGATTGGCGGCGAACTTATGCGGGGAAATCTGGACACGCAAACCGCTTTCCGCTAGGCGCGTGCCCCATGTCCGAGGGAATTCGTCAGCCTCTCGCGGCCGCCCGGCGCCGCCCCGACGGCTGGTCCCTCGGGGCCGCCGTCATCGCGGCCGTCGTGCTGCTGCCGATCGTCGCCGTGGTGTGGTTTGCGCTGCACCCCGAGGAGAACATCTGGCCGCACCTCGTGGCCACGACCCTGCCGCGCTACCTCGGCAACACCGCGCTGCTGATGCTGGCGACGGGCGCGCTGACGGCGGCGATGGGCACGGGGGCGGCCTGGCTCGTGGTGATGTACCGCTTTCCGGGGCGGCGCTGGCTGCAATGGGCGCTGCTCGCGCCCCTGGCCGTGCCGGCCTATGTCGGCGCCTACGCGCTCGCCGACTTCCTCGAATATGCCGGCCCGGTCCAGACCGCCCTGCGCGAGCTGATGGGCTGGCAGAGCGCGCGCGACTACTGGTTCCCCGAGATCCGCTCGCGCGGGGCGGCGATCCTCGTCTTCTCCGCCGCGCTCTATCCCTACGTGTACATCCTCGCCCGCGCCGCCTTGCGCGAACAGTCGGGGGCCGGCTTCGAGGTGGCGCGCGCGCTGGGGGCGGGGCCGCTGTCGCGCTTCTTCCGCGTCGGGCTGCCGCTGATGCGCCCGGCGGCGGCGGCGGGCGTGGCGATCGTGATGATGGAGACGGTGAACGACTTCGGCACCGTCGACTACTTCGCCGTCCAGACCCTCACCACCGGCATCTTCTCGGTGTGGCTGCAATCGGGCAACCTCGGCGGCGCGGCCCAGATCGCGACGCTGTCGCTGTCGCTGATCGTGCTGCTGGTGCTCGTGGAGAAGATCAGCCGGCGCAAGAGCCGCACTTTCCAGACCGCCCGCCAGATCCGCCCGGTGATCGCCGAGCCGCTGCCGCCGCGCCTTGCCTGGGCGGCGACGCTGGCCTGCCTGATCCCGGTGGCCTGGGGCTTTCTGCTGCCGGTCGCGGTCATCACCAGCCACGCGCTCGACGCCGCCGAATGGGCCGCGCCGGGGCTGGTGCGGGCGCTGTGGCACACCGTCGTCACCGGCGGGATAGCGGCGGTGCTCTGCGTCGGGGGCGGGCTGTTCATGGTCTACGGCGTGCGCCTGTCGGGCCGCCGACTGCCGATCCTGCTGATGCCGGTCACCGCCATCGGCTACGCCGCCCCCGGCGCGGTGCTGGCGCTCGGCATCCTGATCCCGCTCGCCCGGCTCGACAACGCGCTCGCCGACGCCTGGGTGGCGCTGACGGGCTTCGATCCGGGCCTGCTGCTCACCGGCAGCGCCGCGGCGCTGATCCTCGCCTACGTGGTGCGCTTCTTCGCGATCGGGCAGGGCGCCGCCGACGCCGCGCTGGGCCGCATCTCGCCGAGCCTGCCCATGGCCGCCCGCTCGCTCGGGCGCAGCGCGGGCGGCACGCTGCGCGCGGTCCACCTGCCGCTGGTGCGCGCCTCCGTCGGCTCGGCGCTGCTTCTGGTCTTCGTCGATTGCGTCAAGGAACTCCCGGCGACGCTCCTGCTGCGCCCCTTCAACTACGACACCCTCGCCACCCGCGTGCACGAGAAGGCCTCTCTCGAGAACATCGCCGAAGCCGCTCCCGCCGCGCTGATGATCACCGCCCTCGGCCTCGTCGCCGTCGCCCTCCTCGCCCGCGCCAACCGCTGAGGCTTGCACCGCGGCCCCGGCGCGCGTAAATCGGCGCCAGTGCCCCTATAGCTCAGCTGGTAGAGCAACTGATTTGTAATCAGTGGGTCCGCGGTTCGAGTCCGTGTGGGGGCACCAAAATCGCAAGACCCGCGCTCCGCGCTTCCCTCGGACCTGTCCATCGAGGTCCGCCGCCGTGGCGGCGAGTCTGGCTGCGTCCGCCGCTCGGCGGACGCAGTACGGTCGGCCGCCTCAGACGTGCCCGGCGACGGGTTTGGGGGCGTAAGGCGCCTCCAGCGCGGCGACTTCGTCCGCCGTCAGCTCGATGTCGAGGGCGGCGATGGCGTCGCTGTATTGCTCGGCGCGGGAGATGCCGACGAGCGGGGCGGTGATGCCGGGGCGGGTGGCGACCCAGGCGTAGGCGATCTGCGCCGGGGGCACGCCCCGGTCGGCGGCGATCGCGGCGACGGCGGCGACGATGGCGTCGTCCTGTGCCTTCGAGGCGTCGTAGAGCGCGTTGGCGGTGCCGTCGGTCTCGGCGCGCACGGAGCTGCGCTTGCCGGCGAGGACGCCGCGGGCGAGGGGGCTCCAGGGCAGGACGCCAATGCCTTCCTCGCGGCAGAGCGGCAGCATCTCGCGCTCCTCCTCGCGGTAGATTAGGTTGTAGTGCGGCTGCATCGACACGAACTGCGCCCAGCCGTTGGCGCGCTGGAGGCCGATGGCCTTCATGAACTGCCAGGCGAACATCGACGAGGCGCCGAGGTAGCGGACCTTGCCGGCGCGCACGACGTCGTTGAGCGCGTCGAGGGTCTCCTCGAGGGGCGTGCCGTAGTCGAAGCGGTGCAGTTGGAGCAGGTCGATGTGGTCGGTCTTCAGGCGGCGCAGGCTGCCGTCGACCGAGTCCATGACGTGCTTGCGCGACAGGCCCCGGTCGTTGGGGTCGTCGCTCATCGGATTGTAGAGCTTGGTGGCGAGCACGATGTGGTGGCGCGGCAGCATCGGCATCAGCACCTCGCCCAGCACCTCCTCGCCGGCGCCGCGAGAGTACATGTCGGCGGTGTCGAAGAGGTTGATCCCGTGTTCCACCGCCTTGGCGATGATCGGTGCGGAGGCCTTGGCGTCGAGCACCCACGGCGCCCAGTCGGGCGAGCCGAAGGTCATGCAGCCCAGCCCGAGCCGCGACACCTTGAGGCCGGTCCGGCCGAGATTGACATATTCCATTATTACACCTCTTCGCTGGCGTGGCAGGTTTCGGCGCGACGTGCGTGCCGCGGCGGGGGGAGTGGCGAGGCCGCTCCGGATGCGGGCAGGAGAACGCTCTCGCGATGCAAAAGGCCACCAGATTCGCCCGGGAGGAGCAGAAAGTGGCGCGAGGCGTCGCGTATCTGCACAAATAATAGGCAAGACCGAGTGTCACGGCAAGTCATTACACTCCGCAGCCGAAAAAGGTCTTGCGTGATGGAGGAGATCGCGGCCAACCTCCCGGTGATCCAACCGAGTAGAACACTTTGTCCTTCGACTTCGACCCCAGCTACATCGACAAGACACTGCCGGTCCCGGTGGGGCGGCAGCTCTACGGGCTGATGAGCTACCAGCTTTCGCACGGCGACCTGCCGAAGGGGACCAAGCTGCCCTCGGTGCGGCGCATGGCGGCCGATCTCGGCATCGCGCAGGCGACCGTCGCGCAAGTCTATTCCGATCTGCGCGACGCGGGCCTGCTCGAGATGCGGCACGGCTCGGGCGCCTATACCTGCCTGTCGTTCCCGCGCCTGCAGGACACCGCCGCCGCCGCGCTGCGCGCCGAGGTGGAGATCCTGCTCAACAAGGCCGAGCGGCTCGGCGTGCGGCGCGCGGCGCTGGTGGAGATGGTCAACGCGCAGGCCCAGCTGCGGCGCGGCCGGACGGGGCTGCGGATCATCTTCGTCGGCGTCTTCGAGGCCCCGGCCGTCGACTACGTCGACGAGATCCGCCCCCACCTCGCCGCCTCCGACAAGGTCACGATCATGACCTTCGACCAGCTGCGCAACTCCGAGCCCGCGCGCGCGGATTGCCTCGAGGCCGACCTCGTGCTGACGATGCTGCACCGCGAGGTGGAACTGCAGGAGATCGTGCCCCAGGCGGCGGTGATGGGGCTGCGCTTCATCCCCTCCAACGAGACCCGCCAGAAGCTCGCCGGGATCGACCCGCGCGCCCGCGTCGCCGCGATCACCCAGCTCAAGGACTACATCGCCGTGATGCGCCCGAGCGTGAAGCGGTTCGCGCCGCACGTCTCGGACGTGCGGGTGAGCTGGTCGCACGCGCCCGACCTCGCTCAGGTCATCGCCGAGTCGGACGTGGTGATTCACGCCACCGGCGCCGACCACATCGCCCGGATGACCGCGCCGGGCGTCCCCTGTTTCGAATACCGGCACGCGCCCGATCCGGCGGTGCTGGAAGACGAGCTCGTGCCGCGACTGGCCGGGCTCCGCGCCGCCCGGGACCGGATGCCCGTCCCGCCCAAGCCGGCGTCAACGACCAAGAAAGACGCGCATCAACAGGAGATGGAACAATGAAAACGCACCTTCGCAGCTGTGTGGCGGCGCTCGCCCTCGCGGCGGCCGGCGCCGGTATGGCCTCGGCCCAGGAGCTCGTCATCGGCACCGACGTCGACGCCGGCACCCTCGATCCGCGCCTGACCCGCGACACCACCGCCTACCGCACCTCCAACCTGATCTCCTCGGGGCTGGTGCAGCTGACCCCGCAGCTCGAGGCGGTGCCCGACCTCGCCGAGAGCTGGGAAAGCCCGGACGACACCACCGTCGTCTTCACCCTGCGCGAGGGGCTGACCTTCTCCGACGGCTCGGCGCTGACGGCCGAGGACGTCGTCCACACCTTCGAGACCCTGATCGACCCCGACTTCAACGCGCCGCAGCGCTCGCTCTACACGCCGATCGAGAGCGTCGAGGCCATCGACGAGCGCACCGTGCAGTTCAACCTGTCGACCCCCTACGCGCCGCTTCTGAGCTACCTCGACATGGGCATCGTGCCCTCCGACTACGAGGGCGACATGGCGCTCGAGCCGGTCGGCGCGGGGCCGATGGTGCTGGAGAGCTGGACCCGTGGCTCGGAGATCGTGCTCGCCCCGTCCGAGAGCTACTGGGCCGGCGCGCCCGAGGTCGAGCAGGTCACGATGCGCATCGTCGGCGACAACTCCGCCCGCGCCCAGGCCTTCGAGGCCGGCGATCTGGACGTGATCCAGTCGCCGCTGTCGCCAAACGACATTCAGCGCCTGCAGGACATGGACGGCGTCGGCTCGGCGATCATCGCCGGCCTCGGCGTGACCTACCTCAACTTCAACACCTCCGACCCACTACTGTCGGACCCGGAGATGCGGCAGGCCTTCGCCATGCTGGTCGATCAGGACACCATCGTGAACCAGATCTACCAGGGCGTCGACGAGGTCGCGACCTCGGTGATCCTGCCCGGCAGCTGGGCCTACTCGCCCGACATCCAGCAGCCCACCTTCGACATCGAGGGCGCGGTGTCCAAGTTCAACGAGCTCGGCTGGAGCGACAGCGACGGCGACGGCTTCCTCGACAAGGACGGCGAGACCCTGTCGATCACGCTCTCCACCCACTCGGAAGACCCGAACCGGGTGCAGTCGGTCGAGTTCCTGCAGGCGATGATGCAGCAGGCCGGCGTCGACGCCAGCGTCCAGATCTCGGACTGGCCGTCGTTCTCGACCGGCTACGTCCAGCAGGGCGAGCACCAGATCGCGCTGCTCGGCTGGCTCAACATCGTCGACCCCGACCGCATGCTCTACTCGCAGCTCAGCTCCGAGGGCGGGCTCAACTGGGGCGGCTACGACAACGCGGAGGTCGACGCGCTGCTGGAGGAGGGCCGCACGGCGCTCGAGCAGGACGCGCGCACCGAGGCCTACCGGGCCGCGGCCGAGATCATCGCCGAGGAGCTGCCTTACTACATCATCAGCTACCAGGGCTACCAGCTGTTCTGGGACGAGGAGGCCGTCTCCGACGTCACTGCCAACCCGCGCGGCGCGTTCCGCGGCCTGATCGGGCTCGCGACGCCCGAATAAGGCGCCCGCGCCAACCGCCGGCCGCCGTTCCTCCCAGCGGCGGCCGGCTCCTTGCCTTCCAACGGACCCGAGGCTCCCCATGCTCGACCAGCCCCGCTTCCGGCAGATCCTGCCGCCGGCGCATTACGAGGCCATCCACGCCGGCATCCGCGCCGCGATGGCGCGCGACGGGCTGGACCTGCTGCTGCTCGAGGCCAACGACGACATCATCTACACGACCGGCTTCTCGCACTACACGACAGAGCGCCCAGTGGTTTTTGCGATCACCGCCGACGACGCCGTCCTGCTGGTGCCCCGGCTCGAGATCACCCACGCGCAGGATCAGGCCATTGCCGCCGACCTGGTTTCATACTTCGAGTTCCCCGGCGTCACGTCGCCGTTCGAGGCGCTGCGCCCGCGGCTGGGCGAGGTCGCCGGCCGGGTCGGCGTCGCGCCGTCCATGTCGCTGGGCCGCCTCGCGCACCTGCGCGCGGTGTTCCCGCGCGCCGATATCGGCGCCAGCGGCATCGTCGGCGCGATGCGGCTGATCAAGACGCCCGCCGAGATCGCGCTCCACCGCGAGGCGGGCCGGATCGCCGACGAGATGGTCGCCGCCGGGGTTGCGCTGATCGACGAGGCGCTGCGGCGCGGGGGCACGCTGCCCTCGGAGATCGAGCTCGAGAGCCACGTCTCGCGCCACGCGATGCGCATCATGCACGAGGACCACGCCGACCGGATGCTGGTGCAGGGGATGGCCTCCGGGTTGGTCTATTCCGGCGCGCGCTCGGCCTTCCCCCACGCGATGCCGACGGGCAACCCGGTCAAGGTCGGCGAAAGCCTCATCCTGTCGCTCGGCTGCCGGGTCGGCGGACGCGCCTCCGAGAGCGAGCGCACCTTCTTCATCGGCGAGCCCACCGCCGAACAGGCCGGCCACTACGCCATCGCATTCGAGGCGCAACGGCGGGCGACTGCGGCGATGGTCGCGGGCAACAGCTGCGCCCATGCCGACGCGCAGGGGCTCGACCACATCCGCGCCAACGCGCCCGAGGAATGGTTGCTGCACCGGGTCGGACACGGCATGGGCGTGATGTTCCACGAGCCGCCCTGGGTCGAGGCGGGCGACGAGACGGTGCTGGCCGCCGGCATGGTCACGTCGTCGGAGCCTTCCATCACCGTGCCGGGCTTCGCCGGCTACCGCATCGCCGACACGATCCACGTCACCGAGGCCGGCCCCGACCTGCTCACCCACCACCCGCGCCGCATCGACGACATCGTCATCGGCTGACGCGCGGGACGAGAGACCACACCATGACCGACTACATCATCCGCAGGCTGCTGCTGTTCGTCCCGATGGCGCTGGGCATCATCGTCGTCACCTTCGGGCTGCTGCTGCTGATCCCGGGCGATCCCGCCGCGGTGCTGCTGGGGCAGGAGGCGACGCCCGAGAACATCGCCTCGCTGCGCGACGCGCTGGGGCTGGACGATCCGTGGTTCCTGCGGCTCGGCCGCTACATGCTCGAGCTGCTGCAGGGCGACATGGGGGTGTCGATCTTCCAGAACGCGCCGGTCTCCGACATCATCCTCGGCCGCCTCGGCGCGACGGTGGAGCTGGCGCTCGTGGCGCTGCTGATGTCGACCGTCGTCGGCGTCTTCCTCGGCGTGACGGCGGCGATACGGCAGGGCGGGGTGGTCGATGCGGTGGCGATGCTGTTGGCGCAGATCGGCATCTCGATGCCGGTCTACTGGCTGGCGCTGTTGCTGATGCTCGGCTTCGCCGTCCAGCTCGGCTGGCTGCCCGCGATCGGGCGCGGCGAGCCGCTCGTCTCGGCGCTCGGGATGGCGCTGCGCGGCAACCCGGCGCCGCTCTGGGACAGCCTCGCCCACATCGCGCTGCCGGCGCTGTCGCTGGCGCTGAACTCGGCGGCGATCATCTCGCGGCTGGTGCGCACCTCGATGCTGGAAGTGCTGCGCGAGGACTTCGTGCGCACCGCCAAGGCCAAGGGGATGCGGCGCCGCTCGGTGGTCTGGCGCCACGCCCTGCGCAACGCGCTGCTGCCGGTGGTGTCGGTGATCGGCCTGCGCTTCGGCGCGCTGCTCGGCGGCGCGATCCTGACCGAGACGATCTTCGCCTGGCCGGGGCTGGGCCAGCTCACCATCTCGGCGATCTCCCAGCGCGACATCCCGCTGATCCAGGGCATCGTGCTGACCTTCGCCCTGATCTACGCCAGCGTGACCCTGCTGGTGGACCTTCTCTACGCCGCGGTCGATCCGCGCATCCGACTGAGGTAGGCGCCATGACCGACGCGACCGAGCCCGCCATCCCCGCCGAAGGCCCCCGCCGCGCCCGCCGGGTGCGGCTGCCCAAGCCGCTGCGCAACGCCTCGCTGCTGATCGGCGCGGCGATCACCCTGACGATCTGCCTGCTGGCGATCTTCGCGCCGCTGGTGGCGACCCACGACCTGACCCAGATGGACATGGCCAACCGCTTCTCCGGCCCCTCCGCGGCGCATTGGCTCGGCACCGACAATTTCGGCCGCGACCTCTGGAGCCGGCTGGTGGCGGGGGCGCGGATCTCGCTCTCCATCGCGCTGATCGCGGTCACCGCCTCGGCGATCATCGGCACCGTGGTCGGGCTCGTCTCGGGCTATTTCGGCGGCTGGGTCGACCTGCTCCTGATGCGGATCACCGACATCTTCCTCGGCTTCCCGCCGCTGGTGCTGGTGCTGGCGATCGTCGCGGTCATGGGGCCCGGGCTGGTCAACGTGGCGCTGTCGCTGATCGTGGTGAGCTGGACCGAATACGCCCGCGTCGTGCGCTCCACCACTCTGTCGCTGCGCGAGCAGAACTACGTCCAGGCCGCCCGCGCGCTCGGCGCCTCCTGGCCGCGGATCCTGTTTCGCGAGATCCTGCCGAACTCTTTCGGGCCGATCATCGTGCTCGCCTCGCTCGGCCTCGGCACCGCGATCATCTGGGAGAGCGCGCTGAGCTTCCTCGGCTTCGGCCTGCCGCCGCCGGCGCCGACCTGGGGCTGGTCGCTGTCCTACGGCACCCGCTTCATCCGCGACGAGCCGTGGATGTCGATCATCTCCGGCGCCGCGATCATGGTCACGGTGCTCGGCTTCAACCTGCTGGGAGACGGGCTGCGCGACGTGCTCGACCCCCGCCGACAGACCCGCGGCGGCGCCTGAGCGCGCCTGCCCCCAAAGAGACAAGACTAGGAGGACCACATGGTCAAAGACATCATCCGCCACACGCCGCAGTTCACCACGCTCGCCGACGGCAGCGCCGCGCTGCTGCACATGACCGACCTGGTGGGCGAGGAGGACGGGCCGCTGGTGGGCATCTCGGCCTCGATCCACGGCAACGAGAATTGCGGCAGCCAGACCATCGTCGACCTCTACCACCTGCTCAAGGAGCAGCGGATCAAGGGCACGATCCGGCTGCTGCCGGTGGCCAACCCCTCGGCGATGCGCGTCAACGCCCGGTTCTCGCCGATCGATCACCTCGACCTCAACCGCCAGTTCCCGGGCGACCCGAACGGCACCTATTCCCAGCAGCTCGCCGCCGCCCTGACCGAGCACTTCCTGGGCAAGATCGACATCCACATCGACCTGCATTCCGGCACCGACCGGCCGACCGTGGACTACATGTACCTGCTCAACGACGAGGGGCTCAGCCGCGCCTTCGGTTCCAAGCTGCTCTACCGCCCCGACGACGGCAAGCAGGGCACCAAGTTCGGCGGCACCACCAAGGACGTCACCATGCCCCGCGACGTCTCCGCCGCGGTGATCGAGCTCGGCGGCGGCATCGTCGACCAGACCCCCTACATCGAGCGGATCAAGGCCGGCGTGCTCAACATGCTGCGCCACAAGGGCGTGATCGAGGGCGAGGAGACCGCACCGCCGGCGCAGGTCGTGGTCAACGAAATCGCCGGCATCCGCCCCACCAAGGGCGGCTGGATCGAGCCGCTGTCGCCGCCGCTCGGCGAGACCATGAAGAAGGGCGACCCGCTGTTCCGCGTCGTCAGCCCCTACACCTTCGAGGTGCTCGAGGAGGCGACCTGTCCCTTCGACGAGGGAATCATGATCATGGGCCACCTGACCCGCAACATCGTCGAGGCCGGCGATTACGGCTGGATGGTCGGCAACATGGAGGGGGCCACCGCGTGAGCGCGCCAGCGGTCAGCCAGGCGCCGGCCGACGCCCCCGCGCTCGACGTGCGGGGCGTCACCGTGCGCATCACCACCGACGACGGCGGCTTCAACGTGGTCGAGGACATCTCGCTGGCGGTCGCGCCGGGCGAGACGCTCTGCATCGTCGGCGAGTCGGGCTGCGGCAAGTCGATGACCGCGCTGTCGCTGCTGCGCCTGCTCCCCGACGGGGCGCGGGTGGCGGAGGGCGCGATCCGGGTCGGCGACACCGACCTCCTGGCGCTCAGCGAGCGGCAGGCCGAGGACATCCGCGGCGACCGCATCGCGATGATCTTCCAGGAGCCGCTGACCGCGCTGAACCCGGTGATGAAGGTCGGCGCGCAGATCGCCGAGACCCTCGCCCGCCACCGCGGCCTCGGCCGCAAGGCGGCCTGGGCGGCGGCGGTCGCGGCGCTCAAGGGCGTGCAGATGCCCGACGCCGAGCGCCGCGCCCAGCAATATCCCCACGAGCTCTCGGGCGGCATGCGCCAGCGGGCGATGATCGCCCTGGCGCTCGCCTGCGACCCGTCCGTGATCGTCGCCGACGAGCCGACCACCGCGCTCGACGTCACCGTGCAGGCGCAGATCCTCGGGCTCTTGCGCGACCTGCAGCGCCGGCACGGCACCGCGGTGGTGGTGATCACCCACGACCTCGCCGTGGTCGCCGAGACCGCCGACCGGGTGATCGTGATGTATGCCGGCCGCCGGGTCGAGGAGGCGACAATCACCGACCTCTTCGACAGCCCGCTGCACCCCTATACCCGCGGCCTGATGGGCGCGATCCCCAAGGGCCGGGCCGAGGGCGGCGACGGCCGGCTCACCGACATCCCCGGCACCGTGCCGGCGCTCTGGAACCTGCCGCGGGGCTGTGCCTTCGCCCCGCGCTGCCCGCTCGCCATCGACAAGTGCCGCGCCGAGCGGCCGCCGCTCGAGGACCACCGCCCCGGCCACCGCGCCGCCTGCTGGAGGGTAGACGATGCCGCTTGATACGCCCGCCGCGCCGCTCCTTTCGGTGCGCGACCTCAAGGTGCACTTCCCGATCCGCCAGGGCGTGTTCCAGCGCCAGGTCGGCACGGTGCGCGCCGTCGACGGGGTCAGCTTCGACATCGGCCGCGCCGAGACCGTCGGCCTCGTCGGCGAATCCGGCTGCGGCAAGTCCACCACCGGCCTGGCGCTCGCCGGGCTGGTCGAGGCCAGCGCCGGCGAGGTCACCTTCGACGGCAAGCGCGTCGGCACCGAGCGCGGCGCGAGCCTGCAGCGCTACCGCCAGCGGATGCAGATCGTGTTCCAGGACCCGTTCTCCTCGCTCAACCCGCGCCAGCGGGTCCGCGACATCCTGCGCGCGCCGCTCGACATCCACGGCATCGGCAAGGCCAGCGAGCGCCCCGCGAAGGTGCTCGAGATGATGGCCCGGGTCGGGCTGCGCCCCGACCAGGCGGCGAACTACCCGCACCAGTTCTCCGGCGGCCAGCGCCAGCGCATCGGCATCGCCCGGGCGCTGATGCTGAACCCCGACGTGATCGTCTGCGACGAGCCCGTCTCCGCCCTCGACGTCAGCGTGCAGGCGCAGATCCTCAACCTGCTCAACGATTTGCAGGCCGAGCTCGGGGTGTCGTTCCTGTTCATCAGCCACGACCTCGGCGTGGTCGAGCACATCAGCCGCAAGGTCGCGGTGATGTACCTGGGTAAGATCGTCGAGATGGCCGAGCGCGACGCGCTCTTCGCCAACCCGACGCATCCCTATACCGAGCTGCTGCTGTCTTCGACGCCCTCGCTCGACCCGCGCAACCGCCACGACTTCGCCGCCAGCTCCGAGGACGTCCCCTCGGCCACCTCCAAGCCCTCGGGCTGCGCCTTCCGCACCCGCTGCCCCCTCGCCACCGCCGAGTGCGCCGAAATCGAGCCGCCGCTGACGCCGCGCGCGGACGGCCGCACCGTCGCCTGCCACCACAGATGAGACCCCGCGGTCGACCCGCTCTTCCTCGCGCCCCTCAGGAGTACCAATGACCATCGGAACCGACCTCGCCGAGCTGACCGCCGGCATCGACGCGCTCTACCGCGCGCAGCTGACGGAGCAGTCCACGCTCAACGCCGAGGGGCTGATCCCGGTCGCCGTCGCCGAGGTCGCGCCGCGCCCGCTGCGTGACTGGTCCGAGGCCCACGACGCCATCGCGGCATTGCTCGCGCGGGTGCCCGCCGAGGCCGAGGAGGCCGGCCGGGTCGGCTGGCTCACCGAGATGACGCAGTCGCTCGCCTCGCTGGCGCGCATGTTCGCCGGCGAGCGGATCGGCTTCGCCGAGCGCCTGCGCGACCAGCTCCGCGTCGCGCCCGAGCCGATCCCGCAGGCCATCCTCGACGGCTACCGCACCGAGCTCGCCGACGCCCTCGACGCGCTCGGCTACCGCTCCGGAGACCTCGCTGAGGATGTGCGCCGCTGGGAGGACGACACCACCGTGCCCGAGGCCGAGGTGATCGCCCGGCTCGCGGCGATCCAGCGCGAGGCGCAGGCCCGCTCGCGCCGGCTCGTGGTCGACATCGGCGACGACTGGACCGAGCCCGCAGGCGTCCACGACAAGCCCTATTCTGCCTATTGCGACTATCCCGGCCGCCATGTCTGGCTCAACCTCGAGTTCCGCTACACCGAGGCCGATCTCAAGCACCTCGCCACCCACGAGGCGTTCCCCGGCCACCTCGTCCACCTCGCCCGGCGCGAGGCGCTGGTGGCGGCCGGGGAGATGCCGCTCGACGGGGCGCAGGTGGTGACGAACTCCGCCTCGAGCCCGCTGTTCGAGGGGATCGCCGACAATGGCATCGCTCTGCTCGACTGGATCGACGGGCCGCAGGACATCGCCGGTCTCGCGCTCCAGCGCACCCGCAGCGCGCTCCGGTGCAACGCGGCGTGGATGGTCTTCGAGGAGGGCAAGAGCATCGAGGAGGCCGCGCGGGCCGTGGCGGGGCCGTCGTTCATGGACGTTCACCCGATGACCCGGCGGCTCGCCTTCTTGTCGCACGAGCTGCGCGCCCCGTTCCTGTTCGCCTACTGGTGCGGCGACGACGCCGTGCGCCGCTTCCTCGACGCCACCCGCGACTGGGAGCGCCCGCGCGTCGTGCGCACCCTCTATGACGAGATGCACACCCCCACGACGCTGGCCGCCGCCGCGGCCTGACCCTGCCGGCCGTCAGCCGAGGCAGGCCTCGATCAGGAACGGACCGCCCTGGCGGAACGACTGGCGCAGCAGGTCGCCGAGCTGACCGGCGGTCGCGGCCCTCGCGGCCTCGACCCCGTGGCCGCGGGCGAGGGCGCACCAGTCGAGGGCAGGGTCGTCGAGGCTCATCATCCGGGCGGCGGCGTCGCCGTAATTCTCGAGCCCGACATTGGCCATCTCGCCCTTCAGGATCGCGTAGCTGCGGTTGGAGAAGATCACCGTCGTCACGTCGAGCCGCTCGCGGGCCTGGGTCCAGAGGGCCTGCAGCGAGTACATGGCGCTGCCGTCGGCCTGCAGCGTCACGACGCGGCGGCCGGGGCAGGCGACGGCGGCACCGGCGGAGAGGGGCAGGCCAATGCCGATGGAGCCGCCGGTAAGCTGGAGGTAGTCGTGGCGCGGCCCGGCCATGCTCTCGGCGAAGAAGGCGCGGCCGGAGGTGACGGATTCGTCGACGACGACGGCGTCCTCGGGCAGGTGCCGCGCGACGAGGCCGGCGGCGATGTCGGGGGTGAGGGGCGCGTCGTCGGGGGGTGGCTCGGGCGCGGGCGCGGCGGCGGGGACGTCGCCGAGGGCAAGACGCTCGGCCAGCGCCTCGAGGGCGGGCAGCGCTTCGCTGCCGGGATCGACGAGCGGCACGATCTCGCAGCCCTCGGGGTAGAGCAGGCCGGGCTTGCCGGGATAGGCGAAGAAGGCGACGGGGCGCTCGGCGCCGATCAGCACGATGCGCTCGTATCTGGGCAGCACCTCCGTGGAGAGCGCGACGGGGTAGGGCAGCTTCGCGATGGGCGCGCGTCCCGTGCCGCGCTCGATGCGGGCGTTGAAGGTCTCGGCGAGGACGCCGGCGCCGGTGGCGGCGGCGAGGCGCTGGGCGAGCAGGGCGGGGGCCGCGCGCAGGGCGCGACCGCCGAGCAGCAGCAGGGTGCCCGGCCCGGCGGCGATGGCGCGGGCGGCGGCGGCGAGGCGGTCTCCGGCGGGCGCGTCGGCGGCGGGCGGTGCGGCGGCGGGAAGCGGGCCGCCGGGCGCGGGCGACCAGGCGACGTCGGCGGGCAGCACCAGCGTCGCGATGCCGGGCGTGTCGCGCGCGGCGGCCACCGCCTCGGCGGCATCGTGGCCGACGTCGCCGCCGGGCACGGCGCGGCGCACCCAGTTCGACATCGGCGCGGCGAGGCTGTCGATGTCGCTCGCGAGCGGCGGGTCGAGGGCGAGGTGGTCGGTCGCGTGCTCGCCGACCACGTTGACCAGCGGCGTGCGGGCGCGGCGGGCGTTGTGCAGGTTGGACAGCCCGTTGGCGAGGCCGGGGCCGAGATGCAGCAGCGTCGCCGCGGGCCTGTCGGCCATGCGGCCATAGCCGTCGGCCGCGCCGGTGACGACGCCTTCGGCCAGCCCGAGGATGCAGCGCATCCGGGGCCGGGCGTCGAGCGCGCCGACGAAATGCATCTCGGAGGTGCCGGGGTTGGCGAAGCAGGTATCGACGCCGCTCTCGAGCAGCGCGTCGCAGAGACGCTGCGCGCCGTTGGCGGAATTGTCGGTGGACGACATGAAGCTCACCCTGTTACTTTCGATCCTGTCGTATTGCATAGCAATTCGACGCGGTTGTAAATGATCCGGATGCGGCGCGGTGGCCCGGTCCGGTGCGGCGGTCGGAGCAGGTCATGCGGGACAAGGTGGCAGATAGCGAGGCACGGGTGCAGGAGGTGCGTGTGTCGGGGCTCGCCGCCGAGGCGGAGATCGCCGTCGACCGCTGGGGCGTGCCGCACTTGCGGGCGCGGACGCAGGCTGACCTGTTCCTGCTGCAGGGCTTCAACGCGGCGCGCGACCGGCTCTGGCAGATCGACCTGTGGCGCAAGCGCGGGCTGGGGCTGCTGGCGGCCGATTTCGGGCCGGGCTACCTCGAGCAGGACCGCGCGGCGCGGCTGTTTCTCTACCGGGGCGACATGGCGGCGGAGTGGGCGGCCTATGCGCCCGACGCCGAGGCGATTTGCGCCGCGTTCGCCGCGGGGGTGAACGCCTACATCGACGCCGCCGAGGCCGGGGCGGTGCCGCTGCCGCCGGAGTTCGAGCTGATGGATACGCGGCCCGCGCGCTGGGCGGCGGAGGACGTGGTGCGGATCCGCTCGCACTGCCTGACCCGCAATGCGCTGAGCGAGGTGCTGCGCGCGCGCACGCTGGCCGGGGCGGGCGAGCTGGCCGACCGGATGCGCGCCGACCTCGAGCCGCCGGTGGCGCCCGGCTTCGATCCGGCCCTGCCGCCCGAGGACATCCCGCTCGCGGCCATCGAGGATTTCCGCCTCGCCATCGCGCCGGTCAGCTTCAGCCCCGAGCGGCTGGCGGCGACGCTCGAGGAGGCGCCGCTCTGGCGCGCGATCAGCCCGCTCGGCGACGTGGTGGCGGAGAGCGAGAGCCAGGGGTCGAACAACTGGGCCGTGGCGGGGACGCGCACCGGGAGCGGCCGGCCGCTCATGGCGAGCGACCCGCACCGCACCCACGCGCTGCCCTCGGTGCGCTACATGGTTCACCTGTCGGCGCCGGGGCTCGACGTGATCGGCGCCGGCGAGCCGTGCGTGCCGGGGATCGCGCTCGGTCATAACGGGCACAGTGCCTTCTCGATCACCATCTTCGGGGCCGACCAGGAGGACGTGCTCGTCTGCCGCACCGACCCCGAGGCGCCGCTGCGCTACGCCTACGGCGAGGGGTGGCGCGAGATGGAGGTGGTGGAGGAGACGTTCGCGGTGCGCGGCCATCCGGCGCAGTCGCGACGGCTGGAATTCACCTGCCACGGTCCGGTGGTCCATCGCGATGCCGGGCGGGCCTTCACGATCCGCACGGTCTGGAGCGAGCCGGGGGCGGCGCCCTACATGGCGAGCCTGTCGGTGATGCGGGCGAAGAGCTGGGACAGCTACCGCGAGGCGCTGCGGGGCTGGGGGACGCCGTCGATCAACCACCTCTACGCCGACGTCACCGGCGACATTGGCTGGCAGGCGGTCGGGATGACGCCGGTGCGCGCGGGGTGGAACGGGCTGCTGCCGGTGCCGGGCGACGGGCGCTACGAGTGGCGCGGGATGCTGTCGCTCGACGAGCTGCCGCACGCGCTGAACCCCGAACGCGGCTTCCTCGCGACGGCCAACGAGATGAACCTCCCCGACGGTTGGGATCACGAGGCGCGGGCCATCGGCTACGAGTGGGTCGACCGCAGCCGGGCCGAGCGGCTCCACGACGTGCTCGGGCGGCAGGAGACGCACGGCGTCGCCGAGGCCTGCGCGCTGCAGATGGACGTCCATTCCGAGGCCGCCGCGCGGATGCAGCGGGCGCTGACCGGGATGACGCTGGAGGGCGACGACGCGAAGGTGGCCGCCGCGCACCTGGCGGCGTGGGACGCGCAGGCGCGCGCGGAGTCCTCGCCCGCGTTGCTGTTCGAGCTGTGGGTGACGCGCCACCTCAAGCCGGCGCTGTTCCGCGCCGTGGCGCGGGAGGGGGCGGCGATCGGCCTGCTGTGGCCCGGCGCGATCCAGTCGGTGCTCGACACCATCGAGCGGCCCGAGCACTGGCTCGGCAGCGCGGCCGAGCGCGACGCCATCGTCTCGAGCACGCTCGCCGCCGCGTGGGCCGACGCGGCCGAGCGGTTCGGCGCGGACCCGGCGGACTGGCGCTGGGGCGCGTTGCACCGGCTGCCGCTCGAGCATCCGCTGGCGCAGGTGGGCGCGGCGGCGGACTGGTCGCTGCCGGCGATGGAAATCGGCGGCTCGGGCTCGACGCCGAACTACGCCAACTACCGCGTCGGCGACTTCACCGCGATCACCGGGCCGTCGGTGCGGCTGGTGGTGGACGTGGGCGACTGGGACAAATCCGTCTTCGTCAACCTGCCGGGGCAGTCCGGCGTGCCGGGCGACGCGCATTACGCCGACCTCGCGCAGGATTGGCAGGCGGGCATCTACCACCCGCTGCTCTACAGCCGCGAGGCCGTCGACGCGGCGACCGAGACGCTGCTGCGGCTAGTGCCGGGCGGCGGCTGAGGCGGGGGCGTGGGGTCAGAGCGCCTTGGCGGCCGCGATGGCGTGGGGGGCGAAGCGGCGGCGGAAGTCGTCCTCGTCCCACTCGGCGAGCGAGCCGGCGATGTGGATCGCGCCGAGCGGCCGTCCGGCGAGGTCGGTGACGGCGGCGGACAGGACGATCTCGCCGATCAGGCTCTCCTCGAGCGCGCAGGCATAGCCGTCGGCGCGCGCCTCGCGCACCTTGTCCATGACGGCGTCGACGTCGGTGATGGTCTTCTGCGTCTGGGCCTGCCGGTCGCAGCGCTCGACGATGTCGCGCGCCTCCGCCTCGTCGAGCCGGGCGAGGCAGGCGCGGCCGCCCGACGAGCTGAAGGTCGGGATGCGGCGGCCGGCGAGGGTGGCGTAGAAGGTCTCGCGCTTGCTCTGCAGTCGCATGGCGTAGATGATCGTCGTCCCGTCGAAGAGGCTCAGGTCGACCCGCTCGCGCGCCGTCGCGCGCAGCTGCGACAGCACCGGCGCGGCGCGTTCGATGAGGGGATTGGTGCGCAGGTAATCGAACGAACGGTCGAGCAGCGCCTTGCCGGGCAGCAGGCCCGCGTCGTTGCCGGCTCGCTCGAGATAGCCGAGCGTCAGCAAGGTCTGCGCGACACGCTGGGCGGCGCTCTTGTCGATCCCGGCGGCCTCGGCGATCTCGCGCAGCGACAGCGGGTGCGGGTGGCGGCCGAAGGCCTCGAGCACGTGCAGCGCCCGCGCCACCGACTTCAGGAAAAGGCGGTTGTCGACGTCGTCGGCCTGGTCGTTGCGCACCTGTCTCTCCTTGTTCCGGACCCCTGGGGCTCGGCGCGATTGACGCGCCCGCAGATTGTACCTAACGTATAAACGAAACGATCGTATCGCTAGTCGATACCATAGAATGAAAACCGACGGAAGCATCTTGCCTCATTTCCCATCCCTCGCACCGATCCGCCGGCGCCTGCCCAGAGGAGCGGCGGCATGACCCGGCTCGTGCTCTCGGTGCTGCTGCGCCTGGCGAAGGCGGTGGGCGTGGTGCTCGCCATCGTGCTGCTGAACTTCGTGCTGATCCGCCTCGCGCCCGGCGATCCGGCGAGCGTCATGGCGGGGCAGGCGGGTGCGGCGGACGAGCAGTTCATGGCGCAGCTGCGCGCCCAGTTCGGCCTCGACAAGCCGCTGCCGGCGCAGGCGTGGAGCTACGTGTCGGGCGTGCTGCAGGGCGATCTCGGCTTTTCCTACCGTCAAGGGATGCCGGTGAGCGAGCTGATCCTCGACCGACTCCCCGCGACGCTGCTGCTGACCGGCACCGCCTTCGCCATCGCGCTGATCGGCGGCGTGCTCATGGGCATGGTCGCCGGGCTCAATGCCGGGCGGGCGCTCGACTTCATCGTCTCGGTGGTGTCGCTGCTGTTCTACGCCACGCCGCTGTTCTGGGTGGGGCTGATGTCGATCCTGCTGTTCTCGGTCTATCTCGACTGGCTGCCGGCCTTCGGCATGACCCAGGTCGGGGCGCGCTTTACCGGCTGGGAGTACGTCGTCGACGTCGCCCGCCACCTTGTCCTGCCGGCGACGACGCTGGGGCTGTTCTACATGGCCGTTTACGCGCGGATGACCCGGGCCTCGATCCTCGAGGTGCGCGACATGGACTATGTCCGCACCGCCCGCGCCATGGGCCTGCCGCGGCGGCGGATGGTGCGCAGCCACATCCTGCGCAACGCGCTGCTGCCGATCATCACCCTCGCCGGCATCCAGGCCGGCCAGCTCGTCGGCGGCGCGATCCTCACCGAGACGGTGTTCGGCTGGCCCGGCATCGGCCGGCTCGCCTTCGACGCGCTGCTGCAGCGCGACTACCAGGTGCTGCTCGGCGTCTTCTTCGTCACCTCGATCATGGTGGTCGTGTTCAACATGATCACCGACCTGCTCTACCGGCTGGTCGACCCGCGGATCGGGGCGGCGGCATGAACCCGACCCTGCGCCGCCTGTCGCGCGATCCCAAGGCGCTGATCGGCTTCACGATCCTGCTCGTCGCCACCCTGTCGGCGATCTTCGCGCCGATGCTGTTCCCGCGCGATCCCTGGGCGATGGCGACGCGCCCGTTCCTGCCGCCGTTCGAGGACCCCGAATTCTGGCTCGGCACCGACATGCTGGGCCGCGACATCTTCGCCGGGCTCGCCTACAGGGCGCGGATGTCGCTGATCGTCGGCCTCGCCTCGACGGTGGCGGCGGTCGTGATCGGCATCGTGATCGGCGCGCTGGCGGGCTATTTCGGCGGCTGGATCGACGACGTGCTGATGCGCGTCACCGAGTTCTTCCAGACCATCCCGACCTTCGTCTTCGCGCTCCTGATGGTGGCGATCCTGTCGCCCTCGATGCTGTCGATCATCATCGCGATCTGCATCGTCAGCTGGCCGCCGGTGGCGCGGCTGGTGCGCTCGGAGGTCGCCAGCCTGCGCAACCGCGACTTCGTGCGCGCCGCCACCGTGCTCGGCGAGAGCCACGGCCGCATCATCGTCGCCCAGATCCTGCCCAACACGCTCTCGCCGGTGATCGCGATGGCCTCGCTGATGGTCGCCTCGGCGATCCTGACGGAGGCGGCGATCAGCTTCCTCGGGCTCGGCGATCCCAACCGGATGAGCTGGGGCTACATGATCGGCGCCTCGCGCACGGTGATCCGCCAGGCCTGGTGGATGAGCTTCTTTCCCGGCCTCGTGATCCTTCTGGTGGTGCTGGCGCTGAACCTGCTCGGCGAGGCGCTCAACGACGCCTTCAACCCGCGGCTGGCGCGGCGGGGGCGGCGATGAGCGCGCCGCTGCTCTCCATCGAGGGCCTCACCGTGGCGCTGCCCGGCGGCGGCGAGCGTGCCCACGCGGTGCGCGACGTGTCGCTGACGCTGGCGCGGGGCGAGGTGCTCTGCATCGTCGGCGAGAGCGGGTCGGGCAAGTCGATCACGGCCTCGGCGGTGATGAACCTGCTGCCATCGGACCAGCTGCGCATCACGTCGGGCCGGGTGCGCTACGAGGGCGAGGATCTGCTGACCCTGTCGGAGCGGCGGATGCGCCGGCTGCGGGGCGACCGCATCTCGATGATCTTCCAGGAGCCGATGACCTCGCTCAATCCGGTCGCCACCATCGGCGTGCAGATCGAGCAGGTGCTCGAGGCGCACGGCGTGCCGGCGCGCGAGCGCGCGGGGCGGGTGCAGGAGCTGGTCCGCGCCGTCGGGCTGCCCGATCCCGAGTCGATCGTGAAGCGCTATCCGTTCCGGCTGTCGGGCGGGCAGCGCCAGCGGGTGATGATCGCGATGGCGCTGGCGATGGAGCCCGACATCCTGATCGCCGACGAGCCGACCACGGCGCTCGACGTCACCACGCAGGCGCAGATCCTCGGCCTGATCCGCGACCTGCAGCGCGACCGGGGCATGGGCGTGCTGTTCATCACCCACGATTTCGGCGTCGTCGCCGACATCGCCGACCGGGTCGCGGTCATGCAGAACGGCGAGGTGGTCGAGACCGGCCCGATCGAGCGCGTCCTCGGCGCGCCGGAGCATCCCTACACGAAAAAGCTGATCGGCGCGGTGCCGCGCTTCCGCGAGACGCAGGCCGACGAATCGCGCGACGCGCCGATCCTGTCGGTGCGCGGGCTGACCAAGATCTACCGCAGCGGCGGGCTGGTCCGGGGCGTGCGCGAGGTGCGGGCCGTCGACGGGGTCAGCTTCGACATCCGCCGTGGCGAGACGCTCGGCCTCGTCGGCGAGAGCGGCTCGGGCAAGTCGACCATCGGCCAATGCCTGCTGCGCATCGCGTCGGTCGACGCCGGCGAGGTGCGCTTCGACGGGCAGGACATCGCGCACGCGACGGGGCGGGCGCTGTTCGACTACCGCACCCGGGCGCAGATGGTCTTCCAGGACCCGTTCGCCTCGCTCAACCCGCGCCACACGATCGGCCGCTCGATCCTCGCCGGCCCGCTCGCCCACAAGGTGCCGCGCCCCGAGGCGGAGCGGCGCATGGCGCGGCTGCTGGAGCGGGTCGGCCTCGATGCGGGCGCGGCGACGCGCTATCCGCACGAATTCTCCGGCGGCCAGCGCCAGCGCATCGGTATCGCCCGCGCCCTCGCCGTCGAGCCCGACCTGCTGGTCGCCGACGAGGCGGTCTCGGCGCTCGACGTCAGCGTGCAGGCGCAGGTGCTCGAGCTGCTGCGCGAGATCCGCGACGAGTTCGACCTCGCGATGCTGTTCATCACCCACGACCTGCGCGTCGCGTCCAACATCTGCGACCGGGTCGTTGTGCTGCATCGCGGCAAGATCGTGGAGCAGGGGCCGGTGACGGAGGTCTTCTCCCGGCCCGCCCACGCCTACACGCAGGAACTTCTCGGCGCCGTGCCCGGCCGCAGCTGGCACGGCGATCCGCAACAGGGGGCGACGCCAACGCACCCCATCCCAGTCCAGCAAGGAGCGACAACATGACGAGACTGACCAGACGGAGCGTGCTCAAGGCCACCGCCGCCGGCGTCCTCGCCGGCATCCTGCCGGCGGCCGTGCGCGCGCAGGGGGCCGACGGCGGCTCGATGAACATCATCGCCTTCCCCGAGCCGCCGACGCTGTTCATCGGCCTCGACCAGAACGGCTCGACCCAGACCGTGGCGGGCAAGATCTACGAAAGCCTGCTGACCTTCGACTTCGACTTCAACCCGCAGCCCGGGCTGGCGACGAGCTGGGAGATGAGCGAGGACGGCCTCGTCTACACGTTCAACCTCGTCCAGAACGCCACCTGGCACGACGGCACGCCGTTCACCGCGCACGACGTCGTCTTCACCTGCCGCGACTTCCTGATGGAGGTGCACCCGCGCGCCCGCGTCATCTTCGGCAATTGCGAGACCATCGAGGCGCTCGACGACCACACCGTCCGCTTTACCCTCAAGCAGCCGTTCGGCCCGTTCCTGATGGGCTTCGAGATGTCGACCGCGCCGATGATCCCGGCGCACCTCTACGAGGGCACCGACTACCGCACGAACCCCAACAACGACACGCCCGTTGGCACCGGGCCATTCAAGCTCGCCGAGTGGAGCCGCGGCCAGTTCATCCGCCTCGAGCGCAACCCCGACTACCACGGCGAAGGCCAGCCGCATCTCGAGGAGCTGGTGTTCCCGATCCTGCCCGACGCCGGCGCCCGCGCGGTGGCGCTCGAGCAGGGCCAGGTGCAGCAGTCGCAGTTCTTCGACATCGAGCTGTTCGACGTGCCCCGCCTCGCCGAGCTGCCGCATCTCGACCTGATCTCGCGCGGCTACGAGTTCTACGCCCCCGTCGCGCGGATCGAGTTCAACAACCGCGTCGCGCCGTTCGACGACGTCCGCTTCCGCAAGGCCGTCAACTACGCGCTCGACCGCCAGCTGTTCGCGGACGCGATCTTCTTCGGCCTCGGCGTCCCCGCCACCGGCCCGATCAGCAAGCGGACGCGCTTCTACAGCGACGACGTCACCACCTACGACTACAACCTCGAGCAGGCCGAGGCGCTGCTCGACGAGATGGGCCTGACGCCCGACGGCGACGGCGTGCGCACCACGGTCAGTTTCCTGCGCCTGCCCTGGGGCGAGACCTGGGCGCGGTTCGCCGAGATGGTGCAGCAGCAGCTCGGCCAGATCGGCATCCGCGTCGAGATCGAGCCCTCCGACCCGGCCTCCTGGACCCAGCGCTACGCCAACTGGGACTTCCAGATGACCTCGAACTACCCCTACCAGTTCGGCGATCCGGCGCTCGGCGTGGCGCGGTTCTTCATCTCGTCCAACATCCGCCAGGGCGTCGCCTACTCCAACTGCACCGGCTATTCGAACCCGCAGGTCGACGCGCTGTTCGAGAAGAGCGCGCACGGCGTGACCGACGAGGAGCGGCAGGCGGCCTATACCGAGGTGCAGCAGATCCTCACCGACGAGGTGCCCATGGCGTGGCTGGTCGAGGTCGACTTCCCGACGCTGCTCGACACCCGCTACGAGGACGTCATCGTCTCGGCGATCGGCACCAACGAGACCTACCGCAAGGCGAAGCTCGCCGCGGAGTGACCCTCGCCGCTCCCGGCCCGGCCGGGGGCGGCATCCTGCCACGGAGGTTCGCGATGAACTGGCCCAATGGCGCCAAGAGCGCCGTCATGCTCACCTTTGACTTCGACGCCGAGACTCTGTGGCTGTCGCGCGATCCGGCCAACGCCACCAAGCCGGGGGTGCTGTCGCAGGGCATCTACGGCGCCCAGCGGGGCGTGCCCGAGATCCTGAAGGTGCTGAAGGACCACGACCTGCCGGCGACCTTCTACACGCCGGGCTGGACGGCGGAGAAGTACCCCGACCGGATCCACGCCATCCTCGAGGCTGGCCACGAGATCGGCCATCACGGCTACCTGCACGAGTGGATCGACCCGTCGAAGCCCGACGAGGAGCGCGCCGCCTTCGAGAAGGGCCTCGCCGCGCTCGACAAGGTCGCCGGGATCACGCCCACGGGCTACCGCTCGCCGGCGGGCGAGACCTCGGCCAACCTGGTGGCGCTGATCGACGAGTTCGGGCTGCTCTACGACAGCTCGCTGATGACCGACATCACCCCCTACCGCCACCGGATGCCCGACGGCCGGCCCGGGCCGGTGGAGCTGCCCTGGCATTGGTCGTCGGACGACGCCCCCTACATGATCTTCGCGATCCAGGCGCCGCGGCCGATCCGCAGCAACGACGACATCTTCCAGATCTGGCGCGACGAGTTCGACGCGATCCACGAGATGGGCGGGCTGTTCAACCTGGTGATGCACCCCCAGTTCACCGGCCGGCCGTCGCGGCTGAAGCTGCTGCACCGGATCATCGAGCACATCACCGCCCACAGCGACGCCTGGATCGCCACCGGTCACGACGTCGCCACCGCCTGGGCGGCGGCCAACCCGGAATGAGCGGCCTCGACGGGCGGCGCATCGCCATCACCGGCGCCGCCGGCGCGCTCGGCCGCGCCACCGCGCGGCGGCTGGCGGCGGCGGGAGCGGTACCGGTGTTGCTCGACCTCGACGGCGCGGCGGCCGGGGCGCTGGCGCGCGAGGTGGGCGGCGAGGGCCATGCGCTCGACGTCACCGACAGCGCCGCCGTGGCGGAGCTGTTCGAGCGGATCGGGCCGGTCGGAGGCCTCGTCAACAGCGCCGGGATCGAGGGGCCGTCGGGCCCGCTCGAGAGCGTCGCGCCGGATGCGCTCGACCGGGTCATGGCGCTCAACGTGCGCGGCAGCCTCGCCTGCGCGCAGGCCGCGGTGCGCTCCATCCGCGCGGGCCGCGCGGGCGCCGCGACGGGCGGGGCGATCGTCAACATCGCCTCGACGGCCGGGCTGTTCGGCTCGGCGCAGCTCGGGGTCTACGCGATGTCGAAGGCGGCGGTGGTCTCGATGACGCGCTCGCTGGCGCTGTCGCTCGCCCCCGAGGGCATCCGGGTCAACGCCGTCTGCCCCGGCTCCATCGACAGCGAGATGTTCGAACGAACCACCGACGGCCCCGACGCCCAGGCGCGGCGGGCGCGGCTGATCGGGCTGCACCCGCTGGGGCGGCTCGGGCGGCCAGAGGAGGTCGCCGAGGCGGTGCTCTGGCTGCTGTCGGACGCGAGCGCCTTCACCACCGGCGTCGCGCTCCCGGTCGACGGCGGGCGGCTGGCATGAGCCGCCCCGTCGCCATCGTCACCGGCGCGGCCGCCGGCATCGGGCAGGCCATCGCGGCGCGCCTGCTCGCCGACGGCTTCGCGGTGGTGGCCTGCGACCTGTCGGCGTTCGCCGACGCGGCGGAGGGGCGCGAGGATGTCGTCGCCGACATCGCCGATCCGGAAACCCCCGCGCGGCTGGTCGCGGCGGCGCAGCGCGCGGGCCGGCTCGCGGCGCTCGTCAACAATGCCGGCATCGGCGGCGCGAAGGCGGCGGCGGAGACCGACGACGCCAGCTGGAGCCGCATCCTCGACGTCAATCTAGGCGCGGGCTTCCGCCTCGCCCGCGCGGCGCTGCCGGAGATGATCGCCGGCGGCGGGGGGAGCCTCGTCAACGTCGCCTCCGTCTACGGCCAGCTCGGCTTCCGCACGACCGCCGCCTACGCCGCCTCGAAGGCCGGCATCGAGGGGCTGACCCGCCAGATGGCGGTGGATTACGGGCCCCGGGGCGTCCGGGCGAACGCGGTCGCGCCGGGGCTGATCGAGACCGCGCTGACCCGGCGGCTGCTCGAGGACCCGGCCTACCGGCTCCTGATGCTCGACGGCACGCCGCTGCCGGGGCCGGGGCGCCCCGAGGACGTGGCCGGGGCGGTGTCGTTCCTCTGCTCACCCGACGCCCGCTTCGTCAGCGGCGTCACCCTCAACGTCGACGGCGGCTGGGCCACCACCCGAAGCCGCTTTCCCCATGATCCGACCGGAGAACCCACCTGATGACCGCCCGGCTATTCACGCCCTTCCACCTGCGCGACACCGAGCTCGACAACCGCATCGTGATCGCGCCGATGTGCCAGTACAGCGCCGAGGACGGGCTGGCGGGGGATTGGCACGAGCTCCATTGGGGGCAGCTGGCGCTGTCGCGGGCGGGGTTGCTGATGATCGAGGCCACCGGCGTCTCGCCCGAGGGGCGGATCAGCGCGGGCTGCCTCGGTCTCTGGAACGACGCGCAGGAGGCCGCCATCGCCGCCGGCGTGGCCAAGGCCCGCGCCGTCTCCGACATCGCCATCGGCATCCAGCTCGCCCACGCGGGGCGCAAGGCGTCGGTGCTGAAGCCTTGGGAGGGCAAGGGCCACCTCGCGCCGGGCGACGGCGGCTGGCAGGTGGTCGGGCCATCGGCGGTGCCCTTCGCAGAAGATTGGCCGGTGCCGCACGAGATGAGCGAGGCCGACATCGCGCAGGTGGTCGACGACTTCGCCGCCGCGACCCGCCGCGCCGTCCGGCTGGGGATGCAGGCGATCGAGATCCACGCCGCGCACGGCTACCTGCTGTCGTCCTACCTCTCGCCGCTGGCCAACCGCCGCACCGACCATTGGGGCGGCTCGCTCGAGAACCGGATGCGCCTGCCGCTCGCGGTGCTCGACGCGGTGCGCGCCGCCGCGCCCGAGACGGTGCCGGTGGCGGTGCGGCTGAACGGCACGGACTGGATCGAGGGCGGCATCCACCCCGACGAGGCCGTCGCGCTGGCGCGGGCGCTGAGGGAGCACGGCTGCGACCTCGTGGACGTGTCGAGCGGCGGCAACGGCTTCGCGCAGATCCCGGTCGGGCCGGGCTACCAGGTGCCGGTCGCGTCGCGCATCCGCCGCGAGGTCGGCATCGCGACGATGGCCGTCGGCCTGATCCGCGCGCCGCAGCACGCCGAGGCCATCGTCGCCGGCGGCGAAGCCGACCTCGTCGCGCTCGGCCGCGGCATCCTCAACGATCCCCGCTGGCCCTGGCACGCCGCCGAGGAGCTCGGCGTCCCGCTCGAGGTCGCGCCGCAATACCGCTTCGGCGCCACGACCGCGTACCGCCCGACCTGGGGGCGGTAGGGCGGGCGCGTCAGGCGCCGATCACCAGCGGGGCGGTGAGCCGCTTGAGGGTCGAGATCACGCTCAGCGGCGTCAGCCGCCCGGTGCGCGGGTTTTCCTCGATCGGGATGCCCTCGATCTGCATGGTGAAGTTCGAGCTGTCGGACGTGACGCTGATCCGGTGCGTATTGCGGCTGACGCCCGGGTCGGCCCAGACCTCGAGCATCGTCCGCTCCGTCCCGAACCCGGCGAGGCCGAGCGCGACGGCGACGTTGAGGTTGGCGGGAAAGCTCGAGATCGCCTCCGACGCCGGCCCCGCGAAGCAGCGCACCGGCTCGCGCAGGGTGTCGAGATCGAGGCCCATCGCCTCGATCGCCGGTGCGCCGCGCAGGCTTTCGGGCGGTTTGCGGGTGACGATGGTGACGCTCTCGATCTCGCCCTGCGCGGCCGCCTGCACCGCGTCGAGCCCGAGCAGCGCGCCCGACGGCACGAGGATGCGCCCGCCGGTCCGCGCGGCGAGCGGCACGAGGTCGGGGTTGCTCAGGAGCGCGCCCACGCTCAGCGCGACCACGACCTTGCCCGCCTCCAGCACCGGCCGCGCCAGCTCGCCGAGCAGCTGCGGCGGCGCGCACTCGACCACCACGTCCGCCACCTCGCCGAGCCGCGCGAGCGGCATCGCCGGGTAGGCCCGGCCGAGCTCGCGCGTCATCCACGTCTCGGCCCGCCCGGTGTCGCGCGCTGAAACGGCCGTCAGCTCGAGCCCGTCGATGCCCTCGTGCAGCGCCCGCACCACCGGCTTGCCGATCGCGCCGAAGCCCCCGACGGCCACCCTCAACCTCTCGCCCCGCATCCGCTCCGCCTCGCTGCTGTCCATCCGCGCCACTCAGACCACCCGCCACGCGTCGGGGCAAATGAGTTCTGCTCCCGGTTCGCCCGGCGCTCCGGTCATGGCAGGCGCTCCTCGCAGGACTTTTTCTCACGTCCGGCTGGCGATAAAATCGCTTTGTTTCAGCTCCCGCTGTCCGTACCACTCGGCGCAAACGCCGCAGCCGAGAGAGCCCGCTCATGGACACCTTCACCCCGACGCAGCCCCGGCGCAGCCAGCGGGTCGTCGACCTCGAACTTCCCGAACGCGCCGACATCGCGCCGCCCAACGTGCGCCGGGCCGACCTCGAGATCCTCGCCGAAGTGCCGTCCGACTTCCTCGACACCACCCACTTCGACACCGTCCAGTTCCCGCCCCCCGCCTGGGCGCTCGAGCGCTTCGCCGAGGCCGCCCGGCAGGGCGAACTGGCCTATACCGGCTACAGCGGCCACGCCGGCGTGCTCGAGACCGTCGCCGCCAACGTCTCGGGCTTCCTCGGCCTGCCTGTCGATCCCGAGCGCAACGTCGCCCTCACGCCGGGCACCCAGTCGGCGCTGTTCTGCGTGCTCGCCTCGCGGGTGAACGCGGGCGACCGGGTCGTCGTCATGGACCCGGACTACCTCTTCACCGCCCGCATCTTCCGCTTCCTCGGAGCCGACGTCGCCTACGCGCCGCTGATCCTGCGCGACGGCAAGTACGAGCCCGACCTCGACCTGCTCGAGACCGAGTTCCGCGACCGCGGCGCGACGCAGCTCGTCTTCTCGCACCCCAACAACCCCACCGGCGCGGTCTACCGGCCCGAGATCGTGCGCGACATGGCCCGCCTCGCGGTGCGCTACGGCGTCGGGATCGTCGCCGACGAGCTCTATTCCCGCCTCGTCTACGGCGATCTGCCGTTTTCCCACATCGCCGCCGAGGAGGGGGCGTTCGAGCTGACGGCGACGCTGCTCGGCCCCAGCAAGACCGAGTCGCTCTCGGGCTACCGGCTCGGCGTCGTGGTCGGCTCCGAGGCGACGATGCAGGGGGTCGAGAACGTCCTCTCCGTCACCTCCCTGCGCGCCCCGGCCTACGCCCAGCACGTGCTCTGCGGCTGGCTCGGCCCCGACGAGGCTTGGCTGCAACAGCGCCTCGGCCTCTTCGCCGAGCTGCGCCGGCAGACAATCGAGCGCCTCTCCGGCCTCGACTGGATGCGCTTCCACCCCCAGGACGGCACCGCCTACCTCTGGGCCGACGTGCGCGCGCTGGGCCGCTCCGATGTCGAGATCGGCAAGGCGCTGGCGCGCGACGCGGCGATGCTCATCAGCCCCGGCTACCAGTTCGGCCCCGGCTCCTCGGGCCACTTCCGCATCTGCTACGCCCGCGAGGCGCAGGGCTGGGCCACCGCCATGGACCGCATGGTCGAGGTGCTCGAAGGGCTGCGCTGAGCGCCGCCCTCACATCTGCCCCAGCACCCACTCGCGGAAGGCCTGCACCCTTGGCAGATCGGTCTTGTCCCACGGCGTCACGAGGTAGTAGCCGCCGGGGCTGACCACCCGCACCGGGAACGGCGCCGTCAGGCTGCCGTTGGCGATGTCGTCGGCGGCGAGGTAGCTCGGCAGCAGGCCGATCCCCAGCCCCGACTTGGCGGCCTGCAGCACCATGTAGAAATGCTCCAGCCGCAGCCCCTTGTCGTAGCCCTCGGTGCTCGCGCCCACGGCCTGCAGCCAGTGGCTCCAGGTGCCCGGCCGCGACGAGTGGGCGATCAGGCTGTGGCGGCGCAGCTGCGCGTAGTCGGTGAGCGGGTAGGGGCCGTCCATGATCCGCGGGCTGCACACCACCTGCAGCTCCTCCGACATCAGCGGCTCGGCCCGTGCGCCGGGCCAGTTGCCGTAGCCGAAGCGGATCGCCACGTCGATGCGCTCGTCGGCGAAGTCCAGTTCGCCGTCGCTGCTCGTGACGTCGACGGTCAGCTCCGGGTGCAGCTGCATGAACGAGCCGAGCCGGGGCAGCAGCCACTTGGTCCCGAAGGTCGGCAGCATCCCGATGCTGAGCGTCCCCCGGCCGGCCTTGGTGTCGATCAGCTCGCGCGAGGCGACTTCGAGGATGTCCATCGCCTTGGAGATCTTCTCCGAGTAGTAGACCCCGTCCTCGGTCAGCCGGATCTGGCGGCCGGCGCGCTCGAAGAGCTGCAGCTCCAGATGCTCCTCCAGCCCCTTGATCATCCGGCTCACCGCGCTCTGCGTCACGTTCAGCTCGTCGGCGGCGTTAGTGAAGCTGCCGTGCCGCGACACCGCCTCGAAGGTCCGCAGGGCGTTGAGGGAGGGGAGGGCGCGGCTCATGGTCTATTCCAAAAACTCATTGAAGCCCCAGAATTTCGTAGGTTGAGCAGGACGTCAATTCCGGTCGATCCTTCTGTCATCGCAATTGCCGCCGAGCGGCGCGCCCGTGGGATCAGACGTGAACCTGAGCAAGATCACATACGACCTGACTGCCGTCACGATGGGCATTCACGGGCTGGAACGCCAGAGAAACGACGGCAACAGCCTTCTCGACGGCGAGGGGCTGGTGCCGATCTACACCGGCGGCGACCTTGTCGTGCCGCGCAGGTACCAGGATTGGGAGACCGTCCGGCGCGACCTCACGCAGCTCCAGGACGCGGTCGAGAAGATCGCGCCGGGGGAGCGGCGCACATTCTTTGAAGGAATGATCGGCTCGCTCCTGATCGCCGTCCGCCTGTTCTCGGGCGGCAGCCCGACCTACGAGCAGAAGGTCATCGGCCTCGTCGGCGCGGCGCGCGGCCACGAGGACGCCGGCATGATCGCCGCCAGCCACGACCGCATCGACCGGCTGCTGACCCGGCTCGGCTTCCGGCGCGGCACGCTCGCCGACCGGGTGCGCCTCTGGGAGGACGAGCGCGCCGTGCCCGAGCACAAGCTCGACGCGGTGCTCGCCGAGCTGATGGAAGAGGCCAAGCGGCGCACCGACGAGATGATCTTCGATACCGGCGACTTCTCGATGGAGATCCGCCCGGTGCGCGACGTGCCCTATCCCGCCTGGTGCGGCTTCGCCGAGCGGCGCGTCGATCTCAACGTCGAGATGATGTTCTCGCGCGCCGCGCTCAAGCACATCATCTGCCACAACATCTATCCCGGCCACGCCACCCAGACCCTCTACGCGCACGCCGAGGTCACCGCCGGCCGCTCCACCTTCGATGCGCTGCTGACCTCCGCCAACGCGGTGACGGGCTGCGTGCAGGAGGGGATCGGCGACCAGGGCATCTACCTGATCGACTGGATGGAGGACGAGGACGACGAGCTCACCGCCGAGCTGCGCAACCTGCGGTCGGCCTGCCAGACCAGCGCCACCTGGGCCTACATGGCCGAGGGCCAGCCCGCCGAGCAGACCGTGAAGTACCTGCGCGACACCGCACTCGGGCAGGACGCCTGGGTGCGGGGCCGCCTGCGCTCGGCCGCGCATCCCTTCAAGGGCCCCTTCGCCGCCTCGTTCTGGGCGGGCAACGAGGTGGTCCGCCGGGTCCGCGAGCGGGTCTCGGACGCCAACCGCCCCGACTTCATCCGCTACCTCTACGGACGGGCCCACAGCCCGCAGAGCCTGGAAATGTACCGGGCGGCTTAACTACCGGAGACCTATATGAAAATCACGATTGTTGGCGCCGGCGCCATCGGCGGGCTCGCCGGTGCGTACATGAGTAGTGCCGGTCACGACGTCACCCTCACCGACCGCTGGTCGGAGCATGTCGACGCGATGAAGGCCAAGGGGCTGTTCATCGACGGCGTGCGCGGCGAGATGACGATCCCGGTCCACGCGGTCCACCCGGCCGAGCTCGAGGGCCCGCTCGAGATGGTCCTGATCGCCACCAAGTCGCAGCACGCGGTCGAGGCGGTGAGGCAGCTCATCCCGCTGATGAATGCCGAGACCGGCGTCGTGTCCTTCCAGAACGGCTTCAACGAGCCCGACCTGGTCGCTGCGCTCGACGAGGCGGGCCTGCCGGGCGACAGGATGGTCATCGGCGCGATCCCCAACTACGGCGGCGCGCTCGTCGATCCGGGCTACATCGAGTACGTCCACGAGGGCCCGATCCAGCTCGGAGAGATGGACGGCAGCACCACACCCCGCCTCACCGCCCTCGCCGAGGCCCTGGGCGCGCTGACCGAGGTGCAGCTCTCCGACAAGATCTGGGGCCAGATCTGGGCCAAGGAGGTCTACGCCAGCCAGGTCGTCTTCTCCGCCCTCGTCGACGACCGCATCCGCAACACCCTCGGCGTCGAGCGCTATGCCCGCATCGCCGGCGCGATCGTCAAGGAGGCGCTCGAGATCGCCGACGCCAACGGCATCGACGTGCAGGCCTTCGACTTCTTCGACCCCGCCAACTACCGCGTCGAGACGGCCGACGACACGCGCAAGCTGCTCGACAACATCAACCACGCCATCTGGCTGCTCAAGAAGGACCAGGAGACCAAGCCCACCCACGACTTCAAGAAGAAGGGCTCGGGCATCTGGTGGGACATCGTCTACCGCAACCGCCCCTCCGAGACGCGTTCCTCGTCGGGCAAGCTCATCGAGTACGGCAAGGCCGCCGGGGCCGACACCCGCCTCAACGCCAAGCTGTTCGAGATGATCTACGAGATCGAGGACGGCAAGCGCGAGCTGGGCTTCCAGAACTACGACGAGCTCGAGGCCTACGTGGCCGCGTGCGGAAAGGCCCTGCCATGAGCGCCGGCGCGAAGCTCGGGGTCGGCGTGATCGGCACCCACGCCTGGGCCAACAAGGCGCACCTGCCGGGCTACGTCGCCCACCCCGACGTCGACCTGGTCGCGGTGTGCGACGTCGACGAGGGCCGGGCGCGTGCGGCGGCGGAAAAGTTCGGCGCGCGTAAGGTCTACACCGACGCCGAGGCCCTCATCGCCGATCCCGAGGTGCAGATGGTCGACGTCTGCACCCCGACCCACACCCACCTGCCGCTGAGCCTCGCCGCCATCGCCGCGGGCAAGCACGTGCTGTCGGAGAAGCCGCTCCACACCGAGGCCGGCCCCGCCTTCGACGCCGCCGCGCGGGCCGATGCGGCCGGCGTGCGCACCAAGCTCGGCTTCACCTTCCGCTACTCCCCCGCGATCCGCCAGCTCAAGGCCTGGATCGACGACGGCACCCTGGGCGAGATCTTCCACGTCAACGGCTTCGAGCAGAACCAGCAATGGCTCCACCCCGACGAGCCCCTGCGCCAGGTTCCCCCCGACGCCGACCGCTCGCAGCTGATCCCGGCCTCCATCGTCGGCTACGGCTCGCACCTGATCGACCTGATGCGCTGGCTCGGCGGCGAGTTCTCCGCCGTCGCGTCGACGATGCGCAACTTCGTCCCCGAGCGGGTGGTGCGCGGCGAGCCCGGCCGGCAGAAGATCAAGATCGACGACGGCACGGTGGGGCTGGTGGAGTATGCCCGCGGCGCGATCGGCACGCTGCAGACCAGCTACGTCACCGTCGGCAACTACCCGGGCGTCGAGATCCGCGTCTACGGCTCCAGGGGCGCGGCCATCGCGCGGCTGATCTCCGAATTCGACGTCGCCGAGACGCTGACCCACGCGCGCGCCGACTCCGTCGAGTTCGTGCCCTTCGAGTTGACCGAGGCGGCACTGCCTCCCGGCACCACCCTCGCGACGCCGTGGCCCGAGCTCTACTACCGCAACCTCGTGCGCCACTTCGTCGACGAGATCCTCGAGGACCGCCCGCAGGAATGCACCTTCCACGACGGGGCCAAGAGCCAGGAGATCGTCGACGCGATGATCCTCGCCCACGCCGAGCGCCGCTGGGTGGACCTCGGCGCATGAGCGACCTCGTCGACACCTACCTCGCGCACCGCTTCAAGTGGCGGCCCGTGGACGCCACCTTCATGGGCGCCGAGGGCCACGACCACCGCCTGCCGCCGCTCGAGCCGGGCTGCATCGCCGCCGAGCGCGCCGAAATCGCGGCGCTGCTCGAGCAGGTGGCCGCCGACAGCGCCGCCCACCCCCACGACCGCCGGATGCTGCGCGCCGAGCTGATCGTCGAGCAGGCCCGCCTCGACAGCCGACCCCGCCAGCACAACCCGGCGTGGCTGACCGGCGAGGCGGGCTTCGGCGTGATCTCGCTGCTCCTGCCGCAATCCGCCCCCTGGCGCACCGACGCCATCGCCGCCCGCCTCGCCGCGATCCCCGACTTCCTCGCCGACGGCCGCGCGCTGCTGGACGACACGCCCGTGCCGGCGGGCTGGGTGGCGCGGGCGGTCGCCGAGGCCGGCGTGCTGGCGCTGTTCCTGCGCGAGGACATCCGCCTTCACGAGGCGTGGGACGAGGCGTGGGCCGCGCCCGCCGCCGCCGCCGCGTCCGCCTTCGACACCTTCGCCGCCTCGCTCGCCGGCCAACCCGACGCCGACCCGGCCTGCGGCGAGGCGCATCTCGGGCTGCTCCTGCGCGAGCTGCACGAGCTCGACCTCACCCCCGCCGAGGCGATGGACGCCGCCCGCGCCGCCTTCGCGCGCTGTGGCGAGGAACTCGAGGAGATGGCCCGCGAGATCGAGCCCGGCCGGAGCTGGCAGGACCAGCTCGCCGCGCTGGCGGAGGTCCACCCGGCCAGCGCCGCCGAGGTGCCCGACAGCTACCGCCACTGGGACGCCGCCGCCCGCGACGCCGCCGAGGCCCACGGCCTCGTCACGCCCGAGCGCGGCTACCGGCTCGACTACCGCGCCCTGCCGCCCTGCTTCCAGCGGGTCGCCGGGCCGCTCTACTTCCTGTTCTACCGCTCGCCGCCCGGCCTGAGCGCGGGGCAGGGGAGCACCTACTGGATCATGGCCGCCGACGACCCCGCCGCCCATTCCACCGCGATGGTCAAGGCGATCCACGCCGTCCACCACGGCTCCGTCGGCCACCACACCCAGAACGCCCGCGCCCGCGCCGCCGCCTCCCGCCTCGGCCGGATCGCGGCGACCGATTGCAGCATGGGCCTCGCCTTCCAGGGCGCGCTGACCCTCGTCGAGGGCTGGGCCTGCCACGTCGAGGACCTGCTGATGGAGGCCGACGACTTCTACACCCCCGCCGAGAAGCTGCTGCTCAAGTCGTTCGAGCGGCGCAACGCGGCCTCCGTGCTGGTCGATCTCGGCCTGCACAGCGGCGCGTGGTCGATGGCGGAATGCGAGCGTTTCTACGCCGAAGAGGCCGGCTTCGCCCCCGCGCGGGTGCACTCCGAAGTCGTGCGCAACTCCATGTTCCCGGCCTCCCGCGCGACCTACTGGCTCGGCGTCGAGGGCATCCGCGCCCTGCGTCGCCGCTGGACCGGCTCCACGCGGGACTTCCACGACACGCTGCTCTCCTGCGGACACGTCCCGCTGCGCCTCGTCGAGGAGGAGATGGCCCAGGCGGGATGTCTGTCATGATGAGTTTTTCGGCAGTTTGCGAACCGGCTTCGCCCGTTCATCCGCACCTCCACAGGGCCATCCCGGCCTGCGCCCCCAGAACCCATGAGTTTTCCGCAAGGCGTGTCCGAGAATTTGGCACGTTGTTCATGACACCCCTCCCGATAGCCTCCCTCACATGACCGAAGAAATCCGCATCTGCATCGCCTCCCGTGGCAAGCCCGAAGAACTCGCCGAGAGCTTCCGCAGCGAACTGCCCGGCGCACAGGTCTTCACCGACCCCGCCGCGCTCGACGAAACGCCCGTGCCCTACGTGGTCGCCGGCAAACCCGCGCCCGGGGTGATCGCCTCGGTGCCCGGCGCCGAGCTGATCCTCAGCCTCAATGCCGGCGTCGAGCACCTGCTCGCGCCCGGCGAGGTGCCCGAGGGCGTCGACATCGTCCGCCTCGTGGATCCCGCCATGACCGAGGGCATGTCCGACTGGTGCCTCGCCGTGGTGCTGTCGTGGCACCGCAACCTGCCGCTCTACCGCGCCGACAAGGGCTGGAACCGGCGCACCGAGATCCTGTCGCGCAACCGCGTCGTCACCGTGCTCGGCGCCGGCGCGCTGGGCAGCCGGGTGGCGCGGCTGCTGGCCCAGATCGGCTTCCAGACCCGCGTCTGGAGCCGCACCGGCCGCGCCGTCGAGGGGGCCGAGGCGTTTGCCGGGCCGGACGGGCTCGACGCGGCGACGCGCGGCGCGGACGCCGTCGTCAACCTGCTGCCGCTCACCGACGAGACCCGCGACGTGCTCGACGCCGCCCTGTTCGCGCGCATGGCTCCCGGCGGCTTCGTCGCGAGCGCGGGCCGGGGCGAGCACCTCGTCGACGCCGACCTGCTCGCTGCCCTCGACAGCGGCCAGCTTTCGGGCGCAGCGCTCGACGTGTTCCGCACCGAGCCGCTCCCCGAGGACGACCCGCTCCGGGCGCATCCGAACGTGCTCGTCACACCCCACGTCGCCGCGCCCACCCAGGCCGGCTCGGCGGTGCGCATCATGGCCGACACCATCCGCCGCCACCGCGCCGGCGCCCCGATCCCCGATCTTGTCGATCGCCGCCGGGGCTACTGATCCGCCCACAGCAACAACAACAAGACCGAAGACCACCCAACAGGATAGCGAAAGGACTACGGCACAATGACACTCAGAACCCCGACCCTCCTGGCCGCGCTGATGGCGCTGCCGACGCTGGCGATGGCCGAGACCACACTCGTCATGCCCCAGCAGGACGAGCCCCGCACCCTCAGCCCCGGGCCCTCGTCCGACACCGGCGGCCACGGCCCCACCTCCAACATCTACAGCCACCTCGTCGTCATGGACTGGGGCATCGTCGATGGCGTCGCCGCCTACGGTGACCTCGCCGAGAGCTGGGAGGTCTCCGACGACGCCACCACCTACACCTTCAAGCTGCACCCCGACGCGATGTGGCACGATGGCGAGCCGGTGACCTCCGAGGACGTCAAGTTCACCTACGAGCGCATCATGGAAGAGGGCTACACCTTCTCCTCGTTCCTGCGCGACGTGGAGAGCATCGAGACCCCCGACGACCAGACCGTCGTCATCACGCTCAACAAGCCCAACATGGCGTTCCTGCCGATGATGGCGCAGGGCGCGCAATGGACCGGCAAGATCTACCCCGAGCACCTCTGGGCCGACCAGGAAGGCTTCGACACCGGGCCCTACGTCAACGAGCCCATCGGCTCCGGCCCGTTCAAGTTCGTCCGCTGGGACCGCGGCAGCGCCGTCGTGCTGGAGGCCAACGAGGACTACTTCCGCGGCGCGCCCGAGGTCGACACCCTGATCTTCCGCACCATCCCCGACGCCAACGTCGCCCGGGCCGAGTTCGAGGCGGGGCAGTTCCCCTACCTGCCGTTCAACTACGCCCCGCCGCTTGCCGAGGCGCCGATGTTCGAGGCCGACCCCGAGATCAACGTGGTCTACACCCCCTCGCACTTCAGCCGCGACCTGCAGCTCAACCTCAACCACGAGGCGCTGGGCAATCCCAAGGTCCGCGAGGCCATCGCCTACGCGATGGATCGCGAGGAGATGAACCGGCTGGCGTTCAACAACTCCTGGACCCCGGGCTACTACGCCGGCGTCAGCAGCCTGCAGCAGTGGATCAACGAGGACGCCCGCTTCCCCGAGCATGACGCCGCCAAGGCCGAGGAGCTGCTCGACGAGGCCGGCTTCCCGCGCGGCGACGACGGCTGGCGCTTCTCGGTCAAGGTGACGGGGCCGAACATCTCCGACTGCACCGCGATCACCGAGATCCTCGTGCGCCAGCTGCGCGAGGTCGGCATCGAGGCCGAACTCGACCGCTTCGACCAGTCCACCTGGTTCAGCCGCATCCAGGAGAAGCAGTTCGACATCTCCTGCTACTTCGGCCGCTACGGACCCGACCCGGACGCCTACCGCGAGCACTTCTCCACCGACGGCGCGCGCAACTTCATGAGCTACTCCGACGCCGAGCTCGACGAGCTGGCCGCCGAGGCCAACACGATCAGCGACGAGGAGACGCGGCGCGAGATGTACGACCGCATCCAGGAGATCGTGGTGCGCGACATGCCCTACATCAACGTCTTCGAAGAGCAGAAGATGAGCCTCGTGCGCCCCGGCTGGGACGGCTTCGCGGTGATGCCCGCCGGCTTCAACAAGTCGATCAGCTGGTTCGGCGTCTACGGCGTCACCGGCCCCGACGACGCCGAGTAAAGCTGCTACCGTCTCGCTGAGACGACCCAACGCGAACCGACAGGGCGATCGACCATGAGACTTCTGCGCTACTTTCTCTTCCGGCTGCTGCAGATGTTTCCGATCGCCCTGTTCATCGTCGTCATCAACTTCGCCCTGATCCACCTCGCCCCCGGCGACGTGTCGATCCTGCTGGCGGGGGAGGGGGCGGACCCGGAATACATGCAGTCGATCCGCGAGAGCTACGGCCTGGATCGCCCGCTCCACGAACAGCTCGGCGCCTATCTCGGCCAGATCCTGCAGGGCGACCTCGGCCTCTCCTTCCGCACCCGCGAGCCGGTGATCGACATCATCGCCGAGCGCATCCCCGCGACGCTGCTGCTGGCCGGCACCGCGCTGGTGCTCGCCTCGATCGCCGGCGTGGCGATCGGCGCGGTGATGGCGCGGCGGCCGGGCTCGGCGCTCGACACCGCGGTCACGACGCTGTCGATCTCGCTGTTCTCGATCCCGGTCTTCTGGCTCGGGCTGATGCTGATCCTGCTCTTCGCCGTCACCCTGCGCTGGCTGCCCTCGAGCGGCATGGTCTCCATCGCCGGCCCCCGCGAGGGGCTCGGCTTCGTGCTCGACGTCGTCCGCCACATGATCCTGCCGGTCACCGCGCTCGCCGCGGTCTGGCTCGGCCAGTACGTCCGCCTCTCCCGCGCCTCGGTCTCCGAGACCCTGGCCGAGCCCTACGTCACCACCGCCCGCGCCATCGGCTTTCCCGAGCGGCGGGTGATGACCCGCTTCGCGCTGCGCAACGCGATGCTGCCCATCGTCACGGTTCTCGGGCTCGAACTCGGCCTGCTGCTGTCGGGCGCGGTGCTTACCGAGACCGTGTTCAGCTGGCCCGGCCTCGGGCGGCTGATCTACGAGGCGATCCTGTCGCGCGACACGCCCGTCATCATGGGCGCCTTCCTCATCATGTCCTTCACGGTGATGCTCGCCGCGCTCCTGACGGACCTCCTCTACGCGGCGCTCGATCCCCGGGTACGCCTGTGACACCGACCGCCGCCAAGACCCTCCGTGCCACTGTCGCGAGCGTGCCCGGCGCGCTGAGCCTCGCCGTGTTCCTGGTGATCTGCGCCACCGCGCTCGCCGCGCCGATCCTCGGGCTGCCCGACCCGGCCGACATGGCCTTCGCCCTCTACCAGCCGCCGAGCGCCGAGCACTGGCTCGGGACGGACAATTTCGGCCGCGACATCCTGAGCCGGGTGGTCTGGGGCGCGCAGGTGGCGCTGACGGTCGCCGTCGGCGCGGCGCTGCTCTCGATCCTCATCGGCTCCGCCCTCGGCGCGATCGCCGGCTACTTCGGCGGCTGGGTCGACGGGCTGCTGAGCCGGGTGTTCGACATCTTCCTGCTGATCCCGACCTTCTTCCTGATCCTGCTCATCGTCGCCCTGTTCGGCGCGAGCCTGCCGCTCACCATCGTCGCCATCGCGCTGACCACCTGGCCCCGCTCGGCCCGCCTGATGCGCAGCCAGGTGCTGACGCTCAAGTCGCGGGTCTACGTCCAGGCCGCGCTGGCGGCGGGCGCGCCGCACTGGTGGGTGATCGTGCGCCACGTGATCCCCAACGGCATCGCGCCGATCATCACCGACGGCACCATCCTGATGGGGATGGCGATCCTGACCGAGGCCGGCCTCAGCTTCCTCGGGCTCGGCGACCAGAACCTGGTGAGCTGGGGCAGCATGATCTTCGAGGGCCAGCGCCACCTGCGGCTCGCGCCGTGGATGTCGATCGCGCCGGGCGTGGCGCTGCTGCTGCTGGTCGCCAGCCTCAACCTGCTGGGCGACAGCATCAACTTCGCCATGAACCCCCAGCTGCGCACCCGCGGCGGCGCTCCCAAGCGGCGCGCCACCACCGCGCCGCCGGCCGGCGAGACCGCCCCGGCCGCCGACACACCGATCCTCGAGGTCGACGACCTGCGCCTCGTCTACCATGCCGGCGCGCGGCGCATCGCGGCGGTCGACGGCGTGTCCTTCACCCTGCCGCGCGGCGGCAGCCTCGGCATCGTCGGCGAGAGCGGCTGCGGCAAGTCGAGCCTCGGCTCGGCCCTGCTGCAGACCATGCCGAACAACGCGGAGCTGACTTCCGGCACCATCCGCTTCGACGGCCGCGCCATCGTGCTCGGCGGCAAGCCGGTGGTGGAGAACGGCCGCTCGCGCATCGACGCGCTTCGCTGGACCCGCATGGCGACGATCTTCCAGAGCGCGATGAACGCCCTCAACCCCGTCACCACGGTGCGCCGGCAGATGATGGACGCCCTGCGCCTGCACAAGCCCGGCATCTCCAGGGAGGAGGCCACCGCGCGCATCGCCGAGGTCTTTGCGATGATCGGCATCCCCGCCTCGCGCATGAACGCCTACCCCCACCAGCTGTCGGGCGGAATGCGCCAGCGCGCGATGATCGCCCTGAGCCTGATCCTCGAGCCGGAGCTCGTCATCGCCGACGAGCCGACCACCGCGCTCGACATGCTGATCCAGGACCAGATCCTCGGCGAGATCGCCGACCTGCGCGAACGGCTGAACCTGTCGCTGATCCTCGTGTCGCACGACATGGGCGCGGTCGCAGAGAGCTGCGACGTGGTGGCGGTGATGTATGCCGGCCGCATCGTCGAGATTGCCCCGACGCAGCGCATCTTCGGCAACCCCGCGCACCCCTACACCCGCACCCTGATCGGCGCGCTGCCGAGCCTGACCGGCCCGCTCGAGGAGCTCGAAAGCCTGCCCGCCACCGACACCGCCGCCGCCGCGGCCGCGACGGGCTGCCGCTTCGCCCATGCCTGCCCGGCGGCGACCGACCTCTGCCGCCGCGCCGCGCCGCCCGCCGTGCCGCTCGGGGCGGGGCACGTCTCCGAGTGCCACTACGCCGAGGACTTCGCCGCCGAACCCTCCTCCGAGCCGCACGCCGCTCCCGCCGCTGCCAAGGAGGCCCGCGCATGAGCCGACCGATCCTGCAACTCGACGCCCTGCGCATGGTCTACAACGCCGACCCGGGCATCCTCGCCCGCCTCAGCGGCCGCGCCGACCCGCCGGTGATCGCCGCCGACGACGTCAGCCTCGACCTCCACCCCGGCCAGACCCTCGCCGTGGTGGGCGAGAGCGGTTCGGGCAAGACCACGGCGGGCCGCATCGCCACCCTGCAGGAGCGTCCGACCGCGGGGCGCGTGCTCTACGAGGGCGAGGACGTCACCGCGCTCACCGGCGCGGCGCTGAAGGCGTTTCGCGCCAAGGTGCAGATGATCTTCCAGAACCCCTACGACGCGCTCAACCCGCGCCTCACGGTCGGGCAGTCCCTCGCCGAGCCGCTGACGCTGCACGGCCTCGTGCCGCGCGCGGGGCTGCGCGCGGCGGTGATCGAGATGCTCGAGGCCGTCGAGCTGCGCCCCGCGGAGAGCTTCGCCGACGCGTTCCCCTCGGAGCTCTCCGGCGGCCAGCTCCAGCGCATCGCCATCGCCCGCGCGCTGATCATCAAGCCCCGCGTCGTCATCGCCGACGAGCCGGTCTCGATGCTCGACGTGTCGATCCGCTCGGGCGTGATGAACCTGATGCGCGGCATCCAGCGCGACACCGGCGTCACCTACCTCTACATCACCCACGATCTCTCCGTCGCCCGCTACATGGCCGACCGGATCGCGGTGATGTACCTCGGCGCGGTGCTCGAGGAAGGCCCCGCCGAGACGCTGATCTCGCGCGCCGCCCATCCCTACACCCGCCTGCTGATCCAGGCCGTGCCCGAGCACCGCGCCAGCGCCACCCGCCGTACCCGCATCCGCCTGCCGGGCGACGCCGCTTCGCAGGCCGGGCTGCCGTCGGGCTGCCGTTTCCACCCGCGCTGCCCGCTCGCCCAGCCGATCTGCCGCGAGAAGGCGCCGCCACTCGCGCCCGTCGGCGCCGCCCACCGCGCCGCCTGCCACTTCGCCGACGACGTCCAGACGCACGGGCTTGGCGCCGCGACCGCCGCCACCGCCTGATCCGCCGCCCTCCCGGCGTCCGCGGCGCTAGTCGCGCGGGCGCAGGAACCGTGCGGCGACCGGGGCACCGAGGATGACGACGACGAGGCGCAGGATGTGGTGGGCGATGACGAAGGCGAGGTCGGCGCCCACGATGATGGCGAGGACGGCCATCTCGGCCTGTCCGCCGGGGGCGAAGGCGAGCAGGGTCTCCATCGGCGGGGCGAGGTCGAGGAGGTGGATCAGCTCGGCGAAGCCCGCGGCGAGCGCCAGCAGCACCAGGCAGAAACCGACGGCGGCGACCACGTCGCGGCGCACCTCGGCGCCGGTGACGCCGGAGTAGTTCGCGCCCACGGTCATGCCGATGTAGAACTGCGCCGCCCAGATCGCCTCGGCGGGAGGGCGATGCTCGAGCACGCCGGTCAGGGCGAGCGCGGCGGCGAAGATCATCGGGCCGAGGATCGCCGCGCCGAAGAGGCCGATCTTCTTGGCGATCTGCCAGCCGGCGATGCCCGCGATCGCCATCAGCACGAGCTGCTGCCAGGGCAGGCTCGACGCCGGGGCGCCGGGCGGATTGTCGAGGCTCACCTCCCACCAGCCGGTGAGGATGAACGGCAGGACGGAGACGATGATCAGCACCCGCGTGGCGTGGATCAGCGACAGCGCGCGCACGTCGCCGCCGGCCTCTTCGCCGAACAGCAGCATGTCCTGCAGACCGCCGGGCATCGCGCCGTAGTAGCTGGTGGCGAAGTCGAAGCCCCAGAGCCGCTGGAAGTAGGGCACGCCGATCAGGCCGATCAGGAAGACCAGCACCGGCACCATGATCAGCGTCGGCCACATCGCCGCCATCGAGGCCACGATGGCCGTGGTCAGGCTCGCTCCCACGGCGACGCCGAGGATCGAGCGCATCAGGTTGTTGAGCGCGGGCAGTCCGCGCAGCCGCACCTTGAGCAGGGCGGCGACGAGGCAGGCCGAGATCGGGCCGAGCAGCCAGGGCAGGGGCAGGGACAGCGCGATGAAGAGCGCGACGCCCGACAAGGCGATGGCGTGGGTGAGGGCGGTGCGCCTCATGTCCGCAGCGCCCGGAGCCGGTAGCGCAGCGACGTCTCGAGATGCGTCGCGGCGGCGTCGCCGGCACGGGGGCCGTCCCCGGCGCCGATCGCTTCGAGGATGTCGGCGTGCTGGCGCGCGACCGTGGCGATGCGCTCGGCGTCGGCAAGGGTCGTCGGGCCGAGCAGCAGGAGCGCGTTGTTCATCGCCCGCGCCGCGTCGAGCAGGAATCGGTTGCGGGCGGCGAGGTAGATCGCGCGGTGGAACTGCTGGTTCAGCGCCGCGGCGCGCGGCGGCGAGTCGCCGGCGGCCCCGAGCTCGGCGTTGAGCCCGGCCAGGTTCTCGACCTCGGCCACGGCGGCATGCTTAGCCGCCATCTCGGCGGCGGTGCGCTCGAGCACCAGGCGCATCTCGTAGAGCTCGACCAGCTCGGTCTGGCTCAGGGTACGGATCACCGCGCCGATGCGGGGGCGGTGCTCGATGATGTTCTCGGCCTCGAGCCGGCGCAGCGCCTCGCGCACCGGGGTGCGCGACAGCGACAGGCGCTCGGCTACCTCGAGCTCGCGCAGCCGGTCGCCCGGGCGGTATTCGCCGGCCTCGATCGCGGCCATCAGGCGCCCGAAGGCCGCGCCGCCCTGGGAATGATCCTGCTCGCTCACGGTCTTTCCAAATTGTATACGTTTGGATACAACTGAGCCGGAAAAAAGGGGGATCGTCAATGGCGCAACGTGTGATCGTGGTGGGTAGCGGCAATGCTGCCATGTGCGCGGGCCTCGCCGCGCTCGAGGCCGGGGCCGAGGTGCTGATGCTCGAGAAGGCCGACGCTGCGCTCGCCGGGGGCAACACCAAGTACACCGCCGGCGCGATGCGCTTCGCCTACGACGGCGCCGACGACCTGCTGCCGCTGCTGAAGGACCCCGACGACCCGCGCCTGGCGAAGACCGATTTCGGCGGCTACAGCGCGGCGCGCTTCGCGGACGATCTGCTCGGCTTCAACGGCGGGCGGCCGCTCTCGGAGGAGCAGCGCCGGCTGGTGGACGGCTCGCTCGCCGCGATGCAGTGGCTCGGCGGGCACGGCGTCAAGTTCGAGCCGATCTACAGCCGGCAGAGCTTCGAGAAGGACGGCCGGCACGTCTTCTGGGGCGGCCTGACGCTCGCCGCCGAGGACGAGGGCGTCGGCCTCTTCGAGATGGAGCGCGCCGCCTTCGAGGCGCAGGGCGGGGAGCTGCGCCTCGCCACGCCGGTGACGGGGCTGGTGACGGAAGGCGGGCGCGTGGTCGGCGTCGAGACCGAAGGGGGCCGTCTCGACGCCGATGCGGTCGTGCTCGCCTGTGGCGGCTTCGAGGCCAGCGAGGCGCTGCGCGAGGACTGGATGGGCGGCGATTGGCGCCGCGCCAAGGTGCGCGGCACGCCGCACAACACAGGCGACGGGCTCGTCATGGCGCGGGAGCTCGGCGCGCGGCGGCACGGGCTCTACACCGGCTGCCACGCGACGCCGATGGACCTGCACATGGCCGATTACGGCGGGCTCGACCTGCCGCCGGGCGAGCGCAAGAACTACCGCAAGATCTGCTACTTCCTCGGCGTGATGCTGAACGCCGACGGCCAGCGCTTCGTCGACGAGGGCGAGAACTTCCGCAACTACACCTACGCCCAGTTCGGCCGCGCGGTGCTGGAGCAGCCGGGGCACGTCGCGTGGCAGGTCTTCGACGCGAAGACCGACGACCTGCTCTATGCCGAGTACCGCTTCCACGATGCCCACTTCGAGGAGGCCGGCACGCTCGAGGCGCTCTGCGCCAGGCTCGACGGGCTCGACGGGGAGGCCGCGCTGAAGACGCTCGCCGACTATAACAATTCGGTGGACGACAGCGTGCCGTTCAACCCGACGGAGCTCGACGGCCGGGGGACGAAGGGGCTGGCCCTGCCGAAGTCGAACTGGGCGCAGCGGCTGGAGACGCCGCCGTTCCGGGCCTACCCCGTCACCGGCGGGATCACGTTCACCTATGGCGGCCTGAAGGTCGACGCGCGGGGCGGGGTCGTTCACGAGGACGGCCATGCCATCCCCGGCCTGTTCGCCTGCGGCGAGATGGTGGGCGGGGTGTTCTACGAGGGGTATCCCGGCGGCTCGGGCCTGACCTCGGGCGCGGTGTTCGGCCGCCTCGCGGGAGCCGGCGCGGCCGGCTAGTCAGGGGGTCGCGTCGGGCGTCTTCTTCAAGGGCACGCCCTCCGTCTCGCCCCCGGAGGAGTCCTCGGTGGTGGCGATGGCGACCATCATGCGCTTCTTGGCCGCGTCGACGTGGTGCCAGCCGGCGAGGTGCGCGGCGTCGGCGTCGCCCGCCTCGAGCGCGGCGAGGATGCGGTGATGCTCGGTGTTGGAGACGGGCAGGCCGCCGCCCTGAACGAGACTGCGGGCGCGGAACAGGTGCAGCTTGCTGACCAGCCGCAGGTACTCGGCCTCCATCGTCTTATTGTCGGCCCGCTGCATGATCGTGGCGTGGAACTCGAGGTTCAGCGGGTAGTAGGCATCGAAGTCGTTGGCGTCGGCGGCGGCCTGCATCGCGTCGACCTGCGCGCGCAGGTCGGCCATCAGCTCGGGCGTCATGTTCTCGCAGACGAGCCGGGCGGCGAGGCCGAAGAGCGTGCCGCGCACCTCGTAGATCTCGCGCGCCTCCTCCAGCGTGAGCTGGCGGACGAAGACGCCCCGGTTGCGGATGACGTTGACGAAGCCCTTCGCCTCGAGGCTGCGCATCGCCTCGCGCAGCGGGCCGCGGCTGGTGCCGAAGCGATTGGCGAGCTGGATCTCGTTGAGCCGTTCGCCCGGCGACAGCTCCCCCTTGATGATCAGACGTTCGAGCTCGCGCTCGAGAGCGCTGGTCAGGGAGACCGTCTTCAGGATGGCGAGATCACCGCTTTCGTTCGACATGGGCAGGGTTCAACAATTCGACGACCGCAGACGGCCAATGATCGCAGTTGTATCTGCCTATAGGCCCGATTCGCTCCCGGCAACCCTCGCGGGCCGCCGGGCGGTCTGTTGCGGCGGGGGTGTGGCCCGTCATGCCGCCTTCGCCCGTTCGATTCCGGCAACGATGCCGGCGACCATGTCGGCGGTGCCGCCCGTGCCTTTGATGTCGCCGGTGCGGCTTGCGGGATCGGCGAGCGCGGCGTCCAGCCCCTCGCGCATGTAGGCGGCGGCCCGCACCGCTTCGGGCAGGTCGTGGGCACGGCCGAGGTGCTCGATCAGCATCCGGGTGCTCTCGATCATCGCGTAGGGGTTGGCGATGCCCTTGCCGGCGATGTCGGGGGCCGAGCCGTGCGTGGCCTGCGCCATCGCCTTGGCCCCCCGGCCGATGCACAGGCCCGGCGCCATGCCGAGCCCGCCGACCATCCCCGCCGCCTCGTCGGTGAGGATGTCGCCGAACATGTTGGTGGTCACGACCGTGTCGTAGGCCCAGGGGTCGCGCAGCAGCCGCATCGCGAAGGTGTCGACGATGCACTCGTCGACCTCGACGTCCGGGTACTCCTTGGCCACCTCGTAGGCGGTGTCGACGAACATGCCGCAGCCGAGCTTGAACACGGTGTTCTTGTGCACCAGCGTCAGCTTCTTGCGCGGCCGCGAGCGGGCGATGTCGAGCGCGGCGCGCACCACCTTGCGGCAGCCCTCGACGGTGATGACGCGCACCGAAATCGTCACGTCCTCGGTCGGACGGAATTCGCCCGACCCGGCGACCACGTTGCGGTCGGGCTGGAAGCCCTCGTTGTTCTCGCGCACAATCACGAGGTCGATGTCGTCGAACAGGCAGCCGATCCCGGGATAGGAGCGGGTCGGCCGCACGTTGGCGAAGAGGTCGAAGCCCTTGCGCAGGATCGGGTGCGGATTGATCGCCCCGGGCACCTTCGGGTAGTCGCGGTGGCCGATGGGGCCGAGGATCCAGCCGTCGAGCCCTTCCAGCGTCTCCATCGTGCCCTCGGGCATGGTGTGGCCGTGGCTCTCGAGCGCGGCGGCGCCGATCGGCACGTCGGTCCAGTCGATGCCCAGCCCCGCCTTGCCGGCCGCGGCGCGCGCGACCTCGACGGAGGCGGGGACGATCTCGTGGCCGATGTCGTCGCCGTTGAGGATGCCGAGCTTCAGGCGCTTGCCGCTCATTCCGCGGCCTCCTGGCGGCCCGGGACCGAAGCCCGCGCGATGGCCGCGGGATCGGCGCTCTCGATCTTCCAGGCCTCGCCCAGCAGGCTCCGTGCGATTTCCTCGCCGACGACCAGCTTGGCCTGGTTGACGAACTTCGTCTCGAGCTGCTCGTTGCTCAGCGGCCGCTCGAGGCTGCCGATGGCGCGCTCGACGAACTTCTCCAGCGTCGTGCCGTCCTTGAAGGTGACGAGGATGCGCACCGACGCCTCGTACATGTCCGGATCGGTCTCGGCGTGGATGCGGTCGCGCAGGTCCACGATCTCGGGCAGGTTCACCACCTCGTCGGTGAAGGCGGTCGGCGCGCCGTCGCCGCGCAGCAGGGCGCTGGCGGCGGAGTGGAAGACGGAGAACTTGCCTTCGAGCCCGGTCCTGGGCGTGCGCTTGCCGGTCAGCTCGAGCACCAGCGGGTGCGACTTCAGATCGACCCGTTCGATCTCGGCGACGCGCTCGGGGCCGATCTCCTCGCGGATCTGCTGGCAGCCGTCGATGGTCGGGTGGATGACGATGCCGCAGGCGAACGGCTTGTAGCTGTTGAGCGCGCTCTCCCAGCGGCTGCCGAGCTCGCCCAGCACCTCGTCGTAATCCTGCTTGGTCGAGGTGACGTTGGCCCAGCCGCGCAGCGCCTCGATGGCCTTCTCCGAGCTGTCGTAGCCCGCCTCGGCGAGCAGCGCGGCCTTGAGCCCGTTCTGCGCGGCGCTGCCGGGGTGGAACGACTTGGTCATCGTGCCGAACATCTCGCGCAGGCCGGCGGACTGGGTCGCGGCGAGGCCGAGCGCCCACTGCATCTTCTGCTGGTCGAGCCCGAGCACCTTGCCGCAGGCCGCCGCGGCGCCGAAGACGCCGGCGGTGCCGGTGATGTGCCAGCCGCGGTCGTAGTGGTCGGGATAGACGCAGTTCGCGAGGCGGCACTCCACCTCGACCCCGACGATCAGCGCGGTCAGGAAGTCGGTGCCGCTCATCGCGCGGTGTTCGGCCAGGGCGAGCAGGGCCGAGGCGACGGGGCCGGCGGGGTGGACAATGGTCTTCAGGTGGGTGTCGTCGTAGTCGAGAACGTGGCTGGAGATGCCGTTGACGAGCGCCGCGTGCAGCGGGTCGAGCCGTTCCTGCCGGCCGATCACGGTGGAGTCGCGCGGGCCCGAGAAGGGCATGACGGCGCGGAGCGCGGCGTCGACCGTCTCGTGGTCGGCCCCGCCGACGGCGCAGCCCAGCCAGTTGACGAAGGTGCGGACACCCTCGGTGCGCACCTCGGCGGGAATGTCGGCATCGCCCAGGTTCACGATCCAGGCCGCGAGTTCGGCGGTGACTTGGCGCTCTGTCATGGTGGGGTCTTTCTCAGGTTCGAGGTGGATCAGGAGGCCCGCGGGCCGCCGAGGCGGCGCAGGGCGGTGTAGAGGCGATAGACGACGAGGATGGTCGAGCAGACGAGGAAGATGCGCATCACGTGGAAGGCGGTGACGATCTCGGCGTCGAGCTGCATCGCCTTGGCGGTGATGACCATCTCGGTCACGGCCGCCGGGGCGAGGGCGAGGAACGACGTGGTCAGCGGCAGTCCGGTCAGCAGCGCCAGCACGTTGGCGCCGCCGAAGGCGGCCGCGATCATGAACAGCGCGACGACGATCCCGGCCATGGCCACGCGCGGCAGGCCCAGCAGTACCTCCCGGCGGAAGCAGCAGCCGAGCCAGGTGCCGATCAGCAGCTGGGCGGGCAGGACGACGAATGGCGGGACCGGCACGCGGGCGATCCCGCTCGCGCCGAGGCCGATGGCGAGGAACATCGGCCCGATCAGCCAGGGGTTCGGCAGCGGCGTGCGCTTGAGCAGCCAGACCGCGCCGAAGCAGCCGGCGATGACGAGGGGCAACAGCAGCAGCGTGCCGGGATCGGCCGAGGGCGCGCCGATGACGCTGCCGCCGGTGCCGAAGGTGATGGCGAGGATCGGCACGATGGCGACGGTGCAGGACACCCGCAGCGCGTGGACCACCGCGACGGAGGCGGCGTCCGCCCCCTTCTGCTCGGCCACGTTGGCCATGTCGGCCACGCCCCCGGCGGCGGTGGCGAAGAAGGCGGTCGAGGCCCGGCATCCGGCCAGCGGGCGGAACAGGAAGGCGCCGATCATCGTGTAGGCCATGACGTAGACGGTCGCGCCGAGCATGGCCGGCAGCAGCGACAGCGTGGCGACCAGCGTCGCAGCGGTGAAGCGCATCCCCACCGCCAGCCCGATGGCGAGCTGGCCGAGCTCGCGCCCCAGCGGCACCGAGACCAGCGTCACGCCGGTGGCGGCCACGAGGCCGCAGAGGAAGAAGGGCCCCAGCATCCAGGGCAGGGGCAGGCCGACGGCGTCGGCGAGCAGGGCCCCGGCGAAAGCGAGCGCGTAGGTCAGCGCCGCCCGGCGCCACCAGGACGGGTCGCGCCACCAGCGTGGCGCGCCCCCTGTTTCGCTATCGCCGGTGACCGACACGCGGTCAGTCCAGCCGCAGCGCAGCCATCAGCTCGTCAAGCGAGGACTGCTTCTCGAAGCCGGCCACGATCTCGACGACGCGCTCGGCGCGGCTGCGGTCCCAGCCGGCGAACTCGGCGCATTCGTGGAACTTGCCGGCCACCTCGTCGTAGCTCATCGGGTGGGCGGGGCTGCCCTTGCCGAAGTCGGCCATGCCCGAGATCGTGCGGCCGTCCTTGAGCTTGATGTCGATGTAGGTCGTCATCTTGTGGTAGCCCGCGGCCTCGGCGCGGTCGTCCACGACGAAGTCGACCTTCTCGATCATCGCCTGCACGTCGGGCCGGTTGACGACCTCGTCGGTGAACTCGTTGAGCCCGCCGCGCCCTTCGATCAGCAGGATCGCCATGCAGAACTCCATCGAGAACTTCGCCTGAAGCTCGTTGGTGGGGCGATGGTGGATCAGCGCGTTGGGCATGTTCGAGTTGGTGCCGACGCGGACATGCTCGACCTGGTCGGCCTTGATGTCGTTCTCGGCGATGAGGCGCAGCATCTCGGTCATGCCGGGGTGGGTGAGCGAGCCCGACGGGTGCGGCTTGATCGAGACGCCCGGCTCGTCGAAGGTCCAGGGCGCGCCGAGCTTGCCGCGGATCGCGCCGCCGTCGTAGCCGCCGCCCGCGGCGCGGAAGAAGCCGCGCATCGCCTCGAGGATGTTGGGGCTGGCGGACCAGCCGAGATCGGCCATCTCGACGGCGACCACGCCGGATTCCGACGAGCGGCCCGCATGGAAAGGCTTGGTCATCGTGCCGAAGTTCTCGCGCAGGCCGGCGGACTGGCTGCCGGCGACGGAGAGGGCGCGCAGCAGCGTCTCCTTGTCGAGCCCGGAGAGACGCCCGGCGGCGCTGGCGGCGGCGAAGGTGCCGCAGGTGGCGGTGGCGTGGAAACCGGTCTGGTAGTGGCGCGGGTTAATCGCCTCGGCGATCTTGCACTCGACCTCCACGCCCAGGTGGTAGGCGAGCATCACGTCCGCGCCCGAGGCGCCGCGGGATTCGCCGGCCGCGAGCGCGGCGGGCAGGGCAGGGGCCGTCGGGTGCGTGAGCAGGCCGTAGACCCGGTCGGGCGCGACGGCGAGCTGCGTGTCGTCATAGTCGTCGGCGTGGATGCCGACGCCGTTGGCGAACGCGGCGAAGCGCGGCGCGACCTTCATGGACGAGCCGATGACCGTGGCACCACCGGCGCCGAGGTTGAGGGATTGCAGGTGCCGGCGCACCTTGTCGCCCGAAGCGGCGACCGAGCCGGAGAGCGCGAGGCCGAGACCGTCGAGGATCGACTTCTTGCCGTTCTCCACCACCACGCCGGGCAGGTCGGAGATGCTGGTGCCGAGCACGAAATCCGCGACTTCGGCGGTCAGGCCATCGCCCACCGCGTGCCACTCTTCCGCGCTGCTGTCGTTGTCGACGATCTTGTTCATACTGGTCCTTTCCTCATACATGCGGCGCTGCCCTCTCGGGCCTGGCCGGGTCAGCGCTAGCTAATGCGCCAAGGTGTAAACTGTCAACAGTTAGCTGATGGCAGAGAGGTCAAAGGCCGCATGCTCGTCTTCCGAGAGGCGCGCGAGCAGGCCGGTTTCCCAGCGGAGGTAGGTGCGCGAGGCCTCCATGTCGCCGTCGTGCCGGCCATGCGCGAACCACGTCACATCCTCGCGGTCGCGCAGCCTCGGCAGGCCCCCGGTCTCCACCGCCGCCCCCGCATCGCGCAGCGCGGCCATCCCGCCGGCCACCGCGACCGCGCCGCCGAGATCGCGCGCGGCATTCGCCGCGCGCCCGTCTCCGCCGTCCACCAGCATCAGGGATGTCCCCGCCCGCTCGAGCGCGGGAAGCGCTGCCCGGCAGGACCAGATCGCGCCGGCCACATGCCCCTCGCGGAAGGCTGCGGAGCTGCGCAGGTCGACCAGCCTCCCGCGGCCCCCCTGCGCCGCGAGCAGCGCCCCGGCAGCCGTCATCGTCGTCGCCGTCGTCGCGAGCTCCGGCACCGGCGCCGGCGGCACCGCGAGGTCGCGCAGCGCGTCGTCGACCCGCGCGACATGCACCTCGTAGCCCAGCGCCCGGAGCCAGAGGGCCGTGATCGCGCCGCGCAGGCCGGTGTCGTCGGCCAGCACCAGCCGCGCGGAGCGGACGGCGCAATAGGCGTCGGTCGCCTGCGCCAGCTGCACCGCCGGAACCACGCGGAAGCCGGGCAGGGGATCGGCCCCGGCCTCGCCGACGCTGCGCAGATCGAAGAGGAAGGTGCTGCGCGTCTCCTGCGCAACGAGGCGCGCGACGTCGCCGGCCGTGGCGAGGGGGATGCAGGCCTCGCCCAGCAGCGCATCGGCGCGCGCGCGGCTGACCTGCCTCTGGTCCTCGTCCAGCGTCGGCAGCTTGTTCGGTGCGCGCCCGCGCTCGAGCGGGTGGCCGGCCAGCGCCCAGCCCTGCGTCCCGTTCTCGAGCGCGAGGACCTCGACCCCGGGCGCGACCCGCCGCAGCGCCGCGGTGCCGAGCAGCCCGCGCGTGCGGCCCGCGCAGGTCAGCACGATCGGCCCGTCGAGCTCGAGCGCCGCCAGCCGATGCGGCAGCTCTGCGTTCGGCAGCCACGTCGCGCCGGGGATGGTCATCCTGGCGAACTCGTCGGCGGGCCGGCAGTCGAACACCCGCACCTCGCGCCCCTCGGCGCGCCATGCGGCGAGCTTTTCGGCGGTGATCGTCGGCGGGTGCAGTCGGGCCTCGACCAGCTCGCCGAGCACCTTCGACGGCACGTTGACGCCCTCGAACAGCGTGAGCCCCGCCGCACGCCACGCCGGGGTGCCGCCGGCGACGATGGTCAGGTCGTCGTAGCCGGCACGCGCCAGCGCCGCCGCGGCACGTTCGGAAACTCCGTCGCCGGCGTCGATCAGCAGGATCGGCACCGAGAGTCGGGGCGCCAGCTCGCCGATCCGCAGCTCGAGGGTGGTGAAGGCGCAGGGCGTCGCGAACAGCGGGTGCCCCATCGAGAACGGCCCGGCCTCGCGCAGGTCGAGAAACGCCCGCTCGCCCGGCCGGGCGAGCCAGTCGCGGGCCTCTTTCGGTGCCAGATGTCGGATCACGTCACGGCTCCCCAGATCAGGATCGCGCCGCCGCAGGCGATCAGCGCCTCGATCAGCACGGTGTGGACGCGCAGCGGCGTGCGCCGCACCAGCCAGGCTCCGGCCCAGGTGCCGGGCAGGGCGCACAGGCCCATCCCGGTGGCCAGCAGGAACATCTGCTCGGACAGCGCGCCGAGGTTGACGAGCACGGCGACCGCCGCGTCCGTCGCCGGCACCGCGGCCGGCCCGAACGACGGCAGCAGCTCCACCTCTCAGCGGCCGAGGCGGGCGAGGGGGCTGGCGTCGAAGCGCTCGCCGGACGCGAAGATGCCGGCGGCGAACGCGGCCAGCTCCCCCGACGCCTCGCCCCGCCGGCCCGAGAAGGCGAGGTTGGCCGCCGCCTTGGACCGCAACTCGTCCCGGCTCAGCGGTTCGCGCACGCCGCCGCGCAGCTGCGGCTGGCGCTCTTCGACGACCGTGCCGTCCTTGAGCTCGGCGCGGATGTGACCGGTGTAGTTCTTCGGGTACTCGTCATCGGGGTTGATGACGTACGACACCTTCGCCGCCAGCGCGCGTGCCTCCGGGTCCTGCACCGCCTCCTCGGTGAACTCGGCGAGCCCCGCGCCGCCGTGGATCAGCCCGGCGGCGATCGTGTAGGGGGAGGAGAACTTGGCCGCGTAGGCGGTCGGCGGGCTCTGCTTGAGCGCGAGCGGCTCCCACAGCCTGTGGACGGTGCCCTCGCCGACCTCGCAGGTCATCCGCTCGATCTGCTCGGGCCTGACGCCGCGCGCCTTCAGGCGGATGGCGCAGTCGATGAAAGGCTGGGTCATGGTCCCGCAGGCATAGGGCTTGAACGCGATGCGCGCGGCCTCCCAGCGGCTGCCGAGGTCGCCGAGCAGGGGGGCGAAATCGGGCTCGATCGACGGGGCGAAGGCCGCGTAGAGCCCGTGCACCCCCTCGAAGACGGAGCGCGGTCCGCGAAAGCCCGCCGCGCCCATCTGCGCGGCCTTCAGGCCCGATTGCGCCGCCCAGCCGGCGTGCATCCGCTTGGTCCAGCTCCCGTCCGCAAGGTACTCGATGATCCCCGCCGCCATCGAGGCGGCCACGCCGAGCGAGTCGCGGATTTGCTGCGGCGTCTGGTTCATGGCCGCGGCGATGCCGGCGGCGGCACCCATGGTGCCCATGATGGCGGTGGGGTGGAAGCCGGCCTTGTGGGTGGCCTTGCCCGCGACGAGGCCGAGGCGGTTGCAGACCTCGCTGCCGACGACGATCCCCTTGCCGACGTCGCGCCTCGCCAGCCCCAGCGCTTCGCCCGCGGCGAAGAGCGCCGGCACGATGACCACGCCGGCATGCATCGGGCAGCCCTCGAAGGTGTTGTCGTAATCCTCGCCATGCCCGCAGGTGCCGTTGATGAGCGCGGCGGCGGCGCTCTCGCGGCCTTCCTCCAGGCCCCAGACGGTGCAGGTCCCGGGCGTGGCGAACGCCTCGCGCGCGGCGCGGCCGTAATCCATCTCGAGCGCGGCGATGGTGAGCGCGACCGTGTCGAGTACCGTGTCCTCGGCGGCGATGCGCGCCTCCTCGGGGATGGCGTCGGGCGACAGGCCGGCGATCCACTCGGCGAGCCGGTCGGAAACGGTGGTGTCGGACTGGTGGTTCATGGCGCGCTCCTCATCCCGCTTGCGGGGGACGGTTTCACCGGGGTCGCGAATTGTCAACATTTGACGATCCGTGTGCCGGGTGGCATATCCCTGGGCGCATCAATACCCGGAGAGACGCCATGACCGCCCCCGCTTCGCTGCAATCGCTGGACGGCAAGGTCGCCGTCGTGACCGGCGCCTCGCGCCGCATCGGCCGTGCCACGGCGCTCGGCCTCGCGCGGTGCGGCGCCGACGTCGTCGTGACCGCGCGCTCCGCCCGCGACGAGATCGAGGCGGTCGCCCGCGAGATCGAGGGGCTGGGGCAGCGCGCGAAGGTGGTGATGGGCGACGTCTCCGACGAGGCGGAGGCGCGGCGCATGGGCGCGGAGGTGCGCGACGCCTTCGGGCGCGTCGACGTGCTGGTGAACAACGCCGCGATCCGGCGGCAGGTCTCCCTGCTCGAGATGTCGTTCGCGGACTGGCGCGAGATCCAAGGCGTGATCCTCGACGGCGCGTTCCTGATGGCGCGCGAGCTTCTGCCGGCGATGATCGAGACCGGCGGCGGCACGATCGTGAACATCGGCGGCCTGACCGGCCATACCGGGGCGCGCGAGCGCGCGCATGTCTGCGCCGCCAAGGCGGGGCTGGTGGGGCTGACCAAGGCGATCGCCGTCGAGTTCGCCGACAGGGGCATCAACGCGAACTGCCTCGTTCCGGGCAAGATCGGCGGCGCGCGCTCGGCGACGTCGGGCGCATCGCCGATCTCGGCCGACATCCCGCTGGGGCGCGAGGGCGACGTCGAGGAGGCGGCGGCGATGGTGGTGTCGCTCTGCCTGCCGCAGGCACGCTTCATGACCGGCCAGACGGTCCACGTGTCGGGCGGCCTCTACATGCCGTGACCTTCGCCGGCCGCCGGGGTCAGCACGGCGGCCAGCTCGCGGCAATCGTCAAGCGCCGCCACGTCGCGCAGGGCCTCCAGCATCCGCGCGGCGCCCGCATCCCCGAGCACCGGCGCGACCAGGTCGCGCGCCTTCGCCTCCACGTCCCTCGCCGACATCGGGTTCTCCGGCGTACCGTACACCGCCTTGGCGTGATGGCGCAGGCGGCGCCCGTCGGTGCAATCGATCTCGATGATCGCCTGCCGCGCCGGGGTGGCGCGGGTGAGGTCCGGGCTGGGGATGGCCTCCATCCGGGCCCGCAGCGCGCGGACCTCCGGGTCCTGCATCCGCGCCGCCTCGTGGCTGCTCGCGAAGGTGACGCCGCCGTCGATCAACGCGATGGCCAGCAGGTGCTGCAGGCAGACGTCGGGCATGTCGCGGCCGTCCACGATCGGCAGCCGGTCGTCGGGCATGATCGCGCGCAGCGCGGCGACGTCGTGGGCGCGCAGGCCATGCTCCGCGATCAGCGCCGTCACCGCGTCGAGCGCCGCCTGGATCGGTGAGCCGACGCACCACTTCTTGATCGACGCCGCCATGATCTCGTGGCGCGCGCCCAGCCCCTCGGCCAGCAGTCCGGGCGCGGCGTTCTGGGCGAAGGCGGAGATGTAGGAGTGCGTGCCGGTGAGCGCGCCGTCGCAGCCGCTCGCGCCCGAGGCGACGAAGAGGGCGGCGAAGGTGCCGTTGCGCGCGCCCATCCCGCCGAAGTCGAAGGCCTTCTCCACGTGCTCCGCGTCGCGCTGCCAGTAGGCGATGCCGGACGCCTGCTGCGTGGCGTAGGAGAGCAGGTGCTCGGCCTGCCGCGCGTCGAGCCCCGCCAGCGCTCCGGCCGCGGCGGCGGCGCCGAAATTGGCGCCGAGGCAATGGGTGGAATGGGTGCCGCTGCGCGGGCTCGTGTAGCCGAGCGCCAGCGTCGCGCGCGCGCCGATATCGTAGCCGGCGGCGATGGCGCGCAGCAGTTCGGCGCCGGTGGCGCGGCGGTGCTCGGCGACGGCGAGGGCGGCGGGCACGATGGCGCAGCCGGGATGGAAGCGCCCGCCGAGGTGCGAGTCGTCGGTTTCGTCGGCATGGGCGGCCATCGCCCCGGCGAAGGCCGCTTCGACCGGCGGCAGGCGCAGCGGCGTGCCGGGGAGGCTGACCCCGTCCGGGCGTGCGTAGGCCTCCACGTAGGCGCGCGCGCGCAGACCCGCCCGCAGCCCGCCGCCGCTGATCATCGCCGCCAGCGTATCGAGCAGATGCAGCCGGGTCTTCTCCATCACCTCCTGCGGAAGCGGCCTTCTCGCCGCGGCGGCGATATGGGCCGCGACCTGTCTGGTGACGTCGTCCGCCATGCCTGCACTCCCTCCACCGTCCGTCTCGGCTCGGCCGGATAAGATGCAAATTGTCGGCAGTTGACAAGAGCGCGGGGCCTGCCGCAGTCTTCCGGCGTGCGGACGGAGCAGGAGGCTCCGCCGCTCGAATAGGGAGGAGAAGAACCATGAACAGCTATCTGTGCAAGCTCACAGGGGGGGTCGCGCTCGGCCTCATGACCGTGGGAGCTGCCGCGCCCGCGCTGGCTCAGGACTATCCGCACGACACCGTCACGCTCATCACCCACTCGCGCGCCGGCGGCGGCACCGACGTGTTCCTGCGCGAGATGACCAAGTACCTGGGCGAGTATCTCGGGGCCGACTTCGTCGTCGAGAACGTCCGCGGCGGCTCGGGCGCCAAGGCCATGGCCGAACTGGCCCAGTCCCCGGCCGACGGCTCGAAGTTCTACGGAACCACGCCGACCTTCATCAACACGTCGCTGCTGTCGAACCCCGAATACACCTACGAGGACCTCGCCGGCGTCGCCAACGTCTTCCTCGACCCGCAGGTCGTCTACGTCCGCGCCGAGAGCCCCTACGAGAACCTGACGCAGGTCGTCGAAGCGGCGACCGCGGATCCCGGCTCGGTGGTCTTCGGCGTGACCACGCCCGGCTCCCTCGACCGGCAGGTCATGGAGAAGTTCAAGGCGCTGACCGGCGTCACCTCGCCCGTCATCACCCACGACGGCGGCGGCGAGCTGCTGATCTCGGTGCTCAACGGCACCGCGGCGCTCGGCATCGGCGAGATCCAGGAGCTCGACGCGCAGCTCGAAGCGGGCGAGGTGCGGCTGATCACCACCTACACCGCCGAGCGCCTCGAGGGCTTCCCCGACGTGCCGACGGCGCAGGAGCAGGGGATCGACCTCGTCGTGAACAAGTTCCGCGGCATCGCCGGCCCCGCCGGTCTGCCCGACGAGATCTTCGAGGCCTGGGAGACCGCGCTGCAGGAGGTGCTCGAGGACGAGGCGTTCAAGGAGTGGTACAGCGCACAGGCGCTGGTGCCGGCCTTCATGCCGCACGAGGAATACGATGCCTTTCTGGAGGACTTCGCCGCGGATCAGCAGGCGTTCTTCGTCGAATACGGCATCATCGAGTAGGCCGGGACCGGCAGGAGGAGCGTCAGCGCCATGAAGCGTCTGGACAAGGACATCTGGATCGGCCTCGTCATGCTGATCGTCGCCGTGGGCTTCTGGCTGGAGGCGGGCAAGATCCGCGTCAGCCCGCTGGACGACCCGGTCGGCGCGGCGGGCCTGCCGAAGATGCTGGCCTACGCGCTCGGCGCGCTGGCGATCCTGCTGATCGCGAGAAGCCTGATCGGAGCGGCGCTCGCCGTCGCTCCGGCCCCCGCGGTGCTGGACGAGACACCGCCCGTCCGCGAGCGGATGAAGCCGCACCTGCGCGCCATCGGCATGCTGGGCATCGGCGTCGGCTACCTGCTCGTGGTGGCGACGCTGGGCTACGCGATCTCCGTGATGGGACTGATCCTGCTCGTCTCGATCTATATCGGCGCACCCCTGGGCCTGCGCACCGTGCTCGTCGCGGTCGGAGGCGGCATCGCCTTCCACCTGCTGTTCGTCGAGTTCCTCGACATCCCGCTGCCTGCCGGTCTGCTCGGCAGAGTCGTCCCCGGCCTCGCCGGCTGATCCAGTTCGAAAGTCGAAAAGATGGAACCTTTCTCTCACGCCTGGTCGGCCCTGACGACGACTCCGGCGGCCTTCGCGGCCGTGGGCGGGGTGATCTGGGGCATCCTCGGCGGCGCGCTGCCGGGCATCTCGCCCTCGATCGCCATGGCCCTGCTGCTGCCCTTCACCTACACGATGGACCCGATCCCCGCGATCGTGCTGTTGGCCGCCACCTACGTCGGCGCCGAATACGGCGGTTCGATCCCGGCGATCCTGATCCGCACCCCCGGCACCAACGCCGCCGCCGCCACCGCCATCGACGGCTACGAGATGCAGAAGCAGGGCCGGGGCGGCGAAGCGCTCGGCATCTCGCTGGTCTCGGGCGTGATCGGCGGCATGATCGGCCTGTTCTTCCTCGTGCTGCTGACCAAGCCGCTCGCCACGGTCGCGCTCGCCTTCACGCCGCCGGCCTATTTCGCGCTCGGCGTGCTCGGGCTCAGCGTCATCGCGTCGCTGTCGTCGGGCTCGCTGATCAAGGGGCTGATGGCGGGGATCATCGGCCTGATGATCGCCACCGTCGGCACCGACCCGATCTCCGGCGTCAACCGCTTCACCTACGGCGCGCCGAACCTGCTGGGCGGCATCCCCTTCATCCTCGTGATGGTCGGCGTCTTCGCCGTCTCCGAACTGCTCGTGCAATCGGGCAAGAAGGAATATCGCCGCTCGAGCGACAGCCGCCAGATGCGCATCCGCCTGCCGAGCTGGATGACCCTGAAGCGCCTGCGCAAGCCGCAGGCCATCGGCTCCGGCATCGGCCTGTTCGAGGGCTGCATGCCCGGCGCGGGCGGCTCCATCGCGGCCTTCATGGCCTACAACGAGGCCCGCCGCTGGTCCAAGAACCCCGAGGAATTCGGCAAGGGCTCGCCCGAGGCGATCGCCGCGCCCGAGAGCGCCAACAACACCGTCGCGGGCACCGCGCTGGTGCCGATGCTGTCCTTCGGCATCCCCGGCTCGAACTCCACCGCGATCCTGCTGGGGGGCCTCTTGATCCACGGGCTGCAGCCGGGGCCGATGCTGTTCGAGCAGCACCCCGACTTCATCTACGGCCTGTTCGGCGGCCTGTTCGTGGCCAACCTGTCGCTGTTCTTCGTCGGCCTGCTGATCCTGAGCCCCGCGATCTGGCTCGTGAACCGGCCCAAGCCCTACCTGATGGCGGCGATCTACGCGCTGATCTTCTCGGGCATCTACTCCATCGATAACACGCTGTTCGACCTCTACATCGTGCTCATCGCGGGGGCGGTGGGCTACGTGATGCGGCTGCTCGGCTTCCCGTTCCTGCCGCTCGTGCTCGGCCTCGTGCTCGGCTACCTCATCGAGTCGAACTACCGCCGCTCGCTGCTGCTGACGGGCGGCGAGCACCGGGTGTTCATCGAGGACCCGATCTCGCTGGGCCTGCTGATCGTCGCGGCGCTGTTCGTCATCGGCTCGACGCTGCGCGACCTGCGCGACGCCCGGCGCAAGCGCGCGGCGGCGATGGAACTGCAGGAACCGGAGGCGTGAGGCTGCACGCGGTCCGCCCGCTGAAGCCGCAGGAGCGCCGCCCGCGCGAGGACGAACTCGCCTGGAAGATCGCCGAGGTCGCCGCCGACGGCGCGCCCGACGATCCCGCGGCGCTAGAGATGGCGGCGATGCGCATCGTCGACGACTGGGCCGTCGCGGCCGCCGCGCTCAACCGGCCCTCGGTGATCTCCGCGCGCGGCGCGGCGCTCGATACCGGGCTCCGGCCGCGCGGCGCGACGGTCATCGGCTGCGGCGACGCGCTGTTCGATCCCTACCGGGCCGGCTACGCCAACGCCACGGCGATCCGCGAGCTCGACTTCAACGACAGCTTCTTCGCCGCCGACTCCAGCCACCCCGGCGACGTGATCGGCCCGCTCGCCGCCGTCGCGCAGGGGCGGGGGCTGGATGGCATGGCGCTGCTGCGCGGGATCGTCACCGCCTACGAGATCCAGGTCGACCTGGTGAAGGGCATCGCCCTCAACCGCTACCGCATCGACCACGTCGCCCATCTCGGCCCGGCGGTGGCGGCGGGGATCGGGACGATGCTGTCGCTGCCCGTACCGGTGATCTACCAGGCGGTGAACCTCGCGGCGCAGCTCGCGGTCTCCACCCGGCAGACCCGCAAGAACCGGATCTCGTCCTACAAGGCCAACGCCCCCGGCCATGTCGGCCAGATCGCCATGCTCGCCGTCGACCGGGCGATGCGCGGCGAGAGCAGCCCGGCCCCGGTCTACGAGGGCGATTACGGCATCCTCGCCATCCTGCTCGGCGGACCCGAGGCGGAGGTGCAGGTGCCGCTACCCGAGCCGGGCGAGCCGAAGCGCGCGATCCTCGAGACCTATCCCAAGGAACACTCGGCCGGCTACCACGGGCAGGCCCTGATCGACCTCGCCTACAAGATGCGCGACCGGATCGGCCCCGAGGACGACATCCGCGACATCGTCATCCGTACCAAGGAGCTGACCCACCTCGTCATGGGGTCGGGCGCGGGCGATCCCGAGAAATGGGATCCGCATGCGAGCCGCGAGACGCTCGACCATTCCGCGATGTTCATCTTCACCGTCGCGCTGCAGGACGGCGTCTGGGACCACGACAACAGCTACGCCCCCGACCGCGTCGCCCGGCCCGACACGGTGGCGCTCTGGCGCAAGGTGCGGACCGAGGCCGACGACGCCTGGACCCGCGCCTTCACCGATCCCGCGCCGCTCGACAAGGCGCATGGCGGGCGGGTCGTGGTCACCTACGCCGACGGCTCGACCTACGAGGAAGAGCTCCGCGTCGCCAACGCCCACCCGCGCGGCGCGCGCCCGTTCGGGCCGGCTGAATACCGGGCCAAGTTCCTCGATCTCGCCGGGCCGGCGGTGGACGGGGTGGAATGCGCCCGTTTCCTCGGTGCCGTGGAGCGGATGATGGCCGGCGGGCTGGACGACCTGACGCAGCTCTCGCTGCAAGCCAGGCCCGGCATCCTCAGGGAGGCATCGCCGGGCCTGTTCTGACCCTCGCGCCGTCAGGCCGCCGCGCGCGCCTTCTGCCGGACGAGCGTCGCGGCGAGGCGGAGCGCGGTCTCCGATGCCCCGGTGTCGGCCTTGCCCTGACCGACGATGTCGTAGGCGGTGCCGTGGGCGGGGGTGGTGAAGATCGTCTCGAGCCCGGCCGTGACCGTGACGCCCTTGTTGAAGCCACGCAGCTTCGTCGCGATCTGTCCCTGGTCGTGATACATCGCCAGCACGCTGTCGAACTCGCCCGCGAACGCCTTGAGATAGACCGTGTCCGAGGGGAAGGGGCCGGTGCAGTCGATGCCCTTGGCCGCCATCTCCTCGACCGCGGGGCGGATGATCTCGATCTCCTCGCGGCCGAACAGCCCGCCCTCTCCGTTGTGCGGGTTGAGCGCGGCGACGGCGATGCGCGGCGTCTCGATCCCCGCCTTGCGCATCGTGTCGTGCGCCAGCTGCAGCGCCCGGCAGATGTTGGGCCCGGTGATCTGATCCACCGCCTCGCGCAGCGAGACGTGGCTGGTCACGCGGGTCATCCACTGGCCCTCGAGCACGTTCATCTCCGAGAACGGCCCCTCGTGCGCCAGCAGGTGGGCGAACATCTTGTGCTCGTCGGGAAACTCCCAGCCACCCAGGAACATCGCCCGCTTGTTGAGCGGGGCGAAGCTGATGGCGTCCACCTTGCCCGCCCTGGCGAACTCGATGGCGCGCGCGAGCGTGTCGCCGGTGAGGCGGCCCGACGTGGGGTCGGGCTCGCCGAGGGGCAGGGCGTCGGGGTCGATGTTGCCGAGGTCCACGATCGGCACGGCATCGCCGTCGAAGGTCGCCTTCGCCGGGCTCTCGACCGGGGCGAGCGTCAGCTCCACCCCGGCGAAGCGGGCGCCGCGCTCGATGACGCGCGCGTCGCCCACCAGCACGATCCGCGCCACCTCGGCCAGGCGCCCGTCGTGCACGATGCGCGCGACGAGTTCGGGTCCGATCCCGGTGCAGTCGCCCGGTGTGAGGGCGATGACGGGTCTGTCGTCTTGCATGCTCGCCTCCTCAGCTCAGCGCGTCGGCGATGGCCTTGCCGCAATCCACCGTGCCCAGCGGCCCGCCGAGGTCGCCGGTGCGCAGCTTCTGCTCGCTCAGCACCGTCTCGATGGCCTGCACGATGCCGTCGGCGGCCTCCTTGTGCCCCAGGTGCTCGAGCATCATCGCCCCGGCCCAGATCTGGCCGACCGGGTTGGCGATGCCCTTGCCCGCGATGTCGGGCGCCGAGCCGTGGACCGGCTCGAACAGCGACGGGAAGCGGCCGGTGGGGTCGATGTTGCCCGAGGGGGCGACGCCGATGGTGCCGGTGCAGGCGGGGCCGAGGTCGGACAGGATGTCGCCGAACAGGTTGGAGCCCACGACCACGTCGAACCAGTCGGGGTTGAGCACGAACTGCGCGGTGAGGATGTCGATGTGGTACTTGTCGACCTTCACGTCGCCGTAGTTCTTGGCCATCTCCTCCACCCGCTCGTCCCAGTAGGGCATGGTGATCGAGATGCCGTTGGACTTCGTCGCCGAGGTCAGGTGCTTGGCCGGGCGGCTCTGGGCCAGCTCGAAGGCGAACTTCAGGATGCGGTCGGTGCCGTGCCGGCTGATGACGGTCTCCTGCACGACGATCTCGCGGTCGGTGCCCTCGTACATCTTGCCGCCGATGGAGGAATATTCGCCCTCGGTGTTCTCGCGCACGACGTAGAAGTCGATGTCGCCCGGCGCGCGATTGGCCAGCGGGCTGGGCACGCCGGGCATCAGCCGGACCGGGCGGAGGTTGACGTACTGGTCGTACTCGCGGCGGAACTTCAGCAGCGAGCCCCAGAGCGAGACGTGATCGGGCACCACGTCGGGCCAGCCGACCGCGCCGAAGAAGATCGCGTCGCTGCCCTCGAGGCGGGTCTTCCAGTCCTCGGGCAGCATCTCGCCGGTGCGGCCGTAGTAGTCGCAGGAGGCGAAGTCGTGCTCCTTGAAGTCGAAGGAGAGGTCATAGCGCTTGGCCGCGGCCTCGAGCACGCGCAGCCCCTCGGGCACCACTTCCTTGCCGATGCCGTCGCCGGCGATGACGGCGATGTTGAGCTTGTTGGATGTCATGTCGTCTCCTTGTCGAAACCTGGGGCGCGCCGCGTGGGGCGGGGCCTGCGATACTGGTGATGGGTGGCGCGGCCCTCGCCGCGAAGCGCAGGGGCCGCCGCGGCGGCCCCTGTCGTCGTCTCAGTCGCCCGGAGGCAGCGACGAGGCCCGTCGCGCCATCCTCGCCCGGCCGGCGCGCAGGGCGCCGCCGATGAGCGGGCTGGCAAGGCTGAGCGCGGTGAGCACGTAGAACAGGTTGGCGATCCAGCTGTGGAAGAACAGCGTCCAGTCGCTGTCGAAGATGATCATCGCCTGGCTCCAGTTCTTCTCGAGCAGGCCGCCCAGCACCAGTCCCATCACGAAGGGCGCGGGCCCGAACCCGTGGCGCATCGCCACGAAGCCGATGAGCCCCGAGCCCAGCATCACCCAGACGTCGAACATCTGCTGCTGGTAGGCGTAGGCGCCCACGATCGAGAAGCAGAACACCGCCGGCCACAGGAAGGTGCGCGGGATCAGGGTGATCATCGAGAACACCTTGGCGCCGGCCAGACCCACGAACAGGAAGGCGAAGTTGGCGATGAACATGGCGATGAAGATCGCGTAGAGGATCTCGGGCGTCTCGCGCATCAGGAACGGGCCGGGACGGAAGCCGTGCATGATCAGTGCCGCCAGGATCACCGCCGTGGTGCCCGAGCCGGGGATGCCGAGCGCGAGCGTCGGGACCATCGCGCCGGAGGTGCCGGCGTTGTTGGCGGCCTCCGGGCCGGCGATGCCCTCGACCGAGCCCTTGCCGAACTCCTCGGGCGTCTTCGACCAGCGCTTGGCCTCGTTGTAGCCCATGATCGCGGCGACGGTGGTGCCTTCGGCGGGCAGGATGCCGACGATGGTGCCGATGCCGGACGAGCGCAGGATCGTCTTCCAGATGCGGCGGACGTCGTCCATGCTCGGCAGCCGGATCGCCACGTCGCGGATCCGCTCGAGCGCGGTGGTGTGCAGGCTCGCCTGCTTGAGCAGCTCGGCGATGGCGAAGACGCCGATCAGCACCGGCACGAAGTCGATCCCGTCATAGAGGAACGTCGTGCCGAAGGTGAACCGCTCGACCCCGGTGACGAGGTGGATGCCGACGACGCTGACCAGCACGCCGAACATCCCCGAGATCAGGTTGCGCGGCGCCGACTTGCCGCTGATCGCGGCGAGCATCGACAGGCCGAACAGCGTCAGGGCGAAGTATTCCTGCGGCCGGAAGCTCAGGGCGACCTTCGCCAGCAGCGGCGCGGCGATGATGAAGGCGACGAGGCTGAGCAGGCCGCCGCTGACGCTCGAGATGGCCGCGATGCCGAGCGCGCGGCCGGCTTCGCCGCGCTGCGCCATCGGGTAGCCGTCGAGCGCCGTCGCCACCGCGGGGGGCGCGCCGGGCGCGTTGATGAGGATGGCCGTGATCGAGCCGCCGAAGGTGCCCGCGCAGTAGAGCGCGGCCATCATCGAGATGGCGACGACGGGCTCCATGCCGATGGTGAAGGGCAGCAGCAGCGCTACGGCCATGGTGGAACTGAGGCCGGGCAGGGCGCCGATCACCACACCAAGCAGCACGGACATGAAGATCAGTCCGAGGCTGGTCGGCGTAAGGATCAGCTCCATGCCTGTCATGATGGCGTCGATATTCAAGTCCGTCTCCTATAACGGGGTAGGCTCCGGGCACGCATCAGCGCAGCAGGTCGCCGAACAGGCCGCGGGGGAAGGTCACCTGCAGCACTTCCGAGAACAGGAAGAGCACGGCGAGCGGGAAGATCACGATGAAGGGGATCAGCAGTTTCCACCGGCGTTCGCCCCACAGCAGGGGAAGCGCGGCGGTCACGAGGACCAGCGCCGGCAGGGCGCCCAGCAGGGGCATGGCGGCCACGAGCGCCAGCAGCAGGCCGGCGGTGATCAGGACGATCGGCTTCAGCGGCTCCGCGCGCTCCTCGTCGAGGTCGATGCCGCTCTTGAGCTTGCGATGGTACTCGAACGGGATCAGCAGCGAGATCGCCGCGATCACGCCCAGCACGAGGCGGGGAAAGGTCGGCGGCTGGACGTTCTGTGCCAGCGAGTCGGGCACGGAATCGAACCAGAAGGTGCGCAGGTAGAGCGCGGCGCAGATGCTCAGGACGATGAAGGTGACCCAGATGTCGGGCCGGTGGACCCGGAAATTGGGGGAGCCATCGGCCCCCCCGTTCCCGATCCCGGCCTTGCGGGATGTCTCGTTCATGGCTTGGTCCGTTCAGCGGTCGGTCATGCCGAGGTCGCGCAGGGCCTCGAGCGAGACGTTGTACTCGTCCTTGAGCTGGGCGTCCCACTCCTCGGCACCGGCCACGTTGCTCTCCGGGTCGAGACCGCTGGAGCGCAGGTAGTCCTCGAACCGCTCGCTCGACATCGCCTCGAGGATCATCTCCTCGATCTCCGCGACGATGGCCGGATCGGTGTCGCCGTGGACGAAGTAGCCGCGCGTGGTGGTCACGGAGACGTCGTGGCCGTTCTCGTAGGTCGAGGGGACGTCCGGCAGGTCGCCGACGCGCTCGGGGTAGAGCACCGCGATGGCGCGCAGGTCGCCTTCCTGGATCTGCGGCAGCGCTTCCGAGATGTTCGCCAGCGAGGCGTCGACGGCGCCGGAGCGCAGCGAGGTGATCATGTCGCCACCACCGCCGAAGGGCACGACGCGGATCTCCGCGTCGGCCGCACCGGCCCAGCGCGAGATGCCGATGTGCTCGGTGCCGCCGACCTGCGCCACGCCCCAGGTCAGGGCCTGGTCCTGCGAAGAGTCGACCAGCTGGTCGTAGCTCTCGATGTCGCTGTCGGCGCGCACCACGATGACGGACGGGTCGTCCATCGCGCGGGCGACGCCCTGCAGCTGCTCGATCTCGACGGGCGAGTTGCCGCGCGCGATCGTGTAGAGGTGGGTCTGGGTGAGCGCGAAGATGGTGTGGCCGTCGGGGCCGCGATCCACGAGGTACTCGTGCGCCGCGCGGGCACCGCCGCCCTGCTTGTAGACAACGCGGATGTCCTCGTCGATCAGGTCACGCGCCTCTTCCATCCACATGCGGATGGTGGTGTCCGTGCCGCCACCGGCGGAGGAGTGGGAGACCACTTCCACAGTGTCGCAGGGCCATTCTTCCGGCGAGCAGTCGTTCTGCGCGCTGGCCGCGAACGGGGCGAGCGCGAAGGCGGCCAGGCCCGGGATAAACGTCTTTGCAATCGTCATGTCTTAGGTTTCCTCCCTAGTTTGCACCACCAGCGCCGTCCGTGTTCGGCGAGGCAGCGAAGGGGGGCTGACGAGTCCCCCTCACGGCCGGACGCTAGAGACTGAATCGCAAACTGTCAACAATAGGCAGAAGCGCTCGCCGCGTGACGTGGATGGCCGATGGTGGCGGGCTCGGCAAGCGAGGGCGAACAGCAGGCGGCCCCCGGTGGGCGAATCCGCGCCGATGGGTTTCACCTGCCGCCGGCGGCGCGGGGCAGGCCCGGCACCCGGACGGCGGGATCGGCTGATCGCCGGGCCGTCAGGCCGGGCGGAGCGGGCCCGGCCGGCTGGCGTTCAGCAGCTGAGGCAGGATCGCCTTCCAGGCCTCGAGGATGGCGCGGAAATAGGCGGGGTCGTCCTTGAGCACGGTCTGCACGCCCATCCCCCGCACGAGGCAGACGGTCATGTTGAGCGCCACGCGGGTCGTCGCCGGCTGGCCCTCGGCCTGCTTCTCGAACTCGCTCCAGATCCCGTCGAGCGCGGCGTGGAAGTCGCGCACGACGGGCTTCATGCGGCCGCGCAGCTCGCTGTCGGTGCGGGCCTCGTTGATGAATTCCAGCGACAGGAAGAAGAAGCGGCCCGAGAACATCTGCCAGAGGAACTCGACGAATTCGCCGAGGCTGATCTCCTGGGCCGCGACCGCTCCCGCGAGCTGGCGGATCTCGCGGGTGTTCTCGCGCAGCAGCTCCTCCATCGCCGCCACGATGATGTCGGAGCGGGTCGGGAAATGGTGCAGCAGCGCGCCGCGCGACACGCCGGCGCGGCGGGAGAATTCGGGGGTGGAGGCGGACTTGAAGCCCACGTCGTAGATGACCTCGAGCGCGGCCTGCACCAGCTTGCGCCGCGTGGTGGCGCTGCGCGCCTGGGCGGGCCTGTCGCCGCGCCTCGTGGATGTCGTCTCGTTCGTCACGGGCTCCTCCTCTCCTCGCCGAACCGGGGACGGGCGGTCAGTAGGCAAGCGACGGCAGCCACAGCGAGATGATCGGGAAGGCGATCAGGATGACCAGCGTCAGCAGGTCCATCGCCAGGAACCAGGTGATCCCCCGGAAGATCTCGGGCAGGCTCACCCTGTTGTTGAGCGCTCCGTTGATCATGTAGACGTTCAGCCCGATCGGCGGCGTGATGAGGCCGATCTCCAGCAGCTTGATGACGATGATGCCGAACCAGACCGGGTTGATCTGGGCCTCGTTCACGAGCGGCACGAGGATCGGGAGCGTCAGCAGCAGCAGGCCGATGCTGTCGATCAGCATTCCCAGCACCAGGAAGATCACCGCCACCGCGAAGAGGATCCACCAGGTCTCGGTGCTCACCGAGAGGATCGCGTCGGAGAAGGCGCGCGGGAAACCCGACAACGCGAGGAAGCGGGTGAAGAACAGCGAGCCGATGAGGATGAGGAAGATCGACGCGGTCGAGACGACCGCCTGCGTCACCGCCTCGAACAGCGCGCTGCGCGTCAGCTTGCGCCGAACCACGGCGATGACCAGCGCCGCGAAGGCGCCGAGGGCGCCGGCCTCGGTCGGCGAGAACACCCCGGTGAAGATGCCGCCCAGCACCACGAGGATCAGCGTCGGCAGCGGCCACACGTCGCGGAACGCCTCGCGCCGCTCCTCAGGGGTCGGGTTGATCTCGACCGCGCCGGCGAGGGACGGGTTCAGCTTCACGCGGATGACGATCATCGCCATGTAGATCAGCGCCGACAGCAGCCCCGGCAGGAAGCCCGCCATGAAGAGCTGGCCCACCGAGACCTGCGCATAGACCCCGTAGAGGATCAGCAGCACCGAGGGCGGGATCAGCGAGCCGAGCGTGCCCGACGCGGCGATGGTGCCGGTGGCGAGGCCCCGGTCGTAGCCGTTGTTGAGCATCTCCGGCACCGCCATGCGCGACATCGCCGAGGCGGTCGCGACGGACGAGCCGGAGGCGGCGGCGAAGAAGGCGCAGGCGCCGACCGAGGTGATGGCGAGGCCGCCTGGCAGGCGGGCGAGGTAGAGCCGCAGCGCCAGGAACAGGCCGCGGGTCATGTCGGTGGAGGAGCAGATGAAGCCCATCAGCAGGAACATCGGCGCCGCCGACAGCTCCCACTGGCCGACATAGTCGAACGGCGTCGCCGAGATCATCCCCCAGGCGACGTTCATGTTGAACATGACCGCGATGCCGCCGATCGAGACCAGGCCGAGGGCGAGCCCGATCGGAACCCGGATCGCGATCAGCACGAGCGCCAGGACGACACCCGCGATGCCGATTTCGAGATTGCTCATGTCGTCCTCTCCGGGAGCGCGCCGCGCGATGTCACAGCGGCTGCCGCCGCACGACCGCCCGCAGCAGGTTCGCCATCACCGCCAGCAGGACGCCGGCGAATCCGATGGGCAGCGCCCAGCGCGCCGGCCAGATGTAGAAACGGAAGTTGCTCATCGCCTCCTCGGCGCGCCCGGTGGCGCGGATGGCGTCGTCGAGCGATTGCCAGAAGAGCATGCCGAAGAACACCAGCCCGAGGATGCAGGCGAAGATGTAGAGCCCGAGCTGCACCGGCGCGGGCATCATCTGGGCGAACAGGTCGACCCGGATGTTCTCGTTGCGGAACTCGACGTAGCCCAGCGCGAGGAACACCAGCGCCACCATGTAGTAGAACGAGACCCACTCAAGGGTGCCGACGATCTGCCCGTTGACGAAGTAGCGCACCCCCACGTCGATGGTGATGTGCGCCATCATCAGCAGCATCACGACGCAGGCCGCGGCGACGGTGCCGATGTTGAGCCAGCGGATGATCCCGAGGATGAGTTGCATGGCGGGGCTCCGCGTGCTGGTCGTGGGGGCGCGGGCCGGTCCGGAGACAGGCCCGCGCTGGATCTCAGTTCACGCCGTAGGTGGTGGCGTCGATCTTGCTGAAGATCTCTTCCATGGCGAGCGCGGTCAATGCGTCCTCGTCGGTCGTGTCGACGTCCGCCAGCAGGTCGTCCCACTTCTGCATCGTCGCCTCGAAGTCGCTGATCAGCGCTTCGGGATCGGCGACGCCGAAGTCGGTGCCGGCCTTCTCGGCGGCGGCGGAGGAGGTGCGATCGCGAAACTCGGCGACGTGATCGGCCAGGTCCTGCTCGGGTTCGTAGACGTTGCCGCCGGCGGCCTGCGAGGCCTCGAGGCCGGCCTCGACCTTATCGTTGTAGGCGATGACCATCCGCGCCATCGACCGCGCCGAGGCTTCCATCAGCACTTCGCGCTGCTCGGGGGTGAGGCCGGCCCAGAAGTCGGGGTTGTAGCCCCATTGCGGACCCGACCAGTACATGCCGGTCGACAGCAGCGTCGTGTGCTCGGCCACCTCGAGCAGCGAGCGGTCGACGAGGTCGCTGGCGGCGTTCGTCGCGCAGTCGAGCGTGCCGCGCTCGAGGCCGGTGTACATCTCGCTGGAGGGCACGTTGACGGGGATGCCGCCGGCTTCCTCGACCCAGACCGACACCGCGGAGCCGGCGGTGCGGATGCGCTTGCCGCGCATTTCCTCGAGGTTGCGCACCGGGCTCGAGCACATCAGGACGTAGGCCGGGGTGGCGTAGGCGCCGAGGTAGACGAGGCCCTTGTCCTCCCACTCCTGCAGCTGCACCTCGTTGTTCATCGAGAAGTCGGTGACCGCGAAGATCGCCTGCACCGGGTCGGAATAGGCGAAGCCCAGCTCCTGCACGGCGTTCGAGACCGGCAGGTCGGAGGGCGTGTAGATGGCGGCGTGGTGGGCCACCTGCACGACGTTGTCCTGGATCCCCTGGAGCGCGGCGCGCGGGGCGAGCAGGACGGTGCCGGTGTAGACCTCCGGATCGAGGTCGCCGCCGGACAGCTCCTCGACGAGCTCGGCCCAGCGGATGTAGCCTTCGCCCGACATCGGCACCGCGCCGTCGTAGAAGCTGTTGGCGATGAAGGTCGTCTGCGCGCTCGCGGCGCCGGTCGTCAACAGACCGGCGAGCGCCGTGTAGGTGAGCAGTTTCTTCATGGTCTTCTTCCCCGTTGGTTGGTGGTTCTTCGCGTCAGCGCAGGCTCGAGGCGACCTTGACCGCCTCGCCGCCCTTGAGGATCAGCGGCATGTGGGCGCCCTGGCCCGTCAGCAGCTCCAGGTCGTCGAGCGGGTTGCCCTCGACGGCGATGATGTCGGCATGGGCGCCGGGGGCGATGGTGCCGATCTCGCCCTCCATCCGCAGGACCTTCGCGGCGTCCACCGTGGCCGAGCGGATGACCGCGTCGGCGGGGATGTAGCGCCCGCGCAGGGGGAACTCGCCGGACTGCTCCGTCTGCATGCCCCCGAGCAGGTCCGAGCCGTAGCCCATCAACACGCCGGCGGCGTGCATCTTCTCCAGCCGCTCCAGCCCGTGCTCGCGCACGTCGGCGACCTTCGCCACCGATTCCGGCGGCAGCCCGAACTCCGCGCCACGGCGGGCGAGCAGGTCGTAGGTGATGTTGGTGGGCACGACCGGGATGCCCTCCCGGGCGACGCGGGCGATGGTGTCGTCGCCGATCAGGTTGCCGTGCTCGATGCACTCGAAGCCGCAATCGAGCGCCCGCACGATGGCCTCGTCGGCGTAGAGGTGCCCCGTCGCGTAGGTGCCGAAGTTGCGGGCGATCTCGACCAGCGCCTTCAGCTCGTCGATGGAATAGACGAGGTAGCCGATCGGGTCGGAGGGCGAGGACACGCCGCCGTCGGCCATGACCTTCACGAACTGCGCCCCGTTCTTGATCTCCTCGCGGGCGGCCCGCTGGACCTCGGCCACGCCGTCGCACAGCCGGCCCATCGCGCCGAGGCTCTGGTCGTACCAGGCCGCCGAGCGGTTGTCGTAGGGCCCGCGATAGTCGGTGTGCCCGCCGGTCTGCGACAGGGCCTTGCCGCAGATCACGAGCCGCGGGCCGAGGAAGATGCCCTCCTCCACGGCCTGCTGCAGCCCCCGGTCGGCGCCGCCGAGATCGCGCACGGTGGTGAAGCCGCGCATCAGCATGTTGCGCATCAGCACGCTGCTGCGCGCGGCCACGAGCGAGTCGGGCAGGGAGGCGTTGAGGCCCAGGTCGGCCGTGGTCGCGATCACGTGCACGTGGCAGTCGATCAGCCCCGGCATGACCGTCAGGCCGGCGAGATCGAGCACCTCGTCGGTGTCGGTCGCGGCATTGGCCCCGACCTCGCGGATGCGGCCGTCCTCGATCACGATGTTCATCGGATCGGTGGGTTCGCTCGCCGTTCCGTCCACGATTCGCGCGTTCTTCAGTAGTCTGGTGGTCATGTCGCCTCTCTGGTCGGGCGCACGGCGTCGCCGCGGCTCCGGTCGTCGTTCGCGGGCTGCCGTTCAGGCCGCCGCCGTGGCCTTGCTCGCGTGCCAGCTCTCGATGAAGGCCAGCGCGGCCTGCAGGTCGACCACGTCGACGTAGCGCCGCCCGAGGTCGCGCAGGTTGTCGCGGTGGGGCTGCTCCTCGATGTCGCCCACGCAATCCTCCGGAACCAGCGTGCGGTAGCGGTGGCTGAAGGAGTCGATGGAGCTGGCCCGGATGCAGCCGCTGGTGTTGCAGCCGGTGACGATGACGGTGTCCACCCGCTCCTTGGCGAAGTAGTCGGCCACGCCGGTGTTGAAGAAGATCGACGGGCCCTTCTTGGTGACGAAGAGGTCGTAGTCGGGATCGAAGATGCGCGGGTCGAGCGCGGCGCTGGGGTGGTCATGGCGGAAGGTCTCGCGCACCGCGGTGATCTTCCAGTAGGGCATCTCGCGTTCGTTCATGTAGGCGGTGTTGCAGGTCGCGACCGGCACGTCGCACGCCCGCGCCACGTCCAGCAGCTTCGCGGTGTTCTCCAGCGCGCGCATCACCAGCGGCGCGCCGCCCAGCGGATACTGCGACTCCGTAAAGCCCTTCTGGAAATCAACCACCACGATGCCCGGCTTCGACCCGGTCCCGACCGGGATCTCGCCGTAGCTCCGCTGCTTGTAATCGTCCTGCGCCGACATGCGTCCATCCTCTCGTGAAAACTCCGCCGATCCTTCTCCGGCAAAAACAATCAGTCAAGACTGTTTTTACCGACCGCCGGCCATCCCGGCCCCCGGCTGCCGGAATCGCGGCTGGTTGCCTTCGGGATGGGCGAAATGGCGACGCACTCTGCCGGGGCGGGGAGGGGGCAGAACGAACCGGCCGGGCTCGCCGCGCGTTCGCTGTGAAGCCACCGCCGCCACACGGAAAAAGCCATGGACCGGACCCCGCCGCCCCGGGAGCGCATCGGCGTCATTTCCGACACCCACGGCCTGCTCCGACTCGAGGCGCTCGACGCGCTCGACGGGGTCGGCCACATCCTGCACGCCGGCGACATCGGCGAGCCGGCCCATCTCGAGACGCTGGGACGGATCGCGCCGGTGACGGCGATCCGCGGCAACATCGACCGCGGCCGCTGGGCCGAGGCGCTGCCAGAGAAGGTGACCGTCACCCTCGGGGGGCTGCGGATCCACATGATCCACGACCGCAAGGCCCTGCGGACCGATCCGGTCGCCGAGGGATGGGACGTCGTGATCTCCGGACATTCCCACAAGCCGGGCATCGACGGCACCGGCACGCCGCTCTGGCTCAATCCCGGCGCCGCCGGCCCGCGCCGCTTCCGCCTGCCGATCACGCTGGCATTCCTCTGGAGCGAGGCCGGCCGGCCCCGCGCGACGATCCACCCGCTGCCGGTCTGACCCGGCCAGCCGGCGAGAAAGGCGGGCTCAGTCGCGCCCGGAGAGCGCCGCGCGCATCTCGGCGATGAGCTCGCCGATCCGGTCGCCGGCGCGCAGCAGGCTGCCGCCGAGCAGGTAGACGCAATCCTCGCCGTATTGCGCCATCATGTCGGGCAGGCGCTCGGGCGACATGCCGCCGCCGGGGCTGGGCAGGATCGCGGGGCCGAGGCCCTCGGGGTCGCGGCAGGCGCGCACGATCTCCTCGCACTCGTCCACCGAAAAGCCGAAGCGGCCGCCATGGTTGGGGAAGACGGAGATGTCGGCGCCCGCCAGCCGCATCAGCTGGCCGAACAACATGCCGTGCCCGTAGCCGTGGTCGGGCGAGAGCACGTAGGGGCCGAGGTGGCTCGGATGGGCCATGATCGGCAGGTCGAAATCGGGGTCCTGCGCCAGCTCGAACATCGCGTCGAACCCGTGAAGGCCCGGGATCAGCAGGATGCCGTGCGCGCCGCTCTCCTTGGCGTAGTAGGCCTGGTCGCGGAGCTGGTGGGGCGGGCCGCAGAGGTTGGCGAAGTAGAGCGCCTGCGTCGTGTCGCCCTGGTCCCGGCGCTCCGCGTTGGCCCGGCCGACCGCCTCGGCGCAGGCCCCGATCCGCTCCCGGAAGGGCGCGGCGTCCTGGTTGGCGAGGCCGTGGTCTTCCTTCACGATGTCCGCGCCGGCGACCGCCGAGAGGTAGCAGAGCCGGGCGAGGGTCTCGGCCGAGCTGCCCTGCGGCTTGATGACCGGACAGACGAACCCGCCGCTGGCGCGGCCGGTCAGCCGGCGCACCCCGGCCGCGCCGAACCGGGCCCCGGGGAAGCGCTCGGCGAGCGCGGCGTCGGGCGCGAGGTCCACGGCCTTCACGCCGCGCAGGATCGAGGCGTTGCCGAGGATCACGTTGAGCAGCTGCGGCAGCTCGCGCCCGACCGCGTCGACATGGTAGCCGATCAGCGCCGTCCACACGCCGCCGCCGCGCGCCGTCACCGACTCGACCCGCCCGAGGACCACGTCCTCGACATAGCCCGCCGGCACCACGTCGCGGGGGATCTCCACCGTGTCCTCGAGCGCGATGGAGGCCGCCCGGGCCGCGGCGTCGGCCTCGTCCTCGGCGACGATGCGGTAGGTGACGACGAAGCGATCCATCAGAGGCCCTCGGCCTTGGCCAGCGAGTGCACCGCCTCGACCCGCGCCTGGGCGAGGTCTTCCTCGGTGATGCCGAGCGGCTGGCCGAGCAGGTCCTCGACGCCGCGGGTCAGGGCGAGCGCGTCGAGCCCGTAGTAGCGCATCAGGTAGGCGCGGCTGCCGCCGTGGGCGTAGGTGTCCTTGAGCCCGAGCCGGCGCAGCTTCTTGCCGATGCCGTTGTCGGCCATGACCTCGGCCACCAGCGAGCCGATGCCGCCCTCGGTGACGTGGTTCTCCAGCGTGATCACCCCGCCCCTGACCGCGCCGATGTGGTCGAGCAGCGCGCCCGCGTCGAACGGCTTGATCGTGTGCAGGTGCAGGTGGCGCACCGAGACGCCGGCGGCCTCGAGCGCGCGGGTGGCGCGCATCGCCTCCTCGGTGGTGATCCCGGCGGTGACGATCAGGACGTCGTCGCCGAGGCTGATCTCGCGCATCTCGCCGACCTTGATCGGGGTGTCGAACAGCCGCGGGACGGAGCCGCGCAACACCCGGCAATAGACCGGCCCATCGATGCTGTCGGCGGCGGCGCAGATGCTCTCGACCTCGGTGGCGTCGCCGGTCTCGAGGATGGTCATGTTCGGCATCGAGCGCATCACCGCGATGTCCTCGATCGCCTGGTGGGTCATGCCGCCCGGGGTGGTGATCCCCGGCAGGAAGCCCATGATCCGCACCTTGCGGCGCGGATAGGCGATGGAGGCCATCAGCTGGTCGTAGGGGCGGCGGTAGGTGAACACCCCGAAGGTGTGCACGAAGGGCCGGAAGCCGGCGAGGCCGAGGCCGCCGCAGAAGCTCATCATGTTCTGCTCGGCCATGCCCATCGACAGGAACTGGTCGGGGTGGTTGTCGCGGAACTTGTCGATCTCGCAGGACGAGGTCAGGTCGGCGGAGATGCAGAGCACGTCCGGGTTGGCGAGGGCGTGTTGCTCGAACGCGCGCTCGTAGGGGCGGTTAACCATGTCTACCATCGGGTGGCCTCCGGCTCAGTGGGCGTAGTCGATGGGATCGACGCCCAGCGACTGCGCGATCGAGGTGTTCATGCGGGCGCGTTCCTCCTCGGACTTGAAGCGCACGTAGTGCAGGCGCGGGAACCGCTCCTCGAGGATCGGCATCGTGTGGAACGGGTTGGTCTGCGCCAGGATGATCAGCGGCTTGCCCTCGTGCGGGGTCTTCACCGCCTCGCGCATGGCGTCGAGGTCGTGGCCGTCGATCTCGACCGCGACGGCGCCGAAGGCCTCCATCTTGGTCTTGATGTCGCCGACCTCCATGACGCTGTCCATGGCCCCGTCGCATTGCTGGTTGTTGACGTCCATGATCGCCAGGACGTTGTCGATGCGGTGGTGCGCGCAGGCCTGGATCGCCTCCCAGGTCTGGCCCTCCTGGACCTCGCCGTCGGACATGAACACCCAGACCCGGCCGCTCTCGCCGCGCCGGCGGCGGCCCCAGGCGAGGCCGGCGGCGGTGGAGAGGCCGATGCCGAGGGTGCCGTTGTGCACCTCCATGCCGGGGCTGTGCTCGGCGCCGATCATCTCGACCGACGAGCCGTCCTGGTTGAACATCTCGAGCCCCTCGGCCGCCATCCGCCCGGTCTCGACCAGGGTGGCGTAGGCGACGAGCGCGTAGTGCGCGGGCGCGATGAACAGCCGGTCGAGGTCGGGCTCGAAGGGGCCGTTGTAGCCCGCCCCGGTGTGGTAGTCGGGATTGTCGGCGTGCGGCACGCCGCCGAAGGGCTTCGGGATCATCGGCAGGGTCGGCGCGCCGAGATTGAGCTCTTCGTTGTAGAGCCAGGCCAGCTGCTCGGCCGCCGAGCAGGCCTGCGACAGGTAGCCGCCGTTGTTGCGCATGGCGTGCTCGAACACCCGCCGCCGGATGCCGAGCGCGATGTCTTCTGTGGTCTGGTGGTTTCTCATGCACTCTCCTCGAGGAAGGTCTCCTGCGCCCGCTTCATCGCCAGCAGGCTCTCGGCGAAGGGCGGGCGGGCAATCCCATGTTCGGTGATGATCCCCGCGATCAGCCGGTGCGGCGTGACGTCGAAGGCGGGGTTGAAGGCCGGGGCGCCATCGGGGGCGATGGATTGGCCGTTGATGGCGAGGATCTCGCTGTCGTCGCGCTCCTCGATCTCGATGTCGTCGCCGGTCGCGGTCGAGAAGTCGATCGTCGACATCGGCGCGGCGACGTAGAAGGGCACGCCGTTGTCGGCGGCCGCGAGCGCCAGGTTGTAGGTGCCGATCTTGTTGGCGACGTCGCCGTTGGCGGCGACCCGGTCGCAGCCGACCACCGCGATGTCGACGTCCCTGGTGCGCATGATGTGGGCCGAGGCGCCGTCGACGACGATGGCGTGGGGGACGCCGAACTGCAGCAGCTCGAACGACGACAGCTTGGCCCCCTGCAGCCGCGGCCGGGTCTCGTCGATGTAGGCGAAGACCTCGTGGCCGGCCTCGTGGGCGCTGCGGATGATGCCGAGCGCGGTGCCGAGGTCGACGGTGGCGAGCGAGCCGGTGTTGCAATGATGGAAGAAGGTGACCTTCCGCGGCAGGATCTTCAGCGCCTGCTCTGAGATCGCGCGGTTGACGGCGATGTCCTCGGCCTCGATGCGCCGCGCCTCGCGGTCGAGCGCGGCGAGCAGCGCCTCGCTGTCGCCGGCCCCGGACCAGACCGCGCGCATCCGGTTCAGCGCCCAGGACAGGTTCACCGCCGTCGGCCGGGCGGCGCGCAGCACCGCGTCGGCCTCGCTCAGGCGCGCCTGCAGGTCCTCGCCCGCCCCGGCCGCGCCGCGCGCCGCCTGCAGGATGCCGAAGGCGGCGGCGACGCCGATGGCGGGGGCGCCGCGCACGGTCATGTCGTGGATCGCCCCGGCGATCTCGGCCGGGGTGGTCAGCTCCAGGTAATGCACCTGCTGCGGCAGGGCCTTCTGGTCGATCAGCTTCAGAATGCTGCTGTCGTCCAGCCACTCGATCGCGCGAAACCCCATCAGTCTCTCCTGTTGGCTATGTCTGCCGCCAGCCGCCGCACCTCGGCCTTCACCGGCTCGGTCGGCGTCGTCGGGCGCCCGTCGGCGACGAGGGCCCGGCCCCGCGCCAGCACGTGGCGCACTTCGCTGCGCCCGGCGCTGAAGACGAGCGTCGAATAGGGGCAGTAGGACGGCACGTTGTGCGGCGCGTCGGTGGCGACGACGGTGATGTCGGCCTGCTTGCCGACCTCGAGGCTGCCGGTCCGCGCGCCGAGCCCCAGCGCCATGGCGCCGCCGGAGGTGGCCATCGCGACGAGGTCGCGGGCGGGCAGGGTGTCGGAGGTGCCGCTGCGCAGGTTGTGGACCAGCGCCGCCAGCCGCATCGTGGCGAACATGTCGAGGTCGTTGCCGCTCGCCGGCCCGTCGGTGCCGAGCGACAGCGTCACGCCGCTCGCCCGCATCTCGCCGATCGGCGCCATGCCCGAGGCGAGCTTGGCGTTGGAGAGCGGGCAATGGGCCACGCCCGCGCCGGCATCGGCGAGCAGGGCGATCTCCTCGCCATCGAGATGCACCGCATGGGCGAGCAGCAGCGGCTGTTCCAGCAGGCCCGCCCGCTCGAGCGCGCGCACCGGCGTGGTGCCGTAGGCGTCGCGCACCAGCTGCATCTCCCAGGCCGCCTCGGCGGCGTGGATGTGCACCCCGCAGCCCGCCGCCCGCGCCAGGTTGGCGATCTCGGCGAGCTTGTCGGCGTCGAGCGTGTAGCAGCCGTGCGGCAGCAGCATCGGCTGCACCCCGTCGACCCCGGAATACCGCTCGAGAAAGCCCTCGGTGTAGGCCATGCGCTCGGCCCAGCCCATGCCGTCCACGCCCTCGACGTTGAGCATCGGCGGGCCCGAGGTGAGCCCCATCCCGACCCGCTGCGCGGCGGCGATGGTGGCCTCGGGGTACCAGTACATGTCGAGGAAGTGGGTCACGCCGCTCAGCGCCATCTCGGCGATCGCGAGCTCGGCGCCGAGCTCGACGCTGGCGGGGCCGATGTGCTCCGCCTCGGCGCGCCAGACGGTGCGCAGGAAGCCGTCGAGGTCGACGTCGTCGGCGAGGCCGCGGAACAGCGTCATCGCGGCGTGGCAATGGGTGTTGACGAAGCCGGGCAGGATGATCCCGCCTTCGGCGTCGATCACCCGCTCGGCGCTCAGCCCGGCGGCGTCGGCATCGGCGCCCACGTGGCTGATCCGCCCGCCGGTCACCGCGACATACCCGGCGTCGTGCCGGGTGAAGTCGCCGTCCATGGTCAGCACCACGCCGCCGCGGATCAGGGTGTCGACGCGCATCTCAGGCCTCGACGGCCGGCAGCCCCGGGATCAGGGCCTGCATCAGCGCCAGCAGCTTGGGCTCGATGATGCGGATCGACTCCCAGACCTCGGCCTCGTTGGTTACGTGGCTGTCGGCGGTGGAGCTGACCGCGATATTGGTTACCGCCGAGAGCGCCAGCACCCGCACGCCCATGTGCCGCGCAGCGATCACCTCGGGGACGGTGGACATGCCGGCGAGGTCGACGCCGGCGAGCTTGAGCAGGCGGATCAGGGCAGGGGGCTCGAAGCTGGGGCCGACGAGGTGGCCGTAGACGCCGCGGGCGATGTCGGGGGAGAGCGATTGCACGAGGTCGATCAACTCGGGGTCGTAGGCGCGGTTCATCGACACGAATCGCTCGCCGATCCCGGGGTCGTTGGGCCCGCGCAGGGGGTCGTGGCCGCTCGCGACCGCCAGCGACAGGTGGTCCTCGATGGCGACGAGGTCGCCCACCTGCATGCCCTCGCCCATGCCGCCGGCGGCGTTGGTGAAGATCGCCGTCTGCGCGCCGAGCGCCGCCATCACCCGCATCGGGAAGGCGACCTCCTGGGCCGAGTAGCCCTCGTACATGTGGACCCGGCCGCGCATCGCCACACAGGCGCGGCCGAACAGGGTGCCCACCATCAGCACCCCGTCGTGGCCCTGCACGGTGGAGACCGGGAAGTGCGGGATGTCGGCGTAGGGGATCGTCGTGCCGTCGAGGTGATCCGCCAGCGGACCGAGGCCGGAGCCGAGCGTCAGCGCGATCTCGGGCACCATGTCGGTCCGGGCACGGATCGCCGCGACGGCGTCGGACAGCTTGGCGTTCAACATGTCGGATCCTCCGGAAGGCGCACGGCACGACGATCCATTACACGCCGCCGACCGCGAAGTGAAGAAAATAAACAAATGGCACCCACATTGACATTTGCCTAGAAATGCGGATCGCTGCGGGCGCAGGAGCATCGCGCCGCGCCCCTCGCCGGAGGCCGGGAGCGGAGCGGGTCGAGGCGGTGCAAGATGTGACCGGATCCCGTCTGGATTCCGGCGGGAGCCACACCGTATGAACGACGACAGGAACGACACCGGCGTGAACACCACAGGGAGGCCACATCAGATGGCAAAGACACTGAACACCGCACTGGCCGCAGGACTCGCGGTCGCGACACTCGGCACCGCCGTCCACGCGCAGGACAAGTCCATCATCTACGTCACCCCCAACCCGATCGGGAACAACCCCTTCCTCGTGCTGGGCCAGGAGGGTGCCGAAGCCGCGGGCGAGGCGCGCGGCGCCGAGGTGATCACCTACGAGAGCGACGCGCCGCAGGCGATGCTGGAGAACCTCTACGCCGCGGCGAGCGTCGGCGCCGACATCGTCGTCGCGATGAGCTTCTCCGCCGTCGACGGCGTCATGGAAGTCGCGCCCACCGCGCCCGACACGCAGTTCCTGCTGGTCGACGCCTGCACCGACCAGGAGCGCCCGGATAACGTGCACTGCGCCGTCTTCCGCGAGCACGAATCGTCGTTCCTGATGGGCGCCATCGCCGCGATGACCACCGAGACCGGCACCGTCGGCGTCATCGGTCCGATCGACATCCCCTTCATGCACCGCTTCACCGACGGCTTCGCTGCCGGCGTGGCGCATGTGGATCCCGAGGTGACGGTCGAGACCCGCTGGGTCGGCGGCCAGAACCCGTTCTCCGATCCGGTGCGCGCCAAGGAGCAGGCGCTGGCGCTCGACGCGGCCGGGGCCGACGTCATCTACGCGGCGGCGGCCGGCGGCTCGTTCGGCGTGTACGAGGCGGCGGCCGAGAGCGGCTTCGTCACCATGGGCGTCGACACCAATCTCTGCGGCGTGGCGCCGGGCACGATGTACGACGTCGCCCTGAAGCGGGTCGACCAGGCGGTCCTGCAGTCGATCGAGGCCATCGAGGCCGGCGAGGCGGCGACCTTCGCCTCCTACGGCCTCGCCGAGGGCGGGATGAGCGCAATGGCCGTCGAGGGCGGTGACGCGCTCGCCGAAAGCGGCTGCCTGATCGCCGACGACGCCGAGGTCGCTGCCGAGATCCGGAGCCTCGCGGAGCAGATCGTGGCCGGCGAGGTCGTCGTCGACGACCCGATGATGGCGAACTGAGCGCCGACACCGAGACTGACGGACCGCTGGGGGTGACCGTGCCAGATACCGAGACCTCACCGCCAGCGGTCTGCCGCCTCAACGGCGTCAGCAAGGCGTTCGGACCGACGAAGGCGCTGCAGGACGTGTCGATCGAGGTGCGCGAGGGCGAGTTCCTCGCGCTGATCGGCGAGAACGGTGCCGGCAAGTCCACCGCGATGAGCATCCTGTTCGGCCTGCTGGAGCCCGACGAGGGCGGCGTCGAGATCATGGGCCGGCCGCGGAAGATGCGGTCGGCCCGCGACGCCATCGCGGCGGGGCTCGGCATGGTGCACCAGCACTTCATGCTCTACCCCGACCTGACGGTGCTGGAGAACATCATCGTCGGCCAGGAAGACACCGGCCGCAGCGGCCGCATCGCGCTCGGCGAGCACCGCGCGGCGGCGCAGCGCATCCTGCAGGAGTTCGACTTCTCCATTGACCTCGACCGCAAGGTCGCCGACCTGCCCGTCGACGCCCGCCAGCAGGTGGAGATCGTCAAGCTGCTCTACCGCGGCGCCTCCGTCGTCATCCTCGACGAGCCCACCGCCGTGCTGACCCCGCAGGAGAGCATCGCGCTCTACAAGATGCTGGCGCGGCTGCAGGCGCAGGGGACGTCCATCGTCCTGATCACCCACAAGCTCGACGAGGTCATGGACAACGCCGACCGCATCCTCGTCCTGCGGCGCGGCCGCCTCGTCGCCGAGCGCGATGCGCAGGCCACCGACAAGACCGAGCTCGCCGAGCTGATGGTCGGCAGCAACATCGAGATCATCGCCAAGCGCGACGCGACGCGCCCCGACGTCGCGCTGTCGATCCGCGACCTCACCGTCCGCCGCCGGCAGGGCAAGGCGGCGCTGGCGGAGGTGAGCTTCGACGTGCGCAAGGGCGAGATCTTCGGCATCGCCGGCGTCTCCGGCAACGGCCAGAAGGAGCTGGTGAACGCCCTGGTGGGGCTGGAGGACGCCGAGGGCGCGGTCCAGCTCGCCGGCCGCGACGTGCTCGGGCTCGACGTGGCGGCGCGGCGCGCGCTCGGGCTGGGCTACATGGCCGAGGACCGCATGGCCATGGGGCTGGCGCAGCCGGCGACGATCGCGGAGAACCTGATCTCTGGGCGCGAGGGAACGACGGACTTCTCATCGCGCGGCTTCCTCGACAAGCGCCGCATCCGCGACTTCAGCCGCGACCTGATCGCCCGTTTCGACATCCGCACCCCCTCCGAGCGGCACCGGGCGGCGAAGCTGTCGGGGGGCAACCAGCAGAAGGTCGTCGTGGCGCGCGAACTCTCGGCGCGGCCCGCCGTCCTGGTGATCGAGAACCCCTGCTGGGGCGTCGATGTCGGGGCGATCACCTTCATCCACAAGCAGATCCTGGAACTGGCGGAGATGGGCTGCGCCATCGTCCTCGTCAGCAGCGACCTCGAGGAGCTGTTCGCGCTGTCCGACCGGGTGGGCGTGCTCTGCGACGGCGAGCTGACCGCGATCTTCGAGCGCGGCGAACTCGACGCGATCGCCGTGGGCGCGGCCATGTCGGGCCAGCGAAAGGACACCGCCGCATGAACGCCTCGCTCCGCGTCCTCCTCGTGCCCCTCGCCCTGGTGGCGGCCGGCCTCCTCGCGCTGCTCGCCTTCGACGCCACGCGCGCGGCCGTGGCCGCGTTCCTCGACGGCGCCTTCGGCGGGCGCAACAACTTCAACCTCTACTCGACCCTCGGCCGGTTCTCGATCCTGCTCGGGCTGGCGATGTCGGTGCTGGTGTCGTTCCGCGCCGGCCTGCTCAACATCGGCGCCGAGGGCCAGCTCGTGCTCGGCGGCCTCACCGCGGCTCTGGTCGGGGTCTACCTCCCCGCGCCGCCGCTCGTGGTGGCGCTGGCGGCGCTGCTGGCGGCGATGGCGGTCGGGGCCGGCTGGGCGGTGCTGGCGGGGCTGATCGAGCGGGGCGCCAACGTGCCGCTGCTGATCGGCTCGCTGCTGCTCAACTACCCGGCCTCCTACATCGCCTCCTATGCCGTCTCGCACCCGTTCCGCGACGTCAACAGCGGCGCCACCCAGTCCTTCCGCATCATGGGCGAGGCGAGCCTGCCGCGCTTCACCGGCACCATCCTCGATTACGGCATCCTGCTGATCGGCGGCACCGCGCTGCTCGTCATCCTGCTCGAGCGGACCAGCGTGTTCGGCTACCGGGTGCGGATGCAGGGCTACAGCTACCCCTTCGCCCGCGCCTCGGGCTACCCGACCCACAAGCTCTACTACCGCACCCTGATGATCAGCGGCGCCATCGCCGGCATGACCGGCTTCGTCGCGGTGTTCGGCATGAACCAGCGCTACATCGACGGCATGCTGACCGCGCCGCTCTACGCCTGGACGGGCATCGCGGCGGTGCTCATGGCGGCGATTATCCCCTGGGCGACGCCGCTGACGGCGTTCTTCTTCGCCGCGCTGGCGACGGGGGCGATCGGCATGGAGCGCAGCGTCGGCATCCCGCGCGAGGTCGGCCAGATCATCCAGGCCGTGATCGTCCTCTACCTGTCCGGGGTGGCGGGCAAGATGCTGTCCAACCTCGGCGGGAAGGGGCGCTAGCGATGTTCTTCGACGCCGCCCTGATCGAATCCATCCCCCGGCTGTTCACGCCGGTCCTGCTGGCCGCCATCGGAAGCGCCCTGTGCGACCGGGCGAACGTGTTCAACATCGCGCTCGAGGGCATGATGCTGATCGGCGCCTTCGCCGCGGTCGTGGGCACCTTCTACACCGGCAACGCCCTGGCGGGGCTGGGGCTTGCCATCGTCTCCGGCGCCCTGTCGGGGCTGGTCTTCGCCTATTTCGGCGTGACCCGCGGCGGCGACCACATCATCGTCAGCATCGGCTTCAACGTGCTGGCCATCGGCCTCACCGCCTTCCTGCTGGGGCGGATCTTCGGGGTCTCGGGCCAGTTCGACGACCCGGCCATCGTGCAGCTGCCCCGGATCCACCTCGGCCCGGTCGCCGACATCCCGCTGATCGGTCCGTTCGTGTCGGGGCAGTCGATCCTCGTCTGGCTCGCGATCTTCCTCGTCGTCGCCGTCACCTGGCTCCTGAAGAACCACAAGTACGGCCTGCGGCTGCGGGCGGCGGGGCAGAACGCGGCGGCGATGCGCACCGTCGGGGTGTCGCCGGAGCGGGTCAAGACGGCCGCCGTGATCGCCTGCGGCGTGCTCTGCGCCATGGGCGGGGCGCAGCTTTCGATCTCCAACGTGACGCTGTTCACCGAGGGCATGAGCGCGGGGCGCGGCTGGATCGCGCTCGTCATCATGATGATGTGCAGCGCGCGCCTGCCCTGGATCCTGCCCACCGCCATCCTGTTCGGCCTCGTCGACGCCTTCGGCTTCCGGATGCAGGGCCTCGGCCTGCCGCAGCAGCTCACCGAGAGCATGCCCTACGTGCTGGCGATCGTCGTGCTGATGCTCGTCTTCCGGAAGCGGACCGCCCGATATGCCCGCTAGCGGCCGCCGGGCCCGCGGCGAGGTGCAGTCGCGCACCGAGCAGCAGATCATCGAGGCGGCGTGGTGCTACTTCAAGGACGACATGAGCCAGGCCGACATCGCCGCCCGCCTCGGCCTGTCGCGCAGCACGGTGGTCAATTACCTCGCGTTGGCGCGGGCGCGGGGCTACGTGCGGGTGTCGCTGCATCCCGAGATCTTCCGCCAGCGCGAGATCGCCGAGGAGCTGAAGCGCAAGTTTGCCCTGAAGGACGCGCTCGTGGTCCCCGGCCAGCCCGACGATCCCGCCGCCGACCTGCTGCGGGTGGCGCGCGCCGCCGCCGACTGGCTGCCGGAGCTGCTGACCGCCGGCGACCGGCTCGGCGTGTCCTGGGGCGAGACGGTCTACCACATCTCCACCGAGGTCGAGGCCATCGCCATCCCCGGGCTCGACATCGTGCAGCTCGTCGGCTCGCGCGCGACGCCGCTGGGCTTCGCCGCCGAGACCTGCTCGGCCAACCTCGCCACCGCCTTCTCGGCCAATTGCATCAACCTCCACGCCCCGCTCCTGGTCCAGAGCAGCGACCTCGCCGAGATGCTGCGCCGCGAGCCGGTCATCGCCGCCCAGCTCGACGCGATCCGCACCTGCAACAAGGTGCTGTTCGCCGCCGGCTCCGTCGGCTCCGACAGCCACGTCGTCCGCAGCGGCGTCGTCAGCGAGGCGACGCTGGCGGCCTACCAGGCCCGGGGCGCGGCGGCGGTGATCTGCGGCCGCTTCATCGACCGCGACGGCAACCCGATCCCCGGCGAGATCGACGCCCGCATCATCGGCACCACCATCGACGAGATGCGCGGCAAGGAGCTGGGCCTCCTCGCCGCGGCCGGGGCGGACAAGACCGAGCCCACGCGCGCCGCGCTCCGCGCCGGCTTCACGACGCACCTCGTCACCTGCTCGGAGATCGCCGCCGGGCTGCTCGCCGATGACTGACCACACCAAGACCGATGGGAACCGCCCGATGGACAAGACGGACCTGCCCCTGACCGCGATGCACTGGGGCACCTACCGGGCCGAAAGCGACGGCAAGACCCTGCGCGCCCTGCACCCGTTCGAGGAAGACGTCGATCCCTCGAACATCGGGCAGGGCTTCTTCGGCGTGCTCGACGGCCCGACGCGGGTCACCGCGCCGATGGTACGCAAGGGCTGGCTGGAGGACCCGGATGGGCGCAACCGCGACAGGCGCGGCTCCGACGCGTTCGTCGCGGTGAGCTGGGACGAGGTCGAGGGCCTGATCGCCGACGAGCTGACCCGCGTGCGCCGCGACTTCGGCAACGAGGCGATCTACGCCGGCTCCTACGGCTGGGCCAGCGCCGGGCGCTTCCACCACGCGCAGGGCCACCTGCGGCGGTTCCTGAACCTGAACGGCGGCTTCACCCGCTCGGTCAACACCTACAGCCTCGCCGCCGGCGAGGTGATCTGCGAGCACGTGATCGGCGGCTTCTGGGTCGCCGCGGCCGACACCACCGACTGGCAGAGCATCGTCGAGCACACCGAGCTGTTCGTCGCCTTCGGCGGCCTGCCGCTGCGCAACGGCCAGATCTCCCAGGGCGGCACCGGCCGGCACCGCCAGCGCGAGGCGATGCTCAACGCCCGCGCCAACGGGGTGGAGTTCGTGTCGATCTCGCCCCTGCGCGACGACGCCATCGACGCCCTCTCCGCCCAGTGGATCGCGCCGCGGCCCTCGAGCGACGTGGCGATGATCCTCGCCCTCTGCCACTGCCTGCTCGACGAGGGGCTGCACGACGCCGACTTCCTCGCCAGGTACACCGTCGGCTTCGAACGCTTCGCCGACTACCTGACGGGCAAGACCGACGGCGTCGCCAAGACCGCCGCCTGGGCCGCCGCCATCTGCGAGGTCGAGGCCTCGGCGATCGTCGACCTGGCGCGGCGGATGCACCGGCAGCGGACGATGATCTCGGCGAGCTGGTCGCTCACCCGGCAGGACCACGGCGAGCAGCCCTTCTGGGCGACGATCACCCTGGCGGCGATGCTGGGCCAGATCGGCCTGCCGGGCGGCGGCTTCGGGCTCGGCTATTCGGCGGTCAACTCGATGGGCCTCGAGAACCGCAGCCTCGCCCACGCGGCGATGCCGCAGGGGACCAACCCGGTCGAGACCTACATCCCCGTCGCCCGCATCAGCGACATGCTCGAGAACCCGGGCGCGGAGTACGCGTACAACGGCCGCACCCTCACCTATCCCGACACCCGGATGATCTGGTGGGCCGGCGGCAACCCCTTCCACCACCACCAGGATCTCAACCGCCTGCGGCAGGCCTGGACGGCGCCCGACACGGTCATCGTCAACGACTGGTGCTGGACCGCCACCGCGCGACATGCCGACATCGTGCTGCCCTGCACCAACCCGCTCGAGCGCCGCGACGTCAGCATGGGCGGCCGCGACCCCTACATCGTCGCCATGGAAGCCGTCTCCGCCCCGCCGCCGCTGGCACGCGACGATTACGAGATCTTCCGCGGCCTCGCCCGCCGGATGGGGCAGGAAGAGGCCTTCACCGAGGGCCGGGACGCCGAGGCGTGGCAGCGCCACCTCTACGCGCTGAGCTGCCAGCGCGCCGCGGGCGAGGGCGTGACGCTGCCCGACTACGACACCCTGCGCGAGCGGCGCTGGCACAAGGTCGAGGCGCCGGCCGAGCCCAACGTGATGTTCCAGCGCTTCCGCGCCGATCCCGAGGCCCACCCGATCCCGACCCGGAGCGGCAAGATCGAGATCTGGTCCGCCGAGATCGCCGGCTTCGGCTACGACGACTGCCCCGGTCACGTGACCTGGATGGAGCCCTACGAGTGGCTCGGCGACGCCGCGGCGGACGAGCTGCACCTGATCTCCAACCAGCCCCACACCAAGCTGCACTCCCAGCTCGACCAGGGCCCGGTCAGCCAGGGCGCGAAGCGGGGCGGCCTGGAGCGCGTGCGGCTCAACCCCGCCGACGCCGCCGCGCGCGACATCTCCGAGGGCGACGCGGTGGAGCTCTTCAACGCCCGCGGCGCGTGCCTCGCCCGCGTGGTCCTCGACGACGCCCTGCGGCGCGGGGTCGTGCAGATGGCGACCGGCGCGTGGTTCAAGCCGTCGCCGGAGCGGCCCGAGCTATGCCTGAACGGCAACCCCAACGTGCTGACGGCCGACCGGGGCACGTCGAAGCTGGCACAGGGCCCGACGGCGCACACCTGCCTGGTGAGGATCCGGAAGACGGCGCAGCGCTGAAAACGCGCGGGCGCGGGCGGCATTGACGCTTTGCCTCGTTATCATGCTAATGAGATAACCAAAGCGGTCCCACACTGGGGCCCTCGTGCGAGGTTGTCCCTGTATGCCCACCGTTCTCGTCGCCGGCCTGTTCCACGAAACCCACAGCTTCCTCGCCGCCCGCACCGGGCTCGACGCCTTCGAGCGCTCGGTGCTTGTCGAGGGGCCGGAGCTGATCGCGCGGCTGGCGGGCAACGGCTCGCCGATGGACGGCGCGCTGAGCGTGGCGCAGGCGCGCGGCTGGAAGGTGATCCCGTCGATCCACATGGCCGCCGATCCCGCCGGGCTGGTCGAGGCGGCGGCGGTGGCGCGCTTCGACGACCGCTTCTTCGCCGACCTCGCGGCCCGTGCGGGGGCGCTCGACGGCATCTGCCTGATCCTGCACGGCGCGATGGTCAGCGAGGACCGCGACGACGTCGAGGGTGTCCTGCTGGCGCGGCTGCGCGCCGAACTGCGGCAGGCGGGGCGGGGCGACGTGCCGGTGGTGGCGGTGCTCGACCTCCACGCCAACGTCTCGCGCGGGATGGTCGAGAACGCCACCGCCCTCGTCGCCTACCGCGAGAACCCCCACGCCGACGCGCGCGACACGGCGGTGCGCGCCGCCGAACTGCTCGACGAACTGATGCGCGCGCCCACCAAGCTGCGCGGCCTGCACCGCCCGACGCCCCACGTGCTGCCCCCCACCGGCGTCGGCTCGGCCTCGTCGCCGATGCGCGAGGTGCTGGCGGCGGCGCGCGAGATCGAGGCGACGGACCCGGACGTGCGCGTCGTCAACGTCATGGCGGGCTACGCCTACGCCGACATCGCCGATTGCGGGTTCAGCCTGAACCTCTTCACCACCGGCGATGCGGCGCGGGGCGAGCGCCACCTCGACACCCTGGAGGGCGTCCTCGAGGCGCACCTCGCGGCGGGCTACCCGCAGGAGGAGACGCTCGACGCGGTGCTCGCCCGCGTCGACGCGCTGCCGCCGGGGGAGGGGCCGGTGCTGCTGGTCGAGGCGGCCGACAACATCGGCGGCGGCGCGCCGGGCGACGCCACCGACATCCTCGGCCCGCTGCTCGCCACCGGCCGCACCGGCATCGTCGCCGCCCTCGCCGACCCGGAGGCCGTCGCCGAGTGCAAGGCGGCGGGGCAGGGGGCGCGGGTGCGGCTGGCGGTCGGCGGCAAGACCGATGGCCACCACGGCGCTCCCGTCGAGATCGAGGGCGAGGTGGTGCACCTGAGCGACGGGGTGTTCGAGCTCGAGAACCCGCACTCCCACCTCGCCTCGATGCGCGGCACCCGCATCGAGATGGGCGACAGCGCGGTGGTGCGCACGGGCCAGGCCGAGATCCTGCTGACCACCTACAAGACCGCGCCGATGGACCTCGGCCACCTCCATTCCCAGGGCATCCGCCCCGAGGAGGCCGACCTCGTCATCGTCAAGGCCGCCGTCTCGCACCGCGCCGCCTACGACCCGATCGCGCGCGCCTCCTTCAACGTCGACAGCGCCGGGCTCTGCACCAGCAACCTCACCCGGCTCCCCTATCGCAAGCTCGCGGGCAAGCGCATCGCCCTCGACGGCAGCCGGGCGGGGTAGGCCGATGGCGCTCACGGCGGGCGAGAGCGGCACGATCTACGCCAACCCGGCGCCGCTCCTGGTCAGCCGGCAGGCCGCGTTCCCCGGCCTCGTGGCGCTGCCCGGCGGCGACATCCTCGCGATGTTCTCCATCGGCCAGGCCTTCGACGCCGCCGACATGCGCGCCCATGTCTGCCGCAGCCGCGACGGCGGGCGCAGCTGGTCGGAGCCGGTGCGGATGCACGCCGCCGAGCGGGCGGAGTCCGAGAGCTTCAAGCCGGTGCTGCTGCCCGACGGGCGGCTGCTGGCGACGGGCTACGTCTTCGAACGCCCCGACGACCTCACCCCCATCGCCGACCCGGTGACGCAGGAGCTGCTGCCCATGCGCAACCGCGCCGCCATCTCGCACGACGGCGGCCACACCTGGTCGGAGCCGCACGCCTTCTCCGTCGACGGCGCCGCGCTCGAGCTCTCCGGCCCGGCCATCGCGCTCGACGACGGCACGCTCCTCGCGGCGGGCGCGCCGTTCCACCTGCGCCCCGAAGGGCAGGAGGGCTGGCTGATCGAGAGCCGCGACGGCGGCACGAGCTGGTCGCGCCGGTCGGTGTTCTTCGCCGGCGGGCATGTCGCGCCGTGGGAATGCCGGCTCTGCCGCATGGGCGACGGGCGCATCGCGGTGCAGGTCTGGGCCTACGACCTCGCCGCGCAGGCCAACCTCGACGTCCAGCTGTGCCTCTCCGACGACGACGGCCACAGCTTCGCGCCGCCGCTCGCCACCGGCATCCGCGCGCAGGCGTCGAACCTGATGTCGCTCACGCACGACCGCCTCCTCGCCATCCACGCCCATCGCGAGGCCCCGGCGGGGCTGGTGCTGCGCGAGATGCGCGCCGGCGCGGGCGCGGACGCGGTCGAGGTGCTCTCCGAACTGGCGCTGTTCGGCGGCGCGGACCGGGCGGCGCACAGCGGCGGCGGCATCGTCGGCCAGTTCGCCAGCCTGCGCTTCGGCCAGCCGGGCCTGCTGCGGCTGTCGCCCCGCGAGGCGCTCGCCTGCTGCTGGATGGTCGAGGACGGCCAGCACGTCATCAAGAGCTGGCCCATCGGCCTGCCGGAGCCGGGATGAGCGGCGCGGAGGGGCCGGCGCGGGCGCAGAGCGACTACGACAAGCTGCGCCGGCTGCCCTTCTTCTACCTCTCGACGCTGCTGACGGGCACGGCGGTGATCTGCACCATCGGCGCGCCGATGGCGATGTTCGCCGCCGAGCTGGGGCTGGCGGAAGACCGGATCGGCCTGCTGGCGGGGATGATGCCCGCCTTCCAGGCGCTCGGCGTGCTGACGCTGCCGATGATCACCCGCTTCGGCAGCCGCCGCATGGCCGGCACCGCGCTCGCCGCGCGCTATCTGTTCCTGACGCTGTTCTTCGCCGCGCCGCTCTTCGCCGCCCGCCCCGACACCGCCTTCGCCATCCTCGCCGTCGCGATGCTGGGCTTCGCGATCTGCCGCAGCCTCGCCGAGGCGGCGCTGGTGCCGTGGAGCCAGGAGTTCATGCCCCGCGCCGTGCGCGGGCGGATCGCGGGGCGGATGGCGCTGGTCTACCTGCCGGTGGCGCTGATCGTGTCGTGGGCGACGCGGATGTGGCTCGACGCGAGCGAGGGGCTGACGCGGTTCTACCCGATCTTCGGCGTCGGCATCGCGGTGGGCATCGCCGGTGCGCTGATGCTGTTCGGCCTGCGCGGCGGCGCGCCGGCCCCCGTCGCCGCCCGGACGCGCGGCTACCGCGACTTCGGCGAGCCGCTGCGCGATCGCAACTACGTCGTCTTCCTCGTCGCCTCGGCGCTGCAGAACCTGGTGATGACGGCCATCGCGCTGTTCCTGCTGCTCTATTTCCGCCAGCGCGTCGGCCTCAGCTCGGGCACGCTGGTGTTCATGGCCGCCTTCATCCCCGTCGGCGCGGCGGCGGGGACGCTCGCGGCGGGCTGGTTCGTCGACCGCTACGGCACCCGCGCGATCCGCGTCGCGCTGCAGGCGGGGCAGGTGGCGCTGCTGGTGGCGCTGGCGCTCGCGGGCGGGCGGTTCGGGCCGATGGTGCCGCTCGTGGCGGCGGTGTTCTTCGCCGTCGGCTTCCTGTTTCAGTCCTCCATCGCCGTCGCCAACGTCTACATGCTCAACGTCGTGCCGCCGTCCTCGAAGGAGAGCTACACCGTGCTGCACTACGCGGTCGACGGCGTGGTCGCCGGCGTCGTCACCTTCGCCGCCGGCTTCCTGCTCACCTGGATCGGCCCGCGCCGGATCGAGGCGCTGGGCCTGACCTTCGGCAACTTCGAGGCACTGTTCCTGCTCGCGGCGCTGGTGACGCTCGTCTCCGCCTGGTGCTTCGCGACGTTGCGCGAGGACGGGGCGACGACGGTGCGCGACTTCGTCGGCCACTTCGCCACCGGCAGCCCGCTGCGCGCGCTCTGGGGGATCAACCGCTACGAGCGGCGCACCTCCGAGCAGCGGCGGCGCGAGCTGGCCTTCGGCTTCGGCTTCAGCGGCAGCCTGCTGGCCAAGGAAGAGCTGATCGAGGCGGTGCGCGATCCGAGCTTCGACGTGCGCCACGAGGCGGTGCGCGCGCTCGGGCGGCTTGGCGCGCATCCCGACGTGGTGCGGGCGCTGCGCGGGCTGCTCGAGGGCGACAGCCCCGCCGAGCTGCGCTACGCCGCGATCGAGGCGCTCGGCCGGCTGCCCGCGCCCGACTGCGCCCCGCTGATCGCGGCGGCGCTCGAGGATGCCTCGCCGCTGATGCGCGCCCGCGCCCTGCGCAGCCTGGGCGATCTGCGCCACGTCGAAAGCCTGCCGCGGATGCGCGCGATGCTGGCGAGCGATCCCGCGCCCGACTGCCGCCTCGCCGCCGCCTCGGCGCTGGGCAAGCTCGGCGACGGCGATAGCGTCGCGGCGCTGATGGATCTCTGCCTCGGCGCGCCCGGCGGCCCGCCGCTCGACGAGGGCCGGGCCAAGGTGGTGCTGCTGGCGGTCGCCAAGATCCTGCGCTGCGAGAAGGCGTTCGCGCAGATCCTGCGGCTCGAGGAGCGGGGCCGGGGCGTCGCGCTCGCGGGCCAGTTCCTGCGCCTCTCCCACGCGGTGCGCGCGCTTCCGGGCGGCGAGGCGCAGGCGAAGCGGCTGGCGCGCTTCGCCGCCGACGAAGACGTCGCCGACCCGGCCGCCGCGCGCGCCTGCCTGCTCGATCTGCGCCCGCTGCTCGCCCGGTCCGCCGACGCGGCGCTGCTCGCCGTCCTCGACCGCGCCGCCCACGCGCCCGCGCCGCAGCCCGCCCTGGTGGTGCTGCTGCTCGTCGCCGTCCAGCGCCACCTGAGGCCCTAATCCGCCCGGTAGAGCTCCCGCCCGCCCACGACCGTCGCCCGCACCGCGTGCGTCACCGGGTCGAGCACCGCGAAATCCGCCAGCCGCCCGCGCCGCAGGCTGCCGAGGTCGGCCTCGCGCCCCAGCACCCGCGCCGGCACGAGGCTGGTGGCGTGGGCCGCGCGCACGAGGTCGGTCTCGCCGAGGCGCAGGAAGTTGAGCATCGCCTCTTCGGGCGTCAGCGACGAGCCGCAGAGCCCGCCCCTGTCGTCGCGCACCGCGTGGCCCTTGCGGCTGTGGACCCGGTAGCCCGGGTAGAACTCGAACGAGGTGTCCTCCGCCCCGGCGAACTTCATCGCGTCGGTCTCGAGGAACACCCGGTGCGCGGGCAGCTGCGCGAGCAGGCGCACGAAGCCGGGGTCGGTGTGGATGCCGTCGCAGATCAGCCCCAGCGGCAGGTCGCGCTCGGCGAGCAGGGCGTCGGGGAGCGAGTAGGGGTGCAGGCCCATGCCGTCGTAGGGCAGGGGCGGCATCACGTTGAACATGTGGGTGACCGCGTCGATCCCCCAGCCGACATAGCGCGGCACGTCGTGGGGCGCGGCGGCGGAATGGCCGAGATGGACCGACACCCCCTCCGCCTTCAGCGCGCGCACGAACGCCTCCGCCCCGGGCAGCTCGGGCGCGAGCGTCACCGCCGCGAGCCGCCCGCCGGCGGCCTCGCACATCGTCCGCGCCAGCTCCGCGCCCGGCCTCGCGAGGTTGTCGGGGTTGTGCGCCCCCGCGAGCGCGAAGCACGGCCCTTCGCTGTGCACGCCCAGTGCACGCGCGGCGCACGCCTCGTCGCACTGTGCGGCGAGCGCCGCGAGCACCTCCACCATGCGCGGCGTCGGGGTGCAGCCGAACGACGGCAGGAACCCGGTGCACCCGGTCGAGAGCAGGAATTCCGACGCCGCCGCCACCGCCCCCGGCTCCGCGTCGCCGTAGAGGTGGCGGAACATGCCGTGCTGAAGCAGGTCGATCATGCCGGGAAACAGCACCGCGCCGCCCCCGTCGATCACCTGCCAGTCGCTCCCCGTCGGCGCGTCGCGCGGGAGGAAGCCGGCGATGCGTGCGCCCTCGATCAGCAGGTCGCGCGGGTCGAGCCCGCCGGGGGTGACGCTCGTGACGTTGCGCCAGCGTTGATTGACACTCATGGGGATGCCACTATTACCATGTTATCATTTTAACAGGTCAATCAAATGCCGCAACAGGACAGCGCCCACGCCGGCCGCCGCGTCTGCGTCACCGGCTCCACGCAGGGGATCGGGCTCGGCATCGCCCGCGCCTTCGCCCGCTCCGGCGCGCGGCTGGTGCTGAACGCGCACATCCCCGACGACGGCGGCGCGCTGGCGCAGCTGTCGGGGCAGGCCGAGGCCCACTACGTCCGCGCCGACCTCGCCACCCGCGACGGCTGCCGCGCCCTGATCGCCGGCGCGGCGGAGCGGCTCGGCGGCGGCCTCGACACGCTCGTCTGCAACGCCGGCGGCTTCTTCGACACGCCCCTCGACCAGCTCGACGCCGACGCCCTCGACCGCACCTTCGACCTCAACGTCAAGGGCTACCTCTACTGCGCCCAGGCCTTCGCCGAGCAGGCCCGCCCGGGCGCGAGCATCGTGCTGATCGGCTCCACCAACTCGCTCGCCGCCGAGAAGGACAGCGTCGCCTACGACGCCTCCAAGGGCGCGGTGCTGATGCTGGTGCGCTCCCTCGCCGTCAGCCTCGCCGAGCGCGGCATCCGAGTGAACGGCGTCGGCCCCGGCCTCGTCGAGACCCCGCTCACCCAGGCCGGCCTCGACCGCCCCGGCGTACGCGCGCGGGTGACGTCCCAGATCCCCGCCGGCCGGCTCGGCCAGCCCGACGACATCGGCGGCGCGGTCCGCTTCCTCGCCTCCGACGACGCCGCCTACATCACCGGCCAGATGCTCTATGTCGACGGCGGCATCCTCGCCCAGCAGATGTCGTGGAGCCCCGCGTGAACACCCAGCTCGCCCCCCGCCACCTCCGCCTGCGCGAGCTGCTGCTGCACCGCTGGAAGGCCGACGGGCTGCAGGTGGGCGACCGGATCGAGAGCCAGAACGAGATCGCGCGGTTCTGCGACTTCTCGCTGATCACCATCGTCAAGACGCTCAAGGACCTCGAGGCCGACGGCATCATCCGCCGCCAGGTCGGCAAGGGCTCGTTCCTCGTGCGCGCGCCCTGGACGGAGGCGCACCACCGGGTCGGGTTCTTCTACAACCGCGACGTGGTCGGCGGCGGCATCTTCGACAACGACTTCTACACCCGCCTGGTGGTGGCGCTCGAGAAGGCGGTGGTGTCGGACGGGCACGAGTTCATCCTCGGCAGCTTCACCAACGCGAAGATGCCGATGGCGGTGTGGGAGGCGCTCGACGTGGTGCTGCTCACCTCGATCACCGGCGAGACGAGGCTCGACTTCCTCGACACCGCCGCCACGCAGGTCAGCGTCATCGACCAGACCCTCGTGCACCCCAAGGTCCACTCCTACCGGCTCGACTACGACGACGCCTTCCGCGAGATGTTCCGCAGCTTCGACGGGCCGCGCAAGGTGCTCTACCTCGACAGCGAGATCGCCTCGAACGAGCAGAAGCGGCGGCGCGACGCGATCGTGAAGGCGCGCGAGGAGTGCGGGCCGGATTGCGTGCTCGAGGTGATCAAGGTCAACCAGGAGCGCGAGCCCGAGCGGACCGCGCCGTTGCTCGAGGCCCTGCAGGCGCACGCTCCCGACGTGGTGCTCGGCTACATGCACCGCGACTGGAAGGCGCTGATCCGCGACCACGCTCCCGGCGTGCGGATCTTCTCCTACGGCATCGACAACGCCGCGCCGGGCTTCGTCGTGCGCTCCGACGAGTGGATGGAGGACATCGTTCCCAAGGTCTACGCCAACCTCGCCAACCGCAAGGCGCGCGGCGCGGTGCACGGCTTCCCCGCCCGCTTCGAACCCTGACACCCCGACCGAAAGGACTGACGCACGTGCTCAAGATCATCGACAAGGGCGCCCGCTCGACGCTCCCCTTCAGCCCCGCCATCCGCGCGGGCGACTTCGTCTACGTCTCCGGCCAAGCCTCGGTGGACCGCGAGGACGGGCGCATCATCAACGGCACCTTCGAGGAGGAGATGCGCCGCTCGATCGAGAACCTGCAGGTGATCCTCGAGGCGGAGGGGCTGACGCTCGACCACGTGATCAACGTCAAGTGCTACCTCGGCAGCCCCGACGACGGCGCCGAGCACAACCGCATCTACCCCGAGTACTTCAAGGACCCGCTGCCCACCCGCTCGACCATCTCGGGCGTGCTCGGCACGCTGCTGAAGTACGAGCTCGACGCCGTGGCCTACGCCCCGCTGACCCGCCAGCAGGCGCAGCGCGACTGAAGCGGCGACGTCAGAAGAAGGTGAGCACCCCGTCGACGACGTCGTAGGCGTCGTCGACCACCGGCAGGAAGCGCCACTTGTCGAACGCGGTGCAGGGGTGCGAGATGCCCGAGGCGATCATGTCCCCGACCTGCCAGTTGGAGGATTCCGGCAGGCGCACGAAGGCGTGCTGGTCGTTGGTGGCGAAGATCTCCGCCTCGCCGACGTCGCGCCAGCCCGCGCCGGGGCGGAAGCGCGCCAGCGGCACCGGCAGCCCGGCGTCGTGCGGCACGTCGCGCTTGCCCATCGTCAGGAGCGCGAGCCCGGGCTCGGGGCGCGACTGCACGTAGGACCACACCTCCAGCGCCGGCTTCAGCTGCCCCGACCACGCCCGCGCCGGATCGCGCCGGGCGGCCTCCTGCGCGGCGACGTAGGCGCCCGAATCGTTGGTCACGTAGCAGCCGCTGCGCAGCACGACCCGCACCGGGAGCGGCAGTTTTAGCGTCGCGAAGCGCTCGGCGATCAGGTCGAAATGGGCCGAGCCGCCGCCGGTGAGGATGACTTCGTCGAGCCCCGCGAGCAGCGCCGGGGGCAGGGCGGCGGCGATGTCCACGACCGTTTGCGCGAAGGCCCGCACCGGCGCGTCGCTCTCGGCGAGGCCGGGGACGACGCCCTCGAACGCCGACACTCCCGCGAAACGCACCAGCGCCGGGTCGGCCTGCGCGATGGCGTCGGCGAGCGTCAGCGCCGCGTCGCGGGTGCGCACGCCGGTGCGCCCGCCAACCACGCCGACCTCTAGCAGCAGCCCCACAGGGCGGGGCGCGCCTGCCGCCGCGAGGTGGCCGACGAAGTTGGCGAGATGCGCGGGCGAATCGACGAAGCAGAACAGCTCCAGCGCCGCGTCCGCCTCGAGCATCGCCGCCACCGCCGCGACGTTCGCGCGGCCCACCACCTGGTTGGCGATGATGATCCGGCGCACCCCGAAGCGGTGCATCACCAGCGCCTGCTGCACCGTCGCCGCCGTCAGCGCCCAGGCCCCGTCGCGCAGCTGCTCGGCGAAGATCTGCGGCGCCATCGTCGTCTTGCCGTGCGGCGCGAAGGACAGGCCGCGCTCGGCGAGCCAGGCGCCGAAGGTGGCGGCGTTGTGGTCGAGGTGACTGCGCCTGAGCAGCATCAACGGCAGCGGCAGGTCCTCGGCGAGCACGTTCCAGCCCTGCCGGCCGATCTCCTCGAGCGGGAACGGCGCGGCGGTGCCGGGCACGCCCTTGGTGCGGCCGTCGAGCATCGTGCGGCGCAGGTCGTCGAGCTTCATCACAGGTCTCCGAACGCCTCCACGGCCGCGTCGGCGTAGCGGCTCAGCGCCAGCACGTCGGCGCCGACGTTGAGGAAGTTGTAGCCGAGGTCCGCGTGGCGCGCGACGTCGGCCTGGCTGCAGACGGTGGCGGCGATCTTGCCGTGCTTGCGCGCGACCTTCGCCACGGCCACGCGGGCGGCCTCCACCTCCTCGTGGTCGATCTGGCCGGGGATGCCGAGGCGGATCGAGTAGTCGCCCGGCCCGAACAGCAGCCCGTCGACACCGTCGATCGAGGCGATCCTCTCGATCTGGTCGAGCCCCTCCGGGTCCTCGATCTGGTGCAGCACGAAGCGTTCGCTGTTGGCCTGCGCCATGTAGTCGGCCAGCGCGACGCGGGTGAAGCGGGCGTCGGCGTTGCCGCCGTCGACGGCCCGGCGGCCGAGCGGGGCGAACTTGGTCATGTCGCGCACCTCGCGGGCATCCTCGGCGCCCATCACGTGCGGCACGATCAGCCCGCTCGCGTCGAGCTCGAGCCCGCGCACGTAGTCGCTGTAGCTGCCGCGCGAGACCCGGATCGCGGTGTCGACGCCGTAGAGCCGGGCGGCGCGGATCTGGTGCTCGAGCTCGGTCCAGCCGGCGCCGACATGCTCCATGCAGAGCCAGATCACGTCCGGCCCGGCGCTGGCGAAGATCTCCACCGCGCGCGGATCGACGGTGTTCATCTTCAGGCTGCGCGCGACCTTGCCGGCGCGGATGCGCTCGAGCACGCGGCTGGGCCGCATCGCGACGGGGCCGCTTTCGCGGGCGGCGTAGGGGCTGTCGGTCATGTCAGGGATCCTTGGTTGTCATTTCGCGGTGTAGCCGCCGTCGACGGGAATGTTGGCGCCGGTGATGTAGGCGGAGGCGTCGGAGGCGAGGAAGACGACGACCCCCTTCAGATCGGTGTCGTTGGCCATCCGCCCGAGCTGGGTGCGCGCCGAGTAGGCCGCGACGAAGGGCGCGGGCTGGCCGGCGAGGAAGCCGCCGGGGGAGACGGTGTTGACCCGGATCCCGTCGGGACCGAAGATCGACGCCGCCCAGCGGGTGAAGTTCTGCATCCCGCCCTTCTCGTAGAAATAGGCGGGGGAGGGGCGGGCGTGCATGTCGGTCCCCGCGTAGTTCGCCGGCTCGACGCCGACGCTGCCCATCATCGAGCCGATGTTGACCACCGAGCCGCCGCCGCGCCGCTTCATCCCCTCCGTCACCGCGTGGGTGAGGTAGAACAGCGCCGAAGCGTTGATCCTGAGCGAGCGGTCGTAGGCCGCCATCGGCCCGCCCCAGACGGCGTCGGGCTCGCGGGTGACGGCGTTGTTGACGAGGATGTCGCAGCCGCCCGACTCCGCGGCGACGCGCGCGACGGTGGCGTCGATGGACGCCTCGTCGGAGAGGTCGAGGGGCAGGGGGCGGACGTCGTGGCCGCGCGCGCGCTCCTCGTCGGCCACCGCCTCGAGCGCCGCCAGCCCGCGCGAGGCGATGTAGGTGCGCGCCCCCGCCTCGGCGAGCGCGGCGACGATCTGGCGCCCGTAGAGCCCGGCCCCGCCCGTCACCAGCGCCACCTTGCCCGCCAGCGACAGGCACTCCATCACGTCGCTCATCCGTCCGCTCCCGTGTCCGCCGCGATATCCGCCAGCGCGATCTCGGCGCCGCCCCGCGCGCGGCTCTCGATGCCGCCGATGACGAGCTGCATCAACTCGCGCGTCTCCGCCCACGGCACCGGCGCCACGCCGCTGCGCATCCACGCCATCGCCGCGCGCAGCTGGGCGGCGAAGGCGTGGTAGGTGTCGTGCGAGCGCAATTGCACGCCGCCCTCCGTCCCCGCAAGCGTCAGCAGCCCCGCGCCCCCGGAGAGATCGCGGATCACCGCGAGCGTCACGTCGATCCCGTCGCGGTGGCGCAGGTGGAGGATGTTGCGCGCGCCGTCGCCGGTGTTGCGGATCGTCTCGAAGCCGGGCCCGGTGATCGGCATTATCGCCTCCAGCGCGTGGATACCGTAGGTCTCCCACGACTTCGCCATCGTCATCGAGACGTGCCGCAACCGGCCGAACTCGTGCGTCGCCCGGTGGTAGGGCGCGAACTCCTTGGCGTAGCGCATCGCCGACGAGCTCAGGATCGGCCGGCCCGCGTCGATCCAGCGCGAGAACCGGCGCAGGTCGTCGCGGCTGTCGCAGAGCGGCTTGTCGATGAACACCGGCAGCCCGGCCTCCACGAAGGGGCGCGCGCGGGCGACGTGCTCGCCGCCGATGTCGGTGGCCACGATCACCGCGTCGACCTGGCCGATGACGTCCTCGGGGCGGCTCACCACGTTGGCGATCCGGGCCACGCGCGCGACCTGCTCGGCGTCCGCGGGATCGTCGCAGCAGACATGCGTGACCTCGACGCCGGGGATGCCCAGCGTCTCGACGGGCTGGCGGGCGATGTAGGAGCGGATCACCGCGTAGGGGCAGTCGGCGAGGGCGTCCGGGTCGTAGTGGCCGTTGAGGATGATGCTCCAGGAATACGGGTGGCCGTTGCCCTCGGTCATGCCGAGCATCGCCAGCCGCAGCGGGCGGTCGTCGCCGAGCGGGAAGGTCACCATGCGCTCCAGCCCCCGTCCACCGAGAGCACCTGCCCGGTCACGTAGCTCGCCGCGTCCGAAAGCAGGAACAGCGCCGGCCCGGCGGTCTCGTCGCGCCGGCCCATGCGGCCGAGCATGCAGTCGCGGGCGAGGTTGGCGATGAAGTCGGGATGGGCCGTCTGCACCGCCTCGGGCGGGAAGGGCCCGGGGGCGATGGCGTTGACGCGGATGCCGCGCGGCGCGAAGTGGCTGGCCATCGTGCGCGCCATCTGGCCGACGCCGGCCTTGGTCGCGCCGTAGTCGACGGGGTTGGGGGGCATGTCGCCGGGGTAGTTCGCCGGGTCGGGCGAGACGATCCCGTACATCGAGCCGTAGAACACCATCGACGCGCCCGCCGCCATGTGCGCGGCGGCGGCGCGCGCGATCAGGAAGGTGCCGGCGAGGTTGATCCGCGCGGTGCGCTCGAAGTCGGCGGCGGTGATCTCGTCGAAGGGCTTGTTGCTCGACCCGGCCGTCGCGAGCACCAGCCCGTCGAGCCGCCCGGACAGCGCCGCCGCTTGCGCGACGCAGGCGAGGATGGAGCCCTCGTCGCCCATGTCGAGCGCCAGCGTCTCGACCCGGCCCGTGCCGGGGCCTGCGCGCAGCGTCTCCGCCGCCTCGGCGAGCCGTCCGGCGTGGATGTCGGCGATGGCGACGTGCCCGCCCTCCGCCCGGATCGCCTGGCAGACCGGCAGCCCGAGATAGCCCGCGCCCCCCGCGACCAGCACCGTCCGCCCCTCCATCGAGAGCAGCCCGCTCATGCCGCCGCCTCCCGTCCGGCCAGGTCGATGAACCGCCGCTCCTGCCACGACCGCTTCGCCGCGAGCGCCAGGGCCAGGTTGGTGCGCGCCTCGGGCAGGGTGGCGAGCGGGTCCGGGCGGCCGTCGAGCGCGTCGAGCATGGTGTCGGCCTGGATCGTGAAGCGCGCCTGGTGGGCCTGCATCGGCACCATCCCCTCCATGAAGTCGCGCGACTGGCTCCAGTGGCCGCTGTCGTCGTCGGCGAACGACAGCGTGGCGTGGTCGAGCTGCAGGTTGCCCCCGGTGCCGATGAACTCCGAGCAGGCGACGTTGCGGCGCTGGAACTGGTTGATCGTCAGGTTCGCCATCGCGCCGCTCGCGAAGCGGATCGAGATCAGGCAGGTGTCCTCGGTCTCGCTGCCCTCGAGCACCATCCTGTCGTACATCGCGCTCACCGTCACCGGCTCGCCGAGCAGCGAGATCAGCAGATCGAAGCTGTGGCTGGCCGCGTCGAGGATCGCGCCGCCGCCCATCTCGGGGCGCGAATAGTAGGTCTCGCGATAGTCGGGGCGGTAGAGCGGGAAGTTCTGGCTGGCGTTGACGTAGACGAGCTTGAGGGCGCCGATGCGCCCGTCGGCGATCTGCCGGCGCAGCGCCTGCACCTCGGGCGCGATGCGGCGGATGAAGCCGACGCGGGCGAGGATCCCGGCGCGCTCGACGGCGGCGATGGCCTCGTCGACCCCCTCGAGCGTCACCGCCAGCGGCTTTTCCACGAGGAACGGCAGGCGCGCCTCGGCGCAGGCGTGGATCATCGGCAGGTGCAGGTGGCCCGGCGTGCAGATCACCGCGAGGTCGTGGGCGGCGAGGTCGACGTCCTCGAGCCGCGCCGCCGCCCCGGCCGGGGCGAACTCCTCGACCACCGCCGCGCGCCGCGCCGCGTGCGGCTCCACGACCGTCAGCGCCGCGCGGCCGGTGGCGAGGTAGCCGCGGATGTGGCGGCGGCCGATGCCGCCGGTGCCGATGATGACCACCTTGCGTTGCCGACCCGACATCTTGCGCCTCCGTGTGCGTACGCCGGCCGCGGTGCGCCCGCAGGGCAGGCGCGGGTCCGCGAGGGCCGGGAGAAGTGGACAGCGCGCTTGACAGGTCGCTGAATAGGATGTTGTCATGTTAATATGATATCTTGGCCTGTCAACGACCGGCTTCGGAGCTCCGGCTCCCGAACGGTGGGCAACTCCGGCAGCAGACCGGGGCGTCGGGTCAGGGCGCGCGTGGGCGCGACAACGGCAAGTCCGGGGCAACCGGCGATCCGACCAGGAACCGAACCAAGGGAGACAAGATGAACACGCTATTCCGACTGGGCGCAGCCGCCGTGCTCGCCGCCGCGCCGCTCGCCACCGTCGCGACGGCCCAGGCCATCAACGACAACCAGCTGTCCGATCCGCGCGTGCGCAAGGCAATCGCTCTGGCCATCGACATGGACACCATCGCCGAGACCCTGTTCGAGGGCGCCGCGATCCCCGCCACCGGCCTCACCTCCGATCCGGGCAACTACCCCGAGGGCATGGAGGCCCACGGCTATGATCCCGAGCGGGCGCGCGAGCTGCTCGCCGAGGCCGGCTGGGACGGCAGCCGCGTGCTCGACATGGTCTATTACTACCCCGACCAGCAGACCGCCGACTTCATGGCGGTGGTGCAGGCGATGCTCGCCGACGTCGGCGTCCAGATGGAGTACCGGCTGCTCGAGGGCGATGTCGGCGCGCAGATCAGCGGCGTGCCGGAAGACCCGGTGAACGGCCCCGCCGTCGTCGACTGGGACCTGCTCTACGGGGCCCGCGCCGCGCTGGCGCCGCAGGAATACTTCAACCGCTTCGCCGAGGGGCAGATGCCGACCGTGCCGACGGTGCCGGAGATGCTGCCCCTGGTGGCGCAGGTCAACGCCAGCGCCGATCCCGAGGTGCAGCGCGACGGCTACCGGCAGATGGAAGGCATCATCAACGAGAACGTCTACATCCTGCCGCTCTACTACCAGCAGCTCTACATCTTCGAGAGCGACCGGATCGACCGCAACGGCCATCCCTACGGCAACGAGCAATACAGCTACAACAACGGCATCATCGACTGGACGGTGGAGCCCAACGAGGACGGCGAGCACGTCGCCTACACCAACGCCGCGCCGCAACAGTTCTTCGAGCTGCCCTGGCAGAACCTCGGCATCTGGATCCACAACAAGTACGTCTTCGACACCATCCTCGAGGGCGACCCGACGCTGACGCCGATCGGCGGCGAGCTCGCCGAGAGCTACGAGCTGAGCGAGGACGGGCTGACCTTCAGCTTCACGCTCAAGGACGGGCTGACCTGGCACGACGGCGCGCCGCTCACCGCCGAGGACGTGAAGTGGAGCCTTGAGACCGCGGCGCAGGTGCCGATCACCCAGCCGCTGGTGATGGCGACGCTGCTGCGCATCGAGGGCGGCCAGGCCGTCGCCGACGGCGAGGCCGACGAGATGTCGGGGATCGGCATCGACGGCAACACCGTCACCGTGCGCTTCGCCGAGCTCGACCCGAACGTGCTGCTCAGCTTCAGCCAGTTCGCGCCGCTGCCGATGGCGCACTTCGAGGGGGTGGACCCGCTGCAGATCCAGCAGCACGAGTTCTGGCAGTTCCCGATCGGCTCGGGCCCCTTCAAGATCGAGGAAGCCCGGATGAACGAGTTCACCACGCTCGTGCCGTTCGAGGACTACCACCGCGGCGTGGCGAAGATCGACCAGATCATCGCGCTGCCCTCGGCCGACGGCGACGCCAACCTGATCCGCAACGCCGCGGCGAACCGGGCCGACTTCGGCTACACCAAGAACCCGGTCGACGTGCCCGCGCTCGAGGAGATGGAGCACATGAACGTCTACCCGGTGAACATCCCCTACACGCGGATGTTCTGGATCAACCAGTTCCCGCGCGACTGACGCGGACGGGCTGACCGACGAACCGGGCCGCGCGGCACACGCCGTCGTGCGGCCCGGCCACACGGCTCTCAAGACCGGGACACCATGCTCACCTACATCGCCCGCCGCCTGCTGACGCTGATCCCGATGGCCATCGCCATCAGCTTCCTGATCTACCTGGGGCTGGATCTGACGCCGGGCGACGCGGTCTCGCACATGATCCCGCCCGACGTGATCGGCACGATGGACCCCGAGCGGCTCGACGAGCTGCGCGAATCGCTGGGCCTCGGCAAGCCGTTCCTCGTGCGCTACTGGATCTGGATCACCGGGGTGCTGCAGGGCGATTTCGGCTACAGCCTCGCCGGCGGCGTGCAGATCTCCAAGATCTTCCTCGACCGCCTCCCCGCCACGCTCGAGCTGTCCTGCGCGGCGCTGGTGATCTCGACGATCCTCGGCAGCATCCTCGGCACCATCAGCGCGCTCACCCGCGGCACCTTCGCCGACCAGGCGCTCACCGTGGTCGGGATGCTCGGCGTGTCGATTCCCGAATTCTTCTTTGGCCTCGTGGCCATCCTCGTCTTCGCGCTCAACCTCGGCTGGCTGCCGGTGGGCGGGCGCACGCTGCCGGGCTACGACAGCTTCTGGGACCGGCTGCCCCACCTGATCATGCCCGCGCTGGTGCTTTCGATCATGATGACCGCCGGCGTCATGCGCTACGCGCGCTCGTCGATGCTCGACGCGCTGAGCCGCGACTTCATCCGCACCGCGCGCTCCAAGGGGATGCCGGAATGGCGGGTCAACCTGCTGCACGGCTTCCGCGTGGCCCTGACCCCGGTGATCGTGCTGATCGGCTTCCGCCTGCCGGTGCTGATCGGCGGCTCGGTGATCATCGAGCAGGTGTTCCAGTGGCCGGGCATCGGCAAGGAGTTCCTCTCGGCAGTGCGCTCGCAGGATTACCCGCTGGTGATGATGGTGGCGCTGTTCTCGGTGATGGCGGTGCTGCTGGCGAGCCTGATCGTCGACATCCTGACGGCGCTGATCGACCCGCGCGTAAGGCTGGGGGATTGAGACAGATGAGCGACGTCCCCCTCAACCCCGGCGACGCGGTGCGCAGCCCGCCCCGGCCGCGCACCCGGCGCGACGCCCAGTTCGACCGCATCCGCGACCGCGAGGCGGCGCGGCAGGGCACCAAGCTGCGCGGCGGCCGCTTCCTGAGCAAGTTCCTCAACAACCGCCTCGCCGTGGTCGGCCTGGTGATCTTCGCCTCGATCATCCTGCTCAGCCTCGCGGCGCCGCTGATCGCCCAGCACGACCCGAAGTCGCCCAATCTGCGCGCGATGCTCGACCCGCCGAGCGCCGAGCACTGGTTCGGCACCGACCGCACCGGCCGCGACATCTTCGCCCGCGTCCTCTACGGCGGCCGGGTGTCGATCCTCGTCGGCCTCGGCAGCGCGCTGCTCTCGGCGCTGATCGGCGTCGTGATCGGGGTCTATTCCGGCTACGTGGGCGGCTGGCTCGACTGGGTGGCGATGCGGATCAGCGAGATCTTCATGTCGTTCCCGCAGATCATCCTGGTGCTGCTGCTGGTGGCGATCCTCGGCCAGTCGCTGCTCAACCTGATCGTGATCTTCACCCTCACCGGCTGGGGCGGCATCTACCGGATGGCGCGCGCCCGAATGCTGTCGATCCGCGAGGAGGAGTACGTGCAGGCGCTGCGCAGCTTCGGGCTCGGGCCGGCGCGGATCGCCTACAAGCACATGCTGCCCAATGCGCTCGGGCCGATCATGGTCAACATCACCCTCTCCACCGCCGCCTTCATCCTGCAGGAGGCGGGCCTGAGCTTCCTCGGGCTCGGGGTGCCGATGTCGGTGCCGACCTGGGGCAACATCCTCAACGCCGCGCAGGACCTGCGGCTGCTGGAGAACGCCTGGTGGGTTTGGCTGCCGGTTGGCGCGACGATCTCGCTCTTCGTGCTGAGCGTCAACTTCATCGGGGACGGGCTGCGCGACGCCACCGACCCCTCGCAGCAGGGATAGGCGGATGACCGATCGCACCCCCGGCCCCGACCCGGAGCTCGCGCTCAGCGTGCGCGACCTCAAGACCTACATCTACGCCAACAACCGCTGCAACCGCGCCCTCGACGGCGTCTCGTTCGACATCCACCGCGGCAAGACGCTGTGCATCGTCGGCGAGTCGGGCTGCGGCAAGAGCGTCACCGCCGCCTCGATCCTGCAGCTGCTGCCCGAGCTCAGCCGCATCGAGGAGGGCGAGATCGTCTACCACGGCGCCGAGGGGCCGGTGAACATCGAGCGGCTCAAGAGGAACGGCCGGCGGATGCGCGCGATCCGGGGCAAGGAGATCGCGATGATCTTCCAGGACCCGATGACGGCGCTCAATCCGGTCTACTCGATCGGCTTCCAGATCAAGGAGATGCTGCTCTACCACACCCGCCTCGGCAAGCGCGCCCGCCACGCCAAGGCGATCGACCTGCTGCGCTCGATGGGCATCCCGCTACCCGAGAAGCGGGTGCGCGAATATCCCCATCTTTATTCGGGCGGTATGCGGCAGCGGGCGATGATCGCCATCGCGATGTCGTGCGATCCGCGCATCCTGATCGCCGACGAGCCGACCACCGCGCTCGACGTCACCATCCAGGCCCAGATCTTCGAGCTGATGGACACGCTCAAGCGCGAGCAGGGCACCGCGATCATGCTGATCACCCACGACATGGGCGTGGTCGCCGAGCTCGCCGACGACGTGGCGGTGATGTACATGGGCCAGATCGTCGAGGCCGGGCCGGTGGGGCAGGTACTGCGCAACCCGCTGCACCCCTATACCCGCGCGCTGCTCGAGAGCATCCCCGTGCTCGGACGCGGCAAGAACCAGCAGATCCGCGCGATCCCCGGCCAGACCCCGGACCCCTACGACCGGCCCACGGGCTGCCAGTTCGCCGAGCGCTGCCGCTACCGCGTCGACGCCTGCGCCGAGATGCCCCCCGAGACCCAGGTCTCCTCCAGCCACCGCGTCCGCTGCTGGCGCCACAGGGAGTTCATGGCCGATGCAGCCGAGTGAGCCGATCCTGCGCCTGCGCGACGTGCACGTGCACTTCCCGATCAAGGGCGGCGTCTTCAAGCGCACCAAGGACCACGTCCGCGCCGTCGATGGCGTCGACCTCGACGTCTACAAGGGCGAGGTGCTCGGCCTCGTCGGCGAGTCGGGCTGCGGCAAGACCACGCTCGGCAAGGCGATCCTGCAGCTCGTGCGCGCCACCGGCGGCAGCGTCACCTATCACGGCGACGCCGGCGAGACCGAGTTGACCACCCTCGACGACGCCGGGCTGTTCCCGTTCCGCAAGCGGCTGCAGATCGTCTTCCAGGACCCGCATTCCTCGCTCAATCCGGCCTACACCATCTTCGGCTCGCTCGAGGATCCGCTGCGCCATTACGGCGTCAGGAGCCGCGCCGAGCGGCGCAAGATCGTCGGCGACCTGCTCGAGGCGGTCAACATGCGCCGCGAGGCGATGGACCGTTACCCGCACGAATTCTCCGGCGGCCAGCGCCAGCGGATCGGCATCGCGCGGGCGCTGTCGATCGAGCCCGAGCTGATCGTCTGCGACGAGGCGGTGAGCGCGCTCGACGTGTCGATCCAGGCGCAGGTGCTGCAGCTGCTGATGGACCTCAAGCGCGAGAAGCAGCTCACCTACGTCTTCATCACCCACGACCTCAGCGTCACCGAGTATCTCTGCGACCGCATCGCGGTGATGTATCTCGGCCGGATCGTCGAACTGTGCGACGCCGAGGAGCTGTTCGCCAACACCCTGCACCCCTACACCGAGGCGCTGCTCTCGGCGATCCCCGTCGCCGACCTCGACCGCAAGTCGGAGCGCATCGTGCTCGAGGGCGACGTGCCGAGCCCGGTCAACCCGCCCTCGGGCTGCCCGTTCCACCCGCGCTGCCGCTACGCCCAGGACGTCTGCCGCACCGACGTCCCCGCCCTGCGGCCCTACCGAACCGCGGCGGGCGGCGAGCACCTCGCGGCCTGCCACCTGATCGACCAACCCCCGGCGGACTGACCGCCCCTCACGGAAAGACCATCATGGCCCGTTTCGGCATCGCGGACTTCAAGGGCGTCATCCCCGCGCTCGTCACCCCCTTCACACTCGAGGGCGCGCTCGACCTCACCCGCGCCCGCGCCATCACCCGCCACCTGCTCGGGCAGGGCGTCGACTGCTTCTACCTCACCGGCAGCACCGGCGAGGGCTTCATGATGAGCCCCGACGAGCGCAAGCAGATGGTGGAGACGGTGCTCGACGAGGTCGCGGGGTCGGTGCCGGTGATGGTCCATGTCGGCGCGATCAGCACCTACCAGACGGTCGATCTCGCCACCCATGCCGAGGGCGCGGGGGCCGACGCGATCTCGTCGGTGCCGCCGATCTACTGGCCGTTCACCCCCGAGCAGATCCTGTCCTACTACACCGACGTCACCCGCAGCACGGCGCTGCCGATGGTGGTCTACAAGATTCCCCTCGCCGGAGCGCTGGGCTTCGACCTGATCGAGCGGCTCGCCGGCATCGAGGGGGTCTCGGGCATCAAGTACACCGCGCCCACCCACTTCGAGATCATGCAGATCCGCCAGCAGTTCGGCACCGGCTTCCGCATCTTCTCGGGCGCCGACGAAATGGCGCTCTCGGGCCTCGCCTTCGGTGCAGACGGCCTGATCGGCTCGTTCTACAACATCGTCCCCGGCCTCTACGCCGAGCTCGTCGCCGCGATGGCCGAGGGCCGGCTCGAGGAGGCGCAGGCGCTGCAGGCGAAGGCCAACAAGATCATCTTCTTCACCCTGCGCCAGTACCCGATGGCCGCCGTGAAGCGGATCATGGGCTGGCAGGGGGCCGACGCGGGCTATTGCCGCGCGCCGTTCGAGAATTACGAGACGCCCGAGCAGGAAGCCGCGCTCAAGGACGCCTTCCGGGCCCTGCGCGACGCCGAGGGGCTCACCGGCGTCGACTTCCTGGACGCGCTCTGACCATGACCCCCGACCTCGACACCCTCGCCAGCGACTTCCGCCGCGACGGCTACCTGGCCGTCCGGCCGCTCTTCGACGCCGCCAGGATCGCCGAGATCAACCAGGAGCTCGAGCGCTACATCGCCGAGGTGATGCCAATGATGCCCCCCGAGGAGGTCTACTTCGAGGACCGCGCCGACCGCGGCACCCTCAAGCAGATGCAGAAGCTCGGCGAGTACGACGCCTACTTCCGCGACCTCTTCGAGACCGGCCCGGTGCGCGACCTCGCCACCGCCGCGCTGGGCGAGGAGGCGGTGCCGAAGAACCTGCAATACTTCAACAAGCCCGCCGGCATCGGCCAGCCGACCCCGCCGCACCAGGACGGCTACTACTTCCACCTCACCCCCTGCCGGGCAGTGACCGGCTGGCTCGCGCTCGAGCCGGTCGACGAGGAGAACGGCTGCATCCACTACGTGCGCGGCTCGCACAGGGCCGAGGGCTTCCGCCCCCACGGGCGTTCCAACGTGCTCGGCTTCTCGCAGGGCATCACCGACTTCGGCACTCCCGGAGACACGGCCGGCACCGTCGCCTTCGCGGGCGGCGCGGGAACGTTCCTGCTGCACGACGCCCGCACCGTCCACTGGGCCGGGCCGAACCGCTCGCCGACCCGCTCGCGCCGCGCGCTGGGCTTCGTCTATTTCGGCGCGAGCGCCCGCGTCGACGAGGCCGCCAAGGCCGCCTACCAGGCCCGGCTCAACGCCGAGCTCAAGGCGGGCGACAAGATCTGATGCCGCCGCGCCCCGAGGGCATCTGGGGCGCCGTCCTGCTGCCGCTCGACCGGGCGGGCGCCATCGACATGGGCGCGCTCGCCGAGGTGGTGGAGCGCCTCGCCGACGCCGGGCTGGCGGGGGTCTACACCAACGGCACGGCGGCGGAGTTCTTCAACCAGACCGAGGCCGAGTTCGACGCCGTCACCGCGCTGGTGATCGAGCGGGCGAGGGCGCGCGCGCTGCCGTTCCAGATCGGCGTGAGCTGCACCAACCCCCGCGTTGCCCGCGCCCGGCTGGCCCGGCTGCGCGGCTGCGGCGCGACGGCGGCACAGGTGATCCTGCCCGACTGGTGGCCGCCCGCGCGCGACGAGCAGCTGCGCTTTCTCGCGGGCATGGCCGAGGCGGGGCAGGGGATGCCGCTGGTCCTCTACAACCCGCCCCACGCCAAGTGCCGCCTCGAGGTCGAGGACATCGCCGCGCTCGCCGCCGAGGTGCCCGCGCTGGTGGGGGTGAAGGTCGCCGGCGGCGATGCCGGCTGGTTCGCCCGCCGCCGCGCACTGCTCGGGGCGCTGTCGGTGTTCGTCGCCGGCCACCGCGTCGCCACGGGCCGCTTCCTCGGCGCCGACGGCGCCTACTCCAACGTCGCCTGCCTCGCCCCCGCCGGCGCCGCGCGGCACTGGCGCCAGATCGAGACCGATCCCGAGGCCGCCCTCGATCTCGAGCGCCGCTTCGCCCGCTTCCTGTCCGAGACGCTGGTGCCGCTCGCCAAGACCCATGCCCTGTCCGACGCCGCGCTCGACAAGCTCATGGCGGCGGCGGGCGGCTGGGGACCGGTCGGCCCGGCGCTGCTCTGGCCCCACAACGGCGCGACGCCCGAGATGGTCGCCGCCGTGCGCGCGCGCGCCGAGGCGCTGCTGCCCGACCTGCTGGCTCAGTAGATCAGGAAGCCCCCGTCGGCGCGCACCACCTCCCCGGTGACGAAGCTCGCGGCGGGGCTGGCGAGGAAGGCGATCACCTCGGCCATCTCCTCGGGCGTGCCCGGCCGCCCGAGCGGCGTGTCGCGGAACCACGGATTCTCCGGCACCGCGCCGCCCGACATCGCCGCCTTCAGCCCCTCGGTGCGCGCGGTGCGGATGTCGCCCGGCGCCACCGCGTTGACCCGGATGCCGAGGCTCGCCCAGTCGAGCGCGAGCGTGCGGGTCAGCGAGTCGAGCCCGGCCTTGGAGGCGCAGTAGGCCGCCGCGCGGTACTGCGCCGCGCTGCCGCCGACCGACGAGACGTTGACGATCGCCCCGCCGCCCGCGCGCTGCATCAGCCGCGCCGCGCCCTGGCACATGAAGAACGCCGCCGTCAGGTTGACCGCCAGCACCCGCTCGAAATGCGCCTCGGTCTCGTCGAGGTGATCGGCCAGCGCCGGCGCGCCGATCAGCGCGGCGTTGTTGACGAGCAGGTCGAGCCGCCCGTGGTCGCGCCCGATGCGCGCGAACAACTCGCTCCGCCCGGCGCTGTCGGTGACGTCGAGCGCCACCGCGCGCGCCGCCGCGCCGAGGGCGCGCACCTCCTCGGCCACCGCCTCCAGCTCGACCGCCCCCAGACCGCACAGCACCAGCGTGCCGCAATCCTGCGCCAGCCGGCGGGCCGTCGCCGCGCCGATGCCGGTGCCCGCGCCGGTGACGAGGCCGACCCGGCTCATCGCGCGCCGCCCGCGCCGGGGAAGGTGGCCGGGATCGCCGCCCGGTCGATCAGGCGCGCGCCCGGCTCGGCGCCCATCGCCTGCAGCGTCGCCGGGTCCTTGAAGCCGTGGCCCGTCAGCACGCACACCACCGGCCCGTCGCCCGCCAGCTCGCCCCGCGCGGCGGCGTCGAGCGCCCCGGCCACCGCCACCGCGCCCGCCGGCTCCACGAGCAGCCCCTCCTCCTGCGCCAGCCGCCGCTGCACCGCGCGCACCCGGTCCTCGTCGATCACGTAGCCCCGCCCGCCGCTCGCCCGCGCCCGCGCGACCACCTCGTCGCCGTCGAGGATGTAGCCGACGCCCAGCCCGCTGATCGTCGTCGCCGTGTCCACCGGCCGCGCCTTCGCCGCGCCTTCCCGCAAGGGCGTCGCCACCGTGTCGTTGCCCACCGGCTGGACCGCGTGGAGCCGGGGCGGCCGCGCCCGTTCTCCGGCCGAGACCAGGTCGTCGAAGCCCCGCCCGGTGGCCACGAACAGCCCGCCGCCGCCCACCGGCAGGAAGATGTCGGCCACCTCGGGCGCGTCCTCGGCGATCTCGTAGGCCAGCGTCTTAATCCCCTCCATCGGCCCCGGGCTGACCGCGTAGGCGGTGATGAACAGCTGCATCCCCCGCGCCGCCGCCTCCCGCTCGAGCGTCTCGCTGATACGTCCGCTCTCGGCGGCGTCGATGGTGAAGCGCGCCACCCGGTAGACGTCGGCCCCGTAGGCCAGCATCTGCTCGAGCTTGCCCTGCGGCGCGTTCTCCGAGACGTAGAGCGCGCAGCCCATCCCGGCGCGCGCGCAGAAGGCCGCGAGCGCCGCGCCGGTGTTGCCCGACGAGGTGGCGACGCAGGCCGCGTGCCCTTCGGCACGGGCCAGCCCCACGGCGAGGCCGGCGAAACGATCCTTGTAGGAGCCGGTCGGGTTGAGCTGTTCGAGCTTGAAGCGCAGGTCGGGGATGCCCGCCTCCGCCCCGATCCTCCGGCTCTTCACCAGCGGCGTGCCGCCCTGTCCGAGGTCGATGGCCGCCTCGCAGCCCGGCAGGAAGCGGGCGTGGCGCTGGTAGAGGCTGGGTCGGGGCATGGCGTCGGCTCGGTTGCTCCCGGTGACGCTAGAGCCGCACTAGGTGAAACGCAAGTTTCGCATCGCGGCACGCTCAGAAGCGCAGGTCGAGCTCCCGCAGCGCCGCCGCCACCTCGTCGCCCAGCTCGGCGCTGTAGCGGTTGGTCGGGATCGACAGGCTCACGCTCGCCGCGACGCGCCCGTCGAGGAACACCGGCGCGCCGATGCAGGCGACGCCGTCGTCGTTCTCCTCCACCTCCCGCGCCACGCCGTCGTCGCGCACCCCGGCCAGCACCGCGCGCAGCGCGTCGGGCGAGATGGTCGTGCGCGCGGTGCGCGATTCCAGCGCCCCCCGCGTGACGAGCGCGTCGCGCTGCTCCTCGGGCAGGTGCGCCACGATCGCGCGTCCGAGCGCCGTCGAGTGGAACATGTCGCGCGTCCCGGCCGGCACGTACCACGACAGCGCCCGCTGCGCCTCGATGGCGGCGATGTAGTAGACGAAGATGCCGTCGAGCACCCCGAGATTCACCGTCTCGTTGAAGCGCCGGTGCAGCACGCGCATCTGCGGCAGCACCTTCATCTTGAGGTCTTCGAGCCGGGCGTTGCGGCCGAGGTAGTAGACCTTGCTCGACAGGTGGTAGGAGCCGGTCTTCCCGATCTGGTTGACGTAGCCGAGCTGCACCAGCGTCTGCAGCACCCGGAACAGCGTCCCCTTCGGCAGCCCAGTGACCCGCGCCACCTCGCGCAGCGGTGCCGGTTCGCCGAGATCGGCCATCGCCTCGATCACCGCGAAGCTCTTGACGAGCACGCCGATCGGCTTGCTCGCCGCGCCGGGGCTCTCGGCGGCGGCGTCGTCCTGCAGGGGCAGAGCGCTGTTGCTGTCATCGGTCACGCCGGTCATCCTCTCGCGAGCCTCGCCTGCCACCCGGTAGCCGTGCCGGGGCGCGCGATCAACCGCAACGCCAAGTCCGACAGGAGCGCCCCCCGATGCCCCGGATTGCCCCCGAACCGCTCGGCACCCACCGCGCCGGCCTCGGCGAGGGCCCCGTCTGGCGCGCCGACGTCGCGCGCCTCGCCTGGATCGACATCCGCCGCGCCCGCCTCCACGAGACCGACCCCGCGAGCGGCGAGACCACCTGGCGCGCGCTGCCCGGCGCGCCCGGCGCGGTGAGCCTGACCGACGGCGACGCGCTGCTGCTCGCCATCGGCCAGGAGCTGCTGACCCTCGCCCCGGGCGCCCCCGCGCCGCAGGTCGTCGCGCGGCTCCCCGAGGGCGCCGTGGGCCGCTTCAACGACGGCAAGCCCGACGCGATGGGCCGCTTCTGGATCGGCACCGCCGACCCCGACGGCGGCACCCGTGCCCGGCTCTGGCGCTACGCCGCGGGGCAGAGATTCGCGCCGATGCTCGACGGTGTCTCCATGTCCAACGGCCTCGGCTGGAGCGGCGACGGGCGGGCGTTCTACTACGCCGACTCCCCCACGACGACCATCGCGCGGTTCGACTTCGACATGGCCCGCGGCACCCTCGGCCCCCGGCGCAACCACCTCGTGCTGCCGGCGGGGCAGCTGGTCGACGGGCTCTGCGTCGACGCCGAGGGCTGCGTCTGGCTCGCGGTCTGGGGCCAGTCCTGCGTGCACCGCATCGCCCCCGACGGGCGGCTGGCGGAGACGATCGAGCTGCCGACGCCGCTGGTGACGAGCTGCGCCTTCGGCGGGGAAGACCTGCGCACGCTCTTCATCACCACCGCCTCCGACGACCCGTCCGACCCGCTCGCGGGCGCGCTCTTCGCCTGCGTGCCCGGCCCCCGCGGCCTGCCGCCGAACCGCACCCTGCTGCACCCCTAGGCTCATGTCTCCTCCTGCGCCGTCGCCATCAGCAGATCGCCTTCGTTGACCCACCGGCTGCGGCGCACGAACACCGCGACCGCCGCCCGCCGGGCGCACACCGTCTCGAGCAGCCGCCCGTCGAGGTCGTGGATCTCGAAGCACGCCGTCCCCGGCGCGAGCCGCGCGAGCGGCGCGATGCGGGCGGTGCACAGGCCCGTCGCCGGGGCCGTCAGCGCCGCGTCGAGGTCGCCGTCGCCGCTCAGCCGCAGCGGCGGCGCGGGCGGCTTCGCGGCGTCGGCGGCGAGCATTCCCAGCGACGCCATCACGCGCACCACCCCGTCGCGGTAGAGGTCGAGCACGTCGGAGGGCGGGAACGTCCCGCCGCCCGCCTCGGCGTAGATCGCCGGGATGCCCCGCTCGGCGGCGAAGCTCAGCGTCCGCCCCGGCGGCATCGGCGGCGCGTGCCGCCAGAGTACCGGCGCGCGGAAGGCCTCCGCCATGGCCCGCGCCGTCGCCCCGAGCTCGCCCGGCGCGTCGCAATAGCCGGCGAAGGGCGGGCAGGTGAGGGCCATGCCGCCGCTGTGCAGGTCGACCAGCGCGTCTGCGGGAGCGATGACGTGCTCCGCCACCAGCGCCGCCAGCGCCTCGGTCGGCCCGGCCCCGGCGCGGCCGGGAAAGCAGCGCGCAAGGTTGCCGCCGTCCGCCGGCGAGCAACGCCGCGCCTCGGCCACCGCGCCGATGTTGGCCGCCGGGCACACGATCAGCCGCCCGGCCAGCCGCCCCGGATCGAGCCGCGCGAGCAGGCGCGACAGCACGATCGGCCCCTCGTACTCGTCGCCGTGGACCGCCCCGATCAGCGCCAGCGTCGGCCCCGATCGCGCGCCGCGCAGCGTGAAGACCCGCAGCGGCTGGCCGGGCAGGGCAGTCTCGTAAGCAATCTCCGACAGGCCCGACATGCACCCCTCCATGGCTGCGGACGCCGTAGGGCGCGCGTTCATTGCGCACCCGCACCCGCTCCGTCATTGCACTCTACAAAACTTACGTTCCATATTGCAGAATGCCCAGCCCACAATCTCCGCTCCCCCGCGTCGCCGTCGCCTCCCTGATGCAGGAGACGAACACCTTCGCCCCGACTCCCACCACCCTCGACACCTTCCGCTCCTACTACGTCCTGCGCGGCGACGAGCTCGAGACGGGCTACGGCGACGCCCGCGTCGAGGTGCCCGCGATGCTCGCCACCCTGCGCGACGCCGAAATCGCGCCGGTGCCGCTCCTCGCCGCCTACGCCGCCGCCTCCGGCACCGTGACGCGCGCCACCTTCGACGCGCTCGTCGGCGAGATGGAGGAGCGCCTCGGCGCCGCCGGCCCCGTCGACGGCTTGCTCCTCGCGCTCCACGGCGCACTCGTGGTCGAGGACCAGCCCGACGGCGACGGCGAAATCATCGCCCGGATGCGGGCGCTGCTGCCCGACGGTGTGCCGATCGGCGTCAGCCTCGACCTGCACGGCCATATCACCCCGCTGATGCTCCAGCCCGACACGTTCCACGTCGGCTACCGGAACTACCCGCACACCGACATGTACGAGACCGGCGCACGCACCGCCGCGCTGCTGGCCAACACGCTCGCCGGCCGCCGCCGCCCGGTGATGGCGCTCGCCAAGTGCCCGGTGATCGTGCCGGCGGTGAACGGGCGCACCACCGACGGCCCCTTCTCCCCGGTCGCCGAGGCCGGGCGGCGGGCGGAGGCCGAGGGGCGGGTGCTGCATGCCTCGGTGTTCCCGGTGCAGCCCTGGATCGACGTCCCCGACCTCGGCTTCGCCGCGCTGGTCTGCGCCGACGGCGACGTGGCCGCCGCCGAGGCCGTGGCGCGCGAACTCGCCGACGAAACCTTCGCGCGCCGCGACAGCTTCACGTTCGATCTCGTGCCGCTGCGCGAGGCGGTGGCGACCGGCCTCGCCTCGCCCGGCATGACCCTCGTCTCCGACACCGGCGACGCCCCCACCGGCGGGGCGGCGGCCGACAGCCCCGCCGTGCTGCGCGCTCTGCTCGAGGGCGGCGCGGCGGCGCACGACCGCCCGAGCCTGCTGACGCTCTGCGACCCGCCCGCCGCCGCGGCCGCCCACGCGGCGGGGCAGGGCGCGGAGCTGACCTTCCGCCTCGGCCACGCCGTCTCGCGAGGCACGCCGGTGGAGGTGAGGGCGCGGGTGCTGTCGCTCTCGGACGGGCGCTACGTGATGCGCGACCAGGGCGCGCAGGGGCTGGCGATCGAGATGGGCCCGACGGCGGTGCTCGGCATCGACGCGATCCGCGTCGCCGTCCGCTCGCGGGCCTCGATGGAATGGGACACCGGCATCTACACCTCGCAAGGCCTCGACCCGGCCGGCGCGGCGCTGGTGTTCGTGAAGTCGCCCTCGCACTTCCGCGTCGCCTTCGGCCCGCTCGCCGCGCGGGTGCTGCTCGCCGACACCCCCGGTCCGACCCGCGCGGACGTCCGCCAGCTGCCCTACGCGCAGGTCACCCGGCCGCTGCACCCGCTCGACCCGCTCTAGGCCCTTGCGCGAATCGCGCGCGACGGCAAACAATATGAAACAGACGTTGCGCATCGTGAAACAGGGGTGCAACGTGATCAACAACCTGCGGCGGCGCGGCCTTGGCGTCAGACCAGCGGGGACAACAGGGGAAGCAACGAATGACCATCCGGACCTCACCGACCCTCGCCACGCTCCGGGGCGCATCCGCCGCGGTCGCGCTCGGCCTCGCCGGCCTCGGCACGCTCGCGGCCAGCCCGGCGCTCGCGCAGGAGCCCGCTACCTCGCCGCGCGCCGCCGAGGACGCGCTCGTCATGGTGGCCCGGCAGGACCCGGGCACGCTCGACTACGTCAAGTCGATCCTCACCGCCCTGCGCCTGTGGATCCCGGCCAACGTGGTGGAGCCGCTCGTCTACTTCGAGGCCGACGGCACCGTGTCGCCCGGCGTCGCCGAGAGCTGGGAGATCAGCGAGGACGGCACCGTCTACACCTTCACCATCCGCGACGCGCAATTCTCCGACGGCACGCCCGTCACGGTCGAGGACGTGGTCTACTCGCTCGAGACGATGAGCGAGAGCCCCGTCGTGGCCAACGCCGCCGCCTTCGACAGCGTCACCGACATCACCGCGCTCGACGACCGTCGCGTGCAGGTGACCCTGTCGCAGCCCTCGCAGAACTTCTGGTTCGGCATGGGTGACGTCAGCGGCCTGATCCAGCCCGAGGCCGCCGCCGGCGACATCGCCACCAACCCGATCGGCACCGGGCCCTACCGGCTGGTGGAGTACGTCTCCAACAGCCACCTCACCTTCGAGGCCAACCCGAACTACTGGGGCGAGGCGCCGGCGATCGAGGACGTCACCGTGCGCATCGTCACCGACGGCACCGCGGGGCTCAATGCGCTGGCGGCGGGCGAGGTGGACGCGATCCCGGTCATCACCATCGACCTCTGGGAGCAGCTGGTGAACCGCGACCTCGACGACCAGTACGAGCTGGTTACCTACCCGCAGGTCGGCGAGCCGACCTACGCGGTCATCAACCAGGCGCTCGACCCGGGCCTGCGGCAGGCGATCGCCATGACCCTCGACCGGCAGCAGTTCAACGACGCCTTCGGCGCCGCCTGGGGCGCGGAGAACACCTGCACCTTCGGGCTGCCCAACATGCCCTGGTACGCGCCCGAGAGCGCGGAGACCTGCCCCTATCCGTTCGACTTCGAGGCGGCGATGGCGGCGGTGGCGGAGAACGGCTACGGCGACGTCGAGCTCGAGTACGTCTCGCTCAGCGACGTGCCCGACCTGTCGCTGCCCGCCGACGTGATGGTGCCGATGATGCAGGCGGCGGGCTTCGACGTGACCCGCAACGCCATCGACCTGGCGCGCTACTCGCAGATCATCTTCCAGGGCCGGCCGCCGCAATTCGACGTCACCATCATGTCCGGCCCCGGCGGCGCGACCCAGTGGGCCTGCCCGGACCCGGAGGCGGCGGGCTGGAGCACCTATTGCAGCGCCGAGTACACCGAGAAACTTCAGGCCGCCGACGCCGCCACCAGCCAGGAGGAGTACGAGGCGCGGATGGACGAGGCCTCGGCGATCCTGCGCGAGGACGCGGTGATCGTGCCGCTGATCGCCAAGCTCGGCGTCGGCCTGCTGCACCCCGATCTCGAGGGCTTCACCGAACCGCGCGTCGGCGTCGCCGTCGAGCTGTCCAGGCTCAGCTGGTAACCTCCCGCCCGCCGAGCCGACTGCCGCACTTGCCGCCGCCAAGGCGCGCGGGTGCGGCGCCCTCCCTGACCGTTCCCACCGCGAGACCTCCATGGCGCTCTACATCTTCCGGCGGCTGGCGTTCTTCCTCGGCGCCCTCGTGGCCTCGTCGGTGGCGATCTTCCTGCTGATCCGCGCCGCCGGCGGCAACGTCGCCGCCATCGTGCTCGGCCGCGACGCCAGCCCCGACGCCATCGACGCGCTCGCCACCGAGTACGGCCTCGACCGGCCGCTGGCGGTGCAGTACCTCGACTGGATCGGCGGCATGCTGAGCGGCGACCTCGGCCGCTCGTTCCGCACCAACGAGAGCGTCACCGACCTCGTCACCTCGCGCCTCGAAGTGTCGATCCCGCTGGCGCTGATGGGGCTGACCCTCGGGCTGCTCATCGCGATCCCCGCCGGCATCTTCGCCGCCCGCAACGCCGGCCGGCCCTCCGGCGCGTTCGTGGGCCTCCTGAGCCAGGTCGGCATCGCGGTGCCGGTGTTCTGGGCCGGGATCCTGCTGTCGCTGCTGTTCGGCGTCCACCTCGGCTGGCTGCCCACCGGCGGCTGGACGCCCTGGTCGGTCGATCCGGTGCAGGCGCTGCGCTCGCTGGTGCTGCCGGTGCTGTCGCTCGGCACCATCCTCGGCGCGGTGATGACCCGCTACGTCCGCTCCGCGGTGCTCGACGTGATGAACCAGGACTACGTCCGCACCGCCCGGGCCTCGGGCATGACCGCGAGCCAGGCGCTGCTGCAGGTCGGCCTGCGCAACGCGGCGCTGCCCATCGTGACGGTGATCGGGCTGCAGATGGCCGAGCTGATCGGCGGCACGGTGATCATCGAGATGGTGTTCTCGCTGCCGGGGCTGGCGCGGATGATCCTCGCCAACGTCGCCGCGCGCGAGGTGATCGTGGTGCAGTCGACGGTCATGCTGATCATCGTCTTCGTCATCTTCGTGAACTTCCTGATCGACATGGCCTACGCGCTGCTCGATCCCCGCACCCGGCGGGGCCGCTGATGCGCTGGCTCAACGCCTCGCTCCTCGTCGGCCTCGTGCTGACGCTCGCCGCGATCTCCGTCGCGCTGCTGTCGCTGGTCTGGCTGCCCTACCACCCCAACATCCCCAACATCCCCGAGCGGATGCTGCCCCCCGGCGCGCCGGGCCACCCGCTCGGCACCGACACGCTGGGGCGCGACATCGTCGCCCAGCTCATGGTCGGCGCGCGCACCTCCATGCTCGTGGGCGCGGGCGGCGCGACGATTAGCCTGACCCTCGGCACCCTGCTCGGCCTCTGGGCCGCCGCCACCGGCCGGATGACCGACGAGGCAATCTCGCGCCTCGCCGACATCATGCTGTCGATCCCCGGCATGGTCACCGCGCTGGTGCTCGCGGCGACCCTCGGCTCGGGCATGTGGACGACGATCCTGGCGCTGTCGGCCTTCTTCACCCCCTCCTTCATCCGCGTCTCCCGCTCGGCGGCGCTGGCGGTGCTGCAGGAGGACTTCGTCACCGCCGCCCGGCTCTACGGCCGCGGCCGGCTGTTCGTGCTCGCCCGCCACGTGCTGCCCAACATCGCGGGCGTGCTGATCGTGCAATTCACCCTCTACTTCGCCGCCGGCATCCTCACCGAGGCGGGGCTGTCCTACCTCGGCGTCGGCATGTCGCGCCCCGGCATCTCGTGGGGGCTGATGCTGAACGAGGCGCAGAACACCGTCGGCGTCTCCTCGCCGCTGGCGCTCTGGCCGGGGCTGGCGATCGTCGTGGTGGTGCTCGGCCTCAACCTGCTCGGCGACGGCCTGCGCGACGTGCTCGACCCCAAGCTCGCGCGGCGCGCGGCATGAGCGGCGCGGACAATGCCATCGAGGTGCGCGACCTCTTCGTCGGCAACGGCGACCTGACGGCGGTGCAGGGCGTCTCCTTCACCATCCCCGCCGGCGGGCGCATGGGCCTCGTCGGCGAGAGCGGCTCGGGCAAGAGCATGACGGCGCTCGGCATCATGGGCCTGCTGCCCGCCGGCTGGCACGTCCGCGGCTCGGTCCGCCACGACGGCGTCGACCTCGTCGGCCAGAGCGACCGGCAGATGTCGAAGCGGCGCGGACGCACGATCTCGATGGTCTTCCAGGACCCGCTCTCCGCCCTCGACCCGGTGCGCCGCGTCGGCCGGCAGGTCACCTCGATCCTGCGCCGCCACCTCGACCTGTCCGCGGCCGAGGCCGAACGGCAGGCGCTCGACCTCTTCGCGCAGATCAACCTCCCCGAGCCGGCCCGCATCCTGCGCGCCTATCCCCACGAGCTGTCCGGCGGGCAGCGGCAGCGGATCATGATCGCCATGGCGCTCGCCTGCTACCCGCAGCTCATCATCGCCGACGAGCCGACCACCGCGCTCGACGTGACGGTGCAGAAGCAGGTGCTGCGCATCCTCGACGCCGCCGTCCGCGAGCGCGGCTCGGCGCTGCTGATGATCACCCACAACCTCCCCATCATCGCCGCCATCTGCGACAGCGTCGCAGTGATGTATGCCGGCCGCATCGTCGAGGCGGGGCCGGTCGCGCAGGTCTTCCGCACGCCGCGCCACCGCTATACCCAAGGCCTGCTGCGCTCGCAGCCGACGATGGACAACATCTCGTTCGACGCCGGCGCGCGCCTCCCCGCGATCCCGGGCATGGTGCCGCCGCTCACCGACCTGCCGCCGGGCTGCCCGTTCCACCCGCGCTGCGCGGCGGCGAGCGCGCTCTGCCGCACCCGGATGCCTCCCTTCGAGGGCGCGCCACACGGCGCCGCCTGCTGGCACCCGGCCGACGGGGCAGGGGAGGCGCCATGACGCCGCTGCTCGAGCTCGACGCGGTGACGCAAGCCTACCCGCTCCCGCGCGATCGCCTGTTCGGCCCGCGCCGGTCGCTCACGGTGCTCGACGGCGTCGACTTCGCGGTCGGCGAGGGCGAGGCGGTGGGGCTGGTGGGCGAGTCGGGCGCGGGCAAGACCACGATGACCCGCGCGATGCTCGGCATGGAGACCCCGCGGGGCGGCGCGGTGCGCTTCGACGGGCGCGACCTGCGCGAGATGGGCCCCGACGAGCGCCGCGCCTTCCGCCGCGCGGTGCAGGTCGTCATGCAGAACCCCCGCTCCTCGCTTGACCCGCGCATGAGCGTCGGCCGCTCGCTGCTCGAGCCGCTGCGCGCGCTCGGCGTCGCGGAAGACCACGCGGCGCGGGTGCGCGAGGTGATCGGGCAGGTCGGCCTCACCGAATCCGCCCTCGCGCGCTATCCGCACGAGTTCTCCGGTGGCCAGCTCCAGCGCATCGCCATCGCCCGCGCCCTCGCGCCGCGTCCGCGCGTGCTGATCGCCGACGAGCCGGTCTCGGCGCTCGACGTGTCGATCCAGGCGCAGGTGCTCAACCTGCTGAAGGACCTCGTCGACGAGCTCGGCCTGTCGATGGTGCTCATCGCCCACGACCTCGCCGTCGTCGCCTATTCAACCTCGCGCGTCTCGGTCATCGCCGGCGGGCGCATCGTCGAGCAGGGCGCCCCGCGCGACCTCTTCGTCCACCCTGAGGCCGAGGCCACCCGCAATCTCGTCGACGCCGTCCTGACGATGGAGGACGGGCTTGCCGGGCGCGGCCTCGCCGCCGGGGCGGCCGCCACACCCCCAGTTACCAGTCACCAGGCCCGCAGGGGCCGTTAACGGAGAGACACCATGACCGACCGCGACACGCTTCTCGCCACCGCCCGCGCCGAACTCTACAGCGCCGTCGTCGCCGACACGCTCGACAGCCTCGGCCACCGCGAGCAGGTGGTGGCCCCCGGCCTGACGGCGCTCGACGACAGCCTGACCATGTGCGGCTTCGCCCGCGTCGGGCTCTACATGCCGATCTACCACGACGACGAGACGGTGAACGTCTACGAGCACGAGATCGCGCTGGTCGACGACCTCAAGCCGGGCGACGTGCCGGTGATCTCGTGCAACGGCGACCTGCGCCTGTCGCCCTGGGGCGAGCTTCTGTCGACCCGCGCGCAGGTGCTCGGCTCGACGGGCTGCATCACCGACGGCTGCGTGCGCGACGTCCGCCAGATCCGCGAGATCGGCTACCCCGTCCATTGCGGCGGCCGCAACCCGACCGACACCAAGTACCGCGGCAAGATGATGTGGACCGACGTCCCCTGCGTCATCGGCGGCGTGCGCGTCGAGTCGGGCGACTTCGTCATCGCCGACATGGACGGCATCGCCTTCGTCCCCGCCGCCATCCTCGACGAGGTCCTCTCCGGCGCCCTCGCCAAGGTCCGCGCCGAAACCACCGTCCGCGACGAACTCCGCGCCGGAGCGCGCCTGTCGGAGGTCTTCGCGCGGCATGGGATTTTGTGAGAGGGGGGCGAGGCGCCGAACTCAGGTAACGGCCCATATCGGTCATTGGCGAGACTGTCGCTTTGCTGCAGTGCGGCTTGCCAACGCTGCCGTTGATTGCACTGAAGACGGCTAGGGTTTCCACCAATACGAGCTACGATAGCAGACCTCGGAAGCACCGGCGAATTTCGTGGAGCGCTTCTCCCACATGTCTACTCCCTTGCTCAGCTTCGCTTCGTCCGCAATCCGATTGTACACGCCCGCCGAGATGTATGTGCAATACGGGTACTCACGCAAATCCGAAAGCTTTGCGGCAAAACTTGGGGGGCTGCCAATCCAAATAAGGTCGTTATTGTTACGAATGCCAGCGCGAACCGCGCGGCTCACGCCTACATCAACGCCACACGCTTGCTGGATTTTGACGTCGTTGTCTTTGACTGACTTGAATCGCTTGCGGGCCTCTTTTTGGATAAGGTGCCGGGTAGCCCATTGGATTTTCAGCGCAGATTTGGTCGCATTTGTTCGTTTGGAGTCTCCTGCGAAAACCCCCATTACCCGATCTCCGTCAAAACTTCTAATTGCGCCATTATGCGCTCGTATGATGCGAACAGCGCAATCGAGATATGCCCGAATTATCTTTGCTGTAGTGTCCCAAGGACAGATTTTGGCAATTCGCCCTGATCCCGCCAAATCTGCGTACAAGAACGCTGCTTCGATCTTAACAGCACCATTAGCAAGAGTAACATCTTCCGATGACGGCACGTTTTGACCGTCGCGCAGCGAGAATTTTTTACCGAGAACGTTGTCTACAGCGTTCGTTAGATCATCATGTAGCGACATGAATTCGTTCCTTCTTATCTACCGCTAGTCGCTGCATGATCCCTGATGGCACAGATCACCATGACGACCAAAAATGGGAGCATCTGCAGAACCATATCAAGACTTGAAACCTCTTTGACTTGTGCCCCAAGCACCAGTTGTACGCCTTCGCCGATGTCGACCAAAACGTACCTCCCAAACCAAGAAGTTGCGATCATCGCTATAAACGCTACCCAAAAGCAGCGCCGCCAGAAGAAAGCTGGGTTAAGTATCATGATAAGAATGAATGTCAGTACGGACGAAAACCCTGTTGCGAGTAAAGCCGCCGACTGTGACCACAGCAAGTGGTTGCCGACACCCCAAACGACTGCGGCAGTAACAGCTGCGGCGACACAGGAAATCCACGGCCACGCCCAAGCATCGTGTCTCTTGGCCACATGTCCAGCAGCTATGCGCTCTCGAAACCTTGCATCCTTTTCTAATTCTAAGCGCTGCCTGAAGCCGTTATTAGAATTGTACACCTGCTGAAAGGTGCGCCCGCTGACCAGTAGGGCAGCAACTTCATTTGTATGAGCCACTACTGTTGCTGAACGCGGCACCCCGGGTTTCGTCGCCGCAAGCTCTCCAACTTGATTAGGCGCTTCGCGAATTGATCCTAGAGAACTACCAAAAACTATGTCGACACTGCCCGATAGTAAAAAATAGACGTTATCATCTTGAGCGCCCTGTTCAATAAGGACTTGCCCTCTTCGAAAGTACGATACCTCGCCTTCCGCCACGAACCGGTCAATAACTCCAGCGTCCCCGTTGATTGCTGGATTGTCTGCAAGAATACGTCGAATTTCGTAGGTTGCTTCTTCGCAGGAGAACTTTTCGGGCAGTCGCGCTTTGCTTTCCAAACCTAAAGAGCGCTTGACTCTTGTCCACCAGTACATTTACGGTCCTCTCCTCGAGCTATCTGCATTCCCAAGCTTCTAGTATTGCGCGATGACTCCACATCTAGTGAATAAAGGTACCGACTTTAACAGGATTTTGTGCCCGGGTTGTTTGAGCTAATAGTTCTCACTCACCCCTCCTAAGCGGCGGCTTTGACCGTGTCTGTTGGATGTCAGCTTCAGCCCCTCTTGGATATGCCATTCGCTCCCGCGGCGAAAGCCCGCTTTCCGCCCATAGATACCCCCCTAACCCCCTCACCCCACCGCCTGCGGCGACCAGCCCTTCACCGCCGGCCCTCGGAACGTCGACGGGCTCATGAAGTCGTGGATCGGCAGGGCCGCGGCGCCGAGTTGGGGGAGGGTGTCGCGGGTGGCGCGCAGGATGCGGGGCGGGGCGATGTGGAAATCCTCGCCGAGGGCCGGGTCGGAGGCGATGTGGGCGATGAAGCCCTCGATCAGTGCCGGGTGCAGGGTGCCGCCGATGACGATGGCGTCGGGGGCGTAGGTGCGCGCGATCACCAGGCACAGCCAGCGCAGCTGCTCGGCCGCGTGCGCCCGCCAGTCGCGCACCACGTCGAGCGCCAGGTGGGTCTCGTCGACGTCGCTCAGCCGCTCGAGCGTGACCCCGGCGGCGGCGAGCGTGTCGAGCAGGTGCTGGCCCGAGGGGCGCGGCTGCGACTTCGGGAACAGCCCGCCCCATTCCGCCGCCCCGTTGCGCCGCCCCAGGTGCAGCCGCTGGTCGATCACCGCCGCGCCGCCGATGCCGTAGGACAGCCAGATGTGGCAGAAGGTGCGCTCCTCGCGGGCCGCGCCGTGGTAGAGCTCGGCGAGGCAGGCGGCCTTGGCGTCGTTCATGTGCTGCACCGGCATCCCGAACCAGGGCGTCAGGTCGCGCTCCACGTTCACGTCGGGCCAGGCCTCGAACTGGCGGATGCGCATCACCTGGGTCGGGTCGTCGCTGTACTGCCCCGGGTAGCTGACCCCGCACCCCGCGACCCGGCTCCGCTCCAGCCCCGCCGCCTCGATCAGCCCGCGCACCCGCTCGCCCGCCTCCGACATGATCGCCGAGAACGCGCGGTCGGGCACGGCGACGTCCTCGCGGGCGATGATCTGGCCGGTGAGATCGGCGATGCAGGTCATGATCCGGTCGGGGTCGGCATAGACCCCGGCGGTGTAGAGCCCGCGCGGCTCCATGCGCAGCAGCTTCGCCGGGTAGCCCTTCTGGCCCGCCCGCATCGGGTCGCTCTCCTCGAGCACCAGCCCCTCGGCGAGCAGGTGCCCCGCCAGCCGCGTGACCGTCGAGGGCGTCAGGTCCAGCAGCCGCGCCAGGTCGGCCCGCGAACGGGGCCCGCTCGAGCGCAGGGTGGCGAGGACGCGCCGGGCGTTGAACCCGAGTGAGGACAGCTCCGTCATGGCGCCGACCCTATCCCGCCGCGCCGCGCTGTTCCATCGCCCCCGGGATTCCGGCCGGGACGGAACCTCCATCCCCCGTGTGGCTTGATCGGTCACCACAGGACGCGGGAGCCGGCGGTGTCGCGGCTCGGGAAGGAGACCTTGCCATGAAAGAGGAGAACGGCGCGCTCACCGACGTGGTCGCGGAACTGGAGAGGGCCGCGGGCGACGGCGAGGTGGAGGTCGGCCATCTGATCGACGCCCTCGACGAGCGCGGCTACGGCCCGGCGCTCGCGGTCCTGCCGCTGATCGAGCTGACCCCGCTCGGCGGCATCCCCGGCGTGCCGACCCTGCTGGCGCTGACCCTCGCGATCATCGTCATCCGCCTGCTCATGGGCTACGACCATTTCTGGGCCCCCGACTGGCTGCGCCGCCGCAAGCTGAGCAGCGAGCGGGTCAAGAAGTCGCTCGAGTGGCTCAAGCCGATCTCCCACCGAATCGACGCCAAGCTGCACGAGCGGCTGTCGCGCTTCGCCGGCCCCGCCGCGCGCAAGGCGGCGGCGATCGTCATCCTCGGCCTGCTGCTCATCGTGCCGCCGCTCGAGGTGGTGCCCTTCGCCACGTCGGGCCCGATGATCGTCATCGCCGTCTTCGGCCTCGGCCTGCTCTACCGCGACGGCCTGCTGATGCTGCTCGGCTTCATCGGCTCGGTGGCCGCCGTCGGCGCCGGCATCTGGGGCTTCACCGCGTCGGGCGGCTAGGGCAGGGGCCGTCCTCCTCCTTGCTGGAATCTGTTGACAGCGGTTTTCTTTTGCAATGCAATAAAACCCGGAAGGCGCGCCGCGCGAGACGGAGTGCCGCCGCAATCCAGGGGAGGATCCATGCCACATCAAGTCAGGAAGGCCGCGCTGTCGGTCGCCTTCGCCCTCACGGCCACCACCGCGCTCGCGGACGGGTCGGTGACGGTCTACACCGCCGTGCCGCAGAACTTCATCGACGCGCTCGTGCCGATGTTCGAGGAGCAGACCGGCACCAGCGTCGACATCATCAAGGCCGGCTCGGGCGAGCTGCTCAACCGCCTCACCGCCGAGGCCGACAGCCCGCAGGCCGACGTGCTCTGGAGCGTCGACGGCACCGTCATCGACTTCAACCCCGACCTGTTCGAGGCCTACGAGGCCGCCGGCTCCGACATGCTCGCCGAGGGCATGGACCAGAGCGACATGTGGACGCCGTTCACCGCCGTCGTCATGGCGCTGATCGTCAACGAGGGCGAACTCGACGGCAAGCCGGTGCCCGAGAGCTGGGAGGCGCTTGCCGACCCGATGTACGACGACATGATCTCCTCGGCCCGGGCCGAGGCGTCTGGCTCGGCCTACATCCAGCTCGCCACGGTGCTGCAGGCGTTCGACAGCGAGAAGGCCGGCTGGGACGTCTACGAGGGGATGCTATCCAACTTCGTGCTCTCCGACAGCTCCGGCGCCGTGCCGCGCTTCGTCAACGACGGCGAGCTCGCTGTCGGCGTGACCCTCGAGGACGCCGCGCTGCGCTACGTCGAGGGCGGCGGTCCGGTGCAGATCGTGTACCCCGCCGAGGGCACGGCCATCGCGCCCGACGCCATGGCGCTCGTGAAGGGCGCGCCCAACGCCGACAACGCCAAGGCGTTTATCGACTTCATGCTCTCCGCCGAGGCGCAGCAGGTCGTCGCCGAGCAGGGCCGCCGGCCGGTGCGCTCCGACGTCGAGTCCAACCCCGCGCTGATCCCGCTCGCCGAGGTCAATTCGGTCGGCTACGACGCCCAGTGGGCCGCCGACAACCGCGAGCGGCTCGTCGAGGCCTGGCAGGACATGGTCCTCGACGTCCAGTAGACGGACCGCGCGACACGGGGGCCGGGGGCGACTGCGCCCGGCCCCGACCGATTTCCCACTCCCAGACAAGACAGGTGACCCAGGATGGCCTCGGTCGAAATCAGCGGGCTGCGCAAGCTCTATGCCGATGTCGTGGCGCTCGAGGACATCAACCTCTCGATCCCGACCGGCTCGTTCTACACGCTGCTCGGCCCGTCGGGCTGCGGCAAGACCACCCTGCTGCGCACCATCGCCGGCTTCCACCGGCAGAATGCGGGCTCCATCGCCATCGACGGGGCCGCGATTGAAAACCTGCCCGCCCATCGCCGCGACGTGGGCATGGTGTTCCAGGACTACGCCGTCTTCCCGCACCTGTCGGTCGAGGACAACGTCGCCTTCGGCCTGCGCCAGCGCAAGCTGCCCGCCGCCGAGGTGCGCCAGCGGGTGGGGGAGGTGCTCGAGGTGGTCCAACTCGGCGCCTACGCCAAGCGGATGCCTCACGAGCTCTCCGGCGGCCAGCAGCAGCGCGTGGGCCTCGCCCGCGCCATCGTCATCAAGCCCAAGGTGCTGCTGATGGACGAGCCGCTCTCCAACCTCGACGCGCGCCTGCGGGTCGACCTGCGCTCCGAGCTGCGCCGCATCCAGAAGGAGCTCGGCGTCACCACCATCTACGTCACCCACGACCAGGAAGAGGCGCTGGCGATGTCCGACACCGTCTGCGTGATGTACGGCGGCGTCATCCAGCAGGCCGCGGGGCCGCTCGACATCTACCTGCGCCCCGCCAACCGCTTCGTCGCCACCTTCGTGGGCGCCAACAACTTCCTGCGCGTCGCCCGCGAGGGGGCCGGCCTGTCGCTCGTCTCCGGCGGCGCGCCCGTCACCGACCTCGCCGCCGCCGCGCCGCCCTCGGGCGATCTCGTCGCCGCCGTGCGCCCCGAGACGGTCAGCGTCCACACCGACGGCACGCCGCCTCCCGAGGGCGCCATCGCCATCCCCGCCACCCTGCGCGAGGTCAGCTTCATCGGCCGCGAGATGGAGGTGTTCGTCACCACCGACGCGGGCGAGGAGATCAAGGCCGTTTCGCGCCCCGACCCGGCGATCATCGCCCAGCCCGAGGGCGCGCGCGTCACCGTCGCCACGCCGCGCGACGGGCTGATCTTCTTCGCCGACAGCGTCACCGGGGGGCGGATCTGATGGCCCTCGCCCGCCTGCGCCGGCGGCTCGACTTCTGGGGCGGCGCGACGCTCGTCATCGCCGTCATCCTCGCCGTGCTGCTGATCCTGCCGATCCTGCGCGTGCTGCTGCTGAGCTTCGTCGATGCCGACACCGGCGGCTTCACGCTCGGCAACTACGTCGAGGTCTTCACCCGAAACTACTACGTCAACGGCCTCAAGAACACGCTGTTCGTCGGGCTGATGGGCACCCTCGGGGCGTGCCTGCTCGGCATCCCGCTCGCCTTCTTCACCGCGCGCTTCCACATCCGGGGCCGCGCCTGGATCTCGACGCTGGCGATCCTCGTCCTCGTCGCGCCGCCCTTCATCGGGGCCTATGCCTGGATCATGATGCTCGGCTCCAACGGGTTCATCACCAACTTCCTCGAAAGCCTCGGCATCAGCATCCCCACCATCTACGGCGCGCACGGGATCATCCTCGTCTTCACCCTGAAGTTCTTCCCCTTCGTCTTCCTGATGACCCAGACCGCGCTCAACGCGGTCAACAAGAGCTTCGAGGACGCCGCCGAGAACCTCGGCTGCACGCCCTGGCAGCGGTTCCGCCAGATCACCCTGCCGCTCGTCTTCCCCGCGATCAGCACCGGCGCGATCATCTGCTTCGTGCTCGCCATCGCCGACTTCGGCACCCCCGCGATCCTCGGGCGCGGCTTCCGCACGCTGTCCACCATCGCCTTCGCCGCCTACCGCTCCGAGCTCGGCGGGCTGCCGACGATGGCGGTGACCGTGTCGATCATCATGATGGCGATCTCGATGCTCGCGCTCCTCGCGCAGCGCCGCATCCTGGCGCGCCGCCGCTACGCCAGCAGCCTGACCAACCTGCCGGTCCGCCAGAAGCTCACCGGCTGGCGCAACGTGGCCGTCCACCTGTCCTGCCACGCCACCGTGCTGATCGCGATGCTGCCCACGCTCGTCGTCGTCTACACCTCGTTCCTCAAGACCAACGGCCCCGTCTTCGTCGGCGGCTACGGGCTCGAGAGCTACGCCCGCATCTGGCGCACCGCGCCGGAGGCGATCACCAACAGCTTCGTCTTCTCCATCGCCGCCGTGATCCTGATCACCGTCTTCTCGGCGCTGATCAGCTACATCATCGTGCGCCGCGAGACGGCGGCCTCGGGCGCGTTCGACTTCCTGATGATGGTTCCCTACCTCGTCCCCGGCGTGGTCATGGCGATCGGCTTCGTGACCACCTTCCGCTCGGGCGTGTTCAGCGGCTTCTCCGTCGGCGCGCTGCTGATCCTGCTCTACTTCATACGCCGGCTGCCCTACGGCGTGCGCTCCACCACCTCGAGCCTGCGCCAGATCAAGCCGTCGATGGAGGAGGCGGCCGTCAATCTCGGCGCGCCGCCGCTGATGGCGTTCCTCAAGGTGACGGTGCCGCTCATCGTCCCCGGCCTCGTCGTCGGCTCGCTGATGGGATTCATCACCGCGATCAACGAGCTGTCGGGCACGCTCATCATCTACAGCTCGGGCACCATCACCATGCCGGTCCAGATCTACCTCGCGGTGCTCGACGGCGAATTCGGCCTCGCCGCCGCCCTCTCGACGCTGCTGCTGCTCTGCACGGGGGCCTGCGTCTACGTGGTGTTCCGCTTTGCCGACAACCGCGAGTCGACCTTTGTCTGAGGGCGCCGTCGTGCAGGTCGAGCTGCTCAACCGCTCCAAGTACCGCGACGGCGCGCAGCCGGGTGACGACGTGGCGCTGGTGCTGCCGGGCATGGCCTACGGCGTCTTCGACGGCGCCACCGACCCGCGCGGCTCCGTCGTCGACGGCACCCCCGCCGGGCGGCTCGCCGCGCTCACCGTCTCCGCCGAACTCGCCGCCATCGCGCTCGACCCGGCCCTGCGCGAGGCCGCGCCGCGCGAGCTGATCGACCGGCTGTCGGACGCGCTCGAGCGGCGCACCGCCGCGCTCGATCTGCCCGTGCCGCCCTCGACGACCGTCGCCGTCGCGCTCGATTGCGGGGCGGAGTGGCGTTTCCTGCTGCTCGGCGACACCGGTATCCGCATCAACGGCGGCGAGGTGCTACGCTTCGACAAGGTCATCGACGACGTCTCCACCGCCGCGCGCGTGCGGCTGTTCCACGCCCTGCGCCGCCAGGTCACCACGCCCGACGAGGCCGAGTACGCCACCCGCCGCGCGATCTTCCTCGGGCTCGATCAGTGCGTCGCCGACGGCCGCCTCACGCCCGCCGAGGCCGACGACATCGTCGCCGGCGCGACCGCCGACACCGGCCTCACCGCCGACGCCGACACCGTCGCGGCCTTCCTGAAGGGCGGCATCCAGACCCAGTACCGCTTCGGCAACGCCACGGGCCCGCTCGCCTTCGACACGATGAACGGCACCCGCACGGGCCTCGGCGAGATCATCGACCAGCGCCGGCCCAAGTCCGAGGTGCGCAGCATCGAGATCTTCACCGACGGCTACCCGGCGCTTCCCGCCGAGGCCTCCGCCGCCGCCTGGGAGACGGCCTTCCACGAGGCCGAGGCGGCGGACTTCCACAAGACCGGCGCCTTCGCGACGGTGAAGGGCTCCACCGGCACCGAGTTCTTCGATGACCGCACGATCCTGATCCTGCACACCGCCGCGCGTTGAGGCGCGGGGCATTGCCATCCGCTCCGCCGCTTGCCAGACGGGACACATGGACACCGTCATCCCCCCGCCGCCGCTCCACACGATCCCCACCATCGACGGCGGCGCGTTCCCGGTGCGGCGGGTCTACTGCATCGGGCGCAACTACGCCGCCCACGCCCGCGAGATGGGCCACGACCCCGACCGCGAGCCGCCGTTCTTCTTCCAGAAGAACCCCGACAACCTCGACCCGTCCGGCACCTTTCCATACCCGCCGCTCAGCTCCGACGTGCACCACGAGGTCGAGCTGCTCGTCGCGCTCGCGACGGGCGGCAGCAACATCGCCGCCGCCGACGCGCTCGACCACGTCTGGGGCTACGCCGTCGCGCTCGACATGACCCGGCGCGACCTGCAGGGCGAGGCCAAGGCGCGCGGCCGCCCCTGGGAGATCGGCAAGGCGTTCGAGCGCTCCGCCCCCGTGGGCCCGTTGCACTCCGCCGCCACCGTCGGCCACCCCGCGCGCGGCGCGATCACCCTCGCCGTCAGCGACACCCCGCGCCAGCAGGGCGACCTCGCGCAGATGATCTGGAGCGTGCCCGAAATCATCGCCGACCTCTCCGCCCACTACGCCCTCGCGCCCGGCGACGTCATCCTCACCGGCACCCCCGCCGGCGTCGGCCCCGTCGCCCAGGGCGACCGGCTCGAAGCCTCCATCGCCGGCCTCGGCACATTGTCCGTCCGCGTCGTCTAAGCGCCTTAAAACGGCCGGCCCGCTGCTGTAGCCTCGAGCGCGAACGGGACGGGCACCGGGCAGGGACCACATGCGCATCACCTCGATCACCCCGATGAAGGACGAGGCCCCCTACATCCTCGAATGGGTGGCCTATCACCGGCTGATCGGCGTCAACGACATCATCGTCTTCTCCAACGACTGCACCGACGGCACCGACCAGATGCTCGAGCGGCTCGACGAGATGGGCCTGCTGCGCCACTACCCCAACCCCTCGATGATCACCGGCGCCGAACGCCGCCACACCCACGCCCTGCGCTACCTCAACAGCGGCGCGCGGCTGCGCCGGTCGGACTGGGTGGCGAGCCTCGACGTCGACGAGTACATCTGCGTCAACGCCGGGGCAGGGCGGCTCGAAGACCTCTTCGCCGCCGCCGAGGGCGCCAACGTCATATACATGAACCAGCACAATTTCGGCTCCGGCGGCGCCGAGCGTTTCGACGACGTGCTGACCACAGACCGCTTCCGCCACGCCTGGGCCAAGGATGCGGCCTACCACCGCAAGGTCAACCGGCGCGGGGTCAAGACCATCACCCACCGCTCCGCCGAGCCGACCGCCTGGCACAACCATTCGCCGATCTTCGATGGCGACCGGCTCGACCTCGTCCACGCCGTCAACGGCTCCGGCAAGCCCATCGACAAGACCGCCATCGACATCTCGAAGGACGTCAAGAGCCTCACCGCGCTCGATTACGGCTTCGACCTCGTCCAGCTCAACCACTACGCCCTGCGCTCGCTCGAGGATTACCTGCTCAAGGTCGCGCGCGGCAACGCCAACCACAACGACTTCGGCGACGAGCTGCATTACTGGCGCCGCTACGAGCACAACGACCTGCTCGACGAGAACATCACCCGCTGGCTCCCCGATCTCGCCGATGCCCATGCCGAGCTGCTCAAGGACGCCGAGCTGCGCCAGCTTCACGAGGGCGCCGTCGCCCGCGCCCGCGCCCGTGCCGCCGAACTGCGCGCGGCGCCCGGGATGCGCAAGCTCGTCAACCGCCTGCTGCGCTTCCAGGCGCGCAACCCCGTCGAGGCCGCCCCGGCCTAGCCCGCCAGCGCCGCCTCCGCGTCGCCCCGGCACTCCTCGACCCAGCCGTGATCGCGGGCGTAGCCGAGCCGGATCAGCGCGTCGCCGTAGAGCATGGCATACTCCTCCGCCACGGCGCGCGGCAGCAGCTCGCGCCACTGCGCCTTGCGCCCCGACCTGACGTGCGCGCGCACGTTGGCCTTGCGCGCCCCCTCGTCCCTGATCCCGCCGAACAGGCTGTGGGTCCAGTAGCTCTCGACGAGCCGGTCGATGTCGAACCCGGCCACGCCGAGCTTTTCGAGCGCCGCGCGGAAGCGGGCGCAGTCGACATCCTCGATCATGTCCTCGTAGCGCAGGTCGGCCACGTGCGGATGGCCGTAGGGCCAGGCCAGCATCTCCGTCAGCGTCTCGGCGTGCTTGCCGGCCATCTCGAAGCGCAGCTGCGCGGCGAAGTCGGGCAGGGCGGCGATGTGCTCCTGGTAACTCTTGCCCCCGAGCGCGGCGCGGGGGGCGGCGAGCCACCTCTCGTTGCCGAGCGGCGCGGCGACATGGTAGCGCGCGCCCGAGATCAGCACGTCGCGCGGATCGCGGATCATGTGCACGAAACGCGCCTCGGGGTGGAGGAACATCTCGAACGGAAAGCGCGCCGACCAGTTCGTCACCAGCGCCGGCCCTTCCTCGGGCAGCTCCGCGATGGTCGCGGGACGGCTCATCCGCAGGAACGGGATCCCCTCGGCCTCGGCAAACTTCAGGAACGTTCGCCGCATCCAGACGGTGCCGGTCTTGTGGTGGGTCGCGATGCACAGGAAGCGCGGCGTGCTCATGCCGCCGGCTCCTGCTGCTTCGACGGAAACATCCCGGTGTCGACGAAGGTGCGCATCTCGGCGGCGCGCAGCTGGTACTCGAGCACCCTCAGCGCGCACTCCTGGCACGCCCGCACCAGAGCGGCGAGGTCGTCGTCCCGCAGCCACTCCTCCATGATCGGACGGATCCCCCCGGTGGGGATGGTGGCGTCGGCGCAGGTGTTGATGTCGTAGCGGTCCCAGTACTCCATATCGATCCGGTCCTTGTTCTTGCTGTTGGCGGTGCCGCGCAGCCGCTTCAGCAGGAAGTCCTCCCGGCTCTTGATCGCGTAGTGATTCACCTGCGCGAGCTCGTAGCCCACCGTCTCGGCGTTCGAGCGCCAGCCCTTGTGCAGGATCTTCTCGTCGAGCTCGACGCCCGAGCCGTTGACCCACTTCACCATGCCCGGGACGATCTCGGTCGTCTCCTTCTTCCACTTCGGGCGGTGGACGCCGAAATAGTCGAACTTCCGCGGCCGGAACAACGTCTTGAAGCCCCAGACCAGCCCGTTCTCCGGCTTGTCGTAGGACGAGCCGCGCACGTAGCGCTCGCTCACCAGCGCGCCGAAATCGGCGTGCGCCTGTCCGCACGAGCCCATCAGCCGCCAGTTCACCGAGATCGCGTCGGCGTCGGGCACCGCGCCGATCAGCGCGTCCACCGTCCGCTCGCCCACGTGCACGTTGAGGAACTCGTCGGCGTCCGCGATCAGCACCCAGTCGGCGCCGCGCACGCGCTCCATGCGGTTGGCGCGCGAATAGGCGGCGCGTTGGGGGTCCATGCGGGGGCCGAGCGGATTGTCGTGGTGTTCGATGATCCCCAGCGTGTCGAGCCGGTTCAGGATCAGGTTGGTCCCGTCGGTGCAGTCGTTGGAGAAGATCACGAAGTCGTCGAACCCGATCGACTTGTGGTAGGCGAGCCATTCCAGCAGGTACGGCCCCTCGTTCTTCATCGTCGACAGCAGCAGCTTGCGCATCGTCACTCTCCCGCCTCGGCCATCAGCCGCGCGGCGCGGGCCTGCTCGATGGCATCCTCGATCTCGTCCGGCGTCGCGTCCTGGGCCACCTCGACCCCCTCGGCCTCGGCCTGCGCGCGCTGCTCGTCCGGCGTCTCCGCCGCGCCCTTCTTGATCCCCACCGAGCGCGCCACCATCAGCGCGATCTCCCGGTCTGGCATCCCTTCGGCCTGCAACTCCCTGATCCGGTCCTGCCACGCCTTGGGCAGGTGCTGGGTGAAGAGCACCTCGTCGAGCTTGTCGATCGGCGTCGCCGAGGCCCGCTTCAGCTCCTCCAGCCACGCGCCGTACTCGCCGCTCGCCCGCAGCATCTCGACCCGGCGCGCATGGTAGGCATGGGCTTCGTCCTGCAGCTTGCGCATCACCGGGTCCGACAGGATCTCGGCCATCTTGCGCTTCACCCCGCGCGCATGGCGCAGCGCGTTGCGCGCCTCGATCTCGTTGCGGTCGAAGATCGCGAAGTAGCCGGCGTTGTACTTGTCGGGCTTGTTGTTGACGTTGCCCCGCACCCGCCGCAGCAGGTAGGCCTCGTAGCTCTTCACGGCGTAGTGGTTCATCTCGACCAGCTTGTAGCCCAGCGACTTGCCCGTCGAGCGCCAGCCCCGTTCGTTGAAGCTCTCCGGCATCGGCCGCCCCGACCCGTTGACCCAGTGGCGCAGGATGTCGGCCCCGTCGCCGAGCTTCTCCACCTTGCCCTTGCGGCTGGTGGGGCGGTGGATGCCGAACTTGATGTCGGCCTTCGGCCGGAACATCGACTTCACGCCCCACCCCTTGCGGAACCTGTCGGGCGCGCCGTGGGTGTAGTTCTCGATCACCAGCCCCGGGTTCCACTCCGTCACCCCCGACGAGCCGAAGAACCGCCAGGTCATCGCGATCGCGTCGGTCTCCCCGGGCAGCCGCGCGACGAGGTCGCCGATCCGCCCCTTGCCGCACTTGACCGAGACGAACTCGTCGGCGTCCATCACCAGCACCCACGCGCTGTCCGTCACCTCCGGGTTGGCCTGCCCGAGGTTGAGCGCGTTGGGCTGGGGCTTCTTGCCCGCGGGGACGTCGTTGCGGAAGTGCCGGGCCCAGCCCATCTCCTCGAGCCGCATCAGCATCGCGTCGGTGCCGTCGCCGCAATCGTTGGTGTAGACGACGATGTTGTCGAAGCCGATATGCCGGTGATACGCCACCCACTCGACGAGCGAATGGCCCTCGTCCTTCATCATCGACAGGATCGTGTAGGTATGCTTGGGGCTCATGCCCGTGGCCTTCCCGGCCCGTGCGGGGCCTGTTGTTTCTCTGCTCGCTCCCGCTCTGCCCTAAAGGCGCAATCTGACCGTTTTAGGGCGCGTCGCCAGCCGTTCCGGCCACCTTACCGGCCCCTCGCCGGCGGGCCAACAGGACGCCCGGCGCGGATGGAACTTGCCCTCCGCTGTGTCGTTTGACAAACGAGAGGCGGACCCCGGCCGGCGCGCCCGGCTCTTCGGGGCAGCCGCGAAACCACCCAGAACAGAGGGGCTCACCCATGGCTTTCGATCTTCCCGACCTTCCCTACGCTCACGACGCGCTCGCCGGCAACGGCATGAGCAAGGAGACGCTCGAGTTCCACCACGACATCCACCACAAGGCCTACGTCGACAACGGCAACAAGCTGATCGCCGGCACCGAGTGGGAGAACAAGTCGCTCGAGGAGATCATCAAGGGCACCTACGATCCCAACGCGGTGGCCCAGAACGGCATCTTCAACAACATCTCGCAGCTTTGGAACCACAACCAGTTCTGGGAAATGATGTCGCCCGGCCAGTCCTCCATGCCTTCCGAGCTCGAAAGCGCCCTGAAGGACAGCTTCGGCTCCGTCGACAAGTTCAAGGAAGAGTTCGCGGCGGCCGGCGCGGGCCAGTTCGGCTCCGGCTGGGCCTGGCTCGTCAAGGGCGGGGACGGCGGCCTCAAGATCCGCAAGACCGAGAACGGCGTGAACCCGGTCTGCTTCGACGAGACCGCTCTGCTGGGCTGCGACGTGTGGGAGCATTCCTACTACATCGACTTCCGCAACAAGCGCCCGGCCTACCTCGACAACTTCCTCAACAACCTGGTCGACTGGGAGAATGTCGCCTCCCGCATGTGACCGACACCGGGGTGCGCGGCCGCCGCGCACCCCACGCCTCCGGAACTGCCGCCCCGCCCTCAGGTTGAAGCAGGACAGCCCCAGAATCCCGGAGACCCCCATGCGCCTTGCCGCCCTCGCTCCCCTCGTCGCCGCCCTCGCCGCCGCGCCCGCGCTCGCCGACATCGAGCAGACCACCGCCACCGGCTCCGTCGCCGAGGTGATGGACCGCCTCGAGAGCGCCGTCACCGAAGCCGGCGCGACCGTCTTCGCCCGCGTCGACCACGGCGCCGGCGCCGCCGATGTCGAGATGTCGCTCGCGCCTGCCGAACTGCTGATCTTCGGCAATCCCCGGCTCGGCACCCCGGCGATGCAGGCCGATATCCTCGCCGGCCTCCACCTGCCCCTGAAGATGCTCGTCTACACCGATTCCGAAGGCGCCACCCGCATCGCCTGGATCGAGCCCGAGGCGCTGTTCGACGACCTCGAGATCGACGACGACGCCCAGTACGTCGAGAAGATGGAAGACGCTCTCGCGAGCTTCGCCGAGGCCGCCGCCGCCGGGTGACGGGGCAGGGGGCGCGGCGCCCCGCCGCCGGGCTCCCGCCGCACGGAACTCCGCCCCCGCGCCAAGGGTTGGCCCTCCAAGCAACAAAGGAGATCTCCCATGGCAGAGCGGCACCGTTCCCACGACAAGTCCCGCGAGACAGAGAACTTCACCGACGACACCGCCACCCCCTCCCAGCAGGGCCGTGCGCAGGGCGAGCTCGAGCGCAAGGTCGGCACCCGCGACGAGGAGAAGCAGGCCGAGCAGGGCGGCGGCGCGACCCGCGTCCACAAGTCCGACGAGAAGGGCGAGGGCAACCTCGGCGGTCTCCACGGCACCGGCGGGGAGGACTGAGCATGGCCGGCATCGACAACGGCACCTGGGTCCTCGTCGCCGACGGCGAAAAGGCCCTGTTCCTCGAGAACATGACCGACGCGGAGAACCCGAACCTGCGCGTCGTCAAGAAGGAGGAGCAGGACAATCCTCCCGACCGCGAGCAGAGCGCCAACCGCCCCGGCCGGATGCAGGACACCGGCGTGCAGCAGCGCTCCGCGATGGACGACACCGACTGGCACGAGCTCGCCAAGGAGCGCTTCGCCGACGACATGGCCGAGCTGCTCTACGGCATGGCCCACCGCGGCCGCTTCGACAAGATCGTCCTCGTCGCCGCGCCCAACGTGCTCGGCGAGATCCGCGACAAGCTCCACAAGGAGGTCGCCGACAAGGTGGTCGGCGAGATCCCCAAGACCCTGACCAACCACCCGATCGGCGACATCGAGAAGATCGTCGCCAAGGACCTGGCCGAAGCCTGACGTCTTCCGCGCGCGCCCACACCCGGGGCGCGCGCGCCGCAACGCCCGTTGCGCCCGTTGCCTCTCGGGCCCTTGCCACCGCCCGCACGATTTCGCGCGCGAAACATCCCCCGCCCGCCCCCTTGCCATTCCTCCCGCGCCGTGGCTCATGGCCCCCATGAGTGATCCGGTGCGTGCAGTCCTGGCGATCGTCACGGCCTGCGTGATCTGGGGCCTGTCGCCGCTCTACTACGCCCTCCTCGACAGCGTCGTGCCCATCGAGGTGCTGGCCCACCGCACCCTCTGGTCGTTCCTCTTCTTCGTCGCGGTGATCGCCCTGCAGCGCCGCCTGCGCGACCTCGCCGCCGCCGTCGCCACACCAAGCCGCGCCGGGCTGATCCTCGCCGCCGGCCTCGCGATCGGGTTCAACTGGTTCGGCTTCATCTTCGCCATCCATTCCGGCCGCGCGCTGGAAGCCTCGCTCGGCTACTACGTCTTCCCGCTCTTCGCCGTCCTGCTCGGCCGCCTCGTCTTCGGCGAGGCGCTGACCCGCGTCCAGTGGGCCGCCGTCGGCCTCGCGGGGCTCGCCGTCACCGTCCTCACCGCGGGCCTCGGCGTGCCGCCCTTCGTCGCCCTCGGCCTCGCCGCCTCCTTCGCGATCTACGGGGCCCTGAAGAAGCGCATCGCCCTCGGCCCGATCCTGTCGGTCACCGCCGAGGTGCTGCTGCTGCTGCCGCTCGCCCTGGGCTTCCTCGCCGTCTTCGGCCACGCCCAGCCCCTGCCGACGCTGCTGCTGCTGATGCTCTCGGGCCCGCTGACGGCGACCCCGCTGATGCTGTTCAGCTACGCCGCCCGCCGCCTGCGCTTCGCCACGGTCGGCCTCGTCCAGTACCTCAACCCCACCCTGCAGTTCCTCGTCGCGGTGCTGGTCTTCACCGAGCCCTTCACCCCCTGGCACGCCATCGCCTTCCCGATCATCTGGATCGCCCTCGCGCTCTACTCCGCCAGCGCCATCGCGCGCGACCGCGCCACCCGCCGCGCCGCTGCCGTCCCGCTCTAGGTCTCTGTTCTCGAAATATCCCGGGGGAGTCGCCCCGAAGGGGCGACGGGGGCAGCGCCCCCGGTCCGCGGCAGGCTCAGACCGACACGAGCGGCAGCAGCGCCTCCTTCGCGATCGCCCCCTTGCGCGCGTCCTCGATGACGGCGCCCCGGCGCAGCACGACGAATCGGTCGGCGAGGTCGTAGGCGAAGTCGAAATACTGCTCGACCAGCACGATCGCCATGTCGCCGCGCTCCCTCAGCAGGCGGATCACCTCGCCGATATGCTGGATGATGTTGGGCTGGATGCCCTCGGTCGGCTCGTCGAGCAGCAGCAGCTTCGGCCGGGTGATCAGCGCGCGCGCGATGGCGAGCTGCTGTTGCTGGCCCCCCGAGAGATCGCCCCCGCGCCGGTGCTGCATGTCGCGCAGCACCGGGAACAGCTCGTAGACGTGGTCGGGGATGCGGTGCTCGGGGCGGGGCAGGCAGGCGAAGCCGGTCTCGAGGTTCTCGGTGACGGTCATCAGCGGGAAGATGTCGCGCCCCTGGGGCACGTAGCCGATGCCGCGCCGCGCCAGCCGGTGCGCGGGCAGCCGCTCCACCGCCGCGCCCTCGAGCCGCACCGTCCCGCCCGAGGGCAGGTGGGTGCCGGCGATCGCCTTGAGCAGGCTCGTCTTGCCGACGCCGTTGGTGCCCATCACGCAAGTTACCTCGCCGAGCGCGGCCGTCAGCGAGACGTCGTGCAGGATCTGCGACTTGCCGTAATGGAGGGTCAGGTTGTCGATGGTCAGCATGTTCAGCGCCCGAGATAGACGTCGATGACGTCTTGGTTCCTGGTGACGTGGTCGAGCGAGCCCTCGGCCAGCACCGCGCCCTCGTGGAGCACGGTGACCTTGCAGTTCAGGCGGCGGACGAACTCCATGTCGTGCTCGACCACCACGACGGCGCGGGTGCGGGCGGCCTCGACGAGGATCGCGGTCGTCTTCTCGCGCTCCGCCGGGGTCATGCCGGCGGCCGGCTCGTCGACCAGCAGCAGGCGCGGGTCCTGCGCCAGCAGCATCCCGATCTCCAGCCATTGCTTCTGCCCGTGGCTCAGCTCGCCCGACGGCCGCTCGAGCTGGTCGCCGAGCCCGATCTCGTCGGCCAGCTCGGCCACGCGCGCGAGGTCCGCCGGGCTCGGCCTGTAGAGCAGGACGGCCAGCGGCCCGCGCGGCTTCCTGAGCGCCATCAGCAGGTTCGCCTGCACCGTCTGGTCCTCGAACACGGTCGGCTTCTGGAACTTTCGCCCGATGCCGGCCTGGGCAATCTTGGCCTCGCTCATGCCGATCAGCGAGGCGCTGCGCTCGCCGTAGAGGACGTGGCCGCTGTCGGGGCGGGTCTTGCCGGTGACGATGTCCATGAAGGTCGTCTTGCCCGCGCCGTTCGGCCCGATCACGGCGCGCAGCTCGGCCTCGCCGATCTGGAAGGAGAGGTTGTTGATGGCGCGGAAGCCGTCGAAGCTGACGGTCACGCCCGAGACTTCGAGAAGCGTGCTCATGAGGCGGTGTCCTTGCGGCGGCCGGCCAGCCGCTCGAGCCCGCCGGCGATGCCGCGCGGCGCGTAGAGGGTGACGGCGACGAAGCTGAGGCCGAGCAGCACCAGCCACCAGTCGACCCAGGCGACCCGGTAGCCCGCCACCGTGAGGTCGGGCGCCTGGCCGCCGGTGAACCACGACGACAGCAGGCTGACGAAGGCGGTGCCGATGACCGCGCCGTAGAGCCTGCCGCGTCCGCCGATGGCGACCCAGACGGCGAGGTAGATCGAGGCGATGGGCGCGATCTCGGCCGGGTTGATGATGCCCGCCTGGGGGTAGTAGAGCGCCCCCGCGATCCCGGCGATGCAGGCGGTCAGGGTGAAGATGGCGAGCTTGTAGTGCTCGACCGAGTAGCCGAGGAAGCGCACCCGGGCCTCGTTGTCTCGGATGCCCCGGATCACCGAGCCGAACTTGCCCGAGACCAGCCACGCCGACAGCAGGTAGCCGAGCGCCAGCGCCAGCGCCGAGGCCCAGAAGAACCATAGCGACACCTCCGATTGCGGCGCGGTGACGCCGGGCAGGTTCTGCAGGCCCGACAGCCCGTTGTTGCCGCGCAGCCCGCTGGCGTTCTGGAACAGGTACAGCGCGAGCCCCAGCGTCATCGCCTGGGTCAGGATCGACAGGTAGACGCCGGTGACTCGGGCGCGAAACGCCAGCCAGCCGAAGACCAGCGCCAGCAGCCCCGGCACCAGCACCACCAGCGCGAGCTGGATCGCGAGGCTGTCGGCGAAGCTCCAGATCAGCGGCAGGTCGCTGCTGCCGACGACGCCGAAGACCTGGTTGCCGATGGCGGCCTCGATCTCCTCGGGCGTCGGCGGCAGGGCGGCGTCGGCCAGCGCGCCCTCGACGATGTGGCGGGTGCGCTCGAACATCAGCCACATGCCGATCATGTAGCCGCCCAGCCCGAAGAAGGCGAAGTGGCCGAGCGAGAGGATCCCCGCGTAGCCCCAGATCAGGTCCATCGCGACGGCGACGAGGCAGAGGCACAGGGTCTTGCCCAGCGTCTTGACGAAGCTCGTCGAGATCACGCCGACGCCGAAGCCTTCGGACAGGACCGTGACGGCGAGGGTGAACAGCGCCAGCAGGGCGAGGAACACGAGGACGGACGGGTGTCTTGCGATGAAGGAGCGGTGCATGCCTCAGTCTCCCGCGGCGCGGCCCTTGAGGGCGATGATGCCCCGCGGCCGGAACTGGATGAAGATGATGATGAAGACGATCATGTAGGTCTGCGCCGCCAGCGTGTTGGAGGGGTTCAGCCACTCCACGCCCTTCTGGAAGCCGCCGATCATCGTCGCGCCCGCGAGCGTGCCCCAGATGTTGCCGACGCCGCCGACCACCACGGTCATGAAGCTCTGCACGATGTAGTCGCCGCCCATTTCGGAGGTGACCTTGGCGAACAGCCCGATGACGACGCCCGCGATCCCGGCGATGCCCGAGCCGAGGCCGAAGGTCAGCATGTTCACCCGGTCGGGGTTGATCCCCATGCTGGCGGCCATGCGCGGGTTCTGGGTCACGGCGCGGGTCTCGAGGCCGAGCCGGGTGCGATTCATGATGAACAGGAACAGTCCGAGGAACAGCAGCGCCAGCGCGAAGATCGCGATCCGGATATAGCTGATCGCGACCACGTCGTTGATCACCCAGGCGCCGTCGAGCCAGCCGGGCGCGGTGAGCGGGCGGGCCTGGGTGCCGAAGATGTTCTTGGCGAGCTGCTGCAGCGCGATCGACACGCCGAACGTCGCCAGCAGCGTCTCGAGCGGGCGGTGGTAGAGCCAGCGGATCACCAGCCGCTCGAGCGCCACCCCGGCGGCGAAGGTGACGGCGAAGGCGAGCGGCACCGCCAGCAGGATCGACGCGGTGTGGTTGGTGACGAACTGCTGCACCACGAAGCCGGTATAGGCGCCCATCATGATGAATTCGCCGTGCGCCATGTTGATGACGCCCATCACCCCGAAGGTGATCGCCAGCCCGATGGCGGCGAGGAAGTAGATCGAGGCCAGCGACAGCGCGTCGAGCCCGAGATCCACCGCCTGACCGACCGCGACCCGCGTCTGCGAGGCGCCGAGCGCGGCGGCGGCGGCGGCGGTGACGTCCGGGTCGGGGTCGGCGTAGACGTCGAGGAAGCGATGGCCGGCGAGGGCCTCGGCGACGTCCTGCGGCCCGACGCGCGGCTCGGCGAGCCCGGCGACGACGAGCGCGTCGTAGGCGGTGTCGCGCGCGGTCTCGCTCGACAGCGCCGCGACGGGCAGGCCGCCGACCTCGCCGTCGCGGATATGGGCCGTCAGCGCCGCGTCGCGGGCCTCCTTCGTCACCAACGCCGGGGCGCGGCCCTCGGCCACGAGGAGGTCGTAGGCGGCGGTGACGCCGAGCTCCTCGCCGCCCGGCGACAGGGTGGCGGCGACGTTGGCGGGCGGCGGGTCGGTCGCGCCGATCACCGTGCGGCGGGTGGCAAGGATCGGGTTGAGCGTGGCGCGGAAGTCGACGCCGAGATCGCCCGACAGGCTCTCGATGGCGGCGATGCGCTCGGCGGGGGAGGCGCCGTGGGCGATGGTCATCAGCCGCTCCATCCGCTCCTTGCGCGCGCGCAGGGCCGGGTCGGTCTCGGCGGCGACGGAGGCGCGCAGCGGCTCGAGCAGCCCGGCCTCCGGGTCGCGGCCGAGCGAGTCGAGCGCGGCGGAGCGCTTGGCCGGGTCCGGGTCGGTCAGCTGAAAGCGCACCAGCGCGGTGGCGATCAGGGCGCGGATGCCGCTGTTGGGCTTGAGCTGGGTCAGCTCCGACCTGGGATAGGTGCCGACGGGCGCGCCGGTGTCGAAATCGATCAGCCGGTATAGGCCGTCGGCGGTCTCCTCGCCGGCGAAGAACAGCCCGTCGGCCGCGCGCTGCCACATCTCCTTGGCCTGCCACGTCTCGAGCACCCGCGGGATCGCGGGCAGGCCGCTGTCGGCGAGCGCGTCGATGGCGGGGCCGATCGTGCGGCGCGAGCTTTCCTCGATCAGCGCGCGCTGGGTTTGCAGGATGTCCTGCACGTTGCGCGTCTGCGCGAGGGCGAAAGGGGTTGTGAGCAATGCGCAGAGCATCGCCATCAGCAGCGTCTTCATCTGGGGGTCCGGGCTCTCGGGGAGGGGAGGGCGCGCCCGCGCGGGCGCGCCCCCGGATGGGCCGATCAGTAGTTCGACAGCGTCTGCACGCAGGTCTCGGTCTCGGTGTTGTACATGCCGCAGTCGAGCTCCTGCCAATCCGAGACCAGCACGGCGGATTCCGGAAGGAAGTCGGTCCAGGCGTCGCCGGGGACTTCCTCGGTCTGGGAGACGATGTCGAACTGGCCGTCCCCGGTGATCTCGCCGATCAGCACCGGCTTGGCGAGGTGGTGGTTGGGCAGCATCACGGCGGTGCCGCCGGTCAGGTTCGGGAATTCCTGCCCATACATGGCCTCGCGCACCGCATCGACCTCCGCGGTGCCGGCCTCATCGACCGCGTTCACCCACATGTTGAAGCCGATGTAGTGGGCCTCCATCGGGTCGTTGGTCACGCGGTCGGCACCCATGCGCTCCTGCCAGGCGGCGATCCACTCCGCGTTGGCCTCGGTGTCGGCGGACTGGAAGTAGTTCCACGCGGCGAGGTGGCCGACGAGGTTCGAGGTGTCGAGGCCCGAGAGCTCCTCCTCGCCGACGGAGAAGGCGACGACGGGGATGTCGTCGGCGGAGATGCCGGCGGCGGCGAGCTCCTTGTAGAAGCCGATATTGGCGTCGCCGTTGATCGTGGAGATCACGCCGACGCGCTTGCCGTCGGCCCCGAGCGCCACCACGTCGGCGACGATGCGCGACCAGTCGGAATGGCCGAAGGGGGTGTAGTTGACGAAGATGTCGGTCGCCGGGATGCCGTTGTCCTGCAGGTAGGCCTGGAGGATGTTGTTGGTGGTGCGCGGGTAGACGTAGTCGGTGCCCAGCAGCGCGAACTTCTCGATGCCCAGCTCCTCGAGGAAGTAGTCCGTCGCCGGGATCGCCTGCTGGTTGGGCGCGGCGCCGGTGTAGAAGACGTTGCGTGAGCTTTCCTCGCCCTCGTACTGCACCGGGTAGAAGAGCAGGCCGTTCAGCTCTTCGATCACCGGCAGCACCGACTTGCGCGACACGCTGGTCCAGTTGCCGAAGATCACGTCGACCTCGTGCACGGTCAGCAGCTCGCGCGCCTTCTCGGCGAACAACGGCCAGTCGGAGGCCGGGTCGACCACCACCGCCTCGAGCTCGCAGCCGAGCACGCCGCCGGCGGCGTTCTGCTGCTCGACGAGCATCTCCATCGTGTCCTTCAGGGTGGTCTCGGAAATGGCCATGGTGCCCGAGAGCGAGTGCAGGACGCCGACCTTGATCGGGCAATCCTGCGCGAGGGCCGGCAGCGCGGTCCCGAGGAGCATGGCGGTGGCCAGGGCGGTGGTGGTTCTCATGTGATATCCCCTCGCGGGGCGGCCGCCGGCGCTTGTTGTCGGAACAGATGCGCCATAGCGTTCCCCCGCAGCTTCGATGTTGCAATCGTGTGGCGGCCGGGCTGAGGTCCAATTCATCCGGTCGTCACACACCCTCTGCCCCAGAGCGAGCTGCCCTGACGTCAGATGATGCCGGATGTTTGCTGCGCTGCCGCACGAGTGGCAATCCGAGGGGGCGGGGATTGTGGACCCGGTCGCGGATTGGCTGTTTTTCAGGCGCACTTCGCCGCGACCGCCCAATAATCGCCCACCTGCGTCATCGTCGCCCCATTATCGGGCGCCGATCCTGCCGCTTGCGCGCGCCGTGTGCTTGGACAGCTCCGAGACGGTTGCAACGGAGACGTGCCATCACCCTGTCCACTCCCATAGACGCGCCCGCGCGCCAGCCCCGGGCGATCGGGCGCGGCCGGCTGTCGGTCCGGCGCGACGCGGCCGGGCGGACGCGGCTCGCGGACCTGCGCCAGCTCGGCTCGACGAAGCTGCTCTTCCCGCAGGTGCACCGTGCCGGGGCCGAGTGCATCCTCATCAACACCGCCGGCGGCGTCACCGGCGGCGACCGGTTCGAGTTCGAGGCGACGCTGGAGCCCGGCGCGGCGCTGACCCTCACCACCCAGGCCGCCGAACGCGCCTACCGCGCCCAGCCCGGCGAGGTCGGCCGCATCGGCGCCCGCGTGACGGTGCGGGCGGGGGCGCGGCTCGACTGGCTGCCCCAGGAGCTGATCCTGTTCGACCGCTCCGCCCTCCATCGCCGGCTGGTGATCGCGCTCGAGGGCGACGCGCGGCTGCTGATGGCCGAGCCGCTGGTCTTCGGGCGCGCCCTGATGGGCGAGCGGCTGGGCGACGTGCGGTTTCGCGACAGCATCACGATCCTGCGCGACGGCCGCCCGCTCTACCTCGACGCGCTCCGGCTGGAGGGCGACGCCGCCGCGCAGCTCGCCCGGCCCGCGGTCGCGGGCGGGGCGGGGGCGATGGCGAGCGTGGTGCTGGTCCACCCCGGCGCCGCCGCCCACCTCGCGCCGGTGCGCGCGGCGCTGCCCGCGACGGCCGGGGCCAGCCTGCTCGCCGACGACGTGCTCGTCGTCCGCCACCTCGCCGCCGACAGCTTCCCGCTGCGCCGCGACCTGCTGCCGGTGCTCGAGCGCCTCGGCGAGACCCCCCTGCCAACGTCATGGAGACTCTGAGCGATGCAACTCACCCCGCGTGAAAAGGACAAGCTGCTGGTGGCGATGGCGGCCGAGGTGGCGCGCCGGCGGCTGGCGCGCGGCGTGAAGCTCAACCACCCCGAGGCGATCGCGCTGATCACCGACGCGGTGGTCGAGGGCGCGCGCGACGGCCGCTCCGTCGCCGACATGATGGAGGCGGGCGGCCGGGTCGTCACCCGGGCGCAATGCATGGAGGGCGTGGCCGAGATGATCCCCGAGGTCCAGGTCGAGGCGACCTTTCCCGACGGCACCAAGCTCGTCACCGTCCACGATCCGATCAGGTAGGAGCACGCGATGATCCCCGGAGAACTCTTTCCCGCCGAGGGCAGCCTGACGCTGAACGCCGGTGCCACGGCCCTCGCGCTGATGGTGGCCAACACCGGCGACCGGCCGGTGCAGGTGGGCAGCCACTACCACTTCGCCGAGACCAACCCCGCGCTCGACTTCGACCGCGCCGCCGCGCGCGGGATGCGGCTCGACATCGCCGCCGGCACCGCCGTGCGCTTCGAGCCGGGCCAGCGCCGGGAGGTGCAGCTGATCCCCATCGGCGGGGCGCGGCGCATCTTCGGCTTCAACAGCCAGATCATGGGAGACCTCTGATGCCCGTGCAGATCCCCCGCGCGCATTACGCCGCGATGTACGGCCCCACCACCGGCGACAGGGTGCGGCTGGCCGACACCGACCTCGTCATCGAGGTGGAGCGCGACCTGACGACCTACGGCGAGGAGGTGAAGTTCGGCGGCGGCAAGGTGATCCGCGACGGCATGGGGCAATCGCAGGTCACCCGCGCCGGGGGCGCCGTCGACACCGTCATCACCAACGCGCTGATCGTCGACCACTCCGGCATCTACAAGGCCGACGTGGCGCTGAAGGACGGGCTGATCCACGCCATCGGCAAGGCCGGCAACCCCGACACCCAGCCCGGCGTCGACATCGTCGTCGGCCCCGGCACCGAGGTGATCGCGGGCGAGGGACGCATCCTGACGGCCGGAGGCATGGACAGCCACATCCACTTCATCTGCCCCCAGCAGATGGAGGACAGCCTGCATTCCGGCGTCACCACCTGTTTCGGCGGCGGCACCGGTCCGGCGCACGGCACGCTCGCCACCACCTGCACGCCGGGGCCGTGGCACATCGGGCGGATGCTGCAGGCCTGCGACGGGATCGCGATGAACATCGGCCTCGCCGGCAAGGGCAACGCCAGCCAGCCCGGCGCGCTGTTGGAGATGGTCGAGGGCGGGGCCTGCGCGCTGAAGCTGCACGAGGATTGGGGCACGACGCCGGCGGCCATCGATTGCTGCCTGTCGGTGGCCGACGACATGGACGTGCAGGTGATGATCCACACCGACACGCTCAACGAGAGCGGCTTCGTCGAGCACACGGTGGCCGCCCTGAAGGGGCGCACCATCCACGCCTTCCACACCGAGGGCGCGGGCGGGGGCCATGCGCCCGACATCATCCGGATCTGCGGCGACGCCAACGTGCTGCCGTCCTCGACCAACCCGACGCGGCCCTTCACGGCGAACACGCTGGAAGAGCATCTCGACATGCTCATGGTCTGCCACCACCTCGACAAGTCGATCCCCGAGGACGTCGCCTTCGCCGAGAGCCGGATCCGGCGCGAGACCATCGCCGCCGAGGACATCCTGCACGACATGGGCGCGTTCTCGATCATCGCCTCCGACAGCCAGGCGATGGGTCGCGTCGGCGAGGTGGTGATCCGCACCTGGCAGACCGCCGACAAGATGAAGAAGCAGCGCGGGCGGCTGGCGGAGGAGACGGGCGAGAACGACAACCTCCGGGTGCGCCGCTATATCGCCAAGTACACGATCAACCCGGCCATCGCGCAAGGGGTCTGCCACGTGCTCGGCGACATCGCACTCGGCAAGCGCGCCGACCTGGTGCTGTGGCACCCGGCGTTCTTCGGGGTGAAGCCCGAGATGGTGCTGCTCGGCGGGACCATCGCGGTGGCGCAGATGGGCGACCCGAACGCCTCGATCCCGACCCCCCAGCCGGTCCATTCGCGGCCCATGTGGGGCGCCTACGGCGGCTCGCGCACCCGCTCCTCGGTCAGCTTCGTCTCGGCCGCCGCGCAGGCGGCGGGCCTGGGCGATCGGCTCGGGCTGGCGAAGGAGACGGTGGCCGTGATGCGCACCCGCGCCATCGGCAAGGCCGACATGGTGCTCAACGACGCCCTCCCAGAGATCGAGGTGCATCCCGAAACCTACGAGGTCCGCGCCGACGGCGTGCTGCTGACCTGCCAACCCGCGGAGGTGTTGCCCATGGCGCAGCGCTATTTCCTGTTCTGATGGCCGAGTTCGTCACACATGAGGTCCGCCCGGCCGCGTCGGGCGAGATGATCGACCATTGCCTGCTCGGCTACGACGACCGGTTCCTGCGCCGCAAGGTGATCGGGACGGTGGGCGGGCGGCGGCTGCTGGTGAACCTCGCGCGCACCACCTCGCTCGACCACGGCGACGCCTTCGTGCTCGAGGGCGGCGGGCTCGTCGGGGTGCGCGCCGCGCCCGAGCCGCTCTACGCGGTGACGGGCGACTTGCTGCGGCTGGCCTGGCACATCGGCAACCGCCACACGCCGTGCCAGATCGAGCCCGAGCGCCTCGTGATCCAGCGCGACCCGGTGATCGGCCACATGCTGTCGCACCTCGGCGCCACGCTGCGCGAGATCGAGGAGCCCTTCAGCCCCGAGGGCGGCGCCTACGGCCACGGGCGGACCCATGCCCACGAGCACGGCGCGACGACCCATGCACACTGAGGTCCTGACCCTCGCGCAATGGCTCTCGCCCGCCTATCCCGTCGGCGCCTTCGCCTATTCCCACGGGCTGGAGGCGGCGATCCGCAACGACTGGATCGCCTCGGCCGACGACCTGCAGGACTGGCTGGCGACGGTGCTCGCCGACGGCAGCGGGCGCAACGACTGCATCCTGCTGCGTGCCTCCCACGCCTGCGCCGACGCCGCCGGGCGGGCCGAGGTGGACGCTGCCGGACGCGCCTTCGCCGCCTCGGCCGAGCGCCTGCTCGAGTCCGAGGCGCAGGGCGCGGCGTTCGCCCGGGTGACGGGGGCGATCTGGGGCGGCGCCGACGAGGGCCTGCTCTACCCGGTCGCCGTGGGCGCGGCCGCCGCCCGGCTGGGGCTGCCCGCGACGCTGACCGCCGCGATGGCGCTGCACGCCAACGTCGGCAACCTCGTCTCGGCGGCGCAGCGCCTGATGGGGCTGGGCCAGACCCGCGCGCAGGGGATCGTCGCGGCGCTGACGCCGCTCTGCGAGCGGATCGCCGGCGAGACCGAGGGATGCACGCTCGACGACCTCCACGGCCTGGCCTTCCTGTCCGACATCGCCGCCATGCGGCACGAAACGCTGCAACCGAGGATATTCCGCACATGACCCAAGCCAACGGCCCGCTCCGCGTCGGCATCGGCGGCCCGGTGGGCGCCGGCAAGACGACGCTGACCGCCGCGCTCGCCCGCGCCCTTCACCCCGAGGTGTCGCTCGGCGTCGTTACCAACGACATCTACACCCGGGAGGACGCCGAGGCGCTGATGCGGATGCAGATCCTGCCCGGCGAGCGCATCCTCGGCGTCGAGACGGGCGGCTGTCCGCACACGGCGATCCGCGAGGACGCCTCGATCAACCTCGCGGCCATAGCGCAGCTCGAGGCGCGCCTGCCGGGGCTGGAGCTGGTGCTCATCGAGAGCGGCGGCGACAACCTGTCGGCGACCTTCAGCCCCGAGCTGGCCGACCTGACGATCTACGTCATCGACGTCGCCGCGGGCGAGGAGATCCCGAGGAAGGGCGGACCGGCACTGACCCGCTCCGACCTGCTGGTGATCAACAAGACCGACCTCGCGCCCCACGTGGGCGCCTCGCTCGAGGTGATGCGGCGGGACGCGGAGCGGATGCGGGGCGGGCGGCCGTTCCTGTTCACCTCGCTCCGGGCGGGGCGCGAGGTGGGGGAGATCGTGGCGTTCATCCGCGAGGCGGGCGGGCTGGTGGCGCGGGAGGGGGCGGGTGCGCGATGAATGCGCACCCTACGGGGCGAGGCCCGCGCGCAGGGCCGCCTCGAGCGCCGGGACGTCGGGGACCACCTCGATGAAGCCGCGCAGGCTCTCGGCGGCGAAGCCTTCGGCGATGACGTGGTCGAGCAGCGCGAGCAGGGGCTGCCAGTAGCCCTCGACGTCGAGCAGCAGGATCGGCTTGGCGTGCAGGCCGAGCTGGCGCCAGGTGAGCACCTCGAACAGCTCGTCGAGCGAGCCCGCGCCGCCGGGCAGCAGCGCGATGGCGTCGGCGTTCATGTACATCACCTTCTTGCGCTCGTGCATCGTCTCGGTGACGACGAAGCGGTCGAGGTCGCGCTTGCCGACCTCGAGGTCGAGCAGGTGGCCCGGGATCACGCCCAGCGTCGGCGCGCCCGCGACCTGCGCCGCGCGCGCCACCTCGCCCATGAGCCCGACGTCGCCGGCCCCGTAGACGAGCCGCCAGCCGTTCGCCGCCAGCATCCGCCCCGTCGCCGCGGCGGCCGCGCGGTAGCTGTCGCGCGCGCCGAAGCGCGCTCCGCAATAGACACAGATCGCGGCGGTCGCGGCTTGGCTCGGCATGGGGGCGGGTCCTCTCGGGGCTGGGAGTGCGGGGCAGGGCGCTCTTAGCCGCGCCCGTCGGGGCGCTCAACCGGCCGCGCCGCATCGCTGCGCCGGTGCCCGTCTTTTGAGCACCGCGCGCTTGCCGCAGGGTCGAGCGGCCGCTATGGCTTGGCGAACGTGACAAGGGGCGCTGCTGCCACATGCCGATCACCTTGTGGAAGATCCTGGCCGGCGCGGCCGGCGGAACCGTCCTCGTGGGGGCGGCGCTTTACGTGGCCGGGCCCGAGGGGATCGCGCCGCGCACCGTCCTCGAGGCCCCGGAAGGCGCCGCGCCGGAGTCCGTCGCCTCGGCCTCCGCGCCCGCGCCCGCCGAGGCGCCTGTCGCCGAAGCCGTTCCCGCCGAGGAGGCCGCCGCCGCCCAGCCCGCCGCCGCGCCGTTGCCCGCCTTCGACGTGGTGCGCATCGAGCCCGACGGCTCCGCCCTCGTCGCCGGCCGCGCGCTGCCGCGCGAGCCGGTCGCGGTGCTGGTGAGCGGCGAGCCGCTCCACGCCGCCGAGACCGACGCCGACGGCCGCTTCGTCGCCTTCCTCGACCTGCCGCCCTCCGACACCCCCCGCACCCTCGCGCTTCTTGCGGACCCCGAGGGCACCGCCCGCCGCTCGGAGCAGACGGTGATCGTCTCGCCCTTCGCCCCGGCGGGCGAGGACGGGGGCGAGGTCGGGGCAGATGAGCCCGTGGCCGGCCTCGCGGGGGGCGATGACCCGGCGGGAGCGGTCGCGGATGATGCGAGCGCGGGTGAGAATGTCGTCGGCTCGGAAGCAGTCGCAAGCATTGTTTCCGGTGCGGGAACAGAAGCGGCTCCTCCCGTCGTCGCGATGGCCGGGATCGCCCTTGATGAGCCGGCCAATGCACCCGATCCACAGCCTGCCGACGCACCCTCGTTGCAGTTCGACGCGGCCGCGCCCGACCAGCGCCTCGCCGAAGCCGAGGCCGCCGCCGGATCATCGCCGGCCGCGGAGGCGTCGCCGGCCGGCGATGCGGCAAGGGGGGATGTCGCTCGCGAGCAAGGTGCGGGCGACGTGGGGAGCGCGGACCTGGTCGCCGACGTACCGGCCGTCGCGTCGGAAGGGCCGGCCGGGGTGCCGGACATCGCGGGCGCTGGGGAATCCGCGGTTGCCGAAACCGCTTTTGGGGAGGGCGTCACCGCTCCGGCGGGTATGGAGCCGGAGCTGGCTCTCGGCGTCGCCGCGGAAGGGGCGGAGGACGAGACGGACGCGCTGCAGTCGGGGGACCGGGCGGCGTCTGTTGAGGCGCCGGTAGGGGCGCTGGAGGGCGAAGATGCGCTGGAGGTCCCGTCCGTGGCCGCTGCCGACGTCCTGGGACAGCAGGCGGCGGCCTTCGCGCTGAGCGAGCCGGCGGTCGAGCCTACCGTTTCCGCGTCTCCTGAAGGCGACGCTCCCGAAAACGCGCCCGCCAGCGCCGCCTCGCTCGACGCTCCGACGGAGGATCCGGCGGGAGACGGGGCGGAGACCGCCGTGGACGTGGCGGCGAGCATTTCGTCTGAAGACAATGTTGGAGGGCAGGCCGAGGGCCCTGTCGCCGAGGCCGCGTCCGTCGATCCCGACGCCTTTGCCGCCGCGCCCGCCGCGCCGACGGAAGGCCAGGCGGGCGACGGGACGGCTTCCGCCGTGGACGTGGCCGCGGCCGATCTGCCCGACGAGGTGGCGGGACAGCAGGCGGTGACCTCTGCGGAGGCCGCGTCCGCCGAGCCGCTCGAGGTCGTTCCGCCTTCCGGTCCCGCGCCCGCCGCGCCGACGGAGGGTCAGGCGGGCGACGGGACGGCGTCCTCCGTGGACGTGAACGTGGCCGATCTGCCCGACGAGGCGGCGGGACAGCAGACGGTGGACTCTGCCGAGGCCGCATCCGCCGAGCCGCTCGAGGTCGTTCCGCCCTCCGGTCCCGCGCCCGACGCGCGGACGGAGGAGGTGGCGGAGGATCCTGGGGATAGCGCTGAGTCCGTGGACGTGGACGTGGAGGTGGCTGCGGCCGGCCCGGACGACGTCGTGGGGCAGCAGGCCGAGGGCTCTGCCGCCGAGGCCGCGCCCGCCGAGGCCGAGACCTTCGAGGCGGCGCCAATCGTTGTCTCCTCGCTCGACGCCGCGCTCGACGCGCCGGCGCAGGGGGCGGACGTGGCGCTGGGGGCGGCCGAGGTGGAGCCGGGCGCCGGGCCGGAGGCGGCGGACGTGCTGGCGGGAGCCGGCACGGTGACGGAGCCGGCGCCGGGGGCGGCGCGGGAGCCTGCGCCGGCACCGGCGGGGCTGGTGTCGCCCGAGCCCGCACCCGCACCCGCGCCGGTCGCGCCGGTGGGGCGTCTGCCCGAGGCGCCGTCGGTCATCGTCGCCGACGCCGAAGGAGTCCGGGTGCTGCAGCCGGCGACGGGCGGCGAGATGGCGCCCGAGGTTATGGCCAACGTCGCCATCGACACGATCACCTACGATCCGGAAGGCGAGGTCGTCGTCGGCGGGCGCGGCGGCTCGGACGGGTTCGTGCGCATCTATATCGACAACAGCCCCGTCGCCACGTCCCCGATCGCCGCCGACGGGCAATGGCGCACCGACCTGCCCGAGGTCGACACCGGCACCTACACCCTGCGCGTCGACGAGGTCGACGCCGAGGGCGCGGTGGTCAGCCGGGTCGAGACGCCGTTCCGCCGCGAGGCGCCCGAGACCGTCGCGCAGGTGATGGCCGAGGAGACCTCGCGCGCCGGGTTCTCGGTGGCGGTCAAGACGGTGCAGCCGGGGCACACGCTCTGGGCCATCGCCGAGGAGCGGTACGGGGAGGGGGTGCGGTACGTGTCGGTGTTCGAGGCGAACCGCGACCTGATCCGCGATCCGGACCTGATCTACCCGGGGCAGGTGTTCCGGCTGCCGGACGAGGGGTAGGGCGGCGCGGGGGCCGGGCTGAAGCCCGGCCTACGGGTGCGGGGTGGCTGTGCGGCACGACGTGCGGCGGCGGGAGCGCTGGTGGCGGGCCGGGCGGGGGGCTGTCTGCCCCCCTTGCCCCCCCGAGGATATTTTCAGGACAGAGGGGGGTGGGCGTGGCGAGAAACGTTGTGGGCGTGAGCGATGCGGTGTGCGGGGGAGCCGGGCTGGTCGTTCGCGGGCGGGGTGATCTGTTCATCGGGGACGCCAGGGCTTAGGTAGGAGGGCCGGGACGCGAGGGGAGCGGGATGCGCCGACTGCCGAAGACGGATGCCAATTTCGACAGCGACCGCGCCAGCGGCTGGCGGACGGTGCGCCGGGTCGCGCCCTATCTCTGGCCCGAGGGCGAGGGCTGGGTGAAGCGGCGGGTGGTGCTGGCGCTGGCGGTGCTGGTGGTGGCCAAGCTCGTCGCGGTGGGCACGCCGGTGCTCTACAAGGGCGCGGTGGATTCGCTAGCCGGCGAGGGCGAGGGCTGGCTGATCGCCATCGGGGCCGTCGGGCTGACGCTGGCCTACGGGCTGGCGCGGCTGATGAACGTGGGCTTCCAGCAGCTGCGCGACGTGATCTTCACCCGGGTCGGCCAGCGGGCCCTGCGCCAGCTGGCGCTCGAGACCTTCACCCACATCCACCGCCTGTCCATGCGCTACCACCTGACGCGCAAGACCGGCGGGCTCAGCCGGATCATCGAGCGCGGGGTGAAGGGGGTCGAGTTCCTGCTGCGCTTCCTGCTGTTCTCGATCGGCCCGCTGCTGCTCGAGTTGCTGATGATCGGCGTGGTGCTCTTCTTCCTGTTCGACATCTGGTATCTCGTCGTCGTCTTCGGGGTCATCGTGCTCTACGTCTGGTTCACCTTCGCGGTGACCGAGTGGCGGGTGCGGATCCGCAAGGTGATGAACGAGCAGGACACCGACGCCAACCAGAAGGCGATCGACAGCCTGCTCAACTTCGAGACGGTCAAGTACTTCGGCGCCGAGGCCCGCGAGGCGCGGCGCTACGATGCGGCGATGGGGCAGTATGTCGAGGCGGCGGTGAAGACCTCGTACTCGCTCGCCTTCCTCAATTTCGGCCAGTCGCTGATCATCACCGGCGGGCTCGTGGCGGTGATGGTGATGGCGGCGGTGGGGGTGCAGAACGGGGCGCTGACGGTGGGCGATTTCGTGATGGTCAACGCCTACATGATCCAGATCACCATGCCGCTGAACTTCCTCGGCACCGTCTATCGCGAGATCCGGCAGGCGCTGATCGACATGGGCGACATGTTCCACCTGCTCGAACAGCCGCCCGAGGTGCGCGAGAAGCCGGGCGCGAAGCCGCTCGAGGTGCGCGGCGGCGCGGTGCGGCTCGAGGGGGTGGAGTTCGGCTACGACCCGGAGCGGCCGATCCTGAAGGGCATCGACCTCGAGGTGCCGGCGGGCCAGACCGTGGCCATCGTCGGCTCGTCGGGCTCGGGGAAATCGACGATCGGCCGGCTGCTGTTCCGCTTCTATGACGTCACCGCCGGGCGGCTGACCATCGATGGGCAGGACGTGCGCGACGTCGGCCAGGACAGCCTGCACGCGCAGATCGGCGTCGTGCCCCAGGACACGGTGCTGTTCAACGACACGATCTACTACAACATCGCCTACGGCAAGGATCACGCCACCCGCGAGGAGGTCGAGGCGGCGGCGAAGGCGGCGTCGATCCACGACTTCATCACCAGCCTGCCCGACGGCTACGAGACGCAGGTGGGCGAGCGCGGGCTGAAGCTGTCGGGCGGCGAGAAGCAGCGGGTGGGGATCGCGCGCACGCTGCTGAAGAACCCGCCGATCCTGCTGCTCGACGAGGCGACGAGCGCGCTCGACACCGACACCGAGCGCGAGATCCAGGCCGAGCTGCGCGCGATGGCGCGGGGCCGGACCGTCATCACCATCGCGCACCGGCTCTCGACGGTGGCCGACGCCGACCGGATCGTCGTGCTCGAGGCCGGCGAGGTGGTCGAGGAGGGCAGCCACGAGGCGCTGCTCGCCCGCAACGGCCGCTACGCACAGCTTTGGGACCGGCAGGCGGCGGAGGAGGAGGCGGCGTGAGCCGCTACCCGGAGACGCCGGACGGGCGCTACTTCGTCGCCAGGGCGCGGCTCTGGCGCAAGAGCGACCCGCGCCTGCCCGAGGCGGAGCGGCAGGCGGCGGTAAACGCGCTGATGGCGGCGCGGCGCGACGTGGGCCGGGCGAAGGACGACGCCGCACGGGCGGCGGCGCGCGAGCGGGTCGACGCCGCCAAGCGGCGGCTCGGCGAGCGCGGGCCGGTCTGGTGGGACGACGGCGCGCCCGACGAGGGGCGGCGGCACCCGAAGAACACCTCCTACGCCGCCTGGTGGGCGGCGCTCGACCCGGCGCGGCGGGCGGACGGAGAAGGCTGAGGCTGCCGCTTGCCGTTCTGAACCGATGGGTCTAGGGCTGGCGCAAGCCGCAGCCGGAGTCTCGTGATGCAATTGTTTCGTACCGCCCTCGTGCTGGGGCTGCTCTCGGCCGTGGGGCCGTTCACCATCGACATGTACCTGCCCGCGCTGCCCGAGATCGGGGCGCGGCTCGACGCGACCGTGGCGCAGGTGCAGGCGACGCTGACCGCCTTCTTCATCGCCTTCGGCGTGAGCCAGCTCGTCTGGGGGCCGATGGCCGACCAGGTCGGGCGCAAGCCGCCGATCTACGTGGGGCTCGGGATCTTCGTGATAGGCACCGTCGCCTGCGCGCTGGCGCCGACGATCGGGGCGCTGACGGCGGCGCGTTTCGTGCAGGGGCTGGGCGCGGCGGTGGTGATGGTGGTGCCGCGCGCGATCGTGCGCGACATGTTCACCGGCGCGGAGGCGACCCGGCTGATGGCGCTGGTGATGCTGGTGATCTCGGTGTCGCCGATGCTGGCGCCGCTGGCGGGCAGCGGCATCCTCGCCTTCGGCGGCTGGCGGCTGATCTTCTGGTCGCTCGCCCTGGTCACGGCGCTGAGCCTCGCCGTGACGGCCTTCGGCCTCGACGAGACGCTGCCGCCCGAGCGGCGGCGGCGGGTCAACCTCGCCTCGATGCGGGCCGGGGCGAAGACGCTGCTGGCCGACCCGGTCTTCATGGGGCTGACCTTCATCGGCGGCTTCGGGATGGCCTCGTTCTTCGTGTTCATCTCGTCGGCGAGCTTCGTCTACACCGAGCAGTTCGGGCTCGACGAGGTGGAGTTCTCGCTCGCCTTCGCGATCAACGCGATCGGCTTCTTCGGAGCGTCGCAGCTCGCCGGGCCGCTGGCGCAGCGCTATGGCCTCGTGCCGGTGATCGGGGTGGCGCTGGTGGGCTTCGCCGGCTTCGCGACGGCCAACCTCGCGGTGAGCCTGCTGGGCGGCACGACGCTGGTGTCGATGATCGCGCTGCTGTTCTGCGGCAATGCCTGCCTGGGGCTGGTGATGCCGACGACGATGGTGATGGCGCTCGACGACCACGGCGAGATCGCCGGGCTGGCCTCGTCGCTGGGGGGCACGCTGCAGATGGTGGCGGGGGGCGTGATGATCATGCTGGCGGCGCCGTTCTTCGACGGCACCGCGACGCCGATGATCGCTGCGGTGGCGGTCTGCGCCTGGGCGGCACTGGCGCTCGGGGCGATGGTGCTGCCGCGGATCTCGGCGCGGGGTCGCGCGGCGGCGTGAGCGGGGCGCGCCGCACCGACTGGCCGCTCGAGGCGCTGCTCTGGGCGGCGGGGCTGCTGGCGGCGGCGCAGTTTGGCAAGCTGTCGCTGACGCTCGCCGCGCTCGGGGCGCGCTACCCGGAGGCGGGGGGCGTGCTGCCGTTCGCGGTGTCGGTGGTGGGCATCGTCGGCATCCTGCTCGGGCCGGTGACGGGCGGGCTGGTGACGTGGATCGGGCTGCGCCGGGCCGTGCTCGGCGCGCTGCTGCTGGGAGCGGGGCTGTCGCTGGTCCAGGCGGCGGAGCTGCCGCTGTGGCTGCTGCTCGTCACCCGCGCCGCCGAGGGGGTCTCGCACCTGGCGCTGGTGGTGGCGCTGCCGACGCTGATGGCGGAGGCGGCGAGCGACCGGGACCGGCCGGTGGTGATGGGCTTCTGGGGGACGTTTTTCGGGGTGTCGTTCGCGCTGCTGGCGCTGGCGGCGCCGCGGCTGGTGGGGCTCGGCGGGCCGGGGGCGCTCTACGCGGCGCACGGCGGGGCGATGGCGCTGATGGCGGGCGTGCTGGCGCTGCGGCTGCCACGGCTGACGCGGCGGCGGGCGGAGTTCGACCTGCTGGGCGAGGTGCGCACGATCTACGGCGACCTGCGGCTGGTGGCGCCGGGGCTGATCTTCGGCTGGCACGCGCTGGTGTTCATCGCGCTGCTGACGTTCCTGCCGGCGGCGCTGGGGCAGCCATGGCTGGCGGTGGTGCTGCCGCTGGTGTCGCTCGCGGGCACGTTCGGAGCGGGCGTGCTGGCGCGGCGCTTCCGACCGGCGCGGATCGCGGCGGTGGCGTTCCTCGTCAACGGCGTGCTCTGCGTGGCGGTGCTGGCGCTGCCGGGGGCGGCGGTGGGGCTGGTGCTGGCGATGTTCCTGGTGATCGGCGTGGTGCCGGGGGCTGGGTTCGCGGCGATTCCGTGGCTCAACGCGGCGGTGGCGCAGCGGGCGCGGGCGAACGGGGCGCTGGCGCAGCTGGGCAATGTCGGCACCTTCTCGGGCACGCCGCTCTTCGCGCTGGCGCTCGCCATGGGCGGCGGCGCGGGGCTGATCTGGCTGACGCTGGCGGTGGCCGTCGCCGGGTTCGCGACGGCCACGCTCATCGGGCGGCGCTACCCGGCCTAGAGCAGGCCCTGGGCGAGGATCATCAGCGCGCCGGCGCCGAGGGCGTAGCCGACGTCGACGGCGATGGCGAAGCCGCTCTTCTGCGCCCAGGCCCCGACCGAGCCGGCCCAGGCGGCGACGGCGAGGATGGCGACGATGGCCGCGCCGAGGGCGCCGGTCGTCTCCGTGACCCCGACCACCAGCGCCAGCAGCGCCAGCCCCGCTACCTGGAAGCCGAGCGCGGCCGCGGGCATGCCGTCGGGCGCGGCCGCGATGCCGCTGCCCTCGGCCCAGCGGCGCTGCAGGCCCAGCAGGGGGCCGTAGACGAGGAAGCCGAGCCCGAGGCCGAGCCCGGTGCCGAGCAGGATCGCGACCCAGTCGAGATCGGCCATCAGAGCGTCTCCCCGAGCCGCTCGAGGATCGCCGACCAGCCGCCCTCGTGGTTGGCGCGGGACTCCTCGGAGGGGAACTTCACGTGGGTCAGCCGCAGCTCGGTGCCGCCCTCGACCTCGGCGAGATCGAGCGTCACGGTGGAGCCTTCGACGGAGTAGGGCGACTCCCAGGTGAAGACGAGCCGGCGCGGGCGGTCGATGGTGAGGTAGGTGCCCGCGTGGGGCAGGTCGCCGGCCTCGGGCGCGCGCATCAGGATGCGGAAGCGGCCGCCCTCGCGCGGGTCGGTCTCGGCCTCGGGGACGGTCATCCCCGGCCCCGGCGTCATGAAGCGGGCGAGCATCGCCGGGTCGAGCCAGGCGTCGAAGACGCGCTCGGGCGGATGGGGCAGGGTGCGGGTCAGTTCGAGGCTGAGCTCAGTCGTGGTCGTCGTCATCGTCTCTCTCCAATGCAAGTGCGTCGTCCAGGGCGTCGAGCCGCTGCGCCCAGATCGAGCGCAGGCCGGCGAACCAGCGGTCGATCTCGCCCAGCGTCTCCAGCCGCACCTCGATCAGGTGCTCGCGCCAGTCGGTGCGGCGCGTGACGAGGCCGGCGTTCTCCAGCACCTTTATGTGCTTGGAGACCGCGTTGAGGCTCGTGTCGAACCGGCCGGCGATGTCGGTGACGCGGGCGGGGCCCTCCTGGGCGAGCAGCGTCAGGATGGCCCGCCGGGTCGGGTCGGCGGTGGCTTTCAGAAGGACCGTGAGCGGGTCCGGGGCGGGGTCGTTTCGTTCAACCATACGGGTGAATAACCTGGCGCAGCGTGTAAGTCAACCAGATGGGTGAATGATACCGCGGAGATGATCTGCGACATAAGGTCAAGCGTCGGCGTCTGTTCGCGCTATGTTCCATTTCGTTGTTGGATGGCGGCGCGATCTTTACTATCTGTGAACCTGCCTTTCCCGGAGTCGATCATGGCCGAGCTGCGAAACATCGAGGTGCGCGGGGCGCGCGAGCACAACCTCAAGTCCATCGACGTGGACATCCCCCGCGACCAGCTCGTGGTGATCACCGGGCTTTCGGGCTCGGGCAAGTCGTCGCTCGCATTCGACACGATCTACGCCGAGGGCCAGCGCCGCTACGTCGAATCGCTCTCGGCCTACGCGCGCCAGTTCCTCGACATGATGGAGAAGCCCGACGTCGACCACATCTCGGGCCTGTCGCCCGCGATCTCCATCGAGCAGAAGACCACTTCGAAGAACCCGCGCTCGACCGTCGGCACCGTCACCGAGATCTACGACTACATGCGCCTGCTCTTCGCGCGCGTCGGCACGCCCTACAGCCCCGCGACGGGGATGCCCATCGAGGCGCAGCAGGTGCAGGACATGGTCGACCGGGTGATGGCGCTCGAGGAGGGCACGCGGGGCTATCTGCTCGCGCCCATCGTGCGCGACCGCAAGGGCGAGTACCGCAAGGAATTCGCCGAGCTGAAGAAGCAGGGCTTCCAGCGGGTGAAGGTCGACGGCGCCTTCCACGACCTCGACGACCCGCCGACGCTCGACAAGAAGTTCCGCCACGACATCGACGTGGTCGTCGACCGGATCGTGGTGCGCGAGGGGATGGAGACCCGGCTCGCCGACAGCTTCCGCACCGCGCTCGACCTCGCCGACGGCATCGCCATCCTGGAGACCGCGCCGCGCGAGGACGAGGGCGAGGCCGAGCGGATCACCTTCTCCGAGAACTTCGCCTGCCCCGTCTCGGGCTTCACCATCCCCGAGATCGAGCCCCGGCTGTTCTCGTTCAACGCGCCGTTCGGGGCGTGTCCGTCCTGCGACGGCCTCGGCGTCGAGCTGTTCTTCGACCCGGCGCTGATGGTGCCCGACGCGGCGCTGACGCTCGCCAACGGGGCCATCGCGCCGTGGCGCAAGGGCAAGTCGCCCTACTTCATCCAGACGATCCAGTCGATCGCCAAGCACTACGGCTTCAAGGAGAGCACCCCGTGGCGCGACCTGCCGGAGAAGATCCAGCAGATCTTCCTCCACGGCTCCGGCAAGGAGGAGATCTCGTTCCGCTACGACGAGGGCGGGCGCGTCTACCAGGTGAGCCGGCCGTTCGAGGGGGTGATTCCCAACATGGAGCGGCGCTACCGGGAGACCGACAGCGCGTGGATCCGCGAGGAGTTCGAGCGCTACCAGAACAACCGCCCCTGCGGCACCTGCCACGGCTACCGGCTGCGCGAGGAGGCGCGGGCGGTGAAGATCGGGCCGTCGGCAAGGCCCGACGAGTTGCTGCACATCGGGCAGGTGGTGCAGATGTCGATCCGCCAGGCGCTCGAATGGTGCGAAACGGTGCCGGGCAACCTGACCGATCAGAAGAACGAGATCGCCCGCGCCATCCTCAAGGAGATCCGTGAGCGTCTCGGCTTCCTCAACAACGTCGGCCTCGACTACCTGACCCTGTCGCGCAACGCCGGCACCCTGTCGGGCGGCGAGAGCCAGCGGATCCGGCTCGCCAGCCAGATCGGCTCGGGCCTCACCGGCGTGCTCTACGTGCTCGACGAGCCCTCGATCGGCCTGCACCAGCGCGACAACGACCGGCTGCTGACGACGCTCAAGAACCTGCGGGACCAGGGCAACACGGTGATCGTGGTCGAGCACGACGAGGAGGCGATCCGCGAGGCCGACTACGTCTTCGACATCGGCCCCGGCGCCGGCGTCCACGGCGGCGAGGTGGTGGCCTGCGGCACGCCCGCCGAGATCATCGCGCACCCGAAGTCGATCACCGGCGACTACCTCGCCGGGCGGCGCGAGATCCCGGTCTCGCCCGAGCGGCGCAAGGGCAACGGCAAGCAGCTCACCGTGGTCAACGCCACGGGCAACAACCTGCAGGGCGTCACCGTCGACTTCCCGCTGGGCAAGTTCGTCTGCGTCACCGGCGTCTCGGGCGGCGGCAAGTCGACGCTGACCATCGAGACCCTGTTCAAGACCGCGTCGATGCGGCTCAACGGTGCCCGCCAGACCCCGGCGCCCTGCGAGACGATCAAGGGGCTCGAGCTGCTCGACAAGGTCATCGACATCGACCAGCGCCCGATCGGCCGCACCCCGCGCTCGAACCCGGCCACCTATACCGGCGCCTTCACCCCGATCCGCGACTGGTTCGCCGGCCTGCCCGAGGCCAAGGCCCGCGGCTACAAGCCGGGGCGGTTCTCGTTCAACGTCAAGGGCGGCCGCTGCGAGGCCTGCCAGGGCGACGGCGTGATCAAGATCGAGATGCACTTCCTGCCGGACGTCTACGTCACCTGCGAGACCTGCGGCGGCGCGCGCTACAACCGCGAGACGCTGGAGATCAAGTTCAAGGGCAAGTCCATCGCCGACGTGCTCGACATGACCGTGGAGGACGCCCAGGACTTCTTCCGCGCCGTCCCCTCGATCCGCGAGAAGATGGACGCGCTGATGCGGGTGGGGCTCGGCTACATCAAGGTCGGCCAGCAGGCGACGACGCTTTCGGGCGGCGAGGCGCAGCGGGTGAAGCTGTCCAAGGAGCTGGCCCGGCGCTCGACGGGGCGGACGCTCTACATCCTCGACGAGCCGACGACGGGCCTGCATTTCGAGGACGTCAAGAAGCTGCTTGAGGTGCTGCACGAGCTGGTCGAGCAGGGCAACTCGGTGATCGTCATCGAGCACAACCTCGACGTCATTAAGACTGCCGACCACCTGATCGACATCGGCCCGGAAGGGGGTGACGGCGGCGGCACGGTGGTGGCGACGGGCACGCCCGAGGAGGTCGCCGAGGTGGCGGCCTCGCACACCGGGCAGTACCTCAAGCCGATGCTCGCCGCCGCGCGCAAGGTGGCGGCGGAGTAACGAAGAAGGCCCTCGCCGGTGCGGCGAGGGCCTTTCGTCTGTCGGGCGGATGGCGGCGCGGGCCTACTTGGCGGTCGGGCCGATCATCATCACCATCTGGCGGCCTTCCATCTTCGGCATGTTCTCGACCTTGCCGATCTCCTGCACATCGTCTGCGACCCGCTCGAGCAGGCGGCGGCCGAGGTCCTGGTGCGCCATCTCGCGGCCGCGGAAGCGCAGGGTGACCTTCACCTTGTCGCCGCTCTCGAGAAACTTGAAGACGTTGCGCATCTTGACGTCGTAGTCGTGCGTGTCGGTGTTGGGGCGGAACTTCACCTCCTTCACCTCGATCGTCTTCTGCTTCTTGCGCGCTTCGCTCTCCCGCTTCTGCTGCTCGTACTTGAACTTGCCGAAGTCCATGATCTTGCAGACGGGCGGAGAGGCGTTGGGAGAGATCTCGACGAGGTCGAGCCCGGCGTCCTCGGCCAACTGCATGGCGCGGGCGGGGCTGACGACGCCGACGTTCTCACCTTCGGCGCCGATGAGGCGGATTTCCGGAGCCCGGATGCGATCGTTGACGCGGGGGCCGGTGTCGCGCGTGGGCGGCGCGTTGTGAGGTCTGCGGGCTATGGGCCTTGTCCTTCGTTCTGTTTCTGAGACTCGATGCGAAAATGTACGCGTGAGCGTGCCACCATTCAACCCCGCAAGCGCAGATCCGATCCCTCGGGGCCCTTGCGACAGAAGGATATCGCGCCATCTTTCACGGTCGTGTGACACTTCCCTCCGCAAACGGCTTCTGGCATAGGAGGGGCCGAAATCCCCCCGCTTCGCGCGGGGAACCTGCATTTATTCAGAGGACCCGTCGATGAGAGCCATCCTGATAATCGTCGTCGTCGCCATTCTCGGCTACTTCGGCTACCAGTACCTCGCCAACGAAGGGACGTTGGAAGACGAGGCCGCCGTCGTCGAGGACGCGGAGATCGTCGAGGAGGAGGCCGTCACCGAGGAGGTCGCCGAGACCGACGCCGTCGACGACACCGAAATCACCGAAGCCGAGGCCGAGGAGCTCACCGACGCCGATCCCGAGTTCGGCGAGGAGGCCGGCATCGAGGAAGAGCCCGTCGAGCAGGCCGCCGACGAGTCCGTCTCCGACGCGGGCCTCGACCAGGGCGAGGACGAGAGCGACGTGCTGAACGCGATGGAGGACGCGCCCGGCGCGCCGGTGACGCTGGAGCAGGGCGCCGACGCGACCATCGCCTCCGATCTGCCCGAGGCCGAGCAGGAGATCGTCTCGCTGGAGGGCGCCGCCGAGGAAGCGGTCGAGGAGTCCGACGAGACCGCCGCCGTGGCCACCGACAGCATCGACGAGGACCAGGTGCGCGGTGACGAGCTCGCCGGCGACGCCGATGTCGAGCAGGTCGACGCCGTCGACAACCCCGACGCCCCGAACGTGGCCGTCAACGCCACCGGCGACGCCGCCCCTGCGGCGGACGAGGAAGCCGAGACCGACGCCGCGACCGAAGAGACCGACGCCGCGACCGAAGAGGCCGACGACGGCGGCCCGCGCGACGTCGTCGCCTACATCGTCACCGACGAGGACGACGCCGCCGCGGCCGATGGCCCGGAAGACGGCGTGGGCGAGGACGAGGGCGAGATCGTCGAGGCCGCCACGCCCTCCGCCGATCTCGAGGCGCTCGCCGCGGCCACCGGGCTCGAGGTCAACGAGCTGGCGCAGCTGTTCACCGTGGAGGGCTTCGACGCCGCCCGCGTGACCGAGGTCATCGAGACGTCCACGCTCTCCGAGGTCCAGCAGAGCGCCCTCACCGCCGCCGTCGAGGCCGTGGGCGACAACCCGGCCCAGATCGAGGCCCTCGTGCAGCGCCTCCGCGAGGCCCTCGGCCTCTGAGACCGCCGCCTGCGCGAACGGACAAGGCCGCCCCTTGGGGCGGCCTTTCTTGTTGCGGTGGAGCGAATGCGCGGGACCGAAGGAGGCCGCCCGGAGGCGGCCTCTTCGTCTCGCGGTGCGGGCGTCTCAGCCGACGAAGGCCTTCTCGACCACGAACTCGGCGGGATCGGAATTGGCGCCCTCGCGCAGGCCGTGGGCCTCGAGCAGGGCCTTGATGTCCTTGTTGAACTCGAGCGAGCCGCAGACCATAGCGCGGTCGGTGGCCGGGTCGAGGGCGGGGACACCGAGGTCGGCGAACAGCTCGGCCGACTCGATTAGCGTGGTGATGCGGCCCATCTTCGGGCTCTCCTCGCGGGTCGTGGTCGGGTAGTAGCGCAGCTTGTCGAGGCCGTCGCCGAGCAGCTCCTGCATCATCTCGTCGGCGCGCAGGTTGTCGATCAGCGTGCGGCCGTACTCGAGCTCGGCCACGTCGCGGCAGGTGTGGGTGACGATGACCTCGTCGTAGGCCTCGTAGGTCTCCGGGTCGCGCAGCAGCGAGGCGAAGGGGGCGAAGCCGGTGCCGGTGGAGAAGAAGTAGAGCCGCTTGCCCGGCAGCAGCGCGTCGTGGACGAGGGTGCCCACGGGCTTGGGGCGCAGGATGATCTGGTCGCCCGGCTGGATGTGCTGCAGCTTCGAGGTCAGCGGGCCGTCGGGCACCTTGATCGAGTAGAACTCGAGCTCGTCGTCCCAGGAGGGCGAGGCGATGGAGTAGGCGCGCAGCAGCGGCTTGCCGTTGTCGCCCATCAGTCCGATCATCACGAACTCGCCCGAGCGGAAGCGCAGCGAGGCCGGGCGGCTCACGCGGAACGAGAACAGCCGGTCGGTGTAGTGGCGCACCTCCGTGACGATCTGGGCGTCGGGGAGGGCCTTCACGGGGCGGGCGTCGGCTTGGGTCACGGTGCTCTGTTCGGTCATGTCGGCTTTCGGGCGGGCGCTCGGGGCTCGCCGCTCTCCTTACTGTCTCTGTGTCGCTTGTGAAAGCTCAGCGGGCTGCGCCACGCAGCCGCGCCTGGTAGTCGTGCGCGCGCCAGTCGGCGCGGCGCAGCCATTGCGCCTCGTCCTGCCGCTGGGCGAGCTCGTCGGGGATCTCGACCTCGTCGAAGCCGATGCGGCGCGCCATCGCGTACTGGTCGGCGATGACGTGGCCATGGGCGCGCAGCCGGCCCTTGTAGCCGGCGCGGCGCAGCGCGGCGGCGAGCGAGAAGCCGCGCCCGTCGGAGAAGCTCGGGAAGTCGATCCGCACCATCCCCGCCGCCTGCGCGCGCCGCGCCAGCGCGGCGGCGTCGGCGTCGGAGGGCACGTCGAGCGCGGCCCCCGGGCCGGCCTCGGCGCCGTCGTCGGCATAGTCCACGAAGCTTCCGCTCCAGTCGTCCGGCCCGAAGCCGGTATCGGTCACGATCACGCTCATCATCTCTCTCCAGCCAGCTTCATCTGGCCACAAATATGCATGTCTCCGGGGCCCGTCAGGCCGCCGGCGCCTTGCCGCGCACCATGCGGCCGTCGACGAAGTGGATGCCGCACTCGTCCTTGTCGCTGTCGCGCCAGCGGCCCGCGCGGGGGTCTTCGCCGGGAGCGACGCGGGTGGTGCAGGGGGCGCAGCCGATCGACGGGTAGCCCTGCGACACCAGCGGGTGGCGGGGCAGGCGGTTCTCGGCGATGTAGTCCTGCACGTCCTGGGCGTTCCAGTGCGCCAGCGGGTTGACCTTGATGCGCCCGGTCGCCTCCTCGGCCTCGAAGAACTCCAGCGCCGTGCGCCGCCCGCCCTGGTAGCGTTTGCGCCCGGTGATCCAGGCATCGTAGGGCGCGAGCGCGCGCAGCAGCGGCTCGGTCTTGCGCAGGGCGCAGCAGGCGTCGGTGTCGCGGGTGTGCAGCTTGCCGTCGGGGTCGCGCGCGAGCTGCTCGGCGAGCGGGGCGCGCACGATCTTGAGGTTCTCGAGCCGCAGCTTGACCGCGAGATCGGCCTGGTAGGTCAGGGTCTCCGGGAACAGCATCTCGGTGTCGATGAACAGCACCGGGGTGGTGCGGTCGATCACCGAGACCAGGTGCAGCAGCGCGACCGATTCCGCGCCGAACGAGCTGACGAGGGCGATCTCGCCGACGTCCTCGTCGGAGAGCGCCTTCTCCAGCACCGCCGTCGCGCCGTGGTGGCGGTAGCGGGCGTTCAGGGCGGCGACACGCGCCTCTTGGCCGGGCGCGATATCACGCGGCATTAGCCCGCCCCTTGTCGTCGGCCGGGTAGAGCGCCGCCTTGAACGGGTCGGGCCCGAGGCGGCGGTAGGCTTGCAGGAACGTCTCGTCGGCGCTCTCGCGCACGTCGAGGTAGGCGAAGATGAGCCGCTCGATGGCCGGCACGACGCCCTCGGCCGGGAAGCCCGGGCCGGCGCGCTCGCCGATGGAGGCGGTCTCGGTGCCGTCGCCCCCGAGCGTGATCTGGTAGTTCTCGACGCCCGCGCGGTCGAGCCCGAGGATGCCGATATGGCCCACGTGGTGGTGGCCGCAGGCGTTGATGCAGCCCGAGATCTTGATCTTCATGTGGCCCACCTCGTGCTCGATCTTGAGCTCGTCGATGCGGGTCGCGATCTCCTGCGCGATGGGGATCGAGCGGGCGGTGGCGAGCGCGCAGTAATCCATGCCGGGGCAGGCGATGATGTCGGAGACCAGCCCGATGTTGGCCGTCGCGAGCCCGGCGCTCTTGAGGGCGGCGTGCAGCTCGGGGAGGTCGGCCTTGTGGACGTGGGGCAGGATGACGTTCTGCTCGTGACTGATGCGCAGCTCCTGGTGGCCGAAGCGCTCGGCGAGGTCGGCGAGCAGGCGCATCTGCTCGGCCGAGGCGTCGCCGGGCGTCGCGCCGTGCGCCTTCAGGGACACGGTCACGATGGCGTAGCCCTCGGCCTTGTGGGCGGCGAGGTTGGTGTCGGCCCAGGCGCGGAACACCGGGTCGGCGGCGCGGGCGGCCTCGTAGGCGTCGGTCGGCGCGGTCTTGAAGGCCGGCGGCGCGAAGGCCCCGGTCAGCTCGGCGAGGAGCTGCTGGTCGACTCCGGTGAAGCCCGGGCGGATCTCGGCGAAGCGCTCCTCGACCATGCGGCGGATCTCGTCGATGCCGTGCTCGTGGACGGTGATCTTGATGCGCGCCTTGTACTTGTTGTCGCGCCGCCCGATCAGGTTCCAGACCGAGACGATGGCCTCGCAATAGGGCAGCAGGTCTTCGAGCGGCAGAAACTCGCGGACCACCTTGCCGATCATCGGCGTCCGGCCGAGGCCGCCGCCGACGATGACCTGCACGCCGGTCTCGCCGTCGCGCTCGACCATCTGCAGGCCGATGTCGTGCGACTTGACGACGGCCCGGTCGTTGGGCGCGCCGGTGACGGCGATCTTGAACTTGCGGGGCAGGAACTGGAACTCGGGGTGATCGGTCGACCATTGCCGCAGCAGCTCGGCGACGGGGCGCGGATCGAGCAGCTCGTCGGCGGCGGCGCCGGCGAAGTGGTCGGCGGTGACGTTGCGGATCGTGTTGCCCGAGGTCTGGATGGCGTGCATCCCGACGTCGGCGAGCGCGTCGAGCATGTCGGGCACGTCGGCCAGCTTGGGCCAGTTGTACTGGATGTTCTGGCGCGTGGTGAAGTGGCCGTAGCCGCGGTCCCAGCGCTCCGCGATCATCGCCAGCTGGCGCATCTGGTCGGGGTTGAGGGTGCCGTAGGGGATCGCGACGCGCAGCATGTAGGCGTGGAGCTGCAGGTACAGCCCGTTCATCAGCCGCAGGGGCTTGAACTCGTCCTCGGTCAGGCTGCCGTCGACGCGGCGCTCGACCTGGCCGCGGAACTGGGCCACGCGCTCGCGCACGAAGGCTTCGTCGAACTCGGAATAGGTATACATGGGAAGTCTCGCTTTCTCGGCTAGCCGGGCGGGTCTACCGCGCCGCTTCGGCGGACTCGTCGGCCTGCTTGCCGTGGAAGTAGTTGGACGGTCCGAGGGTGCGGAACACCTCGCGGAAGTGCGTCGGCTCGGGGCCGTCGGGCCCGGCGACGGCGTCGGCGAGGTAGGGGCCGACGACGCGGTCGGGCTGGCTCGCCGCGAACACCAGCCGCACCTGCGCCTCGGCCTCGTCCTCGAGCAGCTCGGCCTCGCGCATGTCGGTGCTCCAGCGGTCGTCGGCGGTCAGCCAGACGGCGTCGCCCTCGAGCAGGGCGTTGGCGGTCACGACCTTGGGGGTGAACTTGCGGCTCATCGGGCAATCTCCGTGGTGAGGGCGGCGGGCAGGTCGCTCGGCAGGTCTGCGACCAGGTCGGGAGCGGCGGCGAGCGCGGCGCGGGGCGCGAGGCCGTAGAGGATCAGCGCGGGGCCGTCGAGGCCGGCCTCGGTGAGCGTCGGCTCGAGCTGGGCGAGGGTGGTCGCGAGCACCCGCTGGTCGGGGCGGGAGGCGTTCTCGATCACCGTCACCGGGGTCGCCGCCGCGGCGCCGTGCATCAGCAGCCGGCCCTGCACGAACCGCGCCGAGCGCTTGCCCATGTAGATCGCGGCGACCTCGCCGTCGCGGGCGAGCCCGGCCCAGTCGTGCTCGGCGAAGCCGGCGAGGTCGTGGCCGGTCAGCAGCCGCACGGCCGAGTTGCGGCCGCGCCGGGTGAGGCTCTGGCCGATGGAGGCGACGGCGGCGGAGGCGGCGGTGATCCCGGGCACGACGCGCCAGTCGATGCCGGCGGCGTCCACCGCCTCGATCTCCTCGTCGAGCCGGCCGAAGACGGTCGGATCGCCCGACTTGAGCCGCACCACGTGATGGCCGGCGCGGGCATGGGCGACGATGGCGGCGTTGATGTCGTCCTGGCTGACGGAGGGGCCGAAGCCTTCCTTGCCGGCCGAGACCAGCACCGCCTCGCGGCGGGCGAGCTCGAGGATCTCGGGCGTCACGAGGCGGTCGTGGATCACCACGTCGGCGGCGTCGAGGGCCTTGCGGGCCTTGAGGGTGAGCAGCTCCGGATCGCCGGGGCCGGCGCCGACGAAGTCGACGCGGCCGGGCGCGGCGTCGGCGGCGAGGTGCTCGGCGAGCAGGTTCTCCAGCGCCGCACGCACGGCGTCCTCGCCGGCCTCGATGGCGCGGGGACCGGCGCCGAAATAGTAGGCGCTCCAGAAATCGCGGCGCTTGCGGCCGAAGGGCAGGGCGTCGGCGGCGTGGCGGAAGGCCTTGCCAATGCGCGCGAGGGGGCCGAGCGTCGCCGGCAGGCGCGCCTCGAGGTCGGCCTTGATCGCGCGGGCGAGGACCGGAGCCGCGCCCTCGGTGCCGATGGCGACGGTGACGGGGTCGCGGTCGACGATGGCGGGGGTGATGAAGTCGCTGTCGAACAGGTTGTCGACGATGTTGACGAGCGCGCCGGCGGCGTGGCCGATGGCGGCGACGCGGGCGTCCTCGGCGGCGTCGTCGGTGGCGGCGTAGACCAGCCGGGCGCAGATCGCGTCGCCGTGCGCCAGCGGGCGGCGCACCAGGGTGAGCTTCCCTTCGGCGGCCCAGGCCTCGATCTCGGGCGCCGGACGGTCCGCGTAGACGGCGAGGTTGGCTTCGGTCTTCAGCAGCAGCCGCAGCTTGGCGAGCGCCGTCTCGCCACCGCCCGCCAGCACCACGCGCTGGCCGGAGAGGTCGAGGAAGATCGGGAAGTGCTGCATTGCGGGTCTCCGTTTCTCACGCTCGATATAGAACACTGTCCTTGTTGTTGCCTATATCCGCCGTAGAATAAGAACATCCGTTCCGTGTGAGCGGAAGTTTGGGACGCATGTGCAAGGCTGGGAGGGCTGGTGGAATGGCTGTTCGCGTAGACGAGACCGATCGGAGGATCCTGTCCGAATTGCAAGCGGATGCGAGCCGCTCGCTCGACGAGATCGCGAAGGCGGTGGGCAGTTCCAAGACCCCGGTCTGGAACCGGATCCGCAAGCTGCGCGAGGCCGGGATCATCGGCCGCCAGACCGTCGAGCTCGACGCCGACGCGCTGGGGTTCGAGGCGTGTTTCTTCGTGCTGATCCGCACGTCCGAGCACGAGGCGGCGTGGCAGCGGCGGTTTCTCGACGCGCTGCAGGCCCGGCCCGAGGTGCAGGAGGCGCACCGGCTGGCGGGGGATATCGACTACATCCTGAAGGTGCGGGTGAAGAACGCGCGCGCCTACGACGCCTTCTACCAGGCGCTGATCTCGGAGGTGCGGGTGCACAACGTGACGGCGTTGCTGTCGATGGAGGAGATCAAGTCGACGCAGGCGTTGCCGTTGTAGGGGCGGTACGCGGGGGGTGCGCGATGAATGCGCACCCTACGGCGGTGTCAGCCGTCGCGGCGGACGGGGCGGGAATCGGGGAGGGTGATGCGGGCCACCTGCTCGGCGATGGGCGGCACGGCGAGGGGGTGGGTGTCGGCCGCGAAGCGCTCGGGCGCGTCGAGACGGGTCCAGCTGCCGCGATGATAGACCTCGAGGCCGGAGAAGCGGGCCTTGTAGCCCATCTTCGGACTGCCGGGCACCCAATAGCCGAGGTAGACGTAAGGCAGGCCCATCTCGCGGGCCAGTGCGATGTGGTCGAGCACGACGTGCGTGCCGAGGGAATCGCGCGCGAGCGACGGGTCGAAGAACGAGTAGACCATCGACAACCCGTCATCGAGCACGTCCGTCAGGCACACCGCCGAGAGGCCGCCATAGGGGTGGCCGGCGTCGTCGGCGGGCTCGGTGTATTCGATGATGCGCGAGCGGATCGGGGTCTCCTCGATCATCGCGGCGAACTCGAAGACATCCATGTCGGCCATGCCGCCCGTCGCGTGGCGGCTGTCGAGGTAGTCGCGGAACAGCGCGTACTGGTCCTCCGTCGCCCAGGGCGCGGCGACGCGGCGGCGCAGCCGGGCGTTGCGCTTGAGCACCCGGCGCTGGCTGCGGCTGGGGGCGAAGCGCGAGATGTCGATGCGCGCCGACAGGCAGGCGGAGCAGTCGGCGCAGGACGGGCGGTAGAGGACGTTCTGGCTGCGGCGGAAGCCCTGCTTGGAGAGCGTGTCGTTGAGTTGCTCGGCGTTGTCGCCCTGCAGCGCGGTGAACAGCTTACGCTCCATCCGCCCCTCGAGATAGGGGCAGGGCTGCGGGGCCGTGACGTAGAATTGCGGCGCAAGGGGGAGCGTGTGGCGCATGGGCGATCCTCTCTTGTCCCGGAGGCGACGTTAACAACCGCCTCCCGTCGCGCCAAGCCCCCTGCGGGCGCGGCGGCGGGCTAGCGCGGACGCCGGATCGCGGCGGTGCCGAGGACGTGGTCGGAGAGGCCCTGGTGGCGGCGGGTGGTCAGCATCAGCCCGATGGAGGCGACCTGCGCCAGCATCACCGCGACCGAGACCTGGTAGCCCAGCGTGTGCAGGAAGGCGGTGCCGTTGGACAGCCGTTCGCCGTCGTGCTCGCGCAGTTCGATCCCCGCGACCATCATGCCCGGCGTCGCCGAGGCGGTGGCCAGCGACGACCAGCGGTAGAGGAAGCCCACCGCGAGCATCATCAGCGGGAAGAAGAACAGCCCCGTGAACAGGGTGAAGGGGACGAGGATGGCCGCGCCGATGGCGATGAGCGTCACGTCGATCAGCCACGCGACGAGGCGGCGCGTGGGGATGTGGCGGTAGAAGTCGGGCCGCAGGTCCGGGTCGGGGAGCCGGGTCGCGGCGAAGCGGTCGGGGCGGGAGGCGGCGTGCATCGGGTCCGATCCTTTCGGCGGCGTTGTCAGGGTGGGGGAGGCGGCCCCCGCATGGGGGCCGCATCCGGGCGATCAGGCCTCGCGGGCGTCGTTTTCGTGGGTGGCCTTGCGGGCGCGGTCTTCCATGAACTGGTCGAACTCGGCCTTGTCCTTGGCCTCGCGCAGGCGCTCGAGGAAGGCTTCGAAGCTGGCCTGCTCGTCCTCGAGCCGGCGCAGGGTCTCGGCCTTGTAGGCGTCGAAGGCGGCGTTGCCCGAGGAGCGCGTGGCGTAGGCGAAACCGGGGCGGCTCATGGCACGGGCGGGCGAGCGGCGGGAGAACATGCGTTTGCTCCAGATCATGTAGACGAGAAGGGCGAGGCCGACGGGCCAGATGAAGACGAAGCCGAGGATCATGGCGACGATCCAGGCACCGCGGCCACGTGCGTCGAGCCAGGCCTCGGCGCGGCCGAGCAGCGAGAGGATGTCGCGGGCCCCGAACGACTTCGACGGGGTGGACAGGGATGCGTCAGACATTTGGGTCTCCTGTTGGGGGCTGATGTAAATCCGTTTCACATATCAGCATATCGGAAGCCGGCCCGGACCCTTCAAGGGTTCATGTTAAGGTTTTTCACATGAATCGGGTAAGCGCCTGTTTTGAAACGAGTCTATCGGGGTGTCTCACTGGCTGAGCATGCCCGCGAGCATCGAGCCGAGGGCGACGAAATGGATCAGCATCAGCGCCCGGTCGTTCCAGAGGACGCCGACGATCAGCCAGCCGAGCACGCCGAACAGGAACAGGTAGAGGTTCCACGGCGTCCAGCCGAAGCCCGTCGCGGCGTAGCCGAGGATTTGGATGACGGACGCGACCCACTTGATTACGAAGGCGGTCTGGCCGGAGTTTCGGGCGCGGGGGGTGGCGAGCAGTTTTGCTGTTGTCATTGGTTGGCCTCCATGCGGCTGGTTGTGCTTTCAGGTAGGCGCTGTAGGCTGAGACGGCGAACCAGATGTGCTGGTGGCGGGATGGAGAAAATCTACTGTGGTGAGCGAAGCCGGGCTGCCGCCGCTGAACGGGTTGCGCGCCTTCGCGGCGGCGGGGCGGCATCTGAGCTTCCGCGCGGCGGCCGAGGACCTGGGCGTCACACAAGGGGCGGTGGCCCAGCAGGTGCGGGGGCTGGAGGAGGCGCTCGGGCTGCGGCTGTTCCTGCGCGAGCCGCGCGGGCTGGCCTTCACCGAGGCGGGGCGGGCGTATCATGCGGCGGTGACACGGGCCTTTGCGCAGCTCCTCGAGGCGACGGGGGCGCTGCGGGCGACGCCGTCGCGGGTGACGATCAGCGTGACGCCGACCTTTGCGTCGAAGTGGCTGATCCCGCGGCTCGGAGAGCTTGGCGAGGCGCATCCCGACATCGACCTGCGCATCACCGCGACCGACCGGGTGCTGAGCTTTCACGGCGACGGGATCGACCTCGCCGTCCGGCAGGGGCGGCCGCCGTTCGGGGCGAGCCTGCGGGCGAATTTGCTGTTCGCGCAGGAGGTCGTGGCGGTCTGCGCGCCCGGTCTCGTCGCGGGCGAGAGCCTGCCGCTCGACGCGGCGGGGACGGCGCGCCGGACCTTGCTGCACGACACGCACGACCTGTGGCCGGCGTTCGCCGAGGTGGCGTTCGGGCGGCCGGTCGCGCCGGCGCGAGGGCTGCGGCTCAACCAGACGAGCCTGACGCTCGACGCGGCGCTGGCGGGGCAGGGGATCGCGCTGGCGAGCCGGTTCCTCGTCGCGCGGGACCTGGCGGCGGGGCGGCTGGTGTGCCCGCTCGACGCGGTGCTCGACGGCGGGCACGGCTTCCACCTGCTCGCGCCGCGCCAAGGCGCGTCGGAGGCGGCGGCGCGGGTGCGGGGCTGGCTGCTGGCGATGGCGGAGCGCGCGTGAGGGGGCGCGCGTCAGCCGCCGGTGTGGCTCATGTGGCGGCTGACACGGCCGTCGACGGTCTGGCGGGAATAGTCGAAATCGTGGCCGCGCGGCTTGAGCGCGATGGCGGCGCGGATGGCGTCCTCGAGCGGCGCATCGGCCTCGCAGGCGCGCAGGGGCGCGCGCAGGTCGGCGTGGCCCTCCTGGCCGAGGCAGGTGTAGATCTCGCCGGTGCAGGTGACGCGCACGCGGTTGCAGGATTCACAGAAATTGTGGCTCAGCGGGGTGATGAAGCCGATCTTCTGGCCGGTCTCCTCGAGCCGGACGTAGCGGGCGGGGCCGCCGGTGCTCTCGGGAAGGTCGGTGAGGGTGTAGCGCTCGGCGAGGCGGGCGCGCAGGTCGCCGAGCGACCAATATTGGCCGAGGCGGTCCTCGTTGCCGATATCGCCCATGGGCATGACCTCGATCCAGGTGAGGTCCATGTCGCGCTCGGCGCAGAAGCGGGTGAGGGTGAGTAGCTCGTCATCGTTGAAGTCCTTCAGCGCGACGGCGTTGAGCTTGACGCGCAGGCCCGCCGCCTGCGCCGCGTCGAGGCCGCGCAGCACCTGGGGCAGGCGGCCCCAGCGGGTGACGCGGGCGAACTTGGCCTCGTCGAGCGTGTCGAGGGAGACGTTGACGCGGCGCACGCCGGCGGCGGCGAGGTCGGTGGCGAAGCGCTCGAGCTGGGAGCCGTTGGTGGTCAGCGTCAGCTCCTTGAGGGCGCCGCTGTCGAGGTGGCGCGACATGGCGTGGAAGAAGGTCATGATCTCGCGGCGCACCAGGGGCTCGCCGCCGGTGATGCGCAGCTTCTCGACGCCGAGCCGCACGAAGGCGGAGCAGAGCCGGTCGAGCTCCTCGAGGGTCAGCAGCTCCTTCTTGGGCAGGAACGTCATGTTCTCGGACATGCAGTAGACGCAGCGGAAATCGCAGCGGTCGGTGACCGAGACCCGGAGGTAGCGGATGGCGCGTTGGAACGGGTCGACCAGGGGGCTGTTCATGGGCGCAACCTATGGATCGGCCTGCCGCCGCGCAAGGCGGCTTGGGGTGTGGACAGCCCCGCCGGCGCCTCCTAGCTTCACGACCATGAGAGCCGCGATATTGATCCTGCCCCTCGGACTCGCCGCCTGTGCCAGTCCGTCCCTCCAGGAGGCCTTCGGCACCACGCCGACGTCTGCCGCCGCAACCGCAACCGGTGCCGCCGAACCGCTGTCGGCGACGCCCCCCGAGACGCTGGACCCGACCCCCCCGCCGCCGCCCCCGCCGGCGGCGCGCACGGTGGAGGAGTTCGACACCACCACCGAGGAAGACCGCGCCGAGGCGGTCGCCGAACCCGAGGCCGCGCCGTCGGCCGCGCTCGGCACGACCCAGGCGACGCTGGGCTCGCCGGCCGATCCGGGGATCTGGGTGAAGACGCCGCTGGTGAGCGAGACGGTCATGGGCCGGGTCGAGTACCAGGGCAACTCGATCAACGTCGAGCTGCGGCCCTCGGGCGGCGAGGCGGGCTCGGGAAGCCAGATCTCGCTCCCCGCGATGCGGCTGCTGGAGGCGCCGCTGACGGAGATCGTCGAGCTCGCGGTGTTCGCGAGCTGACCGGTCGGGCCGCGCGGCGCTGACGTCTCAGCGTCGCGCGGGCCGATGCCGGCGGCCGTGCATATTTTCGGCCAGATGAAGCGGCGGGGCGCGCGCTACTCGACCGTCACGGACTTGGCGAGGTTGCGGGGCTGGTCGACGTCGGTGCCCTTCGCGACGGCGGTGTGGTAGGCCAGCAGCTGGGCGGGCAGCGCGTAGAGGATGGGCGCGAGCCACGGGTCGACCTCGGGCATGGCGAGGCTCTGCCAGACGCCGTCGCCGGCTTCGCGGATGCCGGTGGCGTCGGACACCAGCAGGATCCGCCCGCCGCGCGCCATGACTTCCTGCATGTTGCTGATCGTCTTGTCGAAGAGCCCGTCGCGCGGGGCCATGACGATCACCGGGACGTGCTCGTCGACGAGGGCGATGGGGCCGTGCTTGAGTTCGCCAGAGGCATAAGCTTCGGCGTGGATGTAGCTGATTTCCTTGAGCTTCAGCGCTCCCTCCAAGGCCAGCGGATACATGATGCCCCGGCCCAGGAAGAGGATGTCGCGGGCCTCGGAGAGGCGGCGGGCGATGTCGCGGGTGGCCTCCTCGATGGCGAGGCCGTGGTTGACGAGGCCGGGCAGCGCGCGCAGGCCGGCGATCTTGTCGGCGAGGGCGGCGTCGTCGAGGCGGCCGCGGGCGTGGGCGGCCCGGAGCGCGAGCAGCAGCAGCACGGTGAGCTGGCAGGTGAAGGCCTTGGTGGAGGCGACACCGATCTCGGCGCCGGCGTGGATCGGCAGGACGAGGTCGCTCTCGCGGGCGATGGTGCTCTCGGTGACGTTGACCACCGCGCCGATCGTCTCGGCCCTGTCGCGGCAGTAGCGCAGGGCGGCGAGGGTGTCGGCCGTCTCGCCGGATTGCGACACGAACAGCGCCGCCGTGCCGGGGCTGATCGGCGGCTCGCGGTAGCGGAACTCCGAGGCGACGTCGACCTCGACCGGCAGGCGGGCGAGCTGCTCGAACCAGTATTTCGCCGTCAGGCAGGCGTAGAAGGCGGTGCCGCAGGCGACGAGGGTGAGCCGCTCGATGCGCGAGAAGTCGAGCCCCGGCTCGGGCAGCGCGATGGCGCCGTCGGCGAAGTAGGCGTCGAGGGCGCGGGTCAGCACGGCGGGTTGCTCGGCGATCTCCTTGGCCATGAAGTGCTTGTAGCCGGCCTTGTCGACGGCGGCGGCGTCGAGGTGGATGGTCTTGACGGGGCGGTTGACGAGCTGGCCGGCGGCGTCGCGGATCTCGAGCGAGGTGCGGGTGACGACCGCCCGGTCGCCCTCGTCGAGGTAGGTGATGCGGTCGGTCATGGAGGCGAGGGCGATGGCGTCGGAGCCGACGAACATCTCGCCGTCGCCGTGCCCGATGGCGAGCGGCGAGCCTTGGCGGGCGACGATGAGCAGGTCGTCCTCGCCCTCGAACAGGAAGCAGAGCGCGTAGGCCCCGGTGAGGCGCGAGATGGTGCGCTCGGCGGCGTCGCGGGGCGACAGGCCCCGGGAGAGGTAGTGCTGCGCGAGCAGCGCCACGGTCTCGGTGTCGGTGTCCGTCTCGTGGCCGATGCCGGCCTCGGCGAGCTCGGCGCGCAGCTCGCGGAAGTTCTCGATGATGCCGTTGTGGACCACGGCGACGCCGCCGGCGGCGTGGGGGTGGGCGTTGGCGGTGGTGGGGGCGCCGTGGGTGGCCCAGCGGGTGTGGCCGATGCCGGATTTGCCGGTCAGCGGCTCGTAGACCAGCAGGTCGGACAGGTTGACGAGCTTGCCCACGGCGCGGCGGCGGTCGAGCCGGCCGTCGGAGACGGTGGCGATCCCGGCGCTGTCGTAGCCGCGATATTCGAGCCGCCTGAGCGCGTCGAGCAGCAGGGGGGCGGCCTCGTGGCTGCCGAGGACTCCGACGATGCCGCACATGTCAGGCTCCCTTCTGGGCGTTCTTGAGGGATTTCAGGCGCGCGAACAGGCGGGTGGCGAAGCCGTCCTTGTTGACCTGCCGCCCGCGCGCGACGCCGAGGGCGCCGTCGGGGACGTCGCGGGTGATGACCGAGCCGGAGCCGGTCATCGCGCCCGCGCCGACACGGACCGGGGCGACGAGCATGGTGGAGGAGCCGATGAAGGCCTCGGCGCCGATCTCGGTGCGGTGCTTGAATACGCCGTCGTAGTTGCAGGTGATGGTGCCGGCGCCGAGATTGGCGCGCGCGCCGACCTCGGCGTCGCCGACGTAGCTGAGGTGATTTACCTTGGCGCCCTCGGCGAGGCTGGCGTTCTTGATCTCGACGAAGTTGCCGACCTTGACCCCCTCGGCAAGCTCGGCGCCGGGGCGCAGGCGGGCGTAGGGGCCGACCACGGCACCGGCGCTGACGTGGCAGCCCTCGAGGTGGGAGAAGGCGCGGATGGTCGCGCCGCTCTCGACGGTGACACCGGGGCCGAAGACCACGTGCGGTTCGATCACCGCGTCGCGCCCGACCGCGGTGTCGTGGCCGAGGTAGACGGTCTCGGGCGCGACTAGCGTCACCCCGTCCTCGGCCAGCGCGGCGCGGGCGCGGGCCTGGAAGGCGGCTTCGGCGTCGGCGAGCTGGGCGCGGGTGTTGACGCCGAGGGTCTCGGCCTCGTCGCAGCGCACCACGGTGGCGCTCAGGCCCCGCGCACGGGCGATGGCGACGATGTCGGTCAGGTAGTACTCGCCGCTGGCGTTGTCGTTGCCCACCTCGGCGACGAGGTCGAACAGCAGCCCGGCATCGGCGCAGACGACGCCGGAATTGCACAGGGTGATCGCGCGCTCCGCGTCGCTGGCGTCCTTGTACTCGACGATGCGCAGCAGCTCCTCGCCCTCGGTGACGAGGCGGCCGTAGCGGCCCGGGTCGGCGGCCTCGAAGCCGAGCACCACCACCGCGTGCTTGCGGCGGGCCTCGCGCATCGCCTCCAGCGTCTCGGGGCGGATGAAGGGGGTGTCGGCGTAGAGCACGATGGCGTCGCCCGTCGCGCCGGCGAGCGCCTCGCGGGCCTGGGCGACGGCGTGGCCGGTGCCGAGCTGGTCGGCCTGCACCACGACCTCGGCTTCGGGGGCCCAAGCCTTCGTCGCGGCTCGCACCGCGTCGGCGCCGTGGCCGGCGACGACCACGACGCGCGCGGGCTCGAGCGCCGCGCCAGAGCGTATCGCGTGGACGAGGAGCGGCGCGCCGGCGATCTCGTGCAGCACCTTGGGCCGGTCGGAATTCATGCGCGTGCCCTGGCCGGCGGCCAGCAGGATCAGCGACGTGCTCATGCTCTGCCTCACTTGTAGGTTGCGACCCTTCTATCCGTCCGCCACGCCGCTTCAACCCGATTGGCTTTCACTTCGCGTGACGCCCCGTTACAGGGGCGGAATGCGCACGGTCATCTTCGATCTCGACGGCACGCTCGTCGATTCCAGCGCCGACCTCATCGCGGCGGCGAACCATTGCTTCCGGGCGAGGGGCCTCGGCGACCTGCTCGACCCGGCGGCCGACGCCGAGACGGCGTTCCACGGCGGGCGGGCGATGCTGACGCTCGGCTTCTCGCGGGTGGACGAGCACGACAAGGCACTGGTGGAGGAGGATTATCCGCGCCTGCTCGAGGCCTACGGCGCTCGGATCGCGCGCCACACGACGCTCTATCCCGGGGCGATGGAGGCGGTGGGGGCGCTGGTGGAGGCGGGGTATGGTGTGGGCATCTGCACCAACAAGCCCGAGGCGCTGGCGGAGAAGCTGCTGGCCGAGCTTGGTGTGCGCGAGGCGTTCGGCGCGATGGTCGGGGCCGACACGCTGGCGGTGCGCAAGCCCGACCCGGAGCCGTTCCACGAGACGGTGCGGCGGCTCGGCGGGACGCCGGGGCGGACCTGCCTCGTGGGCGATACCGAGACCGACCGGCTCACGGCGCAGGCGGCGAAGGTGCCCTCGGTGCTGGTGACCTTCGGGCCGGCGGGCGAGACGGTCGCGCAGTGGGGGCCGGACGCGGTGATTGGCGCGTTCGGGGAGTTGGTGGAGGTCGTCGAGGGGTTGGGGCTCTAGGTGAGCGCGGGGAGGTGCGCAATGAATGCGCACCCTACTGGATGGGCGTATGAGCGAAGTATTCACCGGATCGTTTACGCAGCAGGAGCCGATCCCCGAGGCGGGGATCGCGGCGGCACTGGAGGTGATGCGGCACGGGCGGCTGCACCGCTACAACACCGCGCCGGGCGAGGCGGGGGAGGCGGCGCTCCTGGAGGCGGAGTTCGCCGCGATGGTCGGCGCGCGCTACGCGCTGGCGGTGGCCTCGGGCGGCGCGGCAATGAGCACGGCGCTGCGCGCGGTCGGGGTGCGGCCGGGCGACAAGGTGCTGACCAACGCCTTCACCCTCGCCCCGGTGCCGGGCGCGATCGCGGCGGTGGGGGCGGAGCCCATCTACGTGGAGGTGACCGAGGGGCTGGTCATCGACCTCGACGATCTCGCGGCCAAGGCGGGCGCGGCGGACGTGCTGCTGCTGAGCCACATGCGCGGCCATATCTGCGACATGGACCGGCTCATGGCGCTGTGCGACGCGGCCGGCGTCACCGTCGTGGAGGATTGCGCGCACACGATGGGGGCGAGCTGGGCCGGGGTGCCGTCGGGACGGCACGGATGGGTCGGCTGCTACTCGGCGCAGACCTACAAGCACGTCAATTCCGGCGAGGGCGGCTTCCTCGTCACCGACGACGACGAGGTCGCGGCGCGGGCGATCATCGGGTCGGGGAGCTACATGCTGTTCGAGCGCCACGCCAGCGCGCCGCCGCGCGAGGTGTTCGAGCGGGTGCGCTACGACGTGCCCAACGTCTCGGCGCGGATGGACAACCTGCGCGCGGCGATCCTGCGCCCGCAGCTCGCGGCGCTGCCCGGGCAGGTGGCGCGGTGGAACGCGCGCTACCGCGCCGTCGAGGTGGGCCTGCGCGACGTGCCGGGGCTGACGCTGATCGCCCGGCCGGCGGCGGAGGCCTACGTGGGCTCCTCGTTTCAGGCGCTGCTGGCGGACTGGGACGGGGCGGCGGTGCGCGAGGTGGTGGCACGCTGCGCGGCGCGGGGGGTGGAGCTGAAATGGTTCGGCGCGGCCGAGCCGGTGGGCTTCACCTCGCGCTACGACAGCTGGCGCTATGCGCCGGTGCCCGAGCTGCCGCGCACCGACCGGGTGCTGGCGGGGCTGATCGACATGCGCCTGCCGTTGACCTTCAGCCTCGACGATTGCGCCCTGATCGCGCGGATCATCCGCGCCGAGGTGTCGGCGGTGTACCAGGCGGGCGCGGCGGGGTAGTGGCCGGGGCCGGTGCGCGGGCTACGCTCTAGCGGCGAAGGAGCCCCCGCATGTCCGACCAGATCAAGGCGCTGCTGTTCAACACAACGCTCAAGCGCCGGCCCGAGGAGAGCCACACCCAGCTGCTGCTCAACGCGGTGGGCATCATCCTCGCCGGGCACGGCGTCGCGGTGGAGCGGGTGCACCTGCTGAGCCACGAGGTGCCGCCGGGGGTCTACCCGGACATGACGGAGCATGGCTGGCCGCGCGACGACTGGCCCGGGCTGTGGCGCAAGGTGCAGGCGGCCGACATCGTCGTCATCGGCACACCGCTGTGGCTGGGCGAAGAGAGCTCGGTCTGCCGGGTGCTGATCGAGCGGCTCTACGCGATGTCGGGCGAGCTCAACGCGCGCGGGCAGTCGTCGTTCTACGGCAAGGTGGCCGGGTCGGTGATCACCGGCAACGAGGACGGCATCAAGCACACCGCGATGACGCTGGGCTTCGCGCTCAACCACCTCGGCTTCACCATCCCGCCGCAGGCCGATTGCGGCTGGATCGGCGAGGCGGGGCCGGGGCCGTCCTACGGCGACGAGCAGGAGGACGGCGGGCGCGTCGGGTACGACAACGCCTTCACCGCGCGCAACACCACGATCATGGCGCACAACCTGCTCCACGTGGCGCGGCTGCTGGCGGGCGGCATCCCGAACGAGGGCAACGATCGGCGCGCCCTCGACGCGGGCACCTCGCTGGACCACGCCAACCCCGAATACCGCGCCTGACGCGGCGGCTCCGCGGCCCGTGATCGCAGGCGGGCCGCGGCTTGTTGACCGCCGGTGGGCGGGGGGGTAAGTCGGGCGTCAACGATCAGGCGTCAGGAGGCCGACATGGAAGAGTTTCTGAGGGAATACCTGCCGATCCTCGTGTTTCTCGGTCTCGCCATCGCGCTCGGGGTGATCTTCATCGGCGCCGCGGCGCTGATCGCGGTGCGGCACCCGGATCCCGAGAAGGTCTCGGCCTACGAGTGCGGCTTCAACGCCTTCGACGACGCGCGGATGAAGTTCGACGTGCGCTTCTATCTCGTGTCGATCCTGTTCATCATCTTCGATCTCGAAGTCGCCTTCCTGTTCCCGTGGGCCGTTGCCTTCAAGGACATGTCGATGGTCGGCTTCTGGTCGATGATGGTATTCCTCGGCGTGCTGACCATCGGCTTCGCCTACGAGTGGAAGAAAGGGGCGCTCGAATGGGAGTGACCGAAAAGCCCGACGTGACCGAGGTCATGGGTGCCGGAATCCAGGAAGAGCGGGTCAAGTCGGGCCCCTCCGTCCTGACGCCGTACGGCGCGAACACCGCCGAGGGTGACAAGGAAGTGGCGACGCAGGCGCTGAACCGCGAGCTGCAGGACAAGGGCTTCCTCGTCACCTCCACGGCCGACATCATCAACTGGGCGCGCACCGGCTCGCTGCACTGGATGACCTTCGGGCTCGCCTGCTGCGCCGTCGAGATGATGCACTCGTCGATGCCGCGCTACGATCTCGAGCGTTTCGGCACCGCGCCCCGCGCCAGCCCGCGCCAGTCGGACCTGATGATCGTCGCCGGCACCCTGACCAACAAGATGGCCCCCGCGCTGCGCAAGGTCTACGACCAGATGCCCGAGCCGCGCTACGTGATCTCCATGGGCTCGTGCGCAAACGGCGGCGGCTATTACCACTACAGCTACAGCGTGGTGCGCGGCTGCGACCGCATCGTGCCGGTCGACATCTACGTCCCCGGCTGCCCGCCCACCGCCGAGGCGCTGCTCTACGGCATCCTGCAGCTGCAACGCAAAATCCGCCGCACCGGGACAATCGTCCGCTGACGGTCGCGCGTCCGCGGGGACAGGAGGACAGATGCCCGATACCACCCAGATGACCGACGCCCTCAACGAGCTCGGCGGCCACATCGAGGCCCGCCGCCCCGACTGCGTCGCCGCGTGGCAGGTCGACCACGGCGAGCTGACGGTCACCGTCGCGCTCGCCAACCTCCCGGGCTTCGTCGAGTTCATCAAGACCGACGCGACCTGCCGGTTCTCCACGCTCGTCGACATCACCGCCGTCGACCACCCGGGCCGCGCCAAGCGCTTCGACGTGGTCTACCACTTCCTGTCGATGTACCAGAATCAGCGCATCCGGCTGCGCACGCTGGTGCGCGAGGAAGACCTCGTCCCCTCGATCACCGGCATCCACCCGTCGGCGAACTGGTTCGAGCGCGAGATCTTCGACATGTTCGGCATCCTGTTCTCGGGCCACCCCGACCTGCGCCGGCTGCTGACCGACTACGGCTTCCGCGGCCACCCGCTGCGCAAGGACTTTCCCACCACCGGCTACACCGAGGTGCGCTACGACGAGGTGCAGAAGCGCGTCGTCTACGAGCCGGTGAAGCTGGTGCAGGAATACCGCCAGTTCGACTTCCTGAGCCCCTGGGAGGGCGCGAACTACATCCTGCCCGGCGACGACAAGGCCGACGAGGCCAAGGGCTAGCCCCGTGGCGCAGCCGGGCCTCCTCTTCGGCGTGGGCGCGACCAAGGCCGGCACGTCCTGGCTCTATCGCGCCCTGGCGGACCATCCGGAGGCGCGGCTGCCGACGGTGAAGGAAGCCCACTACTGGGACAGCTTCGCCCCCGAGGCGCGGGCGCACCAGGCCAAGGTCTTCCGGCGCCAGCGTGCCGCCTTCGCCCGCCAGCAGGCGCAGTTCGCCGAGGTGGGCAATGCGCGCCGGGCCGACAACTTCCGCCAGCGCGGCGAGGACATGGACGCGCTGATCGAGGTGATCGAGGGGCCGCGCGACGACGACTCGGCCTACCGCGACTGGCTGCTGCGCGACGCCGGGGGCGCCAGGCTCGTCGCCGACCTGACGCCGGCCTACGGGCTGTTGCCCGAGCCGATGCTGGAGCGGATGCTCGCCACGGCCGAGGACGCGAAGGTGATCTACCTCGTGCGCGATCCGCTCGCCCGGCTCTGGAGCCACGTGCGGATGCTGGCCGAGCGCCGGCTCGGCGAGGGCGAGACGCTCGAGGCGAAGGCCAACATGATCCTGTCGCGCATCGTGCGGCAGGGCGGCGAGCAGCACGTCACGGCGCGGGGCGACTACGCCGCCACCGTCGCCCGGCTGCGCCGCGTGGTGCCGCGCGAGCGGCTCATGGTGGCGTTTTGCGAGGAGATGTTCACCCCGGCCGGGTGGGAGGCGATCTGCGCCTTCCTCGGCCTCACCCCGGCGCCGGCGGCGCTCGGGCGGCGGGTGCATGAAGGGCCCCGGGCCGAGATGCGGGAGGACCTCGTGGCTCCCGCGCTCGACCTGCTCGGGCCGCAATACGAATGGGTGGCCGAGCATGTCGGCCCGCTGCCTGCCCGCTGGCAGGCCAATCTTGCGAAGGTGACAGCATGATGGACGGCGCGAAGGGTTTCCAGGACGCCCAGACGGGCGAGCAGAAGATCCGCAACTTCAACATCAACTTCGGCCCGCAACACCCTGCGGCGCATGGTGTTCTCCGGTTGGTGCTCGAGCTCGACGGCGAGATCGTCGAGCGCTGCGACCCGCATATCGGGCTGCTCCACCGCGGCACCGAGAAGCTGATGGAGACCCGCACCTACCTCCAGAACCTGCCCTATTTCGACCGCCTCGACTACGTCGCGCCGATGAACCAGGAGCACGCCTGGTGCCTCGCCATCGAGAAGCTCACCGGCACCGAGGTGCCGCGCCGGGCGCAGCTCATCCGGGTGCTCTATTCCGAGATCGGCCGGGTGCTGAACCACCTGCTCAACGTCACCACGCAGGCGATGGACGTCGGCGCGCTCACCCCGCCGCTCTGGGGCTTCGAGGAGCGCGAGAAGCTGATGATCTTCTACGAGCGCGCCTGCGGGGCGCGGCTCCACGCCGCCTACTTCCGCCCGGGCGGCGTGCACCAGGACCTCCCCGACGAACTCGTCGAGGACATCGACGCCTGGGCCAAGACCTTCCCCGAGGTGCTCGACGACATCGACGGTCTGCTCACCGAGAACCGCATCTTCAAGCAGCGCAACGTCGATATCGGCATCGTCAACGAGCAGGAGATCCTCGACTGGGGCTTCTCCGGCGTCATGGTGCGCGGCTCGGGCCTCGCCTGGGACCTGCGCCGGGCCCAGCCCTACGAGTGCTACGACGAGTTCGAGTTCCAGGTGCCCGTGGGCAAGAACGGCGACTGCTTCGACCGCTACCTCGTGCGGATGGAGGAGATGCGGCAATCGACGCACATCATCCGCCAGGCCTGCGAGAAGCTGCGCCGCGAGCGCGGCGACGTGCTCGCGCGCGGCAAGGTCACGCCGCCCTCGCGCGCCGACATGAAGACCTCAATGGAATCGCTGATCCACCACTTCAAGCTCTACACCGAAGGCTTCCACGTCCCCGAGGGCGAGGTCTACTGCGCCGTCGAGGCGCCCAAGGGCGAGTTCGGCGTCTACCTCGTCGCCGACGGCACCAACCGGCCCTACCGCGCCAAGCTGCGCGCCCCGGGCTTCCTGCACCTGCAGGCGATGGACCACATCTCCAAGGGCCACCAGCTGGCCGACGTCTCCGCCATCATCGGCACGCTCGACATCGTGTTTGGCGAGGTCGACCGCTAGGAGGAGCCCCATGCGCCGCGCGCTCATCGCACTCTCCCTGCTGGCGCTCGCCGCCTGCGCGCCGCCGGTGCCGCTGCCGGCCGGCATCAGCGCGGCCGACGTCGCGCTGTTTCGCGGCGCGGTCGAGCGCGCGGGCTGCACCGTCGCCACCGACGCGCAGGCGGGGAAGGTGGAGCAGGCGACCGGCTTCGCGCCGGACAAGCTGCGCAGCCTGACCGAGCACCTCGCCCGGCGCGGCGAGCTGGTCCAGGCCGCGCCCGGCGGCTTCCGCCTGAGCACCGGGAGCTGCGCGGCGGCGTGAGCGGCCCGGCCCCGCACCAGCCACGCGGCACGACCGGGGCAGGGGCCCCGGCACCGTCGCGCCTTGACCCTCACTCCGCGCTTGGGCTACCCCGCCTGCGAGTTGCGGCCCCGCGCGCCGCGCGCCATCACCGGAGCCTGTTTCGATGCTGAGACGTCTGCACCACGAGCAGCCTGAATCCTTTGCCTTCACCGCCGAGAACCAGGCCTGGGCCGAGGCGCAGATCACCAAGTATCCCGCCGGCCGCCAGGCCAGCGCGATCATCCCGCTGCTGTGGCGCGCCCAGGAGCAGGAGGGCTGGCTGTCGCGCCCCGCGATCGAGGCGGTCGCCGAGATGCTGGGCATGGCCTACATCCGCGCCCTCGAGGTGGCGACCTTCTACTTCATGTTCCAGCTGCAGCCCGTGGGCTCGGTGGCGCACGTGCAGGTCTGCGGCACCACGTCGTGCATGATCTGCGGCGCCGAGGAGCTGATGGAGCTGTGCAAGACCAAGATCGCCGCGCGGCCGCACGAGCTGTCCGCCGACGGCCGCTTCTCCTGGGAGGAGGTCGAGTGCCTCGGCGCCTGCGCCAACGCGCCGATGGCCCAGATCGGCAAGGACTATTACGAGGACCTGACGCCGGGCAAGCTCGAGGGCCTGCTCGACGAGATGGCCGCCGGCCGCGTGCCGACGCCGGGCCCGCAGAACGGCCGCTACGCCTCCGAGCCGGCCTCGGGGCTGACCTCGCTGAAGGCGTACGAGGAGGGCCGTGACGGGCTCAACGCCTCCGCCCGCCTCGCCGCCGACATCGGCGACACGATCAAGCGCATCGACGGCACCGAGGTGCCGCTGCGCACGCCCTGGCAGCAGGCCGACGAGGACACCGACGCCGACGGGCGCGACGAGCTCCTCGGCCCCAAGGGCCCGACCGCGCCACAGGGCGGGCGCAGCGACGCCGATGCCGCTCCGCCCCGCAACGTGGGCGAGGCGAGCGACAAGACCTCCGAGGCGCCCGGCGAGGCGCCCGAGACCGAGGCGCTCGGCCACCCCGAGGCCGACGTCGAGCCGGCCCACGACGAGCGCACCGCCGAGTCGGAGCCCGGCGCCCCCGTCGACCCGCCCGAGGACCGCAAGCCCGCGCACGGCAGCGCCCCCGACAACACACCGCTGCAGCCCGCCGAGGGCGATGACGCGGCCACGTCCGGGGAATCCGCGCCGCGGCTGCTCGACGCGCCCGAGGGCGAGGCCGACGACCTCAAGCAGCTCAAGGGCATCGGCCCGCAGCTCGCCCGCCAGCTCAACGAGCTCGGCATCTACCACTTCTCCCAGATCGCCGCGTGGGGCGAGAAGGAGATCGCGTGGGTCGACGCCCGGCTGAAGTTCAAGGGCCGCATCGAGCGCGACGGCTGGGTGCAGCAGGCGAAGGACCGCGTCGAGAGCTGAGACGCTGCAGGGGGCCCGCGGGCCCCCTCTTGGCCTGACGGCCAATTCACCCCCGCGGATATTTCGAGAACAGAGACGGGACGGCGCGCCGCGTGGCTGTCTCTGTCCTGCAAATATCCCCGCCGGAGGCGGACCCGCGCCGGCGCGCCTCGCGCTCGTGGGGGTGGCGCGCTATGGTGGCGTGAAAATGTGCCGCAACCGGAGGGTCGTCCATGTCTGCCAGGTCAGAGAAAGAGCAGTGCCGCAGCCGGTGCTGGGTCATCGGCGCCGGGGTCGGCGTGGTGGTGATGCTGGCGAGCTGGGTGTTCGGCTGGCTCGGCTTCCTGCCGGGGCTGCTGGTCGGCGTGCTGGTGTTCCCGGCGGTGGCGTTCGCGATGATCCAGGCCGTGTGCAATCGGGGCGCCGAGGCCGGTGACGCCCCGGCGGGCGTGCCGGGCTCGCCCGCGCCGCCGGTGTCGGCGCCGATGAGCCCGGAGCAGGTCTCTGTGGCGGAGGCCGAGGCGGAGCGGGCCGAGCTGGAGGACGAGCGGGGCGCCGACGCAGGGCCCGAGCCCGAGACCGAGCCGGACGCGGCGGCGGCGCCGGTGGCGGGGCCGCTCGGCTACGAGGACGCGCCGGGGGTGGTCGAGGTGCCGGAGGCGGAAGAGGCCGCGAGGCACGAGGAGCGCCGGGAGGACGCGGCGCCGCATCCCGACGAGGCCGCGCCGGACCCGGCCCTCGGGGCGCCGGTGGAGACGCCGGAGCCGGACTTCGCCGCGCCCGCCGACGACGCCGACCCCGAGGAGGTCCCGGAGCCGACTTCCGGCGCGGGCAGCGAGGGCGGCGATCTCGAGGCCGAGCTGGACGCGCCCGGCGAGGCCGACCGGCCGCCGCTGCTCGAGGCGCCGAGGGGCGGGCAGGCGGACGATCTCAAGCGCATCCGTGGCATCGGGCCGAAGCTCGAGCGGGTGCTCAACGAGATGGGCATCTACCACTTCGACCAGATCGCCGGCTGGGGCCCGCGCGAGCTGGCCTGGGTCGACGACAACCTGCAGGGCTTCCGTGGCCGCGCCAGCCGTGACCGTTGGGTCGAGCAGGCGCGCGCAATTTCCGATCCCGCGTAGTTCGTGCGCGACGGACGCGGCGTCAGGTAGTAAGGGGTGAGACATCAACATCTTCCACCTCGGGGCCACCTGACCATGAGCAGCCGGCATGTCGCGCGCGACATCACCTACGCCACCTCCGCCGCCACCCGCTCGGGGCGGGCCATGATCCGGGTCATGGAGAACGCCACGGGGCGGATTTCGCTCGTGCGCCGGGCGCGGGGCTACGACCTCGAGGTCGCCGAGGGGCGCGACTTCTGGCAGGTCATCACCGACCGCTACGGCCTGAGCCTGGACGTCGTCGGCGGCAGCCTCGCGTCGATCCCCGCCGAGGGGCCGCTGGTGGTGGTGGCCAACCACCCCTACGGCGTGCTCGACGGGCTGATGATGGGGCGCATCCTGAGCGCCCGGCGCGGCGGCGATTTCCGGGTGCTCGCGCACCGGATCTTCCGCAAGTCGCCCGACCTCGAACGGGTGATCCTGCCGATCTCGTTCGACGCCACGAAGGAGGCCGCGCGCGAGAACCTCGAGACGCGCGCCGAGGCGCTGCGCTACCTCGGGCAGGGCGGGGCGATCGGCGTCTTCCCGGGCGGCACCGTCTCGACGGCGGCGCGGCCGTTCGCGCCGCCGATGGATCCGGGCTGGCGGACCTTCACCGCCAAGATGATCGCGCGCTCCGACGCGACGGTGGTGCCGATCTTCTTCGAGGGCGCCAACAGCCGGCTGTTCCAGCTCGCCAGCCACGTCCACCAGACGCTGCGGATGGGGATGCTGATCCGCGAGTTCCGCAGGCGTGCGGGCACGCCGGTGCGGGTGGTCGTGGGCGCGCCGGTGCCGCGGGAGGCGATCGCGGCGCGGCGGGGCGATGCGCGGGCGCTGATGGCGTACCTGCGGCACTGCACCTACGCGCTCTCGCCGCGGCCGGTATGCGCGGACTCTCTGGGATTCGAGTTCGAGGCCAAGTACAAGCCGCGCCACAGCGGCCGAGCAGGAGGCAGGAGCGATGGCAGTCGGGATCTTCGATAGCGGGCTGGGCGGGCTCACCGTCCTGGAGGCGGTGCAGAAGCGGCTGCCCGAGGTGCCGTTCGTCTACATGGCCGACAGTGCGCACGCGCCCTACGGGGTGCGCGACGCCGACGACATCTACGATCTGACCACCGCCTCCGTGGCGCGGCTGTTCGAGGCCGGCTGCGACCTGGCCATCCTGGCCTGCAACACCGCCTCGGCGGCGGCGCTGCGGCGGATGCAGGAGAGCTGGGTGCCGCCGAACAAGCGAGTGCTCGGCGTCTTCGTGCCGCTGATCGAGGCGCTGACCGAGCGGCAATGGGGCGACAACTCGCCGCCGCGCGAGGTGGCGGTCAAGCACGTGGCCCTGTTCGCCACCCCCGCCACCGTGCGCGCCCGCGCCTTCCAGCGCGAGCTCGCCTTCCGCGCCATCGGCGTCGACGTCGAGGCGCAGGCCTGCGGCGGCGTGGTCGACGCGATCGAGGAGGGCGACATGATCCTCGCCGAGGCGCTGGTGCGCAGCCACGTCGACGCGCTGCTGCGCAAGATGCCCGAGCCCGACGCCGCGGTGCTCGGCTGCACCCACTATCCGCTGATGGCGGAGGTGTTCCAGGACGCGCTGGGGGCCGGGGTCAACGTGTTCAGCCAGGCCAACCTCGTGGCGGAGAGCCTGGCCGACTATCTCGAGCGGAGGCCGGAGATGATCGGCGAGGGGACGCAGGGGGCTTTCCTGACGACGGGGGATCCGAAGCGGGTCTCGTCGCGGGCGACGCAGTTCATGAAGAAGAGCATCACGTTCGAGAGTGCGTGAGGCCGGCGGATTGAGCCGACAGGCCGCCGGGGGGCCGGGCTGAAGCCCGGCCTGCGGGATGCGCGTGCGACGACGGCTGTAGGCCAGGCTTCGGCCCGGCCCGAGCACAAGGTGCCCGCGCGCGGTTCCCTTGGCCGTTCGGAAGGCTTATCTAGCGCGCACACATCGTCAGCGGGCAGGGCAAGGGCAGACATGACAGCGAAGATCGCCATCCTCGGAGCATCGGGCTACACGGGCGCGGAGCTCGTCCGCTACATCGCGACCCACCCGGACATGGAGATCGCGGCGCTGTCGGGCAATTCCAAGGCCGGGATGGAGATGGCGCAGGTCTTTCCGCACTTGCGCCACCTCGACCTGCCGAGGCTCACCACCATCGAGGAAATCGACTTCGCCGGCATCGACCTCGCCTTCTGCGCGCTGCCCCACGCCACCAGCCAGGCGGTCATCGCCGAGCTGCCGCGCGACCTCAAGGTGGTGGACCTCTCCGCCGATTTCCGCCTCCGCGACCCGGCCGCCTACGAGAAATGGTACGGCAAGCCCCATGCCGCGCTCGAGCTGCAGAAGGAGGCCGTCTACGGCCTCACCGAGTTCTACCGCGACGACATCCGCGCCGCCCGCCTCGTCGCCGGCACCGGCTGCAACGCCGCCACCGGCCAATACGCGCTGCGCCCGCTGATCGAGGCCGGGGTGATCGACCTCGACCGGATCGTCATCGACCTCAAGGCCGCGGTCTCCGGCGCCGGGCGCTCACTCAAGGAAAACCTGCTCCACGCCGAGCTGTCGGAGGGGGCACATGGCTACGCGGTCGGCGGCATCCACCGCCATCTCGGCGAGTTCGACCAGGAATTCAGCGCCATCGCCGGGCGCGAGGTGCGGGTGCAGTTCACGCCGCACCTGATCCCCGCCAACCGAGGCATCCTCGCCACCGTCTACGTCGAGGGCGAGGCGGCGGCGGTCCACGCCGCGCTGGCGGAGCGCTACGCGGAGGAGGAATTCCTCGTGGTGCTGCCCGAGGGGGAGCATCCGTCGGTCCGCCACGTGCGCGGCTCGAACTACTGCCACCTCGGCGTCGTGGCTGACCGCATCCCCGGCCGCGCCATCGTCATCGCCGCGCTCGACAACCTCGCGAAGGGCTCGTCGGGCCAGGCGATCCAGAACGCCAACCTGATGCTCGGCCTCGAGGAGGGCACGGGGCTTCGCCTCGCGCCGCTGTTCCCGTGAAGTCGCTCAAGAAAACCCGGCGAATCCAGGTGATCGTCGTCGCCTTCGTCGCGCTCGCGGGGGCGACGGCGCTGATCGGCTACGGGATGCGCGACGGGATCAACTTCTTCCGCTCGCCCTCCGAGGTCGCCGCCGCGCCGCCCGCCCCCGACGAGGTGTTCCGCCTCGGCGGCCTCGTCGTCGAGGGCAGCATCGTGCGCGACGCGGGCGAGACGGTGCGTTTCGAGGTGACGGACGGGGCGGAGACGATCCCCGTCACCTACACCGGGATCCTGCCCGACCTGTTCGCCGAGAACCAGGGGATGATCGGGCAGGGGGTCTATGCCGGGGGCACCTTCGAGGCCCGCGAGATCCTCGCCAAGCACGACGAGACCTACGAGCCCAAGGAGGTCCGCGACGCGCTCGAGGCGGCGCGTGCAGGCGCAACGGACGGCGCGGCAGCGGCGAATTAACCCCGCCGGCGCAGGATGCCCCTCGTCAGCGACAGGCGGGGGGATCATGCCGACAGTCCAACAGATCGCCAGCGAGATCGTCGCCCGGGAGGGCGGCTACGTGAACGACCCGGACGATCCGGGCGGGCCGACCAAGTTCGGCGTCACCCTCGCCACCCTGCGCCGGCTGGGGATCGACCTCGACGGCGACGGGCGCGTGACGGCCAACGACGTGCGCCGCCTCGACCGCGACCGGGCGGTGGCGATCTTCGTGGCGCACTACTTCGAGCGGCCGGGCATCGGCGAGCTGCCCGCGCCGCTGCAGCCGTCGGTCTTCGACATGTACGTCAATTCGGGCGCGAACGCGGTGAAGATCCTGCAGCGCCTGCTCGGGCAGATGCGCCTGCCCGTGGCCGTCGACGGGATCATCGGCCCCGAGACGGCCGGCGCGGCCCACCGGGCGCAGGCGGCGGCGCCCGACCATCTCGTCGACGCCTACGGCATCGCGCGGCGCAACTACTACTACGCCCTCGCCGATCGCCGCCCGGCCTCGCGCAAGTACGCGCGCCGGCGCGACGGCGGCAAGGGCGGCTGGATCCGGCGCGCCGAGACGTTCATCTCGCCGCGCTTCCATCTGAGCGACGCGGCGCACAGGGCGAGGGTGGCGCAATGGGGCTGATCTCGGGGATGTTCGAGCTGCTGTTCGGCGGCGGGCGCAACGCGGTGGCCGAGACGCTCGGCGTGTTCCGCGAGAACGCCGAGGCCGGCGCGGCGCGCGAGGCGTCGACGAAGGACGCGGCGCTGGCGCAGTTCGCCGCCGAGTTCGTCCGTCCGAGGAAGGGGCTGTTCGACCGGGTGATCGACGGGCTGAACCGGCTGCCGCGCCCGATGCTGGCGTTCGGCACGCTGGGGCTGTTCGTGGTCGCCATGGCCGACCCGGTCTGGTTCGCGGGGCGGATGCAGGGGCTGGCGCTGGTGCCCGAGCCGCTCTGGTGGCTGATGGGCGCGATCGTCAGCTTCTACTTCGGCGCGCGCCACCAGGCCAAGGGGCAGGACTTTCAGCGCTCGGTCGCCGAGACCGCGGCGCGCGCGGGCGCGGTGCAGGCCAACATCCGCTCGCTCGAGCGACCGGAGGAGCCGGTGGGGCCGCAGCCGGACGTTTCGGATAACCCGGCGCTCGCGGAGTGGCAGGCGGGAGTGGCGCGGTGAGCGATGAGCGGCAGCGCCTGACGGAGCAGCGCCTCGCGGCGCTCGAGACGCGCGGCGCGGTGGACGACGTGCACCGGGAGAACGTCGAGAAGCGGCTGTCGGAGATCGAGGACGCGCTGAAGTGGCTGGTGCGGTTGATCCTCGGGGTGCTGATCGCGGCGGGCACGGCCTTCGCGCTGCGCGGTGGGTTGGCGTTGGTTTGAAGGCGAGGGCGCGGGGGGTGCCG
>NZ_CH724107.1:281188-384970 GCF_000153305.1 Oceanicola granulosus HTCC2516
GGGGCAGCGCGCAGAAGGCGAGGTCGATGCCGGCGAAGTCGATTTCCTCGATGGTGGTGAGCCCACCCCCCTCAGCGGATAGCGCGCCAGTTCCTCGTACACCGGCCCCTCGTGGGTGAGGGTGGAGGCGTAGAGCGCGAAGGAGCGCGCGATGAAGGGGTCGAGGCGGAACCGGCCCTCGGATTGCAGGAACAGGCGCAGGCGCTCGAGCGCGGCGGCGTCGGCGGTGCTGCGGAAGCGGGCGAGGGTGATGTGCGGACGGAAGCGGCGGCGCTCGAGGACCAGCCCGGCGCGGCGCGCGGCGCTCGCCACCGCGCCCTGCAGCGCCTCGAGCGGTGCGGTGCGGCGGGCCTCGGCGACGAGCACCGCCGGGGTGCGCGCGCCGAGCGTGCCGAGGCCCGTCACCTCGATCTCCGGCGCAGGCAGGCGGATCGCGGCGAACTGGTCGTGGGCCGCCTCGAGCACGTCCTCGGCGACGTTCTCGCCGAGGAAGGCGAGGGTCATGTGCAGGTTCTCCGGGGCCACGGGGCGCCCCGACGGCATCCGCTCCTGCAGGTGGCCGAGGATCGCGACCGCCTCCGCGGGCAGGTCGAGCGCGACGAAGGCCCTCACCGCCCCTCGAACGCCGCCGGACGCTTCTCGGTGAAGGCGACGAGGCCCTCGCGGAAATCGCGCGTCTGGCCGCACTGGCCCTGCAGCCGGGCCTCGAGCGCGAGCTGCTCGTCGAGGCCGTTGTCGTAGCTCGCGCGCAGGGCGGTCTTGATGTGGCGGTAGGCCTCTGTCGGGCCGTCGGCGAGGTGGCGGGCGCGGGCGCGCCAGTGGGCGTCGAACGCGTCGGCGGGCACGGTCTCCCAGATCATCCCCCACTCGGCCGCCTGCCGGGCGCTGATCGTGTCGGCGAAGAGCGCCGCGCCCATCGCCTTGGCGAAGCCCATCTGGCGGGGCAGCCAGTAGGTGCCGCCGGCGTCGGGCATCAGGCCGATGCGGGTGAAGGCCTGCACGAAGTAGGCGTCCTCGGACGCGATGGTGACGTCGGCGGCGAGCGCCAGGTTCGCCCCGGCGCCGGCGGCGGCGCCGTTGACGGCCGAAATGGTGGGAACCGGACAGTCGTAGATCGCGCGCAGCAGGGGCACGTACTCGTCGCGCAGGGTGCGCTCGAGGTCGAGGTCGGTGGCCTTGCCGTCGCCGAGATCCTGCCCCGAGCAGAAGGCGCGGCCGGTGCCGGTGAGCACGATGCAGCGCGCCTCGCCCTGCGCCGCGCCGATGGCGTGGGCGATTTCGAGCCGCATCTGCGCGTTGAGCGCGTTCATCAGCTCGGGCCGGTCGAGCGCGATCACGGCGACGCCGTCGGTGATGTCGAGGCGGATGGCCTTGTAGTCCATGAACGCGGGCTCCTGTCTGGTCGCCGGGGCAAGGTAGTGAACCGTCCGGTTCAGGGGAAGGGGGCTCAGCCCTTCATGATCTCCTCGAGCCGCGCCCGCTCGTGCTCGGAAAGCGCCTCGGGCGGCGCGGCGCGGCTGCGCGCGCGCACGGCCAGCGCGCCGGCGCCGAGGCCGAGGAGCAGCACCGTCGGGGCGGCGAGCCAGAGGATCAGGTTGGCGCCCGAGCGGTCGGGCTCGAGCAGGACGAATTCGCCGTAGCGCGCGGTGATGAAGGCGACGGCCTCGGCGTCGCTGTCGCCCGCCAGCAGCCGCTCGCGCAGCAGCAGGCGCAGGTCGCGCGACAGCTCGGCGTTGCTCTCGTCGATGCTCTCGTTGCGGCAGACCGGGCAGCGCAGCCCCTTGCTGATCTCGCGCGCCCGTGCCTCGAGGGCCGGGTCGTCGAGCATCTCGCCGGGCTCCACCGCGAGCGCCGGCCCGGCCCAGAGCAGGGCGAGGACGAGGAGCAGCCGCCTCATTCCGCCGGGACCGGGCGGGGGGCGGCGGCCTTGCGCGCGCCCGCGGCGACGCGCAGGCGGCGGTCGGTGAGCGAGACGGCGCCGCCGAGGGCCATCAGGATCGCGCCGCCCCAGATCCAGTTGGCGAAGGGCTTGACGTAGGTGCGCACCGCCCAGCCGCCGCCGGCCTGCTCCTCGCCGATCACCACGTAGAGATCGCGCCAGACGCCGTTGGCGATGCCGGCCTCCGTCGTGGGCATCCCGGCGACGGGATAGAAGCGCTTCTCGGGATACAGCACCGCCTCGGAGCCGCCGCGCGCGAGCAACAGCTCGGCGCGGGTGGAGACGTAGTTCGGCCCTTGCACCTCGGCGACCTCGCGCAGGGTGACGTCGTAGCCGCCGACCGCGTAGGTCTCGCCGACCTGCGCGACGCGGATGTCCTCGACCTGCCAGGCGAGCATCGCGGCGATGCCGAAGATGGTCACGCCGAGCCCGGCATGGGCCGTCGCCTTGCCCCAGTCGGCGCGGGGCAGGCGCAAAAGGCGGCGGGCGCGCTGCGCCGCCCCCTCGCGCCCGGTGCGCGACCAGAGATCGAGCGCCGCGCCCGCCACGACCCAGGCCCCGAGCGCCAGCCCCACGGGGCCGAGGGCGCTGCGCCCGGTCTGCAGCGCGAAGGCCAGGCCCCCGAGCGCCACCGCGAGCAGCGCGGCCGGCCACAGCGGGCGGGCGGCGCGGGCGAGGTCGCCGCGCTTCCAGGCGAGCATCGCGCCGACCGGCAGCACGAGGGCGAGGCCGACGAAGAAGGGGGTGAAGGCGGCGTCGAAGAAGGGCGGGCCGACGGAGAGGGTGCGATCGAAGGCGAGCTCGGCCACCAGCGGCCAGATCGTGCCGATGAACACCACGAACGCCGCCACCGCAAGCAGCACGTTGTTGAGCACCAGCGCCGATTCGCGGCTGACGGCGGAGAACACGCCCTTCGCCTCCATCGCCCCTGCCCGCAGCGCGTAGAGCACCAGCGCGCCGCCGGTGAAGACGCCGAGGATGGCGAGGATGAAGACGCCGCGCGTCGGGTCGCTGGCGAAGGCGTGGACCGAGGTGAGCACGCCCGAGCGGACGATGAAGGTGCCGAGCAGGGAGAAGCCGAAGGCGAGGATGGCGAGCAGGATGGTCCAGCTCTTCAGAGCCTCGCGCTTCTCCACCACGATCGCCGAGTGCAAGAGCGCCGCCGCGAGCAGCCACGGCATGAACGAGGCGTTCTCCACCGGGTCCCAGAACCAGAACCCGCCCCAGCCGAGCTCGTAATAGGCCCACCACGAGCCGAGCGCGATGCCGACGGTGAGGAACAGCCAGGCCGCCAGCGTCCAGGGCCGCACCCAGCGCGCCCAGGCGGCGTCGACCTTGCCGCCGATCAGCGCCGCGACGGCGAAGGAGAACGACATCGAGAGGCCGACATAGCCGAGGTAGAGGAACGGCGGGTGGAAGGCGAGGCCCGGGTCCTGCAGCAGGGGGTTGAGGTCCTGCCCGTCGAGCGGCGGGACGGCGAGGCGGGTGAACGGGTTCGAGGTGAACAGGATGAAGGCGTAGAACGCCACCGACACCGCCGCCTGCACCGCCAGCACCCGCGCCCGCAGCGCCGGGGGCAGGTTGCCGCCGCGCCAGGCCGCCGCGGCGCCGAACAGCGCCAGGATCAGCAGCCAGAGCAGCATGGAGCCCTCGTGGTTCCCCCAGGTGCCGCTGATCTTGTAGAGCATCGGCTTCGCGGAGTGGCTGTTGAGGGCGACCAGCTGCAGCGAGAAGTCGGACACGATGAAGGCGTGCATCAGCGCCGCGAAGGAGAAGCCGACGAGGATCAGCTGCGACAGCGCCGCCGGCTCACCAACGGCCATCCAGCCGCGCCAGCCCCGGTGGGCGCCCACCATCGGCACGATGGTCTGGACCATCGCGATGGCGAAGCCGAGGACGAGGGCGAAATGGCCGAGTTCGGTGATCATGGCCCGGTGGTAGCCGAAGCGGGCAGGGGGCGACAATCAAAAGCGGGCGAGGTGGGGCTTGAGCGTCGGGATGGGGCCGGGCGTCGGGGTGGGGCCGGGCTGAAGCCCGGCCTACGAACCGCCCCGGACGGGCGGTCCGGGGCGGCGTGGCGTCAGCGGTTCTCGATGTCGACGTAGTCGCGCGAGGTCTCGCCGAGGTAGAGCTGGCGCGGGCGGCCGATGCGGAGCTGCGGATCGGCGAGCTGCTCCTTCCACTGGCTGACCCAGCCGACGGTACGGCTGACCGCGAAGAGCGGCGTGAACATCGAGGTCGGGAAGCCCATCGCCTCGAGGATGATGCCCGAGTAGAAGTCGACGTTGGGGAACAGCTTGCGGTCGACGAAGTAATCGTCGGCCAACGCCGCGGCCTCGAGCTCCTTGGCCACCTTGAGCACCGGCTTGTCTTCGACGCCGAGCAGGTCGAGCACCTCGTCGGCGCTCTCCTTCATCACCTTCGCGCGCGGGTCGAAGTTCTTGTAGACGCGGTGGCCGAAGCCCATGAGGCGGAACGGGTCGTCCTTGTCCTTGGCGCGGGCGAGGAACTCGGGGATCCGGTCGGGCGTGCCGATCTCGCGCAGCATCTCCAGGCAGGCCTGGTTGGCGCCGCCGTGGGCGGGTCCCCAGAGGCAGGCGATGCCGGCGGCGATGCAGGCGAACGGGTTCGCGCCCGACGAGGAGGCGAGGCGCACCGTCGAGGTCGAGGCGTTCTGCTCGTGGTCGGCGTGGAGGGTGAAGATGCGGTCCATCGCGCGGGCGAGGATCGGGTTCACCTTGTACTCCTCGGCCGGCACCGCGAAGCACATGTGCAGGAAGTTCTCGGCGTAGGTCAGGTCGTTCCTCGGATACACGAAGGGCTGGCCGACCGAGTACTTGTAGGCCCAGGCGGCGATCGTCGGCATCTTGGCGATGAGCCGGATCGAGGCGACCTCGCGCTGCCAGGAATCGTGGATGTCGGTGCTGTCGTGGTAGAAGGCGGCCATCGCGCCGACCACGCCGACCATGATCGCCATCGGGTGCGCATCGCGGCGGAAGCCGCGGAAGAAGTACTGCATCTGCTCGTGCAGCATCGTGTGATGCGTGACCCGGTGCTCGAAATCGTCGAGCTGCGCCGCCGTCGGCAGCTCGCCGTAGAGCAGCAGGTAGCAGACCTCGAGGTAGTGCGACTTCGAGGCGAGCTGGTCGATCGGGTAGCCGCGGTGCAGCAGCTCGCCCTTGTCGCCGTCGATGAAGGTGATGGTGCTGTCGCAGGCGGCGGTCGAGGTGTAGCTCGGATCGTAGGTGAAGACGTCGGCACGGCCGTAGAGCCCGCGGATGTCGATCACGTCGGGGCCCGCCGTGGGCGAGTGGATCGGCAGCTCGTATTGCTGTCCGTCGATCGTCAGTGTGGCAGTCCGTTTGTCATCGGCCATGGTCGTCCCCTTGCGTGAGGCGCCGCCGAGGATCATCGGCGGCGGGTGTGGTCCCGCGTGAGAAACCGGCTAACGTCGAATCGTGACGAAATGGTTTCAGGCGGACAGGTCATCCAGTCGGGCGAGCGTCTCCTGCCGCCCGAGAACAAGCATCATGTCGAACACTGAAGGCGAAACCGCGCGCCCCGCCAGTGCGGCCCGGAGGGGGCCGGCCAGCTTGCCGAGCTTCGTCCCCTTGGCCTCGGCGAACGCGGCCACCTTGGCCTCCAGATCGTCCCGCGTCCAGCTACCATCGCGCAAGTGCGGCGTCAATTCCGTCAGTATACCACGGGATACATCGTCGAGCTGCCTCGCCGCCTTCTCGTCCGGCGCGACGGGGCGCTCGGTGAGGACGAAGTGCGCCTTTTCAATGAGTTCCGGGAAGGTCTTCGCGCGTTCCTTGAGGCAGTACATGGCCCGCGAAAGGCCGTCTCGCTGGGCTTCGGTGAGGGGCAGCGCGCCGGTGGCGTCGAGGTAGCCCTCCAGTTCATGCAGCAGCGCAGCATCGTCCGCCGCGGCGATGTGCTGGCCGCAGAGGTTCTCGAGCTTCTTGAAATCGAAGCGCGCGGGCGACTTGCCGATGCCCTTCAGATCGAACCAGGCGCGCGCCTCGGCGTCGGTGAAGAACTCGGCGTCGCCGTGGCTCCAGCCGAGCCGGGCGAGGTAGTTGCGCATCCCCGCCGCCGGGTAGCCGAGGGCGCGGTACTCGGCAGCGCCGGTCGCGCCGTGGCGCTTGGAGAGCTTCTTGCCGTCGGGCCCGAAGATCAGCGGGATGTGCGCCATCACCGGCGCCTCCCATCCCATCGCGTCGTAGATCACCGCCTGCCGGAAAGCGTTGGCGAGGTGGTCGTCGCCGCGGATGACGTGGGTGACGCCCATGTCGTGATCGTCGACCACCACCGCGAGCATGTAGACCGGGCTGCCGTCGGAGCGCAGCAGCACCAGGTCGTCGATCTGGTCGCCGGCCCAGGTGACGGAGCCCTGCACCTCGTCCTCGATGGTCCAGCTCGAGGGCTGCGGCACCTTGATGCGCACCACGTAGGGCGTGTCGGCGGGGTGCTGGCTCTCGGGCACGTCGCGCCAGGGCGAGCGGAACAGCGTCGAGCGGCCCTCGGCCTTGGCCTGCTCGCGGAACGCCTCGATCTCGTTCTGGGTGGAGAAGCACTTGAAGGCCCGCCCGCGCGCCAGCAGCTCGTGCGCCACCTCGGCGTGGCGCTCGGCGCGCGCGGCCTGGCTGATCGGCTCGCCGTCCCAGTCGAGCCCGAGCCAGCCGAGCCCGTCGAGGATCGCCTGGCGGTTCTCGTCGGTCGAGCGCGCCTTGTCGGTATCCTCGATGCGCAGCAGGAACTTGCCGCCCCGGCCGCGCGCGTAGAGCCAGTTGAACAGCGCGGTGCGCGCGCCGCCGATATGGAGGGCGCCGGTGGGCGAGGGAGCGAAGCGGGTGACGACCATGGGCGGGAGTTTAACCTTTGGCTAACCGGGGGCTGCTTTAAGCCGCGGGGATACTTGGGCCACCGGGCGGAGACAAGTGCGCGGGCACCATCCCCTTGCGGCGGCGCTGCTGGCACAGCGCGGCCACCTGTTCGGCTGGGTGCCGGTCTGCCTCGGCGCGGGGATCGGGATCTACTTCGCGCTGCCGGTGGAGCCGGGGCCGTGGGCGCGTGCCGGCCTCGCCGCGCTGGCGCCCGCCCTGGCGCTGGCGGCGCGGCGGGCGGGGCTGCTGGCGGGGCCGGTGCTGCTGGCGCTGGCGCTGGTCGCGGCGGGGGTGAGCCTCGCCTCGGCGCGCGCCCACGCCGTCGCCGCGCCGGTGCTGGGGTTCCGCTATTACGGCCCCGTCGAGGGGCGGGTGATCCGGGTCGACCGCTCCGCCTCCGACGCGGTGCGCCTGACGCTCGACCGGGTGCGCCTCGAGGACGTGCGCCGCACGCCCGAGAGGGTGCGGGTGTCGCTGCACGGCGCGCAGGGCTGGATCGCGCCGCGGCCGGGGATGGTGGTGATCCTGACGGGGCACCTCTCGCCCCCCGGCGGCCCCGTCGAGCCCGGCGGCTTCGACTTCCGCCGCATGGCCTGGTTCGACCGGCTCGGCGCCGTCGGCTACACCCGCACGCCGGTCCTCGCCCTGGCGCCGCCCGAGGCGACGCCGGGGCTGTGGCTGCAGGCGGCGCGGATGCGGCTGTCGGCGGCGGTGCAGGCGCGGGTCGGCGGCGAGACGGGCGCCTTCGCGGCGGCGATCGTGACGGGCGACCGCTCGGCGATGGGGCAGGAGACGCTGGCCGAGCTGCGCGCCACCAACCTCGCGCACCTGCTGGCGATCTCGGGGCTGCACATGGGGATGCTGACGGGCTTCGTCTTCGGCCTCCTGCGCCTCGGCCTCGCCGCCTGTCCGCCGCTCGCGCTGCGCTGGCCGGGCAAGAAGATCGCCGCCGCCGCCGCGCTGCTGGCCGGCGCGGGCTACCTCGCGCTCTCGGGCGGCAACGTGGCGACGGAGCGGGCCTTCGTGATGGTGGCGGTGATGCTCGTGGCGGTGCTCGCCGAGCGGCGCGCGATCACGCTGCGCGCGGTGGCGGTGGCTGCGGTGATCGTGCTGCTGCGCCGCCCCGAAGAGCTGACGGGGCCCGGCTTCCAGATGTCCTTCGCGGCGACGGTGGCGCTGGTGGCCGTCTTCGCCGCGCTGCGCCGCGCGCCGTGGCGGCTGCCGAGGGGGCTGCGGGGCGTGGCGGCCGTGGTGGTGTCCTCCACCGTCGCCGGGCTCGCCACCGCCCCCATCGCGGCGGCGCACTTCAACATGGTCTCGCATTACGGCCTGATCGCCAACCTCGCCTCGGTGCCGGTCATGGGCGCGGCGGTGATGCCCGCCGCCGTGCTCGCCGCCTGCCTGTGGCCGCTGGGGCTGGAGGGGCCGGCGCTGTGGGTGATGGAGCAAGGCCTGGGCTGGATCCTCGCCGTCGCCGAGCACGTCGCCGGGCTCGAGGGGGCGGTCGGCCACGTGCCCGCGCCGCCGGCGCGTGCTGCCGCTGGTGGCGGCGGGCGGGCTGGTGCTGGCGCTGTGGCAGGGGCGGGGGCGCGCGGCGGGCCTCGCGCCGCTGCTGGTGGCGGCGCTGCTCTGGGGCCGGGCCGAGCGGCCCGACCTGCTGGTCAGCGAGAGCGGCGGGCTGGCGGGCGTGCTGACCGAGGCCGGCCGGGGGCTGAGCCGGCCGCGGGGCGACGGGTTCGCCGCCGGCATCTGGCTCGAGAACGACGGCGCGGGCGGCACGGAGCAGGCCATCGCCGCCGGGCGCGGCGTCGCGGCCGGCACGGCGCACCCGCTGGCCGGGCTGCGCCTCCTGCACGTCACCGGCAAGCGCGGCCTCGCGGCGGTGACGGGCTGCGGCGGGGCCGACCTGCTGGTGGTCAACGTGATTCCCGAGGCGCCGCGCCCCTGCCTGACGCTCGACCCGGCCCTGCTGCGCCGCACCGGCTCCGTCGCCGGCTGGGCGACGCCCGCCGGCCTGCGCCTCGAGTCGGCCGCCGCGCGCGCCGGGAAGCGGCTCTGGACGCCACACGCCGGGCCGCCCGCCGAGCTGCCCGCGCTGCTCGCCCCGCGCCGCATCGCGGCGCACCGGTAGCTCGCGGCCGCTCACGTTCGCGTATCGCGTCTTCCCCGGCGGCACCCGGCGCGGCAAGCTCGGATCATGAAACACCTCGCCCTCGCCGCCCTCGCCGCCCTCCTGCTCGCCACGCCCGCAACGGCCGACCCGGACCGCTGGCGGGCCGAGTGGCCGAACACCGACTTCACCACGACCAGCATCGACGACTGGAGCGAGATCATCTCCGGCGGCCCCCCGCGCGACGGCATCCCGGCGCTGGACGATCCCTCGTTCCACCCGGTCGCCGAGGAGCAGGACCTCGCACCGCTCGAGCCGGTCATCGCCGTCGAGCTCGAGGGCGCGACGCCGCGCGCCTACCCCATCCGCTACCTGACGTGGCATGAGATCGTGAACGACGAGATCGACGGCCGTCCCGTCGCCGTCACCTTCTGCCCGCTCTGCAACTCCGCCCTCACCTTCGACCGGCGCACCGACGCGGGCGTGCTGACCTTCGGCGTCTCCGGCAAGCTGCGCAGCTCGGACATGGTGATGTTCGACCGGGAGACCGAGAGCTGGTGGCAGCAGGCGCTCGGCCGGGGCATCGTCGGCGACCTGACGGGGACGGAGCTGCAGTCGCTGCCGTCATGGATGGAGAGCTGGGGGTCCTTCGCCGCGCGCAATCCCGACGGGCTCGTCATGTCGCAGCCCACCGGCCACCGCCGCAACTACGGCGCCAACCCCTACGTGCGCTACGACAGCGCCCGCCAGCCGTTCCTCTATCGCGGCGAGGAGCCGCCCCACGGCATCCCGCCGCTGGTCCGGGTGGTGCGCGTGGGCGAGCGCGCCTGGCCCCTGTCGCGGCTGATGGAGGAGGGCGAGATCCGCGAGGCCGGCATCGTCCTCAGCCTCGCCGGCACCCAGGCCAGCGCCCTCGACACCTCCCGCATCGGCGAGGGCCGCGAGATCGGCTCCGTCCGCGTCCGCGACGCCACCGGCGCCGACGTCCCCCACGACGTCATGTTCGCCTTCGCCTTCCACGCCTTCTGGCCCGAGGGCGCGTGGATGCTGGGCGGCTAGGTCAGCCGCTTGTGCCCGGCGCGAGCGCGTCGAGCGCCACCAGCTGGTAGACGGCACGCTCCATCCAGGGGCGGAAGCTCTTGCCCGCGTTGGGATATTTCGTGACCTCGCACAGGACAGGCCCGTCGGGGGTGAGGAAGAAGTCCCAGCGCACCAGCAGCGGGACCTTGCGCGACAGCCGCTCCGTCAGCGCCACGGCTTCGTCGAAGCCGGCGGGCTTCGGGCCGGGCGCGAGAGGCGGCCACGACGAGCTCTGAGGCAGGAGCGCCCAGTCGCGGGTGAGCGTGGCGAGCCCCCTGCGGGCCTTCTTGCCGTTGCGGTCGAGCATCTGCACGAAGCACACCTGTCCGCGCACCGCGAAGATCTTCACGTCCCGCGGTATTTCCAGCGCCGGGTCGGTCACGTCGCGCATCGCCTGCTCGACGATGACTTCCTGCCCGGACAGGCCGATCTCCTCGTACCGCCGGCGGATCCGCTCCGCCACCGAGCCGCCGCGAAGCCTGCGCCAACTCGCCAGCGTGCGGATCTCGTCGCCGTCGACGCGGAACACGCCTCGCGAGGATGACGCGTCCACCGGCTTGATGATGTAGCGCGCCGGCAGTGCGGCGAAGTCGAGCGCGCCGATGTTCGGCGCCGTGGCGAGCCGCGGCGGCACTGGCACGCCCTCGTCCTGCAGCCAGCGGTGGATGTGCGCCTTGGTGCGGAGCGCGCTCAGCCGGCCGGCCGGCGTGTCGGCGGGCGCGGCGCGCCATTGCGCCGAGCGCTCCAGCATCCGCTCCTCGAGCGCGCCCGGCCCCGGCCAGAGCCCCCAGTCGAGGAGCGCGGCCGACGGATCGCGATCGTAGGCGGCCGCGAAGTGGGCGAGGGCGCGCTCGTCGCGGCCCGTCTCCAGCCGCTGGCGTCCGAGCGCGACCTGCCGCAGCGCGCCAGGCCCCGGGGCGACGGGAACGACGTCGCGCGACGCTCCCTCGCCCACGGCGACTCCGTTCCTGCGCAGCAGGAGGTGGCAGCGCAGCGCATCGACCCACTGCCGGGTGCGGCTCGATCTTCTCAAGTGTCCAGCTCCTGTTGGCGCCGCATCGGCGGAATCGCGGTTATGCCATCGCGGACCCCGGGACAACCGCCTGTACCGCCCCCGGGCTTCCAAATCGTGCGGACTCGCGCTAGCACCGTGCCTTCCCGACGCGAGCCGACCCTATGACGTCCGACCCGACGAGCCTCGACACCGCCGCCCGCCTGTCCGTCGCCCCGATGATGGACTGGACCGACATCTCGAAAATCATTTAAAATTCGATAGTTGCAAGGCACGTTACATCGTTGTAGCAGATCTGTAGCACCTCTCCAACTCTGATGCGGCAGATCGGCGAGCAGTTCCTGGAGAAGCCGTTCCTCGGTGTCTGCCAGGTGACTTGGCACCTGCGGAATGACGGGCATCTTGTGAACGAGAGAGTGTGTCCCACCGCGTGGTGTAGCTCTTGACGAGATGGATGTCGGCGGGCCGAGCTGATCAGTCTGTGTGCGCGGCAGGCAGGCTGACGATGAGATCGTTGCAGACCGGTGCGAGCGTTTCCGGCGTCATGTAGCGTTCGCGCTGGACGGTCCATGGCTCGGTCTGCTCCATGAGACTCGCGCCAGCGAGGCGACGGATGGCGGCCTCGTTGGGTAGTGAGGGCGTGACTGCCACCGGTCCAAAGGAAGGCTCGAAGCCCACGACATCGGTGCGCCGTCTGATCTCGCCGTTCAGGCGCTCGATCGGATTTGTGCCGTGAAGCTTGGCCCGGTGCTGCTGGGAAAAGGTCATGTAGGGGAGGACGTCCTCCTCGGCTCCGTCCATGAGGCTCGCAAGCTTCGGCAGCTTGCCCCGCATCTGGTCGGCCACGAGCCGCCACTGCGCGCTGACTGCGCCGTGGTCGGGCTGGTCGAAGGCCGTGGCGATGAAGGCGGACACCACACGCCGGCTGCTCTTGCCGGCATGGGCCAGGGCATCTCTTTGAAGATGCACCCGACAGCACTGCCACGTGGTGGAGAGCACGCGCGCCGTGGCGGCCTTGATGCCCTCGTGCGCATCGCTGATTACCAGCTTCACGCCGGACATCCCTCGGCGCACGAGATCGCGCAGGAAGTCGGTCCAGAACGTCTCCGCCTCGGATGGGCCGATGGCCATGCCGAGCACCTCGCGGCGGCCTCCGGTGTTCGCGCCGACCGCAATGGTCACCGCGACGCTGACGATGCGACCGCCCCGGCGGACCTTCAGACAAGTCGCGTCGATCCAGAGACAGGGCCACTCCCCATCGATCGGCCGGATCAGAAAGGCATCGACCCGATCGTCAATCTCTTCGCACAACCGGCTGACCTGGCTCTTGGAGATGCCGGTCCCGCCCATGGCCTGCACCAGATCGTCCATAGCCCTCGTCGAGACGCCGTGGACATAGGCTTCCTGTATCACCGCGGTGAGGGCCTTCTCGGTGGCCCTGCGGGGCTCCAGGAACGAGGGAAATAGCTGCCCGTGCGCAGCTTCGGAATGCGCAGTTCCACGTTCCCGGCCCGGGTCTGCCAGCCTCGGTCACGATAGCCGTTGCGCTGCGCCCGCCGCTCAGGGCTTTTCTCTCCATAGCCGGCGCCGGTCTGGCCGCCGACCTCGAGCTCCATCAGGCGTTCGGCGGCAAAGCCGATCATCTCACGCAGAAGATCCGCGTCGCCGCTATTCTTGACGAAATCTTTCAGGTCCATCATGGGATCGTTTATCGGGGTCGTCCCTCGCCTGCTCCAGGGCATCCAAGACGAGGCCCGCAGTCGCGCTGCCGCTCGCCCGCCATCCGACGATCCGCCGGGCATAGGTTTCGATTACGAAGGCCACGTAGACGAAGCCGGCCCGCGTCGCGACGTAGGTAAAGTCGCTCACCCAGAGCCGGTTCGGTGCAGGCGCCTGGAACTGCCGGTTCACCTTGTCGCGCGGGCATGGCTGCGCCGGATCGGAGGTGGTCGTCCTGATCCGCTTGCCGCGGACGGCGCCCTGCAAGCCCATGATGCGCATCAGCCTTTCCACCGTGCAGCGGGCAACGGCAAAGCCTTCCCGCAGCAGCTGCCGCCAGACTTTCCGAGCCCTGTAAACACCCAAGTTCTCGGCATGCACGCGGGCGATCTCGATGCGCAGCTCGGCGTCCCGCTTGGCGCAGTCGGGGAGGCGAGAAGGATCAACCCGCCGCGCCCGATGCGCATGATACGTCGACGGGGCGATCGGCAGCAGGTGGCAGATCGGCTCGACCCCATGGACGTTGCGGTGGTCATCGATGAACGCGATCATCGCTTCGACGGGCGGTCGAGCTCCGCCTGGGCAAAATACGCCGACGACTTCCGGGGCGTCACCGTGCCCTGGACGCTTGGTCTCAGCGCCGCCATCGGGGTGATGCTGATGCTGTCGCGGGAGATTTTTCGGCAACGTGATGCCGCTTGCGGGAAGTGATCATCTCGTGGGCGCGCTGGTCCTTACCACAGCCGTGATCGCATGGGCCGAGGTTGCCCGCCCCCTGCGCATTCTGAACATTCTGTTCGGACTTTGGCTAATCCTGGCCCTTTGGCTGCTGGATGGCGGCGGGAAGCCTTCTGGGGGTGTTGGCGGGTCTGAGCCTTATCGTTCTAAGCCTGCCTCGGCGCAGTCGCAGTTCCGAGCATTACGGTAGTTGGGATCGCTACATCGTCTGAAGCTGATACGAAGCGCGCATCATGCTCGTGCCGCCGATTAAATAAAGGCGATGCCAGCAGCCATCCGTCTTGGGCGTCGGGCATAGGATCAATGCTATTGAACTGGCCCCCGTTTCGACCGGACACTTGGGCATAGCCATGGAGGCTTAGGCATATGCCTGAGCACGTGCTTATGTCTGAGATAGAGATCATCACCGATGGCGGCCGTCGGCGCCGCTGGTCCGCGAGCGAGAAGATGCGGATCGTCGAGGAGACGCTGGAGGAAGGCACCAGCATCTCGGTTGTGGCCCGCCGGAATGGCGTTGCGCCGAACCTGCTGTATCGTTGGCGCCGCCTGATGCTGGATGGAGGAGCCGTGGCCGTGTCCGAGGATGACGACGTCACCAGCAATCGCGCCGTCCGGCAGATGGAGGAGCGCATCCGCGAACTCGAGCGGCAGCTTGGCCGCAAGACGCTGGAGGTCGAGATCCTCAAGGAGGCGCTGGACAAGACACGCTTAAAAAAGCGGACGTGGCTCGCGCAGTCGCAGCCGAAGGACGGTTCCCGATGAAAGTTGTGGCCGAGACTTTGGGCGTCTCCCGTTCGAACCTGCACGCCCGGCTGAACGGGAGCGCGAAGCCGCGGCGGCGCTACCATAAGGCGCAAGACGCGGCGGTCCTGCCGTTGATCACAACGCTGGTGGCAGCGCGCCCGACCTACGGCTACCGCCGGATCACCGCGCTCCTGAACAGGCAGCTCCGGGCTCAAGGCGACTCGCCAGTGAACCACAAGCGCGTCTACCGGATCATGAAGGCGCACAACCTCCTGCTGGCGCGCAGATACACCGAACGGCCAAACCTGACCCACAAAGGCAAGGTGGTCACGATGCGGTCGAATATCCGCTGGTGTTCCGACGGCTTCGAGTTCACCTGCTGGAACGGGGACGTCATCCGCGGCGCCTTCATCATCGACGCGCACGATCGGGAGATCATCTCCTGGCGGGCCGTCGTGAACGCCGGCATCAGTGGCTCGGACATCCGCGACATGATGCTGGAGGCGGTCGAGCGGCGGTTCGGGGACTACAGGACGCCGCACCCTGTCGAGATGCTGAGCGATAACGGCTCATGTTACGTCGCCAGGGAGACGCGCATCTTCGCCCGCCAGCTCGGTCTGAGGTCCTGCTACACGCCTGTGAAGAGCCCCGAGAGCAATGGCATCGCCGAGGCGTTCGTGAAGACGCTGAAGCGCGACTACGTCCACGTCACGCCGTTGCCGGACGCCGCCACAGTCCTCAGATTGGTCGCCGGGTGGATCGAGGACTATAACGACAACCACCCGCACTCAGGGCTGAAGATGCGCTCGCCTCGCGAGTTCATCGCAGCTCATACCGCAACCGCCTGAGTGTCCGCTGAAACGGGGGCAAGACCAGCTATAGCGCAAATCTTAAAAGCTTCTGCCTTTGCTTCAGGGAGGAGCGGGCGGGACGGCGGATGTCCATGATAGGCTATCCCGCATCGCGCCCCTGGTTGCTTTGGCAGGTATACCCCTGTTAGGTATCGGGCATGGCTCTTCTTCGTGCTGTCCTGCTGGTCTTTTTGGTCCTCACCACTGCGGTGGCGGGAGGGGCAAGCACCGGCCATGCAGTTGACGGGCACGAACATTTTTATAACGAGCCCATGGCAGATGACGAGCCCTGGTGCTGCTCCGAAAGCACCGAACGTGGTCAGAGTTGCCATCTCACAGTGGCTCTGCTTTCCCCCCTTGATTCCTCACCTGGTGGGTTGAATGCGCGGAGGCTCGTGTTCGCAATCAGCCACAGCATGCTAACCGGCATCGATCCGCCAAGCCCTCTCGAACCTCCTCGCGCGTCGTAGCCTTCTCTGCGCCTTCCGGGGCGCGGCTACACCTTGCACCCAAAGACAAACGGGCTGTGCCCGTGCGCAATCCTATCGAGAGGATCATCCATGAAACCGATCAAGACGCTCTTCGCCGTCGTGCCTGCGGCTGCTCTGTCGCTCGGCATCACCACCCTTGCCGCCGTGAACGGTGTCCATGCCGAGAGCCACGCAGACATGGCCGAGCATGGCACGATGCACGTGACCAAGAGCCCCACCTGCGGCTGCTGCGGCGCCTGGGTCGAACTGGCTCGCGAAGAGGGCTACGAGGTCGAGGTGACCAACACCGGCGCCATCACCCTGGCGAAGCAGGAGCATGACGTGCCCGGGACGCTCTGGGCCTGCCATACGGCGGTGATCGACGGCTACGTCGTCGAAGGTCATGTGCCGTTCGAGGCGATTGCCAAGCTCCTCAAGGAGCGGCCTGCGATCGACGGGATCGCGGTGGCTGGCATGCCTGCCGGCTCACCCGGCATGGGCAACGATCCGGCGGCCCGCTACGACGTCATTGCCTTCGGCGGGGAAGCGGGCGAGGGAGAGGTGTTCTTCCGCGCGGGGTCGTGAACCGGCGCACGTTGGCGGGTCTCGGGGCCGCGGGTGTTCTCGCGGCCATCGCCCTCATCGTGACCATGGGGTCCGACACCGAGCCGTCGAGCCTCCTTGCGCCCTCCGATCCCGAGGTCGTGGCTCGGGGCCAGGCGGTCTACGCCGAGACTTGCGCCGCCTGCCACGGAGGCGATCTCGAAGGGCAGCCGAACTGGCGCGAGCGCACCCCTGAGGGTCGCCTCCCCGCGCCGCCGCACGACGAGACCGGCCACACCTGGCACCATGATGCCGACACCCTGTTCCGCCTGACGAAATACGGAGTCGGCGCTCTTATCGGTGAAACCGATTACCCGTCAGACATGCCCGCCTACGAGGGCGTGCTCACGGACGACGATATCATCGCCGTCCTTAGCTACATCAAATCCACCTGGCCGCAGGAGATCCGCGCCAGGCACGACGAACTGGAAAACAGACCATGAAAACGATCATCTTCGCCGCCGCGCTCACGCTGACCACCTCGGCCCTGCTGGCACATTCGAATTCGAACGAGACGACCCCGCAGGAAGGGGCGATCGTCGAAACCGTCGAGGTGATTGAGCTGCGCTTCGACATGCCGATGCGGATCACCGTCATCACCCTCACCGGCCCGGAAGGGGAGGTCGAGCTGACCCGCGAGACGGGTCTCGAGCCGGTTCCGGAGTTCCGGGCACTGCTGCCAGAGGAGGTGGTCGTCGGGGGCTACAAGGTGGATTGGCGCGGTCTGTCCCAGGACGGTCATCCGATGCAGGGCACCTTCGCCTTTACCGTCGGGGATTGACCGATGGAGGGTCTTTCCCCGGTCGACGGTTGGGCAGTCTTCGCGATCTCCGCGAAGGCTGCCGGCTATGCGGCTGCGCTCGTTGCCATGGGCGGGCCGCTCTTCATCGCAACCTTCCGCGAGGCGCCGGAAGAGGTTCTGCGCCTCGCGCGCAGGGCCGCCGCCCTCGCGGCGCTTCTCGGGCTCGTGGTGCTGGCGCTGCGGCTCGGCATCCGCTCCGCCCGGATCTCGGGAATAGGGCTGGCGGGGGCGACGGACCCCATGATGCTCGGCCTGGTCTGGGACAGCCCGCTCGGAACGGCAGCGCTCTGGCGCGGCGCGGGTGAAGTGCTGATCCTCGGCCTGGTGTTCAGAAGCACGCTCACCTTGGCCGGAGGGGTGCTCGGCGCGCTGCTCGTGGCTTGGTCCTACACGCAGGTGGGGCACTCCCTGGGTGAACCGCGCTGGCTTCTGGCAAGCCTCCTCGGCCTGCACCTGCTGGCAGCGGCCTTCTGGGTCGGCGCGCTTGCCCCGCTCCATCGCGCGGCGGGCAGGGTCGAGGGCGTGGACCTCCTGCACCGCTTCGGCATCATCGCCGGAGGCACGGTCGCCGCCCTCGTCCTGCTCGGGCTGACCTTCGCCTGGCTGACGATCGGCTCGCTCGGCGGGCTTTTCGGCACCGCTTACGGCTGGATGCTCATCGTCAAGCTGACTGCCGTGACGGGCCTCCTCGGCCTCGCCGCGCGGAACAAGCTCAGGCTGGTGCCCGCGCTCGCCGCCCAAACCCCATCCGCCCCAAGCCGCTTGCGGCGCGCCATACGGCTCGAGAGCGTTGTTGTCGTCCTGATCCTGATGGCGACCGCGGCGCTCACGACCATCACAACACCTCCGGCGAACCTCTGAACGGACTTCTTATGATCAATTCTACACGACGCACCTTCCTCGGCTGCGCGGCCGCCCTCGGCGGTGTCGCGCTACTGCCAAGGAACGCCTTGGCCCGGGCCGCCGCGCCCATCCTGCGCGCAGCGCCTTCGAACGCGCAGCTCGTCCCCAGCCAATACCCAGCCACTCCGGTCTGGGCCTATGCCACGGAGGGCGTCGGCACGGTTCCGGGGCCGGAGATCCGTGTCACCGCTGGAGAATGGGTGCGCACCCGGCTGGTCAACGACCTGCCGCAGTCCACGGCCGTGCACTGGCACGGCATCCGCATCGCCAATGCCATGGACGGAGCGGCGCCGCTGACACAGACCCCGGTGGAGCCGGGCTCGACCTTTGACTACGCGTTCGAGACGCCCGACCCCGGCACCTACTGGTATCACGCCCACCACAACGGCACCGAGCAGATCGGGCGCGGTCTGGCCGGGCCCCTGATCGTGGAGGAGCGCGATCCGTGGCTGGGCCAGCCGGGCGCCGCGACTCGCGAGCTTACGCTGCTCCTGGCGGACTGGCTGCTGGACGACGATGCGGCCATCGTCGGGGGACGGTGGGACGATCTCCACGCAGCCTCGCACAGCGGGCGCATGGGCAACACCATCACCGTCAACGGCAAGACGCGGCCTGCCTTCGATCTGCGCCTCGGGGAGCGGGTCCGGCTGCGGCTCATCAACGCCGCGACAGACCGAGTCATGCCGCTGGCTCTGCCGGGGCTCTCACCGCGCCTGGTCGCCCTTGACGGCCATCCTGTGCCGCCGCGTGCCGTAGAGACCATCCTGCTCGGCCCGGCCCAGCGAGCCGACGTCGTTATTGACGCGCCTCAGAAGGCCTCCGCCGCCCTCTCGCTCCAGCTCAATCCGGGCAACGGCGAGTGGTCCGGGATCGCGGGCTTCGTGCTCGACGGCGATCCGGTGGTTCCGGAGCCGGGCGAGGTCCGTCCGTTGCCGGCGTGGGGCACGCTCGCCGCTCCCGACCTGACCGAACCGCTGCGCGCCGCGGTGGTGATGGAAGGCGGCGCCATGCGGGGAATGGACGGAGCGTCGTTCCGAGGCGAGAGGATGGGCTTTCGTGACCTCGCGGCGAACGGCATTGTCTGGGCCTTCAACGGCGTCGCGCATGGCCTGGAGGCGCCCATGTTCCGCGCCCAGCGGGGCCAGACGGTGCAACTACAACTGACCAACCGCACCTTCTTCCCGCACGCCATCCACCTTCACGGCCACCACTGCGAAGTTCAGCCCCGTAGCGGTGCCTTCAACCAGCCGGGCGACGTGCGCGATACCGTGATGGTGGGTGCGGACGAGACGGTCGACGTGGCCTTCGTCGCCGACAATCCCGGCAAGTGGATGCTGCACTGCCACATGCTCTCGCACCAGCAGTCCGGCATGATGGGATGGTTCGAGGTGACGTGAGAGATATCGCAACCGTTGCAGTTTCAGGGTCTCGGCCGCCGCCAGGGCGGCCGTTACCTCCATCCGGCCTCAGACCGAACAGTCGAGGAAGCCGCGGTAGCCGACCGTCAGGCCCTGGTCGAGGTGGAAGACCATCTCGGCATCGGAGCGGCGAAGGCCGGGGTTTTCCTCAGTCCAGTTCGCATCGGGGTCGGGCATCAGGGTGATCTCCGTTCCCGAAGCGGTGAACCGAGCACCGTCGGTCAAGGTCTCCACGGCGATCGGTGCGTCGGCGGCGAGCGGCACGAGCGTGCCCGAGAGCTTGATCGCGCCGCTTTCGCCGGCCATCGCCAGGATCGGCTCGCCCTCGTTCGTGCGCCGGAACTCGCAGGCGGCTTCCGTCTCCAGCGCCGCCTCGATCTCTTCGGGCTTCAGGCCTGCCGGATCGAGCCCGGCGAGTTCCGCCGATCCTAATGCCTCTTCGACGCTGCCTTCGGCTGGGGGAGCCTCCGGCTCCCCGAGCGCAGGCTCGGCGGCGTCGCCGTTCTCCTCGATATCGGCGATAAGGTAGCGCATTTCCCCGATTTCCTTGCGCTGCGCCGCGATAATCTCATCGGCCAGTTTTTTCACGCGCGGATCGGAAATGTTGGCGCGTTCCGAAGTCATGATCGCAATGGAATGGTGCGGGATCATGGCGCGCATGTAGCTGGTGTCGCCCACCGTGGCTTGGCTGCGCACCAGCCAAAGTGTCAGCGCGAAGACGGCAATCGAACCAGCATAGATGGCGATGTTAATCGCTTTGCTCTCATACATCGACAGCATGAAGCTGAGCATGATGACCGCCATTGTGGCCCCCATCAGCAGCGCCATGTAGGTTCGGGTCTCGCTGAAGAAGATATGCTCGAATGCGTATGTGTTGAGATACATCAAGATGAACATGACCACGGTCGAGGTCGCGATCATTGCGGCGAAGCGCCAGTAGGACATGAAACTCTCCTTCTATTCAGAATGGCTTTCTGTCGATTGCCCGTGGCCATTGGCCCCGGCTGTCAGGCTTTCGTAGGTCTCGGGCCGCATCGCGGGAAGCTCCTTCACGAAGGCCGTGATCTCCCAGATCGCCGCGTCTTCGTGATCGGTTCCGAAGGCGGGCATGCCGGACATCTTGACCCCGTGCTTGACCAGCCAGAAGACCTCCCGGCTCTCCCATTCGCTGGCCGCATGCCACAGGATCGGCGGTTCCGGGCGCATGCCACGGCTCCAACCCGCAGGCTCGGCGCCCGGCCCCCCATGGCAATGGGCACACATCGCGGCGTAGCGCTCACCGCCGGCCTCGACCATCTCGGGGGTCAGTTCGGCGGGAGGTTCGATCGTCTCGGCGCGGGATCGGACCGAATTTTCATAGCTGGTGTCGAGCGCCCATCGCATCGTCGGCGCATGAGACTCGGTTGCGGCAACGTTGTATGAGCCCGAGTAGACATAGGCGATGCCGGCGACGGCGGCGATGCCAACGGTGGCGATACTACCGATCAGCACACCCAGTGCGACGGGTTTCGATCTCGGCATGGTCTGTCTCCCTGTTACTCGCTATCGAATGACGACAGGGCGACGCGGCCAACGCCGCCCGCCGTCGAAGTTAAGCGTCAAACCCCACTCGGGTGGCCCGCAGGCGAAGCGCGTTGCCGATCACCGAGACCGACGACAGGCTCATCGCGGCCGCCGCGATCATCGGCGACAGCAGAAGGCCGGTGAAGGGATAGAGCAGGCCCGCCGCAATCGGCACGCCGAGCCCGTTGTAGAGGAAGGCGAAGGCGAGGTTCTGCTTGATGTTGCGCACGGTGGCGCGGCTCAGGCGGCGCGCCGTGACGAGCGCGGTGAGGTCGCCGCGCACCAGCGTGACGCCCGCGCTCTCAACCGCAACATCGGCGCCGGTGCCCATGGCGATCCCGACGTCCGCCGCCGCCAGCGCGGGCGCGTCGTTGACCCCGTCACCGGCCATGGCGACGGTGCGGCCCTCCGCTTGCAGCCTGCGGACCGCCGCCTGCTTGTCAGCGGGCAACACCTCGGCAATCACCTCGTCGATCCCGAGCTCATCGGCCACGGCTTGCGCCGTCATCTCGTTGTCGCCGGTGAGCATGACGATACGCAGGCCTTCGTCATGCAGCGCCTCGATGGCGCGCGGGGTCGTTTCCTTGATGCGATCCGCGACGGAGACCAGGCCGACTGCGCGGCCGTCCACCGCCACCAGGATAGCGGTCTGTCCCATGCGCCGCGCGGCATCGGCCCGGTCAGAAAGGACGCCCGGATCGGCGCCGACCTGCTCCATCATGGCGCGGTTGCCCACGGCCACGGCCCGCCCTTCGACACGGCCAGAGATGCCCTTGCCGGTGGTGCTGTCGAAGCTCTCGACCTCGGGCAGAGCGACACCCCGCGCTTCGGCTCCCTCGACGATGGCACGCGCCAAGGGGTGCTCCGACTGCGCCTCCAATGCCGCGACGAGGCCAAGAAGCTCGTCCTCGCCCATGCCCTCGGCCACGACCTCGACCAGCGCCGGCCGGCCCTCGGTCAGCGTGCCGGTCTTGTCGACGACCAGCGTGTCCACGGCGGCGAAGCGCTCCAGCGCCTCGGCGTTCTTGATCAACACACCATGACCCGCGCCCTTCCCGACGCCGACCATGATCGACATCGGCGTGGCGAGGCCGAGCGCACAGGGGCAGGCGATAATCAGCACCGAGACCGCCGAGACCAGCGCGAAGGCCATCGCCGGGTCGGGGCCGAAAAAGCTCCAAACGACGAAGGCGAGAATCGCCACGCCGACCACGAAGGGCACGAAGTAGCTCGAGATCCTGTCGGCCAGCTTCTGGATCGGCGCCTGGCTGCGCTGCGCTTCGGCGACCATGGCGACGATGCGGTTCAGCATCGTGTCCGCGCCCACGCGTTGGGCCTCCATCACGAAGCTGCCGGTCTGGTTGATCGACCCGCCGGTGACCTCGGCGCCTTCTTCCTTCTCCACCGGAATCGGCTCACCGGTGATCATGCTCTCGTCGATGGTGGAGCGCCCCTCCAGCACCATGCCGTCCACCGGCACGGCCTCGCCCGGGCGCACGCGCAACCGGTCGCCCGAGCGCACCATGTCGAGCGGCACGTCCCGCTCGCCATTCGCGTCGACCAGCCGCGCTGTCTTGGGCGCGAGATCGAGCAGCGCCCGGATCGCGCCGCCGGTCTGCTCTCGCGCACGCAGCTCCAGGAGCTGGCCCAGCAGCACCAGCGTCACGATCACCGCCGCAGCCTCGAAATAGACGCCAACCTCGCCCTCATGCCCACGGAACTGCGGCGGGAAGAGCCACGGTGCGACAGTCGCCACCACCGAGTAGACGTAGGCCACGCCGACGCCGAGGGCGATCAGCGTAAACATGTTGAGGTTGCGACTCTTCACCGAGGCCCAGCCGCGCTCGAAGAAGGGCAAGGCGCTCCACAGCACCACCGGGGTCGCCAATATCAGCTCGATCCAGTCGAGCCAGGAGGCCGAGATGATGGCGAAGGCCTGCGGCGCGAAATGCCGGCCCATCGCGACGATAGCCAGCGGCACGGTCAGCACCGCACCGACCACGAAGCGGCGGCGGAAGTCGATATATTCCTCGCTCGGCCCCTCCGTCATTGGAATGCCCTTGGGCTCGAGCGCCATGCCGCAGATGGGGCAGGAGCCGGGGCCGATCTGCTCGATCTCGGGGTGCATCGGGCAGGTGTAGACTTCGTCCTCGCGTGCCGGCGGGTCCGCCTTCAGCGCAGGGTCGAGGAAGATCTCTGGGCGGGTTCCGAACTTCTCTCGGCATCCGGCCGAGCAGAAATAGAAAGTCTCCCCCTCATGTTCCGAGACATGCTTGGCCGTCTCGACCTCGACCGTCATCCCGCAGACCGGGTCGGTCGCTGTCCGATCGCCCGGGAGGGCGTGGTCATGGGAGTGCGCGTGAGAGTGGCTCATGGCGGTTTCCTCGTTGCGACAGCGCCAACGCGGCGCTGCTGCGGGCAAGATACCCCTTGGGGGTATTCTTGTGCAAGATACCCGCATGGGGTATAGCGGAAACCTGTCGGCGCGCTTATTGTTCCAAGGCCGGAGGCGTCGAGATGCAAGAAAAGAAAAACAAAGCAGCGATTCAGAAGCGCCTCGCGCGGCTGGAAGGGCAGATCAGAGGCGTGTCGCGCATGGTCGAGGAAGACCGCTACTGCGTCGACGTGCTGATGCAGACGGCGGCGGTGCGCTCGGCACTGAAAGCCGTTGAACGCTTGCTGATCGAAGACCACACCTCGCATTGCTTGGAGGCGGCCATACAATCAGGCGACCCCGACGAGCAGCGCGCGAAATTCAAGGAGATGGTCACGCTGCTGGAGAAAGCCCGCGACAGCTAAGGTGGGCAGCCAAGGGTTTGGGAAGGTCGGCCCGGGTCAGGTGACGGTGAACTGGCCCATCATACCCGAGTCCTCATGCTCGAGAATGTGGCAGTGATACATGTAGGGTGCCTCGGGCGTCGCCGGATGGTCGAACCGCACGAGAATCTCGGCGTGATTTTCCACCCAGACCACGTCCTTCATACCGGTTTCGGCGAAACTGACGGGTCTGCCATTCTGGCTGAGGACCTGGAAAGAAGTGCCGTGCACGTGAAACGGGTGAGACATCATGTCTGCTGAAATCTCCCAGATCTCCGTCTCGCCTATGCGCAGCTGCTCATCGATGCGCTCCATGTCGTAGGTCCGGCCGTTGATCCCCAGGGTGGGGCGGCCCCCGAACATGCCTCGCATCATCCCCATGCCCATCATCATGTTGAGCTCGAAACGGCGGCGACGCACCGGCTCCCCCAGGTCCGGGATATGAGCGCCTCTGATTTCCCGCGGCACGTCGGAAACCGCGGCCTGTCGGCTCTCGTCAACCGTCAGGCTCAAGATATTGAAGGTGCCGTTCGGGCTATCGGAGCCTGCGCTCCTGCCCATCATGCCTCCCCCCATCCGGCCGCCCATCATGCCACCCATCATCTGCACCGGGACGTCTTGCGATATCAGCCGGCTACTCGCTCCATCCGAAAAGTCGACGAGTATCTCCGCACGTTCCGCAGGCGCGAGCTGAAGGCGATCAAGGCGCACCGGCGCTGGCAGCAGGCCGGCATCGCTGGCGATTTGATAAATAGCCCGGCCGTCATCAAAGCTCAGGACGTAGACGCGCGAGTTCGAGGCGTTCAGTAGGCGGAAGCGCACCAGCCCGGGAGGGACCTGAGCGACCGGCTCGAGCGCTCCGTTGACCGCGATACGGTCGCCGCGGAATCCCTGCATCGCAGTCATTCCGTCGTCATCGTAGCGAAGCCTGCCGCGCCGAGAGAAAGACTTGTCCTGTATGATCAGGGGAATATCGTCGATCCCGTAGGTGGCAGGCAGCGCATTCTCGCCCGGTTGCTCGTCCTCGATCAAAAGCAGGCCAGCGAGCCCGTGGTAGACCTGGTCGCCGGTCGTGCCGTGCGGGTGTGAGTGATACCAGAAAGTGCCGGCGGGCTGATCGATTTCCAGGGCCTGTTCGAGGACGGCGTCCGGAGCGATCAGTGACTGCGGTCCTCCGTCGTTCCACCCAGGCACATGTAAACCGTGCCAGTGAGAGGTGATAGCGTGCTCGATCCCATTGCCAACCGTGAGGCGCGCTGTGCGCCCGCTACGGAGCCTCAACGTCGGCCCAAGGAAATCCTGAGACCAGCCCATGGTCCGAGCCTCGGCGCCCTCGAGAAACGCGTGAGTGCCATAGATCGCATCGAGGCGATTGCCGGCATCCTCCCCGACTTCCATGAGCGGAGGGATCGGCAGCGTGTTTCCGGGAGCCGCCTCCGCGAAGGCGCGTCCGCACAATGCCGGCGTCGCAAGGGACGCGAGTGCGCTTTTCAGAAATCTGCGTCTTAGCACCGGGGTCACCACGTTTGCAGGACGGCTATTGCTACTCTCCTCAACATAGCTGGATCGCAGTGATGTCGAGCAGAACTGGCGTAAGCGATGACGCCGTATCCTCAGCGCATCGCCGCCGACAGGTCAGATTCCCCGGAACATGCCTCCCTACCTACTCCTTCCCGGAGGGAGCAACCGGAAAAAATCGTGCAAGTGCAAGACATCATGACATCTAAGCCGACCTGCTGCGGGCCCGAGAATTTGATCCAGGACGTGGCAAAAGTCATGACAGAAAATTCCATCGGCGCCATCCCGTTGATCGACGATGACGGGCGGCCGGTCGGTATCGCTACGGACCGAGACATCTGCTGCCGCGCTGTTGCAGAAGGAAAAGGCGCAGATACCAAGGTATCAGACGTGATGTCGGAGAAAGTCGTAACGACCTCCCCCGACGAGGAGCTCGACAACTGCTGCAACAAGATGGAAGATGACCTGCCCCCCGCTGGTCCCTCAGTCTGATGTAGAGTTTGCGGGTTCGAGATTGGTAGTCTGGGCGGTCGTTCTGGGCAAGCGCGCCGGGCGCGGAGCCCTCAGATTGCTCAAGTGTCCGGCGCGCTTCGAGCGGGGTCTGGTTCCCGAGCGAGGAATGCGGCCTGACCGCGTTGTAATCGTAGCGCCAGAGCGCCAGCTTCCGGCGGGCGTCCTCCAGAGTAACGAAGATCTCCTCATACAAAAGCTCGTCGCGCAGGCTGCCGTTGAACGACTCGATGAAGGCGTTCTGCTGCGGCTTGCCCGGGTCGATGTAATGCCAGGGCACCCCGTTCTTGTCGGCCCACTTTAGGATGGCGCGGCTGGTGAACTCGGTGCCGTTATCGCTGACGATGCAAGCGGGCGTTCCGTAGATCCGCACCAGCGCATCCAGCTCGCGGGCGACGCGGGCGCCCGAGATGCTGGTGTCGGCGGTCAGGCACAGGTTCTCCCGGCAGCAATCGTCGATCACCGCCAGGATGCGGAACTTGCGCGAGGCGCCGAAGCTGTCGGCCAGAAAGTCGAGCGACCAGCGGGCCTTGGGATGCGCCGCCTCCGGCATCGGCGTGCGTGACCCACGGGCCCGCTTGCGCCCGCCCCGTCGCTTCACTGACAGTCCCTCTTCTCGGTAGAGCCGATACAGCTTCTTGTGGTTCATGAGCATGCCCTTGCGCTCGAGCAGGATGCCGATCCGGCGATAGCCGAACCGGCGCCGCTTCCCGGCGATCTCCTTCATCTCTTCGTGGATCTCGGGGCAGTCCGGCGGGCGTGTGCGCCGGACCGTTTTGGGATCGACACCGACAAGCTGGCAGGCCCGGCGCTGCGAGATATCATGGTCCCGCATTGCCCTGAGCGCCGCCTCTCGCCGCCTGGTCAATGTCGTCAGTTCTTTCCCAGCAGATCCTTTAGGACGACATTGTCGAGCATAGTGTCGGCCAGCAGGCGCTTGAGCTTGGCGTTCTCGTCTTCCACCGCCTTCAGCCTGACCGCCTCGGAAACCTCCATGCCGCCATACTTGGACTTCATTTTGTAGAACGTCGCCGGACTCAGGCCGTGCCTGCGGCACACCTCTGCCGTCGGCATCCCGGCCTCCTGCTCCTTGATCATTCCGATTATCTGCGCCTCGGTGAAACGGCTCTTCCTCATTCGTCTGCTCCTTCGCGGTTGAGCAAACTCTACATCAGACTGAGGGACCTCGCGGGGGGCAGGTCAAATCGATTGAGGGAGCCGCCGCGTAACTTGGACACCGTGGCGCGTGCATTGTCGGTAGCCTCCGCGAAGGAGAACCCGAAGTCGACCGGATCGAAGGGTGCCTTGGCGAGGGTGTCGAGGGCTTCGTAGATGTCGGTCGGGTTCATGGGTCTCACTCAAATAAGGGCGTCTTCACTGGATATTGGCCGGTGGGTGCCGAGCCAAAATCGGGTCAGCCGGAAAACAGCTTCGGGATGTCGGCCAAGTCCATGGCTCGGGATGAATGTGCAGTGTCGGCAAGAGCGCCCAGGAAGCGCCTGTCCGCGGTGATCAGCCGACGATCCGTGCGCTCTGCGAGAGCCAGATAGACGCAGTCATAGACAGGGTGCCGTAGCTCGAGGGCGAGCTCCAGGGCGCGGCGCTCGAGCATGTCGTCGGCATCTATGATCGTGACAGGTGCGGTCTGGAGGAGCAGGAAGAGGTCGACCGCCTGGGGGCCGGTCACGGTCTGTCGCGCGGCGATGGTGCGCAGGACATTCGCGGCTTCGATCCGGAGAAGGGCGGGCGCCACCATGTCGGCGTTCTGAAGAAGGTCGGCTTCGTCACTGCCCTCTTCGTCGATCACCCACTTGATCGTGACGGAAGTGTCGACAACGAAGCCCGCCCTTGTGGTCATCTGATCTCGTCTCGATCCCGGTCGGCGCGGAGAAGCTCCGTGGTTGTGGGCGCACCCGAGACGAGCTTCATGCGCCGCGATCGGGCTTCCGAGAAGAAGTCGGCATTGCGGGCAGGGCCCAAAGCCTCCTCCAGTATCTTGCGATGCTCCGCTTCGGCAGAGCGCCCAGCCTTCGCGGCGCGCTCCTTGAGGGCCGCGGCAATCGCATCATCGACATTTCGGACCGTAAGCTGAGCCATGCTTCCACCGGTTGCTTGCATATTGCAGGCAATATGATGGCGCATCATCTGTCAATCAAGAAGAAAGACAGACAGGCAAAGGGTGCGGAGGTGTCAGCTCTTGTTGGGGTCGGTGCTCTTCTTTGGCCGAGACAATGCGGTATCGATATCCATTCGGGGCTGGCGACGCTTCGGAAGGCCCTGGGTGGTGATGTCGAGTGGCGGCCCGCTTCTGGCCAGACGCGCATGCATTTCCTGGCCGGTCGCAAATCCGGGTCTTCGTCCTTCGTGCGGCCTGTCCTGGGCCATTGCCTCCTCCTCGTATCTCGTTGACCCTACACCAGGTCGTAGATCGCACATAGCGCGCCTTTCGGCCCTTAGCTGCCGTTGAAAGATCGCGCAGCGAAAGGCTGCTGCTCGTTTCAGAACATCGAGCCGATATCGGAGGCTCCCGTCGGATAGGCCGCGGGCATCGACTTCACCTGTGCCGCCGTCAGCCCCAACTTGATCGCCAGTGAGAAGACATTGATCAGCTCGGCGTAGTCTGGGCCGAACATGTGCGCGCCGAGAACCTTGCCATCCTTGCCGGTAATGACCTTCGCGCCCGCATGGCTTTCGCCAAGCCGCTTCTGCGAGAACCAGCCCGAGGTGTCGGTAAAGCTGACATCGACATCGCCCCTTTCTCGCGCCTCCTCCTCGAGGAGACCAACCCGGGCCAACTCGGGGATGGTAAACACGACGCTCGGCACGCCGGTGTAGTCGGGCTCGGTCCGCTTGTCCTTCAGCATGTTCGAGGCTGCGATCTTGCCCTCGAAGACCGCCACGGGGGTTAACGGCTTGCCGGGGGAAGCGGCGGCGTCGCCAGCCGCGAAGATGCGCGGGTTCGACGGCGATTGCAGCCAAGGGGTGACCTTCACGCCGCCGCGCTCAGTCTCGATGCCTCCGGCGGCGAGGTCGAGGTGGTCAATGGCGGGCACCCGGCCCGCGCCGTGGACAAGGAGGTCGGCCTCGATGGCATGGTTCTCGTCCCCCCTCCGGTAGACCACGCGGTGCCCAACATCCTTATCCTCGACCTGCTCGATCGCCGCCTCGGCCACGATCTCGATCCCTGCCGCGCGGCTGCGCTCGATCAGCATGTCGACAAGATCGGGGTCGAACATCTTCAGCTGCCGCGCGCCACGGTCGAGGATCGTCACCTCCGCCCCCGCCCGCGCCGCAATATGGGCGAACTCGAAGGAGATGTAGCCGCCGCCTACGAAGACAATCCGGCGCGGCAGCTCGGCGAGGTTCAGGAAGTCGGTGCTGTCGACCAGCTTTTCGGCGCCGGGAAAGTCCAGCGGCCGCGGCTTTGCTCCTGTAGCGATCAGCGCGTGGCGGAAGCCGATCTCGCCATGACCTTCGATCTCGATCCGGTCTTCGGCAATGAAGCGGGCGCGGCCATGCAGCGTTTGCACCCCGGCCTCCTTCAGCCCGCTTTCCATGTTCTCGGGCACCGGGTCAGTGAAGCTCTCCTTGTGCTTCATCAGCGCCGGCCAGTCGATACGGGTCTCGCCCGAGATGCCTTTGCCGGTCAGCCGCTGCGCGGCCTCGACCGCCTCGGCCCCGGCGCGGAGCATCTTTTTCGGGTCGCAGCCCCTGAGCGCGCAGGTGCCGCCGTAGGGAAGCTCGTCGACAATGGCGACCGACCAGCCGGCCTTGCTGCATTTCTTCGCGGCGTTGATCCCGGCCATGCCGGCGCCGATGACGATCAGGTCAAGTGTTTCGGTCATACATGCTCCTCGTTTCTCAAGTGTTGGGCTGGGGGTGCTCTGGGCTTTTCAGCGGTATCTGCCCATGAAGCGCTCGCTCAGCCGTCAGATCGCCGCGGTGCCCCCGCCGACCGCGAGGCCGAGCCATTGCCATCCCTCGCCGCCCAACGGCACCAGCCCGGTGCCGTGGCCCAGCACTGGCAACGTCATTGCCAGCAGATAGGGCCCGGTGTAGCGGCAATGGACACGCCCGCAGCGTCGGGCGTTGAGCAGGCAGGCCCCGCCCATCCAGACCAGCGCCAAAAGCCAGATCACCGTCTTGGGGCCATCGGACAGCGGGATCGCCAGAAGCATGGCACCGAGGGGCAGCCACCAAGCGATGAAAGAGCCGCTGACAGAGCCAAGGAGATCGCGCGAAGACTTGTCACTCATGGGTCACCCTGCGCAGCAACTTAGCGCGGCCACGTCCTTCTCGAAGGTCTGGGCGGCAAGCTTCAGCCCCTCCACCGTGGTGAGATAGGGCATGATCGTGTCGCCCAGCTCCTGGTAGGTGAGCCCCGCCTTGAGCGCCATCGCTGCCGTCTGGATGCTGTCTGCGCCCTCGGGGGCGAGGATCTGCGCGCCCAACAGCCGCTTGCTGCCTACCTCCGCCACCAGCTTGATCAGCCCGCGCGTGTCTCGAGCGGCGAGCGCGCGCGGCACGGCGTCGAGCGGCAGGACCGAGGTGATCACCTCGTGCCCGGCGGCCCGGGCCTGCGCCTCGCTCAGCCCCACGCCCGCCACCTGCGGGTCGGAGAACACCACCCAGGGCATTGTGCCATTGTCATAGCTGCGCGCTTCGCCCGCCACCGCGTTGCGGGCGGCGAGCTTGGCGCCATAGGCCGCCATGTAGACGAACTGGTCACGCCCGGTGACGTCGCCCGCCGCCCAGATATCCGGGTTGGCGGTGCGCATCTGCGCGTCGACGACGATCCCGCCACGCGGGTCAGTTTCGATCCCGGCGGCGCCGAGGTTCAAGCGATCGCTGTTGGGCACCCGGCCGGTAGCGAGCAGCAGCCGTTCGGCGTCGAAGCTCTCTCCGCCCGTTCCGGTCAGGCGGACACTGCCGCCGTCGCGCGCCACGCTCTCATAGCCACTGACCCGCGCCAGGCGGATACCTTCCTCGGACAGGTAACCCTCCAGCGCCTCGGAGATCTCGGGCTCGGCTTCCGGTAGCACGCCGCGGCGGCTGATCAGCGTCACTTCGACACCAGCGCGGACGAAGAGCTGCGCCAGCTCCACACCGATGTAACCCGCCCCAACGACCAGCATGGAGGCGGGCAGCGTGGTCAGCTCCAGCGCCGAGGTGCTGTCGAGGGCGTCGACCGCCTCGATGCCGGGGATCGCCGGCACATGCGGGCGGGCGCCGGTCGCGATGACGATCTTCGCCGCCGGAAAGACATCGCCGTCCACGGTGAGCTGGCCCGCGTCGTCGAACCGAGCGTGGCCCTCGACGTGGTCGATGTTCTCGTGCCGGGGCAGGACGTCGGCGTATTTCGCCGCGCGCAACTCCTCCACCAGCGCCTGCTTCTGCGCCACCGTCGCGGCCCAGTCGGTGACGCGGGCCCCGGCCTCGATGCCGTCGAACCGGTTCGCAGCGCGGGCATGGTGCAGTCCCTCGACGGCGCGGATCAGCGCCTTGGAGGGCACGCAACCGACGTTGACGCATGTGCCGCCGATGGTCCCATCGCCGATCAAGGCGACCCGCGCCCCGGCTTCGGCGGCGGTGATCGCGGCCGAGAATCCCGCCGAGCCGGCGCCGATCACGGCGAGGTCGTAGGCGCCGCCCTTGGGGGTGCAGCAATCTCTCATGTCAGTCTCTCTTCAGTTGATGCGTTGGCGCCGCCAAAGCGCGTAGAGGGTGATGCCGAGGAACAGCGCAAGTGCCGGTAGGAGCACGAAGTCGAGCCAGCCAAGCACGGCCGACAGCCCGACCGCGCCCAGCAGGATCACGAGGATCGGCGTGAAGCAGCACAGCGCCGCGATGACAGTGCCGATCAGCCCGTATTTCAGAAGGCGGTCGTTTTTGCCCGAGGATGTCTGGGGTTGGGTCACGATCTGCCCTCGGCAACGAGTGACGCCCCGTAGCCGACGCCGGTCACGGCAGCGACCATAGCTTCGGGTTCAATGACGGCGTCGTCATATTGCAGCAAGTAAGTGCCGTCCTCAGCCTCGCCCTCGAAAAACTCAGCGATCCGGACGCTCTCTACCTTTTTCAGAGCGGCGGCGACGATGTAGCTGCATGAGGGGCAGGTCAGCCCGGTGACATGCAGACGGGTCTCGGCCTCGCCGGCCAGCGACATTGTAGGGGCCAGCATCAGAGCTGTGGCAAGAAGGGTTCGTTTCATCGGAATCTCCTTATCAGTAGGTGAGAATGCGCGGGGCTACATAGGGAAAGGCCAAGGCGAGCAGCACGACGGCCAGCGCGCCCCAAAGACTCGCCCGCATCACGCCCCGGTCCACCGGCCGGGCGCAGGTGCCCGTGTCGCAGACGTCCGCAGGCACGGGGCGATAGGCCTTCCAGAAACCATAGCCGAGCGCGGCGGCAGCGAGGGAGAAAGTCACCCATTTGTAGGCGTAGAGAGCGGTCAGCTGGCCGATGAACACGCCAGTCACGCCAAGGCTGACAAGCACCAGCGGCAGGACGCAACAGGAGGTCATTGCCAATGCGCCGAGCACCCCGGCGCCGGTGGCGGCCCATCCCGACCTGTCCGGATGGTTTTGTGCCTGTCGCTCGGTCTCAGTCATCTCGCTCATCGCTTCACCGTGGTTGTCGCTTGATGACAGGCAAGATAGGGTCTGTAGCAACTACAGGATCAAGGGGTTTTCTTATGTCTGACGATCACGCCGTCGCGAGCGATCTGAAGCGTTCAGATCTCGCGCGCCTGACTGGATGCAATCTCGAGACGATCCGATACTACGAGAACGTGGGCCTGATGCCCGATCCGCCGCGCACGGCGTCGGGCCATCGCCGCTACGGCTCACCTCATGTGGAACGGCTGAACTTCGTGATGCGCGCCCGGGATCTTGGTTTCACCATGGAAGAGATCCGCGGCCTGCTGTCCCTGGTCGATCGCGGCAGCCATACCTGCGCCGAGGTCGAGCGGGTGGGACGGCACCATCTCGACGTCGTCCGCGACAAGATCCGAGACCTTCAGGCGATCGAAACCGTTCTCGCCGGAACCATCGCACGCTGCACTGGCAGCGATACCCCTGACTGCCCGTTGCTCGATGTTCTCAGCGAGGGCCAGGCCGTTCCAGAACGGGTAGCAAGGACATCCGAATAGCTGCCATTCATGCGAGATGCAGCGAAAGACCGGTATCCGCCCTTAGTGCCGGACGGTTCGCGGCCGCAGCGAACGACGCCCAGGACCAGTAGGCTCTCTCTGCCCTCTCCGTGGCTGAGCTCGGACACCTCGTCCAGCAACCTGCGCGATCCGCCGCTCTCAGATCCTCGTCACGTTTCAACCAGCCAAGCAGCGGCATGGCCCGTCCCCCATGCGGCCCCCCGGGCCATGGATCTTGGCACCGGATCTTGTTCGCTCTGGCTTCGACCCATGTAATTCGGCTGGCCCTCGACCGAGAAACCTATCCTTTGAACGGGGGAACGGCCGCCCGAATGGGCGGCCGCCTCCCGGCGCTGTCCTCGCCTTACTCTGCCGGTTCTGGTGACGAGGTAGCCATTATGTCCGAGACGGCCGCACGAATGTCGGCCTTGTTGTCCGGATTGCGCAGTTCAGCGAGTAGGCGGTCAAAGCCGGTGGACTCGCGACCAAGCCGATCGACCTCTGCTCGAGCGACTCTTAGCTCTTCCTGAACGTCGGCCAATTGCCTCGCAAGCGCGTCACGCTCTTCCTCGATCCTTATGCGAGCTTTCTTCTCGTCGGCGAGATCGCCTTCAAGTTCGGCGACGCGATGCTGCGCAATGCGCTTGTCGGCGCGCAGTTCCTCGCACGACTTGTCCGCGATGCCTTGAGAAGCCGCGTGCTGGCGGGCCACCACCAGCTGCAATTTGCGCCCCGCAGCCGCGACAGCGGCGTCGACGGCAGATGCGATGCCTTCGGGCAGAGACTTCAGGAGCGCAACATTTTCGGCTTCCGCAAGCTCTGCATGGACGGTATCAACCAAGGCCTCGAGGGCCTCTTTGCGGATCGTGCCGTTTACGCCGTGCTCTGTGCACAGCTTCTCCTTGACGTAAGGAGCGTCCAGCTTGGCCGCAGGTGTTCCGCCGGCGAGGCCGTCGGCGATGATCTGGTGCACGAGGTTGGGATCGTAACTGTGAGGGCGGCCGCCGGTTTTCGTCTTGTTCTTCACGGACTTTGTCATGGCAGGTTTGCCTTTCGGTTTGTCAAACCCGGTTTGACAAACCTGGGCTCAATGTTGCTTCTGTCATGAAGATTGGTCTCTTCCTCGCAAACAAAAAAACTTTTCTCCAGATTTCGGGGTAGGCGACTTGGCTGCACGCCTATGGCATCCAGTTAGGCATCCTCCTGATCTTCATCGGAAAACTGGCGAATAGAAAGCACACAGAGGCAGGCGAGAGCTTGGTGATTGCTGCCATACGTGCCAAGGCAGTGCATCGTCTTGCTACTCAGCCTCCTGCCATCGCAACATCGATCGGCTCCGAGGCCAATACTAACGACCCGGATAATGCCGCGGAGGCGTGCCCATGACGCAGTGCTATTTTGCCGTCAGGCCTGGCCAGAGCTTCTTTGCCCAAGGCACCGCATCCTGGCTTGAGCACAAGACAATCGCTGGTGTGGGCTTGCCACCTCCAGCTCGGCGGAGGGAAAGGACAGAGATTGGCCATCCGTTCCTTGCTGCAATCCGCTTTGCCATACGCAGAAGCATGTGAGATGTCCGACCGCGCCGAAAATTTCGGGCAACATCTACAGAAGTGAAGTCCTTCGGCAGGTCTGCCGCGAGACCGGCCGCTGAAAGGCGTGTTCCCCGAACCGACTTACCCCGCGTCGCGCGCAGCGCCCGTTCCAGGCGAATGTATCCGGAAACATCGGCCTCTTGCTCAATCCCCCGTAGCACGGCTTCGAGAGGCACGAGCTGGGTAACCGGGAACCCCGGAAGAGGGAGGCTGCTCAGAACCACAACACGCTTCGGCTTGCTCGGACTTACGAGTCGAAGGCGTGCGATCGCCTGCAAGGTTTGGCATTCACGCATCTGTGAGAGAACGCGGCAAGCGCGAGGATCACTGTGGGTCCGACAACTGGTCTTGATTAGATCGTCGTTGTCCATCAGGTGCCAAGCCGGTCGTTCTGGCAGCATGAATGGGCCATTCGGGACCAGAGGTGTCTCGTCATCACCGAAAATGCAACGCGTCGCATCCTCGATTGCCGACGGTCGCGGTTGTAGACGACCAACGACAATGATTGTCGTGTAGCCTTCGAAGTCGTTCACGCCCTGGGTGCTTGGTCCAAACCATCGTGCTGACGCACCGCAGAGATCTTGGCGGAGGCCTTCTTCTACATCTTCGCCCACGGGCTGTCCTGCCTTTGCATGTAACGCCTTCAAGACCGCCTTGGTCGCAACAAGCAAGACGCCACCGCCCTGAGCTCGATCGACCTCCCGGGCTACAACATCGAGAATAGCGGCTTGCCGTTTCGGCCCATGTTCCGGGTTCAAGAGCCAACTGTTTGACAGGTTGCGATCCGCAATCTGGATTACATTCGCCTTCGGCTTCACTTCGATTTGGCGGATCTGGGCCCCTGGAGCAATCCTCTCCACGATCTCGTCATCGATGTCCGCGTCGAGCAAAAGAACCGGTGCATCTCGCGGCACGAGAGCCAAGGCATGAAACTTGATAAACTGGCGAGCTTCACCGCGTTCGAGTTCATCGCAATAGCTCAGGCGGATTGACGATGCAGGAAGGCGCTCGCCAATCTCTTCGAAGACCCGCTGACGAAGCCGTGAGGCCCTGAAGTCGGTCAGCTGAAATACAGAGAGCTTCTGCGCAGCCTGCTCATCCGAGTCCCACGGTCGTATATCGAGGGCGACCCGTGACGCTGCCTCTTCCTTGCTGAGATTCTTGAGCGCCTGATCCCCGATTTTCGCATCTGCGAGGGTCTCGGCAAGGGGTGCGCCGGTTTGCAGAGCATGTAGGATCGCCGAGCGCGCCTTGTTCAAGCCAGGTCTCAGAACGTGGGAGAAACCTAAGGCCGGGGCTCGCATGAAATTCTCGATAGATATCGGTATCGTCTGTGACAAGGTCGGCCAGACCTTCTCGTCGATTATGCGGAGGACCACGGGGTGGTTCTGGTCAATTGGCGGACGAGCTTTCAAATAGGCGTGCGAGAGAAAGTAGACTTTCGCACCCCCCTCCGATTTCTGGGCCAGATACGGGCATCGGGCTGCACATGGCGCCTCGTATGCGGTCCCGTCCTCCTGCTCAGCGTAGCACATCGCCTCCGTAAGCGACGGAACAAGTCCCTCCAGCCGCGCTGCCAGTTCATGCCGATCGCACATCCTGTGGCCGATGCGAGAAGGATCAGCGGCTTGGCGACCCCGCACGACGGCAGATGGAATACCGGGGGCGATCTTGCGGAAGTCCGCGCAAGCGCGGGACGCAAGCTCGAGTGTCGGTGTGTGAACAAGAACATGCCCTTGAGCGAGTAGTCGCTCCGCATGGTGCGCGAGGGCATTGAGTGCCGCTCCCGTCTTGCCGGTTCCCGCCGTGACTTTCACGGCCAAGACTGGCTCCGGGTCCTCGGTGTTGTGCGCTTCCACGGATTGCGCGACGAAGTCCTCTATCAGGCGGGCGAGATCCCGCCGCGCGTCATCGACATCCCTCCAGGACGGGATTGATCTGCTTAGGTCGAACTTTGGTGACTGGTCCACTCGGTGCTCCTTCGTTTGGAAGGAACTGGGTCGAGGTGCTGTCGCGGAAAAATTTGCTGCGTCGTGCTGCCCTGTCCCCTGTCGCAGCTACAAAGGTGTTGTCGCTCAATTGAAGATATCAATTGGCAGAGCACACCTTTGCAGCACCGACGCGTTTTTTGCCGGCCGCATTGGGGACTATTTCCTTCTCAGGTCCAAAGTGAGGAGGAAAAAATGCTGTCGGTTGAGGAAGTTGCTAAACACTACGGTCTGCGTCCCGACACGGTTCGGCGCAAGATCCGGGCCGGTGATATCGAGGCGATCCGCATCGGCCGGGTCTTCCGTCTCGCCTGGCCGGATGTGTGGGCCTGCGAGGACGGACCGATGCCGAAACGCTCTCGGATTACTCGCTACCAGGATGACCTGCTTTGCAAGAAGCGGATTGCCGGGGCACTCCGCGTCAGCGTGCGCACCGTCGAGCGGTGGATTGACGATGGGATGCCCACGCGCCGCGTCTTCGGTGCCGTGCGCTGCAACCCTCATGACGTGACCGACTGGCTGAAGCTGCGGGGCGTCGATCTTCCCGTGGGATGGTGGACGTGACCTCGCCTCTCGGTCGCACAGATGGGACAGGGATCATCCCGACACGAGCGGGGCGACCCCGGCTGTCGCACATCCGTCCCCGAACATAAATCGGCGTTATGTTTGGGGGCGATCCTGCGGAACGCGGGAAAATCACGACAGACTGTGCGAGACGCTCCGCCGGGCGCGATCTCCTGAAGGGACCGAACGAGGTCCATGGCTCGGGCCACACGAGCCGCCTTTCCGCGTGAAGGCGGCCCGAGAGGCCCCACCCCTGGAGATCGAAAAGATGAAACACGACTGCACACTGACCAACGCCGCCCCGCCGATGTTCTCTGAGTTTCTGGACTGGGCGAAGGAGGCCGACGAGAGCCGCGACACCGTTTATGAAATCGAGAAGGTCGCCACGCGGCTCGACCTGACCAAAGAAGAGTTGGATCTCATTCCGGCAGAGCTTGGCTATTTCGAGAAGGTGATCGCGGTTTCGCCCTACGGTGCGGTGTCCCGCTCGAAGAACCTCGAGCAAGCCCGCAACCGCGGGAATTCCCGTGTCCGTTCGGCCCTGCAACGATTTCTCGGAGCGCGCGGCCATGTCACTTCGAACGCGGACATCCAGACGAGTTACGACAAGGCGATCGCGTTCATCGAAGAGAATGAGGGATTCGTCGACCGTAGCGCGCTCTTTTCGACGAGCACGCACAAACCGTTCCTTCTGGTCCGGGCGCGGGCTCGCCTTGCCCTGCCGCACCTCGACCAGGAGGAGTTCGACCGTCTCTGGCACGACGCTACTCCCGATGGGCGTAAGACCCTGCGGAAATTCGCACAGCGCATTACTGCGCTCCGACGCGGCCACAATTCCTGGCCGGAGCTTGCGGACCTGCTCCCGCCCGAGGACTTCATCGTTCCGGCCGCGTCGGACCGGGCGCGGCGTATCGTGTGGCAATCACTGCCGGCATCCTTTCGCGCGGATGCCGAAGACGTGTTTCGGCAGACTTTGCGCCAGCCGGCGGACCTGAAGGCGTGGGCGAAGGAGCAGATAAAGCTCGGCCGGACTGCTGTCGAGGTCGACAAAGAGATTGCAGAGCGCGTGGGCAAGAAGGATCGCCCGCCCAAGAACATCGACTCGGCGACGGCCGGCTACCGGCAAGCCACAACCTGGCTTCTGCGCGAAAGCTACTCACCCGAGGCCGGTTTCGCCGGCCTTGCGGCGCTGCGCGATCTTTTCACCACCGATGCCTTGGAGGCCGCATGCGACGCTCAGATCGCGCGAAGCGCATCGACCGTGTCTCTCAAGGATGCGGACGAGAGCTCGACCCTCTGGTCACGTATTACAAATCTCACGACCGTCGCCAGACACGGTCTGCGCGATCCCGAGATCTTGGCCCGGATCGGTCTCGTCCGCTTGTTCTACGCGGACTATATTCTCTCGCCCGACGAGATGACCGCAGATGCGGAGGCTATATGCGACCGGTTGCGCAAATCTCCGCAGCTTGCGGCCGCATTCGTGCATGCGCCGGCGCGCCTCGCTGCCATTTCGCACAGGGAGCTTGAGGCTGCGTCGAGCACATTCGCGATGGAGCGCGGTCTGCGCCTCTCTGCCTGTGCCGCAGCCTACGCCGTTCAGGTCAGCCGAGCGCTACGTCCGGCCAATCTCTTTATGACCCGCCGCAAGGCGACTCCGGGTTGCCCACGCAACCTGACTTGGATTGTCGACGGAGAGCATGCCGAGATCCGCTTCTCGGGGGGCGAAGTGAAGAACGGCCAGAGTGTAATCGTGAACGTGCACGGCGAGGACGCCCAAGTCTTGTGGCAATGGGACCAGGTCGACCGGCCGAAGCTCATTAAGCTCCGCGGCATCGAGCCATCCCCGTATCTCTTTCCAGGCACCGCCAGTCCAAGGTTACGTAAATCAGGACTGAACTTGCCGACGGGATGCATGTCCGTCGCGTCGATCATGGAGCTCTGGGACCTCGGCGACCGGCAGCTGGGCCTCGGACTGACGCCGCATCAGTGTCGCCACGCGCTCGCGACGCTGATGCTCGCGGTCCGGCCGGGCGATTTCGCGAATGTCGCCTCGGTTCTTGCGAACACAGAACAAGTCGCGCGCCGTCATTACGGCAAGGACAGCGGCGAGGCCGCGGCGGTGGCCGTGCGCGAGTCCTTGCTCGCGCAGCATCCCGACGTCTTTGCGCGCATGCAACGAAGGACATGACATGAAGCTCGATCTCTCTAAGGTCCTCAAGGATGCGCCTGCGGCTGTGAGGCGGGCGATGTCTGACGACGCTCAGCATCTCGAACCAGGCGCAGCGCAGGTCATGGGGCGCTTCTGGTCGGCTGTCCGCGCGGTCAGGGGCGACCTGTCGATGCCACCCGCGGAGGCTTACCGCGCCGCCGCCGCTTCTGAATCGACATTCCGCTGTCTGCTACGTGCCCTGAGTGCATATGCGCCTCACCTGTCCACCGCACCCGCCAAGCGCGTCAGCGAAGAATGGTATGCCCGGCGAAAGAAATCGTCTGCAAAGGCTGCCTCGAATGCGTCGAAGCCCGTGGGGGCCGACTGGCCTGCATCTTGGCAGCAGCTAAAACGGGAATTCGATGCCGCACCGATGGCGGTCAGCACCCGGAAGCGCTACTTCGCCAGCATCGATCGATGCGCCGCAGTCGTCGCCGAGGGCTTGGCTTCGGAGAGGCACGGGTTCGTTGCAGCCTGTGAACTGGCTGAAGCGTTCATGTTCCATCCCGACGAAACCCGGCGCGTGAAGCCGGTCACCGCCGCCAACTACATCGCCGGTTTGATCGCCCTTGGCGCCAAAGGTGGGGTTGCTGAGGAGAGCCTGACTGCAATGCGGGTCATCTGGCGGGACCTGCGGGATCAGGCCGCGCTCGACGAGAAGGACAAGTATGAGCGGCTATCGGAACTGATGGAGAGAGGAGGGTATGCGCACGTCGCGGACAGGATCGGCGAACTCAGAGCGCGCGCGCAAGATCTGCCCGCGCATAGTGCGGCTGGACGGCGTTGCATGCAGCAGGCCGTCGTCTGTGCCGTCATTCTCAACAAGCCGCCGCGGAAGGGCGACCTCGTTTCGTGGCGGTTCGGTGAAGAACTTGTCCGTGAAATGGACGGGACCTGGCGCGCCGAATGGGACCAGGAGAAGACAGGAGGCACCACGGAGACCGGAGCTATCTGGCCGGAGATCTGCGACATCCTGGATGAGTGGGTTCTCGGCGGTCGTCCCGAGCGTCTCGTTCATGTTCGTTACAACGAACTCGTTGGCCAGAACTGGCTTTCGCTCAATTACACCCAGCCCTATCGCAACCTTCCCACCGAGCTGACGACGGCCGCGATTGGCGTTCCTTCCCACGACCTGCGAACTTTGGCTGCGGATTACATGAGACGTCATGATCCGGCACACGCCGCTGATGTCATCGCCACGCATCTTGGGCACGCCGACCGCCGGTCGACCGCACCCTATCGCGCCGAATGTGGTGGGGCAGCGTCACAAAAAATCTGGAGCCAAGTGCGAGAGATTGTCTCGGCGCAGTCGGTCCGCTGATACAGAGGCGGGGCCCCGCTGCGCCGTCGAGCCGTGCTCAAAGCGACCGAGGCGGCTTCACCATAGCTCAGTAAATTCTGTGCACTGAAGTGCAGCATCAGGACATGGTGGCCGGCAGAAGGCAGCTGTGGATCGTGCAGCTGTTGACCGCGCCCGGTTCGGAGGGCGCGGTCAACGCCCGCACGTCGAAAAATCAGAAGATACACCCGGAGGCTTCACGATTTCGGACCGGAAGCGCGGTCCGCACTTGACCCGAGCCACTGGAGGCTTGGGAATTCTCGAAGGAGATCCCTGATATGCACCATGATATCAAAAACGACATGCGCGCCACGCTTCTGGCCGCAGAAATCCGTCGCCAGTTCATCGCCTGGCTCAAGGCCGATGGTGATCGACTTGTCGCGGCGGCTGACCTGCTTGGTGGGGCGCCTTGGGCGGCCAAGGCTCAATCGGCGATCGATGCCTTGGCCGATCAATCGAAGCCTGAGGAGATCGAAGACGACCTTATCGCATTGCATCGCCTTCTGATGCTGGACTTCACCGATGACCTCGATAGTCCGGAAGCGATTTGCTTCATCGGGCTACATCCAGATGATCCACGCGCCGACGACGCCCGGCTATGTGCCGAAGCTCTCGAGCGCGGCCTAAAGGCTTTGCGGGCCTGCGCCGCCGCGGCAATCGGGGAGGCAGCATGATGGACCTCATTGCACAACGCGTTGCCGACGCGCTTCGGCAGGCTCGCGTCGTCGGGAAATGCCTCGACGAGAAGATCATTCCGATGCTCGAGACAAGGGATCGTGCTTTCGCTGGCAACATCAGCCGGCGGATCGCGGCACGCGATATCGTGAGCGAGAAATTCCTCCGGGATCTGGAGGCCTTCACGCTGCGGATCGAGCGAGAGGTTGAGGAGGGGACGACGCTCATTTGGCGAGGGCACGAGCATGACCCGGACTGTGGTTATCACGCACCTGTGCGGACCGCCCGGGCGGGCGGCCTTCAGCACTTCCAGGCGGAGCTCGTCGACCTCGCCAGTGAAGTAGAGGGCGCCCTGAATGCGGCCTATGCCTTGGAGATAACCAGCGCGCTCTTAGCCCAATGAGCCCCACGGCGCGTCTCCGGGCGCGTCGCCTTGACGGAGCGAAGCTGCCCTCTCTCTTGGATGGGATGACTGTAAGCACAGGTGCAGGTGCGATCTGTTTTTCTGTTGCTGGAGCCGGCAGGCGATTGACCAGAGGCCATCCTTCCCTGCGGTCACGACCAAGCTAATTGCCTCAAATTCAGTTTACGACGCGCACTGCGGTATCTGCGACCCAGGGTAACCCTGGCCAAAGAGCCACTGAATCTATGCCGTTAAGAGACACGAAAGCCCCCCGCAGCAACGATTTCGCTTTGCCTGACGCCTATAGAGACATGGAATTCGAAGGTCGTGACTCAGTTTGTCAACTCCAAAGCTTCGCAAACTCTCTGTCAGCTTCAGCCGATCGCTGATCAAGAATGGTAGCGATATTCGCCACGCGAACGAGCTTTACGGACTTCTGTTTCCCGTCCGAGGTGAAGTATGGTAATCGGATCTCACCGGAGTCGATCTTGTCCTTCATGGTTTTCTCCGTATGCCCCCAAAGAGATCCGGCCTCCGCCAGAGGGATATACGGTCGGAAGCCGTAGTGTTTCAGAAGCAGTTCCGTAGTATCCATTTGAGCCTCCACATTAGGATACTCAGGATCTGGGTTCAGTCCGCATTGGCAAAAAATCACCCTTACGCAACGTCATGAATCGCCCCGGTTTCCTTGGAGGCTGATAAGTATGGGTCACGCTGCTTGTGGCTGCATGTCGATCAGCGCGTAGTAGACCGCGGCTACCGGGAAGCGGCAGATTGCGTTTGTCGCCTTCATCCCCTCCCTATATCCTGGCTCAATGAACCACTGCATGTGAGCCATCATGAATCACTTCGACCTGCCACTTCAGGAAGAGAGAGCACGGCTCTCAGCGGTGCGCAGGTATGCTGTGCTGGATACGCCCCCCGACGGTGCCTTTGATCGAGTCGCCAGATTGGCCGCGCGATTGCTGGATGTTCCAATCGCCATCATCTCGATCGTTGATGAGGACCGCATCTGGTTCAAGAGCCATGAAGGGCTGGACGGCGTGGAGGAAATTCCCCGGGACCCGGGGCTCTGCGCTTCTGCAATCCTGCAAGACGGCCCGTGGATTCTCAGCGACGCTTCCGTTGAGCCGGTGGCCCTTGCCAACCCGCTGGTCGCGGGTGAGTTCGGGCTCCGCTTCTACGCCGGTATCCCGCTCAGGACCCAGGATGGTTACGGCCTCGGCACGCTGTGCGTCATCGACAAGGAGCCGCGTGAGATCACGTCCGCGCAGACGGCGATCCTCGAGGAGCTGGCAGCCGTGGTCATGGACGAGCTCGAGTTGAGGCGCGAGGCGATCGACATGCACAAAGCGCTGCGGCGAGAGGTGCGGGAGAAGGAACTTCTCGCTGAGGAGGTCGAGCACCGGATCATGAACAGCTTGCAGCTCATCTCTTCGGTCGCGCGGCGCAAGGCGGCGCAGCATGACGGGGTGGTCGCAACAGAACTCAACGACATCGCCGCGCGCATTAGAGCCATCGCGCAGGCCAACCGGCATATTCAGCAGAGCCTACCCGGCCACTCGAAGCACGGGGATCTGGCACTATTTTTGGAGGTGCTGGGCCGTGAACTCTTCCCGCTGTGCCCCAAAGGCGGATTGATCGAGGTGGAATGTCCATCGCTTCAGCTGGACCGGGGCCAATTGGTCTCGTTGGGTCACCTTATCACCGAGCTCGTGTTGAACTCGGTCAAGAGCGGCGCTCAGCGTATCGGCCTTCAGGGTGATGCGACCGAAGGGCATCTGCGACTGCTGATCGACGACGATGGGCCCGGACTGGAGGAAGATTTCGACCCGCACAAAAGCAAGGGTCTTGGCATGGTCATTCTCCAGGCAATGGCACAGAAGCTTGAGGCCGAAGTAACCTGGGGGCGCAGCCCGGACGGAGGTGCTCGGTTCGCCGTGAAGCTGCCACTCACGCTCGACTCGACGAGCGATGACGGCCCCGGCGCAGCAGCCGAGTATCGCCGGGAGTGTAGCGACGGCATCCCTTCTCAGGCGCTGCGAGGCAAGGCGATTCCGCCCTCGGTTTCGCCCGTTCCCGAGCCGTGGCATCCTGCCTGGGAAAAAGGGAGCCGAAAGAATGGAGACATTCCATTATCTGATTGGGCAGGATACGCCGCATATCGCGTGGTGGCAGATGAGCCTCCGCGCCGTCATCATTTTTTTCTACGCGATCCTGCTCTACCGGCTTGCCCCGAGACGATCATTCTCGAACCTATCTGCTCAAGACATCGTCCTGACCGTGATCCTGGGATCGAGCCTGAGCCGCGCTTTGACAGGGAATGCCCCGCTACTACCTACCCTCGTCGCTACCGGCTTGTTGGTAGGCCTTTATGTCGGCGTCACAGCACTGGCACCGCGTTCGAAGCTGATCTCCCGCCTCGTCAAGGGACGTCCCATAACCCTTGTCCGCGATGGGAAGGTGGACCGGCAGGCTTTTCGGAGGGCTCATTTCGGTGAGAACGACATCACTGAGTTGCTGCGCCTGAACGGCTTGCGGGATCTTTTGGAGGTCGAGGAGGCCCATCTGGAACGCAATGGGCAAGTCAGCGTGATATCGAAGAATAGCGCCTGATATCGCGGCTGGAGGTGCAGGCCCCGTCTCGGGGACGGATGGGGGCTCCAAGGCCGGGGGTAGGTGTCCCCGGCCCGGTGCAGTCATTTGCCGTTGTGGCTATTCACGTAGCTCTTCACGAAGTCTTCCAGCTCCGGCGTGTCGCACTCGAAGCCCATTTCCTCGGCCTTGCGGATTACCTCATCGCCGGTCAGGCCTTGCTCGCAGCCGATGTGCATCATCACGAAGGCCCCGGACCGCTTGCCAGAGGCGCAGTGAACCAGCACCGGGGCCGGCAGGTCGGTGGCCTTTCGGCGGAAGTCATCGACAAGGTCTTCGGAGAGTTTCTCGCCGTCGACCGGATGATGCAGGAAGGTCAGACCGGCCTCTCTCGCCGCCTCACCTTCCTCCTGCGGCTTCATCTTCAGCTTCTTGTCCTCGTCATCGGTCTGCATGTTGATGAGCGACTTGAAGCCCTCCTGCGCGGCCTGCCGGACCTGATCGGCCTCGGGCGCGAACTTGGCGATCGTGAAGCGATCGTTGATCTGAACCGTATCTTGCATGGTGTTCTCCTTAACTCGGTTTCTCGACGTCGTAGCCAGCGGCGCTCCAGGCCTTCCAGCTACCCGGCACGTTGCACACCTGTTCGAAGCCGTTCTTCTTCAGCAGGCTGGCGGCGATCGAGGCGCGGAAACCACTGGCGCAATAGGTGGCGTAGGGGGTGGAGCGATCGAGGTTGTCCATCTCCTCCCGCAATTCTCCGAGAAAGGCGTGGCGGGCGCCCGGGACGTGCCCACCCTCCCACTCATCGGGCTTGCGCACGTCGAGCGGCTGCAAGTCATTCGCCTTGTGCAGCTCATGCACGGAAATTTGCGGGATCTGCGCGAACTCCCGCCCCGCTTCGCGCCAAGCCGCCATGCCGCCCGCGAGGTAGCCCCCGAAGTCGGTGAAGCCGGTGCGCCAGAGGAGGCGCAACACGTCTGGAAGCTCAGCATCCTCGTGTAGGACGAGGTAGATCGGTTTCTCTGGATCGAGCAACCAGCCGGCCCACACCGACAGCTCCGGCCGCGCGCCGATGTTCAGGCTTCCGGGCACGTGGCCCGCGCCGAAATCCATCATGTCGCGCACGTCGAGAAGTTGCGCGCCCCCCTCCGCCGCCTCCGCAAAGCGCTCCACGGTCATCGGCTCGATCCGCGGCAGGTTGCGCAGCACCTCCGGGCCCTTTGCGTTCACCCTCTTCATGCGCGGATAATGGGTCGGCACCGGAGGGGCGTCCCCCAGGATCGCCTTCTTGAACTTCTCCAGCTCCTCAATCTGGGCGTAGCTGTTGAAGCGCCGCTCATAGCCGATGGTCGAGGACATCCGGTCGCCGATGTCGGGCCCGCAGGCCGACCCCGCGCCGTGGCAGGGGTAGATAATGACGTCGTCGGGCAGCGCCATGAAGACATCTCGGACGGTGTGGAAGAGCTTCTCGGCCAGCTCCTCGGACTGGTCGTCGCCCAGGAGGTCAGGCCGGCCGACGCTGTCCACGAAGAAGGCATCGCCCGAGAGCACGCCCCACGGCGTCTCGGTGTCACCGTCGAAGAGCAGGTAGGAGACGTGCTCAGGCGTGTGGCCGGGGGTATATCGCGCCTTCATACGCATGCCGCCGAAGGTGAACTCGTCGCCGTCGCGCACGGGCTCATGCTCGAACCCGTATTCGGCCCCGCCCTCGGTGCTGACATAGAGCTTGGCCTGACCGCCGAGGCGGTCCACCAGCTCGCGCGCGCCGCTGAGGAAATCCGCATGGATATGGGTCTCGAAGACATGGGTGATGGCGAGGCCTAAGCGCCGGGCGGTCTCGAGGTAGACCTCCACGTCGGGGCGCGGGTCGACGACGGCGCAGGTGTGGGCCGAGTCGTCGCCGAGCAGGTAGGAGCATTCGGCGACGCCGTCGGCCAGTATCTGTTCGAAACGCAGGGTCATGACAGGTCCTCCTTGTGAATTAACTTGCTCGTTTCATGGACCGTTCCGGCTTGCTCCACCTGACCGGAGCGATTCCGCCGATCGCGCTGCGCCTTTCGCCGCGACGCCCGAGCTCGCAGGGGCTCGCGCGGCCTCCGGATTCCTTAAATGAAGCTCGGCCTCGTGTTGGCTCAGGAAGATCTCCCCCGTCAGCTCGTCCAGGAAATGGCTGCGCTGGAGGCGATCCATGACAGGTCCCTTCACTTCGCTCAGATGCAGTCGGATGCCGGCATCGCGCAGGCGGGTGTTGATCGCCTCGAGCGACTCCAGCGCCGACAGGTCCACCTCGTTGACCGCCGGGAACATCAGCACCACGTCGGTGAGATCCGGCTTGTCGGCGGCGAAGGCGCCCAGCTGGTCCTCAAGGTAGCGCGCGTTGGGAAAATAGAGGCTTTCATCCACCCGCAGCGACAGGACGTGCGGCTGTGTTTCTACCTCGTGCCGTAGCACGTTGCGAAAGTGCTCGGTGCCGGACACCCGGCCAACCACGGCCATGTGCGGCCGCGAGGTCTTGTAGAGGTGCACAAGGATCGAAGTCACCACCCCCGCTGTCACCCCCAACTCGACCCCGGCAAACAGCGTCAGCAGGATGGTGACCGAGACGGCGGCGAAATCTGCGCGGCTGAAGGTCCAGGCGCGCGTCAGGATCGACAGGTCTACCAGGCTCAGCACCGCCACGATGATGGTGGCGGCCAGCGTCGCCTTGGGCAGGTAGTGGATCAGCGGCGTCAGGAACAGCGCCGCCAGCGCAAGGCCGATAGCGGTGAAGGCCCCGGCCGCCGGCGTCTCGACCCCCGCATCGTAATTAACGACGGAGCGCGAGAAGCCGCCTGTCACCGGGAAGCCGCCGGTGAAGGCCGCGCCCATGTTGGCGGCGCCGAGGCCGATCAGCTCCTGGTCGGGATCGATGCGCTGGCGCTTCTTGGCGGCCAGGGTCTGGGCGACCGAGATGGATTCGACGAAGCCGATGATCGAGATCAGCAGGGCGGGCACCGCAAGCTGCCGAAGCAGCTCCGGCGAGACAGAGGGCACGGTGAGCGGAGGCAGGCTTTGCGGCACCTCGCCGACGATGGCCACGCCCCGCGCCTCAAGATCGAAGGCCCAAACCGCAAGGGTGGTTGCCACGATGGCCAGCACAGGTCCGGTCTTGGCGCCAATATCGGCCGCCCGCGGGCCGAGACCAGCCCGGCGCAGCAGCGGCTTCAGCCCGCCGCGCACCCAGTAGAGGAACGCCGTGGCCGAGGCGCCGAGCGCGAGGGTGATGACGTTTACCTCGTCCAGATGCGCCCAAAGGCTTTTCGCGATCTCGAGCAGTGTGTGGCCCTCGGCCTCTATTCCCAGGATGTGCCGTAGCTGGCTGGCGGCGATCAGGATGCCGCTGGCGGTGATGAAGCCCGCGATGACAGGGTGCGACAGGAAGTTCGCGAGGAAGCCCAACCGCAGCAGCCCCAAGGCGAGGAGCATCGCGCCGGACAGCGCCGCCAGCGTTAGGGCCGCGGCGACGTAGCCTGCGGTGCCGCTCTCGGCGATGTTGCCCACCGCCGCCGCCGTCATCAACGAGACCACGGCCACCGGTCCCACTGCCAGGGCCCGGGACGTGCCGAAGATCGCATAGAGTAGGATCGGCGCGATGGAGGCGTAGATGCCCGCCTCGGGCGGCATGCCAGCCAGCAGTGCGTAGGCAAGCGACTGCGGGATCAGCATGATCGTCACGATCACCGCCGCCACCGCATCGCCGGTCAGGGCGGTCCGATCATAGCGGCGGCCCCAGTCGAGAATCGGGAAGTAGCGTGACAGTGACATGGCGTCAGGTCCGAAATCTTGTTGGAGCGGCGAACGGCCCTGAGACCGCCCGCCCAAGCCTCAGTCGAAGCGGTTCACCGGCAGCTTCAGGTAGTGATTGCCGTCATCCTCCGCCGGCGGCAGGCGCCCGCCCCGCAAATTCACTTGCAGCGCGGCGAGGATGCGGTCGGGCAGCGGCAGCGTCGCGTCGCGCTCCTGCCGGCGCTTGATGTAGTCGTCGCGGTCCGTGCCGTCCTTGACGTGCTTGTTGTGCGCCTTGTGCTCGTCGACCGTCGCCTCCCACATCGGCTCGTCCCGGTCGGGTCCGCCATAGTCGTGGCCGACGAAGAGACGCGTGTTGCCCGGCAGGGCCAGGATGTCCTGGATCGAGTCCCACAATTCGGACGTCTTGCCCCCCGGGAAGTCGGAGCGCGAGGTGCCGACATCAGGCTGCATCAGCGTGTCGTGCACGAAAGCCGCATCGCCGCAGAGGTAGGTTATCGACCCGAGCGTGTGGCCCGGCGAGAGCATGATCTTCACGTCGAGTTCGCCGATCCTGAAGGTCTCGCCCTCTTCGAACAGCCGGTCGAAGTCGCGCTCCGGGTCGAACGCCTCGGGCAGGTTGTAAAGATCGGCCCAGATCTTTGCGATTTCGGGAACCAGTGCGCCGATGGCGTTGGGCGCGCCGGTGCGCTCCTTGAGGTGCGCCGAGGCCATCACATGGTCCGCATGCGGATGGGTGTCGAGAACCCACTCCACCTCCAACCCATTCTCGCGCACAAGATCCAGCACCTGGTCCATGCTCTCGGTCGAGAAGCGATAGTTCCGGTGGTCGAAGTTCCAGGCCACGTCGATCAACGCCGCCTTCTTTGTCACCGGGTCGGCGCAGATATATTGGATTGAGCCGGTGTCCGGCTCGTAGATGCCCCACACATCGGGGCTGCCGGTCCCGGTGGAGGGCGAGTGGCGGACGACGCGGGACTTCAACGGATCGCTCATTGAGTGGCTCCTTTCGGTGAGAACGGGTTGTCGGGGACGTGGCGGGCGGCCCACATGCCGATCAGCATGAAGGGAACGAAGACAAGAGTGCCAGTCGCCGCGATCGGCAGGGCGGTAAGCGCCGGGCCCGGGCAAAAGCCGCCTAAACCCCATCCGATCCCGAAGATCGTGGCGCCGACGATGAGCTTGGGCTCGAGATCGCTCTTCTGGGGGATGCGGAACTCGCTGTCGAAGAACGGCCGCTCACGCGTTCGTGTGAGCCAGGCGAAACCCGGTGCTGTCACCAGTATCGCGCCTCCCATGACGAAGGCGAGGCTCGGGTCCCAGCTGCCGAAGAGGTCGAGGAAGTTCAGCACCTTGGCCGGGTTGGCCATGCCGGAGACGATCAGGCCGAGGCCGAAGATCAGGCCGGAGACGAGGGCGAAAAGCTGTTTCATGGCGCGAGCCTCAGATCAGGTGACGGGTGATAAGAACGGTCGCGAAGGCCGCGGCCATGAACACGAGCGTCGCAACGATGGAGCGGGCGGAGCCGCGGGAGATGCCGCAGACCCCATGGCCCGAAGTGCAGCCGCTTCCGAACACGGCGCCGAAGCCCACAAGAAGGCCGGCGACAGCCATCAGGACGGGACTCGACGGCACCCATTGCTGCGGCCAGTCGCCCGCGATCAGCAGCCACAGCGGGGCCGCCAGCAGCAGGCCCAGGATGAACAAGGCCGAAACGCCCCGCGCCTCGCCATCGCTGCCGCGCGCAAAGATGCGCGAAGTCAGACCGCTAATGCCGGCGATCCGGCCGTTGGTGGCCATCAGCAGCACCGCCGACGCGCCGATCATCATGCCGCCGCCAAGCGACAGCCAGGGGGTAAACGTGGTTTCCATCTCTCGGCTCCGTGATGGCGCGCAGGAGCGAGCGCGCTTGATGTCGTCTACCGGCCAATATATATCTAATTATGAATATTCAAGGTGGAGAATGTAATGTCCGGCGACGACCTGCTCGAGGGCGACATCAAAAGAGCCTCGGAGCTGATGAAGATGCTGGCCTCCGAAGGCCGCTTGCGAATTCTATGCCGCCTGGTGGAAGGCGAGCGCTCCGTCGGCGAGCTCGCACAGGCCTGCGGCGTCGCTCAGCCCACCATGTCCCAGCAACTCAAGCGGCTGAAGGATGCGGGCCTGATCGAGAGGCGACGGAACAGCCAGACGATCTATTATCGCCTGTCGGGAACTGAGGCCGCGGCGGTGCTGGAAACCCTGCACAGGTTGTATTGCGCGCAATAGGAAGAGGCCGACCACGACCAAGCCGCCTTGTCCCCGTGTAAAGCGATGGTCGACAACATCGCCAGCAGGGATCGAGATCGCCGAAAGGTCACGCAGAATCTACGCACCCTGCCGCCCGCAGGGTCCATCGCCATCCTGCAAGTTTATCTCCTTCCTGCTCAACGTGCTCATAGCGATAAAGACATCCGCCATTCTTGTGACCCGAGTGTTTGGCAACGAAAGCTGCTGCCATCCCCATCTCGAAAAGCCGGGTGATACCTTCGTGTCGCAGGTCGTGGAAACGTAGATCCTCAATCTCGAGCGAGTCGCGGTGGCGACGCCACGCTGTTCCGACCGATGCTGCCTTGAATGGAAATATGAACTCACCGTCTCGAGGCATAGAGAGGATGATCGCCATGGCTTCGTCGGTTAGACTACACCAGACGTCATTGCCCTTCTTCTTCTTCGGATGTTTCATGTCTCGAACCAGGATTTCCTGCTTCTCGACGCGTAGGTCCTCCCAGCGAAGCCGGCATATCTCTCCCAAACGCCGACAGCTATAAATGGCGAATACGATAATCTTCGCGAGGGGAATTTTCTGTCTTTTGTTGGCAGCCGCCGCGTCAAGAATCCTGTTCAGTTCATCGATCGTGGGTCGGCGATCCCGTTCTTCTGAGCGGGCGAGTATCTCGTCTTCCCATAGGTGTTCCATGGCCTCTCTCATGGCGGCAATTGGAAGAGAGAAGCCACGCCTCGAGGCCCATTGCAGCGTGTTCACAAGTATCGTGAGATACCCCGCAACGGTCTGCGGTTGCCGCTCTTCCGCAAGCATGTCGTCCGCGAGCTCAGTCAGACTTTCCAGGGATAAGTCGGACAGCTTCTTCTTTCCAAAGTCGCTTTTCATGACCCAGACGAGTTGTTGCTTCGCCGATCGGCCCAGGTTCTTGTGCTTGGCCAAGCGAGCAGAAATTGCGTCAGCCACCGTATCTCCATTTCGGGCCACAAACTCGACACCATCGATTTCGATCTCGGCAAGCTTTCGCTTCTTCCACTTCCTCGCCATCGCGAGCTTAGAGAAGGTCTTGGTGAAGCTCATGCTTTTCCCAGAGGCGGCTTTCCGGATCTGCACACGATAGGACAGCTTGTCGTTTTTGCCGCGGATCTCTTGAATGTTCGGCTCGACACTGCGAGATCTACCTTTCTTCTTGCGGCGCCGGTCGGCCGATGCCCGAGAGCAAGTATCAAGAGGTGGCTTTGCGCTGTGCGAGGCTTCGGCATCGACCGTCAGTGCTGCGACAGAGGTTGCCGGGCGGGGAGTCAGTTGGGAGTTGGGAAAGGTGATGATCTCTGCGGACATGTGGAGCTTCCTTATTCTGTCTCAGGCGGAAGGTTGGTCCGGGTCCGGAAACCCGGAAATCGAGGTGCTGAGGCTTTCGCGGAGGTCCTCTTGACCGTGAAGGAAGTTGACCGACCAAATTGCTACGGCGTAGCAACTCTGCTCGTGGAACCCGGGAAAACCCGGCATAACGCGGAGAAATGCGCTGATTCCGAGTTCTTGAGGCAGCAGCTATCGTTATGAATACTGCTTTGAAATCAGATGCTTGCGCTGCATCGCGGCTTTCCGTGGCACCCATGATGGACTGGACCGATCGGCATTGCCGCTACTTCCACCGGCTGCTGAGCCGGGAGGCGCTGCTCTATACCGAGATGGTGACCGCGCCGGCGCTGGTGCGGGGTGGGGCGGTGCATCTGCTGGAGCACGATCCGGCGGAGCATCCCGTGGCGTTGCAGCTCGGCGGGTCCGATCCGGCGGAGCTGGCCGAGGCGGCGCGGCTCGGGGCGGCGGCGGGGTATGACGAGATCAACCTCAATTGCGGCTGCCCCTCGGACCGGGTGCAGTCGGGGACGTTCGGGGCGGTGTTGATGAATGCGCCCGAGCGGGTGGCGGAGTGCTGCGCCGCGATGATCGGCGCGCAGCCGCGCGAGGTGACGGTGAAGTGCCGCATCGGGGTCGACGAGCAGGTGCCCGAGGAGGTGCTGCCGCGCTTTCTCGAGGCGGTCGCGGCGGCCGGGGTGCGGCGGGTGGCGATCCATGCGCGCAAGGCGTGGCTGCAGGGGCTGTCGCCGAAGGAGAACCGCGACGTGCCGCCGCTCGACTACGACCTTGTCGTGGCGATGAAGGCGGCGTTCCCCGGGCTGCACATCTCGATAAACGGCGGCATCGCGACGCTCGACGCGGCGCGGGCATTGCTGGCGCGGGGGCTCGACGGGGCGATGGTCGGGCGCGCCGCCTACCACGAGCCGGCGGCGATCCTGCTGCCCGCCGACGCGGCGATCTTCGGGCGCGCGAGCGAGATGACCGCCGAGGATGCGGCGCTGGCGATGCTGCCCTACATCGAGCGCCACCTCGCGGGCGAGGGCGGGCGGCTGATCCAGGTGACGCGCCACATGCTCGGCCTGTTCGCCGGACGCCCCGGCGCGCGGGCCTGGCGGCGGCACCTGTCGGAGAACGGCACGCGGCCGGGCGCGGGGCCGGAGGTGGTCGAGGCGGCGCTGGCGCTGGTGCGGCAGGCGGGGTCGCAGGCGGCCTGAACCGCGCCGACGACCGAGCCCCTTGTTGGCGCCGTGCATTCGGGTCAGGTAGCGGACGACCGGCCCGAGGAGCGCGCGATGGAAGACATGTCCCTGTTGCTGACGATGGCGGCGCTGCTGCTGGGCATCGGCGCCTTCGCCGGGGTGCTCGCGGGGCTGCTCGGGGTCGGGGGCGGCATCGTGCTGGTGCCGGCCTTCTTCTACGCCTTCGCCACGCTCGGCTACGACAGCCCCGAGCTGATGCGGATGTGCCTGGCGACGTCGCTCGCCACGATCATCGTCACCTCCGTGCGCTCGCTGCTCGCCCACAACCGGCGCGGCGCGGTGGAGTGGGACATCCTGAAGGGCTGGGCGCTCGGCATCGCGCTCGGCGCGGTGGCGGGGGTGGCCGTCGCGGCCAGCCTGCGCTCGCAGACACTGCAGGCGATCTTCGGCGGGCTCGCGAGCGTCGTCGGCCTCTACATGCTGTTCGGCCGGCCGCACTGGCGCGTCGCCGAACGGATGCCGGAGGGGCCGGTGCGCTGGGTGCTGTCGCCGCTCATCGGCTTTCTGTCGGTGCTGATGGGGATCGGCGGCGGCTCGTTCGGGGTGCCGGTGATGAGCCTGCACAACGTGCCCATCCACCGCGCCGTGGCGACGGCGGCGGGGTTCGGCGTCATCATCGCGGTGCCGTCGGTGGCTGGCTTCCTGCTGGTGCCGATGTCACCGGACGTGCGCCCGCCGCTGACGCTGGGAGCGGTCAACCTCGTCGCCTTCGGGCTGGTCATCGCGATGACGCTGATCACCGCGCCCTGGGGCGCGGCGCTGGCGCACCGGATGGATCCGGGCCCGCTCAAGCGCGTCTTCGGCGCCTTCCTCCTGCTCGTCGCGCTCAACATGGTCCGCCGCGCGCTGGCCGGCTAGGCAGCTCAGGCGGCGGGCGGCTCGAGCTCGCGCACCTTGAGCAGCGCGAGGCGGTTCTCCTCCTTCTCGACCACCTCGAAGCGGAAGCCGTGGAACGAGAAGACCTGGCCCTGGGCGGGGATGATCTGGGCCTCGTGGATGACGAGGCCGGCGACGGTGTTGGCCTCGTCGTCGGGCAGGTTCCAGTCGTGCGCGCGGTTGAGGTCGCGGATCGTGGTGCCGCCCTCGACGAGGTAGGAGCCGTCCTCGGTGCGCGCGATGACGCGATCCTCGTCGGTGTCGAACTCGTCGGTGATCTCGCCGACGATCTCCTCGAGGATGTCCTCGAGCGTGATCAGCCCCTGCAGCGTGCCGTACTCGTCGACCACCAGCGCGAAGTGGACGTGGCGCTTGAGGAACTCGCGCATCTGGTCGTCGAGGTTCGTGGTCTCGGGGATGAAGTAGGGCTCCATCGCGACGCTCATCACGTCGAACTCGGCGAGCTCCTTGGCCGTCACCTCGCCGTCGTCGGCGAGGCGGTGGAGCGCGCGCAGCATCTCCTTGGCGTGCAGCACGCCGACGATGTTCTCGGGCTCCCCCCGGTAGAGCGGCAGGCGCGTGTGGGTCGATTCGAGGCAGCGGCGCAGGATGTCGCGGGCGTTGAGGTCGGCGTCGATCATCTCGATGCCCGAGCGGTGCAGCATGATCTCCTCGACGAAGCGCTCGCCGAGATCGAGCGCGCCGAGGATGCGGTCGCGGTCCTCCTTCTCGACGACGCCCTCCGAGTGGCCGATCTGCAGCGCGCCGGCGATTTCCTCGCGCACGGCGAGGAAGTGGGCGTTGGGATCGGTGCGGACGCCGAACACCCGCAGCACGCCGCGCACCAGCAGGCGCACGAAGCCGACCACGGGAGCGAAGACCTTCACCACCAGCGAGATCGGCCGCGCGACGAGGGCGGCGGCGCTCTCGGCGTTGGTGATGGCGTAGGTCTTGGGCAGCACCTCGGCGAAGACCAGCACCAGCGCGGTCATCACCAGTGTCGCCAGCGCCACGCCGCCCTCGCCGAACACCCGGGTGAACAGCGCGGTCGCGAGCGAGGTGGCGAGGATGTTGACGAGGTTGTTGCCGAGCAGGACCGAGCCGATCAGCCGTTCGTTGTCCTCGGTGATATCGAGCGCCACCTGCGCGCCGGTGCTGCCCCGGTCGGCGTTGGAGCGCAGCTTGCCCCGCGACGCGGCGGTCAGCGCGGTCTCGGAGCCGGAGAAGAAGGCGGAGAACACCAGGAGCAGCAGGATCGCCCCGGCGGTGATCCAGAAGGCGGCGTCGAGGGTGGCGAGGTCCATGATCATCCCTAAGCGGTTCAGACAGTGGTTATGGGGCTGCGACCCGGGCGCATCAAGGGCGCGGGCGCGCGGGCCCGGGGGCGTGGGGGTGCGCAATGAATGCGCACCCTACGGGGCCCGCGAGGTGCGCGTGTCCTACGGGTCGGTGTCGCGGGGCTGGACGAGGGGGTGGTGGTCGAGGACGAGGGCGCGCAGGCGGGCGTCGAGGACGTGGGTGTAGATCTCGGTGGTGCCGACGTCGGCATGGCCGAGCAGGGTCTGGATCGAGCGCAGGTCGGCACCGCCCTCGAGCAGATGGGTGGCGAAGGCGTGGCGCAGCGTGTGCGGCGTCACCTTTTCGGGCGAGACGCCGCCGAGCACGGCGATCTCCTTGATCAGCGTGAAGAAGCGGTGGCGCGTCAGGTGGCCGTCCTTGCCGTGCGAGGGGAACAGGAAGCGCGACGCCGCCTTGCCCCTGGCTTGGGCGGCGGCCTCGGCGGCGTCGCGCGCCACGAGCCACTCCGCCACCGCCGCGCGCGCACCCTGCGACAGGGGCACCATGCGCTCCTTGCCGCCCTTGCCGCGCACCAGCAGCATCCGCGGATCGCCCCTCGTGGCGGCGACGGGCAGGCTCACCAGTTCGCTCACGCGCATCCCCGTGGCGTAGAGCAGCTCGACGAGGCAGGTGTTGCGCACCGCGTCGCGCGGGGTGGTGCGCGCGGCGGCGAGCAGGCGGTCGACCTCCTCGACGCTGAGCGTCTTGGGCAGCCGCTTCTCGCGCCCCGGGCCGGCGATGCGGATCGCCGGGTTGTCGGCGCGCCAGCCCTCCTCGAAGGCGAAGCGGTAGAGCTGTTTGATCGCCGACAGCCGCCGGGCGCGGGTGGCGCGGGCGAGGCCGATGGCCTCGCAGTCGATCAGGTAGGCCTCGACGTGGCTCTGGGCCGCGTCGGCGAAGTGGGCCGGACGGCGCTCGAGCCAGGCGGCGAAGTCCTTGAGGTCGCGCGCGTAGGCGAGCTGGGTGTTGGTGGCGGCGTCGAGTTCGGCGGCCTGGGCTTCCAGGAAGGCCTGGATCCAGTGCACCATCGGCTGGTCGGCCGGGCTCACGGCGACCGCTCGAGCAGCAACAGCTGCAACGCCGCCCGCCGCGCCGTCTCCTCCAGCCGCACCGCGCGGAAGAAGGCCAGCGCGGTGGCGACGGCCTCCGGATCGCCCGCCGCGCCGGCGTCGAACAGCGCGATGGCGCGCAGGATCGCCTCGCCGAGCCGGTCGCTGTCGGCCAGCGCCATCAGCCGCGCCGGCGGCTCGGCGTCGGTGAAGCCGCGGTGGATCGCCGACTCCATCGTCCCGCGCGGCGCCTCCTGCGGCATCTCGCCGATGGCGACGGCCCGCAGGAAGGCGTCCTCCGCGGTCGCGGGCTCGTGGTCGAGGGCGACCGATTCGTAGTCGTCCGACAACAGCCCGATCCGGTAGGCGAGCCGTCCGGCCGGGCCGTCAAGCTCGCGCTCGAGCAGGGCCGCGCCGAACAGGCGCGCGAAGGCGACCTCGGTGCGGGCGGTGGTCATCGCCTCCCAGGCCGGCGGCAGCGCCGCGGCGAGCTTGTCCGGATCGCGCCCGGTCAGCGCGGCCTCGAATTCCTGCACGGCGGCGGCGCGGTCCCAGACGCTGCCGGAGGCGGCGGGCGCGAGCTGGGTGTAGAGATCGAGCAGCAGGTTGTCGTCGACCGCGCCGACGCGGGCCAGCCGTTCGGCGGCCTCGAGCCGCGCCTTCCAGCCGGTTGTCGGGCGCAGGTCGGCATGGGCGAAGGCGCGGGGCAGGCCCATCGTCGGCATCGCCTCGCCGATGCCCTCGCGGATGCGGAAATCGAGCGGCGTCGGCCGGTCGGGGCGGCGCAGGGGCGGCAGGTCGGCGAAGGTCTCGGGCTCGAGGAAGCGGGTCAGCAGCGCGTCTTCCTCGGCCGACACCGCCTCGAGGGCGCGCGCCGAGTTGAGCGTCAGCGCCGCCGCGGGCCAGTCGCCGCCGTGGGCGAGGCAGAAGATGCGCGCGCTCAGGGTGGGGGCGAGCTCGGGCTTGCCCGCCAGCACCCGGCAGGCCCGCGATTCGCGCCCCGTCAGCAGCGCGACGTCGAAGTAGCGGCGAAACAGGGCCGGGCGGTCGGGGCCGGCGGCCTCGAGCATCTCGAGCGCCGGATCGAGGGCGCCGAGGTCGAGCAGCTTGTCGATGCGCGCCAGGAACAGCAGCCCCTCGCCGCCGTCGGCGCGCGGCGGGTCGGTCTCGGCGAGCAGCAGCAGCCGCAGCAGGTCCTGCATCGCCGGCAGGCCCTCGTCCCACTCCGCCGCGATCAGCGCGGCGAGGGTCTCGGGCTCCGAGCCGGCCCAGAGGCTGCGGGGCAGGCCGCTGACCTCGTGCGGCACCAGCCCGACGAGGTCGGGCGACACCGCGTCGAGCGGCAGCACCGTGACGGCGGGCGCGCTGGCGCTGCCGGCGACGGGCGCTTCGCCCACGCCGGGGGCGGTGCGCAGCGGCTCGGGCTGGCCGGGGAGCGCCGGGCGGGGCGTGTCGAGCGAGTCCGACAGCCAGTCGACCGCCGAGAGCGGCCGCGATCCGGCCGTCACCCCGGCCAGCTCCTGCGCCGCACCGGGCACGGCCCCGCCGAGCCACAGGGGCAGGGCGAGCAGGGCGGCGAGCCTCACTCGTCGGCCCCGAGCGTCACCGGAAGCACGATCTCGCGCTGCGGCGGCTCGAAATCCTGCGGGAAGAAGATGGGGCCGACATAGGCATACGCGACCAGGGCGATGACGCCGAGGACCACGAGGATGAAGAGAAACTTGAAAAGCCGCCAGATCATGCGTCGAACATCTGCCCTGTCCTGCCTCGTGTCCCGTGCCCGCTCGCGCCGCCTGCTCACGGACGGCTGCGGGGGCAACGGGTAAATCATATATGGCATTTGCGGAAAGTTCACGCCATGCAGGGTCAGAAATTCGTCCCGCAGGCGGGACGCAGCCGACGACAGATCATGAAGGCGCGCCGGAAAGCTGATGGCGGAGCAAGAGGATAGGGAACTCAGGGCAGCCGCTCCGCCGGGGCGGCTGAAGCGGACCATCGTGCTGATCGGCATGATGGGCTCGGGCAAGACGGCCATCGGCAAGTCGCTCGCCGCCCGGCTCGAGGTGCCGTTCCTCGATTCGGACCACGAGATCGAGGCCGCCGCCGCCGCCTCCATCGCCGAGATCTTCGAGCGCGACGGCGAGGCGTTCTTCCGCGACCGCGAGACCGAGGTGATCCGGCGGCTGCTGCGCGGCGCGCCGTTCGTGCTCTCGACGGGTGGCGGCGCGTGGCTCGCCGAGCGCAACCGGCGCATCATCGCCGCCAGCGGCACCGCGCTCTGGCTCGACGCCGACCTCGAGCTGCTCTGGGAGCGGGTGCGCCACCGCGCGACGCGCCCGCTGCTGCGCACGGCCGACCCGAAAGGCACGCTGGCGCGGCTGCTCGAGGAGCGCGCGCCGCTCTACGCCCTCGCCGGGCTGAGGGTGAAGGGCGATCCGCGCTTCTCCATCGCCGACATGACCGACCACGTGCTGCGCACCCTCGCGGCGCACCCCGACATCCTGGAGCCTGCCCGATGAGCGCCCCCGACCTCGCCACCGCCCCCAGCGCGGCCACCGACCTGCGCGAGACGGTACGGGTCGACCTGCCGGGGCGCGCCTACGACGTGCGCATCGGCCCCGGCCTGCTGGCGCGGGCGGGCGAGGAGATCGCGCCGCTGCTGCGCCGACCGCGCGTCGCGGTGGTGACGGAGGCGCGGGTCGCCGCGCTGCACCTGCCGGCGCTGCGTGCCGGGCTGGCGGCGGCGGGCGTCGAGATGGTGGCGCTGGAGCTGCCGCCGGGAGAGGCGACGAAAGGCTGGGACCAGCTGTCGCGCACCTGCGAGTGGCTGCTCGAGCAGAAGGTCGAGCGCGGCGACGTGGTGGTGGCGTTCGGCGGCGGGGTCATCGGCGACCTCGCGGGCTTCGCCGCCGCGATCCTGCGCCGGGGCGTGCGCTTCGTGCAGATCCCGACGAGCCTGCTGGCGCAGGTCGACAGCTCCGTCGGCGGCAAGACGGGTATCAACGCCCCCCAGGGCAAGAACCTGATCGGCGCGTTCCACCAGCCCGCGCTGGTGCTCGCCGACACCGCGCTGCTCGCCAGCCTGCCGCGGCGCGACTTCCTCGCCGGCTACGGCGAGGTTATGAAGTACGGGCTGCTCGGCGACGCGGCGTTCTTCGAGTGGCTCGAGCGGCACGGGCCGGGCCTCGCCGACGATCCGGCCGCGCTCGTCGCCGCGGTGCGCCGCTCGGTCGAGATGAAGGCCGAGATCGTGGTGCGCGACGAGACCGAGCAGGGCGACCGGGCGCTGCTCAACCTCGGCCACACCTTCTGCCACGCGCTCGAGGCGGCGACGGGCTATTCCGACCGGCTGCTGCACGGCGAGGGCGTCGCCATCGGCTGCGCGCTGGCCTTCGATCTCTCCGCGCGGCTCGGGCTCTGCGCGCAGGAGGAGCCGAGCCGCGTGCGCGCCCACCTCGCCGCGATGGGCACCCGCGCCGCCATCGCCGACATCCCCGGCGAGATGCCCGGCCCCGACGCGCTGCTCGCGCTGATGGGGCAGGACAAGAAGGTCGTCGCGGGCCGGCTGCGCTTCGTGCTCGCGCGCGGCATCGGCGCGGCGTTCGTGACCGCCGACGTCCCGCCCGATGCGGTGCTCTCCGTGCTCGCCGACAGCCGGGGCTAGCGCCGCCCGCCGGCCGGGGTGTAGCCTGCCGCCAGTCGAGAGTACGAGCGGGAGCAGGTGACATGGCGGACGGACAGTCGGACGACACGGCGGACGGACAGGCGGAGAAGTCCATCGACGAGCCCCTCGCGGAGCACGACGCCGCCGCCGCGCCGCCCCGGGCCACGGTGGTGACGGAGACGGCAATCGTCGCCGGGCCGGAGCTGAAGAAGAAGGATTTCGTCGAGCGCGTCGTCACTCGCTCGGGCCTCAAGAAGCGCGACGCCAAGCTCGCCGCAGAGGCTGCGCTCGCGGTGCTCGGCGAGGCCATCGCCAACGGCGAGGAGCTCAACCTGCCGCCGCTCGGCAAGCTCAAGATCAACCGCCGCAAGGCGCAGGCCAACGGCATGATCTACGTCTGCCGCCTGCGCCGGCCCGATCTCGGCAACGTCGCCGCCAAGGAACCCCTTGCAGACCCCGCGGAGGACGGCTAAAGGCTCCCCCCGATGGGTGATTAGCTCAGTGGTAGAGCGCTTCGTTCACATCGAAGATGTCGGGGGTTCAAATCCCTCATCACCCACCATCCTCCCTTCGCTTGATCTCCGCCCATGACAGGACGAGCCGGACCATGACGCCGCTGCCCGACCTCTACGTGCTGCGCCACGGCGAGACCGAGTGGAATCGCCTGCACCGCTGGCAGGGCGTGCTCGACAGCCCGCTGACGCCCGAGGGCGAGGCGCAGGCACGGGCGATGGGGCGTCTGCTGCGCGGGCTGGGCGTGGGGCCGGCGGAGCACCGGCTGTTCGTGAGCCCGCAGGGGCGGGCGCGGCGCACGGCGGAGCTGATCGCGGCCGAGCTCGGCGGCTGGGAGCCGGTGGTGGAGCCGCGGCTCGCCGAGATCGGCGTGGGCCGCTGGGCGGGGGTCGACCGGGCGGTCATCGACGCCGAGGCCGCCCTGCCGCCGGGGGCGCATTTCCTCGACCTCTACCGCGCCGCGCCGGGGGGCGAGCCGTTCGAGGCGCTTTATGCGCGGGTGTCGGACTTCCTCGCCGCGCTCGAGGGGCCGGCGGTGGTGGTGACCCATGGAATCACCTCGCGCTTCCTGCGCACCGCCGCGCTGGGGCTGGGGCTCGGGCGGCTGGCCGAGCTGCCGGGCGGGCAGGGGGTGGTGCACCGGGTGCGCGACGGGCGGCACGAGACGCTGGCGCCCGGGGAGCGGGGGGAGCCGGGCTGAAGCCCGGCCTACGCGCACCGTGGCGGGGTCGGCGCTTGCACGTGGGCGGGGCGCGGGCTATTCCAGCCGCCGCGGGTGGTTAGCTCAGTTGGTAGAGCGTCTCGTTTACACCGAGAATGTCGGGGGTTCGAGCCCCTCACCACCCACCACCTCCCCTTCCGATCGCTCCGCCGGCCGCCCGCGCCCGGCTGCCCCCGCGGCAGCGGCGAAATTGATCCCGCGTCAGGCGTTTTTCCTGCTTGACCCCCCCGGCGCCTCTGCCTAGAACCCGCCTCACGCCACGGGGTCGCAAGACACCAGGGCGGGCAGCGGGCGGTTGTAGCTCAGTTGGTTAGAGTACCGGCCTGTCACGCCGGGGGTCGCGGGTTCGAGCCCCGTCAACCGCGCCACCGCTGAAAGAAGCGGCTCCTTAGGGGGCCGCTTTTTCTTTGCGCGGCGGGCACTTGCGTCTTTCGTAGACACCTGCGTCGCGCCCTTCCCGCGAGCTCGATCGGGGGGCGGGCACGCCTCCGTCAGTCATCTCCGTCCAGCAGCGCCGCTTCCTGTTCGGCCGACAGACCGCCCTTGAGCGGCACGTCCCGCCGTGCGCGGTCCCAGGCCAGCAGGCGCGCGAGCGTGTCTCGCAGCGGCCGACAGGCGAGGCCGGCGGACCGGGCGCGGGCGGTGTCGACCTGCAGGAAGTACCGGAACTGCGGCAGGGCCGGCGCCATCAGGGGCATGTCGACCCACGGCGCGACGCCGGCCCCGACCACCCGCGCCTCGTCGACCCAGACGAGCTCGGCGGGAGAGCCGGCGGCGTCCCTTGCGGCGGCGAGCAGGTCGGCCATCGGCATCGGTCGGCCGGTCACGTTCCACACCCCGCCGTGCGCGCTCTCGGCGCAGGCCAGCGCGAAGTCGGCGGCGTCGCGCACGTCGATGAACTGCACGGCCCTGTCGCACGGTCCGGGGGCGGGGACGCGCCGCCGGTCGCCGTGGGCGAGGTCGATCCGGCGCGCCCACCAGGTGAGCCGGTCGGTATAGTCGCCCGCGCCAACCAGCAGCCCGACCCGCAGCGCCGTCGCCCGCGCGCCCAGCATCTCCTCGGCGACCAACTCGCAGCCGCGCTTGAGCGGGCCGTAGGCGGCGCCGTACGCCATCGCCGAGGCACGCTCGCCCGGCGGTACGGCGCGGGCGGTGGCGAGATCGTCCTCGGTCGGAGCCGGAACGGGGTCGGTCTCGATGACGTGCGCGGTGTAGCTGCCGTAGGTCGAGATCGAGGAGACCAGCACGTAGCGCTGCAGCCCCGGCAGCGCCTCGAGCAGGGTGCGCACGGAGGCGGGGGTGTAGGCGCAGCTGTCGAACACCCAGTCGAAGGCCTCGCCCCGCAGCGGCGCGAGGTCGCCGTGGCGGTCGGCCCGGATGGTGCGGACAGAGCTCCCGCCGCGCACGGTCCGGCCGCGCGACAGGATGGTGACGTCGTGCCCGGCGGCCGTCGCGGCGTCCGCGATGGCGCCGCCGAGAAAGCCGGTTCCGCCGACGACGAGACAGCGCATGGCGTGGTCCTTCCCGGTTGATGCGGCCCGCGAGAGGCGCGGCCGCTGCTGGCACATCTTGGCCTTGCCAGCCTCAGAACGCCAGATATAGTCAGATCACGGCCGGGGCGGATGCTTCCGTCCTGACGCCGGCGAAGGCAGCAGGACGGGGACGGACTCGGGGCTCATGAACGGCGATTTCAGGACACATTTCGTGCGCGAGGCGGCGGGCCTGCGACACCACCCGGCGCTGGTGCTCAACGCCGACTACCGGCCGCTCTCCTACTACCCGCTGAGCCTCTGGCCCTGGCAGGAGGCGATCAAGGCGGCCTGGCTCGACAGGGTCGACATCGTCGCCGAGTACGAGGAGGTGGTCCGAAGTCCCTCGACCACGATCCGGATCCCCTCGGTGGTCGTCCTCAAGGATTACGTCAAACCTCAGAAGCGCGTGGCCTTCACGCGCTTCAATCTGTTTCTGAGGGACGAATTCTGCTGCCAGTATTGCGGCGCGAAGGGCGATCTGACCTTCGACCACGTGGTGCCGCGCGCCCGGGGCGGGATCACCTCGTGGGAAAACGTCGTCGCCGCCTGCGCGCGCTGCAACCTGCAGAAGGGCTCCAAGAGCCTGCGCCAGTCGGGCCTGTCCCTGCGCAAGGCCCCGCGCCGGCCGGCCTCGGAGGAGCTGCGCAACACCGGCCGCAAGTTCCCCCCCAACCACCTCCACGACACCTGGCTCGACTTCCTCTACTGGGACGCCGAACTCGAAGCGTAGGGTGCGCATTCATCGCGCACCCCCGGCCCCCTCAGTCGCAGATCCCCGCCACGTCCGCCTCCGGATACGGCAACACCACCTCCTCGGGCATCCGCAGCTCGCCCACCGGCATCGCCTGCCCGAGGAGCGCGCGGAGCCGGTCCGTTCGGGCCGCGTCCGGTGCGAGGGTGGCGCAGCAGATGTATTCCTCCACCAGCGCCGCCTGTTGCTCGTAGCCGTAGGCGAGGAAGTCCGGCGTCGCGTCGCTGTCGAACAGGTAGGGGTCCTCGATCGTCTGGTGCTCCCGCGCGACGCGGCCCAGCGAGTAGCCCGTCACCTCGCGGTTCTGCCACTGCCAGACATGGGTCAGCTCGTGGGCGAAGAACATCGCCGCCACGAGGTTCAGCCGCTCGGGCCAGTCGGCGAGGTAGTCGGCGAGGTACCAGTCGGGGTTCGTCACCACGTGGTCGAACAAGGTGATCCCGGCGGTGCGGGTCTCGAAGGTGGGGCCGGTGCTCGGCGGCAGGATCCGCTCGCGGCAGGTGGTGCGCGGGCGGGTCGGGTAGGTGAAGGTGAAGGCGCCGACGGGACCCGCCTCGGTGAAGCGGATGTCGGAATAGGCGGTGTCGGGGCCGAGGATCTGGGCCGCGAAGGCGCGCTCGGCGGGCGTGAGCGGGCGGGTGCAGGCCGAGAGCAGGAGCAGGGCGGCGAGGAGCGGGCGCATGGGGCCGAACATAGCCGGCGGCGCCGGGGAGGGAAGGGCGGCCGCGGCCACATATCCGTTGCCAGAGCGCCGGGCGCGGCGCAGGATCGGAGGATGAGCGCGCGCGGCGACATCCGGGTCGGCATCGGGGGGTGGACCTACCCGCCCTGGCGCGGGACGTTCTACCCCGACAGGCTTCCCCGGAAGGACGAACTCGCCCACGCCGCCAGCATGCTGACGACGCTCGAGATCAACGGCACCTTCTACCGCACCCAGTCGCCCGCCACCTTCGCCAAGTGGCGCGAGGCGGCGCCGGCGGGCTTCGTCTACTCCCTGAAGGCGCCGCGCTACGCGACCAACAAGAAGGTGCTCGGCGAGGCCGGCGAGAGCATCGCGCGCTTCGTCGGCAGCGGCATCGCCGAGCTCGGCGACGCGCTCGGGCCGATCCTGTGGCAGTTCGCCGAAACCAAGAAGTTCGACCCGGGCGACTTCGCCGCCTTCCTCGCGCTGCTGCCCGCCGAGGCGGAGGGCCTGCCGCTGCGCCACGCGCTCGAGCTGCGCCACGAGAGCTTTTGCTGCCCCGAGGCGGTGGCGCTGGTGCGCGCGCACGGGGCGGCGATCGTCTGGGCGCAGGAGTCGCGCTTCGTCGAGATCGCCGACGCGACCGCCGATTTCCACTACGTGCGCCTCATGGGCACCAGCGACGGCCCGGCGGCGGGCTACGACGACGCCGCGCTCGCGGCCCACGCCGCCCGGCTCGAGGCGCTGGCGGAGGGGCGTGTGCCCGAGGGCGCGCCGACCCATGGTGCGGCGGCGCCCGGTACGGCGCGCGACGTGTTCGCCTACGTGGTCGCCGGCCACAAGGTCGCCAATCCGGCCGCGGCGCAGGCGCTGATCGCGCGCCTCGGCGGGGCTAGTGGGTGAGGATCGGCCAGAGCGTCGCCACCAGCAGCAGCGCCATCGTCACGTTGAACGCGCGCCGCCGCGCCGGGTTGGTCAGCACCCGGCGGAGCTGCTGGCCGAGCGCCGCCCAGAGGCTCACGCAGGGCAGGCACACCGCGAAGAACAGGGCCGCCGCGACGAGGATCGTCAGCGCGGTCCGGTCGGGCAGGTAGACCGTCACCCCGGTCAGCGCCATCGCCCAGGCCTTCGGGTTGACCCACTGGAACGCCGCCGCCTCGAGCGCGGTCATCGGCCGCGCCTCCGCGCCGGGGGCGGCGTCGGGCCTGGGCTCGGCGGTGGCGATGCGCCAGGCGAGGTAGAGCAGGTAGGCGATCGCCAGCGCCTTGAGCACGGTCCCCGCGGCGGGCAGCCGCTCGAACACCTGCGCCAGCCCGAAGCCCAGCAGCAGGATCATCGACACCAGCCCGAGGGCGATTCCCAACATGTGCGGCAGCGTGCGGCGGACGCCGAAATTCGCGCCCGACGCCATCAGCATCACGTTGTTCGGCCCCGGCGTGACCGTCGTCACGAAGGCGAAGGCCACGAGGGCGTAGGCGATCTGCGCTGTCATGACCCCTGTCGGCCGGACATCGGCCCGGCCCCCCTCACTCCGCCGCGACGACCGACGGCTTGGCCCGCCTGGCCTTGCCCTGCGGCTTGGCGTTGGCGTCGATGAATCGCAGCACCAGCGGGCGGATGTTGTTGCGCCACGAGGAGCCGGCGAAGATGCCGTAATGGCCCGCGCCCGGCTCGAGATGCGCGGCCTTCATGTCGTCGGGCAGGCCCGTCAGCAGGTCGAGCGCCGCGAGGCACTGGCCCGGCGCGGAAATGTCGTCCTCCTCGCCCTCGACGATCTTCACCGCCACGTTGGTGATGCGCCCGATATCGACCTGCCGCCCGTCCACCACAAAGCGGTTGCGCGCCACCTCGCGGCCCTTGAAGATCCGCTCCACCGTCGAGAGGTAGAACTCCGCCGGCATGTCCATCACGGCGAGGTACTCGTCGTAGAAGACGTTGTGCCTGTCCTGGTCCGACGTCTCGCCGCGGGCGACGCGGAAGATCTGGTCGGTGAACGCCTTCGCGTGCGTCGCGCCGTTCATCGCGATGAACGAGGCCAGCTGCAGCAGCCCCGGATAGACCAGCCGCCCGACCCCGGCATACTTGAAGCCGACGCGCTGGATCATCGTCTGCTCGAGCTGGCCCATGGTGACGGAGCGGCCGAAATCGGTGACCTCGGTGTGGTTCGCCTCCGGGTCGATCGGGCCGCCGATGAGGGTCAGGGTGCGCGGCTGCGCGGCCGGCTCCTCCTCGGCGAGGTAGGCCGTCGCCGCGAGCACCAGCGGCGCGGGCTGGCAGACGGCGATGACGTGGATGTCGGGGCCGAGATGGCGGATGAACTCGGCGCAGTAGAGGGTGTAGTCCTCGATGTCGAACTTGCCGGCGCTGACGGGGATGTCGCGGGCGTTCTTCCAGTCGGTGATAAACACCTCGCAATCGGGCAGCAGGCTCAGCACCGTCTTGCGCAGCAGCGTCGCGTAGTGGCCCGACATCGGCGCCACCAGCAGCACCCGCCGGTCGCGCGGCTTGCGCCCCGAGACCTTGAAGTGGAGCAGGTTGCCGAAGGCCTTGTCGATCACCGTCTCGACGGAGACGACGTGGTCGCGCCCGTCCTCGGCGGTGACGGAGGGGATGTCCCACGAGGGCTTGGCGACCATGCGGGAGAACGACCGCTCCGTGACCTCGCCCCACGCCTTCATCATCCCGATCATCGGATGCGGAACGGCGGCGACGGCCGGGTAGGAGGCGAAGGCGCGCGCCGTGGCGCCGAGCCACTGGTTCGTGTTGCGCGCCGTTTCCATCAGGTCGTAGGTGAACATGAACTTCATTTGGCCAACCACCTCGGTGCCGGGGTTGGCGCATCGCCTGTCCCGGCCATATGGTCTGAGAGACGGCCAGAACGCGCATGCGCCGGATGCTGCAGGTGCAAACTAGGGTGGGGGAGATGTCGTGACAACTGAATCTTCGGACGACGGAAAAGACGCTGCGGCACCTGTGCTTTCCGCCCTCGAAACCAACCTCGCCCGCATCGACGACCTCAGCAAGCGCCTGGTCGCCGCGCTCGCCACCAAGCGCACGGTGCCCCGGGCGCTGCAGGCGCCGGGGCAGGACCTCTACATGCAGGCCGCCGCCGCGTACGTGGGCGAGATGATGCAGAACCCGGCCAAGATCATCGAGCACCAGGTCGGCTACTGGGGCAAGACGCTCAAGCACTACGTGGAGGCGCAGCAGGCCATCGCCACCGGCGGCCTCGCCCGGCCCGAGACCGAAGACGCCGCGCCCGAGGATCCCCGCTTCGCCTCGCCGCACTGGCAGGACAACCCCTACTTCCACTTCCTCAAGCAGCAATACCTCCTGAACGCCGACGCCGTGCAGACCGCCGTCGCCGACCTCGACGGGCTCGACGAGCGCCAGAAACGGCGGCTCGAATACTTCTCGCGCCAGATCGTCGACATGTTCAGCCCCACCAATTTCCTCGGCACCAATCCCGAGGCGCTCGCCCGTGCCGTCGAGACGGAGGGCGAGAGCCTGGTGAAGGGGCTCGAGAACCTCGTCGCCGACCTCGAGGCCAACGACGGCGAGCTGATCGTGACGCTGGCCGACAAGAACGCCTTCGAGGTGGGCGAAAACCTCGCCACCGCGCCGGGCGAGGTGGTCTGGCGCAACCACCTGTTCGAGCTGATCCAGTACGCACCCTCGACGCCGCAGGTCCACGAGACGCCGCTGGTGATCTTCCCGCCGTGGATCAACAAGTTCTACATCCTCGACCTCAAGGAGAAGAACAGCCTGATCCGCTGGATCGTCGAGCAGGGCTTCACCCTGTTCGTCGTCAGCTGGGTCGATCCCGACGCCAGCTACCGCGACACCGGCATGAGCGACTACGTCGAGGACGGCTACCTCGCCGCGATCCGCGAGGTGAAGGCGATCTGCGGCACCGAAAAGGTCAACGCGGTGGGCTACTGCATCGCCGGCACCACGCTCTCCTGCACACTCGGCGTGATGAAGAAGCGCGGCGACACCAGCGTCAACGCCGCCACCTTCTTCACCACCCTTACCGACTTCTCCGACCAGGGCGAGGTGGGGGTGTTCCTCGACGACGATTTCGTCGACGGCATCGAGGCCGAGTGCGCGCGCGCGGGCTACCTCGACAGCTTCTACATGAGCCGGACCTTCTCGTTCCTGCGCTCCAACGACCTGATCTACCGCCCCGCGATCCGCAGCTACATGATGGGCGAGGCGCCGCCCGCGTTCGACCTGCTGTTCTGGAACGGCGACGGCACCAACCTGCCCGCGAGAATGGCCGTCGAGTACCTGCGCGGGCTCTGCCAGCAGGACAAGCTGGCGACCACCGGCTTCGAGGTGGCGGGCGAGACGGTGCACCTGTCCGACGTCGAGGTGCCGCTCTGCGCCATCGCCTGCGAGAGCGACCACATCGCCGCCTGGCGCAGCTCCTACCGGGGGGTGGCGCAGATGGGGTCGGCCGACAAGACCTTCATCCTGTCCGAGAGCGGTCACATCGCCGGCATCGTCAATCCGCCGTCGAAGAAGAAGTACGGCCACTACGTCAACAAGGCGTGGCCGGAGAGCCCGGACGCGTGGCGCGCCGCGGCGCAGAAGCACGAGGGCTCCTGGTGGCCGCGCTGGGGCAAGTGGCTGGCGGCGCGCTCGGGCGGGAAGGTCGCGGCGCGCGAGCCGGGCGATTCGGAGCATGTTCCACTGGCGCCCGCGCCCGGCACCTACGTCCGCGGCCGCCCTGCCGCATGAGCGCGAGCTAAGCCGTTGACCTGCTTCCTCTAGGGAAGAAACTCCATGCTGCAACGCAGAAAAAACTTGAAATGCTGCGCCGCAGCGAGCATATTCCGATCAGTCGCAGAAAACAGTTTCGCCTGAAGGGATACTCCAATGGCCACCACCACCAACACTCCCGATCTCGCCACCATGATGAAAGACATGATGGGCGCCTTCCCGATGGACACCAAGGGCATGGAAGACGCGTTCAAGACGCAGACCACGCTCGCCGAGAAGCTCTCCGCCGTCTCCATCGACGCCGCGCAGAAGTCGACCGAGCTGTCCGCCAAGTGGGCGAACGACACGCTGGTGCGCCTGTCGGCCATGACCCAGGCCAAGAGCGAGCCCGCCGATTACGCCAAGGCGATGACCGACTTCGCCTCCGCCTCCGCCGAAGTCGCCGCCGAGCACATGGCCGCCTTCGCCGACATCGCCAAGAAGGTCCAGACCGAGTCGATCGAGCTGATGCTCGCCGCGGGCAAGGACATGACCGAGGAGATGACCGTCGCCGCCAAGAAAGCCAGCGACGACGTCACCGCCGCCACCAAGAAGGCCTCCGCTTCGGCGAAGTGACCGCGACACCCTGGCCGGCGGTCCTCCTCCCTGCCGCACCGCCAGCGAAGGGGCGAGCCGAAAGGCTCGCCCCTTTTGTCGTCTCCGGGGATCGCGGGGGTGCGCAATGAATGCGCACCCTACGTTGCGGGCGGGTGGGGCGCGCCGTAGGTTGGCGGCGACGGCGGGGAGCGCGCATGGGGCAGAGGCAGGGCAGGATCACGCTGTGGGGCGTCGAGGTGTTCGTCGCCACGGCCGAGGAGGCGTCGATCACCGCGGCCGCGCGGCGGCTGTCGACCTCGGCGGCGACGATCAGCCAGCAGCTCACCAACCTCGAGCGCGACATCGGCGCGACCCTGCTCAACCGCTCGGAGCGGCCGGTGACGCTGACCCCGGCGGGCGAGACCTTCCTGCGCCGCGCCAACGCGATCCTCAACGAGGCCGAGCAGGCGCGCGCCGAGCTGGCGCTGGCCGGGACGGGCGCGCTGACGCGGCTGCGGCTCGGGATGATCGAGGATTTCGACGCCGACGTGACGCCGCGCCTGCTGTCGGAGATGGCCGGCGCGCTCGAGCCCTGCCAGTTCCTGCTCGAGACCGGCGCCTCGCACCGGCTGTTCGACCAGTTCGAGGCCCGCGCGCTCGACGTGGTGGTGACCAGCGACATGGGCCTCGGCGCGGCCGGCCACGAAGTCCACCCGCTGCTCGAGGAGCCCTTCGTCGTCGCCGCCCCGCGCGGCGCGGTGGCGCCCGACCGGCTGCTGGAGCAGCTCGCCGCGCTGCCCCACATCCAGTACACGACGCGCCACCACATGGGCCGCACCATCACCACCCACCTCGCCCGGCAGAACCTCACCTTCCCGCAGCGCTTCGAGCTCGATTCCTACCACGCGATCCTCGCCATGGTGGCGGCGGGCGCGGGCTGGACGATCCTGACGCCGCTCGGCTGGCAGCACGCCCACCGCTTCCGCGAGCACGTCGAGATCCTGCCGCTGCCCGGCCGCGCCCTGTCGCGCACCATCCTGCTCACCGCCCGCCGCGGCATCTTCGGCGACATGCCCGCCGACCTCGCCGCGCGGCTGCGCCGGCTGATCGAAGCGCTCGTCGTCGCGCCGGTCACAGCCGAGGCGGGCTGGCTGGGTGAGCGGCTCCAGGTGCTCCGGCAGACGGAAAAAACCCCCCGCGCCGGCGGCGCGAGGGGCTCGGAGGAAGGTGTGGGCCGCTGATTATTCGGCGGCGGGCTTCATCGGCATGCGGGTGACGTTCTCGGCGATGTCGCCATGGTTCGGCACCACGCTGAAGCCGAGCTGGGGCAGGCAGGCTTCGAGCTGCTCCTCGAGGCGCTGGACCTGCGAGGACACGACGCTCTCCTCGAGCTCGACCTGCTCGCGCCAGCGGCGGATCTCGGTGCAGGCATGCAGGGCCTCGACGATGCGCTCCTGCTGCATCTCGGCTTCCTCCTGACGCTGGGCGAGGAACTCCCGGGCCCGGGCGACCTTCTCGTCGGAGTAGACGTCGGCGAGGTGACGGCTCTGCTGGCTCATCTGCGCGGCGACTTCCATCACGGCCGGCTCGAGGCGGGCGAGGTCGGGGTGGTCGCGCAGGTAGCCGAGGCGCTCGCGGACCTGGTCGAATTCGGACGACATGGTGAACACGCCCTGGCGGTCGGCGGCGTGGCAGTAATGGTAGGCCTTCGCCACGTCCTCCATCGAGATGCGGAAGTTGCGGTGCGAGTTCTCGAGCGCGAGAACCCGGCCCGAGGACGGCAGGAAGCACATCAGCGTCAGCAGCAGGGCGGTGAGGCCGATCTGGGTGATCTGGCCGGCATTGGCGTAGACGGTATCGCCGATCTGCGCCTCGAAGGTCAGCCACGGCGCCATGCCGAGGAAGGATGCGACGGTGTAGGCCAGGGCGGCAAGGCCGGCCACGATGATGACAAGAAAGGCCACGGCATGCAGCAGCTTCTGCACGGCGCGGGAAAGGTGGATGATCGCCATGGTAAAGAACTCCCCTCGCCACTTGGCGGATGCCGGCAGGATTCCGCCGACGTGTTGCGAGAAGAACAATTTGCGGGCCTGTCAGGTTCCCGGCGCCGCCACATTTTGCGCTAAAGGTTAACGCCTGACGCAAGGGCACCACGGAGACGGGTAGGGTGCGCATTCAGCGCGCACCCACGTCACCCCCAGAGGCTGTACGCCCAGAGCCCCAGCAGCCCCGCCAGCAACAGCACGTGCACCGCGTCGATCGCCCACCAGCGCCGCCCCGGCAGGACCGCCGACGCCAGCAGCGGCAGCGCGGCGAGCAGGTTCATCCCCATGCCGCCGAGCAGGTTGCGCCAGGCCCCGGCCGCCCGGACCAGCGGGCCGCCATAGACGTTGAGCAGCTCCGGCAGGTAGCGCGCCAGCAGCCCCAGCACCGCGAGCGCCAGCGCCACCAGCGCGGCCGTCCGCGCGGCACGGCGGGCGACGATGCCGCGCAGCAGGGCCAGCGGCAGGAGCGCCAGCAGGAACAGGCCCTGCTTGACGGGGAGGAAGGCGAGGATGATGGGATCGGGCTGAAACAAGGGGCGGCTCCGGTGCGGCTCAGCGCAAGGTCTCGATCGGCCCTTCGGCACGACCGTGGACGAACTGGGTGAGGTAGGGATCGTCGGCGCCGTCGATCTCGGCGGCGGGGCCGACCCAGCGGATCTTGCCCCGGTGCAGCATCGCGACCCGGTCGGCGATGGCGCGCACCGAGGTCATGTCGTGGGTGATGGTCACGGCGGTCGCGCCCATCTCGGTCACGATCTCGCGGATCAGGTCGTTGATGACGCCGGCCATGATCGGGTCGAGCCCCGTGGTCGGCTCGTCGAAGAAGATGATGTCGGGCTCGGCGGCGATGGCGCGGGCGAGGCCGACGCGCTTCTGCATCCCCCCCGACAGCTCCGCCGGGTAGCGATCGGCCACCTCCGGCCCGAGTCCGACGCGGCGCAGCTTCCCGACGGCGATGTCGCGCGCCTCGGCGCGGGGCCGCTTCAGCTCGCCGCGCAGCAGGCGGAAGGCGACGTTCTGCCAGACGGGCAGCGAGTCGAACAGCGCCGCGCCCTGGAACAGCATCCCGAAGCGCGCCAGCATCGCCTCGCGGCCCGCCCGGCGGACATGCGCGCCATCGATCTCGATGCGTCCGCCGTCGAGCGTCAGCAGCCCCAGGATGCACTTCAGGATCACCGACTTGCCGGTCCCCGAGCCGCCGATCACCACCATGCTCTCGCCGCGCCCGACCTCCAGGTCGAGGCCGCGCAGCACGTGGTTGGAGCCGAAGCTCTTGTGGACGTCGGTCAGGCGGATCATTCGGAGAAGAACGCCTCCGTGAGCAGGAAGTTCGCCGCGAGGATCAGCACGGCGGCCACCACCACGGCGGTCTTCGTCGCCCGGCCCACGCCCTGCGCGCCGCGGTCGGACTGCATCCCGTAATAGCACCCCGTCAGCGCCGCGATCAGCCCGAAGGCGCCGCCCTTGACGAGCGAGGAAATCACGTCGTGGGCCTCGAGGAAGTCGACGGTGTTGGTGATGTAGTTCGCCGGGTTGAAGTCGAGCCGGTAGATGCCGACGAGGTAGCCGCCGAAGATGCCGATCACGTCGCCCACCGCCACCAGCACCGGCACCGTGAGCAGCGCGGCGAGGACGCGGGGCAGGGTGAGGTACTTCATCGGGTTGGTCGAGAGCGTCACCAGCGCGTCGAGCTGCTCGGTAACCTTCATCGTGGCGATCTCGGCGGCGATCGACGAGGTGACGCGGGCGGCGATCATCAGCCCCACCAGCACCGGGCCGAGCTCGCGCACCATGCCCACGGCGACGATCTGCGGCACCAGCGCCTCGGCCGAGAAGCGCGCGCCGCCCGAGTAGATTTGCAGCGCCAGCGCGCCGCCGGTGAAGAACGCGGTGAGCCCCACCACCGGCAGCGACTGCCAGCCGACGCTCATCACCGCGTGGCCGAACTCGCGCGCGTAGAAGGGCGGGCGGACGAGGTGGCTCAGGGTCTCGGCGACGAAGATCACCATCCGCCCGATTCCGGCGAGCAGCGCCAGCGTGGCGGCGCCGATGCGGGCGAGCAGCCCGGTCATGCGCTCGGGTGCCGGCGGGTGTAGCGCGGGCCGAGCTGGGTCAGCACCTCGTAGCCGATGGTGCCCGCGATGTCGGCGATGTCGTCGACCCCCTGCCGCCCGTTCAGCAGCGCCAGCGAGTCGGGCGTCTCGGGAAGGTCGGTGATGTCGGCGCAGATCAGGTCCATCGAGACCCGGCCGCGGATCGGGCAGGGCGCGTCGCCGTGCCAGAGGCTGGCGCGGTTCGACAGGTGCCGGGTGATGCCGTCGGCGTAGCCCGCCGCGACGGTGGCGAGGCGCGTCCTGCGCTCGGCGATCCAGCTGTTGCCGTAGCCGACGCTCTCGCCCGGCTCCACGTCGCGCACCTGGATCACCGGCAGCTCCAGCGTCACCACCGGGCGCGCCTCCTCGAAGGGACGGCCGCCATAGAGGCCGATGCCGGGGCGCGTCAGGTCGAACTGGTACTCCTGCCCGAGCAGGATGCCCCCCGTCGCCGCGAGCGAGCGTGGCACCTTGATGCCGTCGGTCATGCGGTGGAATTCGGCGAGCTGGCGGGTGTTCATCTCGTGGTCCGGCTCGTCGGCGCAGGCGAGGTGGCTCATGACGAGCACCGGCTTCTGCTGCAAAGCGATCTCGGCGACCGCCGCCCATTCCGACATCTCCATCCCCAGCCGGTTCATGCCGGTGTCGAGCTGGATGCCGAACGGGTGGCCGGGCAGCGCCTCGAAGTGGCGCAGCACCTGCTCGAGCGAGTTCAGCATCGGCACGAGGCCGAGGTCGCCGATCATCTCGCTGTCGCCGGGCATGTGGCCGCCGAAGACGCAGACGTCCACGTTCGGCCCCAGCGCCTGGCGCAGCGCCGCGCCCTCCTCGGCGACGGCGACGAAGAAGCGCCGCGCCCCCGCCTTGTGCAGCGTGCGCGCCACCGGGGCGACGCCGAGCCCGTAGCCGTCGGCCTTGACCACCGCGCCGGTCTCGGCGGAGCCCATGGCGTCGAGCGCGCGCCAGTTCGCGGCCAGCGCGTCGAGGTCGATGGTCAGGTGTCCGGTGCCCATGGCTGCCTTTTGCCTGCGCCAGCGGCAGGGTCAAGCCGTTGTCCGAAAGCCCTTGCAACAGCCAGATCCGGCCGGCCCGCGTGGCCGCCGCGAGCGGGATGCCGCCTGAACATGCTCAATTGTTACACAATTTGCGCTTCGGCGTCGCAGAACCTTCGTCATATCCTAGATATGTCATGAGCCACGGGGCGGTGCCGCCTGTGCGCCGCGAGCCTTGGGAGGGACCCGCTGTGACCCAGTACGACGATTACGATGGCCTCAATCTCATCCTCGTCGAGGACGAGACGCTGGTCTCCATGGACCTCGAGGCGACGCTCGAGGAGTACGGCCACCGGGTGATCGGCGTCGCCAGCCACGTCGAGCGCGCGCTCGAGCACATCGCCGGCGCGGGCCGCGCGCTCGACGCCGTCCTGCTCGACCTGACGCTGGCGGGCCAGAGCGCCCGGCCCGTCGCCGAGCGGCTCGAGCGGCAGGGCGTTCCCTACGTGATGGTCACCGGGCTTGACGAGGCCCAGGTGCGCCAGCAGGGCTTCTCGGGCCGCTACGTGCCCAAGCCCTACCACCCCGAAGCGGTGCGCGAGGCGCTGTCGTCCGTCGCCGCCGATCTCGGCCGGGCCCGGCGGGTGCGTCAGGCCCCGTCGCCGGTCGCGCCGCTCGCGGTCACCAGCCCGTACTGCGCCAGCTCGTCCTGCGTCAGCAGGTAGATCTCGTCGGGCGGCGTCACCAGCGCGGGCTGCATCAGGCGCGGGTCGATGCCCATCTCGTCGAGATAGGCCATGACGGCGCCTTGCCCGCGCTGGATGTCCTCGACGGCGAGGAAGGCGGGCAGGGCGGTGTTCTCGCCGAAATAATGCTGGTGCACCCCCACCATCGCCCCGTCCTCCACTGCGCGCACCGCGCCGCCGGCGAGCATGTAGGGGCAGGCCGAGAGGCAGATGTCGGCCTCCGTCATCCGCGTCTCGGCTCCCAGGTCGCGCAAGGCCCGGCCGATGGCGAGCGCGTCCACCACGCTGCCGCCGGGCGAGTTCAGGTAGACCAGCTCGGGCGGCGTGCGCTCGGCGTCGAGATACTCCGCGAATCGCTCCGCGTCGCCCGCCTCGATCTGCCCGGCGACGGTGAGAGTGGGGCGGCCCTCCCAGCGCGTCGATTCGAACAGCAGCCGCGAGGGCATGTCCTCGCTCGCCGGCATCGGCCGCGAGCCGGGCGGAGCCTCCCGCGGAGCCAGCTCGGCGGGGCGGTAGCGGCGCGTCTGGTCGCCCGGCCGCAGCGGCTCGGTGAGGGCGGGCGCGTCGCTGGGGAAGGCGAGTTCGGGTAGGATGCGCACCAGGTCGCTGCCGAGCAGGACGCCGGCGAGGCCGAGCTGGATCCAAAGGATCATGCGGATTGTCGAGCGTGTCTCGCGCTTCGGCTCGTCCTTCGCCGCCGCTGCCTGCGCCGCCTCGTTCACTCCGCCGGCCGCCCGGTCTCGACCGCCGAGAGCGGCCGCGGCTTGGCCTCCGGCTCGCGCCCGGGCTCGGGCGCGTCCGCCACGGGCGGCGGCGCGGGCGGAGCCGCGTCGAGCGCCCCCACCTCCCGCATCGCCCGCACCGCGGCGCGCAGCTCGCTCAGCGTCATCAGGTCCTCCGTCGCCGCCCGCTCGCGGCCCGAGCGGATCGCGCCCTGGGTGATCGCGAGGATCATCACCAGCACCGCCGGCAGCAGGTCGATCGCGATCGCCCCGGCCCAGCTGGGCACGAAGTTGCCCGCGTAGAGGATCACCGCGTCGGCGGTGGAGATCTGGGTGTAGGTCGTGTCGGCGGGCGCGGGCATCGTCAGCACCGCCTCGGCGGCGAGCCGCAGCGTCTCGGCGCGCTGGCCGAGCACCGTCAGCACCGAGTCCATCGTCGCCGACTGGCTCTGGCGCGTCGTCGCGGTCGCCCCGTCGAGCTCGGGCACCACCACCGAGCGCGCCAGGTCGTTCGCCGCCCGCACCACCAGCGGCGCCACCGACAGCTGGCGCAGCCGCGTGATCACGTTGGCCAGCCGCACCGCCTCCTCGGAGAACAGCACCGAGCGCGGATCGACCGCGCCGGGCTCGACCGTCAGCGCCCGCATCCGGCTCAGGATCGCGTTGCCCTCGGCGAAGGCCTCGTCGACGAGCGGCTGCTGGCTGGCGATCTGCGCCTCGAGCGCGGCCAGCTCGTCGCTCTTCTGGCGCAGCAGCCGGAAAACCGCGCCCTCGCCGGCGAAGCCCGAAAGCTGCCCCGTCGCCTCCTGCTCGGAGAGGTCGACGAAGCTCTGCCGGACCCGCGCCACGTCGCGCTCCAGCCCCTGGCTCGCCACCGCGATGGAATTGGCCTGCTCGAGCGCCGACTGGTAGCGCTGCACCGTGCTCGCCATGTGCTGCTCGACCGCCGCCGCCCCGGCCAGCGCGGCGGCGTTGAGCCAGGACGACATCGCGATGATCGCGGCGCTCCCGAGCAGCATCGACAGGAACAGCCCGATCCGCGCCCCGGCGGTGCGCACCGCCGGCAGCAGCCGCATCAGGTAGGACCAGAACACGAAGATCCCGACCGACACCGCCACCGAGTAGGCCATCGCCGCGAAGAACGAGAGGGCGCCGGTATCGTCGAGCAGCGAGGAGACGCCGAGGTAGGTGTAGATGCCCGAGGCCACGGCCAGCACGCCGAGCGCGGCGCCGGTGAAGCTGTCGAGCCAGCTCACATGGCCTTCGAGTTCGCGCGCGGTGCGCAGGCCGCGCGCCTCGCTGCGGCTGAGCCGGCTGTCGTCGTCCATCAACACCCCTCCGTTCGCCTAGAGGTAAGTCCTCGCGCGGCACTTGCCAAACGGCTTCGCCGATTCCTGTGGCGGCAACGTCCGCGGCGGCCGGCAACGCACAGACTTATCCACACCCGGCGCAATCCGGATGCGGTGCGATGTCAAGAGGCTATGGGGCGAAGTTCACGTGGCGTGCGCTAGAAATCCCGCTCCGCGTTCTGCCACGGTTTCACCAGGTTGCCGAAGCGGGTGAAGCGGCCCTCGAAGGATAGCTCGACGGTGCCGATGGGGCCGTGGCGCTGCTTGCCGATGACGACCTCGGCCTTGCCGTGCAGCCGTTCCATCTCTTCCTGCCAGGCGGCCATCTTCTCCATCTCGTGGTCGCCGGGCTTCTCGCGTTCCTTGTAGTATTCCTCGCGGAACACGAACATCACGACGTCGGCGTCCTGCTCGATCGAGCCCGATTCGCGCAGGTCGGAGAGCTGCGGCCGCTTGTCCTCTCGGCTCTCGACCTGGCGCGACAGCTGCGACAGGGCGATGACGGGGATGTTGAGCTCCTTGGCGATCGCCTTGAGGCCCATGGTGATCTCGGAAATCTCGTTGACCCGGTTCTCGCTGCGCCCGGTGCCGCGCACCAGCTGCAGGTAGTCCACCATCAGCACGTCGAGCCCGTGGGTCCGCTTGAGCCGCCGCGCCCGGGCGGCGAGCTGCGAGATCGGCAGGGCGGGCGTGTCGTCGATGTAGAGCGGGCAGGCTTCGAGCGACTTGGCGGCCTCGACGAAGCGGCGGAACTCGGCCTCGGTCATGTCGCCGCGCCGGATCTGCTCCGACGGCACCTCGGCGGCCTCCGACAGGATCCGCGCGGCGAGCTGCTCGGCGCTCATCTCGAGGCTGTAGAAGCCGACGACGCCGCCGTCGACGGCGCCCTCGGTGCCGTCGGGCAGCTGGCCCTTGCGGTAGGCCTTGGCGATGTTGAAGGCGATGTTGGTGGCCAGCGACGTCTTGCCCATCGAGGGGCGGCCGGCGAGGATCAAGAGGTCCGACTTGTGCAGGCCGCCGAGCTTGCGGTCGAGGTCGGTGAGGCCGGTGGAGACGCCGGCGAGGCCGCCGTCGCGCTGGTAGGCGGCATTGGCGACGTTCACCGCGTCGGTCACCGCGCGCAGGAACGACTGGAAGCCGCTCTCGGCCTGGCCCTTCTCGGCGAGCTGGTAGAGCTTCTGCTCGGCCTCGACGATCTGCGCGGAGGGCTCGGAATGGACCTCCATCCGCGTCGCCCGGTCGGCGATGTCGTGGCCGAGCGCGATCAACTCGCGGCGCACCGCGAGGTCGTAGATCATCTGCGCGTAGTCGCGCACCGCGTAGGACGAGATCGCGTAGCCCGCGAGCCGTACCAGGTAGGCCGGGCCGCCGAGCTCCTTGAGCCCCTCGTGGTCCTCGAGAAAGGTCTTCAGCGTCACCGGCGAGGCCAGCGCGTTCTTGACGATGCGCGCCGCGGCGGTCTCGTAGATCACCGCGTGGACCGGGTCGTAGAAGTGCTCGGCCCCGATGATCGAGGCGACGCGGTCGTAGACGTCGTTGTTGGTCAGGATCGCGCCGAGCAGCTGCTGCTCGGCCTCGATCGAATGCGGCAGCGTCGCGTCGCCCGCGCCGGTGGCCGCTTCGGAATTGCCCTTGTCCGCGCGCTCGAGACCGGCCGCGCGCAAGGTTGCAACCTCTTGCATGGGTGCTGTCCTGCTCATGATGTCCCCTGCCGCGGTTGATAGGGCAACGAGCCCCTCCCGCGCAATCTGGATATCCTGTGGATGGTCTGTGAGCGGAGATGCTACCGCAAGATGCTGCGGAAATCTACGGCCTTGGCCCCAGATGTCGGGCGGCAGGCGTTAACTCTCCTGAGCGGGCATCCACGCATCGGGCGCGCGGAGGTATTGCTCCACCGCGTCGAGCGTCGCGGCGGGGAACGCCTGCCGCTCGCGGGCGAGCGCGAGCACGTCCCACCAGGTGCAGAGGTGAATCAGCTGCACCCCGTGCGCGGCGAGCCGGTCGGTCGTCTCGGGGAAGATGTCGTAGTAGAAGATCACCGCCGTCGCGCCGCACACCGCGCCCGTCTCGCGCACCGCGTCGACGAACGACAGCTTCGAGCCGCCGTCGGTGGTCAGGTCCTCCACCAGCAGCACCCGCTGCCCCTCGCTCATCGCGCCCTCGATGCGCGCGTTGCGCCCGTAGCCCTTCGGCTTCTTGCGCACGTAGGTCATCGGCAGCCCCAGCCGCTCGGCGATCAGCGCCGCGAAGGGGATGCCCGCCGTCTCGCCGCCGGCGATGTTGTCGAACGCCTCGAACCCGGCCTCGCGCATCACGGTGACGGCCATGAAGTCCATCAGCGTGGCGCGGATGCGGGGGAAGGAGATCAGCTTGCGGCAGTCGATGTAGGTCGGTGCGCGCTTGCCGGAGGCGAGGGTGAAGGGCTCGCGCTCGTTGAAGTTCACCGCGCCGATCTCGAGCAGCATGGACGCGGTCAGCCGGGCGATCTCGTCCTTGGGCGGGAAGCTGGTGGGTATCAACGTGGCGTCTCCTTGAGGTCGGTCAGGCTTCGACGTGCCAGTGCAGCGGGAAGCCGGGGTCGAACACGGTGATCGGGCCCTCGTCGGTCTCGACGGGGCCGGGCAGGGGGCGCGCGTCGCCCTTCACCAGGGTGATCGTGTCGTCGTTCGGGGGCAGCCGGTAGAAGCGCGGGCCGTTGAGCGAGGCGAAGCTCTCCAGCTCGTCGAGCCGCCCGGCCACGTCGAACACCTCGGCGAGGCAGGCCATCGTGACCGGCGCGCTGTAGATGCCGGCGCAGCCGCAGGGCTGCAGCTTGGCCGGGTCGAGATGCGGCGCGCTGTCGGTGCCGAGGAAGAAGCGCGGATCGCCCGACACCGCCGCCTCGACCAGCGCCACCCGGTGTCGTTCGCGCTTGGCGACGGGCAGGCAGTAATAATGCGGCCGGATGCCGCCCGCGAGGATGGCGTTGCGGTTGATGATGAGGTGGTGCGTGGTGATCGTCGCCGCCAGCTTGCGCGGCGTGTCGCGCACGTAATCCACGGCCTCGGCGGTGGTGACGTGCTCCATCACGATGCGCAGGTCGGGCACGTGGCGGCGCAGCGGGCGCAGCACCTTGTCGATGAACACCGCCTCGCGGTCGAAGATGTCGACGTCGGGGTTCGTCACCTCGCCGTGCACGCAGAGCGGCATCCCGATCTCGGACATCGTCTCGAGCACCGGGCGCACCTTGTCCATGTTGCGCACGCCCGAGGCGGAATTCGTCGTCGCCCCCGCCGGGTAGAGCTTCACCGCCGTGGCGATGCCTTGGGCGTGGGCGCGGGCGACGTCGGCCGGGTCGGTCTCCTCGGTGAGGTAGAGCGTCATCAGCGGCTCGAACCGCGCCCCCTCGGGCAGCGCCGCGACGATGCGCTCGCGGTAGGCGGTCGCGTCGGCGGCGGTGACCACCGGCGGCACGAGATTGGGCATCACGATGGCCCGGCCGAAATGCGCGGCGGTGTCGGGCAGGACGGCGCGCAGCACGGCCCCGTCGCGCAGGTGCAGGTGCCAGTCGTCCGGCCGGCGGATCGTCAGTCTCTCGCTCATAGGCGACGCCTTACCCCGAGCACGGGGGCATGGCCAGATCCCCTTGCACGCCCGCCGCCCGCCCCGCCATGATGGCGGCGGGACAACAGGAGACAGATCGATGCTCGGATTCCTCGTCGCGCTCGCCGCCGGCTTCGCCGCCACCGGACTGGACGAGACGCTCGGCCGCCCCACCGCCCGCGCGCTCGCCCCGCACATCGTGGTGGAGCCGGGCGAGATGAAGCTGCTCACCTTCATGCTGACGATGCTGATCGCCGCGCTGGTGCTGGCGGTGTTCGACTACGAGTCGCTGATCGGCTTCATGCTCGGCGGCATCCTCGGCTGGTTCGCCAACCGCATCGTCGCCGCCGCGCGCACCGCGCTCGACAAGAACCGCGCCGCCTGAGGCCTATTCAGCGGCGGTCGCCCCGTCGTCGGGCTCGTAACGCGCGAGCCGGCGGCGGAAGACGGGCCGGCCCGTCGTCTTGACCCCGTGCCGCGCGATCCGGTGCGCCAGCCCCTCGCGGCCGTTGTCCTCGAGGTGGCCGAGCAGGGCGCGCAGGTAGGGCGGATGCGCCCGCCGCGCCTGGTAGAGCCGCGCGAAGGCGGCCCGGTCGAGCCTGCCGGCCATCGCCATGCGCAGCAGCGGCGCGAGGATGTCCATCCCCTCGAGGTTGCGATCGATCTGCCAGCCCAGCATCGGGCAGGGCAGGCGCAGCGCGTGCGGCCGGCGAAACAGCGCCGCGTGCATCGCGTCCTCGGTCTCTTCGGGATCAAAGAGCACCGTCACCTGCCGCGCCGCGTCGGCCATGTCGGGCGCATAGCCGTAGCGGTCGTCGAAGCAGGCCATGCGGTGGCGGCGGTAGCGCGGGTCCCAGCCGGCGGTGTCGGCGGCGAGCGTCGCCTGCGGGCGCAGCGCCACCACCTGCGCGCCAGGGGCGGCGACGGAATAGGCGGCGGCCGCGTAGCCGCCCGAGCCGACGCCGAAGAACAGCACGTCGTCGAACTCGTCGAACACGCCCTCGTCGGTCAGCCGGTCGAAGAAGTCGTAGACGGCCGGGTCGCGGAACCACGTCTCGCCCCGGCTCAGCACCGTCAGCGACGACCACCCGTCCTCGCGCACGTGCAGCCACCCGCGCGGCTCGGCGTCGGGCAGGTCCTGCACCCGCGCCGCGACCTCGAACGACACCAGCAGCTTCGGCCCCGCCCGCAACAGCACCGCGTCGTGCGACGCGCCGAGCGTGACGTGAAAGCCCCGCTCCGAGCCGGCCGCGCGCACGGCGGCGAACCAGTCCTCGTCGGTCAGGTCGGACAGGTCCGCCGTCGGTGTCTGTGCGTGCTCGACCATCGCCCCCAGCCTTTCGCGCGCTCCCCCTCAGGGATGACCCGTCAGAAGAACGCTTGCAAGCCCGTCTGTGCCCGCCCGAGGATCAGCGCGTGGATGTCGTGCGTGCCCTCGTAGGTGTTCACCGTCTCGAGGTTCGCGGCATGGCGCATCACCTGGTACTCCTCGCTGATGCCGTTGCCGCCATGCATGTCGCGCGCCATCCGCGCGATCTCGAGCGCCTTGCCGCAATTGTTGCGCTTCATCAGGCTGATCGCCTCGGGGCTGGCGGTGTGCGCCTCCATCATCCGCCCCAGCGCCAGCGCGCCGTTCAGCCCGAGCGCGATCTCGGTCTGCATGTCGGCGAGCTTCTTCTGGAACAGCTGCGTCTGGGCGATCGGGCGGCCGAACTGCTTGCGCTCGAGCCCGTAGGTGCGCGCCGCGTGCCAGCAATACTCCGCCGCGCCCATCGTGCCCCAGGCGATGCCGTAGCGCGCCCGGTTGAGACAGCCGAACGGCCCCTTCAGCCCCTCGACACCCGGCAGCAGCGCGTCCTCGCCGACCTCGACGCCGTCGAGCACGATCTCCCCCGTCACCGACGCGCGCAGCGACAGCTTGCCGCCGATCTTCGGTGCCGACAGCCCCTTCGCGCCCTTCTCGAGCACGAAGCCGCGGATCTTGCCGCCGTGGGCCTCGGACTTCGCCCAGACGACGAACACGTCGGCGATCGGCGCGTTGCTGATCCACGTCTTCGCGCCGCTGATCCGGTAGCCGCCGTCGATCTTGACCGCCTTCGTCTTCATGCCGCCGGGATCGGAGCCCGCATCGGGCTCGGTCAGTCCGAAGCAGCCGATCAGCTCGCCGCGGGCGAGGCCGGGCAGGTAGCGCTCCTTCTGGGCGTCGCTGCCGTAGGCGTTGATCGGGTACATCACCAGCGACGACTGCACCGACATCATCGACCGGTAGCCCGAATCGACCCGCTCCACCTCGCGCGCGATCAGCCCGTAGGTCACGTAGCCGGCGCCGAGGCCGCCGTATTCCTCGGGGATGGTCGGGCCGAGCAGGCCGGCCTCGCCCATCAGCCGGAAGATCTCGGGCTCGACCGTCTCCTCGCGGTAGGCGTCGATGATGCGCGGGGCGAGCACCTCCTCGGCAAACTGGCGGGCCGCGTCGCGCAGCATCCGCTCGTCCTCGCTGAGCTGCGCCTCGAGGCCGAGCGGATCGGTCCAGTCCAGCGGGGCGAGGCTGGGGGAGTCATTCCCCGAAATGGCGGGTGCGGCGTGGTCCAGTGTCATCGGCGTCTCCTCTTCGCGCGGCATCCTATAGCCGCCTTCGGCAATGGGGAAGAGCGCCTCGACGGCACTCTGCGCGGTCAGGTCCCGCAGAAGGTCCGTGTCACCCGTTCCTCCTCCGCCGGCGGCCGGCGGTAGGGCGCGTTTTCCTCCGTCTCCTCATAGGGTTGCGTGACGATCTTTAGAAGTGACCTGAACACCTCCATGTCGCCCGCGCTCCCCGCCCGGATCGCCGCCTCGATCCGGTGCAGGCGCGGGATCACCACCGGGTTGACCCGCGCCATCAACGCCTCGTCCGGCCCCAGCGCCCGCCACCTCGCCGCCCACGCGTCGAACGCCTCCCGGTCGAGGAATTGATCCCGTGCCGCGTCGCCCGGCAGGGCGCGGAAGGTGTTGGTGAAATCCGCCCCGTCTTTGGCCATGAGCGTCAGCAGGTCCTCCACCAGCCCGCGTTCCTCCAGCCCCGGCAGCCCCAGCTTCTCCCCGAACAGCCGCAGCCATTCCGCCTGGTAGATCTCGGGGAAGCGGTGCACGATCTCGGTAAACTCCGCCACCGCCGCCTCCTGGTCGTCCATCAGCGGCAGCAACGCCGTCGCGAACTGCGCGACGTTCCACACCGCGATCTGCGGCTGGTTGGCGTAGGCGTAGCGGCCGAACTGGTCGATCGAGGAGAACACCGTCTCCGGGTGGTAGACGTCCATGAAGGCGCAGGGCCCGTAGTCGATCGTCTCGCCGGAGACGGACATGTTGTCGGTGTTCATCACCCCGTGGATGAACCCGATCGACATCCACTTGGCAATCAGCCTGGCCTGTCTTTCCATAACGGCTTCAAGCAGTTGCGTTACGCTCTTCGCGTCCGGGTAGTGCCGCGCCATCACATGCCGGGCCAGCGCCTCCAGCGCCTCCCGGTCGTCCCGCACCGCGAAGAACTGGAACGTCCCGACCCGGATGTGCGACGCCGCCACCCGCGTGAAGACCGCGCCCGGCTGCGCCGTCTCGCGCTGCACCCGCTCGCCCGTCAGCACCGCCGCGAGCGCCCGTGTCGTCGGCACCCCGAGCGCGTGCATCGCCTCGCTCATCACGTATTCGCGCAGCACCGGCCCCAGCCCCGCGCGGCCATCGCCCATCCGCGAATAGGGCGTCGGCCCCGAGCCCTTGAGCTGGATGTCGAACCGCCCGCGCGGCGTGGTCACCTCGCCCAGCAGGATCGCGCGGCCGTCGCCGAGTTGCGGGTTCCAGTTGCCGAACTGGTGCCCCGCATAGGCCTGCGCGATGGGGGTCGCGCCTTCGGGAATATCATTGCCGGAAAAGATGCTTGCGATGCGATCTTCATCTTTTACGTCAACATCTAGCCCCAGCTCCTCGGCCAACGCTTCGTTGAACTCGATGAGGCGCGGCGCGGCCACCGGTGTGGGCGGCAGCGCGGTGAACAACTGCGCGGGCAGGCGCGCATAGCTGTTGTCGAAGGGGATGGTTAAGGTCATGACGCTTATCTAGGGCGCACCGCCCGGCGCGGGAAGCCCGACGCTTGCCGCCGCCGCGCCCCTGCGCCACCCTCCCGCGCGACGCTCAACTCGGAAAGACCTTCGATGCCCATCAAGAACCGTTTCGCCGAACTCCTGCCCGAGATCACCGAGTGGCGGCATCACCTCCACGCCAATCCCGAACTGCTGTACGATACCCACCAGACGTCCGCTTTCGTGGCCGACAAGCTGCAAGCGTTCGGCTGCGACGAGGTGGTGACCGGTATCGGACGCACGGGTGTCGTCGGGCTCATCAAGGGCCGCTCCGACCGCTCCGGGCGGGTCATCGGGCTGCGCGCCGACATGGACGCGCTGCCCATCGAGGAGCGCACCGGCCTGCCGTACGCCTCAGCCACGCCCGGGAAGATGCACGCCTGCGGCCACGACGGGCACACCGCGATGCTGCTCGGCGCGGCGCGCTACCTCGCCGAGACGCGCAACTTCGACGGCACGGTCGCCGTCATCTTCCAGCCCGCCGAGGAGGGCGGGGGCGGCGGACGTGAGATGTGCGCCGACGGGATGATGGAGCAATTCGGCATCGAGGAGGTGTACGGCATGCACAACTGGCCGGGCCAGCCGCTCGGCTCCTTCGCCATCCGCCCGGGCCCGTTCTTCGCCGCGACGGACCAGTTCGTCATCACCATCGTCGGCCGCGGCGGGCACGCCGCCAAGCCCCACGAGACGACCGACCCGACGGTGACGGCGAGCCACCTCGTCCTCGCGCTCCAGACCATCGCCAGCCGCAACGCCGACCCGGTCGATCAGGTCGTCGTCTCTGTCACCTCGTTCGAGACCTCGTCGACGGCGTTCAACGTAATCCCCTCCAGCGTCACGATAAAAGGCACCATCCGCACCCTGACGAAGCCGATGCGGACGCTCGCCGAGGAGCGGCTCAAGGCCATCGCCGAGGGCGTCGCGACGACCTATGGCGCGCGGGCGGAGATCGAGTGGCGGCCGGGCTACCCGAGCATGGTCAACCACGCGGCGCAGACGGAATTCGCCGCCGAGGTGGCGGCCGAGGTGGCCGGGGAGTGCGTCGAGGCGCCGCTCGTCATGGGCGGCGAGGATTTCGCCTACATGCTCGAGGAGCGCCCCGGCGCCTACATCCTCGTAGGCAACGGCGACACCGCGCCCGTCCATCACCCGGAGTACAATTTCAACGACGAGGCGATTCCCGCGGGCTGCTCGTGGTGGGCGGAGATCGTGGAGCGGCGGCTGCCGGCGGCCTAGAGCGCGCCCTTCAGCGCCGCCTCGAGCCGGTCGGTCAGGCGGTCCTTGTCGAAGCGCGCGACCGCCGTGTCGCGCGCCGCGCGGCCCATGCCCGCGGCCTGTTCGGGATGGGCGAGCAGGCGGCCGATGGCGGCGGCGTAGCCCTTGCGGTCGTGCTCCTCGACGAGCCGGCCGTGGACCCCGTCGGTCACCGCCTCGGGAATGCCGGCATGGCGCGTCGAGACGATGGCGCAGCCGGCGGCCATCGCTTCCTGTATGCTACTGGGCAGCCCTTCGGTATTGCCGTTGGGTTCGGTAACGGAGTGCTGCAGGAAAACGGACGCGCGTGCGAGACGGTCCCGCACGCCCTCGCGGCCGATCTCGCCGTGGAAGACGACGCGCTCCACCGCCTGCTTCTCGCGCACGTACGCCTGGCAGGCCGCGAGCAGCGGGCCGTCGCCGACCATGTGCAGCCGCGCCCCGGGCTCGTGGCGCGCGGCCTCGAGGAACGCGGTGATCGTCAGCATCGGCGCCTTCTTGTCCACGAACCGCCCGACCGCGACCGCCTCGCCCGCGACCTTGTCGCCGGGCCGGAAGGCGGCGGTGTCGGCGCCGCTCGGGATCACCCGCGCGCTCGGGTGCAGGATGTCGTGGGCGGCGAGGTTGTCGAGCAGGAACTGCGAGACGGAGAACACCCCCGCGAGGTGCGGCATCAGGCGCTGGTAGGCCGGCACGTAGAGCGGCTCGTGCAGCAGCTTGGAGGCGTCGAAGCCGCGGAAATAGGTGAAGAGCGGCAGGCCGAGGCGGCGGGCCACGGGCGAAAACTGGATCGCGCGGTTGCCGAATTCGGCGAGCAGCACGTCGACCTGGTGCTCGCGCAGGAACGCCTCCAGCTTCTGCCGGGCGCTCCCCGTGGGCACGTTGAGCGCGCGGTGCTTCAGCCAGCCGCCGGCCATCGCCGCCGGCGCGGCGAGCCGGTCGGCGGCGCTGCGGGGCTGGTCCTCGAGGGCGAAGACCGGCTTCTCGAGCGGGTTGTCGCCGAGGAACCTGTTGCAGATCACCACCGTGCGGCCGCCGAACAGCCGCGCGATATGGTGGTTTACGAAGGTCTCGCCCGCCCTGTGATATCCGCTTGTGATCACACCCAGAACGGGGGCGCGTCGCGCGTCGCTCATCGTTGGCTCCTTGTCGCGACATGCTTGACACGGGGGGGCCGGGGAAGGGAAGGGCGTGTGATGGATCACGCCACTGTCGCTTGCATCAAGTGGGGCACGCTGTTCGGCCCCGAGTACGTCAACCGGCTCTATTCGGGCGTGCGACGGCACATGGGCCGGCCGGTGCGCTTCCTGTGCATGACGGAGGACGCGGCGGGGCTGCACCCGGAGGTCGAGGTGCTGGAACTGCCGCGCGAGCCGTTTCACGACGAGATGTCGCAGGCGCTCGCGGTGGCGAACCGGCAGGGGGCGATGCGCAAGGTGTCGCTGTTCAAGCCCGGGCTGATCCCGCAGCATACCGGACAGGTGCTCGGTTTCGACCTCGACGTCGTCATAACAGGCGATCTCGCCCCGCTCTGGGAGATGGCGCCGGGGCGGGTGGCGATGCGGGCCGACTGGGTCGAGGCGCGTCGCGGACGGCCGACCGGACACGGGTCCGTTTTCCGCTACGAGCCCGACAGGCACCGATTTCTCTACGAGGATCTGGCGCGCGACCCGGCCGGCGAGGTCGCCACCGCGCGCGGCTCGGAGCAGCGCTACACCTCGACCAAGGCGCAGGCGCGCGACCAGTTCGCCTACATTGCCGACGACCTCGTCGTCAGCTTCAAGCACGACTGCCTCGGGCTGCCGCCGCGCAACTGGGTCGCTACCGCACGGCTGCCCGATAACGCACGGGTGGTCTGTTTCCACGGCCATCCGAAAATGGACGAGGCCGTCGCCGGCTGGCACGGCTCGCTGTTGCGCTACACCCGTCCGGTTCCGTGGCTGCGCGAGCACTGGATCGAGCGGGCGCGGGCGGATCTTGGCGCGCGGTGGGCCTGAGCGGTCTGGATCTCGCCGCGGCGATGGGGCAAAGACGGCGACAGCAAGCGGAGGGGCCAATGGGCGTCTGGAATTCGATCAAGCGCATCTTCACCTGGTGGGACGGGCAGACGCTCAACACGCAGTTCCACACCTGGCGGCGCGGCACCAAGGTGGGCGAAGACGCCGAGGGCAACATCTACTACCGCAACGCCGACGACACCAAGCGCTGGGTGATCTACAACGGCGAGATCGAGGGCAGCCGCGTCAGCCCCGAATGGCACGGCTGGCTGCACCACACCTGGGACGAACCGCCGACCGAGCGCCCGCTGCAGCACAAGCCGTGGGAGAAGGAGCACCTGCCCAACCTCACCGGCACCGCCCAGGCCTACGCCCCCGCCGGCTCGCTGCGCCGGCCCGACCCGATCAAGCGGACCGACTACGAGGCCTGGACCCCCGAGTGATGCGCGAGAACCCGACAGAAGTCGTCGTCGGCGGCGCGGTGCTGGCGCTCGCCGTCGGCTTCCTCGTGTTCATGCTGCAGGGCACCGGCGTCTCGGCGCGCGGCGCGGGCTACGAGCTGGTGGCCAACTTCAGCTCCGCCGAGGGCGTCGACGTCGGCACCGACGTGCGCATGGCGGGCGTCAAGGTCGGCACCGTCTCGGCGCTCGAGCTCAACCCCGAGACCTACCGCGCCGACATGACGATCAGCGTGCAGGACGGCCTCCTCGTGCCCGACGACAGCTCCCTCGCGGTCGCCTCGGAGGGGCTGCTCGGCGGCAACTTCATGGAGATCGTCCCCGGCGGGTCGTTCGAGTTCTTCGAGCCCGGCGCGCAGTTCCGCGACACCCAGAGCTCGGTCAGCCTGCTCACGCTGCTGCTGCGCTATGTCGGCGGGGGCGACGAGTGATCCGCGCGCTCGCCCTCTGCCTCGCGCTCGCCGCCCCGGCGGCCGCGCAGCAGGCCAACAGCGCGCCCGGCGGCGTGCTGCGGGTGCTCGACAAGCAGACGGGCCACGTCGAGGATCTCGAGCTGCAAGCGGGCCAGACTGCCCAGTCGGGCCTCGTCGAGGTCTCGCTCGGGGCGTGCCGCTACCCGGCGGGCAACCCGGCGGGCGACGCCTACGCGCTGCTGACGGTGCACTATCGCGGCCAGGTGGAGCCGGTCTTCCGCGGCTGGATGATCGCCTCGGCCCCCGCGCTCAACGCCATGGACCACCCGCGCTACGACGTCTGGGTGCTGCGCTGTATCACCTCCTGAGCCGGCGGCAGCGGGCTGGCAGCGTCGAAGTCGGCCGGCCGGCCGAGGGCGCGGGCCAGCCGCGTGCGATACTCCGCGCGCGGGATCTCGATGGCGCCGAGGCTGGCCAGGTGGGGCGTCAGGAACTGCGTGTCGAACAGGGTGAAGCCGCCGCTGCGCAGCCGGTCGATGAGGTAGGCGAGGGCGATCTTGCTGCCGTCGGTGGCGCGGCTGAACATGCTCTCGCCGAAGAACGCCGCCCCGAGCGCGACGCCGTAGACCCCGCCGACCAGCGCGCCGTCGTCGGACCAGACCTCGAGCGAATGGGCGTGGCCCGACTCGAACAGCGCCTCGTAGAGCTCGTAGATCGTGTCGTTGATCCAGGTCTCCTCGCGGTCGGCGCAGGCCTGCACCACCGCCGGGAAGGCGGTGTCGATGCTGACGCGGTAGCCGCCGCGCCGCATCCGCCGTGCGAGCGAGCGGGAGACGTGGAAGCCGTCGAGCGGGAAGACGCCGCGGAATCGCGGGTCGACCCAGAAGATCTCCGGGTCGGCCCGCGTCTCGGCCATCGGGAAGATCCCGGTGGCGTAGGCGGTGAGCAGCATGTCCGCGGTCAGTCCGGCCTGTTCGTCCTTCATCCGACCGCCTGCCGTCCTACGCGTAGTGGGTCTCGAGCCAGTGTTCGAGCCAGTGGATGGTGTAGTCGCCCGACTGGATGTCCGGCTCGGCGAGGAGCTCGTGGAACAGCGGGATCGTGGTCTCGACGCCGTCGACGATGAGCTCGCCGAGCGCCCGCGCCAGCCGCGACAGCGCCTCGGGGCGGTCGCGGCCGTGGACGATGAGCTTGCCGATCAGGCTGTCGTAGTAGGGCGGGATCATGTAGCCGTCGAACAGCGCGCTGTCGATGCGCACGCCGAGGCCGCCCGGCGCGTGGTACTGGCTGATCCGCCCCGGGCGCGGCGCGAAGGCGGGGACCGTCTCGGCGTTGATGCGCACCTCGATGGCGTGGCCGTTGATCGACAGGTCGTCCTGCGAGAACGACAGCGGCATTCCCTCGGCGACGCGGATCTGCTCGCGCACGAGATCGACGCCGAAGATCGCCTCGGTGACGGGATGCTCGACCTGCAGGCGGGTGTTCATCTCGATGAAGTAGAACTCGCCGTTCTCGTAGAGGAACTCGATCGTGCCGGCGCCGGAATAGCCGATCTTGGCGACGGCGTCGGCGCAGACCTTGCCGATGCGCGCGCGCTCTTCCTCGGAGATGCAGGGGCCGGGGGCCTCCTCGAGCACCTTCTGGTGGCGCCGCTGCAGCGAGCAGTCGCGCTCGGCGAGGTGGACGGCGCCGCCCCGACCGTCGCCGAAGACCTGGATCTCGATGTGGCGCGGCGTGGTGAGGTACTTCTCGATGTAGACCTCGTCGTTGCCGAACGCGGCCTTGGCCTCCGAGCGTGCGTTCTGGAAGGCGTGCTTCAGGTCGGCGGCGCTCTGGGCGACCTTCATGCCGCGCCCGCCGCCGCCGGCGGTGGCCTTGATGATGACCGGGTAGCCGATGTCGGCGGCGATCTCCTCGGCCGCGGCCAGATCGACGACGCCGCCGTCGGAGCCGGGCACGCAGGGCACGCCGAGCGCCTTCATCGTGTCCTTGGCGGTGATCTTGTCGCCCATGATGCGGATGTGCTCGGCGGTGGGGCCGATGAAGGTGAGGCCGTGGTCCTCGACCACCTGCACGAAGTTGGCGTTCTCGCTGAGGAAGCCGTAGCCCGGGTGGATCGCCTGGGCGCCGGTGATCTCGCAGGCCGAGATGATCGCCGGGAAGCTGAGGTAGGATTGCCCCGAGGGCGGCGGGCCGATGCAGATCGCCTCGTCGGCCATGCGCACGTGCATGGCGTCGGCGTCGGCGGTGGAGTGGACGGCGACGGAGGCGATGCCCATCTCGCGGCAGGCGCGGATGACGCGGAGCGCGATCTCGCCGCGGTTCGCGATGAGGATCTTCTGGAACATGCGCCTTACTCGATGATCATCAGGAGCGCGCCGTACTCGACCGGCGTGCCGTCTTCGACGAGCAGGCGCTTGACGGTGCCCGAGCGGGGGGCGGGGATCTGGTTCATCGTCTTCATCGCCTCGATGATGACGAGCGTGTCGCCTTCCTTGACGGTGCTGCCGACCTGCACGAAGGGCGGCGCGCCGGGCTCGCCCTGAAGGTAGACGGTGCCGACCATCGGCGAGGTGACGGCGCCGGGGTGGCTGCCGGGATCGTCGGACGCGGCCGGCGCGGCGGCGGGGGCCGCGGCCGGGGCCTGCGGCGCGGCCGGGGCGGCGGGGGCCGGGGCGGCGTACATCTGCGGCGCCGGGGCCGGGGCGGCCGGGATCTGGCGGCTGACGGTGACGTTGAGGCTGTCGTTCTCTCCGAACTCCCGCTTGACCTGGAGTTCGGTCAGGTCGTTTTCGCGGAGGAGTTCCGCCAGCGCCCGGATGAAGGTCACGTCGCTGTCGTGGGAGGGTGTATCGCTCATTCTGTCCTCGGGCCGTTGCCTCTTGTTTTGCACGGCGGGAGGGCGCCGCTTGCCGGCAACGATCCCGTCGTGCGCCCGCTTATACGCGAGGCCCCGTGGCGAAGAAAGCGGCGCGGCAGCAAAATGCCGCTCAGACGGCGGGTTCGGCCGTTTCGGCGGCCGGTGCGGCGGCTTCGGCCTCCGCCTCGGCGCCGGTGGCCGGCGGCGCCGGTGATTCGGCGGCCTTGGCGAGCGCGCGCGCGTCGTCGGATACGGCGTCGGCGGTGGCTTCCGCCGCGTCCGCCTCGGCGCGGGCGGTGGCGGCCGTCTCGCGAGCCTCCTCGGCGGCGCGGGCGCGCGCCTCGGCGGCGGCCCGGGCGGCTTCGTCGGGCAGCATCGGCAGGCCCCAGGGCTTCAGCGTGCGCTCGACAGGCGCGACGGGCGTGACCTGCCGCGCCTCGCGCGACGCGTCGGCGCCGCTGACCGAGAGCGCCGCGCCGAGGGTGGCGCCGCTCTGGCTCTGGCCGGGGGGGAGGGGCAGGGGCACCTCGGGCCTCGGCGCCCGGGCGAGCGCGGCGGCATCGGCCGCCGGGCGCTGGTCCATTGCGTGGGTGGGCGCCGGAAGCGGGCGCAGCGATATCTCCATTCGAGCCTCCATCTCGACACGGGTGGAACGTGACCTTCCGAGCCAGTTAGGCAGCCGAAGATGGACGAGTCGTTAACGCCGCGCGGCTTTCGCGCGCGCCGGTTAACGCCTCAGATCGCCAGGTACTGCGCCCGCAGCGTCTCGTTCTCGAGCACCTCGCGCGCCGAGCCGTCGAACACCACCTTGCCGATGTCGAGGATCACCGCCCGGTCCGCCAGCTTCAGCGCCGCGACGGCGTTCTGCTCCACGATCACCGTCGTGATGCCCTGGTCGCGGATGATCTCCAGCGTCCTGGCGATCTCCTGCACGATCACCGGCGCCAGCCCCTCGTAGGGCTCGTCGAGCAGCAACACCTTGATATCGCGGCACAAGGCGCGGGCGATGGCGAGCATCTGCTGCTCCCCGCCCGAGAGCGTCACGCCCTCCTGCTTGCGCCGCTCGCCGAGCCGCGGAAACAGCTGGTAGACCCGCTCGAGCGACCAGCCGACCGGCGGCGCGATCTGGGCGAGTTGCAGGTTCTCCTCGACGGTCAGCCCCGGGATCACGCGCCGGTCCTCGGGCACCAGCGCGATGCCCGCCGCCGCCGCCTGGTGGCTGCGCATGGTGTGCAGCGGTTGGTGGTCGAGCCAGATCTCGCCCGACGCCAGCGCCGGCGAATCGAGCCGCGCGATGGTGCGCAGGGTCGAGGTCTTGCCCGCGCCGTTGCGCCCGAGCAGGGCGAGGATCTCGCCCTCGTGGATGTCGAAGCTCACCCCCTGCACGATGTAGCTCTCGCCGTAGAAGGCCTCGACGTTCCACACGCTCAGGTACTTGGGATGGGTGGCGGCGTTGTTGACGTTCTTGTCGAACGGCGCGGTGGCGGTATCGGTCATCGCTGTCTCCTCAGACCTGGGCTTCGCCGAGATAGGCTTCGCGCACCTTCGGGTGGCCCTTGATGCGATCGGGCACGTCCTCCACCAGCGGCGTGCCCTGGGCGAGCACGGTGATCCGCTGGGCGAGGCTGAAGACGACGTTCATGTCGTGCTCGATGATGCACATGGTAATGTCGTGCTTGGCGTGGATCTCCTTGAGCAGGTCGATCGTGTTGTTGGTATCGGCCCGCGCCATCCCCGCCGTCGGCTCGTCGAGCAGCAGCAGCCGCGGCGACTGCACGAGGCACATCGCCATCTCCAGCCGCCGCTTGTCGCCGCGCGACAGCGAGCCGGCCAGCATCCGGCGCTTGTCGTGCATGTTGACGTCCTCGAGCATGTGCAGCGCCATGTCGCGCAGCTCGCGCTCGTTGGCGACGGTCTCGTAGGCATGCATCCGGAACGCCCCGTCGCGGCGCGCGAAACACGGGATCAGCACGTTCTCCAGCACGCTGAGATCGGCGAAGATCTCCGGCGTCTGGAACACCCGGCTGATCCCCATCTGGTTGATCTCGTGCGGCTTGCGGCCCAGCACCGACTGCCCGTCGAACATCACCGAGCCCGAGTCGGGGATCAGCTTGCCGACGAGGCAGTTCAGCAGCGTCGACTTGCCCGCCCCGTTCGGCCCGATGATCGCGTGCACCGAGTTCTCCTGCACGCTCAGGTTCACGTCCCCCAGCGCCTGCAAGCCGCCGAAGCGCTTGTTGACGCCCTTCACTTCGAGAATGCCCATGCGCGGCGCTCCTTATTCGGCCGGTTGCTTGCGGGCGGCCTCGGCCTCCGCCTCGCCGCCCTTGCGGTTGCGGCGGCGGAAGGCGAAGCGGCCGATGCGCTGCCCGCCCTCGACCAGCCCGCCGGGCAGGAAGATGACGACGAGCATGAACAGGATGCCCAGCGTCAGGTGCCAGCCCTTGCCCACGAACGGGTGCAGGAGCGTCACGAAGAGGTTCTCCAGCCCCTCGGGCATGAAGGCGAACCAGCTGTGCAGCACGCCGTCGTTGATCTTCGAGAAGATGTTCTCGAAGTACTTGATGAAGCCCGCGCCCAGCACCGGGCCGATCAGCGTGCCCGCGCCGCCGAGGATGGTCATCAGCACCACCTCGCCGCTGGCGGTCCACTGCATCCGTTCGGCGCCCGCGAGCGGGTCCATCGAGGCCATCAGCCCGCCCGCGAGCCCGGCGTACATGCCCGAGATCACGAAGGCGGCGAGCGTGTAGGGGCGCGGGTTGAGGCCGGTGTAGTTGAGCCGCTGCTGGTTCGACTTCACCGCCCGCAGCATCATCCCGAAGGGCGAGCGAAAGATGCGGATCGAGAGGTAGAAGACGATCAGCATCAGGACCGCGCAGACGTAGTATCCGGCATTGAAGTCGAAGGCCCAGAACGTCTCGCCGAAGGCGCCCGGCAGCATGTGGGTGTCGCAGCCCGACAGCCCGCTGGCGGTGCCGCCGAGCTTGACCTCGCAGGTCTGGCGCATCTCCAGCCCGAACAGGTTGGTCACGTTCGGCGCGCTGGCGCCGTGCAGCACCTGCGGGTCGGAAGGGTAGACCTGCAGGCCCGTCTCGCCGTTGGTGAGGTTGATCAGCGCCGGGTTGCCGAGCACCGAGTAGGCCAGCGCGAACGACATCTGCGCGAAAGCGAGCGTCAGGATCGAGAAGTAGATCCCCGAGCGGCGCAGCGAGATGTAGCCGATCACCACCGAGAACAGCCCCGCCACCACGACCGACAGCAGGATCGCCGGGATGATGTTGAAGCCGAGCAGCTTGAACATCCACACCGCCGAGTAGCTGCCCACCCCGAGGAAGGCCGCGTGGCCGAAGGAGAGGTAGCCGGTGAGCCCGAACAGGATGTTGAAGCCGATGGCGAAGATGCCGAAGATCACGAACCGCTGCATCAGGTCCGGGTAGCCGGCATTGAACTGCGCCATCGCCGAGTTGGCCGGGAACGGGTTCAGGATGATCGGCGCGAAGAGCGTCATCACGGCGACGATGACGAGCAGCATCACGTCTCTGCGTTCAAGTCCGCGCATGGCTCACTCCTCCATCACGCCCTTGCGGCCGAGCAGGCCGCGGGGGCGGGTCAATAGGATCAGGATGGCGACGAGGTAGATGATGATCTGGTCGATCCCGGGGATGATGTCCTTGATCCAGTTCATCGAGGCGAAGCTCTGCAGGATGCCGAGCAGGAACCCCGCCGCCACGGCGCCGGGCAGCGAGCCCATGCCGCCGACGACGACCACCACGAAGGACAGCACCAGGAAGTCCATGCCCATGTGGTAGTTCGGTGAGTTGATCGGCGTGTACATCACCCCCGCCAGCCCCGCGACGATCGCGGCGAGGCCGAACATCAGCGTGAAGCGGCGGTCGATGTCGATGCCGAGCAGCCCCACCGTCTCGCGGTCGGCCATGCCGGCGCGCACGACCATGCCGAAGGTGGTGAATTGCAGGAAGGCGAAGACCGCGCCGATGATGATCACCGAGAAGGCGAAGTAGACCAGGCGCCAGTAGGGGTAGGTGATCGTGTAGGGATCGAAGCCCAGCATCACGCCGAAATCGAGGCTGCCGCGGAACGCCTCGGGCGCGGGCGTCGGGATCGGGTTGGCGCCGTAGACCTGCTTGATGATCTCCTGCAGCACGATGGCGAGGCCGAAGGTGACGAGGATCTGGTCGGCGTGGGGGCGCTTGTAGAAGTGCTTGATCAGCCCGCGCTCCATGACGATGCCGACGAGCAGCATGACGGGAATGGCGAGCAGGATGGAGATCGGCACCGCCCAGTCGATGATCAGCGCCCCCGTCGCCTCGCCGAACCAGTCGTTCACGTAGGGCACGTCGACCTTCATCGGGTTGCCGAGGAAGTCGGTCCGGGTCTCGTCGACGACCTGGTGCGACAGGCTCAGCAGGCGGCTCATGGTGACGGCGCAGAAGGCGCCGATCATGAACAGCGCCCCGTGCGCGAAGTTGACCACGCCGAGCGTGCCGAAGATCAGCGTCAGCCCGAGGGCGATCAGCGCGTAGGCCGACCCCTTGTCGAGCCCGTTCAGGAACTGGAGGATGACGGCGTCCATGTCTCCACCTTCATGGATGTGTCGGGAATGCCCGGCGCGGGGCCGGGCAGGGCGGGCCGGCGGCCCTCGAGACGGCGGGGCAGGGGCGCGCCCCCGCCCCGCGCTCGCGGCTCACGCGCCCGGGTTGCACTCGCCCAGGTCGCCCCCGTCGAACATGGGGTGATCGGGCTCGTAGGTGACCTGCTCGGTCGGGGTGACCTCGACGATCTCCACCAGGTCGAACTCGTTCTCCGGGTTCTCCTTGCCGCGCACCACCACGACGTCCTTGAAGCACTGGTGGTCGCCGGCGCGGTAGAGCGTCGGGCCGTTGCCCATGCCGTCGAACTCGAAGCCCTCGAGCGCCTCGACCACGGCGCAGGGGTTGAACGAGCCCGCGCGGGTGACGGCGTCGGCGTAGAGCAGGGTCTGCACGTAGCAGGTGTGGGCGGCCTGGGAGGGCGGGAAGCCGTACTTCTCGCCGAAGGACTGCACGAAGGCGTTGGTGCCGACGTAGCGCTCGCCCATCTCGTTCTCGAGCTTCCAGTCCCAGTTCTGCGAGCCGGGGATGCCCTTGATGTTCTGGCCCGCGCCGCGCGCCATCAGCTCCGAGTAGAGCGGCACCACGATCTCGAACTTCTTGCCGTTGGCCTGGGCCTCGCGCAGGCCGAACTGCACCGCGTTGGTCAGCGAGTTGACCATGTTGCCGCCATAGTGGTTCAGCACCAGCACGTCGGCGCCCGAGGACAGCACCGGCGCGATGTAGGCGGAGAAGTCGGTCTCGGCGAGCGGGGTGAGGACGTTGTTCACGGTCTCCCAGCCCATCGCCTCGGTCGCCGCGGCGATCGATTCCTGCTGGGTCCAGCCCCAGTTGTAGTCCGCGGTGAGGTGGTAGGCGTTGCGGTCGGTGCCGTAGAGGTTCTGCAGCACCGGCGCGAGCGCGGCGGCGGACATGTAGGCGTTGAAGAAGTGGCGGAAGCCGTTGGCCTTGCGGTCCTTGCCGGTGGTGTCGTTGGAGTGGGTCAGGCCGGCCATGAAGATGACCCCGGCCTCCTGGCACAGGCCCTGCACGGCGACGGCGACGCCCGACGAGGAGCCGCCGGAGATCATGATCGCGCCGTCCTTCTCGATCATCGAGCGGGCCGAGGCGCGGGCGGCGTCCGACTTGGTCTGGGTGTCGCCTGTGACGAAGTTGACCCGGCGCCCGAGGATGCCGGTGCCGTCGAGGTTCTTTTCGGAGAAGGTGTTCAGCATCCCGCCGTCGCCCTCGCCGTTGAGGTGCTCGACGGCGAGCTCGAAGGCGCGCAGCTCGTCGGCGCCCTCGTCGGCGTAGGGGCCGGTCTGGGGCACGTTGAAGCCGAGCACGACCTCGCTGTCGCCGGGGGCGTTGGTGAAGCCGGTATGCGCCTCGGCGCGCAGGTAGGTCGGCAGCGCCAGCCCGGCGGAGGCGATCGCGCCGGTGCGCAGTACCCCGCGACGGGTGAATCTTGAAGTCGACATGGATGTCCTCCCTGTAGGTGTCGCCGGTCCTGGGCTCCTCTTCCCGGACCGGTCGGTCGCTTTGCAGCGTAGGGGCAGTATCGGCAGGTTCGGGAAAATCGCGCAACAACCCCCTCTGTTGGCGGGATTTTTCTGTAAACCAATCGACAGGCGCGTTAAGGTTCTTGTAAATCCGTTATCCCGCGGCCGCAGCATCGGCACGCGGTCGACCAGGCAGGAGGCCGCCTTGGCACAGCGCGCACTCACCGGCTCGCGCATCCGCGCCCGCCGCCTCGATCGCGGCCTCCGACAGGCCGACCTGGCGCAGATGGCGGGAATTTCGGCGTCGTACCTGAACCTTATCGAGCACAACCGCCGCCGCATCGCGGGCCGGCTGCTGCACGAGATCGCCCGCGTGCTCGAGATCGACCCGGTGGTGCTGAGCGAGGGCGCGGGCGGCGCGACGGTCGATTCCCTGCGCCGCGCCGCAGCGAGAGGCGGCGCCGACACGCCCCCCGAGCTCGACCGGATCGAGGAGCTGGCCGACCGCTACCCGGGCTGGGCGGGGGTGATCGCGGCGCAGGAGGCGCGCATCGGCGCGCTCGAGGGCCGGCTGCGGGTGATGAGCGACCGCCTCGCCCACGATCCCCAGCTCGCCAGCGCGCTGCACGAGGTGATCTCGGCGGTGACGTCGATCCGCTCGACCTCGTCGATCCTCGCCGGCTCCGACGATCTCGACGCCGACTGGCAGGCGCGCTTTCACAACAACCTCCACGCCGATGCCCAGCGCCTCGCCGGCTCGAGCCAGGCGCTGATCCGCTATCTCGATGCCACCGGCGCCGAGCGCAGCACGCCGCTGTCGCCGCTCGACGAGGTCGACGCGCTGTTCGCCGCGCGCGGCGGCCACGTCGCCGAGCTCGAAGGGCAGGGGGCGGAGGCGGTTAACCAGCTCGTCGCGGCCGCACCCCAGCTGAGTTCCGACGACGCCCGCCACCTCGCCCGCGCCCGGCTCCTGCGCTACGCCGAGGACGCCGCCGCGCTGCCGCTCGCGCAGGTGTCGGAGCAGGCCCAGGTCTGCGACCACGACCCGCTGCGCCTCGCCGCCGCCACCGGCGCCGGCCTGCCGCGCGTGCTGCGCCGCCTCGCCGCACTGCCCGCCGCCCTCGGCCACCCGCTCGCCGGCCTCGCCGTCGCCGACAGCGCCGGCGCGCTGATCGCGCTCCAGCCGCTCCCCGAGGTCGAGTTCCCGCGCGCCGGCGGAGCCTGTCCGCTCTGGCCGCTGTTCGAGGCCCTGGGCCGCCCGGGGCAGCCGGTGCGCGCGCTGGTCGAGCTGCCGGGCGGCCAGCCGCGCCGGGTCATGGCCTACGCCGTCGCCGCGCCGCGCGGTCCCGTGAAGTACGGCGCGCCGGCGGTGCTCGAGAGCACGATGCTGATGCTGCCCGCTCCGGCGCGCTCGGACCTGCCGCCGCGCCCCGCCGGGATCGCCTGCCGGATCTGCCCGCGCCCCGCCTGCCCGGTGCGCCGCGAACCCTCGATCCTCGGCCCCGAGGCTCAGCCGGGCCGGTAGTCGCCCGCCCGCCGCCCCGGCTCGTCCACGAACAGCGACGGCAGCACCTCGAGGGCGCCGATCCGGTCGATGCCGATCTCCACGAACCCCTCCGCCGCCTCGTCCCAGGCCAGCAGCGTCCAGAGCCGCCCCCAGAAATCGAGCCGCAGCGGCCGCAGTACCCGCCCGTCCACGCGCAGCTTCTGGCGCGCCCGGATCGCCTGGCGCAGCGTCGCCAGCCACGGCAGCGCCCGCGCGGCGGCGTCGGCGGGGCGCGGCGCGAGCCCGTCCTCGGGCAGCGCGGCGTCGAGCTTGTCGGCCAGCCGCCCGGCGGCGGCGGCGAGATCGGCCTCGCCCGATTGCGCCACCGCCGCCAGCCCGATCTGCAGCGCCTCGAGCTCGTCGGCGTCGAGATGCAGCGGCGGCAGGCTCAGCGCCGCGGTGATCCGGTAGCCCCGTCCCGGCGTCCCCTCCAGCGGCACCCCCGCGTCGCGCAGCGTGTCCATGTCGCGGTAGATCGTGCGCGGCGTCACCGCGAGCCGCGCCGCCAGGTCCGCCGCCCGGTGCGGGCCGGGGCGCTTGAGCGCCTGCATCAGGGCCGAGAGCCGATCGCCGCGCATGTCCACTCCTGACAGGTTTCTGTCGCAACATGCGCCGCGCCACCCCCGCCCGCAACCCCGCCGCGCCATTTGCGCCTTTCGCCCCGCCCGCCCCAGCGGCTAGGGATTGCCCGGACGAGGGACGTTCGCGCCCCAGCCGGCGCGCCTTAGGGAGACATGGAACAATGCTCAACAACATCGGCCTTCCCGGCCTTCTGCTCATCGCCGTCGTGGTCCTCGTGCTGTTCGGCCGCGGCAAGATCTCCTCGCTCATGGGCGAGGTCGGCAAGGGCATCACCGCCTTCAAGCGCGGCGTCGAGGACGGCAAGAACGAGATCAACGCCAGCCTCGAGGACGACGACGACAAGTCCACCGCCACCGCCACCGGCACCCGCGGCACCACCGCCGACACCGCCCACACCGCGCGCGACGTGACGCCGGAAGAGGAAAAGGAGCGGGTCTGACCCGCCTCCGAGAAGGACTCGCACCATGTTCGGAATGGGCTGGACCGAGCTCATGGTCGTCGGGATCGTGGCGCTCATCGTCGTCGGACCCGAGGACCTGCCGCAGATGTTCCGCAAGGTCGGTGAGTTCACCGGCAAGGCGCGGGGCATGGCGCGCGAGTTCTCCAAGGCGATGAACGACGCCGCCGACCAGGCCGGCGTGCGCGAGATCGACAAGACCATCCGCGCGGCCTCGAACCCGACCAAGTTCGGCACCGACTCGCTGAAGAAGGCGACCGGCCTCGGGCCGGAGACCTCCAAGCTCTCCGCCGAGCGCGAGGCGGCGCGCCAGAAGATCCACGACGCCGCCGCCCAGCGCGCCCAGGAGCGGCGCGACCGCGAGGCCGCCGCCGCCGAGATGGCCGAGGACGAGGCCGACGCGCTCGAGGCCGACGCCCGCCTCGACGCCACGCCCGAGCCCGCCCCGCCGCCCGCGCCCCCGGCCGCCGAGCCCGAGCCGCGCCCGGTGCCCGCCGGGGCCGGCGCGTCCGACAGCGAGACCGACAAGACATGAGCAACGCAGACGAGATCGCCGACAGCTCCGCGCCGCTGATCGAGCACCTGCGCGAATTGCGCTCGCGGCTGATCCACTCGGTCGTGGCCTTCCTGATCGGCATGGTGATCTGCTTCACCGTCGCCACCCCGATCTTCAACTTCCTGACCGCCCCGCTCTGCGCCGAGCTCGCCGAGCTCGGACAGGATTGCGACCTGATCTTCATCTCGCCGCAGGAGGGCTTCTTCGTCGCGATCAAGGTCTCGCTGCTGGGCGGGCTGATGCTGTCCTTCCCCTACATCGCGCTCCAGATGTGGCGCTTCGTGGCGCCGGGCCTCTACCGCAACGAGAAGGGTGCCTTCCTGCCCTTCATCATCGCCTCGCCCTTCATGTTCCTGCTCGGCGCGTCCTTCGCCTTCTACGTGGTGACGCCGCTGGCCTACGACTTCTTCCTCGGCTTCCAGCAATTCGGCGCCGACGGCGTCGCGGTGCCCGAGCCCGGGGTCGGCACGGGCCTGTCGGTGGTCTTCCAGGGCTCGGCGCAGGAATACCTCAACCTCACCGTGAAGTTCATCGTCGCCTTCGGCCTCTGCTTCCAGCTGCCGGTGCTGCTGACGCTGATGGGCAAGGCCGGGCTGGTGACGTCGATGGGCCTCAAGGCGGTGCGCAAGTACGCCGTGGTCGGCATCCTGATGCTCGCCGCCATCGTCACCCCGCCCGACGTCATCACCCAGGTGATCCTGTTCGTCGTGGTCTACGGCCTCTACGAGATCTCCATCCACCTCGTGAAGCGCGTCGAGAAGAAGCGCGAGGAGCAGCTGCGCGCCGAGGGCGTGCTGGGCGAGAACGAGGGTCTCTACGACCAGTTCGAGGACGAGGACGAGAGCGCCAGATGACCGACCCGCTCGACCGCATCGCCGAGGCGCTGGAGCGCCTCGCGCCGCCCGCGCATCCCGCCCCCGACTTCGCCGCCGCCGCCGCCTTCGTCTGGCATCCCGACCCGGACCGTCTGGTGCCGGTGGACGCGGTCAACCGCGTCGAGCTCGACCTGCTCGTGGGCGTCGACCGGGCGCGCGACACGCTCTACCAGAACAGCCTGCAATTCGCGCGCGGCCTGCCGGCCAACAACGCGCTGCTCTGGGGCGCGCGCGGCATGGGCAAGTCGAGCCTCGTCAAGTCGGTTCACGGCCGACTCCACGCCGACCATCCCCGTCTCAAGCTCGTCGAGGTGCAGCGCGAGGACCTCGCCAGCATCGGGCGCTGCCTGGCGATGCTGCGCGGGCGCGAGGAGCGGTTCATCCTGTTCTGCGACGACCTCTCCTTCACCGGCGACGACGCGCACTACAAGTCGCTGAAGGCGGTGCTCGACGGCGGCGTCGAGGGCCGGCCGGAGAACGTGGTGCTCTACGCCACCTCCAACCGCCGCCACCTGATGCCGCGCGACATGATCGAGAACGAGCGCTCCACCGCGATCTCCCCCTCGGAGGCGGTCGAGGAGAAGGTGTCGCTGTCGGACCGCTTCGGCCTCTGGCTCGGCTTCCACCCGTGCGACCAGGATTCCTACCTGGCGATGATCCGCGGCTATTGCGACGCCCACGGCGTCGAGATCTCCGACGCCGACCTGCGCGCCGAGGCCATCGAGTGGCAGGCGACCCGCGGCGCCCGCTCCGGCCGCGTCGCCTGGCAGTACTTCACCGACCTCGCCGGCCGCCGCGGCGTCCACATCGCCTGAACCCGTAGGGTGCGCATTCATCGCGCACCCGCCCCGTGAGCATCTGTCGCGTCGGGCCTGAGCCGCCAAGCACCCGCAGCCCCGTAGGCCGGGCTTCAGCCCGGCCCCACCCCCGCCTTGCCAACCGCCACGCACCCGGCGTAACAGGCAGCGCCCCCGCCGAGACGCCGCCCCCCACAGGAGCCACCATGCCCACCGACCGCCCCCAGCCCGCCTTCGTCCTGCTGCGCCCGCAGATGGGCGAGAACATCGGCGCGGCGGCGCGGGCGATGTGGAATTTCGGCCTCGACCGGATGCGCCTCGTCGCGCCCCGCGACGGCTGGCCCAATCCTTCCGCCGTCGCGCTCGCCAGCGGTGCCGGCCGGCTGCTCGACGAGGCGCAGCTGTTCGACACCACCGAGGCGGCGATCTCCGACACCACCTTCGTCTACGCCACCACCGCCCGCCCGCGCGAGCTGACCAAGCCGGTGATGACGCCGGAGGCCGCGATGTCGGACGCCGCGGCGCGGGTGGCGCGGGGCGAGAAGGTCGCGGTGATGTTCGGCCCCGAACGTGCCGGCATGGAAAACGCCGACATCGCCGCCGCCTCCGCCATCGTGTCGGTCCCTGTCAACCCGGACTTCCCCTCGCTCAACCTCGCCCAGTGCGTGCTCCTGCTCGGCTACGAGTGGCGCCGCGCCACCTCGCAGACGGCGCCGGTGCGCCTCAAGGGCCAGCGCACCGAGCTCGCCGAGCGCCTCGAGGTGGAGCGGCTCGGGGACCATTACGAGGAGCGGCTCGCCGAGGCCGGGTTCTTCTTCCCCGAGCACAAGGCCGAGGGCATGAGGCTCAACCTGCGCAACCTCTGGAGCCGCATGCCCCTCACCCGCGCCGACGTGCAGATGCTCCACGGCATCCTGCGCCAGATGGTCCGCTGGAAGGAGCGCGGCTGAG
>NZ_CH724107.1:385070-541376 GCF_000153305.1 Oceanicola granulosus HTCC2516
CACGATGGCGAGGTCGTGGGTGATGAAGAGCAGGATCAGCCCCTGCTTGCGCTTCAGCTCCGAGAGCAGCTCGAGGATCTGCGCATGGATCGTCACGTCGAGCGCGGTGGTCGGCTCGTCGGCGATCAGCAGGTCGGGGTTGTTGGCGAGCGCGATGGCGATCATCACCCGCTGGCGCTGCCCGCCCGAGAGCTGGTGCGGGTAGGCCTTGAGCCGGGTCTCCGGGTCGCGGATGCCGACCTGGGTGAGCAGCTCGATGATCCGTTTCTCGACCGCCGGCCCGCGCAGGCCCTGGTGCAGCTCGATCGACTCGGCGAGCTGCTTGTCGAGGGTGTGGAGCGGGTTGAGCGAGGTCATCGGCTCCTGAAAGATGAAGCTGATGTCGTTGCCGCGCACCTTGCGCAGCCGCGCCTCGGGGGCGCCGACCATCTCCTGCCCCTCGTAGAGGATCGAGCCGGAGACGCGGGCGCTGTCGCCCACCAGCCGCACCGTCGAGAGCGCGGTGACGGACTTGCCCGAGCCCGATTCGCCCACCAGCGCCACGGTCTCGCCGCGGCCGCACCCCCGGACATCGCCCCACGCGCTCTCCGGTGCACGCCCGGTGCACGCCCCGTGCACGCCCGGCACGGGGGCCCGCCCCCCGCGACCATTCGGCCGCCTTGCCGATCTCGGCGGCCGGGCATAGCTTGCGCCGCGAACGAGCGAGGGAGCCCGATGGCCGACAAACCCAGAGCGATCTTCGAGGAGGTCAAGCCCGGCGAGCCGGTCCGCGGCCGCGCGCCCGTCACCGGCGGCATCGACCGGGGCGGGCAGGGGGCGCGCGGCCTCGTGCGCGTGTGGCTGATGGTGCTCTTCGCGCTGGTCATGGTGATGATCGTCGTCGGGGGCATGACCCGCCTCACCGACAGCGGCCTGTCGATCACCGAGTGGGCGCCGATCTCCGGCGCGCTGCCGCCGATGAACGCCGCCGACTGGGAGCGCGAGTTCGCCGCCTACCAGCAGACCACCGAGTACCGCGAGCAGAACGCCGGCATGAGCCTCGCCGAGTTCAAGTCGATCTACTGGTGGGAATGGGGCCACCGCCAGCTCGGGCGGGTGATCGGGCTGGTCTGGGCGCTCGGCTTCGCGGGCCTGCTCGTCGCCGGCAAGATGCCGCGCGGCTGGACCGGGCGGCTGCTCGTGCTCGGCGCGCTCGGCGGGCTGCAGGGGGCGGTCGGCTGGTGGATGGTCGCCTCCGGGCTCGAGGAGGGAATGTTCGATGTCGCCTCCTACCGCCTCGCCGTCCATCTCGGCCTCGCCTTCGCGATCTTCGGGCTCATCGCGTGGTTCTGCTTCCGCCTCGGACGGCCCTCGGCCGACCTGCTGCAGGCCCGCCGCGCCGGCGAGCCGAAGCTGTTCTCGATGTCGACCGGGCTGATGCACGCTGCGTTCCTGCAGATCCTGCTTGGCGCGCTCGTCGCGGGCATCGACGCGGGCCGCAACTACCCGTCGTGGCCGCTGATGGACGGCGGGCTGGTGCCGGCGGACGTATTCGGCCTCGAGCCGCTCTGGCGCAACTTCTTCGAGAACCCGGGCCTCGTGCAGTTCATGCACCGGATGGTCGGCTACCTCGTCTTCGCCTTCGGCATCGTCGTGTGGCTGCGCGCGCGCCGCTCGGGCAACCACGCCACGCGCTTCGCCTTCAACGCGGTGCTGGCGATGCTGCTGGTGCAGATGGCGCTCGGCGTCCTGACGGTGCTCTACGCCGCGCCGGTGACACTGGCGATCCTGCACCAGCTGGGCGCGGTGCTGCTCTGGGTGCTGATCCTGCGCGGCCGCTTCCTCGCCCGTTACCCGTTGCCGCAATCCGTGAGAGGTGCCCGCCGATGACCCCGTTCGACGAGCTGATGAGCCACCAGCGCGAGACCACCGCCCTGGGCCAGGTCGCGGGGCGGCTGGGCTGGGACCAGGAGACGGTGATGCCGCGCGGGTCGGCCGAGCAGCGGGCCGAGGAGATGGCGGCGATGGAGACGGTGCTGCACGCCCGCCGCACCGATCCGCGCGTCGGCGAGTGGCTCGCCGCGCTCGACGAGGGCGCGCTCGGGGCGGCCGACCGGGCGCAGGTGCGGCTGATCCGGCGCGAGTACGAGCGCGCAGTGAAGGTGCCGGGCCGCCTCGCCGCCGAGCTCGCGCGGGTGACCTCGCGCAGCCAGGGCGTCTGGGCCGAGGCGCGCGCCGCCGACGATTTCACCGCCTTCGCCTCCACCCTCGAGCGGGTCGTCGCGCTCAAGCGCGAGGAGGGCGCGGCGCTCGCGGCGGAGGGCGACGTCTACGACGCGCTGCTCGACGATTACGAGCCGGGGATGAAGGCCGCCGAGCTCGACCGGATGTTCGGCGCGCTGCGCCCGCGCCTCGTGGCGCTGCGCGAGGCGGTGCTCGGCAAGCCGCGCGCGCCCGAGTTGACGGGCGACTTCGACGAGGCCGCGCAGATGAAGCTGTCGCGGCGCATTGCGCAGGTCTTCGGCTACGACATGAAGCGCGGCCGGGTCGACAAGGCGGTGCACCCGTTCTCGTCCGGGTCGGGCAACGACGTGCGCATCACCACCCGCACCGCGCCGGACGATCCGTTCAACTGCGTCTACTCGACGATCCACGAGGTCGGCCACGGCGCCTACGAGCAGGGCATCGACCAGGCGTACCTGCTGACGCCGGTGGGGCAGGGCGTCTCGATGGGCGTGCACGAGAGCCAGAGCCGCATCTACGAGAACCAGCTCGGCCGCAGCCGCGCCTTCACGGCCTGGCTGTTCGGCGAAATGGCCGACGCGTTCGGCAACCTCGGCGTCGCCGACGCCGACGCCTTCTACGCCGCCGCCAACCGGGTCCACCCGGGCTACATCCGCACCGAGTCCGACGAGGTGCAATACAACCTCCACATCCTGATGCGCTACGACCTGGAGCGCGCTCTGATCGGCCGCTCGCTCGAGGTGGCCGATCTCGAGGAGGCCTGGAATACGCGCTTCGAGGCCGATTTCGGCACCCGGGTCGACCGCCCCTCCAACGGCGTGCTGCAGGACGTGCACTGGTCGGTCGGGCTGTTCGGCTACTTCCCGACCTACACCCTCGGCAACGTCTATGCCGGCTGCCTGCACAAGGCGCTGCGCGCGGCGGTGCCCGACCTCGACGCTACCCTCGCCGCCGGCGAGACCGCCCCGGCGACGGAGTGGCTGCGCGAGCGGCTGCAGCGCCACGGCGGGCTGCGTCCGCCGCGCGACACGGTGCGGGAGGCCTGCGGCTTCGAGCCCGGCGAGGGGCCGCTGCTCGACTATCTCGAGGCGAAGTTCGGCGCGCTCTACGGACTGTAGGGCGCGCGAATTGCCAATGCCCCCGCGCTCTGTCACTTCTGGCAGCCGTGAGCCTATGACGCGAGGACGCGCATGAAGATCATCATCTGCGGGGCCGGGCAGGTCGGCTGGCAGATCGCCCGTCACCTGTCGGGCGAGCGCAACGACGTCACCGTCGTCGACAACAACCCCGACCTCGTGCGCCGCGCCACCGACACGCTCGACGTCCAGGGCATCGCGGGCTTCGCCTCCTATCCCGACATCCTCGAGCGCGCCGGCGCGCCCGACGCCGACATGATCATCGCCGCGACCCACAGCGACGAGGTCAACATGGTGATCTGCCAGGTCGCGCACTCGATCTTCGCGGTGCGCCGCAAGATCGCGCGGCTGCGCTCGCAGAGCTACCTCGACGCGATCTACGCCGACCTCTACCGGCGCGACCACATGCCGATCGACGTGGTGATTTCGCCCGAGAAGGAGGTCGCCGAGGCGGCGCTGCAGCGCCTCGCCGCGCCCGCCGCGTTCGACACCGAGGAGTTCCTCGACGGCGCGGGCACCTTGCTCGGGATCACCATCCGCGAGGATTGCCCGGTGGTGAACACGCCGCTGCGCCAGCTTACCGACCTGTTCTCCACCCTGCGCGCCATCGTCGTCGGGCTGCGCCGCGACGGCCAGCTGTTCGTGCCCGCGCCGGGCGACCAGATCTTCCCCGGCGACGCCGCCTACATCTTCGCGGCGCGCGAGGACGTGGGGCGCACGCTCGAGATCTTCGGCAAGACCCAGACCAAGAAGGAACGCGTCGTCATCATCGGCGGCGGCAACGTCGGGCTCGCCGTGGCCAAGGCGCTCGAGACGCGCGCCGAGCGGGTGCGCGTGCGGGTGATCGAGCGCGACCGGGCCACCGCCGAGCACGCCGCCGACGCGCTCGAGCGCACGATGGTGCTCAACGGCGACGGGCTCGACACCGCGATCCTGCAGGAGGCCAACATCGGCCGCGCCGACGCGGTGCTGGTGGTGACGGACGACGACAAGACCAACCTGCTCGCCGCGGTGCGCGCCAAGGAGCTGGGCTGTCCGATGGCGATCTGTCTCACCAACGACCCGACGCTGGTGCCCTTGATGGGCCCGCTCGACATCGACGCCCACATCAACCCGCGCGCCACCACCGTCAGCTCGATCCTGCGCCACATCCGCCACGGCCGGGTGCGCGGCGTCTACTCGATCGGCGACGCCGAGGCCGAGATGATCGAGGCGCAGGTGCTGTCCACCTCGCCCATGGCCGGCCAGCGCGTCCGCGACATCGCCTTCCCGGAGGGCGTGCTGGTCGGCGGCCTGCTGAAGAACGGCAAGTACGTCAAGCCGACGGGCGAGACCCGGGTCGAGGAGGGCGATCTCGTGGCGATCTTCGCGATGGCCGACGACGTGCCCGAGGTCGAGCGGCTGCTCCAGGTCTCGATCGACTTCTTCTGATGCGCGTCGCGAGGACCACCGCGAGGCCACGCCAGCCGCTCTTCGTGGTCCTGATGTGGTTCGGCAGCGCGGCGATGCTGATCCCGGCCGCGCACGGCTACGCCGTCGAGGCCATCCGCGAGGCGCAGACCTTCCTCGGCGGCGCGCTGCTGTTCCTGATCGGCTCGGGCATCGTCGCGCTCGCCCTGCGCGGGCGGCGGCCCGACGAGAGCGCCTTCAGCCAGCTCGCCACCCTGCTCGCCGCCTTCGTGGTGCTGCCGCTGGCCTTTGCGCTGCCGTTCTGGATCGCCCAGCCGCAGGGGACGCTGTTCGACGCCTGGTTCGAAATGGTCTCCTCCTTCACCACCACCGGCGCGACGCTCTACGACCCGGCGCGCCTGCCCGACACGCTGCATGTCTGGCGCGCGGTCGTGGGGTGGCTCGGCGGCCTGCTGGTCTGGATCGCGGCGATGGCGGTGTTCGCGCCGCTGAGCCTCGGCGGCTTCGAGGTGCGCGCCAGCGTCGGGCGGCGCGACATGGCGACCCGCTTCGCGCAGGTGACCCGCACCGCCGGCCCCTACGAGCGGCTCGACCGCTACTTCACCCGGCTGGCACCGATCTACACCAGCCTGACCCTGGCGCTGTGGCTCGGGCTGATCCTGTCGGGGCAGTCGCCGTTCCACGGTTTCGTGCACGCGCTGTCGGTGATGGCGACCTCGGGCATCTCGGCGTCGGGCGGGCTCGGCGGCGCGGGGGGCAGCGTGCTCGGCGAGGTGCTGATCCTCGGCTTCCTCGTCCTCGCCCTGTCGCGGCGCACCTACAGCTGGGGCCTGCCCGGCGAGAGCGGCCAGAAGCTACGCGACGACCACGAGTTCCGGCTGGGGATGCTGATCCTCGGCCTGAGCGCCTCGACGCTGTTCGTGCGCCACTGGATCGGCAGCGACGACGGGGCCGACCCGGCCAACGCCTTCGCGGCGCTCTGGGGCGGGCTGTTCACCGCCGCCTCGTTCCTGACCACGCTGGGGCTCGAGTCGCGCTACTGGTCCAGCGCGACGCTGTGGTCGGGGCTGGAGACGCCGGGGCTGGTGCTGATCGGGCTGGCGATCTTCGGCGGCGGCATCGGCACCACGGCGGGCGGCGTGAAGCTGCTGCGGGTGCACGCGCTCTACCACCACGGCCGCCGCGAAATCGAGCGGCTGGTGCATCCGAACTCCGTCGGCGGGCAGGGGCCCGAGGCGCGGCGCATCCGGCGCGAGGGGGCGATGATCGCCTGGGTGTTCTTCATGCTCTTCGCGATGTCCATCGCCGCGCTGATGCTGGCGGTGACACTCACCGGCGTCGATTTCGAGGGCGCGATGGTGCTCGCCGTGGCGGCGGTCACGAATTGCGGGCCGCTGGCGCGCATCGGTGCCGAGGTGCCGATTCCGTGGTCGGAGGTGCCCGAGGCGGCGCGGGCGGTGCTGGCGGCGGGGATGGTGCTCGGCCGGCTCGAGCTGCTGGCGATCATCGCGCTGCTCAATCCCGACCTGTGGCGCGGATGACGAAGCCGGCGCGCCGCGCCCGAAAGGGGCTGGAATCTCGCCCCCTCACGCGACATACTCCCGCGACGAGGGATGGGTGTTGCCATAAAGCGCCCAGTCAAGAAGACAACAAGAACAAAGGGCTGAAGCCATGGCTGCCGACAAGCAGAACCTTCAGGACGCGTTTCTGAATCACGTCCGCAAGACGAAGGTTCCGGTGACGATCTTTCTCATCAACGGCGTGAAGCTGCAGGGCGTGATCACCTGGTTCGACAGCTTCTGCGTGCTGCTGCGCCGGGACGGCCAGTCGCAGCTCGTCTACAAGAGCGCGATCTCGACGATCATGCCGTCGCAGCCGATCAACCTGTACGAAAGCGAAGATTGACCTTCGATCCCGAGACCGGGGACCGGCGCGAGAAACCGACCCGCGCCTTCGTCCTCCACCCCGACATCAAGACCCGCGGCCAGCGCCGCGATCCGACCCCCGCGCTCGAGGAAGCCGTGGCGCTCGCCGCCGCGTTGCCCGGGCTCGAGGTGATCGGCGCGGAGGTCGTGCGGCTGCAGCAGGTCCATCCGGGCCACCTGTTCGGCACCGGCAAGATCGCCGAGCTGAAGCAGCGGCTCAAGGCCGAGGAGGCCGAGCTGGTGCTCGTCGACGGCCCTGTCAGCCCGGTGCAGCAGCGCAACCTCGAGAAGGAGTGGGGCGTCAAGCTGCTCGACCGGACCGGGCTGATCCTCGAGATCTTCTCCGACCGCGCCCGCACCCGCGAGGGCGTGCTGCAGGTCGAGATGGCGGCGCTGTCCTACCAGCGCACCCGGCTGGTGCGGGCCTGGACCCACCTCGAGCGGCAGCGCGGCGGGCTCGGCTTCGTCGGCGGCCCCGGCGAGACCCAGATCGAGGCCGACCGACGGGCCATCGACGAGCAGCTCGCGCGGCTCAGGAAGCAGCTCGAGAAGGTGGTCAAGACCCGCACCCTGCACCGCGCCTCCCGCGCCAAGGTGCCGTTCCCGATCGTCGCCCTCGTCGGCTACACCAACGCCGGCAAGTCGACGCTGTTCAACCGCCTCACCGGCGCCGAGGTCATGGCCAAGGACATGCTCTTCGCCACGCTCGATCCGACCATGCGCAAGGTCGAGCTGCCGTCGGGCCAGGAGGTGATCCTGTCCGACACGGTGGGCTTCATCTCCGATCTGCCCACCGAGCTCGTCGCCGCCTTCCGCGCCACCCTCGAGGAGGTGCTCGACGCCGACCTGATCCTGCACGTGCGCGACGTCGCCCACGCCGAGACCGAGGAGCAGGCCGAGGACGTGCGCACCATCCTGTCGGGCATCGGCGTCGGCGAGGACGCGCCGCTGCTCGAGGTCTGGAACAAGATCGACCTGCTGCCCCCCGAGGAGCGCGAAGGCCGCGCCACCCAGGCCGCGCGCCGCGACGACGTGTTCGCCGTCTCCGCGCTGGAGGGCATCGGCCTCGACCCGCTGCTCGCCGCCGTCTCCGCCCGCGTCAGCGAGCCGCGCAGCCGCGACGTGCTGCACCTCGGCCACGAGGACGGCCGCCGCCGCGCCTGGCTGTTCGAGCAGGGCATCGTCTCCGACGAGACCCGCGACGACGACGGCACCCGCCTCACCGTCGACTGGACCGAGCGCCAGAAGGCCCGCTACGGCCGGCTCTGAGGCGCGTCAGCCCGCGATGCAGGGGCTGTGGATGCGGTCTCCGAGGTCGAGCGCGGCGGGCTCGGGGCCGTAGAGGTAGCCGACCGCGTGCGGCCCCATCCAGTCGACCTCGGTCTCGAACAGGAGCGGCGCGTCGTCGGCGATGTCCGGCCGCGCGCGGCCGCGATCCTCGACCATGGTGCCCGTCTTGCTGAAGCCGAGCTGCTGCATGTAGTGCGACGCGCCGACCATCGTCAGCATCGGGTCGCCGCACGCATGGCGGTAGGACACGAGCGATTCGTAGACGTAGAAGTCGGGGAGCCAGTAGCCGGTGCCGCCCGCACGGAGGTAGATGCGCGGCTGCTCCTGCCGCCCCGTGGCCTCCCAGTGCGCGGCGATGGCTTCGGCGTCGGCGCGCAGCGTGTCCATGTGGATCTTGTGTGCCGCCGGGGTGACGAACTCGTACTCCGCGTAGGCGCGCTGCAGGCCCGGCAGGCGGGTCAGCGGCGCGGGGTTCACGCCGGCGAAGGTGACGACCGCGGCCATCACCGCCTGCCAGCCCACGAACAGCCCCGCCAGTCCCGGCCGCGCGCGCGGCAGAGCCAGCACCAGCACGAGGCTCGCGCCCATCAGGTAGGGCAGGAAGAGGCGGTAGCCGAACATCATGTGCTGCCCCGAGGCGCGGCTGGCGTAGAGCAGGAACAGCACCGCGCTGATCGCCCCGCCGCGCAGGATCGCGCGGGCGAGCGGCGCGCGCGACGCGAGCGGCGCGGGGCGCAGCAGGAGCGGCAGCAGGAACAGGCCCGAGAGCAGCAGGAAGTTGAGCAGCGCCGAGAGGCTGTCGAGCGGGGCGCGGCCGCCGTCGGCGAGCTTGAGGTAGTAGGAGGTCGGGAAGACGTCGCCGTAGTAGAGCGCCGCGAACAGCAGCCAGCCGCCCACGAGCGCGAGGCAGAGCGCCGCGCCCGCCCAGAGCGCCGGGCGGCGGTAGGCGACGGTCAGCACCGCGAGCAGCAGCGGCACCGAGACCAGCGCGCTGTCGTAGCGCGTGACGAACATCAGCCCCGCCAGCCCGCCGAGCCACAGCAGGTCCGCGCCTGTCGCGGCGTCGGCGCGCACCATCCTCGACAGGCGCGCGACGAAGAGCGTGGCGAGGCAGGCGAGCAGCGGCGTCTCGAGGCCGCCGACGGTCCAGAGCGCGAGGAACGGCGAGAACAGCGACAGCGCGCTGAACAGCAGCAGCGCCGCACCGCCGAGCCCGGTCTGCCGGACCGCCGCGAGCCAGCCCGCCAGCACCAGCGCCGGCGCGAGGAGGCGGTAGGCCTGGACCGGATCGAGCCCCAGCCACGCGAGCGCCGTCTCGAGCAGCGCGTGGAGCGGCGAGGTCAGGGCGGAGACGTACTCGCCGATGTTGTAGACCAGCCCGTGCCCCGCCGCGGCGTTGCGCGCGTAGCGTCCGACGATCAGCGCGTCGTCGGCAACGAAGGGCCAGAACAGGGCGCAGAGGCCGACGAAGGCGGCGGCGCAGCCGGCGACGAGCAGGTGATCGCGCGCGAGGCCGCGCGCCGGGGCGGAGGGGGCGAGAACTGTCATGCCGGTTCTGTCGCAGGGCATTCGGGCGCCATGAGGGCAACAAAGTGAACCGCCCGGAGCGGAGCGCCGTAGACAGAGGCGAAGGAGGGCCTGACATGAGCCTGATCGTTCTCTACGTGGCGACCGCCGCCATCTTCCTGGTCGCCGACGCGGTGATGCTGTCGTCGGTGATGAAGCCGCTCTTCGAACGCCACCTCGGCGACGAGTTGCGCGACGGGATCCGCTACGTCCCCGCCACCGTCTTCTACATGTTCTACGTCGGTGTGGTGCTGTACTTCGTCTCCGCCCCGGCGCTGCGCGAGGGGACGGCGCTGCTGCCGGTGGCGCTGAACGCCGCGCTGCTCGGGGCCTTCGCCTACGGCACCTACGAGTTCACCAGCTACGCGGTGATGGCGCGCTGGCACGCCTCGATGGTCGCCGCCGACTTCGCGTGGGGCACGCTGCTCACCGCCGGCTCGGCCGTGATCGGCCTGGCGATCACCCGCGCGCTGACCGCCGCCTAGTCCGCCGCGACCGCGTCGGCCACGGCGGGCCGCAGCACGGTGACGCCGACGGCGCCGCCGCGGGCGAGGGACGGGTCGAGCGACATCGGGATGTACTCGCCGCGCCGCCAGCGCTCGCCGAGGTGGTCGTAGTAGCGCGACAGCGGGTGGCCGGACTGGCCGGTCGAGGTGATGAAGACCGACGAGTCCGGGTCCGCGAAATCGTAGACGCCGCGGTAGACGGCGGCGTGGACGTTGAGCATCGGGTTCGGCCCGGTGCCGAGGGTCATGCCGCGCATCAGGGTGTTGTCGCCCCCCGAGGTCGATTGGCGGATGTTGACGAACCAGCGCAGCACCGCCACCTCGCCGAGCACGGAATGGTCGTGGCGCGCCTCGTGGGCGTCGCCCCAGCGCAGGGTCTGGAGGTCGCTGCCGTAGGTCTCGCCGATCCAGACGAGCGCGTCGTCGAGCGCCTGCCGGGCGATGTCGGTGCAGGTCTCGGTCGGGGCGGACTGAATCACGTCGCACCAGCGCGAGGCGCCGTTGAGGTCGCGGAAGACGCGCTCGATGAACAGCGGCTGCAGGTGGGTGAACTCGCGCGCCAGCGGGCCGAGCTCGTCGCGGATCAGCCGCTCCTGCAGGAAGCGCACCCACGCCGCGTAGAGCAGCGGCTCGGGCAGGTGCTCGTTCATCTCGCCGTTCCACTCCGCCAGCAGCGTCAGCGCGATCTGGCGCTGCCGCTCCGGCGTGCCCTCGGGCGCGGCGTCGCCGGTGAACCACAGGTCGGCCCCGATCAGCGGCAGCAGCGCGCGGGCGGTGAAGCTCACCGTGTCGAGCTGCGCCTCGATGAAGCTCTCACGGGTATGGACCTCGCGGCTCTGCATCAGCCGCACCCACCGCGCGACGCGCTGGCTGTCGCCCCAATGGTAGGAGACGTGGCGCGGGAAGGGGGAAGAGACGATCTTGTTGTTGGTGTGCCCGAGGATGCCGCCCTCCGGATCGACCCAGACCGGATTGTCGCTCGCCGGGAACGTGCCCTGCCAGCGGTTCTCCTCGATGTAGCCGAGCGAGGGCATCCGGCCGCGGGTGCGGTGGTCGGGGTCGCGCGCGGGCAGGGCGCCGATCAGCTTGAGGGCGATGCGGTTGCGGTCGGCGACGGTGAGCACCATCGCCGGGGCGACGTGGCGCGCGCCCGCCTCGAGGGCCTCCTCGACGTCGTGGGCGCGCATCAGCGCCATCGCCGCCGACAGCGACGTGTCGTCGTCGCTCAGCACCGTCCAGCTGACCGAGGTGACGTGGCCCGGCGGGCGGATAGTGCCGAGCTCGAACAGGTCGGGGGGCAGCACGGGGCCGTTGTCGGTCCATTGCAGGCGCAAGGTCTGCGCCGCGCCGCCCTTCACGACGACGATGCTGTCGCGGGTCTCGAAGCGCTTCCAGCCGTCGGGGGTGCGGTATTCGCGCGCGTCGTCCGGATTCACCTCCTCGACGAAGACGTCGATGTCGTCGGCGTAGGCGGAGGTGACGCCCCAGCCGAGGTCGGCGCTGCGCCCCGTCAGCACCACCGGCACGCCGGGGATGGTGCCGCCGATCACGCCGCCCGAGGACAGCTCGAGCCGCGCGAGGTAGAACAGCGAGGGCGCCGACAGGCCGAGATGGGGGTCGTTGGCGAGCAGGGTGGAGCCGGTCGCCGAGCGCGCGATGCCCGCTGCCCAGGCGTTCGACGCGCCCGCCAGCGGCGCCGGGTTGATCGGCGAGAGCGGGTCGTCGGGCAGCCGGGTGCCCTCGGCGTAGGTCGGCAGATTGCCCGGCATCATCGCGCCGTAGCGGGGCAGGGCGGCGACGCCGGGGCCGGGCGCGCTCGGGAGCAGGTCGTCGACGCGCTCGTCCTCCAGGATCAGCGAGGCACGGGCGCGCAGCACCTCGATGTCGAGGTGGCTCTGCATCTCGAGCGCCATCAGCTTGACGATGGCGATCGAGTCCGCCGGCTGCCACGGGGCGATGGCGTGGTTGAAGAGCCACATCTCGGGCGCCCCCCGCCCGCGCGCGCCGGCATTGACCTCGCCGAACCAGGAATTGACCCCGGCGGCGTAGGCCTCGAGCGCGGCCGTGGTCTGGCGGTCCTGCGCGTCGACGGAGCGGGTGGCGAGGGTGTAGAGGTCGAGCCGGCGCATGAGCTTGTCGATCCCCACCGTGCGCGCGCCGAACAGCTCCGACAGCCGCCCCTGCGCGGTGCGCCGCAGCATCGTCATCTGCCACATCCTGTCCTGCGCGTGGGCGTAGCCGAGGGCGAAGAACACGTCGTCGTCGCGCGCGCCGAAGATGTGGGGGACGTTGGCGTTGTCGCGCACGATCTCGACGGGCGCGGAGATGCCGGCCACCTCGTAGGTGCGGTCGTAGTCGGGCAGCGAGCGGGCGGCGAAGTAGTAGGCCAGGGCGAAGGCGGCGATCCCCAGCACGACGAGGGCGGTGGCGATACGCAGGAGCCAGTGGAAGAGGAGGGCCATGCAGTTCCCGGCAATGTTGACCGCGCGGTCCGGTCGGTTAGGGTCCGCGACGTTTCTACAGAACCGGCGGGAAGGGACAAGCCGATGGCACGAGTGGCGTTTCTGGGACTGGGTGTCATGGGCTTCCCCATGGCGGGGCATCTTGCCGCGGCCGGGCACGAGGTGACGGTCTATAACCGCACCGAGGCCAAGGCGCAGGCATGGGTGGAGAAGCACGGCGGCACCCTCGCCCCGACCCCCGCCGAGGCGGCGAAGGGTCAGGATTTCGTGATGGCCTGCGTCGGCAACGACGACGACCTGCGCGCGGTCTGCCTCGGCGCGGATGGCGCGCTCGGGGCGATGGAGGCGGGCGCGGTGTTCGTCGACCACACCACCGTCTCGGCCGACGTGACGCTGGAGATGGCCGCCGCCGCCGCCGAGCGCGGCGTCGCCTTCGTCGACGCTCCGGTCTCGGGCGGGCAGGCGGGGGCGGAGAACGGCCAGCTCGTGGTGATGTGCGGCGGCGACGAGTCCGCCTACGGGCGCGCCGAGCCGGTGATCGACGCCTACGCCAAGCTCTGCCGCCGCCTCGGCGACAGCGGCGCCGGCCAGTTCTGCAAGATGGCCAACCAGATCTGCATCGCCGGCCTCGTGCAGGGCCTGTCGGAGGGGCTGAACTTCGCCGCCAGGGCCGGGCTCGACGGGCGTGCGGTGGTCGAGGTGATCGGCGGCGGCGCGGCGGGCTCGTGGCAGATGCAGAACCGCTACGAGACGATGATCGACGACGTCTTCGAGCACGGCTTCGCCGTCGACTGGATGCGCAAGGACCTCGGGATCTGCCTCGCCGCCGCCGACGACGTGGGCGCGAGCCTGCCGGTTACCGCGCTGGTCGACCAGTTCTACAAGGACGTGCAGGCGATGGGCGGCGGCCGCTGGGACACGTCGTCGCTGATCGCCCGCCTGCGCAAGCTCGACGGCTAGTTCGGCGCCTCGTTGGGGAAGAACAGCTGGGTGCCGTCGCGGGTGACCGACGCGATGGCGGCGCGGCCCTCCTCGGAGAGCAGCCAGTCGCGCAGCGCCTCGGCGCCGGCGAGGTTGGTGCCGGGGCAGTGGTCGGGGCTGACGGGGATCAGGCCGTACTGGTTGAACAGCGCCGGGTCGCCCTCGAACAGCACGGCCATGCCGTCGCGGTTGGCGAAGCTCAGCCACGTGGCGCGGTCGGTGAGCGCGTAGGCGCCGCGCGCGGCGGCGAGGTTGAGCGTCGCGCCCATGCCCGAGCCGGTCTCGAGGTACCAGCGGCCCGACCCGTCGGCGGGCTCGAGCGATGCCGCCCGCCAGAGCGCGCGCTCGGCCTTGTGGGTGCCGCTGTCGTCGCCGCGGCTGGCGAAGGGCGCGCGGGCCCTGGCGATGGCGGCGAGCGCGGCGGCGGCGCTGTCGGCCCCGGCGATGCCGGCGGGATCGGCGGCGGGGCCGACGAGGACGAAGTCGTTGTACATCACGTCGCGCCGCTCGGTGCCGTAGCCGGCGGCGACGAACGCCTCCTCGGCCGTTCGCGCGTGGGTCAGCAGCACGTCGCCGTCGCAGTTCTGCGCGTTCTTCAGCGCCTGCCCCGTTCCGACCGCCACGACCTGCGCGTCGAGCCCGGTGGCGGCCTCGAAGGCTGGCAGGATCTCGTCGTAGAGGCCGCTGTTCTGGGTCGAGGTGGTGGACTGGATCAGCAGCCGCTCCGCCTCGGCCGGGACGGCGGCGGGCGCGGCGAGGAGGGCGAGGGCGAGGAGGGGGCGGATCATAACAAAAGGCGTCCTTCGAGGTAGGCGCGCGCCTCGTCGCTTTCGGGGCGCTGGAAGAAGTCGTCGGCGGGGCGGTGCTCGGTGATGCGGCCGGCGGCGAGGAAGGCGACGTCGTCGGCGAGGCGCGCGGCCTGGGCGCGGTCGTGGGTGACGATCAGCACCTTGACGCCTGCGTGCGCGGCGGCGCGCACCAGCGCCTCGACGGCGGCGGTGGAGGCGGGATCGAGGTGGGCGGTCGGCTCGTCGAGCAGCAACAGCCGGGGCCGCGCGGCGAGGGCGCGGGCGATGGCCAGGCGCTGCTGCTCGCCGCCCGAGAGCGCGCGGGCCTGCGCCTGCGCCTGCGCGCTGAGGCGGGCCTGCACCAGCAGCTCGGCGAGCCGCCCGGCGCGCGCGGCGCGCGGCACGCGGGCGAGGCGCAGGGCGTGGGCGAGGTTGGCGCGCACCGTGCGGTGGAGCAGCACGGGCTTCTGGAACACCAGCGCCGGCGCGCCGGTGTGGGGCGCGAGGTCGATCGCGCCGCCGTCGGGCGGGATCAGCCCCGCCAGCGCGCGCAGCAGCAGGCTCTTGCCCGCGCCGTTCGGCCCGAGCAGCGCGGTGATGCCGCCGGTGAACAGCGTCAGCTCCAGCCCGTCGAGCAGCGCCCGCCCGCCCCGCCGCAGGGTCAGGGCGCGCACCATCGCCACCGGCCGCGCCGGGGCGGCGGGGGTGTGGCGGAACGGCAGGACGCGGCGGTCAGCGGGCATAGGCGACCCCGTAGGCCCTCGGCCGCAGCCCCAGCGCGGCGGCGTTGAGCGCCAGCGACAGGCACACGAGCACCAGCCCGAGCGCCAGCGCCAGCGCCAGCTCTCCGCGCGACGTCTCGAGCGCGATGGCCGTCGTCATCACCCGCGTCACGTGGTCGATGTTGCCGCCGACGATCATCACCGCGCCGACCTCGGCGAAGGCCCGCCCCATCCCCGCCAGCGCCGCCGTCAGCAGCGCCGGCCGCGCCTCCCACAGCAGCGTCGCGATGCGCTGGCCGCGGCTGGCGCGCAGGGCGCGCAGGGTCTCGTCGAACTCGTCCATCAGCCCCGCGATGGCCGAGCGCGACAGCGCCGCGACGATGGGCGTGACCAGCACCGTCTGCGCCACGATCATCGCCGTCGGCGTGTAGAGCAGCCCCAGCGCGCTGAGCGGGCCGGCGCGCGAGAAGGCCATGTAGAGCAGCAGCCCCACCACCACCGGCGGCAGCCCCATTGAGGCGTTCAGCACCAGCGCCAGCGCCCGCCGCCCCGGAAAGCGCAGCACCGCCAGCGCCGCGCCCAGCGGCATCCCGATCAGGCACGCCAGCGCCACCGCCGAGAGCGACACCCGCAGGCTCAGCAGCACGATCTGCAGCAGCTCCCGGTCGCCGGAGGCGACGAGGGTGACGGCATGGGCGAAGGCGGCGGTGAAATCCTGCATGGCCGAAAGGCTAGCCACGTCGCCCGGGAGCCTGTCAATCGGCCCGCGCCGCGGCGCGCGGCCCGCCCGTCGCAACCGCGCCCGCAGGCGTCGCATCCCGCGCACGATCGGCGCGGAAAGTCCGCGATCGGCGGCGGTAGACACCCCCGCCCGCCGCCGCCATGGTGTCGCGGCAGTCAGGAGGAGAGCGCATGACCCACATTCTCGCCATCGACCAGGGCACCACCTCGAGCCGCGCCATCCTCTACGACGGCGAGATGCGACCGGTGTCCACGTCGCAGCGGGAGTTCGCCCAGCACTTCCCCCGTTCGGGCTGGGTCGAGCACGCGCCGCAGGACCTGTGGGAGACGGTCGTCGCCACCTGCCGCGAGGCGATCGCGCAGGCCGGGCTGGAGCCGGGCGACATCGCGGGCATCGGCATCACCAACCAGCGCGAGACGGTGGTGGTCTGGGATCGCGACACCGGCGAGCCGCTCGACCGCGCCATCGTCTGGCAGGACCGGCGCACGGCCGATTTCTGCGCCGAGCTGCGCGCGGAGGGGTTCGAGGCGGAGCTGACGCGGCGCACCGGGCTGCTCGCCGATCCGTACTTCTCGGGGACCAAGCTCAAGTGGCTGCTCGACCGCCACGAGGGCGCGCGCGCCCGCGCCGAGGCGGGCGAGCTGCTGTTCGGCACCGTCGACAGCTACCTGATCTGGCGCCTCACCGGCGGCGCCCGCCACGTCACCGACGCCACCAATGCCGCCCGCACGCTGCTCTACAACATCCGCGAGGGCGAGTGGGACGACACCATCTGCGAGCGGCTCGGCGTCCCGCGGGCGATGCTGCCCGAGGTGCTCGACTGCGCCGCCGATTTCGGCACCACGGAGCCGGGGCTGTTCGGCGCGGCGCTGCCGATCCTCGGCGTCGCGGGCGACCAGCAGGCGGCGACGCTGGGGCAGGCGTGTTTCGAGCCGGGGATGCTGAAATCGACCTACGGCACCGGCTGCTTCGCGCTGCTCAACACCGGGCGCGAGCTGGTGGAGAGCCGCAACCGGCTGCTCGGCACCATCGCCTACCGGCTCGACGGCGAGGTGACCTACGCGCTCGAGGGCGCGATCTTCATCGCCGGCGCGGTGGTGCAGTGGCTGCGCGACGGGCTCGGGGTGATCTCGTCGGCGGGCGAGACGGCGGCGCTGGCGGCGGGAGCGGATCCGGGCCACGAGCTCTACCTCGTGCCGGCCTTCACCGGCCTCGGCGCGCCGCACTGGGACCCGGACGCGCGGGGCGCGATCTATGGGCTGACGCGCAATTCCGGCCCGGCCGAGTTCGCGCGGGCGGCGCTCGAGAGCGTCGGCTTCCAGACCCGAGACCTGCTCGAGGCGATGCACGACGACTGGGCGGGGCAGGGCGAGGGCGTGCTGCGCGTCGACGGCGGCATGAGCGCGTCGGACTGGGCGATGCAGTTCCTCGCCGACATCATCGGCGCACCGGTCGACCGCCCGGCGGGGCTCGAGACGACGGCGCTCGGCGCGGCATGGCTGGCGGGCCAGCGGGCGGGGCTCTACCCGGCGCAGGCGGAATTCGCCAAACGCTGGTCGGCGGAGCGCCAGTTCACGCCGCAGATGGACCCGGACGAGCGCGCGCGGCGCTACGCGGGCTGGCAGGACGCGGTGCGCCGCACCCTGACGACGGGCTGAGCCGGGCTCAGGCCTCGAGCGGGCAGAGGTCGCGGCCGCGCGCGAGGCTGGTCAGGACCCGGCCCTCGCGGGCGTCGCGGATGCCGTAGCCGTATCCGGCGAGGCGGTGCTTCCACTCGCGCTCGGACAGGCAGCGGGCGCGCTCGGCGAGGACGAAGCGGCAGACGGCGGTGAGATCGGTGGTCTCGGGCATGACAGCCTCCATGAGATTGCGATGACGATGAGGAGAGACTTGCAGCGGTCTTTGTCGCCGGTGGCGCAACAATGCGGCGAAGACGTGGTATTGTTCGCTGTGACATTGACGCAACGGCAGCCTGGGCGGGGATGCCGGGCTGAAGCCCGGCCTACGGGCGGAGCGCCGGGTGCGGCGGGCCGGCCTCGAGCCCGGCGCGCTCCCCGCCGGCTACGCGGAAACGCGCCGACCCGCCTCTGCCGGCCCGGTCAAGCCCTGCGGGACAGGGGCCACGGGGCCGCGACGCTGCGGAACACGCGGCCTAGCCATCCGGCGGTGGTGGCGCTATAGCGGGCACCAGCAGGCCGCGATGCAAGAAAGACAAATGGCAGAAGACTTCATCCTCGACACCGACGACCTCCAGCGCCGCATGGACGGCACCATGAACAACCTGCGCACCGAGTTCGCCTCGCTGCGGACGGGCCGCGCCTCGGCGAGCATGCTCGAGCCGGTGCAGGTCGAGGCCTACGGGCAGATGACCCCGATCAACCAGGTCGGCACCGTCAACGTGCCCGAGCCCCGGATGGTGACGATCAACGTCTGGGACAAGGGCCTCGTCAACAAGGTCGAGAAAGCGATCCGCGAGAGCGGCCTCGGGATCAACCCGCAGATGAACGGCACCATCATCATGCTGCCGATCCCCGAGCTCAACGAGGAGCGCCGCCGCGAGCTGACCAAGGTCGCCGGCCAGTACGCCGAGCATGCCCGGGTCTCGATCCGCAACGTGCGCCGCGACGGGATGGACCAGATCAAGAAGGCCGCCGACGGCATGGCCGAGGACGATCGCAAGCTCTGGGAGGCCGAGGTGCAGGAGATGACGGACAAGTACATCAAGTCCGTCGACGACGCGCTCGAGCACAAGCAGGCGGAGATCATGCAGGTCTGAGCGGACGGCGGGCCGCCTGCGCGCGCCGCCGCGACCTGCTGCAACGAGACGACGCCCCGCCACAGGGGCGCATTGGAGAGCCGGCAGATGGCCAAGGACACAATGAATACCCCGAGCGGGCCGCGCCACGTGGCGGTCATCATGGACGGCAACGGCCGCTGGGCGCAGCAGCGCGGCAAGCCGCGCCTGTTCGGCCACCACGCCGGGGCGAAGCGGGTCCGCGAGATCGTCGAGGCCTGCCCCGATCTGGGGGTCAAGTACCTGACCATCTTCGCCTTCTCGACCGAGAACTGGAAGCGGACGCAGTCCGAGGTGGCCGGGCTCATGGGCCTGTTCCGCCGCTACATCGAACGCGAGGCGCGCGACCTGTTCAACCGCGGCGTCCGGGTGCGCTTCATCGGCGACCGGATCCGGCTCGACGACAAGCTCGTCGCCATGATGGACGACCTCGAGCTGCTGACCTCGGGCAACGACCGGGTCCACCTGACCATCGCGCTCAACTACGGCGGCCGCGACGAGGTGACCCGCGCCGCCCAGCGGCTCGCGGTGGAGATCGAGCAGGGCCGGCTGAACCACAAGGACGTCGATGCCGAAACGCTCGCGCGCTTCCTCGACACCCGCTTCCTGCCCGACCCGGACCTGGTGATCCGCACCAGCGGCGAGGCGCGGATCTCGAACTTCCTGCTCTGGCAGTCGGCCTACGCCGAGTACGAGTTCATCGACACGCTCTGGCCCGACTTCACCGATGCCGAATTCGCCCGCATCGTCGGCCACTATGCCCAACGCGACCGGCGCTTCGGGGCCGTCAAGGCCTGACGGCGTGGCGGGCGGATCAGACCCGGATCGCTGGAGCGACCTGCGCGCGCGGCTCGGCTCGGGCGCGATCATGGTGGGGATCGGCGGCCTCGCGGTGCTGGCCGGGGGCGTCTGGTTCCAGATGCTGGCGGTGTTCGCCACCTCGGTGATGGTGTGGGAGCTGTGGACGATGATCCACCGCGACCGCCCGACCATCGGGATGCTCCTCGCCGCGCTCGTCGCGTCCGTGCTGTCGGGCTTCCTGACGGTGGACCGCAGCTACTTCCTCGTCTTCCTGCTCATCGCGCCGCTGATCGGCGGCTTCGTCGCGCGCCGCGAGCGGGTGACCTTCGCCGCCTTCGCGCTGGCGATCCAGATCGCGGGCTGGGGCCTCGTGGTGTTTCGCGGCGACTACGGCGTGACCTGGCTGTTCTGGCTGATCGTCGTCGTCGTCGTCACCGACATCGCCGGCTACTTCGCCGGCAAGACCTTCGGCGGGCCGAAATTCTGGCCCAAGGTGTCGCCGAAGAAGACCTGGAGCGGGACCGTCGCGGGCTGGCTGGCGGCGGGAGTCGTGGGGATCGTGTTCATCCTGCTGACGCCGGCGGGCTGGTGGCTCGTGCCGGTGTCGATGCTGCTGAGCTTCGCCGGGCAGATGGGCGACATCGCCGAGAGCGCGCTCAAGCGGCGCATGAAGGTCAAGGACAGCTCGACGCTGATCCCCGGCCACGGCGGGCTGTTCGACCGCTTCGACGCGCTGCTCGGCGCGTCGCTGTTCATGCTCGTCGCCGCCGTTCTCTTCGACCTGCCGCGGGTGGCCTTTTGAGGCGCATCTCGATCCTCGGGGCGACGGGGTCGATCGGGCAGAACACGGTGAGCCTGATCGAGGCGCGCGACGATTGCGAGGTCGTCGCGCTGACCGGCGGGCACAACGTGGCGCGGCTCGCCGACGACGCGCGCCGCCTGAAGGCCGAGATCGCCGTCACCTCCCGCCCCGACCTGCTCGACGAGCTGCGCACGCGGCTCGAGGGGAGCGGCGTCGCGGCGGCGGCGGGCGACGAGGCCATCGCCGAGGCCGCCGCGCGGCCGGCGGACTGGACGATGTCGGCCATCGTCGGCGCCGCCGGGCTGGTGCCGGGCATGGAGGTGATCCGCCGCGGCGGCACGCTGGCGCTCGCCAACAAGGAGACGCTGGTCTGCGCCGGGCGGCTGGTGATGGACGAGGCCCGCGCCCACGGCGCGACGCTGCTGCCCGTCGACAGCGAGCACTCGGCTATCTTCCAGGCGCTGATCGGCGAGGACATCGCCGCCGTCGAGCGCATCGTGGTCACCGCCAGCGGCGGCGCGTTCCGCGATTGGCCGCTGGCCGACCTGCCGCGCGCGACGCTGGCGGAGGCGTCGTCGCACCCGAACTGGGACATGGGACAGCGCATCACCATCGACAGCGCGTCGATGTTCAACAAGGCCCTCGAGCTGATCGAGACCCGCGAGTTCTTCGGCGTGGCGCCCGAGCGGATCGAGGCGGTGATCCACCCCGAGAGCCTCGTGCACGCGCTCGTCGGCTTCACCGACGGGGCGCTGATGGCCCATCTCGGCCCGCCCGACATGCGCCACGCCATCGGATTCGCCCTCAACCACCCCGCGCGCGCGCCGCTGCCGGTGGCGCGGCTCGATCTCGCCGCCATCGGCCAGCTCACCTTCCGCGCCCCCGACGACGCCCGCTACCCGGCGCTGCGGCTCGCGCGCGAGGTCATGGCGGCGGGCGGGCTGGCGGGGGCGGTGTTCAACGCCGCCAAGGAAGCGGCGCTCGACGGCTTCATCGCGGGGCGCATCGGCTTCACCGACATGGCCGAGATCGTCGAGGCGGTGCTCGACGCGACGTCGGCCGACGCCGCGGCGGGCAGGGGCGGCTACGACCTCGAGATGGTGCTGGACACCGACCGGCTCGCGCGGATACGCGCGGGCGAGCTCATCGCAAAGAGAGACTGACCGACCGTGGACATCTCACAGATCATCCCCCAGTTCGGCGGCGCCGCCTTCACCATCCTGGCCTTCGTCGTCGCCCTGTCGATCATCGTGGCGATCCACGAATACGGCCACTACATCGTCGGCCGCTGGAGCGGCATCGACGCGGAGGTGTTCTCGCTCGGCTTCGGGCCGGTGCTCTATTCGCGCGTCGACAAGCGCGGCACCAAGTGGCAGATCGCGGCGCTGCCGTTCGGCGGCTACGTGAAGTTCCTCGGCGACGCCAACGCCGCGAGCGTCGGGGCCAACGCCGACATCCGCGAGATGGACAAGCGGCGCACGATGCTCGGCGCGCCGCTCTGGGCGCGCGCCGCCACCGTGGCGGCGGGACCGTTCTTCAACTTCGCGCTGTCGTTCCTGATCTTCGCGCTGGTGATCCTGTCGGAAGGGCAGGCGCGCGATCCGCTCACCGTGTCGGAGCTGCGCGCGCTGCCGGCCGACTACGTGCAGGAGCTCGAGCCGGGCGACGAGGTGCTCGCCATCGACGGCCGCCCCGCGCCGTCGCTCGAAGAGTTCGACGACTTCCTCGACACCCTGCCGCTCGAGGCGACGCTCGAGTACCGCGTGCGCCGCGACGGCGAGGAGCGGGTGGTGCAGGGGCCGTACCCGTATCCGCCGGTCATCCTCGGGCTCAATCCGCAATCGGCGGCGATGGACGTGGACCTCGCCGTGGGCGACGTGATCCTGTCGATCAACGGCACCGACATCCGCACCTTCGAGGAGCTGCGCCAGATCGTCGGCGCCTCCGACGGCGGGCCGTTGGCGCTGGAGGTCTGGCGCGACGGCGAGGTGCTCGACTTCACGCTCGTGCCGCGCTCGGTCGATCTGCCGCGCCCCGAGGGCGGCTTCGAGACGCGCTACCTGATCGGCATCAGCGGCGGGCTGTTCTTCGAGGCAGAGACCGAGAGCCTCGGCCTGCTCGCGTCGCTCGGCTACGGCGCGGCGCAGGTGTGGTTCATCATCACCTCGTCGCTCGACGGGCTGTGGCACATGATCACCGGCGCCATCTCCACCTGCAACCTCTCCGGCCCCGTCGGCATCGCCGAGACGTCGGGCGCGATGGCGAGCCAGGGGCCGCTCGACTTCATCTGGTTCGTCGCGGTGCTGTCGACGGCGGTGGGGATGCTCAACCTGTTCCCGGTGCCGATCCTCGACGGTGGCCACCTGGTGTTTCACGCCTACGAGGCGGTGCGCGGCAAGCCGCCCTCGGACGCGGCGCTGCGGGTGCTGATGGCGGCCGGGCTGTCGGTCTTGCTGACGCTGATGCTGTTCGCGCTGGCCAACGACCTTTTCCTCTGCCCCTGAACGACTCCGCCCGATCGCCATGATCGGGGCAAGGTGCTGCCACAATCCTCCGTCATCACGGTGCGCGACCAACCACGCGCAACGATGAGGCGGAGACCGCATGTCGACCATGAACGAGAGCTACGAGAGCCTGTCGCTCCTGATCGAGCTGAACCAGGACCGCCTGCTCTACCTCGCCGTCCTCGGCGTGGCGCTGACGTTCGGTGCGTTCCTGGGCGCGCCGCCCTGAGCCGGTCGGCGGCACCGCCGGCGTCTGAACCCGATTACTTGCCACAACGCGTCCTCCCGGGCGCGTTCTCGTTTTGACAAGCCGCACCCATGCAGCTACCAGATGTAGCAGTGGGGACGACTTCGAGGCAGGGATTATGATGTTCAGCGGTAGCCGCGTCGCGGCACGGAAAACCTTCACGACCACCTGCGCCGCGGCGCTGATGCTGGTCGCGGTCACCGCGAGCGCCCAGACCTACCGGTTCGACAGCGTCTCGGTTCAGGGCAACGGGCTCATCGAGGACGCCACGATCCTGTCCTACGCCGGCATCTCGCGCGGCGAGGCGGTCGACGCCGCCCGCCTCAACGACGCCGCCCAGCAGATCCGCGCCTCGGGCTTCTTCGAATCCGTCGAGGTGGTGCCGCAGGGGTCGACCCTGGTGATCCAGGTGCGCGAGTACCCGCAGGTCAACCTCGTCAGCTTCGAGGGCAACGCCCGGCTCAACGACGAGCAGCTGCGCGCGGTGATCCAGAGCCAGCAGGGCCGCGTCTACAACCCCGCCACCGCCGAGCGCGACACCGCCGCCATCGCCGAGGCCTACGCCCGGTCGGGCCGCGTCAACGCCACCGTGCTCCCCTCGATCATCCGCCGCGACAACAACCGCGTCGACCTGGTGTTCGAGGTGTTCGAGGGCGGCCTCTCCGAGATCGAGCGGATCTCCTTCGTCGGCAACCGCAGCTTCTCCGACCGCCGCCTGCGCGGCGTGCTCGAGAGCAAGCAGGCCGGAGCGTTCCGGGTGCTGATCCAGCGCGACACCTACTCCGCCGAGCGCATCCAGTTCGACAAGCAGGTGCTGACCGACTTCTACAACTCGCGCGGCTATGTCGACTTCGTGGTCAACGACGTCGACGTCGCCCTCTCGCGCGAGCGCGACGCCTACCTCGTGACGTTCAACGTCCAGGAAGGGCAGCAATTCCGCATCGGCAACGTCGGCCTGACCAGCGAGATCCCGGAGGCCGACCCGGCCGCCTTCGCCGGAGCGGTGCGGCTCGACCCGGGCAGCATCTACTCGCCGACCGATATCGAGAACGACATCGCCCGCCTCGAGGCGCAGGCGTCGCGGATGGGGCTCAACTTCGTGCGCGTCGACCCGCGCATCACCCGCGACGACCGCGGCCTGCTGCTCAACATCGAGTACGTGCTGGTGCCCGGCGAGCGCATCTTCGTCGAGCGCATCGACATCGAGGGCAACACCACCACCCTCGACCGGGTGATCCGCAGCCAGTTCCGCACCGTCGAGGGCGATCCGCTGAACCCGCGCGAAGTCCGCGAGAGCGCCGAGCGCATCCGCGCCCTCGGCTACTTCGCCGACGCCACCGTCAACGCCCGCGAGGGCTCGAGCCCCGACCAGGTGGTGATCGATGTGGACGTCGAGGAGCAGCCCACCGGCTCGCTCTCCTTCGGTGCCAACTTCAACACCGACAACGGCATCTCGCTGGTCGCCAGCTTCGCCGAGCGCAACTTCCTCGGCCGCGGCCAGTCGCTCGCCTTCTCGGTCTCCACCGGCGAGACAAACCGCAACTTCTCGTTCAACTTCGCCGAGCCGAACCTGCTCGGGCGCGACCTGCGCTTCGGGCTCGACGCCGCCTACCGCACCACCGACAACGCCAACGCGCTCTACGACACCGAGACCCTGCGCGTCAGCCCCGGCCTCAGCTTCCCGGCCGGCGAGCAGACCCGGCTGTCGGTGTTCTACGCCTACGAGTACACCGACATCACCGGTGTCGCCGGCACGCGCGATGCGCCGGCCGACGAGCGCGCCTCCGTACTGATCTTCGAGGAGGCCGAGCAGGGCGGCGTCGCCACCCACGCACTCGGTTACTCGTTCTCCTACGACAACCGCCGCTCGGGGCTCGAGCCGCGGGTCGGGGTCGTGCTGCGCTTCGGGCAGGAGTTCGGCGTCGGCGACGCGCAGTTCATCAAGTCGACCGCGCTGGCCAGCGCCGAGACGCGGGTGCTGGGCGAGGACGTCACCCTGCGCGCGACCGTCGAGGGCGGCGCGCTCGACTACCGAGAGGGCAGCAGCCGCGTCACCGACCGCTACTTCCTCGGCTCGCGCCTGCTGCGCGGCTTCGAGGCCGGCGGCGTCGGCCCGCGCGACGCCGACACCGACGACGCGCTCGGCGGCAACTACTTCGCCGTCGCCCGGGTCGAGGCCGAATTCCCGCTCGGCCTGCCCGAGGAGTACGGCATCACCGGCGGCGTGTTCTTCGACCACGGCTCCGTCTGGGATGTCGGCGACACCCACGGCGCCGACGTGATCTACAACGACTTCACGCCGCGCAGCGTCGCCGGCCTGTCGATCTTCTGGACCACGCCCATCGGCCCGCTGCGGTTCAACTTCTCCGAGCCGATCGACGTGCAGGAGCGCGACAAGACGCGCGACTTCGACCTCACGATCTCCACCGCGTTCTGATGATCCGCGCAGCGGCGCCCGTCCTGGCGCTGCTGGCGCTCGCCGCGCCCGCCGCGCTGCCGGCCCAGCAGGCCCCGGCCACGCCCCCCGTCGCGAGCGAGGGCGGGGTGCGCAGCCCGGTGCTGACGATCGATCCGGAGCTGCTCTATTCCGGCTCGGCCTTCGGCGACCGCATCGCGCGTGAGCTGCAGGCCGAGACCGAGGCGCTCGCCGCCGAGAACCGCCGCATCACTGCCGAGCTCGAGGCCGAGGAGACGTCCCTCACCGAGCGCCGCCCGACCATGGCGCCGGAGGCGTTCCGCGCCGAGGCGGCGGCGTTCGACGAGAAGGTGCAGGAGATCCGCCGCACGCAGGACGCCAAGGAGCGCGCGCTGAACCAGACCGTGCAGCAGGCGCAGGAGCAGTTCCTCGCCGCCGCGCGCCCGGTGCTGGGCCGGCTGATGGCCGAATATGGCGCCGCCGTCATCCTCGACCGGCGCACGGTGATCCTCGGCGTCGGCGCCATCGACATCACCGACGAGGCCGTCGCGCGGATCGACGCCGAGATCGGCGACGGCACCGGCGACGGTGACGTGGCGCCCGAGGCGCAGGAGTAGGCAGCTTGCCCGAGGGGGGCGCTGTTGCTAACCAGACCGGACGAGCCAGCGAGGACCCTCCATGACCGACAGCCCGGCCCCGACCGAAGCCGACATCCACCTGATCCAGGCGATCCTGCCGCACCGCTATCCGTTCCTCCTCGTCGACCGGGTGGTGCAGATCGACGGCATCAAGACGGCGCGCGGGATCAAGAACGTCTCGATGAACGAGCCCCACTTCCAGGGCCACTTCCCGGGCAACCCGGTGATGCCCGGCGTCACCATCGTCGAGGCGATGGCGCAGACCGCGGCCGTCATGGTGGGCACGTCGCTCGGCCTGACCGAGGGCAACCTGCGGGTCTATTTCATGGGCATCGACGGCTGCAAGTTCCGCCGCAAGGTGGTCCCCGGCGACCAGCTGCTGCTCGATCTCGAGACCACGCGCGGCCGCCCCGGCGGCAAGGTCTGGAAGTTCGCCGGCCGCGCCACCGTCGACGGCGAACTCGCCGCCGAGGCGGAGTTCACCGCGATGATGGAACTGCCCGGCACATGAGTTACGTCCACCCCAGCGCGGTGGTCGAGACGGGCGCGGAGATCGCGCCCGGCGCGCGCGTGGGGCCGTTCTGCCACGTCGGCCCCGACGTGCGGCTCGCGGACGGGGTGGTGCTGCACAGCCATGTCGTCGTCACCGGCGACACCGAGATCGGCGAGGGCAGCGAGGTGTTCCCGTTCGCCGTCCTCGGCGCGATCCCGCAGGATCTCAAGTATTCCGGCGAGGCCGCGCGGCTCGTGATCGGCGCGAGGAACCGAATTCGCGAGCACGTGACGATGAACATCGGCACCGGCCACGGCGGCGGGCTCACGCGGGTGGGAGACGACGGGCTGTTCATGGCCGGCTGCCACATCGCCCACGATTGCCGCATCGGCGACCGGGTGATCATCGTCAACCAGTCCGCCATCGCCGGTCATTGCGTGCTTGAGGACGACGTCATCGTCGGCGGCCTCTGCGGCGTGCACCAGTTCGTGCGCATCGGCCGCGGCGCGATCATCGGCGCGGTGACCATGGTGACGAAGGACGTGGTCCCCCACGGCCTCGTGCAGGGGCCGCGCGGGGTGCTCGACGGGCTCAACCTCGTGGGCCTCAAGCGCAAGGGCGTCGGCCGCGCCGACATCACCGCGCTGCGCGCCGCGTTCCAGATGCTGAAGGACGGCGAGGGCACCTTCGCCGACCGTGCCCGCCGGCTGAAGGCCGAGAGCGTCTCGGAGCCGGTGCAGGAGATGGTCGACTTCATCCTCGGCGACACCGACCGCTCGTTCCTGACGCCGGGAGGGTAGGGGATGCTGGCGCTGATCGCCGGAACGGGTCTGCTGCCCGGTCTGCTCTGCGCCCGGCTCGCCGAGAACGGCGAGGTGCCGCTGGTCTGCGAGATGGCCGGCTTCGCGCCCGACCTGCCGCCCGATCTGCCGCGCCTGCCGTTCCGCCTCGAGACGCTCGGCAGCCTGATCGGCGCGCTGCGCAGCCGGGGCGTCGAGCGGGTCTGTCTCGCCGGCGCGGTGCGCCGCCCGGTGATCGACCCCGCGGCCATCGATGCCGCCACCGTCCCGCTCGTGCCGCGCCTGAAGGCGGCGCTCGGCAAGGGCGACGACGGCGCGCTGCGCGAGATCGTCGGGCTGTTCGAGGAGGCCGGAATGGAGGTGGTCGGCGCGCACGACATCGTCCCCGAGCTGCTGCCGCCCGCCGGCCACTATGCCGGCCCCGCGCCCGGCGAGGCGCTGAAGGCCGACGCCGCGCTCGCCGAGGCCGTCGTCGCCGAACTCGGGGCCGCCGATCTCGGCCAGGCCTGCGCGGTGCGCGGCGGCCGGGTGCTGGCGCAGGAGGGGCCGGAGGGCACGGCGGCGATGCTCGCGCTGCTGACGCCCGACGGCCCGCGCACCGGCCTGCTCTACAAGGCCGCCAAGCCCGGCCAGGATCGCCGCGTCGACCTCCCCGCGATCGGGCCGCAGACCCCGATGAGCGTCGCCGAGGCGGGGCTCGGCGGCATCGTCGTGGAGGCCGGCGGCGTCGTGGTGCTCGACCTCGCGCGGGTCATCGACCGGTGCCGGGATCTCGGCCTGACGCTCTGGATCCGCGACAGGTCCGCGCCGTGAAGGTCTTCCTCGTCGCGGGCGAGGCCTCGGGCGACCGGCTCGGCGCGACGCTGATGGCGGGGCTGAAGCGGCTCATGCCCGGCGTGCGGTTCGAGGGGATCGGCGGGCCGGAGATGATCTCGGAGGGGCTGACCTCGCGCTTCGCGATGGACGAGCTCAGCGTCATGGGCCTCGTCGAGATCCTGCCCCGCTACACCCACCTCAAGCGCCGCATCGCCGAGACCGCCGCCGCCGTCGTCGCCTCGGAGCCGGACGTGCTCGTCACCATCGACAGCCCCGATTTCGGCCTGCGCGTGGCGCGGCAGGTGAAGGCTGCGAGCGACGTGCGTTGCGTGCATTACGTCGCGCCGACGGTCTGGGCGTGGCGGCCCAAGCGGGCGCGGAAGATGGCGCGCTACATCGACCAGGTGCTGGCGCTGTTTCCCTTCGAGCCGCCCTACATGGAGGCCGTGGGCCTGCGCTGCGACTTCGTCGGCCACCCCGTTGCGTCCGAGACGCTGGCCACGCCGGTCGACGGGCTGCGCTTTCGACAGCGCCACGAGATCACCGGCCCGCTGGTCCTCGCGCTGCCCGGCTCGCGGCGCGGCGAGGTGGCGCGGCTGGCCGACCGCTTCGGCGAGACGCTGCGGCTGGTGCTGTCGCAGCGCCCCGGTGCGCGGGTGGTGGTGCCCTGCGCCGCGCCGGTGGCCGATCTCGTGGCCGAGAAGGCGAGGCGCTGGCCCGGCGCGCCGATCCTCATCGATCCGCGCACCGACCCCGACGCCTGGGCCGACAAGCGCGCCGCCTTCCGCGCCGCCGACGTCGCGCTCGCCGCGTCGGGCACGGTGTCGCTCGAGCTGGCGGCGGCGGAGACGCCGATGGTGATCGCCTACGACATGAACCGGCTGACGCTGGCGCTGATGCGGCGGATGATGCTCGTCGACACGGTGACGCTGGTCAACCTCGTCAGCGACACCCGCACCGTGCCCGAGTTCATCGGCGCCGACTTCCGCCCCGGCCCCGTCGCCGAGGCGCTGCTGCGCCAGCTCGCCGACCCGGCCGCGCAGCGCGCGGCGATGGCGGTGACGATGGAGCGGCTCGGCCAGTACGGCGAGGACCCGGGCATGCGCGCCGCGCGGGCGGTGCTCGACGGGCTGGGGCGGCGCCCGACGCGCTAGTCGGCGTCGATCACGTGGCGCGGGCCAGGGCCGCGCGCGGCGGCGCGGTCGTCGGGGTTGTAGAGGGCGCAGCGCTCGAGGCTGAGGCAGCCGCAGCCGATGCAGCCGTCTAGCTTGTCGCGCAGCCGCTCCAGCTCGGCGATGCGCGCCTCGATCTGCCCCCGGAAGCCCCTGGAGATCTCCGCCCAATCCTGCGCCGTCAGCGCCTTGTGCGCCGGGAAGCGCGCGAGGTGGCCGGCGATCTCGGCGAGCGGGAAGCCGAGCCGCTGGGCGATCATCGCGAACGACAGCCGCCGGATGTCGGCCCGCCCGTAGCGGCGGTGGCCGCCGGCGTTGCGCACCGGCTGCACGATGCCGTGGGTCTCGTAGAAGCGGATCGCCGAGACCGCCAGCCCGGTGCGGGCGGCCAGGTCGCCGATGGTGAGGCCATTGTCCCGCATGGGAAATTTCTCCTTGATCTGAAGTTAACTTGAGAAGTTACACAAGGTGTGCATCGCCGGCAACGGCCTCGGAAACCAGGAGAAACCAAATGTCCCGCCTCGAGCACACCAACGTCACCGTCCCCGATCCGGACGCCTCCGCCGCCATGCTGGCCGATCTCTTCGGCTGGCACGTTCGCTGGAGCGGCGACGCGATCTCGGGCGGCTACTCCGTCCATGTCGGCAGCGACGACAGCTACGTCGCCCTCTACCGTGGCCCCGAGTCGCCGCGATCGGGCGGCAGCAGCTACGCCACCCTCGGCGGCCTGAACCACATCGGCATCGTCGTCGACGACCTCGACGCCACCGAGGCGCGGGTGCGGGCGCGGGGCTACGAGCCGCACAGCCACGCCGACTACGAGCCCGGCCGACGCTTCTACTTCCGCGAGGAGAACGGGATCGAGATCGAGGTGGTCGCCTACGACGAGTGAGGCTCCACCTGCCAGCGCCGCTCGTTGGCCTCGATCGCGGCGACGCGCTCGTCGGTCTTCGGGTGGCTCAGCAGCCAGGCCGGCGCCGCGCCCGCGCGCGCGCCGGTCAGCGCCTCGAGCTTGCGAAACAGCGACTTCTGCGGCCCCGTGCCGATGCCCGACTTGACCAGCAGAGCCGAGGCGTAGGCATCGGCCTCGTACTCGTCGGCCCGCGACAGGCGCGCCGAGAGCAGCGAGGTGAGGGCGTTGGCGATGACGAAGCCGATGCCCGGGATGATCCGCGCGATCACCATGCCGAGCGCGGCGCGCAGGGCGTTCTGGCCGGAGAAATCGATCATCCGCCGCCGCGAATGGCCGAGCGCGACGTGGCCGAGCTCGTGGGCGATGACGCTGGCCAGCTCGTTGGCGCTGACCTCGCCGTTCTGGTACTTGCGATAGAAGCCGCGCGTCAGGAAGATCCGCCCGTCGGGCGCGGCGAGGCCGTTGACTGGATCTATCTCGTAGATGTGGACCCGGATCCGCTCGATATCGAGCGCCTTCGCCATCCGCGCGAGGATGGTGCGCAGGCGCGGATCGGCGAGTTCGGTCGAGCGGCTGTCGAGCTCCCGCGCCGTCCGCCAGGCGGAGAAGCGGTAGACCAGCAGGCCATAGAGAACCGCAAGAAGAATCGGGGTCAGCTTTATCATGCACTACATATGGTGGCTGGGCGGCGCTGTGGGAAGTCGGCAACGTGGCGCCGTGTTCACCCTATTTTTAGGAACCGCTGCTAAAACCACGGCGTTTTATCCGCTGAAGCCGCCGTCCCCGGGGGAGGGCCGGCCCGAAAACGAGGCAGTAGCAATGGACTATCGTGACGTCGACAAGGCGGCCCTGAAGGAGGGTCTGCAAAAGGCATATCACCCTCCGCAGGACCAGCCGGAGGTCCTTACGGCTCTGTTGAGCCGCATAGCGCAACTCGACGACGGTCGGGATGCGAAGCCAGGCGAGTCGCGCTACAGCTAGGCGCGCCTCGAGCAGGATCAAGTTCCGGGCAAAGCCTGAAACTTTGGATCGCACGGCCAGAAAGGCCGACCCGGCGCCCGGCGCCACCTCCCGAAAGCCAAGATCATCCACGCGCGGTCAGGCGCGCCTGCAGTCAGGCGCGAATGAGGAATACCGTGATGAAGAGGCCGATGAGCGCGCCGATCAGGGCCCAGACCGCGGCCCACTGGAGGATGTCGGCGCGGCTGCCCCTGAGCGCGCGTGCCCGCCAGGCACCGCCGGCGGCGCCGAGCAACAGACCGATCAGGGATAGGATCATCGCGGGCCTCAGTAACTGCCGTCCGGCCGCAGCGCCGCGATCTCGCGTTGCCGCGCGCGCACGCTGCTCTCGGAGCCGAAGCCGTACCGCGCCCACGCCAGGCTGTCCAGCCGCACGGCCTCGGCCTCGGCGGTGCGGTCCAGCAGGGTCAGCGCCTCCGTCTTGAACATCAGCAGCGTCGCGAGCAGGGCCGCGTTCTCGTACTCCTGCGCCACCGCCAGCGCCGGCTCGACGAGGCCCAGCACCGCTTCGCCGTCACCGGCCGAGAGGGCGAAGGCCGACAGCTGCACCGCCACGTGGGCGCGGTGGATGCGCATCAGCCGGTCCTGGGCATAGGCCCGGTCGGCCGCGTGGAAGGCCGCGAGCGCGGCGCTCGTGTCATGGCCCACCAGCAGCCGGCCGTAGGCGTAGCTGGCGAACCCCGCGCGCGCGCCGCCCCAGCCGAAGGCCCGTCCCATCCGGATCGCCTCCGCCGCCGCCGCGCGCCGCTGCACCGTCGGCGTCTCGCGCGCCATCGCCTCCTCGATCGCCGCCACCCAGTCGCGGCTCTCGCCGCGCTCGCCACTCGCCCGCCCGCGCGCGCCGCCCGGGTTGAGCCGCGCCAGCACCCCCGGCAGCCGCAGCGCCACCTCGGCGCGGCTCATCCCGTTGCGCAGCTCGGGCGCGTAGTAGGCGGCGAGGATCAGCATGTCGAAGCCGGTCAGCACCGCCTGGATGTTGTCGTCGTTGAAGACGCTGTCGGGCAGCCGGTAGAGGTCGTTCAGCGGGCCGATCGCCTGGGCGAGTTCCTCGTGCAGGCAGTCGCGGATCTCCTGCGGCGCGGCATCGGCGGGCACGAATATGGCCGCGCGGTCGCGCCGGGTCAGGGTGGTCCAGTCCACCTGCGGCGTGCGGCGCGCGGCGAGGAACTCCTGCCACGACGACACCCGCGGCACCACGAAGCAGGCCGCGCGGGGCACCGCGCCCTGGAGCGTCGACGAGGGGATGGCCTGCACCGTGATCGCCGCGTCGGCGCCGCCGGTGCGGCGGATGTCAATGCCGGCCTCCGTCCGGAGCCGCGCCAGCAGCGCCTCGAGATCGCCCGCCAGCGAGGCCGGTGCCGCCCCGGCGACGCGCACGGTGATCGGCTCCTCGAAGCGCGTCATCACCGGCAGTACGCGGCCGCTTTCCATACGGAAGGCGAGGTCGAGGAAGTCGCGCTCGATCTCGGCGTTCGGGCGCGTCGGCTGGCGCGGGGAGGCGGCCGCGAAGGCGCGCATCGGGGGCAGGGTGTCGAGGCTCAGCGCCCGATCCGGCGGCGGGCTGGGCGCGCAGGACGCCACCAGCAGCGCCAGGATCGGGAGCCAGCGTCTCATGTCGGGCGGTCGTACTTCACGAACGGCGACAGCTTCGCGATCCGGTCGTAGAGCTTGCGGGCGGCGTGATTGTCCTCCTGCGTCAGCCAGTAGACCCGCGGCGTGCCGCGTGCGTCGGCCGCCGCGTAGACCGCCTCGATCAGGGCGCGCCCGACGCCACGGCCGCGCGCGTCGTGCGCGGCGTAGAGGTCCTGCAGGTAACAGACGTCCTCGGTGCGCCAGCAATGGCGGTGCCAGATGGTGTGGACGAGGCCGACGGCCCTGCCGTCGATCCGCGCCAGGCGGCCCTCCATGTCGGCCATGTCGGGTCCGGTGAGGCGGGCGAAGGTGGTGGCGTAGACGTCTTCCGGGACGGTCGTTCCGTAGAAGTCGAGGTACGCCGTCCAGAGCTCACGCCAGTCCGCCTCGTCCTGCGGCGTCAGTTCGCGGATCTCGATATCGCTGCCTGTCGTGGTCATTCCTGCTCCTGGCGGAAGGGGACTCGCATGGAGAGAGCCTGCCGGGCCGGGGCGCGAACTTCCAGCCGTTTGTGCCGCGCCTCGCGCCCGATCAAGCCGGCGTTACCGCAAACCCCGCACCGGGCGGCGCGCGGACCCCGCCGCGGGGCCGTGCATACAGGCGATTTCGCTGCCGCGCGTGATGGCGCTAACCCTCGCGTTTTAGAGGAAATGTGGGGGTGACACCCTCGCGGCGAGGGAGTAAACGGGCGCCACAAGAGAGGGGACGCTGAATGACTGGTCACCCGCAAGAGCCAGCAGACGGCGAGGCAAGGGATAACACGATGAAGGCCGAGGTTTTTCTGCCGGACGATTACCGACCCGCCGATAACGAACCATTCATGAACGAGCGTCAGCTCGAGTACTTTCGCCGCAAGCTGCACAACTGGAAGACCGAGATCCTCGACGAGAGCCGCGACACGATCGAGGCGATGAAGGATCAGACCCGCAACATTCCCGACATCGCCGACCGCGCCTCGGAGGAGACGGACCGCGCGCTCGAGCTGCGCACCCGCGACCGCCAGCGCAAGCTCGTCGCCAAGATCGACGCCGCGCTGCGCCGGATCGAGGAGGGCGAGTACGGCTATTGCGAGATGACCGGCGAGCCGATCTCGCTGAAGCGGCTCGACGCGCGCCCGATCGCGACCATGAGCCTCGAGGCGCAGGAGCGTCATGAGCGCCGCGAGAAGGTCCACCGCGACGACTGAGCGGCGCGAGACTACGCCGCCAGCCATTCCGGCCGCGCCCGGCGTGGCGGTGATCGGCGGCGGCATCGGCGGGCTTGCCGCCGCGCTCGCCTTCGCCCGGCACGGCGCGGAAGTCGCCGTCTTCGAGCAGGCCGAGGCGCTGCGCGAGGTCGGCGCCGGCATCCAGATCACCCCGAACGGCGCGCGCGTCCTCGACGCGCTCGGCCTCGGCGACGCCGTGCGCGCGCGCGGGCTGGCGCTCGATGCCCTCTTGCCGATGGACGGGGTCGGCGGCCGTCCGGTCGCGCGGTTCGATCTCACCGGCCTCGGCGGCCCCCGCTACCGCGCCTTCCACCGCGCCGACCTGATCGAGCTGCTCGCCGAGGGCTGCCGCGCCGCCGGGGTGGCGCTGCATCTCGGGCGGCGGGTCGAGGACATCGCTGCAGACGGCAGCTTCACGGCCGGCACCCGCATCAGGCCCGGCCTCACCGTCGGCGCCGACGGTCTGCGCGCGACCAGCCGGGCGGTGCTGAACGGGGCGCAGGCGCCGTTCTTCACCGGGCAGGTGGCTTGGCGGGCGGTGATCGAGGCGGAGCAGCCGGCGGAGGCGCGGATCTGGATGGCGCCGGGGCGGCACGTGGTGAGCTATCCGCTGCCCGGCGGACGGCTCAACATCGTCGCCGTCGAGGAGCGGGCGGCGTGGGTCGAGGAGAGCTGGCATCGCGCCGCCGATCCCGCCGCGCTCGCGCGCGCCTTCTCCGGCATGGCCGCGCCGGTGCGCGCGCTGCTTCGGCGGGTCGAGACGGTGCACGAGTGGGGCCTGTTCCGCCATCCCGTCGCCGGGAGCTGGAGCAACGGCCGCCTCGCGCTGCTCGGCGACGCCGCCCACCCGACGCTGCCGTTCCTCGCGCAGGGCGCCAACCTCGCGCTCGAGGACGCCTGGAGCCTCGCCGCCCACTGGGCGCGGGGCGACCTCGCCGGCTACGGCCCCGTGCGCCGCCCGCGCGTCGCCCGGGCCATCGCCAGCGCCGAGCGCAACGCGGTGAACTACCACCTCCGCGGCCCCCGCCGCGCCGCCGCCCACGTGGCGCTGCGCACCCTGTCGAAGGTCGCGCCCCGGGCGTTCCTCGGGCGGATGGACTGGCTCTACGGCCACGACGTGACGGCGGGCTAGAGGCCGAACTCTTTGAGGATGCGCGCCCGCTCGGCGGGATCGGCGATGCCCGCGCGCTCGAACCAGCCGAGCCGCTCGTCGAGCTTACCGCGCCGGGCGATCATGTTCTCGCCGTGGCCCACGACGTAGAGCGCGGCGGGAAACGGCACCGGGTCGAGCGGCACGCCCCACTCGTCGCAGATGCGCGCCACCCTGGTGTGCGAGCGGTGCTCGGCGAGCAGGCGGGCGTCGCGGCGGTGGGTGCGGAAATCGACGTAGACGGCGGAGGAGGATCCGCAGGCGAGGTGGAAGGGTTTCTCGGGCGGCGTCATCGGCGCGACGGCGCGGGTGCCGGCATGGACGAAGTAGCCCTTGTCGATCAGGTAGCCGCGCCCGTTGTTGTCGGCGCGCATGTGGGCGACGGCCTCGGGGTGGAGGATGTCGTCGGCGTCGAACTGCATGTAGTAGCCGTCGCCCGCAAGCGTGCGGGAGACGTGGCGGATCAGCTGGCGGCGCTTGTCGCCCTTGTCGTAGAACTTGTCGCCGACGCGGGCGGTGACGAAGGTGATGCGCGCGTCATCGGGCAGGGCGGGGCGGTCCTGTCCGCAGATGACGGCGCGCCAGCCCGGGTCGCTCTGGCGGCGGAAGCTGTCGAGCGTGGCCGCGAGGTTGGCCTCCACCTGCGCCCAATCGCCCGCGCGGCGGCGCGAGACGAGGGGGATGGCGAAGATCACCTCGGGCGCCGCCGAGGGTCGCACCTCCCCGCGCCGCCAGCGCCAGATCCGCCCGCGCAGGCGGGTCTGGGCGTCGGTGCGGCCCTGGAGGAGCCGGAGCAGGGTGCTCACGCGGCGAGGTCGACCACGACGGGCACGTGATCGGAGGGCTTGTCGCGCCCGCGCACGGCCGAGTCGATCCAGACGTCGCGCATCAGGTCGGCGGCCTGCGGGGTCATCAGGACGTGGTCGATGCGGATCCCGTCGTTCTTCTGCCAGGCCCCGGCCTGGTAGTCCCAGAAGGAATAGTGCCCGGCCGCCAGTGTCTTGGCGCGGAACGCCTCGGTGAAGCCGAGGTTGAGCAGGCGCCGCCAGGCGCGGCGGGTCTGGGGCAGGAACAGCGCATCCTTCACCCAAGCCTTGGGTCGGGCGGCGTCTTCGGGCTGGGGGATGACGTTGTAGTCGCCCGCCATGATCGCCGGCTCCTCCGCCTCCATCAACTCGGCGGCGCGGGCGTGGAGCCGCTCCATCCAGGCGAGCTTGTAGTCGTATTTCGGCCCCGGCGCCGGGTTGCCGTTGGGCAGGTAGAGTCCGCAGAGCCGGATGGCGGCATGCTCGCCGACCACCGTCGCCTCGATCCAGCGGGCGTGCTCGTCGGTGTCGTCGCCGGGCAGGCCGCGCGAGACGTCCTCGAGCGGCAGCTTGGAGAGGATGGCGACGCCGTTGAAGCCCTTCTGGCCGTGGGTGGCGACGTTGTAGCCCTTCTCCTCGAAAAGCTCGGAGGGGAAGTTCTCGTCGATCGACTTGATCTCCTGCAGGAGCACCACGTCGGGGTCGGCCTCGTCGAGCCACGCCAGCAGGGACTGGTGGCGGGCCTTGATGCCGTTGATGTTGAAGGTCGCGATTTTCATGGAGCGGACCATGGCGCAGGCAAAGGAAAAGGGCCAGTCCGAAGACTGGCCCTGGTTCCGTCCGATCTTGGACCGGCCTTAGTTGTTGGCAGTGGTGTCGCCGGTTTCGTCACCGTCCATGCCCATGTCCATCAGCTCGATCTCGACCCAGGCAGCGGCCATGTCGGGCGTGGTAGGCTCGCCGAGGTACAGCACGGCGGCCACGTCGAAAAGCGGGCGCGCGCCGACGTTGACTTCGACGTCGGTGTTGGCGCCGGCGCCAACTTCGACCGAGCCGAGGATCTCGCCGAACTCGCCGCCGTTGTAGTCGTAGATCACGACGGTGCCGGCGGAATCGGCGACCACTTCACCCAGCTCGATGACGGCGTCGGCCTGCTGGGGCGCGTTGTCGATGTAGGTGAAGTAGCTGTCCGCGGCGGCAACGGTGCCGAAGAGGCCGGCGGCGGCGGTCAGGGCGATGAGGCTCTTGTTGGTCATTGGTAATCTCCGTGTTCGTTTCATTGCCCCACCAACACGACGAGCAACGAAATGGTTGCGCGTCAGCACAGAGAAATTTCTGACGTTGGCGTGAGTGTGCGTATGTGCACGAGAGCGTTGCGCGGCCGCGAAGATGAGCCGGGAACTTCTTCCGGGCGACTACATCGAGAACGACGTGCCGCAGCCGCAGGAGCTGGAGGCGTTGGGGTTCTCGATGACGAAGCGGGCGCCGATGATCTCGTCGGCGAAGTCGATCACCGCGTCCGACAGGAACGGCAGCGAGACCGCGTCGATCACGACCCGTTCGCCCGCGCCCTCGAGGACGAGGTCGTCCTCCGCGGGCTCGTCGAGATCGATCTGGTACTGGAAGCCGGAACAGCCGCCGCCCTCCACCGCCACGCGCAGCGCCTTGCCCTCGGAGGCGGCGCCGATCTCGGCGAGGCGCTCGAAGGCACGGGGGGTGACTTTGGGGGGCAGGGTCATCATCGTGAGAGGCTCCGTGTCGCTGGTGCAGATTTATGGGGCCCGCCGCCTTGCCGCAAGGGGCGGGCCCGTCGGCTCAGTAGAGCTCGCGCACGTTGCTCTGGGGGCGCAGGGTCGGCAGCACGAAGACCGGCGCGTGGTGGCGCACCCGGTCGTGCAGGTCGATCACGTCCTGGTCGAGCATCCGGATGCAGCCCGACGAGACCGCCTTGCCGAGGTTCTCCGGCTCGCAGGCGCCGTGGATGCGGTAGAGCGTGTCGACGCCGTCCTCGAACAGGTAGAGCGCGCGCGCGCCGAGCGGGTTGCCCGGCCCCGGATCCATGCCGCCGGCGGCGACGGAATAGGGGGCGAGGTCGGGGCGGCGCTCGATCATCTCGGCCGGCACCTTCCAGCGCGGCCAGTGGCGCTTGAACTGGACCACCGCGTTGCCGTTCCACGCGCGCCCCGCTGCGCCGGTGCCGACGCCGTAGCGCAGGGCGCGGCCGTCGGGCTCGATCAGGTGCAGGAAGCCGGCGTCGGGGTCGATGACGATGGAGCCGACCTCGTAGCGCCCGTAGGGGTCCGCCACCTCCTGGCGCCACAGCTCCTCGCGCACCACGCCCTCGGGCACGGCGGGGACGGGATAGGGTTCGTCGGTGATCGCGCCGTAGCGGGCGGGCAACGGCGGGATCGGCGGCGGCGCGGGCTCGGCGGGGGCGGCGAAGGCGACGGCGGGGGGCGGCGGCGGTGGCGGAGCCCTGCGCGCGCAGGCGGCGAGGGGGGCCGCGGCGGCGGTCAGGAGGAACAGGCGTCGGGTCTGCATGAGAGAGCCTCGTGGAAGATGTCGGTAAGCGAGTGGTCCCGCCGGTGGCGGGAATGGCGGCGGCTCAGGCCGCCCGCGGCGGGCGTCGCGGGCCACCACCCGCGAGGCCCTCGCCGAAGCGGCCGCGCTCGGGCAGCAGCACCGGCGCACCGGGCCGCGCCGGCGCGGCGGCGGGCGCGGGCAGGACCACCGGCACCGCGCAGGGGCTGCCGGGCAGCGAGGCGCCCCGGCAGAGCCGCGCGGGTGCGGTCTCGACGGTGCTCTCGGCCACGATGACCGGTCCGAACGCCGCGCGTTCGGCCGACGCCGCGGCCGCCCACGCGCCCCAGGGCAGCATCAGCAGGGTCAGCAGGACGACGAGGATCGGGCGGGTCACGCGCATGGGCGCGACCTTCCACCCGCGCCGCGCCGAAGTCGAGCCACCGCGGCTCACGAACCCGAGAGGCCCTCCCGGCAGGATCGGCTCGCCACCGCCCGCCGCCCCTGCTAGGAGGGCCGCGAGCGGATGGCGGGCAGGCCGGACGCCGCGAGACGCGCACCGCCCGGGCAAGGGCGGGCGCGACGGACAAGCAGGGCCGGCGGGCAGGCCGGTCGGGACAGACAAGAGGGCAGGGACATGCGAGCCCCCTACGCCAGCGACCCCGCCGCGAGCCGGGGCCGGCTCCACGTCGAGCCGGACAGCACCTTCCGCTCGGAGTTCCAGCGCGATCGCGACCGGATCATCCACGCTTCGAGCTTCCGGCGCCTGAAGCACAAGACGCAGGTCTTCGTCGAGCACGAGGGCGACTACTTCCGCACCCGGCTGACGCATTCCATCGAGGTGGCGCAGGTGGCGCGGACGATGGCGCAGGTGCTCGGCCTCGACCAGGAGCTGACCGAGGCCGTCGCGCTGGCGCATGACCTCGGCCACACGCCCTTCGGCCATACCGGCGAGGACGCGCTGTCGGCGCTGATGGCGCCCTATGGCGGCTTCGACCACAACGCCCAGACCGTCCGCATCGTCACCTCGCTCGAGCGGCACTACGCCGAGTGGGACGGGCTCAACCTGACCTGGGAGACGCTCGAGGGCATTGCCAAGCACAACGGCCCCGTGACCGACCCGGTGCCCTGGGCGCTCGCCGCCTACGACGCGGTCCACGACCTCGAGCTCGCCAGCCACGCCAGCGCCGAGGCGCAGGTGGCGGCGCTGTCCGACGACATCGCCTACAACAACCACGACCTGCACGACGGGCTGCGCGCCGAGCTGTTCTCCACCGACGAGCTCGCCGAGCTGCCGGTGCTGGCCGACTGCTTCGCCGCCGTCGACAGGAAGTACCCTGGCCTCAACTACTACCGCCGCCGCCACGAGGCGCTGCGCCGGTTCTTCGGCATCTTGGTGGAGGACGTGCTCGCGGTGAGCCGCGCCAACCTCGCCGATCTCGCGCCCGGGAGCGTCTCCGACGTGCGCGGGGCGGGGCGGATGATGGTGCAGTTCTCCGACGCGCTCTGGGCCGACCTCAACGTGATCCGCCGGTTCCTGTTCGAGCGGATGTACCGCGCGCCCTCGGTGGTGGAGATGCGGGCGCAGGTGACGCAGGTGATCGAGGAGCTGTTCCCGGTCTTCATGGACGACCCGACGCTGCTGCCCCGGCAGTGGCGCAAGGACGTCGCCGAGGCCGAGGGAGAGACGGAGCTGGCGCGTATCGTGTGCGACTACATCGCCGGGATGACCGACCGCTTCGCGATCCAGACCCACGCGCGGCTGTGCCGGAACGGCGAGCCGCTGCCCGAGCTCGCGCCGCTCGGGCGCGGCCTGCGCTAAGCGGCGTTGCACCGGGCGCGCCCCGTGCTAAACCCGCCGCCGAACCAGCAACAGCCACTTCCAGACCGGGACCCAGAGAGATGAACCTGTTCGCCGACATCCGGGCCCTCGTGGTCGACCGCCTCGCCGCCCTCGCCGCCGACGGCACGATCCCCGACGGGCTCGACACCGCCAACGTCGCCGTCGAGCCGCCGCGCGACCCGGCCCACGGCGACATGGCCACCAACGCCGCGATGGTGCTCGCCAAGCCCGCCGGGATGAAGCCGCGCGACATCGCCGACGCGCTCGCCGCGCGGCTCGCCGACGATCCGCGCATCGCGCTCGCCGAGGTGGCGGGGCCGGGCTTTCTCAACATCCGCCTCGCCGACGGCGTCTGGCAGGATCTGGTGCGCCAGGTGCTGCGGGACGACAGCTACGGCCGCTCCGACATGGGCGCGGGCGAGAAGGTCAACGTCGAGTTCGTCTCGGTCAACCCGACCGGCCCGATGCATCTCGGCCACGTGCGCAACGCCGCTTTCGGCGACGCGCTGGCGAGCCTGCTCGACTATGCCGGCCACGAGGTCACGCGCGAGTACTACATCAACGACGGCGGCGCGCAGGTCGACGTGCTCGCCCGCTCCGTCTACCTGCGCTACCTCGAGGCGCACGGCCGCGAGGTCCGCTTCGAGGACGGCACCTATCCCGGCGACTACCTCGTCGCCGTGGGCGAGGCGCTGAAGGCCGAGGTCGGCGACGCCTACGTCGACCAGAACGAGGACGTGTGGCTCAAGCACGTGCGCGAGTTCTCCACCGACCGGATGATGCAGGTCATCAAGGACGACCTCGCCGCGCTCGGCGTGGTGATGGACAACTACTTCTCCGAGAAGTCGCTCTACGGCACCGGCAAGATCGAGGGCGCCATCGAGTCGCTGCGCGACAAGGGGCTGATCTACAAGGGCACGCTCGAGCCGCCCAAGGGCAAGGTGCCCGAGGACTGGGAGCCGCGCGAGCAGACGCTGTTCCGCTCGACCGCGCACGGCGACGACGTCGACCGGCCGATCATGAAGTCGGACGGCACCTGGACCTACTTCGCCCCCGACATCGCCTACCACCACGACAAGCTCGAGCGCGGCTTCACGCAGCTGATCGACGTGCTCGGCGCCGATCACGGCGGCTACGTCAAGCGCATGAAGGCCGCTGTCAGCGCCATGTCCGACGGCCAGGTGCCGCTCGACGTGAAGCTGATCCAGTTGGTGAAGCTCTACAAGAACGGCGAGCCGTTCAAGATGTCCAAGCGCGCCGGCACCTTCGTGACGCTGGCCGACGTGGTCGACATGGTCGGCCCCGATGTGACCCGCTTCCACATGCTCACCCGCAAGAACGACGCGCCGCTCGATTTCGACTTCGACAAGGTGACGGAGCAGTCCAAGGACAACCCGGTCTTCTACGTCCAGTACGCCCACGCCCGGGTGCAGTCGGTCCTGCGCAAGGCCGCCGAGGAGGGCATCGACACCGAAACGGCGACGCTCGCCGAGGTCGACCTGTCCGGCCTCACCCACGAATCCGAGCTGGCGCTGGCGAAGAAGCTCGCCGAGTGGCCGCGCCTCGTCGAGATCGCGGCGCGCACCCACGAGCCGCACCGGGTCGCCTTCTACCTCTACGAGCTCGCCTCCGAGCTGCACGCGCTCTGGAACAAGGGCAACGAGGATCATTCCCTGCGCTTCCTGCAGGAGGGTGACGCCGCTGCAACACAGGCGAAAATTGCGCTGCCCCGGGCCGCGGCGATTGTGATTTCGGCCGGCCTTGGTATCCTTGGGGTCACTCCCGTGGACGAGATGCGCTGAAGCGCACGGGGCCCTCAGGGCCGCCTCGCGGGAGCCGAGCAGGAACCAGAATGGACCACCGGCGGACCCAGCCGCCGGGGCAGTGAGGCAGAGATGGCAGACTTATCCTATGGTGCGGACGCGCCGCAGCCGGCGTTCGCCGCCGGCACGCTCGTCAACCTCGCAGGCGCCGCCCTTTCGTTGGCCTTGATCGCCGGTGTCGGCGTCTGGGGCTACAAGCTCGTCGTGCGCGACGTCACCGGCGTTCCGGTGGTGCGCGCGATCGAGGGGCCGATGCGCACCGCGCCCGACAACCCGGGCGGCGAGGTCGCGCTCCATCGCGGGCTCGCGGTCAACGCGGTCGCCGCCGTCGGCGAGGCCGCGCCGCCCGAAGACCGGCTGATGCTCGCGCCCGGCGGCGTCGGGCTCGCGGCCGAGGATCTCGAGGTGCCCGCCGAGGAAGCTCCCGCCGAGGCCATCGCCGGCGTCACCGCGGCCGTGGCCCGCGCCGCCGGAGGCGAGGCGCAGCTGATCGAGGCGAGCGCCCCGGCGGCCGACATGGCCGCCGCGCCGGGCGACGACGAGGCGATGACCGCCGAGCAGATCATGCAGCTCGCCGACCAGATCGCCGCCGGCATCGAGCCGCTGACCGCGACCGACGTGGAGAACGCCAGCGTCGAGATGAGCCTCGACGGCGCCCCAGTCGCTGGCCCCGACGCCATCGACGCCACCGTCCCCGGCGTGTCCGTCTCGCCGCGCCCGCCGCAGCGCCCGATGCGCATCGCCGGGATCCAGCCGACCGCCGCCGGTCTCGCGCCGACGAACGCCTCGCTCGCCGCCGCCGACGTGCCGGCCGCCTCCGGCGCGCTGCGCATCGCGGTGCCCGAGGCGATTCCCGCCGGGACCAAGCTCGTGCAGCTCGGGGCCTTCGACACCGAGCAGCTCGCCGCCGAGGAGTGGCTGCGCATGTCCAGCCGCTTCAGCGACTTCATGGACGGCAAGAGCCGGGTGATCCAGCGCGCCGAGAGCGGCGGGCGGACCTTCTACCGGCTGCGCGCGATGGGCTTCGACGACCTCTCCGACGCCCGCCGCTTCTGCGCGGCCCTCGTCTCCGAGGATGCGCTCTGCATCCCCGTGGTCATGCGCTGACGGATGGGCCACCGCGCGGTCATCTTCGGCTGTGAAGGCACCGTGCTCACCGATGCGGAGGCGCGGTTCTTCCGCCGCGCCGATCCGTGGGGCTTCATCCTCTTCGGCCGCAACATCGACAACCCGGAGCAGGTCCGCGCCCTGACCGCCGCCCTGCGCGACAGCGTCGGGCGCGACGCACCGGTGCTGATCGACCAGGAGGGCGGGCGCGTGCAGCGGATGTGGCCGCCGCACTGGCGCGAGTACCTGCCCGCGCTCGACCAGATGGCGCGGGCCCGCGACCCGATGCGCGCGCACTACGTCCGCAACCGGCTGATCGCCGAGGAGCTGCACGCGGTCGGCATCGACGTCAATTGCGCGCCGCTCGCCGATCTCGTGGAGGACGACACCCACCCGGTGCTGCTCAACCGCCTGTCGGGCCGCGACGTCGACACCGTCGTCGAGGCCGCCCGGGTCTGCGCCGACGCGCTGCTCGACGGCGGTGTGCTGCCGGTGCTCAAGCACATCCCCGGCTACGGCCGCGCCAGCGTCGACAGCCACCTCGACCTGCCGCGCGTGTCCGTGCCCGCCGAGGAGCTCGTGGCGCGCGACTTCGCCCCGTTCCGCGCGCTGCGCGACATGGCGATGGGGATGAGCGCGCACATCGTCTTCGAGGACATCGACTCCGACAACCCGGCCACCACCTCGGAGCGGATGATCCGGTTGGTGCGCGAGGAGATCGGCTTCTCGGGCCTGCTGATGACCGACGACATCGGGATGCAGGCGCTGTCGGGCGGCATGGCGGCGCGCTCCGCCGCGTGCCTCGAGGCGGGTTGCGATCTCGTGCTGCACTGCAACGGCGAGATGGCGGAGATGGAGCAGGTCGCCTCGGCCTGCCCGCCGATGGACGGCGCCGCCAACGCCCGCGCCGACGCCGCGTTGGCCCAGCGCAAGGCGCCCCGGCCGATTGACAGCGCGGCGCTCGTCGCCGAACTTGACGCCCTCCTGAGCTAGAAGGCGCGCCCGCCCGTGAGTGATGTCTCCGCTGCCGATGCCGTCAGCGCCCGGCTCGCCGCCGAGGCGCTGATCGTCGACGTCGACGGATACGAGGGCCCGCTCGACCTGCTGCTCAACCTCAGCCGCACCCAGAAGGTCGACCTGCGCGAGATCTCGATCCTCGCGCTCGCCGAGCAGTACCTGTCGTTCGTCGAACGTGCCAAGGAGCTCCGGATCGAGCTCGCCGCCGACTACCTGGTGATGGCGGCGTGGCTGGCCTTCCTGAAGTCGCGGCTGCTGTTGCCGCCCGACCCGACCGAGGAGGGGCCCTCGGGCGAGGACCTCGCCGCGCACCTGGCGTTCCAGCTCGAGCGGCTCGAGGCGATGCGCGACAGCGCCGCCAAGCTGATGGCCCGCGACCAGCTCGGGCGCGACCGCTTCGCGCGGGGCATCACCGAGGACGTCGCCCGGGTGCGCCGCGTCACCTACACCGCGACCCTGGTCGACCTGATGCAGGCCTATGCCCGGATCCGCACCAAGGACGAGTTCCGCCCCTACGCCTTCGACCGGGAGAACCTGCTGACGATGGAGCAGGCGCTCGACCGGATGCGCCCGCTGATCGGCTTCATGGGCGACTGGGGCGAGCTGACCACCTACCTCCCCGACGACTGGCACAGCGAACCGGCCCGGCGCCGCAGCGCCACCGCCTCGACCTTCGCCGCCTCGCTGCAGCTGGTGAAGGAGGGGCATGTCGAGCTCCGGCAGGGCGAGACCTTCGCGCCGATCGAGATCCGCAGGAAGAGCACGTGACCGACCCCGAGACCGACCCCGACGCGCACGCCGAGAGCGACCCGCGCGAGCAGAGCCTGTTCGAGGCGCCGCCGATGGCGGAGCAGGAGCGGATGGTCGAGGCCATCCTGTTCGCCACCGCCGATCCCGTCTCGCTGCGCGACCTCACCGGGCGGATGCCGCACGGGTGCGAGCCCGCCACCGCGCTCGCCGCCCTGCGCCGGCGCTACGAGGGGCGCGGCGTCAACGTCGTGCGCATCGGCGAGTCCTGGGCGATCCGCACCGCGCCCGACCTCGGCTTTCTGATGCGCCACGAGGTGGTGGAGACGCGCAAGCTCAGCCGCGCGGCGATCGAGACGCTCGCCATCGTCGCCTACCACCAGCCCGTCACCCGCGCCGAGATCGAGGAGATCCGCGGCGTCGGCGTCAGCCGGGGCACCATCGACCAGCTGCTCGAGCTCGACTGGATCCGCTTCGGTCGCCGCCGCATGAGCCCAGGGCGGCCGGTGACCTTCGTGGTGACGGAGGCGTTCCTCGACCATTTCGGTCTCGAGAACCCGCGCGACCTGCCGGGGCTCAAGGAGCTGCGCGCGGCGGGCCTGCTCGACAACCGCCCGATGCCCGGCGAGGCGACGGACGACGACGAGGGCGACGGCGGACAGGGAGACATGTTCGAGGGCTGACGCTGACCCCTTTGTTTCCGCGCCCCGTCATCCTAGATCTGTTGGCAGGGGCACTTATCGAGGTCAGCAAGCCGTGAACCGTATCGTTTCCATGATCCTCCGCATGCTCGTCCGCAAGGGCGTCAACCACGGCATCCGCCGCGCCTCGCGGGGTGGCAAGCCGACGACGCCGGGCCAGCGCCAGGGCGCGCAGGCGAACCGGACCAACGCCAAGCGCGTCAACCAGGCGATGCGCGTCGCCCGCCGCTTCGGCAGGTTCTGAGGCGGATCAGGCGCTCTCGCGCTCGGAGCGCACCGGCGGCGGAGCCTTTGGCTCCGCCTCGGGGTGGCTGAGCCGGCCGGCGCCGCGCTCGAGCGCTTCGGGCAGCGTCTTGTCGCGCGAGCCGGGATAGACGAGGCCGGCGGAGATCACGAGCTTGGCCGCGTCCTCGAGGCTCATGTCGAGCACCACCACGTCCTCGGCCGGGAAGAACAGCAGGAAGCCGGAGGTCGGGTTGGGGGTGGTCGGCACGAAGACCGAGACCATGTCGGAGCCGTGCGACTTCTCCACCACCTCGCCCCGGGTCTGGGTCGAGATGAAGCCGATCGCCCAGATCCCCTTGCGCGGGTATTCGATCAGGCAGGCCTTCTCGAAGCTCGTTTCGGTCTGCGCGAACACCGTCTCGGCGATCTGCTTGACGCCGTTGTAGATCGAGCGGACCACCGGCAGCCGCCCGACGAGGCTCTCGCCCCAGCGCAGGAACGAGCGCCCGATCAGGCCCTTGGCGACCCAGCCGACGAAGATGGTGAACAGGATGAAGATCACCACGCCGAGGCCGCGCACGTTGATGAGGATGCGGTCCTCGCCCTCGAGCCCGAGGAAGCGGTTGAGCAGCTCGGTCGGGTGGTAGGCGTTGGGCACGAAAGGCCAGACGAAGCCGTCGACCCAGCCGACCACGGTCCAGATCAGCCAGACCGTCAGCCCGATGGGCGCGATCACCACGATCCCGGTCAGGATGTTGTTGCGCGTCCCCGCGAGCAGGCGTCCGAAGAAGCGCAGGCGCGGTTTGTGCGGCTCCGTGAGGTCCGGCTTGGTCAAGGTCTGGCCTTAAGTGACAGCGTCATCGGTATATCTAGGTGAAGCCGGAGGGCTTCACAACGGCTGCCCGCGCGGGGGCGGGCCGGCGATCATGCCGCGCCCAATTCCCGGGCGATGGCGGCGGCGAGGCGCGCGTTGTTGAGCACCAGCGAGATGTTGGCCTCCAGCGAGCGGCCCTCGGTGAGGGTGAAGAGCCGGTCGAGCAGGAACGGCGTCACGGCCTTCTGGCCGATCCCCTCCGCCTCGGCGTCGGCGAGCGCGCGGGCGATGAGCGGCGCGAGGGTCTCGGCGGGGATCTCGTCGGCTTCGGGGATCGGGTTGGCGACGAGCTGGCCGCCGGGCAGGCCGAGCGCGGCGCGCATGGCGTGGGCGCGGGCGATCTCGGCGGCGCTGTCCATGCGCAGCGGCGCGGCGAGGGGCGAGGTGCGCGACCAGAAGGCGGGTAGGCTGTCCTGGCCGTAGGCGATCACCGGCACGCCGAGCGTCTCGAGCACCTCGTAGGTCTTGTCGAGATCGAGGATCGCCTTGGCCCCGGCGGCGACGACGGTCACGGCGGTCTGAGCGAGCTCGTGCAGGTCGGCGGAGATGTCGAAGCTGGTCTCGGCGCCGCGATGGACGCCGCCGATGCCGCCGGTGGCGAAGACGCCTATGCCCGCGATGCGCGCGGCGATCATCGTCGCGGCGACGGTGGTGGCGCCGGTGCCGCCGGTGGCGAGGCAGGCGGCGAAGTCGGCGCGGCTGAGCTTGCGCACGTCGCTGCGCTGCGCCAGCCCCTCGAGCGCGACGGCGTCGAGCCCGACCCGGAGCTTGCCGTCCACCACCGCCATCGTCGCCGGCGTCGCGCCGCTCTCGCGCACCGCGTCCTCGACGGCGCGGGCGGTCTCGAGGTTCTTCGGCCAGGGCATCCCGTGGGTGATGATGGTGCTTTCGAGCGCGACGAGGGGGCGGCCCTCGGCGCGGGCCTCGGTGACCTCGGGGCTCTCGGCGATGTGGATCATTGGGGGGTGTCTCCGGATACGTAGGCGGCGGCCGCCTGAAGGGCGCGCTCGAGCGCCGCCTCGGGGGCGGCGCCGGCGAGCTCGGCGGCGATGTGGGCGGCCATGAAGATGTCGCCGGCGCCGGTGACGCGGGTGACGAGGACGGCGGGCGGGGTCTTGGTCAGGCTGCGGCCCGGCGCGGCCTCGGTGGCGGACGCGCCGCCGTCGGTGACAAGCGCGCGCGCCGCGCCGCGCGCCAGCAGCGCGTCGGCGGCCTCGGCGGAGCTGGCGAAGGTGGTCTGGCAGAGCAGCCCGGCCTCCTCGAGATTGACGTAAAGCGTCGCCGTCGGGTGGCCGAGCAGCGCCTGGAGCCGCAGCGCCTTGCCCGGCGAGGCGGGGGCGACGCGGATGTCGGCGCGGGCGAAGAGCGGCGAGACGGCGATCTCGCGCAGCAGGTCCTCGGTGAGGTTGCCGTCGAGCGCCACCGGCCCCGCCCACGGCGCCTCGGGGCTGCCGAGCCGGCCGTCGCCGAGCGGGCGCAGGATCTTGTCGCCGGCGCGCTCGAGCGAGTGGGCGTCGGCGATGGCGGCGATCAGGCCGTTGGCGCCCTCGATGGCCATGTAGTTGTCGGTGGGCAGATCCTCGGAGCGGTAGGCGTGCGCCACCTCCATCCCCATCGCCTCCGCCTCGGCGAGCAGCGCGTCGCCCGCCGCGTCGCGCCCGAGGGCGGCGAGCAGGGCGGGGCGCAGGCCGAAGCGGGTCAGCGTCATCGCGATGTTGAGCGCGACGCCGCCGGGCACGCGGGTGATGTGGCCGGGCACGTCCGAGCCGAGGCGCATCGTCGAGGCCGAGCGCCCGATCACGTCCCAGAGTACGGCGCCGATGCAGAGGATGTCGGGCGTCTTGTCCATGCCGCCTCTTTGGCGCGTGCCGGAGGGGGCGTCAATCGCGCCGCGACCGCCGGCGCGGGTGGCGGGCGGCGGCGCCTCCGGCGGGGATATTTGCAGGACAGAGAGGGGGGCGTCACTCGGGGACGGCGAAGGTCAGGCTGGCCCAGAGGCTTTCCCACGCCGCACCCCGCTCGGCGGCGAGGTCGCCCAGGGGGCTGCGCAGGATCACCGCGTCGACGAGGTAGCTGTGCCCGGGCGCGACCGGCAGCGTCACGATGCCGTCGCCGTCGGTGCGGTGCAGCGTGACCTCGACGCTGCCGTCGGGCGCCTTGTCGAACAGCTCGACCTGCGCGTCGGCGCGCGGCGCGTCGCCGTAGAAGACCTGCACGTCGATGCCGTCGCTCATGTCGCCGGTGTAGGGGTTCTCGAGCGCCACGATCTCCGTCTCGAGCCCGATGTGGCTGTCGGCGCCGTCCCCCGCGCCGACGGCGACGAGCGCCTTGGCGTGGCGGGTGTAGACCTCGCGGAAGTTCTCCATCGGGTGGCCGGCCTCCGCGTGGCGGGCGGGGACGTCCTCGAAGCCCTTGTGCTCGACGAAGCGCATGAAGTCCTCGAACGTCTCGTAGTCGACGTTCATCGGCGTCGAGACGTAGGCCACCACCGTCAGCCCCTCGGCGGGCGCGGCGAGCGAGAGCGCCGGGCGGTCGCCGACCCGTGCCTCCACCGGCGCCGCGAGGCCGCCGCTGAAGATCTCGAAGCGCGAGAAGCGGTTGGGCAGGTAGGCGTAGGTGGGTCCGTCGAAGATCTGGCCGTTGACAAGGTGAGCTTCAACCGTACCGTCGGGCGCGACCGTGTAGTCGAGGGGTTCGATCCAGAATTCGTGCGCCAGGGCAGGGGCGGATAACAGGCTCAGCGCGACTGAGCCGGAGGCGAGAAGGGCAAGACGCATGAAGGGTTCCTCGTTGGCTGGGCGCAGGGTGTCGCCGCGCGCGCTGGTGTCAAGACTTGCCCTTGCGGTGCTGGCGATGTGGCTGATGCTCGCCGGCGGCGCGGCGCGGGCGCACGAGGTGATGCCGGCCATCGCCGACATGACGCGCCAGGGCGACGAGCTGGTCTTCGAGGTCGCCGCCAACGTGGAGAGCTTCCTCGCCGGGATCGACCTCGCCGCCGTCGAGGACACCGACGCCGCGCCCGAGGCGCAGGATTACGACCGCCTGCGCGCGCTGCCGCCCGAGGCGCTGGAGGCGCAGGTGGCCGAGTTCTGGCCGCGCATGGCGGACCTGATCGAGGTGCGTGCCGACGGCGCCGCGCTGCCGCTCGAGCTGGTGGCGGTCGAGACCGACGAGGTGGGCGACGTGGAGCTGGTGCGCGACACCCGCCTGACCTTCACCGCGGCGCTGCCGCCGGGGGCGGAGAGCGTCGAGGTCGGCTGGGCGCCGCGGCTGGGAGCGCTGGTGCTGCGCCAGCAGGGGGTCGAGGCGCCTTGGGACGGCTACCTCGAGCCGGGCGCCACGAGCCCGCCGATCGCGCTCGCGGGCGGCGGGCAGGCGAGCGGCTGGGGGGCGCTGCTGGCCTACATCCCCGTCGGGATCGACCACATCGTGCCGCTCGGGCTCGACCATATCCTGTTCGTCCTGGGGCTGTTCTTCCTGTCGACCCGCCTCGGCCCGCTGCTGTGGCAGGTCAGCGCCTTCACCCTGGCGCACACGATCACCCTCGCCGCCGCGGCGCTCGGCTACGTCACGGTGCCGGCGTCGGTCGTCGAGCCGATCATCGCCGCCTCGATCGTCTACGTCGCGGTCGAGAACATCCTGCGCGGCGGGCAACTGACGCCGTGGCGGCCGGCGGTGGTGTTCGGCTTCGGGCTGCTGCACGGGCTGGGCTTCGCCAGCGTGCTGGGCGCGTTCGGGCTGCCGGAGGGGAGCTTCCTGCCGGCGCTGATCGGCTTCAACATCGGTGTCGAGCTGGGCCAGCTGGCGGTGATCGCGGTGGCGTGGCTGATCTGCCGCGCGGCGATGCTGCGGGGCGGCGAGGGCGCGCGCGGGATGGCGGCGCTCTACCTCGCGGTCGGCATCGTGGTGCTGCCGGCGCTGGCGGTGCCGATGGCCGGGCTCGGCCCCGAGATGCAGGCCGCGTGGCAGCCGCTGCTCCTGGGCGCGGGTGTGCTGTTCGCCTTCAGCGCCATTGCGCTGAGCGTGCGTGCCGTGGGCGCGTGGGAGATGGCGGTGGCGATGCCGGCGAGTGCGCTGATCGGGTTGGTGGGAGCCTGGTGGGTCGTGGAGCGGGTGTTTCTTTGACGGAATTGACCTAGCGTCAGTTAACGTTTGATCGGGCGGCGGTCGACCGGCAAACTGTCGGGACTTGATGCTTTCTACATTTCGCACCGGGGCCGCTGCCGGTCCCGGCCAAGTCATTCGGCCGTGCCGGTGCGCCGGCATTGGCCCAGGGCGGGAGTATTTCGCCAATGCCTTTCCGGAAATCCGACATCGACGCCGCCCTCGACCCCGTCTCCAGCACGGAAATCGACCGTGCCCCCACGTTGGGCGGGTATAGCTTGAATGCCGTCTCCGAGGACGGCACCAGCGCGACATTGACAATCGTCGGCGCGGTCAGCGTGCTGCGTTTCTACGACGCCTCGGGCGAGGTCACCAAGATCCTGAGGTTCGGTTCTGACATAGGCACGAGGCCGGCTGCCCTGGACATGACCGCCGACGGTCATGTTCTGCTGATCCACCAGAACAATTCGCAGACGACGGCGACGCTGCAGGAATTCCGGCCGGACGGCACGCAGGTCGGGGACGACGAGCCGATCGACCTGCCCCTCGGGCGAACCGTCGTCACCGACCTCAGAACGTTCGATGACGGCGGTTACGCGATCCTCGGCCTGTCGTCGCATGCCGTGATCCGGCCCACGCTCCTCATCTACGATGCGGATCACGAGCTTGTCGACCGCACAACGCTGCAGAGCGATGCCTCCATCGACATCGTCTCCTTCGGCGTCCGCCCCGGAGCCGATCCGGGACCGGGCAAGCCGGCCATCGTCGTGGCCTACGCAAACGAACTGCAGGTGTTCGATCGGCAGGGGCGATTGCTGGACAAGGGGCCGATCAGCGAGGACACCGAGTCGGTCCAGATGTCGCTCGAGGCGCGCATGGACGCGACCGGCACGATCTATGTCAGTTGGATCAAGCGCGAGGGCGACGATTTCAGGAGTGGCCCGCAGGACCTCATGCTGCGCCGCTTCGAGCCGGACCTGACGCCGGTCGACGCGGTCGAGAAGCACCTCGCCGACGTCTTGCCGCAACAGGCGCTGCTGGAGGTGACGGCCGACGGGCGGGTTCACGTCGCGCATCGCGCGGCGGGCGGCGATCGCGTCGTGCGCAGCTACGACGCCAAGATGAATCTGGACGAGTTGCAGGAGTTCGACCCCGATCCGCCTGGACAGTTCACCATGCTGGACCTGGCGCTGAATTCCAGCGGCACGCGTGTGTTGCTCACGAGCGAGACCATAAACGGCTCGGGCATCCCCGGTATCACCGTGACCGGCACCAACGGGCACAACGAGCTGCAGGCGGGCATCGGCTACCATCGCGGCACCGACGGCGACGACCGGCTCGACGGCAGCGCGCTCAGCCGCGACCTGATCGATGTGCTCGAAGGGCGCGGCGGTGACGACACGCTCAAGGGACACGACGGCGACGACCAGCTGTTCGGCGACGACGGCAAGGACAAGCTGCGCGGCGGCAAGGGCGACGACACCGCCAAGGGCGGCGACGGGCGCGACGACATCAAGGGCGGCGACGGCGACGACAAGCTCAAGGGGCAGGACGGCAAGGACAAGCTCAAGGGCGAGAAGGGCGACGACAAGCTGCGCGGCGGCGACGGCAACGACAAGCTGCGCGGCGGCAAGGGCGAGGACGACCTGAAGGGCCAGGACGGCAAGGACGACCTCAAGGGCGGCCGCGGCGACGACAAGCTCAAGGGCGGCGACGGCAAGGACAAGCTCAAGGGCGAGAAGGGCGACGACAAGCTGCGCGGCGGCGACGGCGACGACAAGCTGCGCGGTGGCAAGGGCGAGGACGATCTCAGGGGCCAGAGGGGCGACGACGACCTCAAGGGTGGCAAGCACGACGACGTGCTGCGCGGCGGCAAGGGCAACGACCGGCTCGACGGGGGCAGGGGAGACGACAAGATGAAGGGCGGCGGTGGCCGTGACGACTTCGTCTTCACCGAGCTGCAGCGGGGCGAGCGCGACGTCATCAAGGACTTTGACGCCGGCCGCGACGACCTGGGCTTCCGGGCGAGCGAACTCGGGCGCGGCCGCCACGACTTCGACGACCTGCGCATCCGCGACATCGGAGACGACACCAGGATCGTCGTTGACGGCCATGTCATCGTCCTGCGCGGCGTCGATGCCGACGACCTCTCGGCGGGCGACGTGTTCTTCTTCTGAGACCCGGCCCGGCCCCGCCGCCACGCCGCCCTTGCGCCCGGCGGCGGGATCGAGTAAAGCGCGCGCACTCAATCCCGCAGGCGGGGGCGGGCTTCCGGGAGAGACATCCCCGGCAGTCCACCGGTTGGCATCACGCTGATCCCCCGCCGAGGCTCAAACCGGAAAGAAGGATAGCACATGGCTCTTCCCGAGTTCACCATGCGCCAGCTGCTCGAGGCTGGCGTTCACTTCGGCCACCAGACCCAGCGCTGGAACCCGAAGATGGCCGAGTACATCTACGGCGCCCGCAACGGCATCCACATCATGGACCTGACCCAGACCGTGCCGATGCTCGACGCGGCGCTGCAGGCCATCCGCGACACCGTCGCCAAGGGCGGCCGCGTCCTCTTCGTCGGCACCAAGCGCCAGGCCCAGAAGCCGATCGCCGAGGCCGCCGAGAAGTGCGCCCAGTACTACATGAACCACCGCTGGCTCGGCGGCACGCTGACCAACTGGCAGACCGTCTCGCAGTCGATCAACCGCCTGCGCGCCATCGACGAGGCCGCCGACGTCGGCTTCGAGGGCCTGACCAAGAAAGAGCGCCTCGGCATGGAGCGCGAGCAGGCCAAGCTGACCGCCTCGCTCGGCGGCATCCGCGAGATGGGCGGCGTGCCCGACATGCTGTTCGTCATCGACGTCAACAAGGAAGACCTGGCCATCGCGGAAGCCAAGAAGCTCGGCATCCCGGTCGTCGCCGTCGTCGACACCAACTGCTCGCCGGCCGGCGTCGACTACGTCATCCCCGGCAACGACGACGCGGCCCGCGCCATCGCGCTCTACTGCGACCTCGTCAGCCGCGCCGCGCTCGACGGCATGTCGGCCCAGCTCGGCGCCGCCGGCGTCGATCTCGGCGAGATGGAAGCGCTGGCCGAGGAAGCCCTCGCCGAGGAGCGCGGCCAGTCCGCCGCCGCCGCCGACGCCGAGGCCGCCCCGGCCGAGAGCACCGGCGTCGAGACCGGGCACAACACGCCCGACGTGCCCGAAGAGGCGCCGCTCGACCTCGACAACAAGGAAAAGGGCGAGAAGGTCTCCTGAGACCGACCTCGTCGCTGACCTGACCTGTGCCGGAGCTTCGTCTCCGGCACACATCCGCATTCGAAGGAGACACACGATGGCGGTTACCGCTCAGATGGTGAAAGAGCTGCGCGAGAGCACCGGCGCAGGCATGATGGACGCCAAGAAGGCGCTGACCGAGACCGGCGGCGACATGGAAGCCGCGGTCGACTGGCTGCGCACCAAGGGCCTCGCCAAGGCCGCGAAGAAGTCCGGCCGCACCGCCGCCGAGGGCCTCGTCGCCGTCGCCGTCGAGAACGGCACCGGGGTCGCGGTCGAGGTGAACTCCGAGACCGACTTCGTCGCCAAGAACGCCGACTTCCAGAAGATGGTCGGCGAAATCGCCCAGGCCGCGCTCAAGGCCGACGACGTCGACTCGCTGCTCGCGGCCGATCTCGGCGGCAAGACCGTGCAGGACACCGTCACCGACCGCATCGCCACCATCGGCGAGAACATGTCCGTGCGCCGCATGGCCAAGCTCACCGGCGGCAGCGTCGTCACCTACGTGCACAACGCCGCCGCGCCGGGCATGGGCAACATCGGCGTCCTCGTGGCGCTGTCGGGCGAGAACGAGGCGTTCGGCCGCCAGGTCGCGATGCACATCGCCGCCGCGAGCCCCGCGTCGCTGTCCGAGGCCGACCTCGACCAGTCCGTCGTCGAGAAGGAGCGCCAGATCCAGATCGACATCGCGCGCGAGAGCGGCAAGCCCGAGCAGGTCATCGAGAAGATGATCGAGGGCCGCATGAAGAAGTTCATGGCCGAGGTGACGCTGCTGGGCCAGCAGTTCGTCGTCAATCCCGACCAGACCGTCGCGCAGGCCGCCGAGGAAGCCGGCGTCGCGATCACCGGGTTCGTCCGCCTGCAGGTCGGCGAGGGCATCGAGAAGAAGACCGAGGATTTCGCCGCCGAGGTGGCCAAGGCCGCGCAGGGCTGAACCTCCAGCGTCCGTAATTCGAAAAGGCCCGCCGTTTGGCGGGCCTTTTTCGTGGTGCGCAATGAATGCGCACCCTACGCCGGTCCGACGGTTCACACGCCCGCCTGACGCAAAGAGGCCGCCCCGGAGGGCGGCCTCTTCATCGCGCGCGGGTGCGGGCGATCAGTTCTCGTCGGTGATCGGGTCCTGGGACTCGTCGCGGGGCTCGGGGCCGCGCGGGTCTTCGTCGTCGAGGCCGGCGGCGCCGATCTCGTCGAACAGGCCCTGGATCTCGAACTCGGCGGCCGCTTCTTCCTCGGCGGCGAGCTCCTGGATCGACTTGCCCGACGCCTGCAGCTCGGCCTCTTCGGGCGAGCGGGCGACGTTGAGCTTGATCTCGGCGGTCACCTCGGGGTGCAGCTGCACCTCGACCGTGTGCAGGCCCAGCTCCTTGATCGGCGCGAGCAGCTTGACCTGCTTGCGGTCAATCTCGAAGCCGCCCTCGCTCGCCGCGTCGGCGGCGTCACGGGTGGAGACGGAGCCGTAGAGCGCGCCGCCGTCGGAGGCGGAGCGAATCACGACGAAGGACTGCCCGTCGAGCTTCTCGGCGAACTTCTCGGCTTCGGCCTTGCTCTCGAGGTTCTGGGCCTCGAGCTGCGCCTTGTCGGCCTCGAACCGGGCCTTGTTGGCCTCGTTCGCACGCAGGGCCTTGCCCTGGGGCAGCAGGAAGTTGCGGGCGTAGCCCTCCTTGACGGAGACGATCTCGCCCATCTGGCCGAGCTTGGCGACGCGTTCCAGCAGGATGACGTCCATGGCTGTTACCTCACTTCACGGCGTAGGGCAGGAGCGCCAGGAACCGGGCGCGCTTGATCGCCTGGGCGAGCTGACGCTGGTTCTTGGAGCCGACGGCGGTGATGCGCGACGGGACGATCTTGCCACGCTCGGAGACGTAGCGCTGCAGGGTGCGCGTGTCCTTGTAGTCGATCTTCGGAGCGTTCTCGCCCTCGAACGGATCGGTCTTGCGGCGGCGGAAAAACGGTTTGGCGGCCATTGCTTAGGGTCCTTTCTTCAGCCGGTCAGGAGCGGTCGCGGCGGCGGTCGGCCCGCTCGTCACGCTTTTGCATCTGGATCGAGGGGCCTTCCTCGTGCTCGTCGACGCGGATGGTGAGGACACGCATCACGTCGTCGTGCAGCCGCATCAGGCGCTCCATTTCCTGCACGGCCGGCGCGGGCGCGTCGGTCTTGAGGAAGGCGTAGTGGCCCTTGCGGTTCTTGTTGATCTTGTAGGCCATCGTCTTGACGCCCCAGTACTCGGTATCGACGACCTTGCCGTCGTTGTCGGCGAGCACCTGGGAGAAGTGTTCGATGAGGCCCTCGGCCTGCGCGTTGGAGAGATCCTGACGCGCGATGAAGACATGCTCGTAGAGCGGCATGCGGACTCCGTCACTGTATCGGCGCATTTCAAAGGGCAGGCCTGTGTCTGCCTTCCGCGTCCTGCCCACGAGAGACTGCGCAGTTCAATCGGGTATCACGGAAGGGAAGCGGCCTTATAGCGGCTGGCCGGGGAATCGCAAGCGAAGTTGTGCGCCGCCGCGCGCCGCGCTACGTGGGGGCCAGCGAACAGGAGGTAGAGCCATGCGTGCATTCGTCTTTCCGGGTCAGGGCTCCCAGGTCATCGGCATGGGGCGCGAACTGGCGGAGGCCTATCCGGAGGCGCGCGCGGTGTTCGACGAGGTCGACGCGGCGCTCGGGCAGGACTTGTCGGCGCTGACCTGGGAAGGCGACATCGCGGATCTGACGCTGACCGAGAACGCCCAGCCCGCGCTGATGGCGACGTCGATGGCCGCGATGGCGGCGCTGGCCTCGGAGGGCGTGACCGTGAGCGCGGCCGACTACGTCGCCGGCCATTCGCTCGGGGAGTACACCGCGCTCTGTGCCGCCGGCGCGCTGAGCCTCGCCGACACGGCGCGGCTTCTGAAGGTGCGCGGGCAGGCGATGCAGGAGGCGGTGCCGGTCGGGCAGGGCGCGATGGCGGCGCTGCTGGGGCTCGATTACGAGACCGCGCGCGCCGTGGCCGAGGAGGCCGCGGGCGACGACGTCTGCCAGGCGGCCAACGACAACGACCCCGGGCAGGTGGTCGTCTCGGGCCACAAGGCCGCGGTGGAGCGGGCGGTGGAGATCGCCAAGGGCAGGGGCGCCAAGCGCGCGGTGATCCTGCCGGTCTCGGCCCCGTTCCACTCGTCGCTGATGGCGCCAGCCGCCGAGGTCATGGCCGGGGCGCTCGACAAGGTGACCTTCGAGGCGCCGGTGGTGCCGGTCGTGACCAACGTCTCCGCCCGCCCCGTCACCAACCCCGACGAGCTGCGAGCGCAGCTGGTGGAGCAGGTCACCGGCTCCGTGCGCTGGCGCGAGAGCGTGGCCTGGATGGCGGGAGAGGGCGTCGGCGAGGTCTGGGAGATCGGTGCGGGCAAGGCGCTGTCGGGGATGATCCGGCGCATCGACCGCGCGGTCGCGACGCGCACCGTCGCCACGCCGCACGAGGTCAAGGACGCCGCCGCGAGCCTCGCGGGCTGAGGCGCAACGACAACATCGAGGAGATAGGGACATGTTCGACCTGACGGGCAAGAGCGCGCTGGTAACCGGCGCATCGGGCGGCATCGGCGGCGCCATCGCCGAGGCGCTGCACGGGGCGGGAGCGACGGTGGGCCTGTCGGGCACCCGCACCGGGCCGCTCGAGGAGCTGGCCGGCAAGCTCGGAGACCGGGCGCACGTGCTGCCCTGCAACCTCTCCGACGCCGAAGCCGTCGAGGCGCTGCCCAGGCAGGCGGCCGACGCGATGGGCGGGCTCGACATCCTCGTCAACAACGCCGGCATCACCCGCGACCAGATCTTCATGCGGATGTCCGACGAGGACTGGGCCAGCGTGATCGAGGTGAACCTCACCTCCACGATGCGGCTGTGCAAGGGCGTGATCCGGCCGATGATGAAAGCGCGCTGGGGGCGGATCGTCAACATCTCCTCCATCGTCGGCGCCACCGGCAATCCCGGGCAGGCCAACTATGCCGCCGCCAAGGCCGGGATGGTGGGGATGTCGAAGTCGATCGCCTACGAGGTCGCCACCCGCGGCATCACCGTCAACTGCATCGCGCCGGGCTTCATCGAGACCGCGATGACCGACAAGCTCAACGACGAGCAGAAGGGCGGAATCCTCGGCCAGATCCCGATGAATCGCATGGGCAGCCCCGACGAGATCGCCGCCGCCACGCTCTATCTCGCCTCGCCCGAGGCGGGTTACGTCACGGGCACGGTGCTGCACGTCAACGGCGGGATGGCGATGTTCTGAGGGTTGCCGGGTGGCAACTTGAAAGCGTTTGCGTCATATGGAATCTCTGCTATAGGCGGCGCAATCTCCGGGGGCGGGGCCTAGTCAAAGGCCCGTTTTCGGGCAGTATATGCCAAGACCGGGCCACCTGGCCCCAAGATAGAGGACACTGGACATGAGCGACGTCGCTGACCGCGTGCGCAAGATCGTTGTGGAGCACCTCGGTGTGGAAGAGGACAAGGTGACCGAGAATGCCTCGTTCATCGACGACCTCGGCGCCGATTCCCTGGACACCGTCGAACTCGTGATGGCGTTCGAAGAGGAGTTCGGGATCGAGATCCCCGACGACGCGGCCGAAACGATCCAGACCTTCGGCGACGCGGTCAAGTTCATCAAGGAAGCCCAGCAGTAAGCGCGGGCCTCCGGCCGGCATACCGGCCACGGTTTCAGGAAGGGCGGTCCCGCGCGGGGCCGCCCTTCTTCGTTGCCAAACCCGCATGACGGAGCGGCCCATGCGGCCTCGCGAGCGCTCTCGGCGTTGCGTCTGGCGCTCAAGATGTCCATATGGCCCCCGACAGGGCAATCGCGCCCGGCGACAGACGAGGAGTTTCCATGCAAGGCGGCGCAATAGCCCAGTTCATCCCGCTGATCCTGATCTTCGCGATCATGTATTTCCTGCTGATCCGGCCCCAGCAGAAGAAGCTTAAGCAGCACCAGGAAATGGTGAAGGCGCTGCGGCGGGGCGACCAGGTCGTGACCCAGGGCGGGCTGATCGGAAAGGTCGCCAAGGTCAAGGACGACAACGAGATCGAGGTCGAGCTGTCGCAGGGCGTCACCGTCCGCGTCGTGCGCTCGACGATCGCGCAGGTCATCAACAAGACCGAACCGGCCCAGGCCAAGGGTTGAGCCGCCACGGCGCCGCGACGGGGCAGGGCTCCGTCGTGGCAGGGCGGCATGGCCGGTCCGGCGCCCCCGGGCCGCGCGCCGCGCGCTGAACGATCGAAGGACGCCACATGCTCTACATCCCCCTCTGGCGGAGGATCCTGATCTGGCTGACCGTCGCGGTCGGCCTGTTCCTGGCCATGCCGAACTTCTTCTACGGCCGCGTCGAGCAGTCCAACGACGCCGAGAAGGCCATCGAGGCCGGCCTCAGCACCGAAGAGCTTGCCGCACAGGCCGCGCAATGGCCCAGCTGGCTGCCCGACGGGCTGGTCAATCTCGGGCTCGACCTGCGCGGCGGCGCGCACCTGCTCGCCGAGGTCAACGTCGCCGACGTCTACGAGACGCGGATGGACGGCCTCTGGCCCGAGGTACGCGACACGCTCGCCGCCGAGCGCGACACGCTCGGATTCGTCACCCGCGAAGACTCCGCCCCCGACGAGCTCAAGGTGCGCATCTCCGAGCCCGAGGGCGCCGAGCGCGCGCTCGAGCTGGCCCGCGGCCTCGCCCGCCCCATCGCCACCCTCAGCGGCGCGGGCGCCAGCGACATCGAGGTCACCGCCGACGGCCCCGTGCTGACGATCCGCCTCTCCGAGGCCGAGCGCGCCGCCACCGACGACCGCACCGTGCGCCAGTCGCTCGAGATCATCCGCCGCCGGATCGACGAGGTGGGCACCCGCGAGCCCTCGATCCAGCGCCAGGGCGACGACCGGATCCTGATCCAGGTCCCCGGCATCGGCTCGGCGCAGGAGCTCAAGGACATCATCGGCACCACGGCGCAGCTGACCTTCCAGCCCGTCGTCAGCCGCACCTCCGACCCGGACGAGGCGGCCGGCATGGGCAACGAGCTCGTGCCCGCGCTCGACGAGGAGGGGACGTACTACATCCTGGAGAGCGCCCCCGTCGTCACCGGCGAGGACCTCGTCGACGCCCAGCCCGGCTTCGACCAGAACAACCGCCCCGCCGTCACCTTCCGCTTCAACCCCGCGGGCGCGCGCCGCTTCGGCGACTACACCGCCGCCAACGTCGGCGCGCCGTTCGCCATCGTGCTCGACGAGGAGGTCATCTCCGCGCCGACCATCAACGAGGCGATCCGCGGCGGCTCGGGCATCATCACCGGCAACTTCACCGTCGAAAGCTCCACCGATCTCGCGGTGCTGCTGCGCGCCGGCGCGCTGCCGGCGGGTCTGACCTTCCTCGAGGAGCGCACCGTCGGCCCCGAGCTTGGCCAGGACAGCATCGACGCGGGCACCGTCGCCTGCATCGTCGCCTTCGCGGCGGTGATGGTGTTCATGGCGCTCAGCTACGGCCTGTTCGGGCTGTTCGCCAACGTCGCCCTGCTGGTCAACATCGCGATGATCTTCGGGCTGCTGTCGCTGATCGGCGGCACCCTGACCCTGCCGGGCATCGCGGGAATCGTGCTCACCATCGGCATGGCGGTCGACGCCAACGTGCTCGTCTTCGAGCGTATCCGCGAGGAGGTGAAGACGGCGCGCGGCCCCGCCCGGGCCATCGAGCTCGGTTACGAGAAGGCGCTCTCGGCGATCGTCGACGCCAACATCACCACCCTGATGACGGCGATCATCCTCTACGCGATGGGCTCCGGCCCGGTGCGCGGCTTCGCCATCACCCTCGGCCTCGGCATCGTCACCTCGGTCTTCACCGCGATCTTCGTCACGCGGCTGCTGATCGTGACCTGGTTCGACCGCCGCCGTCCGAAAACCATCGAGGTCTGATCCATGCGCCTGCGACTCGTCCCCCAGGAGACCAACTGGGACTTCTTCTCGAGAAGCCGCCTGTGGCTCGGCATCTCGGCCTTCATGATCGTGCTGGCGCTGGTGTCCTTCGGGGTGCGCGGCCTGAACTACGGCATCGACTTCGCCGGCGGCACCACGATCCGCACCGAGAGCGCCCAGCCCGTCGACGTCGGCGCCTACCGCGCCGCACTCGCGCCGCTCGAACTCGGCGACGTCACCATCACCGAGGTCTACGACCCGACCTTCGGCGACGACCGCAACGTCGCCTCGGTCGCCATCCAGGCCCAGGAGGGCCAGGAATCGGTCACCGCCGACACCATCGCCCAGGTCGAGGCGGCGCTCACCGAGGTGGCGCCCGACATCGTCTTCGCCAGCGTCGAATCGGTCGGCCCCACCGTCTCGGGCGAGCTGATCAAGACCGCGATCCTCGCCGTCTGCCTCGCCATCGGAGCGGTGCTGATCTACATCTGGCTGCGCTTCGAGTGGCAGTTCGCCGTCGGCGCGGTGCTGGCGCTGGTGCACGACGTGGTGCTGACGCTCGGCGTCTTCTCCGAGCTCGGCATCCGCTTCGACCTGTCGATCATCGCGGCGCTGCTGACCATCGTCGGCTACTCGCTCAACGACACCGTCGTCGTCTTCGACCGGGTCCGCGAGAACCTGCGCCGGTTCAAAAACCGGCCGCTGAAAGAGGTGCTCAACCTGTCGATCAACGGGACCCTGAGCCGGACCTTCATGACCTCGCTCACCACGCTGATGGCGCTGATCGCGCTGTTCGTGCTGGGCGGCGACGTGATCCGCGGCTTCGTCTTCGCGATGATCTGGGGCATCGTCGTCGGCACCTACTCGTCGATCTTCGCCGCCTCGGCGACGCTGCTGGTGCTCGGCGTCAAGCGCGACTGGTCCAAGGACGAGCCCCAGGCCGGCACCCAGTTCGGCACGCCCGATGCCTGACCGGGCGTGCTAGCGCCGGACGTCCTCCTCTGGCTCTCGGCGGCGGCCTTCGTCGCCGGGATCGTCCGCGGCTTCACCGGGTTCGGCACCGCGCTGGTCTACCTGCCGCTGGCGAGCATGGTGCTCGACCCGTTCTTCGCCATCACCACGCTGATTGTCGCCGAGCTGGTCGGCCCGCTGCCGGCGGTGCCGCGCGCGCTCGGCCTTGCCCACCGCCGCGACCTCGGCCGACTGGCGCTGGGGCTGGTGCTGGGGATGCCGTTGGGGATGCTGCTGCTGGCCTCGCTCAGCCCCGAGCTGTTCCGGCTGCTGGTCTCGCTGATCGCCCTCGGCCTCGTGGCGCTGCTCGCCGGCGGCGTTCGCTACCGCGGCGAGATGCGCGGCCGCCAGGTCACCGCGGTCGGCCTCGCCGGCGGGCTGCTCGGGGGCGTCACCGGGATCGCCGGGCCGCCGGTGATCCTGTTCTACATGGCCCGGCCGCTGCCGGCGGCGACGATCCGCGCCAACATCACCCGTTCCTGGTGATCGTCGACATCGTCCTGCTCAGCCTCTACGGCCTCACCGACCGGCTGGTCGGCGGCGCCATCCTCACCGGCATCCTGCTGATGCTGCCCAACGTGCTCGGCAACCTGGTCGGCAACCGGCTCTTTGACCCTGCCCGGGAAACCGCCTACCGTCGCACCGCCTACGTCATCATCGCCGCGACCGGCCTGTCGGGGCTGCCGGTCTGGGGCTGAAGGGGAGCCACGCGATGCGTCTCAACGAGATCGACTACAACGAGTCGAAGCCGATCGACGGCTACGGCCCCGGCTTCTTCCGTGTCGGCGGCGAGGCGCTGGAAGCGCCGCTCGTGGTCTCGCCCGCCGGCCCCGCCGCCTGGGGCGGCCTCGACGATGCCGAGACGCTCGCCGCGCTGGCCGAGGAGGTCGACGTGCTGCTCGTCGGCACCGGCGCCGAAATCGCCCACATCCCCGCCGCCCTGCGCGCCCGGCTCGAGGAGGCGGGGCTCGGCGTCGAGACGATGGCCAGCCCCGCCGCGGCGCGGACCTACAACGTCCTGCTGTCCGAGGGCCGCCGCATCGCCGTCGCGCTGCTCGGCGTCTGAGCGCCCTCGGCCCTTGCTCCGGGTCCGTGACCTCACCGTCGCCCGCGGCGGCCTCGCGGTCCTGGAGGGGCTGACCTTCGCCGTCGCGCCGGGCGAGGCGCTGGTGCTGAGCGGCCCGAACGGAGTGGGCAAGACGACCCTGCTGCGCACGCTCGCCGGGCTGCAGCCGCCGCTCGCGGGCGAGATCGAGGCAACGGGGCAGGCGGCCTACGCCAGCCACGCCGACGGGGTGAAGGGGCAGCTCACCGTTGCCGAGAACCTGCGCTTCTGGGCCGGCATCTACGGCACGCGCCTCACCGACGACGTGCTCGCCGCCTTCGCCCTCGCCGACCTCGCCGACCGCCCCGCCCGGACCCTCTCGGCCGGCCAGCTGCGCCGTACCGGCCTGGCGCGGCTGGCGCTGACCGGTCGGCCGCTCTGGCTGCTCGACGAGCCGACCGTCTCGCTCGACGCCGAGTCGGTGGCGCTGTTCGCAGGCCAGGTCCGCCGCCACCTAGCGACCGGCGGCGCGGCGGTCATCGCCTCGCACATCGACATCGGCCTCGACGCCCTCCGGCTCGACCTGCGCGCCTACGTCGCCACCGAGACCGCCACGGGCCGCGACGAGGCGTTCCTGTGAGGGCGCTCCTGCTGCGCGATCTGCGCATCGCCACGCGGGCTGGGGGCGGCTTCGGGCTCGGGCTGGCGTTCTTCCTGATCGTCGTGGTGCTGGTGCCGTTCGGCGTCGGCGCCGAGACGGCGACGCTGCGGCTGATCGCGCCGGGCATCCTCTGGGTCGGCGCGCTGCTCGCGGCGCTGCTGACGCTCGACCGGCTGTTCGCGCTCGACTGGGAAGACGGCTCGCTCGCGCTCATCGCCACCTCGCCCGCGCCGCTCGAGGGCGTCGCGCTGCTCAAGGCGCTGGCGCACTGGCTCACCACCGGCCTGCCGCTGACCCTCGCCGCGCCGCTCCTCGGCGTGCTGCTCAACCTCGCGCCCGAAGCCTACCCGTGGCTCGTCGCCTCGCTCCTCGTCGGCACCCCGGCGCTGTCGGTGATCGGCACCTTCGGCGCGGCGCTGACGGTGGGCCTGCGCCGGGGCGGGCTGCTGCTGTCGCTCCTGGTGCTGCCGCTCTACGTGCCGACGCTGATCTTCGGCGCAGAGGCCGTGCGGCGCGGCGCGGACGGCGGCGCGACGGCGCTGGCCTTGATGGGGGGCATCACGCTCGGTGCGCTGGCGCTGCTGCCCTTCGCCGCCGCTGCGGCATTGCGCGTCAACCTTCGGTGATGCCATTGAGGGCGCGCCCCGGCACGGCTAGACATCTTCCCATGTCGCTCTGGGACTACGCCAACCCGAGGAAGTTCCTCGCCGTCACGACCCCGCTGCTGCCTTGGCTGGCGGCGGCGTCGGCGTTGCTGGTGGGCAGCTCGCTGATCTGGGGCTTCTTCTTCACCCCCGAGGCCGAGCGTTTCGGCTCGACGGTCAAGATCATCTACCTCCACGTGCCCGCCGCGCTCATGGCGATCAACGCGTGGCTGATGATGCTCGTCGCCTCGCTGATCTGGCTGGTGCGCCGCCACCATGTCAGCGCGCTCGCCGCCAAGGCAGCGGCCCCGGTGGGCGTCACCATGACCCTGATCGCGCTCGCGACCGGGGCGATCTGGGGCCAGCCGACCTGGGGCACCTGGTGGGTCTGGGATCCGCGGCTGACGTCGTTCCTCATCCTGTTCCTGTTCTACCTCGGCTACATCGCCCTCTGGGAAGCCATAGAGGACCCCGACACCGCCGCCGACCTGACCTCGGTGCTCTGCATGGTCGGCTCGGTCTTCGCGATCCTGTCGCGCTACGCGGTGCGCTTCTGGAACCAGGGCCTGCACCAGGGAACCTCGGTGCCGGTGGCCACCGGCGGGCGCACGGTGGCCGACGTCTACTTCATCCCGCTCGCCATCGGCATGGTCGGCTTCGGGGTGCTGTTCGTCTGGCTCGTGCTGCTGCGCACCGGCAGCGAGATCCGCGCCCGCAGGACCCGCGCCCTGCTGGCGCGTGCCCGCCGGATGCCGCCGGTGCCGCTCGCGACGGAGCGCGAGGCATGATGTCGCTCGGACCTCACGCGATGGCGGTGCTGTCGGCCTATGCGGTGTCGCTGCTGCTGCTGGCGGTGCTGATCGGCGCGAGCCTGCGTCGCGACCGCCGCGCGCGGCGCGCCCTCGAGGAGGCGGAGCGCGACCATGGCTAGGGTGCCGCTCCTGATGATCCTGCCACCGGCGCTGTTCGCGGGGCTCGCCGGGCTGTTCCTCGCGGGCATGTTCCGCGACGACCCCGACGCGCTGCCCTCGACCTTCATCGGCACGCAGGCGCCCGCGCTGCCCGCCGTCGCGCTCGGCACCTACCCGACCTTCGCGTCGGACGATCTCGCCAACGGCGAGGTGAAGATGGTCAACTTCTTCGCCTCCTGGTGCCCGCCCTGCCGCGCCGAGCACCCGGCGCTGATGCAACTCGCCGAGGAGGGGGTGGCGGTCTACGGCGTCAACAAGTCCGACCCGACCGACACCGCCCTCGAGTTCCTCGACGAACTCGGCAATCCCTACCGGGCCATCACCGTCGACCGCAACGGTCGCCACGCGATCGACTGGGGGGTCGTGGCGCTTCCCGAGACGTTCGTCCTCGACGGCGACGGCACCGTGGTGCTGAAGTTCTCCGGCCCGATCCACGGCGTGATGGACAGCATCATCCGCCCCGCGCTCGCCGAGGCGGCGAAGCCTGCCGAGGCGAGCTGACGCAGCGGAAGTTCACGGTTTCGCGACTCGGCGCTCGGTGGCAAGATCGGCCCACAGCAGGAGGGCTGATTTATGAAGCAATTGATTAGTCTGACCGGTGCGTGCGCCCTCGGAGCAGGGCTCGCCCAGGCCGAACCATCGCTCGAGCGCGGCACCTACCTCGTCGAAGGCCCCGCCGCCTGCGGCAATTGCCACACGCCGCAGGGACCGCAGGGGCCGATGATGGACCAGGCGTTTTCAGGCATGCTCGTCGAGCAGAACGAGATGTTCACCGCCGTCGCGCCCAACATCACGCCCGCCGGCCACGTCGGCGACTGGAGCGACGCCGAGTTCGCCCGCGCCATCCGCGAGGGCATCCGCCCCGACGGTTCGGTCATCGGGCCGCCGATGCCGATCGTCCTCTACCGGGGGCTGTCGGACGACGACGTGATGAGCATCGTGATGTACATGCGCACGGTCGCGCCGGTCGAGAGCGACCTGCCGGAGAGCACCTACAACATCCCGCTCCCGCCCGCATGGGGCCCGCCGGTCGCGTCGGTGGCGCATCCCGAGGAGGGGGTCACGGCGGAGTACGGCGGCTACCTCGCCGGACCCGTCGCCCATTGCCTCGAGTGCCACACCACCTTCGGCGAGCAGGGGCCGATGTACGAGACCCACCTCGGCGCGGGCGGCTACGAGTTCCACGGACCTTGGGGCGTCTCGGTCGCGGCCAACATCACCTCGGGCGAAGACGGCATCGCCGCCTACAGCGACGAGGACCTGGCGAAGATGATCACGACCGGCACCCGCCCCGACGGCAGCCGCATGATGCCGCCGATGCCCTACGGGCACTACGCCAACATGACCGAGGAGGACGTGCAGGCGATCATCCTCTACCTGCGCTCCCTGCCGGCCTTGCCCGATCCGCAGTGACGGCGTGCCGGGCTGAAGCCCGGCCTACGCATCCCGCGCACCGCCCGTAGGCCGGGCTTCAGCCCGGCCCCGGCCGCCCCGAAACGCGAAACGGCGCCCCATCGGGGCGCCGTTTCAACCTCACATGCTCCAGAAGATCAGGCCGCCTTGGCCAGGTCGCGCAGCACGTATTGCAGCACGCCGCCGTGCTCGATGTATTCCACCTCGATGGCGGTATCGATGCGGCAGCGCAGGGTGATCGTCTTTTCGGTGCCGTCGCCGTAGGTGATCTGGGCCGGCACCTCCGACAGCGGCTTGACCGAGGCGAGGCCCTCGATGGTCACTGTCTCGTCGCCCTTCAGGCCGAGCGAGGCGCGGCTGTCGCCGCCGGTGAACTCGAACGGGATCACGCCCATGCCGACGAGGTTGGAGCGGTGGATCCGCTCGAAGCTCTCGGCGATCACCGCCTTGACGCCGAGCAGCGCGGTGCCCTTGGCCGCCCAGTCGCGGGACGAGCCGGCGCCGTATTGCTCGCCGGCGAAGACCACCGTCGGCGTGCCCTGCTCCTGGTAGGCCATCGCCGCCTCGTAGATCGACACCTGCTGGCCGTCCGGCCCGAGGGTGAAGCCGCCCTCGACCCCGTCCAGCATCTCGTTGCGGATGCGGATGTTGGCGAAGGTGCCGCGCATCATCACCTCGTGGTTGCCGCGGCGCGAGCCGTAGGAGTTGAACTCGCGCACCGGCACCTGGCGTTCGATCAGGTACTTGCCCGCGGGCGAGGTGTCCTTAAATGAGCCGGCCGGCGAGATGTGGTCGGTGGTGACCATGTCGCCCAGTATCGCGAGCACCCGGGCCTGGCGGACGTCGGAGATGGTGCCCGGCTCGGGCGACATGCCTTGGAAGTAGGGCGGGTTCTGGACGTAGGTGGAGGAGGGCGGCCAGTCGTAGGTCTCGCTGTCGGTGGTTTCCACCGCCTGCCACTTCTCGTCGCCCTTGAAGACGTCGGCGTACTTGGCCTGGAACGCCTCGCGGGTGACGGTCTTCTCCACCAGCGCGGCGATCTCGGATTGCGACGGCCAGAGGTCCTTGAGGTAGACGTCGTTACCGTTCTTGTCCTGGCCGAGCGGGTCCTTGGCGATGTCGACGTTCATGTCGCCGACCAGCGCGTAGGCGACCACCAGCGGCGGCGAGGCCAGGTAGTTGGCGCGCACGTCGGGGCTGATGCGGCCCTCGAAGTTGCGGTTGCCCGACAGCACCGAGACGCCGATCAGGTCGGCCTCGTTGATGCACTTGGAGATCTCGGGCGCCAGCGGGCCCGAGTTGCCGATGCAGGTGGTGCAGCCGTAGCCGACCAGGTTGAAGCCGATCGCGTCGAGGTCGTCCTGCAGCCCGGCCGCCTCGAGATAGGCCGAGACCACCTGCGAGCCCGGCGCCAGCGAGGTCTTCACCCAGGGCTTGCGGTTGAGCCCGAGTTCGCGCGCCTTGCGGGCGACGAGGCCGGCGCCGATCATCACGTAGGGGTTGGAGGTGTTGGTGCACGAGGTGATCGAGGCGATCACGATCGAGCCGTCGTGGAGCTGGTAATGGCCGTCGTCGGTCATCACGAAGCCGCGCTCGTGGTGGCCCTCGTCGCCGGGGATGTCGACCGGCTCGGGCTGGCCGCCCTCACCCTCCCAGCGGATCTCGGAGCGGGCGGAGGTGTCCTTGCCCTCGCGCTGACCCTTCACGTACTCGCCGAAAGCCTTGGCGGCCTCGTCGAGCGCGATGTGGTCCTGCGGGCGCTTGGGCCCGGAGATCGCCGGCACCACGTCGCCCATGTCGAGCTCGAGCGTGTCGGTGTAGACCGGCTCGTAGCCGGCGTCGCGCCACATGCCGTTCTCGCGGGCATAGGCCTCGACCAGCGCGATGCGGTCCTTGTCGCGGCCGGTGAGCTCGAGGTACTTGAGCGTCTCCGCGTCGATCGGGAAGAAGCCGCAGGTGGCGCCGTATTCGGGCGCCATGTTGCCGATCGTGGCGCGGTCGGCGAGGGGGACGTTGTCGAGCCCGTCGCCGTAGAACTCGACGAACTTGCCGACGACGCCCTTCTCGCGCAGCATCTGCACCACCTTCAGCACCAGGTCGGTGGCGGTGGTGCCCTCGCGCATGGCGCCGGTCAGCTTGAAGCCGACCACTTCGGGGATCAGCATCGAGATCGGCTGGCCGAGCATCGCCGCCTCCGCCTCGATCCCGCCGACGCCCCAGCCGAGCACGGCGAGGCCGTTGATCATGGTGGTGTGGCTGTCGGTGCCGACGAGCGTGTCGGGATACGCGACCTCTTCGCCGTTCTGGTCCTTGTCGGTCCAGACCGTCTGGGCGAGGTACTCGAGGTTGACCTGGTGGCAGATGCCGGTGCCGGGCGGCACCACGCGGAAGTTCTGGAACGCCTTCTGACCCCACTTGAGGAAGGTGTAGCGCTCGATGTTGCGCTCGTATTCGCGGTCGACGTTGACCTGGAAGGCGCGCGGGTTGCCGAACTCGTCGATCATCACGGAGTGGTCGATGACCAGGTCGACCTGGTTCAGCGGGTTGATCTGCTGGGCGTCGCCGCCGAGCGCCTTGATCCCGTCGCGCATCGCCGCGAGGTCGACCACCGCGGGCACGCCGGTGAAGTCCTGCATCAGCACCCGGGCGGGGCGGTAGGCGATTTCGCGGGGGTTCTTGCCGCCGTTGGCGCCCCACTCGGCGAAGGCGCGGATGTCGTCGGTGGTGACGGTCTTGCCGTCCTCGAAGCGGAGCATGTTCTCCAGCACCACCTTGAGCGCGGCGGGCAGGCGGGTGAAGTCTCCGAGCCCGGCCTCCTGCGCGGCGGGGATCGAATAGTAGGCGACGCTCTGGGTGCCCGCGGACAGCGTCCTGCGGGTTCCGGCGCTGTCGTGGCCGACGGTGATGGGCATGGGAAGCCTCCTGTCATGCGGACGGGTGGAAGGTCGCCCTTCCTCTGCCAAAGGTCGCGCGGCCGATCAAGGGGGTGCGGTATACTATTGCACACAATTTGCGGTTTCGGCTGGCGTGGCGGCGCGGGGACTGTCACGGAAACTCCCGCATCCTTGATTGGCGGCGGTCGGGCGAGTTGACTAGGAAGGGCAGGGGGCGACGACGAGGAACGTATGAGACAAGTCCTTCGGGCAATTGCAGCGGCAGCGTGCCTGGCCGCGACCGGAGCCGTTGCAGAGGGCGATGGCCCGGTGGTGGTCGAGCTGTTCACCTCGCAGGGCTGTTCGTCCTGCCCGCCTGCCGACGAGACCCTGCGCGAGCTGGCCCGGCGCGACGATGTCCTCGCGCTGGCGCTGCACGTTGATTACTGGGACTATATCGGCTGGGCCGACGCCTTCGCCGATCCCGCCTTCACCCGCCGTCAGAAATCCTACGCGCTCGCCGCGGGCGAGACGATGATCTACACGCCGCAGATGATCGTCGGCGGCGTCGACCACGTGATCGGCAACCGGCCCGTCGAGGTCTACGACCGGATCATGACCCACGCCGCCCACGACAGCGGCATCCGTGTCCAGCTCGAGCCGGCGGGCGACAGCCTCGCCGTCCGTGTCACCGCCGAGCGCGACCGGGGGCCGATGGTGGTCCAGCTGGTGCGCTACGATGCCGAGCAGGTCGTCGACATCGAGCGCGGCGAGAATGCCGGCCACACGATCCACTACGCCAACATCGTCACCTCGTGGGAGGTGATCTCGGAGTGGGACGGCGCCGCGCCGCTCGAGACGGTGGTGGAGCGCGGGGAGTCGCCGCTGGCGGTGATCGTGCAGGCGCCCGGGCCCGGGCCCATCCTCGCCGCCGCGCAGCTCGACTGACGGGCCCGGGGCTCATTCCGCCTCTCCGCTCTCGAGCATGATCTCGCCCCGGTCCGCCGCCTCGCGCACCGCGGCGACGACCCGGCCCTGCGCCGCCTCGGCGTCGGCGGGCTTAACCTTGCCGCGCTCGGCGATCTCCTCGCGCAAGCCCGTGGCCATGCGCTGCGAGATGTTGTCGAGCAGGTAGTCCGCCGCGATCTGCGCCGCGCCGCCCTCGGCGAGCGCGGCGGCCAGCGCGGTCGTCAGGTCGGCGGCGTCGATCAGGCGGATGACCTTGGCGATGTCTTCCCGGCGCAGGCGGGCGGGAAGGTCGGGGAAGGTGAAGATCGCCTTGCGGACCTCCTCGGCGAAGGCCGGATCCTCGCTGCGCAGCGATTCGAGCATCTCGTCGCGGGTGGCGGCCTGGCTCGAGTTGAGGATCGCGCCGAGCCGCCGCCCGGCCTGGTCGGCGAAGGCGGGAGCGGGGGTGGTGCCGTAGCTCTCCGCCAAGGCCTCGCCGATGCGCCGCACCGCGACGGGGGTGACGGCCTGGGTGCGCGAGACGGCGTAGGTGATCCGGCGCGCGTGCTCGCCCGGCAGCAGGCCGAGCAGCTCGGCCGCCTTGGCCACCGGCAGCTTCGAGAGCACCACGGCGCAGACCTCGACGCTCTCGCTCTCCATGATCGGCTTGATGTCCGCCACCGGCAGCGCCAGCAGGCGCGGCCACGGATCGGCGCCCGAGAGCCGCGCGTTTTCCTCGCGCAGCAGGCTGGCGGCGTCGTCGCTGAGGCGGCCGTCGAGCAGGCGCAGAGCCTCGTCGAGATTGCGCGGGGCGGCGAGCGCGACGTGCTGGACCTCGGTGGCGAACTCGTCGGCCACCGTCTCGAGCGTGGCGCGATCGACAAGACGCAGCTCCGCCAGCTCGCGCGTCAACGCGACCTGCACCTCGCGCGGCAGGCGCTCGAGCGAGAGCGACTGCCCCTCGGCGAGGGCGAACTGGACGATCATCGCCGCCTTCCGGCGACGAGACGCCGCAAGTGCTTCCGCATTGGCCAACAGCCGCTCCAACCCCGCTGCATCAGGACTGCCCGAAGCCAACCTGACAGAGAGGAATGAAGAAACCGTTAGGCGCGGCTCAACCCGTGACGACGGCCTCGCAGGTCCCGGTCTCGGGATCCCAGATCATGCCGTCGGCGCAGCTCATCGCCTGGTCATGGTCGCAGGCCTGGGCCAGCGCGAGTGTCGGAAACAGGGTGAGGACGAAAAGGACAGCGATCTTCATGATACGGCAACCTCCATGTCGTAGCGTCAATCCTAGCACCGCTCCCGGGCGGATCAATGCTCAGACGGAGGCGCCATGGACGTAGCCGATCGACATCGCCCGCAGCTCGGCATGTACCGCGGGCGAGATCCGCCCGGCCTGCAGGGTGATCCGGTGCAGCGCGTCCATGGCGTTGGCGACGGCCCCGGCCTCGGCGTCGGTGAAGTCGCGGTCGCTGCGGGCGAAGCCGCCGACGCTGCGGCTGCCGCCCCAGAGGTGCCCGAGGGCGATCCCGTGCTTCATGTCATAGGCGCGCGCCCGCTCGAGGACGCCGCCGGGCGGGTCGTCGAGTTCGGCCCAGCGAATCCAGCCCTCGTTGGCGAAGCCCCAGCGGACGATCGGGTCGTGCATCACGAGGCCCTCGTCGGAATAGCGGTCGATCCAGTCGCGCCGGTAGGTCTGGAACAGGAAATCCGGCCGGTTGAAGCGGATGTGGCACGCGATGGCGAAGCCGGCGTTGCTCAACTCACCCAGCCGCGCGACCTCGCGCTCGATATCGGCCGTCAAACTCATCACTTCTCTCCTCGTTCACCCTCAACGCGGTTGTCAGTCGGCCGATACAACCTCTACATTATGCGAGTGATCCGCACGACCCGCCATATCTCCTTCGGGACAGTCTCCGGCAGCCGGGCTCGCCGGGCGTGAACGGTCCGCTGCTGTCGGTCGATGTCGCCGCGCTTGCGCCGGCAGGCAGCTACCTCGCCCTCCGCGTCGGATTTGCCTTTCCGCTCGAGGAGGTCAACCGGCTGCCGCCCGAGTGGGTCGACCACTACACCGCCAAGGGGCTTATGCTGGCCGATCCGGCGATGCGCTGGATCTACGCCAACACCGGCGCGATCCGCTGGTCGGAGATCGCGCTCGACGATCCGCTGCAGGTGCTGGCGCAGGCGCGCAGCTTCGGGTTGCGCTACGGGCTTGCCGTGTCGCTGCACGACGACACGCCGCTCGGGCAGCGCTCGTTCGGCCTGTTCGCGCGCGCCGACCGGGAGTTCGACGACAGCGAGGTCGCGCTTCTGACGCTCTACCTCACCCGCCGCCACGAGGAGCGCATGCCGCCGAGCAACCTCACTGCCGCCGAGCTCGAGGCGCTGCGGATGGTGAAGGACGGACAGCGGGTCAAGCAGATCGCCCACGAGCTGGGCGTCAGCGAGGGCGCGGTCAAGCAGCGGCTGAAGAACGCCAAGCGCAAGCTCAACGCCGCCACCAGCGCGCAGGCGGCGACGATGGCGACGGAGTTCGGCCTGATCTGAGCCCTCGGACACTTGTCCCCAACTTTCGAAGCGGTGCGGCCCGGCACCGAAGCCGCGGTTAACGATCTGTTAGGCAGTCGCCTTAAGGTTGTTAAGCGTCACGGCTGCGCTAACGGACAGCCGCCCGACAATACCAGAGAAATCCAGACAGGCCGGGCGCTTCGCCCGGCGAGGGAGGCGCTCATGCGTACGATCACGTTCAACCTGAAGTCACTCCACCAGCACGGCGATGCGTTCTGCGACTATCTCGCGTTGCGCAAGCGCTTCTTCGTCGACGCGCTCGGCTGGGACATCCCGCACGACGCGACCGTCGAGATGGACCAATACGACAACCCGACGGCCCGCTACTCGCTCGTCGTCGGCGACGACGGCCGGGTGCTGGCGGGCGCGCGGGCGCTGCCGACCACGGCGAGCTGGGGGCTGACGACCTACATGCTGCGCGACGCCCAGAGCGGCAAGGTCGCCGGCATCCCGGCCGACCTGCTCGACGGGCAGATCGTCACCGCCGGGATGTGGGAATGCACCCGCCTCGTCATCGCGCCGTCGGTGCAGGGCGCGACGGCCCGGCGCGCCTGCCTCGGGCTGATCTGCGAGGGGCTGGTGGAGATGGCGCTCGAGGAGGGCGCGCGCGAGCTGATGTCTCTGTCGAACCTGTGGCTGCTGCGCGCCCTGCGCCAGCTCGGCTACCCGGCCGACCTCATCAGCCGGCCCTACGTCAACAGCGACGACGGCCACCGGTACGCGGTCATGAAGATGCCGGCCATCCGGCTCCACCGCCCGGCCGCGCCGGCGCGGGCGGTGGAGACGCGGGTGCCCGAGCCTGCCTAACCCTCGCCGAAGACGCGCGCGAAGATCGTGTCAACGTGCTTGGTGTGGTAGCCGAGATCGAACTTCTCCTCGATCTCGGCCTCCGTGAGGGCGGCCCGGACCTCCGCGTCGGCGAGCAGTTCGCTACGGAAATCCTTGCCCTCTTCCCACACCTTCATCGCGTTGCGCTGCACCAGGCGGTAGGCGTCCTCGCGGCTCACCCCGGCCTGGGTCAGCGCCAGCAGCACCCGCTGGCTCATCACGAGGCCGCGGAACTTGTTCATGTTGGCCAGCATGTTGTCGGGATAGACGACCAGCTTGTCGATCACCCCGGTGAGCCGCGCCAGCGCGAAGTCGAGGTGCACCGTGGCGTCGGGCCCGATGCCGCGCTCGACGGAGGAGTGCGAGATGTCGCGCTCGTGCCAGAGCGCCACGTTCTCGAGCGCCGGCACCACCGACGAACGCACCAGCCGGGCCAGGCCGGTCAGGTTTTCGGTCAGCACCGGGTTGCGCTTGTGAGGCATCGCCGACGAGCCCTTCTGGCCCTTCGAGAAGAATTCCTCCGCCTCGAGCACCTCGGTGCGCTGCATGTGGCGGATCTCGGTTGCGATGTTCTCGATGGAGGAGGCAATCACGCCGAGCGTGGCGAAGAACATCGCGTGGCGGTCGCGCGGGATCACCTGGGTGGAGATCGGCTCGGGGCGCAGGCCGAGCTGGGCGCAGACGTGCTCCTCGACGCGCGGGTCGACGTTGGCGAAGGTGCCGACGGCGCCGGAGATGGCGCCGGTCTCGATCTCGAACTTGGCCTTCTCGAGCCGGTTTCGATTGCGGTCCATCTCGGCGTAGAAGCGCGCGAAGGTCAGCCCCATCGTCGTCGGCTCGGCGTGGATGCCGTGGCTGCGGCCGATCCGCACCGTGTCCTTGTGCTCGAAGGCGCGCCGCTTGAGCGCCGCGAGCAGCGCGTCCATGTCGGCGAGCAGCAGGTCGGCGGCGCGCTTGAGCTGGATGTTGAAGGTGGTGTCGAGCACGTCCGACGAGGTCATCCCCTGGTGGACGAAGCGGGCCTCGTCGCTGCCCACGTGCTCGGCGAGGTGGGTGAGGAAGGCGATCACGTCGTGCTTGGTCACCGCCTCGATCTCGTCGATGCGAGCGACGTCGAAGTCGACATCCTTGGCCTTCCACACCGCCTCGGCGTTGGCGCGCGGGATCACCCCGAGATCGGCCATGGCGTCGCAGGCATGGGCCTCGATCTCGTACCAGATGCGGAACTTGGTGGCGGGCTCCCAGATCGCGGTCATCTCGGGGCGGGCGTAGCGGGGGATCATCTCGGCACCTTTCGTCTCGGCAGGGGATCACGGGCCTCCTAGACGGCAGTGGACGTGGCGGCAAGGGCAGGGGCCGGCCGGGGCGGACCCGCAGGCGCCCGGGCGGCGTTGGCCCCTCGATCCCCAGCCGGAGCCTCCATGTTCACATCCCTGCCGCTGCCCGTCGTCCTCGCCATCTTCGCGGCGTGCGGCGTGGTGATCCTGCTGCTCGGCGTGCGCATGACGGCGCTGGCGGACCGCATCGCCGACCTCACCGGGCTGGGCGAGGCGGTGGTCGGCGCGGTGCTGCTCGGCGCGGCGACGTCGCTGTCGGGCGTGGTCGTTTCGGTGACGGCGGCGCTCGACGGACGCGCCTCGCTCGCCTTCGCCAACGGGATCGGCGGCATCGCGGCGCAGACCGTCTTCCTCGCCGTGGCCGACATGATCCACCGCCGCGCCAACCTCGAACATGCCGCCGCCGAGGTGACCAACCTGTTCCAGGCGGCGCTGCTGATGGTGCTGCTGGCGCTGCCTCTGGTGGCCTGGAGCGCGCCGGAGGTCAGCTTCTGGTCGGTGCACCCGGTCTCGCTGCTGATGCTGGCGGGCTACATCGCCGGGGTGGTGGCGACTCGGCGCGCGCGCCAGACGCCGATGTGGCGCCCCGTGCGCACCAAGGAGACGCGGCCCGACGATCCCGACGAGGAGGTCGCCCGGAGCGGCGCGGCGCGCGTGATCGGCGTCTTCGTCTTCCTGATGGTGCTGATGGGCATCGCGGGCTGGCTGGTGGCCCAGTCGGCGGTCGCCATCGTCACCCGCGTCGGCATCTCCGAGACCATCGTCGGCGCGCTGATGACGGCGGTCGTGACCTCGCTGCCCGAACTCGTCACCACGCTCGCCGCCGTGCGCCGGGGCGCGATGCAGCTCGCGCTCGGCGGGATCATCGGCGGCAACACTTTCGACACGCTGTTCCTCGCCGCCTCCGACGCCGCCTACCGCGACGGCTCGATCTACCACGCCGTCGCGCGCACCGATTTCCTGTGGCTGACGGTGGGGATGCTGATGACGGGCGTGCTGCTCATGGGGCTGATCCTGCGCGAGCGCGACGGACCGTTCCGCATCGGCACCGAGAGCGTGCTCCTGCTGGCGATCTACGGCGGCGCGGTTGCGATCCAGCTCGCCACCGGCTAACCGGCGGCGCCATGAGCTTGCTGGCCCGTTTCCTCGGCACCTGGAGCCTCGCGCGCGAGGTCGACGACGCCCGCGCCGGCGCGCTGCTCGCCTACGAGGGGACGGCCACGCTCGCCCCAGACGAGGCGGGGCTGGTCTACGACGAGGCCGGTGCCTGGACGGCCGGCCCCTACGCGGGGCTGCGCGCCACCCGCCGCTACCTCTGGCGCCCCGCGTCCGACGGTATCGCCGTGCTGTTCCACGACGGCCGCCCGTTCCACGACTTCGCCCTCGCACGCCCCGCCGCGCAGCACCTCTGCGGCGCCGACACCTACGACGTGACCTACGCCTTCGCGCTGCCCGGCGGCTGGCAGAGCGTCTGGCAGGTCTGCGGCCCGGCGAAGGACTACCGCGCCACCACCCGCTACTGCCGCGCCTGAGGCTTGCGGCAGCCTGGGGATTGTTGCACAACTCCCCCTGACGAAAGCCTAGGAAAGAGGGTGGCTCATGGCTCTGGCAATGACGGACAAGGTTCTGGCCGATGCGGTCTGGCCCGAGGCGGCGCGCGGACGGCTGCTGCGGCAGGCGGCGCTGGTCGTGGCGGGCGTGGTCTTCATGATCGCGATGGCGAAGATCCGGGTGCCCATGTGGCCGGTGCCGATCACCATGGGCACCTTCGCGGTGCTGACGCTGGGCGCCGCCTACGGCCCCCGCCTCGGCCTGGTGACGATCCTCGGCTACCTGCTCATCGGCGCGCTCGGCTTCGACGTGTTCGCCTCGTCGGCGGCCGACAATGCCGGCCTGAGCTACATGCTCGGCGGCACCGGCGGCTACCTGGTCGGCTACGTGCTCGCGGTCGCGGCGCTCGGCATGGCGGCGCGCGCGGGTTGGGACCGGTCGGTCGGCGGCATGGCGGCGGCGATGCTGCTGGGCAACGCGATCATCTACGTTCCCGGCGTCGCCTGGCTCGGCGTGCTCTACGGCTGGGACCAGCCGCTGCTGCAGTGGGGCCTGTTCCCGTTCCTCATCGGCGATGCGCTCAAGCTCGGCCTCGCCGCGCTGCTGGTGCCCGCCCTGTGGAAGCTGGTCGCCAAGGCCCGCGGCTGACCCGGCCGACCGGATCAACGATACGGGGCGCGGGAGCCATTCCCGCGCCCTTTTCATGTGCCGGAGCGCCATGAGCCCGCGGCGCCCGCCCATCCTGCAGCCCGCGATCCCGACCGAGCTGCGCGCCGCCGCGGCGCTGCCGCTGCCCCGGATGCAGCCCGTCGCCGGCCCCTGGATCACCGTCGACGCCGCCTACGCCGCCCAGATGGCCGAGCGCGCCCGCCTCGCAGCCGAACACGGCCCCGGCGTGCTGCGCGCCCTCGACGGCAGCGCCCCCGCGCTCGACGACCTGCTCGACACCGTGCTCGCGGCCCTCGACGACCACCCCGCCTTCGCCCGCGACGGCGCGGCGATCCGCTGCCCCGACGGCCGCCGCGTCACGCCCGAGCGCGCGCGCCCGCTCGAGAGCCTCAACGCGCTCCTCGCCGAAGACCTGTGCCTGCTCGAGAAGCGCGGCGACGAGCACGTCCTGACCGCCGCCGCCCTCTGCTTCCCCGCCGGCTGGACGCTCGCCCAGAAGATCGGCCGGCCGCTGACCCGCATCCACCGCCCCGTGCCGCCCTACGACGACGACATCGCCCGCCGCGTGCAGCGCTTCTTCGACGCCGCCCGCCCCGGCCGCCCGCTCTGGCGCGCCAACCTGCACGGCTACACCACCCCCGACCTCTACCTGCCCCTGCGCGAGGACGAGCCGAAATCCAAGATCTCGGCCCGCCCCGCCTACCTGCGCAGCGAACGCCAGACCGTCCTGCGCCTGCCCGCCTCCGGCGCGGTCCTGTTCGCCATCCACACCACCGTCACCCGCGCCTGACGCCCCCATTCTCTGTCCGGCAAATATCCTCGGGGAGAGCGCGAGAGGGGCAGACAGCCCCTCTCGCCCCCGCCGGCCACGCGCGGCACGCACGAAAAAAGGCGCCCCCGCGAGGAGGCGCCTGTCCAGTCCCGGGAATGCGGGGACCGGTGTTCAGCAGCTGTAGTACAGCTTGAACTCGATCGGGTGCGGGGTGTGCTCGTAGGCGTACACCTCTTCCCACTTCAGGCCCATGTAGCCCTCGATCTGGTCCCGCGTAAAGACGTCGCCGACGAGCAGGAAGTCGTGGTCCGCCTCGAGCTCCTCCAGCGCCTCGCGCAGCGACGCGCAGACGGTGGGGATGCCGGCCAGCTCCTCGGGGGGCAGGTCGTAGAGGTCCTTGTCCGACGCCGGGCCCGGGTCGATCTTGTTCTTGATCCCGTCGAGGCCGGCCATCAGCAGCGCCGCGAAGCACAGGTAGGGGTTGGCGGACGGATCGGGGAAGCGGGCCTCGACGCGCTTGGCCTTCGGGCTCTCCGCCCACGGGATCCGGACGCAGCCCGAGCGGTTGTTGGCCGAGTAGGCGCGCAGCACGGGGGCCTCGAAGCCGGGAATCAGGCGCTTGTAGGAGTTGGTCGAGGGGTTGGTGAAGGCGTTGAGCGCCTTGGCGTGCTTCAGGATGCCGCCGATGAACCACAGGGCTTCCTCGGAGAGATCGGCGTACTTGTCGCCCGCGAAGAGCGGCTTGCCGTCCTTCCAGATCGACATGTTGACGTGCATCCCCGTGCCGTTGTCGCCGGCGATGGGCTTGGGCATGAAGGTCGCCGTCTTGCCGTAGGCCTGTGCGACGTTGTGGATGACGTACTTGTACTTCTGGATCTCGTCGGCCTGCTTGGTCAGCGAGTCGAAGACCAGCCCGAGCTCGTGCTGGCACGAGGCGACCTCGTGGTGGTGCTTGTCCACCTTCATGCCGAGCTTCTTCATGGTCGAGAGCATCTCGGAGCGGATGTCCTGCGCGTCGTCGATCGGGTTGACCGGGAAGTAGCCGCCCTTGACGCCCGGCCGGTGGCCGGTGTTGCCCATCTCGTACTCGGTGTCGGTGTTCCACGAGGCGTCGATCGCGTCGACCTGGTAGGAGACCTTGTTGGTCGTGACCGCGAAGCGGACGTCGTCGAACAGGAAGAACTCCGCCTCGGGGCCGAAGAACGCGGCGTCGCCGATGCCGGACGACTTCAGGTAGGCCTCGGCGAGCAGCGCCGTGCCGCGCGGGTCGCGGTTGTAGGGCTCGCCGGTGTCGGGCTCGACGACGGTGCAGTGCAGGCAGAGCGTCTTCTCGGCGTAAAACGGGTCGATATAGGCGCTGTCGGTGTCGGGCATGAGCTTCATGTCGGACTGGTCGATCGACTTCCAGCCGGCGATGGACGAGCCATCGAACATGAAGCCCTCCTCGAGGAAGTCCTCGTCGATCTGGCTGACGTCGATGGTGACGTGCTGCAGCTTGCCGCGCGGGTCGGTGAAGCGGACATCGACGTACTGGACGTCTTCGTCTTCGATGAGTTTGAGAACGTCGGCGTTGCTCATGGGTCTGGATTCCCCTTGTTGGTAATCGTGTCTTGGGTGCGGGCGGTCAGAGGGCGTCTTCGCCCGTCTCCCCGGTGCGGATGCGGATCGCCTGGCTGATGTCGGAGACGAAGATCTTGCCGTCGCCGATCTTGTCGGTCTTGGCGGCGGCGATGATCGCGTTGATCGCCGCCTCGGCGAGATCGTCGGAGAGAACCACCTCGATCTTCACCTTCGGCAGGAAGTCGACGACGTACTCGGCGCCGCGATAGAGCTCGGTATGGCCCTTCTGGCGGCCGAAGCCCTTCACTTCCACGACCGACAGGCCCTGGACGCCGGCCTCCTGGAGGGCCTCCTTGACCTCGTCCAGCTTGAACGGCTTGATGATCGCTTCGATTTTCTTCATCGACCGGCACTCCCTTGTCCTCGGCGCTGGGGGCGTGAGACCATCCCCTGCCGGCGGGCACAATCGGGCGAGCCTGCGCGGCCGCGTAGGGCGCGTGCTTTCCGGGCCGCACGCCTCGCGAATGGGCGGATGGCACAAAGATTGGGCAGTTTGTGAAGGTGGCGATGGGCGAGGTGCTGTTGAGCGCGCAGATGCGCGAGATCGAGGCGGCGGCGATGGCCGGGGACCGCGTCACCGGCGCGGAGCTGATGGAGCGGGCGGGGTCCGAGGTCGTCGCGGCGGCGCGGGCGGCGTGGCCCGAGCTCGCGGCTGGCGGCCGGGCGCTGGTGCTGGCGGGGCCGGGCAACAACGGCGGCGACGGCTTCGTCATCGCGCGCCTGCTGGCGGAGGCCGGCTGGGAGGTGGCGGTACAGGTCCAAGGCGACCGCGCCCGGCTCGGCCCGGACGCGCAGGCGATGGCCGCGGCGTGGCGCGGGCCGGTCCTGCCGCCGGAGGCGCGGCCGGAGGCGCCGCTCGACCTGGCGGTCGACGCGCTCTTCGGCACCGGCCTCTCGCGCACCATCCCCGACGCAGCCGCGCAGGCGCTGCGTGCCGCGCGCGCGCGCGCCGCGCGGCTGGTCGCGGTGGACTGCCCGTCCGGGCTCGACTGCGACAGCGGCCGGCTGCACCTGCCCGAGGACACGGCGGCCGACGACATCGCCGCCGATCTCACCGTCACCTTCCACCGCCCCAAGCGGGGGCACTATCTCGGGCAGGGGCCCGAGGTCTGCGGGCGGCTGGTGATCGCCGACATCGGCCTGCCCGCCGCCGCCACCGCGCCCGAGGCGCTGCCGCCGCCGGGCCGGATACGGCTGGTGGCCCGTGCGCCGGGCTGGCCGGCGGCGCTGATCGCCGCGACGCGGCCGGGCGTGCACAAGTATGACCGGGGCCACGCGCTGGTGCTCGGCGGCGGCGTCGGCAAGGGCGGGGCGGCGCGCATGGCGGCGCGCGCGGCGCTGCGGATCGGGGCGGGGCTGGTGACGGTCGCGGTGCCGCCGGCGGCGCTGATCGAGAACGCGGCCCAGCTCAACGCGATCATGCTGACGCGCCTCGCCGATGCCGGCGCGTTGGCGGAGATGCTCGGGGACGACCGCCTGAGCGCGCTGTGTCTCGGCCCCGGGCTCGGCACGGGCGAGGGCACCCGCGCGCTCGTCGGCGCGGCGCTGGCGGCGGAGCGCTTCACGGTGCTCGACGCGGACGCGCTCTCGAGCTTCCGCGACGACCCGCCCGCGCTGTTCTCCCGCCTGCACCCGCGCTGCGTGCTGACGCCCCACGAGGGCGAGTTCGCGCGCCTGTTCCCCGACCTCGCGCAAGGCGCGCGCGCCGCGGCCGGCCGCTCGAAGGCGGACGCCGCCGCCGAGGCGGCCGAGCGGGCGGGCTGCACCGTCCTGCTCAAGGGCCCCGACACGATCATCGCCAGCCCCGGCGGCCACCTGTCGCTCAGCGCCTCGCTCTACGAGCGGCGCACCACCTGGCTGGGCACTGCCGGCGCGGGGGACGTTCTGGCGGGAATGATCGCCGGCCTCGGCGCGGCGCCGGGCGCGAAGGCGCACCTGGTGGCCGAGGCGGCGGCGTGGCTGCACGTGGAGGCGGCGCTTAGCTTCGGCCCCGGGCTGATCGCGGAAGACCTGCCGGAGGCGCTGCCGGGGGTGCTGCGCGGGCTGCGCGGGCTGTGAGCGCCGCGCGCGGGGCGCAGAGCCGCCGCCGCCGCGGTCCGGGGAGAAGGTCAGACCGCGGCGGAGGCCACTTCGAGACCGTCGGCGTAGAGCACGTGCTGACGGTCGAAGACGAGATCGTAGACGCGGGCGGTGGTGCGCGCGGCGGGCGAGATGAACTCGCCGTCGATGAGCCGGCGGGCGGGAACCATCGCGGCGCGGGCGCCGAACATCGCCTCGGCGCGCCAGTCGCGGATATGGACGAGAGCGTCGGGGGCGATCAGCATGTCGCGGTCGGGGCGGGTATGGCCGAGGGAGCCGGCCTTGATGCGGATCGGCGTCAGCTCGACGTCGCGCACCCGCACCTCGCGCAGCACGGCCATGCCGCTGTCGCGCGTGATGATGCGGTCGCCCGCGCCGAGGTGCTCGACCGGCAGTTCGCCGTCCATCGTCATCAGCGAGGTGCCGGCACAGAAGCCGGTGACCTCTTGCGTGGTGTCGACGCGCGCGCCGCCGGCGGCGGCGCCTGCCGTGTTCGTCTCCAGGTCCATGGCGATTTTCCGCTCTTGGTATGTCTGCCTCAGTCTTCTCGCCATAATGTGTCAAAAAAGAGTTTACGTCAGGCCCAATTGCGGGCGATGACGCGCCGTGTGCGGCTTCTTTGCCCCACATTTGACTTGAACCCGGGGCGCTTGCGCGCGACATCCAAGCCTGTGCGGGTGTGGCGGAACTGGTAGACGCACCAGATTTAGGTTCTGGCGCCGCGAGGCGTGGGGGTTCGAGTCCCTTCACCCGCACCACCTTCCCCGGATGCCCCGCCAAGCTTGCACTCCGGCGCGATCCGTGGCCCCTGTCGCTGCGACAGCAGTGATGGAGGACGAGATGGCGGATGTTGCAGCCGTGGGCGGCTACGAGGGCGAGGACAGGGCGGCGCTCGAGGCGATGGGGGCGGTCTTCTACGACGACCTCGGCGCGCTGGGAGATGCCGGCGAGGACGCGCGGGGCGCGGTGCGCGTGGTCGCCTACAAGCACCACCAGCCCTTCGACGGCGAGATCATGGACCGGCTGCCGCAGCTCGGGCTGATCGCCAACAACGGCGTCGGCTACGACGCCATCGACGTGGACGCGGCCAAGGCGCGCGGCGTGCGCGTCACCAACACGCCCGACGTGCTCAACGACGACGTCGCCGACCTCGCGGTGGCCATGCTGCTGATGCAGGCGCGCGACCTGTGCGCGGGCGATGCCTGGGTCCGGCAGGGCAAGTGGGCCGAGGAGGGGGCGATGCCGCTGGCGCGCAAGGTCGCGGGCAAGCGCGCCGGGATCTGCGGCCTCGGCCGGATCGGGCGCGAGATCGCCGACCGCCTCGCCGCCTTCAAGCTCGAGATCCACTACCATTCGCGCCACGAGAAGGAGACGCCGGCGGGCTGGACCTACCATGCCGACCCGGTGTCGCTGGCCGGGGCGGTCGACTTCTTCGTCATCGCCCTCGTCGGCGGACCCGACACGGAGAACTACGTCGACGCGGGGGTGATCGAGGCGCTGGGACCGGAGGGGGTCATCGTGAACATCTCGCGCGGCACGGTGATCGACGAGAGCGCGATGCTCGACGCGCTCGAGGCGGGACGGCTGGCGGGCGCGGGGCTCGACGTGTTCCGCGGCGAGCCGCAGGTCGACGCCCGCTTCGCCCGGCTCGGCAACGTGGTGCTGCAGCCCCATGTGGGCTCGGCCACCGGCGAGACGCGCGCCGCGATGGGGGCGCTGCAGCGGCGCAACGTGGCGGCGTTTCTCGCCGGAGAGGAGCTGCCGACGCCGGTCGTCTGAGACGGAGGGAGGGGGGCTTCGCCCCCCGCTGCCGTCGGCAGCTCCCCCCAGGATACTTCCAGGACAGAGGGGGCGGGTCAGGTGCCGATGGTGACCCGGGGCTCGGCGTCGAGAGCCTTGGCGAGGGCTTCGAAGCGCGAGGCGGCGACCTCGCCGTAGAGCGGGCGGGCGTGCTCGGTCAGGTGCAGGGAGAGCACGCGCGCCTGGTCGTCCCAGGCGAGGCGGCCGGGCGCCTCGTCGGCCTTCATCCAGAGCATCGCGCCGAAGCGCATGGCGCGGCCCAGCACCGCGGCCTCGGCCTGCTCCCCCGGCGTCAGCAGGGCGAAGAGCGGCTCGTAGACGGTGCCCTCGCGCTTGGACGAGTAGCGGTGCAGCAGGGCGAGGCCCAGGTAGATGCGCTCGGCATGCTTGAGGCCGCCGAGGTTGGCGCGGGTGGCGTTGTCGAAGGTGATCTCGGCGCGGTAGTCGGGGTGGGCGCGCCAGGAGACGTCGTGGAGCAGGCAGGCGGCCTTGATGATGCGCTTCTTCTGCCAGTCGGCGTCGGCGAAGAGCGGCATGACGAAATCGTAGAGCGTGCGCCCGAAGCCCGGCGTGCGCGCGTCCTTGGCCTCGGCGAAGCGGGCGGCCTCGATCAGCGGGTCGCGCTTGCGCAGCTGGTCGGGCATCTGCTCGTAGAGCATCCCCTCGCGGATGCCGTAGGAGGACACGGTGATGTCCTTGGGCTCGAACACCCGCACCAGCTCGGCCAGCACCGGCGCGGCGAGCGGGATCAGCGACATCCGCGCGTCAGAGATGTTGCAGCGCCCGCGCAGCTCCTGGAGATCCGACTTGGCGACGTAGGCGGCGGTGCGGTCGACGTCGCGCGCGGTCATGCGGTACTCGTGGAGCACGTGGAGCGGGTAGTCGCGCCGGTCCATGTCGATGCGCGCGATCGCCCGCCAGGAGCCGCCGACGAGGAACAGCCGCTGCCCGGTCGGCCGGCCCATCCGCTCGAACAGGTCGGCCATGGTCTCGGCGACATGGGCCTCGAGCTGCTTGCGGCCGCCGTGGATGCCCTTGAGCTTGAGCGGGCCGAGCGCGGAGGTCAGGCGGCGGCCGACCTCTCCGTCGTGGAGGTCGGCGAGCTCCATCGAGGAGCCGCCGATGTCGCAGACGAGGCCGTAGCTGCCGGGCCAGCCGAGCAGCACCCCCTGCGCCGACAGCCGCGCCTCCTCGGCGCCGTCGATGACGAAGATGTTGACCCCGGTCTCGCGCTCGATCTCCTCGCGAAAGGCTGGCCCGTCCTCGGCGTCGCGCATCGCCGCGGTGGCGACGGCGGTCAGCGGCGAAATGCCGAGGCTGTCGGCGAGGGCGGCGAAGCGGCGGATGGCGGAGAGCGCGCGCACCTTGCCCTCGGGGTTGAGGCGGCCCGTCTCGCCGAGGCCGCTGCCGAGCCCGGCCATGACCTTCTCGTTGTAGAAATAGGCCGGCGAGCGGGCGGCGCCGTCGAAGATCACGAGGCGGACCGAGTTGGAGCCGACGTCGATGACCCCGACCTTGGAGAGGCCGAGCGCCTCGGCCTCCTGGAACAGCGGCCGGCCGAAGGGGCCGTAGTCGATGCCGTCGGAGCCGATCTCGTTGGGGGGCTGGTTCATGCCGCCTCGCGCGCTTGCCGGGACAGTCCCGTGGGTGGGCGTTCGCGGCCGCGGCGGCCGCATCGGTCGCAGTCCGGCGAGAGATAGCGTGAATCGCCGCGCCGTGCAGCCACGACGTGCCAAACCTCGCCCGGCCGCACAAGACCGCACCGCATGGCCGGCATGAGCGGGGGTTACTGGCGAACGGGCGCGAACCGGGCTAGCTTCGGGAGCGAACACGGAGCTCGGAGAGGACGCACCCTTGGCGAAAAGCTATGACATGATCGTAATCGGCGCCGGCCCCGGCGGCTACGTCGCCGCCATCCGCGGCGCGCAACTGGGCATGAACGTGCTCTGCATCGAGCGCGAGCATCTCGGCGGCATCTGCCTCAACTGGGGCTGCATTCCGACCAAGGCGCTGCTGCGCTCGTCGGAGGTGTTCCACCTGATGCACCGCGCCAAGGAGTTCGGGCTGAAGGCCGAGGGGGTGGGCTACGACCTCGACGCCGTGGTCAAGCGCTCGCGCGGGGTGGCCAAGCAGCTCTCGGGCGGCATCGGGCACCTGTTCAAGAAGAACAAGGTGACCTCGCTGATGGGCGAGGCGCGGATCGCCGGCAAGGGCCGCGTCGTGGTCAAGACCGACCAGGGCGAGGAGGAGGTCTCCGCCCCCGCCATCGTCGTCGCCACCGGGGCGCGGGCGCGCGAATTGCCCGGGCTCGAGGCCGACGGCGATCTGGTCTGGACCTACAAGCACGCGCTGCAGCCGCCGCGGATGCCCAAGAAGCTGCTGGTGATCGGCTCGGGCGCCATCGGTATCGAGTTCGCGAGCTTTTACAACACGCTCGGCGCCGAGACGACGGTGGTCGAGGTGATGGACCGGATCCTGCCCGTCGAGGACGCCGAGATCTCGGCCTTCGCCAAGAAGCAGTTCAAGAAGCAGGGCATGAAGATCCTGGAGAAGGCCATGGTCAAGAAGCTTGACCGCGCCAAGGGCAAGGTCACCGCTCACATCGAGAGCGGCGGCAAGGTCGAGACGCAGGAGTTCGACGCCGTCATCTCGGCCGTCGGCATCGTCGGCAATACCGAGGGGCTGGGCCTCGAGGAACTCGGCGTGAAGGTCGACCGCAGCCACGTCATCGTCGACGAATATTGCCGCACCGGGGTCGAGGGCGTCTACGCCATCGGCGACATCGCCGGCGCGCCGTGGCTGGCGCACAAGGCGAGCCACGAGGGGGTGATGGTCGCCGAGCTGATCCACGGCAAGAACAAGGTCCACCCGGTCCGCCCCGAGAGCATCGCCGGCTGCACCTACTGCCAGCCGCAGGTCGCCAGCGTCGGCTTCACCGAGGCGCAGGCCAGGGAGAAGGGCTACGACATCAAGGTCGGCAAGTTTCCGTTCATCGGCAACGGAAAGGCGATCGCGCTCGGCGAGCCGGAGGGGATCGTCAAGACGGTCTTCGACGCGAAGACGGGCGAGCTGCTCGGCGCGCACATGGTCGGGGCGGAAGTGACCGAGCTGATCCAGGGCTACGTGGTCGGCCGCCAGCTCGAGACGACCGAGGAGGACCTGATGGAGACGGTCTTCCCGCATCCGACGCTGAGCGAGATGATGCACGAGAGCGTGCTGGACGCGTACGGGAAGGCGATCCACTTCTGAGTTGGGGCCATCGGGGTGCGCAATGAATGCGCACCCTGTGGTGGTGTGGGCCCCGTAGGCCGGGCTTCAGCCCGGCTGTCGCACCGCTGGTGTTGCCGCATGACTGGCTACGGGCGGGTTGCGCGATGAATGCGCCCCCTCGCTCACTTGTCCGGTACCACCTCCACCGTGTCGCGGCCGACGATGCGGCGGTCCTCGCGCAGGTAATAGCGGACCTCGTAGCGCCCGGGGGCCTCGGGGAGGTCGATCTCGAGCGGATTGCCGTCGCGGGTGTAGGCGTAGCTCTCGTAGCCGTCGTCGCCGGGCAGGCCGATGCCGATGAAGTCGTTGTGGTTGTCCGGCCCGTCATGGCCGACGATCAGCGTCTGGCCGGCCACGCCCTCGGGCGGGAACACGAGGCGCACGGCGATGTCGCTGACCTCCAGCGGGATGCGCGTGACGATGCGGCGGTCCTGGTCGAGGTAGTAGCGCACCTCGTACTGGCCGGGCTGGGCCGGGACGGCGACCTCGGCGGGGTTGCCGTCGCGGGTGTAGGCGTAGGAGGCGTAGCTGTCGTCGCCGACGGGGCCGATGGCGATGAAGTCGTTGCGGTAGCCGGGCCCGTCCCACGTCACCGGCAGGGTCGAGCCGACGGGGGCGCTGGCGGGCGCGGAGAGTTCGACCTTCAGCGGCGTCAGGGTGATCGGCACCGAGGCGATCTGGCGGCGGTCCTGGCCGAGGTAGTAGCGGATCTCGTAGCGGCCCGGCTCGGTCGGCATCTCGAGCGCCGCGGGGGCGCCGTCGCGGGTGTAGGTGTAGTTGACGTAGCCGTCCTCGCCGACCTCCGACACCGCGATGTAGTCGTTGCGGTAGCCCGGCCCGGTCCACTCGACACTCACCGTCTCCCCCGCCGCGGCCTCGGCCGGGGCCGAGAGCGTCGCGCCGACCGCCGCGACCTCGATGGGCCGGCGCGCCAGCGGCACCCGGTCCTGGCCGAGGACGTAGCGGAGCTCGTATTGGCCCGGCTCGGTTGGCAGCTCCAGCTCGAGCGGGTTGCCCTCGCGGGTGTAGGTGTAGTTGACGTAGCCGTCGTCGCCCACTTCCGACACCGCGATGTAGTCGTTGCGGTAGCCCGGCCCGGTCCAGTCGACGGTGATCGGCTCGCCGGCCGCCGCGCTGTCGGGCGCGTCGAGGCTCGCCTCCACCTTCGTCACCTCGATGGGGCGGGCGGCGAGCTGCGCGCGGTCCTGGCCGAGGACGTAGCGGAGCTCGTAGCGGCCCGGCGCGGTGGGCAGCTCCAGCTCGAGCGGGTTGCCCTCGCGGGTGTAGGTGTAGTTGACGTAGCCGTCGTCGCCCACTTCCGACACCGCGATGTAGTCGTTGCGGTAGCCCGGCCCGGACCAGCCGACGGTGATCGTCGCCCCGGCGGGGGCGCTCTCGGGCGCGACCAGATCGGCGGCGACGGCGGTGACCTCGAGGGAGGCGCGGGCGAGGACGACCCTGTCCTGGCCCATCACGTAACGCACCTCGTAATCACCGGGCTCCGTCGGCAGCTCGAGTTCGACCGGGTTGCCCTCGCGGGCGTAGGTGTAGTTGACGTAGCCGTCGTCGGTGGGGAGCGACACGGCGATGTAGTCGTTGCGGTAGCCCGGCCCCTCCCAGCCGACGTCGATCGTCGCCCCGGCCTCGGCGCGCGCGGGCAGGGTGAGCGCGGCGCCGACCTGCTCCACCACGATGGGCCGCGACGCGACCACGCGGGCATCCTCGCCGAGCACGTAGCGCAGCTCGTAGGCACCCGGTTCGGCGGGCAGGGTGAGCGGCAGGGGATTGCCCTCGCGCACGTAGGTGTAGCCCTCGTAGCCGGGATCGCCGACGCGGGCGACGGAGACGTAGTCGTTGCGATATCCCGGCCCGTCCCAGCCGACGTCGATGGTCTCGCCCACCGGCGCGGCGTCGGGCGCGGTGAGGGCGGCGGCGATGTCGATCACCTCGATCGGGCGGGTCAGGATCGTCTGGCGGTCGAGGAAGCGGTAGCGGACCTCGTAGGCGCCCGGGTCGGCGGGCGCGGTGAGGGTGAGCGGGTTGCCCGAGCTCGTGTAGCGGAAGTCGCTGTAGCCGCCGCCGACCGGGCCGACCTGGATGTTGTCGAGCCTTTGGCCCGGCCCCTCCCACGTCACCTCGAAGGGCGCGCCCGCGGCGACGGTTTCGGGCGCGTCGAGCGACAGCGGCGCCTCGGTCACCTCGATCATGCGGGTGGCGATGACCTCGGAATCGTGCAGCACGTAGCGCAGCTCGTAGGTGCCGGGCGTGGCGGGCATGATCAGCGGCACGGGGCTGCCGTCCTTGGTGTAGGTGAAGTCGTGATAGCGGCCGTTCAGCTCGCCGACCTGGATGTTGTCGAGCGGCTCGTCCGGCCCGTCCCAGCCGACCATCACCGTCGAGCCCATCGGCGCGTTGTCGGGCGCGTCGAGGCGGGCGGTGGGCAGGGGGGTGTCGAAGACCACCTGCACCGTCTGGACGGGCGCGTCGGTGAGGGTGACGCTCTGCTCCTGCACGATCTCCTGCGCGACCCAGTAGGCGTGGACGAGGTAGGTTCCCGGCATCAGCTCGGCCTCGAGGGGGTTGCCCTCCGCCTCGCTCAGCTGCGCCGCGTCGCCCTGCCAGACGTCCCAGATCACCGGCCAGTCGAGCAGGCCGCCGTCGTCGAGCACCGCCTCGAAGGTGACGGACGCCGCCACCGGCTCGGGCTCCACGACGACGCTCATCGCCTCGCTGAGCTCGCCGGCATTGGCGGCGGTGGTGAAGGTGCCGCCGGTCTCGTCGGCGATGCACTGCATCTGGCCGAGCGCGTCGGGGTCGGTGACGTCGAAGCCGATGACGTGGGCGGTGAAGTCGATCCCCGCCTGCTCGAGCGCGCGGGCGGCGGCGCAGGGGTCGGGGTTGCAGGTCTCGATCCCGTCGGAGACGAGCACCACGGTCGCGCGCTCCTCGGTGTAGCGCAGCGCCTCGGCGGCGGCGATGATGGCGTCGGTCATCGGGGTCTTGCCGCGCGGGTTGATGCCTTCGACCACCTCGACGATCTGCCCCGCCGTCCCCGTGGCAGGCGCGACGACGGTCTCGATGTCGGTGCAGTCGCCGCGCGTGCGGTGGCCGTAGACGGTCAGGCCGAGGTTCTGGTCGGCGGGGAAGTCGCCGAGGATCTCGCTGACCACCTCCCGGGCGATGACGATCTTGTTCACCCCGTCGATCTGCCCCCACATCGACCCCGACCCGTCCATCACCAAGATCGTGTTCGGCCGCTCCTGCGCCGCGAGCGCGAAAGGCAGCAGAAGCAGGGCGAGGAGGGGGGCAATCAGGCGCATCGGAAATCTCCCTAGAGGTGCAATGACCTCAGGGTTAGCGCGCAGGGTGAGTCGGGGCTAGGGGGGAGGCGAGGGTACCTCTACGAGATCCTTTGCCGTCCGCGATCTCTGATTATGCAACTAGGCCAATCTGCAGCTGCCGCATTCAATTCACGTGCCCATTCCTCAAAGAGGATGAGGTAACCCCGTCGGTCTTGGTGCCGATAAGAGCAGACAACGACACCAGCAAGGTTCTCATCTTCGCCATCTATCCAACAGCGAGCAATGGAATGTAGGAGTTGATTACAAAGCTCCCGCAGACCGACGTCGACAGGCAGGCCGATCCGCTGGTCAAAGTTTACTGAACCAACTGTGTTACGCCAAACTGAGGCTTCAGGAGGTGCCTCAGTCGAAAAGGTACGGATGCTGAGTTGCCTGCCTGCAAATTCGTCTGTCAGCTTGCGGTCTTCTATTAGCTTTCTGAGGACTACCGCCGAGTAGAGCAGGGCACGCTCGATCTCGAAGGGGATATCGTCACCAACAGGCCAAAGTGGCGCATCCTGTAGGGTGACCGCGAACTGCCGCAGCTCGGTCCGCCAAGGGGCACTTTCATACATGCCTGTTATACCCAGTCCTCGAGACGGAGATGCTACGCCCGCCGAGAGGCGAGCGTAGATAGTTCGAGGTCAGCCGAAGTTGCCGTAGACGCTGTCGAGGACTTCCTCGAGCGTCAGGTCCGTCAGCAGCAAGGCGGCATCCTCGCCGTCGACGGTGAAGTTGATCATTCCGCTGCCGATGAAGGGGCTGGAGCCGCCGAAATCGGGCGTCTCGTCGATGTCCCAGCCCTTGAGCTCGATCAGGTCGCCCTCGCGCATGTCGATGACGTCGAGGCCGTCGATCTTGTTCTTCTTGAAGACGAACGTGTCGTCGCCGGAGCCGCCGTCGATGCTGTCCTCGCCGGCGGAGACGACGATGCGGTCGTCGCCCTTGCCGCCGCGCACCCGGTCGTCGCCGGAGCCGCCGTCGAGGCGGTCCTCGCCGCGGTTGCCCTTGATGAAATCGTCGCCGGAGCCGCCCTTGATCTTGTCGTCGCCGGAGCCGCCCTTGAGGGTGTCGTCGCCCGAGTTGCCCTTGATGTTGTCGTCGCCCGAACCGCCCTTGACGTTATCGTCACCCGAGCCGCCGCGGATGCGGTCGTCGCCGGAGTTGCCCTTGATCGAGTCGTCGCCCCTGTTGCCCTTGAGGGTGTCGTCGCCGGTGCCGCCCTTGATGAGGTCGTCGCCGCCGCGTCCCTTGATCGAGTCGTCGCCGCCGAGGCCCTCGATCTTGTCCTCGCGCATCGTGCCGCGGATCGTGTTGTCGCCGGCGGTGCCGATGTAGTTCCGGGCGGGGGCGCTGTAGTCGACCTCGTCATCGTAGGCGTCGATGGTGAACTTCTGGTAGGACGGCGTGTCGTTTGACGGGCCGAAGTCGAAGACGTCGGCACCCGCGAAAGACGGATAGATGGCCATGTGGGTAATCCCGTTGAGGCAGCGCAAATGCTGCAGGCAAAGATGTTGAAGACGACACTACCAGCCGCTCCTGCAGCTGTCTACGCACCGCCCCGTGGGCCGGCGGCGGCGCACCGCCTCACTCGGCGGCGCGCAGCGGCAGCAGGGGCTGGTCGGCAGGGTAGACGGGCGCGGGGGTGTCGCCGCTGTCCTCGGTCCAGACGATCTCGGGGTGGCGGATCTGGCGCGCCTCCCGGTTGAGCGCCCAGTCGCGCGCCGCCCGGCTGCCGCGGCCGAACGAGAGCCGCGCGAGCAGGCGCGACAGCCAGCGCGCGTAGGTCGTCACCCAGACCCGCAGCGCCAGCATCGAGGGCGTGAAGACCAGCGTCAGCACCGTCGCGATGCCGAGGCCGAAGACCACCGCCGTGGCGAGCTGCGTCCACCAGAGCGCGGTCGGCGAGCCCACCGAGTAGCCGCCGCCGAAGAAGTCGATCGACAGCCCGAACATCATCGGCGTCAGGCCCGCCATCGTGGTGATCGTGGTCAGCAGCACCGGCCGCAACCGCTCCTCGGCGGTGCGCACGATGGCCTTCAGGCGCGGCATGTAGGCGGCGTATTCCTGGTAGGTGTCGATCAGCACGATGTTGTTGTTCACCACGATCCCCGCGAGCGCGACGATGCCGGTGCCGGTCATGATGATCGAGAACGCCTGGTCCATCACCAGCATTCCGATCAGCACGCCGGCCGTCGACATGATGACCGCGAGCAGCACCAGGACGGCGTTGTAGAACGAGTTGAACTGCGCCAGCAGGATGATGAACATCAGCCCCAGCGCGCCGATGAAGGCGGTCATCAGGAACGCCTGGCTCTCCGCCTGGTCGGCCTGGTCGCCGGCCCATTCGTAGCCGATGTCGCCCGGCAGCGCGCCTGCGTCGGCGAGCCAGGTCTCGAGCTCGGCGATCCGCTCGGTCGGGGTGATCGGCGTGACGCGCAGCTCGTCGGCCTGGAGACGGCGCTCGACGTCGGCGAGCGCGACGCCGGCGGTGAGGTCGCTCACCTGGTAGCGCGTGCCGTCGGCCCCGGTGAGGACGGGATTGCCGTTGTCGCGCACCCGCACGTCGTCGCCGATCTCGCGGGCGTAGGCGAGCACGTTGCCGGCCTCGTCGGGCAGGGCGATCTCGTCGCCCGGCTGCGCCTCGAGGGCGACGAAGCCCGGCTCCACGTCGGCGCGGATCTCGAAGTAGCGCTCCTGGTCGATCCGGTCGATCTGGGCGAGCTTCTCGACCGGGGTCAGCGTGATGAAGTTCGACAGCGGCACCAGCCCGTCGGGCGTGCGGACCCGCAACGTCTCGAGGGTGGAGAGCACGCGCTCGTCCTCGGGGAAGCGGACGCGGATCTCGATCTCCTCGTCGGAGCTGTCGACGCGCATGGTGTCGAGCAGGATGCCGCGCGTGACGAGCTGCACCATCGCGCCGACGGCGGCGACGCTGGCGCCGAACTGGCCGGCGCGCTCGACGTCGACGTCGATCTGCCAGTCGATGCCGGGCAGGGGCAGGGTGTCTTCCACGGCGATCAGGCCGGGCATCTGGTCGAAGTAGGCGCGGGTCTGGGCGACGGCGCCGGTCAGCGCTGTCCAGTCGTTGCCCTTGAGGCGCAGGGTGATCGGCTTGGCCGCGCCGGGGCCCATGGCGAGGTTGAGCGCCTCGGTGCGCAGCCCCGGGATCGCGTCGAGCCGGTCCTGCAGCCGCTCCATCACCACGTCGCCGTCGAGCTCCTCGAGCGTCACGTCGGGATTGGCGGCCACGAAGGCGGGACGGTCCTCCCACGGAACGAGCTCGAGCTGGAGCTGGCCGATCGTGTCGGCCGGCCCGGAGGCGCCGGCGGTGTTGGAGTTGAGCCCGCCGTCGCCGGCGAAGGCGAAGACGGTCTGGATGCCGACCGTGTCGAGCGCGACCTCCTCGGCCTGGCGCACGAGCGCGTCCTTCTCGGCGAGGCTGAGGTTGCCGCGGGCCTGGACGTAGATGATCGACTGCTCGGGCTCGCTGTCGGCGAAGAATTCGACGCCGTTGGAGTTCTCGCCGAAGTAGCCGAAGGTGAAGACCACGAAGCCGACGACGGCGGCGATGGTGACGAGCGGCATGACCGGGTTGCCGGTGATGAGCCGGATCACCCAGCCGAACGGCGTGTGCCCGCGCTCGGCGCGCACGGTGCGCGGCTTGCGCTGGAACTTCACCGAGTCGAGCGCGATGGACAATCCGATGACCGAGGCGAGGAACAGCGCGATGCCCGGCAGGCTGTCGGCGAGGCCCGAGGTCTGGACCGCGCCGCCCGCGAGGTAGGCCGGGTTGAGGATCAGCATCGCGCCGAGGAAGGTCAGCGCGCCCGCCACCGGCACCAGCAGCGCCCGCACCGCCCACGGCAGGCTACGGCGCAGCCCGTTGGCGGCGCGCCCGAAGCTGCGGCTCATCCGGCCGGTGATGCCGCCCATGATCGGCAGGAAGATCAGCGCCACGATCAGCGAGGCGCAGAGCACGAAGATCAGCGTGACGGGGAGCATCCCCATGAACTGCCCCGGCAGGCCCGGCCAGAACAGCATTGGCAAGAACGCGCAGAGCGTGGTGGCGGTGGAGGAGACGACGGGCCAGAACATCCGCTTGGCGGCGTCGGTGTAGGCGTGCATCGGCCCGACGCCCTCCTCGATGCGCTTGTCGGCGTACTCCACCACGACGATCGCGCCGTCGACGAGCATCCCCACAGCGAGGATCAGGCCGAACATCACGATGTTGGAGATCGTCACGTCCATCACCGCGAGGAACGCGAAGCAGAGCAGGAACGACGTCGGGATCGCGAAGCCCATGAGCAGCGCCGGCCGGGTGCCGAGCGCGGCGAGCACCACGATCATCACCAGCGCCACCGCGGTGAGCACCGAGCCCTCGAGCTGGCTGACCATGGAGGCGATGGTGCGGCTCTGGTCGTTGGAGGTGCCCACGTCGATCGCGTCGCGCAGCTCTTCGGGCCAGGCGGCGCGCTCGGCGGCGACCTCCTGCTGCACGAGCGCCGACGTGTCGATGACGTTGAAGCCCTTGCGCTTGACCACCTGCAGCGCGACCGTGTTGACCCCGTCGAAGCGGGCGGTGCTGGTGCGGTCCTCGAAAGTGAGCCGTATCTCGGCGAGCTCTCCGAGCGTCACCTGGCGGTCGCCGTCGCTCTTGACGACGAGCTCGTAGATGTCCTGCGCCTCGTCGAAGCTCGAGGGAATCTTGATGGCGAAGGCGCCCTGTTCCGTCTCGATCTCGCCGGCGGCGATGAGCTGGTTGTTCTGGGTCACCACGTCGATCAGCTCGGTCGCGGTGACGTTGTAGGCCTCGAGCCGCAGCGGATCGATGATGACCTCGAGCATCTCGTCGCGCTGCCCGGTGAGCGAGGCCGACAGCACCGGCTCCAGCCCCTCGAGGCGGTCCTGCAGGTCCTTGGCGACGCGCAGCAGGGTGCGCTCGGGTACCCGGCCGGTGAGGTTGACGATCAGGATCGGGAATTCGGAGAAGTTGATCTCGTTGATCGTGTACTGGTCGGCGCCCTCGGGGAACTGGCCCTGCACGTTGTTCATCGCGTCGCGCACGTCGGCCATGGTCTGGGTCTTGTCCCAGCCGAACTCGAACTCGAGCGACACCCCGGCATAGCCCTCGGAGGCGGTCGAGGTCATCGTCTTGAGCCCGTCGATGTCGGCGAGCTCGGTCTCCATCGGCTTGACGAGCAGCGTCTCGCTGTCGGCGGCGGAAATGCCCTGGAACGGAACCGAGACGAAGAGGGCGGGGATCTCGATGTCGGGCTCGCCCTCCTTGGGCAGGCTGACATAGGCCGTCGCGCCGGCCACGACGGACAGCACGATGAAGGCCATGACCATCCGCGCCCGGGAGGCGGCCCAGTCGATCAGTCCGTTCATCCCTCGTTCTCCCGGTAGGTCGGATCGACCGGCACGCCGTCGATGACGTATTCCTGCCCGACGACGATCACGTCGACGCGCTCGGGCAGGCCGCTGACCCAGATCCCCTCGCCGCTGTCGCGCACCATCTGGACCGGCATGAAGGCGGCGGTGGAATCGTCGGCGACGGCGCGGATGCCGAGGTCGCCGTCGTCGTTGAGCGTGAGCGCCGATTGCGGCAGCAGGTGGGCGTCTTGGCCCTCGGCGCGGATCATGATCTCGACGGTCTGCCCGTCGCTCACCGAGAGGTCGGCGTTGTCGACCGTCACCTCGACGCGGAAGGTGCGGGTGGTCTCGTCGGCGGAGCGCGCGAGGTAGGTGACCTCGCCGCGCAGCTCCTCGCTCGCCGAGGCGAGGCGGGCGACGGCGGGCGCGCCGAGCTCGACCTTGCCGACGCCGATCTCGGGGACGAAACCGACGAGGCGGATCGGGTCGAGCTGGATGATCGTGGCGCAGAGCCCGCCGGCCTGCAGCAGGCTGCCCCGCTCGGCGGCGTCGGTCTCCATCAGGCCCGCGAAGGGCGCCGTGATCCGGAGCCGGTCGATCTCGCGCTCGGAGCTTGCCACCTGCGCCTGCGCCGACACGATGGCCGCCTGCGCGCCCTGCACGGCGGCGACGGCGCCCTCGACGCCGGCCTCGGCGCCCTTGATCCCGGCGGTGGTGCTCGACAGGGTCGCCTGCGCCGACGACACCGACGCCCGCGCGCTCTCGAGCGCGGCCTCGGCGTTGGCGAGGCGGGTCTCGCTGGCGAAGCCGTCCTCGCTGAGGCGGCTGGCGGCGTTGTAGTTGATCTCGGCCTCGGCGAGCCGGGCCTCGGCCTCGGCGAGGCGGGCCTCGGCCTCGGCGACGCGGGCGACGGCCTCGGCCTGCTTGGCCTCCGCCTCGGGCACCCGGGCCTCGGCCTCGGGCAGCCGTGCGCGGGCCTCGGCGAGGCGGCCGAGCGCCTCGTCGAGCGTCGCCTGCCGGGCGCCGGGATCGAGCTCGCAGAGCAGGTCGCCCTCCTCGACGTAGCTGCCCTTGTCGAGCGGCTCCGAGATCACCAGCCCCGATGTCTCCGCCCGAACGTCGACGCTGCGCGCCGCCTCGGTGCGCCCGCGCAGCACGACGGCGTCGTCGATCGTGCTCGCCTGCGACGTCATCGCCACGACCGACACCGCCTCGGGGCCCTCGTCGGGCATGGCCACCTCGGCGGGCGCGTCCTCGACCGACACCTGCGCGATGGCGAGCAGCGTGCCGCGGTCGACCACCACGAAGTAGACCACAACCGTCACGAGGATGGCCGTGAGAATTGGCATGAGACGCATGGGCGATCGTCCGTTGGGTCTGTTACTGAACCTGTCAGTTCACTTAGCGACTTTGTGCCGTAGCGCAAGCATCGCACACCCAGCTTTACGCTGAACGGGCCGGTTCAGATGAATTTTGTTGCAGGAGCGCGCAAAAAAGCCCGGCCGCGCACGTCGCGCGGCCGGGCTGGAGGGGCGAGGGCGCGCGCGTGGCGCGGCCGTGCCGGGGGGGTCAGTCGCGAACCGGACGCCCCATGGCGGCGCCGGCGACGGCGGCGATCAGGCCGAGCAGGGAGGCGATGAAGGCGCCCATGGCGGCGGTGCTGGCGGCGTCGACGGCGGTATCGAGCGCCTCGGCGGCCGCCTGGCGCGCTTCGTCGAGCGCGTTCTGCGCCGCGGCGGTGGCTTCCTCAAGCTGCGTCTCCACCTCGGCGATGAAGCGCTCGGCCTCGGTCTCGGTGATGCCGAAGCGCTGCTCCATGACCGCGATCGCCTCGGCGCGATCTTCCTCGCCGAGCACGCCGCCGCCGCCGAACAGCGTGCCGACGAAGTCGTCGATCTCCTCGGCCGCCGTGCCGGGCTGCGCGACGATCTCCGACGCCGTCTGCTGCGCGGCGTTCACCGCCCGGCGCTGCTCGGACTGACTGACCACCTCGCGGAAGATGTCGCGCGCCTGAGCCTGGAACGCCTCCGGCGTCAGGCCCTCGGCCTCGAGTTGGGCACGGAGGTCGTCGGGCAGCGCGTCCATGCCCATCTGCGGCAGCGCCAGGTCGGGCACCTGCACGTCCTCGGGGATCACCGCCTGCGCCGCGCTCGACACGCCGCTGGCGGCGCTGCCGAGCAGCGAGCCGGTCATGTTCACGAGGCCCATCGAGGCCGAGACCGCGAGCCACGCGGCGGCGAGGGTGGTGACGGCCCAGACGGCGGCGCCGTGCAGGTAGTTGCCCATCTTGTGCAGCACGCCGCCGAGGCGGCCGGCCGCGTAGCCGCCGCCGAGCAGGGCCAGCAGCTGCGAGATCACGATCCACCACGGCGCAACGGAGGGAACCGCGCCCACGGGCTCCGCGTCGGTCGGCTCGAGCGCGGCGAAGCCCCACCAGAGGCCGAGCAGCGACAGCAGTATGAAGAGCGCGAGCGCGATGGCGGTGCCGGCAAAGATGGCGCTCCACGAGGCGCGGCCGCCCCGGTCGAGAGTGGATTCAGCGGCCATCGCCGCGCTTGTCGTTGCTTTCATTGTTCAACTCCGGGCAGGTGCATATCTGCGGAGGGAATGCCGCTCCCGCAGCCGAAGTTCCGCGATCTGGGCGGGTTCCCACCGATCCGCCCGCCCTTGTCCCGCCGCGCCGCTTCGCGATAAGAGGGCCCGAACCAGCGTTCGGCCCCTCAGCGGGCATCCGGGAGGCACGGCATTGAGCAACAACGAGAGCTTCATCGACGAGGTCAACGAGGAGGTCCGCCGCGACCGGCTCTACGGCTATCTCCGCCGCTACGGCTGGATCGCCGCGCTCGTGGTGGTGCTGATCGTGGGCGGGGCCGCGTGGTCGGAATGGAGCCGGGCGCGCGAGCAGGCCCGGGCGCAGGAGCTCGGCGACGCGCTGCTCGCCGCCGCCGAGATGGAGGACGCCGAGGCCCGCGCCGCCGCGCTCGAGGCGCTGGCGCCCGAGGGGCCGGCCGTCGCCGTCGCGGGGATGCTGGCCGCCGAGGCGCAGGCCGAGGCCGGCGACAGCGCCGCCGCCACCGCCACGCTCGCCGCGCTCGCCGACGATCCCGAGGTGCCGCCGCTCTACCGCGATCTCGCCGCGCTCAAGGCGCTGATGCTCGATGAGACGATGTCGCCCGCCGAGCGCGCCGCCGCCTTCGGCGAGCTCGCCCGCCCCGGCGCGCCGTTCCGCATGGTGGCGCTCGAGCAGCAGGCGCTCGCCGAGGTCGCCGCCGGCGACGCCGAGACCGCGCTCGACACACTGGCCCGGATCATTCGCGACGCCGACGTCTCGCAGGACTTGCGCGACCGCGCCACTACGCTGATGGTGGCCCTCGGCGGCGAACCCGAGACGCTGGCCGGGGCCGGTGCCGGCGGCGCGAGCGTGACCGCCGAGCCGGCCGCCGAGCAGTGAGCAGGGCAGGCGCGCCGCACGAGACGGAACCGAGGCGAGGGGCGACAGGCATGAGATCGACGACCAAGACGGGCCTCGCTCTGACGCTCGCCCTGCTGGCCGCCGCCTGCGGCGCTCCCGACACCCGGCTCCCCGGCGAACGGCTCGGCCTGCGCGCCTTCGACAGCGCCCCCGATCCGGCCGCCATCCGCGCCGCCCAGCCAAACACCGCCCGCGCCATCGCGCTGCCCGCGGCGCGCGTCAACGCCGCCTGGACCCATCGCGGCGGCGAGGCCGACCACTTTCTCGGACACGTCGCGCTCGGCCCGACCCCGACGCTCGCCTTCCGCACGCCGATCGGCGCGGGCGACAGCCGCCGGGCCCGCATCACCGCCGACCCGGTCGTCGCCGACGGCCGCGTCTTCACCCTCGACGCCAACGCCACCCTCAGCGCCACCGCCGTCACCGGCGAGCCGCTCTGGGCAGTGTCCGTCGCGCGCCGGCTCGACGCGGCCACCGATGCCTCGGGCGGCGGGCTCGCCTACGCCGACGGCGTGGTCTACGTCACCACCACCTTCGGCGAGCTGATCGCCATCGACGCGGCGACCGGCGGCGAGTTCTGGACCCAGGACCTCGACGCGCCGGGCGGCTCCGCGCCCACCGTCTCGGGCGACCTCGTCTACGTCGCGGCGCGCAACGGGCGCGCCTGGGCGATCGACCGGGGCAACGGCCGGATCCGCTGGACGCTCGCCGGCACGCCCTCGCCCGACGGCTTCGACGGCGGCGCCGGCGCGGCGGTGTCGGGCGGCTACGCGCTGTTCCCGTTCCCCTCGGGCGAAGTCGTCGGCGCCTTCGCGCAAGGCGGCATCCGGCGCTGGTCGTCCTTCGTCGCCGGCCGCCGGCTCGGCCGGGCGGGGGGCTTCGTCACCGACATCTCGGGCGATCCCGTCGTCGCCGACGGCCGGGTCTATGCCGGCAACGTCTCGGGGGCGCTCGACGCGCTCGACCTCGAGACCGGCGAGACGATCTGGTCGGTCACCGAGGGCGCGCTGAGCCCGGTGGTGCCGGTCGGCGATTCCGTGTTCCTCGTCAACGAGGTCAACCAGCTGGTCCGCCTCGACGCCGCCACCGGCGCCCCGATCTGGCGCCAGGAGTTGCCGACCTTCGTCGAGCAGCGCTTCAGCCTGTTCCGCAAGCCCAACCGGCTCCATGCCCATTACGGCCCCGTCCTCGCCGGTGGCCGTCTCGTCGTCGCCTCCTCCGATGGCCTGCTGCGCTTCTTCGACCCGGTCTCGGGCGCGCTGACCGGCCAGAGCGAGCTTCCCGGCGGCGCGACCACCAACCCCGTCGTCGCGGGCGGTGTGCTCTACGTGGTCAACAAGGACGGCGAACTTCTCGCTTTCCGTTGACGCGGTGAGGGTGTATCGGCCCGGCTTCCCAACCCGAGGCGCGCCATGAGCTTCACTCTCGCCATCGTCGGACGCCCCAACGTCGGCAAGTCCACCCTGTTCAACCGCCTCGTCGGCAAGCGGCTGGCGCTGGTCGACGACCAGCCCGGCGTCACCCGCGACCTGCGCGAGGGCGAGGCAAGGCTCGCCGACCTGCGCTTCACGGTGATCGACACCGCCGGCCTCGAGGAGGCGACCGACGAGAGCCTGCAGGGCCGGATGCGCCGGCTCACCGAGCGGGCGGTCGAGATGGCCGACGTCTGCCTGTTCCTGATCGACGCCCGCACCGGCGTGACGCCCACCGACGAGGTCTTCGCCGATATCCTGCGCAAGAAGAGCGCCTACGTCATCCTCGGCGCCAACAAGGCCGAGGGCCGGGCCGGGGAGGGCGGTCTGCTCGAGGCCTATGCGCTCGGCCTCGGCGAGCCTATCGGGCTGTCGGCGGAGCATGGCGAGGGCATGGCCGACCTGCTCGAGGCCCTGCGCCCCGTCGCCCGCGAACATGCCGGGCGCGCCGAGGAAGCCGCGCCGCTGACGGATGTCGACGTCAGCGACGACGACGGCGAAGAGCTGCCCGACTGGCGCCCCACCGAGGCGCGCCCGCTGCAGGTTGCCGTCGTCGGTCGGCCCAACGCGGGCAAGTCGACGCTGATCAACCGCATCCTCGGCGAAGAGCGCCTGCTCACCGGCCCCGAGGCTGGCATCACCCGCGACTCGATCTCGCTCACGCTCGAGTGGGAGGGCACGCCCGTGCGCCTGTTCGACACCGCCGGGATGAGGAAGCGCGCCAAGGTGCAGGACAAGCTCGAGAAGCTCTCCGTCGCCGACGGTCTGCGCGCGGTGCGCTTCGCCGAGGTGGTGGTGGTGCTGCTCGACGTGGAGATCCCGTTCGAGCAGCAGGACCTGCGCATCGCCGACCTCGCCGAGCGCGAGGGCCGCGCGGTGGTGATCGCGGTCAACAAGTGGGATCTCGAGGGCGAGAAGCAGGACAAGCTGCGCGAGCTGCGCGCCGAGTTCGAGCGGCTCCTGCCACAGCTGCGCGGCGCGCCGCTGGTGACGGTGTCGGCCAGGACCGGCCGCGGCCTCGACCGGCTCCACGCCGCCATCCTGCGCGCCCACGAGACCTGGAACCGGCGCGTGCCGACGGCGGCGCTGAACCGCTGGCTGAGCGAGGTCGTCACCGCCCACCCGCCGCCCGCGCCCGGCGGCCGCCGCATCAAGCTGCGCTACGTGACCCAGGCCAAGACCCGGCCGCCGGGCTTCGTGGTGATGTGCTCGCACCCCGACCGCATCCCCGACAGCTATAGCCGCTACCTGGTGAACGAGCTGCGCGACGATTTCGACATGCCGGGCACCCCGATCCGCCTGTTCCTGCGCGGGCAGGGCGACAAGAACCCGTTCAAGAACCGCAAGAAGTCGACTCCGTCGCGGCTGAGGAAGCACCTGGGCAAGGCGCCGTACAAGGGCTTCTGACCGGGCAGGGGGCGGCTGCCCCCGCCGCCGCCGCTGGCGGCGACTCCCCCGCGCATATTTTCGGCCAGATGAAGCGGGGCGGCGCGAGACGGATGAGGAGGGTCGTGATGGTCTGTGAGCCCATGGTGTTCGAGGTTCGGCAGTGACGCCGGCGGCGCGTCATGCGGGCGCGATGGAGGTGCTCGATCTGTGGCTGTCGGGGCTGCCGCTCGAGGCGGCGTGGCAGCGCTGGTATCGCGGCGCGCGCTACGCTGGCTCGTCCGACCGCGCGGCGATCCGCGACCTCGTCTACGCCGCCGTCCGCCGCCGCCGCTCCGCCGCCGCGCTCGGGGGCGGCGCGGCGACGGGGCGGGGGCTGATCCTCGGGCTGCTGCGCGCCGAGGGGGTGGATCCGGAGGGCGTCTTCACCGGCACCGGCCATGCCCCGCCGCCGCTCACCGACGCCGAGCGCGCCGGGCCGGGCGCGCTGACCCGTGCCGAGCGGCTCGACGTGCCGGACTGGCTGCTGCTGCGCATCGAGGCGGCGCTCGGGCCGCGCACGGAGGATGCGCTTGCCGCGATGCAGGTGCGCGCCGATGTCCACCTGCGCGTCAACACCCGCCGTGCCGACCGCGCCGCGCTCGTCGCCCGGCTGGTGGACGCGGGGCTCGAGGCCGCGCCGCATGGCGAGGTCGACACCGCGATCACCATCGCCGGCGACGCGCGCAAGCTGGCGCGCACCGGGGCGGTCGACGAGGGGCTGGCGGAGCTGCAGGATGCCGCCTCGCAGGCCGTCGTGGCCCGGCTCGCCGAGCGTCCGGCGGCGCGGGTGCTCGACTATTGCGCCGGCGGCGGCGGCAAGGCGCTGGCCTTCGCCGACCTGCTCGACGCCGAGATCGTCGCGCACGATATCGCCCCGGCACGCATGGCGGACCTGCCCGCCCGCGCCGCGCGGGCGGGGCAGCAAATCGCCACGCGCGGCACCTCCGAGCTCGCGGGCGAGGCGTTCGACCTCGTCTTCTGCGACGCGCCCTGCTCCGGTTCGGGGAGCTGGCGGCGCGATCCGGAGGGGAAGTGGCGGCTGACGCCCGCGCGGCTCGACGAGCTGGTGGCGGTGCAGGCCGGGGTGCTGGCGCAGGCCCATCGGCTCGTGGCGCCGGGCGGGCGGCTGGGCTACGCGACCTGCTCGGTCCTGGCCGAGGAAAACGAGGCGCAGGCGGCGGCCTTCCTGGCGGCGCACGCGGGCTGGCGACAGTGCGACGCGCTGCGCCTCGTGCCGGGCGATGTCGGCGATGGGTTCTTCCTGGCGGTGTTCGAGCGCGTATGAAACAACCTTTGGTTGTGCTTCAAGCGGATCCGGCCTAGCCTCGAGGGGGCCATTAAGCCGGCGTTAAGGCGCGGCGGGTTCAATGGGCGGAACGAATCGCAAGGGATGGGCCGGTGTCTCAGATGGAGGCGGGCAGGGGAACGGCAGTGCCGGGGCGGATGGCGCTCGATGTACGGCCGTGGGCGGTGCTCGGGGTCGCGCTGGCGGCGCTCGCCGGGAGCGTGCTGACCGGCAAGCCCGCGCAGGCGCTCGGGCTGCAGGCGGGCGCGGCGCTGGCGGCCACGGCGTGGCTTGGGATGCTCGCCTGGCAGGCCCATGGCCGCCGCCGCCTGGCCCTGCGGCTCGAGGCGGCCGGGCTGCTGATCGAGCACGATCCTTTCGTCTCCTTCGTCACCACCGACGACGGCACCATCCACGCCCGCAACGCCGCGGCGCGTGCGCGCTTCCAGGATCCGTTCGTCGACACGCTCGGCTTCGTGCTGACCGATACGTTCGCCAACCCGGGCGCCGTCCTGTTCCGCCTGCAGAGCCGCGCGCATGCGGGCGGGCACGCGGTGGAGGAGATCGTCACCCGGCGTGGCCCGGTCCGGCTCGCGGTGCGCCGCATGGGCGACGAGATTTACCTGTGGCGCCTCGAGGAACAGGTCGAGCGGACCGTCGGCCGGGGGGCGGAGGCCTTCGGCCTGCCGATGCTCACCGCCGGACCGACCGGCACGATCCTCTACATGAACGAGGCGTTCCGGCGCCTCATGGGCGGGCGGGTCAAGGCGCTGCAGCAGGTCTTCGCGGAGCTGCCGATCGTCTCGGGGCGCGTTCACCGGGTGCAGGGGGTCAACGGAACGATCGAGTGCATCGTCGCCGAGATCAACGGCAACGGCGGGCGGCGCGAGATCTACCTCATCCCCGGCCCCGGCGAGGCCGACGCGCGCGCCGGGCCGGGCTGGGGCGCGATCGACGCGCTGCCGGTTCCGCTGCTGAAGGTGGCGACGGACGGCACGGTGATCGAGGCCAACCGCGAGGCGCGCGCCCTGCTCGGGGCGGACATGGGCGAGGCCACGCGCCTGTCGGACCTGCTCGATGGCCTCGGCCGCCCGATGGCCGACTGGCTGCGCGACGCCGCGCGCCGGGACGACCGCGCGCCGCCCGAGTTCCTCTCCCTCGCCCACGGCGCGCAGGACACCTTCGTGCAGGTCGCGCTCAGCGCCGAGGGGGCGGGCGACGACCGTCACCTGATCGTCGCGCTGACCGACGTCACGGCGTTCAAGTCGCTCGAGGCGCAGTTCGTCCAGAGCCAGAAGATGCAGGCGATCGGCCAGCTCGCCGGCGGCGTGGCGCATGATTTCAACAACTTGCTGACCGCCATCTCCGGCCATTGCGACCTTCTGCTCCTGCGCCACGACCAGGGCGATCCCGACTTCGGCGACCTTACCCAGATCCACCAGAACGCGAATCGCGCCGCCGCGCTCGTGGGACAGTTGCTCGCCTTCTCGCGCAAGCAGAACATGCGGCCCGAACGGCTCGATCTGCGCGACACGCTCGCGGACCTGACCCACCTGCTCAACCGGCTGGTGGGGGAGAAGATCGCGCTGACCCTCGCGCACGATCCCGCGCTCAAGGCCATCCGCGCCGACAAGCGCCAGATCGAGCAGGTGCTCATGAACCTCGTGGTCAACGCCCGCGACGCGATGCCCGAGGGCGGCGAGATCCGGATCGAGACGGAGAACCTGTGCCTGAAGCAGTCGCTGCGCCGCGACCGGGCGACGGTGCCGGCGGGCGAGTACGTGGTGATGCACGTGATCGACGACGGTCACGGCATCGCGGAGGACAAGCGGGCGAAGATCTTCGAGCCGTTCTTCACCACCAAGCGGACGGGCGACGGCACCGGGCTGGGGCTGTCGACGGCCTACGGGATCGTCAAGCAGACCGGCGGTTATGTCTTCGTCGACAGCGCCGTCGGGCGAGGCAGCACCTTCACCCTGTTCTTCCCGGTCAACAACGACCCGCCCGCGACCTTCACCCATCCGCCCGTCGCGCCCGCCGTCGAGCGGCGCGGCCCGGAGGCGGCGCAGGACGAGGGGGTGATTCTCCTTGTCGAGGACGAGGCGCCGGTGCGCGCCTTCGCCTCGCGCGCGTTGCGCCTGCGCGGCTACACGGTGCTCGAGGCGGATTGCGCGGAGTCCGCCCTCGAGATCCTGCAGGACGCGGAGCTCGTCATCGACGTCTTTGTCACCGACGTGGTGATGCCGGGGCTCGACGGGCCGACCTGGGTGCGCGAGGCGCTCACCGAGCGGCCCGACACCCGCGTCGTCTTCGTGTCGGGCTATTCAGAGGAGACCATCGCCGAAAACCAGACACGTATCCCCAATTCCGTCTTCCTGCCGAAGCCGTTCTCGCTGTCGGAGCTGACGGCGACGGTCCAGCGGCAGCTGCACTGACTTCCGGCCGCGTGCCGCTTCAGTCGGACAGCTCGACGAGGTGGGCGGCGCAACCGGTGAGGGCGGCGTAGTCGTCCTCGACGACGCAGACGGCGAAGTTGGCCATGAAGCCGGCGAAGCGGCCCTTGTCCCGGAAGGCGGCGTCGAAATCGAAGCCGTCGAGGTAGGGAGCGATCGCGCGGGCGACGCCGCCGACGAGGAAGACGCCGCCGAAGGGCAGGTGGATCAGGGCGAGGTTGCCGCAGACGGTGCCGAGAATTTGCGCGAAGGTCCGGGCGGCCTCCGTGGCACGCGGGTCGCTGCCGTCGGCGCAGGCGGCCATTATGTCGGCGGCCTTGGCCTCGGCGGGCGATCCCGCCTCGGCGCCGAGCCAGGCGTAGACGCGCTCGAGGCCGCGGCCGGAAAGCACGTCCTCGATGGCCGGGAAGCCATGGGCGGTGCTGACGAACTGGCAGAGCTTGAGTTCGGCCTCGCTGCGGATCGGCAGGTTGGCGTGGCCGCACTCGGACGGCGCGACGACGCGGCCGACCCGCGTCTCGTGCACCGGCGCGGCGTTGAAGCCCGTGCCGACGCCGATGACCAGCTTCGTCTCGTGCGGCTGAGTGTCGGGGCCCGACACGATGGTGCGGATGTTGCCCTCGGCGACATGGCCGAGCGCATGGCCCTGCGCCTGCAGGTCGTTGAGCACCGCCACCGTCTCTGCGCGGGTGGCGCGGCTGACGGTGGAGCGGTCCATCGTCCAGTCGAGGTTGGTCATCGTCGCGCGCCCGTCGCGCACCGGACCGGCGACCGCGACGCAGGCGGCGACGCAGTCGACATCGCCCTCGTCGGCGATGAAGCGGCGCAGCACCGATTCGAGCCCGGCGAACTCGGCGTTGCGGTAGCGGCGGATCGTCGGCTCGAGCACCCGGCGGCCGTCGGCGAGGGCGACGCGGGTGTTGGTGCCGCCGATGTCGGCCACGAGGGAGAGCTTGTTCGGCGGGTGGGGCATGACGCATCCGTTCGGCTGAGGCAGGTTGGCGACTGATAGGACGGCTTGGCCGCGCGCTTCAAGCGGTGGCCGGCCTCAGGGGGCGGTTTTGCGGGCGCGCGGCGCCGGGCCGGTCGACTCGCCCACCAGCAGCTGCGCCTCGAGCAGGTCCTGCGCGTGCGGCGCGCCGGGCGTCTCGATGCGCCCGATCAGCAGCCGCGCCGCGCGCCGCCCGGCCTCGCGCACCGAGGAGCGCACGGCGGTGAAGATCGGCACGTCGCCGCCGTTCTGGAAGTAGGACAGTGCGTCGTCGTGGGTGACAATGCTCACATCGCGTCCCATCACCAGCCCGAGCTCCTCGACGGCGCGGCGCACGCCGAGGGCGCAGATCAGCGACGACACGAGGAAGGCCGTGGGCGGATCGGGCCGGGCAAGCATCGCGCGGGCGCTGTCGTGGCCGAAATCCTCCGTCATCTCGCCCTGCACGACGAGGTCCGCCGTCTCCGGCAGCCCGCGCTCGGCCAGCGCCTCGCCGTAGCCGCGCCGGCGGCGGTGGGCGAAGTCGAAGATCTCCTCGCCGTTGACGAGGCCGACGCGCCGGTGGCCGAGGTCGAGCAGGAAGCCGGCGGCGCGGCGGAAGGCGGAGCGGCTGTTGACGTCGATCCAGGAATAGGGCGCCTCGTAACCGCTGATCCGGCCGTGGACGAGGAACGGCAGGCCGAGCCCGTCGAGCAGGGCAGGGCGCGGATCGCCGAGCCGGGGCGCGCTGACGACGACGCCGTCGACACTGCCGCGCGCCTTCATCGAGCGGTAGACCGCCGCCTCGTCGCCCTCCACGACCGACAGCACCATCTCGTAGCCGAGCGCCGAGCAGGCCTCGCCCGCACCGGCCAGGAAATCGCCGAAGACCGGGTTGACCATCTCCTGCTGATCCGAGACGGGGATCACCAGTCCGATCGCCATCGCCTGGCCCGTCGCCAGCCCCTTTGCGCGTGCGTTGGGGCTGTAGCCGTGCTGCGCCGCGGCCTCCACCACGCGGCGGCGCGTGGCCTCGGACACCTCGGGATAGCCGTTGAGCGCTCGGCTCACGGTGGTCTGGCTCAGGCCAAGAGCTTCTGCGAGCTGTTTGAGGTTCATCGGCGGGGCTTCCAAAGCGCTTTAGGAGGCCCTGATACCCTAGCCAGCGTCCGCTCACGGTTAAAGTCTTTTCCGGAGGGGTCGCGAATGCCGCGTAAGCAAAGAGAAATGTGCAGTTGCGGCATTGCCTTTGCGGCCAGTTGACACATCTCCGGGATTGGGCGACAGTCGCCTCGTCCAAAGCGCTTTGATCCGTCGGCAGGCGGGATCGGGGCGCGCACGACATGCATAGCCGGCGCGGAAGATGCCGCGCGATCTGGGAGGATCATCATGAAGACGAGACTTTACACCGGCGCAGCCCTGCTCGCCCTGACCGCCTCGCTGGCCCATGCGCAGGACCTCGTCGTCCCCGTGGGCGAGGGCGACTACAACTGGGACAGCTTCAACAGCTTCGCCGACGCCCACGACCTGAGCGGCGAGACCCTCGAGATCACCGGCCCCTGGACCGGCCTCGACGCCGAGAACGTCGAGAAGGTGCTCGCCTACTTCGAAGAGGCCACCGGCGCGACGGTCAACTATTCCGGCTCCGACAGCTTCGAGCAGGACATCGTCATCTCCACCCGCGCCGGCTCCGCGCCCAACGTCGCGGTGTTCCCGCAGCCGGGCCTCGCGGAAGACCTCGCCAGCCAGGGCCTGCTGACGCCGCTGCCCGAGGGCACCGCCGACTGGATGCGCGAGAACTACGCCGCCGGCCAGTCCTGGGTCGATCTCGGCACCTACGAGGGCGAGGACGGCAACGAGGATTATTACGGCTTCTTCTACAAGGTCGATGTCAAGTCGCTCGTCTGGTACTCCGAGAGCGCCTTCGACGAGATGGGCTACGACGTCCCCGAGACGATGGAAGAGCTGAAGGAGCTGACCGAGCAGATCGTCGACGACGGCGGCACCCCCTGGTGCATCGGCCTGGGCAGCGGCGCGGCGACGGGCTGGCCGGCGACGGACTGGGTCGAAGACATGATGCTGCGCACGCAGTCGCCCGAGGTCTACGACCAGTGGGTCGCCAACGAGATCCCGTTCGACGATCCCGCCGTGGTCGAGGCGATCGAGGAGTTCGGCTGGTTCGCCAAGAACGACGAGTACGTCCAGGGCGGCGCGTCGGCCGTGGCGACGACGGACTTCCGCGACAGCCCCGCCGGCCTCTTCGCGATCCCGCCGGAGTGCTACATGCACCGCCAGGCGTCGTTCATCCCGACCTTCTTCCCCGAAGACAACGACGCGGCGTTCTTCTACTTCCCCGCCTACGAGGAGAAGGATCTCGGCAACCCGGTGCTCGGCGCCGGCACGCTCTGGGCGATCACCGATCCGTCCGACGCCGCGACCGCGCTCATCGACTTCCTGAAGGAGCCGATCGCGCACGAGATCTGGATGGGCCAGTCGGGCTTCCTGACACCCCACACCGGCGTCGACACCGCGCTCTACGCCGATGACACCAGCCGTGCGCTCGGCGACGTCCTGCTGAACGCCACCACGTTCCGCTTCGACGCCTCCGACCTGATGCCGGGCGAGATCGGCGCGGGTGCCTTCTGGACCGGCATGGTCGACTACGTCACCGGCGCGGAGGCCTCCGACGTGGCCGCCGACATCCAGGCGCGCTGGGACTCCATTCAGTAACGCCACGGAAAAATCGTCACCGGGAGCCCGCTTTTGCTTTTGCAAGGCGGGCTCTTCGGTCAGGCTGAAACAAACGGGTGCGCTTGAGCGGGGAGGGGCAGCATGTCGCCGATCATTCAGGGGATCATCACGGTCATCATCGGGGTCGGCGGGTGCATCGGGTATTTCTACCTGTCCAACCTGATCCTCGACCGCGTGATCTTCCCGCCGCGCAACGACGACAACGGCCGCAACATCAACCGCGCCACCATGGTGCGCCCGTGGCTGTTCCTGTTCCCCGCGATCTTCGCGCTCGGCCTCTACCTCGTCTACCCGGTCGTCGGCTCGTTCTGGCGCAGCCTGTTCAACCGCTCGGGCAACGAGTTCATCGGGATGGGCAACTACGCCACGATGTTTGGCGAGGAGGGGTTCCGGCAGGCGCTGTTCAACAACTTCCTCTGGGTGCTCGTCGTCCCCGCCGCCTGCACCTTCATGGGCCTGCTCGTCGCGCAGCTGACCGACCGGCTGCGCTGGGGCAACATCGCCAAGAGCCTGATCTTCATGCCGATGGCAATCAGCTTCGTGGGTGCCTCGCTGATCTGGAAGTTCGTCTACGCCAACGATCCCGAGATCGGCATCATCAACGCGGTGCGCGACAGCTTCGGGATGGCGCCCATCGACGTGATGCAGATCCCGTTCTGGAACAACTTCTTCCTGATGATCATCCTGATCTGGATCCAGACCGGCTTCGCCATGGTGATCCTGTCGGCCGCCCTGCGCGGCATCCCCGAGGAGACCATCGAGGCCGCGATCATCGACGGCGCGAATCCGTTCCAGATCTTCTTCAAGATCAAGGTGCCGCAGATCGTGGGCACCATCGTCGTCGTCTGGACGACGATCACCATCCTCGTGCTCAAGGTCTTCGACATCGTCTACGCGATGACGGGCGGCAACTTCGACACCGAGATCCTGCCCAGCTACATGATGGACTACATGTTCCGCGACGACGGGCGGGCGACGGCGGTGGCCTTCGTCATCATGGTCATCGTGCTGCCGGTGATGATCTTCAACATCCGGCAGGCCCGGAAAGAAATGCACTGAGGGGGCAGGGACATGGACAACATCGCCGGTACCAAGTCGGGTCTCGTCTGGGCCACCAACCTCAGCGTGATCTTCCTCGTCATCCTCTGGCTCGTGCCCACGATCGGGCTGCTGGTCTCTTCGTTCCGCGACCGCGAGCAGATCAGCGAGAGCGGCTGGTGGCGCGCGCCGTTCGCCGTCGAGCAGGCGTTCCGCATCAACCCCGAGCCCGAGGGCGTGGTGCAGGAGGGCGACCTCTACGTGCTCGAAGGCAATCTCTTCGGTGACGCCGGCAGCGGCGCGGTGGCCGGCTTCGGCATCACCTCCCGCGCGCCCGGCGCCGCAGAGCCGGGGATGGTCTACGCCCGCTTTATCGTCGACGTCGAGGAGCCCGACGGCACCATCGACGACACCCGCCTCGAGCTCGCCTACCCGGCGGACGGCGAGCCGATCTTCCCGGCGCAGGACGAGGACGGCAACACCATCCTCGCCGAGACCGCCGTGCTCGACCGCGCGCTGCAGGTCGAGGCCAACGGCGACTTCCGCTACCTGTCCGACAGCGAGATCGACCGCGCGCCGACGATCTACATCACTGCCGAGACGCCGCCCGAGTTCAGCCTCGAGAACTACGACACGATCCTGACGTCCGACAACATGGACCGGGCCTTCATCAACACCCTCACCGTCACCATCCCGGCGACGATCATCCCGATCTGCATCGCCGCCTTCGCCGCCTATGCGCTGGCGTGGATGGACTTCGCCGGCCGGGGCTTCCTGATCGCGATGATCGTGGGGCTGCTCGTGGTGCCGCTGCAGCTTGCGCTCGTGCCGCTGCTGCAGCTCCACAACCGGATCGGCATCGGGCAGAGCTTCCTCGGCATCTGGCTCGCCCATACCGGCTTTGGCTTACCACTCGCGGTCTACCTGCTCCGAAACTACATGGTCGGGCTGCCACGCGACATCATCGAGAGCGCCAAGGTCGACGGGGCGACCGACTTCCAGGTCTTCACCAAGATCGTGCTGCCGCTCAGCTTCCCCGCGCTCGCCTCGTTCGCCATCTTCCAGTTCCTGTGGACATGGAACGACCTGCTCGTGGCGAAGGTCTTCCTGCCGTCCAATTCCGAGAGCTGGGTGATGACCGTCAAGATCGCCGACGACCTGCTCGGCAGCCGTGGCGGCGACTGGGGAATTCTTGCCGCTGCGGCATTCATCTCCATCGCCGTGCCGCTGGTTGTGTTCTTCGCGATGCAGAAATACCTCGTCCGCGGGCTGCTCGCAGGCTCGGTTAAATAGGGACGACCGCATGACTCTTGCGGAACAACAGGCACCAAGCCAGCAGGCCGCACTCGACCGCGACTGGTGGCGCGGCGCGGTGATCTACCAGATCTATCCGCGCAGCTTCCAGGACAGCAACGGCGACGGGATCGGCGATCTCGGCGGCATCCGCCAGCGCATCCCCTACATCGCTGCCCTCGGGGTCGACGCGATCTGGATCTCGCCGTTCTTCCGCTCGCCGATGAAGGATTTCGGCTACGACGTCTCCGACTACCGCGACGTCGAGCCGGTCTTCGGCACGCTCGACGACTTCGACGCCGTCATCGAGACCGCCCATGCCCACGGCATCCGGGTGATGATCGACCTCGTGCTGAGCCACACCAGTGACCAGCATCCGTGGTTCGACGAAAGCCGCTCGAGCCGCACCAACGCGAAGTCCGACTGGTACGTCTGGGCCGATCCGCGCCCCGACGGCACGCCGCCCAACAACTGGCTGTCGATCTTCGGCGGCTCCGCCTGGCAGTGGGACAGCCGGCGCGAGCAGTACTACCTGCACAACTTCCTGACCTCGCAGCCCGACCTCAACCTGCACTCGATGGAGGTGCAGGACGCGCTGCTCGACGTGGTGCGCTTCTGGCTGGAGAAGGGCTGCGACGGCTTCCGCCTCGACACGATCAACTTCTACTTCCACGACAAGGACTTGCGCGACAACCCGCCGCTCGCCCCCGAGCTGCGCAACGCCAACATCGCGCCCTCGGTGAACCCGTACAATCACCAGGAACACCTGCACTCGAAGAACCAGCCCGAGAACCTCGACTTCCTGCGCCGCGTGCGCGCCGAGCTCGACCGCTACGGCGCCGCCGCCGTCGGCGAGGTCGGCGACGCGCAGCGCGGGCTGCAGATCATGGGCCAGTACACCGCCGGCGACGAGCTGATGCAGATGTGCTACGCCTTCGAGTTCCTCGCCACCGACCCGCTCACCGCCGGGCGCATCGCCGAGGTGATGACGCGCGTCGACGAGGAAGCCTCCGACGGCTGGGCCTGCTGGGCCTTCTCCAACCACGACGTGACCCGCCACACCACGCGCTGGAACCTCACGCCCGCCGCCCAGCGGATGCTGTGCACGCTGCTGATGTGCCTGCGCGGATCGGTCTGCCTCTACCAGGGCGAGGAACTGGGCCTGCCGGAGGCGGAGGTCGCCTTCGAGGACCTGCAGGACCCGTACGGCATCCAGTTCTGGCCCGAGTACAAGGGCCGCGACGGCTGCCGCACGCCGATGCCGTGGGAGCCGAGCAATCAGAACGCCGGCTTCTCGAGCGCCAGGCCGTGGCTGCCGGTGCCGATCCGCCACCTGCACAGCACCGTCGCCCACCAGGAAGACGATCGCGCCGCGATGCTGCACCATTACCGCCGCGCCATCGCGCTGCGCCACGCCCACCCGCCGCTCGCCAAGGGCCGCCACGGGGGCGTGCGCCACGACCGGGACGTGGTCTACTTCACCCGGACCCATGACGGGCAGGAGGTGTTCTGCGCCTTCAACGTCTCGGAGGAGCCGGCCGAGTTTCACCTGCCCCCGGGCACGTGGACCGCGATCGGGGAGGAGCTGGGCACGGCGACGCCCGCGGCGGACGGGCGGGTCTACCTCGCCCCCTGGCAGGCCACGCTGGCCACCCGCCGGGCAGTGTAACAACGAGGGCGATCAGGGAGGGAACGGATGACCAGTCTGAAATTGACCGATGTCGGCAAGACCTACGGCAACGCGGTCGAGGTGCTCAAGCACATCGACCTCGAGATCGAGACGGGCGAGCTCGTCGTCTTCGTCGGCCCCTCCGGCTGCGGCAAGTCCACGCTGCTGCGGATGATCGCGGGGCTCGAGAAGATCTCGTCCGGCACGCTCGAGATCGACGGCCAGGTCGTCAACAACGTCCCGCCCGCGCAGCGCGGCATCGCCATGGTGTTCCAGAGCTACGCGCTCTACCCGCACATGACGGTGCGCGACAACATGACCTTCGCCCTCAAGCTCGCCAAGAAGAGCAAGGCCGAGATCGACGAGGCGGTGAACAAGGCCGCGCGCATCCTGCAGCTCGAACCCTACCTCGACCGCCTGCCCAAGGCGCTCTCCGGCGGCCAGCGCCAGCGCGTCGCCATCGGCCGCTCCATCGTGCGCGACCCGAAGGTCTACCTCTTCGACGAGCCGCTGTCCAACCTCGACGCCGCGCTGCGCGTGGCGACCCGGATCGAGATCGCGCAGCTCAAGGAGAGCATGCCCGAGAGCACGATGATCTACGTCACCCACGACCAGGTCGAGGCGATGACGCTGGCGTCGCGCATCGTGGTGCTCGCCAACAAGGGCATCGCCCAGGTCGGCACCCCGCTCGAGCTCTACGAGCGGCCCGAGAACGAGTTCGTCGCCCAGTTCATCGGCTCGCCCGCCATGAACCTGTTCCCCGGCGAGATCGTCGAGACCGGCGCGCGCACGGTGATCCGCCTCGACGGCGGCGGCACGGCGGTGTCGGCGGTGCCGACGCAGGCGGCCGACAAGGGCCTCAAGGTCAATATCGGCATCCGCCCCGAAGACTTCGTCGAGACCGAGGGCGAGGCCGCCTATACCGGCACCGTCGCCATCACCGAGGCCCTCGGCGAGGTGACGCTGCTCTACTTCGAGACCGACGCCGACCAGCCGGTGATCGCCAAGCTCCCCGGCATCCACGCCGACGTCCGCGGCCGCCAGGTCTCCCTCGCCGCCGCGCCGGAGAAGGTGCAGGTCTTCCACAACGGGATCTCGCTCTACTACCGCTGAGCTAGACCCCCGCGAGCAGCACGTCGAACGCGCGCACGATGGCGTCGCGGTGCTCGGGGACGTTGCCGATGTGGGTGTCCAGTTCTGACGGTAGCGCAGTGGCGAGCACGTGCGGCGCGAGGCGCAGGCGGAGGTCGCCCAGCTCGATCTCGGGCTGCAGGCCACGAATGGCCGCGTAGGGCGTGTCGAGCGGCTCGAGGCTGGCGACGGGGATCAGCGGAAACTCTTCCAGCAGATCGTTGCGCAACACCAGAACGTACGCCCGCGAGCGCAGCTGGTAGACATCGAACTGGCGAACCACCGTCAGAACTTGCGCAGCTCAGAGAGCGGAAGCCCGTTCTCCTCGACCCAGACCTTCATCTGCTCCATCGCCTCCCGGTTCTCCTCCTTCCAGCGCCTCTGGCGTTCGGCCCTGGCGGCGGCGGCGACGCCGGCCTCGGCGGCGCGGGAGACGTCGACGCCGAGCGCCTCCGCCTCGGCGAGCGTGGCGCTGCTGAGGGTGACGTCGACGGTGGCGCGCTTGTCGGTGGTCACATCCGTCTCCATGCCGGGATGTCTAACAGCTAAATCCTGACAAAGCGTTAAACAAGGCTGGGCAGCCAGAGCACGATGCCCGGGAACGCCACCAGCAGCGCGATGGTGATCGCGTCGGCGATGAAGAACGGCGTCACCCCGCGGAACACGTCCTGCACCGAGAGATCCGGCCGCACCCCGGCGACCACGAAGCAGTTCAGCCCGATCGGCGGCGTGATGAGGCAGAACTCGGCCATCTTCACCACCAGAATCCCGAACCATACCGCGCAGAGCGGCCCCGACATGCCGAACGCCGCCTCCTCGGCCGAGACGTTCACCCCGCCATTCAGCGCCATCACCGCCGGGTAGACCACCGGCAGGGTCAGCAGCAGCATCCCGATCGCGTCCATGAACATCCCCAGCACCGCGTAGGCGAGCAGGATCATCACCAAGGTCAGCATCGGCGATTGCTCGAGCGAGGTGATCCAGTCGGCGAAGGCGCCGGGCAGGTCGGCGAAGCCGAGGAAGCGGACGTAGATGAGCACCCCCCAGATGATGGTGAAGATCATCGCCGAGAGCTTCGCCGTCTCGATCAGAGCGTCGCGCAGGTCGCGCCAGCGCAACCCCTTCCAGAGCGCCATCAGCAGCACCACGAAGGCCCCGAGCGCGCCGCCCTCGGTGGGCGTGCCCCAGGCGTCGCCGCCGAAGGGGAGCGGGATCACGGCGCCGAAGAGGGTCATCTGCGGCGGGATCGGGTTGTAGACGAAGAACAGGATGATGATGACGACGAAGAAGATCGGGAAGGCCGGCAGCAGCGCGGCAAAGCGCTGGCGCCAGGTGAAGCCGCCGACGGGGGGGCCGAGCTTCTTCCACGCCATCGCCAGCCCGACGATGATGAGCGCGTAGACCACGGCCGAGAAGACGCCCGGCACGAAGCCGGCGAGCAGCAGCCGGCCGACGTCCTGCTCGACGATGATGGCGTAGATGACGAGGATCGCCGAGGGCGGGATCAGCGAGGCGAGCGTGCCGCCCGCGGCGACGACACCGGCGGCGAAGCGCTTGTCGTAGCCCACCTTGATCATCTCGGGGATGGCGATGCGCGCGAACACCGCCGCCGTCGCCACCGAGGCGCCGGAGACCGCGGCGAAGCCCGCGGTGGCGAAGACCGAGGATACCGCCAGCCCGCCCGGCAGCCAGCCGACCCAACGCCTGGCGGCCTCGAACAGGGCGCGGGTGAGGCCGGCGTAATAGGCGAGGTAGCCGATCAGGATGAAGGTCGGGATCAGCGACAGCGACTGGCTCGCCACCTTGGCGTGGGGCACCTGTCCGGCCGTCTTCACCGCGACCGACAACGCCCAGCCGAATTCCTCGCCCGCGTAGCCCTTGCGCGACCAGAAGATCCAGACGAGCCCCACCAGCCCCGCCAGCGCGGCGGCGAAGGCGACGCGCATGCCGAGGACGACGAAGACCAGCAATCCGCCGGTCACCCAGAGGCCGATATCGAGGCTATCCACGGCCGCCGCCGGCTTTGCATATTTGCAGCCAGATGAAGGGGCGCGTCATCTCTCTGCTCCCGAGACGGTCTCGGCTTCGCGGGCGGCGGTTTCGGCGGCGCTCTCGATCAGCGGCACGGCGACGGGGCGGTCGGTGCCGGTGACGAAGGCGCGGCCGAAGCCCCAGAGCTGCAGCGCCAGCCGCAGCGACAGCACCGAGAAGGCGACCGGGGCGAGCAGCTTGGCGGGCCAGATGGGCAGGCCGATGTCCATCGAGGAGTCGCGGCTCCAGAGCGGCGCGGCGAAATCGAAGGAGCGCTGGAAGTGCGCCCAGCTGCCCCAGACGAGCAGCAGCATCAGCACCAGCACGGTCAGCGTCGTGAACCACTCGACCGCCCAGAGCACGCGGCCCTTGAGCGCGCCGACGACGATGTCCATGCGGATATGCCCGCCGAGCCGCTGGGTGTAGGCGATGCCCATGAAGGCGATCAGCGGCATCGCCTGCTCGATCCAGTCGACGTAGCCGGGCAGGGGCCTGTTGAAGGCGTTGCGCCCGCCGACGGAGAAGACCGCGAGCAGCATCAGCCCGAAGACGGCGAGGCCCGACAGCAGCGCCAGCCAGCCCTCGAGCCGGACCAGGGCGCGGTCGAGGCGGCTCAGCAGCGAGCCGTCATCGAGCACGGAGGCGGCGCCGGCCATGGGCGGTCCTTTCCTGTCGGTGCGGGCGCGCCCGGGCTCCAGGGAGCCGGGCGCGCGGGAGGGCTCACTCGCCGGCGAGCACGCCGTCGACGATGTTGAGCAGCTCCTCGCCGGGCAGGCCGGCCGCCGCGGCGTCCTCGAGCCAGGCCTCGCGCGCGGGGCCGGCGGCGGCCTCGCGGAAGGCGGCGATGTCGTCGTCGGAGAACGTCACCTGCTCGATGCCCTTCTCCTCGAGCAGCGGCCCCCAGGCCGACATGGTCTGGGTGTTGTAGTGCTCGATGTAGTGCGCCAGCGCCTCGTCTACCGAGCCCAGCAGCGCCTCGCGGTGCTCGTCCGACAGCGACATCAGCGCGTCGGTGTTGACGACGACGGGGCAGTTGACGGTGCCGGGGTTGAGGTTGGTCGTCCACCAGTCCGCCGTCTCGACGGTGCCGAACGACATGTGGGCGTGCGGCGCGAAGGACGCCGCCTTGATCACGCCGCTGTCGAGCGCCTGGCGCACCTCGGTGGCCGACATCGAGGTCGGCACCGCGCCGACCGCTTCCATCGCCGCGCCGATGCCGCCGGTGGCGCGCACGGAGAGGCCTTCGAAATCGTCGAGGCTGGCGGGCGGCTCGCCCACGCCGACGAGGTTGTACTGGGGCAGCGGCGAGGGCATCAGCAGCGTCGCGTTCCAGCGCGCCATCTCCGCGACGGTGGCCGGGTGCAGGTAGACGGCCTCCGAGGCGGCGACCTCCTGCTCGAGCGTCTCGACGCCGAGGAAGGGCAGCTCGAGCACGGTGATCGCGCGGTTCTTGTCCGCGTGGTAGCCGGCGCAGAACTGCGCCATCTCGAAGGCGCCGATGGAGATGCCGTCGAGGTTCTCGCGCTCGTTGCTGAGGCCGCCGTAGGAAATGTTGAGGGTGAACTCGCCGTCGGTCTTCTCGGAGACCAGCTCGGCCAGCTTCTCGACATGCTCGGTGAAGGCCCGGCGCTGGCCCCAGAGCGACACGTTCCACTCGACGGCCGCCGCCTCGCCGGCGATCCCGACAACAAGCGCGGCGACGCCCGCGCGCATCCATAGCGTCTTCATGCAACTCTCTCCCTGTTGGCCCCGCTTTCGCGGCGGAGCGTCTGCCCCCACTTTTCCCGCACCGCGCGCGCCGCGCAAGAGCGCAGGCGCACAGGGGAGGCCAGGGACCGGGCGCCGTCAGGGGATGATGCGGGTGTACTTGATCCCCTCGACCGTCGCCGCGGCGCGCAGCCCGGCCTGTGCGAAGACCAGCGCGATCACCGGCGCCCGCGACGAGATCAGGTCGGCGCGGATCGTGTCGGCCTGGTCGGAGAGCGCGTATTCCGCGTCCGCTCCGCCGGCCCAGCCGCCGCTCCGGCGAAACTCGGCCAGCGCCTCCTCGGTCATGAAGAACAGCACGTGGCTGTATTGCTGCGCGCCGATCTGCAGGCCGGCGCTGACGGAGGTGGCGGAGTAGTAGTCGACGTTCATGCCGCCGACCCGCAGCGCGCCGCGCCCGTAGGCGCCGCCGAGCCCGAGCCCGGCCTCGGTGACCAGCGGCATCACCAGCATGCCGGCCGACTTGTTCACCAGGTCCTGCGCGTCGGGGTAGCGCTGGAGCATGTAGTTCACGGTGGTCTCGACGCGGGCGTCGATGGTCTGGGCGTTGGTGTTGCCGACGCCGTTGCCGCAGGCGGCGAGGGCCGTCGCCGCGAGTGCGGAGCCGGCCAGGAAGGTCCGTCTGGTAAAGCTGCTCATTGTGTGCCTCGATGTGCCTGTGCCGGCCTTGTGCGGCCGGTCTGTGCCGCCACTATAGGCTGTGGCGGCCGGCTTGTCATCCAGTGTCGCGCCCGTGCCGCTACGTGGCGAGGAGGCGCGCGGCGGCGGGGGCGAAGTAGGTGAGGATCCCGTCGCAACCCGCTCTCTTGAAAGCGAGAAGGCTCTCCAGCATCGTCTTGTCGCCGTCCAGCCAGCCGTTCCCGGCGGCGGCGCGGAGCATCGCGTACTCGCCCGACACCTGGTAGGCGAAGGTCGGGACGCCGAAGCTGTCCTTCACCCGCCGGCAGATGTCGAGATAGGGCATCCCCGGCTTGACCATCACCATGTCGGCCCCTTCCGCGAGGTCGCGCGCGACGAGCCGCAGCGCCTCGTCGGCGTTGGCCGGGTCCATCTGGTAGGTCGACTTGTCGCCCTTGAGCGCCGCCGAGGCGCCGACGGCGTCGCGGAACGGGCCGTAGAAGGCGGAGGCGTACTTGGCGCTGTAGGAGAGGATCGTAACCCACTGGTGCCCCTCGCTTTCCAGCGCCTGCCGGATCGCGCCGATCCGGCCGTCCATCATGTCGCTGGGGCCGAGAATGTCGGCGCCCGACGTGGCCTGCGCCAGCGCCATCTTCACCAGCGCGTCGACGGTGCGGTCGTTGACGATCTCGCCGTCGGCGACGAAACCGTCCTGGCCGCTGGCATTGTAGGGATCGAGCGCGATGTCGGTCATCACCGCCATCCCGGGCACCGCGTCCTTGACCGCGCGGATCGCCTGGTTGGCGATGTTGTCCATCGACCAGGCCATCGCGCAATCCTCGGTGCGCTGCGCCAGCGGCGTGTAGGGGAAGATGCAGATCGCCGGGATGCCGAGCCCGTGCGCCTCGCGCGCGGCGGCGGCGATGCGGTCGACCGTGAGACGCGACACGCCGGGCATCGACGGGATCGGCTCCTCGGCGTCGCAACCCTCCATCACGAAGACCGGCCAGATGAAATCGGCCGGGGCGAGCGTGGTCTCGCGCACCATCGCGCGCAGGGCGGGGCTCTTGCGCAGGCGGCGCAGGCGGGCGGCGGGGAAGGGGGCGACGGGGGAGGTCATGGGTGCGGCGGGCCTTTCAAGTCACACCTCCCGGTGCCACTAAATCGGCGGGCTCACAAGTCTGGGCATCGCCGGGCGCCGCCGGTAGGGTCCGGCAAAAACCAAGGCGGGCCCGCGTGAGCTGGACACAGACGATCTTCGAAGTCATCGACATGCGCTCGTTCTCGAACCTCTGGTTCTGGATCGCGCTCGCCGTCGTCTGGTCCACCGCGAGCCACTGGATCCTCGGCGTCCCGTTCGACATGCTCACCCGCGCCAAGCGCCACGGCGGGCAGGCGCAGGCCGACCTCGAGAGCGTCGTCTACATCATGGCCAGCCGCATCCTCTACATCACCGAGGTCTCGGGGATGCTGCTGCTCGGCTTCCTCAGCTTCGCGCTGACGGCGCTGGCGGTGCTCGGCTTCGTCTACGACGTGGAGTTCGCGCAGGCGCTGTTCCTGATCGGGCTGCCGATGTCGGGGGTGGGCGCGCTGTCGATGCACACCGCGCGCGGGATCGTGACGGAGCAGCTTCGGGGCGAGGCGCTCCACCGCCGCCTGATCCGCCATCGCCAGATCGTGCAGGCGATCGGGGTGCTGGCGATCTTCGTCACGGCCATGTGGGGCATGTGGCAGAACCTGGACCGGAGCTACCTGTTCAACTCCTTCTAGTTGACACCGGGGCCGGGCGGGCTCACATGAGCCGCCCCCCGAAGCCGCAAGCAGACGAGGCCCCCGAGCCATGGCCGACACCACCCGCATCACCGTCGGAGGCGCGCCCGAAGGGTTCGACGCCCGCCTCGTGCTGTCCGAGCTGGAGAAGTCCGGCGGCCCGGTGATCCATGTCGCGCGCGACGACAAGCGGATGGCGGCGATGCAGGCGGCGCTGGCGTTCTTCGCGCCCGACATGCCCGTCGTCACCTTCCCCGGCTGGGACTGCCTGCCCTACGACCGGGTCTCGCCCAACGCCGACATCTCGGCCGCGCGCATGGCGACGCTGGCGGCGCTGGTGCACGGGATGCCCGAGCGTTTCGTGCTGCTGACGACGATCAATTCGGCGACCCAGCGCGTGCCGGCGCGCGAGGTGCTGAAGGACGCCGCCTTCCGCGCCCGCGTCGGCGACCGGATCGACGAGGCGGCGCTGCGCGACTTCCTCGTGCGGATGGGCTTCAGCCAGGCGCCGACGGTGACCGAGCCCGGCGACTACGCGATCCGCGGCGGCATCATCGACATCTACCCGCCCGGCGAGATCGGCCCGGTGCGGCTCGACCTGTTCGGCGACGTGCTCGACGGCGCCCGCCGCTTCGACGCCGCCACCCAGCGCACCACCGAGAAGCTCGAGGTGATCGAGCTCGCGCCGGTCTCCGAGGTGATCCTCGACGAGGCGGCGATCACCCGCTTCCGGCAGAATTACCGGCTCGAGTTCGGCGCCGCGGGCTCCGACGATCCGCTCTACGAGGCGGTCAGCGCCGGGCGCAAGCACCAGGGTGTCGAGCACTGGATCGGGCTGTTCCACGAGCGGCTGGAGACGCTCTTCGACTACCTCCCCGCCGCCTCGGTGACGCTCGACGACCAGTCCGCCGCGATCCGCGACAGCCGCTGGACGCTGGTGTGCGACGCCTACGAGACGCGCCGCCACGCGCTGAGCCAGAAGTCGCGCCACGACAGCGTCTACAAGCCCGCCGCGCCGCAGACGCTCTACCTCGACGACGACGCCTGGGAGGCGGCCGTCGCCGGGCGCCGCGTGCTGCAATTCTCGCCGCTGCCGCAGGCCACCGGCCCCGGCACCATCGACGCAGGCGGGCGCATCGGGCGCAACTTCTCGCCGGAGCGCCAGCAGGAAAACATAAGCCTCTTCAAGTCTCTGGCGGATCATGTTCGCGCAAGGCTCGAAGTCGGGCCGGTCGTTGTCGCCTCCTACTCGGAGGGCGCGCGCGAGCGGCTCTCGGGGCTGATCGAGGACGAGGGGCTGGTCGAGACGATCCATGTCACCGACTTCACGCGCATTGGCAAGAGCGGCCTGCATCTCGCTGTCTGGCCTCTGGAAAACGGCTTCGAGGGTCCGCTCCGCGACGGCCGGGTGACGGTCATCTCCGAGCAGGACGTGCTCGGCGACCGGCTGATCCGCGCCCCCAAGCGCAAGCGGCGGGCGGAAAACTTCCTCACCGAGACCCAGAGCCTCGGGCCGGGCGACCTGGTCGTCCACGTCGACCACGGCGTCGGCCGCTACCGCGGGCTCGAGGTCATCACCGCCGCGGGCGCGGCGCACGAGTGCCTGGTGCTGGAATATGCCGAGGGCGCGAAGCTCTACCTGCCGGTCGAGAACATCGAGCTGCTCTCGCGCTACGGCCACGAGGAGGGCCTGCTCGACCGTCTCGGCGGCGGGGCGTGGCAGGCCAAGAAGGCCCGCCTCAAGGAACGCATCCGCGAGATGGCGGAGCGGCTGATCCGCGTCGCCGCCGAGCGGGCGCTGCGCCACGCGCCGATCCTGACCCCGCCCGACGGCCTCTGGGAGCAGTTCCTCGCGCGCTTTCCCTACCAGGAGACCGACGACCAGCTCGCCGCCATCGAGCAGGTGCTCGAGGACATGGAGGCCGGCACGCCGATGGACCGGCTGGTCTGCGGCGACGTGGGCTTCGGCAAGACCGAGGTCGCCATGCGGGCCGCCTTCGTCGCGGCGATGTCGGGCAGCCAGGTCGCCGTCGTCGCGCCCACGACCCTGCTCGCGCGCCAGCACGCCCAGTCGTTCAAGGAGCGCTTCCGCGGCTTCCCGCTCAAGGTCCGCGCCCTGTCGCGGTTCGTGTCGCAGAAGGAGGCCGCCGAGACCCGCGCCGGGCTCGCGTCGGGTGACGTCGACATCGTCGTCGGCACCCACGCGCTGCTCTCCAAGCAGGTCAAGTTCCGCGATCTCGGCCTGCTGGTCATCGACGAGGAGCAGCGCTTCGGCGTGGGCCACAAGGAGCGGCTCAAGCGGATGCGCACCGACGTCCACGTGTTGACGCTGACCGCGACGCCGATCCCGCGCACGCTGCAGCTGTCGCTGTCAGGCGTGCGCGAGCTGTCGATCATCGGCACCCCGCCCGTGGACCGGCTGGCGATCCGCACGTACGTTTCCGAGTTCGACGCCGTCACCGTGCGCGAGGCGCTGCTGCGCGAGCGCTACCGGGGCGGGCAGTGCTTCTTCGTCGTGCCGCGCATCAGCGACATGGCCGAGGCCGAGGCGTTCCTGCGCGAGCAGGTGCCCGAGGTCAGCGTCGTCACCGCGCACGGGCAGATGGCGGCGGGCGAGCTCGACGACCGGATGAACGCCTTCTACGACGGCAAGTTCGACGTGCTGCTCGCCACCACCATCGTCGAGAGCGGCCTCGACATCCCCACCGCCAACACGATGATCGTCTGGCGCGCCGACATGTACGGGCTGTCGCAGCTCTACCAGATCCGCGGCCGGGTGGGCCGGTCCAAGACCCGCGCCTACGCCTACATGACCACCAAGCCGCGCGCCCGCCTCACCGACCAGGCCGAGAAGCGGCTGCGGGTGCTCGCCTCGCTCGACAGCCTCGGAGCGGGCTTCACGCTGGCCAGCCAGGATCTCGACATCCGCGGCGCCGGCAACCTGCTCGGCGAGGAGCAGTCGGGGCAGATGCGCGAGGTGGGCTACGAACTCTACCAGCAGATGCTGGAGGAGCAGATCGCCAAGATCCGTTCGGGCGAGGCCGAGGGCCTTCCCGACGAAGGGACCTGGGCGCCGCAAATCAACCTCGGCGTGCCGGTGCTGATCCCCGAGGAGTACGTGCCCGACCTCGACGTGCGGCTCGGTTTGTATCGTCGTCTCAGTGACTTGACGACCAAGGTTGAACTGGAGGGCTTCGCCGCCGAACTGATCGACCGGTTCGGCAAGCTGCCGCGCGAGGTCAACACGCTGATGCTGGTGGTGCGGATCAAGGCGATGTGCAAACGCGCCGGGATCGCCCAGCTCGACGGCGGCCCCAAGGGCGCGACGATCCGCTTCCACAACGACAAGTTCGCCTCGCCCGAGGGGCTGGTGGAGTTCATTCAGGGCCAGAACGGGCTGGCGAAGGTGAAGGACAACAAGATCGTCGTGCGGCGCGACTGGAAGAGCGAGGCCGACAAGATCAAGGGCGCGTTCGCCATCGCCCGGGACCTCGCCGAGAAGGTGAAGGCGAAGAAGGCCGCCTGAGCACCCTCCCGTCGAGCACCAGGAGGCCCAGCGTCAGCAGCGCGAAGCCGCCGTAGGCGCGCGGCGCGAGGCTCTCGCCCAGCACCACCGCCCCTGCGACGATGGCCACCGGCGCGATCAGCAGGGTGACGAGCGTCAGGTTGCCGCTCCCGGCCATGGCGAGCACGCGGTAGTAGAGCAGGTAGGCGAGGGCCGTCGCGGCGATGGCGTAGTAGCCGATGGCCCCCCAGGTGCGCGCCGCGAGGCCGAGGTCGGGCGGGCCTTCCAGCCACAGGGCCAGCGGCACCGACACCAGCGTCGCCCCGGTCAGCATCCCCGCCGCCGCCGCCTCGGGAGCGAGGCCGCGCAAGGTCTTGCGCGCCCAGATCGAGGCGACGGCGTAGGAGATCGTCCCGGCGATGACCGCGAGCTGCGCCAGCGCGGTGATGTCGAGCGCGGCGAGGCTGGAGAGGCCGATCGCCGTCGCCACGCCGAGGAAGCCGAGCAGCACGCCCACGGCCCGGCGCAGCGACAGCCGCTCATCGGCGAAGACGAGCGCCGCGAGCAGCACGCCCCAGATCGCCGTCGAGGCGTTGAGGATCGAGGTCAGCCCGCTCGGGATCGTCAGCTGCCCCCATGCCATCAGCGTGAACGGCACCACGTTGTTGAGCAGCCCCATCATCAGCAGCGCGCCCCAGGCCGCCGCGCCGCGCGGCACCGCCAGCCCCCGCGCCAGCACCACGATCCAGAGCGCCAGCGCCGCCCAGCCGACGCGGTGCGCGACGACCCAGAACGGGCCGATCTCGTCGAGCGCGATACGCACCGTGAGGAAGGAGCCGCCCCAGAGGAGCGCGAGGAGGCCCATTTCGGCCCAGGCGCGGGGAGCCATGGTCTGCTGTCTCATGGCCCCCTCGTCGCCCGTCGACCCTCCCGCGACAACCCGGAACCTGCGCCTTCAGCGCCGCACGAGGTTGGCGTAGTTGGCCGCGAAGATCATCGCGCCGCCGAGGAAGACGAAGATGTCGAGCGGCTCGGAGTAGAGCAGCATCCCCGTCACCGCGATCAGCGGCAGGCGCAGGAAGTCGATCGGCATCACCACCGCCGCCGGCGCGCGGGCGAGCGCGTTGGTCAGGCAGAAATGCGCCATCAGCCCGGCGCAGCCGATGAGCACGAGGAAAGGCAGGGTGGCCGCCGAGGGCAGCGCCATGTCGCCGTCGATCAGCGCGCAGACGAGGCCGAACACGGCCTGCATCGCGGTCAGGTAGAACAGGATCGTCAGGATCGACTCGGTGCGCGTCAGCCGGCGCGTCAGCACGGCCGTGACGCCGAATCCCACCGCCGCGCCCGCCGCGGCGAGCAGGCCGGGGCTGAGGCTGTCGGGCGAGGGGCGGGCGACGACGAGGATGCCGACGAAGCCCACCAGCGCGGCGAGCAGCCCGGTGCGGGTGATGCGCTCGCCCAGGATCAGCGGCGCGAGCAGCAGCGCCCAGATCGGCGAGGTGAACTCGACCGCGAAGACCTGCGCCAGCGGGATCGCGGAGACGGCGAAGAACCACAGGTTCTGCCCGACGAAATGCGCTGCGTTGCGCACCGCGTGGAGGCGCAGCCGGTCGGTGCGCACGCGGGCGAGACCGCCGCGCACCGACAGGATCGCCAGCACGATCGCGAGGCCGACGAAGGAGCGGTAGGTCATGATCTCGAAGGTGTCGAGCGCGAGGCTGACCTCCCGGCCCGCGACGGCCATCGTCGAGAAGGACAGCACTGCGCCGAGCATCCAGAGCGCCGCCTTCGCCGTCTCGGTCGGCGGCGGGCGGGTCGTGGCGGGGGCGGGGCTGTTGGACATGTCACCTGATGCCGCGCCGCGAGGGCGGCGGCAAGCAGGCGGCGTCATTTCAGCAGGTCGAGCGACAGGCTCTCGCCGAAGCCGAGCCAATGGCCCACGCTCCAGGCCGATCCGCGCGCGATGTTGAGCCACCAGGCCAGCGCCTCGCGCAGGGTGATACGCGCGACCTCGAGCGGGTCGTCGTCGCCGAAGGCGGACGACTTGCACATCCCGTCGACCGGCGTGCCCGCCCACGCCATGCTCGCCGCGCCGCGCCAGAGGTGGAAGCCCTCGGTGACGAGCAGCAGGTGGTCATGGCGTGCCACCGCGGGGCGCGAGAACAGGGCGTTCTGCAGCGTCGAGCGCGACTCGCCCTCCACGCTCAGCGCGCCGTCGGGAACGCCGCGCGCCCGCGCGAGGTCGGCCATCAGCCCGGCCGTCGAGACGCCGCGCCGCGCGGCGCTGCCGGTGAAGTGCAGGTGGCCGACGGCGCCGCGTGTGTAGAGCTCCGCTGCCGCCTCGGCGCGGTCACGGCTGCCGTCGCCGAGCTGGTTGCCGTTCATCCCGCCCGCGAGCACCACCGCGACGCCGAACCGGCCGTCGAGCCCGTCGCAGGGCCGGCTGAGGAGGGCCGAGCCGAGTGCGGCGAGCACGCCCAGCGCGACCATCGCCGCGAGCAGGCCGAGGAGACGCCGCAGCGTCACTCCCACTCGATGGTCCCGGGCGGCTTCGAGGTGATGTCGTAGGTGACCCGGTTGATGCCGCGCACCTCGTTGATGATCCGCGTCGCGGTTTCGCCGAGGAAGTCGTGGCTGAACGGGTAGTAGTCCGCCGTCATCCCGTCGACCGAGGTCACCGCGCGCAGGGCGCAGGCGTAGTCGTAGGTGCGCCCGTCACCCATCACCCCGACGGTGCGCACGGGCAGCAGGGCGACGAAGGCCTGCCAGATCTCGTCGTAGAGCCCGTGCTTGCGGATCTGGTCGATGTAGACGGCGTCGGCCTTGCGCAGGATCTCGAGCTTGTCGCGGGTGATCTCGCCGGGGCAGCGAATCGCGAGGCCTGGGCCGGGGAAGGGGTGGCGGCCGATGAACGAGGCGGGCAGGCCGAGCTCGTGGCCCAGCGCGCGGACCTCGTCCTTGAACAGCTCGCGCAGCGGCTCGACCAGCTTCAGCCCCATCTTCTCGGGCAGGCCGCCGACATTGTGGTGGCTCTTGATCGTCACCGAGGGGCCGCCGGAGAAGGAGACGCTCTCGATCACGTCCGGGTAGAGCGTGCCCTGGGCGAGGAAGGAGGCGCCCTCGATCTTGTTGGCCTCGCGCTGGAAGACGTCGATGAACAGCCGCCCGATGGTCTTGCGCTTGACCTCCGGATCACTGACGCCCTCGAGCTCGCCGAGGAACAGGTCGGCCTCGTCGGCGTGGATCAGGGGGATGTTGTAGGCGTCGCGGAACATGCCCACGACTTCCTCGGCCTCGTTCTGGCGCAGCAGCCCGTGGTCGACGAAGACGCAGGTGAGCTGGTCGCCGATGGCCTCGTGGATCAGCACGGCGGCGACGGAGCTGTCGACCCCGCCCGAGAGGCCGCAGATCACCCTGGCATCGCCGACCTGCTCGCGGATCAGGCGGATCGCCTCGTCCTTGTAGGCGGCCATCGTCCAGTCGCCGGTGAAGCCGGCGATCTTGACGAAGTTCTCGAGGAAGGTGCGGCCGTTGGGGGTGTGATGCACCTCGGGGTGGAACTGCACGGCGTAGAAGTGGCGCGCGCGGTCGCCGGTGATGGCGAAGGGCGCGCCCGGCGAGGTGCCGAGCACCTCGAAGCCCGGCGCGAGCTTGGCGACGTGGTCGCCGTGGCTCATCCAGACCTGCTCGCGGGCCTCGAGGAACCAGCCGGTCAGCAGGTCGGGGTGCTTGTCGCCCTTGCGCTCGACCCAGGCGCGGCCGAACTCCGACGTGCCGTCGCCGCGCTCGACGCGCCCGCCGAGCATCTCCATCATCACCTGCTGCCCGTAGCAGATGCCGAGCACCGGCACGCCGAGCTCGAACACCTCCGCCGGCGGGCGCGGGCTGCCGGCGTCGATCACCGAGGCCGGGCCGCCCGACAGGATCACCGCCTTGGGCGCCGTCTCGGCCAGCAGCGCGGGCGTGACGTTCTGGAACGGGTGGATCTCGCAGTAGACGTTCAGCTCGCGCAGGCGGCGCGCGATCAGCTGGGTCACCTGGCTGCCGAAATCGATGATGAGGAGCGTGTCGTGCTGGTCCATATCCATGCGCCGAGGCTCTAAGACCAACCCGGAGCGGAGGCAAGCGGGGGCGCAAAGGGGCGCGCATGTCGTTTTCCCCCCGCCGAAGCCGCAAATCCACCATTGCGGCCGCACCGGCGAGCGTATGACCGGGCCAATCCGGACGGAAAGGACAAGCGACATGACCGAGGCTCGAACGGCACGCAGGACCCGCGGCGGCGGCGGCGCGGCACGGCGCGCGGAGCGCACCGCGGTCCGCTTCGAGACGGCGAAGTTCATCGAGCGCAACATCCCGAACTTCGAGGTGCTCGACGAGGAGGCGCTGCAGGTCATCGAGCACAACGCCGAGACGGTGCTCGAGGAGATCGGCGTCAACTTCGTCGAGAACCCGGCCGCGCTCGATCTGTGGCGCGCCGCCGGCGCGGATGTCGACGGCGAGCGCGTCCGCCTCCCGCGCGGCCTCGCGCGCGAGCTGTGCAAGACCGCGCCCTCCCAGTTCGTCCAGCACGCCCGCGATCCGGCGAAGTCGGTCACCATCGGCGGCAACAGCCTCGTCCTTGCCCCGGTCTACGGCCCGCCCTTCGTGCGCGACATCAACGGCGGGCGGCGCTACGCGACGATGGCGGACTTCGAGAAGTTCGTGAAGCTCGCCTACATGAGCAAGTGGCTGCACCATTCCGGCGGCACCATCTGCGAGCCCACCGACATCCCCGTCAACAAGCGCCACCTCGACATGCTGATGGCGCACATGACGCTGTCGGACAAACCCTTCATGGGCTCCGTCACCGAGCCGAGCCGGGCGCAGGACAGCGTCGACATGGCCGGGATCCTGTTCGGCAAGGAGTTCGTCGCCGACAACACCGTGATGACCTCGCTCATCAACATCAACTCGCCGCTGACCTTCGATGCGACGATGATGGGCGCGCTCGAGGTCTATGCCAGGAACATGCAGGCGGCGATCATCTCGCCCTTCATCGTCGGCGGCGCGATGGCGCCGGTCTCGGTGGCGGGGACGCTGACGCAGGTGCTCGCCGAGGTGCTGGCGGGCGTCGCCTACAGCCAGCTGGTGCGCCCCGGCGCGCCGGTGATCTTCGGCGCCTTCGTCACCTCGATCGACATGAACTCCGGCGCCCCCACCTTCGGCACCCCCGAGGCGAGCCACATCACCTACGGCGCGGGCCAGCTCGCGCGCCGGCTCGGGCTGCCCTACCGCTCGGCGGGCTCGTTCTGCGGCTCCAAGCTGCCCGACGCGCAGGCCGCCTACGAGACCTCGAACTCGCTCAACATGGGGCTTCTGTCCGGCGTCAACTTCATGCTCCACGCCTGCGGCTGGCTCGAGGGCGGGCTGGTGGCGAGCTTCGAGAAGTTCGTGCTCGACGCCGACCAGCTCGGCGTGCTGCACCGCCTCGCGGCGGGCGTCGACATGAGCGAGAACGGCCAGGCGATGGACGCGATCCGCGAGGTGGGGCCGGGCGGGCACTACCTGGGCTGCGCGCATACGCAGGCGAACTTCAAGACGGCCTTCTGGCGCTCCGACGTGCTCGACTACAAGCCGTTCGAGACCTGGGACGAGGAGGGCGCGCGCGACAGCCAGAGCCTCGCCGCCGTGCGCGTCGACAAGCTGCTCGCCGACTACCAGGCCCCCGCGCTCGACCCGGAGATCGACGCGGCGCTGCGCGCCTTCGTCGCCGAGCGCAAGGCCTCGATGCCCGACGCCTTCTCCTGAGGATCAGGCGACGTCCGGGGCCGGCTGGCGGCGCGCAGCAGCCGCGCCTCGCCCATGATCGCGATCAGCACCTCGACGTGGCGGGCGATGGAATAGTCCGCCGCGCCGGTGTTGCGCCGCGCGTTCAGGCTCTCTTCCAGTTCCAGCAACCGCACCAGCGCCACCCCGGTGCGCGGCGCGCCCGCGCTGCGCAGGATGCGGGGCAGGTGGGTGTCGCGCCGGTAGTCTTCGAGGCCGAATCGGGCGGCGCTGACGAGCAGCTTCGGGCGCTTCAGCGCGGCGGCCTTGGTGAACAGGTCCTGCATCTTTCCATCCCCTGACGGTTGTTTCCCTGAAGGAGACAATACACAACTTTATCGTGTGTTGCCTGGGGTTATATCGGGGAGAACCTGAGGATAACCTCCGCTTATTGTTTCCTAATCAGCGGTTAATCGGAGCGCTGCGTTAAGGTTTGAGTAACTGATGCAACCACAGGATGCGTCGGGTGACATGGCTCCGCCCGGCGTCGGCCGCGGCGGGGAGGTGAACAGCGAGAGGGACTGGGGATGTCGAGAGCGGACCTGCGGAAAACGAGCGTCGCGAGGGGTTTGCCGCCCTGGGTGCCGGCGGCGGCGGCGCATTATCTGGCTCACGTGGAGCGCGGGACGCCGATCCGCGCGCTGGCGCGGCGCGTCGACGTGCACGCCTCAACGGTGCTGCGCCAGGTCCGCCGCGTCGAGCGGCGGCGCGACGATCCGCTCGTCGACGCCGCGCTCAAGCGTCTGTCCGCGGCACTGCCCGATCCTGTGGACGGATCTGGGGGCGGATCGGGGACAAGTGCGCCGCTGCCCGCCGCCGAGACGGTCGAGGACGAGACGATCCGCGTCCTGCGACGGCTGGTGGAGCCGGGGGCGGTGCTGGCGGTGGCGCGCGACATGGAGATGGCGGTGGTGGTGCGCGAGAGCGCCGGCGGCGCGGCCGACCGCACCGCGCTGGTGGCGCGCGAGAGCGCGCAGGTGCTCGCGCTCAACGAGTGGATCGAGAGCGACGAGCCGGCGGCGCGGATCGCGCGCTACCGCATCACCGGCGCCGGGCGCACGGCGCTGCGCGAGCTGATCGCGGGGCGCGAGAACGCCCGCGCCACCGGCGAGCCGGCGCCCGCCGTCACCGGCCGCCGCACCGCGCGCCCCGCCCCCCGCGCCGCGCTCGCCGAGAGCCCGCTCGCCGGCCTCGCGCGGCGGCGCGACCGCGACGGCCGCCCGTTCCTGCCGCGCGAGCTCGTCGCGGCAGGCGAGCGGCTGCGCGAGGATTTCGAGCTGGGGCAGGTCGGCGAACGGCTCGGCCAGAGCTGGGACGGGCTGCTGACGGGACGCGTCGACGGCGGCGCGGCGGCGGGCGGGCAGGGCGCGAGCTCCGCCGCCGCGCGCGAGCGGGTCGAGGCGGCGCTCGCCGATCTCGGCCCCGGGCTCGGCGACGTCGCCCTGCGCTGCTGCTGCCTGCTCGAAGGCCTCGAGGAGACCGAGCGGCGCATGGGCTGGTCGGCGCGCTCGGGCAAGATCGTGCTGCGCATCGCCCTCCAGCGCCTGCGCCGCCACTACGACGAGCAGGGCTCCTGCGCGATGATCGGCTGACGCCGCCTTGTCATCCGCCCCCCTGCCGGTAGGCTCGCGCCGATGAGCCTGACCCTGAAGCAACTGCGCTACTTCGCGGCCCTCGCCGAGGCCGGCAGCTTCGGCACCGCCGCCGCGCGCGTCCACGTGACCCAGCCGGCGCTCTCGCTTCAGATCAAGGAGCTCGAGGAGCGGCTCGGGGTGAAGCTCGTCGAACGCCTGCCGCGCCAGCTGCGCCTGACCCGCGCGGGGCAGGAGGTGCTCGAGCGGACGCGCCGCATCCTCGCCGAGGTGGACGACCTCGAACAGGCGGTGCGCTGGCAGCAGGGGCTGAAGGGGCGCCTCAATCTCGGCGTCATTCCCACCGTCGCGCCCTATCTGCTGCCGCTGGCGCTGACCCGCATCCGCTCGCACGACCTGACGCTCGAGCTGCGGGTCCGCGAGGCGCAGACCGACACGTTGCTCGAGGAGCTGCGCCGCGGCCGGCTCGACGCCGCCGTCGTGGCGCTGCCGGTGCCGGGGCCGGGCCTCGTCGCGCGCCCGATCGCGACCGACCGCTTCCTGCTCGCCGGCTCGCGAGCCCGGCTGGCGAGCTGGGCCGAGCGGACCGAGGCGCTGCGCCCGCGCGCCCTCGCGCCCGACCAGCTGCTGCTGCTCGACGAGGGCCATTGCCTCGCCGAGCAGGCGCTCGAGGTCTGCGGCCTCTCCGGGCGCCGGCAGGTCGATCTCGGCGCCTCGTCGCTGTCGACGCTGGTGGGGCTGGTGGCGGAGGGGTTCGGGCTGACGCTGCTGCCCGAGATGTCCGTCGTCACGGAGAGCGCCGCGGCGCCCAACCTGTCGCTGCTGCGCTTCTCCGCCCCCGAGCCCGCCCGCGAACTGGCCCTGGTGCGCCGCGAGAGCAGTTCGGACAGCGGCTGGATGGACGACCTCGCCCGCCTCCTCACCGAGGCCGCCGACGCGCTGCTCGTCCAGGCGCGCCGGATCGTGCCGGAGGCGGCCGCGGCCTGACGCTTGCCGTGAGCGCATGGCTGCTAAGGCCCCGAGCTGTTGGACAGTGCGCGCGCGACGGCTTATGTCCGTTGGGCAAAGGCCGAGAGGAGAGCCGATGAGCCCGCGCGATCTCAAGATCCCCAGCCAGCGCCACCCCGAGAAGGCGCGCCGCCCGGACAACGCCCAGCCGAAGAAGCCCGACTGGATCCGGGTCAAGGCCCCGACCTCCGAAGGCTACAAGCAGACCCGCGACATCATGCGCGAGCACAAGCTCGTCACCGTCTGCGAGGAGGCCGGCTGCCCCAACGTGGGCGAGTGCTGGTCCCAGGGCCACGCCACGATGATGATCATGGGCGAGGTCTGCACCCGGGCCTGCACCTTCTGCAACATCGCCACCGGCAAGCCCCCCGAGGCGCTCGACGTGTTCGAGCCGGGGCGCGTGGCCGACGCGGTCAAGAAGCTCGGGCTCAATCACGTGGTCGTCACTTCCGTCGACCGCGACGATGTCGAGGACGGCGGCGCCGAACACTTCGCCCAGACCATCCGCGCCATCCGTCGCCAGTCGCCCGACACCACGATCGAGATCCTGACGCCCGACTTCATCCGCTGCGCCCCCGAGGCGCTCGAGGTGGTCGTCGCGGCCAAGCCCGACGTGTTCAACCACAACCTCGAGACGGTCCCCGGCCTCTACCCCGAGGTCCGTCCCGGCGCGCGCTACTTCCACTCCCTGCGGCTGCTGCAGCGGGTCAAGGAGCTCGACCCGACGCTGTTCACCAAGTCCGGCCTGATGGTCGGCCTCGGCGAGGACCGGCAGGCGGTGATCCAGGTGATGGAGGACATGCGCGCCGCCGACGTCGATTTTCTCACCATCGGCCAGTACCTGCAGCCGACGCCCAAGCACCACCGCGTCGACCGCTTCGTGACGCCCGAGGAATTCGCCTCGTACGAGAAGGCGGCCTGGGGCAAGGGCTTCCTGATGGTCTCGGCAACCCCGCTCACCCGCTCGAGCTACCACGCCGGCGACGATTTCGCGCGCCTGCGCGAGAACCGCATGAGGAAGCTCGGCCAGTTGGCGTGATGGTGGGTCGGGGGCCGGGCTGAAGCCCGGCCTACGCGTAGGGTGCGCATTCATTGCGCACCTGCACATGCCACACGGTCAGGGTAGGGTGCGCATTCATTGCGCACCCCCCGCCATTTCACGCCCGCCGACGACGCCGGCCGTCGCGCCGTGGCCCGCCGGCGGCGGCGGCGGCCTTTGAAGCGTCCGCGAAGGACGTGCCGTCCTTGGTGGCGTCGAGGATGCGGGTGAAGGCGATCCAGGCCGAGCCGTTGGGGTCGTGGTTGGCGAGCAGGTTGGCCGCGCGGATCGCTTCCATCTCCACCGCCCGGGTCGGGTTCATGATCGCCGAGGTCATGCCCGCGCCGATCGCCATGGGCAGGAAGGCGGCGTTGATGCCGTGCCGGTTGGGCAGGCCGAAGGAGATGTTGGACGCGCCGCAGGTCGTGTTCACCCCGAGCTCGTTCCGCAGGCGGCGCACCAGCGCGAAGACCTGCTGACCGGCGGTCGCCATCGCGCCGATGGGCATCACCAGCGGGTCGACGACGATGTCGTGCGCGGGGATGCCGAAATCCGCCGCCCGCTCGACGACCTTCCTGGCCACGGCGAAGCGCACGTCGGGGTCTTCGGAGATGCCGGTGTCGTCGTTGGAGATCGCCACCACCGGCACGTTGTACTTCTTGACCAGCGGCAGCACGAGCTCGAGGCGGTCCTCCTCGCCGGTCACCGAATTCAGCAGCGGCCGCCCCTCGCAGCATTGCAGCCCCGCCTCGAGCGCGCCGGGCACCGAGCTGTCGATGCAGAGCGGCACGTCGACCAGCCCCTGCACGAGCTCGAGCATCTTCGTCATCAGCGGCGGCTCGGTCTCGTTGGGGTTGGGGTTGGAGTTGTAGACCACCCCGGCATTCACATCGAGCATCGTCGCGCCGCAGGCGACCTGCATCAGCGCGTCGGCCTCGACGGTGGAGAAGTCGCCGGCCTCGAGCTCGGCGGCGAGCTTCTTGCGCCCCGTGGGGTTGATCCGCTCGCCGATGACGCAGAACGGCTCGTCAAAGCCGATCACGGCGGTCTTCGTCTTGCTCTCGACGACGGTGCGGGTCATGCGGTGGCTCCTTCAATGCGCCGGATCTCGGTCTCGAGCGCGGGGTCAGTGTAATCGCGGATGGTGGCGGTGGCGCCGGCGGCGCGGAGAGTGTCGGCGTCGAGCCCGGTCGTCACGCCGAGCACCGTCGCGCCGGCGCCGGCGGCCGAGGCGATCCCGGCGCGGCTGTCCTCGAAGGCGAGCGTCTGCCCGGGCGTGACGCCGAGCAGGCGCATCGCGTGGGCGTAAGGGTAGGGGTCGGGCTTGCCGCGCGGGCAGTCGTCGCCAAGCACGATGGTGGCGAAGCGCCCGTCGAGGCCGATGGCCGAGAGCATCGCCTCGGCGTTCTCGCGCGGCGCGTTGGTGACGACGGCCATGGGCCAGCCCGCGGCCTCGGCGCGCTCGAGCAGCGCCAGCAGCCCCGGCAGGGGCTCGGCGCTGCCGCCGAGCCGCTCGCGGAAACGGGCCTCCTTGTCGTCGGCCATCTCCTGGGTGTGGGAGTCGGGGAAGTACTCCTCGAAGATCTCGGCGTTCAGGCGGCCGTGGATGTGCTTCATGTAGAAAGCCTCGTCCACGTCGCGGCCGTGCTCGGCGAAGATGTCGACGAAGACCGCCGCGTGCAGCGGGTCGGTCTCGAGCAGTGTGCCGTCGAGGTCGAAAAGCAGCGCCGGCATCAGGCCGTCGCCGCCGCGGGACGGGCCGCCGCGCCGCCGTGGGTGCGCGCCCACTCCGCGCAGGCGGCGATGCCGCCGAGCGGAAAGAAGTGGATCTGCGGCACCTGGAAGCCGGGATGGACCGCCTTGTGATCGGCGAGGGCCTGCAGCACCTCGTCGGGCTCGTAGGGCAGCAGCAGCTTGGAGACGTCGAGCGCGCGCTTCTGCAGCACCTTCAGCGACGGTCCGACGCCGCAGGCCATGGCGAACTTGATCATCGTCTGCAGCTTCGCCGGCCCCGCGATGCCCACATGGACGGGCAGGGTGATGCCGGCGGCGGTGAGCGCCTCGGTCCAGCGGATGATCGCGCCCGCGTCGAAGGCGAACTGGGTGACCAGCGCCATCTCGGCGTCGGTGCGCTCGGAGAAGGCCTGCTTCCAGGCCAGCGCCTCCTCGACCTGCGCGGTCGAGCCGTCGGGGTCGATGTCGCGGTTGCCCTCGGGGTGGCCGGCGACGTGCAGGCGGGTGAAGCCGGCGGCGTCGAAGAGGCCGGTCTCGAGCAGCTGCATCGAGCAGTGGAAGTCGCCGTGCGGCGCCTTGACGCCGCCCGCCAGCACCAGCGCCTGGCGCACGCCGGCCTCGCCCCGGTAGCGGGCGATCCAGTCGGCGAGGGTGGCGCGGTCGGGGATGATGCGCGCGGGGAAGTGCGGCATCGCCTCGAAGCCCTCGTCGGCGAGGCGGCGCGCGGTGGCGACCATGTCCTCGATGGGGGTGCCCTCGATGTGGGCGATGTAGACGCGCGTGCCGGCGGGAAGCAGCGCGCGGAAGTCCTCCACCTTGGCGGCGGTGCGCGGCATCACCTCGATCGAGTAGCCCTCGAGCAGGGCGGCGACGCGCCCGTCGGTGGCCTGGCCGGCCGGGCCGGGGCTGCGGCGGAAGTTGAGCAGTGCCATGAGGACCTCCCTGAGACGCTGGCGGATCACGCCCAGCCGTCGTTTCCGATGAGCGCCTTGAGGCGCGCCGTGTCGTACTCCGCCTCGAGCCGCGCCGCGGTGGCCTCGGCGGCCTCGCGGTCGTCGCCCTCGACGCCGACGGGCGCGGCCTTGCGCCACTCCGCGAGGTAGGCGTCGGTCTCGGCGGCGCCAGTCTTCATCGCGGCCCGGTCGATCGCCTGCTCGAAGCGCTCGCTGAGCTGCACCTTCACCGCGCGCCGTCCCTTGCCGACGATCACCTGGGCGGGAATGTCTCGCCAGTACACGATCGTCACGTCCGCCATGCGATTCCCCTTTGCCGTCCGGGCACTTCTAAGGTCCAACGCGCGCGCACCGACGTCGGTTTTCGACATAACAACACCACGCTGCGACGCCTAGATCGCAAGCCCGCGCGCCGAGGGCCAGCCCCGGCCGCGTGAAAAGGGCTCACCACCATCTTGAGGCGGAGGTGACGCGACGCCGGGGTGTCGCGGAGAGGTCACAACGCTTGTCAGATCGACGACGCATCCGTAGATTGGCCTCAACTAGATATGGAGGGCGTGACGATGGCGCCCAAGCGTCCCAAGGGTGCGGGCGCTTTCCCACTGCCGGTCGAGAGCCCTGCGCCCATACCGCCGGATCCGGACTCGCTCTACGCGGCGCTGGATCTCGGCACCAACAGCTGCCGGATGCTGATTGCCCAGCCCAAGGGCAGTCAGTTCCACGTGATAGACAGCTTCTCGAAGTCGGTCCAGCTCGGGCTGGGGCTCGAGACGTCGGGGCGGCTGTCGCGCTCGTCGATGGCGCGCACCGTCAACGCGATGCGCATCTGCATGCAGAAGCTGCGCCGCCACAAGGTCTCGCGGATGCGGCTGGTGGCGACCGAGGCCTGCCGGAGGGCCACCAACGCCGGCCAGTTCATCGCCCAGGTGCGCCGCGAGACGGGGCTGAAGCTCGAGATCATCGAGCCCGAGGAGGAGGCCCGGCTGGCGGTCATCTCCTGCGCGCCGCTCGTCTCGACGCGCACCGACCAGCTTCTCGTCGTCGATATCGGCGGCGGCTCGACGGAGCTGGTCTGGATCGACCTCACCAACGTCCCGCGCCTCGACCGGCCCAAGGCGATCATGCGCCTGCATTCGGGCTTCAAGCAGGGTCCGGGCCCGTTCCCCGTCGCCAAGGTGGTGGACTGGATCTCGGTGCCGCTCGGCGTCGCCACCCTGCGCGACCAGTTCCGCGACGTGGAGGACGACTCGGCCCGCTTCGCGCTGATGAGCTGGTTCTTCGAGGAGAACCTCGCCGAGTTCGCGCCCTATGCCTCCGAGCAGATCAAGGAAGGTTTCCAGATCATCGGCACGTCGGGCACCGTCACCACCGTCGCCGCGTCCCACCTCGGCCTGCGGCGCTACGACCGCTCCAAGGTGGACGGGCTGCGGATGACGACGGAGCAGATCGACACGGTGATCCGCGACTACCTCGCGCTCGGCCCCGAGGGGCGGCGCAACGATCCGCGCATCGGCAAGGACCGGCAGGCCCTGATCATGTCGGGCGCGGCGATCCTGCAGGCCCTGATGCGGATCTGGCCGACGGATCGGCTGTCCGTCGCCGACCGGGGGCTGCGCGAGGGGCTGCTCTACGCGCAGATGAGCGCGGACGGGGTTCTCGAGGGTGGGCCGTACTAGCACGGCGGGCGCGGAGTGGCGGGGGGCCGGGCTGAAGCCCGGCCTACGTGCCGGCAGTGGGCCACGCGCCGCAGGCCGTCACTTCCGCCCGCCGCGCACCAGCGACAATCCGGTCACCAGCATTCCCAGCGCCGTCGCTCCGCTCGGAAACCGCTTCGCGTCCCACCAGCGGCGCTCGCGGGCGACGGCCTCGATGGCGGGGATCAGCGAGCGCAGCAGCATCAGCCAGCCGAGGGCGCGGAACCGGCCGCGCACGGTGAAGGCGGCGGCGGCGAGGATGCCGCTGACGAGCCGGGCCTGGTGCAGCGTGCGGCGCGCGGCCCCCGAGCGCAGCGGCCGGCGGTAGCGGGCGGCGGCGGCCTCGGGGTCGTTGACGAACTGGGCGCCGACCAGCACGGCACCGGCGAGGCCGGTCAGCAGCAGCGTCTTGGGCAGGGGGGTGGTCACGGCGGCGGGCTCCTCGTTTCGGCGTCTTCTTCCACAACCCCGCCGGGCCCGCCCGGTTTCGCCGCGGCTTGTCTGACGCGGCCCCACGCGCTATCGCGGGCCGCATGGCGAAGAAGACACGCAAATCCTCCGGCCGCGGCCAGCGCGACCTCACCGTGAAGGTGAAGACCGCGCGCGGCCGCAAGCTGTCCTCGACGCTCTGGCTGCAGCGCCAGCTCAACGACCCGTACGTCAAGCGCGCGAAGGCCGACGGCTACCGGGGCCGCGCCGCCTACAAGATCCTCGAGCTCGACGACAAGTACCGCTTCCTCGTTCCCGGCGCGCGGGTGGTGGACCTCGGCTGCGCGCCCGGCGGCTGGTGCCAGGTCGCGGTGCGGCGCACCAACGCGCTCGGCGAGCGCTCCGACAAGGCGGTGGGCAAGGTGCTCGGCATCGACCTGCAGGAGGTCGAGCCGATCGCGGGCGCGGAGATCCACCAGCTCGACTTCCTCGCCGACGACGCCGACGAGCAGGTCAAGGACTGGCTCGCCGGCCCCGCCGACGTGGTGATGTCGGACATGGCCGCCTCCGCCTCGGGCCACAAGCAGACCGACCACCTGCGCATCGTCGCGCTCTGCGAGGCGGCGGCGTATTTCGCCTTCGACGTGCTCGTCGAGGGCGGCACGTTCGTGGCGAAGGTGCTCGCGGGCGGCGCGGAGGGGAGCCTGCAGACCCTGCTCAAGCAGCGCTTCACCAAGGTCGTCAACGTCAAGCCGCCGGCCTCGCGCGCCGACAGTTCCGAAAAGTTCGTCGTCGCGACGGGCTTCCGCGGCTGAGGGGGCAGGGGCCTCCGACAATCGAAAAAAGCGGCGCCCGCCGAAGCGCGCGCCGCTCGGGAGAGGCAGCCGGCCCCCGGAGGGGCCGACGCTTCAGTGCTTGCCGCGCAGGTCGAAGCGGTCGGCGTTCATCACCTTGACCCAGGCGGCCACGAGGTCCTTCACGAACTTCTCGCCCGCGTCGTCGGCGGCATAGACCTCGGCCAGCGCCCGCAGCTGCGAGTTGGAGCCGAAGACGAGGTCGACGCGCGTGGCCGTCCACTTCTGCTCGCCGGTCGCCCGGTCGGTGCCGACATAGACGTGCTTGTCGTCCTCCGACGCCTTCCAGGCCGTGCCCATGTCGAGCAGGTTGACGAAGACCTCGTTGGACAGCCGTCCGGGACGCTCGGTGAACACGCCGTGCGACGTGCCGCCATGGTTGAGGCCCATTGCGCGCATCCCGCCCAGGAGCACCGTCATCTCCGGGCCGGTCAGCGTCAGCAGCTTGGCGCGGTCGACGAGCAGCTGCTCGGCCGGCACGGTGAACTCCGTGTCGAGGTAGTTGCGGAAGCCGTCGGCGCGGGGCTCGAGCGGCTCGAACGAGGCCGCGTCGGTCATGTCGTCGGTGGCGTCGGTGCGGCCCGGCGCGAACGGCACCTCGATCTCGTGACCGGCGTCGCGCGCCATCTTCTCGACGGCGGCGGAGCCCGCGAGGACGATCAGGTCGGCGAGCGAGATGCGCTTGCCGCCCGACGCCGCGCCGTTGAAGGCGTCGCGCACCTGCTCGAGGGCGGGCAGCACGCGGGCCAGCGTTGCGGGTTCGTTGGCTTCCCAGTCCTTCTGCGGCGCGAGCCGGATGCGCGCGCCGTTGGCGCCGCCCCGGCGGTCGGAGCCGCGGTAGGTCGAGGCCGAGGCCCACGCAACGAAGGCGAGATCGCGCGGCGAGACGCCGGCATCGAGCACCTTCGCCTTGAGCTCGGCCACGTCGGCGGCGTCGACCAGCGGGTGGTCGACCTCGGGCACCGGGTCCTGCCAGATCAGCACCTCGTCTGGCACTTCGGGGCCGTGGTAGCAGGAGCGCGGGCCCATGTCGCGGTGGGTCAGCTTGAACCAGGCGCGGGCGAAGGCGTCGGCGAAGGCCTCGGGGTTGTCGTAGAAGTGGCGCGAGATCTTCGCGTATGCCGGGTCTTCCTTCAGCGCGAGGTCGGTGGTCAGCATGTTCGGCGTGCGCCGCTTGCCGGGCTCGTGCGGGTCGGGGATCGTGTCCTGCGCCTCGGGGTTGACGGGGCGCCACTGGTAGGCGCCGGCCGGGCTCTTCGTCAGCTCGTAGTCGTAGTCGAACAGGTTGCGGAAGAAGCCGTGGCCCCACTCGGTCGGGGTCTGGGTCCAGATGACCTCGAGGCCCGAGGTGAAGGTGTCGTTGCCGTGCAGGCCGTGCTTGTGCTTCCAGCCGAAGCCCTGCTCGGTGATGTCGGCGCCTTCCGGCTCGACGTCGATGTCGTCGGGGCTGCCGGCGCCGTGGCACTTGCCGAAGGTGTGGCCGCCGGCGATTAGTGCGACGGTCTCCTCGTCGTTCATCGCCATCCGGCCGAACGTCTCGCGGATGTCCTGCGCGGCGGCGAGCGGGTCGGGCTTGCCGTCGGGGCCTTCCGGATTGACGTAGATCAGGCCCATCTGCACGGCGGCCAGCGGATTCTCGAGGGCGCGGCCCTCGCTGTAGCGGCTGCCCTTGGCCGTGGAGTCGGCGAGCCACTCCTCCTCGGTGCCCCAGTAGATGTCTTCCTCGGGCTCGTAGATGTCGGCCCGGCCGCCGGCGAAGCCGAAGGTCTTGAAGTTCATCGACTCGAGCGCGCAATTGCCGGCGAGGATCATCAGGTCGGCCCAAGAGAGCGCGGCGCCGTACTTCTGCTTGACCGGCCAGAGCAGGCGGCGGGCCTTGTCGAGGTTGGCGTTGTCGGGCCAGCTGTTGAGCGGCGCGAAGCGCTGCGCGCCCGAGCGCGAGCCGCCGCGGCCGTCGCCGGTGCGGTAGGAGCCGGCGGAGTGCCAGGCCATGCGGATGAAGAACGGCCCGTAATGGCCCCAGTCCGCCGGCCACCACTCCTGGCTGTCGGTCATCAGCGCGAAGATGTCCTGCTTCACCGCATCGAGGTCGAGCTTCTTGAACGCCTCGACGTAGTCGAACTCGGCGCCCATCGGATCGCCTTCGACGCCGTTCTGGTGAAGAATGCGCAAGGTGAGCTGGTTCGGCCACCAATCCTTGTTCCTGCGGCCGCGGAACGTGTGGTGCGCGACCGGGCACCCGCCGCTGCTGTTGCTACCGTCCATCTTGTCCTCCAAGTGCTGAGAGCCGCCCAGCGGGCGGTACGGCGTCTCGATAGACGGATTCCGGCAGCAGGAAAAATTAAATAACTGCAGCTCGTCGATAAGTTCGCCTGATGCATCCGCGGGCGCGGGGGCAGGGGGCGCGAATCCGGTTGGACTCGCCGCGCGTTGCGGCCACGGTCGGCCCGTTCCTGAAGGAGTGTGCGATGCCGACGAGCAGAACGAGTCCGTCCTTTCCCGACGCCGAATACTGGGACCGCATCGAGAAGGTCCGCGCCGCGATGGAGGCGGAGAACCTCGACGCGATCCTGATCACCGATCCCTCCAACATCGCGTGGATCTCGGGCTACGACGGCTGGTCGTTCTACGTCCACCAGGCGGTGCTGCTCAGCCACGAGGGCGAGCCGGTCTGGTGGGGCCGCGGCATGGACGCGGCGGGCGCGCTGCGCACGGTGTTCATGGATGAGGACAACATCTTCGGCTACGCCGACGATTATGTTCAGAATCCCGACCGGCACCCGATGGAAGACCTCGCGCGACTCGTCGAGGCCTACGGCCACGGCGAGCAGCGCATCGGGGTCGAGATGGAGAATTACTACTTCAGCGCAAAGGCTTACCAGACACTGCTGAAGGGCCTGCCGAAGGCCGAGCTGTGCGACGCGACGGGGCTGGTGAACTGGCAGCGCGCGGTGAAGTCCGACACCGAGATCATCTACATGCGCCGCGCCGCCGACATCGTCACGGCCATGCACGCACGCATCGCCGAGATGGCCGAGCCGGGCCTGCCGAAACACAAGCTGGTGGCCGAGATCTACCACACCGGCATCTCCGGCGTCGGCGGCCATTGGGGCGATTACCCGGCAATCGTGCCGATGGCGCCCTCGGGGCTCGACGCGACCGCGCCGCACCTGACGTGGGACGACACGCCGCTCAGGACCGGCGAGGCGACGTTCTTCGAGATCGCCGGCGCGCACCGGCGCTACCATTGCCCGCAATCGCGCACGCTGTTCCTGGGCAAGCCGCCGCAGAAGTACCTCGACGCCGAGGCCGCGGTCGAGGAGGCGACGGAGGCGGCGCTCGAACTCGCCAAGCCCGGCAACCGCTGCGAGGACCTGGCGCGCGCCTTCAACGAGACGCTGAGCCGGCACGGCTTCGTCAAGGACAGCCGCGTCGGTTACTCGATCGGGCTGAGCTATCCGCCGGACTGGGGCGAGCGGACCATGTCGCTGCGCGCGGGCGACCGGACGCTGTTGCAGCCGGGAATGGCGTTTCACTTCATGCCCGCGCTGTGGCTCGACGACGGGGGCATCGAGACGACCGAGCCGATCCTGATCACCGAGGACGGGTGCGAGAGATTGTGCACGACGCCGGGGGGGCTCGTGATCAAGGGCTGATGCGTGTAATCAGTATTATGTAACGTTTTAGCCGTGTGCCGGCGAGGGTGCCGGGCTGAAGCCCGGCCTGCGTCGGGAGACGGCGTAACCTCGCGGAAGTTGAGCGAGAGACTTTGCCTGCGCGCGATTCGCCTGCAATCTGCTTGTCACAAGGTCCGCGTAAGCCGGGCCCGAACCGACAACAGGGAAACGAACACATGACCTTTACCCTCACCCGCCGCGGCTTCCTCGCCGGTACCGCCGGCATGATCGCGCTGCATCCGTTCTCGGCCAGCGCCCAAAGCGGTCAGGCCCACCTGCGGATCATGGAAACCACCGATATCCACGTCCACGTCTGGCCCTACGACTACTACGCCGACCGCCCCTCCGACACGGTCGGCCTCGCCCGCACCGCCTCGCTCATCGACGCCGTGCGCGCCGAGAGCACGAACTCGCTGCTGCTCGACAACGGCGACTTCCTCCAGGGCAACCCCATGGGCGATTACATGGCCTACGAGAAAGGCATGGACGGCGACGTCGTCCACCCGGTCATCGAGGCCTTCAACACGCTCGGCTACGACGCGATGACGCTCGGCAACCACGAGTTCAACTACGGGCTCGACTTCCTGACCAAGGCGCTCGCCGGCGCGGGCTTCCCGGTGGTCTGCTGCAACGTCACCACCAGCCAGGGCGACGAGATCACCGCCGACGAGACGCTGGTGCCGCCCTACACCATCGTCGAGCGCGAGATCACCGACGGCGCGGGCGAGACCTTCCCGATCAAGATCGGCCTGATCGGCTTCGTTCCGCCCCAGATCATGACCTGGGACCGCCGCCACCTCGAGGGCCGCGTCGACGTGCGCGACATCATCGAGGCGGCCAACGCCTACGTGCCGAAGATGAAGGAGGAAGGCGCCGAGATCATCATCGCGCTGGCCCATTCCGGCATCGGCTCCGACGAGCACACGCACATGATGGAGAACGCCGCGATCCCGCTCGGCGGCGTCGAGGGCATCGACGTGGTCCTGTCGGGCCACAGCCACCTCGTCTTCCCCGGCCCCGACTACGAGGACTGGCCCGGTGCGGACGTCGCCGCCGGCACGCTCGGCGGCAAGCCCGGCGTGATGGCCGGCTTCTGGGGCTCGCACATGGGCCTCGTCGACCTGATGCTCGAGCGCGACGGCGACACGTGGACAGTCTCCGACTTCACCGTCGAGGCCCGGCCGATCTCGCAGCGCGAGGAGGATCGCTCGGTCACGGCGCTGGTCGACGACCACGAGCCGGTGCTCGAGGCCACCGATGACGCCCACGAGGAGACGCTGGAATACGTGCGCGCCGAGGTCGGCCAGACCGACGCGCCGCTCCATTCGTACTTCGCGCTGGTCGCCGACGATCCGTCCGTCCAGATCGTCTCCAACGCCCAGACCTGGTACATCGAGCAGATGATGCAGGGCACCGAGAACGAGGGCCTGCCGATCCTGTCGGCCGCCGCGCCGTTCAAGGCCGGGGGCCGCGGCGGGCCGGACTACTTCACCGACGTGGCCGCCGGCCCGGTGGCGATCAAGAACGTCTCCGATCTCTACCTCTACCCGAACACGGTGCGCGCGGTGAAGATCGACGGCGCCACGGTGCGGGAGTGGCTCGAACGGTCGGCCTCGATCTTCAACCAGGTCGAGCCCGGGGCCGAGGACGCGATGCTGCTCAACCCCGAGATGCCCTCCTACAACTTCGACGTCATCGACGGGGTCACCTACGAGATCGACCTCTCGGAGCCGCCGAAGTTCGACCGGGACGGCAACGTCATCAACGAGGGCGCGAACCGGATCAAGAACCTGCGCTACCAGGGCGAGCCGATCGACGAGAGCCAGGAGTTCATCGTCGCGACGAACAACTACCGCGCCTCCGGCGGCGGCACCTTCCCGGGCGCCGACGGCAGCACCACGATCTTCGAGGGCCCGGACACCAACCGCGACGTGATCGTGCGCTACATCGTCGAGCAAGGCACGATCAGTCCGACCGCGGACGCCAACTGGACCTTCACGCCGATGGACGGCACCACGGTCCTGTTCGAGACGGGCCCGGCAGGCGCGCACTACGCCGAGAGCGTCGAGGGCGTGCAGATCGAGCCGGCGGGCGACAGCGATACCGGCTTCGCCGTCTTCCGCATCCGGCTCTGACGGATCAGCGGCGCGCCCGGCCCCGGGCGCGCTGCACCCCCCAGACGGCCGCGGGCAGCGCCACCGTCACCGCCGAGGCGACGATGATCGCGAGCGTGCGGTGCTCGCCGTCGGCCACCCCTGCCCCCATCGCGGCGAAGGCGAAGCCCATCGGCGCGACGCCGAGCAGCGTCGCTAGGGCGAAGCGCCAGGTGGAGAGCGTGGTGAGGCCGGCGGCGTAGCTGACCGCGTCGAACGATATCAGCGGCACCAGCCGCGCGCCGAACACCGCGAGCATCAGCATCGTCGGCGAGCGCGGGCGGCAGATCCAGGCGGCGATCCTGTTGTCGCGCCCCGCGAGCGCGGATCGGAAGCGGCGCGCGATGGCGAAGGCGATCATCGCGCCGAGGAACGCGCCCGCGATGCTGACCGCGCCGCCCCCCGTCACCCCGTAGACCGCCCCCGCCGCCATGGCGATCGGCCCGCTCGGGATCGGGCTCGCCACCACCGCGAGGGCCATCAGCACGACCAGCAGCACCGGCCCCGCCCGCCCCGCCGCGGCGGCGAGCCGGTCCGTCGAGCCGAGCAGCGTCGCCCAGTCCGCCGCCACCGGCCACCAGACCGGCGCGCACAGCAACGCCAGCAGCAAGCTGCCGGCGGCGAGCGCCAGGAGGAGGGCGACGGGACGGGTGTGGTCGGAGGCGATCATGCCCGCCAGATGTCACGCCGCCGGGGGATTTAGAAGGGTCGGCGGCGCGATGGGCCGGCAGGGACTGGCCGGGCGGGTGCCCGGCCCCTGCCCCGCAAACTCAGCGCGCGAACGTCTCCATCCGCAGCTGCGCGTTGCAGTAGGCGCCGTCGTAGGTGCCGATCCAGATATCCATGCGCCCGTTCGATGGCCGCGTCAGGCTGATCCTGGGGTCGTAGTTCCCGTTGTCGTCGTCGTCGTAGTACCAGTTGACCGCGCCGGTATTGATCAGCAGCGCCGCGTCGCACTCGCTCACGACCGAGACGACGAGCCGCAGCCCGCCCATGTTCTGCAGGTGGAAGCTGAAGTCGGGCTGGGTGGTGAAGTAGCCGGCGCCCCGGTCCGTGCGCGGGTTGATGCCGGGGCAGTCCCAGATGTAGCTCTCGCCGCCCGCGACGACGTTGAAGAAGGCCGGCCGGCGCAGCTGTGGGCCGGTCGCGGAATATTGCTCGACGCCCGCGAGGGTGAAGGTTGGACAGGCGACGGCCGCACCGGCGGACAGGCCGAAGAAGGCGGCCAATGCCATGATAAGGCGTTTCATCTGGATGATCCTTTGCGAAAATTGCTTCGCCTCGACCATACGTGAAATGACATCGGCTAGTTAAGCCGAAAAGCGCCGAACCATGGCAAAAACGCGAAACGCCGCCCCGAAGGGCGGCGCTGCGGCAACTGGTGCAATCCGGGGCTGGCTCAGGCGGCGAAATCCTCGTCGTCGAGCTTCTCGACGGCGGCCTGCAGCTCTTCCTTGGAGACTTCCTTCTCCGTCACGTCGGCCTTCTCGAAGATCAGGTCGACGACCTTGTCCTCGAAGATCGGTGCCTGCAGCTGCTGGCGCATCTGCGGGTTCTGCTGGACGAACTCGAAGAACTGACGCTCCTGGCCCGGATACTGGCGCGCCTGATTCATGACGGCCTGGGTCATCTCGGCGTCGGTCACCTGGACCTCGTTCTTCTGGCCGATCTCGGCAAGGAACAGGCCCAGCTTCACGCGGCGCTCGGCGAGCTTCTGGTGCTCCTCGGTGGGCTCGATGGCCGGGTGGTCGTGGCCCTCGTGCTCGGGGTTCTCCTCGTGCCACAGCTGGTGCGCGATCTGGCGCGCCTCGGCGTCGACGAGGCCCTTGGGCAGCTCGAAGTTCACCTTCTCGTCGAGCGCGTCGAGCAGGCGGCGCTTGGCGACGGCGCGGGCGGCGCCCTGGTACTCGGCCTCGAGACGCTCGGAGATCTGCGCCTTCAGGCCGTCGAGATCGTCGGCGCCGTAGCGCTTGGCGAGCTCATCGTCGATGGCGGCCTCGGCGGGCGCTTTCACTTCCTTGACGGTGACGTCGAAGGTGACGGCCTGACCGGCGAGGTGCTCGGCCTGGTAGTCCTCGGGGAAGGTGATCTCGATCGTCTTCTCGTCACCGGCGGCGACGCCGCTCAGCTGCTCCTCGAAGCCGGGGATGAATGCGTTGGAGCCGAGCACCAGCGGGTAGTCTTCCGCGGAGCCGCCCTCGAACGCCTCGCCGTCCTTCTTGCCGACGAAGTCGATCACGACCTGGTCGCCGTCTTCGGCCGCGCCGTCCTTCGTCTCGAAGGTCTGGGCCGACTTGGCGAGGTTCTCGAGCGCGTCCTGCACGGAGGCGTCGTCGGCCTTGGCGACGAGGCGCTCGATGGAGATGGTGGAGAAGTCGATCTCGCCGATCTCGGGCAGCGTCTCGTACTCGACGTCGACGACGACGTCGTCGCCCTCTTTCCAGTCCTCGTTGTTCATCTTCATCGAGGGCTGCATCGCCGGGCGGTGGCCGGTCTCCTCGAGGTGGCTGGAGACGGCGCCGTCGACGCTCTCCTGCATCGCCTCGCCCATGAGCCGGGGGCCGTACTGCTTCTTGAGCAGCGCCATCGGGACCTTGCCCTTGCGGAAGCCCTTCATCTCGATACCGGGCTGCGCTTCCTTGAGCTTGCTCAGCACCTTGTCGTCCAGTTCGGCGGCCGTGACGGTGATCTGGTAGCCGCGCTTCAGGCCGTCGTTCAGGGTCTCGGTGACTTGCATTGTCTTCCTCGTGTGGGGAGCGTCTGGGACCGGGGCCGCACTTAAGGCCGCCCTCGAGAATTGGGGTCTTCTAGAGGTCGACCCGCTCGCCTTCAACCCCGTTTTTGCTCATGCAGGCAAGGCCCGCAGGCGTATCGCGGGCCCCGGCGGGCGAGTCGGGCGGCCGCTCAGAGGGCGACGCGCTCGCGGTTGGCGCTCTCGAGGGCGGTGGCGAGCAGCCGCTCGACGTAGTCGCCGACCGAGCGGAAGCAGTAGACCTCCGCCGCCGCGTCCCCCGTCAGCCGGATCGCCGCCGCCACCTGCCCGAGCCGCGTGCGCCGGACCTGGCCGACGTGGAACCGGCCCGGGCGCATGTCGCAGGGGGTAATCCGCGCGAGCGCGTCGCGCACGCCGGGGCCGCGCAGGGTGAAGACGACGCGCGCGTCCGACACGTCGCTGGCGAGGTGGTGCTGCGCGGCCAGCGCCTCGCCGAGCCGCGCGAGCACCTCGCCGACGTCGCCGGGGTCGCAGAGCAGCAGCAGCTCGTCGGGCGACATCCAGAGCAGCGCCCGCCCCTCGCCCGCCGCGCCGAGCGGTGCGGGCAGGTCGGCGCCGGTGATCTCGCGGCAGGGGCCGGCGAGGCTGTCGAAGTCGCCGCGCAGGGCGATCATGCCGCGCGGGGCCGCGCGCTCGAGCGACAGGTCAGACATTCTGCTTCTCCCCCTCCGGATCGTAGAAGACCGGGCTGACGACCTTCGCCGCCACCGTGCCGCCGTCCACCTTGTTGGCCTCGACCACCTCGCCCATCCGCGCCGGCCCGCGATGGAGCAGCGCCATCGCGATGCCGCGCCCCAGCGTCGGCGAATGGTAGGTCGAGGTGACGCGGCCCTGCACGTTGCGCTGGCCGTTGGCGTTGGTGCCGTCCTCGACGATGTAGGCGCCGTCGGGCAGCACCGAGCCGTCCTCCGTGAGCAGTCCGACGAGTTGCCAGCGGTTCGGATCGGTCATGTGGCTGCGCTCCTGCGCGCGCTTGCCGAGGAAGTCGTCCTTCTTCTTGCTGATCGCCCAGCCCAGGCCGAGATCCTGCGGGATCACCGTGCCGTCGGTCTCGTCGCCGATCATGATGAAGCCCTTCTCGGCGCGCATCACGTGCAGCGCCTCTGTGCCGTAGGGCATCACGCCGAACTCCGCTCCCGCCTCGAACAGCCGGTCCCAAAGCTCGCGGCCCCGGCCGGCGGGAGTGGCGATCTCGTAGGAGAGCTCGCCCGAGAACGAGATGCGGAACACCCGGACCGGCTGCCCGCCGAGCTCGCCGTCGCGCCAGTCCATGAACTTGAGCGCATCGGCGGAAACGTCCATGCCGCCGAGCTTTTCCAGCACCGCACGGGCCTTCGGGCCGACGACGGCGATCTGCGCGTACTGCTCGGTAAGGTTGGCGGTGTAGACCTGCCAGTCCCACCACTCGGTCTGCAGCCACTCCTCCATGTGGGCGTGGATGCGGTCGGAGCCGCCGGTGGTCGTGTGGCAGAGCCAGGTGTCGTCGTCGAGCCGCGCGACGACGCCGTCGTCGATGAGGAAGCCGTTCTCGCTGCACATCAGCCCGTAGCGGCAGCGGCCGACCGGCAGGGTGCTCATCATGTTGGTGTAGAGCATGTCGAGGAAGCGGCCCGCGTCGGGGCCCTTGACGACGATCTTTCCGAGGGTGGATGCGTCAAGCATCCCAACGGCTTGCCGGGTGTTCTTCACCTCCCGCGCGACCGCCTCGCCATGGCTCTCACCGCCCTCCGGGTAGCAGTAGGGCCGCCGCCAGTGGCCGACCGGCTCCCAATAGGCGCCGCGGCGCTCGTGCCACTCGTGCAGCACGGTGCGGCGGATCGGCTGGAACAGCTCGCCCCGCGCGTCGCCGGTGATCGCGCCCATGGAGATCGGCGTGTAGGGCGGGCGGAAGGTGGTGGTGCCGACCGCGGGAATGTCTTCATCCAACGCTTGAGCAAGCACGGCGAGGCCGTTGATGTTGCTCAGTTTCCCCTGATCTGTCGCCATGCCGAGCGTGGTGTAGCGCTTGGTGTGCTCGACGCTCTCGTAACCCTCCTGCGCCGCGAGGCGGACGTCGGAGACCTTCACGTCGTTCTGGAAGTCGAGCCACATCTTCTCGCGCAGCTCGATGCGCGCGTTGTCGGGCATCATCCAGACCGGGTGCAGCGGCGCTTCCTCGGGCTGCGTGCCCGGGGCGGGCGCTCCCTCGCCGCCGCCGGCGCGGTGGGCGTCCTCGAGGATGGCGGCGAGGCCGAGATGACCGTTGGCCGCGCCCGCGATGTCGACCACCGCCTCGCCGTCGGCGCCGGTGGGGGCGCGGTCGGGGTCGGGGCGGAAGAAAGCGCGCTCGGCGTCCCAGGAGAGCTTGCCGCCGGTGTGGCTCCAGAGGTGGACGACAGGCGACCAGCCGCCCGACATGGCCAGGCACTCGCAGGGGATCGTCTCGATCACCGCGCCCTCGCCCGCCTGCGCGCAGACATGGACCGCCTCGAGCCGCTTGCCGCCGGTGGCCTTGGCGACGCCCTTGCCGGTCAGCACCCGGACGCCCCGCCCGCGCACCTGCTCGGGCAGCGCGCCGGTGGCGGAGGTGCGGGCATCGAGCACGGCGACCACGTCGAGCCCCGCGTCGAGCACCGCCAGCGCTGTGCGGTAGCCGTCGTCGTTGTTGGTGACGAGCACGGTGCGGTCGCCGGTGCTGACGCCGTACTCGACGATGTAATCACGCACGGCCGAGGCCAGCATGACGCCCGGCAGGTCGTTGCCCGCGAAGGACAGCGGCCGTTCGAGCGCACCGGTGGCGACGATGATCCGCTCCGCCCGTACCCGCCAGAGCCGGTGGCGCGGCCCCGGCGCGCCGGGACGATGGTCCATCAACCGCTCATAGCCGGTGACGTAGCCGTGGTCGTAGACCCCGGCTCCCATGCAGCGCAGCCGGAGCTGCACGTTGTCGAGCCCCTCTAGCTCGCGTACCGCGGCGTCGATCCAGCCGGCCGCGTCGCCGCCGTCGATCTCGCCGCCGTCGACGGGCGTGCGCCCGCCCCAGTGCGCGCCCTGCTCCATCAGCAGCACCGAGCGCCCTGCCCGGCCCGCCGCGAGCGCAGCCTGCAGCCCCGCGACGCCTCCGCCGACGATCAGCACGTCGACGTGGGCGTAGTAGTGCTCGTAGGTATCCGCGTCGGCGTCCGTGGGAGCTTCGCCGAGGCCGGCGGACTTGCGGATGAACGGCTCGTAAACGTGCTTCCAGAACGGGCGTGGATGCATGAACATCTTGTAGTAGAACCCCGCCGGCAGCAGCCGCGACAGCCGCGCGTTGATCGCGCCGACGTCGAAGTCGAGGCTCGGCCAGTGGTTCTGCGAGCGCGCGACGAGGCCGTCGAACAGCTCCGTCGTCGTGGCGCGCGCGTTCGGCTCGAGCCGTGCGCCCTCGCCGAGGTTGACCAGCGCGTTCGGCTCCTCGACACCGCTGGCGACGATGCCGCGCGGGCGGTGGTACTTGAACGACCGCCCGACCAGCAGCTGGTCGTTGGCCAGCAGCGCCGAGGCGAGCGTGTCGCCCGCGAAGCCCTTCAGCTTGCGTCCATTGAAGCGGAACGTGACCGGTTTGCCAGGGTCGACGCGGCGTCCGCCGGCCTTCAGCCGCGTGCTCATGCGTTGCCCTCCCAGCCCGGTCGACGGGCCTTGATCTTGTCCAGGATGTCATCGGGCGGTGCGGTGGTCTGGGCAGAGTAGGTGCCGAACACCTCGAGCGTCGCCGTGTCGCGCGCCGCGTGAAACCACTTGCCGCAGCCATAGACGTGCCGCCAGCGCTCGAAGTGGACGCCGCGCGGGTTGGCGCGCTGGAACAGGTAGCCCTCGAAGCTGGCGTCGTCGCCGTCGGGCCCCACCCGTGTCAGGTGCGCCTCGCCCCCGGGGGCGAGCTCGGTCTCGTCGGCGGCGACGCCGCAAGCGGGACAGGTCAAGAGCAGCATGGCGCGGCCTCCGGGCGGATGGTTAACAGGGGGCCGGACACGACGAAGCGGACCGCCGCGCGCACGCGGCGATCCGCTCCGATGGTAGGACGGAGGGTGTTACTGGGTCGTTTCGGCGTCGTCTTCGTCGACTTCCTCGGCGACTTCGGCAGCGGTCTCGTCAGCTTCCTCGGCGATGGCGGCAGCAGCGTCGTCGATCTCTTCGTCGATCGTGGCCGCAGCGTCGTCGGCTTCCTCGGCGACGGCGCCGGCGGCTTCGTCGACTTCCTGGGCGACATCGGCGCCGGCGTCCTCGAGGGCCTCGCCGGCGTCATCGAGGGCTTCGCCAGCGTCATCGACGGCGGCCTCGGTGGCGACTTCGGCCTCCTCGAGCTCGACCTCGGCTTCGTCGATGACCTCGGCATCGTCGATGACTTCGGGCGTGGCGTCGAGCTCGGTGTCGGTGACGACGTCGTCGTCGCCGCCCCAGACGTACCACGCGATGAGCGCGACGATAACGACGAGCGCACCGACGAGCAGCGCCATACCGGTGCCGCCGCCCTTGGGAGGTTCGCCGCCGGTGTTGTTGTTGATGTTGGTGTTGGGATCCGACATGGGACTACCTTCCTCACTGTGTCATTACACATAGCAAGTGCGGACTCCCCGTTCCGGTTCCCCCTTGATGCGCATCCTGCGAATGCGCGGCGAATTTGCGCGGACGCACGCATCAGTGCGCCACCCCGGCGGCGACACTCTCGTCGATGAAGCGCCCCTCGCGGAAGCGGTCCAGCGAGAAGGCGTCGGCGAGCGGCGCGTGGCCTTTCGCCATCAGCTCGGCCATCGCCCAGCCCGAGCCGGGGATCGCCTTGAAGCCGCCCGTGCCCCAGCCGCAATTGACGAAGACGCCCTCGACCGGGGTCTTGGACAGGATCGGCGAGCGGTCCCCGGTCATGTCGACGATGCCGCCCCACTGGCGCAGCATCTTCAGCCGCGAGATCATCGGGAAGGTCTCGACCAGCGCCCGCACCGTCTCCTCGATGTGGTGGAAGGAGCCGCGCTGGGTGTAGTTGTTGAACCCGTCCGCGCCGCCGCCGATCACCATCTCGCCCTTGTCGGACTGGCTCATGTAGCCGTGCACGGTGTTGGCCATGACGACCACGTCCATGCAGGGCTTGATCGGCTCGCTCACCAGCGCCTGCAGCGACACGCTCTCGATCGGCAGCCGGAAGCCCGCCATCTCGGCGAGCTCGCCCGAATGCCCCGCCACCACGATTCCGAGCTTGCCGCAGCCGATCTCGCCCTTGGTCGTCTCCACCGCCGTGACCTTGCCGCCCTCGCGGCGGATGCCGGTGACCTCGCACTTCTGGATGATGTCCATGCCCATGTCCGAGCAGGCCCGCGCATAGCCCCAGGCCACGGCGTCGTGGCGCGCGGTGCCGCCGCGCGGCTGCCAGAGCGCGCCGAGCACCGGGTAGCGCGGCCCGTCGATGTTCATGATCGGGCAGAGCTCCTTGACCCGCTGCGGCGAGATGAATTCCGTCGCCACGCCCTGCAGCGCGTTGGCGTGGGCGGTGCGCCGGTAGCCGCGGACCTCGTGCTGGGTCTGGGCCAGCATCATCACGCCGCGCGGGCTGAACATCACGTTGTAGTTCAGATCCTGGCTCATCGTCTCGTAGAGGCTGCGCGACTTCTCGTAGATCGCGGCCGAGGGGTCCTGGAGGTAGTTGGAGCGGATGATCGTGGTGTTGCGGCCAGTGTTGCCGCCGCCGAGCCAGCCCTTCTCGATCACCGCGATGTTGGTGATGCCGTGGTTCTTGCCGAGCCAGTAGGCGGTGGCCAGCCCGTGCCCGCCGGCGCCGACGATGACCACGTCGTAGCGCGCCTTCGGCTCGGGCGAGCGCCAGGCGCGCTCCCAGCCCTCGTGGTGGCGCAGGGCCTCGCGGGCGATGGCGAAGGCGGAGTAGCGTTTCATCGTCGATTCCCTTCCCGAGGCCCGGCCGGCCCCTCGTGCTGGAGATGGACCGTAGGCCGATGAACTTGGCGACTGTCAACGGCACGTTCGCGCCGGATTGCGACATCGCCGCCCCGCGCCGTGCGCCCGTCGCGCGGGCGTGAGGCCGGCGGGGGTTTCGCCGCGTCCGTCGCGCCGCTATGCAAACGCGGACCCGATCCGAGAGTGCGATGCTGTTCTACCTGATCTGCGCCCTGCTGGCGCTCGCCGTCACCGCCACCCTGCTCGCGCCCCTGCTGCGCGACGGCGGCGACGGCGGGGCGGAGGCGTCGGACGTGGACGTCTACCGCGGCCAGCTCGCCGAGGTGGACCGCGACCTCGCCCGCGGCACCCTCGCCCCCGAGGAGGCCGAGCGCACCCGCACCGAGATCGCCCGCCGCCTGCTCGCCGCTGATGCCGAGGCCTCGGCCGCCGCGCCCGCCCCGCGCCGCGCGACGCGGGTGGTGGCCGGCCTCTCGGCGCTGCTGGTGCTCGGGGGCGGCGGGGCGATCTACGCCGCGCTCGGCGCCTTCGGCCCGGACGGCCCCTACCGCGACCTGCCCCGCGCCGAGCGGCTGGCGGCGGGCGAGGCGCTGCGCCAGTCGCGGCCCTCGCAGGCCGAGCTGCAGGACGCCGCGCCGCCCGTCACCGAGCGCGAGGCACCCGAGGAGTACATGGCGATGGTCGCGGAGCTGCGCGAAATCGTCCCCACCCGGCCCGACGACGTGCAGGGCTGGGCGCTGCTCGCGCGCAACGAGGCGACGCTGGGCAACTGGCCGGCGGCGCTCGCGGCGCAGCAGCGGCTGGTCGCGCTCAAGGGCGCCGAGACCAGCCTCGCCGAGCGCGTCCAGCTGCTCGACCTGATGGTCGCGGCGACAGGCGGCGTGGTGTCGCCCGAGGCCGAGACCCTGGCCGAGACCCTGCTCGCCGCCGATCCCGCCAGCACCCCCGCGCGCTATTACCTTGGCCTGCTCTACGCCCAGACCGACCGCCCCGACATCGCCGTCCGCCTCTGGCGCCCCGCCGTCGAGAATGCCGCGCCCGACGACCTCCACGCCAGCCTCGCGCGCGAGCAGATCATCCGCGCCGCCGAGCTCGCCGGGCTGGACTACACCCCGCCCGCCGCGCCGGCTCCGCGCGGGCCCGACGCCGCCGCCGAGGCGATGGACCCGGAGGCGCGCGCCGAGATGATCCGCGGCATGGTCGCCGCGCTCTCCGACCGCCTCGCCACCGAGGGAGGCCCGGCCGAGGAATGGGCGCGCCTGATCAACGCCTACGCGGTGCTCGGCGAGGAGGAGCGCGCGACGGCGATCCTCGCGGAGGCCCGCGACGTCTTCGCCGCGAGCGCCCGCGACCTCGGCATCATCGACGGCGCCGCGCGCCGGGCGGGCCTGCCATGATCTGCGACAGCGCCGAGGACTTCGCCGCCGCCCTGCCCGACCACGGCGCGCTCGTCGGGCTCGATCTCGGCACCCGCACCATCGGCGTCGCCGTGTCCGACGGCCTGCGCGCCGTGGCCACCCCGCTGCAGACGATCGCGCGCAAGAAGTTCGGCGTCGACGCCGCCGCGCTGCTGGCGATCTGCGAACACCGCGCGATCACCGGCATCGTGCTCGGCCTGCCGCGCAACATGGACGGCAGCGAAGGCCCGCGCTGCCAATCCACCCGCGGCTTCGCGCGCAACCTCGAGCGCCTCACGCCGCTGCCCATCGCCTTCTGGGACGAGCGGCTGTCCACTGTGGCCGCCGAGCGCGCCCTGCTCGAGGCCGACACCAGCCGCCGCCGCCGCGGCGAGGTGATCGATCACGTGGCCGCCGGGGTGATCCTGCAAGGGATGCTCGACCGCCTGCGCCACCTGAGGCTGCCGTGAGCCGCCCCGAGGATCCGGGCGCGGTCTGGTCGCGCGCCGAGGTGGAGAGCCCCTGCGTGCGGGTCTGCGTGGTCCACCCGTCGGCCCGGATCTGCACCGGCTGCCTGCGCACCCTCGACGAGATCGCCGCCTGGTCGCGCATGAGCCCCGACGAGCGCCGCGCCATCATGGCCGACCTCCCGACCCGCAAGCCGCTCCTCGCCCGCCGCCGCGGCGGCCGCGCCGCCCGCCTCGACCGCGAGAGCTGACGCCGGTGCCGGGCTGAAGCCCGGCT
>NZ_CH724107.1:541476-544742 GCF_000153305.1 Oceanicola granulosus HTCC2516
GGGGGCTCCGCCTCACCCCTCCGCGCGCACCGCGTCGACGAACGCCTGCATCTGCTCGAGCGGCAGGTAGCCGCGCAGCATCTGGTCCTCGAGCACGAAGGTGGGCGTGCCGGTGATCTGCAGGCGCTGCGCGAGGGCGCGGGTCTCGTTGATCTCGTCGGCCACCTCGTCGCTGCCCATGCGCGCGAAGATCTCGTCGGCCTCGAGCCCGAATCCCTCGGCGAGGCGGCGCAGGCTCGGCTCGTCGGCGTCGCTGCGCAGGGTGATGAGTGCGTCGTGGACGTTCTTGTAGGCGGCGTCGCCGTGCAGCTGCTTGACGGCGATGGCGAATTGCGAGCTCAGGGTCGAGCCCTCGCCGAGGATCGGGAACTCCTTGACGACGAAGCGGATGTTGCCGTCCGACGCGAGCAGCTCCTCGACCTCGGCATGCGCCCGGCGGCAATAGCCGCAGCGGTAGTCGACGAACTCGACGAGGGTGACGTCGCCGTCGGGGTTGCCGCCGACGAAGGAATAGCCGTCGTTCTGCAACTCCTCGAGGTTGGCGCGGGCGAGGTCGACGTCGGAGGCCGCCTGCGCCGCCTGGTCGCGCTGCTCGAGCACGCCGATCGCCTCCATCAGCACCTCGGGATGCTCGAGCAGGTAGGCCCGCACCTCGGCGCGGAAGGCGTCGCGTTCGCTGTCGCTGAGCGCCTCGAGATCGAAGGCGGCGGCGGGGGCGGCGAGGCCGGCGGCGAGGGCGGCGGCGGTCAGGGAACGCATCATCGGGCTGTCTCCTATAGGCTCGCGGGCGTCACACCACATCCCCGGACCGATTCCAAGGCGGCGGCTCGCGGCGAGGTGCATTGACGGCGGCGGCCGTGGCTTGGCATGTCGGGGGCGAGAGTAGGGGGCGCGTGATGCAGAACTCAAGGCGGGGTCAGGTCGATCCCTTCATTGTGATGGACGTGATGGAGGCCGCCGCCGCGGCCGAGGCCGCCGGCCGGTCCATCGTCCACATGGAGGTCGGCCAGCCCGGCACCGGCGCGCCCGCGGCGGCGCTGGAGCGGCTGGGCCGGGAGATGAGCGCCGGCCCGCTCGGCTATTCCGTCGCCCGCGGCATCCCCGAGCTGCGCGCCCGCATCGCGCGGCACTACGGCGAAGCGCACGACGTCGACCTCGACCCGAACCGGGTGATCGTCACCGCCGGCGCGTCGGGCGCGTTCCTGCTCGCCTTCTCGGCGCTGTTCGACACCGGCGCCCGGGTCGGGCTTGGCGAGCCGTGCTACCCGTCCTACCGCCAGATCCTGAAGGCGCTCGACATGGTCCCCGTCGGCATCCCCACCGGCCTCGAGACCCGGATGCAGCCCGTCGCCGCCCACGTCGCCGAATACGACCTCGCCGGCCTGCTCGTCGCCTCGCCCGCCAACCCGACCGGCACGATGCTGGGGCGCGACGACCTCGCGAGCCTTTCGGACGCCTGCCGCGCGGGCGGCGCGGCGCTGATCTCCGACGAGATCTACCACGGCCTCACCTACGGCACCCGCGCCGTCAGCGCCCTGGAGGTGACCGACGAGGTCTACGTCATCAACTCCTTCTCCAAGTACTTCTCGATGACCGGCTGGCGCGTCGGCTGGATGGTGGTGCCCGAGAATCATGTCCGCGTCGTCGAGCGGCTGGCGCAGAACATGTTCATCTGCCCCACCCATGCCAGCCAGCGCCTCGCGCTCGCCGCGTTCGACTGCCGCGAGGCGCTCGACGCCAACGTCGCCGTCTACGCCGAGAACCGCCGGCTGATGCTCGAGCGCCTGCCCCGCGCCGGCTTCGACCGGATCGCGCCGCCGGACGGCGCCTTCTACATCTACGCCGACGTCAGCGCGCACACCGACGATTCCATCGCCTTCGCGCGCGAGATCCTGGAGGAGGCGGGCGTCGCCGTGACGCCGGGGGTGGACTTCGACCCGCAGCGCGGGCGGCAGTGGCTGCGCTTCTCCTACGCCCAGTCGACGGCGGCCATTACCGAGGGGCTCGACCGGCTCGAGCGCTTCCTCGCGGTGCGGAGCGCCGCCGAGTGATCCGCGCCCTCTGCCTGCTCCTCTGCCTCGCGCTGCCCGCCGCCGCGCAGGACTTCTCCGCCCTCGCGCGGCTGGACCCGGCCCGCTCCTCCGTGCGCGCCGCCGACGGCGAGATCGCCGTCGACCTGGCGCTGTCGCAGCCGGTTCCCTGGCGCGTCTTCACCCTCGACGCGCCGCGCCGGCTGGTGCTCGACTTCCGCGAGGTCGACTGGGGCGGCGCGGGCGACGGGCTCCTGTCGGGCGACGCGGCGACGGACGTGCAGACCGGCCGCCACGCGACGGGCTGGAGCCGGATGGTCGTCACGCTCGCCGCGCCGTTCGAGGTCGCGAGCGCGGGCATGGTCACCGACGCGGCCACCGGCGAGGCGCTGGTGCAGGTGCGGCTGACGCCCACCGACGCCGCCGCCTTCGCCGCGCGCGCCGGCGCGCCCGACGACGCCGCCACCACCGCCGGCCCCGACGTGCGCCTGCCCGCGCCGCCGCCGCGCGAGCGGGGCGTCATCGCCGTCGCCATCGATCCCGGCCACGGCGGCGTCGATCCCGGCGCCGAGCGCGACGGCACCAACGAGGCCGACCTGATGCTGCGCCTCGCGCTCGAGCTCGCCGAGGCCGTGGCGCGGGCGGGGATGGTGCCGGTGCTGACCCGCAGCGAGGACGCCTTCGTGCCGCTCCAGACCCGCATGACCATCGCGCGCGAGGCGGGGGCCGACCTGTTCCTGTCGCTGCACGCCGACGCGCTCGAGGAGGCCGAGGCGCACGGCGCGACGGTCTACACCCTCAGCGACGGCGGCGGCGACCGCGCCAGCGCCCGCCTCGCGGAGCGCCACGACCGCAGCGACCTGCTCGGCGGCGTCGACCTCACCGGCCAGGACGACACCGTCGCCACCATCCTGATGGACCTCGCCCGCCTCGAGACCGGCCCCTCGGGGGAGCGCCTCGCCGACGCCCTCGTCGCCGGCCTCGACGCCTCGGGCGCCCGCCTCAACAGCCGCCCGCGCCGCGAGGCGATGCTGGCGGTGCTGCGCGCGGCCGATTTCCCCTCGGTGCTCGTCGAGGTGGGCTTCCTGTCGAGCGACACCGACCGCGCCCGGCTGCTCTCGCCGGAAGGGCGCGGGCAGATCGTCGACGGGTTGGTGCGCGGGATCCAGGCGTGGGCGGCGGAGGAGGCGGCGCTGGCGCCGTTGTTGCGGCAGTAGGGAGCGTCTGGGGCGTGGG
>NZ_CH724107.1:544772-548634 GCF_000153305.1 Oceanicola granulosus HTCC2516
CGGCCTACGGGCCTACATCCCGCTCTGCCGCAGGAAGTTCACCAGTCCAGCCGTCGAGCCGTCCTTGCCGTCGGTGCTCTCGCGGCCCTCCACCACGGGCTGCAGCCCGGTCGCCAGCTCCTTGCCCAGCTCCACGCCCCACTGGTCGTAGGAGTTGATGCCGAGCACCGCGCCCTCCACGAAGACCCGGTGCTCGTAAAGCGCGATGATGCGGCCCAGGGTGGCCGGGTCCAACTCGGGATAGGCGAGCGTGGTCGAGGGGCGGTTGCCGGGGAAGACCCGGTGGCTGGCCTGCCGCTCGAGCTCGTCGCCCGAGAACTTGTCGGCCACCTTCGCGCGCGCCTCGTCGAGCGTGCGCCCCTTCATCAGCGCCTCGGACTGGGCGAGGCAGTTGGCCACGAGCAGCTGGTGCTGGTGGTGCAGATCGTCCTCGGCCCCGCGCGCGGCGACGAGGAACTCGCACGGCACGACCCGCGTGCCCTGATGGATCAGCTGGTAGAAGGCGTGCTGCCCGTTCGTCCCCGGCTCGCCCCAGACGATGGGGCCGGACTGGACCGACAGCTCGGCCCCGTCCATCGAGACGCGCTTGCCGTTGCTCTCCATCTCGAGCTGCTGGAGGTAGGCCGGCAGCCGCGACAGGCGGTTGTCGTAGGGCAGCACGGCGCGGGTGGCGTGGCCGCAGACCTGGTTGTGCCAGATCCCGACGAGCGCGAGCAGCGCGGGCATGTTCTCCGACCAGTCTGCGGCGCGGAAGTGGCGGTCCATCTCGGCCCCGCCGGCGAGGAACTGGCGGAAGGCCCTGGGCCCGATGGCGATCATCAGGCTCAGCCCGATCGGCCCCCACATGGAGTAGCGCCCGCCGACCCAATCCTCGAAGCCGAACACCCGCTCCGGCGCGATGCCGAAATCGGCGGTCTTGTCGGCCGCCGTCGAGAGCGCGGCGAACTGCGCGGCGGGCTCGGAGACGGTCTCGGACATCCACGCCTTGGCGGTGCGCGCGTTGGTCATCGTCTCGATGGTGGTGAAGGTCTTGGAGGCGACGATCACCAGCGTCGTCGCCGGATCGCAGCCGCGCAGGACGCCAGCGATGTCGGCGGGGTCGACGTTGGAGACAAAGTGGCAGCGCGGTCCGTCGTGGTAGGGCGCGAGCGCCAGCGTCGCCATCGCGGGGCCGAGGTCGGAGCCGCCGATGCCGATGTTGACGACATCGGTGATGCGCCCGCCCTGCCCCGTGAAGCGGCCCTCGCGCACGTCGGCGGCGAAGGCCTCCATCCGCTCGAGCGTCTCGCGCACGCCGGGCATGACGTCCTGCCCGTCGACCGTGACCGGCTCGCCATTGATGTTGCGCAGCGCGGTGTGGAGCACCGCGCGGCCCTCGGTCTCGTTGATCGGCGCGCCCGAGAACATCGCCTCGCGCCGCCCGGCCACGTCGGCGCGCTCGAGCAGCTCGATCAGCAGCGCGCGGCCCTCGGCGTCGATGTTGGTCTTGGAGTAGTCGAAGAGCATGTCGCCCACGCGCACCGAGAAATCCTCCGCCCGGCCGCCGTCGAACAACGTCTCGAAGCGGCGCGCGGCCACGGACTCGTGATGGGCGTTCAGCTTGTCCCACATGGCTTATTTCTCCGCCCAGTGAACGGTGGCGTCGCGCAGCACGGCGGCGACGGGGGCTTCCTCGGGCGGCAGCTTGCGCGCCTCGTCGAGGGCGGCGCGCTTCTCGGCGCCAGTGATGACGATATGGGTGCTCATCGCGCCCCGCAGCACCTTGGCCGACAGCGTCACTCGCGGCTCGGGCGCGCCGGGCGCGCGCATCGGGACCAGCAGGCTGTCGCCGTGCAGCGCCTCCTCGAGACGGTCGGCGCCGGGGAAGATCGAGGCGGTGTGCATGTCGGCGCCCATGCCCAGCAGCAGCACCGACAGCGGCAGCTCGGGGCGCAGCGCCTCCTCGAGCTCCTCGAGCCTGGCCTCCGGCGCGGGCGCGTCGGCGTAGAGCGGGACGAGCCGCGCGGCGGCGGCGTTGTCGGTCAGCAGGCGCTGGCGCAGCAGCCGGGTGTTGGAGCGCTCGGAGGTCTCGGGCACCCAGCGCTCATCGGTCAGCAGCACGTGGACGCGGTCCCAGTCGAGCCGCGTGGCGCAGAGGCTGTCGAAGATCGGGCCAGGCGTGGTGCCGCCGGGGACGGCCAGGGATGCGTGGTCATGGCTGACGAGGCACGTGCGCAGTTCGCTCGCGAGCAGGTCGGCGATGTCCATCATCATCATCTCGGCGTCGGGATATTCCTTCAGCTCCATCTCGGTCTCCTGTGGTCTGGCCTGCGCCTGTGGCGAAGGGTTTCGCGCCCTGGTCCGCGAGGTCAAGCGCCGCGCGGGCTCAGCCCTTGATGTCGCGCCAGCGGCGGCCGTCGCGGTGCATCAGCATCAGGCTGTCCTCGGGGCCCGACGAGCCGGTGTCATAGACCTTCGGCACGTCGTGGCGCGCCTCCCAGCCCTCGATCAGCGGATCGGTCCAGGCCCAGGCGGCCTCGACCTCGTCGCCGCGCATGAACAGCGTCTGGTTGCCCCGGATCACGTCCATGATGAGCCGCTCGTAGGCGTCCGTCACGTCGTCGGCCTCGTCGCCGAGAGCCTGCGCGAAGGTCATGTCGAGCGGCACGTCGATCAGCCGCATACCGCCGGGGCCGGGCTCCTTGATCGTCACCTGCAGGTCGATCCCCTCGTTGGGCTGCAGCCGGATCGTCAGCACGTTGCGGTGGCGCGCCTCGTCGCCCTCGAAGATCGAGTGGCCGAGGTCCTTGAATACCACGTTGATCTCGCTGGAGCGCGCCTTCAGCCGCTTGCCGGTGCGCAGGTAGAACGGCACGCCGGCCCACCGCCAATTGGCGATGGTGGCGCGCAGGGCGATGAAGCTCTCGGTGGTGCTCTTCGGGTTCTCGACGTCCTCGCGGTAGGAGGCGGTCTTCTCCGACGCCTCGTACTGGCCGCGCACGATGTGATGGCTGTCGATCGGCTGGAGCGCGCGGATCACCTTCAGCTTCTCGTCGCGCACCGCGTCGGCCTCGAACTGGTTCGGCGGCTCCATCGCGATCAGGCAGAGCAGCTGCATCAGGTGGTTCTGCACCATGTCGCGCATCGCGCCGGACTTGTCGTAGTAGCTGCCCCGGCCGCCGACGCCGACGGTCTCGGCGACGGTGATCTGGATGTGGTCGACGTAGTGGCTGTTCCAGAGCGGTTCGAACAGCACGTTGGCGAAGCGCACCGCCATCAGGTTCTGGACGGTCTCCTTCCCGAGGTAGTGGTCGATGCGGTAGATCTGGTCCTCGTTGAAGTGGTCGGCGAGCGTGGCGTTGAGCGCCCGGGCGCTCTTGAGGTCGCGCCCGAACGGCTTCTCCACGACGAGCCGGCTGTCGCGGTCGGCGATGCCATGGGTGTGCAGCCGCTCGGCGAGGTCGCCGAACAGGCCCGGCGCGACGGAGAAGTAGAAGGCCCGCACGACGCCGTCGCGCATCAGGTCCTTGAGCTGCTGCCAGCCGCCGTCGCCGCGCGCGTCGACGGCGACGTAGTGCAGCCGCTCGAGGAACGCCTTCAGGCCCTTGCGGTCCTTGCTCTCGGCCCCGCCGAACTCCTTGATCGCCGCCTCGATCTCGCTGCGGTAGCTCGCGTCGTCGTGCTCGGAGCGCGCGGCGGCGATGACGCGGGCGTCCTCGGGCATCTGCCCGGCGCGGAAGCGGCGGAACAGGCCCGGCAGGATCTTGCGGCGGGCGAGATCGCCCGTGCCGCCGAAGATCACCAGGTCGAAATTGTCGACGGGGATGACGCGCGAAACCATGTCTCACCTCTTGTCTTCGGTGCATCGGTGCCGGCGCGGCGG
>NZ_CH724107.1:548831-601013 GCF_000153305.1 Oceanicola granulosus HTCC2516
ACCCTACCCCGCCGGTCACAAGCGGCCGTCCTCCAGCCGCACCGACCGGTCCATGCGGGCGGCGAGGTCGAGGTTGTGCGTCGCGATGAGGGCAGCGAGGCCGGTGGAGCGGACGAGGTCCATCAGCGCCCCGAACACGCGGTCGGAGGTGGCGGGGTCGAGGTTGCCGGTGGGCTCGTCGGCGAGCAGCAGGCGCGGCCGGTTGGCGAGGGCGCGGCAGAAGGCCACGCGCTGCTGCTCGCCCCCCGACAGCGCCGCCGGGCGGTGCGTCGCGCGGGCGCCGACGCCGACGCTCTCGAGCAACTCGCGCGCCCGCGCCTCCGCCTCGGCGGGATCGACGCCGTTGGCGAGCTGGGGCAGCACCACGTTCTCGGCGGCGCTGAACTCGGGGAGCAGGTGGTGGAACTGGTAGATGAACCCCACCTGCCGCCGCCGCGCCATGGTGCGGCGGCGGTCGCCGAGCCGCGTCATGTCCTCGCCGCCGAGCCAGACCTCGCCCGCATCCGGCGTGTCGAGCAGGCCCGCGATGTGCAGCAGCGTCGACTTGCCCGCCCCCGACGGCGCGACCAGCGCCACCACCTCGCCGGCGCCGATCTCGAGATCGACGCCCGACAGCACCCGCACCTCGCTCGGCAGGCCGTGGTTGTAGCCCTTGCTCACTCCGCTCAGACGCAGCTCACTCATAGCGCAGCGCCTCGACCGGGTTCATCCGCGCCGCGCGGCGGGCGGGAAACAGCGTCACGATCCAGCTGAGCGCGAGGCTCAGGGAGACGGCGGAGAGCACGTCGCCGAACTCGAGCCTGGCGGGCAGCGCGTAGATGCCCCGGATCGACGGATCCCACACGCCGCCGCCGGCGACGTAGTTCACGAAGCTGAAGATCTGGTCGACGTAGATGGCGAAGAGGCAGCCGAGCACCACGCCGACGACGGTGCCGACCGTCCCGATCCCCGCGCCGCACAGGAAGAACACCCGCAGCACCGCCCCCTCGGTCAGCCCCACGGTGCGCAGGATGCCGATGTCGCGGCCCTTGTTCTTCACCAGCATGATGAGGCCGGAGATGATGTTCATGCTCGCGATCAGCACGAGGATCGACAGGATGACGAACATCACGTTGTCCTCCACCGTGAGCGCCCGCAGGTAGGCACCCTCGTTGTCCTTCCAGCTGTAGAGCAGAGAGCCCGGCTCGAGCTGCGCGTAGACCGGCGAGATCCACTGCTCCACGTTGTCGGGGTCGGTGACGAAGACCTCGATCTCGTCCACCGCGTCGCCGCGGTTGAAGAAGTCCTGCGCCTTTTCGAGCGGCATGTAGACGCGAACGACGTCGGTGGCGTAGCGGCCGGTCTGGAAGATGTAGACCACGTCGAAGCTCGCCCGGCGCGGGCTGCGCCCGACCGCCGTCTGCACCCCGGCGGCGGTGGTCAGGGTGATGCGCTCGCCGACGGAGACGCCGAGCGCGCGCGCCACCCCCGAGCCGAGCGCCACGCCGCTCTCGCCGCCGAAGTCGGCGAGCCGGCCCGACGACTGCTCCGGCGCGCGGATCAGCGGGACGTCGGCGAGCTCCTCGGGCGAGATGCCATAGATCTGAACGAAGGTGGCCTCCTCGCCCCGGCTCGCCAGCCCCTCCCCGCGCACCACCGAGTTGGCCCGCTCCACGCCCTCGAGCGCGGCGAGACGGGCGGCCAGGTCGGGGTAGTCGGAGATCGTGTCGACCCAGCGGGTGACGTCGACGCTCTGGTCGCCCTGGGTGACGGTCACCGTCTCCTGGGTCTGCTGGCGCACCGCGAGGTGGGCATTGGCACCGACGATGGTGTCGACGAATTCCTGCCGGAAGCCCGAGCGCACCGCCAGCGTGGCGATCAGCGCGAACACGGCGAGGCTGATGCCCACGAGGCTGATCCAGGTCATCACCGAGACACCGCCCTCGGCGCGCCGGGCGCGGATGTAGCGCCAGGCGATCTTCCACTCGAAGGGGGCGAAGGGGCGCGGGGTCTGGGCCATGTCTGCTCTCGATGGACGGGTCGGCCCTACCTGTCCGCTCGCGGCCTCGTGGTCAAGCGGCGGCGGCTTCACGGTTGGCGGCGGCGCGAGCGGCCCGTAAGGTACGCGGGCGAGGCCGCCCCGGGAGGGGGCGGCCGATAACAATCCGCTCGGAGACAACCGTGACAAAGTTCTACAACAGGGATGACATCCACCCCGCGGCACGCATGCACGCCGCCGAGGTCGCCGCCGGCAAGCTGAGCCGGCGCGAGTTCCTCACGCGCGCCACGTCGCTCGGCGTGACCGCCGCCGGCGCCTACGGGATGATCGGGCTGACGATGCCGACCCCCGCCCGCGCGCAGGCCGCCGAGGGCGGTGTCATCCGCATCCAGCAGGACGTGCGCCCGCTGAAGGACCCGCCGACGTTCGACTGGCCGCAGGTCGGCAACATCGCGCGCGGCTGGCTCGAGTTCCTCGTCCAGTACAACGCCGACGGCACTTTCGAGGGCCGCCTGCTGGAGAGCTGGGATGTCAACGAGGATGCCACCGAGTACACGCTCCACCTGCGCCCGGGCGTGCAGTGGAACAACGGCGAGCCCTTCACCGCCGCCGACGTCGCCTACAACTTCGCCCGGTGGTGCGATTCCACCATGGAGGGCAACTCCATGGCCTCGCGCATGGGCGCGATCCAGAACGAGGCCGGCGACGGCCCCGCCGAGGGCGCCATCGAGGTGGTCGACGACCAGACCCTGAAGCTGCATCTGCAGCGGCCCGACATCTCGATCATCGCCACCGTGTCCGACTATCCCTCCGCCATCGTGCCCGAAGGCTTCACCGGCAACCCCGCCGACAACCCGGTCGGCACCGGCCCCTACCGTCTCGCCGAGTTCGAGGTCGGCGTGCGCGCGGTCCTCGAGAAGAACACCGATCACCAATGGTGGGGCGAAGGCGCCGCGCTCGACCGGATCGAATTCGTTGATTACGGCCAGGACGGCGCGGCCCACGTCGCCGCCGCCGAGGCCGGCGAGATCGACATGACCTACGAGACGGTCGGCGAATTCGTCGAGATCTTCCAGGCGATCGGCTGGGAGCAGTCGGAATCGGTCTCCGCCAACACGCTGGTGCTGCGGACCAACCAGGAGGCCGAGGTCGACGGCATGAAGCCCTATGCCGACGTCCGCGTGCGCCGCGCGCTGGCGCTGGCCTGCGACAACAACGTGCTGCTCGAACTCGGCTACGCCGGGCGCGGCACCGTCGCCGAGAACCACCATGTCTGCCCGGTCCATCCCGAGTACGCCGACATCGGCATGCCGGAATTCGACCCCGAGAAGGCGATGGCGCTGATGGAAGAGGCCGGCATGGCCGACTTCGTGCACGAGCTGATCTCCATCGACGACGACTGGCGGCGCAACACCTCCGACGCGCTCGCCGCCCAGCTGCGCGACGCGGGGATGCAGGTCGAGCGGACCATCTACCCGGGCTCCACCTTCTGGAACGACTGGGCCAAGTACCCGTTCTCCTCGACCGACTGGGGCCACCGCCCGCTCGGCGTCCAGAACCTCGCCCTCGCCTACAAGACCGGCGTGGCCTGGAACGAGACGGCCTACGCCAACCCGGTGTTCGACGAGATGCTCAACGAGGCCTCCGCCATCGCCGACGCCGACGCCCGGCGCCAGGTCATGGCCGAGATCGAGCAGCTCCTGCGCGACGACGGCGTGATCATCCAGCCCTACTGGCGCTCGCTGTTCCGCCACGCCCGCCCCGGCGTGATCGGCGCCGAAAGCCACCCGATCAACGAGATCCACCTGCACAAGCTGGCGCTCGAAGGCTGATCCCGTGTCCCGGCCCCTCGGGGCCGGGACACCCGTCGCGGATTTAGAGGCCTTTCGGACCTCACGAGTGTCACTGCAGGGTGCGCAATGAATGCGCACCCTACGGGTGGAACGTCCCCCAGATCTCTGTCCTGAAAATATCCCCGCCGGAGGCGGCGCGCCGGTGCAGCCGCCGCCCCCGTCGGATCAGAAGTGCTTGCCGTCCGACGCGTAGGTCTCGTGCCGCTCGCCCGCCGCTTCGGCAGCCGCGCGCCCCTTGCCGGCCCAGAGCAGGCCCCGGCGCAGCATCTCGCGCGCCGGGCCCGAGGAAATCGTCGCCGCCTGGTGGCCGAGCGCGTTGTAGTAGACGCGGCCCAGGCCCCAGCGGCGGGTCCAGGCCTGGGGGACGTCGACCTCGCCGTTGGCCGAGTGGTACCAGGTGGTCGTCGGAAACCGGGTGGTGGCGAGGACGTGGTTCGCCGGGTCGGTGTGCAGGTAGTATTGCTCGCTGACGACCTCGAAGTCGTCGATCCCCTCGTTGAGCTCGTGATCGCGGTCGGTGATCTCGACCGTGTAGCGCACGCCGTCGCCGCCCGGGTGGGCGACCCAGTTCGCGCCGGTCATGAACTGCCACAGCACTTCGGAGCGGAACGCGTCGCACATGCCGCCGTGGCAGCCGGCGAGGCCGGTGCCGCGCGAGACGGCCTCGGAGACGTTCTCGGCGCGCTCGCGGGTCAGCTCGGACATGGTCCAGACGGGAACGATCAGGTCGAGCGCGCGCAGGGCGTCGGCGTCGTCGAAGCAGTCGAGCGTGTCGGTGACCTCGACCTCGTAGCCTTCCGGCTCCAGCATCTCGCGGAACAGCGCGGCGACCTTGTCGGGCTGGTGCCCCTCCCAGCCGCCCCAGGTGATAAGTGCCTTGCTCGTCATGGTATCCTCCTCGATTCCGGCGCGACCCTAGGGGCCAGCCCGGGGGAGGTCCAGCGGGTGCGGCTCAGAAGTGCGGGCGGCGCAGCGGCGGCTCGACGCGCCCCTCGTGGGGCGCCGTCAGCGGCGGCTCGGTCCGCCCGGGCGCGGCGGCGGGGCGCGGCGCGAGGCGGCGGGGCCGGCGCAGGGGGCGCAGCAGGAGCGCCAGCAGCCCGCCGACGAGCGACCAGCCGGCGAGGTAGCCCGCCCCGGCGGCCAGCGCGCCCGGCAGGGATAGCGGCAAGGCCGGGACGAAGTTTTCCCACGTGCCCGCGACGGTCTCCGGATCGCCCAGGCGGTGCGGCATCAGCATCCGCTCGACCGGCGAGGCGGCGGCGAGGGCGGCGTAGCTGTCGCTCAGCGCCTCGTAGCGGCGGAAGGTGCGGGTCATGTCGGCGCGGCGGTCGTCGAGGAACGCCGTGCCCGTCATCTGCGCCAGCGCCGCCTCGCGCGTCAGGCCCGAACGCGCGGCGGTGGCGTCGAAATCGGCGGCGACGGTCTCGAGCGCGTCGATCTGCCCCGCGAGCCGCTGGGTGTACTGGGTGGTGAACTCGGGATATTGCGACAGCGCCATCGCCCCGGCGACGCCGCCCGCCATCGCCAGCGTGCGAATGAGAAAGCTCAGCATGTTGCGGCCCCTGCTCCGCGCCATTCTTGCGGGCGCGAGGGGCACTCTAGCAAAACCGGCGCCTTCGGGCAAAGGCGCCGGATCGTCGCGTCAGATCCAGGTGTGGAAGCTGCGCTTGCCCATCGGCTCGGGCATGGGCCGGCCGACATGGGCGTGGTGCGGCGCGTAGATCTCGCAGAGCCGGTCGGTCAGCGCGTCGGGCGCGATCTCCTCGCTGTCGCCGGTGCGGCGCGAGGTGAGCTCGACCACGCCGTTCTTGAGCCCGCGCGGCCCCACGGTGACGCGCCACGGCAAGCCGATCAGGTCCATCGTCGCGAACTTGGCCCCTGCCCGCTCGTCGCGGTCGTCGTAGAGCACCTCGAGCCCGCAGGCGGTGAGTTGGTCGTAGATCTTCTGGCAGGCGGCATCGGCGTCGCCGTCGCCGGTCTTGAGGTTGACGAGGCCGACATGGAACGGCGTGACGCCCTCCGGCCAGACGATGCCCTTGTCGTCGTGGTTGGCCTCGATCAGCGCGCCGACGAGGCGGCTGACGCCGATCCCGTGGCTGCCCATGTGGACCGGCACCGGCTTGCCGTCCGGACCCTGCACCGTCGCGCCCATGGGCTCGGAGTACTTGGTGCCGAAGTAGAAGATCTGCCCCACCTCGATGCCGCGCGCCGAGCGGCGGCGCGCCTCGGGCACCTCGGCGAAGAGCGCCTCGTCGTGGGTCTCGTCGGTGCGGGCGTAGCGCGAGGTGAACTCCGCCATTACCGCCTCGCACTGGGCGCGGTCGTCGTAATCGATCTCGCGCTCGCCGAAGCGCAGGTCGGTGATCTCGCTATCGTAGAAGACCTCGCTCTCGCCGGTCTCGGCCAGCACGAGGAACTCGTGCGTGTCGTCGCCGCCGATGGGGCCGGAATCGGCGCGCATCGGGATCGCCTGCAGGCCCATCCGCTCGTAGGTGCGCAGGTAGCTGACGAGGTGGCGGTTGTAGGCGTGGAGCGCGTCTTCCTTGGTCAGGTCGAAATTGTAGCCGTCCTTCATCAGGAACTCGCGCCCGCGCATGACGCCGAAGCGCGGGCGGACCTCGTCGCGGAACTTCCACTGGATGTGGTAGAGCGTCAGCGGCAGGTCCTTGTAGCTTGCCACGTGGCTGCGGAAGATGTCGGTGATCATCTCCTCGTTGGTCGGCCCGTAGAGCATGTCGCGGTCGTGGCGGTCGCGGATGCGCAGCATCTCGGGGCCGTAGGCGTCGTAGCGGCCCGACTCGCGCCAGAGCTCGGCCGTCTGCAGCGTCGGCATCAGCACCGGGTGGTGGCCGGCGCGCTGCTGTTCCTCGTGAACGATGCGCTCGATCTTCTTGAGCACCCGGTAGCCGAGCGGCAGCCATGAATAGATGCCGGCCCCCGCCTGCTTGATCATGCCCGCGCGCAGCATCAGCCGGTGGCTGGCGATCTGCGCCTCGGCGGGCGTCTCCTTGAGCACGGGAAGGAAGTAGCGGCTGAGGCGCATGGGGAGCCCTTTGGCTGACGGAAATTGCCCGGCAGTCCTAGGCGAGCCGGCCGGTGCAGGCAAGCGTCGCGCAGTTTGGGCGGCAAGGTGCAGGCCGGGCTTCAGCCCGGCCCCGGGGTGCCGTGCGGGGGAGCCGGGCTGAAGCCCGGCCTACAGCCCCTACAGCGGCGTGCCGGTGAAGCTCAGGTTATGCCGCTCGCCGCTCTCGACGATGGCGGCCATGTCCTCGGGAATGCGGCAGCCCTTCTCGGCCATCTCCATGAAGAACTGCTCGAAGCCGCCCGGCGTGAGGATCACGAGGTGGCGGCAGGGCGCGTCGTCGCTGACGCGGAACGTGTGCTCGCGCCCGCGCGGCACGAACAGCGCCTCGCCCGCCCCGCAGGTGCCGGTCTCGCCCTCCATCCACCACTCGAGCGTGCCGGTGAGCACGACGAACACCTCGTCCTCGGCGTGGTGCACGTGGCGCGGCGGGCCGGAGCCGGCGGGGCTGACCGAATCGACGATGCTCATCACGCCGCTGGTCGAGTCGTTGGTCAGGATCGTCTTGTACTGGGTGCCGTTCCACGTGGCGGCATCTTCGAGCACATCTTTCATGGCGCTTCTCCCTGATTGATGCACATCAGGATAGGCCGGTCGGATTTCACTGTTAAACGCATAAGCGATATGGGTGATATTGATGCCATGAATTTGGCCGGCTTCGATCTGAACCTGCTCAAGGTGCTGGACGCCCTCCTGCGCGAGCGCTCGACGACCCGCGCGGCGGCGCGGGTGGGCCTGTCGCAGCCGGCGGTGTCGGCGGCGCTGGGCCGGCTGCGGGCGGCGCTCGGGGACGAACTGTTCCTCCGCCGGGGCCAGGGGCTGGTGGCGACGGACTTCGCCCGCGCGCTCGAGGCGCCGCTGCGCGAGACGCTCGACCGGCTGGAGGACCTGCTCGCCGCGCCGCAGGAATTCGACCCGGCCACCGCCAAACGGACCTTCCGCCTCGCCGGGATCGACTTCTTCGCCGAGATGCTCATGCCGCAGCTGGCCGCGCGCCTCGCCGCCGCCGCGCCGGGCGTGCGCATCCAGCTGCTCAACCTCGTGCCGCGCGAGTACGAGGCGACGCTCGAGCGCTACGAGGCCGACGTCGCGCTGTTCCCGCTCACCGGCTCGCCCGAGTGGGCCGAGCACCGGCTGCTGTTCCGCTCGCCCTTCGTGCTGGCGGCGGCCGCCGGCAACCCGCGCCTCGCCCACCTCGCCGAGGGCGACACGGTGCCGCTCGACCTGTTCTGCGACCTCGGCCACATCCTGTTCTCGCTCGACGGCAACCTGCGCGCGATGGGCGACGACGCGCTGGCGGCGGTGGGGCGGCAGCGGCGGGTGGTGATGTCGATGGCCTCGTTCCCGGGCATCCTGCGCGCGGTGGCAGGCAGCGAGGCGGTGTCGCTGGTGCCGGTCCAGCTGGCGCGCAAGCTGCAGGGCGAGATGGGGCTGCGCTGCTTCGCGCTGCCGATGCCACTCGAGCCGCCGGTGATCGGGATGATGTGGCACCGCCGCTCGTCGGCGACACCGGCGCACGCGTGGCTGCGCGAGCAGATCGTGGAGCTGATGACGCCGCTGAACGCAGGCTTGGCGCCCCTGTAGGCCGGGCTTCAGCCCGGCCCCGCGCAGCATCCGGACCGCCGCCGCCCGTGCGCGGTCACGGTTCGTCTTGCCCTGCCTCGCATCTGCGGCGAAACAGGGGGGAGCGAAGGAGACAGCATGGCCCTACCCGTTTCGACACAGGCCCGGTACTGGGGCATCGCCGCCCTGGTCTTCGCCGTGGTGCTCTGGTTCCTGGGCGACGCGCTGACGCCGTTCCTGCTGGGCGGCGCCTTCGCCTACATCCTCGATCCGGTCGCCGACCGGCTCGAGCGGCTGGGGATGCGGCGGCTGTTCGCGGTGATCACCATCACCGTCCTCGCCATCCTCGTCTTCGTGCTGCTGGTGCTGCTCGTGGTGCCGACGCTGGTGCGCCAGCTGACGCAGCTGATCGAGACCGCGCCGGAGCTGTTCATCCGCCTGCGCGACTGGCTCGCCGCGCGCTTCCCCGACCTGGTGGACGAAGGCTCGACGATCCGCCAGCAGCTCGCCTCCATCGGCGAAACCATCGCCGCGCGGGGCGGCGAAATGCTGAGCGCCGCGCTGAGCTCGGCGCTGAGCTTCGTCAACGTGCTGGTGCTGCTGGTGATCGTGCCGGTGGTGACCTTCTACCTGCTGCTCGACTGGGACCGCATGGTCGCGCGGATCGACACGCTGCTGCCGCGCGAGCACGCCCCCACCATCCGCCGCCTCGCCAGCGAGATCGACGAGACGCTGTCGTCGTTCATCCGCGGGCAGGGGCTGGTGATGCTGATCCAGGGCACGTTCTACGCCGTGTCGCTGATGCTGGTGGGGCTGCAGTTCGGGGTCGTCGTCGGGGCCTTCGCGGGGCTGGTGACGTTCATCCCCTACGTCGGCGCCATCGTCGGCGGCGCGCTGGCGATCGGGCTGGCGCTGTTCCAGTTCTGGGGCGAGTGGCACATGATCGCGCTGGTGGCGGCGATCTTCTTCGGCGGCCAGTTCCTCGAGGGCAACATCCTGACGCCGCTGCTGGTGGGCGACAGCGTCGGGCTGCACCCGGTCTGGCTGCTGCTGGCGCTGGCCATCTTCGGGGCGATCTTCGGCTTCGTCGGCCTGCTCGTGGCGGTGCCGGTGGCGGCGATGCTCGGCGTGCTGACCCGCTTCGCGACCGCGCAATACATGCGCTCCACCCTCTATCTCGGCTCCGACGAGCCGGCCGTGGGCGAGTGATATGGGGCGCCAGCTCTCCTTCGAGTGGCCCCACGAGGTCACCTTCGGCGAAGATTCCTACTACGTCTCCGAGGCCAACGGCACCGCCTACGCGATGGTCACCCGGCCCGGCGACTGGCCGGAGGGCAAGCTCGTCCTCGCCGGCCCGCAGGGTTCGGGCAAGACCCACCTCGCCCGCCTGTTCGCCGCGCGCACCGGCGCGCTGATCCTCGACGCGCCGGCCCTGGCGGGCACCGAGCCGCTGCCCGAGACGGGCGACGTGGTGCTCGAAGACGCCGACCGGCTGCCGCGGCAGGCCGAGGAGTGGGTATTCCACCTCCACAACAGCCTCGCCGCCGCCGGGGGCGCGCTGCTGTTCACCGCCGCCGCGCCGCCGACGCGCTGGGCGGTGGCGCTGCCCGACCTCGTCAGCCGGCTGCAGGCGGCGACGGTGGTGAAGATCGGCGATCCCGACGACGCGCTGCTCGCGGCGGTGCTGCGCAAGATCCTGCGCGACCGCCAACTCGCCTACGCCGACGGCCTGATCCCGTGGCTCGTGCCGCGCATGACCCGCTCCTTCGCCGCCGCCCGCCGCACCATCGACGTGCTCGAGGCGGCCGCGCTGGGCCGGGGCAAGCGGCTGACGATCAACCTCGCCCGCGAAGTCCTTCAGATGGATGCCGACGATGCCTGACACCGCCCGGTCCGACGCCACCCCCCTTGCCGACTTCCTCAACAGCCCGTTCCCCGAGCCGGTCGCCGTGGCCGGCGACTACAGCGGCCCGGCGCGCTTCCACAACCGCGAGCTGTCGTGGCTCGGCTTCAACTGGCGGGTGCTCGAGGAGGCCGAGAACCCGCGCGTGCCGCTGCTCGAGCGGCTGCGCTTCCTGTCGATCTCGGCGAGCAATCTCGACGAATTCTACACCGTGCGCGTCGCCGGCCTGCGCGAGCTGGCGCTGACCGGCAACACGACGCCCGCGATGGACGGGCTGAGCCCGCTCGAGCAGCTGGCGCTGATCGACAGCGACGCGCGCGCGCTGATGGCGCGCCAGCAGGCGGTGCTGCTCGATCTGCGCGCCGAGATGGAGGCGGCGGGGCTCGCCATCCTGACCCGCGACCAGCTCTCCGACGCCGACCGCGCCTACCTGCGCGAGGTCTTCATGGCGCGTGTCTTCCCGGTGCTGACCCCGCTCGCGGTCGATCCGGCGCACCCGTTCCCGTTCATCCCCTCCGAGGGCTTCGCGCTGGCGCTCCAGCTCGAGCGGCGCAGCGACAAGCGCGCCCTGCGCGCGCTGCTGCCGGTGCCGCACCAGATCGACCGGTTCGTCAGCCTGCCCGCGGAGAGCGGCCACCGTTTCCTGCCGCTCGAGGACCTGCTGCTGCTCGAGATCACCAGCCTGTTCCCGGGCTACAAGCTCACCGGCCACTGCGCCTTCCGGGTGCTGCGCGACAGCGATCTCGAGGTCGAGGAGGAGGCCGAGGACCTGGTGCGCGAGTTCGAGGTGGCGCTCAAACGGCGGCGGCGCGGCGAGGTGGTGCGCATGAAGATCTCGACCGGCGCGCCGGCCGGCCTGCGCAAGATCATCATGGACCAGCTGCCGGTGCGCGAGGAGGAGGTGGTCGAGGTCGACGGGCTCGTCGGCATCGGCGCGCTGCGCGAGCTGGTGCTGGAGAGCCGCCCCGACCTGCTCTGGCCGCCCTTCACGCCGCGGGTGCCCGAGCGGGTGCAGGACCACGACGGCGACATGTTCGCCGCGATCCGCCAGAAGGACATGCTGCTGCACCACCCCTACGAGACCTTCGACATGGTGATCCGCTTCCTGCAGCAGGCGGCACGCGATCCGGACGTGGTGGCGATCAAGCAGACGCTCTACCGCACCTCGCGCAACTCGCCCGTGGTCGACGCGCTCTGCGAGGCCGCCGAGGAAGGCAAGTCGGTGACTGCGCTGGTCGAGCTAAAGGCGCGCTTCGACGAGGCCGCCAACATCCGCCAGTCGCGCCGGCTGGAGCGATCGGGCGCGCACGTGGTCTACGGCTTCATCAACTACAAGACCCACGCCAAGATCAGTACCGTGGTCCGCCGCGAGGGCGACCGGCTGGTGACCTACACCCATTTCGGCACCGGCAACTACCACCCGATCACCGCGCGCTTCTACACCGACCTGAGCTTCTTCACCTGCGACGACAAGCTCGGCCGCGACGCCACCAAGGTGTTCAACTACATCGGCGGCTACGCCCAGCCCGCCGACCTCGAGAACCTGCACATCTCGCCCGAGGGGATGAAGCCGTTCCTGCTCGAGATGATCGCCCGGGAGTGCGAGCACGCCCGCGCCGGGCGCAAGGGCGCGATCTGGGCCAAGCTGAACTCGCTGGTCGAGGCCGACGTGATCGACGCGCTCTACGCCGCGTCGCAGGCGGGGGTCGAGATCAGCCTCGTGATCCGGGGGATCTGCGGCCTCAAGCCGGGGATCACGGGGCTGAGCGAGAACATCCGGGTGAAGTCCATCGTCGGGCGCTACCTCGAACATTCCCGCATCGTCTGCTTCGGCGACGGCCACGGCCTGCCGTCGCGCAAGGCGCGGGTGTTCCTGTCGTCGGCCGACTGGATGAGCCGCAACCTCAACCGCCGGGTCGAGACGCTGGTCGAGGCGACGAACCCGACGGTGAAGGCGCAGATCACCGACCAGATCATGGCCGCCAACATGGCCGACACCGCCGGCAGCTGGGTCATGGGCCCCGACGGACACTTCCGCCGGCCGCCGATCCCCGAGGGCGCGTTCGCCTTCAACTGCCACCGGTTCTTCATGGAGAACCCGTCGCTCTCGGGCCGGGGATCGGCCGGGGCCGCCGACGTGCCCCACCTCACCCACCGCGACGACTGACCGCCGCCGCGCCGGGCGGTGCTCAGTAGAGCCCGCCCGAGCTCAGGGTGCCGAAGCTCGCCCGCGGGCCGACCTCGACCGTCGCGCCCGTGGAGGTGGTGACGGAGCGGGTGCTGCCGGTGCTGCCGCCGCCGAGCTCGTCGACCAGCGGCAGGTCGCCGCTCATCGCGAAGCCGCCGTCGAAGGTGACGCCGAACAGCGGCTCCTCGCCCGGACGGAAGCACTCGCGCACCACGTTGCCGCCGCTCGATCCGTTCGGCAGGCGCGCGCCGGTGAAGCGGTCGATGGCGATGAACTGGCAGTCGTCGGGCACCGCGAACTCGCCGCCGCCGAAGCGCTCGACGGCCTCGGACATGAAGCCGTTGAACACCGGCCCGCAGATCCCGCCGCCCGACGCGCCGCTCCCCAGCGAGCGCGGCTGGTCGTAGCCGATGTAGCAGCCGGCGACGATGTTGGAGGAGAAGCCGACGAACCAGACGTCCTTGGCGTCGTTCGTGGTGCCGGTCTTGCCGGCGACGGGCACCGGCAGGTTGACCGTGCGCCGCGCAGTGCCGCGCTCGACCACGCCCTGCATCATCGAGACGAGCTGGTAGGCGGTGATCTCGTTGATGACCCGCTCGCGGCTCGAGGTGATGCGCGGCGCCTCGCCCTCGGGCAGGTCGGCGACGCTGCAATCGACGCAGGTGCGCTGGTCGTGGCGGTAGAGGGTGCGGCCGAAGCGGTCCTGCACCCGGTCCACCAGTGTCGGCTCGACCCGCTCGCCGCCGTTGGCGAACATCGCGTAGGCCGCCACGACGCGGAACAGCGTGGTCTCGTCGGCGCCGAGCGCGGTCGAGAGGTTGCGGCTCATGTCGTCGTAGACGCCGAAGCGCTCGGAGTAGCGCGCGACGGTGTCCATGCCGATCTCCTGCGCCAGCCGGACCGTCATCAGGTTGCGCGACTGCTCGATGCCGGTCCTGAGCGGCGTCGGCCCGTAGAACTGGTGCGACGCGTTCTGCGGCCGCCACAGGCCCTGGGGCGTGTTGATCTCGATGGGCGCGTCGACGACGATCGTGGCCGGGGTGTAGCCGGAATCGAGCGCCGCGGCGTAGACGAACGGCTTGAAGGCCGAGCCCGGCTGGCGCATCGCCTGGGTGGCGCGGTTGAAGACGGAGTGCTGGTAGGAGAAGCCGCCCTGCATCGCCAGCACGCGGCCGGTGTTGACGTCCATCGCCATGAACGCGCCCTGCACCTGGGGCACCTGCCGCAGGGTCCAGCGGATCAGCGAGCCGTCGCCGTCGGACACCATCTGGCGGACGTGGACCACCTCGCCGACCTCGAACTCGTCGTAGAACGAGCCCGGCAGCCAAGCTATGTCCTCGCGCGGCACCTGGATGGTGCCCTCGACGCCCTCGGCGCCCAGGGTCATCGCCCGATCGCCCAGTTCCAGCACCACGGCCGGGTGCCACGGCGTCTCGAGCACGATGTCGCGCGCGACGGAGACCTCCGCCAGCGCCGCGCGCCAGCTCTCCTCGGAGCCGAGCGCGTCGGCGGGGATCGTCTTGCCGGTGCCGCGCCAGCGCCCGAGCGAGCGGTCGTAGGCCTCGAGCGCGGTGCGCAGCTCGCGCGCGGCGACCTGCTGCAGCTCCTCGTCGGCCGTGGCGCGGATCGACAGGCCGCCGGAGAAGAACTCCTCCTCGCCGAAGTCGCGGCTCAGCTGGCGGCGGATCTCGTCGGTGAAGTAGTCGCGCGGCGGCAGTTCGGAGCGGAAGCTCTCGTAGTCGCCGCCCTGCACCGTGCGCAGCGGCGCGGCGGTCTCGGCCTCGTAGGTGGCGCGGTCGATGTAGCCGTTCTCGAACATCTCGCGCAGCGTGTTGTCGCGCCAGAAGATCGCGGTGTCGTAGTCGCGCACCGGGTGGCGGTTGCTGGGCGCCTTGGGCAGCGACGCGAGGTAGGCCGCCTCGCCCGCGCTGAGCTCGTCGAGCGGCTTGTTGAAGTAGGTCTGCGCGGCGGCGGTGACGCCGTAGCTGTTCTGGCCGAGGAAGATCTCGTTGAGGTAGAGCTCCAGGATGCGGTCCTTGCTCATGGATTCCTCCATCCGCGCCGCGAGGATGATCTCCTTGATCTTGCGCTCGGCGGTGCGGTCGGAGGACAGCAGGAAGTTCTTCATCACCTGCTGGGTGATGGTCGACGCGCCACGCAGGTCGGCGCCGCGGCTCTGGACCGCGTCGACGAAGGCCACGGCCATGCCGCGCACGTCGTAGCCCGAGTGGCTGTAGAAGTTCTTGTCCTCGGCCGAGATGAACGCCTGCTTGACGAGGTCGGGGATCTCCTCGGCCGGGGTGAAGAGGCGCCGCTCGGTGGCGAACTCGTCGATGATCTGCCCCTCGCCCGAGTAGATCCGGCTGATCGTCTTCGGCGTGTACTGGGCGAGCACCTCGTAGGAGGGCAGGTCCTTGCCGTACATGTAGAACACCGCGCCCAGCGTCAGCCCGCCCACGAACAGGCCGAGCGTGATCATCGCGAAGATCGCGCCGAAGAAGTTCATGATGAAGCGCAGGATCAAGGGCGGTCTCCGGGAGGCAGGGTGTGCGGGTTATAGGAGGCGCGTCGGTCCGGGTCAAAAGCGGAAGGTGTGGGTTGGCTGGAAAATGCCCACGCCCCCGATCACGGAACCGTGGATATTGCGACCCGTCGCGAAACAGGGCAGCAGGCGTCCATGCAGCCTTCCGACGTTCTCCCCCTCTACGACCGCGTCAGCCCCGACTGGGCCCGCACGCGCAGCCGCACCCTCTTCGAGAAGCGCTGGCTCGACCGGATGCTCGGCCTCGCGCCGCGCGCCCGTGGTGCACGCCGGGTGCTCGACCTCGGTTGCGGCACCGGCACGCCGATCGCTCGCTACCTGACCGAGCGCGGCGCCCGCGTCACCGGCGTCGACGGCGCCGCGAGCATGGTGGAGGCCTTCGCCGCCGCCCTGCCCGACGCCGAGGCGGTGCACGCCGACATGCGCGGCCTCGATCTCGGCGAAACCTTCGACGCGGTGCTGGCGTGGAACTCGTTCTTCCACCTCGACGCCGCCGACCAGCGCGCGATGTTCGACGTCTTCGCGCGCCATTGCGGCCCCCGCGCCGCGCTGATGTTCACCTCGGGCCACATGGCCGGCACCGCCATCGGCGAGGTCGCCGGCGAGCCGGTGTTCCACGCCAGCCTCGACCCGGACGAGTACCGCGCCCTGCTCGACGCCGCCGGCTTCGAGGTCGTCTCCTACGTCGCCGAAGACCCGGACTGCGCCGGCCACACCGTCTGGCTCGCCCGCCACCGCGCCGCCTGACCGTAGGGTGCGCATTCATTGCGCACCCCCCGCCTCGCGCCTCAATGGTAGGTGAACTCCCCCACGACATTCCGCCATTCGCCTGGCGCGACGAGGGTGCGGTGGCAGAACCGGACGGAGTGCAGCGGCCCCTCGATTTCGGCGTGCCAGAAGTCGATGAACTTCAGCAGCCGGTCGTGGTCGGGGGCGAGGTCGTAATCCTGCCAGACGAAGGTGTTGAGGACGTGGGGGTGGTCGGGCATCCGGTAGAACATCTCCGCCGTCGTCAGCCCGTACCCGTTCAGAAGCAGCTCGGTCTCGCTCATCTTTTTCTCCTGCTCGCTTGCCTTCTGACTCTGATCGGAGCATACGGCGGGTGAAAATCAAGTAAAACAATGTTTTAGCAGCCGGCCCTGCTGGCTGCTGCCAAGCCTCGGCCGGGCCGGTGCAAGGGGCCATTGCACCCCATAGCTCGCGTCTGATATAGGCAGATCAACAAGATATAGCGGAAACGACAGACGGGCGGCTGACGTGAGCGACGACGATCAAGTTCCTGATAACGGTGAAGAAATGAGCGGCGACGGGCCGCGCTTCGACGGGCCGTCGATCTCTATCGAGGAGGAGATGCGCACCTCCTACCTCGACTACGCCATGTCGGTGATCGTCAGCCGGGCGATTCCGGACCTGCGCGACGGGCTCAAGCCGGTCCACCGCCGCATCCTCTACACGCTCTGGGAAAACGGCCAGACCAACAACAAGCCCTACCGCAAGTGCGGCACCGCCGTCGGCGACGTCATGGGCCGCTACCACCCGCACGGCGACAGCGCGATCTACGACGCGCTGGTACGGATGGCGCAGGACTTTTCCATGTCGCTCACGCTGATCGACGGCCAGGGCAACTTCGGCTCGATGGACGGCGATCCGCCCGCCGCCTACCGCTACACCGAGGGCCGGCTCGAGAAGAGCGCCGAGGCGCTGCTGACCGACATCGAGAAGGACACCGTCGACTTCGTCCCGAACTACGCCAACGAGCGCATGGAGCCGCGGGTGCTGCCCGCGCGCTATCCCAACATCCTCGTCAACGGCGCCGAGGGCATCGCCGTCGGCATGGCGACGCGCATCCCGCCGCACAATCTCGGCGAGGTCGTCGACGCGACGCTGGCGCTGATCGACAACCCCGACCTCACGACCGAGGAGCTGATCGACTTCATTCCCGCCCCCGACTTCCCGACGGGCGGCCTGATCCTCGGCCGCTCCGGCGCGCGCAAGGCCTACACCGAAGGCCGCGGCAGCGTCGTGATCCGCTGCAAGACCCGCACCGAGGAGATCCGCAAGGACCGCTACGCCATCGTCATCGACGAGATCCCCTACCAGGTGAACAAGGCGACGATGATCGAGCGCATCGCCGAGGCGGCGCGCGAGAAGCGGATCGAGGGCATCGCCCACGTGCAGGACGAATCCGACCGCCACGGCGTGCGCGTCGTGATCGAGCTCAAGCGCGACGCGACCCCCGAGGTGGTGCTCAACCAGCTGTTCCGCTTCACGCCGATGCAGGTCTCGTTCGCGTGCAACATGCTCGCGCTCAACGGCGGCAAGCCCGAGACGCTGACCCTGCGCGGCTTCCTGACCGCCTTCCTCGACTTCCGCGAGGACGTCGTCGCCAAGCGCACCGCCTTCGAGCTCAACAAGGCGCGCGAGCGCAGCCACATCCTCTGCGGCCTCGCCGTCGCGGTGTCCAACGTCGACGAGGTCGTCGCCACCATCCGCTCGTCGGCCGACGCCGCCGAGGCGCGCCAGAAGCTGATGGAGCGGCGCTGGCCCGCCGAGGAGATCGCGCCCTACATCCGGCTGATCGACGACCCGACCCACAAGATGAACGACGACGGGACCTACAACCTGTCCGACACCCAGGTCCGCGCCATCCTCGATCTGCGCCTGCAGCGCCTGACCCAGCTCGGCGTCAAGGAAGTGACCGACGAGCTCGAGGCGCTGGCCGCGAAGATCCGCGAGTACCTCGACATCCTCGGGTCGCGCGAGCGCATCCTCTCCATCGTCTCCGACGAGCTGCGCGAGGTGCGCGAGCGCCACGCCGTGCCGCGCCGCACCGAGATCGTCGACTGGTCCGGCGACATGGAGGACGAGGACCTCATCGAGCGCGAGGACATGGTCGTCACCGTCACCCAGGGCGGCTACATCAAGCGCACCGCGCTGGCCGACTTCCGCAGCCAGAAGCGCGGCGGCAAGGGCCTGTCGGGCGGCGGGCTGAAGGAAGAGGACGTGGTCACCACGCTCTTCGTCGCCAACACCCACACGCAGCTGCTGTTCTTCACCACCGACGGGATGGTCTACAAGCTCAAGACCTGGCGGCTGCCGCTCGGCGGGCGGACCTCGCGCGGCAAGGCGATCGTCAACATCCTGCCGATCCCGCCGGGCGTCTCAATCGCCGCGATCATGCCGGTCGACCGCGACGAGGACGAGTGGGACGATCTCAACATCGTCTTCGCCACCTCCGCGGGCGACGTGCGCCGCAACCGGCTGAGCGACTTCACCAACGTCATGCGCAACGGCAAGATCGCGATGAAGCTGCCCGAGGACGGCTCCGTCAGCCTCGTCAACGCGCGCATCTGCTCGGAAGACGACGACGTCATGCTCGTCACCGACGCGGGCCGCGCGATCCGCTTCCCCGTCACCGACGTGCGCGTCTTCTCGGGCCGCTCCTCCACCGGCGTGCGCGGCATCCGGCTCCAGAACGGCGACAAGGTCGTATCCATGGCCGTGATCCGCCATTTCGAGGCGAGCCCCGAGGAGCGGGTGGCCTACCTCAAGATGCGTCGCGCCCAGATGGGCATGACCGACGAGACCGAGTCCGACGACGAGGACCAGGTCGAGGCCGGCCAGCTGCCGCTCGACCGCTTCGCCGAGATGTCGGCGGCCGAGAACCTGCTGCTGACCATCACCGCCAAGGGCCAGGGCAAGCTCTCCTCGAGCCACGGCTACCCGGTGCGCGGCCGCGGCGGCCAAGGCGTGTCGGCCACCGACAAGGCGATGCGCGGCGGGCCGATCGTGTCGGTCTTCCCGGTCGAGCTCGACGACCAGATCATGCTGGTGACCAACCAGGGCCAGTCGATCCGCGTGCCGGTGGACGGCATCTCGTTCCGCTCCCGCTCGGCGGGCGGCGTGCGGGTGTTCAACACGGCCAAGGGCGAGGAAGTCGTCAGCGTGGCGTGGATCGCCGAGCAGGCCGACGAGGACGAGCCCGGCGAGGGCGACGCCGAGGAATGATCCTCCCGCGCCATGCCCGGACCGGCTATGGTCCGGGCATGGCCCACGCGAGCATCGACGCCTACCATTCCGCCCAAGCCGACGACGACCGCCGCGTCTGCGATCTCCTGCGTGCGGAGATCGCGCACGGTCTGCCCGAGGCGGAGGGGCGGATCTGGCACGCTCACCCGGTCTGGTTTCTTCAGGACAATCCCATCGTCGGCTACAGCAAGCTGAAGGACGCCGTCCGGCTGCTGTTCTGGAGCGGGCAGTCGTTCGCCACGCCCGGCCTGACGGCGAGCGGCACCTTCAAGGCGGCCGAGCGGCGCTATGCCAGCGCCGCCGACATCGACCGCGAGCCGCTGCAGGCGTGGCTCGCCGAGGCCCGCACGATCCAGTGGGACTACAAGAACATCGTCAAGCGCAAGGGCCGCCTGGAGCGGCTGGCCTGAGCGCGACAATCGGCGCCGACTTCCTTGCAAAGCTTCCGCTTCGTAAGGCTTCCCGCTGTAGCAATGACCGGCGATTGCGCGAATGTCGCCGCAATTCCGTCACGTTGTGGCGGTCTTGTAAACCATGCACGGCGACGGGAGCCGGGCACGGGTACGGGAATACCAGGATGAAACGCACCACGGTGACGCAGGACGCGATGCAGACGACGGGGCAGAACCTGATCCGCATCGTCATCGCATCCTACTTCATGGCCGCCGCGCTCGGCCTCATCTCGGGCACCCACGCCACGCCGCTCTTCGCCCACTGGCTCGCGCCGGACCTCGCCCGCAGCGTCGGCGGGGCGGTGTCGTTCCTGATCTCCTTCACCCTGCTCTGCGGCTTCGCGATCCGCGCCACGGCGCTGGTGATGGCGATGGTGGTGTTCTGGTCGAGCTTCATCGCCGCCTACGGCCCGGCGCCGACCGCCGGCGTCGACCAGTTCTGGCGCGACCTCGCGCTGATCTCGGCGCTGATGCTCACCTACCTCTCGCGCGACCGCCTCAGCCGCCGCCGGAGCGCCGTCCTGCGCCGCACGCCCAAGGTGCGCAAGATCGAGGTCGGCGCCCGCGTCACGCCGCGCCGCGTCATCGCCAAGGCCGCCAACAGCCCCCTCCCGCGCCGCGCCCGGCTCGAGGTGGTCGAGCCGACCGTCGCCCGTCGCCTCGACGCGCTGAAGGCCGACGCCGAGACGGATGCGCCCCTCAGCCAGTCCCAGGTGCTCAAGCTGCGGCTGAAGTTCCAGGAGGAAGAGGCTGGCGAGGACGTGACGAACATCTTCAGCGTCGACGAAGCGGCCGCCTGAGGCCCCTTCCCTGCGCGGCGCCCGTCGACTACATGGGCGCCATGTCAGAGATACTCCACATCGTCGGGGGCGGCATGGCCGGGTCGGAAGCGGCCTGGCAGGCGGCCTCCGCGGGCGTCCGCGTGATTATCCACGAAATGCGCCCCCACGTCGGCACCTTCGCCCACAAGACCGGCGACCTCGCCGAGATGGTCTGCTCCAACTCGTTCCGCTCCGACGACGACGAGCAGAACGCCGTCGGGCTGCTCCACTGGGAGATGCGCGCCGCGGGCGGGCTGCTCATGGAGATGGCGGACCGCCACAAGCTGCCCGCGGGCGGCGCGCTCGCCGTCGACCGCGAGGCCTTCGCCGCCGGCGTTACGGAGCGGCTGCGCGCGCATCCCCTCGTCGAGATCAGCGGCGAGGAGATCACCGAGCTGCCGCGCGAAGGCCACTGGATCGTCGCCACCGGACCGCTCACCTCGGGCGCGCTCGCCGAGGCGATCCGCGCCGAGACCGGCACCGAGAGCCTCGCCTTCTTCGACGCCATCGCCCCCATCGTCTACGCCGACACGATCGACATGTCCGTCGCGTGGGAGCAATCGCGCTACGACAAGGGCGAGACGGAGGCCGAGCAGAAGGCCTACATCAACTGCCCGATGACCCGCGACGAGTACGAGGCGTTCATCGACGCGCTGCTCGCCGCCGACAAGGCGGAATTTCACGAGGGCGAGACGGCCGGCTACTTCGACGGCTGCCTGCCGATCGAGGTCATGGCCGAGCGCGGCCGCGAGACGCTGCGCCACGGGCCGATGAAGCCGCGCGGGCTGACCAACGCGCACAAGCCGGACGAGAAGGCCCATGCGGTCGTCCAGCTGCGCCGCGACAACGCGCTCGGCACGCTCTACAACATCGTCGGCTTCCAGACGAAGATGAAGTACGGCGCCCAGACCGAGGTGTTTCGCATGATCCCCGGCCTCGAGCAGGCCAGCTTCGCGCGGCTCGGCGGCATCCACCGCAACACGTTCCTCAACTCGCCCACCCTGCTCGATGGCGAGATGCGGCTGAAATCGCGGCCCAACATCCGCTTCGCCGGGCAGGTGACAGGCGTCGAGGGCTACGTCGAGAGCGCCGCGATGGGCCTGCTGGCGGCGCGGCTGGCGGTGGCGGAGATGCGCGGCGAGGCGCTTCCGGCGGTGCCGTCGACCACGGCGATGGGTGCGCTCGTCACCCACATCACCGGCGGCGCGGACGCCAAGACGTTCCAGCCGATGAACGTCAATTTCGGCCTGTTCCCCCCGGTCGACGGGCTGAAGGGCGGCCGGCGCGGGCGCAAGGACCGCTACAAGGCCTACACCGACCGCGCCAAGGCCGACTGGCAGGCCTGGCTCGGCGCGGCGGCGCGGGACGCGGCCTGAGCCGGGCGCGGCGATGATCACCCGTTTCGCCCCCTCGCCGACGGGGCCGCTGCATCTCGGCCACGCCTTCTCGGCGCTGACCGGTCAGGCGCGGGCGCAGGCGGCGGGTGGGTCGTTCCTGCTGCGCATCGAAGACCTCGACCGCGCCCGCTCCAGGCCCGAATGGGAGGCGCAGATCTTCGACGACCTGCACTGGCTCGGCTGCCGCTGGCCGACCCCGGTGCGCCGCCAGTCCGACCACCTCGCCGACTACGAGGCCGCGCTCGAGCGGCTTGCGGCGCGCGGCCTGCTCTACCCGTGCTCCTGCACCCGGGGCGACATCCGCGCCGCGCTGTCGGCGCCGCAGGAGGGCGTGCCGGTGGGGCCCGACGGCATCGTCTATCCCGGCACCTGCCGGGGCCGGCCGATGACGTCGCGCCGGCCCGGCGACGCGCTCCGGCTCGACATGGCGCGGGCGGCGGAGCTGGTGGCGCGGCTGGCGTTCACCGAGACCGGCCCGGGGCACGCGGGCCGCCACGAGGTCCGGACAGCGGAGCTGGTGGAGAGCGCGGGCGACATCGTCCTCGGGCGGCGCGACACCGGCAGCGTCGCCTACCACCTCGCGGTGGTCCACGACGACGCGCTGCAGGGGGTGAGCGAGGTGGTGCGCGGCGCCGACCTGTTCGAGGCGACGCCGCTGCAGGTCCTGCTGCAGGCGCTGCTCGGCCTGCCGACGCCGACCTACCACCATCACGACCTGATCCGCGACGCGCAGGGCCGCCGCCTCGCCAAGCGCGACGACGCCCGCGCCATCGCCACCTACCGCGCCGAGGGGATGAGCCCCGCCGAGGTGCGCCGGATGTTCGGCTTCGACTGACGCCCGGCTCAGTTGCCGATCAGCGACGGCACGATGGTCACGACCCCCGGCACGAACCACAGCAGCGCCAGCCCGAGCACCTGGATCAGCACGAACGGGATCACGCCGCGGTAGATGTGGCCCGTGGTGACGGAGGCCGGCGCGACGCCGCGCAGGTAGAACAGTGCAAAGCCGAAGGGCGGCGTCAGGAACGAGGTCTGCAGGTTGACCGCGATCATGATCGTCACCCATTTCGGATCGAACGTGCCGCCGTAGATCACCGGGCCGACGATCGGGATCACGATGTAGATGATCTCGAGGAAGTCGAGCACGAAGCCCAGCACGAACAGCACCAGCATCACGATCAGGAACACCGTGAATTCGCTGTCGAAGCTCTTGAGGAACTGCTGGATGTAGTGTTCGCCGCCGAAGGAGATCACCACGAGGTTGAGCAGCTGCGAGCCGATCAGGATGGTGAAGACCATCGACGTCACCTTCGCCGTCTCGCGCACCACGGGCGTCAGAACGCCGCCGGCGAACAGCACCCAACAGGCGTAGAGGAAGGTGAACATCGAGAACAGGAAGGCGGCGAAGGCGACGAGGTAGGCGATCCGGTTCTCGAAGGTCATGCCCTCGCCGAGCCGCATGTCGAAGTTCACGCCGACCAGCAGCATCACCACGATCGCGCCCGCGCCGAGCAGGATGATCTTCGGGTCGCGCCCCTCGTCGACGAGCTTGCGGTAGGCGGCGAGCAGGATCGCGCCACCCGCGCCGAGGGCGGCGGCCGGGGTCGGGCTGGTGATGCCGCCGAGGATCGATCCGAGCACCGCCACGATCAGCACGAGCGGCGGGAAGACGACGCGGATCAGGTCGTTCCGGCCGAGCCTGCGGGCGGCGTGACGCGAGCCGTAGAGCGCCAGCAGGAACGGCACCGCGAGGATCAGCACCGTCGCGCCGGGCGAGGTGACGGGGGTGACGAAGGCCGCGTCCAAGGCAAGCGCCGCCAACAGCCCCGCCGCGCCGACGAGGAGCGGGCGCGCCGACGCGGCGGTGTCGATGCCGCGCCCGGCCGCGAGCAGCAGGCCGAGCAGCAGCACCGCGAAGGCGATGCCGGTGCCGACGGGCGGAGCGTCGGCGAGGCGCTCGCGGAAGATCTCGCGCCGCTCCTCGTCAGTGCGCTCGACGGCCTGCGCCACGCCGCCGGCTTCGTCGATGGCCGCCTGCTCGGCGACGGCGCGGTCCCAGGCGCTCTGGCCGTGCAGCTCGATCATCGCCTCCTGGCAGGCGGGCGAGACGCGGGTACGCAGCGAGGCGGTCTCGCCAGCGTCGGAGTAGGAGCCGACGATGATCGACTGGCCGCCCACCAGACCCGCCTGCCCCGCGCCGATCACGCCGCCGATCAGCAGCACCGGCACGACCACCAGCCACAGCACGCCGCCGCCCGGGCGCTCGCGCCCGTCGCGCTCATCACCGACCGCGGGCGCCCGGGACGGGTTGAGCAGCGCGTAGCCGAAGGCGTAGGCGGCGTAGAGGGAGGCCAGCAGGATGCCCGGCAGCAGCGCCGCCTGGAACAGGGTGCCGACCGACACCACCGCGGGCTCGCCGAGGTAGGTCAGCGCGTCGCCGCAGCCGACCGCCTGGGCGCGCTCTTCCTGCGCGGTCGAGTAGAGGTCGCCGGCGAGCGTGCCGAGCAGCACGATGACGATGGAGGGCGGGATGATCTGGCCCAGCGTGCCCGAGGCCGCGATGACGCCGGTGGCGAGTTGCGGCGAGTAGCCCGCGCGCAGCATCGTCGGCAGCGACAGCAGCCCCATCGTCACCACCGTCGCGCCGACGATGCCGGTGGAGGCGGCGAGGAAGGCGCCGACCACGACGACCGAGACCGCGAGGCCGCCCGGCAGCGGGCCGAACACGCGGCTCATGGTGGTGAGCAGGTCGTCGGCGATCTTGGAGCGCTCGAGGGTGATGCCCATCATCACGAACATCAGCACCGCCAGCAGCGTCTCGATGGACTGCCCCGCCAGCACCCGCTCGTTGATGCGGTTGACGATGAAGGACAGGTTCCTGTCCATCGCCGTCTCCCAGCCCAGCGGGAAGACCGGCTCGATGATCCGCGGCAGGTCCGGGTAGCGGAAGATGGAGATGTCGTCGGGCCGCACGCCTTCGGCCGTCAGCGCGCGGAAGGCGTCGGACGAGGTGTCGATGGCCTGGTGGACGATCAACCCGGCGCTGTCGAGCGCGGCGATGATCGCGAACGAGATGACGCCGGCGCCCGCGATGGCGAAGGCCACCGGGAAGCCCGAGAGGATCCCGCCGAACAGGCTGAGGAAAACGATGATCAGGCCGAGCTCGACGCCGTCCAGTCCGAATAGCATGGTGTGTTCCCAGACCCTTTAGTGCGTGCCTTCGTAGGCTTCTTCACCCGCGCCGAGGCTGTCGCGGTCGAGGTATTTGCCGTAGCTTTCCGGGCCTTCCTTCCGCTCGAGGTAGGAGCGGTAGAAGAAGGCGATGGCCTGCAGGAAAACCAGGGCGGTGAAGGCGCAGAGCAGCACCTTGAAGAGGAAGTAGGCGTCGAAGCCCTGCGGGCTGAAGCCGATGGTCTCCACGTTCCAGCGCACCGCGCGGGCCTGCATCTCGTAGCGCTCGAGCGCCTGGCTGGCCGAAGGCTTCGGCGTGATCAGGTGGCGCCACAGGAAGTACCAGCTGTACATCCAGATCAGCACCGCCGCGGGCATCATGAAGACGATCGAGCCGAACATGTCGATGGCGCGCTTGGCGCGCCCGGAGACGGCGGAGTAGATCAGGTCGACGCGCACATGGCCGCCCTGCACGAAGGTGTAGCTCACGCACAGGCAGACGACGAGCGCGTTGTAGAGCTTGAGCTCCTCCGACCACCAGGAGACGCTCTTGGTGAAGATCGACCCGAAGCCGATGCTGATGTCGGCCACCGCGAAGATGCGCTGCATGAAGATGACGAGGATCTGCTGCAGCACCATGATCAGGCCGGCCCAGGCGAACAGCCGACCGACGCCGTTGGCGATCCCCTCCAGCACCCGCACGCAGCCCCACATGAAGCCGTTGAAGGCGAAGCCGAGCACGGTCACGACGAGCAGGATCAGCATCACCGCGAAGAAGAACTCGACCGAGCCGCCGTAATAGACGAAGCGCATCAGCGACAGCTTGTCGAAGTCGTTGCCGGTCCAGATCACCCAGTCGAGCCACTTGCCCGGATGGGTCAGCGCGTAGGGAATGTTGTAGACCGCTTCGAGCAGGTTGCCCCCGACCCATTGCAGCGGCCCCTCGGCCTGGAAGGCGTCGAGGCAGCTGATCGTCTCGGGCGCGTCCTCGGCGGCGGGGCGCGCGCGGAAGAAGCCGGTGCAGGCGATCTCTTCGTGGTTCATGAGGCGGGCTCGCGTCTGCTCATGGAGGGGCCGGCCCGCACGGGGCCGGAACGTGGCGGGGCACCCTCCGCGCGCGGCGGAGGATGCCCCGGTGGCTCAGGCGGGGCCAATCACCCCTTCACGCGGTCCCGCTGCGCGGTGAACTCGCCCTGCGAGCGGCTGATCCAGTTGGCCGAGCTATCGAGCGACGCCATGTAGCTGTCGTAGATCTTGTCGTACAACTCGTCGCCCATCGGCGCCTCGACCACTTCCTGCGCGGCCTGGCCGAAGGCGTCCCAGATCTCGTCGGAGAACTCGAGCAGCTGCACGCCGCCCGACTGGAGGCGCTGCAGCGCGGCCGAGTTGTTGGCCATGAACAGCGACATGGTCCACAGGTTCGCGGCGCGCGAGGCGTTCTCCACGATCGCCTGCTGGGCCGGAGTGAGGCTCTCGTAGACGTCGAGGTTCATCGTCAGGTTCAGGTTCGGCCCCGGCTCGTGGAAGCCGGCGGTGTAGTAGAACTTGGTGATCTCCTGGAAGCCGGCCTTCTCGTCGGCCCAGGGTCCGATCCACTCGGTCCCGTCGATGGAGCCGGAGGCGAGCGCCTGGTACACCTCGGCACCGGGCAGGTTCTGCACCGACGCCCCGAGCTTGCCGAGCACCTCGCCGCCCTGCCCCGGCATGCGGAAGCGCAGGCCCTGGAAGTCGGCGGGCGAGTTCATCTCCTTGGAGAACCAGCCGCCGGATTGCGGGCCGGTGTTGCCGGCGGGGAAGGACTTGAGGCCGAAGATCGAGTAGAGCTCGTCGGAGAGCTCGCGGCCGCCGTCGTGGTCGTGCCAGTTGGCGTATTCCTGGAAGGTCATGCCGAACGGGATCTGGCTGAAGAACGACAGCGCCGGGTGCTGGCTGAGGAAGTAGTAATCGACGCCGTGGTACATGTCGGCCTGACCGGCGGACACCGCGTCGAACACCTCAAACGGGCCCACGAGCTCGCCGCCCGCCTTGAGGTCGACCGTCAGCTGGCCGTCGGTCATGGCGGTGATCGCGTCGGCGCAGTACTGCGCGCTGTCGTGCACCCCGGCGAGGCCGCGGCCCCAGGTGGTGACGAGCGTCAGCGTCCGGTTGCCCTGCGCGTAGGCCGGCGCGGCGAGCGCCGAGGCGGCGGCGCCGGCGGTGGCGCCGACGGCGCCTTTCGTCAGAAACGAGCGACGATCCATTGGTGGTAGTCCTCCCTGTTGGTCTTCTCTGGTCGCATCTTGTCCAGGTCCAGGTCCGCCTTCCTCCTCGGACGACGGCCGGATCTTGATTGGCATCGCTGATACTAGACATCACTTCCGCCACCGCGCCATACCCAAGATTGCGTAGTCCGCGGCCTTGCGGCCCACGCCCCTGCGTCACTCGCCGGCTGGGCGCGGAGAGGCTTCAAATCGCCGCTCCGGACACGTAACCATGCGTCCCACATGATGGCGTGGCTCAAGAGCTTGCAGATCTCGTACGGACAGAAGCTCTTCCTTCTGGCCACCCTGCCGCTCATCCTCGCGGTCGCGTCGATCTCGGTGATCGTGGAGCGCCAGAGCCGGGCGCTCGCCGAGCGCGAGATCGCGGCGCTGGAGGCGCAGCTGTTCGCCGCGAAGCGGGGCGAGCTGCGCAACTACATCTCCATCGGCCGCACCGCGATCCTCAACATCTACGGCCATGCCGGCCCCGACGACGCGCAGGCCAAGCTCGAGGCCAGCCGCATCCTCGCCTCGATGATCTACGGCCAGGACGGCTACTTCTTCGTGTTCGACTACGACGGCGTCAACCTCGTCGCTCCGCGCCAGACGCACCTGATCGGCAAGGACTGGACCGGCCTCACCGACGGCGCTGGCGTGCCGATCACCGACGAGATCATCCGCATCGCCCGCGCCGGCTCCGGCTACCACGAGTTCGAATGGCCCAAGCCCTCCACGGGCGAGAGCGCGCCGATGCTCGTCTACGTCAACGGGCTGCAGGACTGGCGATGGGCGATCGGCACCGGCATCTTCGTGGCCGACGTGCGCGAGACCGTGGCGGCCGCGCGCGCCGAGGTCGAGGCCCGGATCCAGCGCACCTCGCTCTACATCCTCGCCATCGCCATCGGCGCGCTGCTGCTGGTCTTCGCCTCCGGGCTGGGGATGAACATCCGCGAGCGCCGGCTCGCCGACGCCAAGCTCAAGGCGCTGACCCAGCGCATCATCGACGCCCAGGAGGAGGAGCGCGGCCGGGTCGCGCGCGAGCTGCACGATTCGATCAGCCAGATCCTCGTCTCGGTCCGCTACGCGCTCGAGCTCGCCCGCCGGCGGCTCGCCATCGGCGACGCGCGCAGCGGGGAGAGCCTCGACAAGGGCATCGACGCGCTCGGCGGTGCCATCCAGGAGGTGCGCCGCATCAGCCGCGACCTGCGCCCCGGGATGCTCGACGACCTCGGCCTCGGCCCCGCCATCAAGGCACTGACCGACGATTTCGCCGCCCGCACCGGCATCGAGGTCGAGTTCGAGACGGTGGTGTTCCGCAACCGGCTCGACGAGGAGGCGCGGATCGCGCTCTACCGCGTGGCGCAGGAGGCGCTGACCAACATCGAGCGCCATTCCGGCGCCACCCGCGTGTCGGTCAGCCTCAAGGGCCACCGCACCGGCGCGATGCTGCGCATCGCCGACAACGGCCGCGGCATCGACGCCCGCCGCAGGGGCGCGCGAAGCGGCGGGCTCGGCCTGCGCAACATGGCCGAGCGCGTCGAGCAGCTCGAGGGCACCCTGCGCATCCTCGCCACCCACCCCGGCACGGTCATCGAGGCGCAGGTGCCGCTGACCCACATGTTGACGCCCGAGAGCCGGGCGAGCAAGGAGAGCGCATGAGCCCGATCCGCGTCGCCATTGTCGACGACCACCCGATGGTCGCCGAGGGCATCCAGTCGATCCTCGAGAGCTACGACGACATCGAGGTCGTCGCCTCGCTCGGCAACGGGCAGGAGGCGGTCGACCGGGTCGAGGCGCTGGCGCCCGACGTCATGCTGCTCGACCTCAACATGCCCGGCCTCGGCGGGCTGTCGGCGACGGAGATGATCCTCGAGCGGCGGCCGGAGACCCGGATCCTGATCCTGTCGATGCACGACAGCCCGGAATACATCTCGACGGCGCTGAGCCACGGCGCGCGCGGCTACGTTCTCAAGGACGTGCCCACCGACGAGATCCGCACCGCCATCGACGCGGTGCTCGGCGGCGAGACCTACCTCTGCACCGGCGCGAAGGGCTCGCTCCGGCCGCGCACCACCGACGGCCGCGAGCCCCTGACGACGCGCGAGCAGACTATCCTGCTGCGCCTCGCCCAGGGCCGCTCGAACAAGGAGGTCGCGCTGCTGCTCGACATTTCCGTGCGCACCGTCGAGACCCACCGCAAGAACATCAAGCGCAAGCTCGGCATCTCCTCGACCGCCGGCCTGACGCGGTATGCCCTGGAGCACGGGGTCCTGCAGGGGACGGGGCACTGAAGGGCGTGGTGCCGGGCTGAAGCCCGGCCTACGGCGCGTACGGATGTGCGCCGGGCGTCAGCCCGGCACCCCCGTTGCCACGACGCGCCTCGGCCCCGTAGGCCGGGCTTCAGCCCGGCACGCCCGTTCCCGCACCGCGGCTCGACCCCGCAGGCCGGGCTTCAGCCCGGCACACCTGCTCCCGCAATGCGGCGGCTCACATCCCCAAGGCGGACTTGTACATATCCAGCACCGCCTCTTCCTCGGCGATATCGTCGGGCTCGCGCTTGCGCAGGGCGATGACCTTGCGCATGACCTTGGTGTCGTAGCCACGGCCCTTGGCCTCGGCCATCACCTCCTTCTGCTGCTCGGCGATGTCCTTCTTCTCCGCCTCGAGGCGCTCGTAGCGCTCGATGAACTGGCGCAGCTCCTCCGCGGTGACGCGGTAGCTGTCGGGGGCGCTGGTGTCGTCGACGACAGACGTATCGGACATGGGGATCCCTCTGCTCTCTGATCCGGAGCGCCTTGCTAGCGCCCCCGCTGCCGCCCCGCAAGGGCCGCCCCTTGCGGCGGGCCGGCGCCCGCGCTAGGGCGCTGCCGCGACAGGAAAGGGAACGGCATGGACTGGCTGATCTGGATCGGCGCGGCGCTCTCGGTGCTCGGCATCGCGGGGATCGGCGTGAGCATCGCCATGGTGGCGCACGCCAAGCGCACCATCGCCGACGACACCGCGCTCAGGGCACGCATCCAGTCGATCCTGCCGATCAACCTCGGGGCGCTGTTCCTGTCGGTGATCGGGCTGATGTGCGTGATCCTCGGGATCGCGTTCTAGGCCGCCCTGCCCGCCTGCCTCAGCGGCGCGGGAACACGAAGCAGCGGTCGCGCCGCACCATCAGCCACAGCGCCGTCCCCCGGCGCGGCAGGAACACCGACGGCACCCGCGCCTTCAGGATCGAGCCGTCGAAGTCCATGCGGAACTCCACGAGGCTCTCGGCGCCCATGAAGCGCGCCCGCGTCACGACGCCGCGCGCCGGGGTGCCGGTCTCGGCGGTCGGGTGCGGCCCGCGCCCGCCGCGGTCGAAATCGATGCGCACGTGCTGGGGGCGGAAGACGATGTCGACGGCCGTCCCGTCGGGCAGGCCCGGCGCGAGGAACTGGCCGAAGGGCGTCTCGGTCAGGGCGCCGCGGACCTCGCCGCGGATGACGTTGATGTCGGAGAAGAACGCGGCGGCGGCGAGATCGGCCGGGGCGTTGTAGACGTTGTAGGGCGCGCCGTGCTGCACGATCCGCCCATCGCGCATCAGCGCGATCTCGTCGGCCATGCGCATCGCCTCGGCGGGCTCGTGGGTGACGAGCAGCACCGCCGTCCCCTCCTGCTTGAGCACGTCGAGGGTCTCGTCGCGGATATCGTCGCGCAGCCGGTCGTCGAGGCCGGAGAAGGGCTCGTCCATCAGCATCACGCGCGGGCGCGGCGCGATGGCGCGCGCGAGCGCGACGCGCTGCTGCTCGCCGCCCGACAGCTCGTGGGGATAGGCGTCGATGTGGTCCGACATGCCGACCCGCTCGAGCAGCTCCGCCACCCGCGCCCGCACCTCGGCGCGCGAGCCGGAGAGGCCGAAGCCGACGTTGCGCGCCACGTCGAGGTGGGGAAACAGCGCGAAGTCCTGGAACATCAGCCCGATGGAGCGCGCCTCGGGCGGCACCCGCACCGTGCGGTCGCAGACCACCTGCCCGTCGACCCGCACCTCGCCGGCCTCCGGGTTCTCGACGCCGGCGATCATGCGCAGCGTCGTCGACTTGCCGCAGCCCGACGGCCCGAGCAGGCACGTTACCTGCCCCGGCATTACCGACAGCGACACGTCGTCGACCACCCGCCGCCCCCCGAAGGTGCGGGTCAGTCCACGGATCTTCAACCTTGGCGTCTGGTCCACCGGCAACCCCGAACATTTCGCTCGGGATTGCCGCTAGCAGGTCTGCGCGGGGACTTCAAAGCGTCACGCCGCGCCTGCCCGCCTCAGATGACGAAGTTCGTCGCCCCGCCGTCGAGCAGGACGTTCTGGCCCACCATGAAGCGCGCCTGATCGGAGCAGAGGAACGCGCAGGCGGCGCCGAAATCGGCGGGACGGCCGTAGCTGCGCGCCGGGATCGTCGCCTCGCGGCGGCGGCGGGCCTCGTCCATCGAGATGCCCTCGGCCTCGGTCACGCCCTTGTCGAGGCTGGTGGCGCGATCGGTGTCGTGGATGCCGGGGAGCAGGTTGTTGATCGTCACCCCGTGCGGCGCCACCTGCCGCGCGGTGCCGGCGACGTAGCCGGTCAGGCCGGTGCGCGCGGCGTTGGACAGGCCGAGCTGCGGGATCGGCCCCTTGACCGACTGCGAGGTGATGTTGACCACCCGCCCCCAGCCGCGCTCGATCATGACCGGCAGGCAGGCCTTCATCAGCGCGATGGGCGCGAGCATGTTGGCGTCGAGGGCCTTGATGAAGTCGTCGCGGTCCCAGTCCGACCAGAGGCCGGGGGGCGGGCCGCCGGCGTTGGTGACGAGGATTTCGGGGCCGTCGGCGGCGGCGAGCACCTCGGCCTGCCCCGCCTCGGTGGTGACGTCGGCGGCGACGGTGGTGACGGCGACGCCGAAGCGGTCGCGCAGGTCGGTGGCCGTCGCCTCGAGCGCCTCGGCGCCGCGCGCGTTGAGCACGAGATCGACGCCGGCCTCCGCGAGCGCCTCGGCGCAGCCCCGGCCCAGCCCCTTCGACGAGGCGCAGACCAGCGCCCGCCGTCCCTTGATCCCCAGATCCATAAGCAGTCTCCTCCGTTTGCCGGCCGGTCTTCACCGCCCGTTCAGGTCTTCGTGCAACAATCGACAGGCCGACGCCAGATCGTTGACCAACTGTCGCCCCAATCCTACGCTAGCTCGTCTCACCATGCTTCTTCCCCATCCCGAGGCTCCGCGCCACCCGCCGATGACCGAGACCGCCGATCTCCGCGCGATCCAGACCTTGCCGGTCTTCGCCGACGCCGACTTCCGCGTCGTCTCCGGGGTGGCCGAGGGCGACGCCGTGTCGTTCGCCGACGAACTGGTGATGGACGACGTCTACGGTCTCTCCCCCGCCGCCGAGCGGCGGCGGCTGACGATGGCGATGGGCGAGGCGCGGGTGTTCACCGTGGCCGAGGGCTCGGAGGTGGGCCGGCCGGGCAACGTGGTGCATCTCGATTGCTGCCTGACGCTGATGGGCGCCGACGGCGCGACCTACGAGGCGCTGGTGCTGGTGGAGGTCGAGGACGACACGGCGGCTGGCATCTACCTGCTGCCGCTGGCGACGCTGCGCGCGCAGGTCGACTACCGCCTCGTCGGCGTCGACCGCAAGGCCGCGACGACGCGCTTCGCCGAGGTCGCCTGCGTCTCCTTCACCCGCGGCACCCACATCACCATGGCCGACGGCGCGCAGCGCCCGATCGAGGAGCTCGCGGTGGGCGACAAGGTGCTGACCCGCGACGACGGCCCCCAGCAGATCCGCTGGATCGGCCAGAACACCCTGCGCGCCGTGGGCGCCTTCGCCCCCGTCGTGATCCGCAAGGGCACGCTGCACAACGAGAACGACCTGGTCGTCTCGCCCGACCACCGCATCTTCGTCTACCAGCGCCGCGACCGGCTCGGCGCGGGCCGGGCCGAGGTGCTCGTCAAGGTGCGCCACCTCATCAACGGCGCGTCGGTCTACCAGCAGGACGGCGGCTTCGTGGACTACTTCCAGCTGCTCTTCGACGACCACCAGATCATCTACGCCGAGGGCATCGCCGCCGAGAGCCTGATGGTCGACCAGCGCACCCGCGCCGCGGTCCCCGAAGAGGTCAGCCGCGGCCTCGGCTCCGTCCTCGCCGGCCACGCCCGCCGCCACCACCTCGCCTACGAGGTGCAGGAGACGCTGCTGGCAGGGCCCGACGCGGTGGATTTGCTGCGGCGCGCGTCGTCGAGCTGAGGAACGAGGGGGCGCTGCCCCCTCGCGCTCCCCCGGGATACTTGCAGGACAGAGACGAACGGGGCGCGGCGAGGTGAATTGTGCTCCGCCGCGCGCCGGGCTACACGGCGCGCCATGTCGAACCGCCCCGCGCTCCCCGCCGAAATCGCCCGCCGCCGGACCTTCGCGATCATCTCGCACCCCGACGCCGGCAAGACCACGCTGACCGAGAAGTTCCTGCTCTTCGGCGGCGCAATCCAGATGGCCGGCCAGGTCCGGGCCAAGGGCGAGGCGCGGCGGACCCGGTCGGACTTCATGCAGATGGAGAAGGACCGCGGCATCTCGGTCTCCGCCTCGGCGATGTCCTTCGACTACGGCAAGTTCCGCTACAACCTCGTCGACACGCCCGGCCACAGCGACTTCTCCGAGGACACCTACCGCACGCTCACCGCCGTCGACGCCGCGATCATGGTGATCGACGGCGCGAAAGGCGTCGAGAGCCAAACCCGCAAGCTCTTCGAGGTCTGCCGCCTGCGGGATCTGCCGATCCTGACCTTCTGCAACAAGATGGACCGCGAGAGCCGCGACACGTTCGAGATCATCGACGAGATCCAGGAGAACCTCGCCATCGATGTCACCCCGGCGAGCTGGCCGATCGGCGTCGGGCGCGACTTCCTGGGCTGCTACGACCTGCTGCGCGACCGGCTCGAGCTGATGGACCGGGCCGATCGCAACCGCGTCGCCGAGTCGATCGAGATCAACGGGCTCGACGACCCGAAGCTCGCCCAGCACGTCCCCGCCGAGCTGCTCGACAAGCTCAGGGAGGAGGTCGAGATGGCGCGCGAGCTGCTGCCTCCGCTCGATCCGAAGGCGTTCCTCGAGGGCACCATGACCCCGATCTGGTTCGGCTCCGCGATCAACTCCTTCGGCGTCAAGGAGCTGATGGACGGCCTCGGCAATTACGGCCCCGAACCGCAGCCCACCCCCGCCGAGCCCCGCCAGATCGCGCCGGAAGAGCCGAAGGTGACCGGCTTCGTCTTCAAGGTGCAGGCCAACATGGACCCCAAGCACCGCGACCGCGTCGCCTTCGTGCGCATGGCCTCGGGCCATTTTGAGCGTGGCATGAAGCTGACCCACGTGCGCAGCAAGAAGCCGATGGCGATCTCCAACCCGGTGCTCTTCCTCGCCTCCGACCGCGAGCTGGCCGAGGAGGCCTGGGCCGGCGACATCATCGGCATCCCCAACCACGGCCAGCTGCGCATCGGCGACACGCTGACCGAGGGCGAGGCGCTGCAGGTCAAGGGCATCCCCTCCTTCGCGCCGGAGCTGCTGCAGGGCGTGCGCGCGGGCGATCCGATGAAGGCCAAGCATCTCGAGAAGGCGCTGATGCAGTTCGCCGAGGAGGGCGCGGCCAAGGTCTTCAAGCCGTCCTTCGGCTCGGGCTTCATCGTCGGCGTCGTCGGCGCGCTGCAGTTCGAGGTGCTCGCCAGCCGGATCGAGATGGAATACGGCCTTCCGGTCCGCTTCGACGGCTCGCAGTTCACATCGGCCCGCTGGGTCTCGGGCAAGCGCGAGGAGGTCGACCGGTTCGCCGCCGCCAACAAGCAGCACATCGCCCACGACCACGACGGCGACATCGTCTACCTGACCCGCCTGCAATGGGACATCGACCGCGTCGAGCGCGACTGGCCCGACATTCGTCTGACCGCGACGAAGGAAATGATGGCCTGACACGACAAGGGGCGCCGCGGCGCGACGCCCCTCCCCCGGCCGATCGGCTCTCAGTCGAGCTTCGCGTCCATCGTGATCTCGCAATTCAGCAGCTTCGACACCGGGCAGCCGGTCTTCGTCGCCTTGGCGGCGGTCATGAACTGCTCCTCGCTCGCCTCGGGCACCGACGCGGTGACCTCGAGATGCGCCTTGGTGATCGCGAAGCCGCCCTCGACCTCTTCCAGCGAGATCGTGGACTTGGCGTCGATGTCGTCGGCCGTCAGCCCCGCCTTGCCGAGCTCGAGGCTCAGCGCCATCGCGTAGCAGGCGGCGTGGGCGGCGCCGATCAGCTCTTCCGGGTTGGTGCCGCTCGCGGCGCCCTCGAAGCGGGTGTTGAAGCCGTATGGCGCGCCGTTCAGCACGCCGGTCTCGGTGGACACCGCGCCCTTGCCCGTCTTGATTTCGCCGGCCCAGTGGGCGCTGCCATGCTTCTTGATCATCGTTCGGTCCTTTCCGTTCCCGGTGTGCTGCGTGCAAGCCAAGCAACGCCCCGCGCCCGCGCCCGTTCCGTGCGGCATCTTTCCTTGACGTGACAGGCGCGCGCGCGTATGGGCAGCCGCGAGGGAGTCTCCGGACAATTCGGTCCGGGGCAGGCCGCGCGATATCTGCGGCCGCTGGCGCCGCACATATCGAAAGGCAGGCATGACCAAATTCTCCGACTTGAACCTGAACCCGAAGGTTCTGAAGGCCATCGAGGAAGCTGGCTACGAAACGCCGACCCCGATCCAGGAAGGCGCGATCCCGCCCGCCCTGGAAGGGCGCGACGTCCTCGGCATCGCCCAGACCGGCACCGGCAAGACGGCCAGCTTCACGCTGCCGATGATCACCCTGCTGCATCGCGGCCGCGCCCGCGCCCGGATGCCGCGCAGCCTGGTGCTCTGCCCCACCCGCGAGCTCGCGGCGCAGGTGGCGGAAAACTTCGACATCTACGCCAAGCATACCAAGCTGACCAAGGCGCTGCTGATCGGCGGGGTCTCCTTCAAGGAGCAGGACCAGCTGATCGACAAGGGCGTCGACGTGCTGATCGCGACGCCGGGCCGCCTGCTCGACCATTTCGAGCGCGGCAAGCTGCTGCTCACGGGCGTGCAGATCATGGTCGTCGACGAGGCCGACCGGATGCTCGACATGGGCTTCATTCCCGACATCGAGCGCATCTTCGGCCTGACGCCCTTCACCCGGCAGACCCTGTTCTTCTCTGCCACGATGGCGCCCGAGATCGAGCGGATCACCAACACCTTCCTCTCCAACCCCGAGCGGGTCGAGGTCGCGCGCCAGGCGTCGGCCTCCGAGACGATCGCCCAGCACGTCGTCGTGTTCCGCCCCTCGCGCAAGGATCGCGAAGGCTCGGAGAAGCGCGCGGTGCTGCGCGCGATGATCGAGAGCGAGGGCGAGAACTGCCGTAACGGGATCATCTTCTGCAACCGCAAGGTCGACGTCGACGTGGTGGCCAAGTCGATGAAGAAGAACGGCTACGACGCCGCCCCGATCCACGGTGACCTCGACCAGTCGACCCGCATGCGCACGCTGGACGGCTTCCGCGACGGCACGCTGCGTTTCCTCGTCGCCTCCGACGTGGCCGCGCGCGGCCTCGACATCCCCAACGTGAGCCACGTGTTCAACTACGACGTCCCGAGCCACGCCGAAGATTACGTCCACCGCATCGGCCGCACCGGCCGGGCTGGGCGCGAGGGTCGCGCGATGATGATCTCGGTGCCGCGCGACGACAAGAACCTCGAGGCGATCGAGCGGCTGATCCAGACCGAGATCCCGCGCATGGACAACCCGGCCAAGGTCGGCGCCGCGCCGAACGCCCCCGAGCCCGCGGCCGAGGAGGCCAAGCCCGCGCGCACCCGCACCCGGACCCGCCGTGAGAAGCCGGCCGCCGCGCCGGCCGAGACGGTGGAGCAGCCGCAGCCGCAAACGCCGGCCGCCGCCGAGGAGAGCCGCGGCAAGTCGCGCTCGCGCCCCCGTGGCGGCGAGCGCCGCAAGGGCGAGCGCGAGGCCGAGGTGGTCGGGATGGGCGACGATATGCCGAGCTTCATCGCGCTGAGCTTCGCGGAACGCCGTACCGGCTGAGCCCCTGCCCCACGGCGCGCCCGGCCGCGGCCGGGGAGTTGCATATTTGGAGCCAGATGAAGGAAGGCGCGCCCTGCGGAGGACGCGCCTTCTGTCATTCGCGGGCCGTTAACCTTAACGCGCCGCCGCCGCTTCATCTGGCCAGAAATATGCCCGGCCGGCCAGTGCGGCCGGGCGCTGTCTCGGGGTCAGGCGAGGCGGCTGATGACCACCGTCACTTCCGGCTTCTTGCCGATCTCGCTCTGCGACGTCCGCCGGGTGATCGTTCGCAGCTCCTTCTCGAGCGCGTCCTCGTTCGCCAGCGTCTTCTTGCTGGCCCGCATCAGGAACTGGTTCAGGTCGCTTTCGAGAACCTCCACCAGCGGCGCGCGCGATGCGCCCGTTTCGGGCAGGCCCATCACCTCGCACCAGGGCTCGCCGAGCGGGTCGCCCTCCTCGTCCAGGATCAGCGTCACCACGACATGCCCGTTCAGCGCCATGCGGATGCGGTCGCGCACCACGCCGTCGAGCGCGCCGACCTGGGTCGAGCCGTCGAGGTAGGTGCGGCCGGTCTCGACGAACTCGGCGACGCGCGGCGTGCCGTCGGTCAGGTCGACCATCGTGCCGTTGACCGCGAGGATCCCGGAGAAGCCGCCCTCTTCGGCGAGCTTGACGTGCTCGCGCAGGTGGCGGTGCTCGCCGTGCATCGGGACGACCGTGTCGGGGCGCATCAGCGCGTGCATCGCCGCGAGGTCGGGGCGGTTGGCGTGGCCGGAGACGTGGTAGCGGCCCGAGCTGTCGTCGATGATGTCGACGCCCTTCTCGGAGAGCATGTTCATGATGCGGATCACGCCGCGCTCGTTGCCGGGGATGGTCTTGGAGGAGAACAGGAACGTGTCGCCCTCCTTGAGCTGCAGCCCGAGATACTTGCCGTTGGCGAGCTGCGCCGAGGCGGCGCGGCGCTCGCCCTGGCTGCCGGTGACGAGCAGCATGACGTTCTCGCGCGGCATCTGCACCGCGTCCTCCGGGGCGACCGTGTGCGGGAAGTCGGTGAGCAGCCCCGTCTCGACCGCCGCCTCGACCATGCGCCGCATCGCGCGGCCGAGCAGGCAGACCGAGCGCCCGGCGCGGGTCGCGGCCTGGGCCAGCGTCTTGAGGCGGGCGATGTTGGAGGCGAAGGTGGTCGCGACGACCATGCCCGTCGCCGAACGCATCAGCGTCTCGATCTCCGGCCCGATCGACAACTCTGAGCGGCCCTCGTGGGGCGAGAAGACGTTGGTGGAGTCGCACACCAGCGCTTTCACGCCGCCCTCGGCGACGGAGGCCCACATGGCGCGGTCGAAGGGGTCGCCGACGACGGGGGTGACGTCGATCTTGAAGTCGCCGGTATGGACGACGCGGCCGGCGGCGGTGTCGATGACCATGCCCGCGCTCTCGGGGATCGAGTGCGACACCGGTAGGAAGCCGACCTCGAACGGACCGAGCGAGACCGTCTCCGGCCAGGCCGAGACGGTGCGCACGGCGGCGGGATCGACGATGCCGTATTCCTCGAGCTTGCGCCGCGCGATGTTGGCGGTGAAGGCGCGGGCGTAGATCGGCACGTCGAGGCGCGAGTGGAGGTGGCCGACCGCGCCGACATGGTCCTCGTGGGCGTGGGTGATGAAGATGCCCTCGATCCGGTCGCGCCGCTCGGCGAGCCAGGCGATGTCGGGCAGGATCAGGTCGACGCCGGGGGTGGTGTCCATGTCCGGGAAGGTGACGCCGAGATCGACGACGATGAGCCGCTCGCGGCCGGGGGCGCCGTAGCCGTAGACGTAGCAGTTCATCCCGATCTCCCCCGCGCCGCCGAGGGGGAGGTAGATCAATCTTTCGCCGCTCATGGATTTTCCTTGTTGTAGCGGTGGATGACCGTCAGGCCATGCATGGTGAGGTCATCTTCGACGCTGTCGAATAGCACATCTGCCGTCGAGAACAACGGCGCAAGGCCGCCCGTCCCGATCACCCGCATGGGCCGGTCGTACTCGGCGCGGATGCGGGTGCAGATCTCGCGCACCAGGCCGACGTACCCCCAGAAGATGCCCGATTGCATGCAGGCGACGGTGTTGGTGCCGATGACCGCCTGCGGCTTGGTGATGTCGACGTGCGGCAGCGCGGCGGCCGCGGCGTGCAGCGCCTCGAGGCTGAGATTGACGCCCGGCGCGATGACGCCGCCCACGTAGGCGCCGTCGGCGGCGACCACGTCGAAGGTGGTGGCGGTGCCGAAGTCCACCACGATCAGCTCGCCCCCGTGCCGCTCATAGGCGCCGGCGGCGTTTACCAGCCGGTCGGGGCCGACCTGGGTGCCGGCGTCGACGCGGGGCGCGGTGGGCAGCTTGCACTCGGGCTTGCCCACCACCAGCGGGCGGGTGCCGAAATAGCGGTCGGCGAAGACGCGCAGGTTGAACACCACGCGCGGCACGGTCGAGGAGATGATGACCTCGGAGATGTCGGGCTCGATTCCGTTGTGGCGCAGGAGCGTGGAAAACCACACGAAGTACTGGTCGGCCGTGCGCTGGTGTTCGGTCGAGGTGCGCAGGGTGCAGACGAAGCTGCGCCCGTCCCAGACGGAGAAAACGGTGTTGGTGTTGCCGCAATCGATGCAGAGCAGCATGGGCAGCGGCTCCTTGCTAGAAGTAGATGTCGGCCGCGGGGATGGCGCGGGGGCCGTCGGCGGTCAGGAGCACGAGGTTGCCGTCCTCGTCGATCGTGTCGAAGGTGCCGGTGATCTCGTCGCGCGAGGTGCGCGCGGTAATGACCTCGCCGATGCGCGCCGCCCGCTCGAGCCACGCCTCGCGCACCCGCGCGAAGCCGAGCTCGGCGAGGATGCCCTCCTGCGTGGCGAAGTTGGTCGCGAGCACGGTGAGGAAGTCCTCGGGGGCGACGGGCGCGCCGCCCTGGTCGAACAGGCTCACCGGGCGGGCGTTCATCGCCGGATCGTCGGGCGGCGCGGTCGCTAGATTGACGCCGATGCCCACGGCCAGCCAGTCGACGAACGGGCCGCCGCCGGAGGCCTCGAGCAGGATGCCGGCGACCTTGCCCTCGTGGAGCAGCACGTCGTTGGGCCATTTCAGCGCCAGCGTGTCGCGGTCGACGTAGAGCGCGAGGGTCTCGTAGAGCGCGTTGGCGGCGAGGAAGGAGCGCCGCGCCGCCTCGGCGTGGCTGCAGGCGGGCTTGTAGATCAGCGTGGCGAAGAGGTTGCCCTCGCCGCCCTGCCAAGGCCGGCCGCGCCGGCCGGTGCCGGCGCTCTGGCGGTGCGCCATGATCCAGGTCGGCTCGACGATGTCGGCGGCGCGGCGGCGCGCCTCGGCCATGGTGCTGTCGGTCTCGTCGAGGACGACCCGCGCGTATCCCGCGGGCCAGACCCCCTGCTCTTCCGCCTCAGTTGACAAGCGTCGCCGCCGCGGCCGCGGCCAGCGGCTCGATGCCGAAGAGGTTGACGACGCCGAAGGTCATGGTGAAGGCGGAGGCGACGAGGAAGACCCATAGCACCGGGTTCATCTTGCCGTCGAGCGCCTCGCGGTCCTCGCCGAAGTACATGTAGTAGACGATCCGCAGGTAGTAGAACGCTGCGATGACCGAGGCGACGACGCCCGCGACGGCGAGCCACGTCAGGCCCGCGCCGTAGGCGGCCTGCAGCACGTAGAACTTGCCGAAGAAGCCGACCAGCGGCGGCACGCCGGCGAGGCTGAACATGAGGATCAGCAGCGCCACGGCCTTGAGCGGCTCGCGGGCGGAGTACATCTGCAGCGAGTCGATGTCGGTGACGGGGGTGCCGTCCTTCTCCATCGACAGGATGAAGGCGAAGGTGCCGACATTCATCGCCACGTAGATCACCATGTAGACCAGCATCGCCTGCACGCCGAACGCCGTGCCCGCCGCGAGCCCCATGAGCGCGAAGCCCATGTGGGTGATCGAGGAGTAGGCCATCAGGCGCTTGATGTTGCGCTGCCCGATCGCGGCGATCGCGCCGAGGAACATGGAGACGACCGAGAGGAACGCCACGATCTGCTGCCAGTCGCCGACGATGCCGCCGAAAGCGTCGAACACGACGCGCGCGAACAGCGCCATCGCCGCCATCTTGGGCGCGGTGGCGAAGAAGGCGGTGACGGGCGTGGGCGCGCCCTCGTAGACGTCGGGCGTCCACATGTGGAACGGCGCGGCGGAGACCTTGAAGGCGAAGCCGGCGACGAGGAACACGAGGCCGAACAGCAGCCCCAGCGACGCGCCGTCCGAGGCCGCGACGAAGATGCCCGAGAACAGCGTGGTTCCGGCGAAGCCGTAGGTCAGCGAGGCGCCGTAGAGCAGCAGGCCCGACGACAGCGCGCCGAGCACGAAGTACTTCAGGCCGGCCTCGGTCGACTTGATGCTGTCGCGGCGCAGCGAGGCGACCACGTAGAGCGCCAGCGACTGCAGCTCGAGGCCCATGTAGAGCACGATGAGGTCGCCCGCGGAGACCATCACCATCATGCCCACGGACGCCAGCGTCACGAGCATCGGGTATTCGAAGCGCAGCAGGCCCCGGCGCTCCATGTAGCTCTGGCTCATCACCAGCACGGCGGCAGCGGAGAGCAGGATCACCACCTTGGAGAAGCGCGCGAAGCCGTCGTCGTTGAACGAGCCGAAAAAGGCGGTGCGGTCTTCCGACGGCCCGTAGCCGATGTAGAGCGCGACGGCGACGAACACGGCGGCGGTGATCCACGTCAGCGCGGCGGCCATGCCGTCCTTGCTGGTGTAGACCGCGACGATCAGGCCCAGCATCGCATAGGCCGAGAGCAGCAGCTCGGGAAGGACGATCTGGATGTCGGCAGAAATCATGTCCGGCCTCTCCTAGTGAGCTTCGGCAGCGGCGTCGGCGACCTGCGCGTGGGCGGCGAACTCGGCCTGCGCAGTCTCGACGTTGGCGATCAGGGATTCGACGCTGGGGCCGATGATGTCGGTGACGAGGCTCGGGTAGACCCCGAGCAGGATGGTCATGACCACGAGCGGGGCGAAGATTGCCTTCTCGCGGCCGGTCATGTCGGTGATCGAGCGCAGGCTCTCCTTGATCAGGTCGCCCATGACGACCCGGCGGTAGAGCCACAGCGCGTAGCCCGCCGACAGGATCACGCCGGTGGTGGCGATGGCGGCGACCCAGGTGTTGACCTGGAACACGCCCATCAGCGTCAGGAATTCGCCGATGAAGCCCGAGGTGCCCGGCAGGCCGACGTTGGCCATGGTGAACAGCATGAAGATCGCCGCGTAGGCCGGCATCCGGTTCACCAGGCCGCCGTAGGCGTCGATGTCGCGGGTGTGCATCCGGTCGTAGATCACGCCGACGCACAGGAACAGCGCGCCCGAGATGAAGCCGTGGGACAGCATCTGGAAGATCGCGCCGTCGATGCCCTGCTGGTTGGCGGCGAAGATGCCCATCGTCACGTAGCCCATGTGGGCGACCGACGAGTAGGCGATCAGCTTCTTCATGTCCTCCTGCACCAGCGCCACCAGCGAGGTGTAGACGATGGCGATCGCCGACAGCCACAGAACCAGCGGCGCCAGCAGCTCGGAGGCGACGGGGAACATCGGCAAGCTGAAGCGCAGGAAGCCGTAGCCGCCCATCTTCAGAAGGATCGCCGCCAGCACCACGGAACCGGCTGTCGGGGCCTGCACGTGGGCGTCGGGCAGCCAGGTGTGGACGGGCCACATCGGCATCTTCACCGCGAAGGAGGCGAAGAAGGCGAGCCACATGAGCGTCTGCGCGCCGCCGATGATCTGGAAGCCGAAGAGCGGAATCGTCTCGGAGGCGAAGTTGTAGTCGAGCAGGCCGACGACGTCGGGGCCGCAGGCCGCGATGCAGGTGGTGCCCGCCTGCGCGTACATCGCCACCATCGCCACCAGCATCAGCACCGAGCCGAGGAAGGTGTAGAGGAAGAACTTGAACGAGGCGTAGATCCGCTCCTTGCCGCCCCAGATGCCGATGATCAGGAACATCGGGATCAGGCCGCCCTCGAAGAACAGGTAGAACAGCATCAGGTCGAGCGACACGAACACGCCGATCATCAGCGTCTCGAGCACCAAGAAGGCGATCATGTATTCCTTGACCCGGTGCGTGACGTTCCAGCAGGCCGCGATGGTGATCGGCATCAGGAACGTGGTGAGCATCACGAACAGGACCGAGATCCCGTCGACGCCCATCCGGTAGCGCAGGCCGAGCAGCCACTGGCGGTCTTCGACGAACTGGAACTCCGAGGAGCTGCCGTCGAAGCCGAACAGGATGAACAGCGAGATCACGAAGGTCGCCAGGGTCGTCGCGAAGGCCACCCACTTGGCGTTGGACTGCGCCGCGGCGTCGTCGCCGCGCAGGAACAGGGCGAGGATCAGCGCGCCGAGCAGCGGGAAGAAGGTGGTGAGGGACAGAAGGTTGCCCATTATTGCGCTCCTCCCGCGAGCGTCATCCAGGTCAGCAGGATCGCGATCCCGATGACCATGAAGAAGGCGTAGGTGAACACGTAGCCCGACTGGGCGCGGCCCGCGAGCCGGGTGAAGAAGGGCATGACGCCCATGGCCAGGCCGTTGATGCCGCCGTCGATGACCGCGCCGTCGCCGCGCTTCCAGAAAGTGCGGCCGATCCAGGCGGCGGGGCGGACGAAGACGAAGTCGTAGATCTCGTCGAAGTACCACTTGTTGAGCAGGAAGTTGTACAGCGGCCGCTGGTTTTCGGCGAGCTTGGCCGGCCAGTCGGGGCGACGGATGTACATCTGGTAGGCGAGCGCCAGGCCGAGCAGCATCGCGATGAACGGCGAGACCTTCACCCAGATCGGGGTCGAGTGCGCGTCGTCGAGGACGTGGTTGTCGGGCCCGATATAGATCGCGCCGTCGCCCGGCGCGCCGCCGAAGGCGAAGTGGTGCCCCTCGGCGTAGGGATCGTCGTGGCCGGTGGAGGTGATCGCCTCGGCCGCGCCCTCGACATCGCCGTCGGCGGCCTCCTCGATGGCCTCCGCCGGGCCTTCGCCGTCGGCCTCGTCATCGAGCGCATCCGCGGCTTCCCCGGGGCGCACGATCTCGGCGACCACCGGGCGGTCTTCCGCCTCGGGCCGCACGATCTCGGCGACGACGGGACGCGCCTCCGCCTCGCCGTGCGCGGTCTCCTCGGCGTGATCGTCCTCGTAGGCGTGGGCCTCGGGGATGCCGAAGAACTTCGCGACCTTCGCGCTTTCGCCGAAGAACGGCCCGTACCACACCATGCCCGCCAGCACGGCCCCCACGGCGAGCACGCCGAGCGGCACGAGCATGACGGTCGGGCTCTCGTGCGCGTGGTCATGGGTGTGCTTGTTGCCGCGCGGCTTGCCCCAGAAGGTCAGGAACATCAGCCGCCAGGAATAGAAGCTGGTGAAGCCGGCCGCCACGACCAGCAGCCAGAAGGCATAGCCCGTCCCGCCCGCGTAGGCGCTCTCGATGACCGCGTCCTTCGACAGGAACCCGGCGAAGCCGATGTGGGTCAGCGGGATGCCGACGCCGGTGATCGCCAGCGTGCCGATGAGCATGGCCCAGAAGGTGTAGGGCAGCTTGTGGCGCAGGCCGCCGTAGTTCCGCATGTCCTGCTCGTGGTGCATCCCGTGGATGACCGAGCCGGCGCCGAGGAACAGCATCGCCTTGAAGAAGGCGTGGGTGAAGAGGTGGAACATCGCCACCGAGTAGACGCCGACGCCGGCGGCGACGAACATGTAGCCGAGCTGGGACATGGTCGAGTAGGCGATGACGCGCTTGATGTCGTTCTGCACCAGCCCGATCGTCGCGGCGACGAAGGCGGTGGTGGCGCCGAGGAAGGTGATGAACGCCGTGGCCTGCGGCGCGAACTCCATCAGCGGCGACATGCGGCAGACGAGGAACACGCCGGCGGTGACCATGGTGGCCGCGTGGATCAGCGCCGACACCGGGGTCGGGCCTTCCATCGCGTCCGGCAGCCAGGTGTGCAGGAACAGCTGGGCCGACTTGCCCATGGCGCCGATGAACAGCAGCACCGCCACGACCTCGACGGCGTTCCAGTCGTTCCACAGGAAGCGGATCTGCGTCTCGGCGAGCTCGGGCGCGGCGGCGAAGATGTCGTCGAAGCGGATCGAGTCGACGAGGAAGAACAGCGCGAAGATGCCGAGCGCGAAGCCGAAATCGCCGACCCGGTTGACCACGAAGGCCTTGATCGCGGCGGCGTTGGCCGACGGCTTCTTGTAGTAGAAGCCGATCAGCAGGTACGACGCGAGGCCGACGCCTTCCCAGCCGAAGAACATTTGCACGAGGTTGTCGGCCGTCACCAGCATCAGCATCGCGAAGGTGAAGAACGACAGGTAGGCGAAGAAACGGGCCTTGTAGTGCTCGCCCTCGCCGAAGTTTTCGTCGTGGGCCATGTAGCCGAACGAGTAGAGGTGCACGAGCGCCGAGACCGAGGTGATGACGATCAGCATGATCGCCGTCAGCCGGTCGAGGCGGATCGACCAGTCGGTGCTCAGCGTGCCGGATTCGATCCAGCGCAGGATCTGGATCTGCTCGGTGGTGCCGTCGTGGCCGAGGAAGATGATCCACGAGAAGAAGCACGCCACGAACAGCAGGCCGGTGGAAACCCACTGGGCGCCCTGCTCGGTGATCGCGCGCCAGCCGAAGCCGGCGATCAGGCTGCCGACGAGGGGCGAGAAGAGAACGATCTGCTCCATGTATCTCAGCCCTTCAGAACGTTGACGTCTTCGACGTCGATGGTGCCGCGGTTGCGGAAGAAACAGACGAGGATGGCGAGGCCGATCGCCGCCTCGGCGGCGGCGACGGTCAGCACGAACAGGGTGAAGACCTGGCCGACGAGATCGCCGAGGTAGGCGGAGAAGGCGACGAGGTTGATGTTCACCGACAGCAGGATCAGCTCGATGCTCATCAGCAGGATGATGATGTTCTTCCGGTTGAGGAAGATTCCGAAGATCCCGATGACGAACAGGGCCGCGGCGACCGCGAGGTAATGTTCAAGTCCGATCATTGGTCGTCGCCTCCGTACTGATGAGCGCGTCTGTCGCAAGCACCGCCAGCCCGGTCAAGTGGCGCGGCGCGCCTTTGTGCGGCCGCGGCGCGATTTGCGCCCGCGCTCGTGGAGCCGCTGCTGCCGCCATGTCCGGTCATCGCCATGTCTGTCCCTTTCGCCACCGCCCGCCGCTTGTGCTCGCGCGGGTTCGGCGGCCCTCGTCCAACTCGTCTCGCCCGGCTACTCCGGCGCGCTCCAGGGCGTCTTGTCGCCCACCGCGTCGGGGTAGAACACCGCGCAGCCGCAGGTCTCCGCGTCGCTGACGCGCACCTGCGCCGGCGCGCCGACGCTGGTGAAGTAGGTCGCCAGCCGCTCGACCGGGATTTCCTCGTCCTCGGCCATCGCGCCCTGCATCACCGCGATCACGTCGTCCGCCTGCGGTCGCGTGCCGTCCTCGCCGGGGGGCAGCGCCACCAGAAGCCGCCCGCCGCTCTCACAATGGGCGAAGTCGACCACGCCGTCGGGCACTTCGTCGACGCTGCCGGCGAAGTGCTCCTGCGCCACGAGCCCATCGCCGAGATCGACCGGCGCGTGGCCGAGCGGCACGTCGCCGCCGCGGACGCACTGGAGCGGATCGGCGGCCTGGGCCGCCGCCGTCACCGGCAGGCAGAGGAGCGCGAGCGTGGCGGAACGCATGCTCAGAGCCCCTGCCCCGGCTTCACGTCGCGCAGCTCCATCGCCGTCGCCGGATCGCGGTACATCTGCTCCAGCACGTTCTGGCGCTTGACGTCCTCGCGGTGGCGCAGCGTCAGGACGATGGCCCCGATCATCGCCACCAGCAGGATCAGGCCGGCGAGCTGGAACAGCAGGATGTAGCGGTCGTAGAGCAGGAAGCCGAGGCCCTCGGTATTGTGGACACCGCCCACCACCGGCGCGGCGAGCCGCTCGTCGACGCCCGCGCCGAAGGTCCAGACGCCGAAGGCCAGCGCCAGCTGCATCAGGATGACGATCCCGATCAGCAGCGCCAGCGGCATGTATCGCGCCATCTCGGCCTTGAGCGCGGCGAAGTCGACGTCGAGCATCATCACCACGAACAGGAACAGCACCGCCACCGCGCCGACATAGACGATCACCAGCAGCATCGCGACGAACTCGGCACCGAGCAGGATGAACAGGCCCGCCGACGACAGGAACGCCAGGATGAGCCAGAGCACCGAGTGCACCGGGTTGCGGCTCACCACGGTGAACAGGCCGCCCGCGATGGTGGTCACCGCGAAGACGTAGAACACGATTGCTGCTGGGGTCATGTCGCGTCGTCCTCTCGCTCGTCCAGAACCTCGGAGGCGAGTTCCATCGCCCGGGTCATGGCCGGTACGCCGCCGAACGCCGCCGCCTGGGCGATCGTCTCGGCAATTTCCTGTTTCGTCGCCCCCGCCTCGCGGGCGTGGCGCACCGTCAGCCGCACCTGCGACTCCGCCTGCGCCCCGAGGATGGTCAGGCCCATCAGCGTCAGGAGCATCCGGGTCTTGGCGTCCAGGCCCTCGGGGTTGAAGGTCTTGCCGAGGAAGGTCTCCATGACCTCCTTGGGCATTGTCGGCCACATCTGCTCGAACCCGCGCGGCGTGAAGGATTCCAGCGCCGGGTTGAGCGACTTCGCCCAGTCCTGGCCGGCCTTCATCATCGCCTCGAAGGGGTTCTTCGGCTCGCTCATCGGTATGGCGCGTCGATTTCGAGGTTGCGGGCGATCTCGGCCTCCCACCGCTCGCCGTTCTCGAGCAGCTTGGCCTTGTCGTAGTAGAGCTCTTCCCGGGTCTCGGTGGAGAACTCGAAGTTCGGCCCCTCGACGATGGCATCCACCGGGCAGGCTTCCTGGCAGAAGCCGCAATAGATGCACTTGGTCATGTCGATGTCGTAGCGCGTGGTGCGGCGCGAGCCGTCCTCGCGGGGTTCGGCGTCAATGGTGATCGCCTGCGCCGGGCAGATCGCCTCGCAGAGCTTGCAGGCGATGCAGCGTTCCTCGCCGTTGGGGTAGCGGCGCAGCGCGTGCTCGCCCCGGAAGCGCGGGCTCAGCGGGCCCTTCTCGTGGGGGTAGTTCACCGTCGCCTTGGGCTTGAAGAAGTACTTGAAGCCCAGCTTGAAGCCCTGGAAGAAATCCTGGAGCAGGAAGTACTTGGCGGCGCGGGTATAGTCGATCTGGGTCACCGTGGGTGGCCTCCGATGTGGAACTGCAGCGTCATGGCGATCAGACCCCCACCGCCCAGCGGGCCCAGAAGCCGCCGAGCACCTCGAACTTGGCGAGGAACGACACGATCACCACCCAGGCGAGCGACAGGGGCAGGAAGACCTTCCAGCCCAGCCGCATCAGCTGGTCGTAGCGGTAGCGCGGGGTGATGGCCTTCACCATCGCGAACATGAAGAAGACGAGGAACATCTTCAGCGTCATCCAGAGGATGCCGTCGGGCAGGCCCGGGATGGGCGACAGCCAGCCGCCGAAGAACAGGATCGAGACCAGCGCGCACATCAGGAACACGGTCATCAGTTCGCCGATCATGAAGAGCAGGAACGGCGTCGATGAGTATTCCACCTGGTAGCCGGCCACGAGCTCGGATTCGGCCTCGGGCAGGTCGAACGGCGGGCGGTTCGTCTCGGCGAGCGCCGAGATGAAGAACAGGAACAGCATCGGGAAGTGCGGCAGCCAGTACCAGTTGAGCAGGCCGAGGTCGCCGTCCTGGGCGCGCACGATCTCGCTGAGATTGAGCGAGCCGGTCGAGATGATGACGCCGACGATGATCAGGCCGATGGAGACCTCGTAGGAAATCATCTGCGCGGCCGAGCGCAGCGAGCCGAGGAACGGGTACTTCGAGTTCGATGCCCAGCCGCCCATGACCACGCCGTAGACCTCGAGCGAGGAGATCGCGAACACGTAGAGGATGGCGACGTTGAGGTCGGCGAGCACCCAGCCGTCGCCGAACGGGATCACCGCCCAGGCGATGATCGGCAGGATGAAGGCGATCATCGGCGCGATGAAGAACACCGACTTGTCGGCGCCGGCGGGGACGACGATCTCCTTGACGACGTACTTCAGCAGGTCGGCGAAGGATTGCAGCAGGCCCCAGGGCCCGACGACGTTGGGCCCGCGCCGCATCTGCACCGCCGCCCAGACTTTGCGGTCGGCGTACATCAGGAACGCTAGGCTGACGAAGATCGGAACGATGATCAGCAGGCACTGTCCCAGCACCAGCAGGAAGATTCCGAGGTAAGTTTCGGTGAAGAACTCGACCATCTCGTCCCTTTCTCAGACCGTCGGCACGCCGGTCAATTCGCAATCGGCCACGGCCACCTCGGCGTCGATCGTGCTGGCCCCGCGGGGCAGCGCCGGCGAGATGGTGTAAACAGCATCCGCGCGCCAGATTCCACCCTGTTCCGCGACCTGCGTGCGCACGTGACGGGCAAAGCCGTAGCCGCGGATCAGGGCGTATTGGGCGGCGGCGCACTCGGCGTAGCGCAGCACGTCGTCGGCGTCGCGCGCGCCGGTCATCGACACGCGGAAATTCACGAGGTCGTCGTCGAGCATGAAGGTCGACACGCCCCGGTAGCCCGGCTCGAACGGCGCGGGCTCGGGCGCGGCCCGGCCGGCGGCGTCGGAACAGCCGCCGAGGGCTGCGAGAGCGCCCGACATCAGCAGCGCGCGCACCCGTCTACTCCGCCGCCAGCGCCGCCTGCCCGCGCGCCTTGGCGTTGGCGGACAGCTCCGCCATCAGCGCCGAGGCCCGCGCGATCGGGTTGGTGAGGTAGTGGTCGCGGATCGCGTAGGCGAAATCGCCGTCGCCGAGGTCGTTGCCGACCGCGACGTCGGTGCGCTCGGGCGTGTCGAGTTCGTCGATCCGCGCGAGGTGGGGCACCTCGGCGACGAGCTTCTGGCGCAGCTGCGCGATGCTGTCGAACGGCAGCGCGGCGCCGATCTCCCCCGACAGAGCGCGCAGGATCGCCCAGTTCTCCTTGGCCTCGCCCGGCGCGAAGCCGGCGCGCAGCGCGAGCTGCGGGCGGCCCTCGAGGTTGACGAACAGGCCCGGCTCCTCGGTGTAGGCGGCGCCCGGCAGGATGATGTCGGCGCGGTGGGCGCCACGATCGCCGTGGCTGCCCTGGTAGATCACGAAGGGCCCCGGCGCGAGGTCGATCTCGTCGGCGCCGAGGTTGTAGACGACGTCCGCGCCCTCGAGCGCGGCATTCATGCCGCCCTCGGTGAACGCGCCCACGTCGAGCGCCCCGACCCGTCCGGCGGCGGTGTGCAGCACGAGGATGCGCGCGTCGGTGGCGGCGGCGGCCTTGACGACGTGCGCCCAGACGTCGGCGGCGTCGTCGCCGCTCAGGGCGCCCATGCCGACGATGATGAGGCTGTTGGAGGTGTTCTCGCCGTCGTGCTCGATATTGGCGAACTTCGTCAGCGCCTTGCGGCCGTTGCCGAGGTGCGTGACGTCGTAGCCGAGGTCGCGCTCGGGGCCGATGAGGGCGATTTCCGCGCCGCGCAGCCACGCCTTGCGGATGCGCGCGTGCAGCACCGGGGCCTCGTCGGCGGGGTTGGTGCCGATCAGTACGATGTCGTCGGCGCTCTCGATGTCCTCGATGGCGGCGTTGCCGATGTAGCCGAAGCGGCTGTCGGTGCCGACCATCGCGCCGTCGGTGCGGCACTCGACCTGCCCGCCGAGCCCGGTGACCAGCTGCTTGAGCGCGAACGCCGCCTCGACCGGGGCGAGATCGCCCACCAGGCCGGCGACCCTGCCGGCGCCCTTGAGCCGGGCGGCGGCGGCGGCGAGCGCCTCGGGCCAGGTCGCGGGGCGCAGCTTGCCGTTCTCGCGGATGTAGGGCTTGTCGAGCCGCTGCCGGCGCAGGCCGTCCCAGACGAAGCGGGTCTTGTCGGAGATCCACTCCTCGTTCACGCCGTCATGGTTGCGCGGCAGGATCCGCATCACTTCCCGGCCCTTGGTGTCGACGCGGATGTTGGAGCCGAGCGCGTCCATCACGTCGACCGTCTCGGTCTTGGACAGCTCCCAGGGGCGGGCGGTGAAGGCGTAGGGCTTGGAGACCAGCGCGCCGACCGGGCAGAGGTCGATGATGTTGCCCTGCAGGTTCGAATGCAGCGTCTGGTTGAGGTAGGAGGTGATCTCGGCGTCCTCGCCGCGACCGGTCTGGCCCATCTGGTGGATGCCGGCGACCTCGGTGGTGAAGCGCACGCAGCGGGTGCAGGAGATGCAGCGCGTCATGTGGGTCTCGACCAACGGGCCGAGGTTGAGGTCCTCGGTGGCGCGCTTGGGCTCGCGGTAGCGCGAGAAGTCGACGCCGTAGGCCATCGCCTGGTCCTGCAGGTCGCACTCGCCGCCCTGGTCGCAGATCGGGCAGTCGAGCGGGTGGTTGATGAGCAGGAACTCCATCACCCCCTCGCGGGCCTTCTTGACCATCGGCGAGTTGGTCCGCACCTGCGGCGCCGCGCCGTCCTTGCCGGGGCGCAGGTCGCGCACCTGCATGGCGCAGGAGGCGGCCGGCTTGGGCGGGCCGCCGACGACCTCGACGAGGCACATCCGGCAGTTGCCGGCGATCGACAGCCGCTCGTGGTAGCAGAACCGGGGGATCTCGATGCCGGCCTCTTCGCAGGCCTGGATCAGGGTCATCGCCCCGGGCACCTCGATCTCGTTTCCATCGATGACGACTTTGCGCAGGTCGGACATGGGAGGGCCCTTCGGTGCTGATCCTCGTGCAGCGCCGGCCCAAGCCCGGGCGGCGCCGCTTCGGGACTGCTACTAGCGCGGCTTTTCCGGCGATGCCAGCCTGACCCCGCCTCACGGGCTGGAAAAAGTGCCGCGCCCGGTGGGGTTGGGCGCGAGGGGTCGCGATGACGTCCCGTAGGCCG